>NZ_JACHXR010000034.1 GCF_014192275.1 Halomonas stenophila | reverse complement strand
GTGGCCAACGCCGTGCTCGACGCCACCGACGCGGTGATGCTCTCCGCCGAGACCGCCGCCGGCGACTTCCCGGTGGAGACCGTGGAGGCCATGGCGCGGGTCTGCCTGGGCGCCGAGCGCGAGCGCAGTGCCCAGGAATCCGGCCACCGTATCCACGAGGGCTTTTCAAGGATCGACGAGACCATCGCCCTGTCGGCGATGTACGCCGCCAACCACCTGGAAGGGGTGGGGGCCATCGCCTGCATGACCGCCACCGGCTACACGCCGCTGATCGCCTCGCGGATCCGCTCGGGGCTGCCGATCGTCGGGCTGGCCCACAACCCCGTCGCCCAGCGGCGCATGGCGTTGTATCGTGGCGTCATCTCGCTGCCCTTCGACACCAGCGAGATGAGCGCCACCGAGCTCAACGACCGCGCCCTGGAGCGGCTGGTGGCGCAGGGCATCGCCGTGGCGGGAGACCATGTGATCCTGACCCGCGGCGACCACATGAACGCCCACGGCGGCACCAACACCCTGAGGATCCTCGAGGTGGAGACACGGCATGAGTGAGATCCGTCCGCGGCGGGACGTCCGCCGCACCCTGCCGGCGCGCAAGCGCATCGCCCTGATCGCCCACGATGGCAAGAAGGGCGAGATGCTCGAGTGGGCCGGACGCTGGCAGGACACCCTGGCCCGGCACCGGCTGGTCGGCACCGGCACCACCGCCAGCCGCATCGCCGCGCAGCTGGGGCTCGAGGTGGAGGCCCTGATGAGCGGCCCGCTGGGCGGCGACCAGCAGATCGGCGCGCGCATCGCCGAGCAGGGCCTCGACCTGCTGATCTTCTTCTGGGATCCCTTCGCCCCCCAGCCCCATGACCCCGACGTCAAGGCCCTGCTGCGCCTGGCGGCCCTGTGGAACATCCCGGTGGCCTGCAACCCGGCGAGCGCCGACTTCCTGATCAGCTCGCCCTGGCTCGACCAGGACTACGAGATGAGCATCCCCGATGCCGGGGGCTGGATCACCGATCGCAGCAGCACCTGATACCGGCCTTCGCCGGCGACACGACAACAACGAGAGGGACACCGCATGTTCCAGCTCACCCGCAGCGTCACCTGGCAGGCGCTGAAGCAGCTCCAGGCCGACACCGCCGGCGACCGCATCCACGACTACTTCGCCGCCGACCCGAAGCGCTTCGACAAGATGAGCCTGCGCGTCGGCGGGCTCTTCCT
>NZ_JACHXR010000033.1 GCF_014192275.1 Halomonas stenophila | reverse complement strand
GAGTTATCGTCAAATCTGGTGGATGGCGGTCAGGCCGCATTCCTGTCTGATTGATCGGCTACCTGCTCCCCGTCCTGGAACTTGACGTTGCTGACGACCAGTTCCAACTTCTGGAAGTGCTTGATCCGCCTCCAGCGTTTCTGGGCGGTCTGGAGCAGTTTGAAGACCATCGCCAGGGTCGTGTCCCGGGAGCCGCAGTTCCGGCTGCGCTTCGTCCTCAGACGGACCGTGGCGAAGGTCGACTCGATCGGGTTGGTGGTGCGGATGTGCACCCAGTGCTCTGCCGGAAAGTCGTAGAACGCCAGCAATTCATCCCGATCCTTGGCCAGGCATTCCATCGCCTGCGGGTACTTGGCGCCAAAGCGCTTCAGCGTGCGGTCGAAGGCCTGATGGGCTGCCTCGCGCGTCTCAGCCATCCAGATCTCGTGAAGGTCGGCCTTGACCTTGGGCTGCACCGACTTGGGCAGCTTGTTCAGCACATTGGCGGTCTTGTGAACCCAGCAACGCTGGTGCGCCGTGGCTGGATAGATCTTGCTCAGTGCCTTCCAGAAGCCCAACGCACCGTCGCCGATCGCCAGCTTGGGGGATTCCGTCAAGCCACGCTCTCGCAGGCCCGTGAGCAGCTCTTTCCAGCTGGCTTCCGACTCGCGATGGCCATCCTCGACGGCAACCAGTTCCTTGCGGCCATGTGCCGTGACGCCAACGATCACCAGCAAACACAGGCGGTCATCCAGACGCACGTTGCTGTAGACGCCATCGGCCCACCAGTAGACATAGCGGCGGTCCGCCAGGTCCCGCTGACACCAGGTCTTGTGCTCGTCGAACCACTGGGCCTTCAATCGCGAGACCGTGTTGGCCGACAGGCCCTTCGCCTGGTCACCCAGCAGGGCCGACAGGGCCTCCTGATAGTCGCCGGTGGAGACACCCTTGAGATAGAGCCAGGGAATCAGCTCCTCGACACTGCGGGCCCGCTTCAGATAGGGCGGCAACAGGGTGCTGTTGAAGCAGGCCTTGCCGCCACTCCGATCCCGTACCTTGGGTACCTTGACGGTGACGTCACCGATGCCGGTCTGCACGGTGCGCTCCGGCAAATAGCCGTTGCGCACCACCGCTTGCCGACCGTCCGCCAAGGTCGTGTCGGCATACTGGGCCAGGAAGGTGGCCAGCTCGGCCTCCACCGCCTTGGCGATCAGGTCTCGGGCCCCTTGGCGCAACAATTCGTGCAACGGGTCCGAGGTCTCGGATTCTGGCTGTGACAGGGCTTGGAGGGTAGAATCGGTCATGGCGTATCCGCTCGTGTTGATTGAGATCTTGGTCGTGATCAATCAACAGGATACGCCACCCTTCCTACCTCCTCCC
>NZ_JACHXR010000032.1 GCF_014192275.1 Halomonas stenophila | reverse complement strand
GAGCTATGGTGATTTCTGGTGTACGGGAGGAGGTAGGAAGGGTGGCGTATCCTGTTGATTGATCACGACCAAGATCTCAATCAACACGAGCGGATACGCCATGACCGATTCTACCCTCCGAGCCCTGTCACAGCCAGAATCCGAGACCTCGGACCCGTTACACGAATTGTTGCGCCAAGGGGCACGAGACCTGATTGCCAAGGCCGTGGAGGCCGAGTTGGCCACCTTCCTGGCCCAGTATGCCGACACGACTCTGGAGGACGGTCGGCAGGCGGTGGTACGCAACGGCTATCTGCCGGAGCGCACCGTGCAGACCGGCATCGGTGACGTCACCGTCAAGGTGCCCAAGGTGCGGGACCGGAGTGGCGGCCAGGCCTGCTTCAACAGCACCCTGTTGCCGCCCTACCTGAAACGGGCCCGCAGCGTCGAGGAGCTGATTCCCTGGCTCTATCTCAAGGGCGTCTCCACCGGCGACTATCAGGAGGCACTGTCGGCCCTGCTGGGTGACCAGGCTAAGGGCCTATCGGCCAACACGGTCTCGCGATTGAAGGCCCAGTGGCTCGACGAGCACAAGGCGTGGTGTCAGCGCGACCTGGCGGACCGCCGCTATGTGTACTGGTGGGCAGATGGCGTCTACAGCAACGTCCGCATGGATGACCGTCTCTGTCTGCTGGTGATCGTCGGCGTCACGGCACATGGCCGCAAGGAACTGGTCGCCGTCGAGGATGGCCATCGGGAGTCGGAGGCCAGCTGGACGGAGCTGCTCACGGGCCTGCGAGAGCGTGGCCTGACAGAGGCTCCCAGGCTGGCGATCGGCGATGGCGCCTTGGGTTTCTGGAAAGCGCTGAGCAAGGTCTATCCGACCACGGCGCACCAGCGTTGCTGGGTTCACAAGGCCGCCAATGTGCTGAACAAGCTGCCCAAATCGGTGCAGCCCAAGGTCAAGGCTGAGCTGCACGAGATCTGGATGGCTGAGACGCGCGAAGCAGCCCATCAGGCCTTCGACCGCACGCTGAAGCGTTTCGGCGCCAAGTACCCCCAGGCGATGGACTGCCTGGCCAAGGATCGGGACGAACTGCTGGCGTTCTATGACTTCCCGGCAGAGCATTGGGTGCACATCCGCACTACCAACCCGATCGAGTCGACCTTCGCCACGGTTCGCCTGAGGACGAAGCGCAGCCGGAACTGCGGCTCCCGGGACACGACTCTGGCGATGGTCTTCAAACTGCTCCAGTCCGCCCAGAAACGTTGGAGGCGAATCAAGCACTTCCAGAAGTTGGAGCTGGTCGTCAGCAACGTCAAGTTCCAGGACGGGGAGCAGGTAGCCGATCAATCAGACAGGAATGCGGCCTGACCGCCATCCACCAGATTTGACGA
>NZ_JACHXR010000031.1 GCF_014192275.1 Halomonas stenophila | reverse complement strand
TAGTACTACTGTGTCACAAACATCGCCAGGCGCTGTATAAGGCTGCCATGATCCCTTGGTGCAGCATCCAGCGCAGGGTGGTGATTGAATCACTCACGTGGCGTTGGGCGCGTTGTACGACCCCGCGGCCGGTACGCTTCGGGTAAGGCAGGTGCCGGGAATAGTGCGATTTTTTTTTGTTCTCCCCGGCGCAGTCGTTCGGCCACCAGGAAACCATAGGCGGTGATACACAGGCTGGCGTGATGATGGAAACCGCGCCAGTTGCGCCCTTCGTAGTGATCCAGCCCGAACTCCTGCTTGAGCTCCTGGTAGTCGCGCTCGATCCGCCAACGGGCTTTCGCCGTGATCACCAAGTCCGTCAGTGACGTGTCCTCTGGCAGATTGCTCAGCCAGTACTTGGCAGGCTCATCAGCGCCTTCGGGCCATTCGACGAGCAACCATTCCGGCTCACGGTACTGCATGCCCCGCGCCACTCGCACGCGCACCGCGGCAAAGCGCGACCGCAGTGGCTTGTTCGTGCCCTCTCGCCAGGTGACCGTTTGGTAGTGGGCGCTCTCCAGGGCATGGGCCAAGGTGTCCGCCGACACGGGATGGTGCTCCGCCGTCTGTTGCCATCGCGTGGGTGGCCGCCCCTTCCCCGACCATTCGGGGGGCAGGGGCTCGGTACCGGGCGCCCAGACGCTGAGGTCGTCGCGAACGCCCACGCAGTAGCTCAGGCCCCACTCGGCGAGCTGTTCCCGCCAGGCCGTCACCTTGCCGTAGGCGGCATCCGCCAGCACGATGCCAGGCGTGATGCCGGCGTCCAGCGTCTCGCGAACCTGCTGCAGGGCGATCTCCGGCTTGGTCGCAAAGGTGACCTCGGAGGGCACGCCGGCGCGGCGGCAGCGTGCCGGGTCATCCGTCCACGATTGGGGCAAATAGAGGCGCCACGCGACCGGCAGGCTGGCCCGCTCTGTGGCGACCGACAGGCTGACGGCGACCTGGCAGTTGTCCTGCTTGCCGATCTCGCCGCAGTACTGGCGACTGACGCCCACCGAATGCCGGCCTTTCTTGCGAATGCTGGTATCGTCGATCACCCAATAGGGCGTGGCGCCGGCCAGGAAGTGAGGCAGAACCCACTGGGCGACGCCCATCAGCAGCGCACGATCCGACCACGGCGCCTTGGCCACCAGGTGATGAAGAGCTTGGTGGCGTGCCTGGACGTTCTCCGGATCGAGGCTGGCCGCGATGGGCTCGATGCTCTTTCGGGGCAGCGACAGCATCAGGCCATAGCAGTAGTCCTTGAAGCTTCGCACGCGATCAGCATGTCCCAGTTGGGGCGCCAGCCCGTCCAGGTAGGCATCGAAACCGTCGTGAAGCGTAGAGCGTGACATCAACTGCAACCGGCATCCCTGAGGTAGAACACCCCAACATCGTAACAGCCTAATTTATGACACAGTAGTACTAG
>NZ_JACHXR010000030.1 GCF_014192275.1 Halomonas stenophila | reverse complement strand
TCAGCAACGTCAAGTTCCAGGACGGGGAGCAGGTAGCCGATCAATCAGACAGGAATGCGGCCTGACCGCCATCCACCAGATTTGACGATAACTCGGGGGCGGCAATGCGTAAGCTGATCCACATCGCTTACGGGATCCTCAAGACGCAAACCGAATATCGGCCACAAACCGCCTGATGGGCTGTTTGCGGCCGGTTAGGGAAACGCTGCATAAATCCCGCCGGAGCTGCCTGAGCGCCTCCGGCGGGATAGAATCTGACCTTCCTGCCACCGTCTGACAGAGCCACCCAATGAAGCAGATCTCGTTCGCCCAGGCTGAGCACCAGAACAAGAAGAAGGTCACCCGTCGTGAGCGGTTCCTGGCCCAGATGGATGCGCTGGTGCCATGGCAGCGATTGATCGATGCGCTGTCATCGTCCTACTACCCAAACTCGGCGGGGAAGCGGGGACGTCCCCCCATCGGCCTGGCGCGCATGCTGCGCATCTACTTCCTCCAGCAGTGGTATGCCCTCGCCGACGAGGCGTTGGAAGATGCCATCTACGACAGCCAGGCCATGCGCGACTTCGTCGGTATCGACCTGGCCATCGAGAGCGTGCCAGATGCCACGACGCTGCTGCGATTCCGTCATTTGCTGGAGAAGCACACCCTGACCCAGCGGATCTTCGAGGAGATCAATGCCAGCCTGGTCGAGCAGGGCCTGTTCATGCGCGAGGGCACGATCGTCGATGCCACCATCATTGCGGCGGCCCCCTCCACCAAGAACAAGGCCAAGCAGCGCGACCCCGAGATGACACAGACTCGAAAGGGCAACCAATGGTACTTCGGCATGAAGGCCCACATTGGCGTCGACGCAGTGACCGGGCTGACTCATACCGTCGTTGCCACCTCGGCCAACGTGGCGGATGTCACCATGGCAGAGCACCTGGTGCGGGATGATGACAAGCGAGTCCACGCCGATGCCGGCTACATCGGCATGGACAAGCGCCTGGGTGAGGAGAAGGATGCTGAGGATTCCCGTTGCTGTATCGCGGCCAAGCGGGGTGGCATCAAGAAGATGGAAGAGAGCCCGATGAAAGAACTGCTGCTGAAGATCGAGAGAACCAAGGCCAGCATCCGCGCCAAGGTCGAGCACCCGTTCCACGTCATCAAGAACATCTTCGGCTATCGGAAGGTTCGCTACAAGGGGCTGGCCAAGAACCAGGCGCAGTTGTTCAGCCTGTTTGCCCTGGCGAACCTGGTACTGGCGAAACGATGCAAGGACCGAGTTGACGGGGTCAGTGCGTCTTGAATCTGGCCTGGCAGCCGAATAACACGGCTGCCGGGCTGAAGAGGCCACCCCATGGTGGCCTGAAGCAAGTTGCTGAAGCAGAAAAGCCGCTCTTGGGCAGCTTCATAGACCGGGCGCTGAATTGTTCAGCGATTCCTTAGGAGAGATGGTATCTAGCTTCTTGACACCATCACTATCATGCCGCTTACAGTGATATTCGAGATAGAGAAGCCCTAATTGACGGCACCTCCCCGCACCCTTGTGTGGGGACATGATGGCCAGCCTCGCAAAGCGAAGCTGCTTTATAACCGCGGGAGTCAGGCGTCGGTGCGACTCCAGGCTCACGAGAGTGGACCGAAATACCATAAACCGGACTGACTCGTGGCCAGGTAGCCAGATAACTTGAGAAAAATCCGGTTTAAGTTTCAGCTCTAAGGAAACGCTGCATAAATCCCGCTGCAGCTGCCGGGCAGCCATCGTCGGGTAAGCGATGAGAGGGCAGATCTTCTGTGGATGAGGTGAAAATACACGTCAATACGGCCTTCTTGACATACACAAAAGGATCTACTGGAATGGTTGAGCGACTTGGTGATGACTCATGCTGCGATATTGATAATCAGGTCGCTAGCCACTGAGAGCGAAGACGCTTTCTCCTCTCTCGAACCTAGCACAGGTGATGTGACTGTTAATCCTGAATTCAAGCAATAAGCGCAGCACCTGCGGTGTTCAGGGCTCCTGAGTATTCCCCCAGGAATACCTGTGCCGGTGTCCGGTAGCCGAGGC
>NZ_JACHXR010000029.1 GCF_014192275.1 Halomonas stenophila | reverse complement strand
GTCAGCAACGTCAAGTTCCAGGACGGGGAGCAGGTAGCCGATCAATCAGACAGGAATGCGGCCTGACCGCCATCCACCAGATTTGACGATAACTCGCTCTTTACCAGGCCGGAGCGGCGACAGAAAGCGACATCATCCGACCAGTTCTTGTTGCTCTTGTAGAAACGAATGCTCTGGGTCTCGTAGAGCCTTCTTAGCAAAGTACATATCCCACAAAACGCGAAAACACTTAGCGGCATAACAAGCAACAAAAGAGGATATTCTGGCGAGTCTGAAAAAAACTGCATAAAAGCTGCCATAACTGAAGTAAAAACAGCCACTCCTAAAACAAAATATCCCGCCCCTCCCACAAAACTTAAAAGATGCGTCCAAAAAACGAACCAGAAACGAAAGAACCGGTAGATCAGACTGATATTTTCATCGACAAACTTCGACCAGCGTATCTCGTTGATCATATTATAGTCGTGAAAGTCTTTATCTCCCATGTATTCATAGGGCATGTACCATGATTCCGAATACTCATATTCGAACTGGGAGGGGTTGACGCCGATATAATGCCCCCAGGGCAGGCGTGCCATATCGAAGGCGTCACCCAGCTTACCGAGCTTACCCTTGGGCGGCGGCGGCGCCTGGCGGGGGATACGATCCGCCGTAAAGGCCGTCTTCTCGTACCCTTCCCGCTCTTCCGGCCGCGTAGCGTCGCTCATGTCCTGCCTCCTTGCTTGTTCCAGCGCCAGGTCAGGTTCACCGGCTGCGCCAGCAGACTAACCCGGTCGTCCAGTTCTCGATGTTTCCGCTCGGCGGGGTCCCAGTACTCGATGGTGCCCTCGCCCTCGACGTCTTCCAGGCTCAGCCGTACCAGCGACTCTCCTCGATGGTAGGCATTCTGAAACTCGGGCTCATGACGGAAGCTTGCCTGATTGGCCATGAGCCAGTCGGCGGGCACACCACCGAACCCCGGCACCGAAGGTACGCCCATGCGGCGCCACTTATCGGGTAACCGCAGGCCAAGATATCGCACCTTGGCATCGTTGGGATCTCGCCGATCGACTTCCACCAAGAGCCGACGCCGATCCATGGGCGCATACTGATAGGTGAACCGCCTGTCGGCTACCGGGGCCGAATAGTCGGCCATCAGGTTGGGGATGGGCAAGGAGAACTCCCCGAACTGCAAGGCGGGGCAGGTCAACCGCAGGGCGATATCGCAGTCGCGGAAACCGGAATCGAGATCGACTAGTCCTCCCGGCGTCACCAGTTCGAAATGCGCCTGGAAGAGCCCCTGCAATAGTTGGAAATATCCTTCTTCGGGCGAGGCCGATTGGAGGGGTTCAAGATAATCATGCTTGTCCTGCTCATCGTCATCCGCCAGGGACTCGAGCCGACCGGCCAGTTCATCCCTTTCATGTCCAAAGGGCCCATAGCGTACCCAGAGGGAGAGACGATCGTCACGAGAGTTAGTCGCCATATATTGGCAGACCAGCGCCACTCCGAGGCTGACCAGCATCACCGGCACCGGCCGCGGCGTGCCTATCAGGCCCAGCAGGCCGTGCAGGAAGCGATTGCGAACCAGCTGCATCCTGGCGGCGTTCGCCAACCCCTGGCCATAGCCAGAGCCCACATAGCTGCCCACGGCAATCGCACCACTGGCGCCCGCCGTCCACCTGGCCGAATCTTTCAGCCCCTGCTGATAGAGTTGATAAGCATCGATGGCTTGCAGCACCGCTGTAAAGAGTCCTGCTGCAAATGCAACAGCCCCGGAACAATCAGGGACAGGTACATATTAGAGCCTTGGGTTTTGATAAACAAGGCCAAAGCAAGGGTAAGACCTCCCCCCATGCCCCAATTCAAAACCAACAGGAAAGAAAACCTTAAACTCGCTTAAAAAAGTACTCTGAATTCGACGTCATCAACGCAGAGAATACAGGAAATACTAACGCCATCATTAAAAACCCAATAAAAGGTATCCCTAGAGCAAACTGCCAAGTAAAGGGCGTGGGCAGGCCGCCTCCGAAGTCCAGATAGGTATCGTTGACCTCACCGATGGCCTGATTGAAATCCACGGGTGCTTCGCCTGTGGGCAAGGGAGCCGGTGAAAGGTAGCTGACTTTGCCACCGGGAAAAGATTCGCAATCTCCGGCCCGATGTGGTCCGGCTATATCGGGCCGCAGTGTATGGGCTTTATTGGCTGTCATCCTGGATTCATAGAATAACCGCAGCACTTTGGACCGCACGGTAGAGGCAGGAGGGCCAGCGCCGGTACCCTCCCTGCTTTACCGACCAAAGTGA
>NZ_JACHXR010000028.1 GCF_014192275.1 Halomonas stenophila | reverse complement strand
GTAAGCGAACGGCGAACACCTCTTGTCAGTGATCAGGCATTGTGCTGCCAGTGCTGAGGCAGGAGCTCGTGGAGCTGGCTGGCCTTGTGGGTCGGCAGCCGTTCCAGCACGTCCTTCAGGTAGGCGTAGGGCTCATGGCCGTTCAGCTTGGCAGACTGGATCAGGCTCATGATGTTGGCGGCCCGCTGGCCGCTGCGCAGTGATCCGGCGAACAGCCAGTTGCTGCGTCCGAGCGCCCAGGGGCGAATCAGGTTCTCCACCCGGTTGTTGTCGATCGGCAGTCGGCCGTCATCCAGGTAGCGCGTCAGTGCCGCCCAGCGTTTCAGGCTGTAGTCCAGCGCCTTGGCCGTGGCCGAGCCGTTCGGCACTTTCTCGCGGTGAGCCAGCATCCAGCGGTGCAGTGCGTCGGCGAGGGGCCTTGCTCTTGTGTCGCGTAGTCGTTGGCGTTCTTCAGCGGTGAGCGACTGGACCTCACGCTCCACTTGGTAGAGCTGACCGATGAGCTCGATGGCCTGCTCGGCGATCTGACTCTTGTCGGCCACGTGCAGGTCGACGAACTTGCGCCGCGCGTGGGCCATGCAGCCGATCTCGGTGACGCCCTTGGCAAAGCTCTGTTTGTAGCCGCTGTAGTCGTCGCAGATCAGCTTGCCCCGCCAGTCGCCGAGGAAGTCGCGGGCATGCTGGCCGCCGCGCCCTTCGCTGAAGTCGTAGATCACCGCCTTCAACCCGGCGTAGGGCGTGGTGGCATAGGCCCAGAGGTAGGCCCGATGGGTCGTCTTCTTGCCCGGGGCCAGCATCGGCACTGGCGTCTCGTCGGCATGCAGTACGGGTTCACCAAGCAGCAGGTCGCGCAGGGCATCGATCAGCGGTTGGAGCCGCACGCCGCAGATGCCGACCCACTCGGCCAGGGTGGAACGCGGTATCGCCACGCCGGCACGAGAAAAGATCTGCTCCTGCCGATAGAGCGGCAGATGATCGGCATACTTGGCGATCAGCATCTGGGCCAGCAGGCCGGCGGTGGGGATGCCCTTGTCGATGATCTGCGCCGGCATTGGCGCCTGGGTCAGCGTCTCGCAGTGATCGCAGACCCACTTGCCGCGGATGTGGCGCTCGACGTGGAACACGCCCGGCGTGTAGTCGAGCTTCTCGCTGATCTCCTCGCCGATCCGCCGCAGCTGGCAACCGCAGGCGCAATGGTCGCTCTCCGGGTCATGGCGGATCTCGGTTCGCGGCAACTCGGGAGGCAAGGAAGAACGTTTGGGTGTTTGCTTGGCAGTCGGCGCGGCGGGGGTGAGATTCAGTGCCGCTAACTCAGTCTCGATGGCGGCGATGTCGGCATCCACCACCTCGTCCAGCAGACTGATCTGCAGGACGTTGAGCTGTTCACTGCGCTTGCCGAAGGCATGGCGCTTGAGCAGCGCCAGTTCATAGGTCAGCTTCTGGTTGACCTGCTCGCTGTGACGGAGCGCCTTCTCCTTTTCCTCAACCTGCGACATCAGCGTTGCCGCCAGGTGGCGGAGCTGATCGGGAGAGAGCTGGGACAGATCGGGCGGTGTCTTCATCCGCTGAGTATGCCAGCCCCCGGGCGGGAGCGGGATTGGCGCATCTGCGAATAGCCTGGCCGCCGCGTCTATGCCACTCCTCACACTACCGAGATCACGCCGCCGGCGCCCAGGCGCTGCCAGGGCAACCCCTGCACCAGCGCGCTGACCTGCTCGGGAGATAACTCGACCCGGTCCCCGCGCCAGGTCTCCGCCCAGTGGAACTTGCCCTGGTTCAGGCGCCGGGCACACAGCCAGACGCCCAGGCCATCGTGAACCAGCACCTTCATGCGGTTGCCGCGACGGTTGGCGAACAGGTAAGCGCAGTGAGGCCGGGCAGCGCCGAACACCTTCACCACCCGAGCCAGTGCGGTATCCGGACCGGCCCGCATATCCAGCGGCTCGGTGGCCAGCCAAATCTCGTCGATGCGGATCATCCCAGCAGCCCCTTCATCCACTGCGCGCACTGGGCCGCCTCTGCCACCGGCCAATGCACGGTGATCGTGCCGTGCGCCGAGGGCACCTCGATACGGATGTCTCCAGAGGCAGTAGCAGAAGCTGGAAGATCAGCCGCTGCTGGCGGCGCCGGCAAGGGCACGAACTCCGGCACGGCCGGCAGTTGGCTCTGGCGTTTGGCCTTGCGGATCCAGGCCTGGACGAGGTTGGTATTGAGCCCGTGCTGCAGCGCGACCTGAGCGATCGAGGCATCACCCTGCAGGCAAGCTGCCACGATCTTGGCCTTGAACGACGGGGCGTAGCGACGACGGCGGCGGATCTCACGATCGGTGCTTGGCGTAGTCATGAATAGGTGCCCACGTATTAATAGATGGGCACCTACCGTCACAGAAGCCGAGCCTTGAGGGTAGATGGGTTCACCGGCCCGTTAC
>NZ_JACHXR010000027.1:3167-4932 GCF_014192275.1 Halomonas stenophila | reverse complement strand
GCTCTTTAACAATCGATCAGGTAATTCATGTGGGCGCTTGTCGAGATGTCGGTGACCAGTCACTGAATATCAAGGCAAGCGACTCGTCAAACGAGACGTTTGAACCTTGAGCCAAGTTTGGTGCACTCAATGCACTATCAAGCTTTGAAACTGAAGAGTTTGATCATGGCTCAGATTGAACGCTGGCGGCAGGCCTAACACATGCAAGTCGAGCGGAAACGATGGAAGCTTGCTTCCAGGCGTCGAGCGGCGGACGGGTGAGTAATGCATAGGAATCTGCCCGGTAGTGGGGGATAACCTGAGGAAACTCAGGCTAATACCGCATACGCCCTACGGGGGAAAGCAGGGGCTCTTTGGACCTTGCGCTATCGGATGAGCCTATGTCGGATTAGCTGGTTGGTGAGGTAATGGCTCACCAAGGCGACGATCCGTAGCTGGTCTGAGAGGATGATCAGCCACATCGGGACTGAGACACGGCCCGAACTCCTACGGGAGGCAGCAGTGGGGAATATTGGACAATGGGCGGAAGCCTGATCCAGCCATGCCGCGTGTGTGAAGAAGGCCCTCGGGTTGTAAAGCACTTTCAGTGAGGAAGAAGGCCTTCGGGTTAATACCCCGGAGGAAGGACATCACTCACAGAAGAAGCACCGGCTAACTCCGTGCCAGCAGCCGCGGTAATACGGAGGGTGCGAGCGTTAATCGGAATTACTGGGCGTAAAGCGCGCGTAGGCGGCGTGATAAGCCGGTTGTGAAAGCCCCGGGCTCAACCTGGGAACGGCATCCGGAACTGTCAGGCTAGAGTGCAGGAGAGGAAGGTAGAATTCCCGGTGTAGCGGTGAAATGCGTAGAGATCGGGAGGAATACCAGTGGCGAAGGCGGCCTTCTGGACTGACACTGACGCTGAGGTGCGAAAGCGTGGGTAGCAAACAGGATTAGATACCCTGGTAGTCCACGCCGTAAACGATGTCGACTAGCCGTTGGGGTCCTTGAGACCTTTGTGGCGCAGTTAACGCGATAAGTCGACCGCCTGGGGAGTACGGCCGCAAGGTTAAAACTCAAATGAATTGACGGGGGCCCGCACAAGCGGTGGAGCATGTGGTTTAATTCGATGCAACGCGAAGAACCTTACCTACCCTTGACATCGTGCGAACTTTCCAGAGATGGATGGGTGCCTTCGGGAGCGCACAGACAGGTGCTGCATGGCTGTCGTCAGCTCGTGTTGTGAAATGTTGGGTTAAGTCCCGTAACGAGCGCAACCCTTGTCCCTATTTGCCAGCGATTCGGTCGGGAACTCTAGGGAGACTGCCGGTGACAAACCGGAGGAAGGTGGGGACGACGTCAAGTCATCATGGCCCTTACGGGTAGGGCTACACACGTGCTACAATGGCCGGTACAATGGGTTGCAAAGCCGCGAGGTGGAGCTAATCCCATAAAGCCGGTCTCAGTCCGGATCGGAGTCTGCAACTCGACTCCGTGAAGTCGGAATCGCTAGTAATCGTGAATCAGAATGTCACGGTGAATACGTTCCCGGGCCTTGTACACACCGCCCGTCACACCATGGGAGTGGACTGCACCAGAAGTGGTTAGCCTAACTTCGGAGGGCGATCACCACGGTGTGGTTCATGACTGGGGTGAAGTCGTAACAAGGTAGCCGTAGGGGAACCTGCGGCTGGATCACCTCCTTAATCGACGACGTCGCCGGCACTCGGCAAGTGCTCACAATGAATTACCTGATCGGCCAGAGCAAAGACTGTTTGGGTCTGTA
>NZ_JACHXR010000027.1:1636-3073 GCF_014192275.1 Halomonas stenophila | reverse complement strand
AAGGGGCCTTAGCTCAGCTGGGAGAGCGCCTGCCTTGCACGCAGGAGGTCAGCGGTTCGATCCCGCTAGGCTCCACCATCTTCCCGACAGTCGATGAATGTTTCGTGACCAGTGAAAAACGTTAGTGCTAGCGTTTTTCACTGTTCTCCGAACAGTCGCTCTTTAACAATGTGAATCATGCTGACAAACGTTCTTTCGAAAGAAAGGACACGAGATACGTCTCAAGCGTATCCGGCAATTGTCGTGTTGTCATCGCGGATCAGACCCCTTGGGGTTATATGGTCAAGCGATGAAGCGCATACGGTGGATGCCTAGGCAGCCAGAGGCGATGAAGGACGTGGAAGCCTGCGATAAGGTTCGGCGAGGTGGCAAACAACCTGCGACCCGGACATTTCCGAATGGGGAAACCCACCCAGGGCAACCTGGGTATCCCGCACTGAATCCATAGGTGCGGGAGGCGAACCGGGGGAACTGAAACATCTAAGTACCCCGAGGAAAAGAAATCAACCGAGATTCCCCCAGTAGCGGCGAGCGAACGGGGACCAGCCCTTAAGCATGTGACTGGTTAGACGAACGAGCTGGGAAGCTCGACGACACAGGGTGATAGTCCCGTAGTCGAAAACCTGATCATGTGAAATCGAGTAGGTCGGGGCACGTGAAACCTTGACTGAAGACGGGGGGACCATCCTCCAAGGCTAAATACTCCTGGCTGACCGATAGTGAACCAGTACCGTGAGGGAAAGGCGAAAAGAACCCCGGAGAGGGGAGTGAAATAGATCCTGAAACCGTATGCGTACAAGCAGTGGGAGCCCCTTCGTGGGGTGACCGCGTACCTTTTGTATAATGGGTCAGCGACTTATTTTCAGTGGCGAGCTTAACCGTATAGGGGAGGCGTAGGGAAACCGAGTCTTAACTGGGCGACCAGTCGCTGGAAATAGACCCGAAACCGGGCGATCTATCCATGAGCAGGTTGAAGGTTGAGTAACATCAACTGGAGGACCGAACCAGGATCTGTTGAAAAAGATTTGGATGACTTGTGGATCGGAGTGAAAGGCTAATCAAGCCCGGAGATAGCTGGTTCTCCTCGAAAGCTATTTAGGTAGCGCCTCACGTATCACCGCCGGGGGTAGAGCACTGTTTCGGCTAGGGGGTCATCCCGACTTACCAACCCGAGGCAAACTCCGAATACCGGTGAGTGGCAGCGTGGGAGACACACAGCGGGTGCTAACGTCCGTTGTGAAAAGGGAAACAACCCAGACCGTCAGCTAAGGTCCCGAAATCCTGGTTAAGTGGGAAACGATGTGGGAAGGCTCAGACAGCTAGGAGGTTGGCTTAGAAGCAGCCATCCTTTAAAGAAAGCGTAATAGCTCACTAGTCGAGTCGGCCTGCGCGGAAGATGTAACGGGGCTCAAACCAGGTACCGAAGCTACGGGTGCG
>NZ_JACHXR010000027.1:0-1540 GCF_014192275.1 Halomonas stenophila | reverse complement strand
TGCTGTGGGACCGTACCCCAAACCGACACAGGTGGTCAGGTAGAGAATACCAAGGCGCTTGAGAGAACTCGGGTGAAGGAACTAGGCAAAATGGTGCCGTAACTTCGGGAGAAGGCACGCCGCATTAGGGTGAAGGTCCTCGCGACCGGAGCCCGACGCGGTCGAAGATACCAGGTGGCTGCAACTGTTTATTAAAAACACAGTACTCTGCAAACGCGTAAGCGGACGTATAGGGTATGACGCCTGCCCGGTGCCGGAAGGTTAATTGATGGTGTTAGCTTCGGCGAAGCTCCTGATCGAAGCCCCGGTAAACGGCGGCCGTAACTATAACGGTCCTAAGGTAGCGAAATTCCTTGTCGGGTAAGTTCCGACCTGCACGAATGGCGTAATGATGGCCACGCTGTCTCCACCCGAGACTCAGTGAAATTGAAATCGCAGTGAAGATGCTGTGTACCCGCGGCTAGACGGAAAGACCCCGTGAACCTTTACTACAGCTTCACACTGGACGCTGATGTTGCTTGTGTAGGATAGCTGGGAGGCTTGGAAACCCGGACGCCAGTTCGGGTGGAGCCGACCTTGAAATACCAGCCTGGCATCATTGGCGTTCTAACTCAGGTCCGTGATCCGGATCGAGGACCGTGTGTGGTGGGTAGTTTGACTGGGGCGGTCTCCTCCCAAAGCGTAACGGAGGAGCACGAAGGTACCCTCAGCACGGTTGGAAATCGTGCAATGAGTGCAAGAGCATAAGGGTGCTTAACTGCGAGACAGACACGTCGAGCAGGTACGAAAGTAGGTTCTAGTGATCCGGTGGTTCTGTATGGAAGGGCCATCGCTCAACGGATAAAAGGTACTCCGGGGATAACAGGCTGATACCGCCCAAGAGTTCACATCGACGGCGGTGTTTGGCACCTCGATGTCGGCTCATCACATCCTGGGGCTGAAGTCGGTCCCAAGGGTATGGCTGTTCGCCATTTAAAGTGGTACGCGAGCTGGGTTTAGAACGTCGTGAGACAGTTCGGTCCCTATCTGCCGTGGGCGTTGGAGATTTGAGAAGCGCTGCTCCTAGTACGAGAGGACCGGAGTGGACGTACCTCTGGTGTTCCGGTTGTCATGCCAATGGCACTGCCGGGTAGCTAAGTACGGACGGGATAACCGCTGAAAGCATCTAAGCGGGAAGCCCCCTTCAAGATGAGATCTCCCCGAGGCCTCGAGCCTCCTGAAGGACCCAGCAAGACCAGCTGGTTGATAGGTCGGATGTGGAAGCGCTGCAAGGCGTTGAGCTAACCGATACTAATTGTCCGTGAGGCTTGACCATATAACACCCAAGCGGTCTGTCGATGACGGACGACAAGGGCCGGGTACGACGAGACGACTCGCGCCAGCATGATTCGCAGCCTTTTTCGCCTGACGACCATAGCGTGCGGGAACCACCTGATCCCTTGCCGAACTCAGCAGTGAAACCGCTCAGCGCCGATGGTAGTGTGGGGTCTCCCCATGCGAGAGTAGGTCATCGTCAGGCACTTATTCCGGAAAAGCCCCG
>NZ_JACHXR010000026.1 GCF_014192275.1 Halomonas stenophila | reverse complement strand
ATGGCCTGGTACGGCAGTACTTCCCCAAGGGAACGGACTTCCGACAGGTCACCGACGCCGAGTTGCGCAAGGCGGTCAAAAAGCTGAATGACCGCTCCCGGAAGCGCCTCGGCTACCGGACACCGGCACAGGTATTCCTGGGGGAATACTCAGGAGCCCTGAACACCGCAGGTGCTGCGCTTATTGCTTGAATTCAGGATGACACCGCATCCCCTTCACCCAACATTGGCGGCAAAGGGCACGCTGCGATAGGCGGCCTTCGCAGTCTCACCGGCGCCGGACTGTCCGAAGCGCTCCTCCACCGGGCCCAAGTCGAGGAAGGTCTCGCCGCGCTCATAGGCGGCCTCGACCTGGCGGTTCAGCTCGGTGAACTTGCGCGAGGGCTTGGCCCACTCGGATTCGGGAAGCGGCCGGGACCACTCCTGTACCCAGCCCTTGGGGATGGCTTTGGGCAGCACGTGATTGACCCGGTACTCGGTGTAGCAGCTGGCGAAGTAGGCGAGTTCCATCCAACGGCCCAGGCGGTAGCGCCAGAACGGCTTGCCCTCACGCTCGTAGCGCCTTCTCTGACGCGCCATCTCATCCTTGTACCAGGCCACGCTGTAATCGTCAGCGCACTCGGGCACCGCTTCAGGGCCCTCCTCCATGTAGCGGCGGATCAGCTCCCACTGCATCATCGCCATCTGCAGGCTCGTCACATTGGCAGAAATCCCGGCACCCACCAGGCTATACCCCGGCCGCTCGGGGTCCGGCGGCAGGATATGCAGCTGCCAGCCGATCCCCGCCGGTCCCCCGACGGTCACCGCCATGTTACGCGTCGCCACCGCCACGATGTCCTCCCAGGGCACGAAGACGGTCTCCTTGCGCCAGCCGGCCAGGCGACGAATTCCGCGATACAACGCCACATAGCCGATGGCCAGAGCCGGCAAGATGACCAGATGAGTAATCGCCATAAGCACAACGCCCTGGCGATCGAACATATGCATCTCTCCCCCGAGTCCACCGAGACTGATCAACGTTAAAAAACCACTAATCGAAAACAGCGCAAACCAGAAGCCGTACATCAGGTGAGCGCTGGGAGCCGGCAAGAAGACCCTCCGCCCAAGGTGTTCCACCACGAAGGCCACCTCACGGCGCTGGCGATGGAAGCGTACCGGGGTAGTGCCGCGAATCCAGAGATCAGGGAGCCATAGCCCACCTATCGTAAAAAGCAGAATCGCCATATAGGCGCCCCCCCCCCATATCCCCAAAGCATCGCCCCAGGTAAAGCCTCCATAAAAGACCATAAAGACGACGAAGAAGCATACCCCTACAAAGGCAAGCATCATCCAGACCGCCGCCCCCCCCCAGGCCAGCATGCCGTTTCGACTGACGTTATGCAGCAGATCCAGCGTCGCCTCATCGCGACGATAGACCAGTCGCCCGATATCCGCTCCGGCCCCCGCCGTGGGCCCTAGCGGGACAGGCTTGGGGCTCAGGGCATAGAGCTCATTGGCGCCACGCGTCAGATGCTCGCCGGCGCGCAG
Source organism: Halomonas stenophila (assembly GCF_014192275.1). Taxonomy (GTDB): domain Bacteria; phylum Pseudomonadota; class Gammaproteobacteria; order Pseudomonadales; family Halomonadaceae; genus Halomonas; species Halomonas stenophila. The sequence continues at coordinate 4,167 of NZ_JACHXR010000026.1, read as the reverse complement.
CGCCATGGCGGAGGCGTCCTGTTCCTTGGTTTGGGTGGTCATGGTGTTTCCTTTATTCGTGGCAATCGGTCTGACGCCCTTCTGTCTCAAGACGTCCAGGACACGAGCGGCATGGACTGCCAGGCGCTGGCCTCACGCCCTTCCAAGGGCTCGACGGGGCTCCAGTCCTCCCGGGGCGATACGGCATCCAGGCGGCTGAAGACCTGGAAGGCCGAAGTTGCCGTCGGCGACGACGCTCCCTGGGAGGTGATACGCACCACCAGTATCAGGGTGCCCCAGTCACCGACGCGTTCGGGATCCAGGGCATAGTCCAGCCGGCAGCTGCCTTCTTCCTGGGCAATACCTGCATGGGCCATCAGATCCTCGTGAAGCTCCTGCTGGCTGCCGCGCGTTACGCCCCAGAACCCCACCTGAAGGTTATCCGCATTAGGCACCTCAACTCCCGGTAGGTTGAGACGAAGGTTCAAGGAACTCGCCGGGTGTTGCGGTCCTGCCGGCATGGCGCTCATACGCGGCGGCTGCTCGCCGCGGCGCCAAAGCACCGGCTTACCATGCACCTCAGCGAGATGCTGATGGTGTGCCTCAAGGCCCCAGCCCTCCGGCTCACCTCCCCAGACGCTGTTCTGGCACCACTGCTGCAGCGGCGAGAGGGAGTAGTACTCGTAGAGCAACTCGCCCACGACGACCAGCACGACGCCGACGGCGGCAACCCAATTTAGCGGCACCGCCAGGCGCAACAAGGACAGGCGCAGAGCAGTGGCAGAGGCGCCCTTGAACTGCCCGATCAGCCCCGCCGCAAAGATCGGCAGGGTTCCCCCTGCCACGGCAATATCCCCCGCCAGAGCGATACCGGCCGCCAGACGCTGGCGATCCGTGCTCGCACGATCCAGCTTTAAGACTTGACGACCGATATCGAAGCCTGCCGCAAAGACTGAGAACCCCGCTACGCCAATCATCGCGCGGTTGGTCAATCGGGCCCATTCGTCCAGATGATCCAGACTACCGGCTGCCTGCTGGACAGCACTCTGGAAGGAGCGACCCTCATATAGGCGTCGATAGCGAGTATCGTGGAAGATCTCCAGCACACTGGCCGTAGCGGCAATTGTCCCGAATGCACCGGAGAGAACGTTCAACGCCGCCTCCCCCTTTTGTTCATTTGTCTGCAGGGATGTGCTCAACTGCTGGATGGCCCCGCCAAACAACCAGACGTTTAATACCAACATCAGGCCGCTGACTCCCACCGGCACGGCACGGCTCGGGGCAATATCCCCCTGCTCATTGCGAAATAGAGCATCCCTAGTACTTTGCTGCTGCAGCGCCTTCCGGACCTGGCTACGTTCATTTAACGCTGCACGAGATGCCTGCTCACTGAGCCCGGATACTTTAAACGCCTGATTGCCCGCTTCATCGAGGGGATAAGTCGCGTCAGCCAGCTCATCGAGCACGCCAGCCAAGGCATGCCTTTGCTGTCGAACGGCAGCGCGTGCCTGGCGAATGCGCGTGTCATAGACACGCTTAGGAAGCTGATGGCGCTGGCGCTCCAGCGTCCGCTCGATATGACTCGTGCTTTCCACCTCGTCCACCAGGCGCTCGGCGCGCTGTATCAGGCCGTTGAGACGGTCAAGAACGGACTGTTCGGGAATCTCCCAGCCCAACTGGTAGGCGGCGAGCCGAGTATAGAGCTGGTGTCGCACTCCGTTGGAGGTGCGGTCGAACAGAGCGCTGAAGCGTTCTTCTAAGTTCAGCGATTCGGTCTCGTCCAGCACACTCGCCAGCAGGGCGCGCCCCATCACTCTTTCCTTGGCCGTCAACTCGGTTACGACGGTGGCTCGTGCCTCTTCGCCAAGGCCATCGAGGTTCTGCAGACGTAATTGATCCTGTTGATCGACGCGTTCTCGCCACTGAGCATGCGTGCCAGGTGTATCCTTTGCCGACATCAACGCCATCAGGCTCGCCTGGGCGTTCTTCCAGTTCGCCGCCGCAGCATTGATGAAGCCGGTCAAGGGCGTTACGTGCAGGCGATGCGCTACCGTGACCTCATCGAAATAGTGCTGGTTCAGGAAGTCCTGCTGACCGCAGGCCTCCAGAGTCGAGAAGAGCCGATGCTCGAGGCTGCTGCGCAGGATAGCCTGGGTATCGTCCTCGCCATCGAGAAGGCTGGCGTACTCGTGCCAACGCGGCAGCAGGGTCTTGATGTCTTCGCCGACCTGCTCTTTGTGTGACCGCCACTCTCCCTGCCAACGATCGGCATTGGCGAGAAACGCCCGCATTTCATCGAGGCGAATGACGTCCTCAATGCCCTCCTTGGCCAGCCAGCGATCACCCTCCTGGCTGCCGTAGACGCGCTCAAAATAGTCGTCATGGGTTTCGCGGGCGAAGTCTCGGACCGATTCGGCGTCGGTGCCCAGGCGCTCGGCGAGATCGGCGCTGACGCTATTCACCTCCGCTTCCAGCGCCTGCTGTTCCCGGGACCGAAAGCCGGGGTGCCCGCCGCTGCTGGCAAGGTCCTCCGAGCGCTTCTCGTCGTACCGGTTCTGCAACTCCATCAGCTCCCGGAGCTGCTCCCTGTCGGACTCGCTGGCCTCGCTCAGCCAACCGGGAATCTCCCCCTGCCCCGCACGCGCGATCATCGGTTGCAGGTCGAGCTGCATGAAGCCATCGATGGCCCGGGCGGCGAAGTGTTTCTCAGGTTCCTCATCCAGCCACTCGGCCTCCTGGCCGACGATCCGCGTCCAGGCACCGACTAGGTCGTTGGCTCGGGCCACCACATCCTCGACGATCAGGCAGGCACTATCCTCACGATATTCGGCCTGGATATTTCCCGTGATGGTGGCCGCCTGTGCCGTCTGCCAGTCCGCGCTCGCCGTCCACTGATACTGGCCATAATCCAGGCGTTCTTGGGAGACAGTTCGCTCACCCAGATCATCCGCCAGGACCTCACCTAACTGATCGGGTGGCAACAGGTGGTCAGTGCCGTTGCCCGGGCAATAGCCACCGATATTGACCGTCAGCATCACCTCGTCCTGTACCTCCGACTTCGCCAGCAAGAGAGCCGCCCGCGTTTCCTCCAGTTCCACCTGGCTGTAGAGCACCTTGATGCTGCCACGGCGTTCGAGAATGATCGGGTCACCGCTGCCATCCGGCATTACCTCGAAGGTCTGCAACTCGTCGGGGGCGATGCTGTGAATCAGGTAGAGCCACCCCTGTCTCGTGGGCCGGATGCCATTGGGCCGGAAGTCTCCCTGGATGGGAGGCGATACCCCCAGCAAGGAAACCTCCTGGTCGGGCTCCACCATGGCATAGCGTACCGGCACCAACTGGAGGTCCGGCTTCTGCAGCGGACACTGCCCGGCCTCCTGGCCGGGATCGTTATCGCTCTGGTTATCAGCCACACGGTTGGCGGATTCCATGTCGATGCTCATGCTGACGTCTCCTTGTTCAGCCGGTCCTGCGCGAGAGCCACCGCCGATTTGAGGCGCTCCATGGGCGGACGCCCGTCTGCCACCTTCAGGCATCTGGCCAACTCGGGCATGGACTCTTCCTCCAGCGCCGATCGGCCGTGGGCCCCGAGGATGTTGGCCAGATAGAAATGCGCGCGCCGTCCATGAAAACCAAGTGCCGCCGTCCACTCGATCACCTCGCCCGCAGCCTGTTCGGCGCCGTCGAAGGCGGGCAGCCAGGGCCCCTTGGCGAAATAGGCCTGTAAATGCTCTGCAAGCTCGAGACGAAACCGCCGCCAAGCGATACGCGATAGCGACGCGCAATGTGCCTCGGTCAATTGGAAGCGACCTAACGACTCGTCACGATGCCGCTCACTATCAGTCTCGAGGTGGTGCCAGTTCAGATCTGCTCCCTGCATCTCAGGCAACCACAGACGTTCGATGGGGCCCAGGAGCGAGCTGGCCGTCGGGGCGGGCTCCGCCTCAAGCAAGCAGCGCATGACCTCGGGGGACGCCACCCGTAACGTCTGCTCCCCTTGCCAGGGATGCTCCACGATCAACAACCCGCGCAGGTGGTCGGCCACGACCTCCAGGGACTCGCCCGACGTCATCAGCCAGCCCGCTTCCCGGGCGGAGTTATCGTCAAATCTGGTGGATGGCGGTCAGGCCGCATTCCTGTCTGATTGATCGGCTACCTGCTCCCCGTCCTGGAACTTGACGTTGCTGA
>NZ_JACHXR010000025.1 GCF_014192275.1 Halomonas stenophila | reverse complement strand
GGCCTTTGGGAAGTAGGACGGCGACAGCGCCTGGTTGAACCGTTGTAAGGGCTACAGGGCCTCCAGCAGGACCAGAAACCGATCGCATCGGGAATCTGGCTCAATCCAAGCAAGAGGGGCTCGGTCTCTCGGTAGGGCCGCGCTTGCTACACATCATTCAGGCCGTGAGAGTTGGCATGAGCCCCCTGGTGCATAATCCGGGTACACGTCATCGACTATAACATCAGCATAAGCTAAACTATATTGACGGTGGACTGAATGAAAGAAATAATTCAATAAGAATAAAGCATGTCTGCAAGGTGAAACCAAATAGAACGAGAGGTCTACGATGCGTCTTGAGAACCCACCATCATTCAAGACCCTTGATGAAGCTCGCGATTTCTTAAAGTCGTTGACCTCACGCGACGAGGTGACGAACTTTGCTTATCTTGGCGTCTCGTTGCCTGGAGATAGTGCTAATACACCCTTGGACGTTACAACATATTCTTCGGAGTGGGCGAGGCACTATTTCAAAAAGCGCTATCATCGAATTGATCCTGCAATTATCCAGGGGTTATCGGGCATTTTGCCATTTGACTGGAACTCGCAGCCATACACCACAAGGCGGCTTAAAGAGTTTTTCAGTATCGCCAGAGAATTCGGTGTGAGCCAGCAGGGAGTGTCATTTCCAATACGAGGTGCCCATGGCGAAAGAGCCCTTTTGTCCGTCAATAGCAGCCTGACAAGTAAGGATTGGGAGTTCTTCAAAGCAAATCACCTAGGTGACCTGGCACTATTCGCTTACATGTTCCATCTCAAGATTCTTGAGGTGCAGGGAATATCGCAGATTGCACCAAGTGTGGCGCTATCCGAGCGAGAGAAATCCGTTATCAAGTGGGCAGCCGAGGGAAAGACGGCGTGGGAAACAGCAAAAATATTGGGGATCACCGAGAACACGGCTAACTTCTACCTTCGAAACGCAGCAGTCAAATTGTCAGCCACAACCAAGCCTCAGGCCGTCGCCAATGCGATAAGAATAGGGTTTCTGAGTTAGTCAATACTCAATTTCTTGAGTATTGAGTTCACTCATGAGCCGAAATATCATTCACTCATCTATGAAGAGGATGGGCAGATGATAATGTTCGGCTATGCTGACAATCTTCGCCGCACCCAGAGTGATCTTGTAGAACAGATGTACATATTGCGAGCGAAAACTTTTTTTGAGCGCCGCGGCTGGTCTGTTGAAGTTAAAGATAATAAAGAGATCGATCGATTCGATGCTATGAACCCGCTCTATGTGATGTCTATCTCGCCGCGTGGGAAGCTCTTGGCATCTCTACGCTTGTTACCTACTACCGGCCCACACATGCTGTCCGAAGTATTCCCTGAAACCATGGCAGGGGCAGGAATCATTCGGCACCCATTGATTTTGGAAAGTTCCCGTTTCTGTGTGGACTCGGCTGCGGCCAATAATTACATGAATACCGGGTTGAACACTGTTACGGGTGAACTTCTTGTAGGGCTGTTTGAGATTGCGATGAAAGCGGCCCAAGTCAATGTGGTTTCGGTTTATGACTTGTTCGTGGAGAGGATCTTGAGACGTGCTGGATGCCGTTTCGATAGGCTCGGGGAACCATTTGTCTATGATGGCCTGAAGACAGTAGCGGGCATATTCGAAGTTTCCCAAGTAACAATAGATTCAATTCGACAAAGAACCGACATCCACGGCGACGTCTTCGCAGATATAGGAGATGAATCCCGTTTGTCTCTTAAGGCATAAAGGAGTCTAACCCTCGTGGAATTCGGTTAGATTTATAATTCATGAGAATTCAAAAGGTTGTAACATCTTTTATATAGTTACGGTCTGATGATAGGGAAGTGATTTGGCAAAAGGTTGATGCAAAATCCCGATAGCAGCGTGATGGTTTCCTCCACTAGCCCTCTACTATCTCGCAAGTGGTCTGGATGTAAGTATATGCACGGCATAGGGTAACTTAAGAGGAATTGAGGTTGTACCTCCTTCGGGCAGTGATACCGAAGAGTTAAAGCAATCGCAAAAATCGATTAAGGAGATCTAATAATGACTCATTATACCCTGAAAGACCTGCAACACAGCGACTCCCTGCCAAGTCAAATGGACACCTTGGTGGTCGGCGCCGGTATGGCGGGTCTGTACACAGCTTGGCGGCTTATAGAGAACAACCACAATGTCACCATCATCGACGAGTCGCACCGCACCGGGGGAAGGCTCAATTCGGACGTTGTGAAGATCGGCGATACCCAAGTCAAGGAAGAAGAGGGCGGCATGCGCTTCACCTTCGACGAGATGGATAATCTGATGAGCCTGTTGATTATCCTGAAAATAGATAAAGAGGTCGTTCCCTTCCCTATGAACAGCGGTGGCAACAATCGCCTCCTGTTCCGTGGTAGAAGCTTCAACAATGCTATCGCCGCCAAGGATGATTTTGCCATCTGGTCCGAGCTCTACGACCTGGCTCCGGCCGAGCGGGGGCAGAGTCCGAACGCCATCATCAACACTGTCTTCAACCGCATCCTGGATGAAAATCCGCATTTCACCGAGCGGCCCGAGCAGCGAGGGCCAGAGTTCTGGCAGCGGTTCCGTCTGGAGTGTCAGTGGAACGGCATCAAGATGAAAGACTGGACCCTGTGGAATCTGTTCAGTGACATGGGTTATTCCAACGAGTGCATCACCATGCTGTACCGTGCTGCGGGCTTCAATGGCACCTTCCTGTCAAAGATGAATGCTGGGGTCGCCTATCAACTACTAGAGGAATTTCCTGCCGATCCCCAGTTCCGCACCCTAAAGAACGGCTTCAGCACGCTGCCCAATGCCTTGGTCAATAAGATTATCGACAAGGGCGGCAAGAATAGCATCCACCTCAGGACTAAGCTGCTGAGTATCGCCAAACAGGATTCAGGTCAGCCGGGGTATGACCTCAAGGTACAGACCATCGACGATAATGGTGTGCCGAAAGTTGTTCATGTGAGCGCTAAAAAGATCGTACTGGGGCTGCCGCGTCTCGCGCTGGAGAAGTTGTTTGTCGGCTCCGACCTGCTCAACGTACTGGCGACGGAGCAATCGGAGAAACTTTGGGACTCCCTGCAGACGGCGACCAACCAGCCCCTGCTCAAGATCAATCTCTATTACGACAAGGCGTGGTGGGGTAACGGGATGAGCGGCCAGCCCGAAGTGGCATTCGGCCCCAACTTCTCGGATTCTCCTCTAGGGTCGGTCTACCCCTTCTATTCCATTAATGATGCCAGCTTCGCCGCTCTGGAATACGGCGATTGGCTGAAGACCACCGGCAAGGCGCCCCCTACACCCGAGATCGAGAAAAGGCTGAAGGAGATCATTCAGTCCAAGTACCAGAAGCCCGCGGCGCTGACCATCTACTGCGATTACATGAACATCAACTTCTGGCAAACGCTTCAGAATCATGGGAAACCGTTCGATTCGAAGCTACAGCAGGAGTACACGAATTGTGACCCCCAGACCCTCTATCCTGCGTCGCAAGCCGTAGTGGACCGGGCGACCCACTACTTCAAGGAGCTTTTCGATACCCATTACGTCCCCCACCCCATCCTGACCAGCGCACGGATCTGGAGCGGGACGACGAGCTTCAACACTGACTCCAGCCAGGAGTTCGGCTTTGGCGTTCACCAGTGGGCGGTGGGGGCCGATGACAAGGGTGTCATGGCATACCTGTGTGAGCCTATCGACAACATCTATGTCTGCGGCGAAGCGTTCTCTGACTACCAGGGGTGGGTGGAAGGCGCACTACGTTCTGCCAACCGGGTGCTGAAAAAGGGCTTTGAACTGGATCCCATCAGTGAGCTGTTCGCGAAGAATCATGAACAATCGCCATCTTCTGCTATCAAGAAGTCGTATCAGGAGAGTGTTGAGAAATTGGTAAAGCTTCATATCGATCCCAATTTCGACACAGGTAGTCGAAAAAACATACAATCTACAAAGCCGATGCTGGATTCCGGAAGTCTGGTGGGTACGGTCAACCTTAGCTACTTCGATAAACCATAAGGGGGCGGCCATGAAACAGTTCGATACCAATGAGTTTCAACGCCTGAGCGGCGCGTCAAGCAAACTGCTTCACGACGATCTGGCACAGGAGCTGTTGGAAAAGACTGCCCGCGAAAAGCTCACGCCATCCCAGGAGACATCGCAGTTCTTCAATGACCTGCAAGGCATTTGGGTCGGCAACAAGGGATGGAACATAATTGCCTTACCGTCCCAAGGTTCGATCCCGAAAAGCCACGGCGATTTCAAACTTCTGGTCGTCCCCTATTCCGAAACCCTCAGCGTAAGCAGCACAGGGGCGCCGGCCCGTAACCGCGGGGGCAGCTTAGACCAGTTCGTAGCGGCATTGGAATACCATCAACGAGTATTCAACAAGGATACGGGAGAGGCGCTGCATGTCGAAAATGGCATGTTCCTGAATCTTTCTCAGATCGTGAATAACGGCAGCGAGACTCAGCCTGTCCCCGAGTTCAACGTGGGGAGAAGCGGGACCATCCCCCATGGGGATTCCATCATGCTGCTCGGTAAGCCGCCGGTGGCCGAGAAGGGAGCACCCAAAATTCAGGACATCTCCAGCCTACCTCCCGATATTGGCACTGAGCAGCCCGGCTATCTTACTCCCTACAATGACCGGAACCATGGAGTCGACGTCACAAACCCGAACGCCACCCTGAGGAAAGACCTGGAACTGCAGCAAGCTGCAGGGTTCGAGATCCTGAATACTCGAACCCTCATAATGGACTCCACCCCCACTGGTGCGATAAACAATATCCCTTTCGTACACCAGCATGCTAACGCGACGCGTATGCATGCCGTGTTCTGGCTGGAAAAAGTCAAGAATCGAAATACAGGTCAGGAATTTGATCAATTGCAATACTCTCAGATCATCGATCTGGAGTTTCACCTTAAGTTCGGTCAAGACAATCCCGACAACCTGATTACCTGGCCCCATATCACCATCAACACCATGGTCAAGCAATAGGAGTCGGTAATGGAACGGGATATTACGGTCGCCCAATATCTCAAGCTCAGGCTTGAGCAACAGGGGCTGCAGCATATGTTCGGGGTGGCGGGTAATTACACTGCTCCCCTGCTCGATACGATACTTGCCGACGAGTGCTCGCCGTTGCGACACATCGAGAGCAATGCCAACGAACTCTGCGCTGGTTACGCAGCCGATGCTTATGGGAGGCTGAAGGGGTTCGCAGCCGTCTACGTTACGTACAGCGTGGGCGCCTTCAGCATTCTGAACGCCATTGCCGGCTCCTTCGTCGAACGGGTACCGGTATTGCTAATCAATGGTGCGCCGACCAACAAGGAAGACAGCATCGAGAAGCACACGGGGCTGCTGTACTCCCATACCACGGGATACCAGTTCGTCGACATCAACATGTTCCGCCCCGTCACCGTTGCGGCGGAGCGCATCACCAATGCCCGACAGGCCACCTACCAAATAGACTCGGTCATCACCGCCATGTTGACGGAACACCGGCCCGGGTATCTGGAAGTATGCGAAGATGTCTGGCGCGCTCCTTGCCGGGCGCCGGTCGAGCCCCTCAAATCCGGTCGGGACGATATCTGCACGGTCAGCTCGGTCGATGACGCCGTGACGGCCACCATGAAGAGGTTGGTCGCAGCGAAGCAGGCCATCGTTTGGGCGGGCATCGAATTACAGCGCTTTGGCTTGCAGGACACCTTTGCCCGTCTGATGGACGTCCTGAACAAGACCCTGGCCAGCTCAGAGCAACCCATCCGTTTCGTTACCAGCGCCTGGAGCAAGTCCGTACTGTCGGAGCGGAATCAATATTTCGAAGGCTGCTACACCCTCACCAAGGAAGAGATCGATACCCTGATCGGCACGGATGGCGTTCTGCTCGGGGTGGGCGCCAATACCATAGGGAAGGATACCGGTAATCAGAACATCCGTGGTGATAGAACGGTGTTGGCCTGCGACAACAGCCTGTTCATAGGCGCCGGTTTCTATCCGGGGGTTGACCTGAAGTCCTTCATGGTGAAATTGATTCAGGCCCTGGAGCAACAGGCCGCGAGCCGTCATCTGATGGACCTCCGTATTCAACAGGCTGAACCCGTTCAATTTGCGACCGTTCAGGCGATGGGAGATGGCTCGGTGCAGTTGGGGTACGACAGCTTTTTCGGTGCCTTGGGCGAGTGGCTGACCCAGGAGGAGGTCCTGGTCGTCGATGCTGGGTTCTCGCTCATCGCGGCACAAAGCGTGCGGATCCCTGCCCAGAACGGCTTCGTGGCCCAGGCAGCCTGGCTCTCCATTGGCTACTCCGTGGCCGCTGCCACAGGGGTGAAGTGTGCCTGTCCGGACAATCGCGCCGTGGTCGTGGTGGGGGACGGGGCTTTCCAAGAAACCTGTCAGGCAGTGTCGGATCATCATGCCCATGGCCAGAATACCGTGGTATTCGTGCTGGCCAATGGTATTTATGGTATCGAGCAGAAGCTGGTAAACCCGAATCCCTTCCGGAAGGGAAGTCACAAGCAGGAATATCCAGACCCACTGTTGAATAGTGTCTACGATTATAATGATCTGCCCGCGTGGCGTTATAGCAAGTTGGTCGACGTGGTTGGTGGGACCGGCAAAAGGGTCGGAAATCTTGACGAGCTGACCTCTGTCTTGCATGAGATTCGCAAAAACCCCAATGAAAACTATGTCGTCGAGGTACCCCTGAATAAGTTAGATCTACCGTCTGCTGTGGCTTCGGGAATCGACTCCGCTGTGGGTGAGGATGAGATTGATCATCCTGGTTGGCCCCCGGCCAATATTTTTTGACCAGGACGGCGCACTAGCTGTGAGATCTCTGAAGGTTGTTCATCCGGAACCTACCCGGAAGACTGGAGATGTGACCCAACCAGCCTTTCCAGAAGGCCCGGATGAATAACCGAGAGATCACAGCTGGGCAAACCATGGTCATCGGGAACATTGATACCGGTCAATGCGACCGTAGATCCGTCTCTTTAGGCTACTACTTGAGCGGAGCTGTCGCTGTATCCGGAGGCGAAACGAGCTAGGGCTGGCGACAGCAGACAAGACTCAACGACAACGACAACGCGCCTTTGGCATGGCATCCACCACCTGGTGCCTGGCCACGTCGACCTTGACGACGCTACGAGGCGCGGCAACTGACAAGCCGGCTGTGTTGATGGGGTGGTATCACCCCCGAACTGGACACTGGCGCCCAAGACGCAGGGAGAGTCCCAGCACATCTCCCATGAGGCAAGGTTACATGATCGATATCAAGACGCTCACTCTCCTGCCGCAGGACGCATTCCTGCAGGCTAGTACGCTCGAGATCAAGGCATGGTGGCGGTACCACCGACTGGCCCTGAGATTTCTGCCCTATGACGCTGAACTGAGTATTCGCATAGGGGAGCTGGGCGTCGCCTGTGAGCGGCGCCTCGAGGCCTTGCGTTGTGCCGCCGAGAGCCTGGAGCTGGGGGCTTGCGTGGTTCTTCCCGTTGCCCAGAACGAACCGGAACCGGATAGGGCCAATCGACACGGGTTCTTTGTCGTCGACGAGGCTATGGCCGACCAATTGCTGCAGGAGGCGATGACGTTGGCAGAGGAAGCTCACCACTTCGCCCGGCGACTACTGGCGGTCAATGGCACCCCAGAGCTGGAGCGACCGTTGCTGGAATACGCTCGTCAGAAACAGGTCGAGTGCATCATCTTGATGGAGAGTCAGACAGAGCAACAGAAGCGAGCACGATCATCCCGGGCCCTACACCAAGGTCCCGT
>NZ_JACHXR010000024.1 GCF_014192275.1 Halomonas stenophila | reverse complement strand
GACTCGCGGACCACCTCGGTGGGCAGCGCGGCGATCCAGCGCTTCCTGCGCCCGGTGTGCTACCAGAACCTGCCCCAGGGCCTGCTGCCCGAGGCACTGCGCGACGGCAACCCCGCCGGCGTCAGCCGCCTGGTCGACGGCAAGCGCGAGGCCTGATCGATGCCGTCATTGCCCAGCCCCCTTCGCGGCAGCTAGCCACCGACCCCACGGGGGTAGTGGATCACGTCATGGAAGCGCACGGGGGGCCCGGCGGGATTGCGATAGCCATGGGGACGGTCCGCGGCGAAGCGCAGCCCCTCCCCCTCGCCGAGACGCTGCCACTGCCCTTCCAGGCACACCTCGAGCGTGCCCTCGACCACCACCAGGTGCTCCACCACCCCCGGGGCATGGGGCGCCGACTCGCTGATCGCCCCGGGGGCCAGGGTGATGACGAACAGCTCGAAGCCGAGCACGGGATCGAAGGGGAACAGCGGCACGACCTGCATGCCCGCGGCGTCCTCGCCCCATGCCGCCCGCCGCTCGGGATGGACCGTCGCCGCCTCGCCGGACGCGTCCGCCGTCGGCGCCAGCAGGCTGGAGAAGGACACGCGGAAGCCGCTGGCGATCTTCCACAGCGTCGCCACGGTGGGGCTCGACTCCCCACGCTCGATCTGGCCGAGCATGGCCTTGCTGACGCCGGTCTCCCGGGCGGTGCGATCCAGACTCCAGCCCTGCTGGCGGCGCAGCCAGCGGAGCCGGTCGGCGATGTGCTGCGAGATCTCCTGCATGCGGCCTGCCTCCTGTGCGGTGCGTGTCGCTACGGTGGGCGCCATTGTACGTGATAACGCACGGTGGTATCGTGCCGCGATCGTGCGCTATAGCGCACAGTCGTTCCCGGGAGCCCTCGATGCCAGCCTCCGACCTGCCGCTTCGCCGTCGCTTCGCCTGCCTGCGCGACGGCAGCCTCTCGACCCTGACCGCGGGCTTCATCGCCGTGCTGATCGGCTACTCGAGCTCGGCGGTGATCATCTTCCAGGCCGCCGAGGCGGCCGGGGCCAGCCAGGCCCAGATCGGCTCCTGGCTGTGGGCGCTGGGCATCGGCGCCGGCCTCACCTCCATCGGCTTCTCGCTGCGCTACCGCATGCCGCTGCTCACCGCCTGGTCGACCCCCGGCGCGGCCCTGCTGGCGACCAGCCTGCCCGGCGTGCCGATGAGCGACGCCATCGGCGCCTTCCTGTTCTCCTCGGCGCTGATCACCCTGTGCGGCGTGACCGGCCTCTTCGAGCGGCTCATGCACCGCCTGCCCCGCGCGCTGGCCTCGGCCATGCTGGCCGGGGTGCTGCTGCGCTTCGGACTCGACCTCTTTTCGACCCTCGAGCACCGGCTGGTGCTGCCGCTGTCGATGTGCCTGGCCTATCTCGTCGGCAAGCGCTGGTGGCCGCGCTATGCCATCCCGCTGGTGCTGGCGACGGGCTGCCTGGTGGCCCAGGCGCAGGGCCTGCTGCACCTCGAGGAGGTGACCCCGCGCCTGGCCCAACCGGTCTTCACCGCGCCGACCTTCTCGGCCTCGGCCCTGATCGGCGTGGGCCTGCCGCTGTTCGTGGTCACCATGGCCTCGCAGAACCTGCCCGGCATCGCCGTCATCCGGGCGGCAGGCTTCTCCCCGCCGGTCTCGCCGCTGATCGGCGGCACCGGCCTGGCCTCCCTGGCGCTCGCGCCCTTCGGCGGCTTCGCCCTCACCCTGGCGGCGATCAGCGCCGCGGTGTGCCTGGGAGCGGAGTCCCACGCCGAGCCGGGGCGGCGCTACACCGCGGGGATCGCGGCCGGCGCGTTCTACCTGCTGCTGGGCCTGTTCGGCGCCACCGTCACCGCCCTGTTCGCGGCCTTTCCCGCCGAGCTGGTGATGGCCATCGCCGGCCTCGCCCTGCTGCCCACCCTGGGGGCCGGCCTGGCCGAGGCCCTGGGCGCAGACGGTCACCGGGACGCCGCCCTGGTCACCTTCCTGGTGACCGCCTCGGGCATCAGTCCCGGCGGCATCGGCGCCGCCTTCTGGGGGCTGGTCGCCGGCCTGGGGGTCATGCTGGCCGGGCACCGCTCCTGACGCCGGGCGTCGCTCCCGGCTTGCTGGCCGTCGCCGAGGCGCTTGGCGTCATGCAAACCAGCTGCTAGGGTCGCCGGCGAGCGCCCTGATCCAGGAGACATGCCCATGACGGCCATCACCTTCACCACCCTGCAGGGGCGGGCGATCGCCCCGCATCTCGAGGCCCTGGCGCGGCTGCGCATCGGGGTCTTCCGCGACTATCCCTACCTCTACGACGGCGACCTGGCCTACGAGGCCGAGTACCTGGATCGCTACGCCCGCAACCCGCGCAGCCTCTTCGTGCTGGCCTTCGACGGCGACACCCTGGTGGGTGCGGCCACCGGCCAGCCACTGGCCGACGAGGTGGACGCGTTCCGCGCCCCCTTCGAGGCCGCCGGCTACCGCCCCGAGTCCGTCTTCTACTATGGCGAGTCGGTGCTGCTGCCCGAGTATCGCGGCCAGGGCATCGGCAAGGCCTTTATGGAGGCCAGGGAAGCACATGCTACCGAGAGCGGATACGCCTGGGCGGCCTTCTGCGCCGTCGAGCGCCCCGACGACCATCCCCGCAAGCCGGCCGACTATCGTCCGCTGCACGGCTTCTGGAATTCCCGGGGCTATAGTCGCACGCCCTCGCTTTCCACTACCTTCGCCTGGAAGGACCTGGACGAGGCCGAGGAGACCGAAAAGCCCATGGTCTTCTGGCTCAAGGCGCTGGAAGCATGAGGCCGGCCGGCGGGCACCCGGTGACGGTGGCCACCGCCCAGTATCCCATCGAGGCCTTCGACGACGTCGAAGGCTTCCGCGTCAAGGCGGCGCGCTGGGTCCAGGACGCCGCGAGCCGCGGCGCCGAGCTGCTGGTCTTCCCCGAGTACGGGGCCATGGAGCTGGCGTCGCTGCTGCCCGAGGCCGAGCGCGGCGACCTGGCGGCCCAGTTGCACGGGCTGCAGCCGCTGCGCGAGGCCTTCGTCGAGACCTGGCGCGCGCTCGCCGTCGCCCATGGCGTGACCCTGCTCGCCCCCTCGCTGCCCTGGCGCCTCGACGACGGCCGCTTCGTCAACCGGGCCTGGCTGTGCGGTCCCGACGGCGGCCTGGGCCATCAGGACAAGCAGGTGATGACCCGCTTCGAGAACGACGACTGGGGCGTGGCCGCCGGCCAGGGGCTGAGGGTCTTCGACACCCCGGTCGGGCGGCTGGGCGTGCTGATCTGCTACGACAGCGAGTTCCCGCTGCTGGCCCGGGCCCTGGTCGAGGCCGGGGCCGAGCTGCTGCTGGTGCCGAGCTGCACGGATACCCGGGCCGGCTACCAGCGGGTGCGCCTCAGCGCCCAGGCCCGCGCCATCGAGCAGCAGGTCGCGGTCATCCAGTCGCCCACCGTCGGCGAGGCGCTGTGGTCGCCGGCGGTGGACATCAACATCGGCTTTGCCGGCGTCTACACGCCCTGCGACCACGGCTTCCCGCCGGACGGGGTGCTGACCCAGGCCCAGGATGCCACCCCGGGCTGGCAGCTGGCCCGCCTGGACCTGGCGCGGATCCGCGCCCTGCGCGAGCACGGCCAGGTCAACAACCACGCCGACTGGGCGCACCAGGCCGCCCGCCTGGCGCCGGGAATCGAGGCCGTGGCGCTGGCGTGAGCCGGCCCAGGGCAATCGCAGTTGGGTGGCGAGGGGCGCCGGGGACAGGTCGTAGAGGGGGTCCTACGCCATGGATGGCGTCGGTAGCGCCCAGGGAGGGGTTCACAGCGCCCCCTCCTAGACCTGTCGACGGATCAGCCCCGAGTGGCAACGCTAACTGAGATAGCCCTGTGAGCCGGCCCCGGCGTTTTGCCGCCACTGGTGCTTGGCCGTACAATGCCCGTCATGTTCCCGCCACCAGGCGCCTGTCGCATCTACCACTGCTGATCTACCGCGAAATCCGTGTTCCTCGCGACGATCGGTCAACCCGACAGGCCCCAGGCGACCCGACCCGCTTCCCCAGACTCTTGCTCGAGGACACCCCGGACCCATGCGCGCCACGCAACTATTGATCTCCACCCTGAAGGAAACCCCCGCCGACGCCGAGGTGATCAGCCACCAGCTGATGCTGCGCGCGGGCATGATCCGCCGCCTGACCTCGGGCCTCTACACCTGGCTGCCGCTGGGCCTCAGGACGCTGCGCAAGGTGGAACGCATCGTCCGCGAGGAGATGGACCGCGCCGGCGCCCAGGAGGTGCTGATGCCCGCCGTCCAGCCGGCGGAGCTGTGGCAGGAGTCCGGTCGCTGGGAGCAGTACGGCCCGGAGCTGTTGCGCCTCAAGGACCGCCACGAGCGCGACTACTGCGTCGGCCCGACCCACGAGGAGGTCATCACCGACCTGGTACGCCGCGAGATCTCCAGCTACAAGCAGCTGCCGTCGAACTTCTACCAGATCCAGACCAAGTTCCGCGACGAGATCCGCCCGCGCTTCGGGGTGATGCGTTCCCGCGAGTTCCTGATGAAGGACGCCTATTCCTTCCATATCGACGAACCCTCGCTGATGGAGACCTACCAGGCCATGTACGATGCCTATGTGCGCATCTTCACCCGCCTGGGCCTCGACTTCCGGCCGGTGATCGCCGACACCGGCGCCATCGGCGGCACCGATTCCCACGAGTTCCACGTGCTGGCCGAGTCCGGCGAGGACGACATCGTCTTCTCCACCGAGTCCGACTACGCCGCCAACATGGAGAAGGCCGAGGCGCTGGCCCCCCAGGGCGAGCGCGCCGCGCCGAGCGAGGCGCTGCGCCTGGTCGACACCCCGGACGCCCGCACCATCGCCACCCTGGTGGAGCAGCACGGCCTGCCCATCGAGAAGACCATCAAGACGCTGATGGTCCGCGCCACCGAGGGCGGCCTGATCGCCCTGCTGGTGCGCGGCGACCACGAGCTCAACGAGGTCAAGGCCGAGAACCTGCCCGAGGTGGCGAGCCCCCTGACCATGGCCACCGAGGAGGAGATCCGCGCGGTGGTGGGCGCCGGCCCCGGCTCGCTGGGCCCGGTGAACCTGGACATGCCGCTCATCATCGACCGCAGCGTGGCGATGATGAGCGACTTCGGCGCCGGCGCCAACATCGACGGGAAGCACTACTTCGGCATCAACTGGGAGCGTGACGTGGCGCTGCCCAGGGTCGCCGACCTGCGCAACGTGGTCGAGGGCGACCCCTCGCCGGACGGCAAGGGCACCCTCGCGATCAAGCGCGGCATCGAGGTCGGCCACGTCTTCCAGCTCGGCCAGAAATACTCCGAGGTGATGAACGCCACCGTCCTCGATGACAACGGCAAGGCCGCGCATCCCTGGATGGGCTGCTATGGTATCGGAGTGACCCGGGTCGTGGCCGCCGCCATCGAACAGAACAACGACGACAGCGGCATCATCTGGCCGGACGCCATCGCGCCCTTCCATGTGACGGTGGTGCCGATGAATGCCCACAAGTCGCAGCGGGTCCGCGAGGAGAGCGAGCGCCTCTACCAGGCGCTGCGTGCCGCCGGCTTCGACGTGCTGCTCGACGATCGCGACCTGCGCCCGGGCGTGCGTTTCGCCGACCAGGAGCTGATGGGCATTCCCCATCGCCTGGTGGTGGGCGACCGGGGACTGGACAAGGGTGAACTGGAATACAAGGGACGCCGTGATACCGACGCCACCATGGTACCCGCCGAGGAGATCCTCGACTTCCTGCGCGAGAAGATCGACGCCTGAGGGACGCCGGCTGGCCGTCGCCCTGCTGGTGACGGCCTGGCTCGCGAGCCCGTCCGCCCTGGCCCAGGGCGAGGCGGGCTTTCTCGCGGCGCTCTCCGCCACGCCGCCGCGCGAGGCGCCCGCCGGCGTCCGCGCCCTGCCCGAGATGCCCGCCTCGCTGCGCACCACCCTGGCCGGCGTGCGCCAGGCGCCGCGCGCGCCCGCGGAGATCTGGGCGGCCCGCCAGTGGGTCCGGGACATGACGCCACGCCTGGCGCGCTACGTGGCCGACGACGCCTACCGCCAGGCCCTGCTGGCCCGTATCCACCAGGAGGCACGCCTCGCGGGGCTGGCCCCGGAGCTGGTGCTGGCGGTCATCCAGGTGGAGAGTGCCTTCCGCGCCGATGCCGTGTCCTCGGCCGGGGCCACCGGCCTGATGCAGATCATGCCGTTCTGGATCCGTGAACTGGGGCTGCCCGCCGACGACCTCAAGGATCCCTGGCGCAACCTGCGCTATGGCTGCACCATCCTCGCCCACTACCTGGCAGTGGAAGGGGGCGACCTGACCCGGGCGCTGGCCCGCTACAACGGCAGCCTGGGCAAGACCTGGTATCCCGAGCGGGTGATGCGTGCCCTCGCCACGCGCTGGTCGCCCACCGGCGGCGGCGCCGTGGAGCGGGCCACCGCCCAGCGCTGACGCTCCCCGGATAAAAAAAGGCCGATCCGGGTGGATCGGCCTAGTGGGGGGAAGCTCCCCCCTCCCCTGACGACTGGTGGAGCGGCTGGCTCAGTGCTTGCCCTTGCGATGGTGGTCGCGAACGATGAACGCGATCCAGCCCCCCATGAAAGCGATCATCATCCCGACGGTGGCCAGCCCGAAGATCACGGCGTCATCCCAGTACATGGTGTGCTCCCCCGTCTCGATGTGTTGAGTGCACTCTAGCGTGACGAGGGGGAACGGGAGCTGACCTGCATCAAGTTTGTCGCCGGCCTCGCCCCTGGAGGCCGGGGTGACTTGACGCAGATCAGATTCGGGCGAGGCCGGCGACGGGATGGGCGGAGAAGAAACGGCTTGACGTGGCCTAGCAATCGGCGGGCGCGATCAGCCCGGCCGTCGACAGCTCGTCGAAGAGCATCGCCACATCGCGGTCCAGCCGAGACCGCTCGACGTCGGGGAAACGCTCGGCCAGCAGCGCCGCCACCTCGGCGCTCGCCAGGGGCTCTAGCCCCAGCAGGCGCCAGATGCCGCCGGCCACGGCGCTGAGCCGGTGGACCCCGCCTTGGGCATCGACCAGGAAGTGCTCCTCGCCCAGCGCATACTCCGTCGCCACCGGCAGGCGACGCCAGGCCGCGTCCGGGTCACCGGCGGCCGGCCGGGCGTCTCGCACCGCCGGGGCCGCCTCGGGACAGGGCTCGTCCGCGGGCGCCCCGGCCAGCCCCGCCGCCACCGCCTCGACGGCCGCCACGGGATCGTCGTAGCGCAGCAAGCGACAGGGCAGGTCGTGCATCATCGGCAACAGCCGCTCGAGCAGGCGGGCGGGATCATGGTCCTCGCCGGCGAGGCTCTGTCCCAGCAGGTGCAGGAGCCCATCGCCGGGGGTGAGTCGGGTCAGGCGCGCGGCCGGCGTGCCGGGCACCCGGTCGAGCATCACGATGGCGCCGATGGGCCGCGCCTCGCCGTGGCCGGCGAGGCGCTCGTCGTCCAGTGCCAGGTAGCGATAGCGATCATCCGAGACGCCGTCATGGTCCGCGATGAAGCCCGCCAGCCCCGACGGCAGGGACGCCGGCAGGGGCAGCCGCAGCCGCGGCGCGATGCCCAGCGCCCGACCCTGCCCGTCGTCGCTCAGCATCAGCACGTCGTCGCCGAAGACCCGATGGCCGGCGGCGGCAAAGGCCGCGCTGAGCAGGCTCTTGCCCGCCCGGTGGGTGGCGGGGAACAGCACCAGCTGCCCCCCGACCTCCACGGCGGCGCAGTGCAGGCCGACCCTCTGCGGCCGGGCCTCGAGGATCAGCGGAATCAGGTCGGCGATCAGGCAGCAGGCCGCCGTGGCCAGGCCGGGCAGCCGCCGGGGGCGCGACCGCCCCGGCACGGCCTGGTAGTAGCAGTCTCCTTCCCGCCATACCGCCAGCTCCCGGGACAGCGCCGTCGGCGCCGGCCAGCGGGCCAGTGGCCAGCCGGGCATGGCCGTGCGCAGGGCCTCGGCGAGTCGCGGGGCATTCTCCAGCCGCACGGTCACCCCGAGCCCCGACGGCTGCAGGGTCTCGATGAGCCGTCCCATCACCAGCGGCTGGGATGGCTGTGGCTGTGCCGACTGTGGCTGTGGCTGTGTCGACTGTGTTTCGAGTGCCGATGGCCGTGGTGGTGATGCTTGTGGTGGCGATGACGGCGATGCTCGCGGTAATCGTCCACATAGCGGCGGTCCCGGGCATCCGGATGGGTCTCGTAGACGATCCGCCAGCGGCCGTCGTCCCAGTCACCGGCCTGGGCCTGGCCCAGGCTGGACAGCGTAGGGGCGGCGTAGGCGGCAACCCCGACCAGGCCGAGGGCGGCCAACAGCTTGCGACGGCGGGGGCAGGTGGCAGCGGTGTCGCTCATGGCGGGCTTCCCTGTATGGCTGAACGATGCCTCCAGCCTACCGCGCGCTCGCCTCGATGCCCCCGTCCCCGCGGCCGTTTCCCCAGTCGCTGCAAATTGACGATCGCGCTGTCGTCCGACGACGACGCCGCGCCGGCGATCAGGGCATCTTCTTGTCTTCCACCTCGTTCGGGGCGGTACCGGGCGGCAGGGGATGCCCCTTGGCCAGCTCCGCGCGAGTGGCCTCGCGGACCTCGAGGACCTCGAGGCGATAGCGCAGGGTATGGCCGGCGAGCGGATGGTTGGTGTCGATCAGCACGCTGTCGTCGCGCACCTCGACCACCGTGACGATCTCCGGGCCATCGTCGCCGGGCGTCTGGAAGCGCATCCCCGGGGCGAGATCGGGCACCGGGAAGGCGCCGCGCCCGACCTCGCGCACCAGGGCCTCGTCACGCAGGCCATAGGCCTCCGCCGGCATCAGGGTGACGCTGAGCTCGGCGCCGCTGGCCTGGCCCTCGAGGGCGCGCTCCAGCCCGGCCATGATATTGCCGTGACCATGCAGGTACTCGAGCGGCGTCTGGCGGGCACGCGAGTCGTCGAGGACGTTGCCGTCCCGGTCGCTGAGCACATAGTGCAGGCTCACGACCCGCTGCGGGGCGATAGTCATGGGAATCTCCAAAAACGGGGAAAGCGGTCAGTCGCGCCGGCGCAGCTGGGCGACGGGCATCTCGAGGCGCTGCTGCTTGTGCAGCATGTTGAGCAGCACGATGGCGCGCTCCTCGCCCTTGTGGCTGGAGAAGACCGCCTGGAGGTCCTTGAAGGGCCCCTCGGTGATCTCCACCGTCTCGCCGGCCCGGAAATAGACGTTGGCCGCGTCCGCGGCGTCCGGGCTGCCATGCTGGCGCAGCGTCTCCACCAGCGCGTCGCTCACCGGCACCGGCAGGTCGACGCCGAAGGTGACGAGCCTCAGCACCCCCCGCGTCGAGCGGATCGGCCGCCAGTTGCTGTCCAGCCGGTCGAGGCGGATGAACAGGTAGTAGGGAAACAGCGGCTCGTTGACCCACTCGAGCTTGCCGCGTCGCTTCTTCTGGACCTGCAGCACCGGGTGGAAGACCTCGTACTCCTGGTTGCCCAGGTGCTCGGCGGCGCGAAAGGACTCGCCGCCCTTGCACTGGATCACGTACCAGCGTGGCACGGCATCGTCGGCATTGCCCAGGGGGATATCGTCGTCACTCATGGCGTTCCTGCTCGAGGTTCTGGCTGGTATCACCGCCGGGGCTCTGCAACAATCGGCACGCATGCCGCCCGTGTCGCGAGTCGCCCGACCGAGGGGGCAATCTTACCATCGATGGCCTCGGCCCGTGGCCCCGTCCGAGGCCCGTGCCGCAAGGAGAGCCTACGCCATGCCGACCCCTTCCGCGCAGCGCAGCTGGCGTGACGCCCTGTCGATCTACCTGCAGGCGCCGGTCCTGACCATGCTGTTCCTGGGCTTCTCGGCGGGCCTGCCCTTCCTGCTGGTGTTCTCCACCCTCTCGGCCTGGCTGCGCAGCGACGGCGTGGAGGTGGCGGCCATCGGCTTCTTCGCCTGGATCGGCATCCTCTACTCGATCAAGTTCTTCTGGGCACCGGTGGTCGACCGCCTGGCGCTGCCCGGGCTGACCCGCGCCCTCGGCCAGCGCCGCGGCTGGATGCTGCTGGCCCAGCTCGCCATCGCCGCCGGCCTGGTGGGGTTATCGAGCCTCGACCCGGTGGGCCACCTGCCGCTGGTCGCCGCCTGCGCCCTGCTGGTGGCCTTCGGCTCGGCCACCCAGGACATCGCCATCGACGCCTTCCGCATCGAGTCGGCCCCCGACGACATGCAGGCGGCCATGGCCTCCACCTACATCATCGGCTACCGCGGCGGCCTGATCGCCGCCGGCGCCGGCGCGCTCTACGTCGCCTCGCTGGTGTCCTGGCAGGCCGCCTACCTGAGCATGGCCGCCCTGGTGGGGGTGGGGGTGGTCACGGTGCTGGTGCGTCCGGAGCCGGCCCGCCTCGCGCTGACCACCCAGCTGATTCACGAGCCCCGGGTTCGCGCCTTCCTGCGGGCCAGTCGCGGCCGCGCGGCCTGGCAGCGGCGCCTGGGGGCCTGGGCCATCGGCGCGGTGGTCTGCCCCTTCACCGACTTCTTCACCCGTCACCGGCGCAAGGCCCTGTGGCTGCTGGTCTTCGTGGCGGTCTTCCGGATCAGCGACCTGGCCATGGCCTCCATGGCCAACCCCCTCTACATCGACCTGGGCTTCAGCCTGGCGACCATCGCCAACGTGACCAACGTCTTCGGCATCGCCATGAGCATCGGCGGGGGGCTCCTCGGCGGGCTGCTGGTGGCGCGCTACGGCATCGGGCCGATCCTGGTGCTGGGGGCGGCGGCCACCGCCCTGACCAACCTGCTGTTCGTCGCCCTGTCGATGGCCGGGGACAACCTGGCCATGCTGGTGACCACCATCGTCGGCGACAACCTCTCCAACGGCCTGGCCAGCGCGGTGTTTATCGCCTTTCTCTCCAGTCTCACGTCCAGGGCCTACACGGCCACCCAGTATGCGCTGTTCTCGTCGCTGATGACCCTGCCGGGCAAGTTCCTCAGCGGCTTCGGCGGCCTGATGGTGGCCGGCCAGGGCTATGCCGGCTTCTTCCTGCTGGCCTCGGCGCTGGGGCTGCCGGCCATCGCCCTGGCGATCTGGATCAGCCGCGATCGCTCGCTGGTGCCGGCCGCCGGGGCCGCCTGAGGGTCACGGGCTCAGGAAAGCTGCTCGTCGAGCCAGCCCAGGGCCCCCGGGGTGACACGCCACTGGTCGCGCATCAGAGTGCGGTACTGCCAGGCCTCGGCCCGGGAGCCGGGCGAGGCGGTGCCGTTGGCCCCGGGGTTCGCCGGTCGCGGGTTGTCGGCACACAGCATGGCCAGGGCGTGGGGGTTGTGGCGACGGGCCTGGGCCAGGACCTCGGCGGCCTCGTCATGCCGACCGAGACGAAACAGCGCCAGCACCCGTCCCATCAGCATGCCCAGCAGGGACGCCTCCTCGTCCGGCCTCTCCACGGCCCGCTCGCTCAGGACCAGCGCCTCGCGGTCGCGCCCCTCGCGGAGCAGCTGGTCGAGCACCAGCTCGCGCAGACCCAGGCTGTCCTCGTCGTCGAGGGTCAGCAGGGTCTCGGCGAGCTCCCGCGAGCGTTGTCGCGCGCCGCGCTCCATGCCCACCACCAGGGCCAGGCCCGTGCGCAGCAGCACGGCGTTGTCCGCCACCTCCCAGCCCAGGGTCGCCTCGCCGACATGGCGTGCCTGGTCCAGCCAGCGTTCCAGGCGGTCGGCCAGGGGCTCGAAGAGGCTCGGCGCCATCCACGGCAGGCTGCCGAAGCGGCTGGTCAGCGCCAGGGCCAGGGACTGCACCACGGCGGGGGCGTCCAGCCATTCCGGGTGCGCGCACAGCGCCGGCAGCCACTCCCCGGCCTGGAGCCAGGGGTCACTGTCGAAGCCCATGGGCGCCTCGCCCTCGACCTGAGCCTGGAAGACCGCCTGGAAGGCCGCGAACAGCGTGTCCTCCCGGGCGCTGCGGTGATAGGCCAGGGCCCCGTCCTCGGTCCGGATGTCGAGCCGCGGGGCGGTGGGCAGCGCCTCGAGCAGCGCCTGCAGGGAGACCAGCGGCTCCGCCAGGTCCTCCTCGGCGTTGAGCAGCTGCTCGGCGAGGGTGGCGCCCGGGTTCTCCGCCAGGTCGGCGAGGAACTGCAACTGCTCGGGCTCCAGGTCGCCCTGCCGGGACAGCCGGCGGAACCAGAAGCGCGAGCGCTCCGCGGCCTCCTCCTCGTGCCCCTCGTGGAGCAGCAGCATGGCCTCGATGTAGGCCAGGGTCGGCGAGTCGGGCAGCGCCTGCTGGGCGCGCACGAAGGCCGCCCGGGCGCTGTCGAGGTCGTCGTTGTCGAGGTGCAGCAGGCAGAGCCGCTCGAGGGCCACGCCGCGCAGGAACAGCGGTCCCCGGTCGAGGACCTCGTCGAGGAGCGCCTCGCGCTTGCGATGGAAGCCGCGCTCCTGGTAGAGGTCGACGAGGATCTCGAAGGCCGGCTCGGCCTGCTCCGGCAGCCGCGACCAGTCGGCGTTCTCGAACAGCGACTCGAGGATCTGCTGGGCCCGGCCACGCTGCCCCGACTCGGCGGCGATCAGGCCCGCCTCGAGCAGCGCCTGGGCCGGCGCCCGGCCGCTGGCCAGGGCCGCCTTGAGGGTGTCGCCCTTCCAGTCGCGCAACGACAGCATCCACATCAGGTGCGAGGGGACGTGACCGGGCAGCGTCACGGCGCCGCAGCATTGCTTGGTCTTGCGCCCGGAATCGCACCAGCAGGGCTCGTTGCGGCCCGGCCGGGCCAGGGCCTCGCAGGCGAAGTCGAGACGCGCCAGGGGCGTCTGCGACCAGAGTTCCGGGGCCAGCGCCTGGGCCAGCGCCAGGTCGCCGCCGACCAGGGCGGGCCCCTCGCTGCGCGCCCAGGCCATCAGCGTCGGATAGCGTTCATCTTCACGAATGGCCGTGAGGGCTCCCGAGGCGAACCCCAGCAGCTGTTCCACCCATACCGCCAGCATTGCCGTCTCCACTACCGGAAAACCGTACAGTCTACCAGCCGACAGGCATGTGGGCAGCCGCTTTCAGGCCAGGGCCCGCGGGCGCGTTAACAATCGCACGCACGTTGCGCCGGAGCCGGTGGTTGTGCAGATCGCGGCGTGAACGACGTGGCTTGGTGGTGCCAAGTGAGTCGT
>NZ_JACHXR010000023.1 GCF_014192275.1 Halomonas stenophila | reverse complement strand
CCTGCTCAACCGCGGCGGCATCCAGTCGATGATGTGGACCATCTCGCTGATCCTCATCGCCCTGGGCTTCGGCGGCGCGCTGGAGAAGACCGGCTGCCTGGAGGCGATCATCCGCGCCATCATGACCAGGGTGCGCAGCTTCCGCGGCGTGCAGACCTCGGCGGTGCTGACCTCGGTCGCCACCAACCTGGTCGCCGGCGACCCCTACCTCTCCATCGCCCTGCCCGGCCGCATGTACGCGCCCACCTATCGGGGCCTGGGCTACTCGACCCTGAACCTGTCCCGGGCGATCGAGGAAGGCGGCACCCTGGTCTCCCCGCTGATTCCCTGGAACGCCGGCGGGGCCTTCGTGATCAGCGCCCTGGGGCTGGGCATCGGCGAGGGCCATGTCGAGAACCTGCTGTACATCCCGCTGGCCTTCGCCTGCTGGCTGTCGCCGGTGATCGGCATCCTCTACGCCCAGCTCGGGCTGTTCTCGCCCAGGGCCAGCGAGGCGGAGCGCGAGCTGTGGCAAGCACAGGACGAGGCCATCGCCACCGATCTGGGGGCCGCGAGCGCGGCCAGCCTCACCCCCGCGACCAGCCCGACCGCCTCGAGCTGACGGCACGACATCCCCCGGCTCCTGCTGCCGGGACCTCAAGGAGACGCCCCGCCCGGCCCTGCCGGGCGGGGTTATCTATAAAAGATACAGAGTGGCGCCCGACAACTAGCGATCAGAACCTGAGCAGCCAGTATCGGTTATCGGATATCCCCCCTGTACAAATCCTCGGATTGCTCCTTGCGCATCTTTCAAACGGTACCCCTTCCACCAGCTTGCATTTCGCAGGATCTCCTGGCTCCTTGCCACCGCAGAAATGCACCTCATCGTAGCCAAGTTCATAGAAAGCCCGCCCTAATCTACCGGGACTATTCAAGCTTTCCATGAACTTATATTTATCGGGTCTTACATAGGAATAGTCTATTGGCCACCTATCCCATTCGATCTTTTCCGCATATTCGTTGATCTCGACGACTACCCCCTTCAGGTCACGTGGGCTTCCCTCTTCGACCTCCTGCAATGCATTCACGAAATCCGATGAAAAAGCCGTATACCACTTCATATTGACATACGACAAATACATCGGTTGCAGCGAAACAAGTAGAACGAAGGCTATGGAAGCCGGAAAAACCCACTTATCATTCAAATCGAGAGCCGCCATTGCCACATAGAAAGCAATGGCTGCCAGGAAAAATGCCACGCCAAACGTAAACGTCGTCCGATCCGCAATGATCGTTCCCATAGGAGCGGTGAAGACATATACCGAAAGCAGGAAACACACGCCAAATGCCAGAATCGAAGCGGCAATGACAAGCTCTCGCAACTTCCGTTTTACGAAGAGAGCCACGCCCAATGCGACAAAAATGGAAACTACCGCCAACAATATCCAAGGTGAATAGATAAAGGTTACATGCTCGACGAAGTCAACCAGATTTTTCACGACATTATTATACAGATCGAGTGGCGACTTCACTGGATGGGCACTCCGCCATTCAGGGAGGCCTGGCAAACTTCCGAAATACACATACTGAGCGAGCTTCGAAACAAGCCAGGAAACAAGAATGGAAGCCCCCCAAAAAACCAGGATGCCGAAAAATGTCATCACGACCTTGAGTTTTTTCATACCCAGCAACGTGTTATAGCCTGGAGCGGCAAGCAACACTGCCAGGAAGGATAATGTCTGAAGAATGGCAAATACAAGGACGGTAGCAACACCGCTTGATAACAAGCTTGCCTTGTTTCTTGAAAGCAAGGCGAACAGAAAAAGCAGGAAAATCGCAGCGAGAGTATGAATTGGCCAGCCAAGCTGCTCCATAAGGCCTGGCTGAAAAATGACGACAAATGGTACCGAGTAGAGAAGTGCCTTGTTTTCCAACCGACTTCCAGCCAGGAATCTCCTCATGAACACATACCCGTATCCCCAAGCCATCGCCATACACAGCAGCCAGGAAAAATAATGAGGTATATCTTTTGTGGCAGAATGAAAGATGGGGGCGAGCCACCTTGCATTTTCAGAAAATTCCAGAAACTCGGACTTAGTGTAGCCCCACGCATCATGTCGCCAGAAACCATACTCCCTCGCGAGAAAAGCCAAGACGATCGCAAAGGTGAAAAGCACCAGCGCTGGAAGTGGCTCAAGATATTTTGGTTTCATGATAGATGACATCTTGTCTCTCCCAGTCACCGTTAGTCCATTGCTGATATCTTGCATCTCTGCATGCCCAGCATTACAAAGGTCGACTGCGCCACTGCAAACATCTCGGCATTCCAATCCATCATCATGGACTCCCTTTCCATGGAAACAATGTCTACACTCTTATGAAACATTTTCTTCTTGAGCTGAAGCGCCAACCTTCATTAGCACTCTTAAGCATTAGCAAATCACCTTCAGAATCACCATAGGCATATGTGACTTCTGGCTTCCGCGCCTCAATCCACGTCTCAATACGCAAGCATTTTTCCCAACCAAAACAATTGGCGGCGTTCAAGTGTCCGGTCACATTGCCAAACTCATCTTGCTTCAAGATTGACGTCAAAGACGCCGTAAAACCATAGGATTCCGCCCATTCCTTCAGGTAAACATCCAATGATGCACTCACCAGTACGCAGTCATGCCCTTGGGCTTTATGCCATTCCAGTCGTTCGATACCTTCGGGACGCAGCATGGTGGGAATGATCTCTTTGTTGAATCGTTTGCCGATATCCTGAAGCTCTTTCAGAGGGTACCCGGCAAGATATTGCTTGAGCACGATTTCCTTGGCGATGTCGTTGCGCAAGAGTTTAGTGGCATAGGCTCCGAGGACAGGACTGAGCAAGGCCAGCTTGGTGTAATAGGTCGGAGCGCCTACCACATACTTGAGGAAAGGCAACAGCGTGTCACCAGTGGTAAGCGTGCCATCGAAGTCGAAGAAGGCAACGGGAGTCGTGTTCACAGAGACATCCGCTTGAAGATGAATTCGGGAATATGTCGGATGATCAGCATGATCCAATACCAGAACCAGGGTAGATAGACGTCTCCCCTTCCCTTGGTCATTGCTTTGACGATGCCTTCGGCCACCTGTTCCGGCCTTGCCCACAAGGGGCCCGACTTATCCATACCTGCCGTCATGGGGGTATCCACGAAGCCCGGCTTGATGGTCACCACACTAACGTTGCTGCGCGCCAGACGATTGCGCAGCCCCTGTAGGAAGATCGACACCATGCCCTTGGCAGCTCCATAGACGTAATTGCTCTGGCGCCCGCGGTCACCGGCTACCGAGCTAATGACGGCAATGACTCCCGAACGCTGCCGTTCAAAGCGATTGGCCAGTAACGTCAACAGGCTGATGACACTAGTGGCATTGGTATCGATTTCTTTGCGTGTCTGCTCCAAGGAGGCTTCGCAAGCTTTCTGATCCGGCAAGGTGCCATGAGCGATCAACACCGCATCGACACCTCCCAGGAAATCCTCGGCGGCATCCAGGAGGGATTCATGGTGGGAAACATCCAGCAGGTCCGCCGCTTTTCCATCGACTCGCTGCTCGCTGGAAGCTCTGACCTGAAGATCGTGAACCACGGCATCGAGCTTGCTGGAATCACGCCCAACACAGAAGAGCGATGCCCCTCTGGCCACCAGTTGTCGAGCGGTCTGTTCTGCAATAGCCGAAGTGGCGCCAAAAATGATAATGCGTTTAAGTGAATTCATGAGGTGACTCTACGCCAGAAACGAGATGAGAAAGCGGGATCGATGTAGTCGGCAAAGCGTTCCCATTCGGGGAAACCAGACTGGAACAGATCAGCGGGCATACGAGCATCCTTGGCCGGATACAAGGTGCCGCCGGCTTCTCGCAGGATGGCATCGAGGGAATCCAGCAGTCGTAGCGTTGCCTCTCCATGGTTGGAAAAATCCAGTGCCAGCGTCGTACCAGGCCGGGGGAACGACAACATCCCCAGCGACGGCTTTTCACCAAAGGTCTTCAGTACGGCCAAAAACGACCCCTGCCCACTGGCAGCAATAGTGTTCAGCAGTTCCGCCACGCCATCCTGCGCTACGGAAGGCGGCAAGACACATTGATACTGGAAGAACCCTTTGCGCCCGTAGATTCGGTTCCAGTCCTGAATCGTATCCAGTGGATAGAAGTACGCTTGGTAGTGTTGAAGTGCTCCGCAAGGATTGACCGACTGACGATAATAAAGGGCATTGAAGGCAC
This sequence comes from Halomonas stenophila, assembly GCF_014192275.1. Taxonomy (GTDB): domain Bacteria; phylum Pseudomonadota; class Gammaproteobacteria; order Pseudomonadales; family Halomonadaceae; genus Halomonas; species Halomonas stenophila. Next base: position 10,336 of record NZ_JACHXR010000023.1, on the reverse strand, counting down.
GCAGGCTCAGATGATTGATCAGTGAAACCGGCGGATCGATCGCCATACGCCTGCTACGCTCATTGAAGCTTGGCAGGTTGGCTTGAGGCGGTGCATGCTGACCCGCCAGAAAGATGCCACGACCTCTCTTGCTACCACTGGCCAGGCAATCGATCCATGCCACCGTGTAGGGCCACTTGGTCTCGGCATCACGGTTGAGCGACCAGAATTCCTCGAGATTGCCGAAGCGCTGTGACTCCACCCACATCCAGGGACTCTGTATCGGCATCAGTTGCAACTCGACCCATTCGATCAAGCCAGTCAACCCCAAACCGCCGATGGTGGCCCGGAAATAGTCCTCATGCCGGTCAGGCGCGCACTCCATCCGTTCTCCACTGGAACGCAGCAACCCGAAGCGGCGGACATGGTGCCCAAACGTACCGACGACGTGATGATTCTTGCCATGTACATCATTGGCGAGAGCCCCGCCCACCGTGACATAGCGAGTGCCAGGTGTACTGGGTAGGAACCAGCCTTGCGGAACCACCAAAGCAAGGATGTCCGCCAGAGTGACCCCTGATTCACAACGCAGGACACCGGAATGCCGATCGAACGCCATGAAGCGATCCAACCCACGTGTCAGCAGCAACGTCCCCGATTCAGTCAAGCATACATCGCCATAACTACGTCCATTGCCATAGGCAAGAAGCGGCCAGTTCTCTTGGGGCAATGTCGCCTGGCGGTAACCAAGACGATGGATCTTGTCCGGCTGGACTCGGGGAATACGGTTCCAGGATAGCGGCGACTTCATGACGTGATGGCCTCCCCATGGCGGCTGCTGTACAGGGCAATCAACCCAAGCATCACCGCAAACCACAAGGTGGCCAAACGTATGAAGACCGTCGCCGCGATAGCAGCCGGCATTGTCATGCCTTTTGCCACCAGCAGTGACATCATGACGGCTTCGGCTCCACCAAGACCGCCGGGCAGAAAGCTCAAGGCTCCAGCCAGCATCGACAGGGCATAAACGAAGACAGCGAAAGGCAGCGAGACATCGGCGCCCAACCACACGAGCACCCAATAGAATGCCAGCGCTTCGGCGCCCCAGGCTATCACGCCCAAGAGGGTAGCCAGCACCAGCAGCCGGGGACCATGACATCGCCGAGCACTTTGCAGCATGTCAGTGGTATGCACGACCAGACTGCCAACCTTGCCTACCCGCTGTTTGGCCCAGCTATTGAGACGCGAAAGCAGGCGCTGGCTGGAAAGGCATGCCAATACCACCACGATACCTGCCACCCCTGCCAGCACCACCCCTCGTGCCTGGGGATATTGGGCCAATCCCAGCAACGTCAGCAGCACGACCGCCACCAGGTCGGAAAGCCGCTCACTCAAAAATGCAGCGAATGTCGTGGGAAAGGAAACGCCGCGCTGCTTGAGCAATACACCTCGGAAAGCTTCTCCCGCCTTTCCCGGTGTGGTGGTCAAGGCGAAGCCACTCAGGTAAATGCGAAGGCTGGGTAACCACGGCACCATATGCCCGAGTTCTGCCAGATAAAGCTGCCATCGCACGAAGCGCAAGCCATAATTGACCAACGACATACCAAGCGCGATGACAGTGCCGATTACGCCAATACGAACAAAAGCAGCGACCACTTCCTGCCATCCCCCCCATAGCGAGAAAGCCAAATACCCGGCAGTGGCAACCATGATCGAAAGGATCAATGCCCGCAGGCGCCATCCCTTGAGTTGACGTTGCGTCATGCCAGCACCCACAGAGTGGCCACCACCCATCCCAGCACCGTGATCAACAAGTGCTTGTCGGTTAATAGCTCCTTCGCCGTATCGTCACCTTTCTCCCGGTGGTGTAATAAAAACAGGTAGCGAAAGATGCCGTACACGACGAATGGCAAGGTATAAATCAAATCCGTGCTGCCATGCAGGGCCACGGTGGTTGACGATACGGTGTACAAACCATAACTGATGATCGTGCAAGCCGCCGTGACCGCGATGAACTGCTCCAACATAGCAGGGCTGTATTCATCCAATACACGCCGAGCCAAGCTCTCATTGGCTTTTGTCGTTTCCAGCATAAGCAGTTCGGCACGCCGTTTGGTAAAGCCGAGAAACAGGGTCACCATCAACCCGCACAGCAAAAGCCATTCGGAAGGTGCAATATCCAATCCCACGGTACCCGCAAGAATTCTCAGCATGAACCCTGCAGAAATAATAAACACATCCAGGATCACGACGTGCTTCAATTTCCATGAATACACAATATTCATGAAGAAGTATGTAGCGACGAATACAAGCACCCATAGGCTGACGACAAGAGACAGCAACAGTGCCGCTACGACTAATATGGACAACAGAAATTTTGCAGAATCAAGCGAAATTTCCCTACTGGGCAATGGGCGATAGCGTTTTACCGGATGTTCTCTATCGGCTTCTATATCGACAATATCGTTCAACACATAGACGGCACTGGCGATACAGCAAAACGCCAGGAAAGCCAGCAAAGCTTGCGACAACGTAGCTAATGTCCATTGATGGGAAAACAAAGGCCCTATCAATACGAAGCCGTTTTTAATATATTGGTGCGGCCTTAATATCTTCACGATTGGCATCAGCCGCTCCTTCCTAGAAAGCCATGATCATCGATGCTTGATTATTACAGCATCAGCTTTCCTTTCTCACTGAAGGTAGGCAGAGTTCTACCCCTACCCGTCGATCGGGGTGCTGTAGAGTGGCTCGCTGATTGCCTGCTTCCTAAATGAGCAAGAAGTACATCAACCAGCCGATGATATTTGCTCTCTTCTTCTATCCATCATGTACCATACCTTGGTGTATTGGCGAAGCAAATTTCGGCTTTTCGTCGTTGGGTGTGAATTCGCCCCCTGAGCTGGGCCAGGATATGGCCTCCACGACGATAGGAGGCATGGCATGGACGGCACCCAGATTCTGACCCTCGGCCTGGGCCTGGAAGCGCCCTGGGTGCTCAAGGACCAGCACCTGGATACCTCCGTGTCGCCCCATCGCCTGGATCTCTATGTCGAAGCCGAGCGCGGCAGCCTCTACCCCTGCCCGGAGTGCGGCAAGGCTTGCCCGGCCCATGACCTCGCCGACAAGACCTGGCGGCATCTGAACTTCTTCCAGCACCACTGCGACCTGCACACTCGCGTGCCTCGCACCAAGTGCCCCCAGCATGGCGTCAAGCGCATCGAGGCGGCCGGGCAGCGACTTCACCCTGCTGTTCGAGCATGCGGCCATGTCGCTCGTCAAGGAGATGCCGGTGCTGGCCGTCTCCCGGCAACTGGAGATCTCCGACAAGCGCCTGTGGCGCATCGTGCATCACTACGGCGGCCGCATGCTGGGCGAGCTGGACCTGTCCAGCGTGGCCACCGTCGGCGTGGACGAAACGGCCTCACAACGGCGTCAGCGCTATGTCACGGTGTTCCTCGACATGCAGCGCCAACAGGAGCCGGTGCTCTTCGCCGTTCCCGGCCACGGCAAGGCCGCCATCAAGGCCTTCAGCGCCTTCCTGGTGGAACATGGCGGCGACCCGGATAACGTGATCGAGGTGGTCTGCGACATGTCTCAGGCGTTCCTGAGCAGCGTGGCCAAGCAGCTGGCTGCCCTCCAGGAGTTGGTGGCCGACCAGGGGGCCACCGGCGATGCCTGGGTGATCAAGGAAAAGCTGCGCTGGATCCAGAAGGCTGCGACGCCGCGTGCCGCCCGGTGGCGCATCACGAACTACTGATCGTCCAAATAGTTTCTAATGTTTTGGCGAGGCGCCCATCAAGCGCCTGACATGGTCACGCCGCCGCTTCATCCAACTTCACAAGGCTTCTGCGGGATTCAGCTCCGGCGCGTAGGGAGGCAGCGGTTCCAGTCGAAGGCGGTCCTGCACTTCGGGCCGGCTCAGCAGGTCGCGCACCTCTCGGCACCGGTGAACTGGCGCATTGTCCCAGATAACCCGCAGTTTGCCGGGCCAATATCGCAGCAGCGTCTTCAGGAAGCGGATGATCGTGGCGCCCTTCACGGTGTCCGTCGACCAACTGAAATAGGAGCGTCCTACCAGGCCGCCTCCTTCGACAAGATCACCGCCATCACCGCCGCGCTGGAGGCCAACTTCACCATCTCGCCCTGGCTGCTGCTGCCGGCGCTGCTGGTGATCGTGCTCGCCGTCAAGCGCATGCCGCCCATCCCCTCGCTGTTCGCCGGCGTGCTGGCCGGGGCGGTCACCGCCATGCTCGCTCAAGGGGTCGGCGTGCACGACCTGCTCCCCTATGCCAACAGTGGCTACGGGATCGACACCGGCATCGACAGCCTGCTCAACCGCGGCGGCATCCAGTCGATGATGTGGACCATCTCGCTGATCCTCATCGCCCTGGGCTTCGGCGGCGCGCTGGAGAAGACCGGCTACCTGGAGGCGATCATCCGCGCCATCATGACCAAGGTGCGCAGCTTCGCGGCGTGCAGACCTCGGCGGTGCTGACCTCGGTCGCCACCAACCTGGTCGCCGGCGACCCCTACCTCTCCATCGCCCTGCCCGGCCGCATGTACGCGCCCACCTATCGAGGCCTGGGCTACTCGACCCTGAACCTGTCCCGGGCGATCGAGGAAGGCGGCACCCTGGTCTCCCCGCTGATTCCCTGGAACGCCGGAGGGGCCTTCGTGATCAGCGCCCTGGGGCTGGGCATCGGCGAGGGCCATGTCGAGAACCTGCTGTACATCCCGCTGGCCTTCGCCTGCTGGCTGTCGCCGGTGATCGGGCTGATCTATGCGCAGACCGGGCTGTTCTCGCCCAGAGCCAGCGAGGCGGAGCGCGAACTGTGGCAAGCGCAGGACGAGGCCATCGCCACCGACCTGGGGGCCGCAGCCAGCCTCACCCCCGCGACCAGCCCGACCGCCTCGAGCTGACGACACGACATCCCCCGGCGCAAGCGGCCGGGACCTCAAGGAGACGCCCCGCCCGGCCCTGCCGGCCGGGGCGTTATCGTTGCGCCCGGCAACCGCCGGCGGCAGGCCCGCTAGAGGGGAACACCTCGGCAGGGAGCGACACGATGCCCAATGGAATTGCGATTTAATCAAATGATTAATACACTGCCGGCAACGCCTCGGGCATGCCGATGCCCGGCAATCGCATGCGAGGAGCGCGCCATGCCGTTCAACCGCCTTTCGGCCCTCTGGGGGATGTTGGCCGTCCTGTCATGGCTGGCCACGGGCTGCTCGCCGGAGGCCGCGCCGCCCGAGGCGCCGCCCACGGTGGTGGACAGCCACGTCATCCAGGCCGGCCACGGGGCCGCGGTGACCCGTCTCTCGGGCCGGGTCAAGGCCGCCGAGCGCACCTCGCTGAGCTTCGAGATCGCCGGCGAGATCCGCCGCCTGACCGTGGACGTGGGCGAGCGCTTCGCCGCCGGCGAGGTCCTGGCGGCGCTCGACGACGAGCGCTATCGGCTGGTGGCCCGGCAGCGCCGCGCCGAACTCCGCGAGGCCGAGGCCGTGCTGCGCGAGAAGCGCCAGGACTATCGCCGCCAGGCCAGCCTGGCCGAAAAGGGCTACGTCAGCGCGACGCGGCTGGATGCCGCCCGGGCCGCCCTGGGCACCGCCGAGTCGCGCCACGCCTCGGCCGAGGCGGCCCGGGAGCTGGCCGAGCGCGACCTGACGCTGACCACCCTCGAGGCGCCCTTCGACGGTTCGGTGAGCCGACGCCATGCCGAGCCCGCCGAACGGGTCGGCGCCAGCCAGCCGATCCTCGAGGTGATCTCCGACCGAGAAGGCTTCGAGGTGGAGACCAGCGTGCCCGAGACCCTGGTCGGCGCCCTCGAGGAAGGTTCGCGCCACGAGGTCATCGTCCCGGCTCTCGGCGACGCCGCGAGCCCCGCCACCCTGCGCCACCTGGGCACCCAGCCGCGCTCCTCCAACGACTACCCGGTGATCCTGGCCGTGGACGCTCCCCCCGCCGGACTGCGCTCCGGGATGACCGCCCAGGTGGCACTGTCGCTGGCCGAGCCGGACGCCGACGCGACCCTGCCGGTACCGCTCACCGCCCTGGTCTACACCGGCGAGGATCGGGTCCATGTGCTGCGCATCACCGAGACCCACCGCCTCGAGCGGGTCGCGGTCGAGGTGGTGGCGATCGACGACGGCCGGGCCAGGGTGCGCGGCGACCTCGCCGCCGGCGAACGCATCGTGGCCCGCGGGGCCGAGTTCGTCGGCGCCGGCCAGGCCGTGAGCCTGCTCGGCGAGGGGCCGGAACGCTACCACTGAGTCCGCCATGAACCTGAGCCAGATCGCCTATCGCCGAAGGCCCGTCTTCTACCTGGCCACCCTGCTGGCCATGCTGTTCGGCCTCTACAGCTACTTCACCCTGCCGGCCCGAGAGGACCCGGCGATCACCGTGCGCGAGGCGGTGGTCACCACCGCCTTCCCCGGCCTGCCGGCGGCCCAGGTGGAGGAGAACATCACCAAGCCGCTGGAGGAGAGCATCCGTGCCGTCGGCGAGGTGGAGGAGATCCGCTCGACCTCGATGCGCGGCCGCTCGATCCTCCACGTCGAGATCCAGGACCGCTACTTCGACCTGGAACAGATCTGGGACGAGGTACGCCAGAAGATCGAGGCGGCGCGCCCCGCCCTGCCCGCCGGCACCCGGGACCCGGTGTTCAACGACGACTTCGGCGACGTGGCGGTGGTCACCGCGGCGCTCACCGCCGCGGACTTCCCCCAGGCCGAGCAGCAGGAGATCGCCGAGCACGTCCGCGCCGCCCTCTACGGCGTACCGGGCACCAAGAAGGTGGAACTGCTGGGCCTGCAGGGCCAGCGCGTGTTCATCGACATCGCCGAGGCGCGCCTCGCCGAGCTCGGCCTCACCCCCGGCGACCTGGCCGCCCAGATCCAGCGGCGCAACATCTTCCCGCCGGGGGGCGTGCTGGAGGCGGGGGACCAGCGCCTGGCCCTGGAGGTCAGCGGCGAATTCGGCAACCTCGAGGCGCTGGGCGACACCGAGCTGCGGCTGCCCGACGGCGGCACCCTGCGTCTGCGCGACTTGGGCGAGATCCGCCGCGGCTACCAGGACCCGGTGGACAAGTCGGCCTACTTCAACGGCGAGCCGGCCATCGTCTTCGCCATCTCCATGCTCGAGGGCCGCAGCGTGCTGGACTACGGCCGGGCCGTCCGGACACGGCTGGACGAGCTGCGCGCCACCCTGCCGGCGGGCTATCGCCTGGACATCATGACCTTCCAGCCCGAGCAGGTGGCCAACGCCGTCTACGGGGTGACCCGGAGCGTGCTGCAGACGCTGGCCATCGTGCTGGGGGTGGTGATCCTCTTCCTCGGCGTGCGCACCGGGCTGATCGTCGGCTCGATCATCCCCACGGTGATGCTGGCGACGCTCGCCGTGATGGGCCTGATGGACATCACCCTGCAGCGCGCCAGCCTGGCCACCCTGGTCATCGCCCTCGGCCTGCTGGTGGACAACGCCATCGTCGTGGCCGAGGACTTCAAGACCCGCCTGGAGGCGGGCAGCCGCCGCGACCAGGCGCTCGCGGAGACCGGCGGCGAGCTGGCGCTGCCGCTGCTGTCGTCCAGCCTGACCACCATCCTGGTGTTCCTGCCGCTGATGCTCGCCGAGCACACCGCCGGCGAGTACACCCGCTCGATCTCCATCGTCATCGCCATCACCCTGCTGAGCTCCTGGTTCCTGTCGCTGACGGTGACGCCGGCGTTGTGCCACCGCTTCCTCAAGGCGCCGCGCCGCGCCGCCGCCGGGGAACCCACGGACGGCGGCCCCAACCTCTCCGACCGGGCCTTCGGCTGGGTGTCGCGGCGCTACGGCCGGCTGCTGGCCCGGATGCTGCATCATCGGGTGCTGTTCCTGACCGCCATGGCCCTGACCCTGGTGGCCGGGGTGGCGATGATGCAGCTGGTGCCCCAGAAGTTCTTCCCCGACTCGGACCGCAACCAGGTGCTGGTGACCCTCGACTTCCCCTCGGACATCGCCGAGAACGCCACCGACCGGCGGGTCCAGGCGCTGAGTCGCGAGCTGCTCGAGGCCCCGTCGCTGACCGCCGACGTCACCGGGGTGGCCGCCTACGCGGGCTTCGGCGGGCCGCGCTTCGTGCTCTCGCTGACGCCCCTCGACCCCGCCCCCAACAAGGGCTTCCTGGTCCTCAACGTGGCCGGCCGCGAGCGGGTCGAGGCGGTCATCCACGCCACCCGCGAGTGGCTCGCCACCCGCCACCCCGACCTCTCGCCCCAGGTCACGCGGATGTTCCTCGGCCCCTCGGACAGCACCCTGCTGCAGGTACAGGTCAAGGGCCCGGACCGGGAGGTGCTGTTCGCCGCCGCCCGGGAGGTGGAGGCCATCCTGGGCGGCCTGGACGGCGCCCGCGACGTGCGCCAGAGCTGGGAGGCACGGATCCCGTCGCTGACCATCGAGGTCGACCAGGCCCGGGCGCGCAACGCCGGCATCACCTCCGAGGACATCGCCCAGTCGCTCACCGGCGCCCTCGACGGCTACCACCTGAGCCACTACCGCGAGGGCGACGACATCATCCCGGTGATGCTGCGCTACGCCGACGAGCAGCGCCAGAGCATCGCCCGACTCAAGTCGCTCACCGTCTATCCGCTGGGCACCCCCGGGCCCGGCGTGCCCCTCAACCAGGTGGCGGACATCCAACTCGACAACGGCTACTACCGCATCGACCGCGAGAACCTGGTGCGCACCATCACCGTGGAGGGCCGCCACCGGCGCCTCACCGCCGAGGACATGGTGCCCCAGGTGGCGCCGGCCCTCGACTCGCTGGAAGCCACCCTGCCACCGGGCCACTGGCTCGAGTTCGACGGCGTGGTGGTGGAATCCCGGGAAGGCCAGGCGGCCCTGCAGGCCAACCTGCCGCTGTGCATCGGGCTGATCTTCGTGTTGCTGGTGGCCCAGTTCAATTCCTTCAAGCGCCCCCTGGTGATCGTCGCCACCATCCCCCTGGTGATCGTCGGCGTGGCGCTGGGCCTGCTCGCCACCCGGGCCAACTTCGGCTTCATGGTGCTGCTCGGCATCTACAGCCTGGCCGGCATCATCATCAACAACGCCATCGTGCTGATCGACCGCATCGATATCGAGCGTCAGGATTCGGCGCTGTCGGGACGTGACGCCGTGGTCAAGGCCTCGGCGCGGCGCCTGCGACCAATCCTGATGTCGGCGATCACCACCATCCTCGGCTTCCTGCCGCTGATCATCGGCCGCGATCCGCTGTTCTACGGCATGGCCGGGGCCATGGCCTTCGGGCTCGGTGTCGGGACCATCATGAGCCTGGGCGTGGTCCCCGTGCTCTACACCTACTTCTTCGGCATCGACACCCGCGCACCGCCCAAGGGAGCCTGACGTCATGGCCCGACCCGCCACACCCGAGCCCACCGACACCCGCGCCCGGCTGATCCAGGCCGCCATCCGGCTGTTCGGCGAGCACGGCTACAAGGCCACCACTACCCGCATGCTGGCCGAGGAGGCCGGCGCCAACATCGGCTCCATCGCCTATCACTTCGACAACAAGCACGGCCTCTACCTGGCGGCGGCCGGCTACATCGCCGACCAGCTGCGCGAGCGGCTGGCGCTCGAGGAAGTGGCGCCGCCCCCCGCGGACCGCGACGCCGCCCTGGCCGAGCTGCGGGTGGTGGTGCGGCGCATGGTGCGCACCTTCGCCGAGGACGACGACTGCCGCCAGTGGCTGCTGCTGGTGATGCGCGAGCAGGTCAACCCCAGCGAGGCCTTCGAGATCCTCCAGGCGCGGGCGTTCGCCGTCGTCCAGACGACCCTGAGCGGCCTGATCGGCCGGCTCACCGAGCGCGACCCCGACGACCGGCGCGTGATCCTCGAGACCCACACCCTGGTCGGCCAGGTCGTGTTCTTCCTGGTGGGCCGGGAGCCCCTGCTGCGCCGCCTGGGCATCAAGGCCTTCGACGCGGCGACCCTGGCCGACATCGAGGCGGTGGTCGGGGGCCACCTGCGGCTCTATGCCGCCCCGGAAGAATGAGGAGCTCGCCATGCGCCAGCCCATCATCGGCTATCATCGCGACGACGACGGCCACTGGGTGGCCGAGCTGGCCTGCGGCCACAACCAGCACGTCCGCCACCAGCCGCCCTGGGTCGAGCGCCCCTGGGTGACCACCGCGGAAGGCCGGCGCTCGCGGCTCGGCCTGAAGCTTGCGTGCATGAAATGCCAGCGCGGCGAGCCAAGGGACAATCCCTGAGCCTCCTCCGGCCACTAGTACTACTGTGTCATAAATTAGGCTGTTACGATGTTGGGGTGTTCTACCTCAGGGATGCCGGTTGCAGTTGATGTCACGCTCTACGCTTCAC
>NZ_JACHXR010000022.1 GCF_014192275.1 Halomonas stenophila | reverse complement strand
TCCGCTCGTGTTGATTGAGATCTTGGTCGTGATCAATCAACAGGATACGCCACCCTTCCTACCTCCTCCCGTACACCAGAAATCACCATAGCTCGCCGCCCCCACGGCCGCCATTTTGCTCTTGCCGTTTCCTGTTAGCCGCTGGTACAGCGCCGAGATATCCGGATTCCGCCTCAGCCTGACGACGGCTGCCATGTACAGGCTCTGACGCAGTTTCGGATTGCCGGCTTTTGATAAGCGAGGTCGGCACCGTACGGAACTACCCGATTCCCAACTGACGGGTACGAGTCCCGCGAATGCCGCGGGAGCTATGGTGACCCGATCCGAACTTAGATGACCTGTCAGGTGGTCCGAAGGATGGGATCCACTTCACACCCTGTTAGATCGCGAAAAACGCGCAAAACATACCGTGCAATATGATTGCGCCCGACATTTTATATTTTGTGCTCGCGCGCCGAACGTAAGAGATTCGGGAGCGCGTCGAGCCTATCCTCTCCCGGCGTCTCGCGACACCAGTCAGGCAGAGTCTCCCGTGAAACGGCAGCGACCCGGCTGATACCTTCATCACGTACTATCCGGCGCATCGCCCTTCGGGCGAGGCCAATCTTACGAAGATGATCCTGGACGCGTAGGTAGACCAGCTCGTCGCCCCGCGCAAGCACGAACCCGAAGGTGAAATCGAGTTCCTCCGACGAGTCTCTCTCGACGCCCATCGCCTCCACATGCGGGTGCTGGACGCACAGGCGCAGGATCAGCAGGCAGTCAATGTCCGGCTTAGCCTGCACCAGGATGCGGGTCAGACTTCGCTCGAGGAAGTTGAGCCGGTTGTCCGAGGCCAGCCGGTCGAGCAGCTTGTCCAGATTCCCGGGCTCGACTGAGCTGCCCGCGACGGGGAGGTCCTCCCGCTCGATCTGTACCTCGCCCACTTCCAGGTCGAGCCGCCGACAGCAGAAGGTCTGAAAGCGCGCGCCGAAGCTGCTCGCAGTCACCGCCCAGGTAGCACGAACCATCCCGGCCCAGGACCAGTGCTTGAAGAGGTTCAGCCAGCCACGGTTATCTGGATAGTCGTACTCGGCTTCCAGATCGAGGTCGAGGTAACACTCCTCCATGAGCTGAATCAGTGAGTGGCAAAAGAAAAAACCGGCCACCAGTTCATCATGAGTCTCCGGCAGCCACATGCGGCGCGGGGGGGCGTCCTCCACCACCGAGGCCAGCTCCAACCATTCTGGGTAGATCTGCGGCACCAGGAACGCCAGGGCCGGGTCGGTGCGCAGGCGCTTCATCAGCTCGTCGAGCCTTCTGCTCAATAGGGTGAAGGCCCCCTGGGGGGCGCGGCTGGGCGGGAACCACGTCTGCGAAAGGCGAACGTATAGCTCCTCGCGCGACAACGACGCAGGCAGCTCGTCAACTGCCCCGAAAACGGACAAGGCCACGTGCTCGCCGAGCTTGCGGTAACTCTCGAACTGGGACTCGGAGAACCACTGGTCTGACGTGGGTTCGTGCGGAAACTGCGGATGGGCCGCGGCGTACGCCTGAACGTCGACCGGCTCGTCGCCGGTGAGCGAGGCCTTGATGTAAACCAAAACCCCGGGCGGGCCGCCGTCGACCCGGTCGTAGAGGATTTTGCCCACGGCACAGTGCCACCGGCTCAGGCCGATCTCGGGATCGCGGCGGATCTGTTCGGGGTCGAGCTCGAATCCGACGCCAAAGTCCGCGCAGCATTTGCGTATCGCGTTGCCCAGATCTTCGAAGGTGGTATTCGGGTCGGCGCCGCCGTCAGAGACGACGATAAAGCGGCACCGGCGCCGGATGAGTTCATACAAACCCAAGTTGTCGAAGTGCCCGCCGTCGGAGAGATACACGTAACGGGAGCGGTCGTTGGTGTTGCCGAACAGCTCCGAGAGCAGCTCCGCGATGCCCAGCTTCGGGCCCATGCGGTTCCACGTCTTGTCGTGGCGGGGGTTGCCCAGCCACCAGCCGAGCCGGACGTTGAACACGGTCAGCAAAAAGGCCATCGCGGGCGTGGTCCCTGCCCCCATGTTTGGGCTCGCCGCCGCCCCGGAGATAGCCATCGCGGTACCCAGAGAGATACCGCCTTCGGGAATGGTCCGATAGCCGCCGGTCGGCCGATACCCGGCCGTCTGGAGATGAGCCCCCGCGTCCTCGCCGTCGTCCTGGACGCTGAACCCGCTGAACAGCGGCGTAAACACGAACGAGGCCGCTTTGCGCTCCTGCCACGCCAAGTCACGGCCCGACACCAGGTTAAGGGCAATAGCGAGCAGCGGAAACGGGCCGTCGTAGTAGCGCCCGTCCTGCCGGACGAAGGGCGACAGGGTGGGCATGGCCAGGTCGTCGGCCGGGTCGAAGCCGGTGAACGGTTGGGCTTTGCGTTTCCGGTTGGAGGCGCCGAGAAAAGCCCGGACCAGTCGGTTTCGGTAGAACAGGTGCATGGAGAATTCGTTGATATCGACACGCCAGGAGAAGAGCAGTGTGGCGATCGCAAGCAGAAAGCAGATCAGGGGCACGACAAGGAAATTGCCGTCGGCCTCGCCCTGCCCTTCGCTGGCGAACTTGCGGGTCGTGCCCAGATAGAGGCGTTCGGTATGACACTTCAGGATGTGGCGCGCGTTCTCGATGCCGAAAACCGCTTCCGCCCCGGACTGTTCGACCGGGTTGTCGCCGCCGGCGGCGGACGGCTCCTCTATCCAGAAGTCCTGACAGTCCTTGGAGAGGTATTCTTCCGGCGGATCCAGCAGCGCGTGGGCGCCCAGAGCGATCGAGGCGAGCATGCCGACGATAAACACATGAGGCGCCGCGGCGATGACCGCTCGCCGCCACACCGGCGGAACGGCCTCGCCGTTGCCGGTATTCCGGCCGACGAGCACGCCCCCGATGGTCGAGAAAATCCAACCACCGCCCAAGGCAGTACAGACGACGGTTCCGAAGATCACCAACAGCACCGGACCGTAGAGCGCGATGCCGAAAATCCCCAGCCAGGTCACCGTCCAGATCAGCAACCAGGCGCCCAGGCGACTCCACCACTGGCGCAATGCCTCGGGGAACCCCCGCCCCATCAGTCCGATGTGAAAGCCGGCGGTCAGGATGAAAACGGCCGTGATCGCCGGCGCGCCCCAGACCGTGACATGGAGCAGGTGCCAGATCGGGTGATCATCGTACCCGGCCGAGTTCAACGCTTTTTCCAGTACCAGCGAGAGCGATGCAACGGCCCACAAAAAGAACCCGCCCACCGCCCCCGCGGCCGGCGCGGTCAGCAGTACCGCCCGAAGCATTCGCGTTTTGCCGGCCACCGCGACCGGTGCTCCTTTACGGCGGTGCACAAACAGGGTCAACAGGAACACCCCGACGATCCAGATCAACAGGTAAACCACACCGGCGAGCAGCGCCCAGGCGAGCGGCTCGAACTGGTCCTGGTGGAACTCGCTGAGGCTGTACCAGGTCCAGCGCCCGGCCAGCCAGTCGTGCAGGAAAAATTTGTCCGCCGCCCGGGAGAACCACATCCAGAACGAGACGAACCAAGCCGCCGCGAACACGGGCAGCACCACGCCGGCCAGTACGCCGGACTGGCCGGCATACCAGGGCGGCTGGTCGCCGCGCCGGGGAATCATCACTTCCAGCTGATTACAGGCGGTCAGCACGATCGCCACCACCAGAAATCCGATGCCCCAGTACAGGCATGTCAATGCGCTGGTACCGAGCTCATTAAACTCGGACGCGGCGAGCACCAGAATCCTCGGCGCCACCAGCATGGCGCCCAGCGCCAGCACCAGGATCACCTGATTAAGCAGCAGGTTACGCAGGTAGGTGGTGGCCATGGTCCAGGTATCGGCCGAGAAAGCGCCCACCCGGGGCGTGAGGTAGTTGGTGAACCGTCGCAGGTACGAAACCGGCCCGGCTTCGGGGTTGTCGGCGGACGCCGACGTCCCCGTGGCGGTTCCACGGTCGTCCTGCCGGCAGGCGTCGTTCCTAAGCTGATGCTCGACCTCGCGGATCCCGTCGCGCCGAATCCACGCCAACAGCCAGCTGCCAATGTAACTGCCGCCGGAGTTGACGGACAGGTAATCGAAGCCGCGTAACAGCCCCAGCCGGGCCAGTCCCTGAGTGACCCCCAGGTTGAACGTGGCACTGCGAATGCCGCCACCGGAGAAGGCGAGCGCGCTCAGGCGGGAGTCGTCCCCCTCCCCGGCCGCCTGAATGGATTCGGTGTCGTTAGCCTCAGCGTCTCCGTCACGCCGGAGCCGGCGACCCTCATGAATCGCGGCCAACTCCGCCGGTCGGACTCCGTCTTCAAACCGGACGGCAAGGTCCCCGCCGCCCTTACCCTTTATGTCGTCTTGACCGGAAACGCTCACGGCGTTCCTCCTCTTTGGGCGTCACCCAGGATTACATCGCTGGCCTTCTCGGCAATCATGTAGACCGCCGAGACGATGAACAGGCCAGGAATGCGCGGGAAGACCGAAGCGTCGACCACCCGCAGGCCCTGCGTGCCTCGCACCCTGAAGCTGCTATCGAGCACCGCCATGGGATCATCGTCGGCACCGATCTTGCAGGTGCACGAGGCGTGGTGGCCCCAAGTGTTGTCGCGGATGTAGCGGCGGATTTCCTCGGGCGTCTTGACGTCCGGTCCGGGGTAGAGCTCCTCGCTGACGAGGTGGCGATAGCTGTCGGCCAGCGAGCGCGCGGTCTGGAACCCGCGGACCACCGCCTCGAGGTCCTCGTGCTCATCCTCCTCGAAGTAGCGGAAGTCGATGTGAGGCGTGTCTCGAGGGTCGGCCGAGCGGATCGTTACACGGCCCGCCCGGTTCCCCGTGTGCCCCTTGAGCACCGCCCAGGTGAAGCAATCCTTGGCATCGCGGATGCGCTGCGAGTAGTTCGGATAATAGCCCCGGAAGTCGGTGACCAGGCCGAAGATGTAGAGGTCCGGATCCTTGAGCGCCGGGTCGGAGCGCTTGATGATCGACATCACGCAGCCGTTGGTCGAGTAGATGCTCTCTTTGTCGTTGAGCCATTCGCGCAACGGGGGGTCGGGTGCCTCCCCCTCTGTCGGAGGAGCCATCGTCGCCTCCGCGAGCATCCTGAACGGCCGCTTCATGCGCTGGACCAGCGTGATCTCATAGCGGTCCTGGAGGTTGAACCCCACGCCGGGCAGGTCCATACGCACCGGAATCCCGTGTTCCTCCAGCAGCTCGCGGGGCCCGATACCGGAGAGCTGCAGTAGCTGAGGCGTGTTGAACGCTCCGCCGCAGAGAATCACCTCCCGGCGGGCCCGCACCTGTCGGCGCTCCCCGGCGGCGGCCTGGCCGGCACGGGAGTCGGCGCGGTACAGGCTCTCGCCCTGGAGGTATTCCACGCCCGTTGCGCGGTTGTCATCGTCGAAAAGCACTCGGGTGACCAGGGCATGCAGCTGGATCGTCAACCTTTCCGGATCCGCAGCGCGGGCCTGCAGCACCCGCTCTCGGGCGCCGTTCCGGCGGCCCTTCAGGCGGGTCAGCGGGCAAATCCGCAGCCCTTCGAGCCGCCACGAGACCGTCCACCAGGTGTTCGGATCGCCCGCTGTGAAAAGCAACGTGGTGAGACGCGCCAGCCAGTAGCGCACGTTGAGCAGCCGCAGCCAGTGCCAGCCGAACACCTGCCGCAGTGCCGCCTTCTTCAAGATCTTGAAGAGAGCGTCATCCTTCAGGGCTAGCTTGACGTCGGCCTCCTCGGTGCCGAGCCAGCCACGAAACCCATGACGGGTCACGCTCAAGAACGGGAAGATCTTGTAGAGAAAGCGCCACACCGGTCGATAGCGGCAGTCCTCCAGGCGTTCGAAGTAGCGCCGCATCCTCCATGCCCGCCACGACTTGTCGCCGGTGATGTCGGCAATCCGGTTCCAGTCACTGTTGGCCGGGTAGACCAGGAACAGGGCATTGTGGGCAGTGCAGCCACCCAGGGTCCCGGCCCGCGGGTAGAAGATGCCGTCGTGCGGTTCATCGAACTTGTCGTCGCGGCGCTGCTGCTCCTGGTTCTCGTAATGTCGGACGAAGAACTCCCACGACATGTCCCGGGCTTCAGAGGCATTGGCATGAAACGCCGGCACCTCATAGTTGTAGGTGTCGGGATTCCCGCCGGCTTCGAGCAGCAGAACGGTGTATCCCGCCTCAGCCAGGTTCGCGGCCAGTCCGCCGCCACCGGCACCCGATCCGACCACGATGTAGTCGTATTCGCTCATGGCTTCCTCGTCAGATGCCTGCCGACACCGACGCCGCGCCCCGGCGCGCGGCGCCGACGTCGCTGCGGATCACAGCGTCTTGATAAATTCGATCAGGGCGTCTTTGTCCGCGTCCGGCAGGTCCGTGCCGAAGTAGTGCCCCCGATCGACGATGAAGTCCGGGCAGGCGCTCTTGTCGATCAGGTCCGGCACTAGGTCTCGCAGTAGCGCGGTGGCCTGCTCCGGATTCAGGTTCTCGCGGTCGATCCGTTTCAGGTCCTGGGCGGCATCCAGCGCGGTGGCCCCCAGGCCGAGGAGGCCGAAATCGGCATCGGTCCGGGCGAGGTTGAGATTGCCGATCAGTCCAATCGGCGTCCCGGCACTCTCCTGGCTCGGTCCCGGGAACGGGCCGATCTGTACCTGGCCCTGGTCGTTGACCAGGTGGCCAGCCCCGATCAGGTAGCGCAACGGTAGGGCCGCCCTGAGCCATCCCGGCAGCGTCGACGGCTCGACCTGCACGTAGCTCTCCTGGGTGGTCCGCGGCACCTTGTTCAGACGGCGTTCCGGCCATAGCAGCTTGTGGATGGCATCATCGAACGCGGCCATGCGCCCGGCGGTAGAGGGGTCGCCAGTGAACTCACCCAGCTCGTTATTGTGCAGATAGGGCGCGGTCGACCAGACGCTCACCAGGGACGGCACCCGCTGGTAGCCGCGGCCGCCACCCGGCGCCTGCCACTGGAAGATCTCGTCGGCAACCGGATTGTAGAGATCCACCATGCCGACCGACGGCAGCGACTTGTAACTCTCCGAGGAGAAGTCCTCCCAGACGTGGCCCTCGACAGCGTTCGACGCCATGGCGCTGCAGATCTCGGTCTCCAGGGCGCCGGTGGCCAGGCCGCGCTGGCGCGCATGCTCCAGGTAACGTGCCTCGGTCGAGGCGTCCGGGTCGATGTTGCTGGGCGTGACATCGACCAGCGGCTGGTGGACCGGCACCCGAGCATCGGTCGAGAGGTAGTTATTCTCCCGGAAATCGTCTGCCTGCACGATCTCCGTCATCCGGCGCTTGAAGTCGTCGGACTCGGTCCAATCCCAGTAGCGGTTCCAGCAGGCCAGGTAGTCCGAACCGATGCAGCCGGGCTCCCCGAGGGCCTTGATCGGCTCGGGCAGTTTCGAGGAATGGCAGCGCGCGCAGTTCTCGGCGAACACGACCTTTCCGCGATCCAGGATCTGGTCGTACTCCTCCTCGTCGCGGTCGCCACGCAGATATTGGTCGCCGTCTGGGGCATCCTCGAGCCGATAGGGCTGACCGGCCTGGATCAGGTACGCGGCCATGTCCTCGGCCCGCTGCTGGGTGGCGTTCCAGAACACCGAGTTCTCCTGCGCGTCCTTGACCCTGATGGGTTCCTGCTTGCGCAAGCCGACCAGCGGATCGATCGTGCGCAGCCACTGCTGGTGATACTCGCCGATGTTGATATAGACGCGGGTCAAGGCGGGTCCGATGGTCACCGAATCGGCACCATCCCACAGCACGTGCGGTGTCCTGTAGGTAGCCGACTTGCCATCTTCGGCCTGGTGATCCTCGAGCTCGGGCAGGTCCAGGGCGCCATCGACGGCCGTCTCGGTGCCGATCTTTTCCGCGATTTCCAGGCGCGCCGGCAGTTCAAAGACAGCATTCATCGCCCGCGGGTTGAACAGGTTGTCATGGGGCAGGAACGAGGTGTCGACCGCGCCGGGCTTCTGGGCGCCGATCAGCTGACTGATAAAGTTTTCATCGGTGATATTGGGCGAGAAGATCCGCCCGAACCAGAAGTACTGCGCGCCGATGGTGCCGGAGAGGTTTGCCCATTCGGGAGACTCGGGAAACTTCGGCGGATTGAGCGGATGCGGGCTGATGTGGCAAAACCCGCAGGACATGCCCACCCGATAGGGACGCTCCAGGTTCCGGTCGGCGTAGAACGCCGGATCGAGGTAGTAGCGATCCTCCTCCATCGCCCTTTTCCACCTGCGCTCGGCCTCCCTGTCGAAGTCCGGGTTGGGAAACAGGCGCAGACCGAGGACGCCGGAGGATTTGCCGTAGAGCTCTTCGAGCCGCTCGCGCTCTGGTTCGCTCGAGCCGGCCAACAGCGGATCCTCTGCACTCCGCTCGTCCAGGCACAGGCCAAACTCGTCCGGTTGGCTGGGCTCCTCAAAACCGGGTTCGTTGATCATGCCGGCATAACAGAACCGGGTATTGCGGTTGTAGTAGCGAAACGGAGGATCACCGGGCTCGGGGTACATCTCGGCGGCGCAGGCATACCCCTGGTAGAGGCCTTGACCTTCTCCTCCGAAACCGTACTTGGGGCCCGGCGGCTCCGCATAGCCGGTCGCACCGTATGCCCCGGCCGGGTAGGCGCCATCGCCGGCGTCGAGCCGCTGCTCGTAGTCGCTCGCCCGCTGTTCCTGTTCGGGTGAGCAGGGGTAGGAGGAGATGGACTTGAGCAGGTCGAAGGAGCCGAAACTGTTGTTGGCCAGCCAGTCCCAGAAGGCCTGATTGCCCGCGGTCCACAGCCACCAGGTGTTGCGGCCGCGAATCCCGGCATCGTCGAGGGCGATGCCATTGTCGGCGCCGGCAAGCAGGTCGGGCTCGTCCGGGGCCTGGGCGAAATCCTTCACCGTCAGGTCCGCCTGCATGGCCTCGTCCTGCGCCGGCGGGCGCGGCACCAGCCACCAGGCCACGGCGAAAACGGCGACAAAAGCCAGCAGAATCAGGATCCATTTCTTCATGAGGGGCCTCCTTGGGCGGATGGGGCATCATCCGCCAGCGCTGAACCGGTCCGCGTTACCGAGCATGAGTGTCGAGCGCCCGCCGTCGATGAACGTGACTTCGTCCTTGATCAGCTTGAGATTGGCGATCTGGGTCCGTGGGCTCAGAAAGCCCTTGGCGAGCGTCCACTGGTCGTCGTAGGCCACCCGGGCCACGGCGTCGAACGGCGTACCCGTGCTGCCCCCCAGCGCGTCGATCACCGGCGTCAGGTCCTCGCCGTCGCGTACATACATCTGGTCGTACGCGCTGTAGACGAGCGCGTCCTGGAGCGAGGCGAACAACGTCGAATGGCTGTTCTTCCAGTAGTCGGTCATCTGCGCCCGGTCCAGGGGCGGCCGGCTGCGCAGGAAGAACAGGGTCGTCACCGGCGGTAAGCCCCCTTCCGGACGAATCAAGGGATTGACCTCCACTGCCATCACGGCGGTACGGCACACGCGGGGCCGCTGATCTTCCACCAGTCGAGCTCCCGCCTGCCGGCCGGCCGGGGCAGTCAGCGCCGCCACGAGCGCCTGCCGGGACGGGTAGACCAGTTCCTCGACCACATCCCAGCGTTCCTCGAGCGTCGTTCGACGATCCTGTCTCGGTCCGATCTGCTGCCCCTCCTGACGCGCGAACAAATTGGTCACGAACCGGCTCCGGGTGAAGCGGACACCCTGATAGAGCGGATTCCACCGGCAGTACTGGTGGACCTGGGCATAGCGCTCGAGCCCGAGTGCCTGCTGCAATTCGAGGACCAGTTCTTTGCGCGGCTCCCGCCAGTGCCTGTGGAAGGCCTCGAGAGACTGGCCAGAGGCGCGCCGGTGACAGAGAAGCATCTTGTACTGCGGTGTGCCGTCCATATCGGTTCTCACGATGCGTCCTGCGGGCGGGAGAGCCACTTGAGGTACTCGATCAGATCCCGTTTCTCCTGATCGCTCAGCTCCGTGCCGTATGCGGGGCCGCTATGCCCCTCGTTGCCGTTGCCCGGGAGACGGGTGTCGAGCACGAACGCGCTACCCGTGTAGGGTCTGCCGTCCGGGTAGACATAACCGTCCTCGCGCGAGCCCTTCAGTTCCTGGTGAGCGAAGCCCATGCGCTGCGGATCGTAGACGTCGTTACCGATCGTGAAGATCTCCGGCCTGTCTCGCGGCGTGAGCAGATCCCACAGGCTGGGTACCGAGCCGTTATGCAGATACGGTGCTCTGGCCCATAGGCCGTCGAGGGGGTGATTCGCATAGCCGTCGGTGACCCGAAAATGGCTGAACTGCCAGAAGTACCCCTTTGTGTAATCCCTCTGGGCCTGGCGCAGCACCTCGGTATAAGAGTCCTTGCGGTGGCGGTCGGTGCCGATCTGCTCGAGGGGGACGACGCCACCCACGTGCTCCCCCTTGAAGTCATGGCAGCTGAAGCAGTATTGCTCGTATATCGGCCTGCCCCGCCGGGCCGCCTGCTCGTCGATGGCGAAGGGATAGGCCGGAGGCTCCAGTTCGTCGAGCCAGTCCTCGAGCCGGAAGAGACTGTCCACGTCCATGTCCGGCGGCGCGGTACCGGCGCCGATGGCGGCGCTGAAGTTGCGCTCGCGCACCGAGTTGTTGTTCCCATCCCAATGCAGCCACAGCCCGTCGCGCTTGGCCTGCTCCCAGATCGAAGGGAAGTCCACCGTGCCGTAGATCTCCTCCACCGGCGCGTCGCGTTCCTGGTAGTAATAGGCAAACTGATTGAACTTGAACGTATTGAAGGTATCCACGCGGCCCGGACCAAACGGCGGGTAATCCGGCTCGAACAGGTACGCGAGGTTGCGCCGGGTCTTGAGGAGCTCTTCCCTGACCTGCGGGACCGCGATCCGGTAGATCAGCCGCTCCACCGGCCCCAGCTCACCCTGCTCATCCATCGCGGCCAACAGGGTGTCGGCAGTGAAACGGGGATCGTCAGCGCAGTCGAAGAGAAACTTGAAGAACGCCATCAGATCGACCGTGTTGGCCGACATCCCGGCAATGATCCTGGGCTTGGCCTCCGGTGACTCGCGCACCGACCCGGTATGGCACACCGCACAGTTGATCCACGTGCGGTCGACGATCTGGTCGCGCACGGAGAAGCCGATGGGCATGGGCCGGCCAGGCTCCTGGATCATGCCGAAGGCGGTGTAATCTCGGGCCACGGCGCCTTTCGGCAGGTGGTCGGGAAAGGTCTTGGGCAGGACCTGCATCAGCTTGAGCGGAATCCCCGACGTGATATCCGAGCCGATCGAGCCGTAGTAAAAATGCTCGACCTCCGAGGTATATTCGACCGGACGGTTCGGCGGAAAGGCATGAAACAGGGCAAGCAGCGCCGACAACAGCACAACGGCGCATATGGCCGCGAGCCGCAAACGCCCGGCATACAACTTGCTGACGAGATGCGTCGGCCGTTCGAAGTAATCCTCACCGCCGTTGCGTGGTCCCTGAGACATCACGCACCTCCGACCCTTGGATCACCGTCGCGCAACATGAAGTACAGTGCGACGGCCTGGATGCTCGACAGGATCAGGTCGTTCAGTGCCAGCGCCATCATGCCATCCGGGTAGTCGATGAACAGCACGCCGATCAGGAACAGGCAACCGGCGGAGAAGCGTCCAGCGACCAGCAGAAACGAGATGAATAAGTAGCGGAATGGATCGCGGATCGCCGGGATATACATCACGCTGATGATCACCAGCAGGATCCCGACGTTCTGTAGCCACTGTATCGTGTTCGTGGTCCCCACGTTGAGCAATGACTCGAGCAGGCGTGGGGTGAACAGGGCAGGCAGGGCGAACAGGAGCATGTTGGTCACAAACCCGAAGCCCACCAGGAACCGGAACCATTTGAGACCGGTGTAATGTGTGTACTGTTTCCCGGATGTCATGCGATCCCCCCCTGACCGGGCTTGGATTCGAACATCTCGCGAAACCACTGCGGATAGAAACGGTCTTCCGGGTCGTATTGATGACGATACTGCTGGAAGATCTCGATCTCCTCGGCAAAGGAGGCCTGGACCTGGTGCGGGGTCATGTACGGCGTCTGATTGAGCAGGGGCTTGCCATTGTTCTCGAGGCAGAACTCGTTATACGCCTGGAGAAACGCCTTCCACCCCGTGCTGCCAGTAGCAACCGGGTCAATCGTGACGCAGGGCCATTTTCGCGTGTAGGAGAAGAGCGAGCTGGTATCCTGGGCGATGTGGTAACCGACGTTGAGCAGGTCGCAGCGATAGCCGTTGTCCTTCAAGTAGTCCTTGCAGAACTGGAAATACTTGCGAATCGTCTGGGGGTACTCGTCCCGCGGAAAGCCCCAGATGCTGAAGGTGTAGGCGGCGTAGGGTGCGGTCTCCGGGTAGTGGATGATCTGGTCCGCCGGGCTGGTGTTCTTGCCCCGGATGAGCTTGGTCATGACCAGGCCGACTAGCCGGTTCTGGGCGTTGAGCAGGACGCCGCGCAGCCCCTGTAACGGGACGAACTGCGAGACCACGCGGCCAAAAAACGGGCTCCCCGTCTTCCACGCCCAGTTGCGCAGGCGCCACGGAAACGTGTGGCTGCGCAACGGGCCGGGGCCGTCGTAGCGGTACTCGACGACGACCTGATCCAGGTGCGGCATCAAGTACAGCATCATCGAGCGCTTCTGGTCGACCAGTTCGGGCAATCGATCAGCGAACTCGTCGATGTGGTAGACGATGTGCTCAACCGTCATCGGCCGGATCTCCTTGACCCGGTAGGTGACCTCGACCACGGCACCGAGCATGCCGTAGCTCGAACGCATCGCCGCCAGCAGTTCGGGGTCGTCCTCTGTCACCTCGAGCATCTCGCCACTGGGCAGAATGGCCTTGAACTTGATGGCATAGGAGTTCACCTGGCCGAACTCCCAGTCCTGCTCCCCTTTGGCGAAGTAGGAGGCGTCCTTGGTAGCCGTACAGGCGCCGCTGCCGACGGTGAGGTTTCCAATCTCGCAGTTGACGTAGAACTGCAGGCCATGCTTCTCGAGTTCCCGCGCGGCATCGATGTGCAGCACACCAGGCTGCATCGTGATCGTCTTGTTCTCTTTATCGATATTGAGAATCTTGTTCATCTTGGTGATGTCGATCACGGTCCCGCCTTCGGCCACGATGCAGTCCGTCGTCGAGTGGTGCGAACCCTTGATCCTCACCGGCGACGGATAACGCTCCCGGTCTTTGACGATGCCGACAATGTCGTCAACGCTCTGAGCGACGACAAAAGCGCCTGCATGGTAAGTAATGTCGCGCTTCCAGTTCTGTAGCTTGATCTCGTCGCTCATTGTTTTTTTTACCTTTGAGGGGGTGAGTGAGACTTCCCGCAAATGGTCTGTCATGAAATGACTTCACAAACTCGATACGTCTCATCCAAGGCGTTTTTTCTTCTTCTATCGCCGCCACTTTAAATCGGGATTTACCTTGTGTGGAACATTCATGACGATCTGGCGCACTCCACCGGATTTTCCGCTGCTTGACCTCGGTGGAATCGGCATGCATGTACCCGTATGCCCATCTCCAGGCACGAATGCGGCAGATTATCCACATGCCCATGCTGACGAACGGCTTTTGCCAGTTGCTCGTACTCAGCTCTGTGGAACTGACGTAGTAGCGGCCCACCGGCTCCTAGTGAATCTCATTACCATTCTGGATGGCCGGTGTAGTATCGGACCACCAGAACTTCATGAATTTTGACACACTCCTGTATGGCCATTTTTATCAGTCTTTTTCATCAAGATTAGGCAAGGGGGCTCACAACTGCAAAGGATAATTTGAAACTGTGCTGATTGGCGCAGCTCAAAGCGTTCATAGCTCACACCTGCCCCGAACATGAATGAGGCGGGATGCCCCCTGCTGATGCAGCACGATTCCGCCAGAAGCGCCTGGAGCAAGGGCTATCGCCCAACATCGTGAACCACGACATCAGCTATCTACGGGCCGTGTTCAACTACGCCATCCACATGGACGAGTGGAGGCACGACAACCCCTTCGCCAAGCTCAAGGCTCTACAGCTTCCCGAGCGGGAACCAGCCTTCCTCACCCAGGAACAGATCGAAGCACTCGGGGTGAGGGGCAGATCCGCCAGCTCGGCCTCGATAGCGGCGATATCGGCCCCCTCGTGGGCGACACGGTTCACTCGTGTCGACACCGGCCAGGCGGTGAGCGCCCCGGCGTCGAGATGGTGTACCGCCGAGCGGATGGCCTCGCGCTCGATCAACGTCGGATCGAGCCAGGCATCGAGGCTGTCGTCGTCTAGCACCAGAGGTATGCAGTCGTGGATATCGCGGTCGATGCCGCGAGCGGGCTCGGTGATGATCACGCAGCAGGCCGACTCATCCGCATAGGGCTCCCAGATCGCGCCCAAGAATAGCGGCTGACGATCCACACAACAGAGGAAATGCGGCTGCTTTCCGCCCTCCGCCGGCCGCTACTCGTACCAGCCGTCGGGGGAGATCAGACAGCGGTGCTTGTGGAAGGCGCCGCGGAAAATACTTCGACTCATCCAGCCGCTCGGCGCGGGCGTTGATCGGCTCTGGGCCGGGCTGCCCCGCCCAGGGTTGGTGCGCTCTTCCCGGTAACGGCGCACCCACTTGTAGACCCTACTCACACTGACGCCCTGAGCCTGAGTGACCTCCTCTGGCCGGAGCCCTTCGTCAACGACTCGGCGGACCAAGTGGGCTCGACCATACGGTGTGAGACGGGCATTCTTATGAGTGCTCATCCGGGCCTCCTGAAGGTTGGTTTGGGTCGCACCTCCAATTGTCCGGGTAGGTTCCGGATGAACAACCTACCGAGAGATCACACCTAGGTTTTGTACGAAAAGTAGACTCTGCTAATTTTTCCTATGCCGCAGCAGCATAGGTGAAGTATGGCAGGACGCTACGAGCTATCCGAGCACAGCTGGTCGCTGATCAAGGACATCGTCTCGCCGCCCCAGACGATGGGTCGGCCAAGGCGGGATGATCGCCAGGTCTTGAACGGCATCTTC
>NZ_JACHXR010000021.1 GCF_014192275.1 Halomonas stenophila | reverse complement strand
TCAAAAACTCTCGAAGAAACAAGCACTTCTGCCACTCATCACCGCCTGCAACGTTGCCCGTCGCCGGCAGCGGATGCGTACTTTACGGCTTATCCCGGGCCCACGCAAGCCCTGCGGGGAAAAAGTTTCAGGGGCGTGACGGCGCCATGAAGCAGTGATGACACTCACCCCGCCCGCTAGACTATCCACAACCGGATTCGACCAGCACCCGTTGTGGATATGTCGTTGCTGCCGCCACAG
Organism: Halomonas stenophila; assembly: GCF_014192275.1. GTDB lineage: Bacteria > Pseudomonadota > Gammaproteobacteria > Pseudomonadales > Halomonadaceae > Halomonas > Halomonas stenophila. Next base: position 24,992 of record NZ_JACHXR010000021.1, on the reverse strand, counting down.
ACACGAACGCCCGCACGGGGGCGGGCGTTGGCGACATCGGGAGCGGCAGTGTCAGGCGATCGTCACCCGGGCATAGCGCTTCTTGCCGGCCTGGATGACATAGCTGCGCCCCCCGTCGAGCATGTGGTCCCGGGCCACCACCTGGCCATCGACCTTGACCCGGCCATTGCCGAGCATGTCCTTGGCCTGGGCACTGTTCCTGGTCAGCCCGGCCCGGTTGAGCACCGCGGCGATGGGGGCCTGGGCACTGCCCTCGAAATCGACTTCCACCTCGGGCAGGTCTTCCGGCAGCTCGCCCTCGGCCAGCTGGTTGCCGGCGCTGCGGTGGGCAGTGGCCGCGGCCTCCTCGCCGTGATAGCGACCGATCAGCTCGCGGGCGAGCTCCATCTTGATGTCGCGGGGATTGGCGCCGCCCTCGACGTCGCGCTTCAGGGCATCGATCTCCTCGTTGCTCTTCAGCGAGAGCAGTTCAAAGTAGCGCCACATCAGCCTGTCGGGCATGGACACCAGCTTGTTGAACATGGTGCCCGGCGCCTCGTCGACGCCCACATAGTTGCCGAGCGACTTGGACATCTTCTGCACGCCATCGAGGCCCTCGAGCAGCGGCATGGTGATGACCACCTGGGACTCCTGACCGAAGTGCTTCTGGATCTCGCGGCCCATCAGCAGGTTGAACTTCTGGTCGGTGCCGCCCAGCTCGACGTCGGCCTCCAGCGCCACGGAGTCATAGCCCTGCACCAGCGGATAGAGAAACTCGTGGATGGAGATCGACTGCCCGGACCCGTAGCGCTTCTCGAAGTCGTCGCGCTCCAGCATGCGGGCGACGGTGCTCTGCCCGGCCAGTTCGATCATGTCGGCGGCGCTCATCGCGGCGAACCACTCGGCATTGAAGCGCACCTCGGTCTTGTCGCGATCGAGGATCTTGAACACCTGCTCCTTGTAGGTCTCGGCATTGGCCTTGACCTCGGCCTCGGTGAGCGGCTTGCGGGTGACGTTCTTGCCGGTGGGGTCCCCGATGCGCCCGGTGAAGTCGCCGATCAGGAAGACCACCTCATGACCGAGATCCTGGAACTGACGCATCTTGGTGAGCAGCACGCTGTGCCCCAGGTGCAGGTCGGGGGCGGTGGGATCGAAGCCCGCCTTGATGCGCAGCTTGCGGCCGGAGGCCAGTTTCTTCTCCAGCTCGTCCTCGAGCAGGATCTCGTGGGTACCACGCTTGAGCAACGCTAGCGCGTCGGCGACATCGGACATGCTCTCCTCTCCACTCGGCAGGGCGGCCCGTGTTCGGGGCGGCGATGGACTATGGCTATGGCGGGGAATGTTATCATGCCAGCCATCGACGGTTGAGCCCTTCCCGGGAGTCCCCCATGTCCCTGTTCATCGGCCTGATGTCCGGCACCAGCCTGGATGGTATCGATGCCGCCCTGGTCGACATCGCCGCAGACACCCCGCCCCGCCTGGTGGCCACCCATGGTGCGGCGATGCCGCCCCCGCTGCGCGACGCCCTGTGGCAGCTGTGCCATGCCGAGCGAGTGAGCTTCGCCGAGCTCGCCGCCGCCGAGCAGGCCTTCTGCGAGCTGCAGGCCGAGGCGGTGGCGGGTCTGCTGGCCGCCAGCGACACCACGGCCTCGGCGATCGCCGCCATCGGCAGCCATGGCCAGACCATCGAGCATGCCCCCTGGGGCCATGGCGAGGGGCCGGCCTATACGCTGCAGCTCGACAACCCCAGCCTGCTGGCCGAGCTCACCGGCTGCCGGGTGGTCGCCGACTTCCGCCGCCGCGACCTGGCCGCGGGCGGCCAGGCCGCTCCGCTGGCGCCGGCCTTCCATGAGGCGCTGTTCCGCGCCACCGATGAGTGGCGCCTGGTGCTCAACCTGGGCGGCTTCGCCAACCTGACCCTGCTGCCCCCGGCCGGGGACGAGCGCCCGCCGCTGGGCTTCGACACCGGGCCGGCCAACGCCCTGCTGGATGCCTGGCATGCCCGCCATCGGGGCGGGCGCTTCGACGCGGAAGGCGCCTGGGCGGCCTCGGGACGAGTCGACGAGACACTGCTCGAGCGCCTGCTCGGCGAACCCTTCTTCCACCGCCCGCCGCCCCGCAGCACCGGCCGGGAGGTCTTCCACCTGGACTGGCTGGCATCGCGGCTGTCGGGCGGGGAGGCGCCGGCGGACGTCCAGGCGACCCTGGCCGAGCTGACGGCCGCCAGCGTGGCCATGGGCATCGAGATGGCGCGGGAGTCACTGGCGGCGCCCCCCGCCAGCCGCCTGATCCCCTGCGGCGGCGGGGCCCACAACCCCGACCTGCTGTCACGCCTGGCACGCCGGCTCCCCGAGACGCCCCTGGAGGACAGCCGCGGCCTGGACTGGCCCGCCGACTGGCTCGAGGCCGCGGCCTTCGCCTGGCTGGCCTGGCGCCGCCTCGAGGGCCTGCCGGGCAACCTGCCCTCGGTCACCGGCGCCGCCGGGCCGCGGGTGCTGGGCGGCGTCTACGCCCCCTGAGCGGCTACTGGACCGCCTCGGTCTAGTAGTCGTCCTCGCCGCGCAGCGAGAGGTGGCTGGCCGCCTGCTTGGCTTCGGCCAGGCCCTCGCCCCGCTCGTCGCCGTACTTGATCATCATGCGCAGGTCGTTGGCCGAATCGGCGTGGACCAGCGCCACCTCCTCGGAGATGCGCCCCTGCTTGAAGAGGTCATAGAGCGCCTGGTCGAAGGTCTGCATGCCCTGGTCCCGGGAGCGAGCCATGATGTTCTTGACCTCGGACACCTCGGCCTTGCGGATCAGGTCACCGATCAGCGGCGACTTGAGCATGACCTCGATGGCCGGGCAGCGTCCGCCATCCATCGTGGGCAGCAGCTGCTGGGCGACGATGGCGCGCAGGTTCAGCGAGAGGTCGAGCCAGACCTGCTCGTGCCGTTCGTGGGGGAAGAAGTGGATGATCCGGTCGAGCGCCTGGTTGGCGTTGTTGGCGTGCAGGGTCGCCAGGCAGAGGTGCCCGGTCTCGGCGAAGGTCAGGGCATGCTCCATGGTCTCCCGAGTGCGGATCTCGCCGATCAGGATCACGTCCGGGGCCTGGCGCAGGGTGTTCTTCAGCGCCACCTCGTAGGAGTCGGTGTCGATGCCCACCTCGCGCTGGTTGATGATCGCGCGGCGATGCGGATGCACGTACTCGATGGGATCCTCGACGCTGATGATGTGCCCACCGATGGTCTCGTTGCGCTGCTGGATCATCGAGGCCAGGGTGGTCGACTTGCCGGTGCCGGTGCCGCCGACCACGAACACCAGGCCGCGCTTGTGGTTGGCCAGCTCGCCGAGCACCGTGGGCAGCGACAGCTCCTCCAGGTGCGGGATCTCGAAGGCGATGCGGCGGATCACCATGGCCGGCTGGTTGCGCTGCTGGAAGGCGCTGACCCGGAAGCGACCCCGACCCTCCAGGCTGAGCGCGAAGTTGGCCTCGTGCTCGTCGATGAAGCGCCGGCGGGGCACCTCCGGCATCGAGGCCGTCACCAGTTCGGTGACCTGCTCGACGTTCAGCCCCTGGTCGCCCATGGGCGTCAGCTTGCCGGCCATCTTCAGCGTCGGCGGCGCCCCTACCGAGATCAGCAGGTCCGAGGCATCCTTCTCGATCATGATGTCCAGCAACTGGTACAGCCATTCTTTTGCAGTCATGTCAGGACTCCTTGACGGTCACCCGTTCAGCTCGCCAAGACGGACTTGGCCTTGGCCTGGGCCTCTTCCCGGGCCACCACGTTGTCGGCCACCAGGCGCGCCAGAGAGGCGTCGAGGGTCTGCATGCCCAGGTTGCCGCCGGTCTGGATCGCCGAGTAGATCTGCGCGACCTTGTCCTCGCGAATCAGGTTGCGCACCGCCGCGGTGGCGATGAGGATCTCGTGGGCCGCGACCCGGCCGCCGCCCTGGCGCTTGAGCAGCGCCTGGGAGATCACCGCCTGCAGCGACTCGGAGAGCATCGAGCGCACCATGGCCTTCTCGTCGCCGGGGAAGACGTCGATGATCCGGTCGATGGTCTTGGCCGCCGAGGTGGTGTGCAGGGTGCCGAACACCAGATGGCCGGTCTCGGCCGCGGTCAGCGCCAGCCGGATGGTCTCGAGGTCGCGCATCTCGCCGACCAGAATGACGTCGGGGTCCTCGCGCAGGGCGCTGCGCAGGGCGGGGGCGAAGCCATGGGTGTCGCGGTGCACCTCGCGCTGGTTGACCAGGCAGCGCTTGCTGCGATGGACGAACTCCACCGGGTCCTCGATGGTGAGGATGTGCTCGAAGCGGTTCTCGTTGACGTAGTCGATCATCGCCGCCAGCGTGGTGCTCTTGCCCGAACCGGTGGGACCGGTCACCAGCACCAGGCCCCGTGGCAGCATGGACAGGCGGCGGAAGACGTCGCCCATGCCCAGATCCTCCATGGTCCACACTTCGGAGGGAATGGTACGGAATACCGCCCCGGCGCCACGGGCCTGGTTGAAGACGTTGACACGGAAGCGCGAGACGCCCGGCACCTCGAAGGAAAAGTCGGTCTCCCAGAATTCCTCGAAGTCCCGGCGCTGGCGATCGGCCAGGATGTCGTAGATCAGCTTGCGGACCTCCCGGTCCTCCATGGCCGGCACGTTGAGCCGGCGGATATCGCCATCGACACGAATCATCGGCGGCAGACCCGCCGACAGATGCAGGTCCGAGGCGTTCTGCTTTGCCGAGAATGCCAGCAGTTCGGTAATATCCATGCGTTTCCCCCGCTCCCGGGATAAGGTGTTCTTAGTATGACAGACCTCGCGACATGACGGATCTGGTACTTTCCGATTCCCTGACCGCCGCCCGCCACCGCCTCGCGGCGGCGCTGGCCGATGCCGGCCGCGCCCCCGGCGCGGCGCGGCTGCTGGCGGTCAGCAAGACCAAACCCGCCGCCCTGATCCGCGAGGCCTGGCAACTCGGCCAGCGCGAGTTCGGCGAGAACTACGTCCAGGAAGCCCTGGACAAGCAGGCCGAGCTCGCCGACCTGGACGACATCGTCTGGCATTTCATCGGCCCCCTGCAGTCCAACAAGAGCCGCGACGTGGCTGCACGCTTCGCCTGGGTACATAGCGTAGACCGCGAGAAGATCGCCCGGCGTCTCAACGATCAACGCCCGCCAGGCCTGGCGCCGCTGAATGTCTGCCTGCAGGTCAACATCAGCGGCGAGGCCTCGAAGGCCGGGGTGAGACTCGAGGAACTGCCGGCGCTGGCCGAGGCCGTGCGGGCGATGCCCCGGCTCGCGCTGCGCGGGCTGATGGCGATCCCGGCCCCGGCAGACACCCCGGCAGCCCAGCGCGCGCCCTTCGCCCGGCTGCGCGAGGCCCTGGAGGCGCTGCGCGCACGCTTCCCGGATGCCGACCTCGATACCCTCTCGATGGGCATGAGCGGCGACCTGGAGGCCGCGGTGCAGGAAGGCGCCACCCTGGTACGACTCGGTACGGCCATCTTCGGTGAACGCCGGCGGCCTCAGACCAACGACTGATAGCTCACGACGCCGCCGGCCCGCCGGCGGTTCCACTCGTCGACCCAGACAGGACAGATCCCATGGCAAGCCAAGTCACCTTCATCGGCGCCGGCAACATGGCCAGCGCCATCATCGGCGGGATGATCGACAGCGGGTATCCCCGCGAGGCCATCACCGCCACCGCCCCCCACGAGGAAGCCCTGACCTCGATCCGCGAGCGGCTGGGTATCCATACCTCCACCGACAACGCCACCGCCGTGGCCAGCGCCGACGTGGTGGTCCTGGCGGTCAAGCCGCAGATCATGCACGACGTCTGCAGCGCCATGCGCGATGCCGTCCAGGCGCGCAAGCCGCTGATCCTCTCGGTGGCGGCCGGCCTGCCCGCGGAGACCCTGGAGACCTGGCTCGGCGGCGAGCTCGCCGTGGTGCGCTGCATGCCCAACACCCCCTCCCTGGTGGGCGCCGGGGCCGCCGGCCTGTACGCCAACCCGCGGGTCAGTGAGGCCCAGCGCCGGCTGGCCACCGAGCTGCTCGAGGCCGTGGGCCTGGTCGAGTGGGTCGAGGAGGAGGCCCTGCTGGAGGCCGTCACCGCCGTCTCCGGCAGCGCCCCGGCCTATTTCTTCCTGATGTTCGAGGCCATGGAGGAGGCCGGCGCCAGGCTCGGCCTGCCCGCGGACACCGCGCGCCGGCTGGCCATGCAGACCGCCTTCGGCGCCGCGCGCATGGCCATGGCCAGCGACAAGACGCCCGGAGAGCTCAAGCGCAACGTGATGTCGCCGGGCGGCACCACCGAACGCGCCATCGAGCACCTGGAAGACGCGGGCCTGCGCGACATCATGCAGCAGGCCATGACTGCCTGTGCCGAGCGCGCCCGGGAGATGGCCGCGGAACTCGGCAAGCGCTGAGCCGGCAAGCAAACACGCGACATGGAGGAGCCCTGATGGGCAGTCAATTGGGAAACGCCGGCCTCTTGCTGGTCAACACTCTCGTCAACATCTACCTGTTCCTGCTGATGCTGCGCTTCCTGCTGCAGGCATCCCGGGCGGACTACTACAACCCCATCAGCCAGTCGGTGGTGAAGATCACCCAGCCGGCGGTGCGCCCCTTCCAGAGCTTCCTGGGCCCGGTGATGGGCCGCTTCGACCTGGCCACCCTGGCCTGCGGACTGGTGATCAAGCTGGTGGCCATCATCGCCATCCTGCAGATCGCCGGCTACGGCATGGCCCCGGTGGATGACCTGGCCATCGGCGCCGTGGCGGCGCTGGCCAACGCCATCCTCAAGATCTACTTCTTCGCGCTGATCGTGATGATCATCCTCAGTTGGGTGGCGCCCCGCGCCAGCCACCCCGCAGCCATCCTGATCATGCAGCTGGTGGAGCCGATCATGGCCCCGGTGCGGCGGGTGATCCCCCCGCTGGGCATGCTCGACCTCTCGCCCATCGTGGTGTTCATCGCCATCAGCCTCATCGATGGTATCGTGGTGGGTTCGCTGATCCGCGCCGCCGGCATCGTCGGCGCCCTGGTCGGCCTCTGAGCCAACGCCATTACAACGACTGGACACGACACGCCCGATGACCGAGCTTCCCCGCGATTCGGTCGGCCTGGTGTCGCCCGAGAAGGCGCACTTCGACGACCCGCTTGCCCTGGCCTGCGGCAGGACGCTGCCGGCCTATGACCTGGTCTACGAGACTTATGGCACCCTCAATGCCGAGTGCAGCAACGCCATCCTGATCTGCCACGCCCTCTCCGGGCACCACCACGCCGCGGGCTACCACTCGCAGGACGAGCGCAAGCCCGGCTGGTGGGACGCCCATATCGGCCCCGGCAAGTCCATCGACACCGACCGCTTCTTCGTGGTCTCGGTGAACAACCTCGGCGGCTGCCACGGCAGCACCGGCCCCGCCAGCCTCAACCCGGTGACCGGCGAGGCCTGGGGACCCGACTTCCCGATGATGACGGTGGGCGACTGGGTGCACAGCCAGGCCCGACTGGCCGACCGCCTGGGCATCGAGCGCTTCGCCGCGGTGGTCGGCGGCAGCCTGGGCGGCATGCAGGTGCTGCAGTGGACGCTGAGCTACCCCGGGCGCATCGCCAACGCCGTGGTGATCGCTGCGACACCCAAGCTCTCGGCCCAGAACATCGCCTTCAACGAGGTGGCCCGTCAGGCCATCCGCTCCGACCCCGACTTCTTCGATGGCCACTACGCCGACCACGGCACCCTGCCCCGACGCGGCCTCAAGCTGGCCCGCATGGTGGGTCACATCACCTACCTGTCGGAAGACGCCATGGGCAGCAAGTTCGGCCGCGACCTGCGCAGCGAGGACCTCAACTTCGGCTACGACGTGGAGTTCCAGGTGGAGTCCTACCTGCGCTACCAGGGCGACACCTTCTCGACGTCCTTCGATGCCAACACCTACCTGCTGATGACCAAGGCACTGGACTACTTCGACCCGGCCGCGGCCCATGGCGGCGACCTGGCGGCGGCCCTGGCCCCGGCCGACTGCCCCTTCCTGGTGGTCAGCTTCTCCACCGACTGGCGCTTCCCGCCGTGGCGCTCCAAGGAGCTGGTCAACGCCCTGGTCCGTGCCGGCAAGTCGGTCAGCTACGCCAACATCGACTCGCCCCACGGTCACGACGCCTTCCTGCTGCCCGAACCCCGCTACCAGGCGGTGTTCGCCGCCTTCATGCAGCGCGTGGCCCGTGACCAGGGCCTGGAGGACCGCCCATGATGCGCGCCGACCTGAAACGGATCCACGACTGGGTGCCCGAGGGCGCCAGGGTGCTCGACCTGGGCTGCGGCGACGGCACCCTGCTGGCCGCCCTGGCCCGCGACAAGGGCGTCACCGGCTACGGACTGGAGATCGACCACGAGGGCATCACCGCCTGTCTCGCCCGTGGCGTCAATGTCATCGAGCAGAACCTCGACGAGGGCCTGGCCAACTTCGAGGACGACGCCTGTGACCTGGTGGTGATGACCCAGGCCCTGCAGGCCCTGCGCCGTCCCGACCGCATGCTCGACGAGATGCTGCGGGTCGCCGGGGAGTGCATCATCACCTTCCCCAACTTCGCCTACTGGCGTCACCGCGCCTACCTGGGCCTGCGCGGCTACATGCCGGTCTCCAGGTCGCTGCCCCATGCCTGGTACGACACGCCCAACATCCACCTGTCGACGTTCAATGACTTTGAACACCTGTGCCGGGACAAGGGTCTGATGATCGTCGACCGGGCCGTGGGCATCGGCGACCACGAGGGGCACTGGACCTCGCGGTGGTGGCCCAACCTGTTCGGCGAGATCGCCATCTTCCGGGTGGCCCGCCACCGGGGCTGAGCCGGCGGGATGACACACGGGGACGAATTCCGCGACAGGAGGGCAGACAGCATGACGATTCGACAGACCCTGGGTGCACTGGCTACCGGCCTGCTGCTGGCCGCGCCCCTGGCCCAGGCCCAGCAGTTCGAGCAGGTCGGCGACTACCAGATCCACTACAACGCCCTGAACACCAGCTTCATCGCCCCCGAGGTGGCGGCGGCGACGGGCATCCAGCGCAGTCGGGTCACCGGCATGCTCAACGTCAGCGTGCTGCAGGAGCAGGACGCGGGCGCGCCCCGTGCGGTGAACGCCCGGGTCGACGGCCAGGTCAGCGGCCTGACCGGCCAGCCCTTGCCGCTGCGCTTTCGCACCGTACGGGATGGCGACAGCATCTACCACATCGCCACCTTCCGCATCCACGAGGGCGAGCCGATGCGCTTCGAGCTCGAGGTGACCCCCGACCGCAATGCCGCCCCGGTCGACGTCGCCTTCACCCAGCGCTTCTATATCGACCGCTAGTGACCGGAACTAGCCTGGGAAGCGCCGCTCAACCTCGACCGGCAACGCCTCCCCGAGCGTGACGGCGCACGGCCGGCCATCCTCGAGGACGAAGCGGCAGCGGCGGGCCAGCACCTCCACGCCCAGGGCGGCGACCCGCTGCAGCGCCTCGGCATAGGCCGGGTCCAGGTGACTCGCCGGGGCCACGCTGCCGATGCCCTCGTGGGCCACGCAGAACAGCAGCACGGCGCGCTGCCCCGTGGCGGCGAGCCCCGCCAGCACCTCGAGGTGCCGGCGCCCGCGCTCGCTGACCGCGTCGGGGAAGTAGCCGTGGCCATCCGCCTCGCGCAGGGTCACCTGCTTGACCTCCACATAGGCCGCGCCGTCCCCGCTCCCCAGCCGGAAATCCAGTCGTGCGCGATGGGCGCCCTCGACCCGGGCCTCGCGCGTCAGCGGGCCCAGCCCGACCAGTTCCTCGATGTCCCCGGCCACCAGCGCCTCCTCGACGATGCGGTTGGCCCGGCCGGTGTGCACCGAGGCCAGCGCCGTGGCGCCCTCCGGTTGCGGCAACTCGATCAGCTCCCAGGTCCAGGCCAGCTTGCGCCGAGGATCGTCGCTGGGCGACAGCCACACCCGACAGCCCGGGACGTTGACCGCGCGCATGGAGCCGGTGTTGGGGCAGTGGGCAACCACCTCGCGGCCGTCGTCGAGGCGCACGTCGGCCAGGAAGCGCTTGTAGCGTCGCAGCAGGGTCCCGGGCACCAGCGCCGGATAGCGCATCTCAGGCGTCCCCCTGCCGGGCCAGGAAGCGCCCGAGGCGCGCGACGGCCTCCTCCAGCCGGGCGATGTCGGTGGTGAAGGCGATGCGCACATGGTGCTCGCCGCCCTGCACGGCGAAGTCGGTGCCCGGGGTGATGGCGACGTTCTCCTCCTCCAGCAGGTCCCGGCAGAAGGCCTCGCTGTCGTGGCTGTAGCGGGCGATGTCGAGCCACAGATAGAAGGCCCCCTGGGGCGGCAGGTCTGGCGCCAGCCCGAGGCCCGCCAGGCCGGCGAGCAGGGCGTCGCGGCGCCGCTGAAGCTCGCCGCGGCGCGCCTCCAGCAACTCGCGGCACTCGGGCGCGAAGGCCGCCAGGGCGGCGTGCTGTGCCGGGGTGGGGGCGGCCAGGAAGACGTTCTGGGCCAGCCGGGTGAGCGGCTCGACGGCCGCCTCGGGGGCCACCAGCCAGCCCAGGCGCCAGCCGGTCATGCCGAAGTACTTGGAGAAGCTGTTGACCACGAAGGCCTCGGGCGCAACGGTGGCAGCCGAGAGCGGGGCCAGCTCGTAGCAGAGCCCCTGGTAGATCTCGTCCACCAGCAGATGACCTCCCCGCCCTGCAACCTGCTCGGCGACCGCCGCGAGTCCCGCGGCATCGAGCATATGGCCGGTGGGGTTGGAGGGCGAGGCCAGCATCGCCAGCCGCGTGGCCTCGCCCCAGTGGTGCGCCACCAGGCCGGCATCCAGCTGCCAGCCACTGGCCGGCCCCACCGGCACGGCGTCGACCTCGGCCCCGGCCAGCGCCATGAAGTGGCGGTTGCAGGGATAGGTGGGATCGGCCATCAGCACCCGGTCGCCGGCCTCGACCAGCAGCTGACTGGCCAGCAGCAGGGCACCGGAAGCCCCGGGAGTGACGATGATGCGCGCCGGGTCGACGTCGGCACCGAAGTGGCGGGCATAGTGCCCGGCGATGGCCTCGCGCAGGGCCGGCAGCCCGGCGGCCGGGGTGTAACGGGTCTGGCCCCGGGCCAGCGCCTGCTGGCCCGCCACCAATATCGGCTCGGGTGTGGGAAAGTCCGGCTCGCCCACCTCCAGGTGAATGACATCATGACCCGCGGCCTCCCGGGCCTGAGCGGTCTCCAGCAGGCTCATCACGCGGAAGGGGGCAACGGCGTCGAGGCGTGAACTCCAGGGCATGAGGGTCTCCTTGCACGGTACGGGCTGGCCCGTCGACGACATGCCAGCGTGGCGGGCATCTTTCCGACCTGCCATAGTCAAACCCTGCATGTTACGACTTTTGGAGTGCCGACGCAGTCCTCACCCAGGGAGGTGTTGCAAAGCGCGAGTTTTTTCGCTAAACAAGCATCCCTTTGGCGTGAGATACCTTAGCACCGCGGCGGGTATTGATCAGCAGTCACTCAAGTAACGAGGCAGTCCCATGCCAGTAGCAGAAAAGAAGATGGAAGCGCCCAAGAAATTCACCCCGTACGAGCCGGCGCCGGGTGAAGAGTACATGAACGAGAAGCAGCTCGAGCACTTCCGACAGATCCTGCTGGGCTGGAAACAGGAACTGATGGAGGAGGTCGACCGCACGGTGCGCCACCTGCAGGAGGAGGCGAACAACTACGCCGACCCGGCCGACCGGGCGACCCAGGAGGAGGGCTTCAGCCTCGAGCTGCGCACCCGCGACCGCGAGCGCAAGCTGCTCAAGAAGATCAACGAGACCATCGACAAGATCGACGAGGACGACTACGGCTTCTGCGACGCCTGCGGCGTCGAGATCGGCATCCGCCGCCTCGAGGCCCGTCCCACCGCGACCCTGTGCGTCGACTGCAAGACCCTGGCCGAACTCAAGGAGAAGCAGCTCGGCGGCTGAGGTCCCGCGCCGCTGCCGGCCTCACGACGGGCACCCCCGGGTGCCCGTCCGCATGTTCGCCCTCTCGCCCCGGAGCCGTCCATGAACGCCTACCGCGGCCGCTTCGCCCCGACGCCCTCGGGGCCCCTGCACTTCGGCTCGCTGATCGCGGCCCTGGCCAGCTTCCTCGACGCCCGCCGCCGCAACGGTCATTGGGGGGTCCGCATCGAGGACATCGATCCGCCGCGCTGCCCCCCCGGGGCCGCCGACACCATCCTGCGCCAGCTGGAGGCCTTCGGCCTGCACTGGGACGGCCCCGTGACCCGGCAGCACGACCGCGACGCCGCCTATGCAACGGCCCTGGCGCGTCTCGAGGCGCTGGGTCTGGCCTATCCCTGCAGCTGCTCGCGCCGGCAGTGGCGGGCGTATCCGATCTACCCGGGCTGGTGCCGCGGGGGCGTCAGCGAGCCCGGCAAGCCGGTGGCCTGGCGGCTGCGCAGCGACCTGGGACGACGCCCGGTCACCTGGCAGGACCGGCTGTTTGGCCGCCAGTCCCTCGACCCGGCCGCCCTCGGCGACGTGGTGCTCAAGCGCAAGGACGGCCTCTGGGCCTACCAGCTGGCCGTGGTGGTGGACGACGCCGAGCAGGGCATCACCGATGTGGTGCGCGGCGCCGACCTGCTCGACAACACGCCCTGGCAGCGCCAGCTGCAGGCGGCCCTGGGGTTGCCGACGCCCCGCTACCTGCACCTGCCGTTGATCCTCGGCGGCGACGGCCAGAAGCTGTCGAAGCAGAACATGGCCCCGGCCCTGCCGGAGGCGGACGCCGCCGTGCGTCCCCTGCTGCACCGCGCCCTGGACGTCCTGGACCAGGCCCCGCCCGCCGAGCTGGCCATCGCCCCGGTGGCGGAGCAGCTCGACTGGGCCATCGCCCGCTGGGAGCCGGAGTGCCTGCGCGCCGAGTTCGAGCGCACCCTGCCGGACGACGCCGCCACGCCCTGAGGAGAGCCCCGTGTACGTCTATCGCATCATGCTGTTCCTGGTCTTCGGCGGCTACCTGCTCTCGCCGCTGCTGATGAGCGGCTGGGGCAGCGCCGGCGTCGCCTGGTACCGCCCCTTCGTCATCTGGGGGGTGCTGATCGCGCTGACCCTGTGGCTGGAACAGAAACGCAAGCTCGACGAGCGGCGCTAGGGCGCGTTAACCCTCGTCCGCCGATGGCGTTGCTGTCTCACCAGGCGTCAGGCCAGGCGACGGCCGCCGTCAAGGGTGGTTCCCTTGACCAGGCCGTCAACGCCGCATGACGCCTGGTGAGGCGCAACCCGAAGGGCCGGGCCGGTGGCTGCGCAGCTCTTTGTTATTCACGACTCATTTAGCACCACCAAACCACGTCGTTCATGCCGCGATCTGCACAACCACCGGCTCCGGCGCAACGTGCGTGCGATGGTTAACGCGCCCTAGGGAGACACCTCGATGAGTGTGAGCCTCGCCAGCCTGTCGGCCCTCGGTGTCGGCTACCTGCTGCTGCTGTTCCTCTGTGCCCTGGCCGTGGAACGCGGCTGGCTGCCGACGCGCCTGGTCCGCCATCCGGCGGTCTACACCCTGGCACTGGGCGTCTATGCCAGCGCCTGGGCGGTCTACGGCAGCATCGAGCAGGCCAGCCGCAGCGGCTTCGGCTACCTGGCCTACTACCTGGGCGCGGCCGGGGCCTTCCTGCTCGCCCCGGTGCTGCTGGTGCCCATCCAGCGCATGACCCGCACCTACCAGTTGGCCTCGCTGGCCGACCTCTTCGCCTTCCGCTTCCGCTCGCGCTGGGTCGGCACCCTGATCACCCTGGTGAGCCTGCTGGCGGTGCTGCCCCTGCTGGCGCTGCAGGTGCAGACCATGGGCAATGCCATCCACCTGCTGTCCGGGGCCGGCTCCCCGGAGTGGCTGGCGCTCGGCTTCTGCAGCCTGATCGCGCTGTTCGCAATTCTCTTCGGCGCCCGGCACAGCCATCTCAACGCCCGCCATGACAGCCTGCTGGCGGCGATCGCCTTCGAGTCGGTGGTCAAGCTCGGCGCCATGCTGGCCCTCGGCGCCTTCGCGCTCTACGGCATCTTCGACGGACCCGCCGACCTCCAGGCCTGGCTCGACGGCCCGGGTCATCCCGCCCAGGCGGAGACCGCCCACCTCGACCCCGCCCAGTGGCGCACCCTGCTGCTGCTGTTCTTCGCCGCGGCCTTCCTGATGCCGCACATGTTCCATATCACCTTCGCCGAGACCCTCAGCCGGCGCACCCTGCTCCAGGCCGGCTGGGCCCTGCCGCTGTTCCTGCTGCTGATGGCGCTGCCGGTACCGCTGATCCTGTGGGGCGCCCAGCGACTGGGCGTCGACACCGCCGACCCCGCTGCCGCCTACCTGGCCTTCACGCTCTCCTCGTCCTGGTGGGTGGGCGCGCTGGCCTTCATCGCCGGCCTGGCCGCGGCCAGCGGCACCATGATCATCATCTCCCTGGCGCTGTCGGGGATGATTCTCAACCACCTGGTGCTGGTGGCGCATCCGCCCATCGCCCAGCCCGACCTCTACCGCTGGCTGCGCTGGCTGCGCCGGGGGCTGATCGCCGCGGTGATCCTCGGCGGCTGGGTGTTCTACCGCACCGTGGGCGTGCACCACGACCTCTCGACCCTGGGCCTGGCCTCCTTCATCGGCATGGCCCAGTGCCTGCCCGGCATGCTGGCGCTGCTCTACTGGCCCGGGGCCAACCGCAAGGGCATGGTCTCCGGCCTCACGGCGGGCGTGCTGGTGTGGCTCGCCGGGCTCTGGGTGCCGCTGCTCAGCCCGTTCCCGCCGCTGGTGATCCTGCCCCCGGGCCTCGAGGTGCTGGCCAATGAGCCCGACTGGTACGTCGTGACCCTGGTCTCGCTGGCCGCGAACATCCTGACCTTCATCCTCGTCTCCCTGGCCACCCGCACCTCGGCCGGCGAGCGCGCCGCCGCCGAGGCCTGCTCGGTGGATGCGGTGATCCGCCCCATGCGCCTGCCGCTGGTGGCCGCCAACGGCGAGGAGATCAAGCATCACCTGGCCCGCGCCCTGGGCGAGGAGGTCGCCAACCGCGAGGTCGACCGCGCCCTGACGGCGCTCAAGCTGTCGCCGCTGGACGGCCGGCCCTATGCCCTGCGCCGCCTGCGCGACCGCATCCAGGCCAACCTCTCCGGCCTGATGGGGCCCTCGGTGGCCCAGGACATCGTCGACCGCTTCCTGCCCTATCGCCAGGACGGTCCCGATGCCACCGAGGACATCCACTTCGTCGAGAGCCGCCTGGAGGCCTATCGCTCGCGGCTCACCGGCCTGGCCCGGGAACTCGACGGCCTGCGTCGCTACCATCGGCGCACCCTGACCCGCCTGCCGGTGGGGCTGTGCGCCTTCGGCGAGGATGGCGAGCTGCTGATGTGGAACGACGCCCTGGCCGAGCTCTCCGGCATCGAGGGTGAATCGGTGATCGGCGCCCACCGCGACACCCTGCCGCCACCCTGGAACGCCCTGCTCGGCCAGATCCTGGCCGAGCCCGCGAGCCACCTCTACAAGCAGCCGGTGACCCTGGCCAAGGGCCTGCGCTACCTGAGCCTGCACAAGGCCGAGCTGCACGAGGACCGGCACGAGCCCGGCGGCAACGTCATCCTGGTGGAGGATCACAGCGAGATGAAGTGGCTGGAGGACGAGCTGGTGCACGCCGCCCGCCTGGCCTCGATCGGCCAGCTGGCCGCCGGGGTGGCCCACGAGATCGGCAATCCCATCACCGGCATCTCCTCGCTGGCCCAGAACCTGCGCTACGACACCGACGACCCCGCGCTGCTCGAGACCGCCGACCAGATCCAGCAGCTCACCGACCGGGTCTCGCGGATCGTCGGCTCGCTGGTGGGCTTCGCCCATGGCGGGCGTCACGTGGCCGGCACCCCCTTCGCCCCGGTGTCGATGGCCGCCGTGACCGACGAGGCCCTGCACTTGATCCGCCTCGCCCGCTCGGGGGAGGATGTCCACTACGAGAACCGTTGCCCGCCGGCCCTCGAGGTGCTCGGCGACGGCCAGCGCCTGCAGCAGGTGATGATCAACCTGGTCGGCAACGCCCGCGATGCCAGCGACCCGGGCGGCCGGGTGGTCATCGATGCCGAGCCCCGGGCGGGCTGGCTGCTGGTCAGCGTCACCGACGAGGGCCACGGCATCGACGAGCGGGTGCGCGATCACCTGTTCGAGCCCTTCACCACCACCAAGCCAGCCGGTGAGGGCACGGGCCTCGGCCTGCCGCTGGTCTACAGCATCGTCGCCGAGCATGGCGGCCAGATCGAGATCGAGTCCCCCCCCGCCGAGCAGGCAACCGGCACCCGCATCCAGTTGTGGCTGCCGCTCAACCAAGAGGATGGTGAATCCCCCGATGAGTCGGATCCTGATCGTTGAAGACGAAGCCATCATTCGCAGCGCCCTGCGGCGGCTGCTGGAGCGCCATGACCACACGGTCAGCGAGGCCGGCGCCGTGTCCGAGGCCCTGGACCTCGATCCCCAGCGCTTCGACCTGGTGATCAGCGACCTGCGCCTGCCCGGCGACCCCGGCACCGAGCTGATCGCCCGGGCCGCGCCGGTGCCGGTGCTGATCATGACCAGCTACGCCAGCATGCGCTCGGCGGTGGAGGCCCTGAAGCTCGGTGCCGTGGACTACGTGGCCAAGCCCTTCGACCACGACGAACTGCTCGAGACCGTCGCCCGGGTCCTGCACCAGCAGGCCACCCAGCGCGCCGAGCCCCCCGACATCACCGAGCCCGGCGGCCAGCGCCAGACCATGATCGGCAACTGCCCGGCCATGCAGGCGGTCTACACCCGCATCCGCAAGACCGCCCCGGCCGACGTCACCGTGCTGATCCAGGGCGAGTCCGGCACCGGCAAGGAGCTCGTCGCCCGGGCCATCCACCAGCAGAGCAAGCGCGCCGCGGCCTCGCTGGTCTGCGTCAACTGCGCCGCGATTCCCGAGACGCTGATCGAGTCCGAGCTGTTCGGCCACGAGAAGGGCGCCTTCACCGGGGCCAGCGCCGCGCGCACCGGCCTGGTGGAGGCCGCCGACGGCGGCACCCTCTTCCTCGACGAGATCGGAGAACTGCCCCTGGATGCCCAGGCCCGCCTGCTGCGCGTCCTCCAGGAGGGCGAGATCCGCAAGATCGGCTCGGTGGAGACCCGCCACGTGGACGTGCGCCTGATCGCCGCCACCCACCGCGACCTGCGCGCCCTGTCGAAGACCGGCGAGTTCCGCCTCGACCTCTACTATCGTCTCAACGTGATGCAGATCGACCTGCCGCCCCTGCGCGACCGCGAGGACGACATCCTGGAGATCGCCGACGTGCTGCTCGACAAGGCCTGCCGGCGACATGACCGGGAGGGACTGCGGCTGTCCCGCGCCGCCCGGCGGGTCATCCGCGACTTTCCCTGGCCGGGCAACGTGCGCGAGCTGGAGAATGCCCTCGAGCGCGGCGTCATCCTCGCCGAGGGCCACCTGATCCACCCCGACGACCTGGGGCTCTCCCCGGGACCGCGCCCGACCCCGGCGCCCCGCCCCCCCGAGCCGCCGAGCCGCGCCGCTGGGCCGACGGCGAGCGGCGGCGAGTCCCACGGCGAGGAGGAGCCGACGCCCGACGAGGAGGACCTGTCCCTGGAGGACTACTTCCAGCACTTCGTGCTCGAGCACCAGGACCAGATGAGCGAGACCGAGCTGGCCCAGAAGCTGGGCATCAGTCGCAAGTGCCTCTGGGAGCGCCGCCAGCGCCTGGGGATTCCCCGCAAGAAGGGGCCGAGGCGCAGCGCCGGCTGACGGCTTGCGCAACGCCTCGCCCGCGTCAACCCGACCAAAGTGCTAGCGCCCGCGATTCCTGCCGCGGGCGCCGTTCTTGGGGTCCCGGCGAGCTCATCTGCACCATCTGTTACCTTCCCACACACCCCTTGCCCCAGGATGGCGCCGATGGGGTAACACAAGGCCCGCTCGCTCGGCGCGCCCATAGAGAGGCTAATCACAACATCATGTTTTTAAAGCACTTTTCATATTATGGCACGGCCGCTGCAACATTACAGGGCAAGAAAAACAATTTCCGGATGTCACCCGCGACCCCCAACAACAACAAGGTCGAGGCGAGGTGACTGGGGCCCGACCCGCCAACAACAACAAGACCCCGGGCCCGCGACATTTCGAGCGCGATGTCGACAACAAGCACAACAGCGACACAGAGCGCGAGTCCTTCGAGGTCAACAACAACAACACGCTCGAAGCCCGGAACCAGGACGCGACGCACCGCCACCGGCTACCAACAACAACAAGGGCCGCCGTGGTGCACCCCCGTCAACAACAACAAGACGTCGGGGGAAGGCATGCTCCCATGCCGTCGTGGTTGGATTATTGTTTTGAATACGAGGCGGTCGCCGTCAGGAGCGTCAACAACGACAACAACATTGCTTGCCTGAAAACTCCTTGGTGACTGTGGTGCGTATTCAAGGCGATGCGCCATCACGAAGAAGAATCAGCAGCAGGGATGCTGCACCTTGCTTGACGGGGGAGGCCAATGGCCTCCCCCTTTGCTTGTGTCGCCCGCTGCCAGAGGCGCCCATGCTTTGCAAGGTGTCGGCCGTCCGCTACACTCAACGCTTTTCGTACCCCCGCGAGTCGATAACGCCGCATGATCAAAGGTTTTACCCGCTTTCTGCAGAGCCCGGGCGAGCACATCAGGTCGCTGTTCGGCCCTCAGGATGCGTCGGCCGGCAACCCCGTGCTTCGCATCATCCCCCGCCAGGAGCATCCGGTATCGCGCCAGCACTTCAGCGATGCCGCGCTCAAGGTGCTCTACCGGCTGCACAACGCCGGGCACGAGGCCTTCCTGGTCGGTGGCTGCATCCGCGACTCGCTGCTCGGCCGCATGCCCAAGGACTTCGACGTGGCCACCGACGCCACGCCGGAAGAGGTCCGGGAGCTGTTTCGCAACTCGCGCCTCATCGGCCGCCGCTTCCGCATCGTCCATGTCCGCTTCGGCCGCGAGGTGATCGAGGTCACCACCTTCCGCGGCAGGCCCGGCGACGACCATGGCGACCATATCGCCCAGCAGTCCGACGACGGCATGCTGCTGCGCGACAACGTCTGGGGCAACATCGAGGAAGACGCCCTGCGCCGCGACTTCACGATCAACGCCCTCTACTACAACATCGCCGACTTCTCGATCCACGACTTCGCCGACGGCGTACGCGACATCGAGTCGCGTACCCTGCGGCTGATCGGCGATCCGGCGACGCGCTATCGCGAGGATCCGGTGCGCATGCTGCGCGCCGTGCGCTTCGCCGCCAAGCTCGACTTCCACCTGGACCCGGCCACCGAGGCGCCGGTCCACGAACTCGCCCCCCTGCTGCTTCAGGTGCCGCCGGCCCGGCTGTTCGACGAGGTGCTCAAGCTGTTCATGAGCGGCCATGGCGTCGAGACCTTCCGACTGCTGCGCGACTACGGCCTGTTTTCCATGCTGTTCCCCGCGGCCGATGAGGCCATGGTCGAACTGGAATGGGCCGAGCCGCTGGTGGAACGGGCCCTGGCCAGCACCGACCGCCGCGTCCACGAGGAGCGCCCGGTGACCCCGGCCTTCCTCTTCGCCGCCCTGCTCTGGGGACCGGTACAGCTGCGCCAGCAGGCCTTCGAGGACGACGGCATGCCGCCGATCCCGGCCCTGCAGGCGGCCTCTCAGCAGGTCATCTCGCGCCAGCTGCAGCACGTCGCCATTCCCAAGCGCTTCAGCCTGCCGATGCGCGACATCTGGGACCTGCAGCAGCGCCTGCCGCTGCGCCGCGGCAAGCGGGTCTTCCAGACGCGCGAGCACCCGCGCTTCCGCGCCGCCTACGATTTCCTGCTGGTCCGCGAGGCCGCCGGCGAGCTGGCGCCCGGACTCGGCGACTGGTGGACCGCCTTCCAGGACGCCGACGAGCACGAGCAGCGCCGCCTGCTGAGCAAGGTGGGCGCCGATCCGGCCGGCAGCGGCGCCCCGCGCAAGCGTCGTCGCCGCCGCCGCAAGCCGCGCAAGCCCCCGACCGACGAATGAGGCAGCGGCATCTCGCCTGGATCGGCCTGGGCAGCAATCTCGACGGCCCCCACGACCATGTCGAGCGCGCCCTGGACGAACTCGACGCCCTGCCGCTGACCCGCCGTCGGCGAGCCTCGCGGCGCTATGCCAGCCGTCCGGTCGGCCCCGCCGACCAGCCGGACTTCGTCAATGCGGTGGCCGAGCTGGAGACGCGCCTGTCGCCGCTGGCCCTGCTCGACCAGCTGCAGGCCCTGGAACAGCGTCACGGCCGGGTCCGCGCCCGCCGCTGGGGGCCCCGGACCCTGGATCTCGACCTGCTGCTCTACGATGACCGGCAGCTGTCGACGCCACGGCTGACCCTGCCCCACCCGGAGATGGTGCGGCGCGCCTTCGTGCTGGTGCCCCTGGCCGAGTTGGCCCCGGGGATGCGCCTGCCGGATGGTCGCCGGGTCGATGCGCTGGCCGAGACCCTGGACCGCGGAGGCCTGCGCCAGGTGTTACCCTCGCCCTGAGGGCACCGCGCATGGTGTTACCTATCGACACCTCTGCCGGGTTCGGGTAACAATTGCGCGTTACACAGAGGGCCCCGACGCCCCATCGACGACACGAGAGCACGCCATGAGAACCGTCACCCTGAGCACGCTGCAGTCCCTCAAGCGCGCCGGTGAGACCTTCAGCTGCCTGACCGCCTATGACGCCACCTTCGCCCATGCCGCCCATCAGGCCGGGGTCGAGGTGCTGCTGGTCGGGGATTCCCTGGGCATGGTCCTGCAGGGGCACGCCAGCACCCTGCCGGTGACCCTGGAGGATGTCTGCTATCACACCCGTTGCGTGGCGCGCGGCAAGGGCGCGAGCCTGCTGATGGTCGACCTGCCGTTCATGAGCAACGCCAGCACCGAGCGCCTGCTGCAGGACGCCGGCGAGCTGATGCGCGCCGGCGCCGAGCTGGTCAAGGTGGAGGGCGAGGCCTGGATGGCCGAGGGCATCCGCGAGCTGACCCGCCGCGGCGTGCCGGTCTGCGCTCACCTGGGGCTGACCCCGCAGACCGTCTACCAGCTCGGCGGCTACAAGGTGCAGGGCCGCGATGCCGACCAGGCCAGCCGCATCCTCGAGGACGCCCGCACCCTGGTCGAGGCCGGTGCCTCGGTGATCCTGCTCGAGTGCGTGCCGGCGAGCCTGGGCCGCGCCGTGGCCCAGGCCCTCGCGGTGCCGGTGATCGGCATCGGCGCCGGCCCGGACGTGGACGGCCAGATCCTGGTGATGCATGACGTGCTCGGCGTGACCGGCGGACGCAGCCCGCGCTTCGTGAAGAACTACATGGCGGAGGCCGACGACATCCAGGACGCCTTCCGGCGCTACCACGAGGACGTCAAGGCGCGGCGTTTCCCCGCCGAGGAGCACTGCTTCTGATGCTTACCCTGCACGCGATCCCGGCGCTGCGCGAGCGCCTGGCCGCGCACCGTCGCGCGGGCCGTACCATCGGCCTGGTGCCGACCATGGGCAACCTCCACGACGGCCACCTGGCGCTGGTCGCCGAGGCCCGGCGCCGGGCCGACGTGGTGGTGGCGACGATCTTCGTCAACCCCATGCAGTTCGGTCCCGGCGAGGACCTGGACGCCTACCCGCGCACCCTGGCCGAGGACCAGGCACGGCTCGAGGCGGCCGGCTGCGACCTGCTGTTCGCCCCCGACGAGGCCACGGTCTACCCTCGCGGCCTCGCCGCCCAGACCCGGGTCAGCGTCCCGGACGTCGCCGAGGGGCTGTGCGGCGGGGCGCGACCCGGCCACTTCGATGGCGTGGCCACCATCGTCACCATGCTCTTCAACCTGGTGCAGCCCGACGTGGCCTGCTTCGGCGAGAAGGACTACCAGCAGCTGGCGGTGATCCGCCGCCTGGTGGCCGACCTGCACCTGCCGGTGGCGGTGGTCGGCGTGCCCATCGTGCGCGCCGCGGACGGGCTGGCCCTGTCGTCGCGCAACGGCTACCTGAGCGACGCCCAGCGCGCCGTGGCGCCCCGCCTGCACCAGACCCTGGTCGAGCTGAGCCAGGCCCTGGAGGCCGGCGAGGCGCCGGCCGCGGCCCTCGCGACCGGCCTCGCCCGCCTGCGCGAGGCGGGCTTCGCCCCCGATTACCTGGAACTGCGCGCCGCCGACCTGAGCCCGGTCGTCGAGACGACCCGCGAGGCCGTGCTGCTGGTGGCGGCGCGTCTGGGCCCGACCCGACTGATCGACAACCTGTCGCTGACCCTGCCCCGCTGAGGACCCGGCCACCGCCACGAAAGGAATGGCTCCCCTGCAGACCACCCTGCTCGAGGCCAAGCGGCACGTGGCCCGCCCCCAGGCCGTCCTCGACGAGGAGGGCTCCTGCGCCATCCCCGTCCAGCTCGCCCGAGCCGTGCCGGGGCGCGGCTCCTCCCTCTCTCGCCTATACTGAAGTTCCGCACTTTTCCTCTCACCGGGGGATTGCCGCAGTGCACAAGCGTCCCCTATGCTGAATGGACGCCCGTCCGTTGAACTTCAGGAGTAACCCCATGCAAGAAGTGGTGATCGTTGCCGCGCGCCGTACCGCCGTCGGCTCCTTCGGTGGCTCCCTGGCCAGCGTCCCCGCCAGCGACCTCGGCGCCCATGTCATCAAGGACATCCTGTCCGGTACCGGTGTGGCCCCCGACCAGGTGGACGAGGTCCTGCTCGGTCAGGTCCTCACCGCCGGCACCGGCCAGAACCCGGCGCGCCAGGCCTCCATCAAGGCCGGCCTGCCCGATGCCGTCCCCGCCATGACCATCAACAAGGTCTGCGGCTCCGGCCTCAAGGCCCTGCACCTGGCCACCCAGGCGATCCTCTGCGGGGATGCCGAGCTGATCCTGGCCGGCGGGCAGGAGAACATGTCGCTGTCGCCCCACGTGCTGCCCAACTCGCGCACCGGCCAGCGCATGGGGGACTGGAAGGCCATCGACTCCATGGTCCACGACGGCCTGTGGGACGCCTTCAACGGCTACCACATGGGCATCACCGCGGAGAACCTGGCCGAGAAGTACGGCATCACCCGCGAGGCGATGGACGAGTTCGCCGCCGCCTCCCAGCAGAAGGCCACGGCGGCCATCAAGGAAGGCAAGTTCAAGGGCCAGATCGTCCCGGTGGAGATCCCCCAGCGCAAGGGCGACCCGCTGGTCTTCGACACCGACGAGGGGCCCCGTGACGTCACGGCCGAGAAGCTCGGCACCATGCGTCCTGCCTTCAAGAAGGACGGTACCATCACCGCCGGCAACGCCTCCTCCATCAACGACGGCGCCGCCGTGGTCATGCTGTGCTCCGCAGAGAAGGCCAAGGCCCTGGGGCTGGAGCCGCTGGCCCGCATCAAGGCCTACTCCAACGCCGGTGTCGATCCCTCGATCATGGGCATCGGGCCGGCTCCGGCGACTCGCCGCTGCCTGGAGAAGGCCGGCTGGAGCCTCGACGACCTGGACCTGGTCGAGGCCAACGAGGCCTTCGCCGCCCAGGCGCTGTCGGTCAACAAGGAGCTCGGCTGGGACACCGACAGGATCAACGTCAACGGCGGGGCCATCGCCCTGGGCCACCCCATCGGCGCCTCCGGCTGTCGCATCCTGGTGACCCTGGTCCACGAGATGATCGCCCGGGACGCCAAGAAGGGCCTGGCGACGCTGTGCATCGGCGGCGGCCAGGGCGTGGCGCTGGCCATCGAGCGCTAGGCCGGCCTGCCAAGGCGGGCCGGCACCGACGGCCCGACCCCCGGCATGTCCTCACGGAAAGCCCCCGCCTCGGCGGGGGCTTTGTCGTGTCAGGACCGTCCCACCACCCGCGACGGGGTCCGGACGACGATCCCCGCGGCGAGGGTGAACAGGCCACCGGCGGCCAGCAGCACGCCCGACAGGCCGATGCCGTCCACCACCTGGCCGCCGGCCAGGGCGCCGACGCCGATGGCCAGGTTGAAGACGAAGGCCATCAGCGCGGTGGCGGCCTCGGCATTGGGCGCACTCTTGAGGATCCAGGTCTGCAGGCTGACCGAGATGCTGCCGAACACCGCCCCCCACAGCATCAGCAGGGCGATCGCCATGGGGGCCTGGCGGCCCAGCCAGGGGAAGGCCAGGGTCGCGACGGCGAGCAGCACCGGGATGACCAGCACGGTGCGATAGGGATGTCGCCCGGCGGCGCTGCCGGCGAGGAAGTTGCCCGCCAGCCCCGCGCCGCCATAGAGCAGCAGCAGGCCGCTGACGCTGGCCAGGGGAATCCCGGCGATGTCCTGCAGGATCGGGCTGATGAAGGTATAGGCGGCGAAATGGCCGACCACGATCAGCGCGGTGACGCTCACCCCGACCCGCACGCCGCGGCTGGCGAACTGCCCGCCCAGGCTGGCCAGGCGCACCGGCTGCCGAGCCGGCAGGCGCGGCAACAGCGCCCACAGGGCCAGGGTCACCGCCAGGCTCAGGCCGGCCAGGGCGGCGAAGGCGATGCGCCAGTCGGTCTGCTCGCCGAGCCAGGTGCCCGCCGGCACCCCCAGCACCGAGGCGCCGGCCACGCCGCTGAAGATCACCGCCATGGCCCGGGGCACCTGCTCCAGCGCCACCAGGCGCGACGCCAGCCCCCCGGCGATGGCCCAGAAGCCGCCGATGCACACGCCCACCAGCACCCGGGTGGCCAGCAGCACGGCGAAGCTGCCGGCCACGGCACCCAGCAGGCTGGCCAGGGTCATCAGTGCCATCAGGCCGGTCAGCATCAGGCGCCGATCCAGTCGCCCCACCGCCACCGGCAGCAGCGGGGCGGCGAAGGCCGCCACCACCCCCGGCACGGTGATCAGCAGCCCGGCCACGCCCGCCGTCACCGACAGCGCGCCGGCCACCTGGGAGAGCAGGCCGATGGGCAGCTGCTCGGCGGTGACCAGCAGGAAGATGCCGACCATCACCGCCGTCACGCCCAGCCAGTCGGTAAGCGAACGGCGAACACCTCTTGTCAGTGATCAGGCATTGTGCTGCCAGTGCTGAGGCAGGAGCTCGTGGAGCTGGCTGGCCTTGTGGGTC
>NZ_JACHXR010000020.1 GCF_014192275.1 Halomonas stenophila | reverse complement strand
CAGCAACGTCAAGTTCCAGGACGGGGAGCAGGTAGCCGATCAATCAGACAGGAATGCGGCCTGACCGCCATCCACCAGATTTGACGATAACTCCAGATATAATCATTAATACGTATTCAAAAACAACAGCACCTGATGTTTCCTGGAATGATTTAAAAAATTCGCCAGAAAGATATACAACCATCCCCAGCAATAAAAATCACCACACGACAGGCACTGCCATTAGCAGAATGGACAAGCCAGCTTGACTTTTTAGGAAACGAATCCGCTGGTGATCCCACCACCAATCTTTGGATTGATAAAACTCCGAATCTTCTTTTTCCTGATACTGCACCAATTCGGCATCGTCACAGAGCTGCTGATGGGGATCGATGTCAGCATAGTCACCAAACGGCAGCAGGTCTTCTCCCATCCGCTCACGAGGTTTGGGAGACTCGGGCAACGGTGGGATTGCCTTAGCGCGATAGGCGCCAGACGCCGATGTAGAAGCTGAAACCGTTATACCGCCCCCTCAGCAAGCTGCTCGCGATACCGCGACATCTCGATTTTCCCGAGCATAGGCGTTAGTCGGCACTGCTGCTTTTGCCAAGGGTAATCCATCTGGGCCTTGAGCAGGTCGGCACCCTCTCCTTCTTTCCAGGCCTCGATATCCAGATCACGCCAATATCGCGGGTCACGCCCCGTCTGGCGGTCATGCTCTGCGGTCACAGGATCGCGGTCCCTGAAGGGCTCCAGGCGCGGCACATCGGGCAGGGGCTGAGAGACATCCATGTAGCGTTGCAGCATATCCCACTGGGCGTGGACTTCCTGCTTGTGCGTTACCGTCTGACTGAATGAGGTATGGTGGAACTCTTTCCCCGTGTAGCGATGTACCAGCATCAACTTGTAGAACACCCCGCCACGCTGGATAACGCGCTCGACATAGCCATCGAATTCGACAAAAGGGGCGACAATGGGAGCTTTCTTTTTCCCTTGAGCCATGCTGACAAGCCCGGCTTGGCGATTGAACTCGCTACAGCGATCCTCGGTGTAGTGATCGAAGCGTTGTTCGATAAAGGACCGTAATGGCTTAAGCAGCCAAACTATTCCACTCATTATCCACTGAGTAGAAGTCGGTCCAAAAAGGCAAGCTAAAAACAAACCAATTGCAAAAATTGCCATCATTGAAAATGTTGCAATATACTCATTTTCAAAAAAAAATGCAGCTTCCAGTCCAGTCAAGAGTACAAGAAGAAGCAAAATAGAGAACCATATAAAAGGGACAGTCATGAGGAGGATGGATAGTCCTGCCTGGCTCTTAAGAAACCGAATTCGTTGATGGTCCCACCACCAATCCTGGGATTGATAAAAATTTGGATCCTCATTTTCCTGATACTGCACCAATTCAGCATCGTCGCAGAGCTGCTGGTAGGGATTTATGTCCGCGTAATCACCAAACGGCAGCAGGTCTTCTCCCGTTCGCTCACGAGCCTTAGGAGGCGCGGGCAGCGACGGAATGGCCGCAGCGCGATAGGCATCCGTCTCATAGAATGCTGTGTCAGAGCTCATAGCCGAACCTCCACCTCGGTGATCGACCAATAGGGTGTCGTGTCGTTATCAGTAAACAATGAAGCGATCATATCCATCATGGGGCTTTGGTAACCCGTCTCAAGCTCAGGCGGCTGGCGATGATCGCCGGCCTGATAAGCTTCATGGTTCTCCAGAAAGGGAGTCGGTAATACCATCGAACCAAGCTCAGTATCGATATGGGCCTGCACGGCCACTCTGAGCGCACCATTACTCATCTTGCTGCCAAAGATACCGGAACTGTGCGTGGGCATCACTTCGCGACGCGCCAGGAAGCGCACGGCACTCTGTTCGGGCAACACCTGCCGCTTCTCGACACGACGCAATTCCCGCACCTTGTCGACGTACAGCGAACTGGTACTGCTATAGCCTGAACTGGTAGTACTAAGGCTGTACTCCAACTCTTGAACCTGCAGACGCAGAGACTCTCCGATACGAAAGCGGCTGATCAGCGGTGTGGTCACCGTCACCACATAATCCTGAGGCGAGATATCATCGGTCGGTCCAGTATCGGCATGGCGTAGGGCGTCAACCTCGTCTCTAGGCATTTCGGCAACACTCTGTACCTGTACCTGTACCGGACAGAACTGAGTCAGTAGCTGCGGGTAGTAAGCCTGATCGTCAATGCCCACGACGTCTTGATCAGGGTAGGTGCCGAGCGGCCCCTGCTTGAGTAGTCGCTCCAAGGGGTCATCTTGAGCAAAGCTGGCATAACTACCACCGCCCAAGGCCATCCCCAGCCCAAGCAACACCCAACCCCAGCCCGGCACCATTAACAAACCAGCCATCAACGGAGCGGCCAGGAAGAGAGCCCCACCGGCCATGGCGATGCCGTGGCCCAAGGCGGCGTCGATATCGCCCCGGACGAGGCTGTTGCGAAGCTCCCAGCCGCTGAGGCCAACCGTGATCAGGCCGGCACCAAAATTGACCAAGCCAATCGTGCGGGCAATAGTGCCGGCACCGATCCGAGTCAGCCGGGCGCCGACAAATGGCCAGCGTTTCATATCGAACCAAGCTCGCTGAACAAAGTGTCCTGTCGCCGATTTCGCTTCTGGATAAAGGACTGTATGTAACTTCATTGTCGCGGCACTGAGGTCAGCTAATGCGCCAAAGCTCTTGGTGCCTTGTAATGCGGTAAACTTGTCGTCGCGCAACGCATTTATAGTGAGCATTGATTCAACGATAAGATTATAAATCGCTAGCCCCACCAACGCCCCGGACATCGCCGGGCCATCGACCACAGTCCTGGCGCCTTCAGCCAAGTGCAGGCGTAATGCACTGAATTTAAGCGCCTCGGGGTGGTCTACTGGCAGCACAAATACCAGGGTATGCCCCGCCGCCTTGCGAATGGCCCCCTCAAGCTCATCAGCCATGCGAGAAGGGCTGGTGGAAGCCAGCAGCCTGCCTCCTGCTCCACGCTGATCGGCATACAGATAGTGCTGGTTGCGGGTCATCACACTGCTCTGACGATCGGAGGGAGTAAGCCCCCAGCGCAGATTCTTGCCGTGCACCCCCACGATGACATACCGCGTATGATCCACGGCACCGCGAGGCATAACCTGAAGCTCACCGTTCAGATTACGATTGATCAGGTTGGCATGTAACCCGATGGCCGTGAAAACACGCTGAAACTTGATGACTGCCACATCTTCCGCAAGTTGACTGGCGGCCTTCAGCACTGCCTGGCTCCACTTGTCCAGCACATTGTTGAGCAGCCCGCTCACCCTCCCTGCATAAACCACGGAAACATGGGCCAAGGGGGAAGCCGATGCGTCTTCATCCTCGGGTGACTGCGCGATGATGCCAAGTGACTGCAGACCAAGCTCCTCGATCTGCTTGTCATCTATCTCGCTATCATCATTGGCCAACACCTCAAGAAAATCTTGACGGAAGCTACCGCTGCCATCGTTGTTGTTATCCGCGTCAGAACTTCCCTGGGATGCCTCCGCCTCACTCCACAGGGCAAGCATCTCTTCATCGGTCAGCAGTCTATTGAGAAGGCCCGGCATTCTTCCCGCGACCTCTCGATCTCCCTGATCGCGCAGGATACCGGGAAGTTGCTGCAGAACACCGAGCAGGTCCCCGCAAAGGGCATAGCTTTCACAAACCCCAAGCCCCTCGTGACTGGTGAAGTCGCGCAGTATAGGTGTTAGCTGACTTCCCTGAACCAGCATTTCGATAGCATCAATTCGTTGCTTGATGTTGGCTAGCGCCTGGTCGCGCTCTGCCTGATCAAGCACCTTATCCAGTTCGGCTTGATTGATGGCTTCTCGATATTTCTCAAGCTCACTCGCTTGGCCATTCGGACGATCCTCGAAGAGTGCCTGCCGAACCAGCTTGGCCGAGTGACCTAGCGGTTTGTCCTGCAGGGTACTGTCCAGGCCATCCAGATAGTGCATCGCCAGGTGGAGCTGAACCAAGGCATGGCGCAGCTGGAACAAGGGATCGGGGAGAGCCAATGCCACGATACCGGGTGTGGTCCGCAACTCCGCGAGCAGGTCATCGCCGGCCGAGCCATCGAGCATCAGGGTCTCGGCACGCTGAGTTTCACCGGCTTGCTCCCACAATGCCTTCAGGCGCTGGCAGAGGTCATCGTCATTCGGCCCGGTATAGTCCGGCGTGAAATCCGCAGGATCGGTGAGCATCAACTCGATGCCCAAGTCGCGCTCGCGCATTTCGGGAATTGATTCGACACGCTGGGCGAGGGAGCCGTTGGCGAAGGTGAGTGCCGGCATCAAGGCGGCGGGATAAGCCTGGTCGACCGCAACAGTGCGTTTCGCCAAGTCCCCCGAATGCTGCTCGAGCCATTCGATCCGCGGCCAGCTCCAGGCGATCTCGCTATAGGCAATGCGCACTTCGTGCAATGTCGCCTGGCCCTGTAGCAGGACCGGCAGCAGGATGTCGGAGAGCCATTGCCCCTCACTCTCACGGTCGTTGGGAACGATCCCGCTTTCGGCCTCACGGCGATACCGGGCGACATCGATGTCGCTCAGTTGCCCTGTAACATCGATCTCGAGCTCTCGCCACAGCTTGCCACGCAGGAACACATAGAGATATCCAGGCCGCAGCATGGCGACTGACTTGCTCGTGTAGGTCGTGACGCCCTGATGGGTGGAAGGAACTTCCCCGCTCAGCTCTGCCAAAGGGCGCACACGCAACAGCGTATTGTCCTGGTGGCTATCCTTCTCCCGGGTGGTTCTGGCCCCTTCCAGCAAGGGGATGAGGATCTCTCCTCTCTGGCGCTTGGGAATCGTCAGCACCAGAGAACCGTCCTCATCATCTCGGTATTCGGTGCGGCGTCGGATGCCGAGGTCGACTTCTTCGTCCTCGAGCGGTTTCAATTCTTCGCTCATGTCGGCTCTCCTTCGCCATGTGAGCGGCCCTTGTGCAGCCTCACCTGTCCACTGGGTTCACCACCGCCGATGACATCGACGATCAGCTCTTTCGGGCCCGACTCCTCAAAGGGTACCAAGTCGCTTTCCTCGGTGGGCGACTGGTTAGGCGCCGTTACTCGACGGTGCCCGACCTCGGCTGCCTCTTTCGGCCGCAGCGGCGCCTGGGCGCCCTGCCCGGTGCCGCTGCCGGGGCTGCCGCCAGCGTTGACCTTGACGCTGGGGCCATTGATGGTGATGCCGCCACCGTCGACCTTGAGAAAGCTGCCGCCGGCCTTGAGGGTCAGCTCGCTGCTGGCCTCCAGAACCACCTTCTGGCCGGCCTGGATGTGCAGTTCGCGGCCGCTCTCGGTGAGCCAGGCCTGGCCGGCGCTGAGGTGCAGGCTGCCGTCGATGGTCAGGTGCTGGGCGCCGTCGCTCTTCTCGCGCCGCTCGCCGTGGACGCTGAGATGGTCGTCGCGGTCGAGCTCGCCGATACGGTCGCGCTTGATGGCGAGGTGGCTGTCGCGACGGATTTCCTCGGTGCGGTCGTTCTCGGTGAGCAGTTCCAGGTCCTTCTGGGCGTGCCACCCGATCTGTTCGGCGTCGTGCTGGTCCTCGAAGCGCAGCTCGTTGAAGCCCTCGCCCTGGTGGGTCTGGGTGCGGATCACGGTGCGCGTCTTGTGCTCCGGCAGCGCATATGGCGGGGTGTTGACCGCATGGTAGGTGCGCCCGGTGATCAGCGGCTGGTCCGGGTCGCCCTCCAGGAAGGAGACGATCACCTCGTGGCCGATTCGCGGGATCGCCAGCATGCCGTAGCCGCCCCCGGCCCAGCCCTGGCTGACCCTCAGCCAGGCGCTGGCCGTCTCGTTGGGCTCGGCGTAGCGGTCCCAGGGGAACTGGCAGCGCACGCGGCCATGCTCGTCGCAGTGGATTTCCTCGCCCTCAGGGCCGACCACGAAGGCCACCTGGGGGCCATCGACCCGTGGCTTGGGCTGCGGGGCCGGGCGCCAGGCGGCGTCGTCCGGGGTCAGCGAGAGCCGATTGTGATAGCGCGTCATGCCGTCCGCCTGCACGGCATCCTCGCCCAGCGCCTGGGGCTGCTCGCCCTCGTGGACCACCCCGATGATCTGCCAGCCGCGATTGAAATCGCCGACATCATGATCGGCCAGGGTGAAGCGTGCCCCCGGCGACAGCTCCGGCAGGTCGCTCTCGCCGGCCAGCGTCAGGGCGTCGTGGCGCAGGTGCTCCAGGCGATGGCGGGTGAAGGCCTGGCCCGAGGCGTCGGCCTTGTAGCCGCCGGGGTAGTCGTAGTGCTCGTACCCTCTATCAACGACGCCACGCTGGCCGTGAGCCTCCTGCTCCTGAGCCTGATGGTCGTGGATCTGGGCCTGATGTAACTGTGAATAGGCCGGCTGCTTGAAGCTGTAGTCCTTGAGCTTGGCGCGGGCCGGGCGCACCCGGGCGGTCTGGGTCAGCCGGCGCAGGTGGCGCTTGGGCGCGCTGCCGCCGGCGCGATGGTGATAGGTGCGTTCGCCGAGCCCGGCGAGCACCTGGGGGTCGTCGGCGAACACCAGCCGGTGGGCGCCGAGGTCGGCATCCTCGAATTCATGGAAGTAGAAGAGCCCCTCCTCGGCGGCCAGCCGCTCGACGAATGCCAGGTCGGTCTCGCGGTACTGCACGCAGTACTCGCGCTCCTCGGGCTCGCGGGTCACCGCGAAGGCCACATCACGCAGGCCGCGCTCCTCGCACAGGGTGTTGAGGATCGTCAGTGGCGAGACGCGCTGGAAGATCCGCGCGTTCTGGCGCAGCGAGAGGCGCCACAGCGCCGGGCGGATGATCACCTCGTAGTGGCTGCGGCGATGGCCACGGTCGCCGCGGCCGAACTCGGCGACGATGCCGTGGACCCGCCGCTGGGCCACGCCACCCTGCCAGACGGTGAGACTCGCCGGGCGATCGAGCAGCGCCGCCGGCGAGAGATCGGCGGCGCGACTGGCGAAGCGCACGCGCAGGTGGAAGGGGGCCGAGAGCACCTCCTCCTGGGTGAAGTCGATCACCGCCAGCTCGGCCTGGCCTGGGCCACGAGGGAGACCGGCAAGGCTCAGGGTGAACTGGAGTCCCTTGGGCTGAAGCATGGCATCCCTCCTGGAGGCCGTATCCGTTCCGTGGTCCGCCGGCGCCAGACGGCCAACGGCATCGGTAGGTTACGCGCTCGCGTCGCCGAGGCAAGGTGTCGGCGGCATGCGTAAGCGATCGCTGACAAGGGATGTGGGCAAACGCTGACGCACGCCGCCGCCAGGGCCGGGGCCCTGGCGGCGACAACGGTGCCCGCCGGCGCGAGCATTGGTGAGGCACCGTCGGTGCGCGAGGCCTCAGGCCTCGACCGGGGCGCGCCAGTCGTCGGAGCCAGAGGTGCCGGCGACGGTGTGCTCCCAGTCGATCTTGCGGTAGGCCAGGGAGACGTCCATCAGTTGGGTGAACTCGGACTTGTTGATGTCCTGGGCATGGGGCATGCGCAGGTTGATGTCGACGATAGTGGCGTCGGTCAGGGTGGTGGTGAAGAAGTGCTCCTGCTTGCCCTCCACGGAGGTGCGGTACCACTTCAGCTCGACGTTGGGCAGCATCTCACCGGACGCCAGGGCGTTGTACATCAGCGGTACGGCCTTGTTGAGGGCCACGGTGAAGATGAACGGCTTGTGGGCACGCTGACCTGAGGGCTGGCCGGACTGCGGGTCGGTGGGGACGGTGACGATGTGCTTGAATTCCTGCACCAGCATCTGGTCCTCGTGGCCCTCGACGTAGATGTTGCCAACGGATTCGGGGGTGAAGGCACCGGCGGTGATGTTGCCTTGGGTCTGGCCTTCGATGCTGATATAGCACGGGGTAGGCATGAGTCTGCTCCTTGACGATGAATGACGATGTCCGATGGACACCCCTGAGGAGGCAGGCGGCATGCCAGTCACTGGTTAACGTTTTTATTTCAGTTGCTTATTGATTTCTTGCGGCAGGAGGCGAGGTTTGATTAGGCAACGTCTTGCCCCAGGCGGGCAAGAACTTGCCCCGCTGGCAAGCTCTTGCCCGCCCGCCCGCCCGGGCAGGGGCCGGGTGCGAGGCATGTCTCAGTAGTTGGGCCAGACGCCGGGCGTGGCCAGCTCCAGGAGGTGGCCATCGGGGTCGCGGAAATAGACGCTCTCGCCGCCCCTTGGCCAGTGGGTGCGGCCCTCGATGGCGACGCCGTGATCGCCGAGCTGGGCCTCCCAGGCCGCCAGGTCGCGCTCGGCGATGGCGAAGGCCATGTGCACCCGTCCGGCACCGTCATGGGGCGGAATGGTGCCCATGTCGCCGGGCAGCACCACGGTCTCGAGGGTCTCGCCGCGCAGGAAGAGCAGTAGCACCGTACCGGCCCCGGCATCGTAGGCGGTGAAACGATGATCGGCGGTGAAGGCCTCGAGTCCCATGACTCCCTCGAAGAAGGTTCGAGCCCGGGCCATGTCTTCCACGTAGAGGGCCGTTTCCAGCACCCCGTTCAGACTGGGCATGATGCGCCTCCCTAACACTCCAGCAGGGGACACGCCCGCCATCAGGTGCCGGGCGCTCCCTGTGTTCAATCTAGCAGCCGATTCGCCTTGCAGATGGGGCAAAGTGGCATACCCTGATCAATGCGGCGGTCAGCGTGCCCGGACGGCGAAGGCACAGGGGCGGGCCGCTCGGCGGAGGCGTTCGCGCCTCCCCAGCATCGATTACACCTTTTCCAGAGGACATGATCATGAGCCTACGAATCGGCAGCACCGCGCCGGACTTCACCGCGGAGACGACGCAGGGGACCCTGCGCTTCCATGAGTGGATCGGTGACAGCTGGTGCATCCTGTTCTCGCACCCCAAGGACTTCACGCCGGTGTGCACGACGGAGCTCGGTTACATGGCGAAGCTGAAGCCCGAATTCGACAAGCGTGATACCAAGATCATCGGCCTGTCGGTGGACCCGGTCGACAACCACCAAGCCTGGTCCAAGGATATCGAGGAGACCCAGGGCGCGGCACCCAACTATCCGATGATCGGCGACGACAAACTCGAGGTCGCCAAGCTCTACGACATGTTGCCGGAGGACCTCGCGGGAACAGCTGAGGGGCGTACGCCGGCGGACAACGCCACGGTACGTTCGGTGTTCATCATCGGGCCAGACAAGAAGGTCAAGGCGATGCTGACCTATCCCATGACCTCGGGGCGCAACTTCGACGAAGTCCTGCGACTGCTGGATTCCATTCAGTTGACCACCACGCACACCCTGGCGACCCCCGTGAACTGGCGGCCGGGCGAGGACGTCATCATCCCGCCGTCCGTCAGCGATGAGGAGGCGCGGCAGAAGTATCCGGACGGGTTCACGACCCTGAAGCCTTACCTGCGGACGCTCAAGTCACCGATCTGAGGGACCACCTAGCCGGCCACCCAAAACCACCAGACGATCAGGGCGATCAGGGCGAGGCCGGTGAGATTGACGATCCAGCTCATGCGGGCGACTCCTGTGGGGTAGTGGCAGGGGAAGGGGAATCGCTCGCACGGCTTGGAGAGAACAGGCGCAGGCGATTGGCGTTGCTGACCACGGTGATCGATGACAGCGACATGGCGGCGCCAGCGATCATCGGCGAGAGCAGGGTGCCGGTCAGGGGATAGAGCACCCCGGCGGCGATGGGGATGCCCAGGGCGTTGTAGCCGAAGGCACCCAACAGGTTCTGCTTGATGTTGGTGAGCGTTGCGCGGCTGACCTCGATGGCGGAGGCGACCCCGTGCAGTGAGCCGCGCATCAGGGTGATGCCGGCGCTCTCGATGGCCACGTCGGTTCCCTGGCCGATGGCGAAGCCGACCTCGGCCCGAGCCAGGGCCGGCGCATCGTTGATGCCGTCGCCGACCATGCCCACCACCTCGCCGGCGGCCTGGCGCCGCTCGATCTCGGCATGCTTGTCCTCGGGCAGGAGGTCGGCGCGGAAGTCGTCGATGCCGACCTCGGCGGCAATGGCGGCGGCGGTATGGGCATTGTCGCCAGTCAGCATCACCACCCGCAGCCCATCGGCCTGCAGCCGCCGGACGGCCTCGACGGTGTCGTGACGCAGGGGATCGCTGATGCCGAACAGGGCGGTCAGGGTCCCGTCGATGGCCAGGTAAACGACGGTGCGGGCCTTGTCCTCCAGCCCGCCGGCGATCTCGCGGCCCGCCGCCAGCGAAATGCCGGCGTTCTCCAGCAGCCGGGCATTGCCCAGCAGCAGCGGCCGGCCATCGACGGTCGTCGCCGTGACCCCGCCGCCGGTGACGGTGTCGAAGCCCGTGATCTCGGCGGGGGCGACGCCTTGTGCCTCGGCATGCGCCATCAGTGCCGCGGCCAGTGGATGCTCGGAGCCACGCTCGAGGGCCGCCACCAGGGCGAGGGTCTCTCGCTCGCCGCCGGCGAGGACCTCGGCCTCGGTGACCCTCGGCTTGCCCTCGGTGAGGGTGCCGGTCTTGTCCACCACCAGGGTGGTGAGCCGGCTGGCGGTCTGCAGGGCGTCGCCGCTGCGCACCAGCACGCCGTGCTCGGCGGCCTTGCCGACGCCGATCATGGTGGAGATCGGCGTGGCCAGGCCCAGGGCGCAGGGGCAGGCGATGATCAGCACCGTGGTGGCGGTGACCAGCATAGGGATCACCCGTGGCTCGGTGCCGACGTTGAACCACACAAGCGCGGTGATCACGGCGATGATCATCACCGAGGGCACGAAGATGCTCGACACCTTGTCGGCCAACTGACCGATGGGCGGCCGGGAGTTCTGGGCGCTGGCCACCTGCTCGGTGATCTGGCCGAGCCGCGTGTTCGCCCCGACCCGGGTGGCACGGTAGACGAGGCCGCCCTTGCCGTTGACGGTGCCGGCGCTGACCTCGTCGCCCGCGCCCTTGGCCACCGGCAGGGGCTCACCGGTGAGCATCGACTCGTCGATATGGCTACGGCCCTCGGTCACCTCGCCGTCCACCGGCAGGCGCTCGCCGGGGCGCACGCGGATATGGTCGTCTTCCCGCACCTCATCGATATCGATCTCGCGTTCCTCGCCGTCGCGGATCGCCCGGGCGGTCCGGCTCTGCAGGTCGAGCAGCCGCTTGAGGGCCTCGCTGGTGCGACCCCGCGCGCGCAGCTCCAGGGCATTGCCGAGCAGCACCAGGCCGATGACCATCGCCGAGGCCTCGAAATAGATGCCCCGCGCCACCTCGGGCAGCGAGGGACCGAAGGCCACCACCGCCATGGAGTAGCACCAGGCGGTGCCGGTGCCCATGGCGATCAGGGTGTCCATGTTGGCCTGGTGGTGCCTGAGATTCTTCCAGGCATTGACGAAGAAGTGGCGGCCCGGCCCGGCCATGACGGCAAGCGTCAGCAGCCCCACGGCCAGCCAGTAGAGGCGGCCGCCGCCCAGCGGCTGGGGGTGATGGACGAACATGCTGGCCATCAGCGGGACGGCCAGCGCCAGCGACAGGAGGCTGCCCCGGATGCGCTGCCGATAGGTCTGCTCGTCCTTCTCCGCCCGGGCCTGTTCCGCCTCGCGCATGTCGACGATGGGCTCGGCGCCGTAGCCCACGTCCTCCACCGCCCGAATCAGGGCGTCGGGGCCGGCATCGCCACGCACCTGGGCGGTATGGGTGCCGAAGTTGACCTCCGCACTGACCACGCCGGGCGTCCGTGCCAGGGCCTGCTGCACGGTCTTGACGCAACTGGCGCAGGTCATGCCGGTGATCGACAGGCGTCGGGTGGCCGACTGGCCCAGGCCATCGGCCCGCGGGCCTGGCGAGGGGACCGGTGCCGTCGTCCCGCTGGCCCCCTGCGGCGGCTCGTCGTCGTGATCGGCCGCCTCCCGGCCGGTGTCGTCCGGCGGGTAGCCGGCCTCGCGCAGCACCTCGTCCAGGGCACCGCCCTCCAGGGTGGAGGTGACCGACAGGTGCTGCTCGTCAGGGGTACCTGTGACCTCGGCCGTTTCATCGCGGGCCTGAATGGCCTGTCGCATCCTGCTCACGCAGCCCTGGCAGCTCATGGTGGGGACGATGCGTTCATGCTGCATCGGGGGATTCATCGGGAGGTCTCCTTGCGGGCGTTCTCCAGCGGCTCGGGAAAGCTCTCGATCAACCGGCACAGGCTGTGGCCATCCGGGGTGCCATCGGGCATGTCGGCCCAGGCGTCGAGGGCCTGTTCCATGCGCGAGGCCAGGGCCTCGAGTACCTGGATGCGGGCGCGGATCTCCGGCAGCCGGCTGGCCAGCAGGTCACGCACCAGGGGGCAGGGCGAGTCGCCCTGGTCGGCGTGCTCGAGGATCTCGCGGATCTCGGCCACCCCGAACCCCAGGGTTCGGGCCCGCTGGATAAAGCGCAGCCGCTCGAGGTCGGTTTCGTCATAGAGCTGGTAGCCATTACCGGGGTGGCGCTCGGGGCGCAGCAGTCCCTCCCGGGTATAGTGACGCACCGTCTCGGCGGTGACACCGGCATGGCGGGCGAGTTCGCTGACCTTCATGGCATGGCCTCCCGGGGCTTGGCAGTGCGCCCCAGTGTAAAACCATTGCGTTACACATGGGTCAAGCGACAGAGGAGCGTCCTGGGCAGCCGGAGGTGGTTTTAATCTAACTGGTTGAAAAGGCAGGGCATCGAACGATCGTGCGACTAAAGTATTAGCATTTTTGGGATTAAAACGAACGTTTGGACTTGATCGCGCCGTCGGGATTCGCAAACACTGACTTCATCGGACCGCCCTGCGGCAAGAACGACAACAATCCTCCACCAGGAAAGGGATGCCTCGCCATATGCCCAACAAGTTCAACAAGCTGACCGTTGCCATCGCTCTCGCCTCCGGGGCCCTGATCGCCAGCCAGGCGGCCGCCTCCGGCTTCCAGGTTCGGGAGCAGAGCGCCAAGACCCTCGCCAATGCCCTGTCCAACGCCACCGCCGGCGCCGAGGACGTGAGCTTCATGGCCTATAACCCGGCCGCCATCGGTAACATCGATGGCAACCAGGTGGCCGGTGGCGTGGCCTATATCGACGCCACCTTCGAGTTGCAGGACGGCCAGGCCTCCAATGTGCTCGGCATGCCCTATACCTCCAGCGCCTCGGGCGAGGGGGGCGAGTCGGCCGTGGTGCCGAGCTTCGCCGCCAAGTCCCAGTTGAATGACCAGTGGGATCTAGGGCTGGCGATCTACTCGCCCTACGGCCTCTCCACCAAATACGACGAGGACTGGATCGGCCGCTATCACGCCATCGAGACCGAGCTGAAGACGATCGACATCCAGCCGACGCTGAACTACCGGGCCACCGAGCGCCTGAACCTGGCGGTCGGCCTGCGGGCACAATATGCCGATGCCACCCTGTCGAACGCCACCGACTTCGGGGCCGGCGCGGCCGCAATGGGCGTGCCGGGGGCCTCCCCCGGCCAGAACGATGTCATCGGCGAGCTGACGGGGGACGACTGGGGGTATGGCTATACCCTGGGGGCCCTGTTCCAGGCCACGGAGCGGACCCGCTTCGGTGTCAGCTATCGTTCCGAGATCGACCTGACGCTGGAAGGCGATCTGGACGTCGATGGCACCGATCCCCTCTCCGAGGGCGCCATCGATGCCGGCCGGGTCTCCGATACCGGCGGTTCTGCCGATCTGACCACCCCGGCCAACCTGAATCTGGGCGTCCACCATCAACTGACCGATCGGCTGGCGCTGATGGCCAATGCCGAGTGGACCGAGTGGAGCAGTTTCGACGAGCTGGTCGTCGAGTTCGACGATGGCAGCGAGAGCCGGACCACCGAGAACTGGGACGATACCTGGGCCTTCTCGGTGGGGGCCAACTACACCCTGAATCCGCAGTGGATGCTGCGCGCCGGCCTGGGGGTCGACGAGACGCCGGTACCCAGCGCCGAGTACCGCACCCCCCGGGTGCCGGATGCCGATCGCCGCTGGGCGACCCTGGGCGCGACCTGGATGCCCACGACCCACCTGGGCGTCACGGCGGGCTATATGCACGTCTTCGGCGACGACGTCGAGATCGACCAGGACGCGACCCCCACCAACGAGAACGCCAGCCGGGGCAACCTGTCCGGCGACTACGAGGTCGAGGCGGATGTCTTCGCCCTCTCGGTGGACTATCGCTTCTGACTCGTGCACCAGGCCCCGTCAGGACAAGCCCGGCTTCTGCCCCAGCGGCCCGGGAGGATGGCCGCTGGCGCTGCATTTCGCTACAATGCTCGTCTTTTCTCCGCCGTCGGCGCCCGGGTGCCGGCGCGCGCCTCATCTCTTTCAGATTCAGGCGAACGCCATGCTGGAAACCAACCCGATCAACCACCTCATCAAGGACCTGTCTGAGCGGACAGATGTCCTGAGGGGGTATCTTTGACTATGCCGAGAAGAAGGATCGGCTAGAGGAAGTCACCCGCGAACTCGAGGACCCCAACGTCTGGAGCGATCCGGACCATGCCCAGAAGCTGGGCAAGGAGCGGGCGACCCTCGAGGCGATCGTGTCCACCATCGACGAACTCGACCAGGGCCTGGCGGACAGCGCCGACCTGCTCGAGCTGGCCGAGATGGAGGAGGACGAGGGCACCGTCGAGGAGGTCCAGCGCGAGCTGGAGGGCCTGCAGGCCAGCCTCGAGAAGCTCGAGTTCCGGCGGATGTTCTCCGGCGAGATGGACGAGAACAACGCCTACCTCGACATCCAGGCGGGCTCCGGCGGCACCGAGGCCCAGGACTGGGCCAACATGCTGCTGCGCATGTACCTGCGCTGGGCCGAGCATCACGGCTTCAAGGCCGATATCACCGAGCTGTCTGCCGGTGAGGTCGCCGGCATCAAGTCGGCCTCGGTGCACGTCCAGGGCGAGTACGCCTTCGGCTGGCTGCGCACCGAGACCGGGGTGCATCGCCTGGTGCGCAAGAGCCCCTTCGACTCCGGCGGCCGTCGCCACACCTCCTTCGCCTCGGTGTTCCTGTCGCCGGAGGTGGACGACAGCTTCGAGATCGAGATCAACCCCTCGGACCTGCGTACCGACACCTACCGCTCCAGCGGCGCCGGCGGCCAGCACGTCAACACCACCGATTCGGCGGTGCGCATCACCCACGAGCCGACCGGCATCGTGGTGGCCTGCCAGAGCCAGCGCAGCCAGCACGCCAACCGCGACTTCGCCATGAAGCAGCTCCGGGCGAAGTTGTGGGAACACGAGATGGAGAAGCGCAACGCCGCCAAGCAGGCCGCGGAAGACTCCAAGGCCGATATCGGCTGGGGCAGCCAGATCCGCTCCTACGTGCTGGACGACCAGCGCATCAAGGATCTGCGCACCGGCGTGCAGTCGAGCAACTGCGACAAGGTCCTGGATGGCGATCTGGACGCTTTCATCGAGGCCAGCCTCAAGCAAGGCCTATAGCCTGCTGCGCTCGCCGAGACGGCGTTGCCCCTCAGCTCGAGCTGCTCATTGACGAATCGTCGACTCCGCGCTCTTGCTGAGGGGCGCCTTGTCTCGGCGTCGCTCGCGCGGCTCTAGGTGAGATGTCTCTGTATTCGACCCCATGATTTCAACAGGTAGCGACATGGCTAACCAGGACACTTCCCAGGACGAGAACCGCCTGATCGCGGAGCGGCGCGGCAAGCTGGCCGAGCGCCGCGACCGCGCCTCCGCCGGCGGCGACAGTGCCTTTCCCAATGACTTTCGCCGCGACAGCCTGGCCGCCGAGCTGATCGCCGAGCTCGGCGACAAGGACAAGGCCGAGCTCGAGGCCCTGGCACGCCCGGCCGCCGTGGCCGGGCGCATCATGCGCAAGCGCGGCCCCTTCATCGTCATCCAGGATGCCTCCGGCCAGATCCAGCTGTATGTCGACAAGAAGGGCCTGCCGGCCGAGGTGCTCGAGG
This sequence comes from Halomonas stenophila, assembly GCF_014192275.1. Classification (GTDB taxonomy): domain Bacteria; phylum Pseudomonadota; class Gammaproteobacteria; order Pseudomonadales; family Halomonadaceae; genus Halomonas; species Halomonas stenophila. The sequence continues at coordinate 24,000 of NZ_JACHXR010000020.1, read as the reverse complement.
ACATCAAGGGCTGGGACATCGGCGACATCGTCGCCGGGCGGGGGCCGGTGCACAAGTCGGGCAAGGGCGATCTCTACGTGATGATGGAGGAGGCCCGGCTGCTGACCAAGAGCCTGCGCCCGCTGCCCGACAAGTTCCACGGCCTGACCGACATGGAGGCCCGCTATCGCCAGCGCTACGTGGACCTGATCATGAACACCGACTCGCGGCGCGTCTTCGAGACCCGCGCCGGGGTGATCAGTGCCATGCGCCGCTTCTTCGAGGCCGGCGGCTTCATGGAGGTCGAGACCCCCATGCTGCAGCCGATCCCCGGCGGTGCCACGGCCCGCCCCTTCATCACCCATCACAATGCGCTGGACATCGACATGTACCTGCGCATCGCCCCGGAGCTCTACCTCAAGCGCCTGGTGGTGGGGGGCTTCGAGAAGGTCTTCGAGATCAATCGCAATTTCCGCAACGAGGGGCTGTCCACACGGCACAACCCCGAGTTCACCATGATCGAGTTCTACCAGGCCTACGCCGACTACCGGGACCTGATGGACCTCACCGAGGCGATGCTGCGCAGCGTGACCCGGCAGGTGCTGGGCACCACCACCGTGGTCAATACCGTGCGCAACGCCGAGGGCGAGGTGCTCGAGACCTTCGAGTACGATTTCGGCCAGCCGCTGCGCCGGATCAGCGTGTTCGACGCCATCCTCGAATACAACCCGGATATCCATGCCGAGGCGCTGGCCGACGAGGCCGCCGCCCGGCAGATCGCCGAGCGCCTGGACATCGAGGTCAGGGATGGCTGGGGGCTGGGCAAGATCCAGATCGAGATCTTCGAGAAGACCGTCGAGCACCGCCTCCAGCAGCCGACCTTCATCACCGAGTACCCCACCGAGGTCAGCCCGCTGGCCCGGCGCAAGGACGCGGACCCCTTCGTCACCGAGCGCTTCGAGTTCTTCGTCGGCGGCCGCGAGATCGCCAACGGCTTCTCGGAGCTCAACGACGCCGAGGACCAGGCCGAGCGCTTCGCCGCCCAGGTGGCGGAGAAGGACGCCGGCGACCTGGAGGCCATGTACTACGACGCCGACTACATCCGCGCCCTCGAGTACGGCCTGCCGCCCACCGCCGGCGAGGGCATCGGCATCGACCGGCTGGTGATGCTGCTGACCGACAGCGCCTCGATCCGGGATGTGCTGCTGTTCCCCGCCATGCGTCCTTCAGGGGGGTGAAGGCGCTGCGCGTCGTGTAGGTCGGGTAAGCGAGCCTGCGAGCGCACCCGACGGACCCTGCCGGGGGCGTCCTCGAAACGTCGGATGCGCCTTCGGCTTATCCGACCTACAAGGCTGTCGCCGGATCCTCACCGGGAGCAACATGGCTAACTCGATAGTCATGGCGGTCGGGGCGGAAATGTTGGTAAGGGGCGCCCCGAGCGCCCATAATGGCAGCGTTTCGACGTCGAGGAGACCGTGATGAAACTGCTCAACCGCTCCGCCCTGAGCGTCAGGCCGACCCAGCACTTCGTGGACTGGATCAATGCCCTGGAACCCACCGTGGGTGACGACGACCTGTCCCTCGCCGATGTCGAGCGGGAAAGCACCATCTACCTGATCCCGGAGATGGATACCCCCGAGGCCCTGGAGGGCTTCGTCCGCGAGCGCTACCTCGAGATCCTCGAGACCGAGCTGCGGGCCTGGGAGGAGGACGAGCGCCAGTGGCCCGAGGCCCTCGACTGGGCGCTGTTCCAGCGTTTCCTGCACTTCGAGCACAGCTACCTGGCCATCGACCTCGACGACGAGGCGGCCCTCGAGGTCGCCGAGGTGGATGATAATCTGTTGCTGGAAACCGACCAGGACTAGCAAGACAGCGACTCACTACTGCGCTCGATACTCTGGCCGCCGGCGGTGCTCACAATCCTCATTGAGCAGTCGGTCAACTCCGGTTGCTCCGCTCCGGCGGCAGCCAGCCTCTCTTCGCTCGTAACGTGACTCGATGCCTTGTTGATTAGCTGGCTATGAGTGGTAGAACCGGCTGCGGCCGGTTTCCTTGTGACCGACGATTCGCCATGAGCCGACTCTTCACGACACGTCCCGGCGACGATGGCCTGCCGGGTCCCGAGCGCCGTCAGGCCGTACTGGCACTGATCCTCGGCACCACCATGGCGGTGGTGGATACCACCATGGTCAACCTTGCGCTGCCGTCCATCGCGGCCGACCTGGGCGTGGCCCCCGCCCGCGCCGTCTGGGTGACCAACCTCTTCCAGGTGGTGTGTGCCGCCTTCCTGCTGGTGTTCGCCGCCCTGAGCGAGCTGGTCAGTCGCCGGCGGCTCTACGTGGCGGGGCTGGCGCTGTTCGTGGTGGCCGCCCTGGGCAGTGCCCTGTCCCGCGAGTTCGAGACCCTGCTGGCCTTCCGCGCCCTGCAGGGCATGGCGGCCGCCGCGACCCTGTCCATCGGGCCCTCGCTGTACCGGGCCATCTTCCCCTCGCGGCTGCTGGGCAGCGCCCTGGGCCTGAGCGCCCTGGTGGTGGCCGCGGGGTATGCCGCCGGTCCCGCCATCGGCGGGCTGGTGCTCTCCGTGGCCGACTGGCCCTGGCTGTTCGCCCTGCCCGTGCCGCTCGGGCTCGGCGCCCTGCTGCTGGCCTGGCGGGCGCTGCCGCGGGAGGCCGGCCGCCCCGGGGGCTTCGATATCGGTGGCGCCCTGCTGTCGATGGCCATGCTGGGCAGCGTGTTCGTCGCCATGGACCGTGCCGGCCATCAGGCGCCGCTCGGCCAGACCCTGGCCTGGCTGACCGCCGGCCTGGTCGCCGGGGCCCTGTTCGTCGGCCGCCAGCGCCGTGCACCGCATCCGCTGCTGCCGCTGTCGCTGTTCGTCGAGCGCCGCTTCAGCCTGGCGGTCTCGGCCTCGGGGCTGGCCTTCGTCGGCCAGGGCCTGGCCTTCGTGGCCCTGTCCTTCCTCTACCAGCAGGAGATGGGCTTCTCGCCGCTGGAGACCGCCTGGCTGTTCACGCCCTGGCCGCTGACGATCATGGTGGTGGGCCCCCTGGCCGGGCGCCTGGCCGACCGGGTCAATCCCAGCCTGCTCTCCAGCCTGGGGCTGGGGCTGCTGCTGGCCGGCCTGGCGACCCTGGCCGGGCTCGACCCCGATGCCGGGGTGGCCGACTGCCTGTGGCGCACGGCGCTGTGCGGGCTGGGCTTCGGCCTCTTCCAGCCGCCCAACAACCGTGAGCTGATGGCCAGCGTGCCCGCCGAGCGGAGCGCCAGCGCCTCGGGCGTCATGAGCACCACCCGCACCATGGGGCAGTCGCTGGGCGTCGCCCTGGTCGGCGCCGGCCTGGCCGCCGGCGCGCCGGTGCAGGTCACGCTGTGGGGCGGGGTCGCCGCGGTCGCGCTGGCGCTGCTGGCCAGCCTGGGGCGCGTCTCGCTGGCCGGGGAGGCACTGCGTGCCCGTCGTCGTGCCGCGGCCGAACGCGTACAATGACCCCATCATTCACCATCGGGAAGCCGACATGAGCACCCAGTCGACCATCGAACGCAAGCTCCAGGCCCTCGAGCCCACCTTCCTGGCGGTGGAGAACGAGAGCCACATGCACAACGTGCCGCCGAACTCCGAGACCCACTTCAAGGTGACCCTGGTCTCGCCCCGCTTCGAGGGCATGATGCCGGTCAAGCGCCATCAGCAGATCTATGCCCTGCTGGCCGATGAGCTGGCCGGTCCCGTGCATGCCCTGGCGCTGCACCCCTATACCCCCGCGGAGTGGCAAGCCCGTGGCGAGGACCGCCCCGATTCCCCGAACTGCCGGGGCGGCGGACGCTCGTGACCGCCGAGCCCCAGCGGCTGCAATACCTGGAGGCCATGGGCCTGACGGCCTGGACGGCCCGCTACCGGCTGCCCAATGCGCGACCCACCGAGGCCTGCGACTGGGCGCTGCCGGCGCCGGACGAGGACGCCCGCCAGGCCCCGGGGGAGCGCCTGCATGCCCTGCTCGAGTCGCCCGGCGAGGCGGCACCGGCTCCCCCGGCGAGCGCGCCGGAGGCCCCCCAGCGTCCGCCCACCGGGCCAGGCAAGGCCCGGGCCCTGCTCGGGGACATGGTGCCCGGGGCGGAGGGCTCGGCCGCGGCGGCCCCCTCCGCCCCTGCCGCACCCGAGGCGGCCACGCCCCGGGCGGAGGCCCCGCAGGAGCCGCTGCGCTTCTCCCTGCAGGTCGCCTGCCTGGACGGTCGCTGGCTGGTGGTCCTGCCGCGGGAGGCGGCCCCCGGCGCCATGGAGCACCGCCTGCTCTTGAACCTGCTGCGCGCCGCCGGGGTGGTGCCGGAGCAGCCGCCGGCCTTCGAGGCCTTCCACTGGCCCCAGATCGAGGGGCTGCCGGTCCAGTCGCCTCTCGAGGAGGCGGGGGAGGGGCTGCAGGCCTTCCTGGCCGGCCGCCGTCGCCGTGGCTGGGCGCCGGAGCGGCTGCTGGTGTTCGGCGACGTGGCGACCCTGGCGCCGCTGCTGGCGCTGCAGGACGGCCATTGCCCCCTGCTGGGCCTGCCGGCCTGGCAGGGACCGGGATTGACCGAACTGGCCGGCAGCGCCGCGGCCAAGCGGGCCCTCTGGCCGACCCTGACCGGTTGGTGCCGGGCCTGGCTCGGCGAGGCCAGCGATGCCTGAGCGGCGACTGCGCCGCCTGACGGGCGCGGACCTGCCGGCCCTGGTTGCCCTGGAGCGGGCCGGCCAGATCCGGCCCTGGCCGACCACCCGGCTCGAGGCGGCGCTGGCCTCGGCGGACCATGCGGTGCTCGGGCTCGAGGAGGCGGGGCTGCTGGTCGGCCACGCGGTGGTCGCGCGACAACCCTTCGATGCCGAACTCGAGGCCATCCTGGTGGCGCCGGCCCATCGAGGGCGCGGCCTGGCGGCCGAGTTGCTGCGCGGGGTGATCGAGCAGGCGCGGAGCTGGGGAAGCGAACGGCTGCTGCTGGAGGTCAGGGCGGGCAACGCCCCGGCGATCGCGCTGTACCGACGATCGGGACTGGTCGAGGACGGGCGCCGGCGCGGCTACTATCCACCGCTTGCCGGCACCTTGCGGGAGGACGCCCTGCTGATGTCACGCCCGCTGGGTGGGGCGTGACACGGGGTCAACCCGGCTCGCGCTCGGTCTCGACCTCGTCGAACTTGCCCAGCAGGGCGGACAGCCGGCGTTCCCAGTCCTCGCGCTCCTGCTTGAGGCGAGCGTTTTCCTCGCGCAGCTCCTCGGCTTCCATCTTCATCAACTCCAGGGCCTCGACGGCGCTGGAGACCTTCTGTTCGAGCTGGTTGAAGAGTTCGATGCTCATCCGTATCTCCTGACGATATCCTGCTGGGCCGGGCCTGGCCCGTGAAAGGCGTCCTGCAGCGGCAGCGTAACGCCGCGGGCGGGGCTCAGCAAGCGTCGCCGTCGGGCGACTCTCCGGCCTCGCCGGTGCGCCGGTACAGCCGTCCCGTGCTGTCTCCGGCGCGCACCTCGCGATGCAGCGTCCAGGTCGCCGGCACCTCGGGGCTGAGCGTCGCTTCCGTCTCCAGGTAGATCCAGGCGTCCTCGGTCAGCCAGCCGGCCTCCAGGGCGGCGCAGCAGTCGCCCGCGAGCCCCTGGCGGAAGGGGGGGTCGACGAAGACCAGCGAGAAGGGGCGCGGCGGCGAAGAGGCGAGGAACGGCCGGGCATCGGCGGTGATCACCTCGGCCTGTCGCAGGCCGAGGGTGGTCAGGTTGTCGGCCAGGGCGCCGGCCACTCGCGGGTCGCGCTCCACCAGCACGGCCTCGGCGGCGCCCCGGGACAGCGCCTCGAGCCCCAGGGCGCCGGTGCCGGCGAAGAGATCCAGCACCCGCGCCCCGGGGGTGGCGGCGGCGAGCCAGTTGAACAGGGTCTCGCGTACCCGGTCGGGGGTGGGGCGCAGGCCGGGGCTGTCGAGCACCGGCAACAGGCGGCGGCGGAAGTCGCCGCCGATGATGCGCAGCTTGCCACCGCCCCGGCCGGGACGGCGGGGCGGGCGTGAGGAGCGGGAGGAGGGGCGGCGTCGGCTCATGGGCGCCGATTGTAACGGGCGGCTTGTCCACAGTCATGGTGCGCGATGGTAGGATGTGGCGATTCGTTCACCCGCGAGGCTGAATCCCCCCATGTTCGGTTTTCTCAAGCGCAAGAAGAAGCAGGAAGAGCAGCAGCAGGACCCCAGGGCGACGCCGGAATCTCCCGGCGAGGTCGAGCCGGGGGAGTCTCCCGATGCCGCCGTGGCCGAGTCGGAAGCCGAGGCGTCGACCGAGGTCGAACCCGAGGCCCGAACCGCCGCCGAGCCCGATGCGCAGGAGCCTGAGACGGCATCGGACGAGCCCGAGCCACCCTCCGGCCCTGAGCCCGCGCCTGTGGCGAACGCCGGGCTCGAGTCTGCCCCGAAGCCTGAAGCCGCCGCCGAGCCGCTGGCCAGGGCCGAGCTCCGGGAGAAACCCCGGGCCGAGAAGAAGGGCTGGTTCGCCCGCATGCGCGAGGGGCTGGGCAAGACCCGCTCCAACCTGACCGAGGGGCTCGCCGGGCTCTTTCTCGGGCGCAAGCAGATCGACGACGACCTGATGGAGGAGCTCGAGACCCAGCTGCTGATGGCGGACGTGGGCATCGAGGCCACCACCGGGATCATCGACCGCCTCACCGAGCGGGTCTCCCGCAAGGAGCTCAAGGACCCGCAGGCGCTCTACACGGCCCTCCAGGACGAGCTCGCCGGCCTGCTCGAGGGCGTCACCGAGCCCCTGGCGCTGCCGCCCAAGGGCGAGGGGCCCTTCGTGATCCTGGTGGTGGGCGTCAACGGCGTGGGCAAGACCACCACCATCGGCAAGCTCACCCAGCGCTTCCAGCGCGAGGGGCGCAGCGTGATGCTGGCCGCCGGCGATACCTTCCGGGCCGCCGCCGTGGAGCAGCTCAAGGTGTGGGGCGAGCGCAATGACGTGCCGGTGATCGCCCAGCATACCGGCGCCGACAGTGCCTCGGTGGTCTATGATGCCCTGGCCGCGGCCCGGGCCCGTGGCGTCGACGTGCTGATCGCCGACACCGCCGGGCGCCTGCACAACAAGGCACACCTGATGGAGGAGCTCAAGAAGGTGCGCCGGGTGATGGGCAAGCTCGACGACCAGGCGCCCCACGAGGTGATGCTGGTGCTCGATGCCGGCACCGGCCAGAACGCCCTGTCCCAGGCCGCCACCTTCAACGAGGCGGTCCCCGTCACCGGCATCACCCTGACCAAGCTCGACGGCACCGCCAAGGGCGGCATCATCTTCGCCCTGGCCCAGCAGCTGGGCACGCCGATTCGCTTCATCGGCGTGGGCGAGTCGCTGGATGACCTGCGGCCCTTCGCCGCCCGGGAGTTCGTCGACGCCCTCTTCGATCGGGACGACGCGCCGGCATGATCGCCTTCGAGCACGTCGGCAAGCGCTATGGCGGGCGCTATGATGCGCTCGCCCACCTCGACTTCCGGGTGCGCCGCGGCGAGATGGTCTTCCTCACCGGCCATTCGGGGGCCGGCAAGAGCTCGCTGCTGCGCCTGATCATGCGCCTGGAGCGGCCCAGTCGCGGGCGCATCCTGGTGGCCGGGCACGACATCGACCGCCTCCACCACAGCCAGGTGCCCTTCTACCGGCGCCAGATCGGCGTGGTCTTCCAGGATCACCAGCTGCTCTTCGACCGCTCCATCTACCACAACGTGGCCCTGCCGCTGGAGATCCAGGGCGTGGAGCCTCGTGAAGCGGCCCGTCGGGTGCGTGCGGCGCTGGACAAGGTCGGGCTGCTGCATCGCGAGAAGGCGTTGCCCATCGAGCTCTCCGGCGGCGAGCAGCAGCGGGTGGGCATCGCCCGGGCGGTGGTCAACAAGCCGGCGCTGCTGCTGGCCGACGAGCCCACCGGCAACCTGGATCCCCAGCTCTCGGCGGACATCATGAGGCTGTTCGAGGACTTCCACCGCATCGGCACCACGGTGATGATCGCCAGCCACGACCTGGCGCTGATCGCCCGGCTGCGCCACCGCATGCTGCGCCTGCACGAGGGTCGCCTGGTGGCCGACGAGGAGGCCGCATGAGCCGAGAATCCGCTCCCGCCCGCGGGGCTCGCTCGCATCGCGCCACCACCGGCAGCCGCTGGCGCGCCTGGCTGCGCCATCACCGTGCCATGGGCCAGGACAGCGCCCGCCGGCTGCTGCGCCATCCGCTGGGCAGCCTGCTGACCATGCTGGCGATCGCCATCGCCCTGGTGCTCCCGGCGGGGCTCTGGCTGGCCCTGGACGGTGCCCGGCTGCTGGATGCCGAGCTCGACGAGAGTGCGACCCTGACGGTCTATCTGGCGCCGCGGGTCGAGGCCGCCGAGGCCGCGCGCATCGAGCAGGCCCTGGCGGCCCGACCGGGCGTGGCCGAGACCCGCCTGATCACCGCCGCCGAGGGCATGGCCGAGTTCCAGCAGGCGCTGGGGCTGGAGGATGCCCTGACGCGGCTGCCCGGCAATCCGCTGCCGGCCAGTATCGTGGTGCACCCCGTCGAGACCGCCCCGGCGGTGGTGCGCGACCTGGCGGAAGGCCTCAAGGCGGTCGCCGGGGTCGAGGAGGTGCGGCTCGACCTGGCCTGGCTCGAGCGGCTGCGCCACCTGGCGGAGCTGGGTCGTCGCGTCACCCTGGGGCTGGCCGTGCTGTTCGGCCTGGGGGTGCTGCTGGTGGTGGGCAACACCATCCGCCTGGCGGTGGAGAACCGCCGCCAGGAGATCGAGGTGGTGACCCTGATCGGTGCCACCCATCCCTTCGTGCGCCGGCCCTTCCTGTACAGCGGCGCCTGGTTCGGCCTGGGGGGCGGCCTGCTGGCCTGGGGGCTGCTGACCCTGGGCAGCGACTGGCTGGCGGCCCCGGTGTCGGCGCTGGCGGCCAGCTACGGCGCGAGCTTCTCGCTGCCGCGGCTGGGGCCGGCGGGCTCGGCAATGCTGCTGGCCTGTAGTACACTACTCGGCTGGCTGGGTGCCTGGATCGCCGTCAGTCGCCATCTGGCGCAGATCCGCCCCCGCTAGTGACAGTGCCCCGGGACCGGGGCTATTGTCGGAACCAAATCGATATCTCGCCGTCAAAGGCGGCGACTGCGGATACCACACACGGGCTGCGATGGAGACAACCTGCACATGAGCACCAGTCTTCTGCCGGTGGGACATCTTTCCCCGGGCCACGACCTCAACGGCTACATCCAGGCGGTGAACGGCATTCCCATGCTCACCGTCGAGGAGGAGCGTGAGCTGGCCTACCGCCTGCACGACGAGGGCGACCTCGAGGCGGCCCGCCGCCTGGTGCTGTCGCACCTGCGCTTCGTCGTGCATATCGCGCGGAGCTACTCCGGCTATGGCCTGGCCCAGGCGGACCTGATCCAGGAAGGCAACGTCGGCCTGATGAAGGCGGTCAAGCGCTTCGACCCCAACCAGGGCGTGCGCCTGGTGTCCTTCGCCGTGCACTGGATCAAGGCCGAGATCCATGAATTCGTGCTGCGCAACTGGCGCATCGTCAAGATCGCCACCACCAAGGCCCAGCGCAAGCTGTTCTTCAACCTGCGCAGCGCCAAGAAGCGCCTGGCCTGGTTGAACAGCGACGAGGTCGAGGCCATCGCCAAGGACCTCGACGTCAAGCCGGAGGTGGTGCGCGAGATGGAGGGTCGGCTGTCGGCCCATGATGCCGGCTTCGATGCCGCGCCGGGCGAGGACGAGGAGTCCGCCTACCAGGCACCGGTCCACTACCTCGACGATGCCAGCCAGGACCCGGCCACCCAGCTCGAGGACAGCGACTGGGAGGCCGATGCCACCCATCGCCTGCAGGTGGCCCTCGAGGGGCTGGACGAGCGCTCCCGGGATATCCTCCAGCGTCGCTGGCTGAGCGACGACAAGTCGACCCTGCACGACCTGGCCGATGTCTACGGCGTATCCGCCGAGCGCATCCGCCAGCTCGAGAAGAACGCCATGAAGAAGATCCGCCAGCATATCGGCGATACCCTGGCGGCCTGACCCTGCGGCGGCAGCTGGCGGCCATGCCATGACGCGTAACGCATGAAAAGCCCCGGCCTCTGGCCGGGGCTTTTGCGTGGTGGCGGGCAGCCCCGCTCAAGCGGTCTGGGTCGCCCCGCGCATCAGCTGTGCCGAGAGCACCGGCCACTGGTCGTCCCAGTGCTCGGTGGGCAGGCGGCGGAAGTCGCTGCGCACGTACTGGGAGATGCGCCCCTCGGCCTGGGCGATCAGCAGGTTGGCGGCGGCCGGGATCGGCAGGGTGGGCCTCAGGCCCTCGCGCAATTCGGCCTCCCGCAGCACCTGCTTGAGCTGCGTCTCCAGGCGCTCGAAGAGCTGGTGGATGCGCAGCCGCAGGCGGGCCGTCTCGCCGGTCAGGGCATCGCCGCCCAGCAGGCGCGACAGCCCCGGGTTCTTCTCGGCGAAGGCCAGCACCAGGGTCAGGATCTGCCCGCAGCGGGGCAGCGCCTCGGAGACCTCCTCGAGGATACGGTTGATGCGTTCGAACAGCGTCTGCTCGATGAACTCGATGAGTCCCTCGAACATCCGCGCCTTGCTGGGAAAGTGGCGGTAGAGGGCGGCCTCCGAGACGCCGACCTGGCGGGCCAGGGCGGCGATGGTGATGCGCTTGCCGCTGTCTTCCTCCAGCATCATGGCCAGCCCCTGGAGGATCTGCTCCCGGCGGCTGGGGGTGGTTTCCTGCGTCATGTTGGCTTTTCTTATGGTCGTTTCGGATGGCCGGCGTCAGCCGGCCGGCTCGTCGTCGCGTCGGGCGTTGGTGATCAGGGTGCCGACCCCGGCGTTGGTGAAGATCTCCAGCAGGGTGGCGTGGGGGACCCGGCCATCGACGATATGGGCGCTCGCGACGCCGCCCTTCACGGCGTCCAGGGCGCAGCGGATCTTCGGCAGCATGCCGCCATGGATGGTGCCGTCGGCGATCAGGGCGTCCACCTGGCCGGTGGTCAGGCCGGTGAGCACCTCGCCCTCGGCGTTCATCAGGCCGGCGACGTTGGTCAGCAGCATGAGCTTCTCGGCGTCCAGGGCCTCGGCCACCTTGCCGGCCACCAGGTCGGCGTTGATATTGTAGCTGCGCCCGGCGTCATCGACCCCGATCGGGGCGATCACCGGGATGAAATCCCGGGCCGCCAGCATCTCGATGAGGTCGGTGGAGATGTGTTCCACCTCGCCCACGTGGCCGATGTCGATGATCTCCGGGGCGGTCATCTCCGGGCTCTGGTGCTCCACCTTGAGCTGGCGGGCACGGATCTGGGCACCGTCCTTGCCGGTCAGGCCGATGGCCTTGCCGCCGCACTGGTTGATCAGGTTGACGATGCCCTTGTTGACCAGGCCGCCGAGCACCATTTCCACCACGTCCATGGTCTCGGCGTCGGTGACCCGCATGCCGTTGACGAAGCGCGACTCGATCTTGAGCTTCTCCAGCAGGTCGCCGATCTGCGGGCCGCCGCCATGCACCACCACCGGATTGATGCCGACCTCCTTCATCAGCACCATGTCGCGGGCGAAGGAGTCGATCAGGGTGTCCTCGGTCATGGCGTTGCCGCCGTACTTCACCACCACGGTCTTGCCGGAGAAGCGCTGGATGTAGGGCAGCGCCTCGGAGAGCACCTCCACCACCTGGCGCGGGTCGCGGGTCTGTTCGGTCATCTCGGGTTCCCTTGGTCTCGTCTCTTGGAGGGCCGCCTTACAGCGGCAGCTCGAGCGCCGGCGCCACCTGCTCGAGGGCCGCGGCGAAGCGGCCACGGATGCGGGCGAGGGCCGCGTCGTCCTTGCCCTCGAAGCGCAGCACCAGCACCGGCGTGGTGTTGGAGGCGCGGCACAGGCCCCAACCATCCGGATAGTCGACCCGGATGCCGTCCAGGGTGGTCTTGACGCCGTCCTCGCCGAAGTCGCCCTCCCGGGCCAGGCGGTCCACCAGGTCGAACTTGGTCTCGTCGGTCACCGTGATATTGATCTCGGGGGTGCCGATGTCCTGGGGATAGCGCTCGAAGAAGGTGTCGGCGTCGTCGCCCTGCCGCGACAGGATCTCCAGCAGCCGGGCGGCGCCATACAGGCCGTCATCGAAGCCGTACCAGCGCTCCTTGAAGAAGATGTGGCCGCTCATCTCGCCGGCGAGCTGGGCCCCGGTCTCCTTCATGCGCGCCTTGATCAGCGAGTGGCCGGTGCGCCACATCTCCGGCGTGCCGCCCGCCTCATCGATCACCCGGGCCAGGTTGCCGGTGCACTTGACGTCGAAGATCACGCGGGCGTCGCGATTGCGCGACAGCATGTCCTCGGCGAAGGCCATCATCAGGTGGTCCGGATAGATCAACTTGCCCTTGGGCGTGATCACCCCCAGGCGGTCGCCGTCGCCGTCGAAGGCCAGCCCGATGTCGGCGCCGGTCTCCCGGACGGTGCGGATGAGGTCCTCGAGGTTCTCCGGCTTGCCGGGGTCCGGGTGGTGGTTGGGGAAGGTGCCGTCGATCTCGGCGAACAGCGGCACCGTCTCGGCGCCCAGGCGCTCCACCAGCTGGGGGCCCAGTTCGCCGGCCACGCCGTTGCCGCAGTCCACCACCGCCTTGAGCGGCCGGGCCAGGCTCACGTCGCCGAGGATGCGCGCCAGATAGGCCTCGCGCACGTCCTCCTCGCGGACCTCGCCCCGGCCCTCGGCCAGGTCGTCCTGCTGGAGGCGGCGGTACAGGTCGGTGATCGCCTCGCCGGAGAGGGTCTCGCCGCCGAGCACGATCTTGAAGCCGTTGTAGTCGGGCGGGTTGTGGCTGCCGGTGACCATCACCCCGGAGGTGGTGCCCTCCAGCACGTGGGTGGCGTAGTAGAGCACCGGGGTGGGGACCATGCCGATGTCGATCACGTCGCAGCCGGTGGCGGTCAGGCCGCGGGTCAGGGCGGCGAGCATGCGGGGGCCGGAGAGGCGTCCGTCCCTGGCGACGATCACCGAGGATTCGCCCCGGGCCCGGGCCTCGCTGCCGATGGCGCGGCCGATGGTCTCGACGCCGGGCTCGGTGAGGGTGTCGTCGACGATCCCGCGGATGTCGTAGGCACGAAAGATCGAGGCGGGAACGGTAGTGGCGGTGTCTAGCGTCATATCATCGATTCCTGGTAGAGGGCGTTGGTGCGGTTCAGTGGCGTCCCGAACTGCCGAAGCCGCCGTCGCCGCGCACGCTGGCATGGAAGTCGTCGACGACCTGGAGTTCGGCCTGCACCACGGGAACAAGCACATACTGTGCCAACCGCTCGAAGGGCTCCACCGTGAAGGGCGCCGCGCCGCGGTTCCAGACCGAGACCATCAACTCGCCCTGGTAGTCGGAGTCGATCAGGCCGACCAGGTTGCCGAGCACGATGCCATGCTTGTGGCCCAGGCCCGAGCGGGGCAGGATCATCCCGGCGAGCCCCGGGTCGGCGATATGGATGGCCAGGCCGGTACGCACCAGCTCGCAGTCGCCGGGCGCGAGCACCAGGGGGGCGTCGAGCAGGGCGCGCAGGTCCATGCCGGCGGAGCCGGCGGTGGCGTAGTGGGGAAGGTGGTCGCGCAGGCGCTCGTCGAGCAGCTTGACGGCGAGGCGAGGGCGGTCGGGGATCGTCGGCATCGGGGGCTTCCGGTAAGAGAGGTCGTGTCGTCAGGGTGGGGCGGCGGCGCGCAGTCGGGCGAGCGCCTGGCGGACCACGGCCAGCGCCAGCTGCGATTTCGGCTGGGGGGGCAGCGAGCGCTGGTCGGTGCCGTCGGCGTCCCGCCATACCAGCAGGGCGGCGTTGTCGTCGGCGCCGAAGCCCAGGCCGGCCCGGGAAACGTCGTTGGCCACTACCATGTCGAGGCCCTTGCGGGCGAGCTTGTCCCGAGCGTAGGCCTCCAGGTCGCGGGTCTCCGCGGCGAAGCCGACCACGTAGGGGCGATCGTCGCGGGCGGCGATGCTGGCGATGATGTCGGGGTTCTTCACCAGTCGCAGGGTCAGGGTGTGCTCGCCCTCGCGCTTCTTCAGCTTGTGTTCGGCCGGGGTCTCGGCCCGGTAGTCGGCGACGGCGGCGCAACCGATGAAGAGGTCGCAGCCCCGGGCCAGGCGGTGGGCCGCGTCATGCATCTCCCGGGCGCTCTCCACGTCGTGGCGCTCCACCCCCGCCGGCGTGGGCAGCGCCACGGGGCCGCTGATCAGCAGGACGCGGGCGCCGAGGGCGGCGGCGGCGGCGGCCAGGGCGAAGCCCATCTTGCCCGAGCTGTGGTTGGAGAGGTAGCGCACCGGGTCCAGGGGCTCGCGGGTCGGTCCCGCCGTGATCACCACGGTCAGGCCGGCGGCCTCCCGGGGCGCCGTGTCGTCCAGCGCCGCCAGGATGGCCTCGGGCTCCAGCATGCGCCCGGGGCCCACGTCCCCGCAGGCCTGGTCGCCGCTGTCCGGGCCGAGCAGCCGCCAGCCGTCCTCGGCCAGCCGGTGGGCGTTGCGCACGGTGGCCGGCTGGCGCCACATCGCCTGGTTCATGGCCGGCGCCATGACCTTCTCAGCATCGCTGGCCAGGCACAGGGTGGTGAGCAGGTCGTCGGCATGGCCGTGGGCCAGGCGCGCCATCAGGTCGGCGGTGGCCGGGGCGACGAGGATCAGGTCGGCCCAGCGCGCCAGCTCGATATGGCCCATGCCGGCCTCGGCCTCGGGGTCCAGCAGCGAGGTGCGCACCGGCTCGCCGGTCAGTGCCTGCAGGGTCAGTGGCGTGATGAAGGCCTGGGCGCCCTCGGTCATGACCACGCGTACCTCATGGCCCGCCTGCTTGAGCAGGCGAGCCAGGTGGGCGCTCTTGTAGGCGGCGATGCCGGCGCTGATACCGAGCAGTATGCGGCGGCCTTCGCCAGGGCGGCCGGCGTTCCGGTGGCCGGGCGATAGCGACATAGGGCGGTGTCCGAGCGGAAATCCGGGCGACCACTTTACCATTCACCGGGGGGATTGCGTAGCCACCGCCCCGGCGTGGGGCGGCTACACTGGGGACGAGCACGCCGGGCGAGCAGGGAGGCTTTGATGTCGATTCGCGACTGGCCGGAGGGTGAGCGGCCGCGGGAGAAGTTGCTGGTGCTGGGGGCCGAGGCCCTGTCCGACGCCGAGCTGCTGGCGATCTTCCTCCGCGTGGGGGTGACGGGGCGCTCGGCGGTGGACCTGGCCCGGGACCTGTTGTCGGTCTTCGGCGGCCTGCGCCCCCTGCTGGAGGCCGACCGGACGAGGTTCTGTGCCCAGCGTGGCCTGGGCCAGGCCAAGTTCGTGCAGCTGCAGGCCGTCATGGAACTCTCCCGGCGCCACCTGGCCTGCCGGCTCGAGCGCGACGCGGCCCTGACCTCGCCGGGCCTGGTGCGCAGCTACCTGGCCTCGCGGCTGCGTCACCTGGGCCACGAGGAGTTCGCCGCCCTCTTCCTCGACAGCCAGCACCGGGTGATCCGCTACGAGTCGCTGTTCCGCGGGACCCTGGACAGTGCCTCGGTGTACCCCCGGGAGGTCGCCCGCCGGGCCCTGGAGCTGGGGGCCGGCGCCATCATCTTCGCCCACAACCATCCCTCCGGGGTGGCCGAGCCCAGCGACGCGGACCGCCGCATCACCGCGCGGCTCAAGGAGGCCCTGGGCCTGTTCGAGATCCGGGTGCTGGATCATTTCGTGGTGGGCGACGGCGAGGTGGTGTCCTTTGCCGAGCGGGGGCTGTTATAATACCGCGCATCGCTTGTCTGGCCCGGCCGACTCTGGTATAAAGTGCAGCCTTTGAATTCCCTTGGGTCAAATGACAACGGGGTCGTCCCGGTTTGCCCGACAGGTTTTGAACACTCAGGTAGCAATACCTGGCCAAGCGGTTGGAGGCTCTCATGTCCAAAGTATGTCAGGTTACCGGCAAGCGCCCGGTGACTGGTAACAACGTTTCACACTCCCAGCGCAAGACGCGTCGTCGTTTCGTGCCCAACCTGCACAGCCACCGGTTCTGGGTGGAGTCCGAGAAGCGCTTCGTTCGCCTGCGCGTCTCCTCCAAGGGCATGCGCATCATCGACAAGAAGGGCATCGAGGCGGTGCTCAGCGACATTCGCAAGCGCGGCGAAGCCGTCTAAGCGACCCCGAAGGGAGAAGACTCATGCGTGACAAGATCAGAATGGTGTCCAGCGCCGGTACCGGCCACTTCTACACCACCGACAAGAACAAGCGGAACACCCCGGACAAGCTCGAGATGAAGAAGTTCGACCCGGTGGTCCGCAAGCACGTGATGTACAAGGAAGCCAAGATCAAGTAAGTCGGGATCCTTGCGGTTTCCCGTGATCGCTTCCGCCGCAGGCCCTCGCCTGTCCGCCTGAACCCGGCCCGATGGTCGGGTTCTTGCGTAGTGTCCCCGAGCCGGAATGCTGCCCATGCCCGAGCTGCCCGAAGTCGAGACCACTCGACGCGGTATCGCCCCCCATGTGGAGGGCCGCGAGATCGTCGAGGTCATCGTGCGCCAGCCGCGCCTGCGCCTGCCGGTGCCCAACGACCTGGTCGAGCGGCTGGTGGGCGCCCGCATCGGTGGCCTGTCGCGGCGAGCCAAGTACCTGCTGGTGCCGGTGCAGGCGGAGGACGCGGCGTCGGCCAGCCTGCTCTGGCACCTGGGGATGTCCGGCAGCCTGCGCATCGCGCGGCTCGGCGAGCTCCCCAAGAAGCACGACCATGTCGACCTGGTGCTCGACGACGGCGCCATCCTGCGCTATCACGACCCGCGCCGCTTCGGCTTCGTCGACTGGCTCCAGGGGGATGCGGCCCGCGACCCGCGCCTGGCCCGGCTGGGGCCCGAGCCCCTCTCCGAGGCCTTCGACGGCGAGCGGCTGCATGCGCTGTCCCGCGGCCGTCGCCTGGCCGTGAAGCCGTTCCTGATGGACAATGCCGTGGTCGTGGGCGTCGGTAACATCTATGCCGCCGAGGCGCTGTTCCTGGCCGGCATCGACCCGCGTCGCGCCGCCGGGCGCATCTCCCTGGCGCGCTACCGGCGGCTGGCGGCGGCCGTTCGCGAGGTGCTGGCCGCGGCCATCACCCAGGGCGGCACCACCCTGCGCGACTTCGTCGGCGGCACCGGCGAGCCCGGCTACTTCGCCCAGCGGCTCAATGTCTATGGCCGCGACGGCGCGCCCTGTCGGCGCTGCGGCGCCGAGCTGCGCCTGGTGATCCTGGGGCAGCGGGCCAGCGTCTTCTGCGCCGCCTGCCAGCGCTGACCCGGCCGCTCCCGCGCCGCCGGCCCCTATCCGATTTCCTCGAGAGTTCCCGATGACTGCCCTACGCTCCCTGCGCCTGAAGAAGCATGCCGACCGCCGCCTCAAGGCGGGCCACCTGTGGCTCTACTCCAACGAGGTCGATACCGACGCCACGCCGCTCAAGGCCTTCGCGCCCGGCGAGCAGGCGGTGGTGGAGGCCGCCAACGGCAAGCCCATGGGCGTGGCTTACGTCAACGCCCATTCGCTGATCTGCGCGCGCCTGGTGTCCCGGGACCCGGCCATGGGGCTCGACCGGTCGCTGCTGGTACACCGGCTGAACCAGGCCCTGGCGCTGCGCCAGCGGCTCTTCGACAAGCCCTTCTACCGCCTGGTGCACGGCGAGGGCGACCTGCTGCCGGGGCTGATCATCGACCGCTTCGACGATGTCCTGGTGGTGCAGCTCAATACCGCCGGCATGCAGGCGGCTCTCGAACCGCTCCTGGACGCCCTCGACAAGGTGCTGGCGCCGCGGGTCGTGGTGCTGCGCAACGACACCGGCGGTCGCCGTCAGGAGGGGCTGGAGAGCCACGTCGAGGTGGTGAAGGGCGAGCTGCCGGAGGCCGTGCTGCTCGAGGAGAACGGCGTGCGCTTCGCCGTGCCGGTGCTCGACGGCCAGAAGACCGGCTGGTTCTACGATCACCGCGGCAACCGCGCCTGGCTGAACGGCCTGGTGGCCGGCAAACGGGTGCTGGACCTGTTCAGCTACGTGGGTGGCTGGGGCGTGCAGGCCGCCGCCCATGGCGCCAGCGAGGTGCTGTGCGTGGACGCCAGCGCCCGGGCCCTCGAGCAGGTCGCCGAGAATGCCGCCCTCAACGGCCTGCACGAGCAGGTGGCGGTGGGCGAGGGCGATGCCTTCGAGGCGCTGGCCGCGCTCAAGGCCGACGGCGAGCAGTTCGACGTGGTGATCCTCGACCCGCCGGCCTTCATCAAGAAGCGCAAGGACATCCCCGCCGGCGAGCGGGCCTATGGCAAGCTCAACCGCGAGGCGATGCGCCTGCTGGGCCGCGACGGCCTGCTGCTCTCGGCCTCGTGCTCGATGCACCTAGCCCCGGAGCGCCTGGTCGACGTCGTGCGGGGCGCCGCGCGCCACCAGGACCGCCATGGCCAGATCCTCTTCCAGGGGCATCAGGGGGCGGATCACCCCGTACACCCGGCGATTCCCGAGACGGCCTATCTCAAGGCGCTCGGCGTCCGCGTCTTCCGCGACTAGGAGGAGGCATGGCGACTCTCCCGGGGCTCGCCCATGTCTCGACGCCATGAGTGACTTCGACTTCGTTCGCGTCTTCGCCCACTCGAACCCGCTGCTGGTCAGCCATATGGCCAATCTGCTGGAGGCGGCCGGCGTGCCGGTCGAGCGGCGCAACCTGACCCTCGGCGGGGGCGTCGGGGAACTGCCCCCGGGAGAGTGCGAGCCCGAGGTCTGGGTGGCGCCGCACAATCGGCCGCGGGCCGAGACGCTGATCCGTGAGGCGCTGTCCGAAGGCGACGACCGGCCGGCCTGGACCTGTCCCGGCTGCGGCGAGCGCCTCGAGGCGGTCTTCGATACCTGCTGGCAATGCGGTAGCCGCCGGCCATGAGCGGCGCCGCTCGCCCCTGACCGTCATGTCCGAGGAGGGCCCGATGCCATGCCCTGGGACCTGCCCGCCCCCTGCCTGATCGCGATCGACGTCGAGGCGGCCGCCATCGACGCCTTCGGTCATGCCAACAACGCCGAGTACCTGCGCGTCACGAGCTCGACTACCTGCAGCCGGCCCTCGAGGAGGGCCGGCTGCAGCTGGCTACCTGGATCGTCGACTGCGATGGCCGCCTGACCCTGACGCGTTGCTTCCAGCTGTGGCGTTCCGCCGACGGCCGCACCCTGATGCGGGCCCGCACGCGCTATGCCTGCATCGCGCTGTCCAGCGGCCGGCCGCGCCGCCTGCCGGACAAATACCTGGCCGGCTATTGCCCGGCGCTGGTCGATGAGTCACCGTTGGCCTGATTTATTTCTGTGTGTATTGGTATTTTTGGTCTGATATTCGATATTCAGGCGTCAATATCCAATATTCTTTTGTTTTTATGCCATGATCTCATCGTGATTGTTCTGCTGTGCTGTAATGAAGGGACGGGCCACCCTCATCCAACAATTCCAGCACCGGAGGATCTCCCATGCAGATCGCCGTTCCCAAGGAAATCAAGAACCATGAATACCGCGTCGCCCTGACTCCCAGCGGCGCCCGCGAGCTGGTCGGTCGTGGTCACACGGTGACCGTCCAGGCCGGTGCCGGCGAGGGCGCCGGCTTCCCCGACGCCGCCTACGAGGCCGCCGGGGCTCGCCTGGAGGCCGACGTGACCAGCGTCTGGAGGGAGGCCGAGCTGATCCTCAAGGTCAAGGAGCCCCAGCCCGAGGAGGTCGCGCGCCTGTCCAAGGGCCAGACCCTGTTCACCTACCTGCACCTGGCCGCCGAGGAGCCGCTGACCCGGGGCCTGATGGAGAGCGGCGCCACCTGCATCGCCTACGAGACCATCACCGCGCCCCAGGGCGGCCTGCCGCTGCTGGCGCCGATGAGCACCGTGGCCGGCCGCATGGCCGTGCAGGCCGGGGCCCACAGCCTGGAGAAGGCCCAGGGCGGCGCCGGCGTGCTGCTGCCGGGCGTGCCGGGCGTGGCGCCGGCCAGGGTCACCGTCATCGGTGGTGGCGTGGTCGGCGAGAACGCCGCCCGCATGGCCCTGGGACTGGGCGCCGAGGTCACCGTGCTCGACAAGTCCATCCCGCGCCTGGAGACCCTGGACGACCGCTACCAGGGCCGCATGAAGACCGTCTTCTCCACCGCCGACGCCCTGGAAGAGGCGGTGCGCGAGTCCGACCTGATCATCGGCGCCGTGCTGGTGCCCGGCGCGGCCGCACCCAAGCTGATCACCCGCGCCATGCTCGCCGAGATGAAGCCGGGTAGCGTGCTGGTGGACGTGGCCATCGACCAGGGCGGCTGCTTCGAGACCAGCAGGCCCACCACCCATGCCGAGCCGACCTATTTGGTGGACGGCGTGGTGCACTATTGCGTGGCCAACATGCCGGGCGCGGTGGCGCGCACCTCCACCCAGGCCCTGACCAATGCCACCCTGCCCTTCGTCACCGCCCTCGCGGACAAGGGCTGGAAGCAGGCGCTGGCCGACGACCGCCACTTCGCCGCCGGCCTCAATGTCCACGAGGGGCAGGTCACCTACCGGGCCGTGGCCGACGCCTTCGGCCTGGACTGCGTGGAGGCCGCCACGCTGATCGGCTGACGCCGGACCGGCACGAGGTGACGAAGGGCCGGGGCTCCCCGAGGGCGCCCCGGCCCATATCGCATCCCCCCAGGGCAATCGCAGTTGGGTCTGGCTAGGGGCGCCGGGGACAGGTCGAAGAGGGGGTCCTACGCCAGGGGTGAGGAGCACGGCTCCGAACGGGCTGGCCATGGATGGCCAGCACCGGACCTGCAAGCGGAGCGGGACGCGAGAGCGCCGCAGGGCGTCGGTAGCGCCCAGGGAGGGGTTCACAGCGCCCCCTCGCAGACCTGTCGACGGCCCTGCACATCCCCCGGGCAGGTCGCCTTGGCCGGGGCGCCGCGTTACCATAGCGGGCATTCGAGAGTCAGCAGAGTCCCGCTTTCATGACCGCACCGTCCGACAAGACCCGTGTCCTCACGGGCATCACCACCACCGGCACCCCCCATCTCGGCAACTATGTCGGGGCGATCAAGCCCGCCATCGCCGCGAGCCAGGACCCCAGTGTCCAGTCCTACTACTTCCTCGCCGACCTGCATGCCCTGATCAAGTGCCAGGACCCCAAGCGCGTCGAGGCGTCGCGCCTGGAGATCGCCGCCACCTGGCTGGCCCTCGGCCTGGATACTGACAACGCCATCTTCTACCGCCAGTCGGACATTCCCGAGATCCCCGAGCTGACCTGGATGCTCTCCTGCGTCTGCGCCAAGGGGCTGATGAACCGGGCTCACGCCTACAAGGCGGCGGTGGCCGAGAACGAGGAGGCGGGCAATCAGGACCCCGACAAGGGCATCAGCATGGGCCTGTTCGGCTATCCGGTGCTGATGGCGGCGGACATCCTGATGTTCCATGCCCAGCGTGTGCCGGTGGGGCGCGACCAGATCCAGCACATCGAGATGGCCCGTGACATGGCCGGGCGCTTCAACCACCTCTACAAGGGCCAGTACTTCACCCAGCCCGAGGCGGTGGTGGACGAGCGGGTCCAGGTGCTGAACGGCCTGGACGGGCGCAAGATGTCCAAGAGCTACGAGAACACCATCCCGTTGTTCGTCTCCGAGAAGAAGCTGCTCAAGCTGGTGCGCAAGATCAAGACCAACTCGCTGGAGCCCGGCGAGCCCAAGGATCCCGACACCTGCACGCTCTTCCAGATCTACTCGGCCTTCGCCACGACCGAGGAGACCGCGGCCATGCGCACCGAGTACGCGAACGGCATCGGCTGGGGCGAGGCCAAGAACCGCGTCTTCGAGTACCTGAATGCCCACCTGCGCGAGCCTCGCGAGCGCTACCAGGCGTTGCTGGAGGATCCCGGCCATATCGAGGCCGTGCTGCGCCAGGGTGCCGACCGGGCCCGGGCCGAGGCCGCCCCCTTCATGGATCGCCTGCGGCATGCCGTGGGTCTCGGGCGTTTCGTCTAGTCTGGAAGACGCCAGGTCCCGCGACGCCCCGGTCTGCATGGCCGGCGCAACGGCGTGGTAGAGTAACGACGAAGGTGCCTTAGAGCATCACGGCCCGGATTCCCGACACAGCTGAGACGACTATGACCACCGAAGCCAAGCGCCCCCTCTATGTGCCCTATGCCGGGCCCTCCCTGCTCGAGATGCCGCTGCTCAACAAGGGAAGTGCCTTCACCCGAGAGGAACGACTGGAGTTCAACCTGATCGGCCTGCTGCCCCAGAACGTCGAGACCATCGAGGAGCAGGCGGAGCGCGCCTACCGGCAGTATCGCCAGTGCCAGACCGATCTGGATCGCCATATCTACCTGCGGGCCATCCAGGACGACAACGAGACCCTCTACTTCCGGCTGGTCAGCGAGCATCTCGAGGAGATGCTGCCGATCATCTACACGCCCACGGTGGGCCAGGCCTGCGAGGAGTTTTCCAACATCTATCGCAACCACCGCGGGCTGTTCATTTCCTACCCCGATCGGGACCGCATGGACGACATCCTGCGCAGCGCCACCAAGGACAACGTCAAGGTGATCGTGGTCACCGACGGTGAGCGCATCCTCGGCCTGGGCGACCAGGGGATCGGCGGCATGGGCATTCCCATCGGCAAGCTCTCGCTGTACACCGCCTGCGGCGGCATCAGTCCGGCCTATACCCTGCCGATCATGCTCGACGTGGGGACCAACAACCAGGCCCTGCTCGACGACCCCATGTACATGGGCTGGCGCCACCCGCGCATCTCCCAGGACGAGTACGACGCCTTCATCGCCGACTTCATCGGCGCGGTCAAGCGCCGCTGGCCCAAGGTACTGCTGCAGTTCGAGGACTTCGCCCAGGCCAACGCCATGCCGCTGCTCGAGCGCTACCGCGACGAGCTATGCTGCTTCAACGACGACATCCAGGGCACCGCCTCGGTCTGCGTGGGGACCCTGATGGCGGCCTGCCAGGCGCGTGGCGAGGGCGTGGCCGACCAGCGAGTGGTGTTCGTGGGGGCGGGGTCCGCCGGCTGCGGCATCGCCGAGCAGGTAGTGGTGGCCATGCAGGCCGAGGGGCTGTCGGAGGCCGAGGCGCGCCGGCGCATCTTCATGGTCGACCGGGAGGGCCTGGTGACCAGCGAGCAGGGCTGGCTGCGTGACTTCCAGCGCCGGCTGGCCCAGGACCCGGCCCTGGTGGCCGAGTGGGACGGCCAGTCGCTGCTCGAGGTGGTCAGGCAAGTCAAGCCGACGGTGCTGCTCGGCGTGTGCGGCCAGCAGGGTATCTTCACCGAGGAGGTGATCCGCGCCATGCATGCGGCCTGTCCCTCGCCGCTGGTGATGCCGCTCTCCAACCCCACCTCCCGCGCCGAGGCCCTGCCGGAGGACGTGATCCGCTGGACCGATGGCCAGGCCATGGTGGCCTCCGGCAGTCCCTTCGCGCCGGTGGAGTACCAGGGCAAGCGCTATCCCATCGCCCAGTGCAACAACGCCTATATCTTCCCCGGGATCGGCCTCGGCGTGGTGGCGGCCGGCGCCAAGCGGGTCACCGACGCCATGCTGATGTCGGCCTCCCGGGCGCTGGCCCGGGAGGCGCCGGTGGCCAAGACCGGCCAGGGCGCGGTGCTGCCGGCCCTGTCCGACATCCGCGAGCTGTCCAAGGCCATCGCCTTCGAGGTGGCGGCCCAGGCCCAGCAGGAGGGCATGGCGCTGAAGTCCGACGGACCGGCCCTGCGTCGAGCGATCGAGCGCAACAGCTGGTCGCCGGCGTATCGACGCTATCGTCGCCGCGCCTTCTAGGATCTGGCTACGGCCTCGACCCTCGACACGAAAACGGCCCCGCCGGTCTAGCCGGCGGGGCCTTGCGCTTGCGGGGGACAGGCTGCGGGTCAGGCCGAGCCGATCATCTTGCGCAGCACATAGTGCAGGATGCCACCGTGGCGGTAGTACTCGAGCTCGTTGGCGGTATCGATGCGGCACAGCGCCTCGAGCTTCTTCTCGCCCTTCTCGCTCCCGATGGTCACCTCGACGTCGCCGCCCGGGGTCAGCTCGCCGAGCCCGGTGATGGACACCCGCTCGTCGCCGGTCAGGCCCAGGGTCTCGCGGCTCT
>NZ_JACHXR010000019.1 GCF_014192275.1 Halomonas stenophila | reverse complement strand
GGCGGGGTGTTCTACAAGTTGATGCTGGTACATCGCTACACGGGGAAAGAGTTCCACCATACCTCATTCAGTCAGACGGTAACGCACAAGCAGGAGGTGCACGCCCAGTGGGATATGCTGCAACGCTATATGGATGTCTCCCAGCCGCTGCCCGATGTACCACGCCTCGAGCCCTTCCGTGACCATGAACCCGTGACCGCAGCGCAGGATCGCAAGACGGGTCGCGACCCGCGTTACTGGCGTGATCTCGATATCGAGGCCTGGAAAGAGGGAGAGGGGGCTGCCCTGCTCAAGGCCCAGATGGACTACCCCTGGCAGCAGCAACAGTGCCGGCTCACGCCGAGGCTCGGTCGGGTCGAGATGGCGGCGTATCGGCAGCAGCGTGCCGCCGCCATGGGATAAGGCGGGACGACGACCCTCCTGCATGGGGGTCGCAGTCCTCGATCACGCGGCCTGCCCCGGGGGCGTCCCTGCGCTCAGCTGACGCCCAGGTAGCGCCCCGGCTTGTGGTTCAGGGCGATGATCATGTTCAGGGCCAAGGCGCCGAAAACCGACAGCGCCACCCGGTCCAGGGGGAGCATGAAGAAGGCCACCAGCAGGATCCCCCCATCGATGCCCAGCTGCACCTAGCCGGCGCGCCAGCCATGGCGCTGCTGCAGGAAGAGCGCGAGGATATTGATGCCCCCGAGGCTGGTACGGTGGCGGAACAGCACCCGCATGCCCAGGCCGATCAGGCTGCCGCCCATCAGGGCCGCATACAGTGGCTGCAGCTGGTCGATCGCGATCCAGCGAGACCAGGCCGATGGCCACGAAGGTACGCAGGGTGAATCCAGCCCATCCGGCGGATCGCCAGGGCATAGAACGGCAGGTTGATCAGGAAGAACAGCTGCCCGAAGCTCCAGCCGGTACCGCACTGCAGCAGCGCCATGCCGGCGGTGCTGCCCGTGAGCAGCGTCGCCGCGGTATAGCAGTGGCGCCGGGGGCCACGCACCAAGTCCCCAGCAGCATGGCCAGAAGATTTCGGCGAACGTCAGCGGGTCGCCGGGCAGCGCCTGGGGGGCCATGGGGTGTCCTTCGCGAGCGGGATGGGTGGCCGGCGGTTACCCGGCGCCAGTTGCGCCGCAGTCAATCAGGCTCAGCCCAGGGGCTCGGCGTGCTCGATCATCAACTGCAGGGATTCGCGCCCCCGCCAGCGGTTGCGATTGAGCTTGAAGGCACAGTGCAGCCGGTCGCCGACGCCGAAGGCCGGCACCTCCCCCGGCGTCAGCGCCCGGAACCAGATCGCCCGCACGGCGCCGGCGCCGGCTGACAGCTCGAGCATCAAATGGCTGCCGTCGGCGCCCACCGGACGCAGCCGCTCCACCAGGAAGCTTCCCTCGAACAGCGGCGCGTCGAACTCCCGGCCATAGGGCCCCAGGGCCTCGAGCTCGTCCAGGGTCGACAGGGCCAGCTGGTCCGCGGCGAGCTCGCCATCGGTGAACACCCGTGGGCCGAGCTCGGCGTCGCCCAGCTGCTCCCCCACGGCCCGCAGGAAGGCCTCGCGGAAGGCTTCGAGCGCCTCCCGCGGCACGCCCACCCCAGCGGCGCCACGGTGTCCGCCGAAGCGGGGCAGCGCCTGTGGCGCCAGCTCGAAGGTACGCTGCAGGGCATCGCGCAGGTGCAGCGCCTCGATGGAGCGGCCGGAGCCGGTGAGCATGCCCGGCTGGGCCGCCGGGGTGAGCACCAGGGTCGGCCGGCCGTAGGCCTGCACCAGGCGCGAGGCCACGATGCCCTGCACGCCGGGATGTCCCTCCTCGAGGAACACCACCAGTGCCGGGGCGTCGGCGGCGAGCTGGGGCATCGCCAGCACCTTGGCCTGCTCGGTCATCTCCGCCTCGATGGCCTTGCGCGACTGGTTGTCCTGATCCAGCGTCTCCAGGTGGCGCGCCGCCGTGGCGTCATCGGTGGCGAGCATAAAGTGCAGGGCGGCGTAGGGATCGTCCAGCCGCGAGCGGGCGTTGATGCGCGGGCCCATCTGGAAGGCTAGGGTCTCGGCATCGAAGGGCACGCTGTCGGCGCCCAGCCGCTCGGCCATGGCTCGCCAGCAGGCCGCCTCCATGCGGTTGATCAGGGTCAGCCCCTGGGCCACCACCGCGCGATTGGCGGCGCTGCCGCCGAGCGACACGCAGTCCGCCACCGTGCCCAGCGCCACGTAGGACAGCCAGGGCGAGAGCTTGGGCGTGGCGCCCGGCAGCACGCCCCACTCGATCAGCACGCCGCGGGCCAGCGACATCACCAGCCAGGCGACCATGCAGCCGGCGATGGTCGGGTCGGGGTAGTCGCAGTCCTCGCGGGTCGGATTGACGGTGGCATAGGCCGAGGCCGGGGGCCCCTCCACCGGCAGCGCATGGTGGTCGCTGACCACCACGTCGATGCCGGCCTCTCTGAGCCTTGCGATGCGCGGCTCGTCGGAGCTGCCGCAGTCGGCGGTGATCACCACACTCGGCCGTGGCGAGAGCTTCAGGGTGCGTTCCACCAGCGGCAGGCTGATGCCGTAGCCGTCATGAATGCGATGGCCGATCAGGCTGTGCAGCCGCGACTCGGGCACCCCGAACAGCTCGTGCAGGGTGCGCCGGATCACCACATGGGAGGTGATGCCGTCCACGTCGTAGTCGGTGAGGATGCCGATATGCTCGCCCTCGACCACCGCCTGGGCGATGCGCTCGGCGGCGCGGCGGGCGTCCTTGAGCCGCTCGGGGTGCGCCAGGTGACGCAGGCTCGGCGAGACCAGCGGTGCGAGCTCGCCGGTATGGCCGGGCAATCGGCCGGCCAGCACCCGAGCCTGCAGCGGCGTGAGCCCCTCCGCCAGGGCACGGGCCTCGACGGCCGCGTCCCGGGGACGTGGCAGGATGCGTGGCTTGAGCGAGGCGGCGGGAACGGACGGGGGCGATGCGATATCCACGGGCTCTCCGGGGCGTGACGGCAAGACGCCCGGCGTACCGGGCGTCTCGGGGGGACGGGCGATGCCTCAGCGACGCTGTTCGGCGACGAACTTCTGCACCTCGGCGAGTTCCGCCGTCAGCACCGTGTAGCGCTCCTCGCGCTCCAGCAGGTCGTCCATGTGCGGCGGCAGCGGCACGCCGGGGAAGCCGGCCTTGACCACGGCCTCGGCGAACTTGGCCGGGTGGGCGGTGGCCAGCGTCACCATCGGCACTCCGGGCTCGCCGCGCTCGCACTCGGCGGCGCGATAACCCGTGGCGGTGTGCGGGTCGAGGATCTCCTGGGTACGGTGATGCGCCTCGCGGATCACCTCCAGGATGGTAGCGTCATCGACGCTGTGGCTGACGAAACGCTCGCGCAGCCGCGACAGCGGCGCCTCGGCCAGCGCCGCGGGCTCGCTCTGGAAGCGCTCGAGCAACTCGCGAACGGCGTCGCCATCGCGCTCGTAGGCCTCGAACAGCAGGCGCTCGAAGTTCGACGACACCACGATGTCCATGGACGGCGCCAGGGTGGCGACCAGGTCGCGCTTGGAGAAGTCGTTGTCGGCCAGCGTCCGGTGCAGGATGTCGTTGGCGTTGGTGGCGATCACGAAGCGCTCCACCGGCAGGCCCATGCGGTGGGCCATGTAGCCGGCGAAGACGTTGCCGAAGTTGGCAGAGGGGACGCAGAAGTTCACCGGCCGCTGCGGCGCGCCCAGCGCCACGGCGGAGGCCACGTAGTAGACGATCTGGGCCATTATGCGCGCCCAGTTGATCGAGTTCACCGCCACCAGCCGGGTGCCGTTCAGGAAGCCCTGATCGGCGAAGCTGGCCTTGACCATGGCCTGGGCGTCGTCGAAGTTGCCCTCGATGGCCACGTTGAAGACGTTGTCGGCCAGCACCGTGGTCATCTGGCGGCGTTGCACCTCCGAGACCCGCTGGTGCGGATGCAGGATGAAGATGTCGAGGTTGTCGCAGTGACGGCAGCCCTCGATGGCGGCGGAGCCGGTGTCGCCGGAGGTGGCCCCCATGATCACCGCACGCTCGCCACGCTTCTTCAGGAAGTGATCGAGGATCCGGCCGAGCAGC
Organism: Halomonas stenophila; assembly: GCF_014192275.1. GTDB lineage: Bacteria > Pseudomonadota > Gammaproteobacteria > Pseudomonadales > Halomonadaceae > Halomonas > Halomonas stenophila. The sequence continues at coordinate 37,063 of NZ_JACHXR010000019.1, read as the reverse complement.
TGCAGCGCCACGTCCTTGAAGGCCAGCGTCGGCCCATGGAACAGCTCGAGCAGGAAGTGGCTGGCGTCGAGCTGGTTGAGCGGCACCACGGCGTCGTGGCTGAAGGTGGCATAAGCGTCGCGGACGATGGTCCGGAAGGTGTCGTCGTCGATCTCGCCGCCCACGTAGGGCCGCATCACCCGGAAGGCGATCTCGGCGTAAGGGAGCCCGGCCATGTCGGCGAGCTCATCGGTGGTGAACCGGGGAATCCTCTCCGGCACATAGAGGCCACCGTCGCTGGCCATGCCGGTGAGCACGACCTCCTCGAAGGACAGCGCGGGCGCCTGCCCGCGGGTACTGATATAGCGCATTCTCTGATCCCTTACCCGAAAGAAGAGCGCGGCTTCGCCGCTTGAAGAGAGAAGAACGGCGCTCCGCGCCTCGAAGAAGGAAGGAAGCCCGAACTGCCGCACCTCTCCCCTTTCCTGGCCCTTCCCTCTTACGTCTTACATCTTCCCTCTTTGGGTTATTCGTTCTCGTCCAGCGACTCGACGCGAATCCGCGTCACCGAGCCGGCGATGTCGGCCATCGACTCGATCTTGCGGATCGCCTCGTTCATGTGCTTCTCGCGGGTGCGATGGGTCAGCAGGATGATCGGCACCAGTTCGCCCTCGGTGGCCTCCTTCTGGATCAGCGCCTCGATGGAGATGCCCTCCTCGGAGAGGATGGTCGCCACCCGGGCCAGCACGCCGGGACGGTCCACCGCCAGCAGGCGCAGGTAGTAGGCGGTGCTGATCTCCTCCATGGCCAGGATCGGCGGCTGGTCGGCGTTCTCGCCGATGCCGCTGAAGGCCAGGTAGGGCACCCGGTAGTGGTGGTCGGTGGTGATGTCCCGGGCCACGTCGAGCACGTCGGCCACCACCGCCGAGGCGGTGGGCTCGGCGCCGGCGCCGGCGCCGTAGTAGAGGGTCGGGCCCACGGCGTCGCCCATCACGGCGATGGCGTTCTTGACGCCGTGGACGTTGGCCAGCAGCCGCTCCTTGGGAATCAGGGTCGGATGCACGCGCAGCTCGAGGCCCGCCTCGGTGCGCTTGGAGATGCCCAGGTGCTTGATGATGTAGCCCAGGTTGTCGGCCTGCTCGACGTCCTCGGCGGTCACCCGGGAGATGCCCTCGGTGTAGGCCTTCTCGAACTGCAGCGGCACGCCATAGGCGATGGAGGCCAGGATGGTCAGCTTGTGGGCGGCATCGATGCCTTCCACGTCGAAGGTCGGGTCGGCCTCGGCATAGCCCAGCGCCTGGGCCTCGGCGAGCACGTCCTCGAAGGCCCGGCCCTCGTCGCGCATGTGGGTGAGGATGTAGTTGCCGGTGCCGTTGATGATGCCGGCCAGCCACTCGATGCGGTTGGCGCCCAGGCCCTCGCGCAGCGACTTGATCACCGGGATGCCGCCGGCCACCGCCGCCTCGAAGGCCACGATCACGCCCTTCTCGTGGGCCGCCTGGAAGATCTCGTTGCCGTGCACCGCGATCAGCGCCTTGTTGGCGGTGACCACGTGCTTGCCGTTCTCGATGGCGGTGAGCACCAGGTCGCGAGCCACGTCATAGCCACCGATCAGTTCGACGACGACGTCGATGTCGGGATTGGAGGCCACCTCGAAGACGTCCTGGGTGGTCTTGATGCCGGTGACGTCACACTCGGGGTTGGGCGTGCGGTAGGCCACCTGCTCGATCACGATGGGCCGCCCCGCACGACGGGCGATGTCGTCGGCGTTGCGTGTCAGCACGTTGAAGGTCCCGCCCCCGACGGTGCCCAGGCCACAGATTCCCACTCTCACCGGTTTCAATGTCATTCCCCCTCGTCTGGCGTGTGTCTCAGCATAATGGAGGCCCCTGGGGGCCCGCCGCCGGCGCTCGTCGGCGCGGCGTTCAGTCGTTCAGTCGTTCAGTCGTTCAGTCGTTCAGTCGTTCAGTCGTTCAGTCGTTCAGTCGTTCAGTCGTTCAGTCGTTCAGTCGTTCAGTCCAAGCATGGCGGCCAGGCGCTCCGCCGGCACGTAGCCGGGCACCAGGCGTCCATCGGGCAGGACGATGGCCGGTGTCCCCTGGACACCGAGTTCCATGCCCAGATGATACTGTTCCTCGACCGGATTGTCGCAGTCTGCGTCGCCCTCGAGGGCGACATCGCGCTTGGCGGCCGACATCGCCTCGCTGGGGTTGGCGGCGCACCAGACCCGCTGCATCTGCCGGGCACCGGGCGAGTTCATGCCCGACCGCGGGAAGGCCAGGTAGTCCACCTCGATACCCATCTCGTTGAGCCGCGGCACTTCCTCGTGCAGCCGCCGGCAATAGGGGCAGGTGGTATCGGTGAACACCACCAGCCGGGCGCGGGGCTCGACGGTACTGCGAAAGATCACCCGCTCCGCCTCCGGGATCTCGGCGAGGCGCGCAGCACGCTCGGCGTTGCGGGCCTGCTCGGTGAGGTTGACCAGCCCGCCCTCGGCGTTCTCGTAGAGGTCGCCGACCAGGAAGTAGTCGCCCGTGGCATCGGTGTAGAAGGTCTCGCCGGTTGCCAGGCGCACCTGGAAGAAGCCGGCCAGCGGCGTCTCCTCCACCTGCTCCACCGGCATGCGTTGGCCATTGACCTCGAGCCGCTCGGCCAGGCGTTCGGCGGCATCGGCCTGGGCCAGGATGGGCAATGCCAGGGCGGCGACGAAGACTAGGGTCGATACTCTCATGATTCAGCCTCGGGGATGATGGTCAGCGTGCAGGGCCTCGAGCCGGACCTGCGCCACATGGGTGTAGATCTGCGTGGTCGAGAGGTCGCTGTGGCCCAGCAGCAGCTGTACGACACGCAGATTGGCCCCATGATTCAACAAGTGGGTGGCAAAGGCGTGCCGCAGGGTATGCGGCGAGAGCGGCCGGTCGATGCCGGCGGCGCGGGCGTGGGCCTTGATGCGGTGCCAGAAGGCCTGGCGGGTCAGGCAGGCATCGCCGCGCCCGGGGAACAGTGCCGGGCGGGTGATATCGTGCATCAGGGCGCCACGGCTGGTGCGCAGGTAGCGTGACACCCAGTCCACGGCCTCCTCGCCCAGCGGCACCAGCCGGTCCTTGTCGCCCTTGCCGCGGACCCGGACCACCCCCTGGCGCAGGTTCAGGGCATCGGTGGTCAGGCCCACCAGTTCGGAGACCCGCAGGCCGGCGCCGTAGAGCACCTCCAGCATGGCCCGATCGCGCATTCCCAGGTCGGTGTCGAGATCGGGGGCCTCGAGCAGCCGCTCGACCTCGGCCTCCTCCAGGGTATCGGGCAACGAGGGCCTGACCCGGGGCAGGCGCACCTCGGCCAGCGGATCCTGGCCGATACGCTGCTCGGCCAGGGCCCAGCGATAGAACCGCCTCAGGCTGGAGAGCAGCCGGGCGTTGCTGCGCAGCTGGTAACCGGCCTCGCGGCGGCTCTCGAGCCAGGCCGTCAGGGTCATGGGCCCGGGCGCCAGCAGTTCCTCGTGCTGCTCCGCCAGCCAGGCCACCCAGGCGAGAAGGTCGCGGCGGTAGGCCACCAGGGTGTTGTCACTGACGCCCTGCTCCAGCCAGAGGCCGTCGAGGAAGGCGTCGATCAAGGCCTGGTCATCAGGCTTGGCCGTCATGGCACTCCTCCGTGCAGGGGCCCGGAACGACGAAACCCCGCCCCGCGGTCGCGGTGACGGGGTTTCGCTGTCGATGCGGGCTAGGACGCCACGTCACCGCATGCCGGCGGGCGCCTGCCTCAGGCCAGCTTTTCCTTGATGCGGGCGGACTTGCCGCTGCGCTCGCGGAGGTAGTACAGCTTGGCCTGGCGCACGTCACCGCGACGCTTGACGCTGATGGAGTCGACCAGCGGGCTGTAGGTCTGGAAGGTCCGCTCGACGCCGACACCGTGGGAGATCTTGCGCACGGTGAAGGCGGAGTTCAGGCCGCGGTTGCGCTTGCCGATGACCACGCCCTCGAACGCCTGCAGGCGCTCGCGGTTGCCTTCCTTGACCTTGACCTGGACGACCACGGTGTCGCCCGGGGCGAAGGCGGGGACTTCCTTGCTCATCTGCTCGGCTTCGAGCGCCTGGATCACCTTGTTCTTGCTGCTCATGACGATAACTCCTCGATAACATTCATTGACGCGCCGGTCCGGTTGCTGGCCGGCGAGTCGTGATCCCGGCGCTCGAGCGAATCGAGGCGCGGGAGTCCTGTTGGTGACACAGGTCCGCCGCCCCTCAGGGCACGTCCTGCACCTCCGCCCTGACCTACCTGGTGGACAGCGCGTATTCCTCGATGAACTCCTTGAGCAAGGCCTGCTGCTCGGCCGTCAACGTCCTGCCTTCCAGCAGGTCGGGCCGCCTGAGCCAGGTTCGCCCCAGGGACTGCTTCAGCCGCCAGCGCCGGATGGCGCCATGGTGACCGCTGAGCAGGACCTCCGGCACCCGCCGCCCGTCGATGACCTCGGGGCGAGTATAGTGCGGACAGTCCAGCAGTCCGTCGTTGAAGGAGTCCTCGAGCGCGGAATCCTGATGCCCCAGCACCCCGGGGACCAGCCTTGCCGCGGCATCGATCAGTACCATGGCCGGCAGCTCGCCGCCGCTCAGCACATAGTCGCCGATCGACCACTCCTCATCGATGTCGGCTTCCACTACCCGCTCATCGATGCCTTCGTAGCGTCCGGCCACCACCACCAGCGGGGGGCCTTCCGCCAGTTCCCGCGCGCCATGCTGATCCAGCCGCCGCCCCTGGGGGGACAGATAGATCACCCTCGGGCACCGCCCGGTGGCCTCCTCGGCCCGCGCGCGGGCGTCGTGGATGGCCGAGCGCAGGGTATCGACCTTCATCAGCATCCCCGGGCCGCCGCCATAGGGGCGGTCGTCCACGGTGCGATGCCGGTCGGTGGCATAGTCCCGGGGGTTCCAGAACTCCAGGGCGATGCGCCCCTTTTCCACCGCCCTGCCCGTCACGCCCTGCCCCGTCAGGGCCTCGAACATCTCGGGAAACAGCGACACCACGCCGATCCACATCGCCGCGTCGCTCCGGCTCAAAACTCCGGATCCCAGTCGACGGTCATCACGCCGGCCTCGAGGTCCACGTCCCGCACGACCTCGCCGGGCAGGAAGGGCAGCAGCCGCTCGCGGCTGTCGACGGCGTCGCCGTCGCGTCCCTTGACGACCATGACGTCGTTGGCGCCGGTCTCGAACAGGTAGCTGATACGCCCCAGCGGCACGCCGCCGTCGGTCACCACCCTCAGGCCCTCGAGCTGATACCAGTAGAACTCGTCGTCGCCGTCGAGTTCGGGCAGCTCGGCCTTGGGCAGCAGGATCTCGGCACCGGCCAGGGCCTCGGCCTGTTCACGCCCGTCGACCCCCTCGAGGTGGGCCACCAGGCCCTTGCCATGGGGGCGCCCCTGGGCGAGACGATAGCGGACCAGGCGTCCCTGATGACGCAGCACCCAGGCGTCGTAGTCGAGGATGCCTTCCATGGGACTGGTGTACGAATACACCTTGAGCCAGCCCTTGACGCCGTAGGGGCTGGTCAGCTTGCCCAGCACCACGTGATCGTCGGCCGGGCATCGCTCGGCGCTTGCGCTCATCGGCGATCCTGCGTCAGACATTCGGGCGCGTCAGGCACTCAGGCCTGCTTGCGGGCTTCCTTGACCAGCTCGGCGACGCGGCCGGACAGCTGGGCGCCCTGCTCCTGCCAGTGGCTGATGCGGTCGAGGTCGATGCGCAGACGCTCTTCCTGGCCACGGGCCACCGGGTTGAAGAAGCCCAGACGCTCGATGAAACGACCGTCGCGCGACTTGCGGGAATCGGTCACGGTCAGGTGGTAGAAGGGACGCTTCTTGGCGCCACCACGTGCCAGACGAATGGTAACCATGCGTTGACTGTCCTTCGGTTGAGTTACGGAGGTTGTCGGTCGGGGCCTGCGCCCTCGACAAGCAATTCGACCGCGAGCCGGAGGCTCGCCGCCGGGTCGTTCGGTCACGACGATGACCGCGACACATCGCGGTCCTGCCAGTGAAGACGCCGCATTCTACGGAAATCTCCCCGGCTTGGAAACCTTTTTAGCCCCGAGGGGCCATCGCCGGCCGCCTCAGCGCCACGGCATGCCGCCCGGGCCACCCATGCCTCCCGGACCGCCGGGGCCGCCGGGGCCGCCGGGGCCGCCGCCGCCCATCATGCCGGACATGCCACGCATCATCTTCTGCATGCCGCCCTTCTTGCCGGCCTTCTTCATCATCTTCTGCATCTGCTTGTGCTGCTTGAGCAGACGATTGAGGTCGGGCACCTGCAGGCCGGCGCCGGCGGCGATGCGGCGCTTGCGCGAGCCGTTGATGATCTCCGGCTTGCGGCGCTCCTGGGGCGTCATCGAGTTGATCAGCGCCTCGAGCTTGCCCATCTCCTTCTCGGGCCCCGGCCCCTGGGCCATCTCGGCCATCTGGCCCATGCCGGGCAGCTTGCCCAGCAGCCCGCCCATGCCGCCCATCTTCTTGAGCTGCTGGAGCTGGTCGCGGAAGTCCTCGAGGTCGAAGCCGTCGCCCTTCTTGACCTTCTTGGCCAGTTGCTCGGCCTTGCCCTTGTCGACGGTGCGCTCGGCCTCCTCGATCAGCGACAGCATGTCGCCCATGCCGAGGATGCGCGAGGCCACGCGGTCCGGGTGGAAGGGCTCCAGGGCATCGACCTTCTCGCCCACGCCCATGAACTTGATCGGCTTGCCGGTGATGTGGCGCACCGACAGGGCCGCGCCGCCGCGGGCGTCGCCGTCGGCCTTGGTGAGGATCACCCCGGTCAGCGGCAGCGCCTCGTGGAAGGCCTTGGCGGTATTGGCGGCGTCCTGGCCGGTCATGGCGTCGACCACGAACAGCGTCTCGTCGGGGGGCACGGCCCGATGCAGCGCCTGGATCTCGGCCATCATGGCCTCGTCGATGGCCAGCCGGCCGGCGGTATCGACCAGCACCACGTCGTGGAACTGGATCCTGGCGTGCTTGATCGCCGCCTCGGCGATGGCCACCGGCTGCTGGTCGCTGCGCGACGGGAAGAAGTCGACCCCCACCTCGCCGGCCAGGGTCTCCAGCTGGTCGATGGCCGCCGGCCGATAGACGTCCGCCGAGACCACCAGTACCTTCTTCTTCTCGCGCTCGCGCAGGTAGCGCGCCAGCTTGGCCACGGAGGTGGTCTTGCCCGCGCCCTGCAGGCCGGCCATCAACACCACCGCGGGTGCGCTCTTCAGGGTCAGGCCCTCGTTGGCCTCGCCCATGATCGCCTCGAGCTCCTGCTGGACGATCTTGACGAACTGCTGGCCCGGGGAGAGGCTCTTCGACACCTCCTGGCCCACGGCGCGCTCGCGCACCCGGTCGATGAACGCCTTGACCACCGGCAGGGAGACATCCGCCTCCAGCAGGGCACGGCGCACCTCGCGCAGGGTGTCCTTGACGTTGTCCTCGGTCAGGCGCGCCTGACCCTTGATCGATTTGAGCGTCTGGGACAGACGATCGCTGAGATTCTGGAACATGGGGCCTCTCCGCAAACGATGGCCGGGAAAACCGCCGGAATGGTCCGTGCCGACACGGGCGTGGGGTTTTCCTGCAATGGCCGAAAATTATACGCCTTGTGGCCGCGAGTCTCCATGCCGCGAGCGCCGCGCCCGGCTGTGCGCCGCGGGGAGGATTCGGTATAGTGGCCGCTCCATTCCACCTCGTCAGGCGCTGGCGAAGGCGCACGGACAGCAATCGATGCACGCGCTCCCCCTTGCCATCATGGCCTTCATCCTCTACATCGCGGCCGCCTCCTGGCAGGCGCTGAGCCTGGCCCGACGGGTGCCGCCGCGGGCCGCCCTGGTGCGCAGCTTCGGCGCGCTGGGCCTGCTCTTCCACCTGCCGCTGGCCATCGGCCTGCTCGACCGGGGCCAGTCGCTGCTGCCGGGCCTGTCCACCAGCGCCGTGCTGGTCAGCGCCCTGGCGGTACTGATGCTGCTCGTCGTCAGCCTGTTCAAGCCGGTGCTCAATGTCGCCGCCGGCCTGTTCCCCGTGGCCGGCCTGACCCTGCTGCTGGCCACCGAGCTGCCGAGCCCGGAGCGCGCCACGGGCATGACCCCCGGCATCGCCCTGCACGCCCTGAGCTCGGCGCTGGCCTTCGCGCTGCTGGCCATCGCCGCCGTCCAGGCGATCCTGCTCGGCGTGCAGAACCAGGCGCTGCGCCACCACCATATCCGCGGCGTGGTCCAGTCGCTGCCGCCACTGACCACCATGGAGCGCATCCTCTTCGAGCTGATCTGGGCCGGCATGGCGCTGCTGACCCTGTCGATCGCCAGCGGCTTCGCGTTCGTCGACAGCATGTTCGCCCAGCACCTGGTCCACAAGACGGTCCTGTCGCTGATCGCCTGGGTGCTCTTCGCCACCCTGCTGGCCGGCCATCACTGGCTGGGCTGGCGCGGGATGCGCGCGGTGCGCTGGACGCTGGGCGGCTACCTGGCGCTGCTGCTCGCCTACTTCGGCACCAAGTTCGTCCTCGAGGTGCTGCTCGGCCGCGGCTGAGGCCGGTGATCCTTGACACCGTGGGGCCCAATCCCTACAACTCGAGCCTGATACGCGATTGAGGACCCTTCGACTTGAGCGACGACTTCCCTCTGGGATTGCTGTTCGGCCTGCTGCTGCTGCTCATCTGCCTTTCCGCCTTCTTCTCGAGTTCCGAGACCGGCATGATGTCGATCAACCGCTATCGCCTGAGCCACCGGGCCAACAGCGGCGAGAGTCGGGCCCGGCGCGTGATGCGCCTGCTGAGCCGCCCGGACCGGTTGATCGGCGTGATCCTGATCGGCAACAACCTGGTCAACAACCTGGCGGCGGCGATCGCCACGGTGCTGGCCATCCACTATTTCGGCGAAGTGACCGGCCCCGCCGTGGCGCCACTGATCCTGACCATCGTGATCCTGATCTTCGCCGAGGTCACCCCCAAGACCTATGCCGCGGTGAAGCCCGAGCGCATCGCCTACCCGGCCTCGCTGGTGCTGGAGCCGCTGCTCAAGCTGCTCTACCCGCTGGTCTGGCTGGTCAATGCCATCTCCAACGGCCTGCTGCGCCTGCTCGGCGTGAAGACCCTGGAGGCCGGCGGCGACAACCTGACCCGGGACGAGCTGCGCACCGTGGTCCACGAGGCCGGGCCGCTGATCCCCCGTCGTCACCAGGCCATGCTGGTGTCGATCCTCGATCTCGAGAACGTCACGGTGAATGACATCATGGTGCCACGCCACGAGGTGGCGGGCATCGACCTGGACGACGACCTGGAGGACATCCTCACCCAGATCCGTACCAGCCAGCACACCCGGGTGCCGATCTACAAGGGCGACATCAACAACATCATCGGCATGCTGCACCTGCGCAATGCGGCGCGCTTCCTGTCACGGAGCGAGGTGACCAAGGCGGCCATCGTCCAGGAGGCCCGCGAGCCCTACTTCATCCCCGAGTCCACCCCCCTGCACACCCAGTTGCTCAACTTCCAGAAGCAGAAGCGCCGCATCGGCATCGTGGTGGACGAGTACGGTGACGTGGAGGGGCTGGTGACCCTGGAGGACATCCTCGAGGAGATCGTCGGCGAGTTCACCACCGACGTGGCCGGCCAGGACCGGGAGATCCACCCCCAGGAGGACGGCAGCCACGTCATCGACGGCACCGCCAACATCCGCGACATCAACAAGTCGCTGGGCTGGCAGCTGCCCACCGACGGCCCCAAGACCCTCAATGGCCTGATCCTCGAGCACCTGGAATCCTTCCCGGACGGCCCGGCCTGCCTGCAGATCGGCGCGGTTCGCATGGAGATCCTCGAGGTGCGCGACAACCTGGTCACCTCGGCCCGCTGCTGGCAGGCGCTGCGTCGCCCCGTGGCGGCCGCCCAGGCCTGAACTCAGCGCCCGGCGACCCAGCCATCGGCCTCGGCCTCGGCCTTGAGCGCCCGGACCCGCGCCTCGACCCGGTCACGCGCCGCCGCCTCGGGGGGCAGGGGGTCGCCGAAGTAGAGAGCCACCCGCGCCCGGAAGCGCCGCGGCCACTTGGACAGCGCCCGCCCGCCGTGATTGGAGGTCCATGACCCCCAGAGCCCGGCCAGCCCCGCCGGCACCACCGGCACCGCATCCCGGGCCAGGATCAGTTCCAGGCCGCGACGAAAGGGCTGGACCTCGCCATCCGGCGTCAGGCGCCCCTCGGGGAACAGCATCACCACCTCGCCCTGGCGCAGGGCCTGGCTGACCTGCGCCAGGGCCCGGCGCAGCTCGCCCGGGTCCCGCCGCTCGGAATCCACGGGAATCGCCCCGACCAGCTTGAACAGCCAGTGCAGCCCCCGGGACTCGTAGATCGGCCGGTCCATCAGGAAGCGCAGCGGGCGTGGGCTGGCCCCGCCCACCACCAGGGCGTCGACGAAGCTGACATGGTTGCAGACCACCAGGGCGGGGCCGTAGGCGGGAATATGCCGGCGGCCGCGAAAGCGCAACCGGTAGAGCAGGTGCACGACGAAGAACACCAGCCGGCGGATGGCCGGCCGGGGGGCGCGCGCCAGCCGCCAGCAGCCGGCGGCCAGCAAGGCGGCCGGCGCCCCCCACAGCAGCAGCGTCACGAGCCGCCGGGCCTCGCCTTCAGGCCGGCGAGCAGGGTCGAGAGCAGCTGGTCGAGGAGCTCGTCCACCTCCAGGGGCTCGCTCTGCCAGTAGCCCAGGCGCTCGTTGAGCCCCAGTTGCACGAGCCCGTGGACGCTGCCCCAGAGCGTGCGCCCCAGCCGCCGTGCCTCGAGGTCTCCCAGGGCCGGCTGGTACTCCTTGAGGGTGTTTTCCACCCGCAGGAAGAGCGCCTCGATCATGTCGCTCTGGCGACGGTCCAGATCGCCCTCCTGGGCCAGGGGGTAGTCGAACAGCAGCTGCCAGCGGTAGGCGTCATCCCTGGCGAACTGCCAGTAGGCCATCGCCAGGGCCTTGAGCCGCGCCTCCGGGAGCTGCTCGTCGAGCAGCGGGTCGATGGCGGTGCGCAGGCGCGCCAGGGACTCGAGGTTCACATGCTGCAGGAGATTGCCGAAACTGCCGTACAGCTTGAGCAGGGTACTGGGCGCACAGCCGACGTCCCGGGCCAGGGAGCGCAGGGACAACGTATGCACCGGCTGGTCCTGTAGCCAGGCGTCACAGGCGGCCATCACCTGGGCATGAAGGGCCTCGGGGGCGTGCTGTCTGGGACGAGCCATCGAATTCCTCGCGGAACGGGGGAGGGAGGGGGTGGCAATCGACCACCCCACAGTACCATATCGCGTCAGTCGAACACTGTTTCCGATAGCATATCGTGCCTGTGGACCAACGCAAGCCCAGCGGCAACGGCGCTTTCCTCGGCGAGAGCTCTTGGTTACTCTGGCGCCCCATCTCTCCGGAGGTTCCATGGCCGGCCGACTCTATATCCCCCCGCTCGACCTCGACCGCCTGCTGCCGGGCCTGGCGGTGGACGAGACGCCGATCACCGGGGCGAACCTGGCGCCGCGTCGAGCGCTGTCGCTGATCCGCCTCGAGGCCGGGCGCCTGCGCCTGGCCCGTGCCTTCTGGGGGCTCACGCCGCCCTGGCTCAAGGTGCTCGACCATGCGCCCCACTGCGCCCGAGCCGAGTCCCTGGAATCCCGCGCCATGTTCCGCGAGGCCTTCGCGGCCCGACGCTGCCTGGTACCCGCCGGCGGCGTCTATGTCTGGAAGGCGCAGCCCCGGGCCAAGCAACCCTTCCTGGTCACCCGGACCGACCGCGGCCCGCTGCTGCTGGCCGGGCTCTGGTGCCGCTTTCATACCAGCCTGACCGAGCACGCGGACTCCCTGGCCCTGATCACGGTGCCCACCAACGACCTGCTGGCGCCCCTCACCGACCGCCTGCCGGCGGTGATCGCGGCGGACGATGCCGGGCGCTGGCTCGCCCCGGACACGCCCGCCGAGGAGCGGCGCGCCCTGCTGACCCCGGCTCCCGGGGAACTGTTGGGCGCCTTTCCGGTATCAAGACGAGTGAATGATCCCGGCAACCAGGATGCCGCCTGCGCCCACCCCATCGGCCCCATGCTGCGCCTGACATCCGAACAGGAGAGACGATGACCCGACCACTGTGCATTCCCCTGGCCGCCTCGCTGGCCCTCGTCCCAGTGCTGCTGCCGGGGCTCGCCGCCGCCCAGCCGGAGACGGACAGCGTCGAGGCCGTGATCATGCCGCGCGTCAGCCCGGCGGACGAGCGTGACTACCGCGTGCTGAGCCTCGAGAACGGCCTCACCGTCCTGCTGGTCAGCGACCCCGAGGCCGACAAGGCCGCCGCCTCGCTGAACGTGGATGTCGGCAGCGCCCAGGACCCGGAGGACCTGCCCGGCCTGGCGCACTACCTCGAGCACATGCTGTTCCTGGGGACCGAGACCTACCCGGCGGCCGATGCCTACCAGGGGTTCCTGTCCCGCCATGGCGGCCAGCACAACGCCTTCACCGCCCCCCGCGACACCAACTACTTCTTCTCGGTGGAGCCCGACGCCCTGGCCGGTGCCCTGGACCGCTTCAGCCGCTTCTTCGTCGACCCGCTGTTCAACGCCGACCGGCTCGAGAGCGAGCGCCAGGTGGTCCACTCGGAGTACATGGCCCGCAAGCGCGACGAGGCCCGCCGCCACAATGACGTCCTCGACCGACTGCTCAACCCGGCCCACCCCACCACCGGCTTCTCGGTGGGCAGCCGCGACACCCTGGCCGAACGTCCCGCGGGCGATCCCGACCTGCGCGAGCGGGTGATCGACTTCTACCGCTCCCACTACGGCGCCAATGTCATGCACCTGGCCGTGGTCGCCCCCCAGCCCCTGGACGAACTGACTGCCCTGGTCAGCGAGCGCTTCGCCGACGTCCCCGACCGCGGGTTGTCCCGCCCGGAGATCGCCACGCCCCTGGTGACCCCCGAGCAGTTGCCCGCCGCCGCCGAGCTGCGCTCGCTGCGCGACAGTCGCCAGTTGACCTTCTACTTCCCGGTGCCGGATCCCCAGACGGCCTATCGTCACAAGCCGGCCAGCTATCTCGCCAACCTGCTGGGTCACGAGGGCGACGGCAGCCTGCTGGACGTGCTGCGCGAGGCCGGCTGGGCCGACGGCCTCTCCGCCGGGGTGACCCACGGCGACGGCCGCCAGGCGCTGTTCCGCATCGACATCAGCCTGACGCCGGCCGGGGCCGAGCACATCCCCCGCATCCAGGCGACGCTGTTCGACGCCATCGCGGCCATCCGCCGCGACGGCGTCGAGGCCTGGCGCTACGACGAGCAGGCCCGGCTCGCCGAACAGGAGTTCCGCTTCCAGCAACATGGCGCGCCGCTGCAGGATGCCATGGGCCTGTCGATGAACCTGGCCTACTATCCCCTCGAGGACGTCAACTACGCGCCCTACCGCATGGACGCCTTCGACGAGGCGCGGATCGAGACCTGGCTCTCGGCCCTGCGGCCGGACAACATGCTGCGCCTGTATGCGGGCCCCGAGGTGGAAGGCGAGCGCACCTCGCCCTGGTTCGACACCCCCTGGACACCGCTCGCTCCCCGCCGCGACACGACGGCCGAGCCGCTGGCCGGGCTGCAGTTGCCCGCCCCCAACCCCTATATCGCCGAGGACCTGACGCTGCTGGCCGGCCAGGACGACACCCCGGTGCAACGGATCGACGCGCCCGAGTTCGCCTTCTGGCACATGCACGATGCCAGCTTCGACACGCCCCGGGTGGAGTGGCGCTTCAGCCTGCAGCATCCCGCCTCGGGCCGCGATGCCCGCCAGGCCGCCATGGCGTGGCTGCTGGCCGGCTGGCTCCAGGACAGCCTCAACGGGGCGCTGTATCCGGCACGCCTAGCCGGACACGGCTTCGAGGCCTACGCCCATGCCCGCGGCATCACCCTGTCGTTCTCCGGGTGGCGTGACCGCCAGGATCGCCTGATCGGGCGCGTGCTCGAGCAGCTCACCGAGGGCGAGATCGCCGCCGACAGCGTGGCGCGGGTCCGCCACCGGCTGCAGCGCGAGTGGCGCAACGCCCCCCAGGAATCCCTCTACCGCCAGGCCGACCGCACCCTGGCCGAGACACTGATCCGCCCCCAGTGGCCCACCGAGGCCCTGCTGGCGGCCCTCGAGGACGTCGATGCCCGGGCGCTGCGCGACTATCGCGAGGCCTTCCTCGGCGACCTGCACCTGGAGGCCATGGCGGTGGGCAACCTCGGCCGCGAGGCGGCGACCCGGCAGGCACGCCGGGTCGCCGAGGCCCTGGCCCCACAGCTGGCGGAGAGCGCCATTCCCGACCTGACCCCGCTGCAGGCCAGTCGCGACCTCCCCGAGCTGACACCGGACACCGCCCGGGACGAATCCCTGGTGATGCGCTACCTGCAGGGCCCGGACCGCTCGCTGGACAGCCAGGCCCGGCTGGCGGTGCTGGGCCGCCTGCTCGAGACGCCCTTCTACCAGCAGCTGCGTACCGAGCAGCAGCTGGGCTATGTGGTCAACGCCGGCTATCGGCCGCTGCTCGACGCCCCCGGCATCGGCCTGCTGGTGCAGTCCCCGGACACCGACAGCACCACCATCCAGTCCCGCATCGACGCCTTCCTGGAGGCCTTCGGCGCACGCCTCGAGGAGCTGGACGAGGCGGCCCTGGCCCCCTACCGCCAGGCGGTACACGATGACCTGCTGCGCCGCGACACCGGCCTGCCCGAGCGCACCAACCGGCTGTGGCGAGCGCTGGCCATGGACGACACCACCTTCGACGAGCGCCAGCGACTCGCCGAGCGGGTACTGGCCGTGACCCCGGCGGCCCTGCGCGACGCCTGGCCAGGCCTGCTCAACGACGCCGTGGTCCATATCACCCATGACCCCGGCGATCCCCCCAGCGACATCATGGCGCTCAAGGACGACCTCCCTCCCCTGCCCCCCGGTGACGGCAGCGGCGACTGATACGCCCCGATGCAAGCGCCCGGCCAATGGGCCGGGCGCTTGGGGATCTCGGCTGCCGTGAGGCGAGGCCTAGCCGAAGGCCTGGGCCGGCATGATCGCCTCCACGTGCATCACCAGTTCCTCGAGGATCTGGCGCTGCCGGTCCCCCAGCGACTGCTGGTTGAGCCGCTCGATCTCCCGGGCGAAATCCTTGAGGGCGAAGCCGGCGATGGTCGGGTCGTTCATGCGCTCCCAGCGGAAGGCCTCCCAGCGGGCCTGCTCCTCGCCGGTCAGGGTGTCGGGATAGCTGCGGGCCCGGTAGCGAAACACCATCTCCTCGAGGCGTGGATCCTGGAAGGCGAAGCTGGCGCCCACCAGGTCCCAAGGATCGCTGTCGCGGACCCGCTGCATCTGCTGGCGATCGGACGGCGAGAAGAAGCCGCCGGAGTAGAGCATCAGGTCGGGGTCCCGGGGCGGCTCGGGAGGCGGCGAGGCGAAGGCCTCACTGACCCGGGCGACGACCTCGGGATGCTGCGCCAGCACCTTCCAGTGGCGCCGGCAGGTCGCCACGTCGAGGCGCAGCCGCTCGACGAGCTCGCCATACTCGCCCCGATGCGGCCCCTCGGTGTCCTTGAGGGCGTTCGCCGGCAGGATCACCGGGCACTTGTTGATATGGATGACCTTCAGCGGGATGCGCGTCTCGCCCTCGGCGAGGTCGTCGTTGCTGACGAAGACCCGCTCGCGGATCTGCTCGGGCGCGAGGCTCAGCAGGGGCTCGGGGTCCACCGAGAGGTCGTAGACGATGACCCCGTTGGGGTTGGTGGGGTGCTCGGCCAGCGGCATCACCAGAGCGCTGCAGCCGCGACTCGCCGGGTAGCGCCGGGAGATGTGCAGCACCGGCTTGCGCCCCGGCACGTCGAGCTGCCTGGCCACCTGGCGCTTGCCGCGCATGCCCAGCAGATAGTCGAACAGCTTGGCGTTGCTGTCGCGCAGGCGTTTCGCCAGG
This sequence comes from Halomonas stenophila, assembly GCF_014192275.1. GTDB lineage: Bacteria > Pseudomonadota > Gammaproteobacteria > Pseudomonadales > Halomonadaceae > Halomonas > Halomonas stenophila. Next base: position 21,153 of record NZ_JACHXR010000019.1, on the reverse strand, counting down.
GCGATGGTGGCCCGCACGTCGGCCAGGGCGTCGTGGGCCCCGGCATGCTCGATGCCGTTGGCGGCGGTCAGGTCCTCGAGCCGGAAGCTGGGCGAGCCGTCCTCGCGCCTCGGCCACTCGATGCCCTCGGGGCGCAACGCATGGAAGGCCCGCACCACGTCGATCAGGTCCCAGCGGGAGTTGCCGTTCTGCCACTCCCGGGCATAGGGATCGATGAGGTTGCGGTAGAAGAGGTGGCGGCTGACCTCGTCATCGAAGCGCAGGCTGTTGTAGCCCAGGGCACAGGTGCCGGGCTCGCTCATCGCGGCCTCGACCCGGCCGGCGAACTCGGCCTCGGGCAGGCCGCGCCGCCGGGCCTGCTGGGGGGTGATGCCGGTGATCAGGCAGGCCTGCGGATGCGGCAGGTAATCGTCGGCGGGCCTGCAGAACAGCTCGAGAGGCTCGCCGATCTCGTTGAAATCGGCATCGGTGCGGATGGCCGCGAACTGGGAGGGACGGTCCCGACGCGGGTCGGCGCCGAACGTCTCGTAGTCGTGCCACAGGAAGGTCAGCGGGGCGGCTTTCTGCTGCGCCATGGGCGAGGCTCTCCGAGCAGGCGATGGGACAAGGCGCCCAGCCTAGCACAGGCCCGCCCGCGACTCAGCCGCCCTCCCCGGCCCTCGGCAGGGTGACGTTCAGCTCCAGCACCGAGCAGTTGTCCTCGCTGTCCAGGCTGATGTTGATGGCATCGTCATCGACCTGGACATAGCGCCTGATCACTTCCAGCAGTTCACGCTCGAGCATCGGCATGTAGTCCGGTTGCCCACGCTGGCTGCGCTGGTGGGCGACGATGATCTGCAGCCGCTCCTTGGCGACGGAGGCAGACTTCTTGCGCTCGCGCTTCAGGAAATCGAGTAGCTTCACCGGCGGACTCCTCCGAACATTCGGCTCAACAGGCTCTTCTTCTGGAACTCGTGGAACCGCAGGGGCACCTCCTCGCCCAGCAGCCGGGACACGGTATCGGCATAGGCCTGGCCGGCATCGCTGCTGTCGTCATGGGTCACCGGTACCCCCTGGTTGGAGGCCCGCAGTACCGCCTCGGACTCCGGGATCAGGCCGACCAGATCGATGGCCAGGATCTCGCGGATGTCCTCGAGGTTGAGCATATCGCCCAGATCCACGCGATTCGGGTTGTAGCGGGTGATCAGCAGGTGCTCCTTGATCGGGTCATCGCCTCGCTCGCCACGCCGGGTCTTGGACGACAGCAGGCCGAGGATGCGGTCGGAGTCACGCACCGAGGAGACCTCGGGGTTGGTCACCACGATCGCCTCGTCGGCGAAGTACATGGCCAGCTGGGCGCCGCGCTCGATGCCCGCCGGCGAGTCGCAGATGATGTAGTCGAAGTCCTTGTTGAGGGTGTTGAGCACGGTCTCGACCCCTTCCAGGGTCAGCGCATCCTTGTCCCGGGTCTGGGAGGCCGGAAGGATGTGCAGGTTGTCCACGCGCTTGTCGCGGATCAGCGCCTGGTTGAGGCCGGCCTCGCCCTGGATGACGTTGACCAGGTCATAGACCACGCGTCGCTCGCAGCCCATGATCAGGTCGAGGTTGCGCAGCCCGACATCGAAATCGATAACCACGGTCTTCTGGCCGCGCAGCGCCAGGCCCGTCGCGATGGCGGCAGCACTGGTTGTCTTACCGACCCCACCCTTGCCGGAGGTCACAACAATGATCTTGGCCAAGTGTCGCATCCTGTCTGTCATGGTGATGGAAAGGCGGCGGGCCATGGCCACTCCGCCGAATCGTCGTTGTTCGTCGCACTGTCAGTCCAGCGACATGATGCTCAGCTGGTCGTCACTCAGGCGCACCTGCACGGTCGTGCCGAGCAGTCGCGGGTCGATGTCCTCGAGACGCTTGTAGTTGCCGGCGACCGACAGCAGTTCGGCGCGCAGCTCGCGGCAGAAGATGGCCGCCTGGGGATCGCCGTGGATGCCCGCCAGGGCGCGTCCGCGCAGGGCGCCATAGACATGCACGCTGCCGCCGGCCAGCACCTCGGCGCCGGCATTGACGGCCCCCACCACCACCAGGTCGCCCTCGGGGGCGGTGATCTGCTGGCCGGAGCGTACCGTGCCGCGGAAGATGCGCCCGCCGGCGGCAACGGCCGGCGGCGCCAGCGCTTCCGCTGGCTCCTCCCCGGCCGGGGAGGAGCCGGCGTCGCCGGCCGGCACGCTCTCGAGCGCACGGGGGCGCGCCGCCTCCTGGGGAGGGAACCAGCCGAGCCCCAGGGCCCAGGCCGACTGCTTGACCGGGTCGGGACCACCGCGCACCGCTACCGGCAACAGCTTGTGGGCCCGGCAGACCGCGCAGATCCGCTCGAGCGCCAGGTGCGGCTCGTCGAGGCGTTCGACGCTGAGGACCACCGGGGTGTGCTGGAAGAAAGCGGGGGACTGACTGAGCTTGCCGGCGAGTTGTTCGCGTATGCGCTCGGGATCGGCGCTCGTCAACTCCATGACCGTCATCGGCAGCATGCCGCCCTTGAAGGTGAATGCCATGCCGTCCCTGTCCACTTTGAGACTCATTGCCGAACTCCACGTCGGGTGATGGTCGGGGTGCTCCACCAAAGCTAAGCGAGTGCCCCGGACCCTGCAACTGATGATAAGCCCAGCACCGCCCCCTTGTCAGTGTCTCGTCTCGGCAACACCCCGTTGCATCGCCCTTTTCTGCCAGATCGCCGCATGCTTAGATAAGCCCATGACCCGGCGTCTTCCACGCCGACCGTCCATCTCGTTCGCCGGCGCGCCAGCGACACCTGCCGCGCCCCTCTCAGGAAGCTCCATGTCAGGATTCCTTCGCCGACTCTTCGCCCCTCGCTGGCAGCACCCCGATCCCGATGTGCGGCGCCAGGCCATCGCGCGGCTCGACCCCGCCCAGGATGGCCAGCGCCAGCAGCTCGAGCGCCTCGTGCGGGATCCCGATGCCGGCGTCCGTCGGGCCGCCCTGGCCGGCCTGACCGACCCGGAACGCCTGCTGACCCTGCGCCGTCGGGGTGATGACTCTCACGAACTCCGCGAACGCCTGATCACCCTGCTGTGTGGCCGCGAGACCTCGCTCGACCTGCCACACCGCATCGCCCTGACCGAGGACCTCGACGACTCCGAGCTGCTCGAGCGGGTGGCCCTGGAGGGCGATAACCAGCAGCTGCGCCTGGCCGCCCTGGCGCGCCTGGACGGCGAGGAGGCGCTGATCCGCCAGGCCTGCGAGAATGGCATCGCCGCCGTGCGCCACGCCGCCGCGGCCCGAGTCGAGAGCGAGCAGGGACTGACGCGCTTGACCCAGGAGGCCCGCCGCGACCGCCAGGTGGTTCGCCAGGCCCGGGAGCGCCTGAACCGCCTGCGCGCCGATGCCGCCTCGCTGGTCGAGGCCCGGGCCCGTCGCGAGGCCCTGCTGGCGTCTCTCGAGGCCCATGCCAGGGCCGCCTGGGAGCCGCTCTATGCCGGCCGCTTCCGCCACCTGATGCGCGAATGGGCCCGTCTCGACGACCTGCCGGATGGCGCGCAGGAACGGCGCTACCAGGATGCCTGCCAGCGCTGCCGCAAGGTGATCAGCGACCATGAGGCCCATGAACAGGCCCAGGACGAGGCCGAACGCCATCGCGAGCAGGCCGACCGTTCCCGCGAGGCCCTGGTCGAGGCCCTCGAGGAAAGCCTGCAGGCCCTGCGACACGGCGAGCGCCTGGCCGACCAGGATATCGCCAGCCTGCGCTCCCAGAAGCACCTGCTCGCCAGCCGCTGGCAGGCGCTGTCCGACCAGCACCTGGCCGATGACGAACTGCGCCGCCGCTATGACGCGGCCCTGGCCGGCTACGATCATATCGTCAAGGCCCGGGTGCGCCTGGACGAGCGCGCCGGTGCCATCGAGCAGGCCCTGCAGGAGGGCGATGACGAGCGCCTGGCCAGCCTGGTCGAGGCCTGCGGCTGGCCCCCGGACCTGCCGCCCTCGCCCCTGCTGCAGCGCGCCCACGAGCGTCTTCATGCCGCGGACACCCCGCGCGACCTGGACGTCGAGACCCGCCTGACCCGCTTCGCCGAGGAACTCGACGAGCTGGAGCGACTGCTCGAGAGCGGGGCCTTCAAGGGGGCCAGTCGGCTGCACCAGCGCTTGCGTCACCAGGCGGAAGCACTGCCGGCCGACCGCCTCGGCACGCTGCGGGGCCGCCTCAAGCGGCTCGGCGCCCGACTGGCGGAGCTGCGCGACTGGCGCGGCTTCGTTGCCGGCCCCAAGCGCGATCAGCTATGCGATGCCATCGCCGCCCTGGCCGACGACGACAGCCTCGGCGACGCTGAGCTGGACCGCCGGCACCGCCGACTGGTGAAGGAGTGGAAGGACCTCGGCGACGCGGCCGCCAACCGCGAACAATCCGCGGCCTTCCGGGCGGCCTCGGACCGGATCCACGAACGCCTGGCCGACTGGCGGGACCGGCGCCAGGCCGCGCGCCAGCAGAACCTGGCCGCCCGGGAGGCCCTCTGCGAGCAGCTGGAGACACTGCTCGCCCAGCCGGCCGAGCAGGCCGACCCGGACGCCCTGCGCGAGATTCGCGACCGCGCCCGCCAGCAGTGGCGGCGCCACTCGCCGGTACCCCGGGACGCCGCGGAGGCCATCGGCCGACGCTTCGGCCGCATTCGCCATGCCCTGCAGGCGCTGATCGAGCAACGGGCCCACGAGATCGCCGAGGCCAAGCGCGCCCTGATCGAGGAGGCACGCGCCCTGCGCGACCGCGACCAGGCGCCCGCCCGGCAGGCGGAAGCGGCCAAGGCCCTGCAGCATCGCTGGCGGGCCCTCGGTCGCGCCCCCAAGGGCGAGGAGCAGGCCCTGTGGCGGGAGTTTCGTCACCTCTGCGACGAGATCTTCGCGCGCCGGGACGCCGCCCGTAGCGACCAGACACAACGCGCCAGGTCGCGACTGGACGCCATGCAGCAGCTGATCGACCGCCTGGATGCCTGGCATCCCGCCAACAGCGGCGAGGCCACCGACCTGGAGGCGGCCATCCAGGAGGCCGCCGCCCTGGAGCCGCTGCCGGCCGGCCGGCGCAGTGAGGGCATGCGTCGCCGCTGGTCGGGCATCGTCCGAGCACGACGCGAACGGCTGGCACGCCTGGCCCTGGCCGAGGAGGTCCATCGCTGGCGCCGGGTGCGACCGCTGCTGGAGGCCCACCTGGCGGCGGATGCCGCCTGCCTGGCCGGCGGTGCCCCCGACGAGGTGCCCGGTACCGAAGCCGACGCCCTGCCGGACGACCTGCGGCGGGCCCATGCCCAGCGCAACGCGGCCCGCCAGACGCCGCCGGCGCCGGAAGACGTCGAGGAATGCCTGGCCCGCCTGCGGGTTCACCTCTCGCTGCTGGCCGGCGACCCGGTCAACCGGCAGGACGATCCCCTGCGCCTGGCCATCCAGGTGGAACGGCTCAACGAGAACCTGGGACGGGAGCCGTCCCGAGCCGAGGAGCTTCGCGGCGTGCTGGCCGACCTGCTGGCCACCGGCCCGATCTCCCCGGCCCTCTGGGAACGCGAGGTCGGCGATCTGGACCGCACCCTGGAGAGCCTCACGCAGCTGCCACCGCCCTGACGCCCCGGAGGCCCTTCCAACGCAAAGCGCGAGGCCATGGCCTCGCGCTTTGCGTATCGAGTGAGCGACGTCGGGGGCGGTTCAGCCCATGAACTGGCCACCATTGATGTCGATGTTGGCCCCGGTGATGAAGCCGGATTCCTTGTCGGCCAGGAAGGTCACCAGCCGGCCGATCTCCTCGGGGGTGCCGTAGCGCTTGACCGGGATGGCCTCGCGAATCGCCTCGCGGACCTTCTCCGGGATCTTCATGATCATGTCGGTGGCGATGTACCCCGGTGAGACGGTGTTGACGGTGATGCCCTTGGTGGCCGTCTCCTGCGCCAGGGACATGGTCAGGCCATGCATGCCCGCCTTGGCCGCCGCATAGTTCACCTGGCCGAACTGGCCCTTGCGCCCGTTGATGGACGAGATGTTGATGATGCGCCCGTAACCCTGCTCGAGCATGTCCTCGATGACGCTGCGACAGGTGTTGAACACGCTATTGAGGTTGGTGTCGATGACCTCGCTCCACTGATCCGAGGTCATCTTCTTCAGGGTCCCGTCACGGGTGATCCCCGCACAGTTGACCAGCACGCTGATCGGTCCGTAGGTGTCGTGGATCTCCTTGGCCCCCGCCATGCAGGCCTCGTAGTCGGAAAGGTCGGCCCCGGACAGGGCGATGTTGTCGTATCCATCGGCTTGCTGGGTCTCGAGCCAGGCCTTGGCCTTCTCGGGATTGTGGTAGCCCGCGACCACCTGGTAACCGGCATCGGCCAGCGCACGGCAGATGGCCGTTCCGATGCCACCGGTTCCACCAGTCACCCAGGCGACGGAAGATGATGTTGTCATTGACGAACTCCCTGATGATTCACGATATCCACTTCTTGTTGGACGCGGTGTCCAGCCGCTCGGCAACGTCATTGTCGCCAGGGAAGGTGTCACTTTTTTGACACCTCCCAATGCTCGAGTATGGACCAGGGCCCCGGGGGAATACGAGCCCCGAAAACTCGCTATTGACGCGGGACAGAATCCCTGTAGAATACGTCTCACGTTGATGCGGGGTGGAGCAGTCTGGTAGCTCGTCGGGCTCATAACCCGAAGGTCATCGGTTCAAATCCGGTCCCCGCTACCAAATACCGAAAAAGGCCAGAATCGAAAGATTCTGGGCTTTTTCTTGCCTATGGTAGACCTTCTGGTAGCTCGTCGGGCTCGGCTCTCTACAGCCCCTGGAAGGTCATCGGCCCGAATCCGGTCCCCGCTACCAAATACCGAAAAAGGCCAGAATCGAAAGATTCTGGCCTTTTTCTTGCCTACGGTAGACCTTCTGCTAGCTCGACGGGCTCGGCTCTCTACAGCCCCAGGAAGGTCATCGGCCCGAATCCGGTCCCCGCTACCAAATACCGAGAAAGGCCAGGACCGAGAGGTTCTGGCCTTTTTCTTGCCTACGGTAGACCTTCTGGTAGCTCGTCGGGCTCGGCTCTCTACAGCCCCTGGAAGGCCATCGACCCGAATCCGGTCCCCGCTACCAAATACCGAGAAAGGCCAGGAACCGAGAGGTTCTGGCCTTTTTCATGCCCGGGATGTCAACGCCGAGCCGCTCGTCACGTCACTCGCCGCCTGCCCTGGGTGCCTCGGCCATGCCCAGCCGACCGGTGCCGGGGAGCTTGAGCGCCGGGCGGCGCAGGTCGACCCCGAGCGAGGACCCCAGCAGCATCACGAGCAGCAGCCCGACGCCGGTCACCCACCGCCGGAGTCGCCTCATCGTCGCCCACCCCCTTGAATCTCGCCGCGATCACCCGCATCTGAGTTACAAATTCACCATCATTTCAAGGCCAGCCCATCATGCCGATCGTCGACCCCCGCACCGGGGAGCCGCTCACCGCCGATAGCGGCCCCGAGCCATCGTCCAGCACCGCCGAAAGCCAGCAGGGCGCCGAGCTGATCATCGATGTCGACCGCAGCAACATCCAGCAGTTGCTCGAGACCTCCATGCAGGTGCCGGTGCTCCTCGACTGCTGGGCCCCCTGGTGCGAGCCGTGCAAGAACCTGATGCCGGTACTCGAGAAGCTCGCCCGGGAGTACAACGGTGCCTTCATCCTGGCCAAGCTCAACATCGACGATAACCAGGATATCGCCGGGCAGCTCGGCGTGCGCTCGGTCCCGGACGTCAAGCTGATCAGCCAGGGCGGCCTGGTCGACCAGTTCCAGGGCGCCCTGCCCGAGAAGGAGATCCGCGAGTGGCTGGGGCGCTACTTCCAGGCCCCGGCCGAGGCTCAACTGAGTCCCGAGGAGCAGGCCGCCGCCGCCCTCGAGGCCGGCGATACCACCACCGCCCGGCAGATCTACGAGGAACTGGTCCAGCAGTGGCCGGAGCATGCCCCCTACCAGGTGGCGCTCGCCCGGACCCTGGTCGCCGCCGGCGAGCCTCAGCAGGCACGGGCCCTGCTCGACGCCCTGCCGCCGGAGGAGCGGGACTCGGCGCCGGCCCGCGGCGTGCGCGCCAGCATCGAGTTCGGTGAGGAGGCGCCCTCCGCCGAGGAGCTCGCCGCCCTCGAGGGCCGCGACGACAGCGAGGCCCGCTACCAGCGGGCGCTGTGCCAGGTCGCCGACGGCCAGTACGAGGCCGGCCTGGAGGCCCTGCTGGCGCTGATGAAGAGCGACCGTGCCTACGGTGACGACGCCGCCCGCAAGACCCTGTTGCGAGCCTTCGATGCGCTCGGCTCTGACCACCCGCTGACCGTTGCCTACCGTCGCAAGCTCTTCGCCCAGCTCTACTGACGTCCGCTCGGCCGCTCCCTCGGGGCGGCCGGGTCGTGTCAGGCGCCGAGCACACCCTCCAGACGATCGAGGGCCGCCTCGAGCTGCCGGGCGGTGGTGCCGAAGTTGAGCCGCACGAACCCCGGCCAGCCGAAGGCGACGCCATCGGACAATGCCACCCCGGCCCACTCCAGCAAGGCCTGCTGGGGCGACTTGCCAGTATCCTGCAGGGCCGGCGCCTCGCGCAGGTCCAGCCAGGCCAGGTAGGTGGAGGCCGGCGAGGCCATCACCACCCCGGGCCAGCGCGCCACCCGCTCGACCAGCCGCCGGCGATTGTCGCGCAGCGTCTCGAGCAGGGCCCGCCGCCAGGGGTCGCCATGGCGATAGGCGGCCTCGGCGGCCACCAGGCCAAGCACGTTACCGTCCGGCTGCAGCCCCCTGGTCCGGGCGGCGAAGCGGCGACGCAGGCCGGCATCGGGGATCACCGCGCAGGCCGCGGTCAGGCCGGCGAGGTTGAAGGTCTTGGAGGGCGCCCAGAGCGTCAGGATCCGCTCGGCGAGGGCCGGATAGGCCGCCGCCAGGGGGCGGTGGCGGGCGCCGTCGTCGAGCAGCAGGTCGCAGTGCAGCTCATCCGAGGCGACGATCAGATCATGGCGCTCGACCAGCGCCGCCAGGCCGTCCAGTTCCTCGGTGGTCCAGACCCGGCCGGTCGGATTGTGGGGCTGGCACCACAGCAGCAGCCGCGTCTCGGGCGTGATGGCCGCCTCCAGCGCCGCCAGGTCCAGCGTCCAGTCGCCGTCGGGGCCGTCGGGGGGACGCAGGGCGACCTGCTGCGGCAGGCGCCCGGTATGCTCGGCCACCTTGAGGAAGGGAGGGTAGATGGGGGTCACCGTCAATACGCCCTCGCCCGGCTCGGTCAAGGCCAGGCTGGCGAGGTGCAGGGCCGGGACCACCCCCGGCAGCCACAGCTGCCAGTCCGGCTCGATCTCCCAGCCATAGTGCTCGGCGCTCCAGGCACAGAGGGCCTGCCTGAGGCTGTCCGGCACCAGCCCATAGCCGAAGACGCCGTGCGCGACCCGGGCATGCAGCGCCTCGATCACCGCCGGGGGCGAGCGGAAGTCCATGTCGGCCACCCAGAGCGGCAAGACGTCCTCGCCGTAGCGATGCCACTTCTGGGACGGCCAGTCGGATGGCTCTTCCCCCACGGACGGGTGGCGGCGCTCGACGGGCGTGGCAAAATCGAATTCCATATACAGTCCTGCTTCCAAGGGGCCAGACCAATGCCTGAGACCATGCCGCAAAGCGGCTTCTATGCCAAGGTACGCCGCGGCCTGCCCGCCGTCATCGCCCGCTGGCTGACACTCGGCCAGGGCGATGCGGATCGCCTGGCGCTGATCCTGGCCGAGACCGCCCGGGTCGCCAAGCTGGGGGCGCCGGAGGCCACACCCAGCGGCGCCACCCTCTCCGCCTGGAGCCGGGCAGACACCGGCGAGGAGATCCCCCTCTGGGCCGGCCGCACGGCGGTCTTCCTGCTCGTCCAGATGCCCGCCCGGCCGGTGCCGGCCGACGACGACGAGGCCTGCGCCTGGGCCTATTGCTGGCTGCGCAACCGAGCCGATGAGGATTACGGGAGCGCCGCGGGCGCCCTGCCGGAGCACCTGCGGGAGCCGCTGGCCGCCGCCCTCAAGGCGGCCTGGACGGACCGCCAGGGACTGCGGCTGGTCTGAGATATCCCGGCCGCCGCCTAGCGGCGGCGACTCGGCCGCTTGGGGCGGAAACCCGGAGGCTTGGTGGACAGCCATTCGACGAAGGCCCGAATCTCCGGGTGGCGCATCAGCGCCTCACGGCTGCGATAATGCTCGGCCAACTCGCGCTCGCCGAGCACCCCATGGATGTGCTTGTGACAGGCATGGCAGACCCACAGGATGGACGTGAGCCGCTCGACGCGATCGAACCGGCGGCGATAGCGCGCCTTGCCATGCAGCGCGCGGGGAATCAGGTGGTGGCGCGTGAGGGGCGCCGCCCGTCCGCACAGTTCGCAGGCCTCGGGGCGCGGCGGGGGCGAAAGGTCGTGACCGGCCATGGGCACCTCGCTGGCAGGCTGTCACTCTAGGATAAAGGAGACTCGATGGACGTTCCGCTCAGCTGGCAACTGGCCAAGCTTCTGGTGTCGATCGGCGTGGTGCTGGGCCTGTCGGTGGTCGCCGAGCGCCTCAGCACCCGCATGGCGGGGCTGCTCTCGGGCTATCCCCTGGGCACCGCCATCGCGCTGTTCTTCATCGGCCTGGAGCTCTCGCCGGGCTTCGCCGCCGAGAGTGCGGTGCACACCCTGGCGGGGTTCTCCGCCACCCTGGCGCTGGGCGGCGGCTACCTGCTCTGCGCCCGCCGCGACGGCCTGCGGGGGGTGCTGATGGGCACCGTCGGCGGCCTGGCCGCCTGGCTGGTGGTCAGCCTGCTGCTGACCCGCATCGAGTTCACTCGAGTCAGCGGCACCCTGACCACCCTGGTGGCGATCCTCGTCTTCATTCGCCTCTACCGCCGCGTGCCGGATATCGCCGCCCAGCCCAAGGGCGGCTTCAGCTGGCCGGCACTGGGGCTGCGCGCCGGGCTGGCCGCCGCCATCATCTTCCTGATCACCGGCCTCGCCCATGTGGTGCCGACGGCCTGGGCCGGGGTCATGGCCGCCTTCCCGGTGACCATGTACCCCTTCCTGGTGATCCTCCATCTGACCCATGGCGCCGCCCCGGTGGCCACGGTGATCAAGCACTATCCGGCCGGCCTCGGCTCGCTGCTGTGCTATGCCCTGAGTGTCTCCCTCACCTACGACAGCTTGGGCCTGGTGACGGGCACCCTGACCGGCTTCGCCGCCGCCACCGCCTGGCTGCTGGCCTGGACGCGCGGTCAAGCCTGGTGGCAGGCCCGCCGCGCCGCCACGACTTGACCGAGCGCTTGCTCGGGGTAATGCTGGGACACTTGGCCAGCCGATCACCGCCCACGAGGAGCCCGCATGTTCGTCCGCACCATCGAGCCCGCCTTCTACGACACCGATGCCCTGGGCCATATCAACAATACCCGCCTGCCGGCCTGGTTCGAGTTGGCCCGCAACGACCTCTTCCGGCTGTTCACGCCGGACCTCGACCCGCGCCGGTGGCGGCTGATCATGGCACGCATGGAAATCGACTACCGGGCGGAGCTCTACTATGGCCACAACATCGAGATCCGCACCTACCTCTCGCGACTCGGCACCAGTTCCTTCACCGTGACCCAGGAGGCCCGCCAGAACGGCGTACTCGCCAACCTGGGGCACACGGTGCTGGTACAGTTCGACCATGACACCAAGCGTGCCGTGCCCATCGAGGGCGAGCTGCGCCGGGCACTGGAGGCGCACCTGCAGGAGCCGGAGGCCCTCGACGCATGACACCGGCCGTGAAGGTGCTGGAACGGGCCGGTGTGGCCTTCGCCCTGGCCAGCTACGAGCATGACCCGCGCCGTCCGGCCTACGGCGAGGAGGCGGCCGAGGCCCTGGGACTGTCGCCCTGGGAGGTCTTCAAGACCCTGCTGGCCCGGCTCGACGATGGCCGGCTGGCGATGGCCATCGTGCCGGTGGCAAGCCAGCTCGACCTCAAGGCCCTGGCACGGGCCGCCGGCACCCGCAAGGCGGTGATGGCCGACACCGCGGAAGCCGAACGGGCCACGGGCTATGTGGTGGGCGGCATCAGCCCCCTGGGCCAGAAGAAGCGCCTGGCCGCCTTCGTCGACGACAGCGCCGAGCCACTCGCCGCCATCCATGTCAGCGGCGGCCGGCGGGGACTGGAGATCCGCCTCGCCCCCCGGGACCTGGCCCGGCTGCTCGATGCCTGCTTCGCGCCCCTGGCCCGGCGCTGACCGGCACGCCGAGCCGAACGGCACGGGGTGCGGTCTCATGCATACCGCCTCGGCATCGCCGAGCCCGTCCACCCGAGGGAGCCGCCGATGGGCATCCGCTACGATCTCTGGCTCGACCCCGATGATGTCGCCCGCCACCGCGCCGTCGAGGCCGACCTGGAACGCTTCTTCATGGAGCGTTTCGCCGACTTTCCGCACATCCGCTTGTTCGGGGAAGACCCTTACGATTATGATGCGCCGTTCAATCGCCTCTATGACGTGCTGATGGCGCGGGCCGGCGAGTACTGCGAACGGCAGTGGGGCTACGTGCCCACCCCCGAGCAACTCAACCGGACCTTCTTTCGTGCCGTGGGCCGTTCGAACAAGTTCATACGAGACCCCGACGATGGTGATCCGTCCCGACACGATGCCTGACGAGCGCCAACTGAGCGTCATTGCCGAGCAGCTCGGCCGTGCGCCCCGCGGCATCGAGGCCCTGGCCGCCACCGATGGCGAGGGCACGCCGCTGGTGCTGCGCATGGCGCCCATCGTCGACGGCAAGCCCTTCCCGACCCTCTACTGGCTCAGTTCCGAGTCCCTGAAGGTCGAGCTGTCGCGCATCGAGGCCGCCGGCGTCATCAAGGCCCTCGAGACCCGCCTCCGGGACGACGCCGAGTTCCTGGCCGCCTACCACCGCAGCCATGCCGACTACGTGGACGCCCGCTGGCGGCACATGAGCGCGACGCAGCGGGCCGAGGTCGAGCGCCTGGGCTATGGCGACGTGCTGCGCGAACGCGGCATCGGCGGCATCGCCAACTGGGACCAGGTACGCTGCCTGCACACCCAGTACGCCCACCACCTGTGCGGCGACAATGTCATCGGCCGCTGGCTCGACGCCGAGTACGGCGTGATCGACGGCCTGCCCTGAGCCGGCGTCTCGACGCTTTCCCCTCCCCCGACAACACACCCAAGGAGTCCCCGATGTACCTCGATACCCATGTAATCGCCAGTCTCGCCCTGATCGCCAGTCTGGTCGGCATCAGCGTCGGCGGCATCGCCTTGCTGCGCCAGGCCATGAAGCGCGACGCCGCCCGCGCGCGCTGAACGCTCCGCTCCGGCCATCACAGCGAAGGGCGCCCTGCGGCGCCTTTTTTCGTTGCGCCGGCGCTTTGCCGGGAGCGGCTCCCCACCGCTAGGATAAGAGACCCATCAAGGAGGACACCATGGCGACTATGTGCGTCTATCTGGGCTCGCGGGAAGGCCGCGACCCGCGCTTCCTCGAGGCCGCCCGGGCGCTGGGCGTGGCCCTGGCCCGGCGCGGCCATGCCCTGGTCTACGGTGGTGCCCGGGTGGGCATGATGGGGGCGCTGGCCGACAGCGCCCTGGCCGCCGGCGGCCAGGTCACCGGGGTGATGCCCGACCACCTGGTCGAGCGCGAGCAGGCCCACCACGGGCTGACCCGGCTGATCCGGGTGCGCAACATGCACGAGCGCAAGGCCAGCATGGCCGCCCACAGCGATGCCTTCATCGCCCTGCCCGGCGGTATCGGCACCCTCGAGGAGCTCTTCGAGGCCTGGACCTGGCAGTACCTGGGGCTCCACGACAAGCCCATCGGGGTGCTCGACACCGACGGCTTCTACTCGCCCCTGCTGACCTTCCTCGACTCCACCGTCGACCACGGCTTCCTCGACGCCCGCACCCGGACCCGCCTGCTCGCGGCGAGCGAGCCGGATGGCCTGTTGGCGGTCATGGAGGCCCGCCTCGCCGATGATCACTGACTCCCCGGAGCCCTGCCATGCATGCCATTCACCATGACCAGGACCGCCTCGTCTGGGACGAGGCGGAGGCCCCCGCCGGACCCGGCCACCGGGAGGTGCGCCTTCAGGTGGCCTGGGCCGGCGTCAACCGCGCCGACCTGATGCAGCGCGCGGGCCAGTACCCACCCCCGCCCGGTGCCTCGACGACCCTCGGCCTGGAAGTCAGCGGCACCGTGGTGGCGGTGGGCGAGGGCGTCACCGGGCTCGCGGTCGGCCAACCGGTCTGCGCCCTGCTGGCGGGCGGTGGCTACGCCGAGGAGGTGGTCGTCGACGCCCGACAGGTGCTGCCGGTCCCGGCGGGCCTCGGGCTGCGCGAGGCCGCCGCCCTGCCCGAGGTGTTCGCCACGGCCTGGCTCAATCTGTTCATGGAAGGCGCCTTGGCGCCGGGGGAACGCGTCCTGCTGCATGCCGGGGCGAGTGGCGTCGGCACCGCCGCCCTCCAGCTGTGCCGCGCCTTCGCCCACCCCTGCTTCGTCACCGTGGGCAGCGAGGCCAAGCTCGCCGCCTGTCGCGAGCTGGGGGCGGACGCCGGCTGGAACCGCCACGATGGCAGCTTCGTGGACGCGGTGAAGGCCTGGGGCGGCGCCGAGATGATCCTCGACCCGGTGGGCGCGAGCTATCTCGCCGACAACCAGCAGGTGCTCAATGCCGATGGCCGGCTGGTGGTGATCGGCCTGATGGGCGGACGCCGGGCGGAGCTGGACCTGGGGCGACTGTTGATGAAGCGCCAGCGAGTGATCGGCTCCACCCTGCGTGCCCGGCCCCCGGCGGCCAAGGGCGAGATCCTCGCGGCCCTGCGGGACCATGTCTGGCCACGCCTGGCCAGCGGCGAGCTGGCGCCCCTGGTGGACTGGACCTGGCCCATCGCCGAGGCCGAGGCGGCCCATGACCATGTCCGGCGCGATGCCAACATCGGCAAGGTGCTGCTGGAGGTGGGCGGCGAGGCCTAGCCGGTCGCGTCGTCCGCCAGGGTGCGCTGATAGGTGAGCTGCAACAGCAGGGCATCCTCGCCGGCGCGATGCCGGTGGATGCCCTGTTCGCGGATGATCGCTTCCTTGGTGGCACTCCAGCGCGCGAGCTGGACCTCACTGAGCAGTCGCCGCAGGGCCTCGAGGCGGAACGCCGGGAGCATGCCGGCATGGTGGAAGAGCAGTGACAGCCAGGTGTTGTCGTACCCCCAGCTGTCGCTGTAGGCGATGCCGATCTCGCCGAGCTCGTCATTGAGCCAGCGAGCCACCTGACGCACGGGGTAGCCTTCCCGCTGCAGGCGCCCGCGGGAGATGCCATGCAGCAGCTCGGCCTTGGGGTCCCAGTGGGTCCATTCGGCGAGGGGCTGAACGAGGAAGGCACAGGAACTGCCATCGGACCGGGCCAGGCCGACCTCGATGGGGTAGCTGCCGCGCCCGAATCCGGACGCTTCGATATCCAGCAGTGTCGGTAGCGTCACGGGCTGGGGAGTCCTTGGTGATGAAAGCCACCGGCTTCGACAGGGTGACTGCTTTCACCGCCTCGTCATGAGGCGAGCCATCATCCTAGTGTCGCGTTCCGGCTTCGCTCGTGTCCAGTGACTCGTCAAGCCCGATGAAGCGATCGGCCAGGGTCTGCCAATGCGCCTGGCGCTCGACGTCGACCGGCAGGCCGAGCTCACCGTCACGGTAGGCGCGAGCCAGCCGTGCGGCGGCCAGGGCATGCCCCGCCTCGCCGGCCCGGGCGTACCAGGTCACCGCATGGTCATCGCGGCGCGGATACAGGGCGCAACCGTACTCGTAGATCTGGCCGGCCTGGTACTGCGCCCGGGTGTCGCCGCCCTGGGCGGCCTCGAGCACATAGCGGGCCCCCCGCGCCTTGTCCTGAGGCGTAATGCCGCGATGGAAGAGCATATGCCCGTACACCGACAGCGCCGCCGGATGGCCGGCATCGGCACAGCGCTGGAAGAGGTGCATGGTCAGTCGCTGGGTACGCGGCGAGCGCGGCAGCCAGCGCGTATGGAACAGCTGCTGTGCCAGACGGTACTCGAGCCGAGTGAACAGTGATGATGCCTGCTGCATGGCAAACAACCTTGCGTCCAGTGGTCCGAAAAATGACGTCGAGCACCACCCTGTGTCCGGCGCCGCTTCCTAGGATGACAGCCGCCCTGCGGACTCTACCGGGGCAACGGGTGGGCAAGCATACGCCCGCCCCGGCGGGGACTCAACCCCCGGGCCGTTTACGGGGCCTGGCCCCCTCGCTACCATGCGGAGCGAAACGCCCCCCAACCTCACGAGGAGTGACGGATGCAGACGCGGCCCCTGGGCACGACCGGTATCGACGTCAGCCGACTGTGCCTCGGCACCATGACCTTCGGCGAGCAGAACACCGAGGCCGAGGCCCATGAGCAGCTCGACCGTGCCGTGGCCTTCGGCATCAACTTTATCGACACCGCCGAGATGTATCCGGTGCCGTCCAAGGCGGAGACCCAGGGGCGCACCGAGGCCTATATCGGCAGCTGGCTCAAGGCACGCGGCTCCCGGGATGACGTCATCATCGCCACCAAGGCCAGCGGGCCCGGCCTCGAGCACGTCCGTGGCGGCCCCCGGCTGACCCGCGAGCACCTCCACCAGGCCATCGACGACAGCCTGGCACGCCTGCAGACCGACTACGTCGACCTCTATCAGCTCCACTGGCCCGACCGCCGCACCAATTTCTTCGGCCAGCTCGGTTACCAGCACGACGACGAGGAGGACGCCACCGACCTGGAGGAGAGCCTCTCGGCGCTCCAGGAGCTGGTCCAGGCCGGCAAGGTCCGCGCCGTGGGCCTGTCCAACGAGACCCCCTGGGGTGTGATGCGCTCCCTCCAGTTGGCCGAGACCCTGGGACTGCCGCGGGTCGCCTCGGTGCAGAACCCCTACAGCCTGCTCAACCGCACCTTCGAGGTGGGCCTGGCCGAGATCGCCCACCGCGAGAGCCTCGGCCTGCTGGCGTACTCGCCGCTGGCCTTCGGCAAGCTGTCCGGCAAGTACCTCGACGGGGCGCGACCGGCGAACGCCCGCCTGACGCTCTTCGAACGCTTCCAGCGCTACAACACGCCGCTGGCCGACGAGGCCACCCGGGCCTATGTGGATCTCGCCCGGGAGCACGGCCTCGACCCGGCGCAGATGGCCCTGGCCTTCGTCAACTCGCGCCGCTTCCTGACCAGCAACATCATCGGCGCCACGACCATGGAGCAGCTCGAGAGCGACCTGGCCAGCGAGTCCCTGCGCCTCGAGGACGACGTGATTGACGCCATCGAGGCCATCCACCAGCGCTACCCCAACCCCTGCCCCTGACGCGGCGGGCCCGGGGCTATGAGGGCGATAGCCCCGGGCCCGTCGCCGACTTGGTATACTGCCCCGAACTTCCCCCAGGTACAGGAGCGCCCCATGCTCAGCGTGATCTCGCCCGCCAAGACGCTGGACTTCGAGACCCCGGCCACGACCGCCCGCCATACCCAGCCGGACTTCCTCACTCGCAGTCGCGAGCTGATCGGCATCCTGCGCGACCTCTCGCCCCAGCAGATCAGCGACCTGATGGGGGTGAGCGACAAGATCGCCGGACTCAACGCGGCGCGTTTCGCCGAGTGGCAGACGCCCTTCACGCCGGACAACGCCAAGCCGGCGGCCCAGGCCTTCCAGGGCGATGTCTATGTGGGGCTCGAGGCCGATCGCTTCGATGACGACGACAACGCCTTCGCCCAGGATCACCTGCGCATCCTCTCCGGCCTCTACGGCCTGCTGCGGCCCCTGGACCTGATCCAGCCCTATCGCCTCGAGATGGGCACCAAGCTGGCCAACCCGGCCGGCAAGGACCTCTACGCCTACTGGAAGGCAGAGCTGACCGCGGCCCTCGACCAGGCGGTGGCCGCCAGCGGCAGCCCGGTGCTGGTCAACCTGGCCTCCAACGAGTACTTCAAGGCCATCGATACGAAACGGCTGAAGGCCCGGGTCATCACGCCGGTGTTCAAGGACGAGAAGAACGGTCAGTACAAGATCATCAGCTTCTACGCCAAGAAGGCCCGGGGACTGATGGCCGCCTGGATGATCCGCCAGCGCCTGGACGATGCCGAGGCGCTCAAGGACTTCGACGTGGCCGGCTACCGCTTCAACGCCGCCCTCTCCGAGGGCGATACCCTGGTGTTCTGCCGCGCCGAGCGTGACCGCTGAGCCACTAGAAGAAGCGCAGGGGGCGCGCCGAGCGCTCCTTGAGGAAACGCCGGTGGACGTCCTTGAAGGCGGCATCGTCACAGCGCTCCAGCCACTCATAGGCGACCATGTCGGCGCTGACCACCAGGGCGCCGGCCTGGGCCATCCGGCGCCGGGCCAGCACCGCTTCCTCCCGGCGCCGGCTCACCGCCGCCTCCGCCAGCCAGGCCACCTCGTAGCCGGCCTCGAGCAGGGCCAGGCCGGTCTGCAGCACGCAGATATGCGCCTCGGCACCGCACAGCACGACCTGGTGACGCCCGCTCTCGACCAGCGCCCGGGCGAACTCCGTCTCGGCGTGGGCACTGAAATGCACCTTCTCCCAGCGCCGGTGCTCGCCCAGCGCGTCCAGAAGGCCGGGCGCGGTACCGCCCAGCCCGGCCGGATACTGCTCGGTGAGCCACACCGGCACGTCCAGGGCCTCGGCCACGCCTCCCAACCAGCCCGCCTCGCTGACCGCCTGGTCGCCGCCGTCGATCACCGGCAACAGCCCGGCCTGCAGATCGACGATCAGCAACAGGCTCGCCTCCCGTTTCAGGCGCATGGCATTCCTCCACGATGAGTTGAATAGACAGTGCCCGGCTTCAGCTTAGCCGCTAGAATGGTCGCTTCGAAAGCCCGATGGCTGCCCGCAGCCTCCAGATGGAGATCCCTCGATGCGTCACCTTCTCATCATGCTCGTCGTCGGCGTCCTGGGCTTCGGCCTGGCCGTCGACCATGCCGACGCTCGCCGCCTGGGAGGCGGCAAGAGCGTCGGCAGCTACTCTCGCTCTGCGGACTCCGGCACCGCCACGACCCCTCGCGCCACCGGCACCACGGCCGGCCAGCGCAAGCCCTCGAGCGGCCTGTCGCGCTTCGCCGGCCCCTTCGCCGGGATGCTGGCCGGCGGCCTGCTGGCATCGCTGTTCTTCGGTGGCGCCTTCGACGAGTTGCGTCTGTTCGACATCCTGCTGATCGGTGGCGCGATCTTCCTGCTGGTGCGTCTGTTTGCGCGACGCCGCCCGTCCCTGGCCGGCGGACCGGCCGCCTCCCCCCAGGCCGCCCCGCAGGGCCAGCCGCAGGCCTTCCAGGCCAGCGCCCCGGGCGGTGCCAATGGTCTCGCGGCGGAACCGGCCTGGTTCGACCGCGAACGCTTCCTGGGCGGTGCCAAGGAGCATTTCATGACCCTGCAGCGCGCCTGGGACAACAACGACTTCTCGCAGATCCAGGACTACGTCACGCCCGAGCTCTACAACCTGCTGCGCCAGGAGCGCGACCAACAGCCTGCCAACAACCACACCGAGATCGTGCGCCTGTTCGCCGAGCTGGGCAGCGTCCGGGAGGTGGGCGCCCAGGCCGAGGCCACCGTGCTCTTCCATGGCATCATCGACGAGAACGGCGAGCAGAACGCCTTCAACGAGACCTGGCACCTGGTGCGCGAGTTGCGCGACGGGGCGCCCTGGTACGTCCAGGGCATCGAGCAGAATCCCGGCGCCTGACCGGGCGCGAGCCCCCAGACGCGGAAGGCCGGGCAACATGCCCGGCCTTCCGCGTTCCTGAAGGGTACCGTTCAGTAGTTCGACTCGTCCTCTGCCTCCTCGACGTTCTCTCCCATTTCCTCGACGGACTCGCCTGCCTCATCCATGGCCTCGTCGACATTCTCGCCGGTTTCATCCATGGCCTCGTCGACATTCTCTCCGGCCTGCTCCGCCGGCGCCTCCTCTTCGCAGGCGGCAAGGCCCAGTGACATCATGCCGATGAGCAGTGACAGCGCGAACGTACGCAACAGTTGCAACTTCATGGTATCTCCTCCTGAGATGGCGGTATCCAGCGACTTTCTCCTCACAGGCTAGCCGTCATGGCGGCGCCTGACTACCGGGATCCGCGCGATTCCATATCTTCTTGTATGCATATACCGACACCCATCGGCGCTATTCGAGGACCCGGCGGGCATTCAACGGCTGCAGCGGCCGATTGTTGGCCTCGCCCAGCAGCCGGGACATGGCCTGCAACTGGGTCTCGCTGGCCGACAGGGGCGCCTTGGCCACCAGCCAGAGGACACCCTCCGAGCAGGGCGGCGTCGTCAGGGAGCCGTTCAGCCGGTAATAGTCCGCCGCATCCGGCAGCAAGGCATCGGCCTCGAGCCCCGCGTCGAGGGTCACCTGCTGCCCGGAGGTGGCGGGCGCCTGGCGCAGCAGCGTCTCCAGGGCCGGCTCGGCCTGGCCCTCCTCGAAGAGCAGCGCCAGGACGGCCAGGCGGCCGTCCCCGGCCTCGTGCACGAGGTGGGCCTCCATCGGGAAGGCCTGGCCGTTCAGGTGGTGCTCGCTGGGGGCGTGGAAGTGCAGCTGTCGCAGCCGATAGCGCTTCCCCTCGTACTCGATGGCATTGCCCGGCGGGAAGGTAACCTTCACCGTATGCCCATCGTGGCGCACCTGGTAGCCGGCATGGGGGTACTCGATGGAGGGGCCGCCTAACGATGTCTCCAGCGAGGTGGCGATATCGACCGGCGACTGGTTGTGGCCCGCCCCGCAGGCGGCATAGTCGGGGGACAGCTCGGCCCAGTGGCCCGGGCCTCGATCGGCAGTATAGGACCAGGACGCGCCGTCGCTGGCGACGGCGGGAATGGTGATCAGGGCGCTGACGAGCGCGACGGCGGAGACCGCCAGGTGACGACGGATCATGTCACTGAGACTCCTTTCTCTCGGGTGAAACGGCCGCTGCCCGGCCCCCTTGCCGGGCAGACGATCCCCCTTATACCCAACGGAACCTGAGATTGCCAATCGACACCGGTGGCGCCCTCTCCCCCTTTCCCCTGACGGAGGTCTCGCCACCCAGCCATGAAAAACCCCCGCTGTAAGCGAACGGCGAACACCTCTTGTCAGTGATCAGGCATTGTGCTGCCAGTGCTGAGGCAGGAGCTCGTGGAGCTGGCTGGCCTTGTGGGTCGG
>NZ_JACHXR010000018.1 GCF_014192275.1 Halomonas stenophila | reverse complement strand
GAAAAGGCGGAGTTTACAGGTAGTAAATGAGCACTTTGAGCCGATTTTTAACGCCGTATAGCCGAGCGCAGGCACTTTTCGGACATTGCCTAGATCCAGTCGGGTCGCGGAGACGAAGTAACGACGCCACCCCGCGGGGTGGCGTCGTCGTCTTCGGCGGGGGCGTCAGCGCTCCTCGGGATGGTAGTCCTCGACCTGGGTCTTGAGCTTCTGCCCGGGCCGGAAGGTCACCACGCGCCGGGCCGAGATGGGGATCTCCTCGCCGGTCTTGGGATTCCGCCCGGGCCGCTCGCGCTTGTCGCGCAGGTCGAAGTTGCCGAACCCCGACAGCTTGACCTGCTCGTTCTCGCGCAGGCAACCACGAATCTCCTCGAAGAAGGCCTCCACCATGGACTTGGCCTCGCGCTTGGACAGGCCGAGTTCGGCGTGCAGGTGTTCGGCCAGCTCGGCCTTGGTCAACGCCCCCATGTCGCTTTCCTCACGCTGATGGTCGACCTCCCTCGTCGTCATGCGCGAAGCTCGGCACCCAGGTGCAGCCGTGACTCCTCGACGATGGCATCGACCAACTGATTGATTTCCTCGTCATTTAGCGTGCGCGAAGGATGCTGCCAGGTCAAGCCCAGGGCCACGCTCTTGCGTCCTTCCGGCACGCCCTTGCCCTGGTAGACGTCGAACAGGCGCGCCTCCACGAGCCACTCCCCGGCCTGGGCGCGGAGGGTGTCGAGCAACGCCTGCACCGGCTGGTCGGCATCGACCAGGAAGGCCAGGTCGCGGCGCACCTCCGGATAGCGCGACAGCGGCCGGAAGGCCGGCACCTTGCCGTGGGTCAGGGCGTCCAGGCGCACCTCGAAGAGCAGAGCGTCCACCTTGAGGCCCAGCTGGGCGCGCACCGCCGGATGCAGGGTGCCGATCCAGCCGGCCTCCTCGCCGCGATAGAGGAGACGCGCGCACTGCCCGGGGTGCAGGGCGGCATGCTCGCCGGGCTCGAAGCGCCAGGCCTCGGGCTCGCCGCCCATGGCCAGCAGGCTTTCCAGGTCGCCCTTGAGGTCGAAGAAGTCGACGCTGTCCTTGCCGCCGCTCCAGCCCTCGGGCTCGCGAGCGCCGCAGACCAGCGCGCCCAGCATCGGCACCTGGCTCAGCGCCTCCAGCTCGCCGCGGAACACCAGGCCGGTCTCGAACAGCCGCACCCGGGTCTGCTGGCGATTCAGGTTATGCTGCAGGGCCCGCACCAGGCCCGGGAAGAGGCTCGCCCGCATCACCGAGAGGTCGCTGGAGATGGGGTTGGCCAGCGTCGGCGAGACGGCCTCGGGCAACAGGGCCGCCTGCAGCTCGGGGGCGACGAAGCTGTAGGTCACCGCCTCGAAGTAGCCCCGGGCCACCAGCTGCCGACGCAGCCGCGCCAGCGGCGTGCGCGCCTCGTGATCGGGGCGCAGCCCCAGTCGCGCCTGGGGACGCCGCACCGGCAGGCGGTTGTAGCCGTGGATGCGCGCCACTTCCTCGATCAGGTCCTCCTCGATGGCGACATCGAAGCGCCAGCTCGGCACCCGGACGCGCCAGCCCTCCTCGCCGGCCGCCACCGCCATGCCGAGACGCTCGAGGATCTCGCCGACGTCCCCCACGGGCAGCTCCTTGCCGAGCGCCTGGTCGAGACGGGCCCGGCGCAGCAGCACCTCGCGCTCGCCGGGCAGGCGGTCGGTGTCGACGACCTCGACCAGCGGCCCAGCCTCGCCGCCGGTGATCGCCAGCAGCAGGGCCGTGGCCCGCTCGGCGGCCTCGCGGGCCAGGGTCGGGTCGACGCCGCGCTCGAAGCGGTGGGAGGCGTCGGTGTGCAGGCCATAGGCACGCGCCTGGCCGGCCACGGCCAGCGGCGAGAAGTGCGCCGACTCCAGGAAGATGTCCCGGGTCCCGGCGTTCACGCCGGAGTGCTCGCCGCCCATGATGCCGGCGATGGCCAGCGGGCCGCGCTCGTCGGCGATGACCAGGGTGCCGCCGCTCAGGGTGATCTCCTGGCCGTCGAGCAGCACCAGGCGCTCGCCCTGCCGCGCCTGGCGGACCACCACGGCGCCCTGCAGGTTGGCGCGGTCGAAGGCATGCAGGGGCTGGCCGAGCTCGAGCATCACGTAGTTGGTGACATCGACCACCGGGTCGATGGCGCGGATGCCGCTGCGGCGCAGCCGCTCGACCATCCACAGCGGCGTCTCGGCGGTCACGTCGACGCCCTTGATCAACCGCCCCAGATAACGCGGACAACCCTCGGCGTCGTCGACGCGCAGCGGGAAGGTCTCGTCATGGGCCGGGGTCACCGGCGCGATACTCGGCCCTTCGACCGCCAGACGGTTGAGCACGCCGACCTCCCGGGCCATGCCCTTCACGCTCAGGCAATCGCCGCGGTTGGGCGTGAGGTCGACCTCGATGGTGTGATCGTCGAGGCCCAGGAAGGCCCGGAAGTCCTCGCCGACCGGTGCCCCGGCCGGCAGCACCAGGATGCCCTCGGAGGTCTCCTCCGCCAGGCCCAGCTCCGAGGCGGAGCAGATCATGCCGCGGGACTCGACCCCGCGCAGCCTGGCCTTCTTGATCTTGAAGTCGCCGGGCAGCACCCCGCCGACCCGGGCGAAGGGCACCCGCTGGCCCTCGGCCACGTTGGGCGCGCCGCAGACCACCGGCACCGGCTCGCCGCTGCCGTCGTCGACCTGGCAGACGCTGAGCTTGTCGGCGTCGGGGTGCGGGGCCTTGGCGACGACCTCGGCCACCACCACGCCCTCGAAGACGGACGCCACGGGCTCGATGGCATCGACCTCCAGGCCGGCCATGGTGATCTGGTCGGCCAGGGCCTGGGTCGCCAGCGCCGGGGAGACCCATTCACGCAGCCACTGTTCGGAAAATTTCATGTCGGATCCTATCGCTGTGGTCTCAGGGCTCTCGCCGTCCAGTGGATGTCGGAGCTGATTCGGCGACAGGTCTGCGAGGGGGCGCTGTAAACCCTTCCCTGGGCGCTACCGACGCCATCCCTGGCGTAGGACCCCCTCTTGGACCTGTCCCCGACGCTCTCGTCAGCCCAACGACGAGTACCCTGGCCGTGTTCTTGAGACGTTCAGGCGAACTGCTTGAGAAAGCGCAGGTCGTTGTCGAAGAACAGCCGCAGGTCGTTGACCCCGTAGCGCAGCATGGCCAGGCGCTCGGCGCCCATGCCGAAGGCGAAGCCCTGGTAGCGTTCGGTGTCGATGCCGGAGTGGCGGAAGACCTCCGGATGCACCATGCCGCAGCCCATCACCTCCAGCCAGCCGCTGTGCGAGCAGACCCGGCAGCCGTCGCCGTTGCACATCACGCACTGGATATCCACCTCCGCCGAGGGCTCGGTGAAGGGGAAGTAGGACGGGCGGAAGCGCACCGAGAGGTCGTCGCGCTCGAAGAAGGCGTGCAGGAAGTCCTCGATGGTGCCCTTGAGGTCGGCGAAGCTGACGTCCTCGTCCACCAGCAGCCCCTCGACCTGGTGGAACATCGGGGTATGCGTCAGGTCCGAGTCGCTGCGGTAGACCCGCCCCGGGCAGACGATGCGGATCGGCGGCTCGGCTTCCTTCATGGTCCGCACCTGGACCGGCGAGGTATGGGTGCGCAGCAACCGGGTGGCATCGAAGTAGAAGGTATCGGCCATGCCCCGCGCCGGGTGGTGGGCGGGAATGTTGAGCGCCTCGAAGTTGTGGTAGTCGTCCTCGATCTCCGGGCCCACCGCCACGTCGTAGCCGATGCGGGTGAACAGCCCCTCGATGCGCTCCAGGGTCCGGGTCACCGGGTGCAGGCCGCCACTCGGCTGGCCGCGACCCGGCAGGGTCACGTCGAGGCGCTCGGCGGCCAGGCGGGCCTCCAGGGCGGCCTTCTCCAGGGTCTGACGGCGCTCGTCGAGTTCCTCGGCCAGGGCCTGCTTGGCCTGGTTGATGCGCTCGCCGGCGGCCGGGCGCTCTTCCGCCGGCAGCTTGCCGAGGCCCTTGAGCAGCGCGGTGATCTCGCCCTTCTTGCCGAGATAGCGCACGCGCAGCTCGTCCAGCGCGGCCATGTCGTCGGCGGCGTGGATGGCGTCGCGGGCCTCGGCGACCAGAGTGGGAAGGTGGTCCATCCGTTGATGCTCCGAAGTATTGAGCTTGCTTTGTCGCATGCGAAAAAAACAGGGGAAGAGCGGCTGCTCTTCCCCTGCGACGATCATCGGGACGGCGCGCACCGTGGTCCGCACCCTCCCGGAATCGCGATCACTTACTGGGCAGCCTTGGCCTTCTCGACGATGGCAGCAAAGGCGGCCTTCTCGTGAACGGCCAGGTCGGCGAGCACCTTGCGGTCGATCTCGATGCCGGCCTTCTTCAAGCCGCCGACGAAGCGGCTGTAGGACAGACCGTGCTGACGGGCACCGGCGTTGATGCGCTGGATCCACAGGGCGCGGAACTGGCGCTTGCGCTGGCGACGGTCACGGTAGGCATACTGACCGGCCTTGATGACGGCCTGCTTGGCCACGCGGAAGACGCGTGAACGGGCACCGTAGTAGCCCTTGGCCTGCTTGAGGATCTTCTTGTGACGGCGACGTGCAACGACGCCACGCTTGACGCGAGTCATGGCTTACTCCTGACGGTAGAGGGTTGCGACCAAGGGGTTACAGGTTCGGCAGCATGCGCTGCACGAGCTGCTTGTCGGCGTCGTGGATCTGCTTCATCCCACGCAGCTGACGCTTCCGCTTGGTGGACTTCTTGGTCAGGATGTGACTGCGGAACGACTGCTTGTGCTTGAAGCCGTTGGCCGTCTTCTTGAAGCGCTTGGCAGCGCCGCTGTTGCTCTTGATTTTCGGCATGAGATGAACTCCGCTCGAGATTCTTTAGAAAATCCGGGGCCGATGGCCGGCGTCTCGCCGGCCACCCGTTGACCGGGCCGTCGGATCACTTCTTCTTGGGGGCAATGATCATGATCATCTGGCGCCCTTCCATCTTGGGAAAGGACTCCACGGTACCGATCTCCTCGAGATCGGCGGCGATCCGCTCCATCAGCTTGCGACCGAGGTCCTGATGGGCCATCTCGCGACCGCGGAAACGCAGCGTGACCTTGCCCTTGTCGCCACCTTCGAGGAAGCGCACCAGGTTCTTCATCTTCACCTGGTAGTCGCCCTCGTCGGTGCCAGGCCGGAACTTGACTTCCTTGACCTGGATCTGCTTCTGCTTCTTCTTCTGTGCCGCCTTCTGCTTCTTCTGTTCGAAGACGAACTTGCCGTAATCCATGATCTTGCAGACGATCGGATCGGCATTGGAAATCTGGACGAGGTCCATACCGGCCGCTTCGGCACGCTCCAGCGCATCGCTGGTGGGCACGATGCCCAGCTGCTCGCCGTCGCTGTCGATCAGGCGAACCTGATCCTCGGTAATGCGCTCGTTCATCGGGGGGCGCTTGTCCTGCGGGCGCCCTCTAGGGTTGCTTCGCTTGATGGTTCCGTCTCCACTTTCGCCTAGGGAAGATGTCGCTATTGCCGCTCGGCCCGTACCAGGTCGATGAAGGCGTCCACCGTCATGATACCGAGATCTTCGCCGGTGCGGGTGCGCACGGCGACCGAGTCGGCCTCGACTTCCTTATCTCCCACCACCAGGAGATAGGGGACCTTCTGCAACGTATGCTCGCGGATTTTAAAGCCGATCTTCTCGTTCCTCAAGTCCGCCTTGACGCGAAGGCCGATTTTTTGCAGGCGCCGCTCGAGGTCGAGGGCATGTTCGCGCTGGGCATCGGTGATGGTCAACACCGCCGCCTGCTGCGGGGCCAGCCACAGCGGCATGGCACCGGCATAGTGCTCGATGAGGATACCCAGGAAGCGCTCGAAGGAGCCGAGGATGGCGCGGTGCAGCATCACCGGGGTCTTGCGCACCCCGTCCTCGTCGACGAACTGGGCACCCAGGCGCCCCGGCAGGTTGAAGTCCAGCTGCAGGGTGCCGCACTGCCAGACGCGGTTGAGGCAGTCGCGCAGGGAGAACTCGATCTTGGGGCCGTAGAAGGCGCCCTCCCCCGGCTGCAGCGCCCAGTCCAGGCCGGTGGCATCCAGGGCGGCCTCGAGGCCCGCCTCGGCCCGGTCCCAGAGTTCCGGCTCGCCCATGAAGCCCTCGGGGCGGGTGGACAGCTTGAGTTCCACGTCCTCGAAGCCCAGTTCCCGGTAGACCTTGAGGGTCAGGGCGATGAAGGCCTCGGCCTCGGACTGGATCTGGCCCTCGGTGCAGAAGATGTGGGCATCGTCCTGGGTGAAACCGCGCACGCGCATCAGGCCATGCAGCGAGCCGGAGGGCTCGTTGCGGTGGCAGCTGCCGAACTCGGCCAGGCGCAGCGGCAGGTCGCGGTAACTCTTCAGGCCCTGGTTGAACACCTGCACGTGGCACGGGCAGTTCATGGGCTTGACCGCGTACTCGCGCTTCTCCGACTCGGTGGTGAACATCAGCTCGCTGTAGTGGCCCCAGTGACCGGAGGCCTTCCACAGCGAGAGGTCGACCACCTGGGGCGTCTTGATCTCCTGGTAGCCGTTCTCGATCTGCACCCGGCGCATGTACTGCTCGAGGGCCTGGTAGATGGTCCAGCCGTTGGGGTGCCAGAAGACCATGCCCGGGGCCTCTTCCTGCAGGTGGAAGAGATCCATCTTGCGGGCCAGCTTGCGGTGGTCGCGCTTCTCGGCCTCCTCGAGGCGCTTGAGGTAGCCCTTGAGCTGCTTCTTGTCGCCCCAGGCGGTGCCGTAGATGCGCGTCAGCATGGGACGCTCGGCGTCCCCCCGCCAGTAGGCGCCGGCCAGCTTGGTGAGCTTGAACACCTTGAGGTGCCGGGTATTGGGCACATGGGGGCCCCGGCACATATCGGTGTACTCCTGGTGATGGTAGAGACGGATGGTCTCGCCCTTGGGAATCTCGCGCACGATCTCCTGCTTGTACGGCTCGTCGCGGTGCAGGAAGGCCAGCATGGCCTGGTCGCGGTCGACGTACTCGCGGACCACGTCGTAGCCCGTGTCGATCAGTGCCTTCATGCGCTGCTCGATGGCCTCGAGGTCCTCGGGGGTCACCGAGCGGCCGAAGTCGATGTCGTAGTAGAAACCGTCCTCGATCACCGGCCCGATCGCCATCTTGGCATCGGGATAGAGCTGCTTGACGGCGTGGCCGACCAGGTGGGCACAGGAGTGGCGAATGATCTCCAGCCCTTCCGGGTCACGGGCGGTGATGATGGCCACCTCGGCGTCATGGTCGATGATGTCCGCGGCATCCACCAGCACGCCGTCGATGCGGCCGGCCACGCAGGCCTTGGCCAGGCCGGTGCCGATGCTCTCGGCCAGCTGCATCACGGTGAGCGGTTCGTCGAAGGATCTCTGACTGCCGTCCGGCAGGGTCACGATGGGCATGATGAGGAGGTTCCTTGTGCGCAGTGGTGATCCATACCAGGGATCACGTGTCGCCAGAAAGAATGGTCGTCGGGGCGCTCGAAAAAAGCGCCGCCTAGCCTAGCAG
Organism: Halomonas stenophila; assembly: GCF_014192275.1. Lineage (GTDB taxonomy): Bacteria > Pseudomonadota > Gammaproteobacteria > Pseudomonadales > Halomonadaceae > Halomonas > Halomonas stenophila. The sequence goes on along the minus strand of NZ_JACHXR010000018.1, from coordinate 41,624 downwards.
ACGCCCCCCCCTCGACGCCATGGCCGGCGGTGGAGGCGACATAGAAAAGAGGCGCCCGAAGGCGCCTCCCAGAGACTCGACATGCCCCGGCGAGCCGGGGCATGAGGGGTCAGCGCGGGATCACTCCCACTCGCCCAGCTCCACGCGACGGTTCTCGGCGCGGCCGGCATCGGTATCGTTGGTCGCGACCGGCTGCGACTCACCATAGCCGATGGTGCGCATGCGGTTGCGATCGACACCCTGGGTCGCCAGGTAGTCGGCGACGGAGTCGGCACGACGCTGGGACAGATCCTCGTTGTAGGCCTCGCTGCCCACGGAATCGGTGTGACCCTCGATGCGCACGCGAACGTTCTCGTTGGCGCGCAGCTTCTCGGCGACATCGGCCAGGATCTGCTCGGCGCCCATGGTCAGCGTGGCGGAGTCGAACTCGAAGTTGACGTCACGCAGCACCAGGTCTTCCTCGCAGCCCAGGGCGTTGACCTCGGCACCGGCCGGGGTTCCCGGGCACTGGTCCTGGAAGTCCGGCACGCCGTCGCCGTCGGAATCCAGCGGGCAGCCGACGGCGTCCACGGCCACACCGGCCGGGGTGCCCGGGCACTGGTCGTTGGCATCGATGACGCCGTCACCGTCCGTGTCGCGTGCCTCCCGCTCGGGTGCCGGGGTGCGGTTGGGCTCGGCACACAGCAGCGCACCGATGGTGGCACCGGCGGTGCTGCCGATGGCCGCCCCCTGGTCCTCGTCGGACTCACTGCTGGTGGCATAGCCGATGCCGCCACCGACCACGCCGCCGGCCAGGCCGCAGACGAAGGGGTGCTGGTACCAGGCGCGATCGGAGGAGGCGGTATCCCCCATGCCGGAAGATTGAGAGGCCGAACTGGCGCAGCCGGAAAGGCCGACAACCAGAGCGGAACCGAGCAGCAAGCCAGTCGTTGATTTCTTCATGTAAGACTCCTTCTTGACACAAATCTGGCATGGGCAACAGTCAGTGAAGCCATCCAGTAAGCAGTGGGTCCGATCTGCAGATAAGGCGAGGCGAGCAAACCCCGCCCTCTCCGACCAAGAAAGCACGGATATGCCTTTTCAGCCAGTCAACGCCGCGAGATGACTGCGGACTCCTTCCACATATCAGCCATCTACGGCTCGGGGGCAAGCTTGCCGAAGTCTGACGGATGATGCAATCAAAAGGGCCGTCGAGCCCGGATAAAGACGGCCCTGACCGGGATCAATGCAGCGACCCGGGCCAGCCCCGTCGAAAGGTGACCACGGCGCCGGCCGCCTCGAGGACGGCATCGCGCAGCTCGTCCTCGACGGCCAGTCGCTCGCGGTCCTCGTGGAAGCGGGCCTTGGGGCTCAGGGCCTGGCGGGCGGAGTGGGTATGCAGGTGGCGGGTACGACCGTGCACCTCCCCGAAGGCGCGGAACTCGGGACGCTCGATCAGGCTCGGGTCGAGGATCTCGAGCAGGGTCTTGCAGCGCCAGGCGCCCTCGGTGATGTCCACCTGTTCCTGCATCAGGGCCGAGGCGACCAGTTCGAGGTTCTCGAGACAGTTCTCGTGGGCCCGGCGCAGTTCCTCCTCGCGGAAGTCCCGGCGACGTTTCACTTCCCGCCACAGGGTGACGGCATAGGCCCCGAGGCCGGCCACGACGGCCAGGGCAAGGCCGAGCAGGATCAGCGCGGTGGTGGTGGTCATGGGTAGCTTCCCGACGAGCGTTGAATGGACAGCGCATTCTATACTGTCCGCGGGATGCGTCCCAAACCCGTGACTGCCATGTGCTTGCCTGCCACCTCCACGCTGCCGCTGGTGCTGGTCCCTGCGTCTCGCCGGCTATAGCGGCCAGGCCATGGCATAGTGGTCCAGCAGCAGGACCCCGAACACGCCGAGGATGTAGCGAATCGAGAACCAGAAGGCCGCGATCGGCGCGGCCGGGTCGCGCCCACGCCAGACACGCCAGTTCCACACCATGAAGCGGGCATTCAGGGCCAGCACCCCGACCAGGTACAGCGCCCCGCTCATGCCGATGACGAAGGGCAGCATCGTCACCGCCACCGTCAGCCAGCCATACAGCCACACCTGGAGCCGGGTGAAGGCCTCGCCATGGGTGACGGGCAGCATCGGCACCCCGGCGCGGGCATACTCGTCGCGCTTGTGGATGGCCAGGGCCCAGAAGTGCGGCGGGGTCCAGGCGAACACGATCAGCATCAGCAGCAGCGGCTCGGGTCCCAGCTGGCCGGTCACCGCGGTCCAACCCAGCAGCGGAGGGGCCGCCCCCGCCACCCCGCCGATGACGATGTTCTGCGGGGTGGCCCGCTTGAGGAAGGCGGTATAGACCAGGGCATAGCCGATCAGCGAGGCCAGGGTCAGCCAGGCCGTCAGGGCATTGACCTGCCAGTGCAACAGCGAGATCCCGGCCACCGACAGCAGCGTCGCCCAGCCCAGCGCCAGCGGGGTCGGCAGGCGCCGGCTGGCCAGCGGCCGCCGTGCGGTGCGCAGCATCAGGGCGTCCAGCCGCCGATCGACCACGTGGTTGAAGGCCGCCGCCCCGCCGGCCGCCAGGCCGATGCCGGCCAACCCGAACACCAGGGTGCCCGCTCCCGGCCAGGGCCCGGCCAGCAGCATGCCGACCAGGCTGCACACCAGCATCACCGCCACCACCCTGGGCTTGCACAGGGTGAGGAGGTCGCGCCAGGTCCAGGTCGCACTCCCCTCGAGGCGCGTCTGCGCCATCACGATGCCGTCAGCCATGGCTGCCCTCCTTTCGCGTGTCGTCGAGTGGTGGCCGCGCAGCGCGCGGCCGGCCAGCGCCAGTGCCAGACCGCCAGCAGCATGGCGGCGACCAGCATCACCGCCCCCGCCGTGTGCAACAGGGCGAGCCACAGCGGCAACCACAGCAGCACATTGGCGATGCCGAGGAATGCCTGCAGCAGGCAGGCGCTGCACAGCATGCCGAGCCAGCCGCGCAGCCGCGGGTCACGCCGGTGGCGCAGCCCGAGTGTCAGCAGGCAGGCCACCAGGGCCAGGGCGCCGAGGCGGTGGCCGACCTGGATGGCCGAGCGAGCCTCGGCATGGAGCTGGCCATGCAGGTAGCTGGGGCCCACGGTCTGGGCCAGGTTGAAGCCTTCGGCCCAGTCTAGCGCCGGCCACCACTGGGCGTTGCAGGTGGGGAAGCCCTGGCAGGCGATGCCGGCATAGTTGCTCGAGGTCCAGCCGCCCAGGGCCAGCTGGCCCACCAGCAACACCACGGCCGCCGCCCACAGCGGCGTCAGGCGCCGGGGAGGCGGCGAGGCGACACCGGCAACCAGCCGCCGCAAGCGCAGGTGCAGCCACAGGAAGAGCCCCATGATGGCGAGGCCACCGAGCAGGTGCAGGGTCACCACCTGGGGCCACAGCTTGAGGGTGACGGTGAAGGCCCCGAAGGCGCCCTGCAGCAGGATCGCCCCAAGCAGGGCCAGGGACAGCCACCAGGGATAGCCGGCGCGACGACGCAGGGAAGCGCCCAGCACGACCACGGCGATGACCAGCAGCCCGAGGGTGGACGCCAGGTAGCGGTGGATCATCTCCATCCAGGCCTTGGCGGCTTCCAGCGGGACCTCCGGCGTGTGCGCCATGGCCCGCCCGGCATCCGGTACCACCAGGGCCCCATAGCAGCCCGGCCAGTCGGGGCATCCCAGCCCGGCATCCACCAGCCGGGTCCAGGCCCCGGCCAGGACCACCAGGGCCGTGAAGACGGCCCCCAGCAGGGTCAGCCGACACAGCCAGCGCAGTCGGCGTCGCTGACGCTCCCGCTCCCGCTCCCGCTCCGCGACCATGGCCATCGTCCTCACTCCGCATGGAGCCGCGCCAGGGGCGGCTCGGGGTTGAGGCGCAGCAACCGCTCGAGGTCCTCGAGGACCTGCGCGGTCTCGACCTCGGCCCCGTAGCGCAGCACCGCCCGGCCCTCGGGATCGAGGATCCACAGCGCGCCCGGCTCCCGCCATGCCGGCACCGCCCCCGTCCAGGCGGCGACGGCCTCGCCCGGCAGCGCCGGGGCGCGACCGCCGATGCGCAGCCGGCTGACCCGGTGGGCATCGCGCCCCAGGGCGCGGTGCAGCCGCCACCAGCGATCGGCCGCCTGCGGGCAGGCCTGCGGGCAGTCGAAGGCCAGCAGCCAGTCATCGGCGCCGTCCTTGGCCACGCCGGTCAGCGGCCAGCTCGCCAGCCCGGGGACCTCGGGATGCAGGGTGCCGTGGGCGGTGCGTCCCTCGGGGATGCCCAGGCGCCACTCCACCATGCCCCAGGCCATGGCCATGGGCAGCGTGAAGACCGCGAACAGGGCGGCCAGCTTGAGCCGGGAACGGGCGAGACGGGACAGGCTCATGGGTGCGACTCCTCCGGGGATCGTTGACAGGCACGGCGGTCTCGGCACAGCCGGCGGCCACCGACGACCATCATCACCAGGGCGGCCAGGGCCAGCCCCCACCACTGCACGGCGTAGCCGAGATGACGGGCCGGGGGCAGGACGCTGGGCTGCCACCAGGAGGCGAGATGGCCGGAGCCGCTCTCCAAGTGTAGCCAGCCGGCATGGGCGAACCCCCCTGGAGACGGCCAGGCGGCCAGGTCGATGCGCTGCAGCCGCTGCCCCTCGCGGTTGGGCCCGAACACCGGGGCCGCCTCGCCGGCGACCTGCCAGCGCCCCCTCAGCCGCACCGTCCCCTCCGGGGTGGTGACGGCGGGCGTCGCCCGGCTCGGGCCGGTGGCCAGGAAGCCCCGCTCGACCAGCCATAGGCGGCCATCCTCGCCGCGCAGGGGCGTCAGCACCGCCACCCCGAGCCGGCCATCATGGGTCCGGTTATCCAGAAACAGCGTCTCGTCGGCGAGGTATTCCCCCTCCAGGGTCAGGCGCGCCCCGTTCGGGGGTGCCGTCCCGGGGGCCTCCAGGCGCGGCGCCGAGGCGAAGCGCGCCAGCATCTCCCGCTTGTCGGCGGCCCGTTCCCACTGCCATAGTCCCAGTACCAGCCCCAGTCCCACCAGGCAGGTCCAGAACCCGTACCAGAGGGTCAGGCGCCGCCCGGCATGCCGCTTGGTGGATGACCCTTTCACGGAGTGTTTCATGCTGCTCAAGACCCTGATTGCCTTCGTCTTCCTTGCCATGGTGGCGAGCCTTGCGGCCGGTGCCGGCTTCCTGATCAAGGACGGCGGTCGCTCGCGGCGGGTGCTCGTCTCCCTCAAGCTGCGGGTAGGCCTGGCGGCGCTGCTGATGACCCTGCTCATGTACGGCTTCTACATCGGCGACCTCGCCGGCTGAGGCCGGTCAGAAGACATAGACGAAGGTGAACAGGCCGATCCACACCACATCCACGAAGTGCCAGTACCAGGCGGCCGCCTCGAAGCCGAAGTGGTCGTCGCGGGAGAAGTGGCCCCGCTGGACCCGCACCAGGATCGAGATCAGGATGATGGTGCCGATGATCACGTGCAGGCCGTGAAAGCCGGTCAGCAGGAAGAAGGTGGCGCCGTAGATGCCCGCCTGCAGGGTGATGCCGTAGTGGCTGTAGGCCTCGTAGTACTCGAACCCCTGGATGGTGATGAAGCAAAGCCCCAGCAGCACGGTGCCCAGCAGCCAGTGGCGGGCGGTGGCGCGGTAGCCTTCCTTGAGGCCCTCGTGGGCCACCGTCAGGGTGATGCTCGAGGTGACCAGGATCAGGGTGTTGACCAGCGGCAGGTGCCAGGGACTGAAGGTTTCGTGGGGCCCCTCGATGGACGCATCGGGCGGGTTCATCAGCGGCCAGGAGGCGGTGAAGTCGGGCCACAGCAGGGCGGCCACCCCCTTGGCGCCCTCGCCGTCCAGCCAGGGCAGCGCGAAGGTGCGCACATAGAAGAGCGTGCCGAAGAAGGCGGCGAAGAACATCACCTCCGAGAAGATGAACCAGCCCATGCCCCAGCGGAAGGAGCGGTCCATCTGCGCATCGTAGAGGCCGCTGCGCGATTCGCGGATGACGTCGCGGAACCACAGCGTCATCACCGCGAGGATCGCCAGCAGGCCCACCACCATCACCGGCAGCCCGGCGATGCCATGAACCAGCAGGGTACCGGCCCCCGCCATCATCGCCCCCAGCGCCAGGGAGGCCAGCGCCGGCCACTTGCTGGAGGCCGGTACGTAGTAGCTGCCACCGCTCATGCTTGGTCTCCTTCACTGATGAACCCCAGATAGCGCCGTGCCAGCGCCTGCTCCACGGGATAGAGGGTGTAGACCAGGGTCACGGTCTTGATGTCGTCGGGGAGGCCGGGCGTCAGTTGGAAGACCAGCGGTGCCTCGAGCCGCTCCCCGCCGGCGAGCCGCTGCTCCTGGAAGCAAAAGCAGGTGATCTTGCGCAGGTGCAGGGAGGCCTCGGAGGGCGACACGCTGGGCACGGCCCGCGCCCGGCTCGCCTCCTCGCCCCGGTTGCGAAACCGGAAGACGACCTCGCGGCTCTCGCCGGGGTGCACGCGCAGCTGACGCGTATCGGCCTCCAGTTCCCAGGGCAAGCCGGCGCTGCCCCGGGTGATGAACTGCACGGTGATGGTGCGCGAGGTATCGACATCGGCATGCACGAGGGCCTGGGCGCGGCCGCTGGTCTTGCCGTTGAGTCCCGTCACCTGGCAGAAGACGTCATAGAGGGGCACCAGCGCGAAGGCGAAGACGAACATGCCGGCCAGCACCACCAGCGTCCGGGCCACGGTGCGCCGGACCCCCGCCTGTCTCGCCTGTTGCTCGCCGTTCGCGGCCATGCCAGCCCCCGGTGCTCAGTGCTGCTGCGGTTGGAAGTCGGGAGGCGTCTCGAAGGTGTGCAACGGCGCCGGACTCGGCACGCTCCACTCCAGGTCCTCGGCCCCCTCCCAGGCCCGGGCCGGCGCCTTCTCGCCGCCGCGCACGCACTTGATCACCACCCACACGAACAGCAGCTGCGAGGCGCCGAACAGGAAGGCGCCGAGGCTGGTCACCATGTTGAAGTCGGCGAACTGCAGCGCGTAGTCGGGGATGCGCCGCGGCATGCCCGCGAGCCCGGCGAAGTGCATGGGGAAGAAGGTCAGGTTCACGCCGATCACCGACAGCCAGAAGTGCCACTGGGACAGGCGCAGGTGCGGATAGTGGCCGGTCCACTTGGGCAGCCAGTAGTAGACCCCGGCCATGATGGCGAACACCGCCCCGGGGACCAGCACATAGTGGAAGTGCGCCACCACGAAGTAGGTATCGTGGTACTGGAAGTCGGCCGGCGAGATGGCCAGCATCAGCCCGGAGAAGCCGCCGATGGTGAACAGCACGACGAAGGCCAGGGAGAACAGCATCGGCGGCTCGAAGCTGATCGAGCCGCCAAACAGGGTGGCGATCCAGTTGAAGACCTTCACCCCGGTGGGCACCGCGATCAGCATGGTGGTGTACATGAAGAACAGCTCCGCCACCAGCGGCAGGCCCACGACGAACATGTGGTGGGCCCAGACCAGGAACGACAGGATGGCGATGGAGGCCGTGGCATAGACCATGGAGGCATAGCCGAACAGCCGCTTGCGGGCGAAGGTCGGGATGATCACCGAGACGATGCCGAAGGCCGGCAGGATCATGATGTAGACCTCGGGATGGCCGAAGAACCAGAACAGGTGCTGGAAGAGCACCGGATCACCGCCCCCCGCCGCGTTGAAGAAGCTGGTACCGAAGTTGATGTCCATCAGCATCATGGTGATCACGCCGGCCAGCACCGGCATCACCGCGATCAGCAGGAAGGCGGTGATCAGCCAGGTCCACACGAACAGCGGCATGTCCATCATGCGCATCCCCGGGGCCCGCAGGTTGAGGATGGTGGCGATGATGTTGATGGCCCCCAGGATCGAACTGATCCCGGCCATGTGCAGCGAGAAGATGAAGAAGGTCGTGGACGGCGGCGCATAGGTGGTGGACAGCGGTGCATAGAAGGTCCAGCCGAAGTCGGGCGCCCCTCCGGGCATCACCAGGGTCGACAGCAGCATCAGGAAGGCCACGGGCAGCAACCAGAAGCTGAAGTTGTTGAGCCGCGGCAGGGCCATGTCCGGCGCGCCGATCTGCAGGGGGACCATCCAGTTGGCGAGCCCCACGAAGGCCGGCATCACCGCCCCGAACACCATGATCAGGCCATGCATGGTGGTCATCTGGTTGAAGAACTCCGGCTGGACCAGCTGCAGCCCCGGCTGGAAGAGTTCCGCCCGGACGACCATGGCGAAGATGCCGCCGATGAAGAACATGGTCAGGGAGAAGATCAGGTAGAGGGTCCCGATCTCCTTGTGGTTGGTGGTCAAAAGCCAGCGCATCAGGCCACGCGGGGCATGCTGCGCCCCGGCGGCCAGGCCGCCGCCCGCGGTCTCTTCATACTGCGCGATGGGCTTGGGAGGCAGGTGCGACGCCATCGAAGTTCTCCCTGGTTGCCGTCTCGTGAGGGTGGGATACTGCCCGGCTACTCGGAAAGCTGCTCGGCCATGGCCGAGGGCTGAATGACATCGCCGGTCTCGTTGCCCCAGGCATTGCGCTCATAGGTGATCACGGCGGCGATCTCCACCGGATTGAGGGTACTGCGGAAGGCCGGCATGGCGGAGCCCGAGACGCCGTTGACGACGGTATCGATATGCCCTTCCCGATCGTCCAGCAGCGCCTGGTTGCCGGCCAGGGCCGGGAAGGTCGGCGGGTTGCCGGAACCGTCGGGCTGGTGGCAGGAGGCACAGATGGTGCCGTAGACCTGCTCGCCCCGCTCCATCAGCTCCTCCCGGGACCATTCGCGATCCACGCCCATGGCCTCCTGCGCCGCCGCCTCCTTGCGCTGGGCGAGCCAGGTATCGAACTGCTCGGGCTCCACCGCCTTGACCACCACCGGCATGAAGCCGTGGTCGCGACCACACAGCTCGGCACACTGGCCGCGATAGATGCCAGGCTCGTTGATGCGCACCCAGTTCTCGTTGACGAAGCCGGGCACGGCATCCTGCTTGACCGCCAGGTCGGGCACCCACCAGGAATGGATGACGTCGTCGGAGGTGAGCAGCAGGCGCACCTTGCGCCCCGTCGGCAGGACCAGGGGCTCGTCGACCTCCAGCAGGTAGGTGTCGTCCTTGGCGTCGCTGCCCTCGATCTGCGCGCGGGGCGTGGCCAGGTTCGAGATGAAGGACACCTCCTCCCCCAGGTAGTCGTAGCGCCAGCGCCACTGCTGGCCGGTGACCATGACATCGAGGTCCGCCTCGGAGGCGTCGTACATGGTCTTCAGGGTGGCGGTGGCCGGGACGGCCATGCCGACGAGGATCAGCAGGGGAATGACGGTCCAGATGATCTCGACCGTGGTGTGCTCATGAAACTGGGTGGCCTTGGCCCCCTGGGAGCGACGGTAGCGGTACAGCGAGTAGAACATCGCGCCGAAGACGACGATCCCGATGGCCACGCAGATCCAGAAGATGATCATGTGCAGGGAGTGGATCTCGCGACTGACGTCGGTCACCCCGGCCGGCATGTTCCAGCCGTTGGCCAGCACACCCTGGGACAGTCCCGTGAAGGCGGTTCCCGCCGCCATCAACACGAGCCGCTTGCGCATCGCCCCCTCCTGATCGTGTTGTTGTATTAGCCAAGCCTTGATCGAGTATAGAAGCCCGATGGCGCGACACCGGCGACGGGCGTCGTCCCCCGTAAACGCGGTTATCAACGTTCAGCGAGGCGTCATTTCGCGGCCAGCGAGGCCACCAGGGCGATCAGCACGACCAGGACGATGCCCATCACCACGCCGACGACGATGAAAGGGCCGGCTCGTCCCTTCGCGAAGTCCTCGCGCCGACGCGCCTCCTTCTGGACCCCGAAGAAGGCGGCCAGCACCGACTTGATCACGTTCCACATGGGCGAACTCCTCAGCGTTGGGCGTCTGCCCCGGGAGTATGGCCCAGCGTGACGGCGACGGGGCGTTGATCCACATCAGCGAACCCGACGGCACCGCACAAAGGGACCCACGGGGCAGGCAGCCCTTCTATACTGGTGATGATGCGGAAGGCGCCATGATCGCGGCCCCCGCAATGCCCGTCCCCGCCACCTCCAGGAGACCCGTGATGACTGAACAACAGGGTGATGCCCCCGATGCGCTCAAGGCGCCCAATGACGCCATGATGCAGTGGTGGAGCCAGCAGTGGCTCCAGGGCGTCACGCCCATGGCTCGCATGCAACTGGCCTGGATGGAGAGCCTCGCGGAAGCCATGCAGTTCGAGGCACAGTGCCTGCATGCGCTGGCCGAGAGCGGCCAACGGCTCTCCGTGTGCATGAGCAGCGAGACCCCCGCCAACCCGCAGGACATCCAAGAGTGCTACCAGCAGCTCATGCACCACGTCACCCGGACCCATATGCAGCGGCTCGAGAAGGTCGCCGAGCTGTCAGAGGACTTTCGCAATCGGATCTGGGAAGAGATCTGACCCCAAAGCCTCGACCCCGCCGGCCTGCTGCCCCGCGGGGTCGACTAGCCGAGCCCCAGCAGGCGCGTGATCCCCGGCAGCAGGAAGGCCGTCAGCAGCCCCGTCAGCCCCATGGAGAGCCCCGAGAACGCCCCCGCGACGGCGCCGAGCCGCGCAAAGGAGTGCGCGGTACCGAAGCCGTGGGCGGCCAGCCCCATGGTGAAGCCCTGTACCGCCGGGTCCGTGACCCCCAACAGGCGGAAGATGGCGGGACCGAGGATGCAGCCGATGGAGCCGGTCAGCAGCACCAGCCCGGCCGCCAGCGAGGGGATGCCGCCGATCTGCTCGGCGATGCCCATGGCGATGGGCGAGGTCACCGAGCGCGGCGCCAGCGACATCAGGGTCTCGTGACGCGCCCCGAACAGCATGGCCAGCCCCAGGGTGCTCGCCACGGCGGTGACGATGCCGGTAATGCAGGCCACCAGCAACGGCAGCAACAGGCGCCGCACGCGCTCGCGATGATCATAGAGCGGGATGGCCAGCGCGACCGTGGCCGGGCCGAGCAGGAAGTGGATGAACTGGGCCCCCTCGAAGTAGGTGGCGTAGTCCATGTCCACCAGCAGCAGGAAGCCGATCAGCATGGCGATGGCCAGCGTCACCGGGTGCAGCAGCGGCGTGCCGCCCAGGGCACGGTTGATCCTCACCGCCAGCAGGAACGCCAGCAGGGTCATCAGCAGCGACAGCAGCGGGTTGCCCGACAGGTAGACCCAAAGCTGATCCAGGGCCGCGGCCCTCATGACGACCGCCGGGGGCGTCGCCCCTGGAGCCGTGTCAGGCGCATCAGCACCCAGCCGGTCACCGCGAGGGTCACGGCGGTCGCCCCGAGCAGGGTCACCACGATCGGCCAGAAGTCGGCGCCGATCAGGGCCCCATGGACCATCAGCCCCACGCCCGCCGGCACGAACAGCAGCGTCAGGTAGCGCAGCAGTCCCTCGCCCGTGACCCTCAGGCTCGCCGGCACCTTGCCGAACGCCATCAGGGCCACCAGCAGGATCACCATGCCGATCACCGGCCCCGGTATCGCCAGGCCCAGCCCCCTGGCCGCCAGTTCCCCAAGCATCTGGCATGCCAGCAGCATGCTCATTCCCATGATCAGTGACATCGTCGCCCTCCCTCGCTCGGCTCGTGTCTCACAGCATCCGTTTCAGGTCCTTATTGTGACAAACCCAGGCAATACCGGCACCGCCCGGGCCACGAGGGCCAAGCAATTGAAACAAAAGCGCAAAAGGGGCTTTCCATTTGCCACGTAACGCGCTAGTATACGCCTCGTTCTCGGGGGCCAGGCAGCATCAGGGCCCAGGCTGAAAGAGAACGTCGGAGCGTGGCGCAGCTTGGTAGCGCGTTGCAATGGGGTTGCAAAGGTCGCAGGTTCGAATCCTGTCGCTCCGACCATGAACATCAAGAGAAACCGCCACTTACGGGTCATGCCGGGTGGCGGTTTTTCGTTGGTACATTCTCTAGGTGACACTAACCGGAATCACCCACACCCCCCCTTTAAGGCAAGAGGCATCAGCAGGAGGAGTTGGCCATCCCTGGCCAAGCGCCCATCCGTGACTCATCAAACCACAGTGCTCACACCCTCCGTGGTAGCGATAACCGTGGAAAGCGGCCATCACGTTCGTTATTGCACTGCACAATCAATGTAGCAGCCCATGCCCGTCGCAAGCGTTGAAGCGAGCCTTTGACTTACCGCTACCACCTGATGACCGTCCCGCCCCAGGCGCGCCCTCTCCTTCGACATACCAGTCCATCACCCACGGCACACTGCCAGCGCAGGGCTAGACTGTAAGTGGCAGGGTAATATGCCGACCAAACGAGCCCCAACGGGGGAGGAGACGTTCGCCACACGCCGCCACGCCATCCGCGCATGACAACGGCCCGCCTGACGATCGCCATGACAGGACCGAGCAGCCTTCTGGTGTGAGGTGACACATGAACATCAAGACCTTGACCACCGCGTTGCTGATGGCCCTGATGCTGGGCGGTTGCGCCAGCCAGGGAAGCAGCGACATGCACTACCCGATGGGGAGCGACGACTACACCGATGCCATGGAACCCTGGTGGCATTGATTCTTCACACCACCCGATTGGCCCATCGACGCGCGGGGTGACGGTGCAGGGGCCTCATTGGGCACCTTCTACGGTAGAGCCAGCAGGCCACCGGTTGGTGCCGGCCGGTTTCGCGCGTCAACACCGACACTCGGTTGAGTAAAGACGAATATCTCATGGGTAAGCCAGATCAGGCCGAAGGAGGTAAGCCAGTCATCAGCGGCTCACCCCCTGCACACTGGCTCCGCAATGACTCTTCCGGGCGGGGGGCACATTGATTCATCAAAGTAGCGCCTTGAGCATCAGCTGCACGCCGACGATGGCCATGGCCAGGATCACCAGCCGATAGAACAGCACCTCGCTGACGCGATGCTGCAGCCAGAGTCCGCTCCTCACCCCCAGCCAGGCCACCGGCACCAGCAGCGCGGAGGCCCACAGGCTAGTCAGGTTGATCTCGCCGAGCCAGACATAGGGTCCCAGCTTCATCAGGTTGACCGTCGCGAACAGCATCGCGCTGGTGGCGATGAAGGTTTCCTTGGGCAACCGCCGGGGAATCAGGTAGAGGTTGGCCGGCGGCGCCCCGGCATGGGCCAGGAAGCTGGTGAAGCCGCAGCCGGCCCCCGCCGGCAGGGCCCAGAAGGGGGCGATGGGCCGGCCGGCGGCCGGCCGAACCACCATGTAGAAGGCGAACAGCAGCGAGATCACGCCGAGCAGCAGGCGAACGCCATCCTCGTCCAGGCGGCCGATCAGCAGGGTGCCGATGACGACGCCGAGCGCCAGCCCCGGCGTCATCCGCCGCAGTTCGGTCCCGTCCTGTCGCCCCCACCACGCCTTGACCGTGAAGGCGTCCATGACCAGCAGCAGCGGCAGGAGCAGGCCGGCGGCCTCGATGGGCCCGATCGCCAGCGCCATGATCGGCACGGAGAGGCTTCCGAAGCCTCCGGCGAAGCCCCCCTTGGAGACGCCGGTCAGATAGGTGGAAAGCAGGATCAGCGTCCAGGCGATCCAGGTGTAGTCGGGGAACATGATCTCTTCCTGAGATGAGCCGCTCGAGGCCAGCGGCATGAAACGGCGGCCCACGCGCCTTGGCCTGGCGTGGGTCCCGCGTCGAGGCATGCCCACGGGCCGGCGCGAACACGCCAGCCCGGGACATCATCGGGGTGGGGATCAGCAATTGCCCTTCTTGGCCTGTCCCGGCGGACAGAAATCGCCGCCACCCCCGTGCCCGTCATCATCGAAGATGACCAGGGGTTCGGTGGAAACCCGCGCGGGATCGTAGCTGCATCCCGCCAGCCCCACCACGAGGGCAACACTCAGCAACAGGAATATCGAACGCATCTTGTTCTCCGGCAACGTCTCGAGTCCTGCATCCTAGCAAGTCATGCCCCGGAGTCCATTAGGAAATCATCGTACAACCGGCCGGAGACGCCCGGAAAGCGCCGGCGTGAAGCCGCCGGGCCGGCCCCATTCGCCTTTCGGCGAAGCCATTGCGATACTGATGGCAAACCCTCGACGGGAGGTCACCCCTATGCGGCAATACGAGAAGACCATCATCGCCTTCGACGAACAGGGCAACGAGTACGTCATCGATCAGTACAACGACATCAGGGAGATCGACACCCCGCCGCATGGCGGTGCGATCCATCGTGGCCTGCCCGCCTTCAAGACCCGTGACGGCCATGAGGTCACCCTGCTCGGGCCGGGCGAGTTCTCGGTGGTGGTGCCCGGCGAAGAGGACGGCGTGAAGGTCTGGACACACGATCCCGAACACGTGTGATACTGCACGGCAACATCCCTTGATGGCGGCACCGGGCGGTCCCGGTCGGCCGACGACGGCATCCGGCCGAAGCCCCAGGCACCGCCATCGATACCCACGCCTTGCCCGGAGACCTGGCATGCCCCGAATCCATCGCGCCCTCCTGCTGGCGACGCTGCTGCTGTTCGCGACCACCGGCGGCTGCACCACCTACACCTGGCCCGACGGCAGCCGCGAGACGGTGTGGGGCGTGCCCGCCGAGGACGAGACCAGGACGCGCGAGGAGCGGCAAGCCGAAGGCGTGCGCTACCGGGTGCCCGGCGAGCTCCCCGAATAGGCGCTCAAGAGCCGGTATACTCCAGCCGACTCAACAGGACGTGGTTGCCCTCGATGGCCATCAGCAGCATCAGGAACAGCAGCACGCCTGGCGGCACCAGCACGACGCAGATGATCGCCAGACGCTCCCAGACCATGTGCATGAAGACCGCGATGATCAGACCGGCCTTCAACAGCATGAACAGGGTGATCAGGGTCCAGCGCAGGTAACCCTCCAGGCCGATGACGTCCACCAGGTACGAACCCACGCTGAGCACGAACAGCAGGAACCAGACCCAGAGATAGATCCCGATGGGATGTCGCTGTGCCTCGCCATGCGCCATGTCTGCCTCCCCCGCGCCGCCTACCAGAGGTAGAAGAACGCGAAGATGAATACCCATACCAGGTCGACGAAATGCCAGTACAGGCCCAGTGTCTCGACCATCTCGTAACGTCCCCGGCGGCGGGTCAGGAAGCCGGGGCGGCCCGCCGCCAGGGAGCCGCGCATCACCTTGACCGCCATGATGATCAGGAAAAGCACCCCGATGCTGACATGGGTGCCATGAAAGCCGGTGATCAGGAAGAAGGCGGCACCGAATTGCTCCGCCCCCCAGGGGTTGGACCAGGGCCGGACCCCCTCGCCGATCAGCTTGGTCCACTCGAAGGCCTGCATGCCGACGAAGGAGGCCCCGAGCAGCGCCGTCAGGATCAGCAGCACACCGGTGGCCAGGCGCCGCTGTTCATAGCCAGACTTGACGGCCAGGGCCATGGTCCCGCTGCTGCTGATCAGGATGAAGGTCATGATCGCGATCAGCAGCAGCGGCATGTGCACCCCGCCGATCTCGAGCGCGAAGACTTCGCTTGCATTCGGCCAGGCCACCGTCGTGGTGATCCGCACCTGCATGTAACCCACCAGGAAGCAGGCGAAGATGAAGATGTCGCTGAGCAGGAACAGCCACATCATCGCCTTGCTCCATGGCACGTTCTTGAAGGCACGCTGATCGGAGGCCAGGTCCGTGACCAGCCCTCGCAGGCCGGGCTCCAGGGTCGGGCCTCGTGGCGTCGTCTCCCCCATGGTGTCGTCCTCCCCTCAGGTTGCCAGCACCAGGCCGAGGATCACGACCCAGACCAGCAACAGGAAATGCCAATAGAGCGCACAAAGCTCGACACTGGGACGCAGCTGTACGGCCGGTGCCCCGCCCCGGGCGCGCACCAGCACCCGCCCCCAGGCAACCAGGCCGCCCAGCAAGTGCAGGGCATGCAGCACCGTCAACAGGTAGAAGAAGGCATTGGCCGGGTTAGCCGCCAGATAATAGCCGGCGGCCTCGAGTCGCACCCAGGCGACGCCCTGGCCGGCCACGAAGGCGAGCGTCAGTCCGCCTCCCGCCAACAGAGCCTGCCTCAGCCGTCCCTCCTGCCCGTGTCCGGCGGCCCGCCAGGCGAG
This sequence comes from Halomonas stenophila, assembly GCF_014192275.1. GTDB lineage: Bacteria > Pseudomonadota > Gammaproteobacteria > Pseudomonadales > Halomonadaceae > Halomonas > Halomonas stenophila. The sequence continues at coordinate 25,607 of NZ_JACHXR010000018.1, read as the reverse complement.
TTGCAGGGCCAGGCTGGCCAGCACCAGCAGGGCGCTGTTGACCCATATGACCCCCGGCACCGTCAGGGAGCGCCAGTCGGTGCCCATCTCCCGTCGCATCAGGTAGGCGCTGATCGTCAACGAGAACACGGAGGTCACCACCGCCAGGAACACCCCCAGGCCGGTGCGTGACGCGGTCATGGGGGCCGGCACGCTGCGCCCGGGCCCCGACTCGGCCACCCAGGGCTGCACGTGCAGGGACTGACGGAACAGCCAGAGGGCGATCCCTCCCATCAATACCGCCATCAGCACCAGGGTGAGGGTCATGACCCGCCTCCCTGCCCCGCCGGGGCCTCACGCTCCACGGCCTCGGGTGGCACGTTCTGCGGAATGAAGTCTGCCCTCACGCCGGGGACGCTGTAGTCATAGGGCCAGCGATAGACCACCGGCAGCTCCTCGCCGAAGTTGCCGTGACGCGGCGGGGTGTGCGGGGTCTGCCACTCGAGGGTGGTGGCCTGCCAGGGGTTGGGGCCAGCCTCGCGCCCCCGAAAGTAGCTCCAGGCCAGGTTGAACAGGAACAGCAGCTGGGCCAGGGCCACCACGAAGGCCGCGATGGTGATGAAGGCGTTCAGGCTCTGGACCGAATCGGAGATGAAGGTGGTCTCGCCGTAGGCGTAGTAACGGCGTGGCACGCCCTGCAGACCGATGAAGTGCATGGGGTAGTAGATGGCATAGGTCCCCAGGAAGGTCACCCAGAAGTGCACCTTGCCCAGGGTGGGGTCGAGCATTCGGCCGGTCACCTTGGGATACCAGTGGTAGATGGCACCGAAGATCACCAGGACCGGCGCCACCGCCATCACCATGTGGAAGTGGCCGACCACGAAGTAGGTGTCCGACAGCGGCACGTCCACGGTGACGTTGCCGAGGAACAGCCCGCTGAGGCCGCCATTGACGAAGGTGAACAGGAAACCGATGGCGAACAGCATGGGCACGGTGAGATGGATGTTGCCCCGCCACAGGGTCAGCACCCAGTTGTAGACCTTGATCGCCGTGGGCACGGCGATCACCAGTGTCGTGGTCGCGAACAGGAAGCCGAAGTAGGGGCTCATGCCACTGACGTACATATGGTGCGCCCAGACCACGAAGCTCAGCGCGCCGATGATGATGATGGCCCAGACCATCATGCGGTAGCCGAAGATGTTCTTGCGGGCATGGACGGCGATCAGGTCCGAGACGATGCCGAAGGCCGGCAGGGCCACGATGTAGACCTCGGGATGACCGAAGAACCAGAACAGGTGCTGGAACAGCAGCGGGCTGCCACCGCGGTGGTCCCCGCCCTCCCCCATCGACAGCATCTCCGGCATGAAGAAGCTGGTGCCCAGCGTCCGGTCGAGGAGCATCATCAGCACCGCCACCAGCAGGGCCGGGAAGGCCAGAAGGGCCATCACCGTGGCCATGAAGATGCCCCACACCGTCAGCGGCAGGCGCATCAGGGTCATGCCCCGGGCCCGCCCCTGGAGCACGGTCACCACATAGTTCAGCCCCCCCATCGTGAAGCCGATGATGAACACCGCCAGCGACACCAGCATCAGGATGATGCCGGCGTCGGCCCCCGGCGTGCCCGGGGTGATCGATTGCGGCGGGTACAGCGTCCAGCCGGCGCCGGAACTGCCACCGTCCACGAAGAAGCCGGCCACCAGGATCAGTACCGACGCCAGGTAGACCCAGTAGCTGAGCATGTTGAGGTACGGGAAGGCCATGTCCCGTGCGCCACACATCAACGGAATCAGGTAGTTGCCGAAGCCCCCCAGGAAGATCGCCGTGAGCAGGTAGACCACCATGATCATGCCGTGCATGGTCACGTACTGCAGGTAACTGCCGGGGTCGATCAGCGAGAGGCTGTTGGGAAAGCCCAGCTGCAGGCGCATCAACAGCGACAGCACCAAGGCCACCAGGCCGATGGCGGTGGCGGTGAGCGCGTACTGGACCGCGATGACCTTGGCGTCCTGGCTCCAGATGTACTTGCCGAGGAAGGTCCTGGGATGGACGAGCTCCATCTCCTCGACCTCGGCGGGGGGCGCCTGGGAGCTGGCGTCATATTCGCGTTCGTGCATGGCTCATTCCTCCTCGCCCGGCGTTCTCGCCACGGCCGAGGCGGTACCGGGAAGGTCGTGAATATAGGCCACCACGTCACGGATGGCGGCATCATCCACCAGGACCTGGGCCATGTCGACCATCTGGTTGCCATAGGCATCCCGGGGATGTCGCCCGCGGATGCCGGCGCGGAAGTGCTGGAGCTGACGCACCAGGTACCAGTCGCTCATGCCCGCCAGGCGCGGGGCCCGATAGGCAGACCGTCCCTGCCCCTGGGGGCCGTGGCAGGTGGCACAGCTGCGGTAGAGCCGCTCTCCCATCCGCCGATCGCCCTCGACGGTCGCGGCCGTGGGCGCCACCGGCAGCGTCTCGATATAGGCCGCCAGGTCGCGGATCGCCGCCTCGTCCGGCAGGGACTGGGCGAAGGGCCGCATCTGCCGGCCATAGTCGTCACCCTCCCGGGTGCCACGGGCGCCGACGCGAAAGTTGTGCAGCTGGCGGCGCAGGTAGTCGGCGTCCAGGCCGGCGAGGCGTGGCGCGTTGGTGGCTTGCTGGCCCTGGCCCCGGGCCCCGTGGCAGGCCTGGCAGGCCGCATAGTGCGCCTTGCCCGCCTCGGGGTTTCCCGGACCACGGGCGATCAGCTCGCCATGGGTGGGTTGCTCGGCCAGCCAGGCCTCGAAGCGCTCCGGCTCGACCACCTGCACCCGGGCGCGCATGGCGAAGTGCGCGATACCACACAGCTCGGCGCACACCGCCTGGAACTCACCGGTACGCGTGGGGGTGAACCAGAAGTAGGAGACCTGGCCCGGGATGGCATCCATCTTGGCGCGGAACGCCGGCACCTTGAAGTTGTGCAGCACATCCTTGGAACGCAGCAGCACCTTCACCGGGCGGTCGACGGGCAACAGCACACCGGGACGATCCACCAGCACATCATCCTGGCCATGCGGGTCATCGGAGACGAGGCCGAAGGGATTGGCCTCGTCGATCAGCGCATTGCGGGCGCCGCCGAAGACACCGTCCCGGCCCGGGAAACGAAAGCTCCAATGCCACTGCTGGCCGACCACCTCGACCTCGTGGGCATCGTCCGGAACGCGAACGAAGTCGCCCCAGACGAAGAGCCCGGGGGCCAGCAGGGCAGCGATGCCCAGCGTGGTGATGCCGGTCAGCCAGAGCTCGAGCCGCTTGTTCTCCGGCTCGTAGAGGGCGCGCCTGTGGCGCTGGTGGCGATAGCGGATCAGGGCGACGGCCATGAACAGGGAAATCGCCAGGAAGACCACGCCGGTCACCCAGAAGGAAATGCCGATCGTGACATCGATGGCCCCCCAATTGGACGCCAGGGGAGTCAGGTGCCAAGGGCTCAGGAAATAGAACAACACCGAGCCCCCGGCCAGTACGATCAAGGCAATCGCCATCGCCATCGGTGGCCCCCCTTGCCCGCCACACGGCCTCGCAGCGCGCGAATGGCAGACCTCTGTGATCACTCTAGTGACTCGCCTGGGAGATCGCCAACCAGGGCGCGGTGTCAGGGGCGGCGCCAGACCAGGCCGAGGTTGTTGGCCGGCATCTCGACTATACACTCCAGAACCAGGCCATGAGGGTGGGCCTCGGCGACCACGGCCTCGAGATCTCGCACCCCCCAGCGCGGGTCACGGGCTCGGAGGTTCGCGTCGAAGGCCGCGTTGCTGTCCGAGGTGTGCCGCCCACTCCGCCGATAGGGACCATAGAGGAAGAGCACGCCCCCCGGCACCAGGTACCGCCCGGCCCGGGCCATCAGCGCTGCGGTCACGTCCCAGGGAGAGATATGCAGAAGGTTGATGGCGACGATCGCCTCGAACTCGCCGTCGGGCCAGTCGCTCGTGATATCCAGCTCGAGGGGGACACGCAGGTTGGACGGCCCGAGCGCATCCCGCCAGGCGGCGATCGATGCCCGGGCCCGAGGGGACGGGTCGCTGGGCTGCCAGTCCCAACCGGGCATCGCGCGGGCAAAGTGGAGCGCATGCTCGCCGCTACCGGCGGCCAGCTCCAGCACCCGGGCCCGCTCGGGCAGGAGCCCGGCCAACACCTCGAGGATCGGGACACGGTTGCGCGATGCGGCGGGGCTCTGCAGGCGGGCATCGGTCATGGTCACCTCGGTTGTCGCGTCACTGGGGCAGGCGATGGTAACCCGGCGGACGCCGCGACGTCGTCCCGGCCCACCTCTCCCGGGGACACCGGTGGCTCCTAGTCGCCCGTCCCCAGGTGATGCTGGCGCTCCCAGGCGGTGACCTTGTCGATGGTGACGTCGGGGTGGTGGCGGTGGATGATCGAGCGGATCCGCTCCTCGCGCTGATCCGAGACGTCGACCATCATCAAGAAGGCGCCTCGCTCGAGCTCGTCCTCATACTTGTCGACCTTGGCGTCGTGCACCGATACGCCGACCATGGTGCTGACCCACACCCCGAACAGGCCACCGCCGATGGCCATGCCGACGATGATGGCCATGGCCCCGACACCGATGTCCGAGCCCAGGACGAAATACACCAGCACCCCCAGCAGCCCCCCCAGGGGGGCCCCATAGAGTACCCCCCGATAGGCCGCATGAACCACATCCGAGGTCTGGCGCAGCGTGGCATTGTTGACCCCGCGTTCCTCGAGATGCTGCCAGTCGCGCCCGGTGACATGCACCTGTTCGCGGGTCAGCCCGAGTTCGTCGAGTTCCTGGGCGATGTTGACGGTCGTATCCAGGTCAGGCGTCAGGAAATAGAGACGTGACATGACTCACCCTCCACTTGCTGGAGCGGGCGACACGACGCCACAAGGTGCACCTCTCCCCGTGCCTGCCACTTCCCGTCGCGAACTTCCCCCGTGGAATGCTTGTGGCGACTTCGTCGACCCGCGCGTCAGGGGACGCATTGATATCAACATCGTGGAAGTTCGACGTCCCGGCAAGTGAAGCCACCATGCCGCACCGCCGAATGGGGCTCCCGGCGCCTCAACGCGGCCGTCATGGGGTGCTCCGGGCCACGCCCCCGGGTAGACTGTTCGGCACGACGCCATCGACACCACAGTGAAGGATTCACGGCCGACCATGGGCAGTACTCTCCCGCTCTACCTCAGGATCCAGCAGCACCTGCTGGAGAAGATTCGCGGCGGCGAATGGCCCCCTCATCACCAGATTCCCCCCGAGGAACAGCTGGCCCGCGACTTCGGCGTCAGTCGCATGACCGCCAACAAGGCGATCCGCGACCTCGTGCAGCAGGGCTACCTGACGCGCCAGCCGGGGGTCGGGACCTTCGTCACCGACCACAAGGCGGAGTCTTCCCTGGTCGAGGTCCACAACATCGCCGCCGAGGTGGCCGGCCGCGGCCATGGCCACACCAGCCAGGTGCTGTCCGCCGAGGCCCTGGAGGCCAGCGACGAGGTATCGATGCGCCTCGGGGTCCGCCTGGGCACCCGGGTCTTCCATACCCTGATCATCCATCGCGAGGATGGCGTGCCCATCCAGCTGGAGGACCGCTACGTCAATCCGCGCCATGTGCCCCACTACCTGGAGACGGACTTCACCACCGTGACGCCCAACGAGGTGCTGGTGGCGGCCTGCCCGATCAGCGACGTGGAACATGTCGTCGAGGCCGTGCTGGTGGATGCCACCACCGCCGACCGACTGGAGATTCGCCCGGAACAGCCCTGCCTGCGCATGATCCGGCGCACCTGGTCCGGCGACCACCTGGTCAGCTATGCCCGGCTGATCCACCCGGGGGACCGCTACAAGCTGCGCTCCTCCCTGCATACCGGCTGACGCCCTCCCCCATACAGTGCGGCCGGAGGCCTCTCGCCTCCGGCCGCTGCGGGCCTCCCTTCCCGTCTCTCCCCGCCGACTCGGCCGGCGCCCCGCCTAGCCGAGCAGGGGCTGTACCAGGTAGCCGGCCGGCACCGCCAGCAGCAGACTCAGCGCCACCCGCAGGAACCAGACGATGACGATGCGTCCCACCGACAGCGGAATGCTGGTGGAGAGGATGCAGGGGATCGAGGCGGAGAAGAACAGCACCGCGGACACCGAGACCACGCCGGTGGCGAAGCGGGCCACGAAGCCGGCATCGCCCATCAGCAGGGCCGGCAGGAACATCTCGGCCAGCCCCGCCGCCGCGGCCTGGGCCACGCCCGCCGCCTCCTCGAGGCCCCAGACGGCGACGAAGGGGTAGAACAGCCAGCCGAGCCACTCGAACACCGGGGTGTACTTGGCCAGCAGCAGTCCCGCCAGTCCCACCGACATGATCGAGGGCAGGATGCTGATCGCCATCACCAGCCCCTCACGAACGTTCAGCGCCACGCTGGCCGGCAGGCTCGGCGCCTTGGCGGCCACGTCCAGCCCGGTATGCCAGGCGGTGGCCAGCCGCTTGCCGGGCACCGCCTCGGGCTCGGGGTCGGTCTTGGCGTCATCCATGCCGGACAACGGCGGGATACGCACGGTGATGGCAGTGACCAGGAAGGTGATGACCAGGGTCAGCCAGAAATAGGCGTTCCAGACGCTCATCAGGTCCAGGGTCTTGGCGACGATGATCATGAAGGTCGCCGAGACGGTGGAGAAGCCGGTGGCGATGATCGCCGCCTCCCGGGCCGAATACTCGCCGGCCTGATAGACCCGGTTGGTGATCAGCAGGCCGATGGAGTAGCTGCCCACGAAGGAGGCCACGGCGTCGATGGCGCTGCGCCCCGGCGTCCGCCAGATCGGGCGCATGATCGGCTGGACCAGTACCCCGATCAGCTCGAGCAGGCCGAAGCCGATCAGCAGCGCCAGGAAGACGGCACCGATCGGCACGATCAGGCCCACCGGGATGACCAGCTTCTCGAACAGGAAGGGCAGCATGTCCGGCGTGTGCAGGAAGGCCGGCCCCCAGCCGGTCAGGGCCAGTACCGCGGTCAGGATGCCGGCGAACTTGAGCACCGTGAAGATCCCGTCCGTCAGGCTGCGCCGCCAGCTGCCCGTGTAGAGCGGGTAGAGGGCCCCCGCCACGATCAGCGCCAGCGCATAGACGCCGCTGGCCTCGCCCAGCAGCCGCCTGGCGCCGGTGACCATGTGATCCAGCGGGATGGTGGTCGTGCCGCCCAGGGTCAGCGGCACGAAGAAGATCAGCACGCCCAGCAGGCTGGGCAGGAAGAGTTTCAGCACGGTGGCGGCCGAATGCCGGCGCTCGGCCCGGGGAATGGAGGGAGGAACAGACATGGAACGCTCCTGGGTTGTCGTTGTGGTGGCGGCCTCGGGGTGCCGTGTAATGTATATACAATAAGGCCGTACGGAGCGCCAACAATCTCCCGGCGCCACGCCTCATACTTTGGTCTATGCCGCTTGCCGAATGACCTCACTCCGCGACCACAAGAAAAAATATCCTATTGTTTTTGTTTGTGTTTAATCCGTTTCCGCGCCCTCTTCCCGCCTCTTTCACCGTCGAAACGGAATCGCAGGCAGGGGGTGACGCGTCGCGAAAGATCGACTAGCATTTGTATATACAAATCGAGCAGGAGGGCTCCCCCATGACCCAGACCACAGCGACCCGCCGACTCTGGCGCGACGTGACCGTCTTCGACGGGCTGGCCACCCGGCCCGAGCCCATGGCGGTCCTCGTCGAGGGCGAGCGCATCGCGCGCCTGATCCCGATGCAGGACCTCGAGGCCGGCCTGGCCGACGCCTGTCAGGACATGGGCCGTGGCGGGGTGATGACCCCGGGGCTGGTGGATTGCCACACCCATATCGTCTTCGGCGGTGGCCGCGCCGACGAGTTCGAGGCCCGGCTCGAGGGCGTCAGCTACGCGGAGATCGCCCGTCGCGGTGGCGGCATCCTGAGCACCGTGAGTGCCACCCGCGAGGCCGACGAGGAGACGCTCTTCCGGGCCGCCCTACCCCGCCTGGAGGCGATGATCGCCGACGGCGCCACCACCGTGGAGATCAAGTCGGGCTACGGCCTCACCGTGGCGGACGAACTCAAGATGCTGCGCGTGGCCCGCCGCCTCGGCGAGGCCCTGCCCGTCCGCGTGGTCACCACCCTGCTCGGCGCCCACGCCCTGCCGCCGGAATACCGGGACGACGCCGATGCCTACATCGACCTGGTCTGCGAGGAGATGATTCCGGCGGCCGCCGACGAGGGCCTGGCCGATGCCGTCGATGTGTTCTGCGAGACGATCGCCTTCTCGGTGGCCCAGTGCGAACGGGTCTTCCAGGCCGCCCGCGCCCATGGCCTGCCCATCAAGGCCCACGCCGAGCAGCTCTCCAACCTCGGCGGCACCGCCATGGCGGCACGCCACGGCGCCCTCTCCGCGGACCATATCGAATACCTCGACGAGGCCGGCATCCAGGCCATGCGCGAGGCCGGCAGCGTGGCGGTGATCCTGCCCGGGGCCTTCCATACCCTGCGCGAAACCCAGGCGCCGCCGATCGCCGCCCTGCGCGCGGCCGGCGTCCCCCTGGCCGTGGCCACCGACGCCAACCCCGGCAGCTCACCGCTGTTCATGCCGAGCCTGATGCTGAACCTGGCCTGCACCCTCTTCCGTCTCACGCCCTCCGAGGCCTTGGCCGGGATGACCGCCCATGGCGCCGCCGCGCTGGGTCGACCGGAGCTGGGCCGGATCCAGGAAGGGGCGCCGGCCGATCTCTGCGTGTGGAACATCGATTCGCCGGCGGAACTGGCCTACGCCGTCCAGCCGGGCCGCCTGCGTCAACGTGTCTTCCAGGGAGTCCCGAGCCATGACGTCCAAGCGTGACTGTCCCACCGTCGACATGACCCTCTGGCAGGGCCGCACGGATCCGGAGCCGAACAGCGAGCGCTGGCATCAGTGCATCCGCCCCCTGCAGGACGACGCCCTCCCGGGCAGCGTGCTGATCGGCTTCGCCAGCGACGCCGGCGTGGCCCGCAACCAGGGGCGCCCCGGTGCCGCCGAAGGCCCCTCGGCCATCCGCCGCGCCCTGGCCCCGCTGGCCTGGCACCGCGACGGGCCCGCCTACGACGCCGGCGACGTGCGCTGCCAGGGCGATGCCCTGGAGGCCGCCCAGGAGGCCCTGGCCGAACGCCTGGCGCCGCTGCTCGACGCCGGCCACCTGCCCATCGTGCTGGGCGGTGGCCACGAGGTGGCCTACGCCAGCTGGTCCGGGCTGGCCAGGCACATCGAGCCCCGGGAGCGCGCGCCCCGGATCGGCATCATCAACTTCGATGCCCACTTCGACCTGCGCGACCCGGCCCAGGTGCGCTCCTCCGGCACGCCCTTCGCCCAGATCGCCGAACGCTGCCAGGCCCGCGGCTGGCCCTTCCGCTACGCCTGCCTGGGCGTCAGCCGGGCCGCCAATACCCGCGCCCTCTTCCAGCGTGCCGAGGCACTCGACGTGCTGGTCCGGGAGGATCGCGACTTCGACCCGCTGCGCCTCGACGCCATCCGGCGCGACGTCGGGCGCTTCGCCGCCCGTTGCGACCACCTCTACCTCACCATCGACCTGGACGTGCTGCCTGCCGCCGAGGCGCCGGGCGTCAGCGCGCCCGCCCCCCGCGGCGTGTCGCTGGCCCTGCTCGAACCACTGCTCGAGGCGGTCCGCGACAGCGGCAAGCTGCGCCTGGCCGACCTGGCCGAGTGCAACCCCCGTTTCGACGTGGACGCCCGCACCGCCAAGGCGGCGGCGCGGCTCGTCCATCTGCTGACCCTGAACGGCTGAACCGGCACGCCAGCCGTCAGCCCCCTTACCGCGAAAACCCAGCGAGGATTCCGAGCATGTCCCCTACCGACAAGCGTCACGACCCGAGCCGCCGGATCGCCGCCCCCACCGGGCCCGAACTGTCCTGCAAGAGCTGGCTCAGCGAAGCGCCGCTGCGCATGCTGATGAACAACCTGCACCCGGACGTCGCCGAGCGCCCCGAGGACCTGGTGGTCTACGGCGGCATCGGCCGCGCCGCCCGCGACTGGGAGTGCTTCGACAGGATCGTCGAGACCCTGCAGCGCCTGGAAGACACCCAGTCGCTGCTGATCCAGTCCGGCAAGCCGGTGGGGGTGTTCGAGACCCACAAGGACGCTCCCCGGGTGCTGATCGCCAACTCCAACCTGGTGCCGGCCTGGGCCAACTGGGAGCACTTCAACGAGCTGGATCGCAAGGGCCTGATGATGTACGGCCAGATGACCGCCGGCTCCTGGATCTACATCGGCTCCCAGGGCATCGTCCAGGGCACCTACGAGACCTTCGTCGAGGCCGGCCGCCAGCACTACGACGGCAACCTCGAGGGCCGCTGGATCCTCACCGCCGGCCTCGGCGGCATGGGCGGCGCCCAGCCGCTGGCCGCCACCCTGGCCGGCGCCTGCTCGCTGAACATCGAGTGCCAGCAGTCGCGCCTCGACTTCCGCCTGCGCACCCGCTACCTGGACGAGCAGGCCGAGGACCTGGACGACGCCCTGGCCCGCCTCGAGCGCTACACCGCCGAGGGCCAGGCCATCTCCATCGGCCTGTGCGCCAACGCCGCCGACGTGCTCCCCGAGCTGGTCAAGCGCGGCGTGCGGCCGGATATGGTCACCGACCAGACCAGCGCCCACGATCCGCTGCACGGCTACCTGCCCTCCGGCTGGACCTGGGACGAGTACGTGGCCCGCGGCCAGAGCGAGCCCGAGGCGGTGGTCCAGGCCGCCAAGCGGTCCATGGCGGTGCACGTCCAGGCCATGCTCGACTTCCAGGCCCAGGGCATCCCGACCTTCGACTACGGCAACAACATCCGCCAGATGGCCCAGGAGGAAGGGGTCGAGAACGCCTTCGACTTCCCTGGCTTCGTCCCGGCCTACATCCGCCCGCTGTTCTGCCAGGGCATCGGCCCGTTCCGCTGGGCGGCGCTGTCCGGCGACCCCGAGGACATCTACAAGACCGACCAGAAGGTCAAGGAGCTGATCCCGGACGACCCGCACCTGCACAACTGGCTGGACATGGCCCGCGAGCGCATCAGCTTCCAGGGGCTGCCGGCGCGGATCTGCTGGGTCGGCCTCAAGGATCGCGCGCGCCTCGGCCAGGCCTTCAACGAGATGGTCGCCAACGGCGAACTCAAGGCGCCGGTGGTGATCGGCCGCGACCACCTGGACTCCGGCTCGGTGGCCAGCCCCAACCGCGAGACCGAGGCGATGCAGGACGGCTCCGACGCCGTGTCCGACTGGCCGCTGCTCAACGCCCTGCTCAACACCGCCGGCGGCGCCACCTGGGTGTCGCTGCACCACGGCGGCGGCGTGGGCATGGGCTACTCCCAGCACGCCGGGGTGGTGATCGTCGCCGACGGCAGCGAGGACGCCCACGTCCGCCTCGGCCGGGTGCTGCGCAACGACCCGGGTACCGGGGTGATGCGTCACGCCGATGCCGGCTATGACATCGCCCAGCGCTGCGCCGTCGAGAACGGCCTCGACCTGCCGATGGTCGAGGCCACCCAGCGCTGAGCGGGTCACCCGCGCCTCCCCTCAACCGCCCGCCGCCGGCGATGTAGCGCCGGCGGCGGGCACCGAGAACGACCTGGCCCTGTCGAGGGTCAACCCAATGACACCCATGAGTGAATCACCCATGTCGCATATCGAGATCCCCCCCGGTCACATGACCCTGGCCCAGGCGCGCCGGGTCTTCGAGGCCCCCGTGACGGTCAGCCTGCCCGAGAGCGCCGATGCCGACATCCAGCGGGGCGTCGACTGCGTCAACCGTGTGGTCGCGGAAGGTCGCACCGTCTACGGCATCAATACCGGCTTCGGCCTGCTGGCCCAGACCCGCATCGAGGACGACCGGCTCGAGGACCTGCAGCGCTCCCTGGTGCTGTCCCATTCCACCGGTGTCGGGGCGCCCATGGACGACGCCCTGGTGCGCCTGATCATGGTGCTCAAGGTCAACAGCCTGGCGCGCGGTTTCTCCGGCATCCGTCGCCAGGTGCTGGATGCGCTGATCGCCCTGGTCAACGCCGAGGTCTATCCGCAGATCCCGCTGAAGGGCTCGGTGGGCGCCTCCGGCGACCTGGCCCCGCTGGCCCATATGAGCGTGCTGCTGCTCGGGGAAGGCAAGGCCCGCCACCGGGGCGAGTGGCTGCCGGCCACCGAGGCCCTGAAGATCGCCGGCCTCGAGCCGCTGACCCTGGCCCCGAAGGAGGGACTGGCCCTGCTCAACGGCACCCAGGTGTCCACCGCCTACGCCCTCAAGGGCCTGTTCGAGGCCGAGGACCTGTTCGCCGCCGCCAGCGTCTGCGGTGCCCTGACCGTGGAGGCGACGCTGGGGTCGCGAGCCCCCTTCGATGCCCGCATCCATGAAGTGCGCGGTCAGCGCGGCCAGATCGACGCCGCCGCCACCTATCGCCACCTGCTCGGCAGCCGGAGCGAGATCAGCGACTCGCATGCCGACTGCGACAAGGTCCAGGACCCCTACTCCCTGCGCTGCCAGCCCCAGGTGATGGGCGCCGCCCTGACGCAGATCCGCCAGGTGGCCGAAGTGCTGGCCGTCGAGATCAATGCGGTCTCGGACAACCCCCTGGTATTCGCCGAGCAGGACGACATCCTCTCCGGCGGCAACTTCCATGCCGAGCCGGTGGCCATGGCCTCCGACAACCTGGCGCTGGCCATCGCCGAGATCGGCTCGCTCACCGAGCGGCGCATCTCGCTGATGATGGACAAGCACATGTCCCAGCTGCCGCCCTTCCTGGTCGAGAAAGGCGGGGTCAACTCCGGCTTCATGATCGCCCAGGTCACCGCCGCGGCCCTGGCCAGCGAAAACAAGGCGCTGGCCCATCCGCACAGCGTCGACAGCCTGCCGACCTCGGCCAACCAGGAGGATCACGTCTCCATGGCGCCGGCCGCCGGCAAGCGCCTGTGGGAGATGGCCGACAACGTGCGCGGCATCCTGGCCATCGAATGGCTGGCCGCCAGCCAGGGCATCGACATGCGCCACGGCCTGACCACCACGCCGGCCCTGGAGGAGGCGCGTCAGGCGCTGCGCGCGCGTGTCGCCCATTACGACGAGGATCGCTTCTTCGCGCCGGACATCGAGGCGGCCAGCGAGCTGCTGGCCAAGCGCACCCTCAGTCGCCTGGTGCCCGGCGACCTGCTGCCCAGCCACTGACGCCATCCCGACCGACCATCCGCTTCCCTCATGGGGAGGCGGACGGTCCTCGCGCGACCCAACAACAACCATCGATTCCCAAGGGGCATCCACAACATGAATGCTGTCGTCCTGGCCATCCTGGTGATGGTCACCCTGAGTCTCGCCCGCGTTTCCGTGGTCTTCGCGCTGATCGCCGCCTCCCTGGTGGGGGGCCTCTACGCCGGCATGCCGGTCGGCGAGATCATCGAGGCCTTCAACGACGGCCTCGGCAACGGCGCCACCGTGGCCATCTCCTATGCCGTGCTCGGCGCCTTCGCCGTGGCGCTGTCGCGCTCCGGCATCACCCAGCTGCTGTCCCAGCGGGCCATCGACCGCCTGCATCTCGATGAGGGGATACCCCATCGCAAGATGATCGTCTTCGCCCTGCTCGGGATCCTGCTGGCCGCCTCGGTGAGCTCCCAGAACCTGATCCCGGTGCATATCGCCTTCATCCCGGTGCTGGTGCCGCCGCTGCTCAAGCTGATGAACCACCTGAAACTCGACCGGCGGGCGGTGGCCTGCGTGATCACCTTCGGCATCACCGCCCCCTACATGCTGCTGCCGGTGGGCTTCGGCTCGATCTTCCTCCACGACATCCTGCTCGCCAACCTCAACGAGGCGGGCGGCGCCCTGGGGCTCGACGTGACCCCCGGCATGGTGCCCACCGCCATGATCGTGCCCATCGGCGGCATGGCGCTGGGGCTGCTGGTCGCCACCCTGTTCAGCTACCGCAGCAAGCGCGAGTATCGGGACCTGGACCTGGCGCATGGCGACGAAACCCCGGCCCAGGCCGCCCAGCACCTCAAGCCCTGGCAGCTCGGCGTCCTGGCGATCGCCCTGGGCGGCACCGTGGCCACCCAACTCGTCACCGGCTCCATGGTGCTCGGTGGCATCTTCGGCTTCGCCCTGCTGTCGGTGAGCCGTGTCTTCCACTGGCACGAGCAGGACGGCATCTTCACCGAGGGCATGCGCATGATGGCCCTGGTCGGCTTCATCATGATCTCGGCGGCGGGCTTCGCCAGCGTCATGCAGGCCAGCGGTGAGGTCGAGGCGCTGGTCAACAGCTCCACCGACCTGATCGGCGACAACAAGGGCCTGGCCGCGCTGATCATGTTGCTGGTCGGCCTGTTCATCACCATGGGCATCGGCTCGTCCTTCTCGACCATCCCGATCATCGCCTCGCTCTACGTGCCCCTGGCGATCAACTTCGGCTTCTCGCCCATGGCCACCGTGGCCCTGGTCGGCACCGCCGCCGCCCTAGGCGACGCCGGTTCGCCGGCCTCGGACTCCACCCTCGGACCGACCGCGGGCCTCAACGCCGACGGCCAGCACGACCACATCTGGGACAGCGTGGTGCCGACCTTCCTGCACTACAACCTCCCGCTGATCGCCTTCGGCTGGCTCGCCGCCATGACGCTCTGATCCGGCCCCACGACAGGCCGGCCCGCCACGGGCCGGCGCTCCCAGGGCTATCGCAGTTAGCGTTGTCGCTCGGGGCCGATCCGTCGACAGGTCTGCGAGGGGGCGCTGTGAACCCCTCCCTGGGCGCTACCGACGCCCTGCGGCGCTCTCGCGTCCCGCTCCGCTTGCAGGTCCGGTGCTGGCCATCCATGGCCAGCCCGTTCGGAGGAATCCTCCTCACCCATGGCGTAGGACCCCCTCTTCGACCTGTCCCCGGCGCCCCTCGCCAGCCCCAACTGCGATTGCCCTGCCGGCGCTCCCGGTTTCCTGGCATCGAGGGCCCAGATGACTACAATGGGGCGCTTCGTTGATTCGCCCCCTAAAGTCGTCGCCCCGCAAGGACCGCTCATGAATGCCGTCGTCCTGGCCATCCTGGTGATGGTCACCCTGAGTCTCGCCCGCGTCTCCGTGGTCTTCGCGCTGATCGCCGCCTCCCTGGTGGGGGGCCTCTACGCCGGCATGCCGGTCGGCGAGATCATGGACGCCTTCAACGACGGCCTCGGCAACGGCGCTACCGTGGCCATCTCCTACGCCGTGCTCGGCGCCTTCGCCGTGGCGCTGTCGCGCTCCGGCGTCACCCAGTTGCTCTCCCAGAAGGCCATCGCCGGCCTGCACCTCGACGCGGGCATCCCCCACCGCCGCGCCATCGTCCTCACCCTGCTCGGCGTGCTGCTGGCCTTCTCGGTCAGCTCCCAGAACCTGATCCCGGTGCATATCGCCTTCATCCCGGTGCTGGTGCCGCCGCTGCTCAAGCTGATGAACCACCTGAAGCTCGACCGCCGCGTCGTGGCCTGCGTGATCACCTTCGGCATCACCGCCCCCTACATGCTGCTGCCGGTGGGCTTCGGCTCGATCTTCCTCCACGACATCCTGCTCGCCAACCTCAACGACAACGGCCTGGACGTCACCGCGCAGATGGTGCCGATGGCCATGGTGGTGCCCATCGCCGGCATGGCCCTGGGGCTCGCCGTGGCGGTGCTGGTGAGCTATCGCGGCAAGCGGGACTACGAGGACCGTGACCTGGCCCATGGCGACGAGACGCCCGCCGAGGCCGCGCGGCACCTCAAGCCCTGGCAGATGGGCGTACTGGCGCTCGCCCTGGTGGGCACCGTGGTGGTGCAGCTGATGAGCGGCTCCATGGTCCTCGGGGGGCTGTTCGGCTTCGCCCTGCTGTCGGTGAGCGGCGTCTTCCACTGGCACGAGCAGGACGGCATCTTCACCGAGGGCATGCGCATGATGGCGCTGGTCGGCTTCATCATGATCTCGGCGGCCGGCTTCGCCAGCGTCATGCAGGCCAGCGGCCAGGTCGAGACCCTGGTGGCGAGTTCCACCGAGCTGATCGGCGACAACAAGGGCCTGGCCGCCCTGGTCATGCTGCTGGTCGGCCTGTTCATCACCATGGGCATCGGCTCGTCCTTCTCGACCATCCCCATCATCGCCTCGCTCTACGTGCCCCTGGCCATCAACTTCGGCTTCTCGCCCATGGCCACCATCGCCCTGGTGGGCACCGCCGCCGCCCTGGGCGACGCCGGCTCGCCGGCCTCGGACTCCACCCTCGGGCCGACCGCCGGCCTCAACGCCGACGGCCAGCACGACCACATCTGGGACAGCGTGGTGCCGACCTTCCTGCACTACAACCTCCCGCTGATCGCCTTCGGCTGGCTCGCCGCCATGACGCTCTAGGCATCCGGCCCCCTCCCAGGCCAGATACAGGAGGCCCGCCGCTACCTACCGGCAGGGCCTCTTCGCATCGTCGATCAGTCCTACGCACTGGGGGCGGGCTATCCGCGCACGCAGCAGGCCTTGCCCTTCCTGCCGCTGCCGCAGGGGCAGGGATCGTTGCGCCCCGGCTTGAGACGCGTCACCGAGGGGGCGCCGTCCACGTAGCGCCAGCGTCCCGCCTCGCGGCGAAAGCGGGAGACCTCCTCCAGCACGCCCCAGCGACGCCCCTCGCGGAAGGTGGCGCGGAAGTGCACCCGCCCGGTGTCGCCGGCGTGCTCGTGGTCGAGGATCTCCAGGCCAACCCAGCGGGTGGCGTCGTCAGGCGGCAGTGAGGCCGGCCGGGTCTCCGGCGCCCAGGTGGCCAGCAGGTAGTCGGTGAGCCCCAGGGCGAAGGCGCTGTAGCGCGAGCGCATCAGTGCCTCGGGGGTCGGTGCCGGCTCGCCTCGATGATAGGGCCCGCAGCAGTCGGCAAGCGGCAGGCCGCTGCCGCAGGGGCAGGGATCGGTGTCGGTCATGGTATTTGATCCGGATCAAGGATGGTCCCCGCGATGATAGCGGATCCCGCCCCATCCTTGCCGCCCGCGCTGCGCTGCAGCATAGTCGTCTTCATCGTCCTCGCCCCGGAGGCCTCGACCATGGATGTCGGCTATCGCCCCACTCCCCCTGCCTGGCACGCCCTGAGCGTCGAGCAGGCGCTCGCCCGCCTGGACAGCCGCCCCGAGGGGCTCGCCGCCACCGAGGCCGAGACCCGCTACCGCCGCTTCGGCCCCAATCGCCTGCCCCAGGCGCGCCCCCGCTCCGCCTGGCGGCGGCTGCTGGCCCAGTTCGCGAACCTGCTGATGCTCATCCTGGTCGTGGCCGCCGTCGGCAGCCTGGTGCTCGGGGAGGTCGTGGACGCCGCCGCCATCCTCGGCGTGGTCGGCATCATCGTCCTGATCGGTTTCATCCAGGAGGGCCGCGCCGAACAGGCCCTGGCCCGCATCCGCGACCTGCTCGCCCCGCGGGCCCAGGTGCTGCGTGACGGTCGCCGCTGCGATATCGCCGCCGAGGCGCTGGTCCCCGGGGATATCGTGCTGCTCGAGAGCGGCGATCGGGTACCGGCCGATCTGCGCCTGCTGGAGGCTCGCCGGCTGCGCCATCAGGAGGCCACGCTGACCGGCGAGTCGCTGCCGGTGGACAAGGACAGCGCTCCGGTGCCGGAAGACGCCGAGCTCGGCGATCGCAGCGCTATGGCCTATGCCGGCACCCTGGTGGCCCAGGGAAGCGCCCGGGGCCTGGTGGTGGCGACCGGGGCGGATACCGAGCTCGGCCGCATCTCCGCGCTGCTCGGCAATGTCGAGAAGCTGCGCACGCCGCTGCTGCGCCAGCTGGACCGGGCGGGGCGGGTGCTGGCGACGCTCATCCTGGCGTGTGCGGTGGTCACGGCCGTGATCGGGGTGATAATCCACGACCAGCCGGTGGCGGCGATGTTCATGGCCGCGGTGGGACTGGCGGTCGCGGCCATTCCCGAGGGCCTGCCGGCCATCGTCACCATCGGCCTGGCCCTCGGGGTGCAGGCCATGGCCCGCTGCCAGGCCATCATCCGCCGCCTGCCCGCGGTGGAGACCCTGGGCTCGGTGTCGACCATCTTCTCGGACAAGACCGGCACCCTGACCCGCAACGAGATGACCGCCCAGGCGATCTGGCTGCCCGAAGGCGAGATCCGTCTCGACGGCACGGGCTTCGCCCCGCAAGGCGAGCTGCATGCGGTCGAGGGCGACGCGGCCCGCCGGGAGGCGCTGAACCTCGACGACCATCCAGCCCTGCGTCACTTCCTGAAGGTCGGTGTGCTGTGCAACGACGCCGAGCTGGTCCGCGAAGGTGAAGAATGGCGCATCCACGGCGACCCCACCGAAGGGGCCCTGGTGGTGGCCGCGGCCAAGGCCGGCCTGTCGGCGGCCGAGATCCGCGGCGATCACGACCGGCACGACGCCATCCCCTTCGAGTCCGGGCGCCAGTACATGGCCACCCTCCACAAGGTGGAAGGGGAACCGGTCCTGCTGGTCAAGGGCGCCCCCGACCGGCTGCTGGCGAGGTGCCACAGCGTGCGCACCGCGCAGGGCGAGGCCGAGCTGGACCCTGCCCTCTGGGAGCAGCGCCTCCAGGCCCTCTCCAGCCGCGGCCTGAGGGTGCTGGCCCTGGCCGAGAAGCCGCTGCACGACCTCCACGACCTGACCGACGAACACGTCGAGGCGGGGCTGGTGCTGTTGGGCCTGGTGGGCATGTGGGACCCGCCCCGGGAGGAGGTCGCCGCCGCCGTGGCCGAGTGCCGTGCGGCGGGCATCCGGCCGGTGATGGTCACCGGCGACCATGCCGCCACGGCGCGGGCGATCGCCGAGCGCCTGGGGTTCGAGCAGACGCAGCGGGTGATCACCGGTCACGAGCTCGAGACGCTATCCGACGCGGCGCTGGCCGATGCCGTCCTGACGGTCGATGTCTTCGCCCGGGCCGCCCCCGAGCACAAGCTGCGCCTGGTCGAGGCCCTGCAGTCCCGGGGGAAGGTCTGCGCCATGACCGGCGACGGGGTCAACGACGGCCCGGCCCTCAAGCGCGCCGACGTCGGCGTGGCCATGGGCCGCCAGGGCACCGCGGCGGCCCGGGAGGCCGCGGAGATGGTCCTCGCCGACGACAATTTCGCCACCATCGTCGCCGCCATCCGCGAGGGACGGAAGGTCTACGACAACATCCGCAAGACCATCACCTTCCTGCTGCCCACCAACGGGGCCCAGGGACTCGCGATCATGCTGGCGGTGCTGTCCGGGTCGCTGCTGCCGGTGACCCCGATCCAGGCGCTGTGGGTCAATATGGTGGTGGCCGTGACCCTGGGCCTGGCGCTGGCCTTCGAGCCCGGCGAGCACGACCTGATGCGACGTCCCCCGCGGGACCCGGATGCGGCGCTACTGGACCTCTTCCTGCTGTGGCGGGTGATCTTCGTCTCGACGCTGTTGCTGCTGGCCACCTACGGCGTCTTCTCCTGGATCCACAACGCCCAGGGAGGCGACATCGCCCAGGCTCGGGCCGGCGCGGTGAACATGCTGGTGGCCGGCTGTGCCGCCTACCTGATCAACAGCCGCTACCTGACCCGCAGCGTGCTGTCCCGACAGGGGCTGTTCGGCAGCCGTCCGGTGTGGGTGGCCATCGGCCTGATCGCCGTGATCCAGCTGGCCTGGACCTACGTGCCCGTCCTGCAGCGGCTGTTCGGCGCCGCGGGCCTGGCCCCGGCACACTGGGTGGCGATCCTGGCCACCGCGGTGGCCGTGCTGCTGATCGTCGAGGCGGAGAAGGCGCTGCTGCGCCGACGGGGCTGACCCCGGGGCTGTCCCTCAGCCCCGGCGCTTGGTGCGCGCGGTGGCCTCGGCCGAGCGGGATTTTCCGGCGGGAGCGACGTGATGGCCCCGTTTCCCCAAGACTCAACACATCGAAACCTCAGTATCCATTACAGGCCCCTCCCTTCCACGCGCCTTACGCTACCAAGGAGTCAGTCTTCGCGCATGGCGCGCGCCAGCATGTCGTTGATGGGCTTGGCGATATAACTGGCGAGTGTCCGTTCCCCGGTACGCAGCATCACCTCGGCGGGCATACCGGACAGCAACTGCATGTTATCGGTCATGTCCTCGTGGCCCCGCTCGGTCACCTGGACTCGTACCCTGTAATACCGAGTGCTGGTAGCCTCATCCACGAAGCTGTCCGCCGAGACATGCACGACCCTTCCCTCGATGACGTTGGACAGCCGCTGGTTGAAGGCGCTGAAGCGGATCTCGGCCGGCTGGCCGACATAGACGTTGTCGACGTCCCGGTCCACGACCCGGGCCTCGACCACGAGGCCATCGCCGCTGGGCACGATATCCAGCAGGGGGTCTCCTGGCCCCACCACGGCCCCCAGGGTGTGCACCTTCAGATCCACCACGGTGCCTGCCACGGGGGCCGTCACCAAGGTACGGCGTGCCTCGTCCTGAAGGGCCGCGATACGCTCCTCGGCGTCCGTGACCAGGGCCTGGACGTCCCACAACCTCTCGCCAACCTCCTGCTGGTACTCCTGGAGGCGGACCTCCTTGTTCTGCAGGGTCTCGCCGATCTGCGCCTTCAGGCTGGCGACGCGGGCACGGTCCTCCGCCATCTCGCTCTCGAACTCGAGGATCTGCCGCTCCACCTCTCGCAAGCGGACGTTGTTGCCCAGTCTCTGCCGGAGCAGGGCACGATGATCCGCCGCCTCGCGGCTCAGCGAATCAATGCGTTGGAACATGATCCGGTCCTTGGTCTCCAACCCGGCGATTTGTTCCTGCATCTGCACGACCTGGGCATCGAGGGACAACAGGGTGCCCTGCAAGGATTCACGCCTGGCATGGAAGAGGCGCCCCTGGACACGGATCACCTCCGCCACTCGCGACGAGCCGACATCGATCAGGTCCTGCGGAAACGCCAAGGTGGCCTCCCCGGCCTGTTCGGCCAGCAGGCGAACTTCGCGCGCCCGGGCGATGGCGTACTGGGACTGGGCGATCTGCAATGCGGCACGCACCTGGGTATCGTCGATGACCAACAGGGGCTCACCGGCGTCAACGCCATGGCCGTCCTCGACGAGAATCCGCTCGACGATGCCCCCTTCAAGGTGCTGGATGGTCTTCTTGAAGGATTCCACCGAGAGGGAGCCGGGTGCGACCACCACGACGGCGAGATTGGCGGAAAGCGCCCAGCCCCCGAATCCCCCGAAAGCCACCAGGAGCAGCGCCAATCCCCAGCGACAACAGGCCTGGTCGGCAAGGGGAAGCGTTGTGGGGCGAGCCTTCACACTCGACGCTGGCGTTGGGTGGCTCATCAGGACGGCTCCTCGCCGCCACCCCGTTGGGTGGCGGCCTCGTTAACGGACTGACTCAAGGGAGACAAGCGCCCGTTCACCCCCACCCCCTTGCCATTCAGCCTGACGCCTGTCGCAGGCCGGGTGATCTGACCAAGGACCTCGCAGGCAGTCCCCCATCGATCCATGCGCCCCTCCTTCAGCACCAACAGCTTGTCCACTCCCTGGAGGATCGCCGAGCGATGGCTGATCACGAACAGGGTGGTGCCCTCTCGCTTCAGCTGCTGGAGGCATGCGGTGAGTGCTTTGTCCCCCTCAGCATCGAGATAGGCGTTGGGCTCATCGAGCACGACCAATACCGGGCGACCATAGAGGGCCCGAGCCAGCCCGATGCGCTGGCGTTGACCGCCGGAAAGGGTGCCGTTGCCGTCGATCTGGGTATCGTATCCTTGAGGCAGGCGAAGGATCATCTCATGCACCCCCGCCTTTCTGGCCGCCTCTACGACCTGAGCGGCGTCGATTTCATCGAAGCGGGCAATATTCTCGCTGATAGAGCCATGGAAGAGCTCGATGTCCTGGGGCAGGTAGCCGAGGTAGGCGCCCACCTCCTGTCGATTCCATTGCGTGATATCGGCACCATCGAGGCGCACCGTGCCCGCCAATGCAGGCCAGATGCCCAGCACGGCCCTGGCCAGGGTCGACTTGCCCGCGGCACTGGGCCCGACGATTCCGACCTGTTCGCCTGGCTGTACCGTGAAGTGGATGCCAGTAATGGCCGGTTGTCGCTCCCCCGGGGCCGCCGCCGCGACGGCTTCCACGCTGACATGGCCCTTCGGGGGCGGCAGCTCCATGCTGTCGCCATCGGGGGGTATCTTGGCGAGCAAGTCGGCAATACGCCGATAGGCGCCACGGGCCCCGACCACGCCCTTCCAGCCACCGATCATCTGGTCGATGGGAGCCAACGCGCGGCCCATGATGATGGAGCCCGCGATCATCATGCCCGGCGAGACTTCCCTCTGGAGTACCAGGTAGGCCCCTAGCCCCAGGATCAGGGACTGGAACATGATGCGCAGCATCTTGGAAAGGTTGATCAGGATGCCCGCCCGATCGCTGGCTGCTGACTGATAACACAGGGCATCGTGATGCCTCGACGCCCACCGCTGCATGACCTGAGGCACCATGCCCATGGCCTGCAGCACCTCGGCGTTGCGCAGATTGCTGCTGGCCAGGTCCCGGGACTGGATGTTCTCGCTGGTAGCGGCCGACAGCAGTCGCCGGGTCGATATCTCATTGGCGATCGCCAATGCCAGCAGCAGGAGGCCCGCCACGGTGGCAAAGACCCCAAGCCACACATGGAACAAGAACAGGACGCCCAAGTAGAGCGGAATCCAGGGCGCGTCGAAGAAGGCGAAGAGCCCGTTACCCGTAAGAAACTGGCGGATGCTGGCCAGGTCGTTGAGGGGCTGCACCGACGGCAGGCCGGGAACCGTCAGGGTCTTCTTTATCATGGCCCCATAGAGCCGTTCGCCGAGTAGCGTCTCCAGCCGGTTACCGACCCTGACCAGGATCCGGGAACGAACCAGTTCGAGCCCGCCCATGACGAGGAAGAGAAAGACCGCGATCAGTGTCAACAGTAGCAATGTCTCCTCGCTGTAGGTGGTGATGACGCGATCATAAACCTGGAGCATGTAGATGGCTGGAACCAGCATCAGCAGGTTAATGAACAGGCTGAAGAACCCGACCATCAGGAAGGATTTGCGGCAGGTTCCCAGGACTTGCCAAAGCTCATCGTTTGAATGGGGGTCAGCCATGCCATCCTCCCTACCACTTCAATGAGTGACTAACTGCCTTCCGCCCTATCACCAGCGCTCCGGACATGGCCTTGTCCAAGCAGCATCATCGGGTAAGGCACATAAGCTCCGCTGTTACAAAAGCCCCTTCAATAAAGTAGTCGAGAGTTTAATAGCCACCCGATAACAACTTAGTAACGTCTTGATATCATGATCATCGAACGCACATCATGCAGACATGGGCCATGTTAAGGTACGAACAATACTTGGCATGGCTCCCCGTTCACCGATGCGTCATGGCAGTAACAACATGCCGCCTGGCAAGGTGCACCAGGCGGCGCCTCCGAGACCGGCGAGCGATCAGAGGAGCTCTAGATTCTGGTTTGCCAGCAGCGCGTCCGCATCGATACCGCTCACGCCCACCAGAACGGCCACATCCTCGGCCGCATACGCCTCCCCGGCACCGTCGCGATCCACGCTGACCACGCTATCGCCGTTCTCCTCCCGGACCTGGACGAAATCCGCCAGCGTGGACGTCTGCGGGTCGTAGCCCTGCAACAGGGGAGCGACGACCAGCACATCCGCGTCCTCGCCGCTGCCCATGGTGAAGTCGAGGAGGGTATCGACGCCGAGGTCGTCGACCGGCTCGAAGATAAAGCGGTTATTGCCCGTCCCGCCGGTCAGGGTGTCGTCACCAGCTCCGCCGGTCAGGCTATCGTCCCCGCTCGCCCCATCCAGGGTGTCGGCGACATCGCTGCCGATCAGGGTGTCGTTTCCCTCGGTGCCGGTGATATCCTTAGATATGGCAATTTCTTGGTTTAAATCCACCAGATGCCGTACGGCGATCTGGTTACCCTCCTGATAAGCCAGCGCCAGGCTTCCGCCGGCGAGTTCCACGATGCTCGGGCTAGCTTGCTGACCAGAAACCTCTTGCGAAAGACGGAACTCGGGGCCCACGGCCATGCCATCGGCATCGTAGCGCTGACCATAGATGCCATACTCGGAGCCATCCTGATCTTGAGATCCCCAGGACACCACGAATCCGCCATCGGCGAGGGAGGCCACCGACGGCCACACTTGGTTACCCGTGGTGTATGTATTGACTTGGAATTCCCCCCCTACGGTAGTGCCGTCGGCGGCATAACGCTGCCCATAGATACCATTGTTGGAGCCATCCTGGCCAAAGGACTGCCAAGTCACCACGAAGCCGCCATCAACCAGGGCAGCTACAGACGGAGATGCTTGGGTGCTCGAAGTGTATGTATTGATCTGGAACTCCCCCGCCACGGTCGTGCCATCCGCTGCATAGCGCTGGCCGTAGATGCCCCAACCGGAGCCGTCCTGACCAGAGGATTCCCAGGTCACCAAAAAGCCACCATCGGCTAGGGAAACAACCGATGATCGCAGCTGGTTGCTCGCCGTGGTTGCATTGACCTGGAACTCGCCCTCCACAGCCGTGCCGTCATCCGCAAAGCGCTGGCCATAGATGCCATACCCGAAGCCGTCCTGACCATCCGATGACCAGGTCACCATGAAACCTCCATCTTCCAGCGCGGCCACTGAAGAATAACGCTGATCGTCCACCGAATAGGTATTGATCTGAAACTCACTTCCTACAGCTGTGCCGTAGGCGTCATAGCGCTGACCATAGATGCCATACCCGGAGCCGTCCTGATCATAAGATGACCAGGTCATCACGAAGCCACCATCAGCGAGGGAAGCCACCGAAGGATAATATTGATTAGCCGTAGTGGTCGTATTGACACGGAATTCACCTGTCACGGCGGTGCCATCGGCGGCATAGCGCTGCCCATAGACACCATACTGGGATCCATCCTGATCATAGGATACCCAGGTCACCACGTAGCCCCCATCGGCCAAAGGCGTGATATGTTTGCCAGGGACGGGTAAACCCTTTGAATAAGGGCTTGTGCTAGTGACGGCATCGTCCGCTGCAAAGGAAGCGGTTTCTCCTCCTATGGCTGGTGCCTCACCATCGAGGGAAACCACCAAGCCTTCAGATGAATCTAGAAACGCCATGGCGATGGTGCCATCCGAGAGTTCTACGACCTTGGATTGGCTCTGACTGCTGAGGGTTGATGCATGCAAATATTGCTCGACTCCGACAGTATTGCCCTCGACATCATAGCGTTGACCGTAAATGCCAGAGAGGTAGCCATCCTGTTCCCAGGACTCCCATGTCACCACGAAGCCGCCATCATCCAAGGCTGCCACAGACGGATTTGCTTGGGTACTCGTAGTGTATGTATTGATCTGGAACTCCCCCGCCACGGTCGTGCCATCCGCTGCATAGCGCTGGCCGTAGATGCCCCAACCGGAGCCATCCTGACCATTGGAATGCCAGCTCACCACAAAGCCGCCATCGGCCAAAGCGGCTACGGACGGAGTGGATTGACTGCTAAAGTTGAAAGTATTGACTTGAAATTCTCCTTCCGCGGCCGTTCCATCAGCCGCATAGCGCTGCCCATAGATACCATAGTTGGAGCCATCCTGATTATAGGACTGCCAGATCACCACGGAGCTATGGTGATTTCTGGTGTACGGGAGGAGGTAGGAAGGGTGGCGTATCCTGTTGATTGATCACGACCAAGATCTCAATCAACACGAGCGG
>NZ_JACHXR010000017.1 GCF_014192275.1 Halomonas stenophila | reverse complement strand
GCGTAGTCATGAATAGGTGCCCACGTATTAATAGATGGGCACCTACCGTCACAGAAGCCGAGCCTTGAGGGTAGATGGGTTCACCGGCCCGTTACGCCAGTCGCGGCGTGCGGTGGTGGCCTTGGCGGCCGGTGTCGGCTCGCTGGGTAGTGTCTGTGCCATATCCCTTCCCTGCCCGTTCACGGGCCCGTCCCGGGCCCCAGACGAGAACGCCCCCGTGGCGTGAGCCACGGGGGCGTTCGACGCATGACCCTGCGATCAGAGGGCGGTCTCGGCCTCCTCGGCCTCGAACGCCGCCTTCTCCTCGGCGGTCATCTCCTTGATGGTCAGCTTGACGCGATTGCGGTTGTCGATGTCGAGCACCTTGACCACGATCTCGTCGCCCTCGTTGAGGTAGTCGCGCACGTCGTTGACCCGCTCGGGCACGATCTGCGAGATGTGCACCAGGCCGTCGGTGCCCGGCATGATGTTGACGAAGGCCCCGAAGTCGGCGATGCGCACCACCTTGCCACGGTACAGCTTGCCGATCTCCGGCTCGGCGGTGATCGCCAGCACGGTGTCGATGGCCGCCTTGGCCGCGGACTTGTCCTCGGCATAGATGCGCACGGTACCGTCGTCGTCCAGGTCGATGGAGGCGCCGGTGTCTTCGCAGATCTTGCGGATGGTGGCGCCGCCCTTGCCGATGACGTCGCGGATCTTCTCCGGGTCGATCTTGATGGTGGCCATGGAGGGCGCGTTGTCGGAGACCTCGGCACGGCTCTGGCCGATCACCGCGTTCATCTGCTCGAGGATATGCAGGCGGGCCTCGTGGGCCTGCTGCAGCGCCTGCTCCATGATCTCCTCGTTGATGCCCTCGATCTTGATGTCCATCTGCAGGGCGGTGACGCCCTCGGAGGAGCCGGCGACCTTGAAGTCCATATCGCCCAGATGATCCTCATCGCCGAGGATATCGGTCAGCACCGCGAAGCCGTCCTCGTCCTTGACCAGGCCCATGGCGATGCCTGCCACCGGCGCCTTCATGGGCACGCCGGCATCCATCAGGGCCAGTGAGGAGCCGCACACGGAGGCCATGGAGCTGGAGCCGTTGGACTCGGTGATCTCGGAGACCACGCGGATGGTGTAGGGGAAGTCGTCCTCGGCGGGCAGCATGGCCTGGACGCCGCGACGCGCCAGGCGACCGTGGCCGATCTCGCGACGCTTGGGGCCGCCCATGAAGCCGGCCTCGCCCACGCTGTAGGGCGGGAAGTTGTAGTGCAGCAGGAAGCGGTCCTTGCGCTCGCCTTCCAGCGACTCGATCAGCTGGGCGTCGCGCAGGGTGCCCAGGGTGGCGATGACGATCGCTTGGGTCTCGCCACGGGTGAAGATCGCCGAGCCGTGGGTCTTGGGCAGGCTGCCGACCTCGATCGACAGCGGCCGCACGGTCTTGAGGTCGCGGCCGTCGATGCGCGGCTCGCCCTTGACCACCCGGGAGCGCACCACGCGCTTCTCGAGCCCGGCGAAGGCGCCCTTGACGTCGTCGGCGTCGAAGCGGCCCTCTTCCTCACCGGCCAGCGACTCGACCGCCTCGGCCTTGAGCGCGGACAGGGCGTCCTGGCGGGCCATCTTGTCGGTGATGCGGTAGGCCTCGCCCACCTTGGCCTCGAAGCCGCTCGCCACGGCGTCCTTGAGGGCGGTGTTCTCGGCGGGGGCCTGCCAGTCCCACTTGGGCTTGCCGGCCTCGGCGGCCAGCTCGTTGATGGCCCGAACGGCGACCTGCATCTCCTGGTGGCCGTAGAGCACGGCGCCGAGCATCTCGTCCTCGAGCAGCTCGCTCGCCTCGGACTCGACCATCAGCACGGCCTTCTCGGTGCCGGCGACGACCATGTTCAGCTCGGAGGTGGTGAGCTCCTCGACGGTGGGGTTGAGGAAGTAGCCCTTGTCCTCGTTGAAGCCGACCCGCGCGGCGCCGATCGGCCCGTTGAACGGCACGCCGGAGACGGCCAGGGCCGCGGAGGTGCCGATCATGGCGGCGATGTCCGGGTCATGGTTGCGGTCGGTGGACAGCACCGAGCAGATCACCTGGACCTCGTTCATGAAGCCCTTGGGGAACAGCGGGCGGATGGGGCGATCGATCAGCCGCGAGGTGAGGGTCTCCTTCTCGGTGGGACGCCCCTCGCGCTTGAAGAAGCCGCCGGGGATCTTGCCGACCGCGTAGGTCTTCTCCTGGTAGTGGACGGACAGCGGGAAGAAGGGCTGGGCGGGATTCGCCTCCTTCTTCGCCACCACGGTGCACAGCACCACGGTGTCGTCCATGGTGACCATCACGGCACCGGTGGCCTGGCGGGCGATGCGCCCGGTTTCCAGGGTGACGGTACTGCGACCGTACTCAAACGTTTTCTTGACCGGGTTCACGGCGACTTCCTTCAACTTTTCGATTCATGTTCGGGTCGTTTCGACTCGGCCCCATTTTAGGGGTTGACGCCCGCGAGGGCTACCGGTTATGCGGCCCGCCAATGCAAAACGGGCAGTCACGTAGGTCGGGTAAGCGAGCTTGCGAGCGCACCCGACAGACCAGACCTGCAGCGTCTCCGCAACGTCGGATGCGCCTTCGGCTTATCCGACCTACAGACCTGCCGCCGGCGTCGCCCCCGGAAGGCGACATCAAACGCAGGCCCTTCCCCTGCAATGCAAAACGGGCAGCCCCGAGGGGCTGCCCGTTTCACGGCGTCCTGACTGCCGTCGCTTAGCGACGCAGACCCAGACGCTGGATCAGCGACTGATAGCGCTCGAAGTCCTTGCGCTTCAGGTAGTCCAGCAGCTTGCGACGCTGGTTGACCATGCGGATCAGGCCACGACGGGAGTGGTGATCCTGCTTGTTGGTCTTGAAGTGATCCTGCAGGCCGTCGATGTTCGCGGTCAGCAGGGCCACCTGCACTTCGGGGGAACCGGTGTCGTCATCGCCACGGCCGTATTCCTTGACGATTTCGGACTTCTGTTCAGCGGTCAGTGCCATCTGTCTCTCCAGTAAGCAATATGCCTGAATGATGAATGTCGGAGACCACGCATATTTGCAGTCTCCACGCCTGCCCGATGGGCGGGTTCTATGCCGAGCCCGCCGCCACGGCGGTGCTCAGTAGGCGGCGGGGCGCGATTTCCCCCGCCGCTCGCACCACGCCGAGTCCCAGGAAGGCCTCGTCGTGGTAGAGTCGCGCCAGGCCGTCGACGGGCAGTTCGCCCGTGTCGAGCCTGGCGGTCTGGCCATGCCGCAGGCGGCCCGCCGCCTGGGCATCCAGCGCCAGTCGCGGCAGTCCCGCCACCAGCACGTCCACCGGCAGCAGCATGGCCTCGAGGGCCGCCTGGTCCGGCAGGGCCTCGAGCGCCTCGGGCGTGACCATGCCCGCGCCCTCGAAGGGGCCGGTCTTGAGCCGCCGCAGGGCGCTGATATGGGCGCCGCAGCCCAGCGCCAGGCCGATGTCCTCGGCCAGGGTGCGGATGTAGGTGCCCTTGCTGACGTGCACCTCCATCTCGAAGGCGGTGCCCTCGAACGCCAGGAGGCGCGCATCATACACCGTCACACGGCGCGCTGCACGCGTCACCGTCTTGCCCTCGCGGGCCAGCTCGTAGAGCTTGCGGCCCTGGTGCTTGAGCGCCGAGTGCATCGGCGGCACCTGGTCGATCTCGCCGGTGAAACGCGCGAGCACGCCCTCGAGGTCCGCCGCGGACAGCGCGGGTATCGAGCGGCGCTCGAGCACCTCGCCCTCGGCGTCACCGCTGTCGGTGAGCACGCCCAGCTCGACCCGGGTGCGGTAGACCTTGTCGGCCTCCAGCAGGTAGGCGGAGAACTTGGTCGCCTCGCCGAACAGCACCGGCAGCAGGCCGGTGGCCATGGGATCGAGGGTGCCGGTATGGCCGGCCTTCTGCGCCTGGAACAGGCGCCGGGCCCGCTGCAAAGCGTGATTGCTGGACACGCCCCGGGGCTTGTCCAGCAGCAGCACGCCGTCCACCGGCAGTCCGCGACGCCGACGCGCCATCAGTCGCGCTCTCCCTCGTCGTCCTCGGCGTCATCGCCGTGACGGTCGCGGTCGCGGGCCACCGCCTCGTCGATCAGCGAGGACAGGCGCTGGCCGCGGACCACGCTCTCGTCGAAGTGGAAGCGCAGCTCCGGAACGTGGCGCAGCTTGATGCGCCGGGCGATCTGGCTGCGCAGGAAGCCGGCGGCGCGCTTGAGCACCGTCAGGTTCTCCTTGATACGCTCGGCGTCCTGCTCGCCCAGCAGGGTCACGTGGACGTCGGCATAGCCGAGGTCACGGCTGACCGTGACCCCGCTGACGGTGACCATGCCCAGGCGCGGATCCTTGATCTCGCGCTGGATGAGCACCGCCAGCTCCTTCTGGAGCTGGTCGGCCACCCGGTCGGTACGCTTGAACTCGCGCATGATCGGCTCCTCGAGCGGTTAGAGCGTCCGCTCGACCTTGACCTGGTCGAAGACCTCGATCTTGTCGCCGACCTGGACGTCGTTGTAGTTCTTCACGCCGATGCCGCACTCCATGCCGTTGCGCACTTCCTGGACGTCGTCCTTGAAGCGGCGCAGCGACTCGAGCTCGCCCTCGTAGATGACCACGTTCTCGCGCAGCACGCGGATCTTCTTGTGGCGATGGACGGTCCCCTCGACCACCATGCAGCCGGCGACGGCGCCGATCTTGGGCGCGCGGAAGACGTCGCGGACCTCGGCCACGCCGACGATCTCTTCCTTCCACTCCGGCTCGAGCATGCCGCTCATGGCCTGCTTGACCTCGTCGATCAGCTGGTAGATGACGCTGTAGTAGCGCAGCTCCAGGCCTTCACGCTCGATGATCTCGCGAGCCGCGGCGTCGGCACGCACGTTGAAGCCGACCACGATGGCCTCGGAGGCCAGCGCCAGGTTGGCGTCGGTGCCGGTGATGCCGCCCACGCCGGAGGACACCACGGAGACCTGCACCTCGTTGGTGGAGAGCTCTTCCAGCGCGCCCTTGATGGCCTCCAGGGAACCCTGGACGTCGGCCTTGAGCACGATGTTGAGCTTGGCCGCCTCTTCCTGGCCCATCTGGCTGAACATGTTCTCCAGCTTGGCCTTCTGCTGGCGGGCCAGGCGCACCTCGCGGTACTTGCCCTGACGGAAGTTGGCGACCTCGCGGGCCTTCTTCTCGTCGGCCAGGACCATGAAGTCGTCACCGGCCTCGGGGGTGCCGTCCAGGCCCTGGATCTCCACCGGCATGGCCGGGCCGGCCTCGTCGACCTGCTGGCCCAGCTCGTTGGTCAGGGCGCGGACGCGGCCATAGTGCAGGCCGGCGAGCACGATGTCGCCCTTCTTCAGGGTGCCGTTCTGGACCAGCACGGTGGCCACCGGGCCGCGGCCCTTGTCGAGGCGCGACTCGACCACCACGCCCTTGCCGGGTGCCTCGGGGACGGCTTTGAGCTCGAGCACCTCGGAGACCAGCTGGATGGCTTCCAGCAGCGTCTCGATGCCCTCGCCGGACTTGGCGGAGACGTGGACGAACTGGGTGTCGCCGCCCCACTCCTCGGAGATCACGCCGTGCTGCGACAGCTCGTTCTTGACGCGATCCGGGTCGGCGCCCGACTTGTCGATCTTGTTGACCGCGACCACCATCGGTACGCCGGCGGCCTTGGAGTGCTCCACGGCCTCGATGGTCTGGGGCATGACGCCGTCATCGGCGGCGACCACCAGGACCACCACGTCGGTGGCCTTGGCACCGCGAGCCCGCATGGCGGTGAACGCCGCGTGGCCGGGGGTGTCCAGGAAGGTCACGCCGCCATGGTCGTCCTCGACGTGATAGGCACCGATGTGCTGGGTGATGCCGCCGGCCTCGCCGGTAGCCACCTTGGCCCGGCGGATATAGTCGAGCAGCGAGGTCTTGCCGTGGTCGACGTGGCCCATGACGGTCACGACCGGCGAACGGCTGATCTCATCGCCCTCGTAGGAGATGGCCTCGAGGACCTCGGTCTCCAGGGCATCGTCCTTGACCAGCTTGGGCTTGTGACCCATCTCCTCGACCACGATGGCCGCGGTGTCCTGGTCGATGGTCTGGTTGATGGTCACCGCCGCGCCCATGGTGAACATCGCCTTGATGACCTCGTTGGCCTTGATCGACATCTTGTCGGCCAGGTCGGCGACGCTGATCGACTCGGGGATCGAGACCTCGCGGACGATCGGCTGGGTCGGCTTCTGGAAGCCGTGCTTGCCGCCGCCCTGGCTGCCCCCGCGGCGACCGCCGCGACGCTCGGCGCGCTTGGCCTTCTTGCCGCCGCGACGCCGCTCCTCGCGGTCGCCACGATCGTCGTCGCGATCGTCGCGGCCCTTTTTGCCGGCCTTGCCGCTGGCCTTCTTGACCGCGGCGCGACGCGGTTCGGCACGGCCTTCCTTGGGCGGCGCGGGCGCCTCCTCGGGGCTCGGCGCGGCGGTCTCGAGTTCCGGCACCGGGATCTCGGGCTCGCTCGGCACGGCTTTGGCCTTCTCGGCCTCGCTCGGCACGGCCTTGGCCTTCTCGGCCTCGACCTTCTCGGCCGCCTGGCGCGCGGACTCCTCGGCGGCGCGACGCTTGGCCTCCTCGGCGGCCTCGGCGGCCTCGGCCTCGCGCTTGGCCTGGGCCGAGGCCATGTCGCCGACCAACTGGCGCGGGCCGTGATCCTCGGCCTTGGGCTCCTCGGCGGGCTGCTCTTCCTCGCGCTTGACGTAGGTGCGCTTCTTGCGCACCTGCACCTCGATGCTCTTGCCGCGCTCGCCGGACTTGATGCGGCTGCGCGTCTTGCGGGTCAGGGTGATGCGATTCTTCGCCCCGGCACCGGCGCTGCCGCCATGGCTCTTGGTGAGATAGTCGAGCAGCTGCCGCTTGTCCTCCTCGGACACGGCGTCATTCTCGGCCTTCTGGCCGAGCCCGGCTTCTTTCATCTGTTCCAGGAGGCGGGGAACGTCGCGCCCCACCTTCACTGCAAAATCCTTAACGGTCATTTCTGACATTACGACCCTCCTCAGCCCGTGACCCGTTTTACTGTTCGCTCTCGAACCATGGCGCACGGGCAGTCATGATCAGTGCCGCGGCGCGCTCCTCGTCCAGCCCCTCGATGTCCGTCAGGTCATCGACGGACTGCTCGGCGAGGTCCTCCATGGTGACGATGCCTCGACTGGCCAGAATGAAGGCCAGGTGACGCTCCATACCGTCCATCTCCAGCAGGTCGTCGGCCGGCTGGGCACCATCGAGTTCCTCCTCGGAGGCGATGGCCAGGTTCAACAATTCGTCCTTGGCGCGAGCGCGCAGCTCTTCGATGAGATCCTCGTCGAACTCCTCGATTTCCAGCATTTCCTCCACCGGGACATAGGCGACCTCCTCCAGGGAGGTGAAGCCTTCCTCGACCAGCAGGCGCGCCACGTCCTCGTCGATGTCCAGGTGCTGGATGAAGTGCTCGACCAGGCTGTCGATTTCCTGATCGCGCTTGGCCTCGGCCTCGTCCTCGGTCATGACGTTGAGACGCCAGCCGGTGAGCTCGGAGGCCAGGCGCACGTTCTGGCCGCTACGGCCGATGGCCTGGGCCAGGTTGTCCTCGGCGACGGCCACGTCCATGGCGTGGGCGTCCTCGTCGACGAGGATGGAGGCGACATCCGCCGGCGCCATGGCATTGATCACCAGCTGGGCGGGGTTGTCGTCCCACAACACGATGTCCACGCGCTCGTTCTGCAGCTCCGAGGACACCGCCTGGACCCGCGAGCCGCGCATGCCCACGCAGGCGCCCACCGGGTCGATGCGGCGGTCATTGGTCTTGACCGCGATCTTGGCGCGCGAGCCCGGATCCCGGGCCGCGCCCTTGATCTCGATGAGCTGCTCGGCGATCTCCGGCACCTCGATCTTGAACAGCTCGATGATCAGTTCCGGACAGGTCCGCGACAGGATCAGCTGGGCACCGCGGGCCTCGGGGTCGACCTTGGTCAACAGGGCGCGGACGCGCTCGTTCATGCGGTAGCGCTCGCCGGGGATCATCTCGCCGCGCGGCAGGAAGGCCTCGGCGTTCTCGCCCAGGTCGATGATCAGGCCGTCGCGGGTCGTCTTCTTGACGATGCCGGCGACCAGCTCGCCCTCGCGGTCGGCGTAGAGCCGCACCACCTCGGCGCGCTCGGCCTCGCGGACCTTCTGCACGATGACCTGCTTGGCGGTCTGGGCGGCGATGCGGCCGAAGGAAGCGTTCTCGATCTGCTCCTCGACCACGTCGCCCAGCCCCAGGGGCGGGTCGCGTCGCTCGGCGAAGGAGAGCTTGATCTGGGCATCGGGGCCGTCGAAGTCGTCATCCTCCACGACCTCCCAGCGCCGGAAGGTCTCGTAGTCGCCGGTTTGCCGGTCGATGTGCACCCGCACGCTGGCTTCCTCGTCCTCGAAGCGCTTGCGCGATGCACTGGCCAGGGCCGCCTCGACGGCCTCGAAGATCACCTCGCGGGGGACCCCCTTCTCGTTGGAGATCGCGTCGACGACCGCCAGAATCTCTTTACTCATGCCTTAGCCTCACCAGAAAACCCGTCCTTTAGCACCGACCTCACTGACCGAACTGCGGAACGACCCGCGCCTGGTCGATGCTCTCGATGGGAAAGCAATATTCCTCGCCGTCGAGCTGCAGCAGCACCTCGTCGCCCTCGATGCCGGCCAGCAGGCCCTGGAACTTGCGCCGCCCGTCGAAGGGCACGCGTAGCTTCACGGCCACCACATGACCGGCGTAGCGTTCGAACTGCTCGAGAGTGAACAGCGGCCGGTCCATGCCCGGGGAGGAGACCTCGAGCCGGTACTCGCCGGTGATGGGGTCCTCGACATCGAACACCGCACTGACCTGGCGGCTGACATCGGCGCAATCCTCCACGCTCACCCCGTCCTCGTGATCGATATAGATCACCAGGCGGGAATGTTTACCCTGGGACAGGTAATCGATGCCCCACAGCTCGAAGCCCATGGCCGAGACCACCGGTTCGATCAGCGCATGTAGCGCAGCATCCTTGATTGCCACGGAAGAAAGCTCCTACAGCCGTTGCATCAGGCACCTGGCCGGGAGTGAACAGGAAAGTCAGGTGGCTGATTGGCGTTGCCCGGAACAGCGTCGCCGGTATCGACCGGCGTGCTGGCCGCTAACAAAAAGCCCCTTCACAGGAAGGGGCTTTTACAAGAAACCTGTATACCACTTCGGCTCTCTGACATGCCCCGAAAACACCTGCATGCCTGCCTCGAAGATGGTAGCGGGGACCGGATTTGAACCGATGACCTTCGGGTTATGAGCCCGACGAGCTACCAGACTGCTCCACCCCGCATCAATCTAGGTCGGTGATTGTATGCCTGCCTGACTCTTGCGTCAAGTGACAAAGCACCGCTCCGCCAATCCTGCTGTTGAAGGTCCGGCGCCTGGTGAGCATCACCGTGCCGGCTTCAAATGGTGCCGAAGGCGGGACTTGAACCCGCACGACCGTAAGGTCACTACCCCCTCAAGATAGCGTGTCTACCAATTCCACCACTTCGGCATCAGGGGAGGCCGGATCCGCGACTCAGTTGCCGCTTTCCTCCAGCACTGGCGCTGCATTATCCACACCGCTGCCCTCGTCGTCAAGGGTCGGCACGGCGTTCTGTTGCTCGATCAGTTCGGCATCGGGGATGCCCGCTTCCTCCGGTGCCTGGCCGGCCTGGGAGGCGAAGTAGGCCAGGGTCAGGGAGGTGGCGAAGAAGGCCGCGGCCAGCACGCCGGTGGCGCGCGACAGGAAGCTGCCGCTGCCCCGGGAACCGAACACGGTCTGGGAGGCGCCGCCACCGAAGGAGGCACCGGCATCGGCGCCCTTGCCCTGCTGCAGCAGGATCAGGACGACCAGGGCGATGGCGATCGCCACGTGGATCATGAGAATGGCAACTTGCATGGATTCAACCTGCTGACTGACAAATGGCTAGGAAATCGTCGACCTGAAGGGAAGCACCGCCCACCAGGCCGCCGTCGATGTCCGGCTGGGCGAGCAGCTCGGCGGCATTGGCGGCCTTCATGCTGCCGCCGTAGAGGATCCGCATGTCCTCGGCCAGGGAGGCACAGTAATCAGTCAGGCGTGCGCGGATCGCGCCGTGCACCGCCTGGGCCTGCTCGGGCGAGGCCGTGCGCCCGGTGCCGATCGCCCAGACCGGCTCGTAGGCGAGCACCAGGCGGGGCCGCTCGCCGACGCCCAGGCCCTCGAGGACGGCCTCGAGCTGGCCGAGCACCACGGCCTCGGTGCGGCCGGCGTCCCGCTCCTCGAGGGTTTCGCCGAGGCACAGCACCGGGGTGAGTTCACAGGCCAGGGCGGCCCGCACCCGGGCCAGCACGGCGGCATCGTCCTCGCCGAACAGGATCCGCCGCTCGGAGTGCCCCACCAGCACCAGGCGCGCCCCCAACTCCTTGAGCATCTCGCCGCTGACCTCGCCGGTAAAGGCCCCGGCGGGCCGGTCGCTGAGGGTCTGGGCGCCGACGACCAGCGGCGTGTCGCCCCAGGCCCGCCCCGCGGCCTCCAGATAGGGGAAGGGCACCATCAGCGCCACGTCGACGCACTCAGGCAGGGTGGCATCGGCGAAGCCCCGGGCGAAATCCTCGACCAGGGACAAGGAGCCGTTCATCTTCCAGTTACCGGCGATCAGCGGCGTCGACATGGGGGGTCCTCTTTCAAGGTGGAGCGAAATGGTATAGGAGCGGCCCTGTCAAGACAACCAGGGCCCAGGAGCAATCAGATCGAATGAAATGGGCCGAAAGCCCGAGTGTCGCCGCAGATCAGCGTCAAGTCCGACGGGCTCCTATGGTCAGGACAACAGACCCTGGACGTCATCGGCCAGACGACGGGCCAGGCCGCCCACGTCCAGGTGGGGACGCCCCTCGACCATCACCCGGATCAGCGGCTCGGTGCCGGAGGGCCGCAGCAGCACCCGCCCCTGGTCGCCCAGCTCGGCCTCGACCGCCGCCACGGCGGACTTCAGCGCCGCGGCTTCCATCAGCGACCGGGCGTCGGCCCCCGGGCTCAGGCGCACATTGACCAGCATCTGCGGCGCCTTCTCCAGGCCGACCAGCAGTTCGCCCAGCGGCCGCCCCTCGCGCACCATGATCGACAGCACCTGCAGCGCGGAGACGATGCCGTCGCCGGTGGTCTGTACATGGCCACAGACGATATGCCCGGAGGACTCGCCGCCGAGCTGCCAGCCGTTGGCCGCCAGGCGCTCCATGACGTAGCGGTCGCCGACCCTGGCCCGCTCGAAGGGGATCGCCATGGCCTCCAGCGCGGCGGCCAGGCCGAAGTTGCTCATCAGGGTGCCGACCACCCCGCCGCCGAGGTCGCCCCGGCCGTGGCGGTCCCGGGCGATCAGGTAGAGGATGTCGTCACCGTCGATCTCGCGGCCGTCGGCGTCGACCATCAACACCCGGTCGCCGTCGCCGTCGAAGGCCACCCCCAGGTCGGCGCCCTGCTGGATGACCGCGGCGCGCAGCGCGGCGGGATGGGTGGAGCCCACCTCATGGTTGATATTGAGGCCATCCGGCGCGGCGCCGATCACGCTGACCTGGGCACCCAGCTCGCGGAACACGCTGGGCGCGATGTGATAGGTGGCGCCGTGGGCGCAGTCGATGACCATCTTCAGGCCGTGCAGGCTGACCCGCTCGGGGAGGGTCGACTTGCAGAACTCGATGTAGCGGCCGGCGGCGTCGTCCACCCGCTTGGCCTTGCCCAGGGCATCCGGTGCCACGGTGGTCAGCGGCTCGTCGAGCATCGACTCGATGTCGGCCTCGACGGCATCGGCCAGCTTGACCCCCTCGGCGGAGAAGAACTTGATGCCGTTGTCGGCGAAGGGGTTGTGGGAGGCCGAGATGACGATGCCGGCGTCGGCCCGGAAGGTCCGGGTCAGGTAGGCGATCGCCGGGGTGGGCATGGGGCCGAGCAGGATGACGTCGACGCCGGCGGCGGACAGGCCGGCCTCCAGGGCCGACTCGAACATGTAGCCGGAGATCCGCGTGTCCTTGCCGATCAACACCCGGGCCTGCCCCGACTCACGGGCCAGCACCCGACCGGTGGCCCAGCCCAGCTTGAGCATGAAGTCGGGGGTGATGGGCGCCTCGCCCACCGTGCCGCGGATCCCGTCGGTACCGAAATAGCGTCTACTCATTCTCACATCCTTCCTTGAGGACGGCCCAGGTCATGTTCACCGCGTCCACGTGGGGGCCCACGTCGTGGACGCGCAGGATTCGTGCGCCCCGCTCCACCGCCATCGCGGAAAGCGCCAGGCCGCCGGAGAGGCGTTCCTCCACCGGCCGGTCCAGCACCTTGCCGATCATGCTCTTGCGGGACATGCCCACCAGCAGCGGCAGGCCGAAGCGCTCCAGGTGATGCATATGATGGAGCAGGCGCAGGTTGTGCTCCACGGTCTTGGCGAAACCGAAGCCCGGGTCGAGGAGCAGGCGCTCGCGACGCAGCCCCGAGGCCTCGCAGTCGGCGATGCGCTGCGCCAGGAAGTCGGCCACGGCCTCCTCCACGGGGCGATCATAGCGGGGCGCATCCTGCATGTCGCCCGGCTCGCCGAGCATGTGCATCAGGCACACCGGCAGGCCACTGGTGGCGGCCGCCTTCATGGCGCCGTCGCGGCGCAGGTTGCGCACGTCGTTGATCATCCCCGCCCCCTTGAGCGAGGCCTCCCGCATCACCTCGGGGGTGCTGGTATCCACCGAGACGAGGGCATCGAGCTCGCGCACCAGGGCCTCCACCACCGGCACCACCCGATCCAGCTCCTGGTCGGCCGAGACCGGTGCGGCGCCGGGCCGCGTGGACTCGCCCCCCACGTCGATGATGGCGGCGCCCTCGGCCAGCATCTGCTCGGCACGGCGCACGGCGTCGTCGAGGGCCACATGGCGGCCGCCGTCGGAGAAGGAGTCGGGGGTGACGTTGAGGATCCCCATCACGCGGGGAAAGGAGAGATCGAGCCGGTGCCGGCCACAGGGCAGCGGTGTCGCGGGTGTGGTGTGCATCATCGTCCTGAAGGTGTCGTGAGCGGGGCGAGGGCCGGGCAGCCCTCTCCACGGCGAAGGCGCCCCGCAGGGCGCCCGATGGTCACGTCGCGGCGGATCAGCTGCCCGCCGGCCCCCCGAGGGGATCGGAGGGCCGACGGCGCGGCTTCTCCCCATCCTCGCCGTCGCCGTCCTCGGCGACACCCGAGGGCGAGGGCTCGCTCTCGGGCCGGCCGGTGATCGGCGACCCGCCGCCGGGGCTGCCATCCTCCCAGTCCTTCGGCGGACGCGGGTTGCGGCCTTCCATGATGTCCCTGAGCTGGTCGGCGTCGATGGTCTCGTACTGCACCAGCGCCTCGGCCATGGCATCCAGCTTGTCGCGATTGTCCTCGAGGATCTGCTTGGCCTGAGCGTAGCACTCGTCGATGATCCGGCGGACCTCCTTGTCGAGCCGGGTGGTGGTCTCGCCGGACTTGAGCTTGCCGCCCTGGCCGGGGCCGCCGAGGAACTGGTGGGACTCGTCCTCGTCGTACATGATCGGCCCCATCTCGTCGGACAGGCCCCACTTGGCGACCATGTTGTGGGCCAGCTCGGTGGCGCGCTTGATGTCGTTGGAAGCGCCGGTGGTCACGCCGTTCGGCCCCAGCGTCATCTCCTCGGCGATGCGGCCGCCGAACAGCGAGCAGATCTGGCTGATGATCTGCTGACGCGACAGGCTGTAGCGATCCTCCTCGGGGAGGAACATGGTCACGCCCAGCGCCCGGCCACGCGGGATGATGGTCACCTTGTAGACCGGGTCATGCTCCGGCATCACCAGGCCGATGATGGCGTGGCCGGACTCGTGGT
Source organism: Halomonas stenophila (assembly GCF_014192275.1). Taxonomy (GTDB): domain Bacteria; phylum Pseudomonadota; class Gammaproteobacteria; order Pseudomonadales; family Halomonadaceae; genus Halomonas; species Halomonas stenophila. Next base: position 35,549 of record NZ_JACHXR010000017.1, on the reverse strand, counting down.
AGGCGGTATTAAGCTTGTCCTTCTCGGTCATGACCATGGAGCGGCGCTCGGCGCCCATCATGATCTTGTCCTTGGCCATCTCCAGCTCGTCCATGCCCACCAGGCGCTTGTTGCCGCGGGCCGCGAAGAGCGCGGCCTCGTTGACCAGGTTGGCCAGGTCGGCGCCGGAGAAGCCCGGGGTGCCGCGGGCGATCAGCGACGGCTTGACGTCGTCGGCCAGCGGCACCTTGCGCAGGTGGACGTTGAGGATGTGCTCGCGGCCGCGGATATCGGGCAGCGGCACCACCACCTGGCGGTCGAAGCGGCCCGGGCGCAGCAGCGCCGGGTCGAGCACGTCGGGGCGGTTGGTGGCGGCGATGACGATGATGCCCTCGTTGGCCTCGAAGCCGTCCATCTCCACCAGCAGCTGGTTCAGGGTCTGCTCGCGCTCGTCGTTGCCGCCGCCCATGCCGGCCCCGCGGGAGCGGCCCACGGCGTCGATCTCGTCGATGAAGATGATGCAGGGCGCCTGCTTCTTGGCCTGCTCGAACATGTCGCGCACCCGGGAGGCGCCGACGCCCACGAACATCTCGACGAAGTCGGAGCCGGAGATCGAGAAGAAGGGCACCTTGGCCTCACCGGCGATGGACTTGGCGAGCAGCGTCTTGCCGGTGCCGGGCGGGCCCACCATCAGCACGCCGCGGGGGATGGTGCCACCCAGGCGCTGGAACTTGGTCGGGTCGCGCAGGAAGTCGACCAGTTCCTCGACCTCCTCCTTGGCCTCGTCACAGCCGGCCACGTCGGCGAAGGTGGTCTTGATCTGGTCCTGGGAGAGCAGCTTGGCCTTGGACTTGCCGAAGCTCATCGGGCCGCCCTTGCCGGCGCCACCGCCCTGCATCTGGCGCATGAAGAACATGAAGATGGCCAGGATCAGCAGGATCGGGAAACTGGCGATCAGCAGCCGCGTCCACAGGCTCTGCTCCTCGGGCTTCTTGCCGACCACGGTCACGTTGTGGGCGAGCAGGTCATCCATCAGCTTGGGGTCTTCCGCCGCCGGCCGGATGGTCTGGAACTGGGAGCCATCGGTGCGTTCCCCGCTGATGGTGTAGCCATCGATGGTCACGCTCTCGACCTGCTGGTTCTGCACCTGCTCGACGAACTGGGAGTAGTTCATCGTCTGGGGTGCGTTCTCGACGCTGAAGTTGTTGAACACCGTCAGCAGCACTGCCGCGATGACCAACCACAGAATCAGGTTCTTCGCCATGTCGTTCAAGGGACTACCCTCATTGCAAGAATCTGTCGGCCGAACACGCCTGATGCCTTCGACACTACATCAGCAGCACATGTTCAGCCAGCATGGGGGCGAGCCGGGCCCACCCGTGGCTATGGCCTTCACTGTGACACAGACACGCCGTCGTGTCCGGCCATCCAATCGTTAGCCTGTGACTATCGGGCCGACGGGGCAGTCCCGGCGACCGCGCCGGGCCACCGGCTCAGCCGCGAAACCCCTCCGCCAGCAGGTAGACCTCCCGGGACCGGGCACGGGAGGCCTCCGGCTTGCGGGTCACCACCCGCGTGAAGTCGCTGCGCAACTCCTTCAGGTAGGGGTCGAAACCTTCTCCCTGGAAGACCTTGGCCAGGAAGGCGCCGCCGGGGGACAGGGTCTGGCGCGCCAGATCCAGGGCCAGCTCCACCAGGTACATCGCCTGGGGCTGGTCGATGGCGGCCATGCCACTCATGTTGGGGGCCATGTCCGACATCACAAGGTCCACCGGCCGATCATCGAGCCGAGCGAGGATCGCCTCGAGCACGCTCTCCTCGGTGAAATCCCCCTGGACGAAGTCGACATCGGCCAGGGCATCCATCTCGAGGAGGTCGGAGGCGATGACCAGGCCGGCGTCGCCGACCCGCTCGGCGGCCACCTGGCTCCAGCCGCCGGGAGCGGCGCCGAGGTCGATCACCGTCATGCCGGGGCGCAGCAGCTTGTCCTTCTCGTCCAGGGCCAGCAGCTTGTAGCTGGCGCGGCTGCGATAGCCGTCCTGCCAGCTCTGCTGTACATAACGGTCGTCGAAGTGCTCCTTCAGCCAGCCGGCGCTGCTCTTGCTGGCGCCGCGCCGCTTGGGGCGGGAATCTTGGGAACGTGCCACGGCATCACCTGTGAATGATCCTGGATGACAGGCGGTCGAGCGGTTTCCGGAATAGACCTGGGAGGGGTGCTGACCTGCGGGCCCGGGGTGACGGGCGGCCGGCGAGGCTGGCCGCGCTTTCGCCGCGGCGCGATTCACCGTACCATGTGCGCTGCGCGCCAACCGGGAAGAATCAAGATACCATGAGCTTGTCACAGGCACAAAAGAAAGCATTCCGCAGCATCGGGCACCACCTCGACCCCGTGGTCACGGTGTCCGAAAACGGCCTCTCCGAGGGCGTGATCGCCGAGCTGGACCGGGCCCTCTCCGACCACGAACTGGTCAAGGTCAAGCTGGCACTGCCCGAGCGCGACGACCGCGCCGCCATGCTCGACGAACTGGTCGCCGAGAGCGGCGGCGAGCTGGTGCAGAAGATCGGCAAGGTCGCCCTGCTCTACCGCCACAACCCCAGGGGCAACCCGAAGCTCTCCAACATCAAGCGCTTCGAGGAGCATCACGGCCGGCGCTGACGCGGAGCAGAGAGGGAAGAAGGAAGAGATAAGAGGGAAGAGAGCACCTCTACCCTACGAAAGAGGCCGCCCAACCGGGCGGCCTCTTTCTTCTTCACTCTTCGAGCTTCCGACTTACAGGTGTTCGACGCTTCCGATCTCGTACTCGACGTCGCCCCCCGGGGTGCGCACCAGCACCACGTCGCCCTCCTCCTTGCCGATCAAGGCGCGGGCGATGGGCGAGGTGACGGAGATCTGGCCCGCCTTGATGTCGGCCTCGTCCTCGCCGACGATGCGGTAGGTCACCTCATCGTCGGTCTCCAGGTTGATCAGCTCCACGGTCACGCCGAAGATCACCTTGCCGGTCTTGGGCAGCTTGGTCACGTCGATGACCTGCGCATTGGAGAGCTTGCCCTCGATCTCCTGGATCCGCCCCTCGATGAAGCCCTGCTGCTCGCGGGCCGCATGGTACTCGGCGTTCTCCTTGAGGTCGCCGTGCTCGCGGGCCTCGGCGATCGCGGCGATCACGCTGGGGCGCGCCTCGCTCTTGAGCTCCTCGAGCTCCTTGCGAAGGCGCTGCTCACCGACGACGGTCATCGGGACCTTGTTCATTGACTGACTCCTGCATGCAGTTCCTGTAACCGCCGCACGGTGACGGCATTGCCGTATTCGAGTGCCAGACAAACGGCATTGGCCCCGGCCAGGGTGGTGGCATAGGGAACCTTGCGGGCGAGTGCGGTGCGACGGATCACCGAGGAATCATTGATGGCCTGGCGGCCCTCGGTGGTGTTGACGATATAGGCGACCTCGTCGTTCTTGAGCAGATCGACGATATGCGGACGACCCTCATATACCTTGTTGACGATCTCCACCGGCAGGTCGGCCGCCTCGAGGGCCGATGCCGTGCCACGGGTCGCGCATAGGGTGAACCCCAATTTTAACAGAGAACGGGCCACCTCGATAACACCCGCCTTGTCCGGATCGCGCACCGAGAGGAACGCCTTGCGCTCGCCATCGAGCCCCGGAATCGCCTCGCCGGCGCCCAGCTGGGCCTTGTAGAAGGCCTCGGCGAAGGTCTCGCCGGAGCCCATCACCTCGCCGGTGGACTTCATCTCCGGCGACAGGATGGGATCCACGCCGGGGAACTTGGCGAACGGGAAGACCGCTTCCTTGACGCTGTAGAAGTGCGGCACCCGCTCGCTCTCGAAGCCCTGGTCGGCCAGGGTGGTGCCGGCCATGCAGCGCGCGGCGATCTGGGCCAGGGAGGTGCCGATGCACTTGGAGACGAAGGGCACGGTGCGCGAGGCCCGCGGGTTGACCTCGATGACGTAGATCTCGCCGTCCTGCCAGGCCAGCTGCACGTTCATCAGGCCCTTGACGCCGAGTTCCACGGCCATGCGCTTGACCTGGTCGCGCATCTCGTCCTGCACGTCCGCGGGCAGCGAGTAGGGCGGCAGCGCACAGGCGGAGTCGCCGGAGTGCACGCCGGCCTGCTCGATATGCTGCATGATGCCGCCGATCACCACCTGCTGACCGTCGGAGACGGCATCGATATCGATCTCGACGGCCGCGTTGAGGAAGTGGTCCAGCAGCACCGGCGAGTCGTTGGAGACCTTGACCGCGTGGGTCATGTAGTTCTCGAGCTCGGAGGCATCGTAGACGATCTCCATGGCCCGGCCGCCGAGCACGTAGGAGGGACGCACCACCAGCGGGTAGCCGATCGCCTCGGCCTTGGCGAAGGCCTCGTCGAAGCTGCGCGCGGTGGCATTGGGCGGCTGCTTGAGGCCCAGCTTGTCGATCATCTGCTGGAAGCGCTCGCGGTCCTCGGCGCGGTCGATGGCATCCGGGGTGGTGCCGATGATCGGCACGCCGGCGGCCTCGAGCTCGCGGGCCAGCTTGAGCGGGGTCTGGCCGCCGAACTGCACGATCACCCCGGCGGGCCGCTCCTTGTCGGCGATCTCCAGCACGTCCTCGAGGGTCACCGGCTCGAAGTAGAGGCGGTCCGAGGTGTCGTAGTCGGTGGAGACGGTCTCCGGGTTGCAGTTGACCATGATGGTCTCATAACCGTCGTCGCGCATGGCCAGCGCGGCGTGGACGCAGCAGTAGTCGAACTCGATGCCCTGGCCGATGCGGTTGGGCCCACCGCCGAGTACCATGATCTTCTGGCGATCCGAGACCTCGGCCTCGCACTCCTCCTCGTAGGTGGAATACATGTAGGCGGTGTCGGAGGCGAACTCCGCCGCACAGGTGTCCACCCGCTTGTAGACGGGGCGGATGCCTTCCTTCTGGCGGGTCTTGCGGAACTCCTTCTCGGCGACGCCGAGCAGCGTCGCCAGGCGGGCGTCGCTGAAGCCCTTGCGCTTGAGGCGCAGCAGCTCGCGGGCGTCCAGCTCGGAGAGCGAGCGCCTGGCCACCTCGGCCTCGGTCCGGATCAGGTCCTCGAGCTGGACCAGGAACCAGGGGTCGATCCTGGTCAGGCGGAAGACCTCGTCGCGGCTCATGCCGGCACGCATGGCGTCGGCGACATAGAAGATGCGCTCGGCGCCGGCGGCCTGCAGTTCGCCCTTGATGTGGGCCAGGGTCTCGCCGGTGAAGCGAGTGACCTTGGGGTCGAGGCCGTCGTTGCCGGTCTCCAGGCCGCGCAGCGCCTTCTGCAACGACTCCTGGAAGGTGCGACCGATGGCCATCACCTCGCCCACCGACTTCATCTGGGTGGTCAGGCGGTCGTTGGCCTGGGGGAACTTCTCGAAGGTGAAACGCGGGATCTTGGTGACCACGTAGTCGATGGACGGCTCGAAGGAGGCCGGGGTGCGACCGCCGGTGATGTCGTTCTGCAGCTCGTCCAGGGTGTAGCCGACGGCCAGCTTGGCGGCGATCTTGGCGATCGGGAAGCCGGTGGCCTTGGAGGCCAGCGCCGAGCTGCGCGACACCCGCGGGTTCATCTCGATGACCACCATGCGCCCGGTCTGCGGATCCATGCCGAACTGGACGTTGGAGCCGCCGGTCTCGACGCCGATCTCGCGCAGCACCGCCAGGGAGGCGTCGCGCATGATCTGGTATTCCTTGTCGGTCAGCGTCTGGGCCGGGGCCACGGTGATGGAGTCGCCGGTGTGCACCCCCATGGGGTCGAAGTTCTCGATGGCGCAGACGATGATGCAGTTGTCGTTCTTGTCGCGAACGACCTCCATCTCGTACTCCTTCCAGCCCAGCAGCGACTCGTCGATCAGCAGCTCGTGGTTGTTGGAGAGCTCGAAGCCGCGGGTGCAGATCTCCTCGAACTCCTCCTTGTTGTAGGCCACGCCGCCGCCGGAGCCGCCCATGGTGTAGGAGGGGCGGATGATCACCGGGAAGCCGAGCTCGCCCTGGATCTCCCAGGCCTCGTCCATGGTGTGGGCCACCTTGGCCTTGGGGCACTCCAGGCCGATGCGCTTCATCGCCTGGTCGAACAGGTCGCGATCCTCGGCCTTGTTGATGGCGTCGGCGTTGGCGCCGATCATCTCCACGCCGTGCTTCTCCAGCACGCCGTGCTTGTCCAGGTCCAGGGCGCAGTTCAGCGCGGTCTGGCCGCCCATGGTGGGCAGCACGGCATCGGGCTTCTCGGCCTCGATGATCTTCTCCACCGCCTGCCAGGTGATCGGCTCGATGTAGGTGGCGTCGGCCATCACCGGGTCGGTCATGATGGTGGCCGGGTTGGAGTTGACCAGGATGACCCGGTAGCCCTCCTCGCGCAGCGCCTTGCAGGCCTGGGCGCCGGAATAGTCGAACTCGCAGGCCTGGCCGATGACGATGGGGCCGGCGCCGATGATCAGGATGCTCTGGATGTCGGTACGTTTGGGCATGACGGTTCCCGCGGCTAATCGGTGTAAAGACGGACTCGATGGTGACTGAGGATCAACGCTTAGCGGCGTTCCTTCATCATGGAGATAAAGCGGTCGAACAGCGGCGCGACATCCCGCGGGCCGGGGCTCGCCTCCGGGTGGCCCTGGAAGCTGAAGGCCGGCCGGTCGGTGCGCTCGATGCCCTGCAGGGTGCCGTCGAACAGCGAGCGGTGGGTGGCCCGCAGGGTCTCGGGCAGCGTCGACTCCTCGGCCGCGAAACCGTGGTTCTGGCTGGTGATCATCACCTGGCCGCTGTCGAGGTCCTGCACCGGGTGGTTGGCGCCGTGGTGGCCGAACTTCATCTTCACCGAGCTCGCCCCGCTGGCCAGCGCCAGCAGCTGGTGCCCCAGGCAGATGCCGAAGATCGGCACCCCGGTCTCGAGCAGCTCGCGGATGGCGGCGATGGCGTACTCGCAGGGCTCCGGGTCGCCGGGGCCGTTGGAGAGGAAGATGCCATCCGGGTTCAGCGCCATGACCTCGCTGGCCGGGGTCTGGGCCGGCACCACGGTCAGGCGGCAGCCGCGGGAGGCCAGCATGCGCAGGATATTGCGCTTCACCCCGTAGTCGTAGGCGACCACGTGGTAGGGACGCTCGGCCTCGGCGGCGTCGGCATAGCCCTGGCCCAGGGTCCACTCGCCCTCGCTCCACGCGTAGGGCGACTGGCAGGAGACGACCTTGGCCAGGTCCATGCCCTTGAGCCCCGGAAAGGCCCGCGCGGCCTCGAGGGCCCGCGCCACGGCGTCTTCGCCCTCGGCCTCGGCACCGGCGAGGATGGCGCCGTTCTGGGCGCCCTTGTCGCGCAGGATGCGGGTCAGGCGGCGGGTATCGATGTCGGCGATGCCCAGCACGTTCTGGCCGGCCAGGTAGTCGGACAGTGACTGTTCGCTGCGGAAGTTGCTGGCCAGCAGCGGCAGGTCGCGGATCACCAGGCCGGCGGCGGCGATGGCCCCGGACTCCACGTCCTCGGCGTTGACGCCGGTGTTGCCGATGTGGGGGTAGGTCAGGGTGACGATCTGGCGGGTATAGGAGGGGTCGGTAAGGATTTCCTGGTAGCCCGTCATGGCCGTATTGAACACCACCTCACCGCTGGTTTGCCCATCGGCGCCGATGGCGGTGCCATGAAACACACTGCCATCTTCCAAGGCCAGTATCGCGGGTCTGTTCAATGCAACGTCCTCCCATGTTGTCAAAGACGGCGTAAGAGACAGCTCGTCAAGTGAATGCGGTTCACCGGCCCGCAAAAAAGCGGGACGAAACCCGATGAAGACCGGTTTCATCCCGCTTGTTGTCATTCGCTCGGAATGCGGGGCCGAAGCAACAAGCGCAGCGAAGGGGGCTCTCGCCCATGCGCCCGGCCAAAATTTTGGGGATATTACAGGAAATCGCGCCCGACGGCTACCCCCGAGGAATCAAAGCCCCAGCACATCCTGCATGGCGTAGCGGCCGTTGCCCTGGCCGGCCACCCAGCGGGCGGCGCGCACCGCGCCCTTGGCGAAGGTCATGCGGCTGGAGGCCTTGTGGGTGATCTCGATGCGCTCGCCCTCGGTGGCGAACATCACCGTATGCTCGCCGACGATGTCGCCCGCCCTGACGGTGGCGAAACCGATCTCCTTGTCGGTGCGCGGCCCGCACTGGCCGACCCGCTCGAAGACGCCATGCTCCTTGAGGCTGCGGCCCAGGGATTCGGCGACCACCTCGCCCATCTTCAGCGCCGTGCCGGAGGGGGCATCGACCTTGTGGCGATGGTGGGACTCGATCACCTCGATGTCGTAGCCCTCGTCGCCGAGCGCCCTGGCGGCGGTCTCGAGCAGCTTCAGGGTCAGGTTGACGCCGACGCTCATGTTCGGGGCGAAGACCATGGCCAGGCGGTCGCGGTAGCCGTCCAGCTCGTCCAGCTCGTCGTCGGAGAGCCCGGTGGTGCCGATCACGATGCGCTTGCCGTGGTCGGCGCAGAAGGCCAGGTTGGCCAGGGTCACCTGCGGGGCGGTGAAGTCGATCAGCACGTCGAAGTCGTCGACGATGGCGGCCAGGGAGTCGGCGGCGGCCACTCCCAGCTTGCCGATACCGGCCAGCTCGCCGATATCGGCGCCGGCGAGCGAGCTGCCCGGCTCGACGATGCCGCCGGCCAGGGTGGCCTCGGCGTCCTGCTGCACGGCGTTGACCAGGGTGCGGCCCATGCGGCCGGCGACCCCGACGATGGCGATACGGGTCATGCGGGCTCCTGAAGTTCGATGGCATGAAGTGCCCGGAGTATACCAGAGGCCGCCCCGGCCGGGGCCCGCCGCCTTGGGGCCGGGACGCGATATCGCCCACACTGGAGCTATCCGCCCAGGAGAGCCCGCGCCATGCCGGAGCCGACCCCGCTGCCCGCCGACCACCCGCTGCTGAAACTGCTGCGCCGCCACCAGCGGGTGCTGCTGGCCGGCGCGCCGGGCACCGGCAAGACCACCCTGGCCGCCGCGGCGGCCGCCACCCTGGTCCGCCGGGGCGTGGTCTGCCGCTGCCTGAGCGTCGACCCTGGCCTGCCCGGGTTCGGCCCGCCGGGGGCCGTGGCGCTCGGGGTGTGGCGAGGCGCGGGCTGGCACCCGGAACGGCTGGCCGCGCTGTGCAGCCTCGACGCCGCCCGCTTTCGCCTGCCGCTGGTGGACGCCCTGCGCCGGCTGGCCGCCTACTGCCCGCCCGGCCCGCTGCTGATCGATGCCCCCGGCGTGGTGCGCGGCGCCGGGGCCGCCGAGCTGCTGCCGGCCCTGGCCGGGGTCGGCGATGCCCGGGCGCTGGCCCTGCTGGTGCCGGAGGGCGCCGCCGCGCCTCTCGCGGACGAATGCCGCGCCCTGGGGCTGCCCAGCCGTCGCCTCATCCCCGCCGCCGAGGCCCGCCACCCGGGGAAGCTGGCGCGCAAGCAGCGCCGCACCGCGGCCTGGCAGGCCTGGCTGGACGGCGCCGGTGAGTTGACCCTGAGGCTGGACGGCCTCGCGGTGCTCGGCACCCCGCCGCCGCGCTCGGCCCCCCAGGCCTGGCGGGGCCGCCAGGTCGGCCTGCTCGACGCCCGGGGCGAGACCCTGGCCCTGGGCGAGGTACTCGAGCTGACGGCGGACCGCCTGCGGGTGCGCGCCGCCTCCCCCTCGGCCGCGGTGGCCGCGGTGGTGATCCGCGACGCCCACCGCGACCGTGACGGCACGCTGGCGACCGCCCCCCGCCATCGACAGGCCCGTCCGGCCGGGCCCCTCCCGGAGTTGACCCGGTGCCTGCCGCCGGCGACGGCCGACGGCGGCCCGCGGCCGGTGGTGCGCCTCGAGCGGGCCGTGGCCACCCTGGTCAACGGCGTCTTCGGCGACCCCCTGCTGCACCTGCGGCTGCGCCACCAGCGACGCAGCCTGCTGTTCGACCTCGGCGACGCCGGGCGCCTGCCGGCGCGGCTCGCCCACCAGGTCAGCGACGTCTTCATCAGCCACGCCCACTTCGACCATATCGGTGGCTTCCCGTGGCTGCTGCGCTCGCGCATCGGCGACTACCCGGCGTGCCGGCTGTACGGCCCGCCGGGGCTCGCCGGGCACGTGCGGGGCCTGATGAGCGGCGTGCTGTGGGACCGGGTGGGCGACAAGGCCCCACGCTTCGAGGTGGCGGAGCTGCACGGCGACCGGCTGCGGCGCTATGCCCTGGTGGCCGGCCGCGAGCCCGAGGCACTGCCGTCACGGCCCGCCAGGGCGGGCCTGCTCCTCGAGGAGCCCGGCTTTTGCGTGCGGGCGACGCGCCTCGACCACGGCACCCCGGTGCTGGCCTTCGCCTTCGAGCCCCACGCCGAGGCCAGGGTGCGCAAGGCGCGGCTGGCGGCGCGAGGCTGGCCGCCCGGCCCCTGGCTGGGCGAGCTCAAGCGGCGGATGCTGGCCGGCCAGGCCGACGCCCCGATCCAGCCGCCCGGCGGCACGCCCCTTCCCGCCGCGACCCTGGCGGCGGAGCTGCTGGAGATGCGCCCCGGCCAGCGGCTGGTCTATGCCACCGACCTGGGCGATACCCCGGCCAACCGGCGCCGCCTGCAGGCCCTGGCGAAGGACACCGACACCCTGGTCTGCGAGGCCCCCTTCCTCGAGGCGGAGGCGGACCAGGCCCGCCGCACCGGCCACCTGACCGCCCGGGCCTGCGGCGAGATCGCCACGGCGGCGGGCGTGGCGCGCCTGGTGCCCTTTCATTTCTCGCGTCGCCATGCCGGCGACCCGGGCCCGCTCTACGCCGAGATCCACCCCCACTTCCCCGGCCTGGCGATGCCGGCGGACGACTAGTCGGGTTTAGCCGGCCGTCGGGTCATGGCGCAGCAGCAGGGCGATGGCCAGCAGCACCATTACGCTGCCCGGCAGCCAGGCCCAGCCGAGGCGCGAGGGCGTCTCGACGAACAGCAGCAGCATCGAGACGAAGGGCACCAGGTAGCCGTAGGCGGTGATGGCGCCGGGGGTCAGCACCGCGGTGGCCCGCTGCATCAGCCAGAAGGTCAGGGCGCTGGAGAAGAGCCCCAGGTAGACCAGCAGCAGGCCATCGCGCCAGCTCATGGTGGCGAGCCGACCCACTGGCTCCACCGCCAGGCCCAGCAGGCCGATCAGCGCCCCGCCGAGCCCCAGGCTCCAGAAGGTGCGCACCGCCGCCGAGGCGGGCAGCACGCCCCGGGTCAGGCCCCACTTGCTGAGCACGGGGTAGAGGGCCGAGCACAGGCAGCCGAGGAAGAACACCGCCTCGCCCACCCCGAAGCGCAGCGCGCCCCCGCGTTCCAGGGCCTCGGCGAAGGCCAGCCCCAGGGCCCCCGCCGCGCCCAGGGCGAGGATCGCCGGCAGTCGCCAGGCCAGCCGCTCGACGCCGGCCCCCAGGCCCAGGCCGTAGGCGAGCAGCGGTACCGTCACGTAGAGGGTGGCCATGGACAGCGCCGTGGCATGGTGGGCCGCCCAGAACATGGCGCCGAAGAAGCCGGCCAGGCACAGCCCCATGGCGGCGAACAGCGGCAGCGCCCGCCAGCCCGGCCAGGCGCCCGGCACCCGGCGGACCAGCCACCCCAGACCCAGGCAGGCGATGGCGAAACGCAGCGCGGTGAGCGAGAACGGCGGCAGCGCGCTCATCAGCCCCACGGCGGGAAACGACAGCCCCACCAGCGACGCCCACAGCAGCATGCCCAGATGGGCGGTGCGGACCGTCGGCGTCTCGCCGCTCAATTTTCCCAGACGATCTGCAGGGCCTCGTCGCCGGCCATGCGCTCCAGGTGACTGGCGACCACGCCCTCCAGGCGATCCAGCCCCTCCTCGTCCAGGGCCTCGACGGCCACCTGCAGCTTGTCCGGCTCGGCCCGCAACAGGCAGGAGCCATCCTCGAAGCTGACCCGCCCCTCGCCGCCCTGCTGCTCCACTTCCAGCTTGTGGGCCCAGTGCTTGCACAGCCGCTTGAGCAGCTTCTCGCCGGACTCGGTGGCGATCTCGGCACGTGAAATCGGCATGGTGATCTCCGCTTTCCTTGAAGGTGAGTCTCCAGCCTATGACGAGCGCCCCCGGGAGCGCCAGGGCGCCGCGTTGGCGCCGCGAGTCGAGCCCGGCCGGGCGGTGGGGCTATGCTCATCCCTGAGGGACCCGTTCACCCGCCAGGAGGGACGCCGCGATGATCGTCAACTGCGTGGCCTACGAGCAGGGGCACCGACTGCGCGATATCCAGCCGGAGGAAGTCGCCGAGCACATGGCGCGGCCGCACTGCTTCGTGTGGGTGGCCCTGCACGACCCCGGCGCCGAGGAGCTGGCGTCCTTCCAGGAGATCTTCGACCTGCACGAACTGGCCGTCGAGGACGCCCTGCGCGGCGAGCAGCGCCCCAAGGTCGAGGAGTATGGCGAGACGCTGTTCGTCATCATGCACATGATCACCATGCGTGACGATCGGCTGGAGTCCGGCCAGGTGGCGGTGTTCGCCGGTCCCGGCTACGTGCTCTCGGTGCGCCTGCACTCGGGCCAGGGCTTCGCCGCGGTGCGCCGGCGCTGCGAGCGCGAGCCGAAGCTGCTCAAGCAGGGCCCGGCCTTCGTGCTCTACGCCCTGCTGGACGCCGTCGTCGACCGCTACTTCCCGGTGGTCGAGGCGCTGCAGGCGGAGCTGGAGAGCATCGAGGATCAGATCTTCGTCAAGGATACGGCTCGAGCGAGCCTGGAGCGGCTCTACCAGCTCAAGCGCCAGACCATGCAGCTCAAGCATGCCGCCATGCCCCTGGGCGATGCCGTGAGCCACCTGTTCGGCGGCCGGGTGCCGGCGCTGTGCCGCAAGACCCGCGAGTACTTCCGCGACGTCTATGACCACCTGCACCGCCTCGAGGCGGCGGTGGACACCATCCGCGAGATGATCATCACCGCCATCCAGGTCAACCTCTCGATGGTGGCGATCGACGAGGGCGAGGTCCACAAGCGCCTGGCGGCCTGGGCGGCGATCTTCGCCGTGGCCACCATCCTGGCCGGCATCTGGGGCATGAACTTCGTGCATATGCCGGAACTGGACTGGCGACTCGGCTATCCCCTGGCGCTGCTGATCATGGGGCTGGCCTGCGGCGGGCTGTACCGGCGCTTCCGGCGCACCGGCTGGCTGTAACCCTTCACCACTACCTCGACGAGGCCCGACGATTCGGCCATACTGGCCGCCGCTTGCGAATAGGAACGATACGCAACGGCCAGCAAGCTGCGCCTGCGGCAAGCCACCGGAACGGACGCGGGCACACGCATCGCATGACACGGCCAACGGCCGCTGTGCTGCGAGGCGCGCCCGGACTTCGACGCGACCCAACAACGAGTACGACATCCGCCCATGCATACATCCCTGCTCAACGCCGTCGGTGGCACGGCCATCGCCCTCGGTTGCGCGGCCGTCCAGGCCGACCCGATCACCGTCACCGACGTCGCCGGCCGCGAGGTCACCGTCGATGCCCCCGTGGAGCGCATGATCCTCGGCGAGGGCCGCCAGATCTACCTGCTGGGCGCGCTGCAACCGGAAGACCCGTTCGCCCACGTGGTGGGCTGGCGCGAGGACTTCGCCCAGGCCGACCCGGACAACCATGCGCGCTACGCCGCCAGGTTCCCCGAGCTGAAGGACCTCCCGACCTTCGGTGGCTTCAAGGACGGCACCTTCGACGTCGAGCAGGCCGCCGCCCTCCAGCCGGATGTGGTGCTGATGAACCTCGAGGCCAGGGCCGCCACCGAGGAGGCGGCCTACGACGACAAGCTGGCCGAACTCGGCATCCCGATCGTCTACGTGGACTTCCGCGAGGACCCGCTCGCGCACACCGTCCCGTCCATGCGCCTGATGGGCGAGCTGCTGGGCGAGGAGGCGGACGCCGAGGCCTTCATCGACTTCTCCGAGGCCCAGATGGCTCGCGTCACCGAGACGATCGCGGCCGCGGACCCGGCGCGCCCGAAGGTCTTCGTGGACCGGGCGGGCGGCTACTCGGAGGACTGCTGCATGAGCTTCGGGCCCGGCAACTTCGGCGAATATGTCGAGATCGCCGGGGGCACCAACATCGCCGATGGCATCATCCCGAACACCTTCGGCACGCTGAACCCCGAGCAGATCATCGCCGCCGACCCCGACCACGTGGTGGTCACGGGGGGCAACTGGGAGGCCTACGTGCCCGGCGGCGACTGGGTCGGCGTGGGGCCGGGCGCCGACATGGACGCCGCCCGTGCCAAGCTCCAGGCGCTGACCGAGCGCACCGCCATGACCGGCATCACGGCCGTCGAGACCGGCGACTTCCACGCCATCTGGCACCAGTTCTACAACAGCCCCTACTACTTCGTCGCCGTGCAGCGGCTGGCCAAGTGGCTGCACCCGGAGCTGTTCGCCGATCTCGATCCCGAGGCTACCCTGCAGGAGCTCCACGAGCGCTTCCTGCCGGTGGACTACGCGCCCGGCTACTGGATCTCGCTGAATGAGCACTGAGATGACCGCCGGCCCCGCCGCCTCCCCGGAGCGCGGCTTCTACCGCGCCCTGGTGATCCGGCGCCAGTTGATCCTCGCCGCCCTCACGCTGGCGCTGGGGCTGAGCCTGTGCGTCGACCTGGCGCTCGGGCCCGCGCGCTTCGGCCTGGGCGAGGTGATCGCCGCGCTGGTCACCCCCGATGCGGTGAGCCAGCAGGCCAGGGTGATCCTGTGGGACATCCGCATGCCCGTGGCGCTGATGGCGCTGGTGGTCGGCGCCAGCCTGTCGATCGCCGGCGCCCAGATGCAGACCATCCTCAGCAATCCCCTGGCCAGCCCCTTCACGCTGGGCATCTCGGCCGGGGCGAGCTTCGGCGCCGCCCTGGCGCTGGCCTTCGGCGTGGTGCTCGTCCCCGCGGCGGTCGATTACGTCATCCCGATCAACGCCTTCGTCATGGCCATGCTGACCGCCTTCGCCATCCATGCGCTGAGCATGCGGCGCGGGGTGACCATCGAGACCATCGTGCTGCTGGGCATCGCCATGGTGTTCATCTTCAACGCGCTGATGGCGCTGATCCAGTTCTTCGCCAGCCAGCAGGCCGTGGCCGCGGTGGTGTTCTGGACCATGGGCAGCCTGACCAAGGCGACCTGGCCCAAGCTGTGGATCGCCCTGGGGGTGCTGGTGGCCGTCCTGCCGCTGCTCGCCCGCCACGGCTGGGCCCTCACCGCCATGCGCCTGGGCGACGCCAAGGCCGAGAGCCTGGGCGTGAAGCCGCGCGCGCTCCGCCTCGAGGTGCTGGTGCTGGTCTCGCTGCTGGCCGCCATCGCCGTGGCCTTCGTCGGCACCATCGGCTTCATCGGCCTGGTCGGGCCGCATATCGCGCGCCTGCTGGTGGGCGAGGATCAGCGTTTCTTCCTGCCCGGCTCGGCGCTGTGCGGAGCCCTGATCCTCTCCGTCGGCTCGGTGCTGTCGAAGGTCATCCTGCCCGGCACCATCATCCCCATCGGCATCATCACCTCGCTGGTGGGGATCCCCTTCTTCCTGTTCCTCGTCCTCAGTCACAAGAAGGCCTCATGGTAACCCTCACCCTCGACCGCCTCTCGGCCCGCTACGGCCGGCGCCGGATCCTCGCCGAGATCACCACGCCCGCCTTCGCGGGCGGCCAGGTGGTGGCCCTGCTCGGCCCCAACGCCGCCGGCAAGTCCACCCTCTTCCGGCGCATCCTCGGGCTGCTCGACGGCGAGGGCGAGGCCCGCATCGGCGGCGCCACCGCCGAGCGCCCGGTGGCCTACATGCCCCAGGACACCGGCGCCAACGCCGTGCTGACGGTCTACGAGTCGGTGCTGCTGGCGCGCATGCAGGGGCGCAGCCTGAAGGTCCGCGACGAGGACCTGGCCGAGGTCGAGCGCGCCCTGGGGGACCTGGGAATCGCCGAGCTCGGCGAGCGCGACATCGGCGATCTCAGCGGCGGGCAACGACAGCTGGTGAGTGCGGCGCAGGCGCTGGTGCAGGCCCCCGAGATCCTGCTCCTCGACGAGCCTACCTCGGCGCTGGACCTGTATCGCCAGCTCAGCCTGCTGTCGATCCTGCGACGGCTGGCCCGCGAGCGGCAGATGCTGGTCATCGCGGCCCTGCATGACCTGGGCCACGCGCTGCGCTTCACCGACCAGGCCATGGTGCTCGAGAGCGGCCGGCTGGCGGCCTGCGGGCCGACCGAGCAGGTGGTCACCCCCGAGCTGCTGCGTCGCGTCTACCGGGTGGACGCCCGCATCGAGCCCTGCTCGAAGGGCCGGCCCCAGCTCATTGTCGAAGAGGCCGTTTGAGCTCCCGCCGTCCCTCGAGCGCCGCCAGGCCTGCCCCGCCCAGGACGAGGGGCAGGGCCAGCAGGAACCCGCTGGACAGCGGCAGCCCGAAGATCAGCAGATCGGCCAGCACCGGCCAGATCAACGCCACGTACTCGAAGGGCGCCAGGCGCGAGACCTCGGCGAAGCGCAGCGCCAGGGTCATGCAGATGTGGGCGGCACCGCCGAACAGGCCAGCCAGGATCAGCAGCCCCAGGGTCGGCCCCGACACCCCCACCCAGCCCAGCGGCAGGGTGGCCAGGCCCGCCAGCGCCGTGACCAGCACGAAGTAGAAGGCGATGGACGCCGCCGTCTCGGTGCGGGAGATGCGCCGCACCGTGACCAGCGCCCCCGCCGTCAGCAGCGCGGCCAGGATGCCCAGCGCATAGCCCAGCACGCGTCCCTGGTCCTGACCACTGCCCAGATCGGGCAGCACCAGGGCCGCCACACCGCCCAGCACCAGGGCGAACGCCACCGCGCGATGGCGGGTGAAACGCTCCCCCAGCAACAGCACGCCGCCCACCGCCATGGCCACCGGGGCCAGCTGCGCCAGCAGCGTCGCCTCGGCCACCGGCAGCCGGGCCACCGCGGCGAAGGAGGCGAACATCGCCGCCGCCCCCAGCCCCGAGCGCAGCAGGTGCCCGAGCGGGCGCCGCGTGGCCAGGGCCCGGGGAAACTCCCGCCGCCAGGTCATGAAGATCACGATGGGCAGCAGCGCGAAGGCCGAGCGGAAGAACACGGTCTGCCCCAGCGGCACCTCCGTGCTCACCGCCTTGACGCACACCATCATCCCGGTGAACAGCACGCCCGACAGCAGCCGGAGCAGGATGCCGGCCAGCGGCCGGTCCGTGACGTTGTCCATGAATTTCCTTGTCGACAGATCCGAATAAAAAAGGGCGTTGCCGCCCTCGGCACGCAGGCCAACGGCACGACCCGACTCGACTGACACCGCCGCGGCGTCCGTTGCCGAGCGTCGGCTCGGCGCAACGCCGGGGACCGGCATCGAGTTCGAGGGCCAGGGCTTCCGAGGGCGAGCGGCAAGACCGGGGCTCGAGCCCCGGGCTGCACGGTGAACGCGCCATGATACACGGCCACCAGGAATGATTCCCATCCCCGGCGTGATCGAAGCAGGCCGGCATGACCATCATTCGGTGTCGAACTCGGCCCGAAATGACAGCACCTGCCTGAGCACGCTACCTTGTCCCCGCATCACGGCAGGCACAGGGAGAACGGATGGACACGTGGCTGGATGGACGATTGGAATGCCTCAAGCATCTTCGAACGGGAAGCCCTTTCAACAAGCCCTGCCTGTTACTGGCGATCCTCTGCGAGATCCAGAGCGGTCATGTCGTCTCGCCCCGCGTCGCCCTCGACACTCGACTGATTGCCCGCTATCACGATCTCTATGAAATCGTTACCGGCGAGCGCCAGAAGGCCAACCCCTGGCTTCCTCTCTGGCATCTGCGCAACGACCAGGGGCCTTCGGGGCCACTCTGGTTACCGGATTATGTCACCGAATTGGCGCCTGTCGCGGATCGGCTCGGCCAGCCGAAGTCCCTGAACAAGCTGCTGGAGCGCTTCTCTTCCGCCCGGCTCGACGGCGAGCTGTTTGCCGCCTTGCAGGATAGCATCATCGCTCGACAGGCCTGCGTACTCCTGACACACCAGTACCTTGACGTCGATGCACTGACGCTGGAACGTCTGACGGAGTATCTCGAGACCGCGCTGGTCAGTGGTGATTACCAGCGTCACCCGGATCGACTCGCTTCAGGCGTCGCGGAAGCCGGCTCACAATACGCCCGCTCCGCCGCCTTCCGGACCCTGGTGCTGGAGGCCTATGACTATCGCTGTGCGGCCAGCCGGCTGCGCTATATCACACCCGACTTTCGATACCTGGTGGAAGCCGCCCACCTGATCCCCTTCGCCGTCAGTCAGGACGACCGCCCCATGAATGGTCTGGCCCTCACGCCCAACCTGCACTGGGCCATGGACAACCACCTGATCGCCCCGGGCCCGGACCATCGCTGGCATGTCAGCCCCTCGGTGGACCGCCTGGTGCCGGACAACGATTGGCTCTGCCGACTCGACAGCCAGCCACTGGTGCTGCCCGGAGACCAGCGCTGGTGCCCCGACGCCGAGGCACTGGCCTGGCGAATGGATCACCTGCGACGCTGACCCGGACACGACAAGGCCCCGCCTCCTTGCGAAGAGCGGGGCCCTTGCGTGCCGACGAGGCGAGCCCTAGGGCTTCATGTCCTCGAAGAACCGCTTCACGCCGTCGAAGAAGCTGGTCTTCTTCGGCGAGTGATGGCTGTGGCTGCCCTCCAGGCTCTCCTGGAAGCGGCGCAGCAGTTCCTTCTGCTCCTCGGCCAGCTTGACCGGAGTCTCGACCACCACGCGACACAGCAGGTCCCCCGGGGGGCCGCCGCGTACCGGCTTCACGCCCTTGCCCTTGAGGCGGAACAGCTTGCCGGTCTGGGTCTCGGGCGGGATCTTCAGCTTGACCCGGCCGTCCAGGGTCGGCACCTCGAGCTCGCCGCCCAGGGCGGCGTCGACGAAGTTGATCGGCACCTCGCACTGCAGGTGGCGGCCTTCGCGCTCGAAGATATGGTGCGGCTTGATGGCCACCTGGACGTAGAGGTCCCCGGGCGGCCCGCCGTTGATCCCCGCCTCGCCCTCGGCGTTGAGGCGAATGCGGTCGCCGGTGTCGACGCCCGCCGGGATCTTCACCGAGAGGGTGCGGGTCTCGCGCACCCGGCCCTCGCCGTGGCACTTGTGGCACGGCACCTTGATGTGCTCGCCGCTGCCGTGGCAGGTCGGGCAGGTCTGCTGCACGGCGAAGAAGCCCTGCTGCATGCGCACCTGGCCGTGGCCGGCACAGGTCGGGCAGGTCTCCTTGCTGGAGCCCGGCTCGGCGCCGTTGCCGTCGCAGCGCTCGCACTCGACATGCCGCGGCACGCGGATGTCGACGCTGGTGCCGGACACCGCGTCCTCGAGGTCGAGCTCGAGGTTGTAGCGCAGGTCGCTGCCGCGCTGCGGGGCGTTGGGGTGACGGCGCCCGCCGCCGCCGAAGATGTCGCCGAAGACATCCCCGAAGATATCGCTGAAGCCGCCGGCCCCGGCGCCACCGAAGCCCCCGGCCCCGGCGGCCTGGCCGTCGACGCCGGCATGGCCGAACTGGTCGTAGGCCGCGCGCTTCTCGCTGTCGGTCAGGACCTCATAGGCCTCGGAGACCTCGCGGAACTTCTCGGCCGCGGTCTCGTCGTCCGGATTGCGGTCCGGATGGAATTTCTGGGCCAGGCGTCGGTAGGCCTTCTTGATGTCCTTCTGGTCGGCCCCGCGCTCGACGCCCAGTACCTCGTAGTAGTCACGCTTGGACATGTGTCTGTCCGCCTCCGTAGCGACTCTGCGGAAACACCAACGCGGGAGTCGTGCCCCCGCGCTGGCGTCGTCCGTGATTCAGGCGTCGTGGTTACCGCTTCTTCTGGTCGTCGTTGACTTCCTCGTACTCGGCGTCGACCACGTCGTCTTCCTGCTTGGCACCGGCCTCGCTGCCGGCCTCGGCGCCCTGCGCGGCCTCGCCCTGCTCGGCGTACATCTTCTGCGCCAGGTTGCCGGAGGCCTCGGTCAGCGTGTCGAGCTTGGCCTGGATGTCGTCCTTGTCGTCGCCCTTGAGGGCTTCCTCGAGGTCGGCCGCGGCGCTCTCGATGGCCTGCTTCTCGTCGTCGCTGGCCTTGTCGCCGGCTTCCTCGAGGGTCTTGCGGGCGGCATGGACCATGCCGTCGGCCTGGTTACGCAGCTGTACCAGCTCCTCGAACTTCTTGTCCTCGTCGGCGTGGGCCTCGGCGTCCTGGACCATCTGCTCGATCTCTTCCTCGGACAGCCCGCTGGAGGCCTTGATGACGATGGACTGTTCCTTGCCGGTGGCCTTGTCCTTGGCGGACACGTGCAGGATGCCGTTGGCGTCCAGGTCGAAGGCGACCTCGATCTGCGGCACGCCGCGCGGCGCCGGCGGGATATCGCTGAGGTCGAAGCGGCCGAGCGACTTGTTGCCGCTGGACTGCTTGCGCTCGCCCTGCAGCACGTGGATGGTCACGGCGGTCTGGTTGTCATCCGCGGTCGAGAAGGTCTGGGTCTTCTTGGTCGGGATGGTGGTGTTCTTCTCGATCAGCGGGGTCATCACGCCGCCCAGGGTCTCGATGCCCAGCGTCAGCGGGGTGACGTCGAGCAGCAGCACGTCCTTGACGTCGCCGCCCAGCACGCCGCCCTGGATCGCCGCGCCCACGGCCACGGCCTCGTCCGGGTTGACGTCCTTGCGGGCGTCCTTGCCGAAGAACTCGGCGACCTTGGCCTGGACCATCGGCATGCGGGTCTGGCCGCCGACCAGGATGACGTCGTCGACCTCGGCGGCTGACAGGCCGGCGTCGGCCAGCGCGGTCTTGCACGGCCCCAGGGAGCGCTTGACCAGGTCTTCCACCAGCGACTCCAGCTTGGCCCGGGTCACCTTGACGTTGAGGTGCTTGGGCCCGGTGTTGTCGGCGGTGATGTAGGGCAGGTTGACCTCGGTCTGCTGCGCGCTGGACAGCTCGATCTTGGCCTTCTCGGCGGCTTCCTTGAGGCGCTGCATGGCCAGGTTGTCGCCGGACAGGTCGATGCCGCTGTCGGCCTTGAACTGATCGACGAGGTAGTTGATCAGCTGCATGTCGAAGTCTTCGCCGCCCAGGAAGGTGTCGCCGTTGGTGGCCAGCACCTCGAACTGGGTCTCGCCCTCGACGTCGGCCACCTCGATGAGGGAGATGTCGAAGGTACCGCCGCCCAGGTCGTAGACCGCGATGGTCTTGTCGCCGCGCGACTTGTCCATGCCATAGGCCAGCGCCGCCGCGGTCGGCTCGTTGATGATGCGCTTGACCTCGAGGCCGGCGATGCGGCCGGCGTCCTTGGTGGCCTGGCGCTGGCTGTCGTTGAAGTAGGCCGGCACGGTGATGACCGCCTCGGTGACGGTCTCACCCAGGTAGTCTTCCGCGGTCTTCTTCATCTTCTTCAGGACTTCGGCGCTGACCTGGGGCGGTGCCAGCTTGTTGCCCTTGACCTCGACCCAGGCGTCGCCGTTGTCGGCCTCGGTGATGGCGTAGGGCACCATCTTGATGTCCTTCTGGACGACGTCGTCCTTGAAGCGACGGCCGATCAGGCGCTTGATCGCGTACAGGGTGTTCTGGGGGTTGGTCACCGCCTGGCGCTTGGCCGCCTGGCCCACCAGCGTCTCGCCATCCTCGGTGTAGGCGATGATGGACGGGGTGGTACGCGCGCCCTCGGCGTTCTCGATCACCTTGGCGCTGTCGCCGTCCAGCACGGCCACGCAGGAGTTGGTGGTCCCCAGGTCAATACCGATGATGCGTCCCATAGGAAATCCTCGAAATTGCGTTGCAGATTCGTCGTATGCGGCGTTTGCCGCGGGGTTGCCGTCTATCTGGGGGCCCGCGACGTCTTTTCAAGACCCCGGGCCGCCTTTGTGTGCGAAAGAGTGCGCGCGGCTCAGCCGGCGGCCTGGCTGACCACCACCATGGCCGGGCGCACCAGGCGACCGTTGAGCAGGTAGCCCTTCTGCATCACCTCCATGACGGTGTTGGGCTCCAGCTCGGGGTTGGGCACCATCGCCATGGCCTCGTGGTACTGCGGGTCGAAGGGCTCGCCCTGGGGCTCGATCTCCTCGACGCCGAACTTGGCCAGCACGTCGCGCTGCATCTTCAGGGTCATGGACACGCCCTCGCGATGCGCCTCGGTGGCATCCTCGCCCATGGCCTCCAGGGCCTTCTCCAGGCTGTCGACCACTGGCAGCAGCTCCTTGACGAACTTCTCCAGGGCGAACTTGCGCGCCTTCTCGGCGTCGTGCTCGGCGCGGCGCCGCACGTTCTGGGCCTCGGCGGCGGTGCGCATCGCCTGGTCCTTGGTCTCGGCCAGCGTCTGCTCGAGCTCCTCGACCCGGGCGGCTAGCACCTCGGCCTCGGGGTTCTCGGCGACCTCGGCGGCTTCCTCGGCGCCCTCGGCGACGTCTTCCACCTCACCCTCGACGGTCTCCGGCTCGACCTGGGCGTCGGCCTCCTCTTGCTGACGAGCGAGCTCGTCGTCCAGCGGGGTCTGCGAGTCTTTGGCCATGCGTCTCTCCTGAATGGCAACCGGCGGCCACGGGGCCGCCTGCAGGACTGAATGTCGATGATGAATCGGTGATGCGGGGTATATGGGGCTGGCCGCGCCGAACTCAAGGCATGCGATGTCGGCGATTCGGCACGTGCGTTGTTGCGCCCCCTGAACTACTGTATAAACGCACAAGGCATTGGATGAATAACCAGTAGATTCGGACAGGCCCCGGGGAGGCATCATGCTGACAGAGCTCGCCATTCGTGACTTCGCCATCGTCGACCACCTGGAGCTCGAGCTCGCCGGGGGCATGACCGCCATCACCGGCGAGACCGGGGCCGGCAAGTCCATCCTGCTCGGCGCCCTGGGCCTGTGCCTGGGCGAGCGCGCCGATGCCGCCAGCGTGCGCCACGGCCGCGAGCGTGCCGACCTCAGCGCGCGCTTCGACATCAAGGCCCTGCCCGCCGCCCGGGCCTGGCTGGCCGAGCGCGATCTGCCCGCCGACGACTGCCTGCTGCGCCGGGTGGTGACCCGCGCCGGCCGCTCCAGGGCCTGGATCAACGGCCAGCCCGCCACGGTGGCCGACCTCAAGGCACTGGGCGGCCACCTCATCGAGATCCACGGCCAGCATGCCCACCAGGCGCTGCTCGGCGAGGAGACCCACCTGCGGCTGCTCGACGACTTCGCCGGCCACGGCGAGGCGGTGGCGAGCCTGGCCGAGACCTTCCGCGCCTGGCGCGAGGCCCGCCGTCGCCTCAAGCGCCTGGCCGAGGACGGCGACGAGGTGCGTGCCCGCCGCCAGCTGCTGCGCTACCAGGTCGAGGAGCTCGACCAGCTGGCCCTGGCCGAGGACGAGCTCGGCGGGCTGGAGGCGGAACAGGAGGCGCTGGCCCATGCCGAGGAGCGCCTGCGCGAGGCCCAGTTCGCCGTGGAGTGCTGCGATGGCGAGCAGGGCGGCGCCCTGCCGCTGCTGAACCAGGCGGTGAGCCGCCTCTCGGCGCTGCCCGGCAGCGACCGGGGCGCCCTGGCCGAGGCCCTGTCCATGCTCGGTGATGCCTGCATCCAGGTCGAGGAGGCGGGCCGCGAGCTCACCCACTTCGCCGCCGGCGTGGAGCTGGACCCCGAGCGCCTGGCCTGGGTGGAGGAGCGCCTCGGCGAGGTGCATCGCATCGCCCGCAAGCACCATGTGCCGCCCGACGAGTTGCCGGCGCTGCATCGCGCCCTGGGCGAGGAGCTCGCCGAGCTGGACGGCGGCGACGGCGACCTCGAGGCCCTGTCCGCGGAGGTCGAGGCCCTCGAGACCCGCTGGCGGGAGCAGGCCGAGGCGGTGAGTGCCACCCGCCGCGAGGCCGCCCGGCGCTTCGGCGAGGCCGTCCAGGCGCAGCTGGCCTTCCTGGCCATGGGCAAGGCGACCTTCGCGGTGGACCTGGCCGCCCGGGAGGCCCCGGCGCCGGAGGGGCTCGAGCGGGTGCGCTTCCTGATCAGCGCCAACCCCGGCCAGCCGGCCCGCCCGCTGGCCAAGGTCGCCTCCGGCGGCGAGCTCTCGCGCATCAGCCTGGCCATCCAGGTGGTGGCGGCCCAGCACTCCACCATCCCCAGCCTGGTCTTCGACGAGGTCGACGTGGGCGTCTCCGGGGCCACCGCCGAGATCGTCGGCCAGCTGCTGCGCCGGCTGGGGGCCGAGGGCCAGGTGCTGACCGTGACCCACCTCCCGCAGGTGGCGGCCCAGGCCCACCGGCACCTGCATATCGCCAAGCAGGCCGAACAGGACACCACCCTCACCCGCATGGCGCTGCTCGACGAGGCCGGCCGGGTGGGCGAGCTGGCCCGCATGCTGGGCGGGATGACGCTCACCGACCAGACCCTGGCCCACGCCCGGGAGATGCTCGACGCCAGCCAGCGCGCCCATCACTAGCGCCGTCGGCGCCCCCGCCACGACGACGAGGGCCCCGATCCAATGGATCGGGGCCCTCGTGGTTCACGCCCGATGGGCGCTCACTTCTTGGCGGGACCGTCCTGGCGCGTGACCTGGGAGCCCTTGGGTCGCACATAGAGCACCAGCGCATGGTCGACGAGCTCGAAGCCATGCTCCTCGGCGATCTCCTGCTGGCGACGCTCGATGGTGTCATCGAAGAACTCGACGATCTCGCCGCTGTCCAGGCACACCATGTGGTCGTGGTGCTCCTCCTGGGTCAGCTCGAAGACGGCATGACCGCCATCGAAGTTGTGGCGGGTCACCAGGCCGGCGGTCTCGAACTGGGTGAGCACGCGATAGACGGTGGCCAGCCCCACGTCCTCGCCGGCATCCAGCAGGGTCTTGTAGACATCCTCGGCACTCAGGTGATGCTGGCCGGTGGCGTTCTCGAGGATATGCAGGATCTTGACGCGCGGCAGGGTCACTTTCAGACCGGCCTTGCGGAGTTCGTGATTCTGGTCGGCCATGGTTGCTCTTCGCAGTATCGGGTAGGGTCGGTTATGATCGACCAAAACCACGATAGTGAAGAACAGGCGCAAATGCAAAAGCTGACCAGAATCGTCACCCTTTCCGTCGCCCTGATCCTGACCAGCGGCTGCAGCTACTTCGGCGTGTACAAGCGCGACCTGGCCCAGGGCAACCTGGTGACCCCCTCGATGACCGAGCAACTGCGCCCCGGCATGACCCGCCAGCAGGTCGTCGACCTGATGGGCAGCCCCCTGCTCCAGGCCCCCTTCGACGCCAACCAGTGGGACTACCTCTATCGCCTCGACGAGGCCTACGGCGACGTCGAGCAGCGCCGCCTGACCCTGACCTTCGAGGGCAACCGCCTGGTGGACATCGAGCGCCAGGGCGACTTCTCGCGTCCTCCATCGCTGATCTCCGAGCGCGGCATCGGCCCCAACGGGGGCAGCGGCGCCCGCGGCAACGTCCTCGAGGCCCTCCCGCTGGACGACGAGTGACCCTCGCTCAGCGCCCCTTGCCGGCGTCGCGGGCCGCCCTGGCGGCCCGCGCGGCCTTGGGGTCGATCTTGAGCGGCCGGTAGACCTCCACCCGATCGCCGTCGCGCAGCGGCTGCCGCTCCGGGTCGCGCAGTGCCTTGCCGAAGATTCCCAGGTCGGCCTCGCGGAAGGTGGCCGGCGCCACCTCGGGGAAGTGCTCCTCGAGGCGAGCCAGGGCCACCGCCTGACGCGGCGTGGTGCCCTCGGGCACCGTCAGCGCGACGATGCGCTGGCGGTGCGGCAGGGCGAAGGCCACCTCGACCCGCAGGGGGGGCGACGGCTCAGCGGCCATAGAGCTCGTCGGCGCGTCGGGTGAAGGAATCCACCAGCTGCCCGGCGACCTGCTGGAAGAGCTTGCCGAAGGCCATGCCCAGCAGCCGGCTGGCGAACTCGAACTCCATCTCCAGGCTCACCTTGCAGGCGTCCTCGCCCATGGGCAGGAACAGCCAGCGCCCGCGCAGGCGCTTGAAGGGGCCGTTGACCAGCGACAACTCGATGCGCTCGGGCTCGTGGAGGTCATTGCGAGTGGTGAAGCTCTGCTCGATGCCGGCCCGGCCGAGGGTCATCTCGCCGACCAGGTGCGCCGAATCCCGCTCGAGCAGCCGGGCACGCCGACAGCCCGGCAGGAACTCCGGGTAGCGTTCGAAATCGTTGACCAGATCGAACATCTCCTGGGGGGTGTGCCGCACCAAGGCGGACCGATTGACCGTTGGCATTGACCTCTCCGCTGACTTCAAGGGGCCCAGGGCGTATCATGAGCGGCTATTTCGGCCTTGAATGGTATCACGCTTCCCCCCATATCGGAGGGGCAGGCCGCCACCGGCAAGACAGAATACGAGGTTCCATGGCCAACAAGAAAGGCAAGGGCAAGGGTCCCGGCAACAACGTCATCGCCCTGAACAAGAAGGCTCGCTTCGAGTACCACATCGACGAGACCTTCGAGGCCGGCCTGGCGCTGGCCGGCTGGGAGGTGAAGAGCATGCGGGCCGGCAAGGCACAGCTCACCGACACCTACATCCTGGTCAAGAACGGCGAGGCCTGGCTGCTCGGCAGCCATGTCACGCCACTCAACACCGCCAGCACCCACGAGGTGGCCGACCCGACCCGGACCCGCAAGCTGCTGCTGCACC
This sequence comes from Halomonas stenophila, assembly GCF_014192275.1. Taxonomy (GTDB): domain Bacteria; phylum Pseudomonadota; class Gammaproteobacteria; order Pseudomonadales; family Halomonadaceae; genus Halomonas; species Halomonas stenophila. The sequence goes on along the minus strand of NZ_JACHXR010000017.1, from coordinate 9,060 downwards.
GCAAGGAGATCGCCAGGATCTTCTCGCGCACCCAGGACAAGGGGCACACCTGCGTGCCGCTCAAGATCTACTGGAAGGGCAACCTGGTGAAGTGCGAGCTGGCGCTGGTGACCGGCAAGAAGCTGCACGACAAGCGCGCCACCGAGAAGGATCGCGACTGGCAGCGGCAGAAGGGCCGGATCATGCGTGAACAAAACAAGGCATGAGGTGTCACAAGGTCGGCCATCCTGATAAGATGGCGATGTAACGGGGGCGACATGGTTTCGACGCCGATGACAACCCCTGAGGTGCATGCCGAGAGCGTGATGTATCTCGTAAATCCAACATCACGATTAAATAGTCGCAAACGACGACAACTACGCTCAGGGCGCGCTGGCAGCTTAAACGCCGCTAGCTTCTAGCCCGGCCCCGAAGTGATGTGCCCATTCATCACGGAGGGGATACGAGCCAAGACTGATGGGATCGCGGCTGGCTTCGTCCTCGCGTCAGCCGTTAAAACTTGGAGGAATCGCGTCGCTGGATCCTGCCCGTCGGAGCCAGAGACGTTAAACCAAATGACGGAACTAAGCATGTAGAGCCGATGGGCGAGTGTCGGCGGACGCGGGTTCAATTCCCGCCGCCTCCACCACTCAAGCAGAGAAAACAGCCACTTACGAGTGGCTGTTTTCTTTTTATGGGCATGATTTGGTCTGTTTCGGGCATGGCGTGGTCAGCTTTTCAGCTCTGCCTTGCTCCCCACCCTCTCCCTTCCGAACTGTAAGCACATACAGTCAACGGAGTTCCCATGCCTGTCACATCCAGCTATGACCTGCTCGCACACCGCATCCAGATCGAGATCGTGGCGGCGAACCGTCGCCAGAAGCGCCAAGTCCACCTGAAGCCGGACGACGGCGACAACCTCGACGCCTGGGACCGCATCATCGGCGAGATCAGCGAGAACGAAAATGTGGACGTGACTCGCACCGACGAGGGCTGGCTGGTCAGTTGGGTACCCTCCGAGGCATGACGGGCTGGTCGAATGGACGACGCGACCCGGTACCGCATCACCACCTGGCGGAAACGCCTCGAGCGGAGAGGCTGGCGATCGCTGCGTCGAGGCTCGCCTCCCCGAAGCCGAATGATCGAGTATCACGTCATCTGGCAAAGCCGACTGATCAGCGGGAGGGTTCGGCTGGATGCGCTCGACGAGCATGTCGGGTACTGGAATCCCGGCAGCCCCATCTACCTGCTGGAGCGAGGGCAGGACGTATCTGAGGGCGTTTGGAGACTCGCTCGCCGGGCTGACTCACCCGCAGGCCAGCTCGTCAGAAAGTTCTTATGAATCAACAGCCTCATATAAACGCCCTGCGATATAAAGCCAGGTCCAAGGTAGCGATCTCTAACATTTGCAGCTAGGCTGGCGACGAAGCGACCCAGAAGAGGTGGCAGGATTGCATAAATCGCTCACGCAGGGAGAACTGAGTTGCCAAGCACAAACACCATCAAGGTCCACCTTTTCCGCATAGTCCCCAGTGACGATGCTGATCAACTAACCGAGGTGCTGGAACGCATCGACGGTCAAGGCCTACGGGAAAGAATCCGGCCGGTGAGAGGGAGAAGGTTTCGTCTGGAGAGGTTAGCCTTAGGGCGAGATATCCCAGGACTGGACAGTAATCCAGAGATCAGGCTGTTTAACGTGATGAACTTCCGGGATGGCCATGGTCCCGGACAGGCAGATATAGACTCCCCATTGACCGGGATTGACTATGATGGCGGAGCACCAGGGGAAGACACGGCGGTACTGTACGACCCAGCAACAAGCTGCATGGCAATCCAATACGCACAAAATGGTCCTCGCCATTCGGCAATCCAGGAATATTTGAATGACTTCATAGCGAATGGCTGTTACACCTTAAACGTGAAGCTTGACGAAGACTTTGAGCGAAAGTTTCGTGAACAAAGGTCCCTCCAGAGAGTCGAGGTAAAGATCGACACATCCCAAGTCTCCAGAGACAGCTTCGAAGGTAATGCCGCACTAACACATGCTTACCGTGCATCAGAAGAACTCGATGGAACAATACTTGACATCAACATATCTGTGGACGGCCGCCGTCGTGGTGCAGCACTTAACGGCACTGCGAAAACTGTAGCAGAATTTGTTAAGAACCTTGGCCAACGCCGACCTGAAGCAATTAAAAAGCTGGAGACCAAGGGTCCTGTCGATGGTGACAAGCCTGAGATCATAGATCTCTTAGGCGGAAAGCTAACTAAAGAAATTGGCGTAGCAGTCAGCACCGATGATTATCGAATGGATATTGAGGACCGCTGGAACGCTCTTTTTCGAGTATATTCAAGTTGGCACCGAAATGGCTACACAAGGTAGGGAGCAGCAATGTTCCAGTCGCTAACATGGGAGAGACGCCACCCATATATAATGGGGGTATTAGCCTTTGCAGGCGCATACGGCTTAGCCTACTACGGAGTCTCGCTTCCTAAAGAGACCTCATTCTTCTCTGCCGTCATTACACTTGGCGGCATATTCTCCGCGTTCTCTGTAACAATAAAATCACTCATACTATCAAACCAAGAAAAAATACAAAGCTTGAAAGAGACGGGCTATCATGATGACTTCATGAGATACCTTGCAATTGCTATAGATGGCTCCCTCTTTCTATGCCTTGCTGGACTTTTAGGCTTCTTCAAGCCGCTAGCCAGCACCATGATATTCACCCCCCTAGTCATCGGCTTGCTCGTTTTCTCGTTATTGGCGATTCGCCGCGTGACGATGGCATCTTCAGCAGTTTTAAAGCAGCCCAAGAGAAAACGAGCTGGATAAAGAAAACTAGGGAGGTTTCACACCTCCACCGTCACATCCGTCAGCGCCGGGGCTTCGCCCTGCAGCTTCCCGGCTTGCACGAATGCCTTGAGACCCACGGCCACACCCTGCCCCCTAGCGCGGAGCGTTCCGCCGTCGGGGAGCTGCAGGGTGCTGGTGCCGTCGGCGACCGGCGACCGCTACCGTCGGCCGTACCAGACCCGGCACACCTACGCCTCGATGATGGTCTCCGCCGGCGAACCCCTGGCCTGGGTCTCGCGCCAGATGGGGCACACCAGCGTCGTCACCACTGCACGGATCTACGCGAACTGGATACCCTCTATACTCGACTGTTGCCAGATCGAATAGCCCCTACGGCGCGATCTCGCGAGACGATACTGTCACTGGAGATGTGGCCCATTCTGAATCGCATCCGGCATATCCTCCACTTCCAGATAGTGTTTGTCCGCGAGATGGTAATAGGCGACCTGATACTTGCTGATGTAGTATTCGGTCAGCGCGGTGCTGCCAGCAATCCTGTCGTGCTCATCGAGATAAAGGCGAAGCTGAATCAGCATCGAAGCAGCCACGTATGCCACCCTCCAAATGCTCAGCGGTTCGAGGACATCTGGCTTCGACTCTTCAAAGGAGCCCATGATTCTATCGCCGAACTCGCCGAACTTACTGCGGTCGGGTATCGCCCCCTTCCAGTTAGTTTCCCCCACTTCGTTGAGCAAGTCATAGACCGTCGCCACATCAGCGCCTTGCAATCGGCTCAACCGAATGACCTTGTCCTTGGTCAGCTTCTCGAAGTCCTGATCGAGCCGATCAATCACCTGAAACAGGTCCGCCTTTTTCGCCCCATTTTCCAGAGCGACGAGCTGGGACTGCTGTTGTTTCAGATGCTCCTCCTGCTGGGCCATAAGTTCTTGCTGCTGGCCAAGCGTCCGCAGGAAGGCCATCAGTGAGAGGAAGGCGATGATGGGGGTCATGATCCCGCCGAAGTAGGTGGCGAACGGCACGACCTCTTTGGTCGTCAGCTCGCCAGGCGGCGTGTCCTCGAAGAGCCAGAACCATAGTCCCGATGTCATCAGCGTGGTGGCGATTGCCACGAAGAAGAGCGTGCGGTTCATGAGCCCCCAGCTTCCATGCAATGTTCTTGTCATAATCAATTCTAGTGTCGACCTCAGCTATATACAAAACGCTCATGATTTGGCGCGAGGCGACACCCGGCATGGACCGCCGACCCCAGCCCCTGACCCTGGGGGCTATCTTCAGCCGCCAGGCACGCACCCGCGCCCGCAGATACAAGCAACCCGTGGGCGGGTTTGGTGGTGGCGAATCGCTGAGATGGCGTTGTCGTCTTGGTTTATGCAGCCCACTTCACGATGTCGTTACCGAGGTCAGGGATAGAGCTTTCAATGCCAACGTAAACGCCGGCATCATGCAGCTTCCAGACGCTTTCGTCGATCATGTCGTCGAAACGACTCAGTACCTTGTGGTCGATCCCGCTGTCCTTGTCCGGACGCAGCACGAACATCCCGTAACGCTCGTTCTTGAGGTGGCGCATTGCGGTGTTCAGAGACAAGGCTGACTGAAGCAAGCGCAGCTCGGCCGTCTGAATGCTACTGCAATAGGCGGAGACAATGCTGCCGGCCAGTTGGCCCGGAGCCCTGAGCGGCAAGTCTATGATGTGCTCTTCTGTACGGCCACCATCATCGGCGCGAACGGTGATGCTTGCGTCATCAGGGAACAGACGCTTAGCCAGCTCACTGTGCTGGTGCACCATCCAGTCGCGCAGTTTGTGACGCACGGCATCGTTATTCAGCCCCCGGAAGTAGGGTCGCTTTGTCTGGGCCTGCTCAGTAAGGGGCGGCACCAACGATACCGTTTGATCGAAGAAGGTCTGCAGGATATCGTCGACGCTGGCGCCAGCAGCGTAGCCTGGTGAGCTGAAAGCGAGTTGCGGACTGACGGTTTCGGCAAGCTGTGTTTCGAAGACGGCGCGGTCGAACTGAGAGGCGGCCATTTCGACCAGCAGGCCCATATCATCTATGTCGATCCGGTCATCATAGAAGCAGCGCAGACGAGAGAGGTCGTCGGTAAACCGGGTATGTAGGGTCTCGGTATGGTCGATGAAACCCACCCCTACGTTGAACTGCTCGCCTGACATGAGGTCCGGCTTCAGCCGAATGTTGAACCAGCGGCCTCGGGTCAAGGCGGCTGGTGACGCCGTGGGAGCGTCATCCAGGTGCTCGAGTAGCCGATTGACGGTGTTCATATCACTAGCCCCATTTCTTGGGCGAAACGGCCAGGCGCCGCGCGTTGGCGAATGAATGTCTCGATAGCGCTGGCCTCAGGCGGCTTAACGGCCATGTTCAGCCAAGGCATCAGCTCATGCAGCGCAGGGTTGAGATGCTGCACCATTTCATCGTGTGCTTTCAACGTAGCATGGCGGAAGGGCAATTGCGCCGAGTCTGGCTGGGTGAAGATGGCGACCTTGTTGTCGTATGACTGGCCAGGCACCAACTGGGTTGGGTGCCACTCCTCGCCGGTCAAGCATTTGCCGTTGTCGATCAGCAGATACTGACCTTGCACCTTGCGCAGCAGATTGCCGATGTTGCGATCTACATTAGCAAGTAGGTCATCAAGGGCGATGATCGCATGCACCTGGTCACTGTTGACCAGTTCCTGCCTGGCGGACTCCAGCAGTGCCCATTCCTTTGGTGTCCATGCTCTGGTGTCGCCATCGAGCCGGAAGTACCCCTTGAGCGAGGGAAAGGACATATCCTGACTCCACCACCCAACCAGGGGCTGGTCGGCGTCGTTGTGGGCGATCCACTTGGGCAGACTGGCCAGGTGTCGCGCGGGGAGGACGATCAGGCCGGCCCTGTCCGGCACCTTCACACCCAGTCGGGTCGACATGAGATGGCCCACAATCTCATTGACCAATCCTCTATGCGGAGCACCATTGGGCAGGAGGTTAGGATAGAACTTCACATAGCCCTGAAGCGGAGGGAGATGAGACGCCACCTGCAGTAGGGCGATGTGGGTGTGGGCAGATTGCCCATCGGCCACCACGGCACCCGGTGCCGAACCGCGATAGTCGTGCTCCCTTAGTACAGTGATAGTCATCAGTATCTTCCCTGCTGTCGGTTCCCTTGGTGTGATTTTCTTATGTGGTTGGTAGTCAGTGTAGCTACTCAGTGCATCGCGCCGCCGCCTTGGCCCGGCAATGGACTTACAACTTGGTCTTGGCCTCCACGGCGAAGTCGAGGATCCGGCTGTTGCCGTTGTCTGTAGGCATCAGTCGAACGACTCCCAACAGGACACCCGGCCAATGTGCCTAGATTCGCCCTATTAGTCAGCAGGTTCAAGGTGGTGGATTATCTCGGCCGAGAGGGCAGCAGCGGCGAGCACCACAAGGGGATGTAGGGATTGCGCGGCCTCCCCCGGTGACGGCATGCTGAGGAGGTAGAAACGTTCTGGCGGGGGTGCTTTTGGGGGTATCTCGGAAGATCGAAAACTCACGTTCTCTTGTTAATCAGCGCACTGTGGCGGGTTTTCACGAGACGCCGCCTCCACCAAACAGTCGACGAGAGAAGCACCCTGCGGGGTGCTTCTTTCGTTGGTGCTGGACCGCTTCGCCGCCCCGTGTCGGCACTGTCTCGACCTTCAGGGGTTCCATGCCCGCCGGCCCCATCCGACGGTCGACGGGATCACGCCCACCCGGCCATCGAGCCCACCAGCCGTTGCGGAGCGCTGGACCCTGCCATTGGCCATCCGGTGGCTCCCGGCACGATAATGAGCCCAGTCGCCCACCCAGACGCCGAGGCCCCATGTCCAGCGCCACGCCCCTTCCCGCGATTCCCCGCCATGCCGAACCCGACTGGGCGGCGGTCGGCCGGCTGTCCATCGCCGGCAGCGACGAGCCCCTGGTGCCGGTGGGCCTGGCACCGCCACCGCTCAAGGCCTATCCGGCCTATGCGCGCCTCGGCGTTCCCGGTGCGGTGAACGAGTGCTACGTGCGCGAGACCGTCTATCACCGCCTGCTCGCCGTGGCCCGGGCGCTGCCCGACGGCCTGAGCCTGCTGGTGCTGGACGGCTGGCGTCCCTGGCGGGTGCAGCAGTACCTGTTCGAGACGCTCCAGGACATCCTCCACGAGCACCATCCCGAACTCACCCCGGGCGAGCTCGATGCCCGCACTCGGGAGTTCGTGGCCGAGCCGAGCCGCGCCCCCGACCGCCCCAGCCCCCACCTCACCGGCGGCGCCGTGGACGTCACCCTGTGTGATGCCGACGGCCTGCCGCTGGACATGGGCACCCTGTTCGACGAGGCCCTGCCGGCCTCCCATACCGCCGCCCTGGAAGCCCTGGAAGCCCTGGAAGCCCTGGAGGCCCCCGATGCGGCCCAGCGCCGGGCCCGCGACAACCGCCGCCGGCTCTACCACGCCATGCGGGCCCAGGGCTTCACCAACCTGCCCAGCGAGTGGTGGCACTTCGACCTCGGCGACCAGCTGTGGGCCCACTACGGCAGCCATGGCATGGCGCGCTACGGTCCGGCGGAGCTGGACACCATCGAGAGCCGCTGGCGTCGCCAGCTCTGACCCCCGACACGACGACGCCGGGCCACTGGCGTGGCCCGGCGTCGTTCCCGGCGAGACGCGGCTGGCGCGTCAGGCGGCGTGGCGCTTGCCGTCGCAGGCCGCCTGCATGGCCAGGGCGGTATCCAGCATGCGGTTGGAGAAGCCCCACTCGTTGTCGTACCAGGCCATGACCTTGACCAGCTTGCCGTTCACCCGGGTGTGGTTGGCATCGAAGGTGGAGGAGTTGGCGTCATGGTTGAAGTCGATGGAGACCAGCGGCTGGGCATTCACCGAGAGCACCGGTGACGCCTGGGCGGCCTCCGCGACGATGGCATTGATCTCGTCCTTGCTGGTCTCGCGACCGGCATTGAAGGTCAGGTCCACCAGCGAGACATTGATCACCGGCACGCGCACCGCCAGGCCATCGAAGCGGCCGGCGAGCGCCGGCAGCACCAGGCCCACCGCGGCGGCGGCCCCGGTCTTGGTCGGGATCATCGAATGGGTCGCGCTGCGGGCCCGGTAGGGGTCCTTGTGGTAGACGTCGGAGAGGTTCTGGTCGTTGGTGTAGGCGTGCACCGTGGTCATCAGGCCGTTCTCGATGCCCACCGTCTCGTGCAGCGCCTTGGCCACCGGCGCCAGGCAGTTGGTGGTGCAGGAGGCATTGGAGACCACCTTGTGCTCGGGCTTGAGCACGTCCTCGTTGACGCCATAGACCACGGTGGCATCGGCATCGGGGCTGGGCGCGGAGATCAGCACCCGGCCGGCACCGGCCTCGAGATGCTTGGCGGCGTCATCGCGCTTGGTGAACAGCCCGGTGCACTCCATCACCAGGTCCACGTCCAGGTCCTTCCAGGGCAGCCGCGCGGGGTCGCGCTCGGAGATGATCTCGATGCGGTCGCCGTCGACGGTGAGACTGCGCTCGTCGTGGTCCACCTTGAAGGGGAAGTGGCCGTGGACGGTGTCGTGGCGCAGCAGGTGGGCGTTGAGCGCCGGGTCGCCGAGATCGTTGATGGCGACGACCTGCACGCGCTCGCGGTAGCCTCCCTCGTAGAGGGCGCGGAACACGTTGCGACCGATGCGACCGAAACCGTTGATGGCGATCTTGAGCGTCATGATGTCTTCCTCTCGATCCAGACGTTGCCGTCTTGTGGGATGGACTGAGCCGAGGAACGGCAGGGCACCGAAGCGTCCCGACATGCCCGCGGGGCGGGCCGACGGCTCATTTGCCCCACAATGTGGCCCACGATGACGCCGGAGACAAGGTGAATTTCGTAATTTTACAACATTTTCATTGATCCCACTGCCAGGAAGAATTGCCTATCATACTGACATAAAAGGGTTATATGCCGGGACCACCGTCTCTTCGCCGGGACACTAGACCTTCGTCTCAGCCCTGAAATTTAGTAATATCACGATCAATAGCGTATCTTGTCAGGCAGCCCCGCGACCGGCCACGCTCGGCCGCCCGCGCGAGCCCGCATTCCACAGGAGAGCCCGGCATGACTCATCGCCCCATCCCCGTCCGTCGCACCAAGATCGTCGCCACCCTGGGTCCCGCCAGCGACCGGGAGGGCGTGCTCGAGCAGATGATCGCCGCCGGCGTCGACGTGGTGCGCCTCAACTTCTCCCACGGCTCGGCGGACGACCACCGCCGCCGGCTCGCCGCGGTGCGCGAGATCG
>NZ_JACHXR010000016.1 GCF_014192275.1 Halomonas stenophila | reverse complement strand
GGTAGTGTGGGGTCTCCCCATGCGAGAGTAGGTCATCGTCAGGCACTTATTCCGGAAAAGCCCCGATCTCGAAAGAGGTCGGGGCTTTTTCATGTCTGGGCCTCCCGAGTTCGACACCTTCCAGCCCGCTTTTGGCCTGAACTCGGCCTTGGGCAGAGAAATGCGTATAATGCGACCAAGGTCTAATAATGGAGGTCGTCTTGACCCTGACCACACCGGCCCTGCTGTTTCCGGCCATTTCCCTGCTGCTGCTGGCCTATACCAATCGTTTCCTGACCCTGGCGCAGCTGATTCGCAAGCTGGCCGACGAGGAGCGCGACGCCCATCACGAGGTGGCGATGCGCCAGATCCTGCTGCTGCGCCAGCGGATCACCCTGACCAAGCGCATGCAGATGGCGGGCGTGTTGAGCTTCCTGCTCTGCACGCTATCGATGTTCGCGCTCTTCCTGTCCCTCAAGCTCCTCGGCATGCTGCTGTTCGGCGTCAGCCTGATCAGCCTGTCGGTGTCGCTGGTGTTCTCCCTCTGGGAGGTGAAGATCTCGACCAACGCCCTGAATGTCCAGCTGCAGGACATCGAGAACTGGAGCCGGGACCGGGCCGCCGGCAAGGCAGTCGACGAGGAGGAGGAAGAGGGCATGCACGGCTTGTGAGCAGGGTGCGCGCCCGGCTAGACTGGCGGGCCTTCACAGGAGGCCACATGACCCCCCAGCAGTTGCTGTTCTATTGCCGCCCCGGATTCGAGAGCGATCTCGCCAGCGAGGTCGCCACCAAGGCGGCCTTGCTGGGCTGGCAGGGCTTTCCCCGCGCCGAGCCTCACGCCGGCCATGTCCGCTTCGTGGTCACCGACGAACGCTCCGTCAACGCGCTGCATCGGGCCCTGCCCCTGGCTTCGCTGGTCTTCGCCCGCCAGAGCCTCGTGGCCCTGGAACCCCTGGAAGCATTGTCACGGGAGGACCGCCTCTCGCCCATCGTCGAGCAGGTCGTGGCGAGTGGCTGGAGCTTCGAGTCGTTGTGGCAGGAGACACCGGACACCAACGAGGCCAAGGCGCTGGCCGGGCTGATCAAGGCCCTCAAGCGGCCCCTCGAGTCGACGCTCAGGAAGCGCGGGGCCCTGCGGCGCAAGGCCGGTGGCCGGCGCCTGCACCTGCTGTGGACCGATGGCGACCGGGTTCAACTGGGGATGAGCTTCCCGGGCAATCGCAGCGAGCTTCCCGGAGGCATCCGTCGCCTGCGCTTTCCCCATGATGCCCCGAGCCGCTCCACCCTCAAGCTCGAGGAGGCCTGGCACGAGTTCGTGCCGCGGGACCAGTGGGAGGACCGCCTGGGCGAGGGGATGCAGGCGGCGGACCTGGGGGCGGCGCCGGGGGGCTGGACCTGGCAGTTGGTCCATCGGGGGATGCAGGTCTTCGCCATCGACAACGGCCCCATGGATCGCAAGCTGATGGCGACCGGCCTGGTGGATCACTTGCGTGAGGATGGCTTCGTCTGGACGCCGCCGTCGCGGCTGGACTGGCTGGTCTGCGACATCGTCGACAAGCCGGCCCGGGTCATCGCCATGGTCGAACGCTGGCTGACGCGACGCTGGTGCCGGGAGGCCGTGTTCAATCTCAAGCTGCCGATGAAGCGGCGCTGGGAAGCCGTCTCGGAAGGCCTGGCGCGGCTGGATGCCGCCCTCGGCGAGGCGGGCGTCAAGGCGGAAATCGCCTGCCGCCACCTCTACCACGACCGTGAAGAGGTGACGGTGCATGTCCGGCTGCTGGACTGACGGCGGGGCAGGGGCTCAGTAGCTCGGCTCGTAGATGCGAACCTGCTCGTCCTCGGTCAGCAGGGGCAGCATCCGCTGCATCACGCGGCTGCGCTGCTCGCTGTCACGCCACTCCTTCCAGGCCCGCAGGTCACGCCACTTGGTGATCACCAGCCGCCGATCGCTATGCCCCTTCTCGACGAGGGTCTCGCCGCCCCCGAAGCCGGGGGCGCCGAGCACCTGGCGCATGGCCTCGCGGGCCACCTTCTCGTATTCTGCCTCCAGCCCGGGCATGATACGACGTTCGATAATGATCTTGATCATCCACTAGCTCCCTAGACACTATTCCCTCAATTCCTTAGGCGAGGTCATCGATGGTTGATTCCGCGGATTCCCTGCCCGCTTGCCATGCCGAACTGGACACCACGGGTCTCTACTGCCCCGAGCCGATCATGCTGATGCACAACAAGGTGCGCGACATGCAGCCGGGGGAGATCCTCAAGGTGATCGCCAGCGATCCGGCCACCACCCGGGACGTGCCCAAGTTCTGCAGTTTCCTGGGCCATGAGTTGCTGCAACAGCACGAGGACGACGGCCGCTACCTCTACTTCATCCGTCTGGGCTGAGGCGTGGCCCCGGGCCGGCCTCATTCCGGCGGGTCGGCATCGGGCATGACCATCAGGGCCAGGGCTTCCAGGGTGGCGGGGTCCTCGTGGCGGATGCGGTTGGCGATCTGCCGCTGGAAGAAGTAGACCACCCGGTGGCGACTGTGGCCGGGATAGAGGCAGGCATCGCCGGGCAGGATCGGGGTGGACTCGACCAGCCGCTCGTCGGCGAGCAGGGCCTCGATCGCCCCGTCGCTGTAGAGGCGCCAGCCGAACACCTGCTTCAGCTGCCAGGGCGCCCCGCTCTCGTCCATGCACAGCGCATGGGTGCCCTGGGTCTCCGGCAACTGCTGGATCAGGGTCGCCTCCTCGGTCTCCTCGTACTCGAAGTAGGCGGCGGCCTGCTCGAGCTCCAGCACCTTGTGCTCCGGCGGCTCCTCGAACAGTTCCTCGGTCTCGGGGTCCCGGTAACCGATGAAGTGGCCATGCTCGGGGTCATCGAGCCTCTGGCAGGGCGTCAGGCTTTCCATCCATGGCACCAGGCCGACCACTTCGCCGTCATCGCGGAGCCCCCAGGCGAGCAGGGGCATGCCGTAGTAGGCCTCGGATTCGGAAGGCAGCCGATAGACCATCTCCAGGCCGTCGAGCTCGGGAGCGAGACGGACCAGGCGTTTCCTGGCCTGTTGGCGTTGGCGCATGGTGTCCAGGTCGATGACCCGGGCGGGGCGGTGTGACAGCGGGATACCCATGAAGTCCCTCCTGCTGCTGCATGGTCACGGCATTGGCGATTGGGCCTGTCGGCAGCGCACAACGTCACTGTCTTCCCATCAATAGCACAGAGTGGTGACCGAGGTTAAGCCTCTGGCGTCAACCGCAGTGACGAATCATGGCGGCGCGCAGGCCTCGATGACGCTCCCGGGCCGCTACCAGCGCGGGCCAGGGCGCCTGCTCGGCCTCCAGGGAGAGCCAACGCTGCCGGTAGCTGGCGACGGCCGGAGGCGGGTCGACGAGTTGGGCCTCAATCAGCCGGTCGAGGCCCTGCAGCCAGCGCCGGGACTGCTGCTGGAGCCCGTCCAGCCAGCGAGTCAGCCGGTCATGCCCGGCGGTGGCGACCAGGTCGGGACAGCGCGTCCCGTCGGCCAGGGCCGTCTCGAGCAGCGCCGAGGCCTCCTCGAGGCGCCGCTCGGCCAGCAGCAGGGCCCGCAGCAGCTCGGCGGTCAGCGGGCGCGTCTGCAGGGCCTTGAGGTGGCCCTCGAGGGTCGCGGAGTCCGGGGACCAGCGGCGGTCGAACTGGTGGAGGGTCGCCTCACGCAGGTAGTGGAGCACGGGCAGCTGCGTCTCGACCGCCGCCAGCGCGTCCGGCGCCAGGGGCGCGCTGGCCCGGGAGAAGCTGCCGACCCATTCGCTGGAGTCGAACAGGGCATTCCAGCTCGCCCGGGGAAGCTGCTCGGTCTTGGTCCGGGTCAGCCGTGCCAGGCGTGCCCGGTCGGCCTCGCCGAGGCGCTCCGGCACCTCGGTGTTCCAGCAGCCGCTCAGGCGGCGCCACAGGGCGAGCTCGTAGAGCCAGCGCTGGCTCGGGGCGGCCACCCGGCCCAGCTGGTTGTTGCGGCCGGCGACCAGGTTGGCGATATGGCAGTCGCGCAGGGCGAAGATCGCCAGCATGCCCTCCCGGGTCTCGCCGAGGGGAAGGAGGCGTGCCTCCGGCTCGGGGAAGGCCCCGATATTGGTCGGGGGGGCGGGTGTCGGGGGCGCCACGGCCAGGGCCTCCGCCAGGCGCCGCTGGTAGTCCACCAGCAGCGTCTCGGCGGGGCCGTCGCTGCAGCCGGCGAGCAGCAGGCCCAGCAGCAGCGGACCCCGCCAGCCGGCCCGCCGGCGCCCCTCAGCCCCGGAGGTCGGGAAGTTCCATATCGCCATGCGCCACCGCCTTGCTCCGTCGTCTCAAGCGCTCGCCGAGCAGCATCGCGGCCACCGTCAGTCCGGCGATCAGCCCGATCCAGTAGCCGTACACCCCCAGCGGGGGGACCCGGCCGAACAGCCCATACGCGCCCAGCCAGTGGCCGCCGCCCAGGCCCACCAGCCAGTAGGCGAGCAGGGTGATCAGCATGATCACCCGGGTATCCTTGTAGCCGCGCAGGGCGCCTGCCAGGTTGACCTGCAGGGAGTCGGAGACCTGGTAGAGCATGGCCAGCCCGACTAGGGACAGGGTCAGCTCGATCACGGCGGGGTCGTGGGTGTAGAGGCCGATGACCGGCGTAGCCGTCAGCCACAGCAGCAGGCTGTTGAGCAGGGCCACGGCCACGGCGACCAGGATACCGTTCCAGGCCACCAGGCGGGCCATCTCGGGGCGTGCCTGGCCGAGGGTGTGGCCCACCCGGACGGTCAGGGCCATGCCCAGCGACAGCGGCAGCATGAACAGCAGGGAGGTGTAGTTCAGGGCCACCTGGTGGGCCGCCACCGTCACCTCGCCGAGGCTGGCGATGAACAGCGCGATCAGGGTGAACAGCGTCACCTCGACGAAGATCGCCACCCCGATCGGCACCCCCACGTAGAGCAGCTCACCGATCATCCGCCAACGCGGCGGGGTGGGCGAGCGCCACAGCGCGACGTCGCCATAGGCCCGGCTGCGCCGGGTATAGGCGATCATCGTCAGGCTCATCACCCACATAGACAGCGCCGTGGCGATGCCACAGCCCAACGCCCCCAGGGCGGGCAGGGCCTGCAGCGGCCCCGGCAGCCCCTCGCCGAACAGCGCGGTGAGCCCCGCGCCACCATAGATCAGCAGGTAGTTGCTGGGGATGTTCACCGCCAGCCCCACCAGGCTGATCCACAGCGCCGGCCGGGTGTGGTTCATGCCGTCCGAGAAGGCCCGCAGCGCCTGGAAGATCGCCACGCCGGGCATGCCCAGGCCCACCGCGGCCAGGTAGCCGGCGGCGCGGCGCGCCACCTCTTCGGGCACCGCCATCAGCCGGAACACCGGCATCACCGCCAGCCACAGCAGCACGGCGGCGATGATGCCCAGGGCCACGCCGATCCACAGCGCCTGGTGGACGTTCTCGCGGATGCCTCCCCGACTGCCGCCCAGCAAGTGGGCCACCACCGGCGTCAGGCCCATCAGGGTACCGGTCATGAACAGCATCAGCGGCAGCCACAGGCTCGAGCCCACCGATACCGCCGCCAGGTCGGTGGCACTCAGGCGGCCGGTCATCATCACATCCACCACGCTCATGCCCGCCTGGGCGAGCTGGGCGCCGCAGATGGGCAGGGCCAGGCGGATCAGCGGGCGGGTTTCCTGGCGCGTGACGGCGAGCAGGTCAGCGGTGAACGGGGCCAAGGGGCATGCTCCATGCGGGGACGAGACGGCCCCGGGCCTCATGCCGTCGGGGCGAAGTGGATAGTCTATCAGGGGCCGCGGAGTGCCGGGTTACTCGAAGCCTGCCCGTCGCAACCCCTCGAGATAGTGGGCCGCATCGGCCTCGCGCCGATAGGGATCGAGGGCGGTCAGCCAGTCGAGGCAGCTGATGCCGGGGGGGAAGGTGCCCCGCGACACCTGGTAGCGGTAGTGGCGATAGACGGTGTCCCGGTGGTCGGCCGCTCGTTCCGGCTGGCCGAGGTGGGCATGGGCCGCGGCGAGGAAGGCCGGCGTGTTGCAGAAGGCCTCGGGGGCCGTGGCCATGGTGGCGATGGCCTCCTCGTAGAGGTGGGCGCTGAAGAAGGCGATGCCCGTCATGCCGGCGTACCACTCGGGCCGGTAGGGCGCCAGGCGCAAGGCCCGGCGGGCCGCCACCACCCCCTGCTGCGGGTCGCCGGCCAGGGCCAGGGCGAAGGAGGCGTGGGCCAGGACATCCGCATCGTTGGGATTGAGCTCCAGCGCCAGGGTGAGCTCCCGATGGGCGACGTCGTAGTGCCGGGCATAGAGCTCGGCCAGGCCCAGCATGCAGTGGGCGCGATGGTCGTGCTCGTCGAGGCCGACCGCCTTGCGGCCGAGCTCCAGGGCCTCCTGCTGCAGGAAGACCCAGTGGCCCCAGGCATAGCAGGCCCACTCGTTGAGGTGGGCCAGGGCCAGGCCCACATAGGCCCTGGCGAGCTGCGGGTCCTGGGCCAGGGCCTGGCGGAAGTAGCCCCGGGCCTGCTGGATGGCCGCGAGTTCGGGACGCCGCAGGGCATGCCAGCCGCGCAGCCAGAGGTCATAGGCCTGCCAGTCCCGGGGAGGCCGGCGACGCGCCTGACGCAGTCGCTCGGCCTCGAGCCCGCCGACCAGGCGACCGACGATCTGTCCAACGATCTCGTCCTGGGCCTCGAAGCAGGCCTCGCCCTGGCAGTCGTACTGCTCCGCCCAGATCTGGTGGGCATCGTCGGTGGACAGCAGGCGAGCGGTCAGCCTCAGGCGCTCGCCCCGCCGTTGCAGGCGCCCCTCGAGCAGGTAGTCCACGCCGAGTTCGCTGCCGATGCACTGCGGAGCGGCGTCGCTGTCGCGGTAGGCCAGCGCGCTGGTCGGGGCGATGATCTCGAGTTCGCGGAAGCGGCCGAGTTCGGTGGCGATATCCTCCGCCAGGCCGTCGCCGAGGTGGCGGTCCGCGGCGTCGTCCGTCGCCAGGGCCAGCACGGCCAGGGATGGACAGCCCTCCGGGGTGGCCCGTCGCCGGGCCCGCTCCCGGGCGGCCGTGGCGATGACGCCGGCACGCTCCGGCAGGTCATCCGGCTCGTTCAGCGAGGGAGGCGCCGACGCCGGGCTGCCCGGCTGCAGGGCCAGCAGCGTCTCCCGGAGGCGCTCGGTCTGGGGGCCGGGCGGGCGACCGGTCTCGTCGAGGAGCCGCTCCCGGCAGCGCCGATATTGCGCCAGGGCGGCGCCGACCCGGTCCTGGTAGAGGTAGAGGCGGATCAGGGTGCGGTGCACCCCCTCGTCCAGGGGATCGTCGGCCAGCAGCCGCTGGGCCAGCTGGATGCCGGGATCGATGGCGCCGGTGACCACATAGTGTTCGAGCAGGCGGTGCATCAGTTGCTGGTGCCGTTCCTCGAGGGCGAGGCGTTGCGCCATCAGCCAGTCCTCGAACGCCTCGCCGCAGTCGGCCATGCCCTGCAGGAAGGGGCCGCGATACAGCGCCAGGGCCCGCTCCAGGGTCTCCGGGGTCCCGTCGGCCAGCAGGCGATCGAAGGCCTCGAGGTCGACCCGGACCTCAGCCGCCGCCAGCCCCAGCTCGCGTCGGTCGACGGCGAGGGCATCGCGGGCCGTCGCCGGCAACGCCTGGTGCAGGCGTGACAGCGCCTTGCGCAGGTTGCTGCGGGCCTGGGCATCGGGCATCTCCCCCCACAGCAGGCCCGCCAGCCGGTCCCGGGAATGGCGGCGTCCGGGCGCGGCGGCGAGGTAGGCGAGCAGGGCCTCCACCTTGCGGGTAGGGAGGACGATCGGCGAGGCCTGCGGCGAGTGGCAGGCGAACTCCCCGAGCAGCGAGAGGTGAAGGGTCATGGCGGCGGGCCTCCTCCTCACAGTCTAAGCAGGGGGCGAGGACGGCGCTAAGGGCGCTGTCACGGCCTTGTCACGATCCGGGAGCGCCTTGCGGCTATAACCAGGACATAGCCCCCGGGGCAGGACCGTCCGGGGCCAACGCCGCGCGATGCGGCATGCCTCGATGAGCCAGGAGGTGGACCATGGTGACGACAGCCGTTGACACACGAGAGGCCGGCCCCCGGGAGCCGGCCGCCGAGGCGATCCTTGCCTTCGCAGGAGGCCTGCACGGGGCGCTGGTCGCGCCCGGCGACGAGGACTACGAGCGGGCACGCCGGGTCTACAATGCCATGCACGACCGCCATCCGCGGCTGATCGTCCAGGCCGCGGGGGTCGCCGACGTGATGGCCGCGGTGACCTTCGCCGACCGGCATGCGCTGCCCCTGGCGGTGCGGGGGGGCGGCCACAGCGTGCCCGGCTTCGGCACCTGCGACGATGGCCTGGTCCTGGACCTCGGCCGCCTGCGGGGGATCCGCGTCGATCCGGCGCAGCAGCGGGTCCGCGCCGAGACCGGCTGCACCTGGGCCGATCTCAACCACGCCGCGGCGGCCTTCGGCCTGGCGACCCCCGGCGGTATCGTCTCCACCACCGGCATCGCCGGGCTGACCCTCGGCGGTGGGCTCGGCTACCTCAATCGTCGCTGCGGGCTGAGCTGCGACAACCTGCTCTCGGCGGATGTGGTCACCGCCGACGGCAGCTTCCTGACCTGCAGCGAGGAGGCGCATGCCGAGCTCTTCTGGGCGCTGCGCGGCGGGGGCGGCAACTTCGGCGTGGTCACCGCCTTCGAGTACCGGCTGCACGAGGTGCCCGATATCCTCGGCGGGCCGACCTTCTACCCCCTCGACGCCGAGGTCATTCGCCGCTACCAGGCCCTGATCGCCCGGTCGCCGGAGGCGCTGGGGGCGATCCTCGGCATCACCGTGGGGCCGCCATTGCCCTTCGTGCCCGAGCGCTGGCAGGGACAGCCGGTGATCGTCGTGCTGACCTGTTGGAGCGGACCGACGGCCGAGGACGACGGCATCCGCGCGCAACTCGACGGCCTCGGTCCCGTGATCGGCCAGGCGCTGCAGCGCATGCCGTATCCGCTGATCAACACCCTCTTCGATGAGCTGCTGCCGGCGGGCCTGCGCCACTACTGGAAGGGCTGCTTCTCCGGCCCTCTCGGCGAGGAGGCGATCGCCGTGCACCTGGAGCATGGTGCGCGGATTCCCTGCCTCGAGACCGCAACGTTGCTGTTCCCCATCGATGGCGCCTGCCGGCGCGTCGCCCCCGAGGCCACGGCCTTCGCCTACCGGGAGGCGGCCTTCGCCACGGTGCTGGGCCCGAGCTGGCGCGACCCGGCCGACGACGAGCGCCACCTCGCCTGGGGGCGGGCCTACTATCGGGCCCTGCAGCCGCATGTCGAAGCGGGGGGCTACGTGAACTTCATGTCCGCCGACGATGGCGGCCGCGTCCCGGCCAACTATCGCCAGAACTATGACCGGCTGGCACGGATCAAGGCCCGCTACGATCCCGGCAACCTCTTCCGGCTCAACCAGAACATCCCGCCGGCGACCCCCTCCTAGGGCGCGTTAACCATCGCACGCACGTTGCGCCGGAGCCGGTGGTTGTGCAGATCGCGGCGTGAACGACGTGGCTTGGTGGTGCCAAGTGAGTCGTGAACAACAAAGAGCTGCGCAGCCACCGGCCCGGCCCTTCGGGTTGCGCCTCACCAGGCGTCATGCGGCGTTGACGGCCTGGTCAAGGGAACCACCCTTGACGGCGGCCGTCGCCTGGCCTGACGTCTGGTGAGACAGCAACGCCATCGGCGGACGATTGTTAACGCGCCCTAGGGGCCAGGGCCGGCGCCTCGGGCATCGAGGGCACGGCGGCGGTTTTCGCCGCCGTGCCCGGCTCGCTATACTACGCCGCCCATGTCCCAGCCCCAGGTGCCCGAGTGAGCCATCGCCTCGAGGATGTCATCGCGCTGTTCGACGGCCTCTTCCTGCCCACCTACCGGACCCGGCTGGTGCGCGGCGGCGACGAGCCGCTCTACCTGCCCGCCGACGCCGACACGCCCTGGCACCGGGTGATCTTCGCCCGCGGCTTCTACGCCAGCGCCCTGCACGAGATCAGCCACTGGTGCATCGCCGGGGCCCGGCGCCGCGCGCTCGAGGACTACGGCTACTGGTACCTGCCGGACGGCCGCGATGCCGAGCAGCAGTATGCCTTCGAGTCGGTGGAGGTGGCTCCCCAGGCGCTGGAGAGCCTGTTCGCCGCGGCCTGCGGACGGCGCTTCAACGTCAGCGTCGACAACCTGGGCGAGGTGGCGGTCGACCGGGAGGCCTTCCAGGCACGGGTCGCCGCCCGGGCGGCGCGCTACGAGGCCGAGGGCCTGCCGCGCCGGGCGGCGGCCTTCCGGCGCGCCTTGGAAGGCTTCTATCGCCAGGGGCTGCCCGTCGAGGGGGCCGTGGCGCGCGGGCGCGAGGCGCTGACCCCGCTGCCGGCCTGATCGGCCGCTGCCCACGACGCACTCGCGATCGTCCAGGAGAACGATATTCCCGCCTTGGCGGGCCGATGGATTAGGCTTCAAGGGAGTGCCTCACCCACAAGGAGTCCGGCCGTGGCCACCGCCTTTCCCCTGGAAGATGCCTTCTTCGCCGCCCTGGAACGCGACCACTGGCCGCCGCCGAGCCGCCCCTGGGGGCTGGAGGCGGCCGGGCTGGACGGCCCCGAGCTGGTCGAGCTGTTCGAGTCGCAGCTGCTCAGCCGCCACCTCGACTACCAGGCCCGCCGCCTGCAGGCCCGGGGCGAGGGGTTCTACACCATCGGCAGTGCCGGCCACGAGGGCAACGCCGCCATCGCGGCGGCCTTCCGCCACACCGATCCCGCCTTCCTGCACTACCGCGATGCCGCCTTCCTGATCCAGCGCAGCAAGGCGCTGCCCGGCCAGACTCCACTGCACGACATGCTGCTGAGCTTCTGTGCCGCGGCGGACGATCCGATATCCGGCGGGCGCCACAAGGTGCTGGGCTCGGTGAGCCTCACGGTGCCGCCCCAGACCAGCACCATCGCCTCGCACCTGCCCAAGGCGGTGGGGGCCGCCTACAGCCTGGGCCTGTGGCGTCAACTGGGCGGGGGTGGCCGCTGGCCGGCCGATGGCGTGGTGCTGTGCAGCTTCGGCGACGCCTCCTTCAACCACTCGACCGCCCAGGGGGCCCTCAACGCCGCCGGCTGGGCCGCCTACCAGGGCGTGCCCATGCCGCTGGTGCTGGTCTGCGAGGACAACGCCATCGGCATCTCCACGCCGACTCCCGAGGGCTGGATCGAGGCCAGCGTGCGTGCCCGCCCGGGGCTGCACTACCTGAGCTGCGACGGCCTGGACCCCCTCGATACCCATCGCGCCGCGCGGGAGGCGGAGCGCCTCGCCCGTCGGCGCCGACAGCCGGTGTTCCTGCACATGCATTGCGTGCGCCTGATGGGCCATGCCGGCTCCGATGCCCAGCAGGTCTATCTCGACCCCGCGCGTATCCAGGCCGACGAGGCCCGCGACCCGTTGCTGATCGGGGCGGGGCTGCTGCGCCGGCATGGACTGCTTTCCGTCGCCGAGCTGGAGGCGCTGTACCGGGAGGTCGGCGAGCGGGTGGCGAAGGAGGCCGAGACGCTGGTGGGGTGTCCACGGCTGGTCTCCGCCGCCGAGGTGATGGCCAGCATCGTGCCGCCGGCTCGCCCCTCGCGACGCCGGGCGGTCGCCGGACCGGCCGTGGCGGACGACGCCCCGGCGCCCATGGCCCGGCTGCTCAACCAGGCCATGGGCCGCCTGATGGCGGCGTACCCGCACCTGGTGATGGCGGGGCAGGACATCGGCCGCAAGGGCGGCGTGTATGGCGTGACGCAACGGCTGCAGGCGCGCTTCGGGGCCAGCCGGGTCGTCGACACCCTGCTCGACGAGCAGAGCATCCTGGGGCTCGGCATCGGCCTGGCCCACAACGACCTGCTGCCGATGCTGGAGATCCAGTTCCTCGCCTACCTGCACAATGCCGAGGACCAGTTGCGCGGCGAGGCGGCCACCCTGAGCTTCTTCTCCCGGGGGCAGTACACCAACCCCATGGTGGTGCGCGTCGCCGGGCTCGGCTACCAGAAGGGCTTCGGCGGTCACTTCCACAACGACAACGCCATCGCGGTGCTGCGCGATATCCCCGGCCTGCTGGTGGCCTGCCCGTCCAACGGGGCCGACGCGGTGGGGCTGCTGCAGGAGGCGGTGCGGCTCGCCGACGAGCAGCAGCGCGTGGTGGTGGTGCTCGAGCCGATCGCCCGCTACCACACCCGGGACCTGCTGGAAGAGGGCGACCAACGCTGGTGCTGCGCCGACCCCGGCCCCGAGCACCGGCTGCCCGCCGGTCGTCCCGGCCGCGACGGCGAGGGACGGCGGCTGGCGATCGTCACCTACGGCAACGGCGTCTACCTCTCGCACCAGGCCCGGGCCCGGCTGGGGGCGGCGGGCGAAGGCGTGCGCATCATCGACCTGCGCTGGCTGACCGGGCTCGACCACGACGCCGTCCACGGGGAGGTCGCCGACTGCGACCAGGTGCTGTGCGTCGACGAGTGCCGGCGCACCGGCTCGCTCAGCGAGGAGATCGTCACCGGCCTGGTGGAGCGCGGCCTGGGCTCCGACCGCCTGCATCGCCTGACCGCCGAAGACAGCTTCATCCCGCTGGGCCCAGCGGCCACGGCGACCCTGCCGTCGGCGGAGGCCATCGTCGCCGAGGCCCGCCGGCTGCTGGGCAGCGCCGGCTCGGGGGAGGGGGGCGAGACGCCATCGCCAATCGTCCCGGCGACGGGGCGGTCGGCCTCATGAGGGCCACCTTCGCCCCGGGTATGCCGGCGGCGGGAGGCTAGTCGGGGTCCTGCAGCCGCTGGTGCAGGGTCAGCATCACCTGGATCTCCTCCTCGGGACGCAGCGGCTCGAGGCCCAGTTCACCGAACAGCTCGCCCCGAGCCCGGGACCAGTCACCCGGGGGGAGGTCGCCGTACAGGCTCTCGGCGGGGGCGAGCTCGACGAAGGGGTCCAGGCCGTAGGTCTCGAACAGCCGGGAGAGCGCCGCCTCGTCGTCGCCGACCCCGGCGGTGTAGAGGGTGGCGTTGAAGTGATCGGTCTCCAGCTCGCGGATCACGTCCAGCGGGCTCACGCCCATGCTGGTCAGTTCCTCCAGGCTGTAGGCGCCCAGCGAGACCAGCTCGTCGTCGAGCCAGTCGTCGTCCGGCTGGATCAGGGTGTGCTTGACGCGGCCGTCGGGCAGCGTCCAGGCGATGGAAAGCGGCAGGTCGCCGTCGTCGCCGGTCTCGACCGCAATGAAGGCGGGCAGCTCATCCATGTCGGGGCCCCTCCTCGAGGGCGTGATGTGCGTTGTGATTCATGTCGAGCCCGAAGAAGGCGAGGGCGGTGGCGGTGGTGGCACGGGCCAGCTCGGCCTCCGTCAGTCCGCGCCAGTGGGCGATCTCGCGCACGATCCAGGGCAGCAGGGCCGGTTCGTGGCGCCTGCCCTTGAGTTTGGCAGGTAAATTGCGCGGCAGCAGGTAGGGACAGTCGGTTTCCACCATCAGCCGCTCCAGGGGGATCTCGCCGACCAGCTCGCGCAGGTGGTGGCCGCGGCGCTCGTCGCACAGCCAGCCGGTCAGGCCGATATGCAGGTCGAGATCCCGGTAGCCGTAGAGGGTCTCGCGGTCGGCGGTGAAGCAGTGCACCACGGCCCGGCTGATGTCGTCGCGCCAGGCATGCAGCATCTCGCGCATGCGCCGGCCGGCATCGCGCTCGTGCAGGAACAGCGGCAGGCCGCTCTCCGCGGCGAGGCCGAGCTGGGCCTCGAGGGCGCGCTCCTGTTCGGCGGGCGTCGAGAAGTTGCGGTTGAAGTCCAGGCCGCACTCGCCCACCGCGACCACCTCCGGTTCGCGGTGCAGCTCGCGCATGGCCGCCGCGAGGCTCGGCGACCACTGGCTGGCATCGTGGGGATGCACGCCGGCGGTGGCGTACAGGCCGGGGTGGCGGCGCGCCAGCCCCACGGCCTGCTCGGCATGCTCGCGGTCGGTGCCGGTGAGGATCAGGGTCGTCACCCCGGCGGCCCGGGCACGGGTGATCGTCGCCTCGAGGTCCCGGGCGAAGCTCTCGTGGGTCAGGTTGGCGCCGATGTCCACCAGCGGGGCCGGCGAACGGAACCTCAGCGCCTCGGGCAGCACGTCATCGAAGGGGGGCGTTGCGTCGGCCAAGGCGGAACACTCCTGTGGAAGCGGGCGCGCATTGTACCCGGGAGAGGTGGGGTGGGGCCACGGCGGGCCGGCCATGCGTTACACTGGCGTCCTCGATGAACCAAGAGGTGAGCGCGTGACCCTGCTACGTCTGGAACAGCTGCAACTGGCCTACGGTCCCCAGGTGCTCCTCGATGGCGCCGATCTGGTGCTGGAGAAGGGTGAGCGCCTGGCGCTCGTGGGCCGCAACGGGACCGGCAAGTCGACCCTGCTGAAGATCGTGGCGGGGGAGGTCCAGGCCGATGGCGGAAGCATCTGGCGTGCGCCGGGGCTGAAGATCGGCGTGCTGGCCCAGGACCTGCCCGATGCCTCCGGCCAGACGATCTTCGACGTGGTGGCCCAGGGCCTCCCCGAGGCCGGTGAGCTGCTCTCCGAGTATCATCATCTGATCCACGAGGATGATCCGGACATGGCGCGCATGGCCAGGCTGCAGACCCGCATCGAGGCCATCGACGGCTGGTCCTTCCACCAGCGGATCGACGTGGTGCTGACCCGGTTGGGCCTGCCCGAGGATGCCGAGATGGCCGACCTCTCCGGTGGCTGGCGGCGTCGAGTGGCGCTGGCCAGGGCGCTGGTCGCCGAGCCCGACCTGCTGCTGCTCGACGAGCCCACCAACCACCTGGACCTGGACACCATCGCCTGGCTGGAGGAGCAGCTCGCCGACTTCAACGGCGCGGTACTCTTCATCACCCACGACCGGGCCTTCCTGTCCAAGCTGGCCACGGCGATCCTCGAACTCGACCGCGGCCGCCTCGGTCGCTATCCCGGCGACTATGCCCGCTACCAGGAGCAGAAGACCCACGAGCTGGAGGTCGAGGCCCGGGAGCACGCCGAGTTCGACAAGAAGCTGGCCCAGGAGGAAGCCTGGATCCGTCAGGGCATCAAGGCGCGGCGCACCCGCAACGAGGGCCGCGTGCGCGCCCTGCAGCAGATGCGTCGCGAACGCGGCGAGCGTCGCGAGCGCCAGGGCCGTGCCAACCTCTCGGTGGACACCGGCGAGCGCAGCGGCAAGCGGGTGGTGGAGCTGTCGCACGTCACCCAGCGCTACGGCGACGAGACGGTGATCCGCGACCTGAGCCTGGAGATCCAGCGCGGCGACCGCATCGGCTTCATCGGCCGCAACGGCGCCGGCAAGACCACCCTGCTCAAGATCCTGCTCGGCGAGCTCGCGCCCACCGAGGGGCAGGTGCGCATGGGCACCAAGCTGCAGGTGGCCTACTTCGACCAGCTGCGCGCTGGCCTGGAGCCCGAGAAGACCGTCTACGACAACGTCGCCCAGGGCAGCGACCGGGTCACCGTGGGCGGGCGCGACCGCCACGTGATGAGCTACCTGCAGGACTTCCTGTTCACCCCCGAACGCGCCCGCCAGCCGGTCAAGGCGCTCTCGGGCGGCGAGTCCAACCGCCTGCTGCTGGCCAGGCTGTTCACCCAGCCGGCCAATGTGCTGGTGCTCGACGAGCCCACCAACGACCTGGACGTCGAGACCCTGGAGCTGCTCGAGGAGCTGCTGCTCGACTTCGACGGTACCCTGCTGCTGGTCTCCCACGACCGGGCCTTCATGGACAACGTGGTGACCAGCGTGCTGGCCTTCGAGGGTGAGGGCCGGGTCCGCGAGTACGTGGGCGGCTACAGCGACTGGGTGCGCCAGGGCGGCAAGCTGCCGCCGGCCCCCTGGGAGGGCGCGGCTCGCCAGGGGGCCGAGCCCAGCGCCGAGGCGGCGCCGGCCACGGCCGAGCCCGACAGGCCGGTGACCGAGGCGACCCCGGCGGCGGCCAAGCGGGTCAAGCTCTCCTACAAGCTGCAGCGCGAGCTCGATACCCTGCCCGCGGCGATCGAGCGCCTCGAGGGCGAGGTGGCCGACGTCGAGGCGCGGGTGGCCGACCCGGCCTTCTATCAGCAGGACAGCGAGACCGTCACCGCGACCCTCCAGGCCCTGAACGACAAGCAGGCCGAGCTGGAGACCGCCATGGAGCGGTGGATGGAACTGGAGGCGATGGCGGCCGGGGAGTAAGCGACGATTCGCTACTGCGCTCGATATCTTGACCGCCGGCGGTGCTCGGAATCCTCATGTAGCAGGCTACACTGCGGTTTCTGCGCTCCGGCGGCGGCCTACTTATCTTCGCTCGTCACGCGAATCCTTCGCTTCCTCGGACCTGGAAGAATTGAAGATAGAGAGGATTACTCCTCGGCCTCGCCTTCCTTGCCGACACGCACCGCCAGGACATCGCACTTGGCGCCGTGCAGCACCCCGGTGGAGGTGGAGCCCAGCAGCAGGGCGAAGCCGTGACGGCCGTGGGAGCCGACCACGATCAGGTCGACGTCCTGCTCCTCGGCGAAGCGATGGATCTCGGTATCGGGCATGCCCACGACCACGTGCTGGTTCTCCTTGGCCACGTGGGGATCGGCGATCTCCGCGAGACGCTGCTTGGCGTGCTCGTCGAGCTGATCCTGGATGCTGGTCAGGTCCATGGGAATATCGCCGCCGTAGGCGAAGCCAAGGGGTTCGAGGGTATGCATGATGGAGAGCCTGGCCTGGTTGCGGTCGGCGATCTGCATCGCGCGCTCCAGAACCTTGTGGGAGTCCTTGGTCAGGTCGACCGCGACCAGGACGTGACGATACTCGTTGCTCATGGCATTGCCTCCGGCAGGGTGTCCAACGGCTGGTGGAATGCCTTCCACTCTAGGACGCTTGGCGAGCCACGACAACGACTTGCATCAAACTGCGAACAGGAAACGGTTATGGTCTGGTTGATCATCCTGGGGGTCATGGGGCTGGTGTTCGCCCCGGCCATGTGGCTGCGCCCGAGTCCGCGACAGCAGCGGCAGATCGGCCTGCGCGAGGCCGCCAGGCGCGCCGGGGTCATCGTGCGCCTCGAGAACTCGCCGCTGCACGATGGCGGCGAGCTGTTGCCCGCCTATCGCTGGCCCTATCCCGCCCAGCGGCCGGGGCCGGACTTCGTGCTGGTGCGGGATGCCGTCGCCAGCCAGGCCCTGAGGGCCTGCCAGGCCGGCTGGCGCTGGCGGCTGGAACCCCTGCGACCCCTGCCGAGCGCCGCGCAGCAGCGGCTGGCGGCGCTGCTGGCGCGGCTGCCGGAGGATGCGCTGGTGGTGGAGTCGGGGGCGGCGGCGCTGACCCTGTGGTGGGACGAGTCGCTGGACATCGCGACCCTGGAGGCGCTGGCGACGGAGTTCGCCGAGTTGCGCGACAGCCTGGCCGGGCGGCCGGACCGCCCCGAGGCCCACCGCCGCCTGCGCTCGCCGCGGGCCTGATCCCGCCGGACCGTCGGCATCGCCGGCGGGCTCAGGGCTCCTCGCGGGCCTGGATCGCCATGCCGTTGGCCTCGATCCGCGACAGCAGCTCGCTGAGCTGCGCCACCTCCTCGTCGGCGAGGCCGGCGAGCATCTCCCGGCGCGCCTGGGTGACCACGGCATCGATGCGCTCGAGCAGCGGCATGGCCGCCTGGGTCAGGAAGATGCGCTTGGTACGCCGATCCTGGTCGCAGGGGCGTCGCTCGATGAGCCCCTGCTCGGCCAGCTGGTCGAGGGTGCGCACCAGGGAGGGGGCCTCCACGCCGATGGCCCGGGCGAGGTCGCACTGGGGCTGGTCATCGCCCAGTCGCCAGAGGTGGTAGAGGGTGACCCAGCGGGTCTGGGTCAGCCCCTCCGGAGCCAGGCGCCGGTCGATGATGGCGCGCCACAGGCGTGGCACGCGGGCAAGCTGGAAGCCGATGTTCTGATGCATGGGACTCTGCATTGCGGGAAAGCCTGGCTGGATTGTCCGGAGCGTTAGCGTGTAATGCAAGTGACGCCCTCAGGGCGTGCCGGCGCCGTCCTCGCGCGGCGTGGCCGGCGGCGTGTCCTTCTCGCTGTCGGGAGCCGGCGACTCGGCGGGACGGGCGATCAAGCGGCGCAGGTCGAGACCGGGAAGCCCCGGCGGGGCCTGGATCCGGCCGTCGGCCAGGGTCGCCCGCTCCGCCGTCTCGCTGACCCGGAAGCGCAGCACGCCGATGCGCTGCCCGCCGGCGGTCATCACGTCGACCCGCCAGTTCCCCAGCACCGCCTCGGGGAAGTTCTGCTTGTGGGTCCAGGCCCGATATCCCGCCTCGCGACCGCCCTTGATCACCAGGGGAATGCGGTCGACCAGCTTGCCTTCGTGACGCCATTCGTGGACGACGTCCTCGCGCAACCCCCGCGGCGCATGAATGGCCGTATAGGCATAGAGCCCATGGTCGACCAGCGCCTCGGGCGTCAGGCGCACGCCACCCTCCGGGGCCCGGGCCTGCTCATCGAAGCTCGGCGACAGGGCGCGGCCGGACAGCCACAGGCTGGCGGGCGGCACCCACAGGCGGCCGGCCCAGCCGGCGCCGGCGAGCAGCGGCAGCAGGGCCAGCATGGCCAGCCAGCGTCCCCGGGTCATGGGGCGCAGCAGGTGCATCAGGCTCGGCAGGCTGAAGAGGACCATGGCGGCCAGGGCCAGCAGCAGGCTCTGGGTGGTGGTCAGGTGGAGCAGGGTCGGCAGGGCCACCAGCACCACCAGGAAGACGCACTGGGCGTGGAAGGCGAAGTACAGCCAGCGGTGGCGATCGGCCAGGCGGTAGTAGAGCGGGTCGAGGATCGACAGGATCGCCATGCCCAGCATCAGCAGCGTGAACATTGCCTGGCCGCTGGTCCACACCGTGGTCGCCAGCAGGAAGGGCAGGGTGAAGAACAGCGTCTCCTGATGGATCATCTGGGCGATGAAGGTGGTCACACCGCGAGGGAGGGTCGGATAGCCCCGCCGCGACAGCAGGCGACCGATGAGGCTCTCCGAGAGCAACAGTACCCAGGCCAGCAGCATCGCCAGGGCCAGCATGGCACCGAGCCACTGCTGGCGCTCCACCAGGAAGAAGCTGCCGGCCCCCGCGGCGAAGGCCACCGGCGGCCACAACCAGCTCCAGGGCCGGGCCCGGGCGGCCAGCCGCTCCAGGCGTTGCTGCCAGGCATCGAGGCGCGCTCCCCGGGGGGGCGGTGCGGCGGGGTCGGAAACGTGGTGGTCGGTAGACATCCCCGCATCCTACCAGTCCGCCCCCGAAGGCGGGAGTCGCCGCGCCGCGACGGCCGAGCGCCGACGCGGGGCTTGACGCCGTCGCCGGACTGGACCAAGCTGTCGGAATCAAACGGCCGTATGAATTCCTGCACGGAGATTCGTGGATGATCTATCAAGGCAACGCCATCACGGTGGCGCGTGGTGACGACGACATCGCCATCCTGACCTTCGACCTCGAGGGGGAGTCGGTCAACAAGCTCTCCACCGCGGTGGTCCAGGAGCTCGAACAGGCGGTGGCGGCCCTGGGGGCCGAGGCCGGCCTGCAGGGCCTGATCCTGACCAGTGCCAAGGAGGCCTTCATCGTCGGGGCCGACATCACCGAGTTCCACGGCATGTTCGCGAAGGGGGCGGACGCGATCCAGGCCATGCTCGAGCGGGTGCATGGCATCTTCAATGCCCTGGAGGACCTGCCGTTCCCCACCGTCAGTGCGATCAACGGCCTGGCCCTGGGCGGTGGCTGCGAGGTCACCCTGACCACCGACTTCCGGGTCATGGCCGAGACCGCCAGGCTCGGCCTGCCCGAGACCAGGCTGGGCATCCTCCCCGGCTGGGGCGGCTGCGTACGCCTGCCGCGGCTGATCGGTGCCGACAACGCCATCGAGTGGATCGCCGGCGGCACCGAGAACAAGGCCGACGAGGCCCTCAAGATGGGCGTCGTGGACGCCGTGGTGCCTGGCGATCAACTCGAGGCGGCGGCCCGCGACATCCTGACCCGGGCCAACGCCGGCGAGCTGGATCACCGGGCGCGCCGCGCCGAGAAGACCGGGCCGCTCAAGCTCGACGCCATCGAGCAGATGATGGCCTTCGAGACCGCCAAGGGCTATGTGGCCGGCAAGGCCGGGCCGCACTACCCGGCCCCGATCGAGGCCATCAAGGTCATCCAGAAGGGCGCCGGCGAGGAGCGCGCCCGGGCCCAGGCCATCGAGGCCAAGGCCTTCGGCAAGCTGGCGCTCACCGACGTCTGCTACAACCTGGTCGGCCTGTTCCTCAACGACCAGGTGGTCAAGAAGAAGGGCGCCGCCTACGCGAAGCAGGCCATCGCCATCGACCAGGCCGCGGTGCTGGGCGCCGGCATCATGGGCGGAGGCATCGCCTACCAGAGCGCCTCCAAGGGCACGCCCATCCTGATGAAGGACATCAAGGAGGAGGCCATCGCGCTGGGGCTCAAGGAGTCTCGCAAGCTGTTTGGCAAGCAGGTGGAGCGCGGCAAGCTGTCCGTCGAGCAGATGGCCGAGAGGCTCGCCAATATCCGCCCGACCCTGTCCTACGGCGATTTCGCCCATGTCGACCTGGTGGTCGAGGCCGTGGTCGAGAACCCCAAGGTCAAGGGGACGGTGCTCGCCGAAGTGGAAGAGTGCGTCGGCGAGGACACCGTCCTCACCACCAATACCTCGACCATCTCGATCACCCGGCTGGCCGAGAACCTCGAGCGCCCCGAGAACTTCTGCGGCATGCACTTCTTCAACCCGGTGCACCGCATGCCGCTCGTCGAGGTCATCCGTGGCGAGAAGACCGGCGATGCCGCGGTGGCGGCCACCGTGGCCTTCGCCCGCCAGATGGGCAAGACGCCGATCGTGGTCAACGACTGCCCGGGCTTCCTGGTCAACCGCGTGCTCTTCCCCTACTTCGGTGGCTTCAGCCAGTTGTTGGCGCAGGGCGCCGACTTCCGGCACGTCGACAAGGTGATGGAGCGGTTCGGCTGGCCCATGGGCCCGGCCTACCTGCTCGACGTGGTGGGCATGGACATCGCGATGCATGCCGGCGAGGTGATGGCCGAGGGCTTCCCGGAGCGCATGGGCG
Organism: Halomonas stenophila; assembly: GCF_014192275.1. Classification (GTDB taxonomy): domain Bacteria; phylum Pseudomonadota; class Gammaproteobacteria; order Pseudomonadales; family Halomonadaceae; genus Halomonas; species Halomonas stenophila. The sequence continues at coordinate 68,562 of NZ_JACHXR010000016.1, read as the reverse complement.
GCATGGCCAGCGACAGCGGCAAGAGCGCGATCCGGCTGATGGTCGACCACGACCGCCTGGGCCAGAAGAACGCCAGGGGCTTCTACGCCTACGAGGAAGACAAGAAGGGCAAGCCGAAGAAGGTCGTCGACGAGGACGCCATCGCCCTGGTCGAGGGGCTGGCCGAGGGCGAGCGCGAGTTCAGCGACGAGGAGATCATCGCGCGCATGATGGTCCCGCTGTGCCTGGAGACCGTGCGCTGCCTCGAGGACGGCATCGTGGGGAGCGCGGCGGAAGCCGATATGGCGCTGATCTACGGCATCGGCTTCCCGCCCTTCCGTGGCGGCGCCCTGCGCTACATCGACGCCATGGGCCTCGATGCCTTCGTCGCCCAGGCCGAGTCGCTGGCCGAGGAACTGGGGCCGCTCTACGCCCCCACCGACAAGCTGCGCGAGCTGGCCCGCAACGGCGAGCGGTTCTATCAGGATGCCCAGCAGGCCTGAATCACCACGTTACAGGAGAGAGAGTTAGATGAGTTTGAATCCGAGAGACATCGTGGTGGTCGACGGCGTGCGTACCGCCATGGCCAAGGCCAAGAACGGCGCCTTCCGCCACGTGCGTGCCGAGAACCTGTCCGCCGCCGTGATGCAGGCGCTGTTCGACCGCAATCCGGGTCTCGACCCCAGGGAGGTCGACGACGTCATCTGGGGCTGCGTCAACCAGACCCTCGAGCAGGCCATGAACATCGCCCGCAACGCGGCGATCCTGACCGGCATCCCGCGCAGCGTGCCGGCCCAGACCGTCAATCGCCTGTGCGGCTCCTCGATGAGCGCGCTGCACATCGCCGCCGCCAATATCCGCGCCGGGATGGGCGATGTCTACGTGATCGGCGGGGTCGAGCACATGGAGCACGTGCCCATGACCCACGGCGTCGACGTCAACCCGGCGGCCAGCAAGCACGCCGCCAAGGCGGCCATGATGATGGGCCTGACCGCCGAGCTGCTGGGCAAGATGCACGGCATCTCCCGGGAGGACCAGGACGCCTTCGGCGTGCGCTCCCACCAGCGCGCCCAGGCCGCCCTGGACAACGGCGGCTTCGACAACGAGATCATCGGTATCGAGGGGCATGATGAGCGTGGCTTCCGGGTCCGCGTGGATCGCGACGAGGTGATCCGCGCCGACGCCAGCCTGGAGAGCATGGCCGCGCTCAAGCCGGTGTTCGACCCGCGGGGCGGCACCGTGACCGCCGGCACCTCCTCGGCGCTGTCGGTGGGCGCCAGCGGCATGGCGGTGATGAGCGCCGAGCGCGCCCAGGCGCTGGGCCTTTCGCCCATCGCCCGGGTGCTGTCCACCGGGGTGGCGGGCTGCGACGCCTCGATCATGGGCTATGGCCCGGTACCGGCCAGCAGGAAGGCGCTGAAGACGGCGGGGCTGACCATCGACGATATCCAGACCGTCGAGCTCAACGAGGCCTTCGCCGCCCAGTCGCTGCCGGTGCTCAAGGACCTCGGCCTGCGCGATCGCATGGACGAGGCGGTCAACCTGCACGGCGGGGCCATCGCCCTGGGCCACCCGCTGGGCTGCTCCGGGGCGCGCATCTGCACCACCCTGCTCAACGTGATGCGCGAGCAGGACACCACCCTGGGCCTGGCGACCATGTGCATCGGCATGGGGCAGGGCGTGGCCACGGTGTTCGAGCGCCTGAAGTAGTCGAGCCTGGCCGCACCGAGCCACCCCCGAACCTCGACGAGACAACGGCACCCCGCGGGGTGCCGTTGTCGTAGGGTCAGTCGCTGCCGGTCTGCTGCAACTGCTGGACCGAGGCGACCAGGTCGTTGAAGCGCTCGCCCTGTATCTGGACGTGTGACTTGATCTCCGCCTCGGCGCGTTGCCCATCCCCTTCGGCAATGGCCGTCAGCACCGCCTCGTGCTCCGTCAGGGAGCGTTCGAGTCGGTGACGCATATGCAGCTGCATGCGCCGATAGGGCTGCAGCACCGCATGCAGTCGGGAGGCTTCCTGGGCCAGGAAGTGATTGTGGCTGGCCTCGTAGATGCGCTGGTGGAAAACGCCGTTCTCGTAGTAGTAACCGTTGGCATCCCCCGCCGCGGCCATCCTGCGGCAGGCCTCATGGGCCTCGCGCAAGCCCATGAGCTCGTCCTCGGTGATCCGGCGCGCCGCCAGCCGGGCACACATGCCCTCCAGCTCGGCCATCACCTCGAAGCGCTCCACCAGCTCGGCCACGCTGAGCTGGGTCACGAAGGTGCCGCGTTTCGGCACTACCCTCACCATCCCCGACATCGCCAGTTGCTGGATCGCCTCACGGACCGGCGTGCGCGAGCACTGGTACTCCCTCTCCAGCGCCTCCGGGTCGAGGCGCCCCCCGGGGGGATAGCGCCCTTGGATGATGGCGTCCTCCAGCAGGTCGCGCAGTCGCTGCGTCTGGGAAACCTTGGCCATCTTTTTTTCCTCCGGCTCGACACATCTATATCTTGTATGCAAATGTTGTATATAACAACCCGGAATCATATGTCCCTAACAGTATAGTGGCTGCCACCAAAGAGGTCGCTCTGCCTCGCTATTGACGCCGATACCGCGGTGTTCTACAGCATCAGCAACTGCCAGGCCGCCCGAGGGCGGCCTCTTTCGTTGTGGTCCCTGGAGCCTGTCGGACTTCATGACCCGACCAGGACGGCCGGTGGGTCGAGCGGTGGTGGCAGGCATGGACCACGGACGACGACGGCACCGCCGAAGCGGTGCCGTCACGGCAGTGGCGGGAGCCTGTTCAGCGGTAGGTGCCGTCGAAGCGCTTGCGCAGTTCGTTCTTCTGCACCTTGCCCATGGTATTGCGGGGCAGGGAATCGACGAAGAATACCCGCTTGGGCTGCTTGTACTTGGCCAGCCGGCCCTGCAGGTGGTCGATCACCTGGGCCTCCTCGAGCTCGGCGCCGGGCTGGCACACCACCACGGCGGTGACACCCTCGCCGAAGTCCGGGTGGGGCAGGCCGATCACCGCCGACTCCTGCACCGCGTCGAGCTCGTCGATGACCTGTTCGATTTCCTTGGGGTAGACGTTGTAGCCACCGGAGATCACCAGGTCCTTGTCGCGGCCGACGATCTGCACATAGCCGTGCTCGTCGACCATGGCCAGGTCGCCGGTGATGAAGAAACCGTCCTCCAGCAGTTCCTCGCGGGTCTTCTCGGGCATGCGCCAGTAGCCGATGAAGACGTTGGGGCCGCGCACCTGGAGCATGCCGATCTCGCCCTGGGACACGACCTCGCCGGTCTCGAGGTCGGTGATGCGGATCTCCACCCCGGGCAGCGGCATGCCCACCGTGCCGGCACGGCGGGCGCCGTCGTAGGGGTTGGAGAGGTTCATGTTGGTCTCAGTCATGCCGTAGCGCTCGAGGATGGCGTGGCCGGTCTTCTGCTCGAAGGCCTCGTGGGTCTCGGCGGTAAGCGGCGCCGAGCCGGAGACGAACAGGCGCATGTTGGCGGTGACCTCCGGGGTGAGGCGCGCGTCGGCCACCAGCCGGGTATAGAAGGTCGGCACGCCCATCAGCACCGTGCCGCGCGGCATCTCCTCGAAGATCACGTCGGCGTCGAACTTCGGCAGGAAGAGCATGCTGGAGCCGGCCATCAGGGTGACGTTGCAGGCCACGAACAGGCCGTGGGTATGGAAGATCGGCAGGGCGTGGATCAGCCGATCCTCGGCGCTGAAGTGCCAGGCCTTGGCCAGGGTCTCGGCGTTGGAGCCGAGGTTGCGGTGGGTGAGCATGGCCCCCTTGGAGCGGCCGGTGGTGCCGGAGGTGTAGAGGATGGCGGCCAGGTCGTCGGCTTCACGGGCCACGACGTCCTCGCGCGGAGTGGCGGCGGCGGCCTTGTCCATCAGGCTGCCGTCGGCGGCGCTGCCCAGGGTCTCCACCGCCGGACAACCGGTCTCGGCGGCGATGGCGCGGGCCTCGTCGAGCGCCGCCGGGCGGCACACGAACAGCGCCGGCTCGGCGTCGCCCAGGAAGTAGCGTATCTCGTCGCCGGTATAGCCGGTGTTGAGCGGCAGGTAGACCCCGCCCACACGCAGCGTGGCCAGGTAGAGCAGGATCGCCTCGGGGCTCTTGTCGACCTGGACCGCCACGCGATCGCCGGGGGACACGCCGAGTGCGGTCAGGGTGCCGGCCAGGCGGGCGCTCTCGGTCAGGGCATCGGCGTGGGAGTAGTGGCGTCCCTCTCGCGTGGTGATGAAATCGGCGTCGCCGCGGGACTGCATGCGCTCGGCGAAGGTCTCGAACAGGTTATGACTCATTTGCTTGTCTCTCCCTTGGCCTGCTTCCTGGCCTTGCGCACGAGGTCCTTGACCTCGCTCGAGCAGGCCACGGTTCTGTGGGCCGTATAGTTCTCGTGGTTGCGCTCGATGTCGTTGAGCACGTAGAGGTAGTTGACCATCAGGCCGGCGGCCTGCTTCATGCCCTTGGCCGAGACGTCGCCCAGCCAGTTGATGCGGTGCAGCTCGGCACCGTTGCCGAGGTGGAAGCGTGCCACCGGGTTGAGCGGCAGCCCGCGGCTGTTCTTCTCCTCGGCCAGGTAGCGGGCGGCCAGCGGGCGCACGACGGCCTTGAGCGCCTCGGCACGCTCGGCGTCCTCGTGCCAGCCGTCGTGTTGCATCCTTTCCAGGGCCTGTTTCACCGTGGCCGGCAGGCTCTCGTCGTCACGCCGTTCGGCCAGCCACTGGGCGAAGCCCGGCACCGGTGAAAGGGTGACGAAGCGCTTGAGCTGTGGCAGTTCCTGCTGGAGTTCCTGCACCACCTGCTTGATCAGGAAGTTGCCGAAGGAGATGCCGCGCAGCCCGGTCTGGCAGTTGCTGATGCCGAAGAAGGCGGCGGTATCGGCCTCCTCGGGCTCGTCGACCCCGCTTTCCTCTCCCGCCAGGATCGGCTGGATCCGGTTCGGCAGCCCCTTGCACAGGGCGACCTCGACGAAGATCAGCGGTTCGTCGCCGATGGCCGGATGGAAGAAGGCGAAGCAGCGCCGGTCGCGGGCGTCCAGCCGTCGACGCAGATCCTCCCAGTCGCGGATCTCGTGCACCGCCTCGTAGCGGATGATCTTCTCGAGGATCGAGGCCGGGGTGTTCCAGTCGATGCGCTTGAGCATCAGGAAGCCCCGGTTGAACCAGGAGCCGAACAGGTGGGCGAAGTCGGCGTCGATGGCCGCCAGCTCCGGCTGCTCGCGCAGCAGGCCGAGCAGGTCCTCGCGCATGCGCACCAGCGAGTAGGTGCCATCGCTGGGCAGGTTGAGCCGTCGGAACAGTTCCTGGCGCCTGGGCTCGCAGGCCTCGAACAGGGCCTCCAGGGTGGCGTTGTCGCGCACGTCGCGGTAGGCCGCGTAAGCCTCGTCGATGGCCGAGGGCTCGGCGGCGAACTCCTCGGCGAGGCGTGCGAAGAAGCGCCGGCGCTGCTTGTCACCGAGACGCTCGTACATGGCCAGGGCACGGCTGGCCAGGGCGATGCTCGATGCCTCGCCGTCGCTCTCCAGCAGGGCCCGGCAGGCGGCCACCAGATCGCCATGGTCGAGGGAGGCGTCATCGTCCTGGCGACGCCGTCGCAGGGCGTCACGCTGGGTGATGTTGTTGAACAGTTCCTGCAGGAAGGTCATGTTCACGGTATCGACTCCTTTAGCCCATGAGCAGATCGGGCAGCCACAGGGCGATGCCCGGGAAGAAACACAGCAGGATGATCCCCAGTACCATGCACAGCGCATAGGGCAGGCTGCCCATCAGGATGTTGCGCAGCGAGATGTCCGGCGCGATGCCCTTGATGATGAACAGGTTGAGGCCCACCGGCGGGGTGATCAGGCCGATCTCCAGGTTGATGGTCAGTACCACGGCGAACCAGTAGGGGTCGAAGTTGGCGGCCAGGATGATCGGCATCAGGATCGGCGCGGTCATCACGATCACCGCCACGGGGGGGAGGAAGAAACCGGCTACCAGCAAAAAGACGTTGATGATGCCCATCAGCACCCAGCGGTTGACCTCCAGGTCGGCGATGGCGCCGGCCACGGTCTGGGTGATGAACAGCGAGGACAGCGCATAGGCGAACACCTCGGCACAGGCGATGACCAGCATGATCATCACGCTCTCGCGCAGCGAGTCGCGCATGATCAGCTTGATCGGCTCCACCTTCCACATGCGGTAGATGATGATCGCCAGGGCCAGGCAGAAGAAGGCACCGACGCCGGCGGCCTCGGAGGGCGTGGCCACCCCGCCGTAGAGCGCGAAGAGGATGCCCGCCACCACGGCCAGGAAGGGCAGCACCCGCACCACGGCCTTGAGGTTGGAATCCACGTTGGCCTTGACAGTCTCCTTCAGCTTATCGGCGCCCTGGACCAGCGAGCTGGCGTAGCCGCCGGCCAGCTTGCAGGCGATGATCGTCCAGATCATGAACAGGCCGGCGAGCATGAAGCCCGGTACCACCCCGGCGATGAACAGGCGACCGATCGAGGTTTCGGTGGCGATGCCGTAGATGATCATGGTCACCGACGGCGGGATGAGGATGCCCAGGGTGCCGCCGGCGGCGATGCAGCCGGCGGCGACGCCGTCCGGATACCCGCGGACGCGCATCTCGGGAATCCCCATCTTGCCGATCGCGGCGCAGGTGGCGGGCGACGAGCCGGAGAGCGCAGAGAAGATCGTGCAGGCGCCGATATTGGAAACCGCCAGGCCCGCGGGCAGGCGGCCCATCCACATGTCCAGGGAGCGATAGAGGTCGCGGCCGGTGGGCGAGGAGGCCACGGCGGCGCCCATCAGGATGAACATGGGGATGGCCACGAAGCCGAACTCGGCGATGCGGTCAAAGAAGGTCTCGCCGAAGTAGGTGAGTTCCGGCAGGCCGCGATCATAAAGCAGTGCGAGCAGCGAGACCCCACCCAGGGCGAAGGCGATGGGGGTGCCGATGGCCATCAGCACGATGAGAGCGACGGCGACGATGATGCCAAGCGTGACGGGATCCATGTCAGGCCTCCCCGCGCAGGATTTCGGCGACGTACTGCAGCGTCAGCAGGCTGGCACCCACCGCGACCGGCAGCAGCGCCGGCCACAGCGGCGGGTTCCACACCGTGCCGGTGGTCCACTGGCCGTGCCAGGCCTCGGCGACGTAGAGCCAGCTGCTGTAGGCGAGGGCGGCGCAGAAGGCCAGCCCGAACAGCCCCGCGATCAGCTGCATTACCTTGCGAGAAGCGCCGCCCAGGGCGTCGGGCAGCAGCGTGATGGCCACGTGGCCGCCGGTCATCAGCACGTAGCCGCTGCCCATCAGCATGGCGCCTGTCACCGCGAAGATGGTGAATTCGGTCTGCCAACTGGTGCTCATGCCGAGCACATAGCGCACGAAGACCATGTGGCAGATCGATGCCACGCCGGCCACGAACATGACGGAGGCGAGGTAGGCGGCATAGCGTGACAGCTGGTCCATCAGGCGGATGTAGCCGCCTACCGGTCCACCGCGGACGCTGGCCGCGGAAGAAGAGGAGGAGTGAGACATGGGGCGCTCCGAGACTGGCTGAGGGCCGCCCTCGAGGGGCGGCCCGGTGGAAGCAGGGTGTCGTCGGCGTTGGGTCACTCGACCGCGAGGGCGGCGTCGATGATCGCCTGGCCGTTCTCCACGTTCTCGGCGAAGTTCTTGTAGGAGGTCTCCTTGGCGATCTCGAGCCAGGCGTTGTAGTCCTCCTCGCTCATGCTGACGACCTCGACGCCGTTCTCCTTGAACACCTCGACCATCTGCTGGTCCAGGGCCGCGGCCTCCTCGGCGAAGAACGCCTCGGCCGCCTCGCCGGCCTCGGCCAGCGCCTGCTGCTGCTCCTCGTTGAGCTTCTGCCAGGTCTGCTCGGAGACCAGGATCGGCTCGTACATGAACCACAGGGCGTGTTCGCCCGGCTCGGTGAGGCACTCCACCTGCTCGTAGAGGCGATAGGAGACAAAGGACATCGACGAGGTATTGGCGGCATCCAGCACCCCGGTCTGCATGGCGGTGTAGATCTCGGAGGAGGGCATGGAGGCGATCGAGGCGCCGGCGCCCTCCAGCATCTCCTCGAAGGCCGGGCCGGCGGCGCGGAAGTTCTGGCCGTCGACGGTCTCCGGCGAGGTGATGCAACGCTCGCTGGAGGCGAAGCCGCCGGACAGCCAGGCATCGGCCAGCACCCGGGCGCCGCCCTCGCGAATGACCTCCTTGATCATGTCCATGTACTCGGAGTCGTTGAGGCGCTTGGCATGCTCATGGTTGCGCACCAGGCCGGGCATCAGGGTGGCGGAGAATTCCGGATGGCGTCCGCTGGCATAATCCAGGGGCAACGAGGTGATGTCGAGGCGGCCGCGGGACAGGGCGGCCCACTGTTCACGCGCCTTGAACAGCGACTGGCCAGGATAGACCTCGATCTCCAGGCCGACGTCGGCCTCGGCGATCTTCTCGGCCATCAGCTGAACCATCTCGTCGCGCACGTCGCCCTGCCCCCCGGGGAACTGGTGGGAGGCACGCAGCACGGTCTGGGCGGAGGCGACAGTGCTGGCGGTGATGGCGGCGAGGGCCACGCCGGCGACGAGGGGGGTATATGAGCGTTTCATGGCATCTCCATTTCGGTTGTTCTTGTGAAGAAGTGTCTATCAGCCTGGCTGATGTATACATCAATAGGCAAAAGATATACTAGCGTCAAGCGGTCAGGGTTAGACAAAGGTGGCGCCTCCCCTCGGCAGGAGACGTTCCACCCCGCACGACAACGGCACCCCGTAGGGTGCCGTTGTCGTCGGTGACCTCAGCTGTCGGGCTCAGCTGTCGGGCTCGGTGGGCGGCTCACTCGGCTCACTCGGCTCCTCGGATTCGACGGGCGGCGTATCCGGCCCGTCGGCTTCCCCGGTCTCGCCCGCCGGGTCGGCCTCGGGCGCGTCCGCGAGCCATCCCTGCTCCCGGTAGTAGCGCTTCGCGCCCTCGTGCAGCGGGGCGGAGAGGCCCTCGGCGATCATGCGTTCCGGCGTCAGGTCGGAGTAGGCGGGATGGCGGGACTTGAAGGCCTCGAGGTCGTCGAAGACCGCGGCGACGAGGGCATGGACGGCCTGGGGGTCGGTGTCCGCCGAGGCCACCAGGGTGGCGCGGACCCCGAAGGTCTCGACCGCCGGCTGGTCGTCGCCGTAGAGCCCGGCGGGAATGGTGGCGCGGGCGAGGTAGGGGGTCTCGGCCACCAGGCGATCGACTGCCGGGCCGGTCACGTCGACCAGGCGCGCATCGCACAGCCGCACGGCCTGCTCGATGGAGGGGTTGGGGTGGCCCACGGTGTAGACCATGGCGTCGATGTTGCCGTGGCAGAGTTCCAGCGACTGCTGGTCGGCGGGCAGCTCGAAGGCGGGCCGGAAGTCGTCGAGGGTCCAGCCCCAGGCCTCGAGCAGCGTCATCATGGTGCCGCGCTGGCCGGAGCCGGGATTGCCGACGTTCACCGCGTGGCCGGCGAGGTCCCCGAAACCGTCGATGCCGCTGTCGCGGCGCACCACCAGGGTGAAGGGTTCGCCGTGCAGCGACATCACGGCCCGCAGGCTGGGGTCCGGTCCCGCGTCCGCGAAGCCCTGGGTGCCGGTGACGGCGTAGTGCTGGAGGTCCGACTGGGCCAGGGCGACGGTCACCTCGCCGGCGCGCACCGCCTTGAGGTTGGCGGCGGAGCCATCGCTGGTACGCGCCTCGCAGGGGGCATCGAGCAGTCGGCACAGGGTACGCCCCGTGGCGTGGTAGACCCCGGCGGGGCTCGCGGTGGCGATGACGGTGGTCGAGACGTCGTCCTGGGCGAATGCGGGGGGGCCCGCCAGGGCGACCAGCAGGAGCAGGGCAGAGCAAAGCCTGGGGCGTGAAGGGGGCATGGCGCGCAGCGACGCCGTCCGGTGGAATTGCATGGCGCACCTCCTGTGTGGTCGACGGCCCGCCGGTCGTCGATAGCCTCAGCATAGCCGCGACCCTTGCAGGATGCCGCCATCGCGCCCCGCGGCGCGGGAGGTTCCCGACGCCTCTCGGGCGCCAGGCTCATGCCCGCTCGGCCTGGCCATTACCGGCGCGGCGATAGCGATAGCCGACCCCGGTCACCGTCTCGAGGCAGCCCGCCTCCTCCCCCAGCTTGCGCCGCAGCCCCACCACCACGGCATCCACCTTGTTGCTCCAGCCCGTGTAGTCGCTACCCCATACCTCCTTCAGCAGCCGCTCGCGGGATACTGCCTCGCCCTCGTGGTCCGTCAGGCAGGCGAGTACCCCGAATTCCAGCGGCGTCAGGGCAAGGCGTCGGTCATGGTGGATCAGTTCATGCGCCTGTCGATCCAGCCACACGGCGTCACCTTGTAGCCCCAGTTCCGCGGCGGCCAGCCGAGCCAGCCAGCCATCCACCGAGCGGGGGCCGAAATCGAGTACCGCCGTGGAGTGCTCGCGACCCTCCAGGGTCACGCCGTGGTGTGGCAGTGGCTGGAACCCCAGCCTCTCGGCGACCGCCGCATAGGGGGCAAGATCGGCAAGCACCAGGTAGACGCGACGCAGCGCCGGGCGCATCTCCATGTAATCGCGCTTGAGGGCCAGCCAGCAGGCGGCCTGGACCTCGCCCGGGCGTTCGCCGTCGTCGTGTCCCAGCCAGCGGCGAACGAACAGTGCCCGCTGCCCCTCGGGCAGGGGCGAGGCCTTCAGCGCCTGGCACCAGGCCGCGGTGACCGGATCCTCGGCCAGGCAGTCTGGTGGCGCCTGCTGCGGATCGAAACGGCAACAGAAGCCCTGGCATTGTCCGTCGGCATCGCGCACCACGAAGAAGGCCTCGGGCATCGCCTGCCACCAGCGCCACAGGGCGCGCGCTCCCTCCGGGCCTTCATGGCGGTGGAGGATGTCCCGCAGGGCGGTCGCATCATCCGGGTGTGCCGGTTCCGCCACCAGCTCGGGGCGACTGGAAGGAAAGAAGGCCTCACGCACGACGGGGTTCTCGACCAGATAGAGGAGATCGGCGGTGTAGCGCCACAGCTCACTGCGCCCCGATCCGGTGGTCTGTGCCACCAGGGCCTGCCAGGCGCAGCGCCGATAACGGCCGTGACGCTGCGGGTCGCGGGCGAGGAGACGCCGCTCCAGCGCCTCGCGCACCACCTCATGCAGGCCCAGCCCGTCCGGCAGGGCCTCGACGAGGTCGAGCGTCCGCAGGCGGGTATAGGCGTCGGCGGGCGAGGCCTCCGGAAACATGGCCTGCAACAGCGGTTCGGTGACGCGGCGCACCACGCTGGCCCCCTCCAGCAGACGCCGCTGGAGCGGATCCGTGATGTCCGCCAGGTAGAGGTCGGAGAGTTCGTCCATGATGTGCTGCAAGGATGCGTCGGGCAGCCGGAAGTCGGGGCGTGCGGGCAGGGTGGCGGCGGCCAGTTGGATCGCCAGGGGGGTACCGTGCAGCCGCCTGGCCAGGGCCGTCGCCTGGGTACCGGGAAAGCCCCGGCTTTCCAGCAACCGCACCGCCTCGGGCATGCCCAGGGGACCCAGCGGCAGCACGCGTAGCTCGCGCCCCGACGGCCCGCCGAGCCAGCCCGTGGCCGGCCGATGACGCCCGCTGAGCAGTAGGCGTACGCCATCGGGCAACTGCGGCACCAGGGAAGAGCGCAGCCACGTATCCAGCAGGCGCAGCGCCTCGACGGCGTCCACGGCGATGACCAGCGGCGGATGCGCCCGTCCCTCCATCAGCTCGGCCAGCTGCTGCGGCGCGTCGAGGCGGATCTGCGCCGCCTCACCCAAGGCCGCCAGGAAGCCTTCGGGCGTCGGCTCGACCTCCCAGCCGTCCAGGAACAGGCAGCGGGCGCCGGCGCGTTCGGCGTCATGAACGAAATGGCTCAGAAGGGCGCTCTTACCGATACCCGCGACCCCATGGACCCACATCACCGTCGGCCCCGTCTCGTCCAGCAGGGTCGCCAGTTGCCCGAGCTCCACTGCCCGGCCTGCCAGCGTACCGGTCGGGCCCGGGCTCGATCGTTCCAGGCTTGCCATCGGTCCGTCCCGCGTGGCGTGACACCTTGTCAGCCTAACGCAAGCTCACCACGCCGTCGCCGTACGTCGATTCTCACGAAATTCTCATCGTCTTCTCGGGTGCGTCTCCCGGCAAGGCGCTATTAGTGAAGGTACGACATCCCTTGATGTCGTCCATCCAGAGACGAATGAGGAGGCGCGATCATGACCACGCAATGGCGAGTCGAAGGCACCTACTTCGAGGCCTGCACCTGCAAGGGCGCGTGTCCCTGCCTGTTCGGCAGGGATCCCACGGAAGGCAGCTGCGACGCCCTGGTGGCATGGCATATCGATCAGGGCAGCATGGACGAGCTTTCTCTCGACGGACTGAACCTGGCCATGGCCCTGCATGCCCCGGGGAACATGACCGCCGGCGACTGGAGGGTGGTGGTCTACATCGACGCCGGTGCCAGCCAGCAACAGCACGACGCCCTGGTGCAGATCTTCGGCGGGTCCGCCGGTGGGCATCCCGCCACCCTGGCCGGCTTCGTCGGCGAGATCCTGGGGGTCGAGTCGGTGCCGATGCGCTATGACATCGAGGGGCGACAGCACCGCCTCGAGGTGGGCGAGGTCGCCGCCGCCTCGCTGGATGCCATCGAGGGACAGAACGGCGAGGAGGTCACCATCAGCGGCCATCCGGTCGCGGTGGCGCCGGGCAACACCGGGACGGTGGCGCAATCGACCCACGTCTCACACCGTGGCTACGGCCTGGACTGGAGCTTCGGCGGGCGTACCGCCTTCTATTCTCCGTTCCAGTACCAGGCGGCGTGAGGGCCGGGAGGATTCGAGATGCACGCCATTTCCCTGCAGACGCTACGCCACGACCGCGCCCTGCTTCTCGCCTGCCTGGGCCTGGCGACCGTCTTGAGCTGGTGGTATCTGGTCCGCATGGCCGGGGGCATGCCGGCCATGGAGGCCCCCATGCCCTTCCGGCCCTGGGCCACCTTCAGCATGTGGATGGTGATGATGGTCGGCATGATGTTGCCGGGTGCCGCGCCGGGCATCCTGATGTTCGCCGCGGCACGGTCACGGGGGCGCGCGGGAAGGGCGCTGCCCTACCTGTTTGCGCTCGGCTACCTGCTCGCCTGGGCGGGTTACGCGGCCCTGGCCACGGCCACCCAGGGGGGACTTCAGGCACTGGGACTGCTGACGCCTTCCCAGGCACTGGGTGGCAGCGTGCCTGGCGGGCTGCTGCTGGCCGCAGGGGCCTTCCAGTGGACGCCGTGGAAGCATGCCTGCCTGCGCCGTTGCCGCAGCCCACTGGGCATGGTCGCCGAGGGGTTCCCAGCCAACCGACGGCGTGCCCTGAGCGCCGGTATCCGGCTCGGCCTCTACTGCGCGGGCTGCTGCTGGGTCCTGATGGCGCTGATGTTCGTCGGTGGGGTGATGAGCCTGGCCTGGATGGCCCTGCTCACCCTGATCATCCTGCTGGAAAAGGTGGTCTCCCCCTGGCGGCGACTGGCCGATGCGCTCGGCCTGGCACTGGTGGCCTACGGCGGTTGGCTGCTGCTCGCGGGAGCCGGGGCATGAGGAAGGCGGTGGTGTCCAGGCCGGCCGCATCCGGGCCGGCCTCGATCATGCCACCGCCGTCTGTTCGCGGGACGATGACGGTGTGGCAGGGGGGCGGTGGGGGCCTGGGCGTCCAGTCGGCGATGACGGCCTTTCCCGGCTGGCAAGCGCCGTGCATCTTGGCTGACGTGTGTGTCAAATGATGCCAGCCTCCAGGCTGGCGGCCATCGATAACCCGAGTTCCTCGCATTGCGTCATGAATTCGGTCTTGAACTCTCCCCGGCATATCAGCGGCTCCTGCACCCACTTCCAGCGCAGGCCGGTGACGATACCCTCCACGGCGCGCCGGGTGCCGGTGCCGTCATGCCCGGCGCGGATGTAGAGCGCGCAGGGCAGGCCCTGGGTCTCCTCCAGCAGCGGGTAGTAGCTGCGGTCGAAGAAGTCCTTCAGGGCGCCGCTCATGTAGCCCAGGTTCTCGGTGGTGCCGAGCAGGATGGCATCGCAGGCCAGCACGTCCTCGGGGCCGGCCTCCAGCGGCGCCTTGACCACCACCTCGACGCCCTCGATGTCCGGGTGGCCGGCCCCGCGCCGGGCGGCGTCGCGCAGGCGCCGCGTATTGGCAGACGGCGCATGGGCCACGATCAGCAGTCGCTTCATCCTCTCCCTCCGGTTGAAGACTCGGCTCGCCGCCATCATGCCATGGCCCGGCGTCGTTGACAGGCGTCGACCGGTTGCCGACGCTGAAATCGCCAACCCGTTCCTTCAGGGAGGACCCAACCCATGGCCTTCGCCTTCTCGAAGATGCAGGTGGAAAGCGCCGCTTTCCGGGATGGGGGCGAGATCCCCATCAAGTACACCGGCGAAGGGGACGACCTCTCGCCGCCGCTGAGCTGGTCGAACCCGCCGGAGGAAACCAGGAGCTTCGCGGTGATCTGCCATGACCCCGATGCGCCCCTCGTGCAGCACGGCAGCTATGGCTTCGTGCACTGGGTGCTCTACAACCTGCCGACCGCCGACAGCTCGCTGAAGGAGGCCACCTCGGCGGGCACCCGCGGGCGCAACGACTTCAGCCGCAACGGCTACGGGGGCCCCATGCCGCCCGCGGGCCACGGCCTGCACCACTACTACTTCTGGGTGCTGGCCCTGGACAAGGCCACGGCCCTGCCCGAGGGGATCTCGATGAGCGAGCTGCTCAAGCAGGTCGAGCCCCACCTGATCGGCATGAATCGCCTGATCGGCACCTACCGCCGCGACTGAGCGCATGCCCGGCCCCGCGCCGGCGGCGCGGGGTCAGGGGGCGGCCATCTCGCCCGGCGCCGGGGCGGCCACGTCCGCGTTGTGGGTGACGATGCGCTCGAGCTCCTCGCAGAAGGCGTTCAGCGCCTCGCTGGTATGGCCCGGGCGGCGATGCAGCTCGATCTCCACCTGCCCCAGGGGCGGCAGCCCTTCTTCCTCGCCGACGATCCGGCAGCCCGCCGGGACGCTGCGCGGCGTCTTCACCGTCATGGCCAGCCCCGCCTGCACCGGCAGGTTGATGCCGGTGGGCGACTGGCTGGCGTAGCGCGCCTCCCAGCGGCGTTCCTCGCGGCCCAGGGCCGCGAGCGCATGAGCCCGGAAGATGCAGCCCTCCGGGTTGAGGGCCAGGGGCAGGGTCTCCCACTGGCCCGGCCGGCAGTCCTCGGCCACCACCCAGACCATCGGCTCCCAGCCCAGCAGCTGGCCGGACCGGGTGGGCAGGTGGCGGATCGACAGCACCACGTCCAGCAGCCCCTCCTGGAACTGGCGCACCAGGGCGGCGCTCATGTCGCAGTGCAGTTCCAGGCGGGTATCGGGGAAGCGCCGGGCATAGCGGGGCATCAGCTCGGGGAGGTAGGCGCTGGCCTGCTCCTCGGAGGTGGCGAAGCGGATCAGCTCGCCGCGGCTCCCCTCGCCGAGGGCCTCCCGGGCCTCGTCCTCCAGCTTGAGCATGTGCCGGGCGTAGGGCAGCAGCCGCTCCCCGTGGGAGGTGAGCAGCACGCTGCGGCTGGTGCGCTCGAACATCGCCTGGCCCATCTGCTCCTCGAGCCGCTTGATCTGCAGGCTCACCGCCGACTGGGTGCGATGCAGCACCTTGCCGGCGGCACTGAAGCCCTGGCACTCGGCCACGGTGACGAAGGTACGGAGCAGCGCGGTATCCATTATTGATGAGCCTTTGAAATTGGTCACATCTCAATCATTCATTTTTATTATGATTCTCGGCTCACTATCCTGTCGAGTGAATCCTTGAGAATCACAGGGGCAGCAACGCATGCAGTCGGCAGCCGAGGTGAACGAGGCGAGCTCCCTCGAGGGCCTGATCGACCTGGCCCGCTATCCTCTCGATGATCTCGACGGCGCAGCGGGGCGCGAGCTGATCGACCGCTGCCGTCGCCAGCTGGACGCGGACGGTTGTGTGGTGCTCAAGAACTTCGTTCCCGAGGCGGCCCTGGCGCGCCTGGAGCGGGAGACCGAGCGGCTCTCGCCGGAGGCCCACTACAACCGGACCGAGACCAACCCCTACAACAGCGCCGCCGATCCCGAGAAGCCGGCCAGCCACCCGGTGAACCGCTTCGACGTCCGCACCAACGGCTTCGTCGCCGGCGACCGCATCGGCGACGACACCATCATCCGCCGGGTCTACCGCAACGCCGACTTCCAGCGCTTCATCGCCACGGTGGTGGGCATGGAGGAGATCCACCCCTATGCCGACCCGCTGGCCGACCTGGTGATCAACGTGCTGCGCGAGGGCTGTCAGCACCCCTGGCACTACGACACCAACGAATTCATCGTCACCATGATGACCCGCCAGTCCCGCGGCGGCGGTCGCTTCGAGTATGCCCCGGGCATCCGCAGCCCCGAGGGCGAGAACGTCGAGGGCGTGGAGCAGGTCATCGACGGCGACCGCACCCGGCTCAAGTCCCTGGATCTCCAGCCCGGCGACCTGCAGATCTTCTTCGGCCGCTACTCGCTGCACCGGGTCACCCTGGTGGAGGGCGACCGCGAGCGCCACACGGTGATCTTCGCCTACGCCAAGGAGCCGGGCTTCATCGGGCGTCCCGAGCGGGCCCGGCGCATCTTCGGGCGCATGGCGCCGGTGCACGAGCGGCTGCGCGAGGAAGGCATGCAGCGCCGCGACGCCCTGGCCGATTGATCCGCCTTCGCCACGTATTTCGCTCCTGCCTTTGCGGGATACCCCATAGCCGATAATGGAGAGACCGGACCCTGACATGAGCATCGTGGATTTCGAGAAGCTGACCGACAACGAACCGGAGCGGATCCCGGTGGTGCCGTCGGCCCCGCAGGCCTGCGGCGACAGCATCCCCACGGCCTTCGATCCCGTGCGGCTGCGCGCCGGCCGCCTGCAGCGCCTGCGGGCGATGATGGCCGAGCAGGGCTATGCCGCCGTGGTGCTGTTCGACCCCTACAACCAGCGCTACGCCACCGGTTCGCGCAACATGTTCGGCTACTTCCTGCGCAACTCCACGCGCTACCTGTACGTGCCGCTCGACGGCCCGGTGATCCTCTTCGAGTATCCGGGCAGCGCCCACGTCTCCACCTGGCTGGAGACCATCGACGAGTCGCGCACCTCCAAGGTGGTGTGGTCCGCGGTCAACCAGCGCGACAACCTGTCCTCCGACCCCTTCGGCATCGAGATCGCCGAGCTGATGGAGGAGCATGGCCGCGGCAACCGGAGGATCGGCCTCGACCGCTGTGCCCTGAACCTGGCGCGCTCGCTGGAGGCCCAGGGCCTGGAGGTCTTCGACTGCATGCAGGACACCCTGCACTGCCGGCGCATCAAGACCCCGGAAGAGATCGCCTGCCTGGCCCAGTCCATGGCCGGCGCCGAGGCCGCCGTGGCCGAGGTGGAGGCCGCCATCAAGCCGGGCGTCACCGAGAATGACCTCTTCGCCACCCTGTACGGCAACATCATCAAGCAGGGCGGCGAGTTCATCGAGACCCGCCTGCTGTCCTCGGGGCCGCGCACCAACCCCTGGTTCAACGAGGCGAGCGACCGGGTGATCCGCCCCGGCGAGCTGGTGGCGCTGGACACCGACACCATCGGCTGCCACGGCTACTACTCCGACTTCTCGCGCACCTTCCACGTCGGCCCCGGCAAGCCGAGCGCCTACCAGAAGCGCCTGTACCGCATGGCCTACGACCAGGTGCACCACAACATGGGCATCCTCGCGCCGGGCATGCGCTACCGCGAGATCGCCGAACAGGCCTGGACGATCCCCGAGCGCTTCCTCGACCGGCGCTACCCGTCGATCATCCACGGCGTGGGCATGCACGGCGAGACGCCGCTGGTCGCCCACCACATGGACTTCGACCGCTTCTCCAGGGACGGCGTCCTGGAGCCCGGCATGGTCGTCTCCGTGGAAAGCTACATCGGCGAGGTCGGCGCCGCCGACGGCGTCAAGCTGGAGGAAGAGGTGCTGGTCACCGAGACCGGCATCGAGAAGCTCTCGCGCTATCCATTCGACGAGGCCCTGCTCGACCGGGAAACCTGAGGAGCCATCCATCCCCCGGTCCCGACGAGGAGGGGCATTTCGGCGACAAGCAGTGCGACTTCCCGGCGACCCGAGCACGCGAACGAGCGAACGCCACGACGCCCGTCCCGTCCCGTGGGGGCGGGCATCTCGCGTTGCGGGCTTCCGCTCCCGCCCTTGCCCCGTCAAATGACGCTCCCCCGGGGCGCTGCTAGGATGAAGCCATCCGTCATCCGGGTGACACACCCGTGTCACCGGGGCGCCTCGCAGGCACGACACCATGACCCGATCCCCCGCCGCCGAGGCCGCGTCCACCGAGGATCGCCTGTCGCCGCTCAAGCTGAAACGCGTCGGCATCGATACCTACCGCGAGAACGTGGCCTACATGCACCGGGAGTGCGACCGCTACCGGGCCGAGGGCTTCCAGGCGCTGGCCAAGGTGGAGGTGCGCGCCAACGGCCAGCGCATCCTGGCCACCCTCAACGTGGTGGACGACGCCGCGATCGTCGCCTGCGGGGAGCTGGGGCTCTCCGAGGATGCCTTCGCCACCCTGGGGGTGGCCGAGGGCCATCCGGTCAGCATCCTGCAGGCCGAGCCGCCGCCCTCGATACCCGCCCTGCACCGCAAGATCGCCGGCGAGCGCCTGACCCGGGACGACTTCCGCCGGATCATTCAGGACATCGCCGAGCGGCGCTATTCGAAGATCGAGCTGACCGCCTTCGTGGTGGCCTGCGACCGCAACGAGCTCGACCGCGAGGAGGTGTTCTTCCTCAGCGACGCCATGAGCCGGGTGGGGCGCCGGCTCGACTGGCACGAGCACCCGGTGGTCGACAAGCACTGCATCGGCGGCATCCCCGGCAACCGCACCTCGATGCTGGTGGTGCCGATCGTCGCCGCCCACGGCCTGCTGTGCCCCAAGACCTCCTCCCGGGCCATCACCTCGCCCTCGGGGACCGCCGACACCATGGAGGTGCTGGCCAACGTCGACCTGCCCTTCGAGGAACTGGGTCAGTTGGTGCGCACTCACCGGGGCTGCCTGGCCTGGGGCGGCACCAGCCAGCTCTCGCCCGCCGATGACGTGCTGATCTCGGTGGAGCGCCCGCTCTCGGTGGACTCGCCGGGGCAGATGGTGGCCTCGATCCTCTCCAAGAAGGTCGCCGCCGGCTCCACCCACCTGCTGCTCGACATCCCCATCGGCCCCCACGCCAAGGTGCGCTCCATGCCCGAGGCCCGCCGGCTGCGCAAGCTGTTCGAGTTCGTGGCCAGCCGCATGGGCCTGACCCTGGACGTGGTGATCACCGACGGCAGCCAGCCGGTGGGGCGGGGCATCGGCCCCGTGCTCGAGGCCCGGGACGTGATGCGAGTGCTCACCAACCACCCGAACGCCCCCATGGACCTGCGCCAGAAGGCCCTGCGCCTGGCCGGGCGGATGCTGGAGTTCGACCCGGACGTGCGCGGCGGCGACGGCTTCGGGCTGGCCCGGGATATCCTCGATGCCGGTCGCGCCCTGGAGAAGATGCAGGCCATCATCGTGGCCCAAGGCGCCAAGCCCTTTGACCCCGAACATCCGCCGCTGGCGCCGCACTGCGTGGAAGTGACCGCTCGCTCCGGCGGGGTGGTGACCGCCATCGACAACCTGCAACTGGCGCGCATCGCCCGACTCGCCGGGGCGCCCCGGGCCATCGGCGCCGGCATCGACGTGCTGGCGCGGATCGGCGATGTGGTGGAGACCGGCCAACTGCTGTACCGGGTCTACGCCGCCTACCCCAACGAGCTGACCTTCTCCCGACAGGCCACCGAGCGCGATACCGGCTTCGCCATCGGCCAGCCCGACCAGATCACCCGACTCAACGTGGAATGCTGATGACTCCCGTGCTGCTGCATTGCGACGACGAGACGACCGCCGCCACCGGCCTGGCCGAGGCCGCCGGTCTCCAGGCCATGACGGTGGCGCGCCACCACTTCCCCGACGACGAGCTGCGCCTGACGCTGCCCTTCCACGACGCCCACGCCTTCCCCGAGACTTTGGTGGTCTACCGCAGCCTCGACCGGCCCAACGACAAGCTCGTCGAGCTGCTGCTGATCGCCCGCCACGCCCGGGAGCAGGGCGTGCGCCACCTGGTGCTGGTGGCGCCCTATCTCGCCTACATGCGCCAGGACATCGCCTTCCATCCCGGCGAGGTGGTCAGCCAGCCGCTGATCGGCCACTTCCTCGCCGAGCTGTTCGACGCCGTGATCACCGTCGACCCGCACCTGCACCGCATCGAGCGCCTCGACCAGGCGATTCCCCTCAAGCACGCCATCGCGCTCTCCGGGGCCCCGCGGCTCGCCGAGCTGATCGCCGAGAAACGCGACGACCCGCTGCTGGTCGGCCCCGACGCCGAGTCGCGGCAGTGGGTGCAGAGCGCCGCCGCGGTGACCGGCTTCGCCTTCGGCGTGTGCCACAAGACCCGCAACGGCGACCGCGACGTGGAAATCACCCTGCCCGAGCTGGAGGTGGCCGGCCGCCAGGTGGTGCTGATGGACGACGTGGCGAGTTCCGGTCATACCGTCGCCCGCGCCGCCGAGGCCCTGCTCACCGCCGGCGCGGCCTCGGTGGACGTGGCGCTGACCCATGCGCTCTTCGCCGGCAATGCCATGGACGTGATCGAGGCCGCCGGGGTAGGGGAGGTGTGGAGCACTGACAGCATCGCCCACGCCAGCAACGCCATCCCCCTGGCCCCGGTACTGGCCAGGGCCCTCGACCAGGTATTGACCGAACTAACCTGAAGCTTGTGCTAGGGTGAATAAACGCAGGAACAGCCGTGACCAGGGAAGGGAATACAAATAATGACAACGACCATCGCCGCATCCTCAGTTTGTCACCCGCTCGAGATTCCGTCTTGTCCAGAAACGTTCCCGATGGGGCCTGTCTTCTTACGACCCAAAGCTGACATCCACGACCTGAATCGCTTGGAGTATCTGCCGCAACACCCAGCTCAATTGCTGCGATACAAGTCGGACGCTCTTCGAAATAACTACTCACCTGTATTTGGGACGAGCTGGTCAATCGCCTCCCTTCGAGCTTTGACTTGAGATAATACTGATACAGCTAGTGGGGACGAACTACGTGTCCAACTGGTACATAGAGTGGCTTTTAGGCACGACATTCATGGCTGCCTGTTTAAGGATATTAATTGAATCAGTGGCAGATTGAACCAGCAACAAAGCAGATTGGCGCAATCGAGGATAAGGCGGTAAGACAGAGCTTGACTGCAGAACTTTGTGAACGGGAACGCGGAGAACTTCATGTGCATATGAACGGAGCGATCCCGGTATCGACAATTCGAGACATCCTTGCCGACGAATTGGTTGAATTGCCGTACGGTTTTGTAATTGAGCGTGACCTAGTGCGGCACACCCCATGTCAGTCACTAGCGTCATACCTGACCCCTTGGCAGGTTTTGCGTCTCTTTCCTAAAAAACGCGAGAATTTGAACCGCCTTACCTTAGCGGTCTTTGCTAGTCTTTCGGAAAGCAATGTGCGCTTTGTGGAACTCCGAAGTAGTGTTTTGTACCTTGCGACTTTGCAAAATTGCTCTCCTACTCAGGCCCTGGAACGCCTTATCGAGTCGTCCAGAGTTGCGTCTGACCAATTTGGTATACGTTTAGGATTGATTCTCACTGTGAGCCGTGGCGACTACAGCTCGGTTGCCCTGTCTACACTTTTGCAGGCATATCAAAACTTGGGTGAGCCGCACGATGTGGTGGGACTGGATTTAGCTGGTGACGAAGAAATTGCGTATCCAGGCGAATTGCCGTCACTGTATCGAAAGGCAAAAGACCGGTTTGGGCTTGGAGTCACCATACATGCCGGTGAGACCGGACGCGTGGAAAACGTTCGGGCAGCCGTGGAATTGTTTGGCGCAGACCGAATTGGCCATGGTACAGCGGCTAGCAAAGATCCTCACTTGTTAGATTACTTGGCGAGTCAGGAAATCTGCATCGAAGTATGCCCAATCAGCAACAGGCTCACCGGAGCGGTTCCTGCCGACGAGGCCCATCCTCTGTCCGAGTTTCGGCGTCACCAGGTCCCCTTTGTCATTTGCTCGGACAACCCAGCAATTCATCAGCGAGGCCTTGCAGAGGATGATGCTATGGCTATGACCGAGGGACTATCCGCCAGCGATATTTACCAACAATTCGAAGTTGCCAAGCGGTTCTCCTTCATAGAGGGTCTAAATTGAAAATCCGATTCATGTCCGGGAATCAGCACAAGGTCAACGAGGTGCAACGAATTCTTACCCCTGTTGGGGTGGAAGTAGTGCCTGTGTCGCGGAAAATTGAAGAGTTACAGACCGAGGACGTCGAGCGCTTGGTTCGGGACAAATTAATCAAGGCATTTGAGGTTATAGGTCGCCCTCTTTTTGTCGAACATACAGGGCTCTACCTAAGCGGTCTCAATGGGCTTCCAGCTGGGCTGACCCAGATTTTTTGGGACAAGCTGGAGGCAGATCGATTCGTTGATCTTGTAGCTGGTCTCGGAGATGACGCAGTAACCGCAAAAACAGTGCTCGGATACTGTGATGGGCGCGAGATCCGCTTTTTCTACGGCTCCATTGAAGGAACTGTGCCTCTCGCACCGGCTGGTCCAACGGACTTCCAGTGGGACTGCGTTTTCGTCCCGAACGGTCACACCAAAACCTTTGCTGAAATGGGGGCGGCCAAAGACGCTATCTCTATGCGTCGCAAAGCTCTCGACCAATTCGCCGAATACCTCAAAACTTTGGGAACATAAGATGGATGCCGAGTTGCTACATTCATATCGCGCCGGCAAACTGATGCTTTTTGTAGGCGCAGGGGTTTCCGCCAACCTTAGTCTGCCTACTTGGAGCGAGCTAACCGCCCATATTGCACTGGAGTTGGGCTATGACCCAAAGATCTTTTCCACATATGGTACCCCGCTTGCGCTTGCCGAATACTACAAGAGAAAGAAAGGTACTTTGGGCCCGCTTCTAAGCTGGATGGATCGCGAATGGCACAAGCCTACTACAGACATCTCCACGTCCGAAATTCATCGACTGATTACTCTTGGACGATTCTCAAGGATCTACACCACCAACTATGATCGATGGCTTGAAATGGCTCACGACAAGTTCGAGGTGCCATTTGACAAAATCGCCAACGTTGCCGACCTCGTATCTGCAACGGAGGGCCAGCGTCAGATTGTGAAACTACACGGGGATTTCGATGACGGAAACTCAATCGTACTCGACGAAACCAGTTACTTTCACCGACTGAATTATGACTCTCCGCTGGATATCAAGCTCAGCAACGACGTCCTAGGAAATTCTGTTCTCTTCATCGGATACAGTGTCTCGGATATTAATATTCGACTCCTTTTTTATCGATTGACGGAAATGTGGGGGCGCTCAGTTCTGCCCTCTGCAAGGCCAAAGTCTTACGTCTTCACAAATAGACCGAATCCCGTGACACAGGAAGTATTGGGACAGTGGGGAATCGAGATGATCGTTTCAGAGGAGGATGATCCCAAGAAAGCGCTCACGGCTTTTCTACAGGAGTTAGTGAGTTAGAATACCGATCGTGATTTATATGGTTAATGCCCATACGACATGACGATACTGAACTCACGAAAGGTAGCTTTTGGTCGAAGTGGCAAGCTGCCGCCCCAAAGTGGTTATAGATGCGGCAGTTCTGTCTGGATGCTAGTACAAGGAAATGAAACTAAATTATCCCACGACGGCTGGAAGACGCTCGTTCCTCGGGCCGTTAAATGCATGAGTTAGCGAGAATAGATGAATAGACTTTTTCACTACACAAGCCTAGGCGGCATCCTTGGGGTACTTAGAAGCCGAAGTCTCTGGGCGACGCATGCCTATTATCTAAACGACGCGAGCGAGTTCTTCCACGGGCTTGATTTTGCGAAACAGGTGGCCGGAGGCATTCTTATGGAGGACGACTACTTGGAGGCGTTTGGATGGGCAATACGGCACGGTCTTGAGTCTGTCTCCGCTGATGATCTTTACGTTGCGTCCTTTAGCGAAAAGGCGGATCTCCGAAGTCAGTGGCGCGGCTATTGCCCACCGGGTGCTGGCCTGTGTTTGGGCTTCGAGTTTGACTGTCTTGAAGAATTTTGCCAGTCCAGAGGATATCGGTTGGAGCAGTGCATCTATGAGCACGACCAGCAGATTCAGCAAGTTGAATCTCTCGTGACCCAATGCTTTGAGCGGTTTCCAAAGCCTGCATTCGCACGGAGTGACTATGAAAAGCTCAACTCCAAAGGTCGAGTGAATGCAAATATCGACTATAGACTCAGTACGTCGGAAGGACCGGACAAGCCGCAGGCTGATGCTGCAGTTGATTGGCTTTGTGCTGAGATTTCCAAGCTTGCGCCACTCTTCAAGAATGAAGGGTTCCATGAGGAATCAGAATGGCGCATCGTAGCAAAGGAGCCAAGGGAACTCGTACAGTTTCGGGCGAGTTCTTCCTATTTGGCTCCTTACATAGAACTCGAAATGCTTTCCGGCGTAGCCGTGTCTGCTCTGCGTGAAGTCATAGTAGGACCAAATCCAAATCAGCATCGTTGTGAGTCGTCGATTAAGATGCTACTGGACTCGTTTGGGCTCGGAAATGTGGAGGTGAAAGTGTCTCCTCTGCCATTTAATAGTTGGTAATGCCGTTCACAATCCTATCAAGTGCGGTGGAAGTGACCAAAAACGGGTCCCTCTGCACCGCCGCTCATTCCGTCTTTATATCAGGACAGCCTAAAGGACTGCTTTTGGCCTGATGCGGAATTTTGGTCTATTCTGATGAATGGCTTCCGATCCAAAGCTGAACTGCTGGCAAGCAGCAGGATTTTTCGCCCGCGTGAAAGTTTGGTAGCCCCTTCTTGGATCGGAAAATAGTGCCTATAAAGGAGTAAGTCATGGGAATAAAGCCAGGTCCAAAAAGAACCGCTGAATCAACTGGTAAGCCAGACAGGCGTCAACGGGATAACAAAAACACCCCCGGGAATACGCCATCACTTAAGCCTCATAAGCATAAGAAAGGTGATTAGAAGAGGGGGTGATTTTACCTAGCAAGGCTAGCCAGAGAGATTCTAATACCACCGACTCTCTCTGGCTTTACCAATTTTTCCTAGTGTCGTTATTTAAACCCACGATGTGCGTCTGCACTTGGCCGGATGCTGAACTTAGGCTACGCTGATGGAGCTTTTTTGGCTGCTGACGACCCAAAGCTAACGTCTTATTTTTACTCCGATCCCAACGTTCGGAAAATGGGAAATACCGTTTACAGAGAGGCTCTGTATGCTGAAAAAGATACAACGGATAAAGAAGCTCGGCGTTTTTGAGGATTTTTCTTGGGATTATGAAGTAAAGAACAATGGTGGTTCCGTTCAAAATTTTGTTGATATAAATATTATCTACGGGCGGAACTATTCTGGAAAAACAACGCTTTCACGTATTGCTCGTGCTTTAGAAACGGGTGATATTTCTGACAAATTTGGCTCCCCTTCATTGAACTTAAAGTTCTCCGATAACTCCGAGGTAACTCAATCGAATCTGGCAGCACATGGAAAAATTTCACGAGTATTTAATGAGGATTTTATAAGAGAGAACTTGCGTTTTATCACTAATCCAGATGACAGCATAGAACCATTTGCCATTCTTGGCGATTATAATAATAAGGTTCAGAAAGAAATTGAAGAGATAGAAGCGGAGTTAGGCTCAAGTGATGAAGGCCAAGAAAGTGGTTTGTTTTCGGAAAAAAAGCCGCTTTTGATGACTATGCCGCGGTTTTTCAAGCGCACAAAAGAGCTAACGACAGCCTCAAAAGGCAATTAGGTGATAAAGCAACTAATAAAAAGATTGGCATAAAATACAAGCCAGAGCGCTTTGGCGATCAAAACTATACAATCACAAAGCTGGAAGATGACTTGGCAGAGGTTAAAAAGCCTGACTTTCAACCATTGACTGCTGAGGAAATCGCACAGCACGAAAAACTCATTGAAGAAAAAGCTCTCCCCGACACACCCAAGTTCACATCGCCCAACCTTAGTTTTACCATTTTTGTTAAAGAAGCAGAGTTGTTAGTCAAAAAGGAAATTAGTGAATCTGACAAGATTGAAGAGTTAGTAAAGGATGCCGTTTTAAATCGTTGGGTAAATGAAGGTCGCACGCATCACAGAGGTAAGCATGAAAAATGCGCCTTTTGCGACAATACAATTTCGCAGGAACGCTGGACAAAACTGGATAAACACTTTGATGAAGAGTCTGAGCAACTAGAAAAAGACATTGATGCCTTGGTTAAACGTATTGAGGCTGAGAAAAAAGCTGTCAGTACAGCTTTGACCATTAATCCGTCACGCTTCTATTCTAAATTTCATACTCAACTTTCCGATTTGAACTCAGCGCTAGAGTCGGCTGTTAATGAGTATCAAAGTTCTTTAGAAGCACTGATTGCGCAGCTAGCGAGTAGGAAAAACGATATTTTGAATGCTAAAGAATTCGTTCAGCCTGTTGATTTCTCACCTGAATTGAAAGCTGTTTGGGATGGTTACAAAACTCTTTGCAATGAATCGGATTTGTTCAGTAGCTCTTTGAATAGCGAGCAAGCCAGTGCCAGAAAAGCGCTAAGGTTAAAAGAGGTTGCAGATTATCTAATTATCATTGATTACCAGTCGAAGCTTGATTCTATAGCTGCCTTAAAAGATAAACTGGAAAAAGCGTCTAGCGAAAAGACGCGTATTTCCGTGGAAATTACTCAAAAGAAAGCATTAATTAGTGCCAAAAAACGTGAGTTAAATGATGAAGAAAAAGGCGCCAAAAAGGTTAATGAATATCTTAATGACTTCTTTGGTCATAAGTTTTTGACACTTGAATCCAAAAAGGATGCGGAAAGCTCAAAGCGCATTCGGTTCGAAGTTATACGAGATGGAAAGAAAGCTTATCACCTAAGCGAGGGAGAATGCAGCCTTTTGGCGTTTTGTTATTTCTTGGCAAAGCTAGATGATATTGAGACGCGAGATTCAAATCCGATTATTTGGATTGACGACCCTATTTCATCATTGGACGGCAATCATATTTTCTTTATATATAGCTTGATAAGTGCGGAGGTTGTTGCTAAAGGAGGGTTTGAACAGCTGTTTATATCAACGCACAATCTTGATTTTCTCAAGTATTTGAAGCGATTGAAAGGTGGGTATATTGATTCGGCGGGTAAAAATGTCGGCTTTCAGAAAGCTTATTTCATGGTTGTTCGGCAGGATAGGACATCCACCGTCCAAGTTATGCCGTCTTATCTCAAGGAATATGTTACAGAGTTTAATTTCCTCTTCCACCAGATTCATAAATGCGCAACTATGGGGGCTGTTGATGACACAAATTATATTACCTTCTACAATTTTGCCAACAATGCGAGAAAGTTTTTCGGAATTTACCTTTACTACAAATACCCAGATCAAGGAATGAGTGAAAGAACACTCAATCTGTTCTTTGGTTATGATAGTGTTCCAGCTGTTTTGGCCGATCGAATAAATAATGAATATTCACATTTATGCGGGGTCTTTGAAAGAGGAGCAACGCCAGTTGAAGTTCCAGAGATGCAATTGGCGGCCCGAAAAATCATAGAAAAGCTAAAAGAAGATAGCGAACAATACTCTGCATTACTAAGAAGCGTTGGTGAGCCCCCTGAAGCGGAAGGGGTATGATATATACTCCATCACAGTATCTATCAAATATCTCTCAACAAGTTTTCAATGCTTGTTGGGAGTGCTCTAGGGATTTGATTGTCCGCTTCTGGCCGTAAGCTCCACTTCAGGCTATGCTGATAGAGCTGGTGCAGCAGCTAAAGGCACATTGCGGACCTCTCGTAAAATGCTGCCGGCGCGCTCATCTGTATATTTGTGCCGGCTATCTAACCACTATTAAAATACACACGGTGTCAGCATGCAGGAAGTATATGAGAGGGTATTCGTAGCCGATGCGACGTCCTGCTTGACGGGCTCGAATGAAGTAGCGGTTGTCCATGCTTGCAAAAGTCCGTGTCATCAGCGAGCAGTAGGGTACACGGGAAAGCTTCCGAATTCTCATCCAAACTATTTGGTCTTGGAGCGAGGTTCAGATCTGTATCTAAACATTATTGATCCACCAGTGCCGCTCTTTATGTCAGCACTCTTTTCCAACTTTCTGTGTTTTGCAAAGAAGCATTGGGGTGATGGGAAAAAGCTGATTATCCACTGCAACCAAGGTGAATCTCGAGCTCCATCTCTAGCCTTGCTGTTCTTGGCCCGGGCGCTCACAGTTATCGACGACAGTTCCTATAGCTCTGCGCGTGGCGAGTTTCAAAAACTCTATCCTCGGTACCAGCCAGGCGAGGGGATTCAAACCTATTTCACTCAAAATTGGGCGAAGCTTGGTCAGGATTTTTAACAAGACGCAGCAGTTCGCGGCCGATGGCCGCCGCTGTGCTTCACGTTACGCACACAAGGAGCGTTCGATGAATGATCAACTTTTGATGGTAGATCGGCTTGAAGAGCTAACTGATCTCGCTTCTGAGGCCGACAATGGTTTCGAACGGGCAGCAATTTATGCTGCAACTCAAGCGATAAAAACTCAATTCGATGCTATTGAGCACGACCTGAATGTTTACACCTTAGAAAAGCTTTCTTCTGCATGTTGGAGCATTCGTGCGGCAGTCGGATATGACATCACGAATGACCATAGCGCTGATCAACATGTTAGCTGGGCTCGCGGTCAACTATCTGTGCTCAGGGACTTAATTCAAGAAAGCAAGTTGCAGAAGCAATAAGTGTTTAACAAGCGGCACCATGACGACTGTTTTTCCGCCGACTCGCGACTCCAAACCGGCGTGTGTTCCGGGCACTATATCAGCACTCACTGAAAGGCTGCTTCTGGCCGAATGAAGAATGTTAGCCTATGCTGATTTAGGACGTTAGCCAGCTGTCGACCGAGGCTCTGTGAAACGTTTGAAGCGTTTCGCAGAGGTCATAAATTGATCAACCTTGGTACTCTCTCGCAAATTTTGAGGAGGCTGCATGGCAAAACCACTTCAGATTTCGCATAGAAACGCCATCTCTAGGAGAGCCTAAGGGTTTTCACACAGCCTGGACCCTAAGCGGCTATGCCGGAAAAGGCAGCGAGCACGTTCATTGGGGATATGCAGCATGCTCGGGGATTTGTGTTATACTGCCGAGCTATACATAATGTCTAGGTTCTGTCTGGAAAGTCGGCACGTAGGCAACGGTCTATGCACGCCAGGCATACCATGGCCCGGAAGCTGCTGGCCAACTTGTCGTAACGGGTGCAGACCCGGCGTAGTTCTTTGATCCAACCGAAGCAGCGCTCAATGATGTTTCGCTCCCGATACCTGGGTTTGTCAAAGCCCCTCGGAGCACCGGGGCGCGGTTTTCGTTTCATCTTGCGCCTGGCAATGATGGGCTTCATCCGGTATCGGTCGCAGTAGCGGCGAAGCGGGTCGCTATCATAGCCCTTGTCCGCCACGATGAAGCGGCAACGCTTGCGTGGCCTGCCTGAGGGGCCAGGCAGATGAACGTCCTCCATGGTAGGAATGAAGTGCCGCGTATCCGAGTCCTGCCCCGGCGACAGGGTAAAGGTCAGCGGCCAACCATGCCGGTCACAGACCATGTGGATCTTGGTTGTCAGGCCGCCTCGACTCCGCCCCAGGGCATGGTCTACGGGTTCTTGCTGCCCCCCTTTTTGCCGCCTCCAGAGGCGGCCCGGGTAGCGCGAATCGATGTCGAATCGATCATCCAGGTGTCCAAATCCATCAGGCCATCCTCTCGCAGGCGAAGCTGGAGGCGCGCCAGAATTGCCTCGAAGGTGCCGTCATCGCGCCACTGACGGAAACGGTCATAAACGGTCTTCCAGGGGCCGTAGCGCTCTGGCAGGTCGCGCCACTTGGCGCCCGAGCAGAGGATCCAGAAGATGCCGTTCAACACCTGGCGGTCGTCGCGACGGGGACGGCCCGTCCTCTGCGGCGGCGAGACGATGTCTTCGATGAGGGCCCAGCCGGTGTCGGAGATCTCGTAGCGTCCTGCCATGGGTCACCTATGCTGCTGAGGCATAGGTGACATTAGCAAATTCGAGTTTTCGGACAAAGCCTAGAAATTTCAATAGGATGAGATGTGTTCGTGGGCGCAGCATAACATTGTTGAACGCGCGTGCGCGTTCAAGTGGAATTTCAAGCGCACGCCTAATACCAGTAACTACAAAAAGGATGTGATTCTGTGGCAAGAAATTTAGCGATTGGGGATATAGTTTTTGTTCCTTGCTCCAAGTTCCCAGAGCTAGAGGATCATCCAACGGCGTTTTACGAGACCCGAGTTGTAGATGTCGATAAAAGATCCATAAAAGTAAACCTGCCAGGTCAAGTGGTCTCAGATTTTTTTGGGATTTCGCTGGCTCATCAGAATCTTGGTTTACTCATTATCAGTATCGGCGACTTTGCAACGGAAGAAGCGCTTATCGGCCCGCTTTCAAAATCTGTTCTTCAATATGCAAGACTCTTGCTACCAGATGATGTACTACGCCACGTGAGGGTTCGTTCACTAGCTGAACTACAGACCATTTGGCGTCAAAATCATGGTGCTTACACACATGTCGTATTTATTGGTCACGGTAGCCAGGACGGCATTATGTTTGGTGTGGATAAGTGGATATCCGCAAAGAAACTGAATGAGGAGGTAATCCGAATTTGGGGAGGGAGCAGAAAAGTTATCATCTCACTTTGCTGTAAAACAGGCTACAAGTCGTTCGGGGGGGAAGTCTCTTCCTTTCCCCAATGTTCCTACTTTATTGGTCCTTACCACAGCGTACATGGTGCGATTGCATCACAATTCTGCCAAACATTTTTGGCTCACCATTTGTTGGAAGGGAAAACCGTTGTTGTGGCGTTCAAAAAGGCGAGAGAGTCTGTTGTCGGTAGTGCAAGTTTCAGGCTTTGGGAGTCCAATCAACTCAAAGCAGGACCGAAAGCATGAGGTAGCTAGCTAACCAGTGCAGGCACGGCAACGCCCTTTCCATTGCGCCTTCGGCTCCATTCCAAGCTCGCGCGTGCTGCAAGCGTTAAACATAAGGAGAATCTCAATGACCGCTTCTGGCCGGATGCTGAACTTCAAGCTACGCTGATGGAGCTGGTGCGGTAGTTGACGACCCAAAGCGATGCTCCGGAAAATGCTGTCGGAACGTTCATCCGTGTATACAGCCCGGTTATACTTAATTAATAATAAAATCAAAGGATTGAGATAAAGAGTTAATGCGTACTCATTAATTTAAACGTGCCGGCGCGTTCAAGTCAATAAACGAGCTTGCAGTCTAATGACTGAGGAGGCAGGCATGGAGGAGTTAGGAAGAGCAAAGATCGACGAGTTCAAAGCGCACATCGGGGGAGATGTTCTTCTTGCTGGCGACGTGGGCTACGACGAGACGCGTCAGATCTGGAACGCTATGATCGACCGCACACCTGCGCTGATCGCCCGCTGTGCGTCGCCTGAAGATGTCGTCCAGGCCGTCAATTTCGCACGCAAGCACAACCTGCTCATCTCGATCCGAGGGGCCGGGCACAACATCGCGGGCAATGCCGTCTGCGACGACGGCCTCATGATCGACCTCTCGCTGATGAAAAGCGTCCAGGTGGACCCTAACACCCGTCGGGCGACCGTCGCGCCCGGCTGCACCCTCGCCGACGTCGACGCGGCCGCGCAGGCTCATGGCCTCGCCACGCCTCTAGGCATCAACTCTACCACGGGCGTGGCCGGCCTGACGCTCGGCGGCGGCTTCGGCTGGCTGAGTCGAAAGTACGGCATGACCGTCGACAACCTGCTCTCCGCGGATGTCGTCACGGCGGATGGCAGTCAGGTGCACGCCA
Source organism: Halomonas stenophila (assembly GCF_014192275.1). Taxonomy (GTDB): domain Bacteria; phylum Pseudomonadota; class Gammaproteobacteria; order Pseudomonadales; family Halomonadaceae; genus Halomonas; species Halomonas stenophila. The sequence continues at coordinate 36,628 of NZ_JACHXR010000016.1, read as the reverse complement.
GCGCAACGGAAAACGCTGACCTTTTCTGGGGGCTTCGTGGTGGCGGTGGGAACTTCGGTATTGTCACCAGCTTCGAGTTCCAGCTCCATCGCGTCGGGCCGGACGTGCTGAGCGGGCTCATCGTCTTCCCGTTCGACGAGGCGAAGTCCGTTCTCACGCAGTTCGCCCGCTTCACCGAGACGATGCCCGACGACCTCAACGTCTGGATGGTCACCCGCAAGGCGCCTCCGCTCCCCTTCCTGCCCGAGGACGTCCACGGGAAAGAGATCGTCGCCCTCGCCCTATGCTATGCGGGCGACCCCACGGAGGGCGAGAAGCTCATCGAGCCGCTGCGCGGGTTTGGCAATGCGCACGGCGAGCACGTCGCCGTACAGCCGTACAGCGCCTGGCAGCAGGCCTTCGATCCGCTCCTGACGCCGGGTGCGCGCAACTATTGGAAGTCGCATAACTTCTCGCGGCTGACCGACAGCGCGATCGACGTCATCATCGAATACGCCGGCAAGTTGCCGTCGCCGCACGGCGAGATCTTCATAGGAACGATCGGCGGCCAGACGACTCGCGTAGCGCCTGACGCGATGGCCTACTCGAGCCGAGATGCCAACTACGTGATGAACGTGCACAGCCGCTGGGAGTCGGCCGCCGAGGACGAGCGCTGTATCGCCTGGGCGCGCGAATTCTTCGCCAAGTCTCAGCCGTTCGCCAGTGGCGGCGCGTACATCAACTTCCTCACGCAAGACGAGAGCGACCGCATCGCCTTCGCCTACGGCGCGACGTACAAGCAGCTCGTGAAACTCAAGAAGAAGTACGACCCGACGAACTTCTTCCGGATGAACCAGAACATCAAGCCGGTCTGAGAGGAGGATATGCACCTAACAACGGCATGCGGCGGACGGCACTGCGCGCCGCCGCTGATGCCGGGCGTTAGGCGCCCAAGTAACAGTCAATGGAGGAAGCTAAAGTGATTTACTTTCAAAAACCTCCGTCAGATAGTTGAGTCGCTCGAAACAGATGAATCGACAAAAAATGATCAGATTAAAAGAGCTTTCGTTTTTGATGGAAAGCATTTGACTGCGAATGTCGGCATGGTTCGTGAAAGTGGAAATGTACTTCACACTCAGAAACACCACGATGAGATACTCATGATCATTGAGGGCAATGTTGACTTTAGAGTTGGTGGCGAAGTGAGGGAAGTGAGTAAGGGTGTTCTAGTATTCATTCCACTTGATACACTTTACGGTCCTATACTCGAAGACGGGCAAAGTTTTGCAGCACTTTCCGTGCTGGCCCCTTATTTTGACAGGCCTAAGAACAATATAGTGTGGGAGCGAGATTCGGCTTAATTAAGCGGGCGCCTAACCAAGCGCGGCTGAGCGACAACGTTAATCAGCTCGAGCTGGAGGTTCGCTTGTGGCCGGATGGGGAAGTTTAGGCTACGCTCATGACAAGGGTCGTCGGTTGACGACCCTTAGCAGATTTCCCGGAGACTGGTGCCGGCAAATTTATTAGTGTTATACTAACCAAGCTAGACTTAGTATCTGTTATTCTCAAAGGGGTATGGATGAAAGGGTGCGCGTTTATTGACTTGAGCGTGCCAGAAGGACAACTCCATAGTAGAGCGTGCGATCTAATCACTATTATGCTGACGCCGCCAGGTCAAGACGGCTGGCTAGACTCAACTTTTGGAGGTGATCGCTAATGGCCAATATCCTATATGTGCGCATCAAGTCCGACCTGGAGCGCAGTGAGTTTGAACGACGACTCCTTGAGAGACGCCCTCGTTTTCAGGAGGTGCCAGGACTTCTTCAGAAAGTGTATGGACGGGATCCAGAGACAGGAGATGTATGCGGAATCTATTTCTTCGATAGCGCCGAGTCACTCTCACAATTCAAGGACTCCGATCTTGCCAAAAGCATTCCTCAGGCCTACGAGGCAGTCGATGTCCGCAGGGAGGTCTACGACGTTCTGTATTCGTTGAGGCCTGAGCGCGGGCCCTTGGATGACGAGACACTGTAATTCAGAGGTCCAGATCACGGATACCGTATAACCGGGTCGTGCAACCGGCCGCCTTCGGCGGCGGCTGACGGCCCGGTCCAATATATATCAGGGTGTTCTCAACGTCCGTTCTAGGCCGATTCCTGACTTTCATGCACCATGAAAAGCATGCGCGGCGCCACTATGCTACACATCTAGTAGTGTGCTCGCGACAGCGGAGGAGACGATGGCATTCCACAATCCGAATCCGAAAATTCGGGCCCTGGAGCAGCGCAACGCCCGATTGCGGGCCGATCTGTTTGCCAGGCTGTTTGGTGGTGCGTGGCGTAGACTTCGCAAGGGCACCCTGCGACTGTCGAGGGGGCGATACCGCCGACGTCGCCATCGGCCTCGGTCCTGACCAACGGCCTGCCCTCAGCAGTGCTCTTTTCGGGAGTAAGGGGGCCACAAGGGTAAAGGGTAATCGGTGGCAGCCCCCGGTTGCCCAACAAGGCGCTCCAGCTGACGCCAAAACTGCCGTGCAGTTCCGCCGCGGCTGAGGTCCGCTTCGTCAAGATCCATGAAAAGAAGGAAAGCGAACTATGCAGTGCGCATTGGTTTATGATTTCGACGGTACCCTCGCAAAGGGAAATTGTGCTGAACATGGACTGATGCCAGCCTTGGATTTGTCCGATAAAGCGGAGTTCTGGCCTGAAGTTCACCGAAAGAACCATGAGCGGGATGGTGATGAGATACTCACCTACCTAGGCGAGTTGGCGCTACGAGCCCGCGAGGTCGGCAAGCAAACAGAATTGAGCCCCGAGAGGCTCCAGTTGCATGGTGAATCCATTCCCCTATTCCCGGGTGTTGAGGGTTGGTTTGATGCGGTCAATCGCTTTGCAAGCGACCAGGGTATTGCTCTCAGCCATTACATAGTATCGAGTGGGCTTGAAGAGATGATTCGCGGTACGCCTGTGGCCAAGTATTTCAAAAAAATATTCGGATGCCGCTACCATTATGATGAGGAAGCCGGATTCGCCAAATGGCCAGCCGTTGCGATCGACTACACCACGAAGACCCAGTACCTGTTCCGAATAAACAAGGGGATAGAAAATAGTTGGGATAATAAGAAAGTAAACGAATACATAGAACCCCAGGACCGCCCGTTCCCCTTCGATCGCATGATTTATTTTGGTGATGGGGATACTGATATTCCAGCCATGAAAATGGTTAAAGCGCAGGGAGGGTGCAGCATTGCCGTTTTTGATGGTGAAAAGTGGAACGAGGGTAAAACCCAAGAGAAGATTGAGAAGTTGATTTCAGAAGATAGGGCCAGCTATGTGGTATCGGGGGATTATTCTGTGGGCAGTCAACTGGACGTGACAGTCAGGGGCATTCTTCGGCTGTATGCGCGGAGGTGCAGATGAACAAAAAAAGGTTACACTGTTGGGTCTAATTCAAGCAATAGGTCATAGCCCCATGGAACAACGAAAGAAGCTAGCCGTTCTGATTGACGCAGATAACATTAGCCCTACATTGTGCATGGTAACGACACGAACCCAGTCATCCAAGGGTTCCCTCAGGGGCAGCCCCATTGCCGAATGTGGAGCAAGCGGTATAATCGCTGTAATACACACATTGCAGGAGGCATCGTGATTGTCATTTATGGCATCAAGGAATACCTGAATCCGCTCAAGGCACAGCTCTCCGACGTCATCCACGGTTGCATGCAATCGGTGCTGGGGATGCCGGAAGACAAGAGGGCTCATCGCTTTGTTCCCCTGGAGGCCGAGGATTTCTACTATCCTGGTGGCAGAACGCCCGCCTACACGGTCATCGAGATCAATATGATGCAGGGGCGCTCAGCGGATACCCAAAAGGCGCTGATCAAAGAGTTATTCACAAAGATTGAATCGGACGTTGGTATTGCACCGGTAGATGTGGAAGTGACTATCAAGGAACAGCCAGCCCACTGTTGGGGCTTTCGCGGCATGACCGGAGACGAGGTGCGCGATCTCAAGTATTCGGTCAAGGTGTGACAGGGCGGTCAACCGGTCGCCAAACGGGTGCTGTGTTGAGTTCCCTCCGCTGCGCTCCGGCGCCGGTTACCGCAGGTGCTATATCAGCTTACGCTGTAAGTCCGTTCGTGGCCGATGGCTACTGGATAGGGCTTATGGCACACTCACCTCTATCCACCGAGTCCATCAATAGGAGCGATATGAGCGAAGAACTCGCTGATTTTGAAGAGCAGATGTCCCGGGAGATCAGTGCCTTCCTGGATGCCGACCCGCCCGGCACCAAGCCCGCCCAGGCCAGGAGAGCCCCATCCCGGCCGCAGGACCCCGGCCAGCCGGCCAAGGCGATGAAGACGGGCCATGTCGTCAAGCTCGCCGTGCGCACCAAGCAGCTGGAGATGGACACCGTCTTCGAGCATCACTCCTCCAGCATCTCCCGTCTCGAGGCCCAGATGGAGGCCGAGAAGGCCGCCCGCCAGGCCGGGTATCCCATCATCGGCTTCGTGATCGACATCCAGCGGCTCTGACCCTCACGGAGCGTGGCCTGGTGCTTTATCGTCGGCTCGGCCCTGTTCGCCTTCAAGCCCACCATCCGTACCTGGCGCGACATCCGGCTGGCCTCGATGGGTAATGTGCAAGAGCTCGAGGAGGAGGAGCGGCGGAGCTGAGCGCCTCCCCGCAGCCCCGATAGCCTGACCAGGCCGGGGCGCCTCAGCGGCGCCGGCGCAGGAACCAGTGATGGCCCCCCTGCGGGCCGGGCCGCTGGTGGATCCTCGGTCGCTGTCCGTGGTGGCGTTGCAGCCCGGGATGCTGGGCGAGTGCATGGAGATCACTGTCGATGTCGAACAGCCGCTGGATACGTTCCTCGGTGGGCGGATGGGTGCGCAGCCAGTCGAGCCCGGTGGGCTGCTGCTGACGGCCGAAGATCGTCGACAGCCAGCGGCTGTGGTAGCGCTCCAGCGCGGTCAGCGCCGAGGCCAGGCCCTCGGGGTCGCCGGTGAGGGCCACCGCCTCCAGGTCGGCCTTGTACTCGCGGTTGCGGGAGAGCGCCAGCGACAGCAGGGTGCTCAGGGTGGGCGCCACGGCCACCAGCAGCAGCGGCCCCCAGGGAAAGGCCAGCTCCCCGGCGGCCACCAGCGGCAGGCTCGCGAGCAGGGCCACCTGCACCACCAGGGTCAGCCACAGGGTGAGGCGGGTCATGGCCGCCGCCATGGACATCACCCGGGTATCGCCGTGGCGCAGGTGGCTCGTCTCGTGGGCCAGCACCCCGGCCAGCTCGCGCATCGATAGCGAATTCAGCAGCCCCTCGGTGACGGCGATGCCGCCATCCCGCCAGGTACCGACGGCGAAGGCGTTGAGATCGGGGGAGGGCACGTAGAAGAGCTGGGGGGCGATGGGCAGGTCGGCGCGCGCGTAGAGGTGGGCGAGCATCTCGTAGAGCTCGGGGGCCTGGTGGTGGCGCAGCACCCCGGCCCCTGCATTGGTCAGGATCACCCGCACGGGCATCCAGCTGCTCATCAGGGTGGTGAAGACGACCGCGGTCAACGAGATCAGCACGCCCCCGGGGCCGGCGAGCAGGTAGCCGGGCACGGAGAGCGAGAGCGCCAGGCCGCCCATGATCAGCAGGGTCTGCACGGCGTTGGTCAGCCGGTTGCGCCACAGTCGGTTGCGTCTCAGTGTCATGGTGTGCCCCTCTGGAGGCTGCTTCCTTACCCTAGCGCCCTGCGACGTTGACCGGATAGTCGCGCAATCGCTCCCCGTCCCTCGAGCGGACCGCGAGGGGCGCTCCGACGAGCTATACTTCGGTTATCGCTTGCCATGCCGGGCGGTGCCTGGCCGGCGCGCCGCGACGGAGGATCCATGGGAGACCTGATAGTGGCCGTGGTGCTGGGCGACCCCCGGCTGCCGTATGCCTATGCCGTCGGCGGGCGCTTCGGCGACGAGGAACGGGGGGCGGTCGAGCACCTGCACACGGCGCTCTCGCAGCTCGAGGGCTACCAGTTCCGCTACCTCGACCACCATGCCGCGCTGATCGACGACCTGCGTGGCACCCCCTTCGACCTGGCCCTGAACCTCTGTGATACCGGCTTTCGCAACCACTGGGAGCTGGAGCGAGATATCCCGGCCCTGCTGGAGATCCTGGGCATTCCCTATACCGGGGCCGATCCCATGAGCATCAGCCTGACCACCGACAAGGCCCTGGTCCGGGCCCTGGCGGCGGGGCAGGGCATCCCCGTGCCCAACGAGACCTACGTGGACCTGGCCGCCGCCCCGCTGGTGCTGCCGAGCATCTATCCCTGCCTGATCAAGCCCAACAGCAGCGGCGGCAGCTTCGGCATCACCCGGGATTGCGTGGTGCAGGAGCCAGGGGAGGCGGAGGCCTACCTGCGCTGGCTGGCCGCGCAGCCCGGCGTCGTCGATGCCCTCATCCAGGACTTCCTCACCGGCCCGGAGTACACGGTCGGGCTGGTCGGCAACCCCGCGACCGGCTTCACGGTCCTGCCGCCCCTGGAGATCGACTACACGGCACTGGACCCGCGGCTGCCGCCGATCCTCACCTACGGCTCCAAGGCGGACCCGGACTCGCCCTACTGGGCCAAGCTCCGCTTCCGCCGGGCCCGGATCGATGACGTCAAGTGGAGCCAGCTGGTGGACCATTCGGTGACCCTGTTCCGGCGCCTGGGCCTGCGCGACTACGCGCGCTTCGACTTCCGCGAGGGCGAGGACGGCCAGCCGCGGCTGCTCGACGCCAACACCAACCCCACCTGGTACTGGGACGGCAAGCTGGCCCTGATGGCCGAGTGGGCGGGCTATCCCTACCACGAGCTGCTGCGGCTGATCCTCGAGGCCGCGGTCTCGCGCCAGGGCCTCGATGTCGGCGCCTGACGTCACAGCAGGTCACGGCTGACCTCCTCGTCCCAGTCCCGGCGGGCGAAGAGGTCGCCCCCCTCGTAGGCTCTCAGCAGGCCGCGAATGCGGAAGCTGTGGGGCGTCGCGGTCAACTGGGTGCGGCACTCCAGGCGGGTGGACCAGGGACCGCGGCGATGGGTGGTGATCTGCTCGACCGTCGCCTCGGCCGATCCCGGATCGTAGTCATGGATCCGGTAGGTCTTGGTGATGGTGTAGCCGACCGTCAGGTCGATGTCCTCGATCCGGGCCACGGCGGCGTCGCCGAAGTCCCCGCCGGTGGTCGAGATCCGGTAGGTCGACATGCCGGTCGTCAGGTCACGCTCCACCTGCCGGCGGAAGGGGGCCACCGTCAGGGTGGTCATCTCGGGCATGGGGGCGCGTTCCGGCGGCTCGAAGGGCCGCAACTGGTGGTCCTCGTCACGCGGCGGCCGCACCGGCAGCGTGAGCCGGCTGGCGCCGGTGTAGAGGGTCAGGTTGACGGGCTCCGGGGCCGGCCAGATCACCGGCCAGTAGCTGGTCGAGATCGCCAGCCGGAGGGTGTGGCCGGGGGCGAAGGCATAGGCGATGTCGTTGAGCTGGAGCGCGACCTGGTAGCGTCGGCCCGGCGTCATGGGGGCCGGGCTCGCGGGGCTGTCGCGCTGGGCCAGGTTGAGGATGCCGTAGCTGACCCGGGCGGAGGCCCCATCGGGCGCCACATCGTTGAGGCGCACGATGATGAAGGCGACGGGGCGGTCGACCGCCAGGGCCAGCGAGACGCTGGGGGCGCCGAGGACCTCCAGGCGCTCCTCGAGGGGGTCGGCGTCGAACACCAGGGACTTGCCGTCGTCCTCCCGCTGGTCGATCGGCGCCTCGCCCTCCGAGCCGAAGCCGTACCAGTCGCCGGCGGTCAGCCCGGTGGTCTGCGGCGAGGCCAGGCGCATGCGGTCCTCGCCGTCGGGGCGTTCGCCCAGCGACAGCACGTTCAGGTAGAGCGTCTTCTCCCCGAGCCGCGGCGAGGGCCAGCTCTCCTCCGCCACCCAGCGCCCGGGACGCTCGGCATGCATCGGCGCGGGGGGCACGTATTCCTCCATCCACACCCGCAGCATGGGCTCGTCCATGACGCCGGTCTCCAGCCCCTTCAGCCAGTGATCCCACCAGCGCATGGCCTCCTGGAAGAAGCCGATGGCCGGCCCGGGCAGGGCGGCGTGGGGGAAGGCGTGGGACCAAGGGCCGATCAGGCCCTTGCGCGGCACCGTCAGCCCGGCCAGCAGCCGCGGGATGGCGTTCACGTAGCCGTCGGCCCAGCCGCCCACGGCGAACACCGGGCAGGCCACGGCCGCGAAGTCCTCGCACACCGAGCCGTGCTGCCAGTAGGCGTCGCGATGGGGATGGCGCATCCACACCAGGGGATAGAAGGGCGCCTGCTCGATGCGCTGCCGCCACTTCGCCCGCCAGTCGGCCCCGGCGATGTCCGGGTCCGGGGGCGTGGTGGCGCAGGACAGCAGCACCGATCCCCAGCCGAGGTTCTCGTTGAGCAGGCAGCCGCCCTGGTAGTGCACGTCGTCCCGGTAGCGGTCGTCGGTGGAGCACATGGTGATGATCGCCTTGAGCGGCGCGGGGCGCAGGGCCGCCACCTGGAGGGCGTTGAAGCCGCCCCAGGAGATGCCCATCATGCCGACGCGGCCGTTGCACCAGGGCTGGGCGACCAGCCAGTCGATGGCCTCGACGGCGTCGTCGAGTTCCTGGGGCAGGTACTCGTCGAGGAGCACGCCATCGGAGTCGCCGCTGCCGCGCAGGTCGAGGCGGATACAGGCGTAGCCATGGCCCGCGAAGTAGCGGTGCAACGGCTCGTCGCGCAGGCGGGTGAAGTCGCGCTTGCGGTAGGGCATGTACTCCAGGATGGCCGGCACGGGGTCCTGCTCCGCGTCGGTGGGCCGCCAGATCCGGGCCGCCAGGCGGGCCCCGTCGCTCATGGGGATCCAGACGTTCTCGATGACCCGGACCTCCCGGGGAAAATCCTCGACGATCTTCATGGCACTCACCTCTCCGGCAAGCACCGCTGGCGGCGGTGTATCCTGAAGCATATACGATGCCGGGCCGCCTTCGCGGCGGGACCCGGCGGCATCGGGTCGGGAGGGCGCGAGATGGCGGGCGGTCATGAGGCCGGGGTAACGGTCATCGAGAATACCTGGATTCCCATGTCGGACGGCTGCCGTCTGGCCGCCAAGCTGTGGTTGCCCGAGGGGGCCGAGCAGGCGCCGGTCCCGGCGATCCTCGAATACATTCCCTACCGCAAGCGGGACTTCCGGGCCAGTCGCGACAGCCAGGTCCACGGCTACTTCGCCCGGCACGGCTACGCCGGCGTGCGCGTCGACCTGCGCGGCAGCGGCGACTCCGATGGCGTGCTCCACGACGAGTACCTGCCCCAGGAGCTCGGCGATGGGGTCGAGGTGATCCGCTGGATCGCCGCTCAGCCGTGGTGCAGCGGCGAGGTGGGCATGATGGGCATCTCCTGGGGCGGCTTCAACGGCCTGCAGATCGCCGCCCTGCAGCCCCCCGAGCTGAAGGCCGTGATCTCGGTATGCTCCTCCGATGATCGCTACACCGACGATGTCCATTACATGGGCGGCTGCCTGCTGACCGACAACCTGTCCTGGGCCTCGGTGATGTTCTCCTACAATGCCTGTCCGCCGGACCCGACCATCGTCGGCGAGCGCTGGCGCGAGCTGTGGTTCCAGCGCCTCGAGGGCAGCGGCCTCTGGCTGAAGACCTGGCTGGCGCACCAGCGTCGCGATGCCTTCTGGCGCCACGCCTCGGTCTGCGAGGACTTCTCGGCGATCCGTTGCCCGGTCTTCGCGGTCAGCGGTTGGGCCGACGGCTACTGCAACACCGTGTTCCGGCTGTTGCAGCACCTGGCGGTCCCGCGCAAGGGCCTGGTGGGCCCCTGGGGGCACAAGTATCCCCATCTGGGCGGGCCGGGCCCGTCCATCGACTTCCTCGGCGAATGCCTGCGCTGGTGGGATCGCTGGCTGAAGGGGGTCGACAACGGCGTGGACCGGGAGCCGCTGCTGCGGGCCTGGATGCAGGACAGCGTCTCGCCGATCAGCGACGACCGTCCCGGTCGCTGGGTGGCCGAGACCCGCTGGCCGAGCGGTCGCCTGCACACCCTGGCGTACGGCCTGTCGGCCGCGGGCCTGGTGGACGAGGGCGTGGCACGGCCCGACGCGGCGCCGCTGTCGATCCGCAGCCCGCTGAGCGTGGGGCTCTTCGCCGGCAAGTGGTGCAGCTATTCGGAGAGCACCGACCTGCCCACCGACCAGCGCCTGGAGGATGGCGGCTCGCTGTGCTTCGACACCGCCCCGCTGACGCAGGCCGTGGAGATCCTCGGCCAGCCCGTCGTCGAGCTCGAGCTCTCCGCGGACCGCCCCCAGGCGATGGTCGCCGTGCGGCTGTCCGATATCGGCCCCGACGGCACCGTCACCCTGGTGACCTACGGGTTGCTCAACCTCAGCCATCGCCAGGGGCACGACCGCCCCGAGCCGTTGCCCCCCGGCGAGACCTGCCGCGTCCGCGTGCGCCTCAACCATGTCGCCCAGGCCTTCCCGGTGGGCAATCGCATCCGCGTGGCGGTGTCGTCCTCGTACTGGCCGCTGGCCTGGCCCTCGCCGCTGCCGGCGACGCTGACGCTCCATCCCCGGGGCTGCCGGCTGCTGCTGCCGTCGCGTCCGGCGCGGGCGCAGGATGCCGCCTTGCCCGATCTCGGCACGCCGCGCATGGCGCCGGGGCCGGCCACCACCCTGCTGGTGCCGGCCCATCGCGAGTGGACGGTGCTGTTCAACCTGGCCACCAACGAGGCCGTCCTGAGGGTCATCGACAACGACGGCTGCTGGCGCCTCGACGACCTGGGCCTGACGCTCGGCTATGACGTCACCGAGCGCTATGCCTACGCCAACGACGACTACGCCACGGTCAGCGGCGAGGTGGTCAACAGCCGCCATTTCGAGCGGGGCGACTGGCGCGTGGACACCACCACCCGCACGCTGTTGACTACCACGCCCACCCATTTCCACCTCAACGCCACCCTGGATGCCTACGAGGGGGGCGAGCGGGTATTCTCGCGCACGTGGAACGAATCCATCCCGCGTGACACCATCTGACGCCACGGGGAACCCGCCTGCCCGCCGGCTGTCCATGCAGGCGGTGCGCCCATGCGGGGCCCCGTTCACCACGCGTCCATCCATCAGCGTTACCCGAGGAGCCGGAATGAGAACCGCCCTGCGACACGCCCTGATCCCCCTGCTGGGGGCCTGCCTGCTGAGTGGCACCGCCGCCGCCGACGACGACGAACCCGAAGTGTATGGCTGGGTCGAGAAGACCACCATCGAGCCCTGGGGCGTGGAGCTGAAGGCCAAGCTCGACAGCGGCGCACTGACGTCCTCCATGCAGGCCGAGGACATCGAGGAGTTCGAGCGCGACGGCGAGGACTGGGTGCGCTTCGAGATCGAGGTCGAGGACGAGGCCACCGGCGAGGTGGTGTCCCAGCAGTTCGAGCGCGAGGTCTATCGCCGGCTGCTCCTCACCGGCGCCGGCGGCCAGGACCGTCGCCCGGCGGTGCTGCTGACGATCTGCATGGGGGATACCCGCTACCAGGAGCAGTTCAGCCTGGAGGATCGCGACGACATGAACTACCCGGTGCTGCTGGGGCGGCGTGCCATCCAGGACCTGGGGGAGCTCGACGTCACCCGGACCTTCACGCACTCGCCCGAGTGCGACGAGGACTCGCCGCTCCAGGAACACGCCGACAAGGAGTACGACGAGGACATCGGCATCTAGTGCGGGAGGCCCCGGCTAGCGGGCGTCCTCGACTGCCAGCCGGCGCGTGATGCCGCCCAGCCGCGGGCTCTCGACCCGCACCGTCACCTCGCCCTCTCCCTCGATCAGCCAGCGCGCCCGGGCCTGGTGGCTGTTGCCCCGGGAGCGCTGGAACCAGGGCATATGGGCGGCATCGCCCCGGCCGCGCCCCCAGCCGTCGAGGTGGCCCAGTTCCTGGCGGGCTTGGCAGGAGCCGTGCAGGCGGCAGCCCAGCGGGCTTGCCCAGGCCACCACGCCGCCGTTCCAGGGCCGGTCGCGCGCCGCCTGCACGCCCTGCGTCGGCAGGTAGCCATGGTTGGCGGCGGTCAGCTCCAGCAGGTGCTGACGCGGCCCCAGCCGGGTCAGGGTCAGCTGCTCGATCACCAGCCGCGGCAGCATGGCGGCGACCCGCAGCCAGTAATCGGCCAGGGCATCGCAGAGCTCGGGCAGTGCCTCGGGAGGCGGGTTCCAGAGCCCGCAGACCGGGTCCAGGCCGCCGACCTCCACCTGCCCCAGCTGGGGATGCACCAGGGACCGCCAGTCGCCGAACAGCCGCCGCCGGTTCTCGCTGAGGTCCCAGCGGGCCAGCCCCTCCAGCGCCTCGCGGTCGAGGCTCGTGTAGTGGTCGATGAAGCGCTCGGGGGTGGGCCGTCCGAGTCGGCGGAACAGGTCCCAGAGCTCGCAGACGATCGCCACGCAGCCCCGCTGGTGGTAGGTGAAATCGATCAGGTCGCCGTGCAGCGGGGTCTCGGGCTCGTAGCAGAACTCCTCGAAGCTGCTTACCGTGGGATAGCCGACTCGTGCCTCGCCCCAGTCGGCGAGCTGGCGATAGAGCGCCAGGTCGGCCGGGGCCATGCGGCTGTCCGGAGCATCGGAGAGGGGGCGGATGAAGACCCCGCCGAAGGTGTGCAGGTTCAGCCAGGCATAGAGGTTGGGGTGGCGCAGGGCGAAGTCGATGACGGCGCGGGTCTCCGGCTCGGCGCCGGGCCGCTGGCCGGCGCCGAGCTGTTCGGGCTCGGGTTGCCAGCCCCAGGGAAACTGGCGGTTGAAGTCGGGGGTGTCGGCCAGCCAGTCCGGCTCGGGGATCGTCTGGCCGTCCCAGTGCTCGATGGCGCCCTCCGGGTAGAGCCGCCAGTAGGGCGGCGGATCGTCCACTCGCCGCGGCAGCATCAGCCCGGGGTAGCGGGTCGAGGCCACGAAGTCGCCGGCCGGGTCGGCCTGGCGCAGGTAGCGGCAGCGGCCGTCGCCGTCCAGGTCCTGGGCATACCAGCGAGGTCGCTCGGGGCTGTCCGGGTGGCGTCGCGGCACCGAGCGCACGAAGCCGCCCTGGCTCAGCACTTGCTCGGCCCCGTCGGGCGAGACCCGGGGGCAGATGTAGAACAGCACCTCGCGCAGGGCCTCGCGCTGCGGCTCGGGCCAGTCGTCGGCCAGCGCCTCGGGGTCGAGGTGCAGGGCGAGGGCAGCCTCGGCGATGGCCAGGGCGACGCTGGAGCCGGCCAGCTCGGTGCCGTGCATGTTGCCATCCACCCAGACGCCGGGGCGCCGGCGGTCGGGTTCCGGGCCGATGGTCAGCACCCAGATCTCGCGGCCCTGCGGCGTCGTGCCGATGCTGCGCAGGTGGGCGAGCTCGGGGTGGGCCTCGGCCCAGGCCTCGAGCTGGCGGCCGAGCGCCTTGTGGCTCAGGTACTCATGGCGATAACGGCCATCCTGGTGGGGCTGGGGCATGCCGGCACCTCGGTGAGTGACTGCTTACCTGAGTATGCGCCAGGCCGGCGACGGGGGAGAAATCGCGTGTCGGCAGCGCATCGCCGCCCTGGCGCGTGCCGAGCGAAGTGCCGCCCCGAGCGTTGCGCTCCGCCGGGGCCGGGTGACATCCATGGGAACATGGCGCCGGATCCGGTTGTCTTGTCATGACAGAGCCATCTACGACCACCCCCCCGTTTGCCAAGGGAGCAGGCGATGCACGAACCCGGAACCCTGTCGGCCGTGAAGGCCGAGCTGGAGGCCTTCGGCGCGGCCAACGACCAGGTCGTCGGCGAGAGCCAAGAGCGAATGCTCAATATCACGCCGGACACCGGGGAATTCCTCGGCGTGCTGGTCCGGGCCACCGGCGCCCGGCAGATCCTGGAGGTCGGCACCTCCAATGGGTACTCCACCCTGTGGCTCGCCGAGGCGGCCCTGGCCACCGGCGGCCGGGTCACCACCGTGGAGTGGGCCACCGACAAGTGGGTGAAGGCCGGGGAGAACTTCGCGGCCGCCGGCGTGGAGGGGGTGATCGAGTCGTTGCATGCCGATGCCGAGAAGGTGCTCGAGCGCCAGGGCGAGGCCTCGCTGGACCTGATCTTCCTCGACGCCGACCGGGCCCGCTACCCGGACTGGTGGCCGATGCTGCGGCGCGTGCTGAGCCCGGGCGGCCTGCTGGTGATGGATAACGCCACCTCCCATGCCGAGGAGGTCGCGCCCTTCGTCGCGCTGGTGGAGCACGACCCGGCTTTCGTCTCCAGCCTGGTCCCGGTGGGCAAGGGCGAGCTGCTGGCCACCCGCGTCGTTCAGGCCTGAGTGCCCAGGAGGGCCGGACTGTCGCGGCTTCCTGGGCGACGGAAAAGCGCGCGCCATCCCGTGAGGACACCATGACCGACCAGCCCACCGTGAAGGTCTACTACGACGCCGTCTGCCCCATCTGCCGGCGCGAGCGGCGCCGCTACGAGCGGTTGGCCGGCGGGGCACCCGATGTGGAGTGGGTCGACGTCACGCGCCATGAGGACCGGCTGCGCGAGCGGGGCATCGACCCGCACGACGCCCTGCATTCGCTGTATGTCGAGGATGAGCAGGGACGGCTGTGTGACGGCCTGGATGCCTATATCCTGCTGATGCGCCGGGTGCCCGTGCTCAGGCCCCTGGCCTGGCTGATCGGCCTGCCGGGCCTCAAGCCCCTGCTGGCCCGGGGCTATCGCCACTGGGTCCGGCGTCGCCTGGCCCGGGAGGGCCGGCTGGACTGAGGCTCGCCCGGCCGTGGCCGAGGCCAGGGCCCTGCCGCCGGACGGCCGCTGGCACGCACCCTGTGCGCGGGTTCCGTGAGCTGATACCCGGGAAGGAACCATGCCCCTTATCCTGCATGTCCTGTTCGTCGTCTCGTTGCTGCCGATCCTGCTGGCCTGGATCGGTGCCCTGTATCGCGTGCGCCAGCTCGGGCGGCTCGACAACCACCATCCGCGAGCCCAGCAGGCGCGCCTCACGGGGGTGGGCGCCCGGGTGCACGCCGCCCAGGCCAACGCCTGGGAGTCGCTGGCGGTGTTTGCCGCCGTCTGCGTCATCGCCATCGGCAGCGGGCTGGACCTCGACGGCCTCGACGGGGCGGCGTGGCTGTTCCTGGCCTGCCGCTTGCTGCATCCGCTGCTCTATGCGGCCAACCTCGCCTGGTGGCGCTCCGGCGTCTATGCGGCCGGCATGGCCGCCTGCCTCTACATCGTCTGGCGAGCGGCGAGCCAGGGCATGGGCAGCACGGTCGTCCCCCCCTAGCGCGGTCGCCAGCGAGGCGGCATCTGCTCGACCAGGTAGTCCATGAAGGCCTTCACCTTGGGGGTGAACTCGTGGCGATCCCTGACGCACAGGTAGATATCCATGGGTTCCGACACGGCCTGGACCCCGTCGCTGCCGGGGTCCTCGAACAGCGGCACCAGGCGTCCCTGGTCGATATGGGGCCGGGCGATGAAGTCGGCCAGGCGGGTGATGCCGCCCCCGGCGAGGGCCATCTGGGTCAGCACGTCGATGTCGTCGCTGATCATGGCGGCCTTGACGTCCGGCTCGAAGCGCACCCCGTCGCGAATGAAGCCCCAGCTCATGAAGCGGCCATCCCGCGGGAAGCGGAAGGCCAGGCAGTCGTGGTGGCGGAGTTCCTCCGGTGCCCGGGGATGCCCCGCCTTCGCCAGGTAGGCCGGCGAGGCGCAGAACAGGAAGGGCAGGGAGGCGATGCGCCGGGCCACCAGGCCTTCCTCCAGCTGGGGCGTGAAGCGGATGCTGACGTCGAGGTGCTCGCGGATATGGTCGACGCTGCGGTCGGTGGTGACGATCTCCAGGGAGAGGTGCGGGAAGCGAGCGTTGAACTCCGGCATCAGCGGCGCCAGGACATGGCGGCCGAAGGCGGCGGTGGAGGCGACCCGCAGGCGGCCGCGCGGTTCCGCCTGCAGCGAGGAGATGGCGTCATGGGCGCGTTCGATGTCCCGGACGATATGCCTGACGCGCTGGTAGTAGAGCGCGCCGCTGTCGGTCAGCGACATGCTCCGCGTGGTGCGCGTCAGCAGCCGCACCCCCAGCGAGGCCTCCAGGCGGGCGATGCCCTGGCTGGCCGCGGCGGCGCTGATGCCCAGCCGCTTGGCGCCGGCGGCGATGCTGCCGGCCTCCACGGCCTTCACGAAGCTTTCGATGGCGCGCAGGGTATCCATTGGTGATCTCGAGCAATCTTGCGGCGGATTCGTAAATAAACATTGATAGTGAAGCAAGCCGCCGCTGTCTACAGGAGATCCCGGGCGGGCGCTAGGCTGTGGCTGTCTCGAAATCGGACACACAACGAGGAGTCATGCCATGACAACCACGACCCGGCGCCAGGGGACGGCGTCACGCGACGCGGGCAAACGCCGCGCTGGCCTGCCGCGGCGGTTCGCCCCGGTGGTCTTTGCCATCTACATGTCGGCGCTGATGACGCTGTTGATGAGCCTGGTGATCACGGCGGTGACCGGGGGGATGGGCCCCGACTACCTGGCGACCGTGGCCCGGGCCTATGTGCGGGCCATGCCGGTGGCCTTCGCCGGGGTGCTGATCGTCAGGCCGCTGGTGGTCCGGCTGGTGGCCTGGACGATCGCCGAGGCGAGGGAGCGTTAGTCGGGCCCGACACGGGCCTTGTCCCGTGGCGGCCCCGCGACGCTGACGCCGCGGGGGGCGCGGGGCTCAGCGTCCCCGCAGGCGCTGCAGGTCCTCCGCCAGACGCCGGCAGATGGCGTCCAGCTTGTCGCGATGGCCATCGCTCGCCAGCTGGCCATCCTCGCCGAAGGCATCCCCCGCCCGGGCCACGGCCAGCTGGTCCGGCAGCACCGTGACGCCGATATTGCCGAGCAGCTGGCGAATCAGCGCCAGGCTGCGGATGCCGCCGAGTCCGCCCGGCGAGGCGGAGACCACCGCCGCGAGGCGTCCCTGGAACAGTGCCAGGCCGCTCTCGCCCTCATGGGGGCGGGTGAGCCAGTCGATGGTGTTCTTGAGCAGCGGGGTGATGAAGCCGTTGTATTCCGGTGAGGCGATCATCAGCCCCTGGTGCTCGGCGAGCACCCCGCGCAGGGCCACGGCCATCTCGGGCAGGCCCTCGGCGGTCTCCAGGTCGCCGTTGTACAGCGGCATGGGGTAGTCGCGCAGGTCGACGAAGGTCGGCGCGCCGCCGTGAGCCTCGATGCGCTCGGCGGCGAGCCGGGCCAGGCGCTTGTTGAACGAGGCCTCCCGGCTGCTGCCGGCGAAGACCAGGATGCGGGGCGATGGTCGCTCGGTCATGGGTGGCACTCCTCGCTTGCCCTTGGGTGGTCTCGATCATCCGGGTTTCGGCGCCCCGGCTCAACCGTCGAGGGATGACGGTGCGGGGCGTATGCTCAGGGGAGCGCGCCAGGCTTTCGCCGGAACTGCCCCTGTCGACCGACTGGACAGGCGAAACGCCGCTGACGACGCTGCAAAAGGCGGGCAGGGCCCGCGTGGCGGAGGAAGACACCATGAAGCGCAGCAAGCAGCAGGCGCTGAAGGAGTACCACGACCCCGAGGCGATCCGCCGTCGACTCGAGGCACCGGCCCGTGCCCAGAGCACGCCGGATGCCATCCTGGGGGCCATCGACGGTTGCGTGACCACCTTCGCGGTGGTTTCGGGGGCCTTCGGCGCGGGCTTCTCGGCCCACGTGGCGCTGGTACTGGGCTTCGCCAATCTGCTGGCCGACGGCTTCAGCATGGCGATCAGCAACTACGAGGCGGTCCAGGCGCAGCGCGAGGGCGTGGAGCGTGCCCGGGAGCGCGAGCGCGAACATATCGACCTGGTGCCCGAGGGCGAGCGGGAGGAGATCCGCCAGATCTATGCCCGCAAGGGCTTCGAGGGGGAGGTCCTGCAGCAGGTGGTGGAGACCATCAGCCGCGACCGGGAGGTCTGGGTGGAGACCATGCTCACCGAGGAACATGGCCTGCAGCGTGTGGCGCTGAGCCCGTGGCGCTCGGCGCTGGTGACCTTCCTGGCCTTCCTGGTGGTGGGGGCGATGCCGCTGGTGCCCTATGCGCTGCCCGGCATCCTGCCCTGGCACCGCTTCCTCGCCAGCCTGGCGATCGCCGCCTTCATGTTCCTGCTGATCGGCATGCTCAAGAGCCTGGTCTACCAGCGGCCGGTGTGGCAGTCGGGGCTGCGCACGCTGCTGATGGGGGGCGCGGCGGCCGGCCTGGCCTTTCTCACCGGCTACCTGGCGCAGGCCTGGTTCGGCGTGGCGCTCTGAGCCGGCGCCCGATGCCGCCCTTCCTCATCGGGGAGCCCCGCCACTGGCATCGCTGTCGATGAAGGCATCGCGATGAAATGCCGCTGCGGCCTGCACCTCGGAGAGGCCTCGGCTGCCGGGTTCGGCAGGGGGAGTTCCGGCGAGCACGGAGAGTACGCTGTGAACGCCCCGCGACACCGATTCAAGGTTGTAGCCGCCTTCCAGCACGAAGGCCAGGCGCCCCTTGCAGTGGCGGCGCGCCAGAGCCTGGAGGAAGCCGGTCATGGCCCCGAATCCGTCGTAGGAAACATTCAGGGCCAGATCCTGCCAATGGGCGTCGAACCCTGCCGAGACCAGGATCAGATCGGGTTGGAACCAGTCCGCCGCCGGTGCCAGGATCTCCCGGAAGGCCGTCAGGTAGGCTTCGTCACCGGTGCCGCCGGGTACCGGCACGTTCACGGTGGTGCTCTCGCCGAGGCCGGCACCGATCTCCTCGAGCCGGCCCGATCCCGGATAGAAGGGAGCGGCCCGGTGGATATCGAACAGCATCACGTCCGGGGAGGCCCAGAAGATCTCCTGGGTGCCGTTGCCGTGATGGGCATCCCAGTCGACGATCAACACCCGCTCGCACCCCAGCGCTGACTGGGCGTGGGCGGCCGCTACCGCCACGTTGTTGAACAGGCAGAAGCCCCGGGCGCGCACCGGCTCGGCATGGTGGCCGGGCGGTCTCACCAGGGCGAAGGCGCTCTCGGCGCGTCCGTCGACCACCGCTTCGACGGCGGCGATGGCCGTGCCCGCCGCCACTCGGGCCGCCTCGATGCTGCCCGGCGAGACGGCGGTGGTGTCCACGTCGAGCCAGGTATTGGCCCCCTCCAGGCTGAAGATGTCGCGCAGGAAGGAGGTCGTGTGCACCCTGGCGAGTTGCTCATGGGAGGCCTCCCGGCCCGCCTCGAAGACCAGGTCGGGGATGGGCTCCCTCTCGAGCAGCTGGCGGATCGCCGTGAGGCGGGCGGGGTGCTCCGGGTACTTCCAGGGGATGGAGAGCCCGGCGAGCAGCTGGCGGATACGGCGATCCATGCGGTTGGGCAGAAAGGGAACGTCGATACTCGGCTGATGCAGCAGCGTGCGTTCATCGTAGAAGGCGATTACTTTGTTCTGGTCGGCCACGGTCAGGCTCCCGGGAGCATGGCGGTAGAGAGCTGGGTGTCATTCAGTTATCAGCATAGCCGCTATCGATCGGGAGCTTCCCAAACGGCAACGCCACGCATGGGGCCGTGGCGTTGCCGATGGGGGCGAGGCTCGGCTCCTGACCGGCCTTGGGCTGGCGCCCGTCGTCGCGGGGTGAGGTCGGGTGGGGCTGGTCGCCCCGGGGTGGCCGGCGTAGGCTGATGCGCAAGCCAACGCAACGGAGAGCGTGACATGGAGCACTTCATGAAGGCCGCCCTGAACGAGGCGCGCGACAGCCTCGCGGAGGGCGGCATTCCGATCGGGTCGGTCCTGGTGCACCGGGGAGTGATCCTCGGCAGCGGTCACAACCGCCGCGTGCAACTGGGCAGTGCGGTGCTGCACGGCGAGATGGATGCCCTGGACAACGCCGGGCGGCAGCCGGCGGCGATCTATCGCGACTCGACCCTCTACACCACGCTCTCGCCCTGCGCGATGTGCACGGGCGCCATCCTGCTCTACGGCATTCCCCGGGTGGTGATCGGCGAGAACCGTACCTTCCTGGGCGAGGAGGCCCTGCTGCGGGAGCGCGGCGTCGAGGTCGAGGTGCTGCAGGATCCGGAGTGCATCGCGCTGATGGAGCGCTTCATCGCCGCTTCCCCCGAGCTGTGGCACGAGGATATCGGCGAGTAGGAGGTGAAGGAATGACGACCTCTTCCGACCTCAGCCTGTGGCTGACCGGTGATGTGATGACCGGGCGCGGCATCGACCAGATCCTGCCCCATCCCGGTGATCCCCGCTTGTACGAAGGCTACATGGACTCGGCCGAGGGCTATGTGCGCCTGGCCGAGACGGTCCATGGCCCCATTCCCTATCCGGTCGACTTCGCCTATGTGTGGGGCGACGCCCTGGCGGAACTGGCCGAACATGCCCCGGACCTGCGGTTGATCAACCTGGAGACCGCAGTCACCACCAGCGAGGCCGCCGAGCCCAAGGGCATCAACTACCGCATGCACCCCGATAACCTGCCCGTCCTGGCGGCGGCGGGCGTGGATGCCTGTACCCTGGCCAACAACCACGTGCTGGACTGGGGCGAGGCCGGCCTGCTGGAGACCCTCGAGGCCCTGGACGCGGCGGGCCTGCGGCATGTCGGTGCCGGGCGGGAGCGCGACGAGGCCACGGCGCCACTCTGCCTGTCGACGCCGGGTGGACGGGTGCGCCTGCTGTCCCTGGGCCTGCCGAACAGTGGCGTGCCGGAGCGCTGGGAGGCCACCTCCTCACGTCCCGGGGTCGACCTGCTGCGGCGTCCCGGCGATGCCGGTGTTCGCGAGGTCGCCCGCCGGATCCGGCGGCGTCCGCCGGGGGAGCTGGCGGTCGTTTCCCTGCACTGGGGCGGCAACTGGGGCTATGCCCTCCCGGCCCAGCACCGCGCCTTCGCCCAGCGGCTGATCGACGACGCCGGCGTGGACCTGGTGTGGGGGCACTCTTCCCACCATCCACTGGGCATCGAGGTCCACCATGGCAAGCTCATCCTCTACGGCTGCGGTGACCTGATCAACGACTATGAGGGCATCGGTGGCCACGAGAGCTACCGGGGCGACCTGGTGCTGCTGTATTTCCCCGTGCTGTGCCATGCCGATGGCCGGCTGCAGTCGCTGACCATGGTGCCCATGCGGCTGCGTCGCTTCCGCCTCGAGCGGGCCGACGAGGAGGCGACGCGCTGGCTGTGCCGAGTACTCGACCGGGAAAGCCGTCCCCTGGGCGCCCGGGTTCGGCTCGACCAGCGGGAGCGACTGGTGCTGGACTGGTCGGGAAACGGCGAGTGAGGGGCGGCCCGCCGTCGACGACGCCTACCAGGTCTCGGCCTTGGCACCGCGGGCGGAGTTCTCCTGGGGCAGCAGGGCGGCATGGATCATGGCATTGACCGGGGTCGCCACGTCGGCGGCCTGGCCCAGGCGCACCACGGCACCGTTCTGGGCCTCCAGTTCCGAGGGGCGCCCCTCCATGATGTCGCGCTGCATGGAGGCGGTACTCTGGGCCGGCAGCCCGTCGATGAAGGCCAGGGCGCGCTCGACGGCATCCGCCGGCAGGGCCACGCCCCGGGCCCGGGCCACCGCCTCGATCTCGGCGAGGATCTGCTCGATCAGCCCGCGGGTCTCCGGCAACTGGCGGGTCACTCCCAGCGGGGCGCGGGTGATGGCGCCGATGCCGCTCATGGCACAGATGAACAGGAACTTGCTCCATACCGCCACCTCGATGTCCTCGGGCATCTCGGCGCTGACGCCGAGGGTGCGGTCGAAGGCGGCCTTGAGACGCTCGGCGCCGGCCCGTTGCGCGGGCAGGCGCGTCCCGAAGCGCACGAAGGGGTCGACCCCGGCATGGCGGATCAGCCCCGGTGCCTCGCGCCAGGCGAGGATGCCGCACAGGCCGTCCAGGACCGCCGGCTCGCCGAGCACCTCGCTCAGGGTATCGGCGGCCTCCACCCCGTTCTCGAGGGGCAGCACCAGGGTGTCCGGGCCGACCAGGGGGCGGATGGCCTCGGCGGCGGTCGGCACCTGCCAGGCCTTCACCGCCAGCAGCACCGCGTCGACCACGCCGACCTCGGCCGGATCGTCGGTGGCGCTGGCCGGGGCGATGGCGACATCCCCCTTGATGCTGACGACCCGCAGGCCGTCGCGGCGGATCGCCGCCAGGTGCTCGCCGCGGGCGATGAAGGTGACGTCCTCGCCGGCCTCGGCCAGGCGGGCACCGAAGTAGCCCCCCACGCCGCCGCTTCCCATGATCGCGAATCTCATCGGCATCCTCTCTGCTTCTGATGGGCGTCCGGCCTTGGAGGATAGCCCGGCATCGCCGCTCGGGCGACCGTTGACTCGCCCGCGCCGTGGTCGCTGGTGCTCCATCGGGGCAGGGTCGATGCCGGGGGCTCCCCGTGCTCGCCGAGCCCCCAGGCCTTCGGGCGGGCGGTCGCCCGCGAGGGGCTGGGGATCACGGTCTCGTGCTGGGTATCCAGCGCGGCCCTGAAGATCGGCATCTGGGCCTGCTGCATGACGGAAAGCCCGATATGGTGCCCGCGAGGCCGACCCTGTAGGCTTGCCGGCTCCCCAACCCATCCGAGGTCCCCTACCATGAATGGTATGCTGGCGTGTCCCGAATGTGCTTCCGAGTTCACCTACGATGATGGCCTGCAGTACGTCTGCCCGGAATGCGGCCATGAATGGTCCAAAGAGGCCACCTCAGGCGAGGACGATTCGCCAGTGGTTCGCGACGCCAACGGTAATGTGCTCGCCGATGGTGACACCGTTACCGTCATCAAGGATCTCAAGATCAAGGGCTCCTCCTCGGTGGTGAAGGTCGGCACCAAGGTCAAGAACATCCGCCTGGTCGACGGGGATCATGATATCGACTGCAGGATCGACGGCATCGGGGCGATGAAACTGAAGTCGGCGTTCGTCAAGAAGGTGTGAGGCGCCATCGGCACGCCGGAGGTACGTGATGGCCAAGCCGAGACACGAGGGTTCCGATAACGGCAGGGCGGCGGTGCCGCTGCGCGACAAGGTCGCGCACCTCTCCCGGCCCCAGGCCTACCCCGACTGCGAGGGGGAAGTGGAGGTCAAGGAAACCCACATGGCCTTCGTCTTCCTGGCGGGAGAGCGCGTCTACAAGCTCAAGAAGCCCGTCGAGTACCGGCACCGTGATTGCCACCGACTGGCCTCCCGGGAGTTTCTGTGCCGCGAGGAAATCCGCCTCAACCGCCGCCTGGCGCCGGATGTCTACCTGGGGGTCGAGCCCCTCGGCCGCGGTGCCGGCGGGGCGCTGGCGCTGTCGAGTCGCGAGGGGATCGTCGACTGGCTGGTGGTGATGCGTCGCTTGCCCGAACATCGCCTGCTGAACGAGGCCCTGGCCAGGGGCGACGTCGCCCCGGAGCGGATCGATGCGCTCGCCGACCTGCTCGGGAACTTCTACTCCGGGCTCGCTCCCGAGGATCTGCCCGCCGAGGACTACGTCGCCCGTTTCGCCCGGGAACAGGCAAGGAACCGAGAGATCATGGCCGATCGCCGCTTCGCGATGCCCGGAGACCGGGTGGCGTCGGTGCTGGATCGTATGGATCGTCTGCTGGACGAGGCCCCGGACCTGGTGGGACGGCGCGCCCGGGAGGGCCGCATCAAGGAAGGGCACGGGGATCTGCGCCCCGAGCATGTCTGCCTGGTCGAGCCGCCGGTGGTCATCGATTGCCTGGAGTTCAACCGCAATCTGCGTCTGGTGGATCCCTTCGACGAGCTGAGCCTGCTGGCGCTGGAGTGCGAGCGGCTGGGGGGCGCCTGGATCGGCGAGCGGCTGTTCCGGCGAGTCGGCCAGGCACTGGAAGACACCCCCGATCCCCGGGTGCTGGCCTTCTACCGCGCCTATCGCGCCTGCCTTCGGGCGCGGCTGGCGCTTTCCCACCTGCTGGAGCCCCACCCCCGCGATCCCGAGGCCTGGGAGCCCCAGGCCCGGGACTACCTGGCCCTGGCCGAGTCGGCCGTCCGATGGGCGATGCCGGACTGAACCGCGCCGGGCTCAGGCCGGGCCACCGAGCAGGTCGGTGAGCGACCCGTCACACTGGAGGCGGCGGATGGCCTCGGCGAAGAGCGGCGCGGCGCTGACCACCTTCAGGTGACGTTCGGCCACCCGGGGAGGCAGCCGGGTCGGCGGCAGGCTGTCGGTGACGAGAACCCTCGATAGCCGCGGGTCGGCGATCACCCGCTCGGCGTCTCCCACGAACAGGCCGTGGGCAGCCAGGCCGATGACGCGCTTTGCCCCGCGGTCCAGGCACGCCTGGGCGGCACGTAGCAGGGTGCCTCCCGAGCTGATCAGGTCGTCCATGACCAGCACGGTGGCGCCGTCGACCTCACCGGCCAGCAGGGTGCCGCTGACATGGCCCTCGCTGCGCCGCTTCTCCATATAGGCGGCGCCGATGCCCCGGCCCGACTGGGCCTCCAGCATCTCCCGGAAGCCCTGGGCACGCTTCACGCCGCCGGGGTCGGGGGAGGCCACCACCAGCGGGTCGTCTCCGCAGTGGGGGAGGATGCGCTCGGCGAACAGGCGATAGGTGTCCAGGTGGTAGGCCCGGCAACGGAAGGCGTTCTGGAAGGCGGCGGGGTTGTGGACCTCGAGGGTCATGACCGCGTCGACGCCCATGGACTCCAGCAGCATGGCGAGATAGCGGGAGGTCACCGGGTCACGGGTCTTGGTGCGGCGATCCTTGCGGGCATAGGCGAGATAGGGCATCACCGCGGTGACCCGTCGTGCACCGGCTTCGCGCACGGCGCCGAGGAAGAACAGCAGGCGGCAGAGACGGTCGTTGGGGCTCTGGTGGGGCTCACCGTTGAGGCTCTGCAGCACGTAGACATCTTCGCCGCGAACGCTCTCCAGCGGACGCGCCTTGTGCTCGCCATCCTCGAAGTCGCGCTCCTCGTGGGCAGCCAGCGAGGTGCCCAGCGCGCTCGCGACCTTCTCGCCGAAGGCACGGCTGGCCTCTAGCGTGAACAGTTTCATGTCCCGAAGCTTAGTCCTTCCCGCCGGCGCTTTCAGGCGTTGGCGACGGGCAGGCAGGCCGGCAGGGCCTCGCGCAGGGACCGGGCATCGAGGCCCAGGTCGGCGAAGGTGCCCACGCCGTCGCCGACCACGTTGTCGCGCTGCATGAGCAGGACCTGGTCGCGGGTCAGCGGCGGGCTCGGCAGCGGCGAGGCCAGCATCGCCAGCGCCCGCCAGGCGAGGAAGGGCACCGGGACCAGGGGCCGCTCACGATGCAGGTGGCTCATCACCAGCGCCAGGATCTCCCGGTAGCTCATTACATCGGCCCCGCCCAGCTCGAACAGCCGCCGCCGCGGCGCGTCGGCGCCGGTCAGGTGGGCGATGGCCCGTGCCGCGTCCACCACGTGCACCGGTTGCAGGCGCGTCTCGCCACGGCCGAACAGCGGAATCGCCGGCAGCCGCGTGAGCCGGGCCAGGGTGGCGAGGAAGGCGTCCTCGGGGCCGTAAAGCACGCTGGGGCGCAGGATGATGGCCTTGGGCATGGCGTCGAGCACCGCGGCCTCGCCCCTTGCCCGGGCCCGTACATAGGCCGAGGGCGAGCGGCTGTCGGCGCCGATGCCCGAGAGCTGCACCAGTCGGATCACGCCGGCCTCCCTGGCCAGCCGCGCCAGGCGCCCGGCCCCCTCCACATGGATGGTCTCGAAGCGCAGCCGGCGGGTCTCGACGTAGAGGCTGACCGCATTGACCACCGCGCCGGCGCCTGCCACCGCCGCGGCCACCGCGTCGTCGTCACGGATATCGGCGGCGACGGTCTCCAGGGGGTCGCCGGGCTCGACCCAGGCCGGCCTCACCGGTCGTCGGGCGACCAGGCGCACCGGCCGGCCGAGCTCCACCAGCTCGCGCACCAGGGTGGCGCCGAGGAAGCCGGTGCCACCGAACACCGTGATCGGCTTGTCGGGCATGCAGATCTCCCGCCGGACTGGACGTGGTTGGGTCGGGCGTCGCGACGCCGGGCGTCGCCATGCGGTCGCCGCCACCTGGCGAAACGTCCCCGAGGATACCCCGTGCCGGTGGCCCTGCCCACCGGCAGCCTGCGTCGAGCCTGCCGCATCGCCGCCCCTGGCGATTAGCGCCTATGGTAGTAACCAGGCACGTCCGAATGCGCCAGCGGAGGGATGGCCATGACCATGACACCCGTGCATGCCCGGCGGGACGATGACCCGGATCGCCAGCTGGCCGACAGCCTGCTGACCACGGCGTTGCAGATCGCCGAGGAGGTGGGCTGGCCGGCCGTCACCCTGACCGAGGTGGCCGCCCGGCTGGGGATTCCCGCCGCCCGCGTCCTCGATCACTACCGCGACCTGGATGACGTGGCCAATGCCTGGTTCCTGCGGGGCTGGCGGGCCATGCTCGCCGACACGCCCGGCGGCTTCGCCGACTGGCCGCCACGCCAGCGTCTCGAGCACTGCCTGCTGGCCTGGCTCGATGCCCTGGCCGAGCACCGTGACGTCACGATCCAGATGCTGCGTACCAAGGCGCATCTGCCGCATCCCCACACCTGGGTGCCGATGGTCTTCGACCTGTCGCGAACCATCCAGTGGTGGCGCCAGGCCGCCCATCTGGCGGCGCCCTACGGCAGCCACCGCGCGCGGTTCGAGGAGCTCGCCCTGACCGCGCTGTTCCTCGCCACCCTGCGTTGCTGGGCCCGGGATGACACGCCCGGCCAGCACGATACCCGGCGGTACCTGCATCGCCGGCTGGCGTGTGGCAAGGCGCTGATGCCCTGGCTCGACTAGCTAGTGAGCCGGAAGGGCTCGGGTCAGCGGGACGTCGGGGGAAGGGCGCTCGAGCAGCCGCTCCGCCAGGGGCGTGCCGCTCGGCACCGGGCTCGCCTGTGCCACGGCATCGGCCTGCCAGCCGTCGCCGATGTCGTAGTCGACTCGCCTGGTGGTCCCCGGTGGAACGGGCAGGTAGATACCCGCGCCGAGTGACGCCTCGAGATAGGTGCCCGGGCGGTAACGGGAGGTGGCGAAGAAGACGAGGACGGCCGGGGAGGGGGCGAGCGAGACCGTGAGGGTGGGGGAGAGGTCGAAGGCGCAGTAGGCGGCCGGCTCCCCGTCGCCCCGCCTGGCCAGCCCGCAGGTATAGCGCGGGGCCCCCGAGGGGCTGGTGAAATAGATGCCCGGCAACTCGCTGGAGGTGGTCGAGAGCGCCCCCGAGGCGCTGACGTCGACCCGCTGGTGGCAGGCGACCGGGGTCTGGCTGCCGATGGCGATGGTCCGGTCGGGGGCAATGGTCGTGGTGGCGATATAGCCGAAATCGGACTCGGGAATCACCACCCGGATGGTGGCCAGGTAGTTCTCGCGGCACTGCCAGACCAGGGGCACGCCGCTACGGTTGGAACTCACGACCGGCAATAGCACGAACAGCGCATAGCCCCCGGTCCTGAGCGATTCGAGGGTCGCGTTCGACAGCTCGATTTCCAGGCAGGTCTCCGACATGGGCGGCTCCCGACGATGAGACGGACGCCCCGGAGGGCGCCCGTGGTGGCGAGGCGTCTGCCAGGTTCAGCCCCAGCGGCAGTAGAGGCTGTTGGGCAGGCCGTTGGTGACGGTCAGTTGCTGGCCGTTGATGCCCTGGACTCGATACTCCTGGTCGGGCGTCATGTCGATGCTCACCTGAGGGCGGGCGGCGATCTGGTAGCGAACCGGCCCGCCGACGTTGTGGCGATTCTCGAGTTCCAGGCTCTCGGCCAGTTGGCCCTCGGGGAAGACGTGCTGGGCTCCCGGGGCGATGCGGACTTCCGACATCGTGCGTCCTCCTGTGCGATGGGCCGGTCGGCGGTGCCGACCCGGCGTGGATGGCCTATGAGGTGATCAGCAGCGGGACCAGGGATTCCTGAGCCTTCACGGACTGGCCCCAGGACTTGCCGCCCCAGTCCCAGCCTTCGTTGATGTCGTAGGACACCGAGCGCGACTGGTCCGAAGTCAGGTCGAGCAGTACCCCGGAGCTGTAGGCCTTGTAGATCACCGTGCCGGTGTTGACGGTATTGCTGGCGAACATCAGCAGCACCTTCTCGATCGGCGCGATCACGTCCAGGTTCTTGCCGTACAGCGGGAAGGCACACATCGGCTTGGTGCTGCCACCGGTCTGCTGGGAGATCCCGCAGGTCCACTGGCTGGTGCCCAGGTTGCTGATCGAGATGGCGCTCGGCGTCCCCTCCTGCATCACCTCGACGGTGCCTTGCTGGCTGACCATCATGGTCTGTTCCAGGTCGATGTCGGCACTGGAGCTTGCATGGATCTTGCCGTTGGCGATGATCTCGTCGGTCGAGATGTAGGCCTGGTACTGCTCGTCCCAGGTGATCACGGTGTTGTCGAGGAAGGACGTGGACTGGAACCACACCAGCGGGGCCCCACCCTGGTTCGCGGTCTTGACCGCCTTGAAGGCGTAGAGGGCGAAGCCGCCGTTCTTGAGCTTCTCGATGGTGTCGCTGTCCATGGAAATGCTGACTTGGTATTGCGTGGCCATGATGAACGTCTCCTGATCGGTCGCCCCCTCGGGAGCGGTTGAGATTCGCCGTCGGATTTCCGTCCGGCTTTCATACTTCAGCATCAGCCACCCAGTACTTCCGCATCATGCGGGGATCAGTTGAGCCACCTCCTTGCGGTATCAGATCGGGATGCACCACGCCGTCCAGCCCCCCTCCGACGCCGCGGGGCGCGATTCGGCGATGGGATGCAGGCACTGTCGGTGAGAACAGGATCAGTTCGGGATCAGTTGCCGGCCATTCCTTGCGGGGCGGGTAGGGTTGGCAAACGCTCATCCTTGTGTATGACGTCTCACTCACAGGGAGAATGACCATGAGCAATGCGATCGTGAGGCTCGCCATCATCGGTGGCGGCGTCTCTGGGCTGTCGCTGGCCTATTACCTGCAGCGCCGGGTCGCGCAGGCCTCGGAGCCGGGAACGGCACTCGATATCACGCTGTTCGAGCGCAAGGCGTCACTGGGTGGCAACGCCGAGACCGTGGTCGTCGACCTGGGAACCCGGCGCCGCGCGTCGGGGGAAGACCAGCGCTACCTGCGCTGGGCGGACCTGGGGGTCAACGACGTCAATCTGGCGACCTACAAGCGACTCGAGGCGATCATGGGCGAGATCGACTACCTCGACCACCTGAAGCCGCTGCAGGATACCGAGAGCTATTTCACCCGCGATGGACGCCTCTCGCTGACCGACGACACCTACCTCAACCGCGGGGTCTCCGATCCGGCCTTCGCGCTGGAGGCCGCCGACCACGGCCGCCTGGCGCCCCTGATCCGCGTCGTGCATCGTGCGGCCCTGGATCTGCTCGACAGCATCACGCCCGCCTATACCGTCGCCGCCTATTTCGACGACTGCGAAGCCCGGCCACGCGAGATGCTCCAGACGGCGGCCCATGAGCTGGACATCGACATCGACTGGCAGGATCCCGATCTGCCGCGCCGGGTCGCCTCGGTCCGCACGCTGATCTACTACCCGCGGATCGCGGCGATGTATTTCACCGACGATCGGGGCCCGGGCGAGATGCCGCTGGCCGCGCCCTTCGAGTACTACCGGGTGCAGGAGGGGGGCGGGAAGCCCCGGCGGCGCTATTTCGACTATGGGGCCCAACGCTGGCTCGATGCCCTGGCGGCGTACCTGGTGGCGCCGGAGAGGTCGGGACCGCGAGTCACCATCCGCCGCCATGCCGAGGTCGGCGTACGCCTCGAGCCCGAGCGGGCGGTGGTGCATGACGATCATGGCTGGTCGGAGGCCTTCGACCTGGCCATCGTCGCCACCCATGCCGACGATGCGCGTCGCCTGGTGTCGCTCAGCGATCGGCTGGCGCCGGCCCGCGAGCGGCTGGATGCCATCCTCGGGGCGGTGCGCTACACGCGCAGCTATGCCGTCTGCCACACCGCCTCCGATCGCCTGCCGCCCAACAAGAACGTCTGGCGCACCTACAACATCGAGATCCGCGATCCCGGCGACACGCGCTTTCCCTACCGCATCGACTACCTGACCAACCTCCACCAGAACGATCCCGCCAATCCGGACTATGACGAGGCGGGGCTGCCCCAGTACTTCGTGTCGCTGGTCGACGACCTCAACCGTATCCCGCGCCAGGAGATGCTCGACAAGGTGATGGATCCCGAGGGCATTCCCGAGGCCATGCAGGTGCGGCTGCCCGACGCGACCCGCACGCAGATGGCGGAGGGCCCCCACGACTCGGGCTACAAGCACGAGTTGCCGACACCCGACGAGGCGCTGCAGCGCAAGGCCTGGACCTATTTCAAGCACAATGTGCTCGATGCCGCCTGTCTCCAGGCGCAGCGTGACATCGACGCCTACAATGCCGAGACGGCGAAGGCCTGGTGGAGGGGGCAGGCGTCCTGTCCGCTATTGTTTGCGGGGGGCTGGACGCGTGGCGCCGGCCTGCAGGAGCAGTGCCTGGAACAGTCCGAGCGGCTGGTCGGCTGGCTGCTGGGGAGCGAATGAGAGGTCGCGGTCAGAGGGGGCTCGCGCCCGGGTAGTCGCGCAGCGCCAGGCGCGGCATCACCAGGGCGAGCCCCTGGTCGACGCCCCGCCGCCAGTGCTCGAGCAGGCAGCGATGGGCGGCCTCCGAGCCGTCGTCCAGCCAGGCGGCATGGCGCTCGATCAGCTCGACATGATGCCCTGCCCAGACACAGGGCTCGTCGGCGACGAAGGCGCGCAGTCGTCTGGCATAGCGTCGAGCGGCCGCGGCTTCGCCATGCAGCAGGCAGGTCTCGGCCGCGGCGATCAGGAAGCGATAGGCGTTGTGCCCGACGCAGCCCCGCTCGAGCAGCGCCATCCCCTTGTCGAGGGCGCCGCGTCGGGCCTCGCCGTCATCCTCGAGCAGTGCCAGGGTGCCCAGCACCCAGGGGCCGATGAAGTGTTCCAGGCGATGGCGTTCGACCATCCGCCAGGCGGTGCGAATCAGGTTGCGCGCCAGCTCCGGCTCCCCGCCGACGAGCCTGAGTCGCGCCTCGCTCTCGAGCAGGAAGGCCTCGAAGCGCCCGGCGCCCATTCCCCTGGCCAGGGCCAGGCCGGTCTCGACATGCGCCAATGCCGGATGGGGGTGGCCCTGTGACAGCAGGATCCAGCTCGCCGTCAGGCGGGCGACGATCTCGGCGCGGCGATTGCCGACCCGCTCGCCCAGTTCGGTGGCCGCCAGGGTGTCCTCCAGGGCGGCCTGGGTCGCGTTGGTGTAGATGCGTGCCGTGCCCAGCATGAACAGGTTCGAGGCCTCCAGGTCGGCGTGACCATGTTCGCGGCAGAGACGCACGCAACGCTCGAACACCCGGTGTGCGCTGAGCATGTGTCCCTGGGCGTAATGGGCGTCTCCCAGGCCGCTGAGGGCCTGGATCTCGGCCGTGACCCGGCCGCAGGTCCGTGCCTCGTCCAGTGCGCGCTCGTGACAGGCCCGGCCGCCGGCGAAGTCGCCACGCGGAAAGTGGATGTTGCCCCTGAGGTAATGGATGTCGGCGAGGGCGGCATGGGCCTCGCGGGGGGCGGCCACCGCCAGTGCCCGCTCGAGGAGGCGCTCCTCGGCATCCAGTTCGTCCAGCAGGTTGAGGGTCCGCGCCAGCCCGATGCTGGCATCGACCCAGGCGTCGTCGTCGGTGGCCAGTTCCTGGGCGCGCACGAAATGGGTGTGGGCTTCCTGGGTGAGCCCCATGGCGCTGCTGATCCGGGCCTGCAGCATCGCCAGGCGATAGTCGTCGCGCGGCGCGTAGTCGATGGCCTGGCATTGTTGCACCAGTTCGAGCGCCGGGGCGTGAAGGTGCTGGCGAAGCTGTGACTCGATGGCCTCGAGGAAGGCCCCGGGGGCCGCCAGGGCCCGGGCCTTGTGCAGGTGACGGGCGCGCAGGGTGGGGTCGCGGCCGGCGTAGTGCTGGGCCAGGCGCAGATGCATCCGATCGCGCTGCTCCCGGGGGGTGGCCTCGTAGATGCCCTGCATGATCAGGTCGTGCATGAACAGGTAGCTGCCGTCGGGCAGTTCGCGGACCAGGTAGTGGCGCTGCGGCAGGCCGGGACGATAGTCCCGCGACGGCAGCAGCGCCTGCAGCTCCTCGAGGCCGAACCGCTGGCCGATGGTGGCCGCCGCCCGCAGCGCCTGGCGGTCCACCGTGGCCAGCTGGTCGAGTTTGGTCTGCACCAGGTGCTTGAGGCTGGCGGGCAGGTCGCCCCCCTGACGGAACAGCAGCAGCTGGGTCAGAAACAGCGGGTTGCCCTGAGCTCGCGTCACGCACTGTGCGACGAAGGCGGGATCGGCGTTGCCGAACCGCGCGGCCAGCGCCTCGGTCTCGGGCTGGCGCAAGGGGGCGAGGTCGATCAGGGTCAGGGGCAGGTCGGCCAGGCGTGGCCGGAGCCGGGTGTCCAGGGGATCCTGCTCGAGGCGTGAGGTCAGCATCCAGATCACCGGGGCGTCGCGGACCTCCTGCAGCAGCGTGGCGAGGAGGGTGAAGAGCACATCGTCGGCCCAGTGCAGATCCTCGATCACCAGGACCTGGAGCCGCTCGATGGACCGGCGACGGATCAGTTCACGTAATGCCTCGCCCTGCCGCGACAGACGCGTCTCGTGGGTCATGGCCGCGAAGAGCCGCTCGTCCGCCGTGGGCTGCGGTAGTCCCAGCAGGGGGCGAAAGAGCATGGCGTGGTCACTGGCCAGCCGTAGCCGGCGCAGCTGTTCCTGGAGCTGGCGTTCCGCGGCATCGGGGGCATCGGGCAGTGCGAGCAGCGAGCGCAGCAGTTGGGCGAGGGGGCCCTCGTCGCTGCGGCTGCCGAAGTCGAGGACGGCGGCTCCGTGCAGGTCGGCGTCCAGTTGCTGGGCCATGTCGGTGAGTTCGTCCACCAGCCGGGTCTTGCCGATCCCCGCCACGCCGCGGACATAGAGCACGTGCCCCACCTGGTAGTCCCGCGTGGTCTCGAGCACCGCCTTGAGCTGGCTGACCTCGAGGTGGCGGCCGATCAGGTCGAAGTGGCTGACCTGCTGACCGTCCCTGGCATGGAGGAAGCGCCACCAGTCTCGCGAGGCCGCCTCGCTGAAGGCGAAGCGCTCGCCGAGCTGCACCGCCAGCCCTCGCGCGACCCAGATCGGCGGCATCTCGGCGTCGGCCACGGGGGGCAGGGGATCGCCGTCGATCGAGGACGCCCGGGACGCCGGCCATTGTCGGGTGTCGCAGCACAGGCGTCCCCTCCCGATCCCGGCGGCGGCGATCAACCGGGCCACGGCGATGGCGCATTGCAGGCAGCGCAGGGCGTCACTGCGGTAGGCGCGCGGCAACCCGAAGCTGGCCTCCAGGCACCTGCCATCCCCGGGCTGGGAGGTGCCCCCGAACTGGTCGATGAGGGTGGCAATCGTCGTCGCGACCCTGTCGGGAAACGCCTCCGCCCAGACGCTCAGGCGGATGACCGTACGGCTCTCGACGTCGTCCGGCAGACTCGCCACGTCGCTGGAGGGCGTCGTTGGAGAGGCGACCGCGCGGGCGGCGAGTCGTTCGACCTCGGTACCGTGGACGGTGGCGAGGTGCCGGGCGGTGCGGTACAGCACCGGCTTGCCGCCCTCGGCACGCTTGATCGAGGCGATGGACACGCACAGTCGCTGCTCGAAACAGCGCTGGGCCAGGGCCTCCTGGCTCAAGCCCAGGCGCTTGCGCAGCTGCTTGAGGTGCTGTGCATCCAGCACCAGGCGGCCGTCCTGTCGCGTTGTCGCTGTCACGAGCCGACTCCTTTTCCATGCTGGAACCAGCACCGGGTGTCATGAGATTTCTCATACTGCCAGGAAGATCATAGCCCAGCCGGTGGGCCATGACGGTCGCCCTGTCCTTCCTCGGGCAGCGGGGCAGGGCGCTACAGCGCCTGTCGGGGCCGGGGGCGGACCAGTGCATGGCCGACGAGTGAAAGGCGCGAGAGGGTGACCAAAGTCTAAAGGCATTAAGTCCGAATTTGTTCGACCCTATGTCCGACATAGAGAACATAGGGTCCGACAAGGGCCGCGATCTGCGAAAGGCACCCCATGTCCCAAGCTCCCGATAGTTCCCGTCGCTCGACGCGACCCGATATTGCCGACTTCCTCGCCGAGGCCATCTTCAGCGGGGAATACGTGCCGGGTGATTTCGTGCCCAAGGAGCTGGATCTCTGCGAGCGCTTCGGCGTCAGCCGCAGCACGGTGCGCAGCGCCCTGCAGACCCTGGTGGCGGCGGGGTTGCTGACCCGGATCTCGGGGCAGGGCACCCGGGTGCGCCCCCTGCAGGAGTGGCACCTGCTCGATCCTCGGGTCAGTGGCTGGATGGCACGCTTCGCCCAGCCCAATCCGCGTATCCAGCGGGAGATCTTCGCCTTCCGGGTCGCCGTGGAGCCCTTCGTCGCCCGCCTGGCCGCAGAGCACGCCACTGCGGCGGACCTGCTGGCCATCGAGTCCGCCTACGACGGCATGATCCGGGCCCTGGAGCAGGATGACCTGCGCTGGCAGGGCCTGTCCCACGACGAGCATGACGTGGCCTTCCACGAGGCCATCTTCGCGGCGTCGCACAATCTGGTCTGGGCGCAGATCAGCCATGTGCTCAAGCCCGCCATCGCGCTGCTGGTGGAGCGCTCCAACCACAGCGCCGACGAACTGCACGACAGCATGGAACGCCATCGCCGGGTGATGGAGGCGATTCGCCTGCGTCAGCCGGAGCAGGCCGCCGCGGCGGCACTCACGGTGCTGGAACGTACCGGCCGGGATCTGGGCCTGGAAGGCCTGATGCCCTCTCTTGCCACCCTCGAAGTCCCAACAAGAAGCGAAAAGGAAGCCTCATGATGTTCAACACGCCTCTCAAGACCCTGACCGTCGCCGTCCTCGGGGCCATGGCCCTCGATGCCCAGGCCGCCGAGTACGAGTGGACCTTCCAGACCTCCGAGACCGCGGGGGAGCCGCAGTTCGAGATGAAGAAGGCCTGGGCGGACAACGTCGAGCAGATGTCCGACGGCCGCATCGCCATCGAGATCCTGCCGGTGGGCGCCGTGGTCCAGGCCAACCAGACGCTGCAGGCCGTCGAGTCCGGCATCCTGCAGGGCCACATGACCGATCCCAGCTACTTCACCGGACGCGATCCGGCCTTCGGCATGATCGGCAACCTGGTCGGCGCCTGGAGCGACCCCTACGACTTCCTCGACTACATGAACCATGCCGGGGGCGAGGCGCTCTACAACAAGCTGGTCGAGCCCTATGGCCTGCACCTGATCGGCGCCGCCGCCACCGGCCTGGAGTCGCTGCCGTCCACCAAGCCGATCCGCTCGGTCGAGGACATGCAGGGCCTCAAGCTGCGCGCCCCGGAAGGCATGGTCTACAACATCTTCGAGGCCGCCGGCGCTACCCCGGTCAACCTGCCGGGCTCCGAGGTCTACACCGGCCTGGAGAAGGGCGTGATCGACGCCGCCGACTATACGGTGTTCGCCACCAACCAGTCCCAGGGCCTGCACGAGTTCGCGCCCTATCCGCTGTATCCCGGCTTCCACTCCCTGCCGATGGTCTCGGTGTCGCTGAACAAGGAGATCTGGGACGGCCTGCCGGCGGACCTCAAGGCGATCCTCGAGACCTCCGTGGACGACCTGGCCTACGAGATGGTCGCCGAGCTCAAGACCCGCGACCTGGAGGCCGTGCGTGAGGCGCGCCAGGACCCGGACATCGAGATCATCGACCTGCCGGCGGAGGAGCGCACCAGGTTCCGCAATATCGCCAAGGAAGAGTGGGCGACCTGGGCCGAGAAGAACGAGATCACCGGCGAGTTCTACGAGTCGGTGGTGGCCTACCTGGAAAACCACAACCTGCTGTAAGCCTTCCGGCCGGCGGACGCCGCCGGCCGGCTGTCACGCCCCGGGCCATCCGCGCGGATGGCCCACCCCTTTCGTTGAGGAAGTCTCATGACTCGAGAGTCTCGTCGCCCGGAGGGCGGCTCGGCCTCTGACGAGGTTGCCCCCGTCGATCCGGTGCGCAATGCCTTCGATCGCGGCGTCATGGCCTGTGGCCGCCTGGCGGCCTGGCTGGTGTTCGTCGCCATGGTCATCAGTGTCTTCGAGGTCATCATGCGCTACGCCTTCGGCTCGCCGACCTCCTGGGTGCATGAAAGCGTGGTCATGCTGGTGGGGGTGAGCTTCGCCCTCGGCGGCCCCGCGGCCCTGGCCTGCAACCGGCATATCCGGGTGCGGGTGCTCTACGACAGCGTCGGTCCCAAGGCCAAGCTGTGGCTCGACCGCTTCAATGACCTGGTGACCTTCCTGTTCTGCCTGGGCATGACCTACGCGGCCACGGTGATGTTCTGGGACGCCTCCCACAATCCGCTGGGCGAGTGGCAGCTGGAGCGCTCCGGCACCTCCTGGAACCCGCCCATCCCGGCGCTGGTGAAGGGCATGATCCTGCTGGCCCTGGCGGTCATGTGCGTGCAGGCGCTGCTGCACCTGGTGCAGTCGCTGCGCGGCGAGCCGGCCCCCGAGCCCGATGACATGGAGGGCACCGCCTGATGGATATCGCCAACGGAACCCTGCTGCTGGTGGGCCTGATCTTCGCGCTGCTGGTCACCGGCCTGCCGCTGGCCTTCATCACCGGCCTGGTGGCCCTTGCCTTCACCTTCGGCTGGTTCGGCCCCGACGCCCTGCCGCTGGTCACCAGCCGGGTCTACGGCTTCGTCACCGAGTACTCGCTGGTGGCGGTGCC
>NZ_JACHXR010000015.1 GCF_014192275.1 Halomonas stenophila | reverse complement strand
ATCCGCTCGTGTTGATTGAGATCTTGGTCGTGATCAATCAACAGGATACGCCACCCTTCCTACCTCCTCCCGTACACCAGAAATCACCATAGCTCCGCCGCATGGCCCTTGAAGCGCGTGATTATCCGACATACCGCCTTGGCCAACCCCAGCTCCGTCGTCTCCTGGAGCGTTACCTCACGCACCAGGTTGTATTCATGGAACTGCTGCAGGGAAAGCTGCCGGAGACGCAACAGGTTGCACACTCGGGCACTGAGTTCCGCCCGGGTGGTTGGGATACGCAATATATCGGCTGCCGTGGTGCCGAGTTCACGACTGATCTGGGTGGATGAGGTCAACTCACTCTTCGTCAACAACAATACCGGGAACACCACCGGCGAGGCCTCGGTGTGCAACTGGTCGATGCGTTGGCGCAGGCGATCCAGGGAGGGGG
Source organism: Halomonas stenophila (assembly GCF_014192275.1). Classification (GTDB taxonomy): domain Bacteria; phylum Pseudomonadota; class Gammaproteobacteria; order Pseudomonadales; family Halomonadaceae; genus Halomonas; species Halomonas stenophila. The sequence continues at coordinate 103,015 of NZ_JACHXR010000015.1, read as the reverse complement.
GATCGACGATCAACAGGTCGGCCTCGCGGCCGGCCGTGCCCTCGGCATCAAAGCCCTCGACCGCATAGCCTTCGGCCCCCAGGGAGCGTGCCAGAAGTTCGCGATCGGAGGCATTACCGACCGCAACCTCGATTCGCAGGCCGCTACCGATCACCCTGGCTGGAACATCGACCATCAGATCAACGAGCCTGCGTCCGTGGAGGAGTCGCCTCGGGCACGCCGCGCAGGATGCCCCGCAGGCCGGTCATTGGCTCCCCGACCCTCAGCCCCTGCGATGTGATCTGGAATTCGCGCAGGGTCTTCTCGAAATCACCGGTGCGCTTCTTTAACATGCCGATGGTCTTGCGCAGTTCACCGTCCAGTTCGATATAGCGCAGCAGCACCACCGAGTCGGCCAGGTAGCTGATGCCATGCTCGGACACGCGCAGCTCGCCTCCGGCGATGGAACCGACCTCGTTGACCAGTAGCACCGTGACGCCCATGTTGCCCAGATAGCGACACAGGGCGTGCACATGGGGCGCCACGTCCTGACCGAACACCGACTGGCGATAGCCGGCCAGGCTATCCAGCATGACGATTCGTGCCCCCTGGGTCTCTACTTCGTGCCGCACCAACCAGGCAAACTCGTCGGGGCCGTAGCGCAGCGGCTCGACCTCGCGAACCGCCAGCGTTCCCTGGTCGATCATGTCGTCGAGCGGAATGCCGATGCCCTGGCAGCGATAGCGCAGGGTCTCGAGTCGCTCCTCGAAGCTGAAGATCACTGACCGCTCGCCACGAGTGGCGGCCTCACGCATGAACTGCACCCCGAGCGATGTCTTGCCGACCCCCGTCGGGCCCGAGAAGATCGTCACCGTGCCCCGTTCGATGCCACCGCCCATCAGCGTATCGACCTCCGCCACACCGGAAGCGATCGACTCGGTGATGAAATCCCGGCGATGATCGGTGGGAATCAGCCGTTCATACACCCTCATGCCGTGATCACTCAAGCGCACCGAGTGCTTCCCCTCGGCGAAGCCGGAACCGCGATACTTGACTACCGACAGGGTCCGCCCGAACTCCGTCGCCTCCAGAGTCAGGATGCCATCGCCGAGGTACTGGAGATCTTCCTCGGCAGAGGACCCCCGTTCCGCGGAATACAGCACGGTAACTCCGCCACTCTTCAGGTACTCCATCAGGGCCATGACCTGCTTACGGAACTGGAAGGAGTCGGGGAACAGGTGCCGCAGCTGGCTCAAGGCATCGACAAAGACCCGCTTGGGCGGCCGATCCGGAAAGAGTTCATGGATCCGCGCATGCAGGTCCGGAGACTCGGCCTCCCACGGCTCCAATAGCGTGTATGCATCCGCTGTTCCGCTCGACTCTGCCGGTGACAGGTCGATGCTGACTACATCGCTGATATCGAGGCCGATACCGCGCGCGTCTTCGCCAATCGTCCGGCGTGCTTCACCGAGGCTGATCAGCAGGGCCTCGCCGGGCTCTGCCTCCGCCAGGAAGTGTAGCCCTAGCGTGGTCTTGCCCGCCCCCGGGCCACCGGATACCAGATAGGATCTGCCCGCCCGGAAGCCGCCATGGAGTATATGATCGAGACCCGGCACGCCACTCGTGACGCGGGTTGACTTGTCTTGACCATGATTCGGCAAAGGGAATATTTCCTTCTATTGAAACCACCATTTCAATCAGCATTTACATGCTGATAGTCTTGCGCCTCAGTGCACTGAAGGCGATTGGCGAAAGGGGTGCCCCTTTATCATTCATTACCGAACAGGTTGTCCTTCCGAAGAGAAGCGGCTGTTAATATCAGCCTATGGTGACCGTTGATATCAGACTATGGTAGTTGTCCCGTCGCCTCTTTTCCAATCGCTCACATCTGATCCTCCACTCAGACAAATGCTATACCACTGTAGGATATTTCTTACAAGGACCTCACCAGTCTGTTCATCTGCCCCCGCAAACCATCTTCTTGCGAGCTTGAAGAGCTGACACTTCGGACAAACGCCGTTCGTTGCCGCCCCTTGCGGCTTGCCAGCTCCCCCGACTTCAACAGAAAAAAGTGTAACCTACTGATTTTCATGAATACGCGTTGCCAAAACTGGCACTAGCAAGCGCGATGCGGCAGGTGCCGGCAGACCGATGGCCTCGAAGAGTGATCATGCCCAGCAGCATAGGTGAAGCATGGCAGGACGCTACGAGCTATCCGAGCACAGCTGGTCGCTGACCAAGGACATCGTCTCGCCGCCCAGACGATGGACCGGCCACGGCAAGTTGATCAGCAGGTCTTGAACGCGAGAGTGTCCTGACACGCCTGCTCCGAGCAGGCGGTTCTGCCCACCTCATAGTAAATCTATCGTTATGCTACCGCCGCAACTTTCTCCTCCCCTCGGCGATTGATAGCCGAGGGTCGAGGGAGTTCGGGCACCGGTCCCATTTATTTAAACCTATAGCTTAACTCAATCATGTGAAAATCGGCTCCGGTCGTGTCAGATCCATTAACCCCGGCATCGGAATAGTGAAGAAACCGATAGCCGATCCCCAGTTTTTTATATAACGGAACACCGACGCCCGCGGTCAGGGCAAACTGGAAAGGCCCGCCATAATCCTGCGTCCCGAATCGATGCCGACTGAACAGTGCTCCACCTGCTCCCAAATCCAGGATAAAGCGCCCGTCTTCACTCCCCAGCGTCAATTCAGGGATGAGAGAAACGACGAGAGCCTTTTCCCCCGCTCCCCGCAATATCCCGCTACTCGCCATCAAACGGGTGCCCATGCCCCAGCCTGAAGTGGAATAGCGCTGCCATGGCAACTCGAAGTTGGCCGACACGTCGTACTCCTGAAAATCTTCCGGCGCCTCTTCTCCAAGCAAGGTCTTCTCTGACACTCGTGCGCGCATGCTGAGACTCTGTAATCTCAAGTCTTCAGCGTAGCTCAGGTCAGGAGCGAGAAGGCCACAGATGACGATCGGCAACAGTCCGACATAAAACGAACGGTGAGAAAAACCGATGACTGTCAACATATATCCATTTAGAAGAAAGGTTTTCCGGTTATGCTCATGTCAATGCCAGCCATCACGCGCTTGTCGCGTGCGTGGCATGGTCATGCCATGATTCCCGTTGCTCGCAGGTCATTCGGTACAGCCTCACTGGACGGCCACGGAATTCGAGGGCATCAAACTTGGAGAGCCCAGCCTTGTCAACGACCTTCAGGGATGCCACATGCTCAGGCTCCATGATTACGAACACCGAATGGAACGATCTCTTCCCGAGAGCATAATCCAATACTGCTTTCGCCGCCTCAGACACCAGACCACTCTTCCGATACCGCGTGGCGAGTCGGTAGCAAGGTTGATTTCCTCGACATCATCGACCATTTCTGGCCCAACACCACACAACCCTATGAGGGCACCATCATTTTTTCGATGAGTACTATTGTATCGCAAACATCGCCAGGCGCTGGATAAGGCTTCCATGATTCCTTGGTAATATCTTCGGGAACTCGGTCACCGGCACACGACCCGGTTCCGCCCGGTGTCCTTCGCGCGGTAGAGGGCCTGATCGGCCGCTTCCACCAACTGTTGACCGGACAGCTCAGCAACCTCATCGAACTGATCGCTGCCGGCGACGCCAATGCTCATGGTTGGCGAGACCGTTTCGCGGCCAGCCGTGAACTCGAGTGCGGCGATTTCCCGCCGTAAACGCTTGGCGATCACTGTCGCGCCCGGCGCCGGGGTGTCGCGGAGAATCATCGCGAACTCCTCGCCGCCGTAGCGACAAGCCACGTCGCTTTCCCGGGAAAGGCGGTTGATCACCCGCCCAATTCGCTGGATGACCAGGTCCCCGAACGGATGCCCATGGGTGTCATTGATGGCCTTGAAATGATCGATGTCCATCATGAGCAGCGAGACGGGCTGCCCGTGTCTGTGCCACAGCGATAGCTCGGCACTCAACTGCTCGCTGAGGTAGCCCCGGTTCCAGAGCCCACTCAGGGCGTCGATACGGGCCTTGGTGGTGAGCAGGTCATGATACCCCTTGGTTTTCAGGGCCGCGCGAACCCGTGCCTTGAGCTCGATGGCGTCAAAGGGCTTGGTAACGTAGTCCACCGCGCCCAGTTCAAACGCCTTGACCTTCGTGTCCACGTCCAGCGTGGCGGTGAGGAAGATGACCGGGATATGCACCAGCTCGTCCTGGTTCTTCAGGAGGCGACAGAGCGTCAGGCCGTCGGTACCGGGCATGTCCAGATCCAGCAGAATGAGGTCCGGCAGATTCTCGCGGGCGATGTTGAGACCTTCCTCCGCGTCATAGGCATGCAGCAGGTTTACCCGTTCGGATTTGAGGCGGGCGCCGACCAGCGCATGGATATCCTGCGAGTCGTCGACCACCAGCACCGACTGCTGTTCGCTATTGACCACCATGACCTCACTCCGGCCCAGCATGCGTCACCCGGCGACAGACGCGGACCAACTGACTCACGGCCTCGGTGACCTCGCTGGCTTGATCGGCCTCCCGCACCTTGGTTTCGAGCTTCGCGGCGGCCCGGCTGACCGGTTGAAAGCCGTAGCCACCGGCCGCGCCCTTGAGCTGGTGCGCGAGCCGACGCAGGCGATCCAGCTCGCCGATGTCGGCCGCGGTACGGATATCCTGAACATGGATCGGCAGCCGCTCGACGAACTGATGCACCAGGTCTGCCATGTCCGGATCGTCGCTGTAGCTGCTGTAGATTCGACCTTCCCCGTCCGTCTCCCCGCTTTCACCCGCCGTCGTCGCGGCTTCCTCCACCGGCGGTGGCTCGCCGCCGCGGATGCGAAGCAAGTAGGACTGGACGGCCGTCAGCAGTACCGTCCGGGCAATCGGCTTGCTGAGGTAATCGTCGCAGCCTGCGGCCAGGCAGCGTTCTCGCTCGCCCGACATCGCATGCGCGGTCAATGCCACCACCGGTCCGGAGTAGCCCTTGCGGCGCAGCTTGGCGGTGGCCCCGTAACCGTCCAGCCGCGGCATCTGCATATCCATGAGGACCAGGTCATAGGGTGTCTCGGCGTTCATCGCGGTGAGCGCCTTGTCGACCGCCTCCTCGCCATCGCCGGCGATGTCCACCTTCAGCCCCTCGCGCTGTAGGATGGTCGAGACCAGAACCTGATTGTCATGGCCGTCCTCGGCCAGCAGGACCCGCCCCGACAGGTCTCGGGAAGTGAAGGGCTCCGCTTCGGCTTCCAGTTCGCTCTGGTGCAGCATATGGCTTTCAACCATCTCGGCCCGGTCATCGATCGGCTGATCCAGCACCAGGATGAAGGTGCTGCCCTGCCCCGGACTGCTGTCGACGCGGATATCGCCGCCGAGCGCGTCGGCCAGCGAGCGGCAGATCGCCAGACCGAGGCCGGTGCCGCCATATTCCCGGGTAGTCGCGGGATTCGCCTGATTGAATGGCTGGAACAGCCGGTCGATGTCATCCGGATGCATTCCGATGCCGGTGTCGGTGACCGCCAGTTCCAGCCTCGAGGATTCGGTACCTGGATCCAGGCAGCGGCAGGTGAGCACCACTTCGCCTTCTCGGGTGAACTTGATGGCATTGCCGAGCAGGTTGAGCAGGATCTGGCGAATCCGCATGACGTCGTTGTCGATCTCGCGCGGCATGGGCGTTGTGTAACGCACATCGAAATCCAAGCCTTTTTCGTAGGCACGAACCTGCATGATCGAGGCGACTTCGTGCAGCAACTGGTGCAGGGAGAAGGTCGCCCGCTCGATCTGAATCTTGTCGGCCTGGAGTTTCGAGAGATCGAGGATATCGTTGATCAGGCTGAGCAGATGCTGGCCATTGCGCCGGATGGCCTGGAGGTAGTTCAGACGATCGCTTTCGTTCAGCTTCGGATCCAGTAACAGGTCGGCAAACCCGAGCACTGCCGTTAACGGCGTGCGGATTTCGTGGCTCATGTTGGCCAGGAACTCACTCTTCGCCTGGGAGGCCTCTTCGGCCCGGTCGCGCGCTTCACGCAGCGCCCGATCCACCCTTCTGAAGCCGGTGATGTCGTGAAAGACCACCACGCCGCCGAGCTGCTGCCCGTCGGCCGCCCACAGCGGACGGGCATTGCCGCTGACGTGTATGGCTTCCTGGCGCTCGGGCGCAAGGATGACCACTTCCTGGTCATCCATGGCCTGGCCCTGCATGGCCCGAGTCAAGGCCAATTCTTCCGGTGGGAAGCGTGTCTTGCCATCCGGGTAGAACAAGCCATATTGATCACTCCAGCCTTCCGGGCCGCTATCGGTCTCGTCCTGGCCGAGCATCGCCCGGGCGGCGGCGTTGAAGACCAGGAACTGGCCATTCATGTCGGCGACGATCACCCCCTCGACCATGGACTCCAGGACCGTGCGGAAGATAGCCTCTTGCTGGAAGCCGTTGGACGCTTCCTGGCCGTGCCTCCCTTCTACGTGAAAGAGCGACTCGAGCGCTGATTCCAGCGACAGGATATCGGCATCGAGCCCGGCCAGAGTTCCGGACGCCGTTGGCGACGGGCTCGTACGCAGCCAGCGCCGGATCCGCTCCTGCATGTCGGCGATTTGCTGCTCGTATGGCATGTCAGCCTCCTGAAAGGGTGACTTTCGCCACCTATCAATCCCTGATTTGTGCCACCAGCGTAGCCGTTAACGGCCTGCCTCGCAGCGATCCCCGCGACGTCGGATCATCGTGGGCAGTCCCCGATCATGAAGACTCCGGCATGATCAAGACGGCCTGGTTCAGGCGGTGCTCGCAGTCGTCCAGCGCCTCCGGAGCCGTGATCGGCTCGCTGAAACGACAACGGTCGGTTTCGACCAACCCCGCGTCGCTCAGCATGATGGCGCTCACACTCGCCCGACGCCCGTCGGGCACCAATAGCTGCATGCACCCGTCGATCCGCGCGGGCCTCGACAGACCCAGCTCAGGGGAGCCATAGGCATGGTTCGAGAAGCCGCTCAGCGAGTGGATCTCCACCAGGCGCTCACCGCGGCGTCGGTAGACCCTCAGCACGCCACCCAGGTGGGGTGTCGTCACCGCGGCGATCTCCGCCTCACCGTTGCCGTTCAGGTCGGCGACGCCGACCGGGTTGAGCCAACGGTTCGGCCTACCGATCGGGGCCGACTGCGCCACGATCTCCAGCCGATTGCCCTCGAGGCCAACCAGCGCCAGCCGCGACCCGCCGTCACGCGAGCTGACGATGGCGAGCAATTCCGCCGGCGCCTGATCCGCCAGTCGCACGAGGCGCGGTGCAAGGTCCTCGAACACCTCCTCCCTGGGCAAGTCCAGCCCCACGTCTCGCGCGGCGTCGGTCGTCGCGACCAAGCGCGCGTACTCATGCGGCCGACCCAGGGCATAATGCCCGTACCGCTCGACCGGCTCGACATACCTGGCAGCGACGATCTGCTCCGCATGAGCGGCAGGCGCCATCATCACGAACAGGGCACACAGCGAGAGAAGGTGACGTTTCATCGTCCTGATCCTCTGAGGCGGTTGAGCGCTAGCCCGGATATGGTGGTGCATGGGGTGTGGGAGAAAAGGGAGCTGTTCGCGATTGCTGCTGGCAAACGGGGAGGACTCCATGTACAAACGGCGATCTCCCTTCGCGAGTGATCAATCACGGTTAGTGATCGCTGCTCGCTGACAGGATAGGTGTCTGAACTCAGCAGAGTCGCAACGTGAGGTTATCGATATTACCGAGGCTTCCTCGAACGCCAATAGCGAGCAATAGTGGGTTTTACGCTGACCCCGTGAACCACGATCGACAAGGCCACCACCACCAGGGTCAAGTGTATCAATTCCAGTGCTATATCCTCTGGCAGCCCGTGTTGGATGGCGTACATTAGATAGTACAACGAGCCAATACCACGGACACCAAACCAGCCCACGAGGTGGCGCATGCGCATGGGTGCCCTGCTTCCGAGCAGGCCAAGGTGCACGCTGATGGGGCGGGCGACAAAAAACAGAAACGCCGCGAAGCCAGCGGCTCGCCAGCTCCATGAGTCCCAGAACAGCGAACCGCCGATCAGTAAAACAAGTACGATTTCTGCCAGCCGCTCAAGGTGTTCGTTGAAGACCAAGGAACTTTCGCTCACGTGCACGTGCGCTATGGCTTTCGGCTCATCGTCCTGGCGAGTCTCGATACGTTCCGAGTACTCTTGCTTTAAACCGGCCAATTTCAGTTCGGTATGGCGTAGAGCCACCGCTGCACTAAACACAGCTAAAAAGCCCCAAGCATCCACTAACAAGCTGACCCCGTAGGCGAGCGCTATCAGTCCCAGGCCGAGAAAGCTCTCCAGAAAGGCGGTATCCAAAAAGGTAGTGCGTATCTTGTTTACCAGCCAACCTACACCATAGCCTGCCAGAATACCGATGCCGATACCTGCACCGCTGGCCCAGAACACATCCACTGCCAGCCAACGCCAACCGGCGTCGCCAAGATCGTGCAGACCCAGCAAGCCCAGGCCAAGCATCACGAACGGGAAGGCGCTGCCGTCATTCATTCCGGCCTCGCAGGTCAATGCAAAGCGTAGATGGTCAGGATCATCGGCATGGCGAACCTGAACTTCGGTCGCCAGAACCGGGTCTGTCGGTGCGACGACGGCACCCAGCAAGACGGCAGCCCCAAGGGGCAAAGCGAGCCAGTAGTAGCCGAACAGCGTCACCAATCCGACGGTAATCGCCATCGAAACAACCGCCAGTTGCAGGGGGTTCTGCCAGCGCTTGATGGTCACCGGCGCTGGCATTTTCACGCCGGCGCAATACAACGAAATAAGCACTGCTATCTCGGTGAGAAACTCCAATAAAGCCGATTCTTCCAATGAGTTAAAGTGAAACAACCCAAAGCCCATCGGTCCAAAAATGAATCCGATCATGAGATACAAAATGGCAGAGGTAGCGGGCACCCTCTTGAAATAGGAGAAGGTAAAGCCCACTACCAGCAGCAGCGTTCCAATCAATATGAACCAGGTCGCGGCAGTCATAGGTTACTCATTAACCTCCTCCCCGCCTGAAGCCGGGAGATTTCCACGGCGCTCAGGCGCGGCATTCAGCCGCTCCGGTGAGTTCCTTCTGCTGGCGGCATCAATGCGTATTTGAAGGCTTTCAGGCGTTGCATCACCATGACCTGTTCACTCAGACAGTTCAGGCATTATTGGACGGCTGCGACGTCCACGCTACTCATCTCCCCCCTGAATGAGGGCGCTGCTCGCGCAACTTGGTAAGCCTGCGTTCACTGGCAAGATCACAGTCAACCGCACGCGACCCGAAAGGATCGGACCAACGTGATCGCGCTCGTTCGTGAACTTGCCTCACCCCGCTAGCCTCGACCCCCTCCCTCGGATACCCAGCACGTCAACGTCCCTGCGCCCCCCGACGCAGCCAGTCATGCACGAAGGCGAGCTTACGGCGCGCGGCTTCCGACAGCACGAAGGGATAGAGGTCCGGCAACCCCATCGAGCGGTTGACATGATTGACCCCCACTGTGAGAGAGGCCGCAACATGGATCAGGCGCTCGGCATCCGCTTCCGAATACGGGTCCCAACCCCGGCTCGGCAGCTCAGGCGAGGACAGGCTCGTCGCGACGAAGCTGTCGGTAAGATCGGTCAGGTGCAACAGATGCGCGGCAGTTTCGGCCCAGTCCTCATGCGGATGCGAGGAAGCGTAGGTGGTCAGGAAGCGTTGCCGCCAATCGGGCGGAGGACCCTCATGGTAGTGGCGCTGGAGAGCGGTGGGATAATCCGCGCGTTCGTCGCCGAACATGGCGCGGAAGGCGTCGAGGAAATCGTCGCGCAGGCTGAGCCGCCACCAGAGCATATGTGCGATCTCGTGGCGCATATGGCCGATCATGGTGCGGTAGGGCTCGTGCAGTGCTTGGCGGCGAGTGGCGCGCAGGACCGGGTCCGCCTCAGCCACGCTGATCGTCACCACACCCTCGACATGCCCCATCAACACAGGCGTCGGACCCTCGGCGAGCAGGTGGAAAACGGGGGGCGCGCCCGGATCCTCCGGCCGGAACCAATGCCAGCGGCCGAGATTGTCAAGCGCCCAGCGCTTGGCGGCTTCAGTTTGCGCCCAGTTGGGGATGGCGCCGGGTATGGCGGGGTCTGGGGCCAGCGCCGTCATGGCGCAGGACCGGCAGAGGGCGCCCTGCGCAGGAGCAATCCAATTGCAACCGATGACTTCCCGGTTGGCGCAGAAGGGCGGCATCGGCAGGAAGGCCCGCGCCTGCGGGTCGTAAGCAACGGGGGTGCCGTCGGCGGTGGTGAGGTTGTCAAACCAGAGTGAGCCGGAACCGACTGGGTTTGCAAAAACGCGCATACAGTAGGGACTCCGGAAGAACAACGGGGCACAGGGCCCGAAACGTCACGAATTCATACTTCGCTTCTCCCGGTCGTGTGTCAACTCGTTTGGAGCGCGGCCGGATATTTGCCCCCCCCCCCCCCCCATGCTGACCACCCAATCCGGCGAGAGGCGTCGTGGCGGTGGCTTTCCGCAGAATCGCTTATCATGCATGTGGCTGAACCACTGGGGTGGAAGGTATGAGCTACATCGCGTTCCTGGCGGGACTCTGCTTCCTGCTGGTCGGTGCCGAGATGCTGGTTCGCGGCGCTTCACGGCTGGCGGCACGCCTCGGCGTCTCGCCGCTGGTCATCGGCCTGACGGTCGTGGCGTTCGGCACCAGCTCGCCGGAGCTGGCGGTCAGCATCAAGGCCGCGTTCGCGGACCAGGCGGGCATCGCCATGGGGAACGTGGTGGGCAGCAACATCTTCAACATCCTGTTCATCCTCGGGCTCTCGGCCATGGTCACGCCGCTGCTGGTCGCCCAGCAGCTGATCCGCTTCGATATCCCCTTGATGGTCGCCCTCTCGGCGGCCCTGTTGCTGCTCGTGCTGGATGGGCAGCTGAGCCGCCTGGATGGGTTCCTGCTGGCGGCGGGCCTCGTTGCCTACCTCGCCTTCCTGCTTTACCAGAATGCCCGGTCTCGCGCCCAGGCCGCCGCCGGCAGCGACAGCCTGCCTTCGGACAGCAATGCCTGGGGGATCAACCTGCTGCTGGTGGCGGCGGGGCTGGTCCTGCTGGTGCTTGGCTCGCGATGGCTGGTCGAGGGAGCGGTGGCCTTCGCCAGCTTCCTGGGGGTCAGCGAGCAGGTGATCGGCTTGACCATCATCGCGGCGGGCACGTCCCTGCCCGAGGTCGTGACCTCGCTGATCGCCGCCCTGCGCGGCGAGCGCGATATCGCCGTGGGCAACGTGGTCGGCAGCAACGTGTTCAACATTCTCGGCGTGCTGGGACTGAGCAGCCTGCTGGCGCCGTCCGGCCTCATGGTGACGCCCGCCATGATCAGCTTCGACATCCCCGTGATGCTGGCCGTCGCGGTGGCCTGTCTGCCAATCTGCTTCACCGGTGGCATCATCAATCGGTGGGAAGGGGCCCTGCTGCTGGGCTACTACGTCGCCTATACCCTCTACCTGATCCTGGCGACGGCGCAGCATGATGCGCTGGCCGGGTTCACTGGGGTCATGATGTACTTCGTGCTTCCCCTCACGGCCCTGACACTGGCGGTGCTGAGCCTTCAAGAGCAGAAGCGCCGCTCTGGCCGGGCCCGCTGACCCACCGCTCGCTATCGCTCGGCGCTACCGCTTTCTGGGCGACCACGGGAAGCCGCGGGCATCGTGCCGTCGGGCCACTGCCCGCGGGTTCCCTGCCCCAGGGCGAGGGGTGAGGGGCGAATCACACGCCAGCATCCGGGGCCGGCATCCCCTCCTCGGTTCGTTGGGCGATGGGCGGCACGGGCGTCGCCTGGCGGGTATCGCTGGCTCTATCGCCGAGGCGACGGTCGATATAGTGCAGTGCAGCCAACTGGGCGACGAGAAAGGCAAAGCAGAGAACAATGCCTGGGATCATGGTCGGATTCCGGGCGTGTGGCTGCCCATGTCGAAACTCGAGGCGCGATGGGGGGCCGATCAGGCATCACGCCCGTCGTCAGCTCACTTCGCTTGAGCCGCCAGAAACCCGGCGATGGCCTCGTTGACCTGGGCCGGCCGCTCGATGGCCGCCAGATGCCCGGCACCCGGGATCACCGTGAGGGTGGAATCGGGCAGCCGCGCATGAATCCGCCGGGAGAGCGCCACCGGCAGGGAGCGATCCTCCTCCCCCACGAGCACGAGCGCCGGCACGCCGATCTCATGCAGGCGATCGAGCACCGAATCCCGCCTGATCAGCGCATCCAGGCCCAACAGCATGGAGGGCACGTGGTTCTCGGCAACGCGCGCCTTCCATTCATCGACCAGGGCACGATTCTCGCGCCGAGTGGTGGCGCCGAACATCAGCCCCGCGATAGACGGCAGCAGCGGGCGAAAGCCGAAGGCGCGAGCCGTGGCGCCCATGGCGCGATACTTCACCTTGTGCCAGGCGGTTTCCGCGCCGGCATCCGTATCCATCAGGATGAGGCCGGCGACCCGATCCGGGTGGCACAACGCGCCGCGAAGCGCCACCATCCCGCCGATCGACAGGCCACACCAGATCGCCCGCTCGATGCCGAGCTCATCCAGCACGGCAATGACGTCGGACACGGCATCGTACAGCGTGAACGGCTCCGAGATGCGGCCGGACCGGCCATGCCCGCGGAAATCGGGATTGATGACCCGGTAGTGCTCGGCCAGCACGGGGACCTGCTCGCGCCACATCTCGCCCGAGCAGAGAAAGCCGTGGCCGAGGACGATGGGCAACCCCGCGCCGCTGTCTGCGAAGGCGATCCGGAGGCCCTGGTGGTCGACCACGGTCATGGGTGTCTCCAATGGATAAGGATGAATACGTTATGGCTCGTCAGGGCAACGCAGAGCTAAGCCGCTGACCGGAGCGACGCGTAGGCCAGTCGGCTTGAGCGCCGTGTTAGAGGATGGAGCCGGTCGCCGGTGCGTGCAATTGCCAGCAAAAGTTTCGATTTAGGCACCGCCGCCATCGCCACCGCCGCAGCCAGTTCCGTCGCCACCCCCACCGGATCCAGCATCCTCAGCATTGATCGCGAGAAGAATAGGACCACCTGCTAGTAGGTACTTGCCAAAATCGTGGAATCCCATTGCCAACAGAATACCTCCCGCGACAACTGCAGTGAGGGCCAATCGCTTCTTCCACGCGGCTACGTGTGGATCAAAAAGCCCTTTTATTGCAAGGAACAGTATCCACAGGCTAAGGAGAAACAAAAGAAATCGAGCTAACCCTTCGTCCATATATCCTCCTGCCTCTACCGTGCGGTCCAAATGGCCCGGGGCTTCGTCTTCTCGAAACGTGCCGCCTGCGTGTACGGGATATCGACTTCAAGCGTCAGATCCTTACGATCAGAGCCGGCAAAGGCGATAAGGATCGCACCACATTGCTGAGCCAGGGCACGGATATTCGCACGGTCCAGGAGTTGTTGGGGCACAAGAGCGTGGAAACCACTCGGATCTACGCGCACGTGCTGGGCAAGGGCTTTGCCGGCGTGCGCCGTCCGCTGGGGGAATGGACTGTCGGAGACGTCGGGCACGCTACCGCTCCTACCTGGCACACCGTGATGCTCCCTGCCATCCGTGCGGTAGTCCCTTCGTTCCGCGTTGCTGCGTTCCTCCCGGCTGTCTTCAGCGGCCTTTGGACAAGCCTAGGCAGGCGTAACGTTGGATGCAAAACGGCCGTTGGGCGAAGCCAGGAGAAGAGCGGCCACCAAGGGAACAGGAGTAGCGACATGTCGAGCCGCAGCAATCGCTTCTGGCTGGCCGAGGCGAGGGAGGCGGTCGCGGATCCCCATCACCTATGTCGACGGCATACACGCCCGCTGGGAGCCGGCGACGGCGTTCCATGCCCACCGGCAGCGTCGCCACGCACGGCAATTTCGTTCAATACCAGGCTCGGCCGTCAGCGCAGACTCCGGTCAACGTCTCGACCGGAGGATGACCATGAACCTGTCGCTGTTGCTGCCGATGTCGGCCTTCGCCCTCGCCGCCTCGATCTCGCCGGGGCCCGTGAACCTGGTGTGCCTGAGCAGCGGTACCCGCTATCCCCTCGTCCGGGGGCTGGTGTTCGTCAGCGGCGCCACCCTGGGCTTCATCGCCCTGTTCATCGCCGTGGGCCTGGGGCTCTATTCGCTGCTGGCGATGGCGCCGGGCATCAACGAGGCCCTGCGCTGGGCCGGGGTGGCCTTCCTGCTCTACCTGAGCGTACGGCTGTTTCGCGACGATGGTCGCCTGCCGGAGGGCGACGCCCAGCGTGCGCCGGGCTTCATGACCGGCGCGCTGATGCAGTGGCTCAATCCCAAGGCCTGGCTGGCCTCGGCCTCGGGGATCGGCGCCTACACCAGCGGCCATGACCTGCAGCAGGTGCTGCTGTTCGCCGCCCTCTACCTGCCCATCTGCTGGCTGTCGCTGGGGAGCTGGGTCTATGCCGGGGCCTTCCTGCGCCGCTACGTCCATCGCCCCGCGGTGCTGGTCACCCTCAACCGGAGCCTGGCGGTGCTGCTCGCCGCCAGCTGCGTCTACCTACTGCTCGGGTAACGAGCGCCGGTACTGGTTCGGCGTGGCGGCCACCCGCCGCCTGAAGGTGCGCTGGACGTGCGGCGGATCGCTGAAGCCGAGGTGCGGCTCCAAGGCATACGTTCCCCCGCAGGCCGCGAGCACCGCCTGGCACCTGTCCACTCGCGGCGAGCGAAGCGGACCGCAGGGCCAGAGCCTTCCACTCCCCCTGGCAGTGCTAGGCTAGTTAGCAAGTTCGAATGAAACGGTGTCATACCCAAGACGCATCAGCGTCGCGCAAGCCTGCCTGGGCAGGCGAGGCGCCCACCGCCGAGGATGCTGAAAATCAAGTCGCTTCCGCTTCGGGCACTGCAGTCTGTCAAACGCCCCCATCGTCTCGCCCTGGCGACGCTGGGCCCACGCGCCTTCGCCTTCTGGCATACCTTTGGGCTCACGGTATGGATCGCCCTGGTGGAGGGTAGCGGCTGGGCGCTGATTCTGCCGGGCCTGCTCCTGCTGCTGTGGCCAGGGGTGGCATACGCCCATGCCGCCCTGGCGATCGACTCGAAGCGCGCCGAGTTCAGGAACCTGCTTTTCGACAGCCTGCTGTACGGTATCTGGAGCAGCGTGCTGGACTACTACGTCTGGGCCACCCTGACCATCGGCCTGGCCTGCTTCATGAACAACATGGTCGTCGGCGGCCTGCGCCGACTGGGCCTCTCGGTTGCGTTGTTCACCGGCGGCAGCCTGGGGTGGGGGGCCTTGACGGGGTTCGAGTTTCGTCCCTACCTCGGCGTCGGGGTGGATATCTACCAGGGCGCCGGTGCGGTGATCTACTTCTTCGCGCTGGCCTACGTGATGCACGGCCAGAACCGGATGATCGGGCACAGCATCGCCGAGACCCAGTACAAGAACCGGGTCATTCATGCCCTGCTCGACCTCGGCGCTGTCGCCAATCGCGCCTCGAACATCAATACCCTGCTCGATGACTCCTTGAAGCATCTGCATGCCGACTTCCCCGAGTACGGGTTTGCCGTGTTCCTCCAGTTGCACCAGCGCCGCGAGGTAACGCGTTACGCCGCCGTCGCCGGCCTGCACCTCGGCCCTGAGGAGGAACGCCGCCTGGGCAGCCTGCTGGCCAGGCAACACGAGCCCTATGCCAGCACCATCAAGCTCAGCGAGAAGCCCGAGGGCGAGCAGCTGTATGCCACCTCCATGACGGGGCGCTTGAGCCGGTACGAAGGCTGGCTGATCGTGCGTGCCCCCAGGCTGGACGCCGCACTGGAAAGCATGCTGGCCCTGTTCGTCGACCAACTGGCGGCGGCCACCGAAAACAAGCTGCTGCACCTGGAGCTGAAGAAGACGGCCGAGCGCGACGGGCTGACCGGGCTTTACAATCGCGGCTTCTTCGAAGCGGCGCTTCAGTTGAGCATCGAGGGCAAGGCCCAGCCGCCGGGGCTGGATTTTGCTGTGCTGATGATGGATGTCGACGGGCTCAAGGAAGTGAACGATCGTTATGGGCACGTCGCGGGCGACCAGTTGATCACCACGGTCGCCGAGCGGCTGAGTGGGCAGTGCCGGGAAGAGGACATCCTCGCGCGCTACGGCGGCGATGAGTTCGTCATCCTGTTTCCTTCCGGGGACTTGTCGGCCCCCAACCGCATGGCCGAGCGGATCCGGACACGGCTGGAAGGCCAGCGCTGCGTGATCACCCCGGCACTCGGCAAGAATGTAGTGGTAGAGGTTCGCTTAAGCATGGGAAGCGCCAGTTCCACCGAAACGTCCGCCCAGGAGGTACTCAGCCTCGCGGACAAGCGCATGTATCACGACAAGACCCGGCGCCACCAGCAAGGGGCCCGCGGCTGAGCGTCCCCTACGGCTCGGGTAGCGAGCGCCGGTACTGGTTCGGCGTGGCGGCCACCAGCCGCTTGAAGGTGCGCTGGAAGTGCGGCTGGTCGCTGAAGCCGGCATTCAGCGCCGCCTCGGCGATGGGCGTGCCCTGCTTGAGCTCCCGCTGCCCGAGCTGGATGCGGCGATTGATCAGGTAGGCATGAGGCGTGAGGCCGAAGTGCTGCTTGAAGGCGCGGATGAGGTGGCCGGAGCTGTAGCCGGAGCGCCGGCACAGGGCGTCCAGCGAGACGTCTTCCGCGGCATGCGCGTCGAGGTAGGCGGCCAGTTCGCGCAGGAGGGCCGGGGGCATCGGCAGCGGCTGGGTCGGCTGGCCCGCCACGCTGTGCATCAGCGCCGAGAGGTACTCGACCACCTCGCTCTGCTTGTCCAGCAGGTCGCGCCGCGGATCCAGCAGGCAGGCGGCCATGCGGCAATAGCCGTCATACCAGGCGGGCTCGTCGATCACCGCGGTGGCGATGTCCTGCCAGCGCGGCGCCGCGAGCAGGCCCGCCGCGTAGCGCAGGCGCGTCAGCCAGTCGGCCGACACATACAGCATCAGGTAGGCCCAGGGCCGGTCGTCGATGGGATTGCAGGCGTGCACCCACTCCGGGTTCATCATCACCAGGCTGCCGGCACGGATCCGGTACTCGTCGTCACGATAGCGAAAGGTGCTCTCGCCCGCGGTGATGGCGCCCAGCGACCACTGGGTATGGCTGTGGGGCGCATAGCAGACCTTGCGGCCGTCCTCGACCTTGCGCAGCTCCACATGGGGCATGCGCGCATCGCGCCAGAACAGGGGCTTGCCGGGATCGGTCATGGCCGCGGTCCTCCGGAGTACGGGATCGGTCGATGGGAGGGGGCGCAGGCGCGCCGGGGCGAGGGCCGCGCGAGCGTCTCCCCCATGGTAGCGGAATGCCGCAGGCAGCGCTGCCGCCCCCCGTCCCCGCCGGTTTCCCGTTGCGGCACTCGAGGGTAGGGTGGGAACCACCGACCGAACCGGACGGGACACGCCATGACACGACCGCTCGATCGCCAGGCCCCCGCGCGGCAAGGCGAGCCCACCGATGACGACGCCGGCTCCTCGGCCCCCCGGCTGTGCCTTGTCTACGATGGCGCCTGCCCGATGTGCCGTCGCTATGTCCGCTTGCAACGCCTTCGCCGCGAGGTCGGCGAGCTCGAACTGATCGACGCGCGGCAGGATAGCGAGGTCCGCCGTGAACTCGCCGCGCGGGGCCTCGACCTGGACCAGGGATTCGCACTGCGGATCGGCGATCGCTGGTATCACGGCGGCGACGCCCTGCATAGGCTTACCCTGCTCAGCACCCGCAGCGGCATCTTCAACCGCCTGATGTATCGCCTGTTCGCCAATCCACGACGCACCGCCCGCCTCTACCCGCTGCTCAAGGCCTGCCGCAACGGCCTGCTGCGCCTGCTCGGCATACCGCCCATCGACAACCGTCGAGGCTGACCGGCCAGCGTGCGTCGCTCATGTCGTCGACGACCAGGCTGGCCATGCCCACCGGTTGCTCGCCTTGCAGGGTGGCGAACACAGAGGGCACTCCGGCCGGGCCGCAGTTGGCACGGAAGACCTCGATGGCGGCTTCGAGGCGGCGGCCAAGATGCAGGTGCCCCCACTCGTCATGGGCCCAGCCGGCCAGGGTGGCGACATGGGGAGAGTGAGCGTCGATGCGGCTGATACGGAGGCCGGTGTCCATGGCGCGGGTATCCCGTGTCGTAAGGTAGATGAAGCACCGAAGGGATAAGCGTGAGGGTATCGCCGTCGGTCATCGAGAAGGCAAGGTGCCATCTTCCTGATCCCCCGAGATCGGTGACTACTGCGCACCGTGCCTGCCTGAACCATACTGGACAGGCGCCTGATTCGTGAATATTGCGGGCTATTCGACTCATCCGATCGATCGTCGTGTCTCGACATGGGTGTCGCTCGCGACGATCGGTCGGGTCCGACAGGCACCTTTCGTGAATGGTGATCAAGGGACGCTATACAGTGTGGTTGCTGGTCATGGCGGTGTTGCTGTCGGCGGCACTGGCAGGCGGCTACCGGTGGATCATCCACATGCCGGGCAGCAGCTACCGGGGCACACCGCCGCCCCGGGATGCGCAGGGCGAGGCGCTGCGCGGACAGTTGCGGACACACGTGCGCGCGCTGGCGGAAGAGATCGGCGAGCGTCATGTCTGGCGCCCCGAGGCGCTGCGGGCGGCCGCCGACTACATCGAGCAGGCCTTTCGCGACGCCGGCCTCGAGCCGCGGCGCCTGCCGGTGCCCAGCGGCGGCCAGGTATTCCACAATCTCGAGGTGCGCTTGCCGGGCAGCGGGGCAACGGACGAGATCCTGGTGGTCGGTGCCCACTACGACACCGTGCGCGGGACGTCCGGGGCCGACGACAACGCCTCCGGCGTGGCCGTGCTGCTGGAGCTGGCGCGGCTCCTGCGGGGGGCCGAGTTCGCGCGGGAGATTCGCCTCGTCGCCTTCGTCAACGAGGAGGCGCCGCACTTCGGCAGCGACGCCATGGGCAGCCTGACCTACGCCCGCGAGGCCCGGGCGCGGGGCGATGCCATCCTCGGCATGCTCTCGCTGGAGATGCTCGGCCACTATAGCGATGAGCCCGGCAGCCAGGCGTATCCGCCGCTGCTTGGCCTCGTCTATCCCGACCGCGGCAACTTCGTGGCCTTCGTCGGCAACCTGCGTTCACGACGCCTGGTGCGTCGGGTGACGGGCGTCTTTCGTCGGCATGCCGAGATGCCCTCGGAAGGGCTGGCCGCCCCGGAATTGCTGCGCGATATCTTCCGCTCCGACCACTGGGCGTTCTGGGAGATGGGCTGGCCGGCGATGATGCTCACCGACACCGCCAATTTCCGCAATCCCCACTACCACGGCCCGGGCGACACCTGGGACAAGCTCGACTACGCCCGCATGGCGCGGCTGACCCCGGCGCTGGCCGAGACGCTGGCGCAGCTGGCGCGCTGAGCCGAGATAAGGTGACGTGGTGGATGCGCTAACGCTTATCCCCCCTACCTGTCATCCGGTTACACCGGCCACTTCCCGGTGAAATGCGATGAATCGAGAAAATGAGGGCCTGTCCCGGATGGCCGAACTCGCCTAGGGTGAAGGGAGACGCAGGCAACCGGGGGTAGTCGCCGACGGTGCACCGATGAGACGTCTGTTGCTGGTTGGCGCGACACTGATCCTGGTGGGCGTGGTCGCGGTGGCCCTGCGTCAACCGGCACCGTCGACCGCGCCGGCCATGGGCCAGGACAGCGCGGAGGCGGATCTCCGCTCCCGCCGCGGGGCGCTGGTGGATCAGGTCGTGTTCACCCGCGAGGACGAGGCGGGCCGGGTCACGGGGCTGATCGAGGCGGGCACCCATCAGGTCTTCACCCAGGGCATCTCCAACCCCGGCATCTTCCGCCGGCTGCGCGATTCGCTCGCCACCGGCTACGACCTCTCCTACGGCACCTCCAGCGAACTGACCCTGAACCCGGCCGGGCCGGAGCTGGCCGACGGCACCCTCAATCCCTTCCATGTGCCGGCCATTCGCGAGGCGCTCAACCGCCTGGTGGATCGCGAGTACATCGCCCAGGAACTCTATGGCGGCCTGGCCGAGCCGCGCTTGCTGCCGCTCTCCACCGCCTTTCCCGACTATGCGCGCCTGGCCGCCGTGGCCCGCGAACTGGAGCTGCGCTACGCCCATGACCCCGACGCCGCCCGCGAGGTCATCCACCGCGAGATGGCGGCGCTCGGGGCGCGTCTCCGCGGGGGCGTGTGGCACTACGAAAACGAGCCGGTGCGCCTGATCGTGCTGATCCGCACCGAGGACCAGCGCCGCCAGGTCGGCGACTACGCCGCCAACCTGCTGCAGGCGCTGGGCTTCGTCGTCGAGCGCCGCTATCGCACCGCCGAGGAGGCCTCGCGCATCTGGATCGCCACGGACCCCAGGGCCGGGCGCTGGCACCTCTATACCGGTGGCTGGATCAGCATCGTCATCCAGCGCGATCAGGCGGAGGTCTTCAGCTTCTACTACACCCCCCGCGGGCGTGCCGAGCCCCTATGGCAGGCTTACGAGCCGGCCCCGGCGTTCGACGAGCTCGCCGACCGCCTGCAGCGCCGTGACTACCGTAACTGGGAGGAGCGCCAGGCGATGATGGCGCGGGCGCTGGAACTGGCCATGCAGGATTCGGCGCGGATCTGGCTGGTCGACCAGCTCAACGCCTCGGCTCGGGCCGCCAACGTCGAGGTGGCCGTCGATCTCGCCGGGGGGCTCGCCGGCTCGGCGCTATGGCCCTACACCCTGCGCTATGCCGATCGGGTGGGCGGACGCATGGTGTTCGGCACGCCGGGGCTGCTGACCGAGCCGTGGAACCCGGTGGCGGGCAGCAACTGGATCTTCGACCAGATGATCATGCGCGCGACCCAGGACCCGGTGGCGCTGCCCGACCCCTTCACCGGGCTCTACCGTCCCCAGCGCATCGCGCATGCCGCGGTGACCGTGCAGGAAGACGTGACGATCGCGCGCACCCTCGACTGGTTGAGCGTCTCGACGGCGGAGGAAATCGTCGTGCCGGAAGCGGCCTGGATCGACTGGGACGGCGAGGCGGGGCGCTTCGTCAGCGTCGGCGAGGCGCACGACGCGCCCGTCACCGCCCGCACCCGGGTCCGGGTGCGCTACGACGAGGACCTGTTCGCGCAGCGCTGGCACGACGGCTCGCCGCTGTCGCTGGCCGACTTCGTGCTGCCGTGGATCCTGGCCTTCGCACGGGCCGACGAGGCGAGCCGGCTCTTCGACCCGGCCTACCTGCCCACCTTCGAGGTCTTCCAGCGCCACTTCCGCGGCTGGCGCATCGTCTCCCGCGACCCGCTGGTCATCGAGGTCTACAGCGACCAAGGCTTTCCCGATGCCGAGACCCTGGTGGCCAACCGTGCGCCCGCGCCGCAGCCGTGGCACACCCTCGCCCTGGGGATCTTCGCCGAGCGCCAGGGGGAGCTGGCGTTCTCCTCCAACAAGGCGGACCGACGGCGGGTGGACTGGATGAGCCTGGTGGCCGGGCCCAGCGTGCCGATCCTGGCGCGCCATCTCGAGCGGGCCCGCGAACGCACGGCGTCGCCCTTCCCCGGCGTGCTCGACGAGCTGCTCGACGAGGACGAGATCGCCGCCCGCTATCGGGCGCTCGCCGACTGGCATGCGAAGCGCGGTCATTTCTGGGTCGGCAACGGCCCCTTCCTGCTCGATTCGGTGCACCCCGTGGCGGGCAGCCTGGTGCTCGAGCGCTTCCGCGACTTCCCCGACCCCGCCGACAAGTGGCTGGGCTTCGCCCGTCCCGCCATTCCGGAACTCGACCTCGACGGCCCCCTGGTCACCGAGCTCGGCACGGCGGACGAGGGCGGTGCGGCGACGTTCCGCCTGGCGGTGACCCTCGAGGGCGAGCCCTACCCGCCGGCGGCGATCGACCGGGTGCAGTTCCTGCTCTTCGACGGCCGCGGGACGCTGGTCGAGCGCGGCGAGGCCGAGCCGCGCGCCTCCGGACATTGGCGGATCGCCCCGTCGCCGGCGACGCTCGCCGCCCTGGGCGTCGGCGCCAACCGCCTGGAGGTCGCCGTGACCAGCCACCGCGTGGCCCTGCCGGCCTTCGCCTCGCACGTCTTCGCCACGGTGCCGCCCGGCGGCACGGAGGCCTCGCCATGAGAGCCCGGCCGGCAGCGGCCGTCACCGAGCCCTCCGCCCGCCGCGGCGGGTGGCGCGACCTGCGCCGCCTGTTGCTCTACACGGTCAAGCGGCTGCTGGCGCTGTTCGTCACCGTGCTGGTCGGGGTCTACCTGACCATCGTCATCGCCAACATGGGGGGCCAGGTGGACGAGCTGCGCCGCGTGCAGATCCGCAGCGAGGCCGCTGAGGCCGTGCGGGCCGACCCCGCCTTCCAGGACATGCCCGCCGAGGAGCGCAACGCCCTGATCGAACGGCAGGTGGCGCTCGAGGTGGAGCGGCTGCGCCTCGACGAGCCCTTCCTGGTGCGCAGCGTCGACTACCTGCAGCAGGCGCTGCGCCTCGACCTGGGGCGTGCCGAGCAGATGCACAGCGACCGGGGGTCGCGCGACGTCTACGACATCATCGTCGAGCGCCTGCCGGCGACCCTGCTGCTGTTCGGCACCGCCAACCTGCTGGTCTTCTTCGTCTCGGTGTTCGTGGCGCTGTTCCTGTCGCGGCGCTACGGCAGCGCGCTGGACCGCAGCGTGGTCGCCCTGGCCCCGACCTCGGCGGCGCCAGGCTGGTTCTACGGCATCTTCCTGATCCTGGTCTTCGCCTTCGTGGCGCCCCTGCTGCCCGCCGGCGGCATGGTGGCCGTACCGCCGCCGGAAGAAGGCTGGGCCTACGCCGCCAGCGTGGTACGGCACATGTTGCTGCCGGTGGCGGCCATGTTCCTGTCGCAGATCTTCATCTCCATCTATTCCTGGCGCACCTTCTTCTTGATCCACGCCAGCGAGGACTACGTGGAGATGGCCCGCGCCAAGGGCTTGCCGTCAGAGCTCATCGAGCGGCGCTACATCCTGCGCCCGACCCTGTCGCCGATCGTCACCAGCTTCCTGCTGATGCTGATCGGGCTGTGGAGCGGCGCCATCATCCTCGAGCAGGTGTTCAACTGGCCGGGCCTCGGCTCGCTGCTCTTCCGGGCCATCGGCTACCGCGACACCCCGGTGATCATCGGCGGCGTGGTGATCTTCGCCTACCTGCTGGCCGCGACGGTGTTCGTGCTCGACATCCTCTACGCGCTGCTCGACCCGCGCGTGCGCCTGGAAGGAGGACAGCGATGAGCGGCGCACGCTGGCGGGAGGGGTGGCGGGAACTGCGCCGCTACCCCTCCGCGCTGCTGGGACTGACGATCATCGCCGCGCTGGTAGCGCTGGCGCTCTACACGCCGATCGCCATCCCCTACGGCGAGGCGCTGGCCAAGTGGCGCGGCAGCGAGGCGTGGCAGGGCAATCCCGTCAATGCGGCCCCCGTGTGGCTCGACCGCCTCACCGGCGGCGAGGCGCCGCGCACCCTGGTCGTCGAAAGCGAATCGGCGCCGGTCGAGGAGCACGCCTTCGAGGGCGGGCGCCGCCTGCGGATCCCGCTCGCCTTCGACTTCGATGCCGGCGGCTTTCCCAGCGAACTGAACCTCTTCCTGCGTGCCCCGGGCCATGCGCAGCCGCCCTTCGCGCGGCTGAGGTGGCAGACGCCCGACGGGCGCGAGCTGGCGTTGGGCGGGTATCGCATCGGCGCGCGGGAGCGCATCTCGCTGTCCCAGGACCGGGCGCTGGAGCGTCGGCTGGGCGGGCTGGTACCGCACATCGGGCTGCTGGCCGAGCCGGGCACGGCAAATGCGCCCGACGCCGAGCCGCGGGTGCTGCCCGGGCGTTATACGCTGCTGTTGGACGTGCTGGTCTTCGACGAGGAAGCGGCCTTCGACGCCGAGCTGGTGCTCTACGGCCGGGTGCACGGCATCGCCGGCACCGACCACCAGCGCCGCGACCTCAGCCTGGCGCTGATGTGGGGCATCCCGGTGGCGCTCGCCTTCGGCCTGCTGGCGGCCGTGGGCACCACCGTCACCACCCTGGTGATCGCCGCCGTGGGGGTGTGGTACCGCGGCTGGGTCGACGCCACCATCCAGCGGCTCACCGAGGTCAACATGATCCTGCCGATCCTGCCCATCCTGGTGATGGTCGGCACCCTCTACTCGACCAGCATCTGGCTGATGCTCGGCGTGGTGGTGGTGCTGGGCATCTTCAGCGCCGGCATCAAGATGTACCGGGCGATGCTACTGCCGATCCGCGAGGCGCCCTACATCGAGGCGGCCCAGGCCTACGGGGCGAGCAATGCGCGCATCGTGCTGCGCTACCTGATCCCGCGCATCCTGCCGGTGTTGATCCCCACCTTCGTCACCCTGATCCCCACCTTCGTGTTCCTGGAGGCCTCGCTGGCGGTGCTGGGCCTGGGCGACCCGCTGCTGCCCACCTGGGGCAAGGTGCTCAACGATGCCCAGTCGCAGAGCGCGCTCTACAACGGCTACTACTACTGGGTGGTGTCGCCGGCGGTGCTGCTGATGCTGACCGGGCTGGGCTTCGCCATGCTCGGCTTCGCGCTGGACCGTGTCTTCAACCCGCGGCTGAGGAGCCTGTGATGCGCGACCGGACGCTGCTGCGCGTGGAGGCGCTGGAGCTACACTACCAGACGCGGCGGGGCGCGGTGCATGCCGTCGACGGCGTGAGCTTCGACCTGTGCCAGGGCGAGGCGCTGGTGGTGCTCGGCGAATCCGGCTGCGGCAAGAGCTCGCTGGCCAAGGCGCTGATGCGCCTGCTGCCGCGCAACGTCCACCACACGGCGGGGCGGGTCACCCTGGACGGCGTCGACATCACGACGCTGCCCGACGAGCGCTTCCGCCGCGAGGTGCAGTGGTCGCGCATGGCGCTGGTCATGCAGGCCTCGATGAACGCCCTCAATCCCGTGGTGCGGGTCGGCGAGCAGGTCGCCGAGCCGTTGCGGGTGCTGCGCGGCTGGCCGCGGGGGAAGGCCCTGGCCAGGGCCGCGGAGGTGTTCGAACTGGTGGGGGTGCCCACGGACTTCCTGGCCCGCTATCCCTTCGAGCTCTCCGGCGGCATGCGCCAGCGCGCCGTGCTGGCCATGGCGCTGGTCGCCGAGCCGGCGCTGGTGATCCTCGACGAGCCCACCTCGGCGCTCGACGTGCTCACCCAGGCGAGCATCATGAACGCCCTGAAGCGGGTCAAGCGCGAGCTGGGCACCAGCTTCATCCTGATCACCCACGACGTGGCCACCTCCAGCGAGCTGGGGGACCGCGTGGCGCTGATGTATGCCGGCCAGTTCGTCGAGGTGGCCGATGCCGCGCGCTTCTTCACCGCACCGGCGCACCCCTATTCGCAGATGCTGATGGCCAGCGTGCCGCGCCTGCGCCAGCGGGCCCGCCCGGAGGCGATCCCCGGCGAGCCGCCGAGCCTGGTCGCCCCGCCCGGCGGCTGTCGCTACGCCGAACGCTGCCCGTATCGCTTCGCGCGCTGTGCCCAGGACCCGCCCGCCTTCCGGCTCGGCGAACGCCACCGGGCGCGCTGCTGGCTGCACGCCGACGACGCCCCGGCCGGAGGTGGCGCATGAGCTCGTCCCCCGCCCATGGCGCCGATGACAAGGCGCCGCTGATCGCCGCCCGCGACCTGCACACCTGGTTCGAGCTGCGCCAGTGGGGTTTCCTGCGGGTGGGCGCGGTGCGGGTAGTGGACGGCGTCGAGTTTGCCCTGGCGGCTGGCGAGGCGGTGGCCTTCGTCGGCGAGAGCGGCTGCGGCAAGAGCTCGCTGGCGCGCACCCTGCTCGGGCTGCACCGCCCCACCCGCGGCGAGGTGCGCTTCGCCGGCCGCTCGCTCGGCGACCTCCAGGGGCGCGCGCTCAAGGCCTACCGGGCCGAGGTGGGCTACGTGCAGCAGGATCCCTACGGGGCCCTGCCGCCCTTCCTGGACGTGCGGCGCATCCTCGCCGAGCCGCTGATCGTGCACGGCGTGCGCGACCGGGCCGAGCGTGAGCGGCGCATCCGCGCGGCCCTGGAGGAGGTGCGCCTGTCGCCGGCCGTGGCCTTCCTCGGCCAGTTCCCGCACATGCTTAGCGGCGGCCAGCAGCAGCGGGTGGTGATCGCCCGGGCGCTGATCCTCGCCCCGCGGCTGCTGATCGCCGACGAGCCGGTCTCGATGCTCGACGCCTCGGTGCGGGTGGAGATCCTCGAGCTGTTGCGGCACATCCAGCGCGAGCGCGGGCTGACCCTGGCCTTCATCACCCACGACCTCTCCACGGTGCGCCACTACGCCGAGCGGATCTTCGTGATGTACGCCGGGCGCGTGGTGGAGTGCGCGCCGGTGAACGACCTGCTCGATCACCCCCAGCATCCCTACACCCAGGCGCTGCTCGCCGCCATCGCCGACCCCGACGCCACCAACGCCACCCGGCAGCGCGAGGTGCCCGCCGGCGAGCCCCCGAGCCTGCTGCATCCGCCGGCGGCCTGCCGCTTTCACCCGCGCTGCCCGCACTTCATGGCCGGGCTGTGCGACGTCGAGGATCCCCCCGACTTCGAGCCGCGCCGCGACCACCGCTCGGCCTGCTGGCTGCATCGCTGAGCGTTGGAACCGGGATCGTCGCGGCGAGGCCGCCCCGTGGTCTGTGGCGACGACACGATAACATCGACAAGGGGCCAGCCGTTGTCGGAGATCTCGTAACGTCCTGCCATAGGCCACCTATGCGGATAACTTACTGGTGAGAATGACGATTTCGAGTTCTCAGACAAAACCGACACCACCTGACTATACTGGGGACTGGCCGGCAGCCTCGCTGATTGCGGCCGGCTATCAGGCAAGGATTGACAGCAAACCCACCAGTGACCGTTTTCGGAAGAATGGTACGAAAGACCAGGGCGTGAAGTGCCTGGGTCTGCCATAACACGCGATTGCGTGATTGAACGGTGACGTTGATTCGAGGTGTTGTCATGAAAAGGTTAAGAAAGGCTTCGCTGGTCGCGCTGATAAGCGTTTCGCTTCTGCCCGCCTCCTATGCCATGGCCCAATCTTCCATGGGAGGACACGGCACGATAGGCCCACAAGCAGGCGACCAGGAGTTTACTCTCTCCGGTACTGGCAGCAGCGACAAGGACTTCGATAACAGCAGCTTTGGTGCTTCCGTCGACTACGGCTGGTACCTGTCCGGTCGCACATTGGCAGGTGTTCGTCAGAGCGTCAACTTCGCTGACGTGGAGGGTGAGGGAATATCTGACGACTTTTGGAACGGCAGCACGCGTGGTTTTGCCGATTACCACTTCGGCCAGCGTGCGGCTCGGCCCTTCGTAGGCGCTTCGCTCGGCGCGATCTATGGTGACGGCGTCAAGGACACCGGCATCGCCGGCCTGGAAACCGGCCTCAAGTACTATCTGTTGCCCACTACCTTCATTCAGGCAAGGGCCGAGTACCAGTTTCTGTTCGAGGACAGTGACAGTGC
Organism: Halomonas stenophila; assembly: GCF_014192275.1. Taxonomy (GTDB): domain Bacteria; phylum Pseudomonadota; class Gammaproteobacteria; order Pseudomonadales; family Halomonadaceae; genus Halomonas; species Halomonas stenophila. The sequence continues at coordinate 75,630 of NZ_JACHXR010000015.1, read as the reverse complement.
TGAAGATAACTTCGATGATGGTGTCTGGGCCTATACCTTCGGCATGGGCGTTAACTTCTGAGAGGCCAGGCTGACTCCGTGAAGAACAAGCAGCCCCGTCGTCGGGGCTGCTTGTTTTTTTATTTGCTTTCAAAAGCCGATGCCTCGCCCATTAATGCCCCCTGGTTTCTGCACACCCCACGCGGCTAACGCTGAAGCTCAGCCGAAGCAAAACCGTCGGTGAAGCTCTTGGTTAGGATTCCCCTAATGCTACATAACTTGCCTGAGATCAGAGGGCTCCTTCCGTCGTTTTCCTGTCCCACCGGACGAGCTTATCCTCTGGCCAGCTCGTCGCGAATTCTTTGACCTTAGGCACATCATCGAGAGACGCCACAAGCATGTCCCAGCGCTCTTTCGTTAAGTCCCAGGCAGTAGAGGGCAAAAAGAAAACCTTTCGACCAAACGACGGCAATACAAATTCTGACACCCAGTAGGAAGGCACGATAAATACTCGCGGCTGTCGTTCTGTTTCGTCCCGTAGGTCAACCAATGCGTACCAAAAGTCTGGGTTGTGCTTACCAATTACTCCGGCTCCAACATCCCACTCGCACCCTTCCCTGCCGTACCGCTTGCGGCGATAAGCATTCCGCGAAGTCTTTACCTGTATGGAGATACTTCGTGGCCCATCGGCCTTAGCCGCAACAACATCAACTACCGGTGCGTTGCCCAAAGTGGGACTCGCATGAATATTTCGACGTGCAAGCGCGTAGGACACGTAGTACTGGCCAGTTGCGCCCACAAACTGACTTCTTCCCTTTGCCAAACTACCTCCTATGCTATTTCGCAGCTTCGTTTTGATTCCTAACGCCAGTGGTAATGCGCGCCAACGGAGCGCAGCGTAGTTGGCGTCGCGTTGACCACCTTGTTAAAACTCATAGCTCGTGGACCATAAGATGCTCGGGTTTGAAGATGTTGGATTGCCCGGTCTCATACTCTTTAAGTCTCCAGCGATAACCACCCTTCCGCATGTAGTCAATTGCCTCGGCAACTTCGGTGATTCCGGGAACTTTGTTCTCTGCTTTCTGAATCTTATCGCTTCCGTTTTTCCGATACAGTTCTTCAGAAAAAATGGGGAAGCTACCGTCTCGCTCCCGGTAAGGAACAAAGACTTTATCAATCACTTGGCCCTTCATGCCGAGAGCATAGATTATGTAGTTGATCGCCATACGCATCCTTGTGTTTTAACGCCGTTGTTAAAAATTCTCTCAATACCCGGTCGCATGTCGCTGTCGAATAGCTTCTTCCGGTTCCCCGATGATTTCGCTTAGGATCTGAAAATCCGGATCTGGTGACTTTTCAAGCAACTCGAGTATGAACGGATTTTCGTTGTTGGAATGCATCAGAATCGATCCATACCGCTTCAAACGCTTGGTTTGGATTTTAGTCTTCGCATATTTAGGAAATTCCATCAAAAAATTATCGAGTTCTTGAATAATGTCGTCGGTTAAACGAATCACACGCTCATTTAAGTCGGTAAATGTGGCCAAGAAAGCTTGGCCAACGGCCTGAAGAATCCCGTCTTTTGACAACATCATTCTCGCGTTATCTCCGTGCACTTCAAAGACGCGCGATTTAAATTGTTCATTGAGGGTGTTCCGTTGCTCCCATAGCTCTAGCAGATAATTGTAATTGGAAACCATGGTCCTAATCCTGGGGATCTGGCTCCACTTAGGGATCTCATCTTCCGTATCGATCCCCACAGGAACAATAAACGAAAGCCCCTGGAAATCTTCTGTCAAAGGTTTGGCTTTGAACAGAATACTTGGAATAGAGGTTATGCGCTGGAGGGGGTTTTCGTTAAGCTCGCCATGATAATTTCCCTTCACTGCAAATAGAGTACTTCGCGCTTCCTCGGCATTTAATGTCCACTTGTTCGTCGCATCCATTTTTTCTTTTTCGATCTGAACACCTTCCTGGTGCCTCAATGTCAAATAGGCTATTGCTGCACCAAGAATCGACGTAAAAAAAGCGCTTGCGATGGGAAAAGCATAGTCTTTGAAATAATTGGGCTCAGATTTCAGGCTGGCGATTGCCTCTACTTGTCGGGTCCCGCATGCTTGATAACACGTTTCTGGAATAGCGCCGGCCGCTTCGTCTGCCAGTCTTTCATCGCTGAGATGGGCGGCTGATGACCCAGTGCCTTTTGCGGGATGTGGTGATTATAAAGCCAACAATAGCGTTTCAGCGTCTGTTCCAGATCTTCACCGGACTCATACCTTCGGGTCGCCAGCACGTCGCTGATGCGGCCGTTGAAGCGCTCGACCATCCCATTGGTTTGTGGTCGCCCAGGCTTGATAAGTCGATGTTGGATGCCATGTGCTTGGCATTCCCGATCAAAGGGGTGACGACCACTCGGTTGCCGTTCTCCCGCGCGCGTGAAGCGATCGGTGAATGATTTCCCATTGTCGGTCAGGACCTTCTCGACCTTGAACGGCGCTTTCTCAACCAAGCGCTTCATGAAGGATCGCGCATCCTCGGCAGACTGGCTGTGTCGCACCTCCAGGTACACCCAGCGGGTCGCACGGTCGATGGCCACGTAGAGGTAGCGTTTCTGCTGCTCGTCAGGCATCTGCGGCAGGTGCTTGATATCGACATGCACGAAGCCAGGGTCATAGGCCCGGAATCGCTGATGTGTTGGTTGCTCGCGATCACCCGCGTCCTGTCGGGCCAGCTCCGCCAAGGTCGGAACTTCGCGTCGCTTCAACATGCGGTGCAGACCTGACCGGGACAGCCGGGGGTTCAGGAACTCACGAGCGACCACCAGCAAGTCATCCAAGCCCAGACGCAGGAACTCCCTCGCGGCGATCAATACGGCTTCCTGCTCGGAGGTCAGCGTCGCCAGCAGGTTGTGCCGGGTATGCGAGCGATCTTGCACATCATCCCGATACCGCCAGCGGCGAATGGTCGCGTCGGCGACGCCGTACTGGCGTGCCAGCTCGCTGTCGCTGATGCTGGAAGGCGCTGCCTGGATCTCGGCGCGAATCTTCGGTGTGGTGGTCGCCTGTTTATGTAGCTTGATGTCCATATCCCTGCTCCCGGATGAACTGCTGAAGAAGCTCCTTGGCGGCCAGCAAAGGATAACTCCTATAGCTCATCTGATCATCCGGGACCCTACATCTACTAAAAGCTCAGTCTCTTGATCCATGTGTGCCCTTGTGTTTTAACAGTGATTAAGTGGAACGCTCTGATATTGGATGAACGCGCCGGCGCGTTCAACAATGTTATCTAGCGTGCCATTCCTTACGTAACCCATTGATATAAAAAGGTCCTAAGAATAGATCGGCTATCTATGCAGGATTCGCGCGCTTGCGCGTTTTGCCGGCGCCAATAATACTGTACGCATATCCATGCATCGAGAGGACAACCGTATGGATACGCAGAGTAAGTCGCCGAAGCTGATGGATCGAGTGAAGGCTACCATGCGGGTGAAGCGCTATAGCCCACGTACCGAGAAGACCTACTGCTACTGGATACGCTACTTCATTCGCTTCCACGGCGTACGGCATCCCGGCAGCATGGGAGGCCCCGAGGTGCGCGCCTTCCTGGAACACCTTGCGGTGGAACGCCATGTGGCGTCGGCTACACAAAACCAGGCCCTGAATGCCCTCGTCTTTCTCTACCGCCATGTCCTCGAACAGCCCTTGGGAGACATCGGTGAATTCTCACGCGCCAGGCGCCCTTGCCGGTTGCCGGTGGTGCTGTCCCACGAAGAAGCAATGCGAGTGCTGAGCCAACTGTCAGGCCCTATGCGCTTGATGGGAGCCTTGATGTACGGTTCAGGGCTCCGGCTTCTCGAAACCTGCCGTCTGCGCGTACGAGATATCGACTTCGATCGCCAGATTGTCACGGTGAGAGCCGGCAAAGGCGATAAGGACCGCACTACCTTGCTCCCGGCCACTTGTATCCCTTGCTTACAGCAGCAGATTTCCTCGGCCCAGCGCCAACTTGACTACCGGCTCGCTCAGGGCCGCGTGCCGGTGACTCTACCCCATGCGCTTGATCGCAAGTACCCGAATGCGGGGGTCTCCCTGGCCTGGCAATGGCTCTTTCCAGCCAGCCGCCCCTGCTTCGATGACACTGGCAAGGTTGTTCTTCATCATATCCACCCATCCGCGGTACAGAAGGCCGTCAAGCATGCAATGAGAACGGCATCGCTGACGCGGCCCGGTTCCTGCCATACCCTGCGACACAGCTTCGCCACCCAGTTGCTGAGCCGAGGCACGGATATCCGCACGGTTCAGGAGCTGTTGGGGCACAAGAGCGTGGAAACCACGCAGATCTACACCCATGTGCTGGGAAATGGGTTCGCCGGTGTGAAAAGCCCTCTGGGTTAGCCACGGTATCGTCATGCGCGGGCACGCTACCGCCTGACCCACCTGCTTGAGGCGACGGCGCTCCGGCCATCTCCTGCGGTAGTCCCTGCGTAATCCCTTCGTGGCCATCTGTCGCGGCCTTATCAGGCCAGACTAATCAAGGACCGGCGCCAGCGCAAAAGTCGCCTGCAAAATGTGCCAAAAGGGGCGTGCGAGGCACGGAAGCGTGTCATTCATCTTCAACTTTCGGCGAATCCCTGCTGGCTCGGCCAGCCTAGGAAACGGGTGGGCGAGTGGTGATCGGGTATCCGGTATCCATTGGCCCCCGGGCAGCACGGAGCGCCTTTCGCGCAACAAGTTGCGCTCCCACGAAAACCGATTCGGTGACAGCGTCCCTCGCGTCGAGGTCAGGGCGAGGACGCGAGGTCGCGGTGCATGATGGTTACCGCCTCGCCGCGGTAGTGGCGATCCTCCAGGTCCTTCCAGCCCAGGCGCCGGTATAGGGCCTGCTGATCCGGCGTGTAGAGGTAGAAACGGCCATGGCCGTGGGCCAGGGCCTCTTCCTCCACGCGGCGCACCAGCCGCGAGGCGATGCCCCTCCCCCGCCACTCGGGGCGCACGTAGACCGAGGCCAGCCAGGGCGTCAGATCCCGGCGGTCGCTCATGTCGTCGGCCACCAGGCTGGCCATGCCCACCGGGCGCTCGTCGGCCATGGCGGCAAACACCGAGGGCACCCCGGCCGGGCCGCAGTCGGCGCGAAACGACGCGATGGCCGCCTCCAGGTCACGGCCGGGATGCAGGTGCCCCCACTCTTCATGGGCCCAGCCGGCCAGGGTGGCGACATGGGGCGAGGCGTCGTCGATGCGGAGGAGGCGAAAACAGCCGGTGTCCATGATGCGGGGTCCCGTGTCAAAGGTGGAGGGTCGATGCTGCACATCCTGGCCCAATATCGGGGCAGGCGCATCCCGTGAAATGGCCTTCCCCGGTTTTCAGCCGCCACCGGCGCGCCGGCGATGGCCGGCGGTGCGGCGCAGCCAGAGCTTCTCCAGTTCCAGCACCGCGAACAGGCCGACGCCGACCAGGACGATCTCGACGCCGTGGCGACATCCACCGGCCGGGTGTCGAAGAAGCGCTCCATGAAGGGCGTATAGGTAAACAAGAGTTGCAGCAACCACGGCGACGGCGACGGCGACGGCGATGACGCGGGCATACACGTCCCCGACGCGCCGGGCCAGCGCCGCTTCCTCGATCTGCAGGCCACAGGCGCATGTCGGCCGGCACCCGGTGCCGGCCTGCAGCAGCACGCAGTCACCGGGCACCAGCTCCTCCACCGGCACGGTGTACTGAAGCCCTTCGCGAACTACCATGGCCCGGGCAGAGAGCATGTCACGAATCGCGCGTAAGGCGTCCTCGCCCTTATCCATCCAGTGGCCCGAGCAGGGCCGTGATCAGGGCGGCCCTGCTCGGGCCAGGGTGACCGGTGAGACGAAACCCGGCGGCTTCAGCGCCAGCACCGAACACTGCAATTGATGGAGCACCGCCTCGGCCATGTTGCCGATGATGAAGCCGGGGATCCCGGTTCGCGCCACCGTCCCCATCACCACCAGATCCGCCTTCAGCTTCTCAACTAACTGGGGAATCTGTTTTCGCGCCGACCCCATGGGCAGGTGGACCCGGGGAGACAGGTAGTCATAGGCTTCCGAACCGATGCGCTCGCGAAGTCGAAACGTCAGTCTGTCCATACCGACCTGGTGACGGGACTCTTCCATCTCGACGATGTGTCGCTCCGTCGTGTCGGGATCGTTGGCCCAGATGCCCACGAAACCGGCTTCCGGCGCGTCCCAGGCATGCACGAGATGAAGCTCGGCGAAGTCCGACAGTGCCAGAGAGAAGGCGATATCCAGGATGCTGTCGTTCAGCGCCTGTTCGTCGGGCACGGTACGATGGACATCGACATCGACGGCCGCGACGATGCATCGGTAGTTGGGCTTGTTCTCCGGCTTCATCAGCCAGACTGGACAGGGACACTTGCGCATCAGGTGCATGTCATCGCTGCCGAATAGCAACCGGCTCCATTCCGGGTTTTCCGCCGTCTTGATCAAGAGATCATGGTCATCCCGCAGCACGGCCCGGGTGACCTCGATGAAGGTGACCCCGGTCAGCACCTCGATATGGCAGGCGACCCGGTCGGCATGGGGGACGATCAGCGGCTGGCGCAGCAACTGCGCCAGTGCGCCCCCTAGCACGGCCAGACCGAGAACCATCCCGATCTGGGCAAACACGCTGTCGAGCATCACGGTCGCCTTCGCAGTAAATCAAGCAACATGCTGATTGTGAAAGCTTTTCATGGAGCACCTTGGCCAGCACCCGCGAATACACTCTAGCTTCTCGGCAACGATTTAACCCGCAGCGAACGAGATAGCGGCGGAATGGCGCATCCAGGCCAACCCTTGCCGACGGCTCGTGGCGAGGGGCCCCTGCCGATCCGTCCCCTTGATTTGACCAGAAGCTCGCCACGAGCCAGATGACGGCGATCGTATCGATGACTTACTCCTCGACGAAGGGAATGCCTTCCACCTCGAGGAAGTCCGCGGCGAGCTCTCGAAGCGCCCGATCCCGATAGTCGTACCAGTCCTGCGCGATGCCTTGGATCTGAATCGCATCCTTGAAGCGGCGAAACGCCCCCCGGCCGCGGATGGCAGTGAGCAACTCGTGTTGGAGCTCCATATCCTCCTGCTGCCGGCAGAAGTCTTCCATGACCCGATATTCATGGAAGTCGAATTGCCCTGGCAGCTGAACGTAAGCCTCGGAGTCGAGCACTTCCCTCACCTTGGGCAGAAACTCCTCTAGCCACTCGGGCGCATCCTCCGCGCCTTCCTCGGCGAACTGCGCCTCTTCCTCGGTGAAGCTCACCAGCTCCCCGGTATGCCGATGGATAAAGGCCTGCCACTCTTCGCTGAGTGGCTGCATCGCCTCGACGACCTCTTTCAACGACACCGGAAGCGGCATGGCTACCTCCCTATCATGTTTTCGAGAAAGCTAATGACGTCACAGAGCCGATGCAAGCCCGCGCAGCCGCTGAGCGACCGGCAAGCCCCACCGATCAGACGAGTCCACGCCGGCATCGTGACCACGCCTCCTCCAGGCTCGAGGCGCCGGTCCTGCGGAGGATCTCGCGTTCGTAGCCTGGCATCAGAGGGGTCGTGATGCCTTGCTGCTTGAGGGACATCAGATAGCTGATGCCGTCCCTGCCGATGCGCCCGGCCCCGGCTCGGGCGCTCTGGATGGCCAGGTCCGCCAGGGTCGCGGCGCCAGGGTCCGTGAGATTCGCGCCGAACCTCGCATAGAGCACCACCTCGATGCCCTGGAAGCGGCTCAGCCTCTCCACCACCATCTGGTCTGGGTGTGGCCGAGCGGGAGGAGAGTAGCGCTTTCCCGACGCCTCGTTCCGGGTCTCTCGCCGCCACAGCATGTCTTTGGCCGTCGCCAGACTCACCCCCACTTCCAGGACGAGAAGCGCCCCATCGACGGGACAGCCACCGCTCTCGACGGGAACCACGGTGGGGGCGCCATCCCGTGTGGGGCTCGAACGGGCAAACTCGATGGAAAATGGTGTTCTGACCCTTGGTCGCCGCTCGCTAATGAGTGGCGCCAGTTCTTTTCCTGGATCTTCTATCAACGATCCGTAGGCGAGAATCCCGACGCGGCTCATCGAACGGCCCTCTTCCGCTATTGCCTCAAGGATAGCGCCTGTGCCGAGGCGCCTCGCTCGGCTTCGGTGGCAGCGTCGAGGATGACGTCTCCGGTCACCTGCCCGCCCCTCGCCCTCGCCCTCGCCCGAGAAATGTGGCTAGACTCGAGGCTTCGGTCATCAGGGAAGATCGCCATGTCCGCCGCCCTCGAACAGCGTGCCTTGAAAGTCTCCATCGCCATGACCCTGGTCGTGGCGGGCCTCGGCGTGGTCTTCGGCCTGCTCGCCGGCTCCCGCTCGATCCTCTTCGATGGGGTCTTCTCCAGCCTGGATGCGGCGATGTCGGGGCTCGCGTTGGGGGTCTCGCGGCTGGCGGGGCGCGAGGCCAGCCGGCGCTTCCAGCACGGCTACTGGCACCTGGAGCCGCTGGTGGCGGCGCTCAACGGGTCCATTTTGCTGTTGCTGTGCTTCTATGCCTTCCTCAACGCGGTGCAGGGCCTGATCGACGGCGGCCAGGACCTGGCCTTCGACGTGGCCATCGGCTATGCCGTGGTGGTCACCCTGGTGTGCACGGCGATGACGCTCCATCAGCGGCGGCTCAACCGCGAGGCGGACTCGGAGTTCGTGCGCATCGACATGCACGGCTGGCTGATGGCGTCGCTGATCACCGGCGCCCTGCTCGTCGCCTTCGCCATCGCCCTGGGCCTGCAGCGCACAAGCTATGCCCACCTCACCCCCTACGTGGATTCGCTGCTGCTGGCGGTGCTCACCCTGGGGTTCCTGCCGGTGCCCGTCGGCATCGTGCGCCGCGCCATGCGGGAGGTGTTCCTGATCGCGCCGAGCGCCGTCGACCGCGAGGTGCAGGCCGCCATGGCCCCAGTGATGCGCCGCGAGGGGCTGCTCGACTATAACAGCCACGTTGCCAAGGCCGGCCGCGGCCACTTTATCGAGATCCATATCGTCACCCGGGGGGATTTCGCCGCCGGGCGCGGCATGGCCGAACTCGACGAGATCCGCGAGGCGATCGCCGCGGGGCTGAGCATCCCGCCGGAACGGCGCTGGTTCACCGTGTCGTTCACCGCCGATCCGCGCTGGGCCTGAGCCGACCGGAACCATGCCTGGAACATCGGCGCCGCCAAGCCTGTCGCAAGAAGTGACGGCCAAGCGACAAGGAGGACGTCGATATGCCGAAGTTCCACAATGATTCGACCCTGCCCACCCCCAACTTTCCCGGCAGCCACGTGGTGCTCGACGAGGACTACGTGTACCTCTCGGGCCTCACCGCGGCGGATATCCAGGGCGGCGAGGCTGTGCTCGGCGATGTCGCCGAGGAGACCCGCTGGGTGATGCGCCGCCTGGTGCATATCCTCGAACAGGTGGATTGCCGGGCCCAGGATGCGGTGCGTGTCGACGTGCACCTCACCGACATTGATCTGGTGGAGGAGATGGACGCGGCCTACGCGGAATTCTTCACGGCGCCGGACTTCCCGGCCCGCACCTGCACCGAGGCGCCGCGGCTGCTCGGCGGTGCCAACGTGGAGATCACCCTGGTGGCGCGTCGCCCGCCCAGCCCCGAGGCCGAGGACGGCGACTGAGCCCCCCGGGCCGACACCCGGGCCTACTGCAGGCGCAGCCGCAGGCTGCGAAAGCGCCGACGATACTGGCTCGGCGTCAGGCCCACCCGGCGGCCGAACAGCCGCCGGAAGAAGCTCGGGTCGGTATAGCCCACCTCCTCGGCCACCGCGTCGATGAGAGCATCATTGCTCTCCAGGCACTGCTTGGCCTCCTCGAGGCGCAGGGTATGCACATAGTCCATCGGCGTCATGCCGGTGGCCGCCTTGAAGCGCCGCTTGAAGGAACGCTCGGTCAGGCCGCTGACCGCCACCATGCCCGCCACCGGCGAGGACGTGTCGTAGTGCTCGGCCACCCACACCTGGCAGCGGGCGATGCAGGCATCCTCCACCTGGCGCGAGCTGGTCAGGGTGGCATAGGGCTGCTGGCCCTCCCGGTGCCAGTCGATCAGGTTGAGCCGCGCCAGGTGCATGGCCTCGTCCACGCCCACCAGCCGCGCCACCAGGAACAGCGCCAGGTCCTGCCAGGTGGTGCCGCCGCCGGCCATGATCAGCCGCTGCCCCTCGCCGCTGACCACCAGGGAGCGATGGGCATGTACCCGCACCCGGGGGAAGCGCTTTGCCAGCACCTCGCAGTAGGCCCAGTGGGTGGTGGCGTCCTGGTCGTCGAGCAGCCCCGCCTCGGCGAACAGCAGGGCCCCGGTGCAGGCCGCCGCCATCAGCGCCCCGCCTGCCTGGCAGTCGCGCAACCAGGCCATCTCGGGCACATAGCTCGCCAGGCTGGCGCCGGGGGCGATCATCAGGTCCGGCACGCACACCGCCAGCGGCATGGGGCAGTCGGCCAGGGCGACATCCGGGGCAATCCAGGCGCCATTGGCGGTGCGAAAGCCCTGGCCGTCCCGGGAGACGATCAGCGGGTCGAGCAGCGGCTCGCCCGGCCGGCCATGCATCAACAACTCCCAGTCGCGGCCCGCCGAGCCGAAGATGTCGTACATGCCGAAGAGGGTCGAGGCGGTCACGTCGGGACCGGCCAGCAGCGCGATGGTCGCCTTGTTTCGTGTCTCGGGCTCACCCATGGCAGAAACCCCTCGTTTGCGGCGCGATGCGCCTGAGTGTCGGCGGGGCCCCGGTCGTATCGTGACCCTGGCCCCAACGCCGACACGACAACGACAGGAGGAGCCCGCTCATGTGCGATATCGACATCCCAACACGCCCGACGACCCACGCCGATGACTTCGAGTCACGGATGGTCCAGGCCCTCAACCACGGCGGCCTGCTGCTGCTGACCTCGATCGGCTACCGCACCGGGCTGCTGGAGGCCCTGGCCGGCCAGCCGCCGCTCACCAGCCAGGCCCTGGCCGAGCGCACCGGCCTCCAGGAGCGCTACGTGCGCGAGTGGCTCGGCGGCATGGTGGCGGCCGAGGTGGTCGAGACCAACCCGGCCGAGGCCAGCTACTGGCTGCCGGACGAGCGCGCCGCGCTGCTCACCGACCGGGGCGAGGCGAACCTGGCCGTCTATGCCCAGTTTATGCCCTTGCTGGGCAGCGTGGAGGACGAGGTGCTGCGCTGCTTCCACGAGGGCGGCGGCGTGCCCTACTCCCGCTATCCGCGCTTCCAGGAGGTGATGGCCAGCGACAGCGGCCAGACGGTGCTGCCGGCGCTGTTCGACCACATCCTGCCGCTCGCCCCGGGGCTCACCGAGCGCCTGGCGGCCGGCATCCGGGTGCTGGACTGCGCCTGCGGCCGCGGCCGAGCCCTGCTGGCCATGGCCGAGCGCTTCCCGGCCAGCCGCTTCATGGGCTACGACCTCTCCGAGGAGGCCATCGGCTGGGCGCGCGACCAGGCCGAGCGAGCCGGGCTGAGCAACCTGACCTTCGAGGTGCGCGACCTCAGCGACTTCGACGCCACCGCCGAGCCCGGCGCCTTCGAGCTGGTCACCACCTTCGACGGCATCCACGACCAGGGCCAGCCGCGCCGGCTGCTCAAGGGGATTCACCGCAGCCTGACCGCCGACGGCGTCTACCTGGTGCAGGACATCCACGCCTCGAGCCACCATCACCTGGACCGCGAGCACCCGCTGGGCGCGATGCTCTATGCCGTGTCGCTCAGCCACTGCATGACGGTCTCGCTGGCCCAGGGCGGCGAGGGGCTGGGCACCATGTGGGGTCGCGAGCGTGCCCTGGCCTACCTGGAAGACACCGGGTTCCGCGATATCCATGTCCACCAGTTGGAGCACGATATCCAGAACGACTACTTCGTCTGCCGGCCCTGATCCGCTGCAGCAACGCCCGAACTTCCGGCCCGGAGACGCCTGAGGCGCCTCCGGACCGGCATCGATGCGCCCTGAACAGCCACCGGCTCAGCCGCCATCCGCCGCTTACTACCGATCGGCAATGCTGGCCGCTCGGTCGCTTCTGCCGGGATTCACCGCCAGCACGCAGTAGCCCTCCTCCAGGTCCACCACGCGTGGATCGGCGAACCCCGCCGTGGTGAGCGCTGCCGTCACATTCTCCTTCGTTTGTCCCGATTGGGGAGTAAACCCGAGTACCACTCTCCCCCCTGGCCTCAACACACGCCGTGCCTCCCGCAACCCTGCGACGGCATCGGGCCAGACCTGCAGCGAATTGATCGCCATGACGCCGTCAAAGGTCGCATCCTCGTAGGGCAAGGCGTCGGCAGCGCCGCGCCGAAGCTCGACCCTGCCGGCCCGAATGTCGGCTGCGTTGCGCGTCCTGGCCTGTTCAAGCATCTTTTCCGAGGGGTCGATTCCGGCGATCCACCCCGAGGCAACGGCACGGGCCAGCAGTTGAATCCCCACGCCCGGCCCAAAGCCCACCTCCAACGTTTTGTCGCTCGGCTGAATGTCGAGCAATTCGCTGGCCCGCTGGGCCATCCGCCGGTTCATGCGCGCCATGAGGGTGCCACCGAGGCTTCCCAGGACGCCCTGTGGACACCCGAATGCACGCATCAGGATGCGCTTTACGACGTTCATTCCCCTTACCTGTTGATTAATCCAAGGTGATGCCGCCACCTCGAATAGCGAGTCGTCCGTACGTGCGAGTACCGGGGCATCGTGCCGGCTCGCCTGCCCCCGAGGGATCATGGACGACCATGACGTCTGCCAGCCGGGGCGGAGCGCCACGGTCCTCCAGGGCGGGCACCGGCTCAGCCGCCATCCGCGGCGCGCTCCAGGTCGGCGATGACGAGCTTGGTCATCCCCATCATCGCCTCCATGGCCCGTCGGGCCCGCTCGGGATCGGGGTCGCGCAGCAGCTCGTGCATGCGGGTGGGCACCACCTGCCAGCGGAGCCCCCAGCGGTCCTGGAGCCAGCCGCACTGGATCTCGCGGCCGCCCTCGGCCAGGGCCGCCCAGTAGCGATCCACCTCGGCCTGGTCCGCGCAGTCGATGTGCAGCGATACCGCCTCGGTGAAGGGCACGCCGGGGCCGCCGTTCAGGCCGACGTAACGCGACCCGGCGAGGGTGAACTCCACCAGGAGCACCGCGCCGACCGGCACGCTCGGCGTGTCGGTCGGCGCGTGCACCACCCGCTCGATGCGCGAGTCGGGGAACAGGGAGACGTAGAAGCGGGCCGCTTCTTCCGCCTGGCCATCGAACCACAGGAAGGGGGTGATCTTCTGCATGGGACTTCCTCCCGGCAGGGGGTGCCTGCCGCCGCCTGGGGAACCTGGCCGGCGTCCGCGGCACGCCATTGCGCACCGCGGGCGTCGGCCACCGTCGGGTGGCTACTCGTCCACCACCGTCTCGAAACCCCCGTAGATCAGCCGCTTGCCGTCGAAGGGCATGGGATTGACCTCCGGCGACAGGCGCGGGTCCTCCATGATCCGGGGCATGGCCTGGTCACGCACCTCCCGGGAGGGCCAGACCAGCCAGGCGAAGATCACCGTCTCGTCGGGGCGGCACTGCACGGCCATGGGAAAGGAGGTCACTTCGCCTTCCGGGACGTCGTCGCCCCAGCACTCCACCACCTTGAGGGCACCGTATTCCTTGAAGACCTCCGCCGCCTGTCGGGCGTGCTCGATATAGGCCTGCCGGTTGGCGGTGGGCACGGCGGCCACGAAACCATCCACGTAGCTCATGATGTCTCTCCGGTATCGTCTCTGGGAGGCAACTCCCGCACCGGGCGCACCTCGATGGTGCCGAAGCGCGCCGGGGGGATGCGGCCGGCCAGCCGCAGGGCCTCGTTGAGGTCACGGGCCTCCAGCAGGTAGAAGCCCGCCAGCTGCTCCTTGGTCTCGGCGAAGGGGCCGTCGGAGACCAGCAGTTCGCCGTCGCGCAGGCGCACGCTGGTGGCGCTCTCCACGGGTTGCAGGGCCCGGCCGGTCACGAAGTGCCCGGCGTCCGTCAGGCGCTCCACCCCGGCCACGCACTCCTGGTTGAGCGCATGCCACTCCGCCTCGCTCATGGCGTTGATCAACTGCTCCTGGTAGTACACCAATGCAACGTACTGCATGCTTCCCTCCTCCCTGGTATCAGGGGCACTGGTCGTTCGGGGTGGCGACCATCCAGTGCACGCCGAAGCGGTCGGTGGCCATGCCGAAGCCCTGCGCCCAGAAGGTGGCCTCGAAGGGCATCAGCACCTGGCCGCCCTCGGCCAGCCGCCGGAACACCGCCTCGGCCTGGTCGACATCCGCATAGTCGAGGAACACCTGGGCCCCCTGGGGCGCCCGGTAACAATCGCCCAGCATGTCGGCGCCCATCAGCCGATGGCCGCGGATATTGAGCGAGGCGTGGATGACCCGGTCATGCCAGTCGGGCGGCGTGTCCTCGGCGGCGGGGGTCTCGCCATAGGTCAGCACCGCCTCCAGGTGGCCGCCGGTGACCTCGGCGTAGAAGGCCATCGCCTCCCGGCAGGTGCCGGGAAAATTGAGGTGCACCTGCAGTGCCCGGGGCAGGCGCTGCTGGTCGATGTGCCGCTCCAGGCCGGCGCCGGGGTCGAAGTCCTCCATGGTGAAGTAGCGCCGCAGCTCCAGGGTGACGTTGCCCTCGCCATCCTCGCGAGGCCAGCCCTTGGCCCATTCGATGGCCTCCTCGAGCGACTCCACCTCGAGCACGCTGTAGCCCGCCAGCAGCTCCTCGGTGGCCGGGAAGGGTCCCTGGATGACCCGGGGCTCGCCGCCGCGAAACTCGAGGCGACAGCCCTCCCGGCTGGGGCGCAGGCCATCGCCGTTGACGAAGACTCCGGCGCGGATCAGCCGCTCGTTGTAGTCGCCCATGGCCTGCAGCAGTTCCTGGCTGGGCAGTATGCCCTGCTCGGTGTCCGCATCGGCCTTGCGCATCAGCATGTATCGCATGACATCACTCTCCTTGGTGGGGGGTATTCAGGAGTCGTGCGGCGCCGACGGGAATCGACAGGCCGAGACGATTTTTTTCATTCGGCGGCCGCCAGTCCGGCGTAGGCCGGATAAACGAGCCTGCGAGTGCATCCGGCAGGCCTCGAGCCGGGACTACTGCGGACATGTCTACGTGACTCATTTCCCGGTAACAATGTGATGCACCATGTTTTCAGTCGGCGTCCTCCAGTTCCGCCAGGCGGCGCGCCAGGAAGCGGCGCTCCGGGGCCTGAACGGTCAGCGCCAGGGCCCGCTCGTAGGCCTGCCGGGCCGCCTCAAGGTGGCCGGCGCGCCGGTGCAGGTCGGCCAGGGCGGCATGGTAGAGGTGGTAGTTGACGATGGCCTTCTGCCCGGCGAGTTCCTCGAGCAGCGCCAGGCCGGCCTCCGGCGAGTCGCGCATGGCCACGGCGACCGCCCGGTTGAGAGCGATCACCGGGGTGGGCTGCCGGCGATAGAGGCCTTCGTAGAGCACCACGATGCGCCGCCAGTCGGTGGCCCCGGCGCTGGGGGCCTGGGCATGGACGGCGGCGATGGAGGCCTGCAGGGTGTAGGGGCCGGTGGGGCTCTGCGCCAGGGCCCGTTCCAGGCAGGCCACCCCGGCCTCGATCTGAACTTGATCCCAGAGCCGGCGGTC
This sequence comes from Halomonas stenophila, assembly GCF_014192275.1. Classification (GTDB taxonomy): domain Bacteria; phylum Pseudomonadota; class Gammaproteobacteria; order Pseudomonadales; family Halomonadaceae; genus Halomonas; species Halomonas stenophila. The sequence goes on along the minus strand of NZ_JACHXR010000015.1, from coordinate 60,030 downwards.
CTGCTCCTCCAGGGGCACCAGCTCGCCCCGGGCGTCCTGGCGCGCCGCGCGGCGGGCGTCGTGGAGCAGCATCAGCGCCAGCAGGCCGAAGGCCTCGCCCCGGGGCAGCAGGTCCGTCAGCGCCTCGGCCAGGCGGATGGCCTCCTCGGCCAGGCGCACGTCCACCACCGTCTCGCCGTCGCTGCGGGAATAGCCCTCGTTGAAGATCAGGTAGATCACCCCGAGCACGCCGGGCAGGCGCTCCGGCAACTCACGGGCATCGGGAACCTCGTAGGGAATGCCGGCCTCGCGCAGCCGTCGCTTGGCCCGCACGATCCGCTGGGCCAGGCTGGCCGGGCGCTGCAGCAGCGCGCTGGCGACCTGCTCGGTGGTCAGCCCGGCCATCTCGCGCAGGGTCAGGGCGACGCGATCGGTCATCGCCAGGTGGGGATGGCAGCAGGTGAACAGCAGCCGCAGCGGGTCGTCCTCGATGCCCGAGTCCGCCGGATCGGCGGCGTCCTCGGCGGCGAGCAGATGGGCATGCTGGCGGGCGGTCTGCCGACGGCGGATCTGGTCGATGCCCCGTCGGTGGCCGACCCGGATCAGCCAGGCCACGGGGTCGTCGGGCACCCCTTCCGCCGGCCAGCGGCTCACCGCCGCGGCGAAGGCCTCGTGCAGCGCCTCCTCGGCCGGGTCGAAGTCGCCGAGCAGGCGAATCAACGTCGCCAGCACGCGCGGGGCGTGCTGGCGATAGAGTGTCGAGATGGAGACCTGGACCTGCATGGCGATAGCGCTCCCGGGCCGTTCCCTGGCATGACGCGCCGGGCGTCAATCTCCAGCATAGTCGCTGGGACACGCGGCGCGAGTCGCCACGGGACGTCACTGCCGGTGCGCCTGCCGTCAGGCGGCGAAGGCGAGATCGGCCACCTTGATGACATCGCCGCTGACCCGGACATCCGCCAGCTCCATGCCGTCGATGACCAGCTCCACCTCGATGCGGCTCGGCCGGCCCACGAAGCGTCCCTGCGCGATCGACAGCGTCTTGCCGAGCGCGATCCCATGCTTGTGGAGATAGGCCGCCGCGGGGCCGGCGGCGCTGCCCGTGGCCACATCCTCGACCCGCCCGCGGTTATCCCAGGTACGCCCCTCGAAGCCCTGCACATCGAGGACATAGATGAACTTGGCCCCGTGCGAGGCGAGCAGCGGCGACAGGTCCGCCACCTGGAAGGCGACCCGCTCCAGGCCGCCGGCAACCGGCAGGATCAGGTAGGGCAAGCCGGTGGAAACCACCTCGGCCGGATAGTTGCGTCGCCCGCCGGCGTCCAGCCCCAGCGCCGCATAGACCTCCCCGGCTTCGTCACGCGTCAGCGTCCGAAGGAAGGCGGGACGCCCCTGAGCCAGGGTCGCCGTGAAGCGGCCGTCCCGCCAGGCGCTGGTCAGCTCGACCGTGCGCCGGTTCAGCCTCACCCGCCATGCGTGCCGATCCCGATCGCCGAACGTCTGGTGCAGGTAATAGGCCAGCCCCAGCAGCGGGTGCCCGGCGAAGTCCAGTTCCTCTTCCATGGTGAAGATCCTCGCCGTGAACCCGTTGGCTTCCCGGAACACGAAGATGGACTCGAACTGACCCGCCTCCCGCGTCAGCGCCTGCATTTCCCCCGTCGACAGGCCATCGGCCTCGGGGAAGACCGTCAGGCCGTTGCCGCCGAAGCGCTCGGCGCTGAACACATTCACCAGCTTGGCTTTCATGTCACCCTCCCGATTCTTGACTGTGAGCTCCCGGGTCGTCGCCGCGCCTGGCGTCAGCCGAGGATGAAGATCACGCAGGCCGCGGTCAGCGCGCCCATGGTGCCGTTGAACACCCGCCAGGAGCGCGGCCCCTTCAGCCAGCGGCCGATGGCCATGCCGAAGCCCGCCCACAGCGAGATGCAGGGCAACGCCACCAGCTCGGCCACGCCGGCCAGCACCAGGGCGTTGACGAAGGTGTTGCCCTCCTCGGGCAGGAAGCTCGCCATCAGCGTCAGCCCCATCACCCAGGCCTTGGGGTTGGCGAACTGGAAGGCGGCGGCCTGCCAGAAGCTCAGCGGGCGTCCCTCGGCGTTGCCGAACTCCGGCGGCGGCGCCGTGGCGATGCCCCAGGCCAGGTACAGCAGGTAGAGGCTGCCGACGATGCGCAGCAGGATCTGCACGATCGGGAAGCGCTCGAAGACCATGCCCAGGCCCAGCGCGATGGCCCCGAACAGCAGGAAGCAGCCGCCCATGATGCCCAGCAGGTGCGGCAGGGTGCGGCGGAAGCCGTAGTTGGCCCCGGAGGCGGTGAGCATCACGTTGTTGGGCCCGGGAGTGAGGGTCATGGAGATCATGAACAGGGACGCGGGTCCGAGGAAGGCCAGGGTTTCCATGGTATTGTATCCCTACAATTTTGGATTGATCGCTGGATATTGCGCGTCTTTCAGAGCATAATAGGTACAATACCGGCGTCAAAGGTTTTATTGTCACCATGACAATCTGGACACCGACCCTCCCCGACGATGGTCCCCGCTATCGCCGCATCGCCGAGGCCATGGCCGAGGCGATCGGCCGCGGCGAGCTGGCCCCGGGCGAGAAGCTGCCGCCCCAGCGCCAGCTCGCCGACCGCCTCGGCGTCACCGTCGGCACCATCACCCGCGCCTATGCCGAGGCCCAGCGCCAGGGCTGGGTGGCGTCCCGGGTCGGCAGCGGCACCTATGTGCGCCGCTCGGCCGAGGATGACCACGTGCCCTTCTTTCGCGCCGGCCAGCCGGCGGGCGACGGCGTCATCGACATCAGCATGAGCCTGCCGCCGCCCCACCCGCTTCGCGCGCAGGGCCTGCAGCGGGCGCTGCGCACGATCACCGAGGATCCCGAGGCCCTGCAGGCCGCCACCGACTACCAGCCGGAGGCGGGCAGCGAGACCCAGCGCCGGCGGATCGCCGCCTGGCAGGGCAGCCTCGGCCTCCCCGACGACCCCTCGCGATTGCTGATCACCCAGGGGGGCCAGCACGGCATTCACCTGGTGGCGCGCACCCTCGCCCAGCCGGGCGACCTGGTGGCAGGCGACGCCCTGACCTATCCCGGCTTCGTCTGCGCCGCCCAGCAGGCTCACCTGCGCCTGGCGGCGGTGCCGATGGACGAGGACGGCATGGACGTCGAGGCCCTGGCCCGGCTCTGCGCCCGCCAGCCGCCGCGCCTGCTCTATGTCACCCCGGACCTCAACAACCCCACCGGCGTGCGGCTCAGCGAGGCCCGCCGCGAGCGCCTGGCGGCCCTGGCCCGGGAACACGACATCTGGCTGGTCGAGGACGCGGTGCAGTACCTGCCCGAGGCCGAGCGCGGCACGCCGCTGATCGAACTGGCGCCGGAGCGCACCCTGCATATCTTCAGCACCTCCAAGGTGATGGCCGGCGGGCTGCGCATCGGCAGCCTGACGGTGCCTGAGCAGTTGCAGGAACGCCTCTGCTCGGCCCTGCGCTCCCAGAGCTGGATGGTGCCGCCGCTGATGGTGGAGGCGGCCTGTCGCTGGATGGAGGATCCCGGCAGCCGCGAGCTGCTGCGCTGGCAGGTCGAGGAGCTCGCCGCTCGCCGCGCCCTGGCGCTGGAACGCCTGGCCGCCTACGGGCCGCTGAGCCGCGAGGGCTCGTCGCTGATATGGCTGCCGCTACCGGCGGGGCGACGCAGCAGCGAGGTGCAGGCACTGCTCGCCCGGCGAGGGGTCAAGGTCTCGACGCCGGAGCCCTTCTGCATGGGCAGCGAGCCGGCCCCCCAGGCCGTGCGACTATGCCTGGGCCCGGCCGAGACCCGCGAGATCCTCGATCGAGCGTTGACGATCGTCGACGAGCTATTATCGGAGCCGCCCACCTCGCCCTGGCAGACCCTCTGAGGGCCTGTCCGCGAAGCGTGCACAATGGCGCCGGCCGGCACCACGACGGTGCGCCGGCGCCGACCTGAGCATCCACCGCATCGGCGCCACCTCGCTGGACTGATCCCGCCCGCGGGGCATTTCGTGCCCCGCTATTAACCTGGCAATCCAATAGGTCGTCCTGACCTATTGGATTATCGCCCGCGCCACACTGGCGCAGATGCGTGAATCTGCTGGTGTGGCACGGGCTCGCGCCGGCCTGGCGGCCGGCGGCGGCACCTCCCTGTGCCGCTATTCTTGCAGGCGCTCCCCGCCGCACCTACACCTTGAACATGGGCATGCCACAGGCAGGGGACCGCGCGGTGCAGGGTCCGGGGGGCGTCATTCGCTTCCTGGGCCTGGTGCTGCTGGGCGCCCTCATCGGCGGCCTGGCGGCACTGGCGGCCGTGGGGTTCGTGGCCGCCGTGCTGTGGCTCAACGACCTGCTGCTGATCTCGCCCCGCGGGCGCATGATGTTCGCCCACCCCGAGTGGCTCGTCGTGGCCACCGTGCTGGTGCCGGCCCTGGGCGGCCTGGTGGTCGGCCAGCTGCACCGGGCCATTCCCGAGCGTCGCCCCCATACCCCCGCCGACGTGATCGCCGCGGTCCAGACCCGGCGCGGCCGGCTGCCCGCCCGGGCCGGGGTGCTCTCGGCGCTCTCCGGGCTGGTCTCCCTGGGCGCCGGGGCCTCGGTGGGCCAGTACGGCCCGCTGGTGCACATGGGCGCGAGCCTCGGCTCGGCGGCGGCGCGGCTGCTGCGCCTGGGCCGCTCGGAGGACAACATCACCATCGCCTGCGGCGTCGCGGCGGCCATCGCCACCGCCTTCAACGCGCCCCTGGCGGGCATCGTCTTCGCCCACGAGGTGGTGCTGCGCCACTATGCCCTGCGCGCCTTCGCCCCGGTGGCCGCGGCGGCCCTGGTCGGCCACGTGATCGCCACCAACGTGCTGGCCCGCGGGGCCCTCTTCCACGTGGCCGAACCCGCCCTGCCCCGGCCCTGGGAGTTCGCCGTCTTCCTCGCCATCGGCGGCCTCGGCGCCCTGGTGGCCGGCGCCTACATGCGCAGCATCCTGGCCGTGGGCCGCCTCGCCGGGCGCCTGCCTTTGGCGCCCCCGCTGCGCCCGGCGCTGGCCGGGGCCATGCTCGGCGTGGTCGCGCTGTGGGTCCCCGACATCCTGGGCATGGGCCAGGAGACCCTGCGCTTCGCCACCATCGCCGGGGCCTTCGGCGGCTTCGAGTTGGGCGTGGTGCTGGTGCTCAAGCTGGCGGCCACGGCGCTGTGCCTGGGGATGGGCTTCGGTGGCGGGGTGTTCAGCCCGGCGCTGGTGATCGGCACCCTGTTCGGTGCGCTGTGCGGCACCCTGGTGGCCGCGGCCGGCGGCGCCCAGGACACCTTCGTCTTCTACGCCGTCTGCGGCATGGTGGCGGTGACCGCGCCGGTGATCGGTGCCCCCCTGACCAGCCTGCTGATCGTCTTCGAGCTCACCGGCAGCTATGCCCTGACCACCGCGGCCCTGGCCAGCGTGACCCTGGCGAGCCCCATCGCCGCCCAGCTGTTCGGTCGCTCGCTGTTCGACATCCAGTTGGCCGGGCGCGGGCTCGACCTCTCCTCGGGGCGCAGCCGCGCCGTGCTCGAGGACGCCCGGCTCGAGCAGCTGATGAGCCAGGAGGGCGTGACCCTGCGCCCCGATGCCAGCGTGGCCGAGGCCGTGGCTCGGCTGGGCCGGGCCGGCCACGGCGAGGCCTACCTGGTCGACGCCGAGGGCCGCTACCGGGGCAGCGTGACCCTGGCCGACCTGGAGGTGATCCGCGAACAGGGCGAGGAGGCGCGCACGGTGGACGACTGCCCGCAGACACCGCGCCCGGTGCTCGGCCCGCAGACCTCGGTGTGGACGGCGATGCGCCAGCTGCAGGAGATGACCGGCGAGGCCATCGCGGTGGTGGACGACGACGACACCTTCCTGGGCGTGGTCTTCGAGGCGAGCATCGCCCGGGCCTTCCTGCGCTACAGCGACGAGCTGCGGCGGGAGGAACACGGTGCGGGCTAGCGGCCTCTGCCGGGCGTGCGCCCTGGCACTGGGGCTCTGGGCGGCCTTGCCGGCCGCCGCCGCCGCCGAGGGCATCACCGTGCTGAGCTGGGGGGGCGCCTACGAGCGCGCCCAGCAGCGCGCCCTCTTCGCGCCCTTCACCGCGGCCACCGGCACCCCGGTCAACGTGGCCCGCTACGATGGCGGGCTCGCCGACCTGCGCCGGGCCGTGGCCACGGGCGAGGTGCCCTGGGACGTGATGGACATGACCCGCAGCGAGGCCATGGCGGCCTGCCGCGAGGGGCTGCTCGTTCCGCTGTCGACGTCGCTGGCCGAGCCGGCACCGGATGGCACCCCGGCCGAGCGCGACTTCATCGACGGCGCCTTCGGCCCCTGCAGCATCACCCACTCGGTGTTCGCCACCGTGGTGGCCTATCGCCGCGACGCTTTCCCCGGCCGGCGGCCCACGCGGATCGCCGATCTCTTCGACCAGCGGCGCTTCCCCGGCCCGCGGGCCCTGCAGCGCACCCCCTCGGTCAACCTGGAATGGGCCATGCTGTCCTACGACGTGCCCCGCGAGGAGCTCTACCGGCTGCTCAGCACCCGGCGCGGACTGTCGCTGGCCCTGGAGCGCCTGGCCGGCCTCGAGGACCTGCGCTGGTGGGCGGCCGGCAGCACCCCACCCGAGCTGCTGGCCGAGGGCGAGGTGGTGATGGCCTCGGGCTACAACGGCCGCTTCTTCGATGCCATGGTCAACCGCGACGTGCCCATCGACATCCTCTGGGACGGCCAGGTCCAGGAGCACGAGGTATGGGCGATCCCGCGCCAGGCGCCGCATCCCGAGGCGGCCCGGGCCTTCATCCGCTTCGCTACCGCCACCGAGCGCCAGGCGGCGCTGACCCGCTATATTCCCTACGGGCCCTCGCGGCACAGCGCCGCCCTGCGCATCACCACCCACGCGGACAGCGGCATCGACATGCGCCTGCATATCCCCACCCATCCGCTCAACGCCGAGCGGTCGGTGACCAAGGATGAGGCCTGGTATGCCCGGACCCGGGAGCGCATCGGCGACTACTTCCGCGCGGCCCTGTTCCCCGACGCCGACGAGACGCCGCCCGACGACTGACCCTCACAGGAGACCCCATGCTCGATATCGCCACCCTTCGCGAGGCCCGGGCGCGCCTGGGCGACACCCTGCCCGTCACGCCCCTGGTGCCGGACCATGGCCTCTCCGAGCGCCTCGGCCGGCGGGTCTGGCTCAAGGCCGAGTCGCTGCAGCGCACCGGCTCCTTCAAGGCTCGCGGGGCGCTGAACTGGCTGCGCACCGCGAGCCCCGACGAGCTGGCCGGCGGCCTGGGGGCGGTCTCGGCCGGCAACCATGCCCTGGGGCTGGCCTGGGCTGCCCGCCAGGCCGGGGTGCCGGTGACCATCGTCATGCCCGAGGACGCCAGCGCCTTCAAGGTCGCCGGCAGCCGCGAGCTGGGCGCCGAGGTGATCCTCCACGGCGACATCAACGCCGCCTGGGCGCTCATGCACCGGCTGGTGGACGAGCGCGGCCTGACCCTGGTGCACCCCTACGACGACGAGCGCATCATCGCCGGCCAGGGCAGCGTCGGCCTGGAGCTGCTCGACCAGGCCCCCGAGGCCAGTGCCGTGCTCTGCCCCATCGGCGGCGGCGGGCTGATCTCGGGGATCGGGGTGGCCACCGCGGCCCTGCGGCCGTCGCTGCGCCTCATCGGCGTGGAGCCCATCGGCGCGGCCAGCATGGCCCATGCCTGGGCCGAGGGCGGCCCGACCCGGCTCGACCGGGTCGAGACCGCCGCCAAGAGCCTCGCCGCGGCCATCGTCGGCGAGCACACCTACCCGCTGTGCCGGGCCCATGTGGCCGCCCTGGCCCAGGTCGGCGAGGCCGACCTCGCGCGCGCCATGCACCACCTGCTCTACGGCGCCAAGTTGGTGGTCGAGCCCGGCGCCGCCGTGGGGGTCGCCGCCCTGCTGGCCAGGCACGGGCCCGACCTGCCGCCGGACGGCGATCTGGTGGTGGTGATCACCGGCGCCAACCTCGGCCCCGACGAGCTGCGCGACTTCACCTGATAGTGAGATCGCGGGCACTGCCGCCAAGCATCACGCAGCGCCACAGCGAGGACACCCGGCGCAGGCCGGGTGTCGGAGAGGGGGACGGGGTACGGCGAGGCGAAGGGCTAACGCCGGCCGATCCGCTCCAGCTGCCGCTCCAGCTTGCCCATGGCATTGAACAGGTCGCGATACTCGCCAACGCTCAGGGTGGCCACCAGTTCGGCCTCCCAGGCCTGCGCATCGGGGACCAGGCTCGCGAGCAGCTCCTCGCCCGCCGGGGTCAGGTGCAGGTCATGGACGCGCTGGTCGTGGACCGACGGCTCCCGATGGATCAGGCCGCGATCCTCCAGCGCCTGGACGGCGCGGGAGACGCGTGCCTTGTCCATGTTCGTGTAGCCGCAGATCTTCTTCGCGGTCAGCTCGTCGCAATGGCTGAGCCAGGCCAGCACCCGCCACTGGGCGACATTGATGTCGTAGCGCTCGGCGTACATGCGCTCCAGCTCGTCGCTGATGCGATCGGCCAGCCGGTTGAGCCGATAGGGCAGGAACTGGGACAGATCCAGCTCCGCACGGGGCAGGGAGCCGGATCCGGCATCCCCCTCCTCGCCCGCGGAGGCCCCATGCTCACCGCTTGATCGCTCGTCTACCTCCATGGGCCCTCCTCGTAAAGTCGTGTCGCCGGGAAGAGTACGACAGCGGGCAGGGCCGACACCCGCCAGCCCCTGGCCCCGCCGATCCACCCCAACCAGTCTCATCTTCAACCAAAAAGCGGACAATCATGCATCAGACTTAGGTCTATACCCTGGATAACCAGTTGTTTTTCCTACTCTACCATACCCGCCTGCCGTATTTCCCGGCAGGAAGCACGCCGCCCCTCTGGACAAATGGTTTCACAAGAAACTATATTGCCGCCAGTGGGCCACGCCGACCGGGAAGGCCCAGGGCCCAGATGCCCACGGTCAGGGGCACCGCCGTCGACCGCCTGACCCGGCATTCGGCGTCCCGGCCGAGGCCGAGGCCGCCGAATCGCCAGGCCCGACAGGCCAACAGGAACAGCGCCGATTTCCAGAGGAGTCCGAGATGGTCACCGATACCCTTGAGTATCAAAGCGGTTTTCGCAATCACTTCGCCACCGAGGCGTTGCCCGATGCCTTGCCCAAGGGTCAGAACTCCCCCCAACGCTGCGCCTATGGCCTCTATGCGGAACAGCTGACCGGCTCGGCTTTCACCTCGCCGCGACCGCAGAACCTGCGCAGCTGGCTGTACCGCATCCGCCCCTCGGTGGTGCAGGGGGCCTATCAGCCGCTGGACAACCGGCGCGTGGCCACCGCGCCGCTGGCCGAGCCGGCCGCCGACCCCAACCAGATGCGCTGGGACCCGGCCCCCCTGCCCGAGGCCCCCACCGACTTCGTCGACGGCCTGCTGACCATCGCCGTCAACGGCGACGCCGGCGCCCAGTCGGGCTGCGGGGTGCATGTCTATGCCTTCAACGCCGACATGACCGAGCGCTTCTTCTACGACGCGGACGGGGAGCTGCTGATCGTGCCCCAGCTGGGCACCCTGCGGCTGCGCACCGAGCTGGGCGAGCTGGAGGTGGCCAATGGCGAGATCGCGGTCATCCCGCGGGGCATCAAGTTCCAGGTGCGGCGCGGCGACGGGGTGGATGCGGCCCGGGGCTATGTCTGCGAGAACTACGGCAGCCCCCTGGAACTGCCGGGCCTGGGTCCCATCGGCGCCAACGGCCTGGCCAACCCCCGGGACTTCCTGAGCCCGGTCGCAGCCTACGAGGACCGCCAGGGCGACATCACCCTGGTGGCCAAGTTCTCCGGCCGCTTCTGGCGGACGCGCCTGGATCACTCGCCGCTGGACGTGGTGGCCTGGCACGGCAACTACGCGCCCTACAAGTACGACCTTGCCAACTTCAACACCATCAACACCGTGAGCTTCGACCACCCGGACCCGTCGATCTTCACGGTGCTCACCTCGGCCTCGGATACCCCGGGCATGGCCAACCTGGACTTCGTGATCTTCCCGCCGCGCTGGATGGTGGCCGAGAACACCTTCCGTCCGCCCTGGTTCCACCGCAACCTGATGAGCGAGTTCATGGGCCTGGTCCACGGCGCCTACGATGCCAAGGCCGAGGGCTTCGTGCCGGGGGGCGCCAGCCTGCACAACTGCATGTCGCCCCATGGGCCGGATGCCGAGACCTTCGACAAGGCCGCCGCGGCGGAGCTGACACCGCAATATCTCGGCAACACCCTGGCCTTCATGTTCGAGAGCCGCTATGTCTATCACCCGACCGGCACCGCGCTGGACGCCGACTTCCGCCAGCGCGACTACGTCGATGTGTGGTCGACGCTGCGCTCGCACTTCGACCCGACCCAGCCCTGAAACGCTGACTTCCGGACGGGGCCGCCACGGCCTCGCCCCCTGACGAAAGGATCAAGAGACGATGAAACTCGCTACCCTCAAGACCGGTCGTGACGGCGAACTGATCGTGGTCTCCCGCGACCTCGGCCGCGCCGTTCGCGCCACCGAGATTGCCCTCACCCTGCAGCAGGCCATCGAGAACTGGGACGAGCTCAGCCCACAGCTGGAGGCCCTCTACACCCGGCTCAACGAGGACCATGTCGAGGGCGCCTTCGATCTCGACATGGCGAGCCTGCACTCGCCGCTGCCGCGCACCTACCACTGGGCCGATGGCTCGGCCTACCTCAACCATGTGCAGCTGGTGCGCCGGGCGCGCAATGCCGAGATGCCGGAGACCTTCTGGACCGATCCGCTGATGTACCAGGGCGGCGGCGACAAGTTCCTGGCGCCCACCGAGGACATCGAGGCGATCAGCGAGACGCATGGCATCGACTTCGAGGGCGAGATCGCGGTGATCACCGACGACGTGCCCATGGCCGTCACCCCCGAGCAGGCCGCCGAGCACATCAAGCTGGTCATGCTGGTCAACGACGTCAGCCTGCGCGGCCTGATCCCGGGCGAGCTGGCCAAGGGCTTCGGCTTCTTCCAGGCCAAGCCGGCCTCCGCCTTCTCGCCGATCTGCGTGACGCCGGACGAGCTGGGCGACGCCTGGCAGGACGGCAAGGTCCACCTGCCGCTCACCGTGCACCTCAATGGCGAGAAGTTCGGCGAGCCGGAGGCGGGCCCCGACATGATCTTCAGCTTCCCGCAGCTGGTGGCCCATGCGGCCAGGACCCGCTGCCTGGGCGCCGGCGCCATCATCGGCTCCGGCACGGTCTCCAACCCCGACGCCGATGGCGGCCCCGGCAAGCCGGTCGCCGACGGCGGGGTGGGCTACAGCTGCCTGGCCGAGGTGCGCATGGTGGAAACCATCCTCCACGGCGAGGCGAAGACGCCCTTCATGCGCTTCGGCGATCGCGTGCGCATCGAGATGTTCGACCGCCAGGGCCAGAGCCTCTTCGGCGCCATCGACCAGCAGGTCGTGCAGTACGATCCCCAGTGACGGCCCCGAGGAGGCAACCATGACGACGCTGTATGGCTACTTCCGCTCGTCGGCCGCCTACCGGGTGCGCATCGCGCTGAACCTCAAGGGCCTGGCCTATGACCAGGCCCCGGTCAACCTGGTCAAGGGCGAGCAGCGCGGCGACGACTTCCTGGACCGCAACCCTCAGGGCCTGGTCCCGGTGCTCGAGACCGACGATGGCCAGCGCCTGACCCAGTCGCTGGCGATCTGCGAGTACCTGGAGGAGCGCCATCCCGACCCCGCCCTGCTGCCGGCGGACGCCGCCGGGCGGGCCCGGGTGCGCGCCCTGGCCCAGTTGGTGGCCAGCGAGATCCATCCCCTCAACAACCTGCGCGTGCTCAAGTACCTGGTCCACGAGCTCGAGGTCGACGATACGGCCAAGCGGGCCTGGTACCACCACTGGATCCATGAAGGCTTCGCCGCCCTGGAGGCCAGGCTGACCCGGGAGGCCGGCACGGGCGAGTTCTGCCACGGCGACACGCCGAGCCTGGCGGACATCTGCCTGGTGCCCCAGGTCTTCAATGCCGAGCGCTTCGACTGCGACCTCTCGGCCTACCCGACGATCAGGCGGATCGTCGCCAGCTGCCGGGCGCTGCCGGCCTTCCAGCAGGCCGCCCCGGAGGCGCAGCCGGACACCACCTGAACCGCCACCTCCAGACGACGTGACGGGCGCGGTTGTCACCGCGCCCGTCTCGGTCAGACACGCCGTCCCTCGGCACCCGGGCAGGGTGTCGAGGGGCTCATACTCCCTTTATGCTGGCCGCAACCGACGACCAAGGGAGACCCACCGATGAGCTGGCATCAACAGGAGATCCGCCTCGCCCCCCGCGCCCGGGGCTTTCACCTGATCACCGACGAGATCACCGCCGCCCTGCCGGCGCTCGCCGACCTGGAGGTCGGCCTACTGCACCTGCAGCTGCTGCATACCTCGGCCTCGCTGACCCTCAACGAGAACGCCGACCCCGACGTGCGCCACGACATGGACGCCTTCCTGCGCGACCTGGTACCCGGCGACCTGCCCTACTTCCGGCATACGTTAGAGGGGCCGGACGTACGGGTTATATGAGAGCGCCTACTCGGCACCCAGTTGACCCTGGCGGTGCGCGGCGGCCGGCTGGCGCTCGGCACCTGGCAGGGCCTCTGGCTCGGCGAACATCGCGACCAGGGCGGCGGCCGACGGATCCTCGCCACCCTCAACGGGCGCTGAGCAGGGACATCACGTCAAGACGCCCCGCACGAAGGCGGGGCGCGGGCCATCAGAAGGTGGCGGCCGGCGAGGTGCGGCCGCAGATCCCGGCAGGCCTCAGCCCTTCCAGGCGTAGTCGCCGAAGGCCTCGTCCAGCTCGGGATGGTTCAGGTGGTTGGAGTAGTTGCTGAGCGTCTTCACCGCCAGGGCCAGCACCACCTGTAGCATGTGCCGCTCCTCGAAGCCGGCGTCCAGGAAGGCGCTGGCCTCTGCCTTCGAGGGATTGCCGCGGGTCTCGAACATCACCCGGGTGAAGCGGCTCAGCGCCGACAGGCGGGCGTCGGGGATCTCGCGGTCCTCGCGCAGGGCCTGGATGGCGGCCTCAGGGACCTGGGAGACCTTGTCGGCGAGCATGCTGTGGGCGGACATGCAGTACTCGCAGCCGTTGAGCCGGCTGATGGTCAACAAGACCACCTCCTGCTCGGCCGGCGAGAAGCCGGAGTTCTCGCGGAACAGCTGATAGCCATGCAGGTAGGTGTCGAGCACCCCCGGCACCTTGGCCATGCCGGCATACATGTTGGGCACGAAGCCCAGCTTCTCCTTGGCCTGCTCGAGCAAGGGCCGGGCCTTGTCGTCGGCGTTATCGAGGGTCTGGGGCGCCAATTCGATGCGATAGTCGGCAGTCATGGTCTTGCCTCCTCTGTGGATGCGCCTTTTTGTATCGATCGTTCCATAAAAGGCGCAGGAAATTCACTCCAGGGCCTCGAGGACCAGCGCCGCCGCCTGGCGGGCCTCCTCGGGGCCGGTACCGCTCTTGATCAGGGTGCGCAGCCCGGCCATGCCCAGGGTCAAGTAGCGGGCCAGCTGGTCGGGATCGCGCCCCGGGGCGATGCTGCCCTCCGCCTGGCCGCGTTCCACGGCACGGCGGAAGACCCCGGTGATCGCCGCCACGCCGTCGCGAGCCTCGCGGGCCGGGACGTCGTCGCGGCGACCGAGCTCGGTGGCCGAGTTGAAGATCAGGCAGCCCAGGGCGGCGCGTTCGGTGGCCGCCTCCCGGGCGGTCTCGAGGAACAGCGTCTCGAGGAAGTCACCCGCCGTGGGGGCGGCCTCCAGGCGCCGATCGAGGCGCTCGATCAGGCGTTCCCGATAGCGGGACAGGGCCGCGAGGAACAGCTGCTCCTTGCTGCCGAAGGCCTGGTACAGGCTACTGCGGGAAAGCTGCATGGCCTCGAGCAGTTGCCGCGTCGAGGCGGCCTGATAACCGCTGGCCCAGAACACCTGCAAAGCAGCGGCCAGGGCGTCGTCGGGGCTGAAGGCGATGGGGCGTCCTCGTGTCATGCCCTCACTTTGGTATCGATCGTTCCATAAATCAAGGCAATCGCCTCACGAGACTCCCCCAATTCATTCGATATACATGAAAATCACCGCATAACAACGACCTATGTCCAGCACAAAGCTTTACTTCCCGCGGCGCCATTGATACAAGTCAAGGGACCACATCCGCTGCTGGGCTAGCCTGAAACCACGCGGGTTCCGCGCACTTTGCACGGGCGGACCGCGGGGCAACCACCGATCGATGCTGACCCAAGCGGGCCTCGGGCCCGTCAGGAGACACACCATGCAACGTCGCAGCTTCCACCTCTCCCTCGGCACGGCCCTGGCCATCGCGGTGCTTGCCAGCCCGGCCGCCATAGGGCATGGCGGTGCGCATACGGACCCCGATGGTCAGGGCCAAGGCCCTGGCATGATGGGCGGCTATCATGGCCAGGGCATGGGGCCCGGCATGATGGGCGGCTACCCCGGCGGGGGCATGGGCCCCGGCATGATGGGCGGCTACCCCGGCGGGGGCATGGGCCCCGGCATGATGGGCGGCTACCCCGGCCAGGGCATGGGGCCCGGCATGATGGGCGGCTATCCTGGCCAGGGCATGGGGCCCGGCATGATGGGCGGCTATCCTGGCCAGGGCATGGGGCCCGGCATGATGGGCGGCTATCATGGCCAGGGCATGGGCCCCGGCATGATGGGCGGCTATCCTGGCCAGGGCATGGGGCCCGGCATGATGGGCGGCTATCATGGCCAGGGCATGGGGCCCGGCATGATGGGCGGCTATCCTGGCCAGGGCATGGGCCCAGGCATGATGGGCGGCTATCCCGGTCAGGGCATGGGGCCCGGTTTCTGGACCCTGCTCACCCCGGAACAGCACCAGCAGGCCCGGCAACTGATGGCGGAACACCAGGCCGCCCAGTATGAGCGCCGCGGCGAGATGATGCGGCTCCGGCAGTCCCTGATGGCGGAACTCCATGCCGAGGACGCACCGGATGCCGAGGCCCTCGCGGAGACCCAGACCCGCCTGGCCGAGCTGCAGCGCCGGATGTGGCTCGAACGTCGTGCCCTGCATGATGCCCTGCAGGGCCTGCTCGACGAGGAGCAGCGCCAGCGACTCACCCCCGGGGACCAAGCCTCCCCCGAATGACCCGCGACCCGGCCGGCGCCCCGCCGGCCATCCATCACCGGAGACCCACGATGAAAGCCAGCCTGGCCCCCCTGCTGACCACCGGCCTGCTGCTCACCGGCGGCATCGCCCACGCCGATGCCCTCGAGGCGCGGCTCTACAAGAATCCCTCCTGCGGCTGTTGCACGGCCTATGCCCGCCAGATGGAGGCCCACGGCTTCGACGTGGAGGTCATCGAGACCCAGGATATCGGCAGCGTGAAGCAGGCCGCCGGCATCCCCTACGGGGAAGGCGCCTGCCACACCATCGAACTCGAGGGCTATGTGATCGAGGGCCACGTGCCCTTCGCCGCCATCGATCGCCTGCTCGAGGAACGCCCCGACATCGACGGCATCGGCCTGGCCGGGATGCCGACGGGTACCCCGGGCATGCCCGGCCCCAAGCAGGCCCCCTATGAGGTGAAGCAGTTCACCGACCGTGAGGCCTCGCCCTGGATGACGATCTGATCGCATCCGTGGCCAGCCGCGCTATGCTGGAAGGTGTGGAGTCCTACATGCCAAGAAGGGAGACACGGTAACCCGACGTTTCGGCCCTGGCGGCCGAAGGAGGCAATGTCATGGCCATGCCGATGACGATACGGGAATACCTCCGCGCCTGTGATATCGACTACGAGGAAGTTCCCCACCCACGCGAGGTCTCGACCAGCCGCATTGCGCAGATGTCGCATGTCGGCGGCAACCAGATGGCCAAGGCGATCATGCTGCATGGTGACGCCGGCTATCGCGTCGCCGTGGTGCCCAGCACCTGCGATGCCGACCTGGAGAAGCTCTCGCAGCTCTTCCACGAGAAGCTGGAACTGGCCTCGGAGGACGAGATCCGGCGGGAGTTCGAGGACTGCGATCCCGGGGCCACCATCGCGGTAGGCCAGGCCTACGGGCTGCAGGTCTATCTCGACGACCAGCTGCGTCACCAGCCGGATATCTACTTCGATGCCGGCGACCATGAGACCCTGGTACACATGAGCGGCAGCGAGTTCGACCGCCTGATGGCCGACAGCCGCCACGGCGAGTTCAGCCGTCACCACTGACGCCAGGCGTCTCGACCTCGACCGGCCATGCGGATACCCGCATGGCCGGTATTCTATGGGGGCGTGGCCTCGATCAGCAGGTTGCGTGGGGTGAGCTCCCGCTCGCAGAAGGTGGCCAGGGTGACGCGGAAGCCGGCCTCCTCCAGCAGGCGCACGCGATCCAGGGCCAGCCAGATCTCCAATGGGCGCCGGAACAGGTGGCGGACCAGCTCCAGCCGCGTGACCGCGGCCAGACGCCGCCAGCCGGCGGCCTCATGGGCGGACCAGTCGAGCCCCGCCGGCAGGGCCAGGCCCTTGCGCTCCGCCGCCCAGTGGCAGAAGCCGGCGAAGTCGTCCGGCAGCTTGCCATAGGCCAGGCTGGGCACCGGCAGGTAGGCATCGCGCCGGCGCACCTCCCGCTGCAGCAGATCGAACCCCAGCCGCCAGGCATTGGCCCGCTCGCGGTGACGGCGCACGCCGCGCGGCGCGGTGACCGTCTCCTGCACCGCCATGGCCAGGTCCTCGCGGCTCGGCGTCCAGTCCCGGGCCGCCAGCAGCTCCCGGCCCTGGCGGGACAGCGGCCGGTAGTCCGCCGCGGCGATGCGATGGTAGCAGCAGGGGGCCAGGCTCACGGCGCTACCGGTCTCGGCGGCCAGGGTCAGCAGCCGCCCGTGCAGGTCGCCGCAAGCATGCAGGGCCGCGACCCGCATGCCGGGCGCCAGCCAGCGCGCGGCGTCGGTGGCCATCACGTCCTGGGGCTGCAACCGCACCGCCAGGCCCTGCCGGTCGGCCTGGTCCTGGCCCGCCTCGCAGAGGCTCGGCTGCCGCTCCAGCCCCGTCACCGGTCGCCGATGCAGCCGTGCCAGGGTCCGGCCCAGGTGGCCCTTGCCGGCACACCACTCCACCAGCTCACCCTCATCCACGGGCACCCGGGACGCGAAGGCCTGGATCTGTCGCCACTTGCGTGCGCCGATGCCCTCGCCCCAGCCGTCCGGCAGCGCGGCGGCGGGCGACACGCCCGACGGCAGGGCCACCAGCGCGGCCAGCTCGTCCACCGGCAACCAGGCCGCCAGCGGCGAATCCGCGAAGGGTGCGGCCTGCCGCCGTTCCACCTCGTCGTCGGGCAGTGCCAGCAGGGTGTCCACGAGGCCGGCGACGCGATTCCCCCAGGGCATCTCGCGATGCTGAAAGGGCAGCGGACGCCACAGGGCCCGCCACTCGGCCAGCAGGGCAGTCAGGCACTGGAAGCGTTGGGCATGGGACGGGGACATGATGCCTTCCGGGGATGGCTCGCGGGAGGCGCAGGGTAACGCATTCCCCGCCCCGGAGCATGGCCCGCTTTGCTCACGCCTCGCCTGGGGGTAGGGTGAGATACCCAGTCGCCGCTCGCGAGGAAGCCCCATGTCTCGCCCCTCCCGTCTCGCCGTCCTCGGGTCCCGCCTGGCCCTGGTGGCGGGGCTCGCCCTGCCGCTCGCCGGTCTCGCCGCCCCCTGCCCGCTGCCCGGCCAGTGGCTGGCCGCCGATGGCACACCGGTGGCCGCCGACGCGCTGATGCGGAACCTGGCCCGCCAGTCGGTGGTGCTGCTCGGCGAGGAGCACGACCGGCCGGCCCATCATCGCTGGCAGCTGCATACCCTCGCCGGCCTGCATGCCCTGCGCCCCGACATGGTGATCGGCCTGGAGATGCTGCCCCGGGAGGCCCAGCCGGCCCTGGATGCCTGGGTGGCCGGTGAGCTCGACGAGGCCGCGTTCCTCGAGGCCAGCGACTGGGCGACGGCCTGGGGCCTCGACCCGGCCCTCTACCTGCCGATCCTGCACTTCGCCCGCATGCACGGCGTGCCGCTCAGGGCGCTGAACGTCGCCCCCGCCCTGCGTCGCCGGCTGGCCGGCGACGGCTGGGCGTCGGTCCCCGCCGGGGAGCGCTTCGATATCCCCCCTCCCGCCGCCCCCTCGCCGGGCTATCGTCGGTCCCTGGCCGAGGTCTTCGACCAACATGCCGGAGGCGACGATCCCGCCGCGCAGGAGCGCTTCGTCGCCGCCCAGCTGGTCTGGGACCGGGTCATGGCCAGCGCCCTGGCCGAGGCCGCCGAGGACGGCGCCCTGGTGGTGGGCCTGATGGGCCTGCGCCACCTGAGCTTCGGGCACGGCGTGCCTCACCAGTTGGCCGACCTGGGCGTGACCGATCAGCAGAGCCTGATGCCGCGCCCGCAGCAAGCGGACTGCCAGGCGCCGCCCGAGGGGCTGGCCGATGGCTACTTCACCCTCGGCGACGAGGCCTCCTTCGCGCCCCCGGCGCCGCCGCGCCTCGGCGTGATGATCGGCCCCCGCTCGGCCGGGGTGGTGATCCAGTCGGTCGAGCCGGACTCGGTGGCCGCGGCGGCCGGCCTGCGGGAAGGCGACGTGATCCTCGCCGCGGCGGGGCGGCCGCTGGACGCCCCCGCGGAGCTGTCCGCCCGGGTCCGCGAGCAACCTCCGGGGACGCTGCTGCCCCTCGTGATCCGTCGCGACGACGACGTCCGGGAGGTGCTGGCCCGCTTCCCGGCCACGGCACCATGAGGCGGTGCCACCCTGCGCCACCATGGTCGGCACAGCCCTAGGCAATGTCCGAAAAGTGCCTGCGCTCGGCTATACGGCGTTAAAAATCGGCTCAAAGTGCTCATTTACTACCTGTAAACTCCGCCTTTTCACCGATTTTTGCCTTGTCTAGCCTTCGCTCGTCGACTTTCCAGACAAAGCCTAGGTCCTGGATGCCGGCGGCAGGACGCAGGTACCTGGCCGGCGCCCCCGCCACGCCCGGAACGAGGGTCCCGAGGGCCCGCGACCCGCCCTTCCTTAAGAAAGCCTTAAGCTTTTTCGCTCAGACTGCCGCCGCCACGCACGCCCCGCCGGCATCAGGATCCTCGGCCATGCAGGACGGGAAAGCCCGTCGATGACGGCATTTCATACGTCGATCAACCAGCCCCATTAGTGATATCTCCGGCCCTGCTGTAGAATCTTGCGCGCTTCCACCCCCTCCTCCCCTCTTTCCCAGGATGTTTTCGTTCATGCTGACTCACCGACATTCGCCCCACTGGCTCCGGCACAGCGCCCGATGGCCAGGGATTCTCGTGCTCGTCGTTCTGGCGCTGTTCAGCCCACCGCTGCTGGCCGCCGGCGCCGGCGAGCTCGACCTGACCTATTCGCTGAGCGGCTTCACCGCGGTGATGCTGTTCCTCGTCGCCTACGGCCTGGTGATGGCCGAGGAACAGCTGCACATGCGCAAGTCGAAGCCGGTGCTCGTGGCGGCGGGCCTTATCTGGATGTTGATCGGTTGGATCTATGTCCAGGAAGGCCTGCCGGACGCCGTCGAGCACGCCTTCAGCGCGACCCTGCTGGAGTACACCGAGCTGCTGCTCTTCCTGCTGGTGGCGATGACCTACGTCAACGCCATGGAAGAGCGCCGGGTCTTCGACAAGCTGCGCGCCTGGATGGTGGAAACGGGGTTCAGCTACCGCACCCTGTTCTGGATCACCGGCGTGCTGGCCTTCTGGATCTCGACCGTCGCCAACAACCTGACCACCGCCATGCTGATGTGCGCGGTGGTGCTCAAGGTGGCCGAGGGCGACAAGCGCTTCATCAACCTGTGCTGCGTCAATATCGTGGTGGCTTCGAATGCCGGTGGCGCCTTCAGCCCCTTCGGCGACATCACCACCCTGATGGTGTGGCAGGCCAAGCTGGTCGAGTTCCAGGAGTTCTTCGAGCTGCTCGGCCCGTCGCTGGTCAACTACCTGCTGCCGGCCCTGGTGATGAGCGCCTTCATCAGGAACCGCAAGCCCGGCTCCCTCGAGGAGGCGGTCTGGCTCAAGCGCGGCGCCCGGCGCATCGTCTTCCTGTTCCTGCTCACGGTGGTGATCGCCGTGCTCTGCCATACCGTGCTGAACCTGCCGCCGGCCCTGGGCATGATGATGGGCCTCGGGTTCCTGCAGTTCTTCGGCTACTACCTGCGCCGCAGCCTGCCGCGCTCCCTGGCGCGCAAGCGCACCCGCTACAGCCAGCGCGGCGACTGGCGCAAGCTCGAGTCGCTGGGCAGCGTGGTGCCCTTCGACGTCTTCACGCGTATCGCCCGTTCCGAGTGGGATACCCTGCTGTTCTTCTACGGCGTGGTGATGTCGGTGGGCGGCCTGGGCTTCATGGGCTATCTGGCGCTGCTGTCCGAGTCCCTCTATGCCGGCTGGGATCCCACCTGGGCCAATATCGTGCTGGGCGTGGTCTCGGCGGTGGTCGACAACATTCCGGTGATGTTCGCGGTCATCTCCATGGAGCCCGACATGTCCATGGGCAACTGGCTGCTGATCACCCTCACCGCCGGTGTCGGCGGCAGCCTGCTCTCCGTGGGGTCCGCGGCCGGGGTGGCGCTGATGGGCCAGGCCCGGGGCATCTACACCTTCGGCGGCCACATGCGCTGGGCCCCGGTCATCGCCCTGGGCTATGTCGGCAGCGTACTCATGCACCTGTGGCTCAATGCCGAGAGCTTCAACGTCTTCCACTGATCCTGCCCCGCCCCGGCGCCTCGTCGCCGGACCCGCCATGGCCCGCCGAAGCGGGCCATCTCCCTCTCCCGCCGCTTTCGGTGACGGCCACGTTCGTGTCCCTCGGCCCGGAGAGGGTGACGGCACTGCTATGCTGTTCGGCAAGCACAGCCAGAGCCGCTCCGGCCCCCTGACCCATGACACTCTACCGTTTCGTCACCTGCTGGCGGCTCGAGGCGCCCATCGACCGGGTCTACCAGGCCTTGAGCCATCCGGCGCAGTGGCCGGACTGGTGGCCGGGGCTGGTCGAGGTGGAACCCCTGGCCCGGGGCGATCGACGGGGCATCGGCAGTTGCTACCGCTATACCTGGCGAAGTCGCCTGGGCTACCGATTGTGCTTCGCGATCCGCGTGACCCGGGTGCGCCCGCCGACGCTGATCGAGGCCGAGGCCCAGGGGGACCTGGAGGGCGTGGGCCGCTGGGAACTCCGCGAGACCCGGGACGGCACCGAGATTCGCTACCACTGGCAGGTGCGCACCCGACGGCGCTGGATGAACCTGCTCGCCCCCCTCGCCCGGCCCCTCTTCACCTGGAGCCATCACGCCATGATGCGACGGGGCGCGCTCGGTCTGGCCGGCTTCCTGCGGGTCCGGCTGCTGGCCAGCGCCCCCGCTCGGGAATGACACTCGCGACGGACCGGTTCAGCGCACCAGGCCGAGGCGCTCATGCCACTCGGCGATGCTCTCGTCCGGGTAGCCGGCGAAGCACTGGTCGGTGTCCCTGGCCTCGAGTTCCACCCAGCTCGGCTTGCTCGCCAGCATCAGGTGCACCCGTTCGGGCGGCACCGGCAGCTCGCTATCGATGGCCGAGGCGAAGGGATGCACCAGCTCGGGCCAGTCCGGATCATAGACCCAGAGGGCACTGCCGCAGCGCGCGCAGAAGTGCCGTTCACCGCGGCTGGTCACGCCATCGATCACCGCGTGGTAGATCGAGGTGAAGGCCTCGCCCTGCACCTCCAGCGTCTCCGCCCGGCCGCTCAGGTTGATGGCATAGCCGCCCCCGCCGGCCGTCTTGCGACAGATCGAGCAGTAGCAGCGATTGAAGGGATAGGGATGCGGCGATTCCACGCGAAAGGTGACCGCCCGGCAGTGACAGGATCCCTCGAGCAGCATGGTGGCTTCCTCCAATGCCGATGATGATCCCCAGCCTAGCAGACCGGGATCGCCGTCCCGCCCGGCATCGCCAACGAGAGGGCCGGGGCGCGAGGCCCCGGCCCGGGACATGCTGTCACCGGCTTACCGCCACCAGGGAGTCTCTTCCCTGACGCTGCGCCGCTGCATCTGGTGCTGGTCCTGGGGGACCACCGCCTTGTGCAGGCGGGCACTGCGTTGTTCCCAGTAAGCGGAATCGTTGGCCAGGACCGGAAGATCACCGGCCTGCATCATGCTGGCACCACCGCCAGCGTTGAGACCTGCACCGTGCTGCTGCAATGCCGACGAATCCATGGCCAGTGCCGATGCGGGGGCCAGCAAGCACAGGACGAGCGAGGTCGTGAGAAGCGTGCGTTTCATGGGACACCTCGAACTGCCGTGAAGCCATCAATGTCGTTCCGCGGAGGGTCTGACCCAAGGGTCGCGGCCATCCACAGACGACCCTGCCAGGTCCGGCCGGTCCTGGTGTGAGAGAGAAGAGGAATCGCATGAAGAAGATGAGGTCGCACATGGGGTACAGAGGCCCAGGTTCTTTGCGCTTAGCCTTCTGGCCGCCTGGGGTGGGCGTCCGGCCTGGCCTATTCACTATAGTTCCTGGCGGAGCCGAGGGTATCGGCAACCCAGGGGAAAAGGCGGTGGCCGATGCAAAATCAGGCTTTCGACTGCCGAGAGACCCGGCCATGGGCCGGCGCCCTCGATGGGCGCGCTGTTCTCGGGACAGAGCGCCCGGGGCCGGCCCCTGGGCACCGACCGATACCCGCATGGTTAGCGTGCCGCCGCCAGATCACCGAGCAGGGTCGACGGACAGGCGGGCCAGCCAACGCGCCTGAGCCCCGCCCAGAGGCTGACCTGGTTGGCGGTCAGCACCACGCTGCCGGCCTCCCGGCCCACCGCCGCCAGCCGGGCGAGACTGTCGACGGCGGTGTCGGGCACCAGCAGGGGCCGAGAGGTATCGGGATACTGGTCGCGGAAGCGGCGGATCTCCGCCAGGAGATCGGCCCGGTGCGAATCGGCGGCATAGGGACAGTCCAGCGCCTTGGCATGGTGCACCGTGACGCCCCCCTCACGCAGGAAGCTCACCAGCCGCAGCGTCACGTCATCGGGATAGGGGCTCAGCAGGTCGACATGGTCGCGTCCCAACGCCTCGAGGGCCTCGAGGAAGGCCAGCGCCGTGCTCGTGACCGGCACGCCCAGTGCGGCCTGCAGCGCGGCGGCCTGCTGCCGGGCCCAGTCCAGGCCCCCGACGAAGCTGGCGCTGGTACAGGCCCAGACCACCGCCTGGGCACCCTCCCCCACCAGCGCGATCCCCGCCGGGGCGAGCCGTTCGGGGGCGCCGAGGGCCAACAGCGCCGGCGGGGCATGGTGGCCATCGCTGGGGATCCTGCCCACCTCGATGGCGGGCAGCTCGCCCGGGGCACGAGCGGACAGGTCGTACCACTCATAGTCATCCGGGCCATCATCGGGCAGCAGGATGCCCAGGCGGTGCTCCGGCGTCATGGTCGGCCTCTTTCGGTCACAACGGCACGCTTCGATCTCGTCTGACCTTACGCTGGCACATGGCATGTCCCTGGGCAATGCCGTCGGTCACGCAACGCCAACCTTCTCGGTGCTTTCCGTCGTCTGGAGCGAGGCAACACCTCCTGGGGGCGAGCCGGCATCAGTCTGCCGCGCAACGTGCCACGCCCTCCGCCAGGTCGCGGACGACGCCGGCATAGAGGTCGGGACCGGGGGTGTGGCCCACGCCCAGGGGGTCGATGACCACCGAGGTGTCTACCCCCATGTCGCCGAAGACGCTGCGTACCAGCTCGGGGTTGTACTGGGGTTCGGAGAACACGCAGTCGATGTCGAGCGTCTCGACCCGGCGCTGGATTTCCCTCACCCGCGCCGGGCTCGGATCGGAGGCGTCCCCCAGGGAGATGGCGCCGGCGGCCGGCACGCCGAAGCGGTGCTCGAAGTACTGGTAGGCGTCGTGGAAGACGATGAAACGGGCCTCCCCGGCCGCCGCCAGGCGCTGCTCGACGTCCTCGATCAGCCGCTCCAGGTCGGCCTGGCCCTGCCGGGCGTTCTCCCGATAGGTCGCGGCGTGGGCCGGGTCCGCCTCGGCCAGCGTCTCGGCCATGGCACCCAGCCAGACCTGGGCGTTGCGGGGATCGAGCCAGGCATGGGGATCGCGGCCCTCATGGCCATGCTGACGGCCACGCTCAGCCTGGTGGTCATGGTCATGGTCATGGTCATGGTCATGGTCATGGTCATGGTCATGGTCATGGTCGTCAGTATCGTGGTGACCATGCCCCGGTTCCTCGCCAGGCTCATGGGCCTCGAAGGTGGCCCCGTGGCGGTAGTCATGGCGGACCAGGCCGGGCACGTCCAGCAGCTCGACCGTGGTGGCGTCGCCGGCCAATGACGCGAGCGAGCGCTCGAGCCAGGGCGTCAGCGACTCCCCGACCCAGAACACCACCTCGGCCCGGTCCAGGCTGGCGGCCTCGGAGGGGCGCATGGAATAGCCATGGGGCGAGGCGCCGGGCCGGATGACCAGCTCGGGCGCACCGAGGTCCCCCATGACCCGGGAGGCCAGGGCATGCACCGGCGGGATGTCCACCGCTACCGTGGGCACCTCGGCGGCCGCCAGGGCGGGGGTGGCGAGCAAGGGAAGCAGTAGCGAGCGGGAACTGACGAGCATGCGATATCTCCGAGAAGGCCCGTTGCCGGACACGAAATGTAATGATATAACATTACTAAAATTACCAAGCGTCTCATGAGCATGCAAGGCAATACCACGGTCCTTCCCCCACCGCCCACCCCCCGGCTGCTGGCCGAGGCGGATCGCCTCTGCCGGCGACGGCGCCTGCAGTTGACACCCGGCCGTCGGCGGGTCCTGGAAATCCTGCTCGACCGCCGGCGGGCCATGAAGGCCTACGACATCCTCGACTGCCTGGCCGAGGAAGGCGCGGGCGCCCAGCCGCCGATCGTCTATCGCGCGCTGCGCTTCCTGGTCCGACATGGCTTCGTCCATCGCCTGGAGAGCGCCAACGCCTTCGTCGCCTGCTGCGCACCGGAAGCGCGCCATGAGGCGGCCTTCACCCTGTGCCGGCGTTGCGGGTCGGTCGAGGAGATCCTCCTCGAGCCGGGCACCACCGGGAGGGTGGCGCCGCCCGGGGGAACCGGCTTCCGGGTCGACGCCACCATGATCGAGATGCACGGACTCTGCGCCACCTGCCGTCACGAGGACACTCCATGCCCCTGCTGACCCTGCACGACATCGGCGTCACCCGGCGCGGCAACACCATCCTGGCGGGCATCGACCTGGCCCTGCAGGCGGGCGAGATCGTGACCGTCGTGGGACCGAACGGCTCGGGCAAGACCACCCTGCTGCGGGTGATCATCGGTGCCCTGACGCCGACCCGGGGCGAGATCGAGCACCACTCGGCGCTGACTCTCGGCTATGTGCCGCAACGCCTGCACATCGATCCGACGCTGCCCATGACCGTGGCCCGCTTCATGGCCCTGCCCCGGCGCCGGCCCGCCGATGCCCTGCACCGGGCACTCGAGCAGGCCGGCGCCGAGGGGCTGGCCGACCGGCAGATGGCCACGCTCTCGGGGGGCCAGTTCCAGCGCGTGCTGCTGGCCCGCGCCCTGCTCGGGCGGCCCGACCTGCTGATCCTCGACGAGGCCAACCAGGGGCTCGACCATCGCGCCACGGCGGCCTTCTATCGCCAGATCGACCGCGTGCGCCGGGAGCTCGGCTGCAGCGTGCTGATGGTCAGCCACGAGTTGCACGTGGTGATGAAGGCCTCGGACCGGGTGATCTGCCTCAACGGCCACATCTGCTGCCAGGGCCGGCCCGAGGCGGTAGCCAGCTCCCCGGCCTACCGCGACCTGCTGGGCGTCGACGAGCGGGACGCGGTGGCCTTCTACCGACACGATCATGACCTCGCGGAGGCCTTGCCATGATGCTCGACGATTTCCTGGTCCGCGCGGCCCTGGGCGGTACCGGCGTGGCCCTGGCGGCCGCGCCGCTGGGCTGCTTCGTGGTCTGGCGACGCATGGCCTATTTCGGCGACGCCACCGCCCATGCGGCCATCCTCGGGGTGGCGCTCTCCCTGGTGCTGTCCACCTCGCTGTTCGCCGGGGTGCTGACGGTCTCCTTGCTGATGGCGATGACCGTGTCGGTGCTGAGCGGCCGGGGCTACGCCATGGATACCCTGCTGGGCGTCACGGCTCACTCGGCGCTGGCCTTCGGGCTGGTCGCGGTGTCCTTCGTGTCGGGCGTGCGCATCGACCTCATGGGCTATCTCGTCGGCGATATCCTGGCCGTGAGCCGGGCGGACCTGGCGATCATCTGGGGCGGCGCGCTGCTGGTGCTGGCCCTGCTCGGCCTGCGCTGGTCGGCCCTGCTGACCGCCACCCTGAGCCCGGACCTGGCCCATGCCGGCGGCATCGACCCGAAGCGCGAGCAACTGGTGCTCACGCTGTGCCTGGCGATGGTGGTGGCCGTAGCCATCAAGGTGGTGGGCGTGCTGCTGATCGCCGCCTTGCTGATCATCCCCGCCGCCGCGGCCCGGCCCTTCAGCCATACCCCGGAACGCATGGTGCTGGTCGCGGCGGCGATCGGCGTCCTCTCGGCCAACGGCGGCCTGGCCGCCGCCTATCGCCTGGACACTCCCACCGGCCCCACCATCGTCTGCCTGGCGACGCTGCTGTTCCTGGCGGCCAGCCTGGTCGGACGGCGGCTCGGGCCCACGGCCTCGCGGGCCACCGGGCCACGCCAATAGGCGGGCGGGCTTTCTCGTCGCGCCCTCTCGGCCGGTGGAGCGAGGCGTCAGATCGACCCTGCCTCGCGCCAGTTCCACTGGCTGCGCGCCACGGCGTCATGGGCGTGCAGGCTCTCGGCGTGCACCACCCGCAGCCGGAAGCCGATCACGCCGGGCTGATCGCGCAGGACGCGATCCAGCCGACGGGCGGCGTCCTCGCAGAACATCAGGTTCTGGCCGTTGGCCAGGGCGAAGGCCTGCTCATCGACCCGCTTGACCGCCGTCTGCAGGGCGGTGCCCAGGGCGCTCTCCACCCGGTCGATGACCTCGACCACGGGCAGGGTCTCGGTCTCGGGATCCAGCCGCAGCTGGAGATGTGCCTGGCTGCGCTGGCTGTGCGGCGTGGCGACGATGCCCTGCTCGCTGCCCAGCCAGGCCCGCACGGCCTCGCGGTCAACGGTCTGCCCCTCGGCGAAGTCGCGGTCGAAGCCTTCCTGAATGAGCTGGCGCGCCAGGGCCGCGGAGCAGGGACAGGTCGAGGAGTAGCCGATGGCGAGCTCCAGCCGCGCCTCGACCCCCTCATGGGTGAGGCGGCTGCGGACGACCAGGGGGTAGGCCTTCCAGCCCGCCAGGGGGCTGACCAAGGCGGGCCGGCGCAGCAGGACATCCCCCTGGAGATCGAGGAAGGCGCCCTGCGAGAGCCCGTGGTGGCTGTCGAGGAAATGCGCCAGCACCTCGCGCAACCGGGTCGGGGTGAGGTCCTGGCCCGCCAGGCGCTCGAGGGCCAGGTAGAGCCGCGACATGTGGATGCCCCGGGCCCCGGGGTCGTCCAGGCTGACGCCCGCATCGGCCCGCCCCGCCATGGGCTGCCCGGCCACCTGCAGCGGCAGGTCGATGCCCTCCATGCCGACCCAGGCCAGGCGGGCGGGCTGATGGGCGCTGCCCTCGGCGATGTCGATGAGTGAGGTATGCGTCATGCGTCCTGGTCCTCGGCAACCTGGGGAGCGAAGTCGGCGAAGGGGTCGGGCAGGGGCTGAGACTGGCTCATCGGGTGTCTCCTCTCGCCTTGTGATAATGGTGTTCCCGCTGTTCCTGACGCGCCTTGGCCTCGACGCAGAGCCGCGCCGTGGGACGAAACATCAAGCGGGCCAGGCCGATCGGCAGGCCCGTTTCCTCGCAAAAGCCGTACTCGCCCTCGTCGAGGCGTCGCAGTGCCGCCTCGATGTTGCGCAACAGGCGTGTCTCACGATCCGCCTGACGCAGCGACAAGCGGATCTCTTCCTCACTGGCGGCCTGATCGAGCTCATCGCCGCCACGCTCATGGTGGGCGATCGACTCGCGCACCTCCTGGAGGCGCGCCTCGATGATCCCGCGCTCGTCGAGCAGACGGCGCCGAAAGAAGGCCCGCTGCTCGTCGTCCATGTAGGCCTCGTCGGGCATCGCCAGCAGGCGACGCTCCTCTGCGCTGTACGCCATCTCGGGGGCTCTCCTGAGCCGCGGGGTGGGATGCGGCTTCAAACGGCGAAAAAGATACGTTATAACATATCAAACATGCAAGTCACCCGGTCGCTCCGGTGACGCCACCGAGGAGTTCCCGATGCCGATGACCGCCGCCGTCTCGTCCCTTCCCGCTTCCCCCACCGCGGCCACTCACTGGGCCGAGGGAGGCGGCATCGAGGTGCTGCCGCGCATCTTCGAGGACGCCATCACCCTGGCCGTGCTGCGCCGTCCGCTACCCTACGATGTGCTGGCCGGCGCCCTGGCCCAGACGCAGGCCAGGCATCCCCTGTCCTTCGCCTGGCGGGGCGAACCCGGCGACGCCTTGCGTGCCGCGCTGAGGGAGGCGCTGCACTGCCCCGTTGTCTGCGGCCCCCTGGTGGAGGACATCCAGACCCTGGCCGAGGCCATGGCGTTCCTGTTCGACACCGATGAGGTGGGCCTGCGGCTGCGCCGGCTGGACGCGCCCATGTGCCCGCGCTTCCATTGCGACAACCTGCCGGTACGCCTGGTGACCACCTACCTGGGCCCGGGCAGCGAGTGGCTGCCCGAGACGGCGGTCGACCGCGCCGGACTCGGGGCACCGCACCCCGACAAGCCGGACATCGTCCTCGCGGATGCCGCCATCCAGCGGTTGGAGGCCGGCGACGTGGCCCTGCTCAAGGGCAGCGGCTGGATCGGCAACGAGGGGCGAGGGCTGGTGCACCGCAGCCCGGCGATGGAGTCGAGCCAACCGCGGCTGCTGCTGACCATCGACCCCGCCTAGTCGAACATCCAGTGGGCCACCAGGCGCACCACCCGGGGCATGACCAGGTAGACCACCAGCGCCACCACGGTGGCGGCGACGATGCCGTGTCGCAGCCCCCAGGTGTCGAGCAGGGGGAACACGGAGAAGACCGGCTGCCAGAGCAGCGGCACCAGTATGGTCAGCGGCCAGATCACCGCGGTGGTGACCAGCCACTGCTTCCAGCGCACGGGCTGCTTGCTGGTGGCCGTCGGCGGCGTGAACCAGTAGTCGATGCCGGAGAGGATCTCGACCGCCTCCTCCTGCTGCAGGGCATCGCGGATGTCATCCAACAGCTCGCGGCGGTCATCGGAGACGCGCCAGCGCTCCGCCTGGGCCTCGGAGGCGAAGCGCACCGCGATCTCGTAGTCCTGGCCGCCCTCGGGAGGCCTGAGGATATGCACGCCCTGGTGGCCGGCATAACGAGAGGCGACCTCGATGATCCGGCGCAGCCAGGCCTCGTAACGGTCCTTGGCCTCGGGGCGGACCCGATGATGGATGCGAATGGTGACGCCATCGCCACCCGACGACGATGACGCTGCGGAGTGGAGCTCGGTCATGCGCTGTCCTTCGCGGTGGGGAACCTTGGCGTCTCGCTATGCCTGCCAGGGCAACGGCGGCGGCATCAGGGGCTCCCCGTCATAGTCGGGAATGCGGCCGAAGCGCTCGCTGCCGGCTTCCCAGTCCCGCTGCGCCTCGGCGATCTCGGCCTTGCTGTGGCCGACGAGGTTCCACCAGATGAGGATCTCCTCGTCCAGCGGCTCGCCGCCGATCAGGATGGCCCGGCCGCCTTCGGACAGCTCGAGGGTGACGCTCTCGCGGCCACGGCCCAGATAGGCCAGTTCGTTGGGGGCGAAGCGGTCGCCCTCGATGACCAGCTCGCCCTCCAGGGGCAGCACGCCGTACTCGAAGTCCTGGCGCAGCGACAGCCGCAGGCTGCTCGCCTCCCGGCTGGCCAGATCCAGCCCCACCAGCGGCGAGAAGGCCAGGGTCGGCGCCCGCCGGCCGGCGAACTCGCCGGTGAGCAGGGTGAAGGCGACGCCCTGCTCCTCCCAGGACGGCAGATCCGGGTAGTGATCGAAGCGCGGGTCGGTGCGGCGGTCGGCCTCGGGCAGGGCGATCCATAGCTGGGCGGCATGCAGTCGGGTCTCGCCGGACACCGATTCCTCGGTGTGGCTGATGCCGCGTCCGGCGGTCATCAGGTTGACCTGGCCGGGGCGGATCACCTGCCGGTTGCCCAGGCTGTCGCGGTGCAGCACCTCGCCCGCGATCATCCAGGTGAAGGTCTGCAGGCCGATATGCGGATGGGGCCCGACCCGCAGGCCACGGGCGTCGCCCTTGAAGACGGCCGGGCCGGCATGATCGAGGAAACACCAGGCGCCCACCAGGCGCCGTTGCCGCGACGGTAGCACCCGATTGACGGGGATGCCGCCGACATCGGCGGTACGCGGCGTCACGTGCTGGACCAGCCGCCTGCCCTCGACGACCGGGCAGTCCAGCGACGAGGCCAGGTCGCGATCATCGACGAGTGTGCTCATGTGCATCTCCTTCCGAAGGGGGCGAACGGGGCTCGGCCCCGAGGGGGCCACCTTCAGCATAGGCGCCCCCCTGGACCGTCGCTCGGGACCGAGCCGGCCGCGCTTAGCCCTGGCTCTGCTGGGCGTAGCTCTGCATCAGGTTGGCATAGGCCGGCAGGTGGCCGGCCAGCAGGCCGCCGAAGCCTTCGATGTCGTTGCGCCAGTCACGATGCAGCTCGCAGCCGACGCCGAACCAGGTCATCAGTTGGGCACCGGCCTGGGACATGCGATCCCAGGCGGCGTCCCGCGTGATCGGGTTGAAGGTGCCGGAGGCATCGGTGACCACGAAGACTTCAAAGCCTTCCTCCAGGGCGGAGAGCGCCGGGAAGGCCACGCAGACCTCGGTGACCACCCCGGCGATCAGCAGCTGCTTCTTGCCGGTGGCCTTGACGGCGGCGACGAATTCCTCGTTGTCCCAGGCGTTGATCTGGCCCGGACGGGCGAAGTATGGCGCCTGCGGGAAGGTTTTCTTGAGCTCCGGCACGATGGGGCCGTTGGGGCCGGTTTCGAAGCTAGTGGTGAGGATGGTGGGGATATCGAAGAACCTGGCGATATCCGCCAGCGCCAGGACGTTGTTCTTGAACTCGTCCGGGCTGTAGTCGCGCACCAGGGACAGCAGGCCGGCCTGATGGTCGACCATCAACAGGGCGACGTCATCCTTGTCCAGTCGGTTGTAGGTAAAGGACATGGTGGTACTCCTTTCATCGGGTTGGAAAGGCCCGGCAGCCCAGCTGCCGGGTAAGCACGCCAGCGGAAGCCCCCCGCTAGTCGTTCAGGGCGCCGTACTTCCCGCGCTGGAAGTCGGCGAAGGCTTGGTGGATCTCCTCCACGCTGTTCATCACGAAGGGCCCGTGGCCGACGACCGGCTCCTCGATGGGTACTCCGCTCAGCAGCAGCAGCTTGGCGCCGTTGTTGGCCTCGAGGTGCAGCTCCTCGCCGTGACGCTCGAAGCTCACCACGGCCTCGTCGCGCACGACGGTCTCGCCATTGACCTGGACGGTGCCCTCCAGCACCACCAGCAGGGTGGTATGGCCGTCCGGCACCGGCAGCACGGCGTCCCGTCCCGAAGCCAGCCGGAGGTCCCACAGGTTGATCGGCGTGAAGGTACTGGCCGGTCCCGCGTGGCCAAGATAGTTTCCCGCCACCACGCGCACCCGGCCGGCCTCGTCGTCCAGCGGCACGCTGGGAATGTCGGCATCGAGCAGCGTCTGGTAGGCCGGCGGGGTATCCTTGTCCCGGGCCGGCAGGTTGACCCAGAGCTGCACCATCTCCAGCCTGCCGCCTCGCTCGGTGAAGGCTCGGGAGTGGAACTCCTCGTGGAGGATGCCGGCCCCGGCGGTCATCCACTGCACGTCCCCCTCGCCGATCTTGCCGCCGCTGCCGGTGGAATCGCGGTGCTCGAGCTCCCCTTCGTAGACCAGGGTCACCGTCTCGAAGCCCCGGTGAAGATGCTGCCCCACGCCGCGCGGCCGCCTGGCCGGCTTGAAGGTGTGGGGGCCGGCATGGTCCAGCATCAGGAAGGGGCTGAGGTGCTCGGCGCCCATGCGGTCATAGGTGAACAGGGAACGCACGGGGAAGCCGTCACCGACCCAGTGGCCGTGGGGGGCGCCGTATACCGCCTGGATCTGTTTCATGGTCGGGCTCCAGAGTGTGGCAGGGAGGGCACGTGGGCCCCGATGCAGCAAGCCTAGAAAAGGAACGCCGCCCACAGTAGATGGTAGAATTCAGACGGACCGTTCCACTCACAGGACAATCGATGCGGGACCTCAACGACCTCTACTACTTCGTTCAGGTGGTGGATCACGGAGGGTTCGCGCCCGCCGGCCGGGCCCTGGGCATTCCCAAGTCCAAGCTGAGCCGGCGCATCGGCCAACTGGAGGAACGATTGGGGACCCGACTGCTCCAGCGCTCGACGCGGCATGTCTCGGTGACCGAGCTCGGCCAGGCCTACTACCGCCACTGCGTGGCGATGCTGGTGGAAGCGGAGGCCGCCGAGGAACTGATCGCGCGCCACCGCGCCGAGCCGCAGGGCACCGTACGGCTGAGCTGCTCCCCCAGCGTGCTGCATTACCTGATCACCCCCCTGCTGGTTCGCTTCATGGCCCGGTGTCCGAAGGTGGAGGTGCAGGTCGAGGCCACCAGCCGGCGCGTCGACGTGGTCAGGGAAGGCTTCGACATGGCGATCCGCATCCGCTTCCCGCCCCTGGAGGACAGCGACCTGACCATGAAGGTCCTGTCGCGCAGCCCCCAGCGGCTGGTGGCGGCCCCCGGCCTGTTCGCGGACCGTCCGCGCCCCCGCACGCCCGCCGACCTGTGCCGGCTGCCCAGCCTGGATTTCGAGCAATACCACAAGCAGCACGCCTGGGACCTGGTGGGCCCCGACGGTGCCACCGCCCAGGTCCACCACCGGCCGCGCCTGGTGACGGACAGCGCCGAGACGCTGCATGAGGCGGCCCTGGCCGGGATGGGCGTGGTCAAGCTGGGCCTGCTGGTCGCCGGGCGCGACCTCCAGGCCGGCCGGCTGGTGGACGTGCTGCCGGGGTGGGCGCCCCGCGGCGGCATCCTGCATGCCGTCTTTCCCTCCCGGCGCTGCCTGCTGCCCTCGGTGCGGGCGCTGCTGGACTTCCTCGCCGTGGAGATCGCCGAGGAGGATTTCACCCTCTAGTGAGAGCCCCCACCGCGGGGCCGGTAGAAGGCGAAGCCGCCGACGTCGACGGTCTTGGCGTATTCCGCCGCCCAGGGAGGGAGCACCGAGCGATGGTGGAAGTAGAGGGCGCCGTCGGTGCGGTCGCTGAGCTGCTGGTTGAGGGCGCGCCGGGCGATCTCCTTGGCCGCCGCATAGGCGGCGTCTTCTTCGGCCTCGTCCACACGGCCGTCACACCACCAGGAGAACTGGCAGGCGCCCTGCTCGGCCCCCTGCCTGACCACACCGCAGACCGTGTCGGGAAAGCCCTCGTGGGCGAGACGGTTCATCACCACATTGGCCACGGCCTCCATGTCGGCGAGCGCCTCGCCCCGGGCTTCCCAGTAGATGCTGCGGGCCAGGCAGGTGATGGCATCGTCCAGCGGCGCTTCACCGCCCGGGTCGACCGCCTGGGCCTCCGGCTTCTCGATGGCATCGGCCGGCGTGGCGGGGCCATCCTCGCCCGCCTCCACGGCGCTCTGCTCCAGCTCCGCCGCCTTGCGCTCGGCCGCCTCGGCCGGCTCAGCAGACTCGTCCGCCATGGCCAGGGACACCAGCAGGCAGGCGGCCAGCCAACACACGAAGAACCGCCAAGACTGGCGCATGCCATGTCTCCGGGCGTCTCTCGCCGGGCCAACTCCCTCGACAGTCGCCGGGACGCCGACGACACCCGGGTCGGCGGGCCCGGACAGCGGCTGGCGAGACCTATCGCGCCGCCCCGCAGGGCGAGTCGATACCGTCTCAGTGTAGCCTGAAGCCGGCCATGGCGGGCGCCGCCAGGGAGCGAGCCAAGGGGGCCAGGAGGCTAGTCGAAGGAGCGAATATGCGCGGCGAGTGCGGCGAGCCGCTCGTCGTCGGCCCGGCGGTAATCGTGGGAGGACAGGTAGCCCTCGTAGCGCGTGAAGTACTTGTCCACCCGCGACTCCACGGCCTGGAAGGTCGGGTCGCTGCCCGTGCCATGCATGGGGAACAGCTTGCCGTGCAGGTGATCGACACCGTAGCCCTCGAAGAACATGCCGGTGCGGGCGACGCCTTCCAGCGCCCGGTCCAGCAGCAGGGCCACGCGCTTGGTGGCGAGCATCAATTGGCACAGCACTTCGTCCGGCTGGGCGAAGGCATAGCTCGAGTGGTGGGCCTTGGGAATCACCACGGTGAAGCCCGGCGTATTGGGGTAGATGGAGAGGAAGGCCAGGTGCGCCTCGTCTTCCCATACCCGATGACAGGGCGAGCGCCCCGCGACGATGTCACAGAAGATGCAGCTCATGGGTGGTTCCTCCTTGAGCCGGCTGATCAGCGCGGCCAAGCGCGCCGTTGTGGCGTCCCACCGCGGGGCCGGCGTGGTATCCTTGTCCCCTCACCCCCACCCTACCATGCCCCATCGAGGAGATTCCCATGGCTCAGGCATCCGCCCGTCACATCCTGGTCAGCAGCGAACAACAGTGCCAGGCCCTCAAGGCCGAGATCGAAGGCGGCCGCGACTTCGCCGAGGTCGCCCGCGAACATTCCCAGTGCCCGTCCGGCCAGCAGGGCGGCGATCTCGGCAGCTTCGGCCCGGGCCAGATGGTGCCGGAGTTCGACAAGGTCGTGTTCTCCGCTGAGCTCAACAAGGTCCAGGGTCCCGTGAAGACCCAGTTCGGCTACCACCTGCTGGAGGTCACCAGCCGCACCTGATCCGCGGCGAGGACGCGCGATCCCCGGCGTCCTCCGGGGAGCACCCTGACCGACGAAAGCCGCGTGTGGGCCACCACCGCGGCTTTCGTCTTTGGTGGGCGATGTTCCATGGCGCCAGCCGCGCTAGGATGGGGAAGGATTCACTCCATGAGGAGATCACGATGAATGACGAGACCTTCCATCACAGCATCCGCAAGCTGCTCAAGACCGTCGGGGTACAGTCCCAGCAGCACATCGAGGAGGCCGTGGCCCAGGCGCTGGCCGAGGGGCGACTGGCGGGCGACGAGTCGCTGCCGGCCAGCGTGACGCTGGAGGTGGCCGGGCTCGAACTGAAGGTGACGTTCCAGGGAGATATCGAGCTTGAGTGAGGACACCGTGATCCACGTCGAGGACCTGTCGAAGACCTATGACAGCGGGTTCCAGGCGCTCAGCGATGTGGACCTCGAGATTCGTCGCGGCGAGATCTTCGCCCTGCTCGGCCCCAACGGCGCCGGCAAGACGACCCTGATCAGCGTGATCTGTGGCCTGGTCAATGCCAGCCAGGGCCGCGTGCTGGTGGATGGCCACGACAACGTCCGCGACTTCCGCCGCGCCCGGGAACGCATCGGCCTGGTCCCCCAGGAACTGACCAGCGAGGCCTTCTCCACGGTCTGGGACACGGTGAGCTTCAGCCGCGGGCTGTTCGGCAAGCCGAGGGATCCCGCCCATATCGAGAAGGTGCTGCGCTCGCTGTCGCTCTGGGACAAGCGCCGCAACCGACTGATCACCCTCTCCGGCGGCATGAAGCGCCGGGTGCTGATCGCCAAGGCCCTGGCCCACGAGCCCGAGATCCTGTTTCTCGACGAGCCCACCGCCGGCGTCGATGTCGAGCTGCGCCGCGACATGTGGGAGGTGGTGCGGGGCCTGCGCGACAGCGGGGTGACCATCATCCTGACCACCCACTACATCGAGGAGGCGGAGGAGATGGCCGACCGCATCGGGGTGATCCGCGGCGGCTCGCTGGTGCTGGTGGAGGACAAGCGCGAGCTGATGCGCGAGCTCGGCCGCAAGGAACTGACGCTGCACCTGCGCGAGCCGATCTCGCGGGTGCCCGCCGCCCTGAACGGCCATCGGCTGACACTGGCCGATGACGGCCATGCGCTGGTCTACACCTACGACGGCCGCCACAACGGCGAGGACGACCAGGCCGGCATCGCCGAGCTGCTGGCCGACCTCGATGCCGCCGGCATCCGCTTCAAGGACCTCCACACCCGACAGAGCTCGCTGGAGGAAATCTTCGTCAACCTGGTCAGGGAGAGCGCATGAACCTGCAGTCCGTGAAGACCATCTACCTCGCGGAGATGGCCCGCAGCCTGCGTACGGTGCTGCAGAGCATCGTCTCGCCGGTGATCTCCACCTCGCTGTACTTCGTGGTGTTCGGCGCGGCCATCGGCACCCGCATCAGCGAGGTGGACGGCGTCAGCTACGGGGCCTTCATCGTGCCCGGCCTGATCATGCTGATGCTGCTGACCCAGAGCGTTTCCAATGCCTCCTTCGGGATCTTCTTCCCGCGCTTCTCGGGGTCGATCTACGAGATCCTCTCCGCCCCCATCTCGTACTTCGAGGTGGTGCTCGGCTTCGTCGGCGCGGCGGCCACCAAGTCGGTGCTCCTGGGGTTGATCGTGCTCGGCACGGCCAGCCTCTTCGTGCCCTTCTCCATCGCCCACCCGCTGGTGATGCTGCTGTTCCTGGTGCTCACGGCGCTGACCTTCAGCCTGCTCGGCTTCATCATCGGCATCTGGGCCGACGGCTTCGAGAAGCTGCAACTGGTCCCCCTGCTGGTGATCACCCCGCTGACCTTCCTCGGCGGCACCTTCTACTCCATCGACATGCTGCCGCCCTTCTGGCAGGCGGTGACGCTGGCCAACCCGGTGGTCTACCTGGTCAGCGGCTTCCGCTGGAGCTTCTACGGCCTGGGCGACGTCAGCATCTGGGCGAGCCTGGGCATGATCGCGCTGTTCCTGGCGGTCTCGCTGGCGGTGGTCAGCTGGATCTTCCGCACCGGCTATCGCCTCAAGCCCTGAGGGGCAGCCGAGCCCGGGGTGGCTGCGGTATCATCGCCGCCTTTCCACCGCGAGTCGCGAGGTCCCCCATGCCGATCCTGCACAGCATCATCCACCGCATCGACAAGGGCGACGGCGAGACGCCGGCGCGTCTCGCGCCCGCCCAGGCGGAACTGGCCGCCTCCCCGGCGCTCGACGACCTGCTCGCCAGGCTGGGCGACGCCTACCACGCCAAGACCAAGACCTGGGGCCGCTTCGCCGACGACGCGGAGGCCGCCGGCCCCTTTCCCGTCGCGCTGGCCCGCTACCTGGAAGACGGCCTCGACTTCGCCGAGCTGACCCGGGCGCTGGCCGAGCGCCTCGCCCCGCTGATCGATGCTCACCTGCCGGTGGGCGGCCACTTCCTGGTCATCGACCACCGCCAGGGCGAGGCCCGCTACCTGATCATGGCGCTGCTGCACCATCGCCAGGGCTTCGGCATCAGCGAGACGCTGGAGGTGGTGCCGAGCCACCAGCTCAACCTGACCCAGATGACGCTGGCCGCCCGGCTCGACATCGGCCAGTGGCAGGGCGGCTCGTCCTCGCATCCCTACCTGTCCTGGACACGGGACCGCGGCGGCAGGAAGCTGGCCGAGGGCTTCGCCGAGGTGCTGGGAGCACGGGAGCAGGTCGATGCCACCCAGGAGACTCGCACCCTGCTCAAGGCCTTCAGCGACTACGTGGAGCAGGAGGACCTGCCCGAGGAGGCGAGCCGCGAGAAGACCGACGCCCTGATCGACTACGCCAGTGACCAGGCGAGCCGTGGCGAGCCGATCACCCTGGAGGAACTCTCCGAACTGGTCGACGAGCAGCAGCCCAAGGCCTTCTTCGATCACATCCGCAACAGCGACTATGGCCTGGCCCCGGAGATCCCGCCGGACAAGCGCACCCTCAAGGCGTTCCGGCGCTTCACCGGGCGCGCGGCGGGCGTGTCGATCAGCTTCGACTCCCACCTGCTGGGGGCCGCCGTGGAGTACGACGAGGAGCAGGATCGCCTGATCATCAAGAAGGTGCCCAACGGGCTGCGTGACCAGCTCAAGCGGCGCCAGGAGTGACGCGTCCGCATCCGCGTATCGCCAGGGACGCCGAGCCGGGCTAGTCTGTCGAAAGGGGTCTCCTGGAGCCACCTCGCCGTGATTGCACCCGACCGTCATGCCCTGACGCCGTGGACCGCGGAGTTTACCGATGCTCGGCTGGAAGCCGACTATCGGCGTTCCGTGCTGCCCCGTACCGCCGGCCAGCTGCAGACCGCGCTGCTGGTCATCGCCCTGCTGTTCACCCTGCTGGGCCTGGCCGACTATGCCCTGCTCGGCGCATCGCCGACCTTCTTCCTGCTCTTGACCCTGCGCGTGCTGGTGGCGATCGCCTGCCTGCTGACCTGCCTCGCCGTGCGCCGGCAACCCGCCCGGGTGTTTCGCTTCCTGCCCCTCAACCCGGTGCTCTGGCTCGGCTGCCTGGTGATCATCCTGATCGTGCCCCTGCGCGCGGAATCCATCGGCATCCATGCCCCCGCCACGGCCGTCGCCGTGATGGCCCTCTACCTCTTCGTGCCCAACCGCCTGCCCTGGATGATCACGGCCAGCCTGCTGCTGAGCCTGGGCTTCCTGTCGGCGATGGTGATCTGGGCCGCGGTGCCCGCCGGCGTCACCCTCATCCAGGCGGTCGTGCTGCTGTTCGCCAACACCGTGGGGCTGATCACCGCCCGGCGCCTGGCGCGCCTGCAGCGCGAGCAGTACGCCTCGCTGCTCGACGAGCACGCCTTCAACGAGCGGCTGAGAAACGAGATCGGCGATCACCTGCACCTCGAGGAGCGGCTTCGCCAAATGGCCGGCACCGATGAGCTCACCGGCCTCGACAACCGTCGGCGCTTCTTCGAGCGTGCCGACCAGGAACTGCGTCGCGCCCTTCGCCATGGCTCGCCACTGAGCTTCTGCATGGTCGATATCGACCGCTTCAAGGCCATCAACGACCAGCATGGCCACTCGGTGGGCGACCTGGTACTGACCCAGGTGGCGACCCGCCTGCGCGAATACCTCCGCGGGGTCGATTTCATCGGGCGTTTCGGCGGCGAGGAATTCGTCATCGCCCTGCCCGGTGCCGACCTGGCCGCCGCCCGGGAAGTGGCCGAACGCTTGCGCGGCTGCATCGCCGAGCTGCCCCACCCCGACCCGGGCATTCCTCGCCGGTTGAGCGTGACCATCGGCATCGCCCGGCTGGCGCCCGGCGAGACGACCCTGGCCCCGGTGCTGAAGCGCGCCGACCAGGCGCTGTATCGCGGCAAGGCCCGCGGCCGCAACACCGTGGTGCTGGCCGACGAGCGGGAGGAACCCGGGCTGGCGGCGGTGGATGGCTGAGCGAGCGACGCCGGGATGACGGCGGGTCGCCGCCGCGACGGGCTATGCTGATAGCACCTCGTTGCCAACCGGAGCCCCGCCATGCCCCGCCGCATCCTGCTCCTTCAGGGCCACCCCGACCCGGCGGCGCCCCACCTCTGCCACGCCCTGGCCGAGCACTACGCTGCCGGTGCCCGGGAGGCCGGCCACGAGGTCCGCCAGGCGGTCCTCACCCGCCTGGATTTTCCCCTGCTGCGCAGTGCC
The DNA here is from genome assembly GCF_014192275.1 of Halomonas stenophila. Classification (GTDB taxonomy): domain Bacteria; phylum Pseudomonadota; class Gammaproteobacteria; order Pseudomonadales; family Halomonadaceae; genus Halomonas; species Halomonas stenophila. The sequence goes on along the minus strand of NZ_JACHXR010000015.1, from coordinate 20,478 downwards.
GAGGACTGGAAGGAAGGACGCCTCCCCGAGAGCCTCGAGGCGGTGCAGCAGAATATCGCCTGGTGCGACCACCTGGTGCTCGTCTTCCCCCTGTGGCTCGGCGACATGCCGGCGCTGGTCAAGGCCTTCCTGGAGCAGGTGATGCGCCCCCACTTCGCCTTCGAGTACGAGGCGGGCAATCCCCTGGGGCGCAAGGGACTCACGGGGCGCTCGGCGCGGGTGGTCGTCACCATGGGCATGCCGGCGGCGATCTATCGCCATGTCTACCGGGCCCATAGCGTGAGGGCGCTGGAGCGTAACGTGCTGGGCTTCGTCGGCTTCGCCCCGGTCCGCGAGACGCTGATCGGGTCGGTGGAGGGGCTGGAGACCCGCGCCCGCCAGCGCTGGCTCGACAGGCTGCGACGGCTCGGCACGAAGGCCATGTAGCGAGGCGACTTGACCTCGACCCTGCGACGGTTGGCCTGGCTCTGCTTGGGCAGGGTCAGTTCCAGCAGGCCATTCTTCCTGGCCATCCCCTGCTCCCGCTGGCTCAGACCCCGAAGGGATAGGTCTCAGGCATGTCTTCCTTGTCCCAGGGGCCGCCGGTCTCGAAGGGGGTCACAGCCGTCGTCTCGTCGAGATGGAAGACGGCATCGAACTGCCGGGCCAGACAGGCATGGAAGTAGTGGCTGGCCCGTTCCGTGTCGGGGCGATAGATCACGCCGATGGCCCGCTGCAGGCGTCGCTCCTCGAGCGGCTCGGCATCCGGACTGACGAGCGGCAGGTAAAAGCGATCCAGTCCGCTCTGGTGGAACAATCCCTCGACGCTGTCCTCACGGGACGGGCGAACCCAACGACGCTCGACCGGGCCGTCCCACTCGTTGGCGGCGGCGACACGACCGGTATGGGTGGTAAAGCCGACCAGCAGTACCCGGTCGACGCCGAACCGCTGGCGGGCCAGCTGACCGATGTTGTGCTGCCCGCGAGCCCAGTGCATCTCGGTGGCCCTGGCGTCGCCCAGGTGGGAATTGTGCGCCCAGACCACGATCTTGCCCTGGCCGCCCTGGCAACGCAGGTGGGCATGCAGGGCCGCCAGGGTCTCGGTCATGTGGCCATCGCGCAGGTTCCAGGTATCGACCCGGGAGCCGAACATGGCGCGATAGTATTCCTCGGCATTGACCACCACCCGGGCGTTCTGCTCGGCGAAGAACTGCTCGTCGGCGGCTCGCCGGCCATCGGCTCGGAGATAGGCCGGTGCCTTGTGCAGCAGGTCGAGCAACAGCCGAATGGACGCCTGCTCGCAGGAGGGGGTCAGACCGAAGGCGACGTTGCGCCCGTAGTGGAAGGGATCGCCGCGGTGATCCAGGCAGGCATAGCCCCGCCGGGCGAGGGCGGCCTGGTCGGGGTCGACGCCCTCCAGATAGGCGATGACTGCATCCGCACTGCGGTGCAGGCTGTAGAGGTCCATGCCATGGAAGCCCACCGGGCGCCGGTCGGAGCCGGGCGTCGAGGCGGCATGATGGTCGGCCAGCCAGGCGATGAAGTCGCGGACCTGCTCGTTGCGCCACATCCACTGGGGGAAGCGCTGGAAATCGTCGAAGGCCTGCTGCAGCGAGTCCCGACGATCGCCGCGCACGTAACGGTTGAGGCGCAGGGCGTCGGGCCAGTCGGCCTCGACCAGCACCGCCTCGAAGTCACGCTCCTCGATCAGCCGGCGAGTGATCTCGCCGCGCAGGCGATAGAACTCGGCGGTGCCGTGGCTGGCCTCGCCGAGCAGCACGAAGGGCCGACTGCCCACCCGCTCGAGCAGTGCATCATAGTCGGCGGGACGCTCGTCGAGCCGCGTGGCGAGCCGACGCACACAGGCAAGCGACGTTTCCACGAGAAGCCCCTCCGGACGCTGACAGCCTTACCCATCAGTCTAGCCCCACCGCCCCGCCCGGGCCGGTCGACGTCGGCCCGGTTCCCTATCGCGGGGGCGTGACGCCGTTCACCCCGGCTCACCGGCCAGGTGCGGCATCAGCCATTGCCGCAGCTGCGGCCCCTGCAGCAGCCCCGGCTGGCGCGCCGCCTCCTGGCCGCCCCGGAACACGATCAGGGTGGGGATACTGCGGATGCCGAAGCGGGCGGCGAGCCCCTGCTCGGCCTCGGTGTCGAGCTTGGCGAAGCGCATGCGCGGCTCGAGCTCCCGGGCCGCCTCGGCGAAGATCGGCGCCATCGTCTTGCAGGGGCCGCACCAGCTGGCCCAGAAGTCCACCACCACCGGCAGCTCGCTGCGCCCCACCAGGGCATGGAAGTTGGCGCCGGTCAGCTCGACGGGTTCGCCGGAGAACAGCGGCAGCTTGCACTTGCCGCAGCGGGGACCGGCCGCCAGGCGGCCGGCGTCGACGCGGTTCAGGGCGGCACAGTGGGCACACCCCAGGACGAGGGATTCGGGCATCATGCGGCTCCGCGGGCAGGGATCACTGCCGACGACTATGGCCGCTCGGCGGTCCCCCATCAAGCCCATGCAGCCTCGCCGGTGGGCTGGTAACGTGCCGTGAGAGACGCCCGCTCCAACCGCTCCCGGAGAACCCCATGGGTCCAAGGTCTGATCCGCGTGTCCTGCTGCGCCTGCTGGGGCTGCTGCGCCCCTACCGCGCACGGCTGCTGCTGGCGGGACTCGCCCTGCTGGTGGCGGCCGGCTGCGTGCTGCTGCTCGGCCAGGGCCTGCGCCTGGTCATCGACCAGGGCTTCCTGGCCCGCGATGCCCGGCAGCTCAACCAGACCCTGATGGGCATGATCGCCGTGGTGGCGGTGCTGGCCGGCGCCTCCGCCCTGCGCTACTACCTGGTGACCTGGATCGGCGAGCGGCTGGCCGCCGACCTGCGCCGCCGCGTCTTCGACCGCCTGCTCGACCTCGAGCCCGGCTTCTTCGAGAGCGCGCAGGAGGACGAGCGCGGCGCCGGCGAGATCGCCTCGCGGCTGACGGCGGACACCACCGTGCTGCAGAGTCTGTTCGGGTCCTCGGTATCGCTGGCCCTGCGCAACCTGCTGCTGCTGATCGGCGCCGCGGGCCTGATGCTGGTGACCCAGCCCTGGCTCTCGGCGCTGGTGCTGCTGGGGATTCCCGCCACCCTGGCCCCGATCCTCTGGTACGGGCGCCGGGTGCGCCGCCTCTCGCGCCATAGCCAGGACCGGGTGGCGGAGCTGGGCCGCTACGCCGGCGAGGCCCTGTCGGGGATTCGCACCATCCAGGCCTTCAACCACGAGGAGGCCGACCGCCGCGACTACGGCCGTCGTGTCGAGGAGGCCTTTGACACGGCGATGGCGCGCAGCCGCCAGCGGGCCTGGCTGACCGGGGCCGCCCTGCTGGTGGTGTTCGGCGCGGTGGGCGTGATGCTGTGGCAGGGTGGCCGGGCGGTCCTCGCCGGCGACCTCACCGCCGGGGAGCTCTCGGCCTTCATCTTCTACGCCGTGCTGGTCGCCGGGGCCGTGGCCACCCTGGCCGAGGTGGCCGGCGACGTGCAGCGCGCCGCCGGGGCCGCCGAGCGCCTGCTGGAGCTTTGGGACACCCGGCCACGGATCGCCGCCCCGCCGACGCCCATCCCCCTGCCCCGGCCGATCGCCGGCGCGATCCGCCTCGAGGCGGTGGACTTCACCTACCCGGGCCGGGAACGCCCGGCGCTGGCCGGGCTGGACCTGACGATCCAGCCCGGCGAGCGGATCGCCCTGGTCGGCCCCTCCGGGGCCGGCAAGAGCACCCTGCTCGCCCTGCTGCTGCGCTTCCACGACCCCGACCACGGTCGGCTGACCCTGGACGGCATCGACCTCCGCGACCTCGACCCGCATGCGCTGCGCGCGATGATCGGCCTGGTGGCCCAGGAGCCGGTGCTGTTCACCGGTTCCGCCGCCGAGAACCTGCGCTTCGGCAAGCCGGACGCCAGCGACGAAGAGCTGCGCCAGGCCGCCCGCGATGCCAATGCCCTGGACTTCCTCGAGACGCTGCCCCAGGGCCTCGACACGCCCCTGGGCCCGGGCGGGGTGCAGCTCTCCGGCGGCCAGCGCCAGCGCCTGGCCATCGCCCGGGCCCTGCTCAAGTCACCCGCCGTGCTGCTGCTCGACGAGGCCACCAGCGCACTGGACGCCGAGAGCGAGCGGCTGGTCCAGCAGGCCCTGGACCGACTGATGGCCGACCGCACCAGCGTGGTCATCGCCCATCGCCTGGCCACGGTGGTGGCCGCCGATCGCCTGCTGGTGATGGACGAGGGACGGCTGGTGGCGGCCGGACGCCACGACGAGCTGCTCGCCTCGAGCCCCCTCTACCGACGGCTGGCCGACCTGCAGTTCGGCCCGCCGCCAGGGACCAGGGCCGCCGGCGCCTGAGGCGACCGGGCCGGACGCCGGCTCAGAACAGGCCGAGCTGGCGATCGATCAGGGCCGCGAAGTCGTCGCCCACGAAGGGCAGGATGGCATCCGCCACCGGCCGCAGCTGGTGGTTCAGGTAGTGGTCGGTGTCGATGGCCGAGCGCCGGCGCTCCAGGGGCTCCGGCCCGGCCACCGTCATCACGTAGCGGATCCAGCCGCCCTGCTGGTACTGGCGCGGCCGCCCCCGCCGGTCGTTGACCGCGTCGGCGAGCCGGCCGGCCCGCACATGGGGCGGCACGTTGCGCCGGTAGTCGGAGAGCCGCCGGCGCAGGCGCTTGCGATAGACCAGCCGGTCGTCGAAGTCGCCGGACAGGGTGCGACGCACATAGTCGCGCACGAAGTCCCGGTAGGGCTCGCCGATGAAGATGCGCCGAAAGAGCTCCTGCTGGAACTCCTTGGCCAGGGGCGTCCAGTCGCTGCGCACGGCTTCCAGGCCCTTGAAGACCACCCGCTCCTCTCCCTCCGCGTCCCGCACCAGCCCGGCATAGCGCTTCTTGCTGCCCGCCTCGGCACCACGGATGGTGGGCATCAAGAAGCGGCGGTAATGGGTCTCGAACTGCAGCTCCAGCGCGCTCTGCAGGCCGTACTCGTCGGCCAGGTGCGCCCGCCACCAGTCATTCACCTTAGCCACCAGCCGGCGGCCGATCGCCGCCGCCTGCGCCTCGGGATGCGTGCCGCCGAGCCAGACGAAGGTGGGGTCGGTATCGCCGTAGATAACGGTATATCCCTCGGCCTCGATCAGCGCCCGGGTGCGGCGCATGATGGCGTGGCCGCGCAGGGTGATCGACGAGGCCAGGCGCGCATCGAAGAAGCGACAGCCCCTCGAGCCCAGCACCCCGTAGAAGCTGTTCATGATGATCTTCAGCGCCTGAGCGAGCGGCGCGTTGCCGGCGGCCTTGGCCGCCTCCCGGCCGGCCCAGACCCGCTCGACGATGGCCGGCAGGGCGTGGCGGGTGCGCGAGAAGCGCGCCTCCTCGAAGCCCGGCACCGAGGCCTCGTCGGAGGGATCGACGAGCCCCTCCACCAGCCCCACCGGATCGATCAGGAAACTGCGGATGATCGCGGGATAGAGGCTCTTGAAGTCGAGCACCAGCACCGAGTCGTAGAGTCCGGGCCGGGAGTCCATGACGAAACCGCCCGGACTCTCGGCCACCCGCCCCTCGCCCAGGTTGGGCGCCACGAAGCCCAGGCGATGCATGGGCGGCAGGTAGCGGTGAGTGAAGGCCGCCACCGACCCGCCGCTGCGGTCGGCGGGCAGGCCCGTCACGCAGGCCCGCTCGAGCAGGAAGGCCAGCAGCTCGGCCTTCTCGAAGATCCGCGTCACCAGTTCGCAGTCCTTGAGGTTGTAGCGCGCCAGCGCCGGCTTGTCCTCGGCGAACATGCACAGGATCTCCTCCAGGCGCTGGTAGGGATTGTCGATGGCCTTGCCCTCGCCGAGCAGCGCCTGGGCCACGCTCTCCAGGCTGAAGGAGGGGAAACTCCAGGTGGCCGAGCGCAGCGCCTCGATGCCGTCGATGACCAGCCGCCCGGCCGCCGAGGCCAGGTAGCGGTTGGTCTGGTGGCCCTGGGCACGCCACTCCAGCGCTTGGCCGCCGCGGCCCAGCCGCAGCACCACGCCGCAGCGCCGGGCATGCTCGTGGAGGATCCGCAGGTCGAACTGCACCAGGTTCCAGCCGATGATGGCGTCCGGGTCGTATTCGGCGAACCAGGCGTTGAGCCGCTCGAGCAGCTCGGCGCGGCTGTCGCAATAGGAGAGGTCGAAGTCGAGTTCCCGGTCGTGGCCAGTGGCCGGCCCCAGCATATAGACCTGGCGCTGGCCGCAGCCCTCCAGCGCGATGGAGAAGAGCTCGCCGTGTTCGCTGGTCTCGATATCCAGGGAGACCGTACGCAGTCGGGGGCGATAGTCCGGCGCCGGCTGGAGGCGGGCCTCGGCCAGGCCACCTTCGCTATCCGGCTCACCGGCCACCCACACCGGCGCGGTGATAAAGCGCTCCATCAGGTAGCGCTCCGGCGGGCGGATATCGGCCTCGTAGACCACCACGCCGGCGTCCTTCAGGCGGCGCTCCAGGGCAATCAGCCGGCGGTGCTGCCGGCAGTAGAGCCCTAGCACCGGGCGCCGCTGGAAGTCGCGGAGCGACAGCGGCCGCAGCTCGGCGTCCGGCGCGTCGCGCAGGACGGCCGCCACCCGCTCGCGCTGCTCCGCCGGCAGGAAGGCCACCGACGGCCGGGGCGGCAGGCGCACCCTGAGCGGGCCGGCGTCGGTCGCCAGCCAGAACGCGACCTCGATGCCCTCGGGCGTGTCCTGCCAGTGCCGGGTCAGGATGAACCCCTGTCGTGACTCCACCGCCGTTCCTCGCCCGCTGCCCTCGACGCCTCGATCTTACCGGCGCCCGCCCCGCCTCACACCTCGATCACCAGCTCGGGCCTGAACAGCGGCGGGGCGAACTCGTCCGGGTAGCCGCCGGGATTGGCGACGACCCGGGTGCCGGCGAAGTGCTCCAGATGCGGCTCGGAGCGTCTCCCGAGTCGCATGTCCCCTCCACGGCGTCAGCGTTCACTCAGGGCCAGACGCACCCCCAGGGACACGAACACCGCCCCCAGCCCCTTCTCCAGCCAGGTCCCCAGGCGATGCCGGCCGCGCAGCGCCCCGGCCAGCCTGGCACCGGCCAGCACCAGCGGCGGCTCGATGACGGCGGCCACGGCGATGATCAGCAGGCCGTGGAAGGCCAGTTGGAGGCTGGCCGGGCCCGCCGCCGGCACCACGAACTGGGGCAGGAAGGCCAGGAAGAAGACCGCCACCTTGGGATTGAGCAGCGAGACCAGGATGCCCTGGCGATAGATCGTGCGCGCCCCGGGGGCGACGCCGGTGGGCGGGGCCTCGGCGGCCCCGGGACGTGCCAGCAGGGCCTGGAGTCCCAGCCAGACGAGGTAGGCGGCGCCGACCCACTTGACCAGCGAGAAGGCCAGCGCCGAGGTGGCCAGGATCGCCGAGAGCCCGAACGCCGCCATGGCCACGTGCAGACCGGCACCGCTCCACACGCCGAGCATGGCGGCCACGCCACCGCGGCGGCCATGGCGCGCCGTCTGGCCGAGGATGAAGGCCATGTCGGGCCCCGGGGACAGGTTCAGCAGGACCGCCGTGGAGAGGAAGGCCATCCAGTGGGCCAGGGAATAGGTCAACATGGCATGCGGGGCTTCGCGAGACGAGGGGAACCACTTACGCTAGGCGATGGCCGCGCCGCCGTCCAGCCAGCCATGGCCCGACAGGCCCCATCGGCAGCCATAAAAAAGGCCTCCCGAAGGAGGCCAGGTGGAGCACGCCAGCTCACTGGTGATGTCGTCCGCCGTGCAGTGAACCACGCCGGACGGCCCGGTGACCGGCGGGGAGCCAGCGGCGCTTGCCGCCTCCCCGGTGTGGCCGGCCACCCTTGCCCATCTCCTTACAAGCGTCGTGCCACTTTTTCTGGCTTTCATTCAATATCAGCTATTTAAGCTATTCCTGATGATATCCCGGTGAGATGTCGCCTCGCGCCGGCGACGGTAGGCCGCACCATCGCGATCCGCCTGGATGCCGCACTGCATCATGGCGGGGCATCGAGCGCCGGCCAGACTTGATGGAAATCCCTTCCATCAAGCATGCTGTGGGCTTTCCCGACCCTGCGGAGAGCCCCCATGTCCCACCCTCGTCTCGGCATCATCGGCATCGGCCTGATGGGCGACCCCATGACCCGCCGCCTGCTGGCCGCCGGCTTCGACGTCAGCGTCTGGAACCGCTCCCCGGACAAGACCGCGGGAGTGGCCGCGGCCGGTGCCCGGGTGGCCGGTTCCATCGGTGAGCTGGTGGCCGACGTCGACGTGATCCTCTTGTGCCTGGCCAATACCGCGGTCGTCGAGGCGGTGGTGTTCGGCGAGGACGGCGTGGCGGCCCATGCCCGCGCCGGCCAGCGGCTGGTCGATCTCTCCAGCAGCGACCCCGAGGCCACCCGTCGCTTCGCCGCCCGCCTGGCGGCCGAGCACGGCGTGCCCTGGGTGGATGCCCCGGTCTCCGGCGGCGTGGCCGGCGCCGAGGCCGGGGCGTTGGCCGTCATGTGCGGCGGTGACCCGGAGGATGTCGAGGCCGTGCGGCCCCTGCTCGCCCCCCTGGCCGCCCGGATGACCCATATGGGCCCGGTGGGCAGCGGGCAGGTGACCAAGGTGTGCAACCAGATGATCGTCGGCTGCCAGGCGGCGGTGATCGCCGAGATGGTGGCCCTGGCCGAGGCCAGCGGGGTCGACGCCCACCGGCTCACCGAGGCGCTCGCCGGCGGCTTCGCCGACTCCAGACCCTTTCGTATCCTGACCCCGCGCATGGCCGCCAGCGACTTCGCCACGCCCCCCTGGCACCTGCGCACCCTGCTCAAGGACCTGGACATGGCCGTGGCCCAGAGCGGGCGGGTCACCAGCGCCACCCCGATGAGCGCCCTGGCCGCCCAACTGATGCGCGGCCATGCCGGCCGCGGCCACGCCGATGCGGACCCGGCGAGCCTGGTCGAGGCCTACCGCAAGCCCTGAGGGCACGCCCGGGCGACCCGGACAGCGTGCGGCCGCCGCCTGGCGACACGGAACGATAAGGGCCATCCTTCCCCTGCGCCCTCCCCTTCCCATCCACCGGCGAGGGCGTGGGGGAGCGGCATGCAGGCATCGGGACGCGCGCATATCGGCACCTCGGGGTACCAGTACGACCACTGGCGGGGTGTCTTCTACCCGGGCGCCCTGCCCCGGGAGCGCTGGCTCGCCCACTATGCCGAGCACTTCGCGAGTGTGGAGATCAACAATACCTTCTACCGGCTGCCCGGCGAGGCCACCTTCCGGACCTGGCGCGACAGCGTACCGGCGGGGTTTCGCTATGCCGTCAAGTTCAGCCGCTACGGCAGCCACATGAAGAAGCTCAAGGAGCCGGAGGCGACCATCGGCCACTTCCTGGAACGGTTGGCCCCGCTGGGCGACCGGCTCGGGCCGATCCTGGTCCAGCTGCCGGGGCGCTGGCGGGTCGATGCCGGGCGGCTGGCGGCCTTCCTGGCGGCGGCACCGCCCGGCTATCGCTGGGCGATCGAGGTTCGCGACGCCTCCTGGTGGTGCGAGGCGGTCTATCGGGTGCTGGAGGCACATCGCGCCGCCCTGTGCTGGCACGACATGCTCCCCGACCACCCCCGGCGGCTCACCGCCGACTGGACCTACCTGCGCTTCCACGGCGATCACTACCGCGGCAGCTACTCGCCCCAGTACCTCACCGCCCAGGCCAGACGGCTCCGCGCCCTGCTCGACGATGGCACGGATGTCTACGCCTACTTCAACAACGACGCCGCCGGGCACGCCGTGGCCAACGCCCGCCAGCTGCGTCGCTACCTGGACCGCCGCTCTCCGGGCTAGCCCTGGCACGCCGACCTTGATAGCCCACATGATCTATATTGATATTTTATAGCCATTATTGGATATAAAGTGAAAAAATAGCCATTTATAGCTATCATGGAGGCGAGATCCTCGACCGGAGAGCGCCCCATGCGGCAGCCCATCGCCGTGCTGACCGGCGACGTCATCGCGTCGCGTCGGATCGCCGACACCCCGGCCCTCTACCGGGTGCTCGATGCCGCCCTGGGCCGCCTGGCCGACCATTATGGCGGCCGCTTCGAGCGCTACCGGGGGGATGGCTTCCAGCTGGCCCTGCCCACGGCCGGGGCGGCCCTGGATGCCGCCGTGGCCCTGCGCGCCGCGCTGATCATGCACTCCGACGAGCGGCGCTGGGATGCCCGGGTCGCGATGGCGGTGGGCAGCGACGCCTGGCAGGCCGACCGGGCCCTGGCCTCCGCCGACGGCCCGGTGTTCGTGGCCTCCGGCCGAGCCCTGGATGCGCTGGCCGAGGGGTCGGCGCACCTGGCCCTGACCCGCCCCGGCACGCCCCGGGACGCGGCCCTGGCCCTGCTGGTCCGCTATGTCGACGAGCTGGTCGATGGCTGGTCCCGCTACTCCGCCGAGATCGCCTGCCTGAGCCTGTGGCATGATGAATCCCAGCAGGCCATGGCCGAGCGCCTGGGCATCCGCCAGCCCAGCGTGCACAAGCGCCTGCGCACCGCCCGCTGGGCGCTGCTGGCCGACACCCTCGACTTCTTCCGACACCGCCTGGCCACGGAGGGCCCCGCCCCATGACCGCCCCGGAACTGGCGACCCTGCTGGGCCTGCTGCTGGCCCACCTGAGCGGCGACTTCCTGCTCCAGCCGCGACGCTGGGTCGACTCGCGACAGCGCCACAAGCGACGCTCGCGGGCCCTCTACCTGCACGCCGGACTGCATGGCCTGCTGGTACTGCTGGTGCTCGGCATCGCCGGGAGCGAACCGGCCCTCGCCCTGGCCGGCGCCCTGCTGGTGGCCACCAGCCATGCGCTGATCGACCTGGGCAAGGCGCACCTGGACCCACGCCGCCTGCGCTGGTTCCTGCTCGACCAGTTGCTGCACCTGGCGGTGCTGCTCGGGCTGTGGCTCGCCTGGCTGGGCAGCCTGCGGCCGCTGGCCGAGATCGCGGCGTGGCTGGCCAGCCCTCAGACACTGACCCTGGCCGGCGCCTACCTGCTGGTGACCCGGCCGATGGCCATCGCCATCGCCCTGGCCATGCGCCCCTGGAGCGACGAGGTCAGCGACCCCGGCACCCTGGTCGCGGCCGGGGCCCGCATCGGCATGCTCGAGCGTTTCCTGGTGCTGACCCTGGTGCTGCTGGACGAGCTGACCGCCGTGGGCTTCCTGCTGACGGCCAAGTCGGTGCTGCGCTTCGGCGACCTCCGCGAGCATCGCGACCGCAAGCTCACCGAATACGTGCTGCTGGGCACCCTGCTCAGCGTGTCGGCCACCCTGGCCCTCGGCCTGCTGGTGCGCTCCACGCCCTGGGGAGGCTGAGGCCATGCCCGCGCGCCTGCTGATCGTGCTGCTGCTGGGCCTGGCGATGGGCGGCTGCGCCCGCCAGGGGGGCATCACCCCCCAGGCCGGCTATGCGGTCGACACCCGCCACGTGGCCTCGTCGCACTCCAGCCGGGTGCACCACCTGGTCCTCCACTACACCGACGCCGACGAGGTCGAGTCCCTGGCCATCCTGACCGGCCCGCGGGTCAGCGCCCACTACCTGCTGCCCCGGCCGGCACGCCATCACCGCGGGAAACCGCTGGTCTACCGGCTGGTGGCGGAGTCGCGGCGCGCCTGGCATGCCGGCGCCAGCGCCTGGGCGGGCCACCATCACCTCAACGACACCTCGATCGGCATCGAGATCGTCAACCCCGGGCCCAGCCGCTCCTTCACCGCGCTCGAGGCCGGCGAGCCGGTCCGCTGGGCGCCCTTCCCCGACGCCCAGATCGCGGCGCTGATCCCGCTGCTGCGCGACCTGATCGCCCGCCACGACATCGCCGCCACCGATATCCTGTCCCACGCCGAGATCGCCCCCACCCGCAAGATCGACCCGGGCCCCGCCTTTCCCTGGCGCCGGCTCTTCGCCGCCGGCATCGGCACCTGGCCGGACGCGGTCCGCGTCGCCCGCCATCGCCGGGCGCTGGCCGACCGCCCCCCGGCGCTTGCCACCCTGCAGCGAGCGCTGGCCGCCTGGGGCTATGCGGTGACGCCCGACGGCAGCCTGGATGCCGAGACCCGCGGGGCCTTGCGGGCCTTCCAGATGCGCTACCGGCCCACCGACTATCGCGGCGAACCGGATCTCGACACCGCCGCGCGGCTCTGGGCGCTGCTCGAGCAGTACCGGCCCGAAGCGCTCGAGCAGTTGGACAAGACTTCCGCCGACCTCGAGGGTTGAACGAGATCCGCCTCAGCCGGCGATCTTCTCCCTGGTGGTGCGATAGACGCTGTCGAGGTGGGCGAGCATGGCGCGCTCGGCAGCGTCGGGGTCGCCGCGTTTCAATGCTTCGACGATATGTCGATGCTCATGGTAGCTGCGCTCGATGGCGCCCTCCTCCACCATGACCTGGCGGCGGATGTTCAGGCCATAGGCGTAGAGCTCCTCGGCATAGCGCAGCAGGATCTCGTTGCCGGCATACTCCGAGATCAGCTTGTGGAAGTTCTGGTCGGAGAGCTGGAAGTGCACCGGCGAGTCGAATAACCGGCTCTGCGCTTCGAGCAGGCGTTCCAGGTCATCGATCCCCTTGGCATCGATGTTGATGGCGGCCCGCCGGGCGATGGCGGCTTCCACCACGATGCGGCTCTCGAACACGCTGTCCACGTCGAAGCGGTTCATCTCGGGGGTGGCGCTTTCCGGGTGCGCGGCACGAAAGCGGCTCAGCGCCTCGTCGTCGGCACGGATGCGCGTCTTGCTGCCATGGGAAACGCTGATCAGGCCATAGGCGGCAAGCTGCGACAGGGCCCCGCGCACGGTCTCCCGGCTGACGCCGAACAGCTGGGCCAGTTCGCGTTCACTGGGCAGTTCGTCCCCATCCCGCAGCAGGCCGGTAAGGATCATATCGATCAGCTTGTCGGCCAGGATGTCCTTCTTGGTGCGATTCTTGAGTGTCTTCTCGAAGGCGAATACCGGATTGTCCATGGCGCCATTCCTCTAGCTCTAGCGTAACTGGTCTATACTCTAGACCAGAAAGACTACAGGCGCTAGATGCCCCATCCATTCGTTACGACGAAAGTCGCAAATCCAGGGTCTTCCCTTGACGGATTCTCACACGGGCAACTAACTTCTGACCCTACTGGTATGGTCAACCAACCACCAGACCAGTAAGTCACCATCGATTACAACAAGGAGTGCATCATGCTCAAGAAGCTGCTCGGTCTTTCCGCCCTCACCCTCGCCGTGGCCTCGACGAACGCTCAGGCGGACAAGATCGTCTTCGCGATCGGCGGCACGCCCAACAGCCTGCAAGGACAGACCGCTCAGGAGTTCAGCGATCGCCTGCAGGAACGCCTCGGCGACGCCCACCAGGTGGAGTACTACCACAGTGGCCAACTGGGTGACGAACGACAGCTCATCCAGAAGCTGCGACTGGGCACCGTGGACCTCGCCGCCATCTCCTCGATCATGTCCTCCGTCTCCCCCGAGTTCGCCCTGTTCGACATGCCGTTCCTGGTCAAGGACCGTGACCACCTGAAGCGCATCGATCGCGAGATCGTGATGCAGGACCTGGCCCAGAACGCCGACGAGAAAGGGTTGAACATCATTTCCACCTGGGAAAACGGCTTTCGCCACATCACCAACAGCGAGAGGCCGATCAACGCCCCGGCCGACCTGGAGGGCCTGAAGATCCGCACGCCGCAGAGCGAGTGGCGCACCCTGATGTTCGAGACCTGGGGCGCCAACCCGACCCCCATGGCCTTCTCCGAGGTCTTCGTCGGCCTGCAGACCGGCGTGGTCGATGGCCAGGAGAACCCGCTCAGCAATATCAATGGAGCCAAGTTCCAGGAGGTGCAGGACTATCTGTCGCTGTCCAACCACGTCTATTCGCCGATCTGGCTGACCGCCGGCAAGGGCGGCTGGGAGAAGCTCCCCGAGGACGTGCGCACCGCCATCGCCGAGGTCGCCGCGGAGACCCAGGGCTGGGCACTGGCCAAGGGCGCGGAACTCGATGACTCGCTCCTCGAGGACATGCGCGGGGAAGGCATGGAGGTCAATCGGGTGGATCGAGATGCCTTCGTCGAGGCCAGCAACCCCGTCTATGCAGAGTTCGCCGAACAGGTAGAGGGAGGCCAGGAACTCGTCGACCGCGCCATGGCACTGGCCGAGGAGTAACGCAAGATGTCATCCCGTTCGGGCGCCGTCGAGGCGCCCTTTCCCACGAGATCGCAGGAGGTCCACGCCATGAGCTCACTGGCCCGTGTCAATCTGCTGCTGGAACGGCTGCTGGAGGTGCTGACCGTGTTCCTCCTCCTGGCGTTGACCACCATTGTCATCGCCGCAGTGGGCTTTCGCATGGTGGGCAACTCGTTCTCCTGGTATGACGAGGTCGCCTCCATCGGTCTGGCATGGCTGAGCTTCTACGGGGCGAACCTGGCCGCCCTCAAGCGGACCCATATGGGCTTTCCCGGCCTGGTCAGCCGCGCGCCGGCAGCCCTTCGCGCCACCCTGTTCATCCTCTCGGAAGTGATCGTGATCGGCTTCTTCCTGGTCATTGCCTACTACGGCTACCTCGTCCTCGACATCCTCGCCTGGGACAGCCTGGTATCCCTGCCGTGGATCGGGCTCGATGTCACCCAGTCGGTGATCCCGATCAGCGCCGTGCTGTTCATCCTCTGTGAACTGCTCAGCATGCCCATGGCCTGGCGCAAGATGCGCGGCGGTGTGAACAGTGAGTCGGAAGAAATCGAAGCCGCCATCCGGCAAGCCGAGGAAGACCTCAAGGAGCACCGCGCATGACACTCCTGATCATCATCGCCGCCCTCTTCGCCCTGGTATTGATCAACGTGCCCATCGCCGTTGCCATCGGCGTGGTGGGCGTGGTCGGCGTCTACCTGAACATGGGGGCCGACGCCTTGGTCAATGTGCCGCTGACGCTGTTCAACGGTGCCACCAAGTTCCCCCTGATCGCCATTCCGCTGTTCATCTTCGCCGGGGCACTGATGAACACCTCGGGCATCTCCGTGCGCCTGATCAACCTGGTCACCGCCATCGTCGGCTTCGTGCGAGGCGGGTTGGCGATGGTCAATGTCGGGGTCTCGCTGTTCTTCGCCGAGATCTCCGGCTCGGCCGTCGCCGACGTGGCGGCTACCGGCTCGGTGCTGATCCCGGAGATGAAACGGCGCAAGTACAACCCCAACTTCTCGGCGGCCATCACCTCGTCCTCGGCGTCGTTGGCGATCATCATTCCGCCGTCGCTATCGATGATCCTGTACGGGGCCATCGCCGACACCTCCATCGTCAAGCTGTTCGTCGCCGGCATCGTGCCCGGGCTGATCGGCGCCGCCGGTCTGGCCGGCGCCTGCTACTACTATGCGGTGAAGTATGACCTGCCCCGAGAGGACTCCTTCTCGCTGGGCACCCTGCGCAAGGCATTCAGGGAAGCCTTCTGGGCACTGCTGCTGCCAGTGATCATCCTCGGCGGGATCTTCGGTGGCTTTGTCACCGCCACCGAGGGTGCCGGCATCGCTGTGCTCGCCGCCCTGCTGATCGGGGGCCTCGTCTACCGCGAACTGAACGTCAAGATCCTCTATCGCGCGGTGATCGAGGGTGTCATCCAGACCGCGGTGGTGATGCTGCTGGTGGCCACCTCCGCCGTCCTCGGTCTCTTCCTGACCGAGATGCAGCTGCCCCAGCAGTTGGCCAGCGAAATCACCGCGATTACCGAGAATCCGGTTTTGGTGCTGGCGCTGCTCAACATCCTGCTACTGCTGCTGGGCATGTTCCTGCACGGGGCCGCCGCCATCATCCTGGTCGTCCCCATCGTGATGCCGTTGGTCCAGCAGATCGGCATCGACCCGATCCACTTCGGCCTGATCCTGACCCTCAACCTGGCCATCGGACAGCAGACGCCGCCGGTCGCCTCGGTGCTGGCCACCTCCTGCTCCATCGCCAAGACCGATATGTGGGAAACCACCAAGACCAACCTGCCGATGATCCTGGTTCTGTTCGTGGTGCTGATGCTGGTCACCTATGTCCCGGCCATCCCTATGACGCTGGTCAACCTCTTCTATTGATACGGAGTTCCCATGACCGATTCACGCCCCCTCATAGCCGTTACCCTGGGTGACCCCGCCGGTGTCGGCCCGGAGCTGATCGCCCGACTGCTCGCCGAGCCGGCGCTGTTCGAGAACGTGCACACGGTACTGGTCGGGGATCGCTGGCTGTGGCAGGAGGGCCAGCGGGTGGCCGGCCTGACCCACCGGCTACCCGAGGTCGAGGACTTCGCGGCCGCCCGTCGCCACGACGAGCCGGTCTTCCTGCCGGTCGACAGCGTCGCCGAGGGCGCGGTCGGCGTCGCCGAGGAGACCGCCGCCGGCGGCGCCTCGGTGCTGGCCGTGCTGACCCGCTGCCTGGAGGCCGCCCAGGCCGGCGAGGTCGACGCCATCTGTTTCGCCCCGCTCAACAAGCTGTCGATGAAGAAGGGCGGCCTGGCCCACGAGGACGAACTGCACTTCTTCGCCGAGAAGCTCGGGGTGACGGGCTATTTCTGCGAGTTCAATACCCTGGGCAGCCTCTGGACCTCGCGCATCTCCTCCCACATCCCGCTCAAGGACGCTGCGAGCTACGTGACCGAGGAGCGCATCGTCGCCGCCAGTCGGCTGATCTACGACTCACTGAAACTGGCCGGCATCGAGGCACCGCGCGTCGCCGTGGCGGCCTTCAATCCCCATGGCGGAGAGGGCGGCACCTGTGGCCGCGAGGAAATCGAGGTCATCGAGCCCGCCGTCAAGGCGTGCCAGGCCCAGGGCTACCCCGTCGCCGGCCCCTTCCCCGCCGACACCATCTTCCTCAAAGCCAAGGACGGCGAGTACGACGCCATCGTCACCATGTATCACGACCAGGGCCAGATCGCGATCAAGCTGCTGGGCTTCAAGCAGGGCGTCACCGTCCAGGGTGGCCTGTCGATTCCCATCACCACCCCCGCCCACGGCACCGCCTTCGACATCGCCGGTCAGGGCAAGGCGGACGTGGGCCCGACCCGCAGCGCCTTCACCATCGCCTGCCGCATGGGCGAGAACCTGAGACACCGGCGTCTCGAGACCGCCACCAGCGCCTGACTACACCACGCATCCACACGCCTGCAAGGAAACCAACACATGAAGATCACCCAGGTCAGAACCCGCGTCTTCGAATGGAAGGGCCACACCGTGCCCCCCACCCCCCACTTCTGCTCCAACGCCATGGACGAGCTGTGGGACAGGGGCGATTCCATGGGCACCTTCCGCTTCCATGGCTGGACCACGGTCGAGATCGAGACCGACACCGGCCTGGTGGGCCTGGGCAACGTCGCCCTGGCGCCGCGGATTGCCAAGGCGATCATCGACCAGTATCTGGCGCCGTTGGTGATCAACCAGGATCCCTTCGACTACGAGTACCTGTGGCAGCGCATGTACCGCGCCACTCATGCCTGGGGTCGCAAGGGCATCGGCATGGCGGCCATATCCGGGGTCGACATCGCGATCTGGGACGTCATGGGCAAGGCGGTAGGTAAGCCGGTGTTCAAGCTGCTCGGCGGGCGCACCAAGGAGAGGATCCCCTGCTATGCCTCCAAGCTGTACCGCACCGACCTCAAGAGTATGCAGGAGGAGGCCCAGTCCTACCTCGACCAGGGCTTCACGGCGATGAAGATGCGCTTCGGCTATGGGCCCAAGGACGGCCCGGCCGGCATGCGCGCCAACCTCGACAGCGTCGCCGCGGTGCGCGAGGTGATCGGCGAGGACCTCGACCTGATGCTCGAGTGCTACATGGGTTGGAACCTGGAGTACGCCAAGCGCATGCTGCCGCGTTTGGAGCGCTATCAGCCGCGCTGGCTGGAGGAGCCGGTGCTGGCCGACGACATCGACGGCTACGCGGAACTGAACCGGCTGACCAGCATCCCGATCTCCGGTGGCGAGCACGAGTTCACCCACTACGGCTTCCGCCAGTTGCTCGAGAAACGCGCCGTCTCGGTGGTGCAGTACGACACTAACCGAGTCGGTGGCATCACCGCGGCGCGCAAGATCAACGCCATCGCCGAGTCGTTCAGCGTGCCGGTGATCCCGCACGCCGGGCAGATGCACAACTACCACCTGACCATGTCGACCCTGGCCTCGCCGATGTCCGAGTTCTTCCCGGTCCACGACGTGGAGATCGGCAACGAGCTCTTCTACTACCTGTTCAAGGGCGACCCCGAGCCAGAGAACGGCTTCATCGACCTCGACGACGACGAGCCGGGTCTCGGCCTGTCGCTCAACGATGACTACTTCGACCAGTTCCATATCATCGAGTGAGGCCGAGCATGCGACTGATCCAATGTAAACATCAGGGCCAGGTGCTGGCCGCGCTGGTGGAAGACGAACGCACGGTCCGCCTGCTGGAGGCCGACACCTACACCCTGGCCCGCCGCGCCATCGCCGACGGCCGGTCGCTGGCCGAGGTGGTCGAAACGGCGCTGACCGAGACGCGCCTCGACTACCCCCAACTGGTCGACGAGCGGCGCCTGCTGCCGCCGCTGACCCATGCCGACCCGGCCCACTGTCTCGTGACCGGCACCGGCCTGACCCATCTGGGCAGCGCCGACACCCGCTCGGCGATGCACGCCCCGTCTCAACGACAGGCGCAGGCCGACGAGGCCGAGCTGACCGACTCGATGCGCATGTTCCGGCTCGGCGTCGAGGGCGGCAAGCCCGCCGCCGGCGAGACCGGCGCCCAGCCGGAGTGGTTCTACAAGGGCGACGGCGACTGCGTGGTGGCTCCCGAGGCGCCGCTGCCGGTGCCGGCCTTCGCCGCGGACGCCGGCGAGGAGCCGGAGCTCGCCGGACTCTACGTGATCGGCGACGACGGCCAGCCCTGGCGGGTCGGCTACGCCATCGGCAACGAACTCTCCGATCACGTCACCGAGCGCTTCAACTACCTGTGGCTGGCCCACTCCAAGCTGCGCCACTGCAGCTTCGGCCCGGAGCTGCTGATCGGCGAGCTGCCGGAGCACCTGGAGGGCACCAGCCGCATCGTGCGCGACGGCGAGCCCCTGTGGGAGAAGCCCTTTCTCACCGGCGAGGCCAACATGGCCCACAGCCTGGCCAACCTCGAGCACCATCACTTCAAGTACCCCGGCTTCCGGCGCCCCGGCGACGTCCACGTGCACTTCTTCGGCACCGCGACGCTGAGCTTCGCCGACGGCATCCAGCCCCGCGACGGCGATCGCTTCGAGATCAGTCTGCCGGCCTTCGGCCGGACGCTGCGCAACCCGCTGGCGTTCGAGTCCGAGGCCGCCGATACCCCCGTTCATTCCCTGTGACCTCAGGAGGTTCCATGACCCTGGAAGGCAAGCAACTCATCGGCCAGCAGGCCGTGACCAGCGACGGCGCCGCCATTCACGCCATCGACCCCGCCACCGGCGAGACCCTGTCCCCGGCCTATGCCGCGGGCGGCAAGCCCGAGGTCGAGAAAGCGTGCGAGCTGGCCTGGGCGGCCTTCGCGACCTACCGGGAGAGCGGTCTCGAGGAACGCGCCCGTTTCCTGGAGACCGTGGCCGAGGAGATCGAAGCCATCGGCGATGACCTGATTGAGCGCGCCATGGCCGAGTCCGGCCTGCCCCGGGCGCGGCTGGAGGGCGAGCGCGGCCGTACCTGCGGCCAGCTGCGCCTGTTCGCCAATGTCGTGCGCGCCGGCGAGTGGCTCGACGTGCGCCTCGACCCGGCCCTGCCGGAGCGGGCGCCGATGCCGCGGGTCGACCTGCGCCAGCGCCATATCGCCCTGGGCCCGGTGGCGGTGTTCGGCGCCAGCAACTTCCCGCTGGCCTTCTCGGTGGCCGGCGGCGACACCGCCTCGGCGCTGGCCGCCGGCTGCCCGGTGGTGGTCAAGGCGCACGCCGCCCACCCCGGCACCTCCGAGCTGGTGGGCCGCGCCGTGCAGCGCGCCGTGGCCCAGTGCGAGCTGCCCGAGGGCGTGTTCTCGCTGCTCTACGGCGCCGGCCGCGAGGTGGGCCAGGCGCTGGTGCGCGATTCGCGCATCAAGGCGGTGGGCTTCACCGGCTCGCGCGGCGGCGGCACGGCGCTGCTGAAGGCGGCCCAGGAGCGCCCCGAGCCGATCCCGGTCTACGCCGAGATGAGCTCGATCAACCCGGTATTTCTGCTGCCCGAAGCCCTGAAGGCTCGTGGGCAGGCACTCGGCGAGGCCTTCGTCGCCTCGCTGACCCTGGGCGCCGGCCAGTTCTGCACCAACCCCGGGCTGGTGATCGGCGTCAAGGGCGAGGGCCTCGATGCCTTCGTGGCCGCCGCCGGCGAGGCGGTGACGGGCGCCGCGGCCCAGACCATGCTGACCCCGGGCATCCATGCGGCCTACACCCAGGGCGTCGATGGCCTCATTCAAAGCCACCAGGCCCGCGAGGTGGCCCGCGGCCCGGCCGGCGAGGGCCCCCACGCCTGCCAGGCCGGGCTGTTCGTGGCCTCGGCCGAGGACTTCCTGCGTGAG
>NZ_JACHXR010000014.1 GCF_014192275.1 Halomonas stenophila | reverse complement strand
GCGATCACCCCGGCGGTGATCCTGATGCTCTCCTACATCGGCTACGTGCTGGTGCGCTGCCTGCGCAACCCCGCCATGGGCCCGCCGATGACCGAGGCCGATCGCACCGAGGGCTTCGCCAACCGCTGGCAGGCCCTCAAGGCGATCGTCGTGCCCGGGCTGATCGCGGTACTGGTGCTGGGCTCGATCTACGGCGGCGTGGCCTCGGTGACCGAGGCGGCGGCCATGGGCGTGTTCGGCGTGCTGCTGGCGGTGGTCGCCCGCGGCGAGTTCTCGCTGAGGACCATGCACGAGAGCCTGGGCCAGACGCTGATCACCTGCGGCATGATCATCTGGATCGGCATCGGCGCGGCGGCGCTGGTCGGGGTCTACAACCTGATGGGCGGCAACCGCTTCATCTCGGGCATGATCATGGGCCTGGACGTGGCGCCCATCGTGATCATCCTGGTGATGATGGCGATCCTGCTGGTGCTGGGCATGTTCCTCGACTGGATCGGCGTGGCCATGCTGACGCTGCCGATCTTCGTGCCGATCGTCGAGCAGCTGGGCTACAGCCCGATCTGGTTCGGCATCCTGTTCGCCGTGAACATGCAGGTGTCCTTCCTGTCGCCGCCCTTCGGCCCGGCGGCCTTCTACCTCAAGGGCGTGGCCCCACCCGAGGTCAGCCTCAAGGACATCTTCGTCTCGCTGCTGCCGTTCATCGCCCTGCAACTCTGCGTGCTGTTCGCGTTGCTGTTCTGGCCCGACATGGCCATGTGGCTGGTGTGATATTCGACCGTGATGGAAAGAGGTTTTTTCCCGATAGGCCATGACCGATGTGGCCATAAAGAAAGCGGCGCAAAGGCGCCGCTTTCTGTCGTTTCAGGGCCGGTAAATCGGCTCAGTTGGAGCGGAGTCGTGTCGTGAAGGCATCGACGATGTCCCGGGGTGTCGAACGGATGTTGCAGCGAAAGGCCTCCGTCTCGTCGGGGACCTCGAGGGTCGCGAGCTGGCTGTCGAGCATGTGTGCGCCGGCGAAGAAGTGATCGTCCCGGGTATCGAGCCGCGTCAGCAGCAGCTCGCGGCTGCCGTGAAGATAGAGGATCTTCAGGTCGGGAGCGCCTTGGCGAAGGCGGTCACGGTAGCGGCGCTTGAGGGCCGAGCAGCCGATGACCAGCGACTGCCCCTCGGCGCGGTAGCGTCGGTAGAGGTCGGCCAGGGTCTGCAGCCAGGCGGTACGGTCGTCGTCGGTGAGGGGTTCACCCCGGGCCATCTTGGTGATGTTGGCGGCACTGTGATGGTCATCCCCGTCGATGAAGGTGGCATCGATGGCCGCGGCCACCTGTCGGCCTATATGAGACTTTCCCGAGCCGGAAACCCCCATGACGAGAATGCTTTTCGCGTCGGTATGCATGCGAGAATCTTCTTTGTATTGGCGTCCATTGGATGACCATGATTCTAGCATTTTTCTTGCAAAGGTAGAGGGGTTCCCGGTCGAAAGGTCACGCCTTACGCATGGGCAGGCGTCGTCGCTCAGCGGTAGCCGGCCATCAGCTCGCGCACCAGGGGAGTATCGGCATCGCGGTGGGTGGGCAGCTCGAAACGGGCGCGGGCGATCGGCGTCCGCGAGAGGGTGGCGGTGATCAGCATTTCCCGGTCCTCGGCCTCGGCGAGCACCTCGCCACGGGGGCCGAGGATCCGCGAGCCGCCCCAGAAATGGCTGTCGCCCTCGGGGCCGTAGCGGTTGGCCATGATCACCGGGGTGCCGTAGGTCATGGCGTAGAAGCGCACGTTGAGCAGCCAGTTCTGCTCGTTGGAGAAGTCGTCGCTGACGATGCCCGAGGCCGAATTGATCGGCGCGCAGAGCACCGTGGGGCGGGGCAGCAGGGCCGCATGGACCAGGGCCGGGTTCCACAGGTCGGCGCAGATCAGCTGGGTGGCCGACCAGCCGGGGCGCACCTGGGCCTGGGTCAGCTCACTGCCATGGGTGAACCACTTGCCCTCCTCGAGCCCGCCGTAGGTCGGCAGGTTGAGCTTGCGATGCACGGCGACGATCCCGCCGTCCTGGAGGATGGCCAGGGCGTTGTAGTACTCGCCGGGGCTGGCCTCCTCGACGAAGCCCACCACGAGCTGCATGTCGCCGGCGGCGCGGGCCAGGCGCTCGAGCCGCGGGTCCTCCACGGGCATGGCAACCTGCATGACCTCGCCGCCGAGGCCGTAGCCGGTCAGCGAGAGCTCGGGGAAGACCAGCAGCTCGACCGCCTGTTCCTGGGCCTCGGCGATGACCTCGAGGTGTCGCTCGAGGTTGGCGTCGACCTCGCCGAGGCGGGCGTTGATCTGGGCGGCGGCGACATGGAGCGAATCCTGATAGTGCATGATCGAGGCTCTCGTGACGGTAGCAGTGGGCGGTGGTGGCGGGTGCCGTCCTGTCAGGCCCTGTGCCAGGGAGGGACGGCGAAGGCCGCCCGTGGGCGGCCTTCGTGTGGGGTGCCGGCAACGGCCTGCCGTTACAGCAGGTCGTTTTCCTCGAGGAAGCTCTGGGCCACGTCCTCGATGGTCTCGCGCTCGACGTCGACCCGGGCGTTGAGGTCGGCCATGGTCTGGTCGTCGAGCAGGCTGGAGAGGGCATTCATCTGCTCGGCCAGCTTCGGGTGAGCCTCCAGGGTCTCCTCGCGGACCACCGGGGTCAGGGCGTAGGCGGGGAAGAAGTTCTGGTCGTCTGCCAGCACCTGGAAGTCGAAGGCCGGGATGCGACCATCGGTGGCGAACACCAGGCCCACGTCGACCTGGCCGTCGCGCAGTGCCTGGTAGACCAGGCCGGAGTCCATGCGCTTGACGTTGCCGCGGCTGACCCGGAAGTCATAGGCCTGCTGCAGCGGCCGCCAGCCGTCCTCGCGGGCATAGAACTCGGCATTCAGGGCGAACGTCAGCTCTTCATCGCCGTCATTGACCGCCTCGGCCAGCTTCGAGAGGTTGTCGATGCCGGTCTCCTCGACGGTCTCCTCGCGCATGGCCAGGGCATAGGTGTTGTTGGCCTCGGACGGCTCCAGCCACACCAGGCCCTTCTCGCCGTCGAGTTCCTTGACCCGCTGGTAGGTCTCCTCCGGGGAGAGCGACTCGGTGACGTCGTTGTAGTTGATCAGCGAGGTGCCGGTGTATTCCCAGTAGAGGTCGATCTGGCCGTTCTCCTGGGCCTGACGCAGCACGGCGGAGCCCATGCCGGCGCGGCTCTCGACATCGTAGCCCAGGCCCTCGAGGTACTGGGTGGTCATGCTGGCCAGTAGCTGCTGCTCGGTGAAGTTCTTGCCGCCGACCACGATCTCCTCGGCCTGGGCGGTGGCCATGGACCCGACCAGGACCAGGCCGGACAGGGTTGTCATCAAGCGTTTCATGGATGCTTCTCCTTCTTGTTGCAGTTAACGGCTCTGCCGGGGGCAGCCTTGGGAACCGCTGTCGATGGTGTCAGGCGCGGGACGGGTTCACCCCGCGGGGCACCACCACGAAGGCGGTGGTGGAGACCAGGGCGTCCACCACGATCGCCAGCAGCGCCGTGGGGATGGCGCCGGCCAGCATCATCACCGGGTCGTAGAGGTCGATGCCGGTGAAGATCAGCTCGCCGAGGCCGCCGGCGCCGATCAGGAAAGCCAGCGGCACGGTGCCCACGTTGATGGTCAGTGCCGTGCGGATGCCGGCGAAGATCACGTAGAGGGCGTTGGGCAGCTCCACCTTGAGCAGGCGCTGGGTCGGCGACATGCCGATACCCGCGGCGGCCTCCATCAGGGCCGGCGATACGCCCTTGAGGCCGGCATAGGTGTTGCGGGCGATCGGCAGCAGGGTGGCCACGAACAGCCCGAACACCGCCGGCACCGTGCCGATGCCGAGGAAGCTCATGGACAGTGCCAGCACCGCCAGGGTGGGGATGGTGGTGCCGACGTTGAGTACCTGCATGGCCGACTCGGCGAAGCGGACCATGCTCGGCCGGGACAGTGCGATGCCCAGCGGGATGGCCACCAGGATGGCCAGGCCGCCGGAGACCGCGGTCAGCCACAGGTGCTGGACGGTCAGGTACTGCACGTCGGGCAGGTAGAAGCGGAAGTCGTCGATGACCCCGCTGGACTGGCTCCACACCCCGCCGAGGAAGACGGCGATGAGCAGCAGGATGCGCAGGACCCCTTTCAGACGCTGAATGGGCATCGGCTCACTCCCTGGTTGCCGCGTCGGGGATCGGGGTGTCGTCTTCCTGGGTGGGGCGGAACCGCGAGCCCAGGTGGTGCGTCATGGCGCGCTGGGTGATCTGCCCACAGACGCGGCCCTCGTCGTCGACGCAGGGCAGCCAGGTGGTGTCCTGGGCGAACATCAGCGAGGCCACCTTGCGCAGGTCGTCCTCCAGGGTCACCGTGGCCGGCACGTTCTGGAAGTGGTCGCGGCAATAGCCCTTGGTGGTCCGCGCCAGGGCCCGGGTGATCAGGCCCACCGGCTGGTGCTTGTCGTTGACCATCAGGATGGAGTTCTGGTAGCCGAAGTCGTCGATCCTGGCGAGCGCCTGTTCCAGGGTATCGCCGGGACGCACGGTACCGATCTCGTCGCTCACCACCTCGCGCACCTTGACCAGGTTGAGACGCTTGAGGGCGCGGTCCTCGCCGAGGAAGGACTCGACGAAGGCGTTCCTGGGGGCGGCGAGCAGGTCGTCGGGCGTGGAGTACTGCACCAGGCGCCCCTCGCGGAACACCGCCACCCGGTCGCCCATCTTGATTGCCTCGTCGATGTCGTGGCTGACGAACATGATGGTCTTCTTGAGCGCCTGCTGCATCTTGAGGAACTCGTCCTGGATCACCGCCCGGTTGATCGGGTCGATGGCCCCGAACGGCTCGTCCATCAGCATCACGGGCGGGTCGGCGGCGAGCGCCCGGGCCACGCCGATGCGCTGCTGCTGGCCGCCGGAGAGCTCGCTGGGGTAGCGCTTGAGGAAGGCGTCCGGCTCCAGCGCGATCATGCGCATCAGCTCCCGGGCGCGCTCCTGGTACCTGGCCTTGTCCCAGCCCAGCAGCCTGGGCACCACCGTGATGTTCTCCTCGATGGTCATGTTGGGAAACAGGCCGATCTGCTGGATCACGTAGCCGATGCTGCGGCGCAGGTCCTGGGTGTCCAGGCCGGTGGTGTCCTCGCCGTTGATGAACACCTTGCCGGAGGTGGGACGGATGATCCGGTTGACCATCTTCAGGGTGGTGGTCTTGCCGCAGCCGGAGGGGCCGAGCAGGATGCAGATCTCGCCGCTCGGGACCTCCATGGTGATGTGGTCGGCGGCGGTGACGGGGCCCTTGGGAGTGTCGAAGACCTTGGTCAGGTTATCCAGTCGAATCATGCCGGGGGTCCTTGTCGATTAGCCGTGTCGCAGCCGGCGCGGGGCGCTCACGCCGTTTCGGCGGCGCGCTCCATGCCCCTGGGGGTCAGGCGTTTCTGGATGGCCAGCAGCGAGTAGTCGACGATGATCGCCAGCAGGCTGACCGCGACGGCGCCGACGATCAGCTGGCGGGGGTCGGACTGGGAGATGCCGCGGCTGATGAAGGTGCCGAGGCCGCCGGCCCCGATATAGGCGGCGATGGCCATCACGCCGATGTTGAGCACCACCGCGGTGCGCACCCCGGCCATGATCACCGGGACCGCCAACGGGATCTCGACCATGCGCAGGCGCTGGTTCTGGCTCATGCCGATGCCGCGGGCCGCCTCGCGCAGGGCGGGGTCGACGTTGTGGATGGCGGTGTAGGTGTTGCGGATGATCGGCAGCTGCGAGTAGAGCAGCACCGCGATCACCGCCGGCAGGTAGCCGATGCCCTGGCCGATCAGCGAGAGCACCGGGATCATGATCCCGAACAGGGCGATGGAGGGCACCGTGACGATGATCGATGCCACGTAGAGGACGGCCCTGGCGACTCTCTCGTTCTTGGTGATGGCGATGCCGATGGGCACCCCGGTGAGGGTGGCGAGGCCCACGGCGACCCCGACCAGGGCGATATGCTCGATGGTTCGCGACGTCAGCAGGTCGAGGTTGTCCAGTGCGTACCGAATCAGTTCCAACGTCCTATCTCCTTGCAGGCTGTCCCGAGGAAGCATAGCCGCTTGCGCCTGGTTGGCGGCGGCACGGGGAAAGGCGCGGGGCCGCATGCCGAGACGGCCTAGCCTACCAAGGCTTCCTATCTATTTGTTTTTCCGAGCATGACGATACGCAATGGCAGGAATTCAGGGCTCTGATGCATGCCCAGGCGCGGGCCGGCGGCGATCGTCCCGGTTAATGAGAATGATTGATGTTTTTGATGGTAACGGCACTGAACGTGCCGCGAACCTCCGGGGACCGGGCGGGAAAGGGGCGGAAGGCTTCACATCGAAATCATACAGGACTAAAATGGTCCGCAATCGATCTTGAGGGGGCTGTCCCCGGGGAGTCAGGCATTGCTCAAGCTGTCCAGACTGACCGACTACGCGGCCGTGGTGATGGCGCAGATCGCCCGCCATCCCGAGCAGCCGCATGCCGCGGCAGAGCTCGCCGAGGCGGTGCAGCTGCCGCATCCCACGGTCAGCAAGACGCTGAAGATGCTGGTCAAGGCCGGCCTGCTGGAGTCGCGCCGTGGCGCCCAGGGGGGCTACTCCCTGGCCCGGCCGGCATCCAAGATCACCGCCAGCGACATCATCACGGCCATCGAGGGGCCCGTGGCGATGACCGAATGCAGCCAGGCCGAGGGCGACTGTGAGCTGGTCGCGACCTGCGGGGTGTCCGACAACTGGCAGCGCGTCTCGCTGGCGGTGCGTACCCTGCTCGACAGCGTGACCCTGGCCCACCTGGCCGACACCACCCCGATCAAGCTGCCGGTGCAGCTGCCCATACAGAGCGTGAGCCTGGCCGCCGAGGCCTGATCACCATCGGAATCACCACCCGAGGCGAGCCCCGCTCGCCGACCCAACCGCCCGGGAGGGGACACATCATGGCAAGTCAGGAAATGGAACAGCTTGTCCGTCGCGAATACAAGGAAGGCTTCGTGACCGACATCGAAAGCGATACGGTACCGCCGGGGCTGGACGAGAACACCATCGCCTTCATCTCCAACAAGAAGGGCGAGCCGGAGTGGATGCTGGAGTGGCGTCTCAAGGCCTATCACCAGTGGCTGAAGATGACGCCGCCGTCCTGGGCGCATCTCGACTATCCGCCGATCGACTACCAGGCGATCTCCTACTACAGCGCGCCCAAGCGCCCCGAGGATCGTCCCCAGAGCCTCGACGAGGTCGATCCCAAGCTGCTCGAGACCTACGAGAAGCTGGGCATCCCGCTGCACGAGCGGGCGGCGCTGGCCGGCGTGGCGGTGGACGCGGTCTTCGACTCGGTGTCGGTGACCACCACCTTCAAGGAGAAGCTCCACGAGGCCGGGGTGATCTTCTGTTCCATCTCCGAGGCGATCCGCGACTACCCGGAGCTGGTCCGCCAGTACCTGGGCAGCGTGGTGCCCCAGGGCGACAACTATTTCGCGGCGCTCAACTCGGCGGTCTTCACCGACGGCTCCTTCGTGTTCGTGCCGGAAGGCGTGACCTGCCCCATGGAGCTGTCCACCTACTTCCGCATCAACGCCGCCAACACCGGGCAGTTCGAGCGGACCCTGATCGTCTGCGAGAGCCGTGCCCAGGTCTCCTACCTGGAGGGTTGCACCGCGCCCCAGCGCGACGAGAACCAGCTGCACGCGGCGGTGGTCGAGCTGGTGGCCCTGGAAGACGCCTCCATCAAGTACTCCACGGTGCAGAACTGGTACCCGGGTGACGAGGACGGCAAGGGCGGCATCTACAACTTCGTCACCAAGCGCGGCGACTGCCGCGGCGACCGCTCCCACATCAGCTGGACCCAGGTGGAGACCGGCTCGGCCATCACCTGGAAGTACCCGTCATGCGTGCTGCGCGGCCGCGACAGCATCGGCGAGTTCTACTCCGTGGCGGTGACCAACGGTCGCCAGCAGGCCGATACCGGCACCAAGATGATCCATATCGGCGAGGGCACCCGCTCCACCATCGTCTCCAAGGGCATCTCCGCGGGTCGCTCCGACCAGTCCTATCGCGGCCTGGTCAAGGTCGGACCGCGGGCCAAGGGCGCGCGCAACTACACCCAGTGCGACTCGCTGCTGATCGGCGACACCTGCGGGGCCCACACCTTCCCCTACCAGGAGATCGGCAACAGCACCGCCACGGTGGAGCACGAGGCGACCACCTCCAAGATCGGCGAGGACCAGCTCTTCTACTGCCAGAGCCGCGGCATCGCCGAGGAGGATGCGGTGAACATGATCGTCAACGGCTTCTGCAAGGACGTCTTCCAGGAGCTGCCGATGGAGTTCGCCGTCGAGGCCGAAGCCCTCTTGAACGTCACCCTCGAAGGCGCTGTGGGTTAAACAAGCGACCGGCGAGATGAGCGCCGGGGACGAGGTGAAGCGAGGGTCCTTTGCCAGGGAGGGCAAAGGTAGCGCCCAGGGACGGGTTCACAGCGCCCTCGCGGCACCTTGGCGCCGGGAAGCTCATCACCACCAGGACAAGGCGCCATGACGCGTCTAGTGCGGGCTGGAAACGAATCAACTTATGCGAGCCGCCGCGGCGGCCCAAAGATCGAAAGGTAGTCAAGATGCTCGAAGTCAAGGATCTGCATGTCACGGTCGAGGGTTCCGAGATCCTCAAGGGCCTCAACCTGACCATCGGCGCCGGCGAAGTCCACGCCATCATGGGCCCCAATGGGGCCGGCAAGTCGACCCTCTCGGCGGTCATCGCCGGCAAGGACGGCTATGAGGTCACCCACGGCACCATCACCTTCGAGGGCCGCGACGTGCTCGAGATGGAGATCGAGGAGCGGGCACGCAAAGGCCTGTTGCTCGGCTTCCAGTACCCCGTGGAGATCCCCGGGGTGAAGAACATCTACCTGCTCAAGGCGGCCCTCAACGCCAAGCGCGAGGCCGAGGGGCTGGGCGAGATCCCGGCGCCGGAGTTCATGAAGCTGATCAAGGAGAAGATCGCCTTCATGCAGATGGATGCCAGCTTCCTGCAGCGCGCCGTCAACGAGGGCTTCTCCGGTGGCGAGAAGAAGCGCAACGAGATCCTGCAGATGCTGGTGCTGCAGCCGCGCCTGGCGATGCTCGACGAGATCGATTCCGGCCTCGACATCGACGCCATGAAGGTGGTGGCCAAGGGCGTCAACTCGCTGCGTGCCGAGGACCGCGGCATCCTGCTGGTGACCCATTACCAGCGCCTGCTCGACTATATCGTGCCGGACCGGGTGCACGTGCTGGTCGACGGGCGCATCGTCAAGAGCGGTGACGCCGACCTGGCCCGCGAACTCGAAGACCGTGGCTACGACTGGCTGCTGGAGGGCTCCGCCGCATGAATGAAGATGTGCAGCGCTTTCTCGATCGCCTGACCGAGCGCAACGCCACCCGCGGCCCCGAACCGACCTGGATCGCCGCCCGCCGCCAGGCCGGCGCGGCCCGCTTCGAGGCCCTGGGCTTTCCGCATCGGCGCATCGAGAACTGGAAGTACACCGACGTCCGCGCGATCGCCCGCCACGACTTCGCACTGGCCGGCGATGCCGACTTTTCGCCGGCCGCGGCGGCGGCCCTGACCCTGCCGCTCGACGGCCACCGCCTGACCTTCGTCGATGGCGTCTTCGCCCCGGCCCTGTCGGATCTCGGCGATCTACCCGACGGCGTCCAGCTGATGCCGCTCTCGCAGGCGCTGGAGGACAACCACGAGGCCGTCGGCGGGCCGCTGGGCCGGCTGACCGGGGTCGAGTTCTCGCCCTTCGCCGCCCTCAACACCGCCTTCATGGAGGAGGGCGCCGTGGTCCGCCTGGCGCCGCGTACCGTGGTGGCGAAGCCCATCGTGCTGCAGTTCCTGTCCCGGGCCGGGGAGCAGGCGGTGATGAGCCACCCGCGTATCCTCATCGAGGCGGGCGGGCGCAGCCAGGCCACCGTCGTCGAACATCACGTGGGTGAGGAGGGCGCCGCCAACTTCACCAACCTGGTGGAGGAGATCATCCTCGAGCGCGGGGCGATGCTGACCCACTACAAGCTCCAGGAGGCACCGAGCCAGGACCGTCACGTGGCCAGCATCCAGGTGGAACAGGCCCGCGACAGCCGCTATACCTCGTTCAACCTGAACCTCGGCGGCGGCCTGGTGCGCAACGACCTGGTCAGCGATCTCAACGGCGAGGGAGCCGAGACCGTGTTCCAGGGCCTCTTCTATGGCCAGGGACGCCAGCACGTGGACAACCACACCCTGGTCAATCACAACGCGCCCCACACCACCTCGCGGGAGAACTACAAGGGCATTCTCGACGACCGGGCCCATGGCGTGTTCAACGGCAAGGTGATCGTCAAGCGCGACAGCCAGAAGATCGAGGCCGAGCAGAGCAACGCCAACCTGCTGCTCTCCGATCGCGCCGAGATCGACACCAAGCCCGAGCTCGAGATCTACGCCGACGACGTCAAGTGCGCCCACGGCGCGACCACCGGCCAGCTCGACGAGGAGGCCATCTATGCCCTGCGTACCCGCGGCATCGATGCCCAGACCGCCCGCGGCCTGCTGACCCTGGCCTTCGCCGGCGAGGTCATGGAGCGGGTCGACCTCGACGCCGTCGCCGAGCGGGTCGAGCTGACGGTGGCCGGCAAGCTGCCGGAGCGCTTCAACCTGGCCGGGCTGGTGGAAACCGCCACGGCCCTGAACGAGGAATAAGTCCATGGCCGATTTCAGCGATCTGCTGCTGGACGTGGTCCGGGTCCGCCGGGACTTCCCGATCCTCGATCGGGAGGTCCATGGCAAGCCGCTGGTCTATCTCGACAACGCGGCCACCAGCCAGACCCCGCGTCAGGTGCTCGAGGTCTTCGACGCCTACTATCGGGGCTACAACGCCAACATCCATCGCGGTCTGCACACCCTGGCCGACGAGGCCACCGCGGCCTTCGAGGGGACCCGGGAGACGGTGCGGGCCTTCATCAACGCCGGCGAGGCCCGGGAGATCGTCTTCACCCGCGGCACCACCGAGGCCATCAACCTGGTGGCGAACAGCTGGGGGCGCGCGAACCTGGGGCCCGGCGACGAGGTGCTGATCTCGCGCCTCGAGCACCACTCCAATATCGTGCCCTGGCAGCTGCTGGCCAGCGAGCTGGGGGTGGTGATCAAGGTGATCCCGGTGGACGAGCGGGGCGTGCTCGACCAGACGGCCTATCGCGACCTGATCGGCGAGCGCACCAAGCTGGTGGCGGTCAACCATGTGTCCAACGCTTTCGGGACCATCAACCCGGTGGCCGAGATGGCGCGAGTCGCCCATGAGCACGGCGCGCGAATCCTGATCGACGGCGCCCAGGCGGCTCCCCACCAGCGGGTCGACGTGCGCGACATCGACGCCGACTTCTATGCCTTCTCCGGTCACAAGGTCTACGGGCCCACCGGCGTCGGGGTGCTGTACGGCAAGGCCGAGCTGCTCGAGGCCATGCCGCCCTGGCAGGGCGGCGGCGAGATGATCAAGACGGTGTCCTTCGAGACGCCCACCACCTTCGCCGCCATCCCCCACAAGTTCGAGGCCGGCACCCCGGCCATCGCCGAGGTGATCGCCCTGGGACGCGCCCTCGAGTGGGTCGGCGAGATCGGGATGGAGCTGATCACCGCCTGGGAGGCCCGGCTGCTGCAGCATGCCACCGAGGGGGTGGCCGGCATCGACGGCCTGCGCATCCTGGGCACCGCTCCCGACAAGGCCGGCGTGCTGTCCTTCGTGGTCGATGGCGCCCATTCCCAGGACATCGGCCTGCTGATCGACCAGCTCGGCGTGGCCATCCGCACCGGCCACCACTGTGCCCAGCCGCTGCTGTCGTCGTTCGGCGTCGACGCCACCTGCCGCGCCTCCTTCGCCGCCTACAACACCCCCGAGGAGGTCGATGTCTTCGTCGAGGGCCTCGAGCGGGTCGTGGGCATGCTGCGCTGAGGGAAACCAAGGAGTCACATGAGCGATTTCGACCCGTTGGCCGGCCTGCACAAGGGCCAGCTCCTGCCGCTGCAGCGCGACGTCGAGGCGATCTCCATCCCCTTCGGCAAGACCGTGACGCTGGCCGAGGACAGCGAGGTCAGCGTGATGCAGGCCAAGGGCAGCTCGGTCAGCGTGGGCCACGAGGGGCGTCTCTATCTCATCGAGGGCAGCAACCTGGACGCGCTGGGCCTCGAGGCCCTGCCGCGGCCGACCCTGGCCGAGGACGCCTCGGAGGAGGAGATCGAACAGTTCGTCTGGGACCAGCTGCGGACCTGCTTCGACCCCGAGATCCCGGTCAATATCGTCGATCTGGGCCTGGTCTACGGCTGCCGGATCGAGCGGCTGCTCAGCGGCGAGCGCATCGTCACCATCCGCATGACGCTGACCGCCCCCGGCTGCGGCATGGGCGACGTCATCGCCGCGGATGCCCGCAACAAGATCCTCGGCGCGCCCCAGATCCGCCAGGTGCACACCGAGATCGTCTTCGACCCACCGTGGAGCCGTGAGATGATGAGCGACGAGGCCAAGCTGGAACTGGGGATGTTCTGACCGGGGAGGTCGATGTCCGCGACGCTGTGGAAAAGCTTCAGGGGATTGCTGATGTCGCTGGGGGCCCTCGCGCTCCTGGCGACATTGCTGTTGGTGGGCGCCAACCTGTGGATGCTCGCCGAGACCCGCGGCGCCATCGACCCGACCCTGGCCCAGTGCCGGCCCGAGCGGGTGGGCATCGTCTTCGGCACCTCCCACTGGACGCGCAGCGGCGCCCGCAATCCCCACTTCGAGGGACGCATGCTCGCCGCCGCGCGGCTGGTCGAGGCCGGCCGGGTCAGCCACCTGCTGCTCTCGGGAGACAACAGCACCCGCTACTACAACGAGCCGGTGACCATGTGGCGGGACCTGCGCGGCCGCCAGGTGCCGGATACGGCCATGACTCTGGATTACGCCGGCTTCAGCACCTTCGACACCCTGTCCCGGGCCCGGGACGTCTTCGGCGTGCGCCGGGCGCTGCTCATCACCCAGTCATGGCACCTGCCGCGGGCGCTGTTCATCGCCCGGGCCCTGGGGCTCGAGGCGCGCGGCTGCGCGGCCCCGGAGCGTCCCTCGGACGGCACCCTGCAGTTGCGGGCACGCGAATGGGTCGCGCGGGTGGCGACCCTGGGGGATCTCTATCTCTGGGGACGCGAGCCGCACTTCCTGGGGCCCCGGGAACCGTTGAACATCGTGCCCGGCGAGGAGGCGTTGGACGCCGAGCCGGGGCAGGGGGTCAGCGCCGCTGGCGCGGCTTCTGTTGCCGATACAGTTCGCGAATCAGCGAGCGACAGTTCTTCCAGCAGTCCTCGATGACCGCCTCGATGGGCTCGGGCAGCGGGTGGGTGAACAGGGTCGAGAGGGCCTGCATCAGCACCCGTTCCTGTTCCAGCAGCTCGTTGATCAGCACCTGGCTGTCGTCGCCGACGAAGCTCTTCAGGCGGCTCCACAGCCACATGTAGTCGTCGCGCTCCACATCGGCGTCGCGCGGGAGGAGGTCGAGGTGCTTGCGGGCCAGTTCCTGCAACTCGCGCATCGACTCGTCCCTGGCCTCGAAGTAGGGGGTCAGGGCCTTGCGCAGGTCCGGCTTCAGGCGCTCGTGGTTGTCCTGAAAATAGTCGATGCTGTCGGCCAGCGCCTCGAGGACGCTGTCCATCGCCACCTGGCGATTGTCGAGAAACATGGGCGGTCACCTCCTCCGGTGACGCAGATTGTGGGGGTGTCGACGGTCTTTTGCCACCCCCGCCAGGGAATTATTTGCTTAGCCTTTAGGCTTGGGCGGCGTCTTGCGACGCGGCACGGCGTTCTTCTCCAGGTGCTCGATGATCAGCCCGGCGATGTCCTTGCCGGTGGCCGTCTCGATGCCGTGCAGGCCCGGCGAGGAGTTGACCTCCATGATCACCGGGCCATGGTTCGAGCGCAGCAGATCGACCCCCGCGACCCGCAGTCCCATGGCCTTGGCGGCGCGGATCGCCGTGGAGCGTTCCTCCGGGGTGATGCGGATCACGCTGGCGCTGCCGCCGCGATGCAGGTTGGAGCGGAACTCGCCCTCGGCGGCCTGGCGCTTCATCGAGGCCACCACCTTGTCGCCGATCACCAGGCAGCGGATGTCGGCGCCCCTGGCTTCCTTGATGTACTCCTGGACCATGATGTTCGCCTTCATGCCCATGAAGGCCTGGATCACCGACTCGGCGGCCTGGTTGGTCTCGGCCAGCACCACGCCGATGCCCTGGGTGCCTTCCAGCAGCTTGATCACCAGCGGGGCCCCGCGGACCATGGTGATCAGGTCGGGGATGTCATCGGGGGAATGGGCGAAGCCCGTCACCGGCAGGCCGATGCCCTTGCGGGAGAGCAGCTGCAGGGAGCGCAGCTTGTCCCGCGAGCGGGTGATGGAGACGTTGTCGTTGAGCACGTAGGTGCCCATCATCTCGAACTGGCGCAGCACCGCACAACCATAGAAGGTGATGGAGGCGCCGATGCGCGGGATCACCGCGTCGAAGTGTTCGAGCTCCTCGCCCTTGTAGTGGATCGAGGGATGGTGCGAGGCGATGCTCATGTAGCAGCGCAGGGTGTCGACCACCCGTGCGGTATGCCCCCGGGCCTCGGCGGCCTCGATCAGCCGACGCGTGGAATAGAGGTTGCGATTGCGAGACAGCATCGCGAAGTGCATGGCGGGTCTCCGGTGGCGTGGGCTGGAAAGGGAAGGGGTCAGGGCTCGCCGTGCAGGAAGCCGGCACCCGGGGCCACCAGCAGGCGGCGCAGGGCGCGGCGTCCCAGCAGCATGGGGTGGCGCATGTTGCGTCGGTCGGTCAGCGTCAGCTCGACCGGGAACTCCAGTTCGCCGAGCTGCATGAGCGTGCGGATCACGTAGCGCCATTCGGCCTGGCCGTTGGAGCTGGTCACCCGGCGGCGGTCATGCAGGTGCATATGGTGGACGTGGGCCGGGCTGCCGGGGCCGCCACCCCGGGTGGTGAAGCTGACCCAGAGGTGGCCGTCCTGTTCGTAGGACTCGATGTCCTCGGCATGCAGCGACGAGGTGCGGGCGCCGGTATCGGCCTTGGCGCACAGCGTCAGGTGCAGTTCCGGCAGGGTGACCATCTCGCGGCGGCCGATCACCGCCTTGGCCTGATAGGGCAATTCCTTCATGGCATCACTCCTCGTGGCGTCGGCTCAACGGGACAGGCCGGCCAGGCGGCGGCCGATGGAGGAATCCGGCGCGGCTTCGCGCAGTGTCATCAGCACCGGCAGGCGCAGGCGCGGGATCAGCGCCAGGTCCCGGGCCACGGCGGTGAAGTCCGCCTGGGGCGCCTCGGCGAGCCGGGTCAGGAAACGCGGCAGCCGCTCGCCGTCCTCCAGGTGGCGCCAGCCGCGTCCCGCCATGGCGGCCAGCAGGTCGGGACCGCAGGCCTCGGCGTCGTCGAGCAGGGCATCGAACCAGGCGCCGGCCAGGCGGGTCTCGGCACCGGCGACGGCTCGCACGCAGGCGCAGAAGGCCTCGACATCGCCGGCCTCGGCGGCCGCCTCGCCCCGAGCGCGCAGGACCGCGGCCAGGCCTTCGGGGATCGCCACATGTTCCAGACAGTAGCACAGCGCAGTGAGGACCTCGCCGGGCAGGGTCGGCAGGCGTGCCGCCAGGCGGCTGGCCTGGTCGGCGTCCATGCGCACCGCGAAGTCGGCCAGGCCCTGCAGCCCCAGGGCGCGCCAGTCCAGCGCCTGCTGCCCCTCCAGGTAGGCCTCCGCCGGCTCCAGGTGCTGGCTCGCCGGGCGGCCCAGGTCGAGGCTCGCCCGGGCGTGCAGCACGGCCTGGAAGGGCATCGAGGGCGTGAAGGCCAGGGGGTTGTCCTTCATCAGATTGTCGATCTGTTCGCCGTCCCCGCGGCCCAGGCCCCGGACGTTGCGCCCCAGGGTCTCGAGCAGCCGCTGCAGGAAGGCGTCCCGCGGGGCCGGGTCGAGCTGGCCCTGTTCGTCCAGCGGCAGGGCCAGGAACCAGATCAGCGGGTCCTCGAGCTCGCCGACGCGAAACACCATGGCCAGGCGGGCCTTGCCCTGCCAGGGTTGCGGCCAGGGCCGCTGGCCGGCCTCGAGGGCCGCCAGGTCCTCGAGGGGACAGGGTTCGACGCGCCGGCCCAGGTGATAGAGCCTCACCTCGGCACCGGTGCGAACGAAGAAGTCGTGAAGGCTGTCGATCGGCTGCATGCTGTCTCCCCACTCTCGGACCGTGCACTCTACCGCGGCACCCGCGTCCTGTCAGCCCGCGAGACGGGCGGCGTCCGGCGGCGGCTGGTCAATTCCTGACCAGTCCCCGGCGGGGCCCGTGGCGACGGCGGATGGGGTATCTTTCCAAGGCTTATCCACAGGGACGTTCAGCGTATCTGTGAATGAACGTCCTGCGGGCTCCGGCTATAGCAGGCATAATCGATGCCTATTGGCCGTGAGCCGGGATTTTTCCTAGCTTGCGTGTCAATATGGAATATAAAGATTAGTCGGTTATTCCATCTGGCTCTTGTCCCATTGGAGACTCCCTCATGTTACGTTCCCTTGCCCTGCCCCTGTTGTCCGCCGGCGCCATCGCCATCGCCGGCGGCGCCCAGGCCCAGGAAGAGACCCTCAAGGTCGGCATGTCCGGCGGCTACTTCCCGTTCACCTTCGTCGAGCAGGACACCCTCAAGGGCTTCGAGGTCGACGTCATGGAGGCGGTGGCCGAGGAAATGGACGCCGAGGTGGCGTTCGTGACCGCCAACTTCTCCGGGCTGTTCGGCATGCTCGAATCCGGTCGCATCGATACCATCGCCAACCAGATCACCATCACCGAGGAGCGCCAGGCGAAATACGTCTTCACCCAGCCCTACGTCTACGACGGCGCCCAGGTGGTGGTCAAGGAAGGCAATGAGGCCATCGGCGGCGTCGAGGACCTGCGCGGCAAGACCGTGGCGGTGAACCTGGGCTCCAACTACGAGCAGCTGCTGCGCGAGCTGCCCTATGCCGACGAGATCGATATCCGCACCTACGAGAGCAACATCGAGCAGGACACCGCGCTGGGGCGCGTCGATGCCTTCGTCATGGACCGGGTCAGCGCCAGCCAGGTCATCCAGGAGAAGCCGCTGCCCCTGGCCCTGGCCGGCCAGCCGTTCTCCGAGATCCGCAACGCCCTGCCGTTCCGCGACACCGAGGCGGACCGTGCCCTGCGTGACCGGGTCGATGCGGCCCTCACCGCGCTGCGCGAGGAGGGCACCCTGAGCGAGATCTCCGAGCGCTGGTTCGGCAACGACATCACCCGTCCCTGATCCGCTGCCACGGCCGACATGAGCGTTCTCGATTTCGACTACATGGTGGGGCTGGTGCCCATCCTGCTGCGCTATCTGCCGCTGACGCTGGCCATGGCCGCGGCGGGGATGGCGCTGGCCCTGGTCCTGGCCTGCGGCCTGGCGGTGATCCGGGTGCTGGGGATTCCGGGGCTGAACGGCGTGACCCTGCTGTTCATCTCCTTCTTCCGCGGCACGCCGCTGCTGGTCCAGCTGTTCCTCTTCTACTACGGGCTGCCCCAGGTCCTGGCCTTCCTCACCCAGATCGACGGCATCACCGCCACCATCATGGGGCTGACCCTGCACTTCGCCGCCTACATGGCGGAGTCGATCCGCGCCGCCATCGTCGGCGTGGATCGCAGCCAGACCGAGGCGGCGCTGTCGATCGGCATGACCAACGGCCAGCTGATGCGGCGCATCGTGCTGCCCCAGGCCACCCGGGTGGCCGTGCCCACCCTGATGAACTACTTCATCGACATGATCAAGGCCACCTCCCTGGCCTTCACCCTGGGGGTGACCGAACTGATGGGGGCGACCCAGAAGGAGGCGGCCGGCAGCTTCCTGTACTTCGAGGCCTTCATCACGGTGGCGGTGTTCTACTGGGTCATCGTCGAGCTGCTGGCCTGGTGTCAGCGCCGGCTGGAGACCCGGCTCAACGAGGCGTATCGCAGATGATCCAGGTAGCCAATCTCGTCAAGCGCTTCGGCGACGCCACCGTGCTCGATGGCATCGATCTGGCCATCGACCAGGGCGAGATCATCGTGGTGATCGGGCCCTCGGGCACGGGCAAGTCGACCCTGCTGCGCTGCCTGAACTTCCTCGAGCGACCGGATGCCGGCCAGCTGACCCTCGGCGACCTGGACGTCGACGTCACCCGCGCGACCCGTGCCGACATCCTCGCGGCCCGGCGGCGCACGGCCTTCGTGTTCCAGAACTATGCGCTGTTCGCCAACAAGACGGCGCTACAGAACATCGTCGAGGGGCTGATCGTGGTCAATCGCTGGCCCAAGGCCAAGGCGCATGCCCGGGGCCGGGAGATCCTTCGGCGCATCGGCCTGACCGACAAGGCCGACGCCTATCCGGCCTCGCTGTCCGGCGGCCAGCAGCAGCGGGTCGGGATCGGCCGGGCCATGGCCGCCCAGGCCGAGGTGATCCTGTTCGACGAGCCGACGTCGTCGCTGGACCCGGAGTGGGTCGAGGAGGTCCTGGCGCTGATGAAGCAACTGGCCGCCGAACGCCAGACCATGCTGGTGGTGACTCACGAGATGGGCTTCGCCAGGGACGTGGCCGACCGGGTGGTGTTCATGGAGGGCGGCCGCATCGTCGAGCAGGGACCACCGTCGCAGCTGTTCAATGCGCCCCGGGATCCACGCACCCGTGACTTCCTGCGCAAGGTCCTGGCCGCCCAGCCCGCCATCCAGCCCTCCTGAACCCGGGTTGGCCCTCGGCGCGTCGAGGCGGGATAATGGGAATACAGACCGACCGGAGCGACATCCCATGAGCGTACACGAGGAACTCGATCAGGCTTTGCGCGAACTCGAGTCCACCATGAAGGCGGCCGACATGTGGCGCATGGAGCGCCCCGAGCCCGAGGCCTTCGACAGCCCCCAGCCGTTCTGCATCGACACCATGGCGTTGCCCCAGTGGCTGCGTTTCGTGTTCATCGCCCGGCTGGAGGCGCTGGTGGAGGCGCGCGCACCGCTGCCGTCGACCTGCGACGTGGCCCCCGCGGTGGACGCCTACCTGATCCAGGAAGGTGCCCGGACCAGCGAGCGCGTGCTGATGTGCAAGGTGGTCGAGCGGATCGACCGACTGGTCACCGAGAACTGAGACGCCTATGTCCTATTACTTCGCCTATGGCAGCAACATGAACCCGGCCCGGGTGGAGGCGCGGATCGGCACGACCCGTCGCGCGCTGCCCGGGATGCTGGCCGATCACGGGCTGCGCTTCGACAAGGCCTCCCGGGTGGCGGGCATCAGCCATGCCAATGTGGTGCCCGCTCCCGGGGGGCGGGTGGAGGGCGCGCTCTACGAACTGGTCGCGCCCGAGCAGATCCACCTGATGGATCCCTTCGAGGGCTACCCCCACGACTATGACCGGCATCGCCTGCCGATCCATACCGAGCTCGGGGCCATCGAGGCCTGGGTCTACATCGCCGCCCCCGGTACCACGGCCGAGGCGCTCAGGCCGGCCCGGGAATACCTCGAGCACCTGCTGGCGGGAGAACCCTTCCTGAGCGGCGAATATCATGCACGGCTCGCCGGGGTGGAGGCGTTGCACGGCCTGGATGATGCCACCCTGGCCGCGCTGGGGCTGTCCCGCCACACGCCCCGCTAGGCTACCCCTCACGACGGAAGGCCCGCCGAACGGCGGGCCTTCGTCTGTCGGGGCTGGTGCTCGCTCAGAAGCGGAAGGTCACGCCGCCGCCCACGGTCAGCGGGTCGATCTCGGCCTCGCCGGCATCGCTGCCGTTGACCTCCACGTCGGCGTCGACGTCGGCGTAGTTGGCGAAGGCACCGACCAGTAGATAGTCGGTGACCGCGAAGTCCAGGCCCACCTGGGCGGCGGCACCATAGGAGTCCTCGATCTCGAGGCCCGAGGCGGTCTCGTCATTGAAGTAGGTGTAGTTCAGTCCGGCCCCGGCGTAGGGCTGTACCCGGGAGTCGGTGCCACCCAGCGGGTAGTAGTTGAGCATCAGGTTGACCGGGCGACGGTCGACCGAGCCGGCGTCCACACCGCTCACGGTGAGGTCGTGCTCGATGTCCTGGGAGCCGTTGAGCTCGACGCCCAGCTGGTCGTGGAACTGGTAGCCCAGCCCGTACGTGAAGCCGCGCTCGTCGGAGATGTCCAGGTCGCCACCGGCTGCCTGGCCGTTGTCATCCTTGACCTCACTCTTGGCGACGCCGCCGCGTACATAGAGGTCGCCGGCCTGGTAGGCCATGGCGGTCTGGGTGGCGAGGATGCCGGCCGTGGCGAGGGCGGCAGCGGTGATAAGACGGGGCGTTTTCATGGGAGTCCTCCCTGTGTCATCCAGGGTGCCGACGCCGAGACATTCGGCGCCGCCGCACCAGTGATGACAATCATAGCGAACAGTGTTTCTAAACGTCTTGTAGAATTTTTCTATGGCGCTTATCGGATCATATGCGCATTATTCATGAGAGCATGTCGCCATCCCGGCCCGATGATGCAGGTTTTGTACAATTTTTGCACATTTCCTGCACCCTGCCTCGCTGGCTGGCCGGGTTTCGGCTTCACTTAGGGGGAACGACACGAGCGGAGCCTCTCATGCGTGGCAGGACTCTCTTCGCCGGGCCGCGTCCCGGCCTGCTGGAACAACCCCTGACCCTGCTGCTGTTGGCGGCGGGGATCGCCATCTGGTTGCTGCTGCGACCCGAGACCCTCCAGGCCCTGCCACCGGCCTGGCGCTGGCCCCTGGTCGGCATCGGGGCCTGGGGCCTGGGAGCCGCCTTCGTGCGCCCGTTGACGCTCGAGGTCGGGGAGGGCTGGCTGTGGCGGCAGGCCGGGGCACGCTGGAGTCGCCTGGCCCTGTGGGGATTCGCGCTGGTGGTGGCGGGGCTCGGCGTCCGGGGCTGAGGCCGGAAACAGGGAAGCCGCCCCAAGGCGGCGTCTCTCGTCGAGACCCGGTCAGCGGACTCACGAGTCGCCAACGGCACAGGCCGGGTGGCGATCACGCGGCGGAGCGCGACTGGGGTGGGCAGTACAGGGGGTAGGGCGGCGGCCATACGGATTCGGTTGGCCGTGTAGTAGCGGACATGAAAAAGGGCTCCCGCAGGAGCCCTTCCACTACCTTGAGGGCGTTATGCGCGCTCTTTCAGCGAGAGATTTTCTGATATTCACCGGCATCGGCAGTCACGCTGCTCACCACCAGGATGGCAATGAAGGCAGCGATGAAGCCAGGAATGATCTCGTACACACCGGGCCCCCCCATGAACTCTCCGTTCCAGCCCAGTGAAATCCAGATCATGACGGTGACGGCACCCACCACCATGCCCGCGATGGCGCCGGCGCCGTTCGTGCGCGACCACATCAGCGACAGGATGATGAGCGGGCCGAACGCCGCACCGAAGCCTGCCCAGGCGTTACTGACCAGCCCCAGCACCTGAGAGTCAGGATCGGACGCAATGACGGCGGCTACCAGACCCACCAGTACGACACTGATCCGGCCGACGCCGACGGTCTCCTTTTCCGTCGCCTCCTTACGCAGGAACAGGCGGTAGAAGTCCTCGGTCAGGGATGAAGACGACACCAGCAGCTGGCTGGAAATGGTGCTCATGATCGCCGCCAGCAGGGCCGCATAGAGGAAACCGGTGATCAGCGGGTGGAACAGCAGATCCGCCAGGATGATAAAGATCGTTTCCGGATCTTCGACATTCATGCCGTTGCGGATCGCGTAGGCTCGGCCGAACACCCCCAGAGAGATCGCACCGATCAGGGAGATGAGCATCCAGCTCATGCCGATGTTACGGGCAACGGGAACATCCTTCAGCGTCCGGATGGCCATGAAGCGCACGATGATGTGCGGCTGACCGAAATAACCCAGCCCCCAGGTCACCGCAGACAGCCAGCCGATAAGGGTCAGCCCCTCCGTCCACGATAGTAGCGTGGGATCGACGTCATTCAGGGTCTGTGACGCCTGGGCGAAACCGCCGCCACCTTCGCCGAAGAGCACGACCGCCGGCATGATCACCAGTGCCAGCATCATGATGCAGCCCTGCACGAAGTCCGTCATGCTTACGGCCAGGAAGCCGCCGACAACCGTATAGGCGAGTACCACGCCCAGCGTGATGACGACGCCCGCAGCGTAGTCACTCAGGCCAGCAATGTTGATGACTCCGGCAAACGCGCTTTCGAACAACTTGCCGCCCGCCACCAGGCCTGACGCCGTGTACACCGCGAAGAAGACGACGATGACGATAGCGGATACCGTTCGCAGTGACATCGCCCGGGTCGGGAAGCGGTTTGCCAGGAATTCCGGAATGGTGATCGCATTACCATAGTGAACCGTCTGTTCGCGAAGGCGTGGTGCGACCAGCGTCCAGTTGAAGAACGCACCCACGAGCAGACCGATACCGATCCAGGCCTGACCCAGACCGGATACGAACAGTGCCCCGGGCAAACCCAGCAGCAACCAGCCGCTCATGTCCGACGCACCGGCCGACAGGGCCGCTACCTGTGGACTGAGGGCTCGGCCACCCAGCATGTAATCCTCAGACGTGGACGTGGATTTGCGCATGGCATAAAAGCCGATGGCGATCATGAGCGCAAAGTAAGCAACAAGACTGATCCAGACACCAATAGCCATGAGAACGTCTCCTTTTTATTCGGCCGGCTGTAGAACCGGCGTGTTGTTGGTACGCATGCCGGCCATCGTGTCCCTGGGTGGCATCACGATCCGGGAGAGCGGGAACGTCGAGCCCGTATTGGCGTGGTTTTCCATCATGGGAAGCTTCCTTCCGTTTGTTGTCGTTGACGACGAGTGGGGCTCACTCGTCTCCCAGCGCGAGCAGTGACGCGTTGCCACCCAGGGCGGCGGTGTTGACGGTCACCGTCTTTTCCGTGGCAAACCGCAGCAGGTAGTTCGGGCCTCCCGCCTTGGGACCCGTGCCGGAGAGGCCCTGCCCACCGAAGGGCTGGACCCCGACGACGGCCCCGATGATATTGCGGTTCACGTAGACGTTACCAACGCGGACTTTCTTCGCTATTTCATCGGCGAAGGATTCGTTGCGGCTGTGCACGCCGAAGGTCAGCCCGTAGCCGCGACCGTTGATCGAGGCGATCACCTTGTCGA
The DNA here is from genome assembly GCF_014192275.1 of Halomonas stenophila. Lineage (GTDB taxonomy): Bacteria > Pseudomonadota > Gammaproteobacteria > Pseudomonadales > Halomonadaceae > Halomonas > Halomonas stenophila. Next base: position 82,519 of record NZ_JACHXR010000014.1, on the reverse strand, counting down.
TATCGCTGGCATGGTAGCGCACGATATGCAGGATCGGACCGAACTGCTCCCGCTCCAGGGCATCGATGCCCTCGATCTGGAACGCCGTCGGGGCGATGAAGGTGCCGTTGGCGGTATGGGCTGCATCGAGCCGGGTCTCGGCCAGCAGGCGGCCCTCGCCCTTGAGCCTGTCGATATGCGCCTGGAGGTTCTTGCGGGCATCCTCGTCGATGACCGGGCCCACGTCGGTGCCAAGATCGCGGGGATCGCCGATGTGCAGCTCGGCCATGGCGCCCTCGAGGATCTCGATGACCCGGTCCGCCACGTCGTCCTGGAGATAGAGCACACGCAGCGCCGAGCAGCGCTGGCCGGCACTCTGGAAGGCCGACTGGATGACGTCGGCCACCACCTGCTCGGGCAGGGCGGTGGAGTCGACGATCATGGCGTTCATGCCGCCGGTCTCGGCCACCAGGGTCGGCAGGGGGGCATGCTCGCGGCCGGCCAGGGCGCGGTTGATGATCTGGGCGGTGTCGGTGCCGCCGGTGAACACCACGCCGGTGATGCGCGGGTCGCGGGTCAGCACGCTGCCCACGGTGGGGCCGTCGCCGGGCAGCAGCTGGACCACGTCCCGCGGCATGCCGGCCTCGTGCAGCAGCTCGATGACGCGGTGGGCGATGATCGAGGTCTGCTCGGCGGGCTTGGCCAGCACGGTGTTGCCGGCCACCGCGGTGGCCACCACCTGGCCGCAGAAGATCGCCACCGGGAAGTTCCAGGGGCTGATCGCCGCGAACACGCCCTTGCCGCCCATCATCAGGTCGTTGGACTCGCCGGTGGGGCCCGGCAGGCGGGTCGGCTCGGCGAACAGCTCCTCCGCGCGCATCGCGTAGTAGCGGCAGAAGTCCACCGCCTCCTTGATCTCGTCGACGCCGTCGGTGAGCAGCTTGCCGCCCTCGCGGGAGCACAGCGTCATCAGCTCCGCCATGTGCGCTTCCATCAGGTCGCCGAAGCGGCGCAGGATGGCGGCGCGCTCGGCCACGGGGGTGGCATCCCAGCGCGGGAAGGCCGCCCAGGCGGCGTCCACGGCCTGCTCGGCCTGCGCCTTGCTGGTCCACAGCACCGAGCCGACCGCCTGGCGCCGGTCGTAGGGGCTGGTGACCTCGTGGACCAGTGACGGGTCGGTGGCCACCTCGAAGGCCAGCAGCGGCCGGGCCTCGTAGCGCTTGTCCATGTGCCGGGCCATGGCGTCCATCAGCGGCTGGTACTGGCTGCGGATGTTCAGGTTCACGCCCCGGGAGTTCCGGCGCTTCGGCCCGAAGATGTCCCGGGGCAGGGGGATCCGGTGGTTGGCCAGGGTCGCGTACTGGCGCAGCGTCTCCACCGGGTGCACGCACAGCGATTCCACCGGCACCCTGGGGTCCACCAGCTGGTGGACGAAGGAGGAGTTGGCGCCGTTCTCCAGCAGCCGGCGGACCAGGTAGGGCAGCAGGTCCTTGTGGGCCCCCACCGGCGCATAGATGCGGCAGTAGGTGCCCTCGGGGGCGCGCTTCAGGGCCGCGTCGTAGAGGGCCTCGCCCATGCCGTGCAGGCGCTGGAACTCGAACGGGCGCTGCGCCGCGTTGGCCTGCTCCAGGATGGTGCTGATGGTGTGGGCGTTGTGGGTGGCGAACTGCGGGAAGATCCGCCCCCGGGTGGCCTCGGAGAGCAGGAAGCGTGCGCAGACCAGGTAGGCCACGTCGGTGGAGGCCTTGCGGGTATACACCGGATAGCCGTCGACGCCGAGCTGCTGCGACTCCTTGATCTCGGTATCCCAGTAGGCCCCCTTGACCAGGCGCAGCGGGATCACGTCGCCCTGGCGCTCGGCCAGACGGTTGAGGTAGTGCAGCACCGGCAGGGCGCGCTTGGCATAGGCCTGGATCACCAGACCGAACTGGCCCCAGCCGCGGCAGGTATCGCTCTCGTAGACGGCGCGGAACACCTCCAGCGACAGCTCCAGGCGATCGACCTCCTCGGCGTCGATGGTCACCGCCACGCCCAGCCGGCGCGCCAGGCCGGCCAGCTCGCGCACACTGCCGACCAGCTCCTCGAGGACCTGCTCGCGGCGGCCGAACTCGTAGCGCGGATGCAGCGCGGAGAGCTTGATGGAGATCGACGGGGTCGGCGTCCTGTCGGACAGCGAGCGGCTGGTCTTGCCGACCCGCTCGATGGCCCGGGCATAGTCGTCGAAATAGCGCTGGGCGTCGGTGCGGGTGCGCGCCGCCTCGCCGAGCATGTCGTAGGAATAGGTATAGCCCTTGTCGAACAGGGGCCGGGAGCGCTTGAGGGCCTCGTCGATGTCACGCCCCAGCACGAACTGCTTGCCCATGACCTTCATGGCCTCGACCATGGCGCGGCGGATCACCGGCTCGCCCATGCGGTTGACCATCTTGTTGATGAAGCCCGAGGGCTTGCCCTCCCGGGGCTTGTCCAGGGTCACCACGCGACCGGTCATCAGCAGGCCCCAGGTGGAGGCGTTGACCATCCAGGATTCGCTCTTGCCGACGTGGGCCTTCCAGTCGGCCGGGCCCAGCTTGTCCTCGATCAGGGCGTCGGCGGTGGCCTTGTCGGGGATGCGCAGCATGGCCTCGGCCAGGCACATCAGCATCAGGCCCTCATGGGTGTCCAGGCTGTATTGCTGGAGCAGCTCGTCGATGGTGTCGACGGCGGTGTCCATCTCGCGGATCTCGCGGACCAGCTCGGCGGTCTTGTCGGCGATCCGCGTGAAGTCCTGCCGATCGGCATCGAGGGTCTTGATCAGTTCCTCGACGAAGGCGTTCTCGTCGACGGCGTAGTGGTCGCTGATCCGTGCGAAGAGGGTGTCGAGATCCTGACGCCAGGTAGCGTCATCCAGCATGTTGTTGGCGTTGAGCATGAAAATCCCCGCTGAAAGCCCGTCGTCACAGGGTAAGGTCCCGGCCGCCGGCGCATGGCCGCCCGCGGACCGAGGGCATCCTATGAGGTTAGGGCCGATTATTAGGTTCTGCTTGTCGATTTCCCGGCGGGATTTGTCGATTTCGCGGATGTTGTCTCGGCGGGGGAACCTTTCTGCGACCTTGGTCTAGGGCCGGGAGGCGGGAGTGGCCAGCCGCTGGCGGCCGCGGCGCCGCACCTGGCTGGGCGGCTGGCCGAAGGCGCGGCGGAAGGCGCGGGACAGGGCGCTCTGGTTGGTGAAGCCGGTCAGGGCCGCGATCTCGGAGAGCGGCAGGTGGCTCTCGTGCAGCAGGCGGCGCGAGGCCTCGAGGCGACGACGCATCACGTACTGCCAGGGCGGCAGGCCGGTCTGGGCGCGGAAGCGCTCGGTGAAGTGAGCCTCGCTCAGGCAGGCCTCCGCGGCCAGGTCGGCGACCCGTAGATGACTGCCGAGATGGCGATCGATGAACCGGTCCAGCGCCGCCAGATCGAGACTCCGTCCCCGGCATGGCGGTTCCCCGGCCAGCCGGGCATGCAGCGAGCCCAGCAGGGTCGAGGCCAGTCGCTCCTGCTGGACGACGGGGAGGGATCCCTGCTGCGACATCAGGCGCAGCTCGTGGAGCAGGAAGTCCAGGTAGCGCTCGAGGGGATCGTCCAGGTCGAAGAAGCGTGGCGCGTCGAACAGCCGTGCCAGTTCATGGTGGTGGCCGGTCAGCGACAGGGCGTCGTGGGGCAGGTCGAGGATCAGTTGGCGGTTGTCGCCCGTGCCGGCGTAGTAGTGCATGTGGTTGGCCGGCACGATGCAGCCGGAGAGCGCCGAGATGGAGCCGCCCAGCCCCTCGATCTCGAACTCGGCCCGACCCTGCAGGCCGATCACGAGCTGGTGGAAATCGTGGGCATGGTGGTGGATGGCGGTGTCGAGGGGAATCTGGCGGATGGCGCTGGCCATCGTCGTCGGCCTCCGGCGTCGGGGCATGCCGCTTCATTCTACCGGAAACGGCGTCAACGCTCACGGGTCGGCGTGTCGGCGCCTGAGTCGGGTGCGGGCCGCCAGGTGATCGCGCAGCGCGGCCAGTTCGGCCTGGCCCTCGGCATCCAGCAGCGGCTTGCCGCGGGCGACTCGGCCATGCCGACCGTGTTCGTCCATGAGCCGCTGGGCACGGCGTCGCACGCCCTCCAGGTAGTCGTCGTGGCGCACCGGGTAGCCGACGATGGTGTTCCACTCGGTCTCGCCGACCCGGCTCTCCAGCGCCTTGTCGAACACCTCGAGGAGGTGCTCCGGCTCGGTGCGGTAGCGGGGCGTGCGCGAGAGCATCAGGATGGCGACCATGCCGCCGAAGATGATCAGGCAGACGAGAAAGACGGTCAGGAACAGGGCCATGGAGGGCTCGGGAGCGGGGCGGTGGACCGGTCGGATACGCCGAGGGCGCGAGGGGAGCTGGAGCGGGTGAAGGGAATCGAACCCTCGTCTTAAGCTTGGGAAGCTTCTGCTCTACCATTGAGCTACACCCGCGAGGTTTCCCAGTATATCCAGTGGGTTAATGATTACAACCCCGGTCGTGCCGGCGTACCGGACGTACAACGTGAAAAAATTTCCTCGGCGTGACGAACTTTCCCCGCCGACACTGTCTGAACAGGTGCAGGCAACAGCGCGATGGCAGTCGCTAACACTGTTGTTCTGGCTTGCATATTCGATCCTTTGCCGCCTCAGCCCCGCTGGGGCGGCTTTTCTTTGCGTGACTCCCGTGCATGAACAGACACCGCCCCCGGCGAAGGGGGCGGGCGGGGCCGCATCGGAAAGGGGCAGGCGATCAGGAATGGCGCATGCGCAGGATGGCGCTGAGCACATCACGGCGGGTCACGATGCCGACCAGGTGGCCCTGTTCGGTGACCGGGTAGACCTTGGGCTTGGCGCCGAGCATCTCCTGGGCCAGGTCGGTGATGCTCTTGGTGGGGGAGACGGCGAGTACCTCGTTGCGCATCAGTTCCCGCACCAGCGGGGGCTCCTCGTTGAGATAGGAGCTTTCCAGCACCTTGCCGAGCACGTCCTGCTCGGAGATGAACCCGATCAGCCTGTCGTGTTCGTCGACCACCGGAGCGCCGGGCAGGCGGTGTCGCGCCAGGCCTTCGGCCAGGGTGGATACCGAGGTCCTGCCGGTGACCCGGTAGCAGTCGCGGGACATGATCTCGCGCACGATGGTGGGAGCCTTGCTGGGCATGGCGGTTCTCCTTGTGCCAACGCTGGTACCTGACTCGCCCGTTGCCCGTCGCCTGTGACGCGTGGTCCCGCTGGCGCGCGACGCGAGGCCGGACCGGACGTGTCTCATGTTCAGCATAGCCGACCGACAGCGTCGCCATCCCGATAACCCTCGCCGGCCTGCCAACGGTGCTGCAGCCAGGAACCCGTGCCGGACGATCCACTCCAATATGCCACAATGCCGCATCCCCGACCGATGGAGGCGCCTGATGGATGCCCGCGAATACCTGGCCCGCAAGGGGCTGGACGGAGAGCGCGACCGGGAGCGCCCCAATACCCTGGAGGAGAAGGCCTGGTCCCGTGCCCGCGAGGCCAGCGATCACCGGCCGCGGGCCGGCACCCCCCATGACTGGGAAGATTGGGAGCGCTACCACGATGTCCTCGCCGAGGGCGCCGAGGACCTGGAGCAGAAGATCGACCAGGAGGCCCACCGCCGGGCCCTGGAGCACGAGGGCGGCGGCGTGGAGCACTTCACCCCCCGGGCGGGCGACCGGGTCCGCGTCACGCCCGGCGAGGCCGAGGCGCCGAGCGAGGTGACCCCGTCCGCCGAGGCCCCGGTGCGGCCCGAACCCTACGCGGCCCTGGTCGCCCTGGCGGTCCTGTTGCCGCCGCTGGCCATGGGCCTGGCCGGAGGCGGGCCCCGTCGCCTGGCCATCGCCCTGGGCCTGACCCTGCTCGGGTGGGTGCCCGGGGTCGTCTACGTGATCCACTGGTTGCGTCGGGCCTGATCCTTGGCAGGGCGAACGTCACGGGTATAATCGCCGTCAACCCCTTATTTTCTCTGGAGTTGACCTTGGGCTACCTCGTCGGCATCACCGTCCTCTGGGCCTTTTCGTTCTCGCTGATCGGCGTCTACCTGGCCGGCCAGGTGGACAGCTACTTCGCCGTGATGACCCGCATCGCCCTGGCGGCGCTGGTCTTCCTGCCCTTCCTGAGGCCGGCGCTGCTGAGGGGGCGTCAGCGGCTGGCACTGCTGGGGCTGGGCGCCGTGCAACTCGGCCTGATGTACATCTTCTTCTACCAGTCCTTCCTGCTGCTGTCGGTGCCGGAAGTGTTGCTCTTCACCATCCTGACGCCCCTCTATATCACCCTGCTCGACGACGCCCTGTTCCGGCGGTTCACCCCTTTCCACCTCGTCACCGCCGCGCTGGCGGTGCTCGGGGCGGCGGTGATCCGCTACCGCGGGCTCGACGACGGCTACTGGCTGGGCTTTCTGGTGGTGCAGGGCGCGAACCTGTGCTTCGCCCTGGGCCAGGTCGGCTACCGGCGCCTCTCCGCCGGCCTGCCCGAGGCGTTGCCGCGGCTCGCGGTCTTCGGCTGGTTCTACCTCGGTGCCCTGGCGGTGGCCGCCCCGGCCTTCCTGCTGCTGGGCGATGCCACGGCCCTGCCCACCAGCGGCGTGCAGTGGGGGGTGCTGGCCTGGCTCGGCCTGGTGGCCTCGGGGCTCGGCTATTTCCTGTGGAACCTGGGCGCGACCCGGGTCGATGCCGGTGCGCTGGCCATCATGAACAATGCCCTGGTCCCGGCCGGCCTGCTGGTCAACCTGTTGATCTGGAACCGCGACGCCGACCTGCCGCGCCTGGCCCTGGGCGGGGCGATCATCCTCGGGTCACTGGCCCTCAACGAGTGGTGGCAACGGCGCCGGGCGCCACTGGCCGCCTGAGGGCGGTTTGCCCGGCTCATGGCGTATCGCCATAATGAGCCGTCGTGAAGCGAAGGACCCGCGCATGCAACCCTTCAAGAATATCGGCCTGATCGGCCGCCTGGGCAGTGCCAAGGTGGTCGAGACCCTCAAGCGGCTCTGCCGCTTCCTCGATGATGCCGGCTACCACGTGATCATCGAGGACCGCACGGCCACCGTGCTGCTGGGCCATGGCCATCCCGAGGCCAGCCGTCGCCTGATCGGCGAGCTGTGTGACCTGGTGATCGTGGTCGGCGGTGATGGCAGCCTGCTGGGCGCCGCCCGCACCCTCTGCCACAGCGGCACCCTGGTGCTCGGGGTGAATCGCGGGCGACTGGGCTTTCTCACCGACATTTCCCCCGACGAGCTCGAGGAACGGGTCGGGGAGGTGCTCGCGGGGCGCTTCGAGATCGAGGAGCGTTTCCTGCTCGATGCCGAGCTCTATCGGGACGATGCCCTGGTGGGCAACGGCGACGCCCTCAACGAGGTGGTGCTGCACCCGGGAAAGGCCGTGCGCATGATCGAGTTCGAGCTGTTCATCGACGGCCAGTTCGTCCACAGCCAGCGCAGCGACGGCCTGATCATCGCCACGCCGACCGGCTCCACGGCCTATGCGCTCTCCGGCGGCGGACCGATCATGCACCCCAGGCTCGAGGTGATCACCCTGGTGCCGATGTTCCCGCATACCCTGTCGAGTCGGCCCATCGCCATCGACGCGGCCAGCGAGATCCGCATCCATATCGGCGAGACCAACCAGACCTACCCCCATATCAGCTGCGACGGCCAGACCCGGGCCGTGGCCAAGCCCGACGATGTGCTGGTCATCCGTCGCAAGCCCCAGCGCGTGCAGCTGGTGCATCCGCTGGGGCACAATTTCTACGAGGTCCTGCGCAGCAAGCTGGGCTGGAGCAACCGCCTGGGAGACTGAGGTGAGCAAAGCCGTCTTCGAAGGCTATGATCTGATCGGCGACGTCCACGGCTGTGGCGCGACCCTGGCGTCGCTGCTCGAGCGTCTCGGCTATCATCAGCGTGGCGGCGTCTATCGCCATCCCCGGCGCAAGGTGATCTTCCTCGGCGACCTGATCGACCGCGGGCCGCGGATCCGCCTGGCGGTCACCATCGCCCGGCGCATGGTGGAGGAGGGCGAGGCGCTGATCGTCATGGGCAACCACGAGGTCAATGCCCTGGCCTACAGCCACCGAGCCCCGCCGGGCCTCGGCCGGGAGTGGCTGCGCGAGCATACGCCGCGCCACAACCGCATCATCAAGGAGACCCACGAGCAATACCGCGACCATCCCCAGGAGTGGGAGGACGCCCTGGCCTGGTTCATGGACATCCCGCTGTGCCTGGAGCGCGACGGCCTGCGGGTGGTGCATGCCTGCTGGGATCAGGCGCTGGTCGACGAACTGCGCAGCGAGCGTCCCGATGCCCGGATCGACATCGATTTCCTGACCGCCGCCGTGCAGCCGGGCACCCGGGCGTTCCGTATCCTCGACCGGCTGACGCGGGGCAGCCACATCCCGCTGCCCGAGGGCATCCAGATCCAGTCCGGCGACGGCTTCACGCGGCGCAGCTTCCGGGCGCATTTCTGGGCGCGCTCCCCCCGGACCTGGGGCGATGTGGTGTTCCAGCCGGACAACCTGCCCGGGGAGCTGGAAGGGCGCGAGCTGACCGAGGTCGAGCGCGCCCGGCTGAGCTTCTACGGGCCGGACGAGCCGCCGCTGTTCATCGGCCACTACTGGTGCGAGGGCATCCCGGCCCTGCCGGCGCCCAATATCGCCTGCCTGGACTACAGTGCGGTGAAGTTCGGGCGCCTGGTGGCCTATCGCTGGAGCGGCGAGTCGCGCCTCGACGCCAACCACTTCGTGTGGATCCGCGTGCCGCAGGAGGAACAGGCCCGCCCCCAGCCCTGGGAGATCGATTTCGATTGATACATTTCTTTACGAAAATCTCGCGCCGCGGACCGAACTTCCCGCCGTCGCCCCTATCTGAGTAGGTGTTCCCTTGAATGATCCCTTGCTCTTGTCCGGCGGCCCCCTCCGCCGGACTTTTTCTTTGTGCCCGGCGCAGCCGCTTCGTCCACCGCTGGAGAGACCATGTACCGGGTGATCCTGCTGCCCCATGACGTCGATATCCATGACCTGCGCCAGGCCCTCTGGGCCCACCGCATCGGCCACCTGTTCACCGAGGAGGCCGAGGGCCAGGTGCTGTGGCTGATCGATCCCGCCCAGCAGGCGGCCATGCAGCGCCTGGTGGAGCGCTGGCAGCGGGGCGAGTCCCTGATGCCCGAGGCGCGGCATAGGCCCCGTCGGGCCCTGCCGGCGTGGCGGATCCCCTTTCGCCAGGCGCCGGTGACCGCCACGGCCCTGGCGCTGTGCCTCGCGGTCTTCGCCGTGATGGGCGTGCTCGGGGACCTGGTGATCGCCGCCCTGACCATCGTGCCCGTGGGGGTGGTCAAGGGCCAGCTGGCCTTCGGCAGCCTGGCGGAGACCCTGGCCTCGGGGCAGGTCTGGCGGCTGCTGTCACCGGCCTTCCTGCACTTCGGCTGGATGCACCTGATCTTCAACATGCTGTGGCTGTGGTTCTTCGGCCGCCAGGTGGAGTCGCTGCATGGCCGCGGGCGCATGCTCACCCTGCTGCTGGCGGCCGGCATCGGCGGCAACCTGGCCCAGTACGCCACCGGCACCGTGCTGTTCGGCGGCATGTCCGGCGTCGATTTCGCGCTGCTCGGCTATGTCTGGCTGATGTCGCGCCGCCGTCCCGGCGACGGCTTCTTCGTGCCGCAGATGCTGGTGGTGTTCATGCTCGGCTGGATGGTCTTCACCATGACCGACATGGCCGCCGTGGTGGGCTTCGGCAACGTGGCCAACGAGGCCCATGTGGGGGGGCTGGTCGTGGGGCTCGTGCTGGGCTGGTATCATTCCCGCCGTGTCCGTTCCCCCCGTTGAGCCCGTATCCCCGGAGTCCGCCATGAGCGATATGACCTTCGAGCGCATGATCCAGCAGATGACCCCTGCCATCTACGAGAGCCTCAAGCAGGCGGTCTCGCTGCGCAAGTGGCCGGATGGCCGCTTCCTGACGGCCGAGCAGACCGAGCTGTGCCTCGAGGCGGTGATGCGCTACGAGGTGGAGAACGGCGTGCCCGAGCCGGCCCGGGTCGGCTATCTCGAGCGCCGCACCTGTGGCGCGGACAGCAGCGGCGCCAACGTCTCGCCGACGCTGGCCGGCCTGGCCCGGGATGCCAGCCGTGACTGAGACGACGACCCTGCAGGGCTGCCTGACCAAGATGGCCGTGGAGCCGGGCTCGCCGGCCCGTTACACCCTGCGGGCCGGTGAGGCTCGCCTGGATCTCAATGCCCGCCTCGGCCAGTCCCTGCGCCTGACCTGGACCGGTGCCATCGCCTGTACCCACTGCGGCCGGGCGACCCGCAAGAGCTTCGGCCAGGGACACTGCTATCCCTGTTTCAAGACGCTGGCCCAGTGCGATACCTGCATCATGAAGCCGGAACTCTGCCACTTCTTCCAGGGCACCTGCCGCGAGCCCGACTGGGGGGAGCGGCACTGCTTCCAGCCCCATGTGGTCTACCTGGCCAATGCCTCGGGGCTGAAGGTCGGCATCACCCGGGCCACCCAGGTGCCGACCCGCTGGCTCGACCAGGGCGCGGTGCAGGCGCTGCCCATCCTCGAGGTGGACTCCCGCCAGCAGTCCGGCTTCGTCGAGGTGCTGTTCAAGGAGCAGGTCTCGGACCGCACCAACTGGCGGGCCATGCTCAAGGGCGAGGCCGAGGCGCTGGACCTGGCCGCCGAGCGCGACCGCCTGCTCGACGCCCTGGCCGGTGGCCTCGCCAACCTGCGCGAGCGCTTCGGCGATGATGCCATCCGCCTGCTCGACGCCCCTCCGCGCGCCTTCGAGTACCCGGTGCTCGAACACCCCCGCAAGGTGGTCTCCCACAACTTCGACAAGTCGCCCGAGGTGGCCGGCACCCTGCTGGGCATCAAGGGCCAGTACCTGATCCTCGATAGCGGCGTGATCAACCTGCGCAAGTTCACCGGCTACGAGGTGGCGGTAGAGGCGTAGAGCTCATTTCAGGAGTTCCAGCCAGACAAGCCCGGCTTGGCGCCGGAAAAGCTCATCGCTTTCGTCGAGTGGGCAAGAAACACCTGGTGCCCAAGGGGTGGACTATGCTCGGGACGTGATCCTCCAGAGGGAGAGCGTCCCATGAGCGAGATGCGCGCCATGCGCCTGCACGGCTCGAATCAGCCGCTGCGTTGCGAGTCTATTCCCATCCCCGAGCCCGGCCCCGGCGAGGTGCGGGTTCGGGTGCTGGCCTGTGGCGTCTGTCGTACCGACCTGCACGTGGTGGACGGCGAGCTCGAGCGTCCCAAGCTGCCGCTGGTGCCTGGCCACGAGATCGTCGGCGAGGTCGATGCCCGGGGCGAGGGCGTCTCGGAACTCACGGCCGGCCAGCGGGTCGGCGTGCCCTGGCTGGGCTGGACCTGCGGCGAGTGTCCCCAGTGCCGGGCCGGCCGCGAGAACCTCTGCGAGCGGGCCGCCTTCACCGGCTACACCCGGGACGGCGGCTACGCGGAGTACTGCGTCGCCGATGCCCGCTACTGCTTCCCGCTGCCGGCCGAGGATGCCCAGGCCGCCGCGCCGCTACTGTGTGCCGGGCTGATCGGCTATCGCACCTGGCGGCTCGCCGGGGGCGACACGCCGCGACGGCTGGGCATCTACGGTTTCGGCGCCGCGGCCCATATCCTCGTCCAACTGGCCCTGGCCCGCGGCCAGACCGTCTATGCCTTCACCCGGCCCGGCGACCGCGAGGCCCAGGCCTTCGCCCGGCGTCTCGGCGCGGCCTGGGCCGGCGGCAGCGACGAGACGCCCCCGGCGCCGCTGGATGCCGCCCTGCTGTTCGCGCCGGTGGGCGATCTCGTGCCCGCCGCCCTGGCCCAGGTGCGTCCCGGGGGCATGGTGGTCTCCGGCGGCATCCACATGTCCGACATCCCGTCCTTTCCCTACCGCCTGCTGTGGGAGGAGCGCCACCTGACGTCGGTGGCCAACCTCACTCGCCGCGACGGCGAGGAGTTCCTGGCGCTGGCCCCGACGGTGCCGATTCGTACCGAGACACGCGCCTACCCACTGGCGGACGCCAACCGGGCCCTCGACGATCTGCGCGCCGGCAGGCTCTCCGGCGCCGCCGTGCTGGTGCCCTGAGGGCGCCGTCAGGTGAAGCCCCTCCCGTCGGTCGCGTCGTGTCGGCCGCCTGGCCGGTCCGTTGACCGGGTTGATCGGGCGCCCGCCCTTCAGGGCCAGGATCGGGTTGTCCACGGTGCGCTGGGCATGGCAGTGCGGGTTTCCTGGGTGGTGGCCCCTTTTCCTGCGTTCTAAGTGGATGTCTGGCATCTGGACCGCCATGGTGACGTCGCGCTACCTGTCCCAAGCTCAGGCGCGATCGAGCGTTGCTTCGAGGCCGCATGTCGGCTCATGCAGAGCGTCTTGTACTTTGGTTGTAATTTGCGCTATCGGGCTTGCCCGACTCGGAATCCGTGATTAGCTTTGTGTTTGTATGATGTATGACAAAAAAGGGCTGTTGGCCTAGATCTTGAGGCGGTCGGGACCCCTGGCCCAGGCAGGCAGGAGGACGTTGCGTGAAGTTTTCCAGAGAAGCAGTGGTACAAGCGATCGGGGACGGCCTGCTGTCGTTTCCCATCACGGACTTCGACGATCAGGGCCGCTTCGACGCGGAGAGCTACCGGCGGCGGCTGGAATGGTTCGTCAGCCATGACATCTCGGCGGTGTTCGTGGCGGGTGGCACCGGGGAGTTCTTCAACCTCGCTCTCGACGAGTTCCGGGAGATCGTTCGCCTCGCCGTGGAGACGGTGGACGGCAAGCTGCCGGTGATCGCCAGCGCCGGCCTCAGCGTCGAGAGCGGCAAGGCCTTCGCCGCCGCCGCTCAGGAGGCCGGCGCCGACGGCCTCCTGCTGATGCCGCCCTACCTGACCGAGTGCCCCCAGGAGGGCCTGGTCGAGTATGCGCGGCGGATCTGCGATTCGACCGATCTAAACATCATCTACTACAACCGGGCCAACGGCTTACTGAATGCCGAGTCCGTCCAGGCCTTGGCCGAGGCGTGCCCGAACCTGATCGGCCTGAAGGACGGCAAGGGCGACATCCAGGCGCTCAACAGGATCGTCAAGACCGTGGGGGATCGGCTGGTGTACGTGGGCGGTGTGCCCACCGCCGAGATCATCGCCGAGGCCTACCTGTCCATCGGCGTGAATACCTATTCCTCCGCGGTGTTCAACTTCGTCCCCGACATGGCGGTGACCTTCTACAAGGAACTGCGCAAGGGCAATAGCGAAGCGGTCAAGCGAATCACCCTCGACTTCTTCCTCCCCTTCGTGGAGCTCAGGGATCGGCAGCCTGGGTATGCCGTCAGCCTGATCAAGACCGGCGCCGAGCTCATCGGCCGCCCGGCGGGCAGCGTGCGCGCGCCACTTTGCATGCCCACGGCCGAGGAGCGCGAGACCCTCGCCTCGCTGATCGAGGTGGCCGAAGGCCGGTAACCGCTCGTTTCATCATTTCTCGCCTCCCCCGGAGAAGGTTATGTCCCGCATCGCATCCGTCGTCGTCACCCCGATCGCCTTCCGCGATCCGCCCCTGCTCAACGTCAGCGGCATCCATGAACCCTGGGCGCTGCGCTCGATCATCGAGGTGATCACCGAGGACGGCCGCTATGGCCTCTCCGAGTCCTATGGCGACGAGCAGACGCTGTCACAACTGCAGAAGGTGGCCTCCCGTCTGGAGGGCGTCGATGTCTTCCATCTCAACGAGCTGAAGGCCATCGTCGAGCAGTCCGTTTCCCGCAAGTCTCAAGAGGGTGGCATTGAGCTGGCGCCGGGAACCAACCAGGCCACCACGGTGCCGCGCATCTTCGCTGCCTTCGAGGTCGCCTTCCTCGACCTGATGGGCAAGATCACCGGGCGCAGCGTCTGCGACCTGTTGGGTGGCAAGGTGCGCGACGCTGTGCCCTACAGCGCCTACCTGTTCTACAAGTACGGCCATCACCGGTTCGGCCAGGACGACTGGGTCGATGCCTGGGGCGAGGTGTTGACCCCCGAGGACGTGGTGCGCTCGGCCAGGCAGATGATCGACCAGTACGGCTTCCAGTCGATCAAGCTCAAGGGCGGGGTGTTCGAGCCCGAGCAGGAGCTGGCGGCGATCCGCGCCCTGCGCGAGGCCTTCCCCGAGCATCCGCTGCGCATCGACCCCAACGGCGGCTGGACGCCCGAGACCACCAAGCGCCTGCTCCCGCAGATGGAGGGGCTGCTGCAATATCTCGAGGATCCCGCCCCCGGCAAGGACGGCATGGCCGAGGTCCACCGGTCGGCCACCATGCCGCTGGCCACCAACATGTGCGTGATCGGCTTCTTCGACTTCCCCGAGGCCATCGCCAAGCAGTCCGTGGACGTGATCCTCTCCGACCACCACTACTGGGGCGGGCTCCAGGCGACCCGGGATCTGGCCCGCGTCTGCGAGACCTGGGGGCTGGGGCTGTCCATGCATTCCAACTCCCACCTGGGCATCAGCCTGATGGCCATGACCCATGCCGCCGCGGCGATCAACAACCTCACCTATGCCTGCGACACCCATTATCCCTGGCAGGAGGAAGAAGTCATCGTGGGCGGCAAGATCGCCTTCGAGGACGGCAGCGTGCGCGTCCCCGAGGCGCCCGGGCTGGGCGTCGAGCTGGATCGAGACGCCCTGCAACAACTGGCGCGCAACTTTCAGGAGTGTGGCATTCGTTCGCGCAACGATGTGAAGGAGATGCAGAAGTACGAGCCCAGCTGGACCGGGAAAGTACCTCGCTTCTGACGCCTCATGTGAGGCATTCCGATGTTGAACCGACAATAGCTACAAGGACACCAACATGCAGATTCGCACCTTGGCTCATTCCGTCACCCTGGCAACTGCCGCCCTGGCGTTCGCCGGTACCGTCCAGGCCGCAGAGGAATTGAAGGTCCAGACGTCCTTCAACTCGGGGGACTTCGCCTACCAGTACCTCCAGGAGAACTGGGTACCCAAGCTCGAGGAGATGACCGGTGGGGACGTCACCATCAACCTGATGCCCACCGGCAGCGTGGTGCCCTACAAGGAGACCATGGAGGCCGTGGCCATGGGCCTGTTGGATGGTGACATGACCGCCCCGGCCTACTTCACCGGCAAGGATCCGGCCTTTGCCCTGATGGGCGACCTGATCGCCGGCTACGACGAGCCCTCGCAGTTCCTCGACTTCTGCCAGAACGGCGGCGGTGAAGAGGTCCTTCAGAATGCCATCGACGCCCAGGTCGGCGACAAGGTACAGGTGGTCGGCTGCGGCCCCTACAAGCGCGAGGCCCTGGTGGCCGCGGTCCCCATCCGCAGCGTCGAGGATCTTCAGGGCGTGAAGATCCGCTCGCCGGAGGGCTTGGCGGCGGCCGTCTTCCAGCGTGCCGGAGCGACCCCGGTCAACATCCCCTTCTCCGAGGTCTACACCTCGCTGCAGCAGGGCGTGGTCGATGCGGCCGATGCCTCGGCCTACGTCAACAACGACGCCTCGGGCCTTCACGACATCGCCAAGTACCCGATCTATCCGGGCATCCACAGCATGTCGTCGCAGCAGTTCACCCTCAACCAGCAAACCTGGGAGTCGCTGAGCGAGGAGGACCAGCAGGCCCTTAGCCAGTGGTTCTACGATGCCTTCCACGACCTGGCCGACGCGGTGAAGGAGCAGGACGAGCAGCTGGTGGCCCGCGACAAGCAGAAGGATGACATGACCGTCATCGACTGGGCGCAGGAAGAGCGCGACCAGTTCCGCGAGATCGCCCGCGGCGCCTGGGAGGCCTTCGGCGAGAAGAGCGAGCTGGCGCAGCAGGCCCTCCAGGCTCATCTCGAGTACATGAAAGAGAAAGGTCTTCTCGAGGACGGTGCCGAGGTGGACGTCGCCGAGGCGTCTCAGGACCAGCAGGACTGACACCTTACCCTCCGGACCACGGCAACGGGCGTTGCCGTGGTCCTTTTTCTGACTGGAGTCTGCTATGCGACTACTCAGCCGACTGGCGGCGGGCATGGACCGGATCAGTGCCTTCATCGGCTATGCCTGTGCCGTGCTGTTCTTCACCTGCATCGTGCTGTCCGCCCTCGAGGTGGTCATGCGCTATGTCTTCGATGCGCCGACCCAATGGACCTTCGAGACGGTCATGGCACTGTGTGCCACCGGCTGGGTGATGACCAGCGGCTATGTCACCCAGCGCAAGCGGCACATCGCCATCACCATGATGGAGCTGGTGGTGCCCGCCCACGTGTGGAAGAAGATGGAGCTGGTCTCGTTGGGGGTGGCGATCTTCGCCCTGTCCGCGCTGATCTGGGCCACCTGGGAACCGGCGATGATGGCGCTGCATGGCGGCGAGCGCAGCGGCAGCTCGTTCAACCCGCTGCTGCCGGCCTACCTCAAGCCGACCCTAGTGGTGGGAGCCTTCCTCTATCTCCTGCAGCTGCTCGCCAACGTGGTCCACTGGTTCGAGGACCAGGCCAAGGGAGAGGCCGAATAATGGGTATCGAAGCCGTCACCCTGTTGATCGTGCTGGCCCTGCTGGCGCTGATGGCCTTCGGCATCCCGTTGGGGGTCACCACGCTGACGGTGTCGGTGGTCACCGCGCTGATCTACTACGGCCCGGATGGCCTCTTCCTGGTCGCGTCCAACGTCTATCACGTGCTCGAGAAGTACGAGCTGGTCGCGGTGCCGTTCTTCGTGTTCATGGCCAACGTGCTGGAACGCTCGGGCATCGCCCACTCGCTGTTCGACAGCATGTCGATCCTCGGGGGGCGCGCACGCGGCTCGGTGGCCGTGCAGACCTGCGTGGTCGCGGTGATCCTCGCCGCGATGAGCGGCATCATGGGCGGCGAGATCGTCATGCTGGGCCTGATCGCCCTGCCGCAGATGCTGCGCCTGGGCTACGACCGCAACCTGTCGATCGGCATCATCTGCGCCGCCGGCGCCCTGGCCACGCTGATTCCACCCTCGGTGGTGATGATCGTCTACGGCCTGGCCGCCCAGGTGTCGATCACCAAGCTGTTCGCTGCCGGCGCCGTGCCGGGCATGGTCCTGGCCGCCATCTACATCACCTATATCCTGATCCGTTGCCGCCTCAATCCGGCGCTGGCACCGATCAACGACATCCCCGAGACCGCGCTGCCGCTGTACAAGCGCCTCAAGTATCTCAAGGGGGCGGTCCTGCCGTTCATCCTGATCGGCTGCGTGCTGGGGGCCATCTACACCGGCATCACCACGGTGACCGAGGCCGCCGCCATGGGCGCAGTGGGGGCGATGATCGTTGCCGCGATCCTCAAGCAGTTCTCCTACCGGATGATCCGGGATGCCATGCGCCAGACGGCGCTGACCGTGGGCTCGATCATCTGGCTGGTGCTCGGGGCGGTGAGCCTGGTGGGCATCTACAATCTGATCGGGGGCGTCAGCTTCCTGACCAACTTCCTGCAGGGCCTCGATGTGCCGCCGCTGGCCGTGATCGCCATCATGATGCTGATCGTCATGGTGCTGGGGACCTTCCTCGAGTGGATCGCGATCATCTTCATCACCGTGCCGATCTTCGCTCCGGTGGTGGTGGGCCTGGGCTATGACCCGGTGTGGTTCGGCGTGCTGTTCGCCATGAACATCCAGATCTACTACCTCTCGCCGCCGTTCGGCCCGGCCTGCTTCTTCCTCAAGAGCGTGGCGCCCGAGGGCGTCGAGCTTCAGCACATCTTCCGCGCGGTGCTGCCCTTCATCGCCCTGCAGGTGGTCGGCATGGCGCTGGTGCTGTTCTTCCCGCAACTGGCGCTGTGGCTACCCAACCTGATGTTCGGCTAGGAGGTATCGATCATGAAGATGCGCAACGACGACCTGACCCGCCAGGACGACGAGCTGACCATCAGCGATTCACCGGAAGAGGTCAACCAGTTCCGCTTCGGCTTCTGGCCGGAGATCGCCGGCCTGGTGGCCACCGGCCTCATCATCTGGCTCATGTTGCTGTGATGAGGTGGCGCGGGGGCTGATACGCAACGATGACCGTCTCGAGAATCGTCTCGAGAATCGTCTCGAGAATCGTCTCGAGAAAGGGGAGTGACCATGCGCGATGCGTATCGATCGACAGGAGAAAGGCCGTGAGCGAGAAGGCGTCCCGGAAGGCGGACAGCGCCCGGCTGGAGTCGCTGGTGACCCGGATCACCTCAGGCCAGGGCAGCCTGGCCGTGCATGTCGCCGATCAGCTCGGGGCGCATGCCGCCAAGTCCCAGGCGAGAGTCGAGGACTTCGAGTTTCATCAAGCCATCGCCCAGGCGACGCAGAATCCCTTCTTCGATCGGTTCTTCGAACAACTGAGCGAGAGCATGCCCGGCACCTGTATGAGCAGTATCAGGAAAACCAAGGGAGACCCGCATGATACCCCAAGGTACCTCTTTGATCGGCCAGAAGGCCGTGACCGGCGGCCAGGCCGTCATCCGCACCATCGATCCCGCGACCGGCGTCCCCATTGCCCCCGACTATCCCGGTCTCGATCCGGAAGAGGTGGCCCGGGCCTGCCGGCTGGCCTGGGAGGCCTTCGATGACTATCGCGAGAGCTCCCTGGAAGCCCGCGCGAGCTTCCTGGAGACTATCGCCGCCGAGATCGAGGCGCTGGGCGATGCCTTGATCGAGCGCGGCATGGCCGAGACCGGCCTGCCCCAGGCGCGCCTGGAAGGCGAGCGGGGACGCACCTGCGGCCAGCTGCGCCTGTTCGCCTCGGTGGTACGGGCCGGCGAGTGGCTGGATGTGCGGATCGACCCGGCGCAGCCCGAGCGGCAGCCGATGCCACGGGTCGACCTCCGCCAGCGCCATGTCGCCCTGGGCCCGGTGGGGGTCTTCGGGGCCAGCAACTTCCCGCTGGCCTTCAGCGTGGCCGGGGGAGATACGGCGTCGGCACTGGCCGCCGGCTGTCCCGTGGTGGTCAAGGCCCATGCCGCCCATCCCGGTACCTCCGAGCTGGTCGGTCGCGCCGTGCAGGCCGCCGTGGCCGAGTGCGAGCTGCCCGAGGGCGTGTTCTCGCTGCTGTTCGGCGCGGGCAACGAGATTGGCCAGGCGCTGGTCGCCGACCCGCACATCCAGGCCGTCGGGTTCACCGGCTCGCGTGCCGGGGGACTGGCGCTGATGGCCACCGCCCAGGCGCGCCCCCAGCCGATCCCGGTGTATGCCGAGATGAGCTCGATCAACCCGGTGTTCCTGCTGCCCGAGGCGCTCAAGGCGCGCGGACAGGACATCGCGTCCGGCTTCGTCGCCTCGCTCAACCTGGGCGCGGGGCAGTTCTGCACCAACCCGGGCCTGGTGATCGGCGTGAAGGGGGAGGCGCTGGAGGCGTTCGTTGCCGCCGCCGGGGCGGTCGTGCAGAAGAGTCCTGCCCAGACCATGCTTACCCCGGGGATTCACGCCGCCTACGGGGATGGCGTCAGTCAGCTGGCCGCCGTGGCACGCGAGATCGCGCGGGGTGTCCCCGCCGTGGGCCCCCATGAGGGCCAGTCGGCGCTGTTCTCGGCCCGCGCGGCGGACTTCCTGTCCAGCGAGGCGCTGCAGGCCGAGGTCTTCGGATCGTCGTCGCTGGTGATCGAGTGCGAGGACCTCGACGAGATGCGTGCCGTGGCGGAGCAACTGGAAGGCCAACTGACCATCACGCTGCAGATGGACGACGCCGACCTGGAGGCCGCCCGCGCCCTCTTGCCGACCCTCGAGCGCCGCGCCGGCCGGGTGCTGGTCAACGGCTGGCCGACCGGGGTGGAGGTGTGCCATGCCATGGTCCACGGCGGGCCCTTCCCGGCCACGTCCGACAGCCGCACCACCTCGGTGGGCAGCGCCGCCATCCGGCGCTTCCTGCGCCCGGTGTGCTACCAGAACCTGCCGGAGGGCCTGCTGCCCGAGGCCCTGCGGGATGACAATCCCCTCAACCTGAGCCGCCTGGTCGATGGCAAGCGCGAGTGACGTACTCCCTCGCCGGCCGCGTCGCGACAGCGGACAGGGTCACTCGAAGAGCTCCCCCTGGCGCCGTGGCGGCCGGAAGGTCGTGGTATCCAGCGGCGCATCGCCGGGGAAGCCGAGCCGGCGGTAGGTCTTGCGAAAGCGCTGCTCGAGCAACTCGGCGAACACGCCCTGGCCGCGCATGCGGTGCCCGAAGCGGCCGTCGTAGGCCTGTCCGCCCCGGCACTGGCGGATCAGGCTCATCACCCTGGCCGCCCGCTCGGGGTAATGCTCGGCCAGCCAGGCCTCGAACAGCGGGGCGACCTCCCGGGGCAGGCGCAGCAGCATCCAGCCGGCATTGGTCGCGCCGGCCTCCCGGGCGGCCGTCATCAGCCGTTCCAGCTCATGGTCGGTGAGCCCCGGAATCACCGGGGCGACCAGGGTCCCCACCGGCACGCCGGCGCCGGCCAGCCGCGAGATCACCTTGAGGCGCGCCTCCGGCGCCGCCGCCCGCGGCTCCAGGGCACGCTTGAGGTCGCGATCGAGGCTGGTCAGGCTGACCATCACCCGCACCAGCCGGCGCTCGGCGAGCGCCGACAGCAGGTCGAGGTCACGCAGGATCAGCGCGCTCTTGGTGACCAGGGTGACCGGGTGGCGGCACTCCAGCAGGAAGGCCAGTACCCGGCGGGTCGTGCCACGCTCGGCCTCCAGCGGCTGGTAGGCATCGGTGTTGCCGGCGAGGTTGATCGACCGGCAGACGTAGCCCGGCCTGGCGAGTTCCTCCTCGAGCCGCTCGACCAGGCCGGAGCGGGCGATCAGGCGGGTCTCGAAGTCCAGCCCGGGAGAGAGGTCCCAGTAGGCGTGGCTCGGCCGGGCGTAGCAGTAGATGCAGCCATGTTCGCAGCCGCGGTACGGATTCAGGGAACGGTCGAAGGGCAGGTCCGGTGAGGTGTTCCACGCCAGGGCGCTGCGCGCGCGCTCCTCCGCCACCTCGGTGGCCAGCCGCGGCGGGGTGGCCTCCTGCCACCAGCCGTCGTCGATCGCCTCGCTGTGAGACGGCGCGAAACGATTGGCGGGGTCATAGGTGGCACCGCGACCCTTGTGCGGCAGCGAGGGATGACGAATGGCCATGGCGGCGTCGCTCATTATCTGTATCTATATGCAGTATAAAGGCGGCACCTCTGTCTGCAAGCCGAAGGCTCGCCCGGGGCCAAAGGCAAGCCCCCAGTGCCAGGTCACGAGTCCCCGCTACCGGCCGGTCGGGCAAGCGTGGCCCTCACAGGTGGGCGGGGTTGTGAAGCTTCCGCTCCTCGGCGGGCGGCGGCGTCCACTGGTAGATCCAGATCTCGGTCAGCGGTTGGTCGTCGCCCTCCAGATAGAGGCGCAGATTGATCGGCTCGGTGCCATCGTCCGGGGGAATGACATCGAACATCGCCCGATAGCCCTGGATCGCCTCCAGGGGGCGGGCCGAGGTGAGCTCGACGCGGCCCGCGGAGGTCTCGATGACCGGCTCGACCTCGAGGTCTGCCCGGTCATCGAGGGGGAAGGGGCCGCCCCGGAAGTCGACCACGAAGCGCCAGCTGAAGTACTCACGAGGCTGACCGACGACCCCGCCCAGGCCGGTGCGGGTGGCGACGCAGCGTGCCCGGGGCGGCTGGTGTGGCGGGTAGGCGTGCCAGTACAGGCGGTAGCCGAACCGCATCTCCTGGCCGGGTTCGGCGGGGGCCTCGGGGTGCCAGAAGGCGACGATGTTGTCGAAGGTCTCGTCGAGGGCCGGGATCTCCGTCAACTGCACCGAGCCGGCGCCCCAGTCGCCCTTGGGTTCGACCCACAGGCTGGGCCGGCGGTCGTAGAAGACGCCGTCGTCCTGGTAGTGGTCGAAGTCGTGGTCACGCTGGACCAGGCCGAAACCGCGGGGGTTGGTGTCGGCGTAGGCATTGAAGCGCAACTGGCGCGGGTTGGTGAGCGGGCGCCACAGCCATTCGCCATCGCCGGTGTGCATCGCCAGGCCGTCGGAGTCGTGGATCTCGGGACGCCAGTCCCAGCCGGCGTCGCGGTCGTTCTCGCCGACCAGGTACATGCTGGTCAGCGGGGCGATGCCCAAGCGCTCGATGCGCTGGCGTGGGTAGAGGGCGGCGTCCACGTCCATGACCACGCCGGCTTCCGGGTTACGGATCCGGAAACGATAGGCGCCGGTGACGCTGGGCGACTCGAGTAGGGCATAGACATCGACGGCCTCTCCGTCGCCGGGTCGCTCCAGCCAGAAGCGGGTGAAGTCGGGAAATTCCTCGGGGCGGTTCATGGCGGTGTCGATGGCCAGGCCGCGCGCCGACAAGCCGTATTGCAGGGAGTCACTGACCGCGCGGAAGTAGCTGGCACCGAGGAAGGCGGCGATATCCCGTTGCCAGTCGTCCCGGTGGTGGAGCCGGAAGCCGGCGAAGCCCAGGCGCTCGTCGAGTCTCTCGCCCTCGATGCCGGAGGCACCGAAGTCGAACATCGCCGGGTCGTAGGCGATCTCCTGAGCCTGGCCGTCGCGAAGGGTGTAGATCCTTACCGGCTGCTTGAAATTTCGGCCAAGGTGAAACAGCTGGGCCCGAAAGGGGGCCTCCTCGTCCTGGGCCCAGAGGGCGTGATCGGGACGAAAGCCGATGGCCTGGTACTGGTCCCAGCTCAGGTCCTCGAGTGTCGCCGGCAACTCGGGAGGGGCCTCCCGTGGGGGCTGCTCGGAGAGGCGACGGGCCAGGCCCTTGAGCCAGGCATGATCGAAGGGCTCGCGGGGGCCGGTGGTGGGGATTCGCCGTGAAGTAGCGGCGAGCAGGGGAGAGAGGGGCAGGAAGGCACCGCCGAGGATGGTGCCGGCTCTCAGGAAGTCGCGTCGATTCATCGTGGTCGTCCCTGGGATCGTGACTCCATGGTAACCAGCCGCCGACGATCCGATCTGGCTCAGGGTATGAACATCACCCGGAGCGATACCGCCGGCTGGCCAGTTCAGTGACAGGCGACTTCGGTGACAGACGATAGTGCGCCGAGGTTCCGGATTGCCCCGGGATCCATCGGCCGAGCGGCTGGAGGCTGGCCTGCTGGATCAGCCGGCATCATCGCCTGACGCGTAGGGGTTGTCCGGCATCAGTTGACGGGGCAGAGGAGGGCGCCGGGCGCCCTCCTTGGGGCCGTAATGCTCCGCCAGGTAATCGAGGATGGTGGCCTCCATCTCGGGTCGGAACTGCCACAAGCCCTGTGTCTCCTGCATCCAGCGGATGAGCTTCTCCCAATGGTTGCGCGAGCCGCTGTTCTGGGTGACCAGTTGGGCGGAATGGCAGACCGTGCAGTTGGCCTTGACCACCTCCCATCCCTCGGCCTTGACCAGGCCGCTCTCGGGGTCGGTCTCCTGGGCGGCCGCGCCCGGGGGAACGAGCAGGGCCAGGGCCAGCAGCAACGGCCGCACGGGTAGCGTGATCGTCATGGGACCCCCTATGCCACCTGGACGGCGATGCGGTGGCAGGCGTTGTTGAGATAGCCCTTGGGATTCCAGCCCGGTACCACCATCGGCTGGGCGCGTCCCTGGCTATCGGTGGCCCTGGCCCAGACCTCGTAGTAACCGGGTTCGGGGAACTCCACCGCGCTCGTCCAGCGCTGCCAGGCGAGCCGGTTGGGCGCCGCCTTGAGTTCGGCCGGCTGCCAGGTGGCGCCGAAATCGATGGAGACATGCACGGCCTCGACCGCGAGATCCCCGGCCCAGGCGTGTCCCCGCACCGTCAGCGGTTCGTCCAGGGAATGCGTGACGCCCGATTTCGGGAAGGTCACCAGCGACTTCACCGGCATGGACTGGATGGTCTCGAAGTCCTCCAGCGGCACCTCGGTGCCGGGCGCGACCGGATGCTTGGGCACGCTGTAGGAGGGCGCGCCCATCTTGGTGCCGTCGTGCTTCTGGTTGCGGATCACGATGCGGTTCAGCCACTTGCCCGAGACCGACCCCGGCCAGCCGCCGCAGACCAGGCGCAGGGGGTGGCCGTTGAGGTAGGGAATGTCCTCGCCGTTCATCGCCCAGGCGATCAGCGACTCGTCCTCCAGCGCCTTCGCCATGGGGACCCCCCGGGAAATGGGGTCCCGCTCGGGGTCGCCGCTGACATGGCTGTCGGCGCCGTAGTAGCCGATATAGACGGCGTCGTCGGCGATGCCGCAGGCCTCCAGCACGTCGCGCAGCCGCGCGCCGGTGAAGCGTGGACAGGCCACGGCGCCGGTGGTCCACTGGTTGCCGCTCGCCGAGGGCACGTACTCGCTGCGGCCGTTGCCGCCGCATTCCACCTGCAGCTGGTAGGTATGGTGCTCGAACGTCTGCTTGAGCTCGGCGATGGAGAAGCTCTGTGGATTCACGCAGGACTCCCCGGCGACCTCGAGTTGCCAGGCCTCGACGTCGATGGCCTCCACCGCCGGGGGGATGCCGTTGTTGCGCACGAACATGACCCGGCCGGGGGTCACGTCGTCGTCGAGCAGGTGGGGGGGCGTCTCGGCGTTGATGGGGCGGTCGTTGAGGACGGTCAGCCCCTCCTTGCCGGTCAGGCGGAAGGGTTCCTCGCTCTGGGCCAGGGCGGCGGGAATCAGGCCGCCGGGCATCTGGTGGGCGAAGGGGATGCTGCCCCCCACGGCCGCGGCCATGGCCAGCAGGCTGGAGCGCTTGAGGAAGCCGCGGCGGGTCACCGGGTCCACTTCACGATCCCACAGCAGCCTGTCGGCGGCCTCGGGGTCCTCGGCATAGAGCTCATGAAGGCCGCGGGTGCGTGGCGGTGTCTGGGTCATGGTGCTGACTCCTGGCGCGCCCGGCCGGGCGGCTGGCGTGTCTCCCGCCGGGTCATCGTTGTGATTGTGTTGGCTTGAATCAGCTTAGCAGCGGATCGGCGATCCGCGGGCAGGCCTCGCCCGCTCCCCTCTGGTAGGATGTCCGGCTCGACAAGGATGCCCGGAGACGCCCCGTGAACGATCTTCTGCCCCCTATCGCCGCGCCGGACGCGGCCTGCGCCGAGCGGGTCCGTCGCTATCTCGACATCCTCACCAAACCCCCCGGCAGCCTGGGTCGCCTGGAGGCGCTGGCGGTGACCCTGGCCGGCATCACCGGCGAGGACTTCCCGCGCGTCACCCCGCCCGGCGTGGTGGTCTTCGCCGCCGACCACGGGGTGGCCGAGGAGGGCGTCTCGGCCTTTCCCCAGGCGGTGACGGCCCAGATGGTGGCCAACTTCGTCGCCGGCGGGGCGGCCATCAATGTCTTCTCGCGACGTCTCGACGCGCGGCTGGAGGTGGTCGACGTGGGGGTGGCCGGCGAGCTGCCGGCGAGCGGGGTCGTGCACGACAGGGTGCGCCCCGGCACCGCCAATCTGGCCCGACAGGATGCCATGTCCCGCGACGAGGCCGGCTCGGCCATCGAGGTCGGCCGGCGCGCCGCCGAGCGCGCCGTCGCCGCCGGCTGTCGCTGCCTGATCGTCGGCGAGATGGGCATCGCCAACACCACCGCCAGCAGCGCCATGCTGGCGGCCCTGACCGGGGCGCCGGTGGCCGAGCTGGTGGGCCCGGGCACCGGGGTGGCCGGCGACGCCCTGGCCCACAAGCGGGCGGTCATCGAGGCGGCCCTCGTCGCCCGGGCGCCGGACCCCGCCGACCCCCTCGAGGTGCTCGCCCGGCTGGGCGGCCTGGAGATCGCCGCCATGGTGGGGGCCTACCTGGCCGCGGCATCGAAACGCATCCCGCTTCTGGTGGACGGCTTTATCGCCACCGTGGCCGCGCTCACCGCCTGCCGCCTCGATCCGGCCCTGCGCCCCTACCTGATCTTCGGCCATCGCTCCGATGAGCCCGGCCATGGCCGGGCCCTGGCGGCACTGGACGGCGAACCGCTGCTGGCCATGGGGTTGCGCCTGGGCGAGGGCAGCGGCGCCGCCCTGGCCTTCCCGCTGCTCGAGGCGGCCACGGCCATGCTGGCGGAGATGGCGACCTTCGCCGACGCCGGCGTCGACGGCGCTTCAGATGGCTGAGCCCCTCTCCCTTTCGCTGCTGGGCCTGGTCGCCGCCGCCCTGCTGCTCGACCTGGTGCTGGGCGACCCGCCCTGGCTGCCGCACCCGGTGGTGGGCATCGGTCGGGTGATCGCCCGGCTGGAGCGGGCCTGGAACCACGGGCCCGCCGCGGCCCGCCGGCGTCGCGGCCGCTGGCTGGCGGCGCTGGTGGTGGGCGGGACCTGGGCGCTCGGCGCGGGCCTGCTGGCCGTTCTCGCCTGGCTCAGCCCCTGGCTGGCGGTGGCCGTGGAGCTCGGCCTGCTGGCCACGGCCCTGGCCAGCCGGGGGCTCGCCGAGGCCGCCCGGGCGGTGGCCACTCCCCTGACCCGCGGCGCCCTGCCCGAGGCCCGGCGGGCGCTGGCCCGGATCGTCGGCCGCGACACCGCCGACCTCGACGAGGCCGAGCTGGCCCGGGGCGCGGTGGAGACCGTGGCCGAGAACACCGTGGATGGCATCACCGCACCCCTGTTCTGGGCACTGCTCGGCGGCGCGCCTCTGGCGTTGGCCTACAAGGCCGCCAATACCCTGGACTCCATGGTCGGCTACCGCAGCCCGCGCTTCGAGGACTTCGGCCGGGCCTCGGCGCGACTCGACGATGCCGTCAACTGGCTGCCGGCCCGCCTGACCGCCCTGGCGCTGTGGCTGGCCGCCTGGGCCATCCCCGGCAGTCGCCGGGCCGGGGCGCTCGCGGCCACGCGCCGCGAGGCGCCCCGCCATCCCAGTCCCAATGCCGGCTGGCCGGAGGCCATGGTGGCCAACCTGATGGGGGTCCGGCTCGGCGGTCTCAACCACTACGCCGGGCGCCCCTCGCCACGTGCCACCCTGGGCACGCCCCATGAGGTGCTCTCCGCCGGCCATGTCGAGCGTGCCATCCGTCACATGCATGGCGGCTGGCTGGCCTTCCTGCTGCTGGCCACGCCCCTGGTGCTGGTCCGGGAGTGGTTGACATGACGCGCGTCTCCCCGCCCGACTGGCCCAGCCATGGGGGCCGCCGTGCGCCCCTGCTGGCGCGCTTCGGCCTGCCGAGGGAG
Source organism: Halomonas stenophila (assembly GCF_014192275.1). GTDB lineage: Bacteria > Pseudomonadota > Gammaproteobacteria > Pseudomonadales > Halomonadaceae > Halomonas > Halomonas stenophila. The sequence continues at coordinate 55,567 of NZ_JACHXR010000014.1, read as the reverse complement.
CATCCGCTGATCGACTTCAGCGCCAACCTCAATCCGCTGGGGCCCCCGGCCTGGCTGGGTGACTGGCTGGGCGCGGCCGCGGGTCGGCTCGCCGACTACCCGGACCCGGACGACGACCGGGCCCGTCGGGCCATCGCCGCCCGGGAAGGGCTGACCCCCGAGCAGGTGCTGGTGACCAACGGCGGCGCCGAGGCGATCTATCTGGCGGCGGCCCTGCACGCCGGCGGCCGGGCGCTGGTGGTCGAGCCCACCTTCGGCGAGTACCGCCGGGCCTGTGATCACTATGGCCTGTTGGTGGTGTCGCTGGCGCTGCGCGGCGAGGCCTTCCGGTTCGACGTCGCCGCGGCCGAGCGGGCCCTGGCCGAGGTGGACGTCGCCTTCCTGTGTCGCCCCAACAACCCCACCGGGACCCTGGTGCCCCGGGAGGCCATCGAACGCCTGCTGGCCCGGGGGCGCGAGACCGGCACGACCCTGGTGGTGGACGAGGCCTTCGTCGACTTCACCGACGGCGACGAGCGCCTCACGCCGCTGCTGGCGGGGGCGCCGAACCTGCTGCTGTTGCGTTCGTTGACCAAGCTCTTCGACCTGCCGGGCCTGCGTCTCGGCTACCTGCTCGGCGCCCCCGCGCTGCTGAGAGGGGCCCGGGCCCGGCAGATGCCCTGGAGCGTCAATGCCCTGGCGCTGGGGCTGGTGGCCCCGCTGCTGGCCGACGCCGACTACCTGGCGCGCACCCGGGACTGGCTGGCCGGGCAGCGGCCGGCCATGCCCGAGGCGGTTCGCGAGCTGGGCTACGATGTGCCGGCCACCCAGGCCAGCTACTTCCTGCTGCGCGGGGGACGACGGGCGGCCGAGGCGGAGGCGTTGTTCGCCTTCCTGCTGCGCCGGGGCCTGCTGGCCCGGCACACCCACAACTTCCCCGGCCTCGACGGCCGCTGGCTGCGCCTGGCCCTGCGCGACGGCCCGGACAACGCGCGCCTGCTGGCGGCCCTGGCCGAGTGGCGGCGCCCATGATCGCCTTCGTCTCCGGGGGGGCGCGCTCGGGCAAGAGTGCGGTGGCCGAGGCGCTGGCCCGGGCGTGGCGATCGCCGGGCCCCGGCGATCTCGTCTACCTGGCCACGGCCCGGGTCGCCGACGACGAGATGGCAGCGAGGGTCGCCCGCCACCGACGCGAGCGCGGCGAGGGCTGGGTGACCCTCGAGGCGCCCCTGGACCTGGCCGGCGCGCTGGCCGGGATCGAGGCGGGGAGCAGCGTGCTGCTCGACTGCCTGACCCTGTGGGCCAGCCAGGTACTCTTCGAGGCCGGCCTGGCGGAGGCGGACGGGGCGGCGAGGCTCCGGCGGCTGATCGAGACGGCCCGGCGCCGCGACATCGCCCTGGTGGTGGTCTCCAACGATCTCAACGAGGACCTGCCGCCACGGGCCCCCCTGGTCTGGCGCTACCTGGCCTTCCTGCAGGGCCTGCACCGCGAGCTGGCCCGGCAGGCGGATCGGGTGATCGAGGTGGTGGCCGGCCAGCCCATCGACTGGAAGGGAGAGAGCCCATGAAGGACGCCGCCTTCGGCGCGCTGCTGGCGATCCAGTTCCTGACCCGGCTGCCGGTGCCGGTGGCCTGTCCCTGGACCCCGGGCACTCGACGCTGGGCGGCGCGGGCCTACCCGCTGGTGGGCGCGCTGCTCGGCGCCCTGGCGGCCGGCGTCGGCACGCTGCTGCAGCCGGTGCTGCCCTCGCCGCTGCTGGCCCTGCTGCTGCTCAGCCTGTGGGTGGCGCTCTCCGGCGGCCTTCACCTGGATGGCCTGATGGACCTGGCCGATGCCCTGGGCAGCAACGCCCCGCGGGAACGCCGCTGGGCCATCATGAAGGATGCCCAGGTGGGCAGTTTCGCCGTGCTGGCGCTGGTCTTCCTCCTGGCCTGGAAGGCCGCCCTGCTGTGGGCCCTGCTCGAGGCCGGCGCGAGTCCCTGGTGGCTGGTGCCGGTCGCCACCCTGGCGCGGCTCGGCGGCCTCGGCCTGCTGGTGGGCGTGCCGGCGGCCCGGGCCGAGGGGCTGGCCCACGCCTGGCAGCGGAGCCTCGGCGCCCGGGATCTCGCCCTGGCGGCGTTGTTGCCGCTGGCCGGGCTCGCCTTCGTGCCCGGTGCGGCCTGGCTGGTGGCGGGGCTGGGGGGCTTCATCATCATCTACGGCCTGGCGGTGCGCCGGGCCTTCGGCGGCATCAACGGCGACATCGTCGGGGCCGCCATCGAGGGAGGAGAACTATGCTTGCTGTTGATCGCCTGGGGCGCGTTCGCCATGGCCTGAGGGGCGGCCCCTGTCGGGATGAGGGTCGCTCATGAGCGATATGGCCCGACTCGAGCTGGTCGTGGTGCGCCATGGCCTCACGGCCTGGAACCGTGAACGCCGCTACCAGGGCCAGCGCGACATCCCGCTGCTGCTGCCCGAGGCGCTGGCGGACATGGACCGGCTGCGCGACCACCTGGCCGGCGTCGCCTTTGATGCCGTCCACTGCAGCGACCTGATCCGCTGTCGCCAGACCCTGGCCCATATCCTGGAAGGAAACGTCCTGGAGGGACGCGGGGCGACGCCGCGTTTCGATGCCCGGCTGCGCGAGCTGGACTTCGGCGACTACGAGGGCCGCACCTGGGAGGCCCTCAAGGACGACCCGGGCTATCGGGCCTGGGTGGACAGCCACGGCAGACGAGCCACGCCGGGCGGCGAGTCGGCGGAGGATCTCTGGATCCGGCTCTCGGCCTGGCTGGAGGGCGTGCTGGCCGAGGCGAGCGAGTCCCGTCACCGCCGCGTGCTGGCGGTGAGCCATGGGGGCGCCATCCGCGAACTGCGACGGCGCCTGGAGGCGGTGGATTTCTGGGACGGGGTGGTCGGCCAGGCCCAGGGCCGCCGCTTCGTCTTCATGCATGAGGAGGGAGGCTGGCGATGCAGTGCTTCATCGGCGGTGCCTGTGCCGGCAAGCGCGACACCGTAGCGGCGCGTTTCCCCGCGGCCGTGTGGCTGAGGGCGGGGGAAGGCGGCGCGCTTACCGGCTGGCGCGACCGGCTCTCGCCGGGCCGCCCCCTGGTCATCACCGGCTGGGTCGACTGGCTCACCGAGGCCCTGCGCGGCGAGCCCGACGACGACCGGCTGCGCGGGGGGCTCGCCGCCGAGCTGGCGGCGATGGGCGAGGCCGAGCGCCAGACGGGCGGCGAGATCGTGCTGATCCTGCCGGAGATGGGGCGCGGGATCGTGCCGATGGCGCCGGAGGATCGCCGCCTGCGCGACCTGGCCGGCTGGCTGGCCCAGGACGCCGCGGCCCAGGCCGCGGCGGTCTGGTACGTGCGCCACGGGCTGGTGCGGCGGCTGAGCCAGGTCAACCCGGTGGCGGATGCGCGTTGACGCCCCCGCGGCCGGTTGCTAGCTTACGGCCACTCTCAGGTGACCCAGGCTCCGACAAGAAGGGCCGGGTTGAAACGGGAAGTCGGTGACGCGGTAACGCCAGCCCGACGCTGCCCCCGCAACGGTGATCGAGTCAAGGACCGCCATTCGCCACTGTGCCCCGGCACGGGAAGGCGGCGGTCCCGAGGCGCCGGCGCCTTCCTCGTCAGCCCGGAGACCGGCCTGTGAGCGCATGCCTGGACGCGGAGGGCGAGCCGGGGCAGGGCGACGCGCCGATCTGCCGCCGACGATCCCGCCCCGAAGCCCTTCGCGCCCGGCCTTCGAGGGTTCATGCCGCACGGGTGCGTGCGGCCCTGGGAAACACGATCATGATCACACCGCTCTTCCGCCGCCGGGGCCTGGCCGCCCTGTGCCTGGGCGTGGCGCCGCTGGCCGGCGCCGCCGAGACCGACGACGGCGTCACCGACCCCGAGCTGCGCCTCGACCCCCTGGTGGTCTCGGCGACCCTCTCCCCCCGGACCACCAGCGAGTCGCTGGCCTCGGTCACCGTCATCGACGAGGCGGCGCTGCGCCGCCAGGACCCCAAGGCCATCACCGACATCCTGCGCGCCCAGCCCGGGGTGGACGTCACGACCAACGGCAGCTTCGGCAAGACCAGCAGCGTCTTCCTGCGCGGCACCGGCAGCGAGTCGACGCTGCTGATGATCGACGGCATCCGGCTGCGCTCCGCCACCACCGGCGGTCCGGCCTGGCAGTTCCTGGAGCCGCGGATGTTCGAGCGCATCGAGGTGGTGCGGGGGCCGCGGGGCAGCCTCTACGGCGCCGGCGCCGTGGGCGGGGTGGTGCAGCTGTTCACCCCCGAGGGCGAGGACGGGCCCTCGCCGAGCATCACCCTGGGCGGCGGCAGCTTCGACACCCGCCGGGCCGGCGCCTCGCTGTCGGGCAGCGAGGGGGGCACCCGTTACGCCTTCTCGGCCAGCCTCTTCGCTACCGAGGGCACCGAGGTCGTCGAGGGAGAGGGCGACAAGGGCTATGACAACACCACCGGCTTCGCGCGGCTCTCGCACACCTTCGCGGACGGCGCCGAGGTCGGCATGCTCGCGCTGCGCGCCCGGGGCAACACCGAGTTCGTCGGCGGCGACACCGATTTCGTCCAGCAGGTGGCCGGCGTCTACGGCGAACTGCCGGTGACCGAGGCCTGGACCAGCCGCCTGACCCTCAGCGAGGCCCGCGACGAGAGCGACAACACCGATGCCTTCGGCGACTCCGTGATCGACACGCTCACCCACACCGCCCGCTGGGAGAACACCTTGGCGTTCGGCCCCCACGAACTGGTCGCGGGGGCCGAATACAGCGAGGACGAGGTCGCCGGGACCACCGACTTCGCCGAGACGAATCGCGACAACCTGGCCGCCTTCGCCCAGGCCCTGCTGGACTTCTCGCCGGTCTCCCTCCAGGCCGGCCTGCGCCACGACGACAACGAGGCCTTCGGCGAGGAAGTCACCGGCAGCCTGGCGCTGGGCTACGACCTCGACGACCATCACACCCTGCGGGCCAGCTATGGCACCGCCTTCCGGGCGCCCACCTTCAACGAGCTCTACTGGCCCGGCTTCGGTAACCCGGACCTCGACCCCGAGCGTTCCGGGACCGTCGAGCTGGGCCTGCGCGGCCAGTTCGGCAAGGGCTTCTGGGACCTGGCGGTCTACCGCACCGAGGTGGACGACCTGATCGCCAGCACCCTGGTCGATGGCCGCTTCGCCCCCTTCAACGTCGACCGGGCCCGTATCCGCGGCGTGGAGCTCGCCACCGGCGCCGAGGTGCTGGACTGGACCCTGCGTGCGGCGCTGACCTATGTCGACCCGGAGGACCGCGAGACCGGCAACCGCCTGGTGCGCCGGGCCTCCCGCAGCCTGCGGCTGGATGCCGACCGTGAGCTTGGCGACTGGACCCTCGGCGGCTCCCTGATCGCCCAGGGGCACCGCTACAACGACGCCGCCAACGACGAGCGATTGCCCGGCTTCGGCATCGTCAACCTGCGGGCCGGCTGGCAGTTCGCACCGCTGTGGTCGACGCGCCTGACCCTGGAGAACGTCCTCGACCGGGACGTGGTCACCGCCCGTGACTTCAGCGGGCGCGATTACCTGAATGCCGGCCGCGCCGCCTTCCTCAGCGTGCGCTTCGGCGAGTGATGCGCCGGCGCAGTCGCGGTCTCTTGATGGCGAGCCTGGCCTTGTGGCTGGGGGCCGCCCTGCCCGGCGCGGCCGCCGCCGAGGTCTGCGTCAGCGACGACGCCGGCCGTGAGGTCTGCCTGGACGCCCCGGCGCGGCGCATCGTCGCGCTTTCGCCCGGCGTCACCGAACTGCTGTTCGCCGCCGGTGCCGGCGAGCGGCTGGTGGGGGCGGTCAGCTTCAGCGACCATCCGCCCGCCGCCGCCGCGCTGCCCCGGGTGGGCAGCTACGATCGCCTCGACCTCGAGGCCCTGCTGGCCCTGGCGCCCGACCTGGTGGTGGCCTGGGCCGGCGGCAATCCCCGCGAGCAGATCGAGCGCCTGCCCGGGCTCGGCTTGCCGGTGTTCTTCTCCGATGCCGACGACTTCGATGCCATCGCCACGAGCCTGGAGCGCCTCGGCGTGCTGGCCGGCAGCGCGGCGGCGGGGCACGCCGCAGCGACGCGGCTGCGTCGAGAAGTGGCCGAGCTGCGCGCACGCTACGCCGATGCCGCCCCGGTGCCGGTCTTCTACCAGGTCTGGGAGCGGCCGCTGATGACGGTCAACGACGCGCACTGGATCAGCCACTCGCTGGCACTGTGCGGCGGCGAGAACCTGTTCGCCGATGCCCCCTCCCAGGTGCCGCGGATCGGCGTCGAGGCGGTGCTGGCCCGGGACCCGGAGGCCATCGTCACCGGCGGCATGGGCAAGGCCGACTCCACCTGGCTCGACGCCTGGCGCGAGTTTCCCGAGCTGACCGCGGTGCGCCGCGACAACCTCTTCATCGTCGACCCGGACCTGGTCCAGCGGGCCACGCCGCGGCTGGTGCAGGGCACCCGGGCGCTCTGCGCCCATCTGGAGACGGCCCGTGAACGGCGCTAGGGCGTCTCGTTGCCTCCGGGGGCTGCGCCCGGGACCGCTGGCCTGGCTGGCGCTGGCGGCGCTGCTGTCGCAGCTGCTCGCCCTGGCGCTCGGCAGCGTCTCCCTGAGCCCCGGCGAGCTGGCCGCGGTGCTGGCCGGCGACGGCGAGGCCCTGCACCGCACCCTGCTGCTGGAACTGCGCCTGCCCCGGGCGCTCGCGGCCTTCGGCACCGGCGCCCTGCTGGCCCTGGCGGGCGCGCTGATGCAGGTGTTGCTCAGGAATCCCCTGGCCGACCCCTATGTGCTGGGGCTTTCCGGCGGCGCCTCGGTGGCGGCGCTGGCCGCCATGCTCGCCGGCTGGGGGATGGCGCTGGTCTCCGGGGCGGCCTTCGCCGGGGCGCTGGCCTCGACGCTGATCGTCTTCGGCCTGGCCCATGGCGGCGGCAGCTGGACGCCGACCCGGCTACTGCTCACCGGGGTGGTGATGGCGGCGGGGTGGGGCGCGCTGATCACCTTCCTGCTGGCGGTGAGCCCGGTGGAACGGCTGCCCGGCATGCTCTACTGGCTGATGGGCGATCTGGCCTACGCGGGCAGCCCCTGGCCGGTGCTGACGGTGGCCGCGCTCGCCCTGGCCGTCGTGCTGCCGCTGGGGCGCACGCTCAACGTGCTGGCTCGGGGCGGGCTGCAGGCCGCCGCCCTGGGCGTGGCGGTCCGGCCGCTGGAATGGACTCTCTACCTGCTGGCCAGCCTGGTCACCGCGGTGGCGGTGACCACCGCCGGCAGCGTCGGCTTCGTCGGCCTGATGGTGCCCCACATGCTGCGTCTGCGGCTGGGCAACGACCAGCGGCGGATCCTGCCGGCGAGCCTGCTGGCCGGTGGCACCCTGCTGACCCTGGCCGATACCCTGGCGCGTACCCTGATCGCCCCCCAGCAGCTGCCGGTGGGGGTGATCACCGCGCTGCTCGGGGTGCCGACCTTCCTCTATCTGCTGCAGCGGAGTCAGCGATGAGTGGCCTGGCGGCGCCGGGGCTGGAGGCAAAGGGGCTGGTCATCGACGTGCCGGGACGCCCGGACGGGCGAGCGATCGATCTCGCCATCGCGCCCGGTCAGCGCTGGGGCGTGTTGGGCCCCAACGGCGCGGGCAAGACCACCCTGCTGCATACCCTGGCCGGGTTACGGCCGCCGCGGGTGGGGGAGGTTCGCCTCGACGGGCGAGCGCTGGCGCGCTGGCGACGACGCGCGCTGGCCCGGCGGCTGGGGGTGGTGTTCCAGGAGCGTCACGACGACTTCCCGGCCACGGTGCGCGAGACCGCGTTGATCGGCCGTCATCCCTTCCTCTCGCCCTGGCGGCAGGAGGGGCCCGAGGATCTCGCCCGCGCGGACGCGGCCCTGGCCCGGCTCGATCTGGGGCATCTCGCCGAGCGGGAGCTCTCGACCCTCTCCGGCGGCGAGCGCCAGCGGGTCAGCCTGGCCACGGTGCTGACCCAGGCGCCGGATATCTGGCTCGCCGATGAGCCCACCAACCACCTCGACCTCCACCATCAGGTGGCGGCCATGGCCCTGCTCGCCGAGCAGGCCGACCAGAGCCGGGGCGTGATCATGTGCCTGCATGACCTCAACCTGGCGGCCCGCTGGTGCAGCCACCTGCTGCTGCTCTATCCCGACGGCCAGGCCTGCTGGGGGCCGGCCGAGGCCATGCTGACCCTCGCCGCCCTGGAGCGCCTCTACGACCAGCCGCTGACCCGCGTCGAGGTGGACGGCGCGCCGGTCTTCGTGCCGGTGAGGTGACGGGCAAGAGGCACCCACGGTCCGTGGACGGGTCCCATGGGAGAGGACACCGAGGCCGGCTAACAGGACCCGGTTGTCGGGGTCCCTGATGTGTGACTGCCATGGCACCGGTAGCCGTCGAGAAACCGGCTAAGCTCCAGACACAAACCGGCGACGGGGAACGCGATGGAGGTTACCAGCCTGATCAGTACCGATACGATCTGCCTGCGCCTGCAGGGACACACCAAATCCGCGATTCTCGACGAGCTGATCGAGGTGCTGGACAAGGCGGGCAAGCTGATCGATCCGAAAGCGTTCCGGGAGGCGATTCTCGCGCGTGAGGATCAGTTTCCGACCGGACTCGAGAACGGTGTCGCCATTCCCCATGCAAGCACCGACGCGGTCCGATCGCCGGCGATCGCAGTGGGCATCGCGCCGGACGGAATCGAGTTCGGTTCGCTCGACAATCAGCCCAGCCGGATCTTCTTTCTGATTGCCGAAACCGACGCGGTGGCCGAGGAGCATCTCGATATCCTCGCCATGCTGACTCGGCATATGCAGGATTCGCACTTCATTCAGGGCCTGCTGCAGGCGGGCAGCGCGAACGAGGTGCTCGGACTGCTGGCCGGCGATGCGCAGGATGCCAACGCCGTCGAGGCAACCGCCGATGCCGCCGGCGCGACGATGCCGCGGGTGGCGGCGGTGACCGGCTGCCCGACCGGCATCGCGCACACCTATATGGCAGCCGATGCGCTGAAAGTCTGCGCCGAAGGGATGGAGCTGCCGATCCGGGTCGAGACCCGCGGCGCCATCGGCGAGCGGGACAGGTTGACCGAGCAGGAGATCGCCGCCGCCGAAGCGATCGTCATCGCCTCCGATACCCGGGTCGACATGGATCGCTTCGCCGGCAAGAAGCTGATCAGAGTGCCGGTACGGGACGCGATCCGCGACCCGAAGGGGCTGCTGGAACGGGCCCTGAGCGGTGAGGCGACCGTCTACGCCGGCGCAGGGGACGACGCCGAGCCTCGGCCGGTCGCGACCCGGCCCGGCATCTACCAGCACCTGATGAACGGCGTCTCGAACATGCTGCCGTTCGTCGTCGGCGGCGGCATCCTGATCGCGCTCTCCTTCATGTTCGGCGTCGATGCATTCGACCCGGACAGCCCGAACCACCATCCGCTGGCGACCGCGCTGATGACCCTGGGGGGCAGCGAAGGCGCCTTCGGCCTGATGATACCCGTGCTGGCCGCCTTTATCGGCATGAGCATCGCCGACCGGCCCGGCTTCATGCCGGCGATGGTCGGCGGCTTCATGGCGGTGCAATCCGGCGGCGGCTTTCTCGGCGGCATGATCGCCGGCCTGCTGGGCGGCTATCTGATGCTGGCCGTCAGCCATTTCTGCCGCCATCTGCCACGCAGCCTGCAGGGGGTGGAGACGGTGCTGATCTACCCGGTGATCGGCTTGCTGCTGACCGGTGGCATCATGTATCTGCTGCTGATGCCACTGGCCGATATCAATAGCGCGCTGGTGGATTGGCTGGGTGCGCTCGGCATCGGCAACCTGATCCTGCTGGGCACCTTGCTGGGCGGGCTGATGGCGGTGGACCTGGGCGGGCCGGTCAACAAGGCGGCCTACACCTTCGGCATTGCCGCCATCGCGGCAGACAACCACCTGCCCCAGGCCGCGGTCATGGCCGGCGGTATGGTGCCCCCGCTGGCGATGGGGCTGGCGACGCTGCTGTTTCGCAGCCGCTTCGGCGCCAACGAGCGGCGCGCCGGCAAGAGCTGCTTCGTGCTCGGTGCCTCGTTCATCACCGAGGGCGCCATCCCGTTTGCCGCCGCCGACCCGTTCCGGGTGCTGCCTGCCTGCATCGTCGGCTCGGCGCTGGCGGGCGGTCTGTCGATGTATTTCGGCTGCCAGCTGCCGGCCCCCCATGGCGGGGTCTTCGTCATCCCGCTGGTCGAGCACCCTTTTCACTACCTGCTGGCGATCGCCCTCGGTTCGCTGGCGAGCGCCCTGCTGGTCGGCAGTCTGAAACCGGCCCTCGCCGTCGAAGCCCGCCTGGACCCGCCTTGTTCATCAGGGCCGTGAGAGGGCTCGTCCGTAGCATGGGAATGCTTACAGGGCGTGTCGGAAGCGCAGGACCTGGCGGCCTTCCACGGCGTCGTCGAGGAAATCGGCGTGCACGCCGAAGGTGCGCCGCAGCCGGTCGAGGGTCAGCACTTCCCGGGGCGGGCCGATGGCGACCAGGCGCCCGCCGTCCATGATCCCGATGCGGTCGCAGTCCATGGCCTGGTCGAGGTCGTGCAGGGCGATGACCACCGTCACCGGCAGCTGCCTGACCAGCCGCAGGATCGACAGCTGGTGGCGAATGTCCAGGTGATTGGTGGGCTCGTCGAGCAGCAGGGCGCTCGGCTGCTGGGCCAGGGCGCGGGCGATATGCACACGCTGGCGCTCGCCGCCGGAGAGCGTGTGCCAGAGGCGGTCGGCCAGCGGCAGCATGTCGACGTCGGTCAGTGCCTGGGTGACGATGGCATCGTCGCGCGCGGACCAGGGGCGCAGCGGTGACAGGAAGGGCGTTCGCCCCAGCGCCACCGCCTGGCGCACCTCGAGGCGGTCCAGGGTGTCCGCCTGCTGTTCGACGAAGGCGATGGCACGGGCGATCTCGTGGGGTTTCATGGCGCGCATCGGCCGGCCGGCCGCCAGCACGCGCCCGACCTTCGGCCGGCGCAGTCCGGCCAGCACGCGCAGCAGGGTGGTCTTGCCCGAGCCGTTGGGGCCGACCAGGCCGAAGGTCTCGCCGGACGCCACCGTCAGACTGACGTCGTCCAGCAGCCGGTGTCCGTGGACCCGCCACTCGACGTGTTCGGCGGCCAGTCTCATCGTGTCCTCGCGCCGCGGATCAGGATCAGGGCGAAGGCCGGCGCGCCGATCAGCGCCGTGACCACCCCGATCGGCAGCACCTGGCCCGGCACCAGGATGCGCGACAGGATGTCCGAGCCGATCAGGAAGACGGCGCCGGCCAGCGCCGAGGCCGGCACCAGGCGGGTGTGGCGGCTGCCGACGAGAAAGCGCATGGCATGGGGGATCACCAGGCCCACGAAACCGATGGCCCCGACCATGGAGACCATCACGGCGGTGACCAGCGCCATGGCGGCGATCAACAGGCCCCGCACGCGACGCACCGGAACGCCCAGCGAGGCGGCGCTGTCGGCGCCGAAGGTGAAGGCATCCAGGGCGCGCCGATACCACAGGCAGATCGCCAGGCCGGCCAGGGCGGCGGGCAGTCCCAGGGCGACGTCGTCCCAGCGCACCCCGGAAAGGTTGCCCATCAGCCAGAACATGATGCCGCGGGCCTGCTCGGCGCTCGCCGACTTGGCGATGATGAGCGCGGTGAGGGCGTTGAACAGCTGCGAGCCGGCGATGCCGGCGAGGATGATGGCCCCCGCGGCCTGGGTCGCGCGTCCGCCTCCGGTGCCGCTGCCGGCGGCGTGGGCGAGCACCACGACCAGGCCGAAGGCCAGGCAGGCTCCGGCGAAGGCGCCGAGGGACAGCGTCAGGCTGCCGGCGCCGAGCCCGAGGATGGCGACCGACACGGCACCGGTCGAGGCGCCGGCGGAGATGCCCATCAGGAAGGGGTCGGCCAGGGGGTTGCGCAACAGCGCCTGGAGCACGACCCCGGCCAGGGCCAGGCCGGCGCCGCAGCAGGCCGCCAGGATGGCCCGGCTGAGCCGGTAGCTCCAGATGATGCCGGCATCGATCCGGTCCACCGGGAACTCCGCCCCCCACAGCCGGTTGGCCAGCACCTCGAGGATGGTGTCCAGCGGGATCGAGGTCTCGCCGATCGCGGTGCCCGCCATCACCGCGAGGAACAGCAGCAGCGGCGTCAGCCAACACCAGTGCCAGGCAGAACGAGCCGAGCGAGCCGAACGCGTCGGGGCAGCGGCGGCCACGGCCAGCATCATGGAGCGAAGGGCTCTCGTCATCGATCGAAGGACAGGGTCGACAGGGCATCGACCAGCGTCTCGAGGCCGAATATCGTGCGCATCGTGGCGCTCATCGCATGGGCATCCATCTCGATGATGTGGCCGTTCTTCACCGCCGACATCTCGCGCGCCACGGGATCATGTTGCAGAAACTCGAGCTTGGCCTCGACGCTGTCCGCCGCATAGCGGCGGCGATCCATGCGGGCGATCACGATGATGTCCGGGTCGGTCCGGGCGATCGATTCCCAGCCGACGGTCGGCCATTCCTCGTCGGACTGGATGACGTTGCGGATGCCGAGCTTGTCCATCAGGTAACCCGGGGCGCCGAGCCTTCCGGCGACATAGGGGGCCGCCGACCCGTCGGGAGAAGAGAACCAGAAGACCGCCGACAGGTCGTCCGGAAGGTCCAGGTCTCTGGCCCTGGAAATGGCCTCTTCCTCCCGAGCTTCCAGGTCATCTACCAGGGTGTCGCCGGCCTGCTGAACGTCGAAGATGGTGGCCAGTTCGTGGATGCCCTTGTAGATCGAATCGGTGGAGAAGGCGGCGGTGCGGGTGCCGTCGCCGCCGGTGGCATTGTCCTTGGTATCGCAGTCGGCGGGCATGATGTAGGTGGCGATGCCCAGTTCATGGAACTGGTCGCGGGTCGCCACGCTGCCGGTGGGGCCGACATGCCACTCGTACTGGGCGGCGACCAGCCCCGGCTTGCGGTTCACCACGCCCTCGAAGCTCGGATCATTGTCGGCGATGCGCTCGATATCGGCATCGAGTTCGCGGAACTGCGGCAGCACCGGATTGAACCAGACCGAGGTACCCACGACTCGATCTTCCAGTCCGAGAGCATAGAGGATTTCGGTGGCGGACTGGCCGACGGTGACAGTGCGATCCGGTGCGGAAGAGACGTGAATTTCCTGGCCGCAATTCATCACCGTCAGCGGATAATGGGTCGCATCGGCCACGGCAGATGAGGCCGGGATGAGCGAGAGCATTGCCAGTACCTTGCGAGCGAGATTCATGTGGATGTGTCCAGGTGGGGGAGGTGAGGTGGCCGACCGGCGCCTGGAGAGTGCCACGAGTTTCGATGCATTTTCCACTCCCTGCGACTCGATGTCTGCGGCATGCACGCGAGGCTTTCGATGCAATATTGTTAGTTATGTTATAACGTATCAATTTGGGCCGACAAGGCCATCGAGGCGCTTGCGCTGCCGATTGCGCGGGGCACGGCCGGTACTTTACGATACTCGCTCGGAGACAGGTGCCCCTGATGGTCAGGGGATAATCGGGAAGTATGGTAGGGCCCTCGGCCGATTCCATCGCTGCCCCCGCAACGGTAAAGAAGGCGCGGCCTGCAAGCGCCACTGGCATCCGCCGGGAAGGTGCAGGCCAAGACGCGACGCCCCGGCGTGCGTCCCCTTCGAGCCCGGAGACCGGCCTGTCGTTTCGTGTCATCCCAGAGCGGTGCGGTGGGCGCCGAGAGGATCAACATGCCTGTGATTGCCGACTCTCCCTCCCGTCGGAATGTCCGCCGTGATGCCTGTATCGTGTCCGCCCCTTGCCGGCCGGCCGCAGCACCATGAGCGTCGTCCCCGCGTTTCCCTTCGTCGCCGTCGTCGGCCAGCCGGCGCTGAAGACCGCGCTGCTGCTCAACGTCATCGAGCCTCGCATCGGCGGCGTGCTGATCAGCGGCCCCAAGGGCAGTGCCAAGTCGACCCTGGCCCGGGCGCTGGCGGCGATCCTGCCGGACGACGCCGAGGGCCGGCGGCCGCCGCTGGTCACCCTGCCGCTGGGCGCCAGCGAGGAGCGGCTGACCGGCAGCCTGGACCTGCAGCGGGTGCTGGCCGAGCGCGAGGCGAGCTTCCAGGAGGGCCTGCTGGCCAGGGCCCACGGCGGCGTGCTCTACGTCGACGAGGTCAACCTGCTGCCGGACTCCCTGGTCGACCTGCTGCTCGACGTGGCGGCCAGCGGCGTCAACATCGTCGAGCGCGACGGCATCAGCCACTCCCACCCCGCGCGCTTCGGCCTGATCGGCACCATGAACCCCGACGAGGGCGAGTTGCGCCCCCAACTGCTCGACCGCTTCGGCCTGTGCGTCGAGCAGGCGGCCACGCCCGGCGTGGCCGAGCGGGTGGCCATCATGCGCCAGCGCGAGGCCTTCGATCGCGATCCCCAGGCGTTCCTCGACCACCACGCCGCCGAGCAGGCCGAGCTGACCCGGCGCCTGGCCGAGGCCCGCGAGCGGCTGGGCGGGATCACGGCCGAGCCCTGGGTCTACGAGCACATCGCCATTCGCAGCCAGGCCGCCGGCGCCGAGGGGCTGCGCGCCGACGTCACCTGGCACCGCGCCGCCCGGGCCCACGCCGCCTGGCGGGGCGTGCCGACGGTCAGCCGGGCGGATCTGGACGCCGTCGAGCCCTGGGTGCTGGCCCACCGCCGCACCGCCGAGCCCGAGACGCCGCCCGAGCGGGGCGACCCGCCGCCCGGCAATGGACCGAGTGGAAACGCGCCGGGCGGTGACGGGACCCGCGGAGCGGACGCCGGTTCCGCCTCCCGTGGCCAGGAGACCGGCCCGGCGCCCCAGGGGCAGTGGGGCGCCATGCCGCCGGTGGCGCAGCCGAGCGTCGGCGCCTCGATGCCGGCACTGCCGGAGGTCGCCGCCAGGCCCCCCGCGGCCGGTTCCTCCTCGACGGCCGCTTCACGCCGCCGCCCCGGTCACCAGCCGGGTCGGCGCCGCACTCGCCACGACCGCCGCGACGCCCGCGACGAGGCGCGCCCGGACTGGTTCGCCACCCTGGTCGAGAACCGCGGGCAGTGGCCCTGGCGACGCCTGCGCTATCGCCGGGCCCGCACCGGGCAGCCGATGCTGCACCTCATCCTGCTGGATACCTCCGCCTCCACCCTCGGCCGGCGCCTGCTGGGCCGGGCCAAGGGGCTGGTCGACCGCCTGGCGCGCCGGGCCTATGCCGCCCGGGAGCAGATCGCGGTGCTGGGCTTCGGCAACGACGGCATCGCCACCATCCAGCCGCGACGCCGCGCGCCCAGGGACCTGCTCGAGCGGCTCGACGCCGCGCCCGGCGGCGGCGGCACGCCGATTCGCGAGGCCGTTCAGCGGGCGGCACGCCTGATCCGCCAGTGGCGGCGCCAGGACGCCGGCCTGCAGGTGCGCACCTACCTGATCACCGACGGCCGCACCCGGCAGCCGCTGAGCGGCCTGCCCTCGCTCGGCGACTGCGTGGTGGTGGACACCGAGACCGCCGCCGTGAAGCGGGGGCGGGGCCGCGACCTCGCCCGCCAGCTGGGCGCGGCCTACCGGCCGCTGGCCGGCCTGGAGGCACCATGAACGAGCCCCAGGACCGTCGAGAGAGCCGTCCGGAGACGAGGGCCTCCTGCCCCGCGGTCTTTATCGCCGCGCCGGCTTCGGGGCAGGGCAAGACCACGGTGACCGCGGCCCTGGCGCGGATGCTGCGCCGCCGGGGCAAGGTGGTGCGGGTCTTCAAGACCGGCCCCGACTACCTGGACCCCCGGGTGCTGGCCCAGGCCTCGGGCCGGCCGGTCGACCCGCTCGACCTGTGGATGGCCGGCGAGGCCGACTGCCGCCGGCGCCTGTTCGAGGCCGCCCGGGAGGCCGACCTCATCCTGGTGGAGGGCGCCATGGGGCTGTTCGATGGCGAGCCCTCCAGCGCCGATCTGGCGGCGCTGTTCGGCCTGCCGATGGTCATCGTCATGGACGTCAAGGGCATGGCCCAGACCGCGGCGGCGCTGGTGGGCGGCCTGGCCGGCTTCCGCGACGACATCCGCATCGCCGGGCTGATCGCCAACGCCTGCGGCTCGGCGCGCCATCGCGAGCTGATCGAGGCGGCGCTGCCGGACAGCGTGCCGCTGCTGGCCGCGGTGCCCCGCGATGCCTCCCTGGCCCTGCCCGAGCGCCACCTGGGGCTGGTCCAGGCCGAGGAGATCCGCGACGCCCTGGAGGCGCGCTTCGAGGCCGGCGCCGAGGCGCTCGCGGCCGAGGGGCTGGCCGAGGCCCTGCTGGGCATGGCGCCGGTGACCTTCGCCGCGGCGCCCATTGATGCGGCCGCACCGCCGCCGTGGCTGGCCGGTCGCACCATCGCCGTGGCGCGGGACGCCGCCTTCAGCTTCCTCTATCAGGCCAACCTGGACCTGCTCGAGCGCCTGGGGGCGAGCCTGCGCTTCTTCTCGCCGCTCGCGGATCGCGCCCTGCCGGCGTGCGACGCCCTCTGGCTGCCGGGCGGCTACCCCGAGCTGCATGGCGCACGGCTGGCGGCCAACACCGCCCTGCGCGACGACATCCGCCGCGCCTTCGCCGCGGACCTGCCGATCCTCGCCGAGTGCGGCGGGATGCTCTATGCCCTCGACACCCTCACCGACCAGGATGGCGAGACCCACGCCATGCTGGGCCTGCTGCGCGGAGAGGGCGCGATGCGCGGGCGGCGGGGCTGCCAGGGCATGCAGACCGCCGAGCTGCCGGAGGGGCCGGTCCGCGGCCATGCCCATCACCGCTCCCAGGCCAGCGGCACGCCCGAGCCCATCGCCCATGGGCGGCGTCAGCGCCATCCCGCGCCGGGCGAGGCGATCTACCGGGCGCGTCGCCTGACGGCGTCCTATCTGCACCTGTTCTTCCCCGACAACCCGGCCGCCGTCGCCCGATTGTTCGCGCCGGCCCCGTCCGAGATCATCGATATCATCCCGACAGAGGAATCCTACGGATGCGACTGAACAAGATCCCCGCCACGGTGGTGACCGGTTTCCTGGGCAGCGGCAAGACGACCCTGCTGGCCGGCATCCTGCGTCAGATCACCGGCAAGCGCATCGCCGTCATCGTCAACGAGTTCGGCGAGCAGGACATCGACTCCAGCCTGCTGCGCGGCTGCGCCCTGGCGTGTGACGAGGGTGGCGACGCGAGAGGCGAGGAGGCCTGCCCCGTGGCGGGCGAGGACGACGGCATCTATGAGCTGGCCAACGGCTGCATCTGCTGCACCGTGGAGGAGGAGTTCCTGCCGGTGATGAAGACGCTGGTGGCCCGCCGCGACGACATCGACCACATCCTGATCGAGACCAGCGGCCTGGCGTTGCCCAAGCCGCTGGTGCAGGCCTTCAACTGGCCGGAGGTGCGCCAGCACTGCACCGTCGACGCCATCATCACCGTGGTCGACGGCCCCGCGGTGGCCGCCGGCCGCTATGCCAGCGACGTCGACAAGGTGGAGGCCCAGCGCCGCGCCGACGACAGCCTCGACCACGATCCCAGCCTGCGCGAGCTGCTCGACGACCAGCTGAGCGCCGCCGACCTGGTGCTGGTCAGCAAGAGCGACCTGCTCTCGCCGGACGAGAAGGCACGGGTCGAGGCGCTGGTGACCCGGAAAGTCCCGTCCTCGGTGAAGACGCTCTTTATCGATCCGGGCCTGGCCGACGATGCGGCCCGCCTGGAGGCGCTGATGGGCATCGGCGCGGCCAGCGAGGAGGGCATCGACCGCATCGACAACCATCACGATCGCCACCACGCCGAGGGCGCCCACCACGACCACGCCCACGACCACTTCGACGCCTGCGTGATCCGCCTGGGCGAGGTCGAGGGCGAGGTCCTGGAGGCGCGCCTGGGCGAGCTGTTGAAGGTCCACGAGATCTACCGCGCCAAGGGCTTCGCGGCGATCCCGGGCAAGCCCATGCGCCGGGTGGTCCAGGCCGTCGGCGAGCGCCTGGACGGCTACTACGATCGGCTGTGGGCGCAGGACGAGCCGCGCCATACCGAGCTGGTCATCATCGGTCGCTCGCTGGACCCTGAGGCGCTGCAGGCGACCCTGGCGGCTGCCGAGCGCGCGACGCCCGCCTGATGCACCTGTTCGCCGCCAAGCCCGGGGGCTTCGTCGACGACGAAGGCATCGTCGACCTGCAGCAGAGTCCCGCCGAGGTCGTGATCCTGTCGGCCGCCGACAGCAGCCTGTCGGCCCTGGCCCAGGCGGTCGAGCGGCTGGCCTCGTCGATCGGCGACGAGGTGCCATCGGTGCGGCTCGCCAACTGGATGAACCTGGTCAAGCCCGCCGCCTTCGATCTCTACGAGGATCGCGTGCTGGAGCAGGCCCGGCTGGTGGTCGTCTCGCTGCTCGGCGGCAGCG
Organism: Halomonas stenophila; assembly: GCF_014192275.1. Classification (GTDB taxonomy): domain Bacteria; phylum Pseudomonadota; class Gammaproteobacteria; order Pseudomonadales; family Halomonadaceae; genus Halomonas; species Halomonas stenophila. Next base: position 37,240 of record NZ_JACHXR010000014.1, on the reverse strand, counting down.
CCTACTGGCGCTACGGCTTCGATCGCCTGCGGGCCTGGGCGGCGGCGGACGCCGATCGGCAACTGATCCTGGTGCCGGGCAGCGACGAGCCCGACGAGGCCCTGCTGGGAGCCTCCAGCGTGCCCGTCGCCTCGGCCCACCGGGTGTGGCGCTACCTGCGTGAGGGCGGGGTGGATAACGCCGAGCAATTGCTGCGCTTCGTCGCCGCCGAGTGCCTCGACCGGTCGCTGGCGTGGCGCGAGCCCAGGGCGATTCCCGCGGCGCTGCTCTACGACCCCCGTGCAGCGGGACGGCAGGGCGCGGCGCTCGCCGAGTGGCAGGCGCGGCGCGAGGCCGGACGGCCGGTGTGTTTGCTGCTGTTCTATCGCAGCCACCTGCAGGGCGCCAACACCGCGGTGATCGATGGTCTGATCGAGACGCTGCGGGCTCGCGGGCTCGAGCCGCTGGCGGTGGCGGCGGCCTCGCTCAAGGACGACGCCTGCGTGGCCTTCGTCAATCACCTGATCGAGCGGACCGGTGCGGCCCTGGTGGTCAACACCACCGGCTTCTCCGTCAACCGCGAGCCGGACGAGGCGGACACCTCGGGCGGCGCGCTCGACGAGGGGCCGTTCGTCGGCCGGCCGGTGGTGCTGCAGGCAATACTCGCCAGCAGCACCGAGGAGGACTGGCGCGACAAGGCCGCCGGCCTGCACAGCCGCGACCTGGCCATGCAGGTGGTACTGCCGGAGATGGACGGGCGCCTCATCACCCGGGCGGTGGGCTTCAAGGCGGAGGCCCACTACAGCGAGCGCTGCCAGCTGTCGGTGACCCGCCACCTGCTGCATCCCGAACGCGCGGCCTTCGTCGCCGAACTGGCGTGGCGCTTCTGTCGCCTGCGCACTACCCAGAATGCCGAGAAGCGCCTGGCGCTGGTGCTGGCCAACTATCCCAATCGCGACGGCCGCATCGGCAACGGCGTCGGCCTGGATACCCCGGCCTCCACGGTCCATCTTCTGCGGGCGCTGGTAGACGCGGGCTATCCGGTGGCGGAGCTGCCCGAGGATGGTCAGGCGTTGATCCGCCGGCTGCAGGGCAGCGTGACCAACGACCCGCAGTCGCTGGCCTGGCGGGGCAGCTGGCAGAGCCTCGGCGTCGACGACTACCTGGCCTGGTTCCGCACCCTGCCGGCCCGGCTTCAGGAGGCGGTCTGGCGACGCTGGGGCGCGCCCGAGGCGGACCCCAAGCATCGCCAGGGCCGGCTGCTGATCGCCGGCATCCGCCTCGGCGAGACCTTCGTCGGCATCCAGCCGTCGCGAGACATCGACGACGGCCCGGACGCCGACCCGACCCGGAGCTATCACGACACCGAGCTGGTGCCGCCCCACGGTTACCTGGCGTTCTACCTGTGGCTGCGCGAGCACTACCGGGTGGACGCGGTGATCCACGTCGGCAAGCACGGCAACCTGGAGTGGCTGCCCGGCAAGAGCACGGCGCTGTCCGCCGAATGCTGGCCGGACATCGCCCTGGGGCCGCTGCCGCACTTCTATCCGTTCATCGTCAACGATCCGGGCGAGGGCGGCCAGGCCAAGCGCCGCAGCCAGGCGGTGATCATCGACCACCTGATGCCCCCGCTGGCCCGGGCCGAGCTCTACGGCGACATGGCCGAGCTCGAGACCCTGACCGACGAGTACTATCAGGCGCTGGGCATGGACCCGAAGCGCGAGGCGCTGCTGCGCGAGCGGATCCTCGGGCACCTGAGGCGCACCGGCATCGACCGGGAACTGAGCCAGACGGCGGGCGAGGTGGATGATGAGGGCCTACTTAACGAACTCGACACCTATCTGTGTGATATCAAGGAGTCGCAGATCCGCCACGGCCTGCACGTGCTGGGGACCCTGCCACCGGCGGACAAGCGGGCGGCGACCCTGGTCGCCATCCTGCGGCTGCCGCGGGGCGAGGAGCCGGAGCGGCGTGGTCTGCTGCATGCCCTGGCCGACGACCTGGGGCTGCGCGAACCGGACGAGCAGGGCTCGCGCTTCGATCCCCTGGCGGCCGGGGCCGAGCCGTGGCAGGGCCCGCGGCCGCGGGTGCTGGCCGAAGGCAGTGACGCCCCCTGGCGCAGTGCCGCCGACGCCCGCGAGCGCCTCGAAGGGCTCGCCGAACGACTGGTGGCCGAGCACGTGCTCGAGCCGGGCAGCCTGGACGAGCTGGCCAGGGACTACCCGGCAACCGCGGCGCTCTGCCGCTACGCCCGCGACGGGCTCTGGGCCGCCATGCGCCATGGCGCCGAACGGGAGATCGGCGCACTGCTCGACGGGCTCGACGGACGCTTCGTGCCGCCCGGGCCCAGCGGTGCCCCCAGCCGCGGCCGGCTCGATGTCCTGCCCACCGGACGCAACTTCTTCGGCGTCGACAACCGCGCCGTCCCGTCGCCCGCCGCCTGGTCGCTGGGCGAGGCCTCGGCCCAGGCCTTCGTCGAGCGCTACCTGCAGGATCATGGCGACTATCCGCGCCGGCTGGGGCTGTCGATCTGGGGCACCGCCACCATGCGCACCGGCGGCGACGACATCGCCCAGGCCTTCGCCCTGATGGGCGTGCGGCCGATCTGGTCGCTGGGCTCGCAGCGGGTGGTCGACGTGGAGGTGATCCCCAGCATGCTGCTGGGGCGGCCCCGGGTGGACGTCACCCTGCGCGTGTCCGGCTTCTTCCGCGACGCCTTTCCCCACGTCATCCGGCTGTTCGATGCCGCGGTGCGCGCGGTGGCGGCCTACGAGGAGCCGGGCAACGGCAACACCATCCGCGCGGCGGTCGAGGCGCGCCGTCATGAGCTCGAGACTCGGGGGCTCGCGCCCGAGGCGGCCGACCGCGAGGCCGGCTACCGGGTGTTCGGCAGCAGGCCCGGCGAGTACGGCACCGGCCTGGACCGGCGGGTCGACGCCCGCACCTGGGAGGATGCCGACGACCTGGCCGAGGCCTACCTCGCCGCCGGCGCCTACGCCTACGGCCAGTTCCCGGAATCCGGCGCCGCCGCCCGGGATGCCTTCGAACGACAGCTCGAGGGCCTGCAGGCGGTGATGCACAATCAGGACAACCGCGAGCACGACATCCTCGACTCCCACGGCTACTACGCCTTCCAGGGCGGCATGGCCAACGCCAGCCGCGCTCTCGGCGGCCAGGCGCCGGCCATCTATCACGGCGACCACGCCAACCCGGCCCGGCCGCGAATCCGCACCCTCCAGGAGGAGCTGGCGCGCGTGGTGCGCTCCCGGGTGCTCAATCCCAAGTGGCTCGAGGCCATGCGCGAGCACGGCTACAAGGGCGCCTTCGAGATGGCCGCCACGGTGGACTACCTGTTCGCCTACGACGCCACCACCGACCTGGTGGCCGACTACCAGTACGCCCAGGTGACCGACGCCCTGGTGCTGGACCCGGCCAACCAGCGCTTCCTGCGCGAACACAACGGCGCGGCGCTGGAGGAGATGGCGGAGCGGCTGCTGGAAGCCGCCCAGCGCGGGATGTGGCAGGACCCCGGGGAACAGGGCGCGGCCCTGCAGGACCTGCTGCTCGAGTTCGACGAGACCCGGGAGCTCGCCCCATGAGCGCCGAGGCTCGCGTCAGGGGCTGGTGTCCCGGCGCCTGGCGGCCCATGGCCACGGGCGATGGCCTGCTGGTGCGCGTGCGTCCGCGGCTGGGGCGGCTCACCCGGGCGCAGATGCTGGCGCTGTGCGACGCCGCCGAGACCTGGGGCAGCGGGCTGGTCGAGCTCACCCGCCGCGCCAACCTGCAGCTGCGCGGCGTGAGCGAGGCTGGCTGGCCCGCGCTGATGGCCTGTCTCGTCGAACGGGAGCTGGTGGCCCCGGACGCCCAGGCCGAGCGTCGCCCGGCGCTGCTGGTCGCCCCGGACTGGCAGCCGGGTGATACCACCCATAAGGCGGCACATCTGCTGGAGGCCCGGATGGCTGAGTGGCCGACGCTGCCGGCCAAGTGGGGCCTGGCCATCGACGCCGGCCCGGCACCGGTGCTGATGGAGGCCTCCGCGGATCTTCGCCTCGAGCGCTCGGCCGGCGGCGGGCTGCTGGTGCGAGCCGACGGCCGCGCCCTGGGTACCCCGGTGGGCTCGATCGAGGCGGCCGTCGAACTACTGCGGCGCCTGGCGCACTGGTTCGTCGATAGCGGTGGCACCGGGCGCATGCATCGCCTCACCGCGCCGCTGCCCGCCTGGGCGCCGGCCACGATGGCCCCCGCCGGGCCCGCTGAATCCGCCGCGAGCCTGACGCTGGGCGACCATCGCCGGGGCCGGGTGGTCGGCCTGCCCTTCGGCCGGGCGCCGGCCTCGGCGCTGCGGGACGCACTCGGCGACGACGTCAACGCCATCCGCGTGACGCCCTGGCGGCGCCTGCTGCTGGAGGGCGAGAACGTGAACATGAGCGAAGGCGCGCCGGACGGCGGACTGATCCATGATGCGCGCGACCCGCGGCTGGCCATGGACGCCTGCCCGGGCGCGCCCCACTGCGAACGGGCCAGCGTGGCGACCCTGGGCCTGGCGCAGGCGCTCGCCGAGCGGCTGAGCGGTGGGGGCATGGGGCGGGTGCACGTGTCCGGTTGCGCCAAGGGCTGCGCCCGCGGCCGGCCGGCCGAGGTCTGCCTGACGGGGCGCGACGGTCGCTTCGACCTGATCCTGGGCGGACGCGCCGACGACACCCCGGTCGCGACTGGCCTAAGCGAAGCCGACGTCATTGCACTCACGACCCCGGCGTCAGAAAGGACGAGCCTCGGGGACAAGTCAGAGCGAGGGTCCTACGCCAGGGGTGAGGAGCACGGCTCCGAACGGGCTGGCCATGGATGGCCAGCACCGGACCTGCAAGCGGAGCGGGACGCGAGAGCGCAGCAGGGCGTCGGTAGCGCCCAGGGAAGGGTTCATAGCGCCCTCGCGACGCCTTGTTGCCGGGAAGGATTTATTGGGAGGAAACAGATGCCTCACGTCTATGAAACCGATGGACCGGCGATCTACCGGGAGTCCTTCGCCACCATCCGGCGCGAGGCCGAGCTGGCACGCTTCTCGCCGGAGGAAGAGCCGGTGGCCGTGCGGATGATCCATGCCGCCGGCCTGGTGGCGCTGGCGGCGCACGTCCACTTCCGTGACGATGTGGTGAATCGAGCGCGCCGGGCGCTGGAGGCCGGGGCGCCGATCCTCTGCGACGCACGCATGGTCGCCGAGGGCATCACCCGCCAGCGCCTGCCGGCGGACAACGCCATCCTCTGCACCCTGCACGACGAGCGGGTGCCCGGCCTGGCCCGAGAGATGGCCAACACCCGCTCGGCGGCGGCGCTGGAGCTGTGGCGGCCCCACCTGGACGGGGCGGTGGTGGCGATCGGCAATGCACCGACCGCGCTCTTCCACCTGCTGAACATGCTGGAGGCCCCGGACTGCCCGCGCCCGGCCGCCATCATCGGCTGCCCGGTGGGCTTCGTCGGCGCGGCGGAATCCAAGCAGGCGCTGTGGGAGAGCGCCGCGGCGCCCTGTGCCATCGTCGAGGGACGGCTCGGCGGCAGCGCGGTGACGGTGGCCGCCGTCAACGCCATGGCGGATCGCCGCGAATGACAACGCTCGGCACCCGACCCGGCACCATCTTTGGGGTGGGCCTCGGTCCCGGCAGCCAGGACCTGATGAGCGTCCGCGCGGATCGCCTGATCCGCGGCGCCACCCACATTGCCTATTTCCGCAAGAAGGGCCGCACCGGTCACGCCCGCACCATCGTCGAGGGCATGCTGGCCGCCGATGCCGTCGAGCTGCCCATGGAGTATCCGGTCACCACCGAGATCCCCTTCGACGACCCGCGCTACAACGCCTGGCTGGCGGCCTTCTACGAGCGCCAGGTCGCCGAGATCGCCGAGATCGCCGGGGCGGGCCACGACGTGGCGGTGCTCTGCGAGGGGGACCCCTTCTTCTACGGCTCCTTTATGCATCTCTATACCCGATTGCAGGGAAGGGTGGCCGTTGAAGTGGTACCCGGCATCACCGGGATGTCCGCCGCCTGGACCGCCACCGGCCAGCCCATCACCTGGGGCGACGACGTCCTGACCGTGCTGACGGCGACGCAGCCGGAGGACCGGCTGGCCGAGCGCATCGCGCGCACCGACGCCCTGGTGGTGATGAAGATCGGCCGGCACCTCGACAAGCTGCGCCGCGCGCTGGCGAGCGCCGGGCGCGAGGGGGATGCCTGGCTGATCGAGTACGCCTCCATGGCGCAGCAGCGGGTGGTGCCGCTCGCCGAGGTCGGCGAGCGGGTGCCCTATTTCTCGATCCTGGTGATCCACGGCAACGGGAGGCGGCCATGAGCAATACAGGATGGCTGAAAATCGTTGGGCTGGGCCCGGGCAGCGAGGCGCTGATCACCCCGGAGGCCTCGAGCGCGCTCGAACAGGCCACCGACGCGGTGGGCTACGTGCCCTACGTCGAGCGGGTGGCGCCGCGGCCGGGGCTGACCCGCCACGGCTCGGACAACCGCGAGGAAATCCGCCGGGCCGAGCAGGCGCTCGCGATGGCCGCCGAGGGCCGCCGGGTGGCGGTCGTCTCATCGGGAGACCCCGGCGTGTTCGCCATGGGTGCGGCGGTGTTCGAGGCGCTGGAGGCGGGCGAGCCTGCCTGGCGGGCGCTGGATATCCAGGTGCTGCCGGGGGTCTCCGCCATGCTGGCCGCCAGCGCGCGGCTGGGCGCGCCCCTGGGCCACGACTTCTGCTGCCTCAACCTCTCGGACAATCTCAAGCCCTGGGCGCTGATCGAGAAGCGCCTGCGCCTGGCCGCCGAGGCCGACTTCGCCATGGCCTTCTACAACCCCCGCTCCCGCTCGCGGCCGGAGGGCTTCGCCCGGGCCCTGGCGGTGCTGCGCGAGGCCTGCGGCGAGGCGCGCCCGATCATGTTCGCCCGGGCGGTCGCCACGCCGGAGGAGAGCGTGCGGGTCACCACCCTGGGCGAGGCGACGCCCGAGATGGCCGACATGCGCACCCTGGTGATGGTGGGATCGAGCCTGACGCGACGCATCGCAGGAGCACAGCGAGAGTGGGTCTATACGCCGCGTTCGGTTCCTTCATCAGGAGCGGCGTCGTGATTAGAGGGTGTTTACAAATGTCACGAGCGACGGTCAGGGCTAGGCCCGTTCCCTACGGGCCAACGCATTTCCCACGTCCTTGTGGGTCACAAGGCGAAATCCGCCGCAAAAGCGCAGTTTACGGAGCTGTAAATGAGCATTTTAAGGCTGGTTTCAACGCTGCATGGCCGAGCGCAGTAATTTGTAGACGCCCTCTATGCCAGCCAGTCAAGGACGTCGTCGATGGTATGCGCCTCGCGGCGCGGCGGCAGCGCCGGGCGGTCGATCATCACCACCGGCAGGCCCAGCTCGCGGGCGGCGGCAAGCTTGGCCGCTGCCCCCGTGCCGCCGGCGTTCTTGCACACCAGGCGCTCGATGCCGTGCTCGCGCAGCAGGGCCAGGTCGCCCTCCCGGGTGAAGGGGCCGCGGTCGACGGTCACATGGTGATGGGGCAGGGGCGGCGGGCCGTCGGGCCGGTCGACCAGTCGCAGCACATAGTGGTGCTGGGGCTGGGCCGCGAAATCGGTCAGGTGCATTCTCCCGATCGCCAGCAGCACCCGCTGCGGCGGACCGGCGAGCGCCGCTACCGCCGCCTCGATGCCGGCGACCCGCTGCCAGCGGTCGCCGGCCTGCGGCGCCCAGGGCGGTCGGGTCAGGGCGAGCAGCGCCACGCCGCAGCGCTCGGCCGCCGCCACCGCGTTACTGCTCATGCGCTCGGCGAAGGGATGGGTGGCGTCGACCAGGTGGGTGATGCGGCTTTCCGTCAGGAAGGCGGCCAGGCCCGCCACGCCGCCGAAGCCGCCGACGCGGGTGGGCAGCGGCTGCGGCTTGGGCGTGGTGACGCGGCCGGCATAGCTGAACAGCGCGGGGATCCCGCGCTCGGCCAGGGTGCGGGCCAGGGCGCTGGCCTCGGTGGTACCTCCCAGAATCAGGACCTTCATGATGACTGACGCGGACGACGCTCCCTGGCTGACGGTGTTGGGCTGGGGCGAGAGTGGCACGGCGGGGCTGACGCCGGCAAGCCGCGAGGCGCTGGAGGCCGCCGAGGTGGTGTTCGGCGCGCGGCGCCACCTGCGCCTGTTGCCGACGCTCTCCGCCGAGGTGCGCGAGTGGCCGGTGCCCTTCGCCGACGGCGTCCCCCGACTGCTGGCCGAGCGCGGCCGCCGGGTGGTGATGCTGGTCTCCGGCGATCCCTTCTGGTTCGGCGCCGGCGCGACCCTGGCGCGGCATCTGGCCCCCCACGAGTGGCGGGCGCTACCGTCGCCCTCCACCTTCAGCCTGGCGGCCTCACGGCTCGGCTGGTCGCTGGAGGGCGTGACTTGCCTGGGCCTGCATGCCCGGCCGCTGACGCGCCTCCGCCCGCACCTGCATCGCGGGCGCCGCCTGCTGGTGCTGCTGCGAGACGGTGCCGCGGTGACGGAGCTCGCCGGCTGGCTCACGCGCGTCGGCTTCGACGCCAGCCGGCTTCATGTGCTGGAGGCGCTGGGCGGCATCGAGGAGCGCGTGCGCAGCGTGCGCGCCGACGCCGAGTTGCCCGACGATATCGCCCATCCGGTCGCGGTGGGCCTCGAGGTCGACGGCGACGGGCCGGCCCTGCCGCTGACGCCCGGGCGGCCGGACGACTGGTTCGACCACGACGGCCAGATCACCAGGCAGGCGGTGCGCGCCGTGACGCTGGCCGCCCTGGCGCCGGCGCCGGGCGAGCGGCTGTGGGACATCGGCACGGGCTCGGGCTCGGTCGCCATCGAATGGCTGCTGGCCCATCCGGACAACCGCGCCCTTGGCGTCGAGCGCGATGCCGAGCGGGCCGACCGGGCGCGGCGCAACGCCCGCGAGCTCGGCGTCGACCGGCTCGAGGTGATCGAGGGCGATGCCGCGATACTGCTCGAAGAACAAGCGCTTGAAGAGGGCGCCATGGCAAGGGGCGGGCTGAGAGAGACGCCGCCCGATGCGGTCTTTATCGGCGGCGGGCTCTCCGAGGCGCTGCTGGCCGCGCTGTGGCATCGTCTGCCGGCGGGCACGCGCCTGGTGGCCAATGCGGTGACCCTGGAGTCCGAGGCGCTGCTGGCCCACTGGCAGCGCCGGGCCGGCGGCGAGCTGGTGCGCCTGGAGCTGGCCGCCGCGACCCCCATCGGCACCCGGCGCGGCTGGAAGGCCGCCTATCCCATCGTGCAGTGGCGGGTGTCGCGATGAACGGCGCGATGAAGGGGAAAGCGATGAGGGTCGCGGGCTTCGGTTTTCGCCGCTCGGCGACGCTCGCCTCGCTGGCCGAGGCGTTGGACCGGCTCGAGACGCGACACGGCCCGGTCGACCGGCTGGCGGCGGCCGAGTCCATGCGCCCGCGGGTCGAGGCGCTGGGCGAGGCGCGGGGCCTCGCGACCCTGGGCGTGCCCGACGATGCGCTGGCCTCGGCCGCGACCCTGACACATTCCCGACACAGCCGGCGGGCCCGCGGCACGGGCAGTGTCGCCGAGGCCGTGGCGCTGCTGGCGGCGGGCCCGGGCGCGACGCTGCTCGGCCCCCGGCTGGTTTCCACGGATCGGCGCGCCACCGCTGCGGTGGCCAAAGGCCCTTTGAGAGGAGACGGGACATGACGATACATTTCATCGGCGCCGGCCCCGGCGCGCCGGACCTCTTGACGCTGCGCGGGCGCGACCTCATCGCCGCCAGCCCGGTGTGCCTCTACGCCGGCTCGCTGGTGCCCGAGGCGATCCTCGCGCACTGCCCGGCAGGCGCGCGCATCGTCAACACCGCGCCGCTGTCCCTCGACGCGATCATCGACGAGATGGCCCGTGCCCAGGCGGCGGGCCAGGACGTGGCCCGTCTGCATTCCGGGGACCTGTCGGTGTGGTCGGCCATGGCCGAGCAGCTGCGCCGGCTGCGCGCGCTTGGCATTCCCTACGCCATCACGCCCGGGGTGCCCGCCTTCGCCGCGGCGGCCGCCACCCTCGGCCAGGAACTGACGCTGCCGGGCGTGGCGCAGTCGGTGGTGCTGACCCGCACGCCGGGCCGGGCCAGTGCCATGCCGGACGGCGAGATGCTGGCCAACTTCGCGCGCACCGGCGCGACCCTGGCGATCCATCTGTCCATCCACAACCTCGAGCGCGTGGTGGCGGAGCTTGCGCCCTGCTACGGCGACGACTGCCCGGTGGCCATCGTCTGGCGGGCCAGCTGGCCCGATCAGAAGGTGATCCGCGGGCGGCTCGATAATATCGCCGCGCGGCTCGACCCGGCCATGAACCGCACCGCGCTGATCCTGGTCGGCCCGGCGCTGGCCAGCGAGGACTTCGACGACAGCTGCCTCTACGCGATCGGCTACGATCGTCGCTTCCGGCCGCAGTCGGCGGACTCGCCCTTCGCCCAGATAGAGGGGGAGCGTGGTGAATGGCCAAGTGAGGAGCGGGGCGAGGAGAGAGACACATCATGATCCAGCTCTCGCTGATCGGCATCGGCACCGGCAATCCCGACCACGTCACCCTGGCCGGCGTGCGCGCGCTCCAGGCGGCGGATCGGATCCTGCTGCCGCGCAAGGGCGAGGCCAAGTCGGATCTGGTCGACCTGCGCCGGCTGCTGTGCCGCAACCTGCTGGACGAGGCCGCGCAATCGCGGGTCGTGGAGTTCGACCTGCCGCGCCGCGACGGCCGCGACGACTATCTGGGCGCGGTGGACGACTGGCATGCGGCGATCGCCGAGGTGTGGCGCGAACAGATGGCGCGCCACCTGCCGCGGGGCGGGCGGGTGGCCATGCTGATCTGGGGCGATCCTTCGCTCTACGACAGCAGCCTGCGCATCGCTGGGCGCCTGAAGGGCTCGGGTCGGGACGGAGATGCGTCGCTGGAGGTGAGCGTCGTGCCGGGCATCACCAGCCTGCAGGTGCTGACCGCCGAGCATCGGATTCCCCTCAACGCGCTGGCCGAGCCGGTGCAGATCACCACCGGGCGGCGCCTGCGCGAGCGCGGCTGGCCCGAGGACGCCGCCAGCGTCGCCGTGATGCTCGACGGCGGCGGCGCCTTCCAGGCGCTGGCGCCGGAGGGCCTGCATATCTGGTGGGGGGCCTACCTGGGCATGGACAAGCAGTGCCTGATCGACGGTCGGCTCGCCGAGGTGGGGCCGTCCATCGTCGAGCGGCGCGCCGCCCTGCGCGAGCGGCACGGCTGGATCATGGACGTCTATCTGTTGGCGCGCACGCCGCTGCTGTCACGGACGCCTCCGCTGGCCTGAGCGTAGCGCCAACGGCTGCTATCGATTCTTTCCCGATGGATGGAGACCGCAATGAAGCACGTCGACCCCGAGCGCCATGCCGCACGCATGGCCCACAAGCAGAAGATCATGAACGAGCGGATCAAGGCCGCCGACAAGGAGCAGGGCGTGCTGCTGGTGCTCACCGGCCCGGGCAAGGGCAAGAGCAGCTCCGGCTTCGGCATGGTCGCCCGGGCACTCGGCCACGGCATGCAGGTGGGCGTGGTGCAGTTCATCAAGGGCAAGTTCCAGACCGGGGAAGAGGCCTTCTACCGCGACCTGCCGGGGGTGGACTATCACGTCATGGGCGAGGGCTACACCTGGGACACCCAGGACCGCGAGCGCGACGTGCGCGCCGCCGAGGCGGCCTGGGCGGAGGCCAGCCGCATGCTCGCCGACCCGAGCTATGCGCTGGTGCTGCTCGACGAGCTCAATATCGCCCTGCGCCACGGCTACCTGGCGCTCGATGGGGTGCTCGACGACCTCCAGGCCCGCCCGCCCATGCAGCACGCGGTGGTCACCGGCCGCCATGCGCCCGAAGCGCTGATCGAACTGGCCGACACCGTGACCGAGATGAAGGTGGTCAAGCACGCCTTCAAGGATCAGGGCATCAAGGCCCAGAAGGGCGTGGAGCTCTAGAAGGACGCTCACGGCCCGGTGAAGACGATGAGCTTTTCCGGCGCCAAGCCGCTGCGAGGGCGCTGTGAACCCCTCCCTGGGCGCTACCGACGCCCTGCGGCGCTCTCGCATCCTGCGCCGCTTGCAGGGCCGGTGCTGGCCATCCATGGCCAGCCCGTTCGGAGCGGTGCTCCTCACCCCTGGCGTAGGACCCTCGCTTCGGCTTGTCCCCGGCGCTCATCGGCCAGTCCTGATCCTTTTCAAGGCGTCACACGCCACCATCACGATTTCCAGGAGACCGCCGCATGGCAGACCCGAACGGGCGACCCGATCACGCCTTCCCCGAGGCGCAGCGCGACGGCGTCTACCGAGCCATCTTCGAGCGCCGCGACGTGCGCGCCCAGTTCCGCCCGGACCCGATTCCCCCCGAGGTGCTGGCGCGCCTGCTCGAGGCCGCCCATCACGCACCCTCGGTGGGCTTCATGCAGCCCTGGGACTTCCTGGTGATCGACGGCCGCGAGGTGCGCGAGCGGGTGCACGGCATCTTCGAGCGCGAGAACGCCAGGGCGGCCGAGTGCCACACCGGCGAGCGCGGCGCGCTCTATCGCCGCCTCAAGCTGGAGGGCATCCTCGAGAGCCCGTTCAACCTGTGCATCACCTGCGACCGCAGCCGCGGCGGCGAGCACGTGCTGGGGCGTCACAGCATCGTCGAGACGGACCTGTTCAGCACCTGCCTGGCGGTCCAGAACCTGTGGCTGGCGGCTCGTGCCGAGGGCATCGGCGTGGGCTGGGTCAGCATCGTCGACCAGTTTGATCTGGCCGAGGTGCTGGGCCTGCCGGAGAACGTCTACCCGCTCGCCTACCTGTGCCTGGGCTATGTCGACGACTTTCTCGACCGGCCGGAGCTGGCCCGAGCCGGCTGGCGCCAGCGGCTGCCGCTGGCCGGGCGGGTGCATGGCAATGGCTGGGGCGAGGCGCTGGAGGCGCCGGCGCTGTTCGAGGCGCTCGCGGCACGGGAAGGCTCGCGATGAGCGCGCTGACGATCCAGGGCACCACCTCGGACCGGCAAGCGCAGGGGCCTGGCGGGGGCGTGAAGGTGAGCCGCCAGGGTGAGAGTCGGGGCACAGGCATGGGGCCGGGGTGGAATGTCCGGCCTGAGTACTACCGTCCTGGCGGCCATGCCTTATAGGACGGAAGTGCTTCATCATGCGCCAACCAGGGCACCTCATGGGACCGCCAGATATGCAGGGCGGGACGCTCTCCCGGGTCCTCGTCCAGGGTGGCCACGCGCAGGATGACGTGGGGCTGTCCCGCCCGCTCCGCCATCAGGTGGGTACCGCATAGGGAGCAGAACCAGCGTCGCTTGCCCGGTGAAGACTCGTAGTGGGAGAGATGCCGCTCATCGGCCGTCCAGCGAAAATGCCGTCGCTCGACGCCGGCGGTGGTCGCAAAGGCCGCGGCATGCGCCTTCTGGCAGGTGCGACAATGGCAGTGCCCGATCGGCATATCGAGCCGATCGACCTCATAGGTCACGGCACCACAAAGACAGCTTCCTTTCATGCTCACCTCAGATTGACCGATCTGGACTTACCACATGCCCCGGTTTGAAGCCGCTGAGGCCGCTTGCCACGAAGCCGATGGTCATGTTGTCCGCTCCGTTAGTTCGATTTTCCTGCCGTCGGGATCCTGGGCGATATAGACCACTTCGTCGGCGATGACATGGCGGCTCAGCGTCTCAATATTCGCCACGATTTCTCCGAGGTTCGGTACGCTGAAGCCGAGTCGTGTATGGTCCGTGACGTCATCCTCGGGCCACGGATATAGCTCGAACACCATCCCGGCCTCCTGCGAGGCGTAGTGGATCGGGCCGTCGCCATGTTGTTCCTTCACGAAGCAAAAGCCCAGGAGCTCATAGAACCGCTTGCTGGCCTCCAGCGCCTTGCAGCGCAGGACGAGAAGGTCGATCTGCAGGGCAGGCCCATCCCCATGCTGTGCCGTATTAATCATACACCTCGATAAACCACCGGGGTTTCATTCGCCCGAAGTCTCGTCGGACATGCGAACTCAGATTCTTCCTGGAATCCAGCACGAAGGAGCGTTCGCCTTGCCTGACGAACACCACCCAGTGCCAGAATGGCCTGTCTGCTTCCAGACGCCACTTGATGGAAAGCAAGGCCTTGTCAGGCAGTGCTTCCCAGGACTCGAATGGTGTCTCCGCAGGCGATGTGCGTATCTGGAAGGCCGAGAGAAGGGTGCGGACATACCGGGTGTCCGACCACAGGGCCTTGTCCTCGGCATGAATCCCCAGGCCGCTGGCCACTCGCTGGGCTTCCGGGTAGGACACGCCGGCGAGGGCAGCACTAGCGGCAATTCCGCAACCCGATATGTTTTCCTGGATGACCGGTTCCATGTCATTTCCCCTACATAGCGACTGATGAATGATGGCATGCCTTGATTGACTGTCCATAGGGAAAGTCGGCGGCGACTGATTGCGGCTCGTGGGGCGGCTAGGTAGAGTCTCGCCATCTCGAAGGGCGAACCGGTCAGGGCGAGGCGTATGGCATGGCGACACTGATGATCCAGGGCACCACCTCGGATGCCGGCAAGAGCACGGTGGTGGCCGGGCTGTGCCGGCTGCTGGCGCGGCGCGGGGTGTCGGTGGCGCCCTTCAAGCCCCAGAACATGGCGCTGAACAGCGCCGTGACGCCGGAGGGCGGCGAGATCGGCCGCTCCACGGCGCTGCAGGCAATCGCCTGCGGCCTCGCTCCCCACGCCGACATGAACCCGGTGCTGCTCAAGCCCGAGACCGACCGCGGCGCCCAGGTGATCCTCGACGGGCGGGTCCACGGCCATATGGATGCCCTGGACTACCACGCCTTCAAGTGCCAGGCCCGGGAGACCGTGCTTTCGGCCTGGGATCGGCTGACGAGCCGCCATGACCTGGTGATCGCCGAAGGCGCCGGCAGCCCCGCCGAGATCAACCTGCGCCAGAACGACATCGCCAACATGGGCTTCGCCGAGGCGGTGGACTGCCCGGTGTGGCTGGTCGCCGACATCGACCGCGGCGGGGTCTTCGCGCAGCTGGTGGGCACCCTCGCGCTGCTCGGCGACAGCGAGCGCGCGCGCACCACCGGGCTTCTGATCAACCGCTTCCGCGGCGATCTCTCGCTGCTCGAGCCGGGCCTGGAGTGGCTCACCGGCCACACCGGCAAGCCGGTGCTGGGCGTGCTGCCTTATCTGAAGGGACTGCTGCTGGACGCCGAGGACGGCCTGGGACTCACCGAGAGCGCCGCCGAGACGCCGGGGCTACGAGTGGTGGTGCCGGCGCTGCCGCGGATCAGCAACCACACCGACCTGGACGCGCTGCGCCTGCATCCACGGGTCGAGCTGACCCTGGTGGGGCCGGGCCGGGCCATTCCGCCCGCCGACGTCATCCTGCTGCCCGGCAGCAAGAGCACGGCCAGCGATCTGGCCTGGCTGCGTCGCCAGGGCTGGGAAGCGGCGATCCGGCGCCACCTGCGCTACGGCGGCCGAGTGCTCGGCATCTGCGGCGGCTTCCAGATGCTCGGCGAGGCGATCGACGATCCGGACGGCCTCGAGGGCGAACCAGGCGGCGTGCCGGGGCTGGGGCTGCTGGCGATGCGCACCCGCATGGTGGCCGGCAAGCAGCTGTGCAACGTCAGAGGCACCCTCGCCGGCGAGGCGGTGGCGGTGAGCGGCTACGAGATCCACAACGGCGTCAGCGATGGCCCGGCGCTGGCCCGGCCGCTGCTCGACCTCGGCGGCCGGCCGGACGGCGCGATCAGCGAGGACGGCCAGGTGCTCGGCACCTACCTGCACGGGTTGTTCGACGAGGCACCGGCGGCCGCGGCGCTGCTGGCGCGCCTGGGGCTGGCAGGCGAGGGCGCCGCCGTGGACCTGGCCGCCCATCGCGAGCGCGAACTCGACCGGCTGGCGGATGCCCTGGAAGCCAGTCTGGACATGGCCGCCGTCCGGCGCCTGTTGGGGGGCTGACACACCGACGTCCGGCGACCTTGGCTGAAAGGATCGGGGAATAGGCAGAGGTTCCGAGTGGTGGCCATGGTGGGGTCGTGGAGAGGTCGATGGGATTGTGGTTGCCCCTGCCCTAATGCATGATCAACCACATGGCCCGGTGGCGGCGTGCTGGCTGCAACAGGGGCGTCTACGAACGGTGCAACGCGCTGGAAATGGGCATGGTCGTTGGATAACATCGCGCGCTCGGCGATGCACCGGTCGGCCTCGGAGCCCTTCGGTCCTCTGCGTTTTCGTCCTCCAAAGGCAACAGGGTCCCATGGATAAGCAATCAAAGGTCGCCGAAAGCAGCTGGGAGAATCTGCTGCGGATCTTCACCGTTCCTGAAGCACCGGGGTCGACGCTTAACCGTCTGGACCGGGATATTTCGGCGAATCTCGCCGGCTTCCTGCAGGAGCATATCGTCGCGGAAGAGAACGATCTGGTCAGGATCGAGCGGGACTTCAACGAGACCAGGATCCCCGAGGCGCCCGTCTTCGTCTCGGATCAGACCCGGTTCCTGCTCGACAAGGTGGTCGCGCAATCGGTGCATACCGCGTCGCCCAGCTTCGTCGGCCACATGACGTCGGCACTGCCCTACTTCATGATCCCGCTGTCGAAGATCATGATCGCACTGAACCAGAACCTGGTGAAGACCGAGACCTCCAAGGCCTTCACGCCGCTGGAGCGTCAGGTGCTGGGCATGCTGCATCGCCTGATCTACGGGCAGCCCGGTGATTTCTACGACAGTTGGCTGCATCACAGTGACGAACGCCTCGGCGCCTTCTGCTCCGGGGGGACCGTCGCCAATATCACCGCGCTCTGGGCCGCCCGAAACCGGGCCTTCGGTCCAGACGGCGAGTTTCCGGGCATCGGTCACAGCGGCGTTTTCAGCGCCATGCGTCACTATGACTGTGATGGCGCCGCGGTATTGGTCTCGGAGCGCGGCCATTACTCGCTATCCAAGGCGGCCGATGTGCTGGGTATCGGGCGCGATCAGATGGTCGCGGTCGAGACGGACGGTCACAACCGTGTCCGGCCCGATGCCCTGGTCGCCACGCTGAAACGGCTCGCGCGGCAGCGGATACGCCCCTTCGCGCTGGTCGGTATCGCCGGCACGACCGAGACCGGCAACATCGACCCGCTGGACAGCCTGGCCGACATCGCCGCCGAGCAGGGGATTCACTTCCACGTGGATGCCGCCTGGGGTGGCCCGACGCTGTTCTCCGAACGCTACCGCCCCCGTCTCGCCGGCATCGAGCGGGCCGACTCCGTCACCATCGACGCGCACAAGCAGCTCTATGTGCCGATGGGGGCGGGAATGGTGCTGTTCCGCGAGCCGTCCGCACTCGGCAGCATCGAGCATCATGCCCAGTACATCATTCGGCAGGGGTCGAAGGATCTGGGCAGCACCACCCTGGAAGGCTCTCGTCCCGGCATGGCGATGCTGGTGCAGTCGGCACTGAAGATCATCGGTCGTCAGGGTTATGCGATGCTGATCGACAATGGCATCCAGCTGGCGCGACGCTTCGCCGATCGGATCGCAGCGCTCGATGACTTCGAGCTGATCACCAAACCGGAACTCAACATCCTCACCTATCGCTGGGCTCCCGCCGACGCTCAGGCGCTGCTGGGCGAGGCCGACAGCACGCTGCGCCAGCGGATCAACGACCTCCTGAACCGCATGACGCAGTCCATCCAGAAGACACAGCGCGAGCGGGGCAAGACCTTCGTGTCGCGAACCCGCCTGACACCGGCGCACTATGACCATCAGGCCATTACCGTCTTCCGGGTCGTGCTGGCCAACCCCCTGACCACCGATCAGGTGCTGCGGGAGCTCATCGAGGAGCAGCGGCAGATCGCCGGGGAGAACCTGGACAGCGCCGACTTCGCCGAGTTGAAGGACCTTCTGGACACCAGGAGCGGCGAAACGTGGTCGCGTGAGCGGCATTATCATGGCACGACGCGCCCCTGGTAGGCAGCGCCGGGTGCGGTGATGATCGTACAGCCCTCCGGCACCGAATGGCCTCGACGCGGTCGACACCGCCGTGGACCACGCCACTCACCGGGAGCAGGAGTGCGAGCGTCTGGCCGACGGCCTGGCGGCGAGCCTGGATATGGCCACCGGCGAGGCGCTGGTCAGCCACCCGGGCCGGCCACGTTGAAGACGCCGGGGTCGTCGCTGATCACCGCGTCCACGCCCCAGTCCCAGCGCGGGGCGAAGCTCGCCGGATCGTTGGCCGTGTAGCAGACCAGGGCGAGGCCCGCGCCCTTGATGGCCCGGGCGCGGGCCTCGCTCAGGCGCTTCCACTTGGCGTGGACGCTGAACGCCTCGAGGGCCCGGCAGCGGCGCTCCCAGTCCCGGGGCACCCGGTCGAACAGCAGGCCCAGGGCCAGCGCCTCGCCCCGGCCGAGGCGCCGGCAGTGGGCGAGGGCCGTGGCGTCGAAGGACGACAGCAGGCACCGCTCCGGGGGCAGGGCGTCCAGGACCCGCGGCACCACCACCTCGGCCAGGGCCTGGGGGGCATGGCCGCGGTTCACCTTGAGCTCGAGGTTGGCGCCCATGCCGAGCGCGGCCAGCAGCACCAGCATCTCCTCCAGGGTGGCCAGGGGCTCGCCGGCGAAGGCCGGGTCGAACCAGCCGCCGGCATCGAGGTGCTGGACCTGGGCGAGGGTCAGGTCGGCCAGCCGGCCGCGGCCGTCGCTGCAGCGCTTGAGGTCCCGGTCGTGCCAGATCACCGGGGTATCGTCGCCGAGCAGCTGGACGTCCAGTTCCACCCAGGAGATACCGGCGTCATGGGCCGCGCGCACCGCGGCCAGGGTGTTCTCCGGGGCCCGCGCGGAGAGCCCGCGGTGGGCGATCAGGCGGGGCAGGGCGAGGTCGGGATGAGGCATGGGCGTCCTTGTCGTCATGGCCGGGGAAGGCATAGCGCCAATCGCCATAGCCTACCTCGAACACTGGCCGCCCCGGGAGTCCGACGAACGAATATGCTAGGCTGCGCGATTTCGTTCCCGGTGCCGTGGGCCGGGAGTTGGGCGCTACAGCAGAGGAGCCGTCGATGCGAGTCGTGAATATCAAGAACGAGGCACAGCGCGAGGCTTGCCTGGCGCGGCTGTGCGCCGAGGTCTATGGTCACCAGGCCGGCATCGCGCCGCTGGCGACCTTCGCCGGGGTGCTGGGGGTGCTGGTCGAGCAGGAGGCGGCGCGGATGGTGGCGCTGGTCGATGGCCAGTCCCGGCCGGTCGCCCTGGCGCTGCTGGTGCTGGACGAGGCGGGCGTGGGCATGACCGTCATGCAGCTGGCGGAGCTTGCCAGCGACGCCGTGGAAGCCCCGGCCCAGCGCCTGGTCGGCGAGCTTGCCCTGCGCGCCCCGCTGCGGGTCGACGCGGTCAGCGAGACCCAGGAGGCTCGCTTCCGCCGGGCGGGTATCACGCGCTGGTTTCAGGGTCAGCAGGGCGTGCGTATCGGCCTCTCGGCCAAGCACCCGGCCACCGGTCTCGATGACTTGCCGCGGACCCTGACGGTGGACGAAGGCTCCATCGTGCAGTCCTTCAAGCAGGATCGGGCCCTGTTCGACGACTACAAGCAACGCTTCGTGCGCGGTCTGGAATCTTTCCCCGCCTCCCTGTGAGGCGGGACCGTCAGTCCTCGCGAACGCTGAAGGTCCCGTTCATGGCGACATAGTGCCCGGGGAAGGAGCAGAAGAATGTCAGCTCGCGGCCGGCCAGCCCCTCGGTGGAGAAGGTGATGGTGGTGCTCTCGCCGCCACCGATCACCTCCGTGCTGGCCAGCACGCGGGGATCGTCCGCCGGCAGATAGTCGTTCTCCAGGCCCTCGTTCATGCCGGCCTTGGCCACCTCCTCATAGTCCTCGGTCGCCGTGAGTACCCAATTGTGGCCCATCGCGTCGGCTGCCATCCGGCCGCTGTGCTCCAGGGTCAGGGTGACCTCCCCGCAACTGGCCGGGACGCTCAGCGCGTCGGTGTCGAACTGCATCCGGTCGTTGCTCTCGATCGTCAGCCGACAGGCGTCGTCCTCGGCCATGGCCGGCGTGGCGGCGAGGGTGGCGGCCAGGGCGGTGGTGATCAGCATCCAGGGCATCTTCATGCGGATTCTCCAGGTTGTCGTCATTTTAATGGTTTATGTGTATACACTTTTTGATTCTTTGGTAAACACCTGGCGTTGTCAAGGTACCGCCTTGCGCCGCTCCCGGCCCGACGCTTGACCCCGGCGAGTCGGGGCGCTTGACTGGGCGTCTCTTCCGTCAGCGGCATAAGGACGTCCAGCATGGCCAAGCGTATCCAGTTCGCCCGCACCGGCGGGCCCGAGGTCCTCGAGTTCGTCGAGGTCGCGCCCACCGAGCCCGGGCCCGGCGAGGTCACGGTAAAGAACCAGGCGGTGGGCCTGAACTTCATCGACATCTACTTCCGCACCGGCCTCTACCCGGCGCCCGGCCTGCCCTCCGGGCTCGGTACCGAGGGGGCGGGGACCGTCGAGGCCGTGGGCGAGGGCGTCGAGCATCTGGCGGTGGGCGATCGCGTCGCCTACGCCCAGGGGCCCCTGGGGGCCTATGCCGAGCTGCACACCCTGCCGGCGGAGAAGGTGGTGGCCCTGCCCGACGACATCGATTGCGAGACCGCGGCGGCGTCGATGCTCAAGGGCCTGACGGTCCAGTACCTGTTGCGCCAGACCTACCCCCTGCAGGGCGGCGAGACCATCCTCTTCCACGCCGCCGCCGGGGGCGTCGGCTCCATTGCCTGCCAGTGGGCCAGGGCGCTTGGCGTCAAGCTGATCGGGACCGTGAGCTCGCCCGAGAAGGCGGCCCTGGCCGAGAAGAACGGCGCCTGGGCGACCATCGACTACACCCGAGAGGACGTGGTCGAGCGGGTCCGCGAGCTGACCGGCGGCGAGATGTGCGACGTGGTCTACGATTCGGTGGGCAAGGACACCTGGGAGCTGTCCCTGGATTGCCTCAAGAAGCGCGGGCTGATGGTCAGCTTCGGCAATGCCTCGGGACCGGTGGAGGGGGTCAACATCGGCATCCTCAACCAGAAGGGCTCGCTCTATGTCACCCGGCCAAGCCTCAATGGCTATGCCGATACCCGCGAGCGGCTCGAGTCGATGGCCATCGACCTCTTCGACATGCTCCAGAGCGGCCAGGTCACCATCGACATCGCCCAACGCTACCCGCTGGCCGAGGCCGGCAAGGCCCAGGAGGCCCTGCAGGGCCGCCGAACGACCGGGTCGACCATCCTGATACCCTAGCCTCGGCGACGGGGGTCTTCCCTCACTGGTTCTCCACATAGGCGCCCATGTCGCGCATCCGCGACTCGAAGCGGGCGACGTTGTCGACCAGGTCGTTCGGGCCGAAGGCCACGCACTCCGCGAGGATGGCCTCGATCAGGGTGATCGCCGAGAGGATTGATGGGAAGAAGTGCGGCGTGGCATTGGCCACAGTGAAGGTGATGTCCGCGCCGGGCACCAGGGGCGAGCGCATGGTATCGGTGATGACGATGGGCGAGACCCCGGCGGCCCGGGTGATCTCGAGGGCCCGCATGGTCTCGGCGCAGTAGGGCTCGAAGCCGAACAGCACCACCACGTCGCCCTCGCCGAAGGCGGCCAGCTCGGTGAGCAGGCCGCCCTCCAGCCCGCGCACCAGGTGGACATTGGGCATGGCGATGCGGCCCACGTAGGCGAAGTGGTAGGCGCAGGCGAAGGTGTCGCGAAAGCCCACCACCGCGACCTTCTCGGCGGCCAGGATGCGCCGGGCGGCATCCCGTACCCGGGCCTGGTTGTCGGCGGTGAACAGCCGGCCGATGTTGTCGAAGGCGGCATCGCCGACATCCAGGAACACCTGGTCATCGGTCTGGCTGGCCAGGGTGCGCAGCTGGCTGGCCCGCCCGGAGAGTTCCACCGGCCCGGCCTGGACGGCCGCCTGGAAGACCTCGCGGAACTGCTCGTAGCTCTCGAAGCCCAGGCGCTTGGCCAGCCGCATCAGCGTGGACGGCGTCACCTCGGCGGCGGCGGCGGTCTTGCGGATCGACTGCAGGGCGATCTCCACCGAGTGTTCCAGCACATAGCCGGCGGCCACCTTCAGCTGGGGGCTCAACTCCGGATAGATCTCCGCCAGTTGCTGGTTCACCGTATCCAGGCCCTCGGGCGCCGGCTGTGCGCCCACCGGGTTCAGGCTGTCCTGTTCCAGCACGCTGTTCTCCTTATCGGGTTTCCCGCGAACGACGGGCGCATTGTACCCAGGCGCGACCACGGGTTGAAACAAATGTGTCCTTTCGCCAAAAAAGGAGAGACGATCGTGTTGACCTCGCGGGAAGGAGTCCACTAGCATGGCGCGACAACACATACGTGTCATGTGTTTTGTCAGGCGGCACGTTTGTTGCGAGCTTCGTCCATCCTCCCGCCAGGAAGCATCGACCCCATGAGCCATGCTGCCAAGCCCCCCCGCTACGAGACCTTGATCACCGAACGCCACGGCCAGGTGATGGAAATTCGCTTCAACCGTCCCCACCGGCTCAATGCCGTGGTCGAGGCACTCTACACCGAACTGCTCCAGGCCCTGTCCGAGGCCGAGGCCGACGAGGATGTGAGGGCCGTCATCCTCACCGGCGAGGGCCGGGCCTTCTGCGTCGGGGCCGACATGAAGGAGCATGGCGGCGCCAAGCGCTCCCTCTACCAGCGCCGCCAGTACCTGCAGCTGGGCAATGACGTCTGCGAGGCGATCCAGCGTCATCCTCTGCCGGTGATCGCGGCGGTGAACGGCTATGCCCTGGGGGCGGGGGCCGAAATGGCGGTCTCCTGCGACTTCATCCTGATGGCCCAGGACGCCCAGATCGGCTTCCCCGAGACCAGCATCGGCACCTGCGTGGGGGGCGGCGTCTCCAAGCTCCTGCCCCAGCTGGTCGGTCTCAACATGGCCCGCCAGCTGCTGTTCACCGGCCGGCGCATCGACGGCGAGGAGGCTACCCGCATCGGCCTGGCGACCTCCCACTGGACCGACGACGCCCTGCTCGGCGAGGCGCATCGCCTGGCCGACCAGCTGGCCAAGCAGGCGCCGGTGTCGATCGCCATGCTCAAGCGGCTGGTCAACCAGGGCAGCGACACCGGCCTGGACAGCCAGCTGCAGCAGGAGCTGGATGCCGTCTTCACCTGCTCCACCACCGCCGACTGGCAGGAGGGCGTCGACGCCTTCGCCGAGAAGCGCGCGCCGCAGTTCAAGGGCCACTGAGTCTCTCCCGTTCCGGATCGTCCCCGTCAACGACCACCCAGAGGTCAAGGTCAGCTCCATGAATCCCATCGAAGGACACCTTCCCACCCGCAGCCCACTGCATGACATCCTGGCCCCTACCGGCATCGCCGTGATCGGCGCCTCCTCGGACCCCACCAAGCGGGGCTACAAGGCGATGGTGGGCCTGATCAAGGACGGCTACCGCGGCGAGATCTACCCCGTGAACCCCAAGGCCGACATGATCCTCGGGGTCAAGGCCTGGCCCTCGGTGACATCGATTCCCGGTAACCCGCAGCTGGCGCTGATCTGCACGCCGGCGGCCACGATGCCGGACCTGATCGCCGAGTGCGGCCGGCGCGGCATCAAGGGCGCGGTGATACTGGCCAGCGGCTTCGCCGAGGTCGGGGGCGAGGGGGCCGCGCTCGAGCGCGAGATGATGGCCAAGGCCGAGGCCCACGGGGTGCGGATCATCGGCCCCAACACCTCGGGCGTGTTCAACCTGCACCACCGGATCAACCTGCTGGCCCTGGACAACGTCAAGCCCGGGGGCGTCGGCATCATCTCCCAGTCGGGCAACATGCTGCTGTCGCTGGCCCTGGAGGCCCAGCACAATGGCCATGTGGGCTTCTCCACCTATGTGGGGCCCGGCAACCAGAGCGACATCGGCTTCAACGACTACCTGCGCTACCTGGGCGAGGACGAGCACACCCGGGTCGCCACCCTCTACGTGGAAGGCTTCCGCGACGGGCGCAAGTTCCTCGAGGTGGCCCGGGAGGTCACCGCCATGAAGCCGGTGGTGGTCTACAAATCCGGCTCCACCGAGCTTGGCCAGAAGGCGGCCAGCTCCCACACCGGGGCCCTGGCCGGCAGCTATGCGATGACCGTCGACCTGTTGCGCCAGTCCGGCGTCAGCGTGGTGCAGTATTCCGACGAGATCCTGCCGGTGGCCGAGGGCCTGGGCCTGCTGCAGAAGGCCCGCGGCAAGCGGGTGGCGGTGATCTCCGACGGTGGCGGCCAGGCGACCATCGCCTCCGACCGCCTGGCCGAGGCCGGCCTGGAACTCGCCGAGCTCTCGGACGCCACCCGGGCCCAACTGCGCGAGGTGCTCTTCCCCCAGGCCTCCACCGTCAACCCGGTGGACGTCGCCGGCTCCACCGATGCCAATCCCTCGCTGCTCGCCACCTGCATGGAGATCGTCGCCGCCGACGACAACGTCGACAGCGTCTTCCTGGTGGGCATGTTCGGCGGCTACAGCATCCGCTTCGCCGAGTCGCTGCTGGGCGACGAGATGCGCGGCGCCGAGGCGATGGTGGACCTGGCCAACGCCACCGAGAAGCCGCTGGTGATCTACAGCCTCTATACGCCGATCAAGCCGCCGGCGCTGCGGCGCCTGCACGAGGCGGGCCTGCCGGTCTATGCCTCCATCGAGCATGCCGTGCGCGTGCTCGCGGCGCTGGGCGACCGCGGCCAGCACCTGATCCAGTACCACAGCCACGCCCGGGCGGCGGCGGTCGAGCCGCTCCCGGCGCTCGATGCCATGTTCCGCCAGGCCAAGGCCGAGGGGCGCGACCTGCTCGAGTACGAGGCCAAGCGACTGCTGCGCGACCATGGCGTGGCGGTGCCCCTGGAACGGGTGGTGCGCAGCGAGGTCGAGCTCGTCGAGGCGGCAGGGCGCTTCGGCGACACGCCGTTGGCCATGAAGGTCGTCTCCCGGGATATCCTGCACAAGTCCGACGCCGGGGGGGTCAGGCTCGGCCTGGTGGGCGAAGCGGCGCTGCGCCAGGCTCGCGAGGCGATCCTCGCCTCCTGCCGCGCCTATGACCCCGACGCCGCGATCGAGGGCGTGCTGGTGGCGCCCATGGCGAAGAAGGGGGCGGAGGTGATCATCGGCGTGATCCGCGACCCGATCTTCGGCCCGGTGCTGATGTTCGGCCTGGGTGGCGTCTTCGTCGAGATCCTGGAGGACGTGGCCTTCCGCGCCATCCCGCTCTCCCGCCATGACGCCCGCAGCATGGTCGACCAGCTCAAGGCCAGGAAGGTCCTCGAGGGCGCGCGCGGCGAGGCGGCCGTGGACAAGGAGTCGCTGGTGGACCTGCTGCTCCAGATCTCGAGCATCGTCGAGGCCTATCCCGACCTCAAGGAACTCGACCTCAACCCGGTGATCGTCAACGCCGACGGCTATGCGGTGGTCGATGCCCGTGTCATCGTCGATCGAGATACCGATGCGTCCCACAAGGAAGCCCACCGATGAGCGTGACCCAACCGCAACTGACCGATGCCCATCTTTCCCTGGAGGAAGGGGTGGCGACCCTGACCCTGGACCGTCATGACGTCCGCAATGCCCTGACCGGGACCGCCCTGGTCGACGACATCGTCGCCGTGGCCGACTGGGTGAATGCCTGTGACGCGGTCTCGGTGCTGGTGATCACCGGCGCAGGCTCGGCCTTCTCCGCCGGTGGCAACGTCAAGGACATGGCCCAGCGCGGCGGCGACTTCGCCGGCGACGTCGCCGAGGTGGCCGCCCGCTACCGCCGTGGCATCCAGCGCATCCCGCTGGCCCTGCAGGACGTGGAGGTGCCGATCATCGCCGCGGTCAACGGACCCGCCATCGGCGCCGGCTTCGACCTGGCCAACATGGCGGACATCCGCATCGCCTCGCGCAAGGCGAAGTTCGGCGAGACCTTCCTCAACCTGGGGATCATCCCCGGCGACGGCGGCGCCTGGTTCCTGCAGCGCCTGATCGGCTATCAGCGCGCCTTCGAGCTGACGCTCTCCGGGCGGGTGATCGATGCCGAGCAGGCCCGCGAGTACGGCATCGTGCTCGAGGTGACCGAGCCAGAGGCCCTGATCGCGCGGGTCGGCGAGCTGGCCGGACAGATCGCCGTCCAGCCGCCCAAGGCGACCCGCCTGACCAAGCGGCTGATGAAGATGGGCGGCCGCATGGAGCTGCCCGACTTCCTCGACCTCTGTGCGACCTTCCAGGGCATGTGCCACAACGAGCCCGAGCACCTGGACGCCGTCAACGCCATGCTGGAGACGATGGCCAAGAAGTGAGTCCCTGCGCAGGCCCTCCGCGACACCCGGCCAGGCGCCGGGTGTCGCGTGTCCGGAAGCAGGAAAGACTGGATTTTCCGGCCCGCGGCTGGTGTGCTGGAGGCATCGTGCCGGTACAGGGAGTGCGCCACATGGCCGACAGCACCCAGGTGTTCCTGGTTCTCGGAGCGACGCTCGCGGCCTTCGTCTGGGGGCGCTTCCGCTACGACCTGGTGGCGCTGGCCGCGCTCCTGACCTCGGTGCTGCTGGGCCTGGTCCCCACCGGCGAGGCCTTCCTCGGCTTCGGCCATCCCGCCGTGATCACCGTGGCCGCGGTGCTGGTGCTCAGCCGCGGCTTCGAACGCTCGGGGCTCGTCGACCTGATCGCCGAGCAGGCCCTCAAGGTCGGCGACCGGCTGATCCTGCAGGTGCTGGTGCTCACCGCGACCGTGCTGGTGCTGTCCGGGGTGATGAACAACGTCGGCGCCCTGGCGCTGATGTTGCCGGTGGCGATCCGCATGGCCCGGGAGCACGACAGCCCGCCCTCGCTGTTGCTGATGCCGCTGGCCTTCGGGTCGCTGCTCGGCGGGCTGACGACCCTGATCGGCACCCCGCCCAATATCATCATCTCCAGCTATCGTGGCAGCGTCGGTGGCGAGGCCTTCGGCATGTTCTCCTTCTTTCCCGTCGGCGCCAGCGTGGCCCTGGCCGGCCTGGCGTTCATCGTGCTGGTGGGCTGGCGCCTGGTGCCCCAGCGGGCCGGCAAGGCCTCCCTCGATGCGATGTTCGACACCGCCCACTACCTGGTGGAGCTGCGCGTCCCCGAGGACGGCAAGGCGGTGGGCTGGTCGCTGCGTGACCTGCACCACGCCCTGGAAGAGACCATCCCGGTGCTGGCGGTGGTGCGCGGCGACAAGCGCCAGGCCGGCCATGCCTTCCACGGTACGCTGCGCGAGAACGATATCCTGCTGGTGGAAGCCGGCCCCGAGGAGATGAAGCTGATCGAGGACAAGGCGGGGCTGGTGGTCGGCCCCGAACCGCCGCCGGACGACGAGGCGGAGGCGAGCGAGGAAGCGGCGTCGCCTCGCGAGGCCGAAACGGGGCAGGGGGGTACCGCGGACGCGGACCGGCCCACACCGGTGGACACCGAGGGCCTGCAACTGGTGGAGGCGGTGGTGCGCAACGATTCCATGATGATCCATCGCACCGTCACCCAGCTTCGCCTGCACAACCAGTTC
This sequence comes from Halomonas stenophila, assembly GCF_014192275.1. Classification (GTDB taxonomy): domain Bacteria; phylum Pseudomonadota; class Gammaproteobacteria; order Pseudomonadales; family Halomonadaceae; genus Halomonas; species Halomonas stenophila. Next base: position 9,773 of record NZ_JACHXR010000014.1, on the reverse strand, counting down.
GGCCTGCACCTGGTGGCGGTGGCCCGGGACGGTGGCCGCCTCAACCAGCGCCTGCGGGATATCCGTTTCCGGGCCGGGGATGTGCTACTGCTGCAGGGCGGCGAGGGCGAGATCGGCGAGAGCCTCACCACCCTGGGCTGTCTGCCACTGGCCAGCCGCAACCTGACCCTGGGCCAGCCCCGGATGCTGATGGTCTCGGTGGGCATCTTCGCGGTGGCGGTCATCGCCATGGTGCTGAACCTGCTGCCCTCGGCGGTGGCCCTCACCGGAGCCGCCCTGGTGTCGATGATGGTGGGCGTGCTGTCGCTGCGCGAGGCCTACCAGGCCATCGATGGCCCGGTGATCGTCCTGCTGGGGGCCATGATCCCGGTGGGCCAGGCGCTGGAGACCAGCGGCGGGGCCGGCTTGATCGCCGAGGCGCTGCTGGCGCTGGGCAGTGAGTGGCCGATGGTGGCCACCCTGGTGGGGCTGTTCCTGATCTGCACGCTGCTCTCCAATGTGGTCAACAACGCCGCGGCGGCGCTGTTGATGGCGCCCATCGCGGCGAGCCTCGCCGAGGGCTTCGAGGCCTCCCTGGACCCCTTCCTGATGGTGGTGGCGATCAGCGCCTCCTGCGCCTTCCTCACCCCCATCGGCCATCAGTCCAACACCCTGGTGATGGGGCCCGGTGGCTACCGCTTCGGCGACTACTGGAGGCTGGGGCTGCCGCTGTCGCTGGTGGTGATGGCGGTGGCGATCCCGATGATCCTGATCGTCTGGCCGCTGTAGGTGTGAGGGGCAAGGTGTAAGGAGTGAGGGGCAAGGTGTAAGGAGTGAGGGGCGAGGAGCCCGGCGTGATTCCAGCCGGCCTTCACTCCTCACCCATAACGCCTCACCCCTTACTCCCTATGCTGGATGGTGGCGCAGTACCTTGGACTTGTCGGTGACGAAGGCGTCGTAATCGAAGTCGTCCACGGTCAGCATGTCCAGCACCTCGGCCTCCCGCTGACGCATGAAGGCGGCATCGTCCTCGTCGATGATGCCCGCCTCCAGCGCCGCCTCCACGCGCTGCTCTGGGTGCAGGGCCTCCGCCGGCAGCTCGCCCCTGGCGTAGGCCTTGTTGACCGTGCGGTAGAGGTCCTCGGCGCGCTCCTGGGTGGCCAGCAGGGCGTTGTAGCGGGCCAGCGGATTGTCCTGGGGCCCGTCGTCGACGTCCCAGGTGTTGGCCAGCAGCTTGTGGCGCAGGGCGCTGTCCCGGGACATGGCCTGGGCAATGCGGCGGGTCAGGTCATCGTGGGGGCGCGACCAGCGGCGGCCCCGCGGCATCACCAGCAGGCGCAGTCCCCGGCCCAGGGCGCGGTTCGGCAGGTTGTCGAAGAGCTCATCGAAGGCCTGCTCGGTGCGATGCAGCAGGAAGCGGGCGGCATAGTCCAGCACGGTGGCCTCGTCCTCCACCTGGTCGCCCTCCTGCCACTGCTTGAGCAGCATGCTGGCCAGGTACAGGTTGGAGAGCACATCGCCGAGGCGCGCCGAGAGCATCTCGCGCTGCTTGAGCTGGGAACCCAGGCTCGCCATGGCGGCATCGGCGGCGAGGCCGAAGCCGGCGGAAAGCCGGGTAATCTCGCGGGCATAGGGGGCGGCGACGGCATCGAAGGGCACCGCGGCCTGGCCGAGCCCCAGGCCCCGGGTCAGGGCGCGGGCGGCATTGCCGAAGATCAGCCCGGCATGGCCGAAGAAGGCCCGGTCGAAGGCCGCCGGGTCATCGGCGTCCTTGGCGGCCAGCTCCTCGAGCACATAGGGATGACAGCGGATGGCTCCCTGGCCGAAGATCATCAGGTTGCGGGTCATGATGTTGGCGCCCTCGACGGTGATGGCCACCGGGTTGGCGCTGTAGCCGATGCCGAGGTAGTTGCGCGGCCCCAGGGTGACCGCCTTGCCGCCGTGAATGTCCATGGCGTCGGCCAGGGTCATACGCTGGAACTCGGTGAGCTGGCTCTTGAGGATCGCCGAGGGCACCGCCGGCTTCTCGCCATGGTCGATGGTGTTGGCGGTCTGGAAGACGGCGGCCTGGGCGATATAGGTCAGGGCGGTCATCCGTGCCAGGGGCTCCTGGACGCCCTCCATCTCGGCCACCGGCACGTTGAACTGGCGGCGGATCCGGGCGAAGCCGCCGGTCCAGCCCAGGGCGTAGCGGGCGATGCCGGTGGCGCCGGAGGGCAGGGTGATGCAGCGGCCGATGGACAGGCACTCCACCAGCATCCGCCAGCCCTGGCCGATCATCTCCTCGCCGCCGATGATGGTGGACAGCGGCACGAAGACGTCCCGGCCCTTGATCGGGCCGTTGAGGAAGGGGCTGCCGATGGGATGGTGGCGGCGGCCGATCTCCATGCCTGTGGTGTCCCGGGGGATCAGCGCCAGGGTGATGCCGCGGTCGGCCTCGTCGCCGAGCAGGTGGTCCGGGTCGAACAGCCGGAAGGCCAGGCCCACCACGGTGGCGATGGGCGCCAGGGTGATCCAGCGCTTCTCGAAATTCAGCCTGAGCCCCAGGACCTCCTCGCCGTCGATGACCTGCTTGCACACCACGCCGGTGTCCGGCAGGGCGGTGGCGTCGGATCCGGCGCGGGGGCCGGTCAGGCCGAAGCAGGGGATCTCGCGGCCATCGGCCAGGCGCGGCAGGTAGTGGTCCTTCTGTGCCTGGGTGCCGTACTTGAGCAGCAGCTCCCCTGGCCCCAGGGAGTTGGGCACGCCCACGGTGACCATCAGCATCTCGCTGATCGACAGCTTCTGCAGCACCGTGGACTGGGCCTTGGCCGAGAAGCCCAGGCCGCCGTATTCCCTGGGGATGATCATGCCGAAGAAGCGCTCCCGCTTGAGGTAGTCCCACAGCTCCTGGGGCAGGTCGGCGCGCTCCCGGGCGATGTCCCAGGCGTTGCACATGCCGGCGGCCACGCCGCACTGGTGGTCGACGAAGGCGCGTTCCTCGTCGGTGAGCCCGTCGTCGCCGAACGCCAGCAGGCGATCCCAGTCGGGCCGGCCGGTGAACAGCTCGCGGTCCCAGGCCACGCTGCCGGCCTCCAATGCGGTACGCTCGGTATCCGAGACCGTCGGCGCGACCCGCTTGAACAGCGCGAACACCCGGGGGCTCAGCCAGCGTCGGCGCAGGGCGGGCAGGCCGCAGGCGGCGATGGCCGCGGCGACGATCAGCAGCAGCGTGCCGAGGATCGCCGCGCCGGCGACCAGGCCGACGAGGCCGAGCCCCGCGGTCACGGCCAGCGCGGGCAGGGCACCCGCCTCCCGGCGCATCACGATGAGCAGGCCGGTGACGGCCAGCGCGAGCAGGATCAGGGTCAGCATGGAGGGCTCCGTCGAATTCGAACACTTGTTTGAATCCCTTCAGCCTAGCGCAAGAATCGCCGCCTGACCACCACCGGAGCCGGCGGTGTTACCAACGCAAACGCCCCGCGCGAGGCGGGGCGTAGGGAGGGAGCCGGGTGGTCAGCTCAGGAGGCGCATCGGCTCGCGCTGGGAGGGGGCATCACCCGCCACGTAGTAGGGGGCGTCGCTTCGCGGCAGCGGCTCCCGGCCGCGGATCTTGTCGGCCATCTTCTCGGCCAGCATGATCGTCGGCGCGTTGAGGTTGCCGGTGGGGATCACCGGGAACAGCGAGGCATCGACCACCCTCAGGCCTTCCAGGCCATGGACCCGGCCGGCGCCGTCGACCACGGCGTCGTCCCCCTCGCCCATGCGGCAACTGCCGCAGGGGTGATAGGCGGTCTCGGCGTGCTCGCGGACGAAGGCGTCCAGCTCGGCGTCGGTCTGGACGTCCGGCCCCGGCGAGATCTCCCGGCCGCGGTACTCGTCGAAGGCCGGCTGGGCGATGATCTCGCGGGTCAGGCGGATGGCGTCGCGGAACTCCTGCCAGTCCTTCTCGGTGGACATGTAGTTGAACAGGATGCTGGGCGCGGCCTTGGGGTCCCGGGAGGTCAGGCGCACGCGTCCCTCGCTCTCGGAGCGCATGGAGCCGACGTGGGCCTGGAAGCCGTGGGCCTGCACCGCGCTCTTGCCGTTGTAGCTGATGGCGATGGGCAGGAAGTGGTACTGCAGGTTGGGCCACTCCTCCTCGTCGCGCGAGCGGATGAAGCCCGCCGCCTCGAACTGGTTGCTGGCCCCCACGCCGCTGCCCAGGAACATCCACTCGGCGCCGATCTTCGGCTGGTTGTACCACTTGAGTGCCGGGTACAGCGAGATCGGCTGCTTGCACTCGTACTGGATGTACATCTCCAGGTGATCCTGAAGGTGCTGCCCCACATTCTCGTTGACCTGCACGGCCTCGATGCCGAACTCGTCGAGCACGTCCTTCGGGCCCACGCCGGAGCGCTGCAGGATCTGCGGCGAGGCGATGGCGCCGGCGCACAGCAGCACCTCGCGGCGGGCCTTGACCTCCTGGCTCTGGCCGCGACGCGCGTAGCGCACGCCGGTGGCCCGCTTGCCCGCGAAGGTGATGACATCGGTGGTGGCGCGGGTCTCGATGGTCAGGTTGGGGCGCGGCTTGGCCTGGTCGAGGTAGCCGCGGGCCGTGGAGGCGCGCCGACCGTTCGGGGTGACGAAGCGGTCCATGGGACCGAAGCCTTCCTGCTGGTAGCCGTTGACGTCCTCGGTGGCCGGGTAGCCGGCCTGCTGCCCTGCCTCAATGAAGGCATGGTACAGCGGATTGTTGCCCTCCTTCGGCGTGGTCACGCTGACCGGGCCGTCGCCGCCGTGGTAGGCGTTGGGGCCGATGTCGCGGGTCTCGGCCTTGCGGAAGTAGGGCAGGCAGTCGGCGTAGGTCCAGTCCTCGAGGCCGGCCCGCCTGGCCCAGCCGTCGTAGTCCAGGGCGTTGCCGCGGATGTAGCACATGCCGTTGATCAGCGAGGAGCCGCCCAGGCCCTTGCCGCGACCGCATTCCATGCGACGGCCGTCCATGTGCGGCTCCGGGTCGGTCTCGAAGGCCCAGTTGTAGCGCTTGCCCTGCAGCGGATAGGCCAGGGCCGCCGGCATCTGGGTGCGGAAGTCGAAGCGATGGTCTGGGCCGCCGGCCTCGAGCAGCAGCACGCTGACGTCCGGGTCCTCGGTGAGGCGGGTGGCCAGGACGTTGCCGGCGGAACCGGCGCCGATGATGACGTAATCGAATTCACGGGACTGCGACATGGAGCCTCCCTGAAAAAAGCAAAAGGATCTCGCCGACGAGGCGCCGGGGCGCTCGTCGATCGGGGCGCGGGTGCGAGACCCGCGCCCGGGTAACGGTCGTGGCAGGGGGCTTAGAACACCGACTCGAAGGGCCCCATCTCGACCTGCACCGACTTGGTCTGGGTGTAGTGGGCCAGGGTCTCGACGCCGTTCTCGCGGCCCACCCCGGACTGCTTGTAGCCGCCCACCGGCATCTCGGCCGGGGACTCGCCCCAGGTGTTGACCCAGCAGATGCCGGCCTCCAGGCGCTGGATGACCCGGTGGGCGCGGTTCAGGCCCTCGGTGAAGACGCCGGCGGCCAGGCCGTAGACGGTGTCGTTGGCGCGGCGGATGACCTCCTCCTCGTCGTCGAAGGCGAGGATCGACATCACCGGACCGAAGATCTCCTCGCACACGATGCGCATCTCGTCGCGGCAGTCGGTGAACACCGTGGGCGCGGCCCAGGCCCCGGCGGCCCAGTCGATACCGGAGTCATCGCCCTGGTCCCAGGCCTCGCCACCGGCCAGCACCCGGGCGCCTTCCTGCTTGCCCACGGCGATGTAGGAGAGCACCTTCTCCTGGTGCTCGAAGCTGACCAGGGGGCCGAAGTTGACCGCCGGATCCAGCGGGTCGCCGGCCTTGATGCGGGCCACGCGCTCGGCGATCTTTTCCTCGAAGGCTTCCTTGACGCCGCGGGCCACGAACACCCGGGTGCCGTTGGTGCAGATCTGCCCGCTGGAGTAGAAGTTGGCCATCATGGCGGCGTCCGCGGCGCGGTCCAGGTCGGCGTCGTCGAAGACGATCAGCGGCGACTTGCCGCCGAGTTCCATGGTCACGTCCTTGAGGCTGGACGCCGCGGAGGCGGACATCACCTTCTTGCCGGTGCCCACCTCGCCGGTGAAGGACACCTTGTCGATGCCGGCGTGGCCGGTGAGCAGCTGGCCGACACGGCCGTCGCCGTGCACCACGTTGAAGACGCCGTCGGGCAGGCCGGCCTCGGTGAAGATCTCGGCCAGCGCCATCACGGTCAGCGGGGTGACCTCGCTGGGCTTGAAGACCACGGCGTTGCCGGCGGCCAGCGCCGGGGCCGACTTCCAGCAGGCGATCTGGAGCGGGTAGTTCCAGGCGCCGATGGCGCCGATCACGCCCAGCGGCTCGCGGCGGGTATAGACGAAGGAGGACTCGCGCAGCGGGATCTGGCTGCCCTCGATGGCCGCGGCCAGGCCGGCGTAGTACTCGAGCACGTCGGCGCCGGTGACGATGTCCACCGCGGCGGTCTCGCTGATCGGCTTGCCGGTGTTGCGGCTCTCCAGCTCGGCGATCGCGTCGTTGCGCTCCCGGAGCAGCGCCACGGCGCGCTGCAGGATGCGCCCGCGCTCCATGCCGGTCATGGCCGCCCAGGCCTGCTGGCCACGGCGTGCCGCGGCGACGGCGGCGTCCACGTCCGCCTCGCTGGCCTGCTGGACCTCGGCCAGGGTGCTGCCGTCGAAGGGATTGACGACCGGGAAGGTCTCGCCGGAGGTGGCATCCACCCGGCGGCCGTCGATGTAGAGGGTTTCGGTAGCGTGGTGGGTCATGGGACCTCCAGTCAGGACTCGGTTGAGACGGGGTGGGGTGTCGTCGGTGCCGTGGCCACGCCGTGGGCGTGGAGCAGCTGGTCGAGGTATTCCCGGGCCAGGCGCCGGGCACGGTCGGTGTCCAGCCCCTCGGGGGTGAGGGCGCCGCGCAGCCACAGGCCGTCGATCATCGCGGCCAGCGCCCGGGCCGCATCCCGGGCTTCCTCGCGGGGCAGCAGGCGACGCAGCAGGTGGCAGAGATTGGCGTAGAGGCGGCGGTCGTTGACCTGCTGCAGGCGCTGCAGCTGCGGCTGGTGCATGCTGCTGGCCCAGAAGGCCAGCCAGGTCTTGGCCACCGGGCCGGTGACCTGGGAGCGATCGAAGTTGCCATCGATGATCGCCGCCAGGTGCGCCTCGGGGGCGTTCGTCGCCAGGGCCCGGCGGCGGGCGGTGACGGCCTCGCCCAGGTCGCTGAGGATCTGGCGCATCGTGGCCTCCAGCAAGCCATCCTTGCCGCCGAAGTAATGACTGATGATCCCGGCGGAGACACCGGCATGACGGGCGATGCGCATCACGGTGGCATCGGCCAGGCCGACCTCGTCGATGGCCGCCATGGTAGCCTTGATCAGCTGCTGGCGACGGATGGGCTCCATTCCGACCTTGGGCACCTCGCTGACTCCTCTCTCGGCGTTCGTCTTGCTTCCATGCCCGGGAGCATGGTTACTATGATCATAGCCTGCCATTTTTTTATTGAACGTTCAATCAATAAAAGTGATCGGCAGCCGGCAGGGGCCCAAACCCTGCCTATACTCAACGTCCAACCCAGGGGAGGCATGTCGATGAACGAGATGACCGTGGGCCTGGCAACCGCCGCGCTTTCGCTCCCCGCGACGCCGCCCGGGACTACCTCCAGTCCCATCCGCCGGTGCTCGAGGGCGTCACCACCCGCGACGGCGAGCCGGGCCTGCCGGCGGTGAAGGAGGCGCTGTCCATCGAGGAGTGAGGTCGGGCACGGCGGGCTTGCCATGGGGCGAGCCGCCGTGCATAATCCCCACCCGTCGCTCGGGCCACGCCCGTGAGACGAAAATGGCTACGTAGCTCAGCTGGTTAGAGCACATCACTCATAATGATGGGGTCCCCTGTTCGAATCAGGGCGTAGCCACCAGGACAGCACGAGACGCCCGCTTGGCCCTTGGTCGAGCGGGCGTCTTGCGTTGTGTGTCGGCTCAGGGCGGAAGGCGGAGACACTTGACGTTTACAAGCCGATCCGTATACTACGCCCCGTGCTCGAGGCCATTCCCCGATAGCTCAGTTGGTAGAGCAAATGACTGTTAATCATTGGGTCGCAGGTTCGAGTCCTGCTCGGGGAGCCAGCTTCGTCCCAGAGCATCGAGCACAGAGGTAACCAGGTCATTCCCCGATAGCTCAGTTGGTAGAGCAAATGACTGTTAATCATTGGGTCGCAGGTTCGAGTCCTGCTCGGGGAGCCACCTTTCCTGCCAGATGTTTCTCGCCCGTTCCGGGCCAGCACACCATTCCCCGATAGCTCAGTTGGTAGAGCAAATGACTGTTAATCATTGGGTCGCAGGTTCGAGTCCTGCTCGGGGAGCCATCGATTTCAGGCACTTACCATTGCCTTCTTGCCTTCTTGCCTTCCCGGATTTCCTTGCGTGAGGTCAGGACACGTTCAGCCTGCGCAAAACTGAAGTGGTCCAATTGGAGCGGACACCCCGATAAGCCTCATAATAGAGGCAATGGAGGTGTTCATGACCAAGAAGACTCGACGTCGGTATTCCGATGAATTCAAGGCGGATGCGGTGAGCCTGGTGACCGAGCAGGGGTATTCCGTATCCGAGGCCGCCCGGCGCCTGGGGGTTGACCGTAGCCTGTTGGACCGTTGGTGCCGCAAGCACCGTCAACAGACTTCAGACGCCTCGAGCCAGCTAGCGGATGATCGCGACGCCGAGATCAAGAAGCTCCGCGAAGAAGTTCGTAAGCTTCAGCTTGAAAAGGATATTCTAAAAAAGGCGGCGGCCTTCTTCGCCAAAGAGTCGAGCTGAGATACCAGTTCATCGAGTCGGAGAAGGCCACCTATCCCGTGGCCTTGCTATGTCGGGTCATGCAGGTCAGCCGGAGTGGTTTCTATGCCTGGCGACGGCGTGGCCCTGATGACCACCGTCAGGCCCTGCTCCGCGAGGTCAGAGAGCTCCATCGCCGGAAGCGCGGTAGCTACGGCAGCCGCCGCATGGCCAAAGAGCTGCGACGTCGCGGCTACGAGGTCGGCCGTTACCAGGTCCGCAGCCTGATGCGGGAAGCCGGCGTAGCGGCACGGCAGCGGCGACGCTGGCGCCATACGACCGACAGTCAACACACCCTGCCGGTGGCGCCCAACCTGCTGAACCGCCAGTTCACGGTGGCGGAGCCGAACCGGGTCTGGGTGGCCGATATCACGGCGATCTGGACGCTGGAAGGATGGCTCTATCTGGCGGCGGTGCTCGACCTCCACGACCGGCAGTTGGTGGGCTGGGCAATGGCGGACCACATGCGCACGCAGTTGGTACTGGACGCCCTGGAAGTGGCCGTGGGCCGCCGGCAGCCCGAGAAAGGACTGATACATCACAGCGACCGCGGCAGCCAGTATGCGTCGCATGACTACCGATCCACGCTGGATCGGCACGCGTTCCAGGCCTCGATGAGCCGCAAGGGAAACTGCTGGGACAATGCCGTCATGGAGCGCTTCTTCGGCTCACTGAAAAGCGAGTGGCTGGCGGGTCAGCGATACTGGAGCCGCCAGGCAGCACGGCGTGACGTCGTCGAATACATCGAGATGGAGTACAACAGCTGCCGACTCCACTCGACCCTGGGCTACCAGACGCCGAGGGAGATCGAACTGGCCGCTGCGGCTTGAAAATGTGTCCGCTCTCACTTGACCAGAACAAGCACAGCTGGTCGCTGATCAAGGACATCGTCTCGCCGCCCCAGACGATGGGTCGGCCAAGGCGGGATGATCGCCAGGTCTTGAACGGCATCTTC
>NZ_JACHXR010000013.1 GCF_014192275.1 Halomonas stenophila | reverse complement strand
GTCAGCAACGTCAAGTTCCAGGACGGGGAGCAGGTAGCCGATCAATCAGACAGGAATGCGGCCTGACCGCCATCCACCAGATTTGACGATAACTCCATGCGGCGGCCTGGGTCGGTATTGCCGATCCTGACCAGTCGGTGCCCAAGATCCTGGCTATCGGCACAGGGATCGGTATCGACGCGTCCGGCGCCGCCTGGAACGATGACGGTTCGACCTGGCAGGGCCCGGTGGGCTGGGCGCTCGCCTCGGGAGAGGCACAGGTGGTGGCAGACCTGGCCGCGGCTCTCGGCCTGCCCCCCTGGCGAGCGAAGTTGCGGGACCTGGGGCTGGAATCGTTGGTCGCCTTGCCCCTGCGGCCGGACCACGGCGCGGCCGGAGTACTGATGGTCGGCGCCTGCCGAGCCGGAGTCTTCGGGCGTGATGAGCGATGGTTACTGGAACGACTCTCGACGCACCTGACCTTCGGGCTCGACAAGTTGCGCATGCAGTGCGAGCGGGAGCGTCAGCAGCAGGAGATCTACAAGCTGGCCTACCGGGACCCACTGACTGACCTGCCGAATCGACGCTTTCTCCTGCACCGACTTAACCAGCTGGTGGCCAGTACCGGAGGTCTTCCGCAGGCCGCGGTGCTGTTTCTCGACTTCAATGATTTCAAGCTGGTCAATGATGCCCTGGGCCATGCTGCGGGGGATAAGATCCTGCGGCGGGCGGCACGGCGCATTCAGCACACCCTGCGTGACGGTGACCTGCTGGGCCGGCAGGGCGGGGACGAGTTCATCGTGGTGATGATCGACAATCCGCGTGACGCCCAGGCTTGCGAGGAGGATGGCATGCGCCGCCTGGTCGTCGGTGCCGAGGCGCTGGCGGGTCGGATCGTCAAGGCACTGGAGCAGCCGTTCGCCATTCAGGGGCATCGTCACCACCTGAGTATCAGCATTGGCATCAGCCTGCTGCCCTGTTGCACGACGGTGCCGGAGTGGGTGATCGACCAGGCCGACATGGCCATGTACCAGGCCAAGAAACAGGGCCACCAGCTGGCGTTCTACTCTCCGGGTATGGAGCAGCAGCGACTACAGCGCCTGTCGCTGGAGTCCCGGTTCTACCATGCCCTGGAATGTGAGGAGTTCCAGCTGCATTACCAGCCTATCTGGGAGATCGACAGCGGTCGCCTGGTCGGTGTCGAGGCGCTGTTGCGCTGGACGGACGCCGTGGGAAACCGCATCTCGCCCGGGGAGTTCATCCCCATCGCCGAGGATTTAAGATTGATGGGGTCCCTCGGTGACTGGGTGCTGAAAACGGCGGCTCGGCAGCTGGTGGACTGGCGGGCGCGCGGGATTACCTTGTCCATGGCCGTGAACCTCTCCGTCAGCCAGCTGCAAGGGCGTCAGGCGGCCGAGCACATCCGCGATCAAGTGGTGGCCAACGGCACCCAGCCAGAGTGGTGGCACCTGGAGCTGACCGAGGAAACCCTCATGCACGAGCCCGAAGAGGTCGAGGAGGCAATGAACGTGCTCAGCGATTGGGGTTTCCATCTGGCGCTGGACGATTTCGGCCGTGGCTACTCCTCTCTGGCCCGCCTGCAGTCGATGCCGCTGGATATACTCAAGATCGACAAGCTGTTCGTCGACCGGCTCGACGGGGATTCCGCCGGGGAGCCCATCGTCCAGGCCATTCTCGACCTGGCACGCCACCTGTCGATCCATGTGGTGGCCGAGGGAATCGAAACCATCGCGCAGCGCGACCGCCTCTGGGCGCTGGGGTGTCACTGGGGGCAGGGATTTCTGGTGAGCGGTGCACGGCCCGCCGACGAGATCGAGCAGATGATAGAGACCGAACAGACGTCCTGATACTTGAATGCGTTTCGACTACGCACTCCCCGAGAGGCGTTACCGGGCCCGTAACCACGCCAAGTCGATGGCCGGGGTTGAAGCGGGGTAGGCGACGGCATCCCACAGTCGCCGGGTAGGTCGTCCAAAGCGCTGCGGTTATTCCATGAATCCAGGGGTAAAGCGCTTCGCGCTAACCAATGGTTGCGCTGGACGATCCGGTGAACGCGGCTTTAGCGATTCAAGGTGGACCTATGTGGCGGCCCGGCTGGTCTCGCTCTGCAGGGCGCTCCCCATCGTCGGTGCTGCGGCGACAACCACCCTAGTGATGTACTGAGGCTCAACCGCTGGCACCCATCGCTGCGCAGTCGCGCCGAGCTCGTCGCAAATTCGCGACGACCACGCCGTGGCAGGGCGGCGTTTGCGTATAGACTGGTAATTGACCGTACCTCGACACCATCGACGAGCCGGCCCTGTCGCCGATGTCGTGGCTTCACCGCTCCGAGAGGGAGACGGTGAAAGAGAGGCCACGGGGCAAGGGCCCCCGCAGGAGGCGGATGTTCCATCCATTCCATCGGGAGGCTGTCATGAAAAGACTCATCGTTGTTCTCTTGGCCCTGGCGCTCGGACTGGTGACCCACCAGGCCCTCGCCCAGCGCCAGTTCTTGACCATCGGCACCGCCAGCGTGGTGGGTATCTACTATCCCGTGGGGGGCGCCACGGGGCAGATCATCAACCAGGCCGAGGTGGGCCTGCGGGCCACGGTGGAGGCCACCGGTGGTTCCGCCTTCAATGTCCGAGCCTTGGCCGCCGGGGAACTCGACCTGGCCCTGGCCCAGTCCGACGTGGTCTATCAGGCCTATAACGGCGAGGCTGCGTTCGAGGGGGAGGCGGTTTCCGAGCTGCGCACCGTGATGGGGTTACATGCCGAACCGCTGCATCTGGTCTGCTCCCGGGAATCCGGGATCACCAAGGTGCGCGATATCGTCGGCAAGCGGGTCAACATCGGCAACCCCGGCTCCGGCATCCGCTTCACCGTGGAGCAGGCGCTGCGGGCCCTGGAAATCGACCTGGACGACTTCGATGCCTATAACCTGACCGCCCCCGAGGGGGTGGACTTCCTGCGTGACCGTCGCGTCGACTGCTTCTTCTTCACCGTCGGCATCGGCGGGGCCGCCCTGCAGGATATCAGCACCACCCAGGACGTGGTCTTCGTGCCCATGGACGATCCCGCGTTCGAGGCCCTGGTGGAGGAGTTCCCGTACTTCGCCTTCACCGAGGTGCCCGCCGGTACCTATCGTGGCCAGGAGGAGGACATCACCCTGTTCGGCGTCAAGGCGCTGTTCGTCACCACCACCGATCTGGACGAGGAGGTGGTCTACAAGGTCACCAAGGCGGTGCTCGACAACCTCGAGGACTTCACCCGGATCCATCCGGCCCTCAACCACCTCACCGAAGAGGACTTCCTGAGCGGTCTCGGCGCCCCCCTGCATCCCGGGGCCGAGCGTGCCTACCAGGAGGCCGGCCTGCTATAGAGTCGCGGCCTTTTCGGGCGCGTTTCCCGGCAATGCGGCCGGGGCCATGGGCCCCGGCTGCTTCCTCGCCCGGTCACTCCGTGAGGCACCGCCATGGCCGATCCCGTTCCGCCGCCCGAATCGTCCCGGGACGGTGCCGAGCCTTCCCAGGCCGATACCGAGGCCGCCCGCGCGGCGCGTCGGCTGGTCGAGGAGCTCGAGACCGGTGGCCGCCTGCCCAGCGGGGTGTTGCTCTGGGGGATCATCGGCCTGTCACTGGGCTGGTCGCTGTTTCAGCTCGGGGTGGCGAGCGTGCTGGCGGTGGACGTGATCATCCAGCGGGCGGTGCATGTCTTCTGCGGTATCAGCCTGGCCTTCCTGGTGTTTCCGGCCATTCGCGGCCGCCGGCGCCCGGGGGTTTTCCAACTGGCGGTGCTGGGCGGCCTCAGCCTGGGGGTCGGCTATGCGGCGGTGCGCCTGGTGGGGGAGGTCACGCCGCTTTCACCGCCCCACTGGTTGGCGCTGGCCGTGGGGCTCGCCCTGGCAGTGGCGGTGCTCTGGTCGCTGCGTGGTGAACAGATCCACCGCGTACCCTGGTTCGATCTGCTGTTCGCCCTGATGGCCGGGCTCGGCGCGCTCTATCTGGTGTTCGACTACCAGGGCCTGCAGGCTCGGCAGGGGCTGGCGATCGAGCGCGAGATCTGGATCGGCCTGCTGTTCATGCTGCTCCTGCTGGAGGCGACCCGGCGCAGCCTGGGGCCGGCCCTGGCGGTGATCGCCGGGCTCTTCTTCCTCTACCAACTCTCCGGGCCGCGCGGCGCCATTCCCTGGCTGGCGGAATGGATGCCGGACCTGCTGGCCCACCGCGGCGCCAGCCTGCAGCGGGCCATCAGCCACCAGTACGTGACCACCGAGGGCATCTTCGGGGTGCCCGTGGGGGTCTCAACGGCCTTCGTCTTCCTCTTCGTGCTGTTCGGTTCGATGCTCGACAAGGCCGGGGCGGGCAAGTACTTCATCGACGTGGCCAACTCCTTCCTCGGTCACCTGCGCGGCGGCCCGGCCAAGGCGGCGGTGGTGGCCTCGGGGCTGACCGGCATGGTCTCCGGCTCGTCGCTGGCCAATGTGGTCACCACCGGCACCTTCACCATCCCGCTGATGAAGCGCACCGGCTACCCGGCCTACAAGGCGGGAGCCTGCGAGGTGGCGGTCTCCACCAACGGCCAGCTGATGCCGCCGGTGATGGGGGCGGCGGCCTTCATCATCGCCGAGTTCGTCGGGGTGCCCTATATCGAGGTGATTCGCGCCGCGGCCATTCCAGCCTTCGTGGCCTACTTCGCGCTCTTCTATATCATGCACCTGGAGGCCCTGAAGCTGGGCCTGCACGGCATCCCGCGCGATGAGCTGCCGCCACGGCTCAGGACCATCCTCGGGGGGCTCCACTTCCTGATCCCGGTGGCGGTACTGGTCCACTACCTGGTGATCGAGCAGCGCACGCCGGGCTATGCGGTGATGGCGGCGATCCTCGCCCTGGCGGTACTGATGCTGGTGCAGGAGCCGATCAAGGCCTGGCGGCAGGGGCGCCCGCTGCCGACGGCCCTGTGGCGCGGGGTGGTGACCCTCTTCCAGGGCCTGCTCGCCGGGGCACGCAACATGGTGGGCATCGCCGTGGCGGTGGCCACCGCCGGCATCATCGTCGGCTCGGTGAGCCAGACCGGGGTGGGGCTGCGGCTCACCGAGATCATCCAGATCCTCAGCGCCGCCATGGCCTCGGGCATCGGCCTGGTCACCCTGCCGGTGGTGGATTTCTTCGGCGGTGACGTGACGGGGTTCGACACCACCACCCAGTTCGCCATCGTGCTGCTGATCACCGCCGTGGCCAGCCTGATCCTCGGCCTGGGGCTCCCCACCACCGCCAACTATGTGGTGATGGCGACCCTGACGGCGCCGGTGATCTATCAGTTGGGCAATGAATTCGGCTTCGGCATCCCGCTACTGGCGGCGCACCTCTTCGTGTTCTTCTTCGGCATCCTCGCCGACGATACCCCCCCGGTGGGACTGGCCGCCTACGCCGCCGCCGGCATCGCCCGCAGCAACCCGATCCGCACCGGGGTCCAGGGCTTCATCTATGACATGCGCACCGCCATCCTGCCGTTCATGTTCATCTTCAACACCCAACTGTTGCAGATAAACGTGGAGAGCTGGCTGCAGATCGGGCATATCTTCGCCAGCGCCCTGGTGGGCATGATGGCCTTCGCCGCCGGGGTGCAGGGCTTCGTGCGCATCCGCACCATCCTGCCCGAGCGGCTGGTGCTGCTGGGCGTGGCCTTCATGCTGATCCAACCTAACTGGTTCACCGATATTCTCGGCGTGAGCCTCTATGCGCTGGTCTATCTCTCCCAGTGGTATCGACGGCATCGACGGGCGGGCGTGACCTGAGGGCATGGAGAGGCCTGGCCGGGACCATCCCCTACCAGGCTGGCGCCCAGACCGGTGGATTTTTGACCACTCGCCCAAGACGCAGGGCCGGAAAAGCTGGATAATGGCGGGCTACGCGCTGCGGCCGCCATGTACACGAATCCGGTGCTTTGTCAATGGAAATCAAGGTCAACTATCTCGACAACCTCCGGCTGGAGGCCAAGTTCGACGACTTCACGGTCATCTCCGACCAGCCGATCCGCTACAAGGGCGACGGCTCGGCGCCCGGGCCCTTCGACTACTTCCTGGCGTCGTCGGCGATGTGCGCGGCCTATTTCGTCAAGGTCTACTGCAACGCGCGCAACATTCCCACCGAGAACATCCGCCTGTCGCAGAACAACATCGTCGACCCGGAGAACCGCTACAAGCAGATCTTCAAGATCCAGGTCGAGCTGCCGGAGGACCTGTCCGCCAAGGACCGCGAGGGCATCCTGCGCTCCATCGAGCGCTGCACGGTCAAGAAGGTGGTGCAGACCGGCCCCGAGTTCCAGATCGAGACGGTCGAGAACCTGGACGAGGACGCCCAGGCGTTGCTGATGGCCGAGCCGGAGGAGGGCGCGAGCACCTGGATCGAGGGCAAGGACCTGCCGCTGGAGCAGACCATCGCCAACATGACGGGCCTCTTCGAGGCGCTCGGCATGAAGGTCGAGATCGCCTCCTGGCGCAACATCGTGCCCCACGTGTGGTCGCTGCACATCCGCGATGCCGCCTCGCCGATGTGCTTCACCAACGGCAAGGGTGCCACCAAGGAGAGCGCGCTGTGCTCGGCGCTGGGCGAGTTCATCGAGCGCCTGAGCTGCAACTTCTTCTATAACGACCAGTTCTTCGGCGAGGAGATCGCGGGCAGCGCCTTCGTCCACTACCCGAACGAGGAGTGGTTCCAGCCGGGGCCCAACGACGCGCTGCCGGAGGGCATCCTGGATGACCACTGCCGGGCGATCTACGACCCGGACGGCGAACTGGGCGGCTCGAACCTGATCGACACCAACTCCGGCAAGGTGGAGCGCGGCATCGTCGCGCTGCCCTACGTGCGCCAGTCGGACGGCGTGACGGTCTACTTCCCCTCCAACCTGATCGAGAACCTCTTCCTCAGCAACGGCATGAGCGCCGGCAATACCCTGCCCGAGGCGCAGGTGCAGTGCCTCTCGGAGATCTTCGAGCGGGCGGTGAAACGGGAGATCCTCGAGCAGGAACTGACGCTGCCCGATGTGCCGATGGCGGTACTCGAGAAGTACCCCGACATCCTCGAGGGCGTCGAGGCGCTGGAGGCCCAGGGCTTCCCGGTGCTGGTCAAGGATGCCTCCCTGGGCGGGCGCTTCCCGGTGATGTGCGTCACCCTGATGAACCCCAAGACCGGCGGCGTCTTCGCCTCCTTCGGTGCCCACCCGAGCTTCGAGGTGGCCCTCGAGCGCAGCCTGACCGAGCTGATGCAGGGCCGCAGCTTCGAGGGCCTGAACGACTTCCTGCCGCCGACCTTCAACTCCCTGGCGGTGTCCGAGCCCAACAACTTCGTCGAGCACTTCATCGACTCCTCCGGCGTGGTGTCCTGGCGCTTCTTCAGCTCCAAGGCGGACGTGGAGTTCGTCGAGTGGGACTTCTCGGGTACCAACGACGAGGAGGCCGCCGGGCTGTTCGGCATCCTCGAGGAGCTGGGCCTGGAGGCCTACATGGCCGTCCATGAGGACCTGGGCGCACCGGTGTGCCGCATCCTGGTGCCGGGCTATTCCGAGGTCTATCCGGTGGAGGACCTGGTCTGGGACAACACCAACAAGGCCCTGCTGTTCCGCGAGGACATCCTGCACCTCCACGAGCTGAGCGACGAGCGGCTGGCCGAGCTGCTGGAGCGCCTGGAGGAGACCCAGATCGATGACCACGAGGACATCATCACCCTGATCGGCATCGAGTTCGACGAGAACACCGTCTGGGGGCAGCTGACCATCCTCGAGCTCAAGCTGCTGATCAACCTGGCGCTGGGGCAGCACGAGGAGGCCCTGGACCGGGTCCAGATGTTCCTGCAGTTCAACGACAACACCGTCGAGCGCGGGCTCTTCTACCAGGCGGTGAACGCGGTGCTGGAGATCGCTCTGGACGACGAGCTGGAGCTGGACGACTACCTCTACAACTTCACGCGCATGTTCGGCGAGCAGACCATGCAGTCGGTGGTCGGCTCGGTGAACGGCGAGGTGCGCTTCCACGGCCTGACCCCGACCAACATGCAGCTGGAAGGCCTCGAGAAGCACCAGCGCCTGATCGAGAGCTACAAGAAGCTGCACGCGGCGCGCGCCGCCCGGGCCGGGGTGGCCGTGTAAGTCACGCCACGACCACGCTTCACACGTCATCGCCCCGGGTCAGTTCATTGCTGGCGCGGGGCTTTTTGTTGCTTGGCGTGCACGGTCGGTCGGCGTTGGCCCCTACAACCGACTGATGATCAGGGCGGCATTCACTCCGCCGAAGCCGAAGCCATTGCACAGCACATGCCGGGTGGGCTGTTCGCGCGCCACGCCAGGCACGAAGTCCAGATCCCGCATGTCCTCGTCGGCGTTTTCCAGGTTCAGGGTAGGGGGCAGGCGGTCGTGCATCACCGCCAGCGCAGAGAAGATGCTCTCCACCCCGCCGGCGGCACCGAGCAGATGGCCGGTGGTCGACTTGGTGGCGGAAATCGGGATGCCGGCGAGGGCGTCGCCGAAGACGTTGCGCAGGGCGGCGATCTCGGCACGGTCGCCGACCGGCGTCGAGGTGGCGTGGGCATTGATGTGGTCGATCGCCTCGGGAGATAGCCCCGCCATCCGCAGCGCCGCTCGAACGGCCGCCGCGGCACCGGCACCGTCTTCCGGGCCGGCGGTGATGTGGTGGGCGTCGGCGCTGGTGCCATAGCCGCCGAGAACGGCCAGGGGCGTTGCCCCGCGGGCCTCGGCGTGGGCCAGGCTTTCGATCACCAACAGTCCCGCCCCTTCCCCCATGACAAACCCATTGCGTGCCTGGTCGAAGGGGCGCGACGCCCTGGCGGGATCGTCCCGTTCGGTGGAGAGTGCCTTCATGGCGTGGAAGCTGGCCAGCGAGAGCGGGTCGATACAGGCCTCGGCGCCGCCTACCAGGGCCACATCGGCCTCGCCGCTGCGGATCAGGCGCATGCCATCGCCGATGGCCTGGATGCCTGCCGCACAGGCGGTCACCGGGCACCCCAGTGGCCCCCGAAAGCCATGGCGAATCGACACGTTGCCCGCCGCCAGGTTGGCCAGGAAGGCCGGCACGGTGAAAGGGGAGAGCCGGCGATGGCCGCGTGTCGTCAGGGTGTTCTGCGCCTGGGTGATGGTGGGGAAGCCGCCGATGCCGGAACCCACGATGGTGGCGGTGGCCAGGCGGTCCGCATCGCTGGTCGGGAACCAGTCGGCCTGGGTCAGCGCCTCTTCGGCGGCGGCCATGGCGTAGAGGCTGAAGCGTTCCAGCTTGCGGCGCTCCTTGGCATCGGCCACCCGGTCCGGGTCGAGGCCGGCTTCGGGGTCGTCGGCAATGTCGGGCACCGAGCCCGCGACCTTGATCGGCAGGTCGCCGGTATCGAACCGGGTGATCGGGGAGATGCCGGAGCGGCCGGCGAGGAGGCGCTCCCAGCCTGCCTTGACGCCGCAACCAAGCGGGCTGATCATGCCCATGCCGGTGATGACGAGTGGTGTTTGCATGGTGATGTCCTGAACAGCTCGGGGTGATGCCACGCTAGCATCGGGCTTTATATGATCAAGGTAATATTCAGCGTGGGAGTGTGAGGTCGCCATGCCCTACTCAGCGAACCACAAGGCGAGATCCCGGGAGCGCATCCTCAAGTCGGCCATCGAGCTGTTCAGTCGCCAAGGCTTCGAGAAGGTCTCCATCGGGCAGATCATGAAGTTGGCCAGGATGACCCACGGGGCCTTCTACACGCACTTTGCCTCGAAGGAAGCGCTCTATCATGCCTCGGTGCGGGAAACCCTGGAGAGCAGTCGCGCGGCCAGGCTGGTCAAGGGGCCCCTGTCGGTGAAGCACCTGACGGAGCTGGTCGCCAACTGCTGGAACCTTCAGGAGCTGGAACGCAAGCAGATGCCGGGACCGGAGACGGTGCTGTTCAACGAGATCGGTAACGAGAATGCCGAGGTTCGCACGCTGTTCGAGGCCTCCTACCTGCGCATGAAGAAGATGCTGGAAACCCGGCTCATCGCGCTGGGCCGCTTGAAGAAACTGCCCTTCGAGCCCGATCGCGAGGTCATCGCCGAGAAGTCGCGTGCCATCCTCGCCTCGCTGGTGGGCGCCGTGGCCATCGCCAAGAGCCTGCCCGGCGAGCAGGAGCGTCAACGCATCCTGAACGCCGCACAGCGCAACATCCTGCAGATGCTCGGCGTCGACGAAAGCGAGCTGGAGGGCATGCTGGGCGACGCCAGGTAGAGGTTCTTCGCCACCTCATGCGGATCTGGTGTGATCCAGCATGCGCCCCACGGGGCTACCGATCCGGTAGATCATGGTGATGAAGTTGGCCTCGTTCCGGTAGCCGCGTGACCTGGCTGCCTGGCACCGATCTCGATGATTACCACAGCCCCCGAGCCAGGCGACTGGCTCGGGGGCTTTTGCGTCTTGCGGGGTGGTCACTTGGCGGCGAGCGCCACGCCGACCTTGGAACGATTGGGCCGGCCGATGGCCTGGGTGATCCAGTGGCCGGTAGCGGCGAGCTGGTCCAGGTCGATGCCGGATTGGATGCCGAGGCCGTTGAGCAGGTAGACCACGTCTTCGCTGGCCACGTTGCCGGAGGCGCCTTTCGCATACGGGCAGCCGCCGAGGCCGGCCACGGAGCTGTCGATCACCGCCACGCCTTCCTCGAGCACGGCGTAGAGGTTGGCCAGCGCCTGGCCGTAGGTGTCGTGGAAGTGGGCGGCGAGCCGGGTCAGGGGCACGTCGCGGGCCACGGCCTCGAGCATGCGCTTGGCCTTGAGCGGGGTGCCGGTGCCGATGGTGTCGCCCAGCGAGATCTCGTAGCAGCCCATGTCATGGAGGGCCTTGGCGACCTCGGCCACCTTGGCCGAGGCGATCTCACCCTCGTAGGGGCAGCCCAGCACGCAGGAGACGTAGCCGCGCACGCGGACGTTCGCCTCCCGGGCGCGCTCGAGCACCGGGGCGAAGCGCTCCAGGGACTCGGCCACCGAGCAGTTGATGTTCTTCCGCGAGAAGGTCTCGCTGGCGGCGCCGAACACCGCCACCTCCTCGACGCCGCACTCGAGCGCCGCCTCCAGGCCCTTGAGGTTGGGGGTCAGCGCCGAGTAGACGATGCCCTCGCGGCGCCTGAGGCCGGTCATCACCTCGTGGTGGTCGGCCATCTGCGGCACCCACTTGGGCGAGACGAAGCTCGCCGCCTCGATATGGGCGAGGCCCGCCGCGCCCAGGCGGTCGATCAGTTCCAGCTTGGTCTCGGTGGCGATCGCCTCGGGCTCGTTCTGCAGCCCGTCGCGGGGGCCGACCTCGACCAGGCGCACGGATGGGGGGAAGGCCATGGGTTCTCTCCTGTCTGGCTGATGACGGGCCTGAGGTGTGGCTACGTGTCGCGGCTTTCCCGGCGACAGGCCTGCGGGGAGGCGCTGTGAACCCCTCCCTGGGCGCTACCGACGCCATCCTTGGCGTAGGACCTCCCCTTCGGCCTGTCCCCAGCGCCGCTCACATCGGAGGCTTCCTCCGGCACCGCCGACCCTTGAGCTCTGCGCCCGGTGATGGGTTACTCGTCCGCGGCGAATTCCAGCAGCACATCGCCCTGGCCGACCGTATCGCCGGCGGCGAAGTGGAAGCTCTCCACGTGGCCGTCGGCGGGGGCGGTCAGGGTGTGCTCCATCTTCATGGCTTCCATGACCATCAGCGGCATGCCTTTCTCGACCCGGGCGCCGGCCTCCACCAGCAGTGCGACCACGGTGCCGTGCATGGGCGCGGTGAGGGTGGACTCGGCCTCGTGGTGGCCGTGGTCGATGGCATCGATGCGCCGCCAGAACAGCCGGGTCTCCCGCTGCGGGTCGACCATCACCACCACGTTGCGCTCTCTCCCTTCGCCCACCAGTCGCGCCTGCATTCGACGGCGATGGCCATCGAGGGTTATCGCCACGGCGTCGCCCTCCAGTGGCGCGAGGGTGGCGGCGAAGGTGCGCCCGCCCAGCGTCAGCTGCCAGGGCGAGCCCTCGGCCTCGCGGCGGCCCTCGACCACCACCACGGCCTCGGCGTCGTCCTCGTTCGGCACATGCGTGGGATCGCACAGGGCGATGCGGATGGTGTGCGCCGCGTTGAGGCGGAAGCCGTCGTGACGATCCCAGGGGGAGTCGCTCTCGCATTCCCGGGCCAACTGGTGCAGGCCGATCAGCGCCGCCCCGGCGTATTCCTCCAGGTCGACCCGACGCTCGGCGAACAGCGTCGCCTCGTTGCGCTCGATAAAGCGCGTATCGAGATCCGCATTACGGAAGGCCGGATGGGTAGCCAGGCGCTGCAGGAAGGCCCGGTTGGTGACCACGCCCTGCACGTCCAGGGCGGCCAGGGCCCGGTTGAGGGTGGCCAGCGCCTGGGGGCGGTCGTCGGCGTGGACGATCAGCTTGGCCAGCATGGGGTCGTAGTGCATCGAGACCACATCGCCGGTGGCCACGCCGCTGTCCAGGCGTACCCGCTTGGGGTCCAGGCCGGCGCCGGCCAGGTCCATGGCGAAGCGCGAGAGGGTGCCGGTGGCGGGCAGGAAGTCCTGCTCCGGGTCCTCGGCGTAGAGGCGCGCCTCGAAGCTGTGGCCGGTGATGGTCAACTCGTCCTGGGCCAGGGGGAGCTCCTCGCCCATGGCCACGCGCAGCTGCCACTCCACCAGGTCCTGGCCGGTGATCATCTCGGTGACCGGGTGCTCCACCTGCAGGCGGGTGTTCATCTCCATGAAGTAGAAGCTGCCGTCGACGTCGAGCAGGAACTCCACCGTGCCCGCGCCGACGTAGCCGATCTCCTTGGCGGCGCGCACCGCGGCCTCGCCCATCTGCCGGCGCAGCTCGGCGGTCATGCCCGGGGCCGGGGCCTCCTCGAGGACCTTCTGGTGGCGGCGTTGCACGCTGCAGTCGCGTTCGAAGAGGTAGACGCCGTCGCCGTGGGTGTCGCAGAACACCTGGACCTCCACGTGGCGCGGCTGGGTCAGGTACTTCTCGATCAGCATGCGCTGGTCGCCGAAGGCGGCCTGGGACTCGCGGCGACATCCGTCCAGGGCGGCCTGGAAGGCCTCACTGGACTCCACCACGCGCATGCCCTTGCCGCCGCCGCCGGCGCTGGCCTTGAGCAGCACCGGGTAGCCGATGCGCTCGGCCTCGTCGCGCAGGAGGGCATCGTCCTGGCCCTCGCCGTGGTAGCCGGGCACCAGCGGCACCCCGGCGTCATGCATGCGCGCCTTGGCGGCGGACTTGTCGCCCATGGCGGCGATGGCCGAGGCGGGCGGGCCGACGAAGGTGATGCCGGCGGCGTCCAGGGCCTCCACGAAGGGGCCGTTCTCGGAGAGGAAGCCGTAGCCGGGGTGGATGGCGCCGGCGCCGGTGCGCCGGGCGGCCTCGATCACCGCCTCCACGTTCAGGTAGCTCTCGCGGGCGGCGGCCGGGCCCAGGCGCACGGCCTCGTCGGCCTCGCGCACGTGGCGGGCGTTGGCATCGGCGTCGGAGTAGACCGCCACGGTGCGCAGGCCCATGGCGCGGGCGGTGCGCATCACGCGGCAGGCGATCTCGCCGCGGTTGGCCACCAGCAGGGTGTCGAAGCGCTGGGCGTTGTTGTTCGGCGTCCGGGTCATGTACGACGCTCCGTGGTCGATGAGGAGTCGGGGGCCCAGGCGGGACGACGCTTCTCGAAGAAGCTGGCCAGGCCCTCCTGGCCCTCGTGGCTGACCCGCAGCTCGCTGATGATGCGGCAGGTGTGATCGCGGGTCGCGTTGCTGTCGGGCTCGCGGGCCACCTCGGCGAGCAGCGCCTTGGTGGCGCGGCTGGCCTGGGGCGAGGTGGCCAGCAGGGTGTCGACCATGGCCTCGACCGCCGCATCCAGGTCGTCGGCGGCGACCACCCGGTGGGCCAGGCCCAGGGTCTCGGCGGTGGCGGCGTCCATGACCTCGGCGGTCAGCGCGTAGCGGCGCATCTGCCGCTCGCCGATGGCGCGCTGCACGTAGGGGCTGATCACCGCCGGCGACAGGCCGATCTTCACCTCGGAGAGGCAGAACCTGGCCTTCTCGGAGGCGATGACCACGTCGCAGCAGGCGGCCAGGCCCACGGCGCCGCCGAAGGTGGCACCCTGCACGCGGCACACGCTGGGGCAGGGCAGGGTGTCCAGGCCGTGCATCAGCGCCGAGAGCTCCCGGGAGTCCGCCAGGTTGTCCTCGAAGTCGTAGTCGAGCATGCGCTTCATCCAGTGCAGGTCGGCGCCGGCGGAGAAGCTCTTGCCCTCGGAGCCCAGCACCAGCAGGCGCACCTCGCCGCGCCGGGCGAGCTCGCCCACCCGGTGCAGGTGGTCGTTGAGCTCGGCGATCAGGTGGTCGTCGAAGGCGTTGTGCACTTCCGGGCGATCCAGCGTGAGCCGGGCGACCCCGCGGTCGTCGATCGCCAGTGTTGAGAAGGTTGTCTGTGACATGTCAGACCTCGTTAGCAGAGCTTGAAGCCGGAAGCTGGAAGTTTGAAGAAACCCCGGTATCTTGCCTCCGGGGCGTGCGGTGGTGACTTCCAGCTTAGAACTTCAAGCGTCCAGCTCCCTTGCGCAGCAAGGGGACTACATCCTGAACACGCCGAAGCGGGTCTCTTCCACCTCGGCATTCATGGCGGCGGCCAGGGACAGGCCCAGCACGTCGCGGGTCTGGGCCGGGTCGATGACGCCGTCGTCCCACAGCCGCGCGCTGGCGTAATAGGGGTGACCCTGGTGCTCGTACTGGTCGCGGGTCGGCTGCTTGAAGGCGGCCTCCTCCTCGGCGGACCACTCGCGGCCCTCGCGCTCGATCTGCTCGCGCTTGACCTGGGCGAGCACCCCGGCCGCCTGCTCGCCGCCCATCACGGAAATCCTGGCATTCGGCCACATGAACAGCAGGTTGGGCTCGAAGGCGCGGCCGCACATGCCGTAGTTGCCGGCGCCGAAGCTGCCGCCGATCAGCACGGTGAACTTGGGCACTCTGGCGCAGGCCACGGCGGTGACCAGCTTGGCACCGTGCTTGGCGATGCCCTCGTGCTCGTACCTGGAGCCCACCATGAAGCCGGTAATATTTTGTAGGAAAATCAAGGGGATTTTCCTTTGGGCGCATAGCTCGATGAAGTGGGCGCCCTTGACCGCGCTCTCGGAGAACAGCACGCCGTTGTTGGCGACGATGCCCACCGGGTGGCCGTGGATATGGGCGAAGCCGGTGACCAGGGTGTCGCCGTAGTAGCGCTTGAACTCGTCGAAGGCGGAGTCGTCGACGATGCGCCCGATCACCTCGCGCACCTCGAAGGGCTTCTTGAGGTCGGTGCCGACGATGCCGTAGAGCTCCTCGGGATCGAGGCGCGGCGGCTTGGGCTCGGCCATGGCCAGCCGGCCGCGCTTCTGCCAGTTGAGTCGCGCCACGCAGCGCCGCGCCAGCTGCAGGGCGTGGGCGTCGTTCTCGGCGTAGTGGTCGGCCACGCCGCTGCGCTTGGTGTGGACGTCGGCGCCGCCCAGGTCCTCGGCGCTGATAGACTCGCCGGTGGCGGCCTTCACCAGCGGCGGGCCGCCGAGGAAGATGGTGCCCTGCTCGCGGACGATGATCGACTCGTCGGCCATGGCCGGCACGTAGGCGCCGCCGGCGGTGCAGGAGCCCATCACCACGGCGATCTGCGGGATGCCCTCGGCGGAGAGGGTGGCCTGGTTGTAGAAGATGCGCCCGAAGTGGTCGCGGTCCGGGAAGACCTCGTCCTGGCGGGGCAGGAAGGCGCCGCCGGAATCCACCAGGTAGAGGCAGGGCAGGCGGTGCTGGCGGGCGATCTCCTGGGCGCGCAGGTGCTTCTTCACGGTCAGCGGGAAGTAGGTGCCGCCCTTGACCGTGGCGTCGTTGGCGACGATCACGCACTCCACGCCGCTGACCCGGCCGATGCCGGTGACCACGCCGGCGGCGGGCACCGGGCTGTCGTAGACCTCGTGCGCGGCCAGCGCCGAGAATTCGAGGAAGGGCGAGCCCTCGTCGAGCAGGTGGTCGATGCGGTCGCGCACGAACAGCTTGCCGCGGGACTCGTGGCGGGTGCGGGCCTTCTCGCCGCCGCCCTGACTGATGGCGGCGGTCAGCTCGCGCAGCTTGCCGACCTCGGCGCGCATCGCCGCGTCGTTGGCCTGGAAGCCTTCGCTGCGTGGATTGATCTGGGACGTCAGGATGGACATACATCTCTCCGAGATGAGCGGAAGGTCGGAGGCCCGGTAGGGTGGATAAGCGCCAGCGCATCCACCGTGATGCCGGGCCGGTCTGTGTCGGATGCGCTCGCAGGCTCGCTTATCCGACCTACGGCTCGGGGCTTAGGCTGACTCCTGGAACAGTTCGCGGCCGATCAGCATGCGGCGGATCTCGCTGGTGCCGGCGCCGATCTCGTAGAGCTTGGCGTCGCGCAGCAGCCGCCCGGTGGGGTACTCGTTGATGTAGCCGTTGCCGCCGAGCAGCTGGATGGCGTCCAGGGCGACCTGGGTGGCCTTCTCCGCACAGTAGAGGATGACGCCGGCGGCGTCCTTGCGCGAGGTCTGGCCGCGGTCGCAGGCCGCCGCCACGGCGTAGAGGTAGGCGCGGCAGGCGTTGAGGGTGGTGTACATGTCGGCCACCTTGCCCTGCACCAGCTGGAACTCACCGATCGCCTGGTCGAACTGCTTGCGCTCGTGGATATAGGGGATCACCACGTCCAAGGCGGCCTGCATGATGCCGATGGGGCCGGCGGCCAGCACGGTGCGCTCGAAGTCCAGGCCGCTCATCAGCACCCGCGCGCCCTGGTTGACCTCGCCCAGCACGTTCTCCGCGGGCACCTCGCAGTCCTCGAACACCAGCTCGCAGGTATTGGAGCCGCGCATCCCCAGCTTGTCGAGCTTCTGGGCGGTGGAGAAGCCGGGCATGTCCTTCTCGATGATGAAGGCGGTGATGCCCTTGGAGCCGGCGTCCGGGTCGGTCTTGGCGTAGACCACCAGGACATTCGCCTCCGGGCCGTTGGTGATCCACATCTTGTTGCCGTTGAGGATGTAGCGGTCGCCGTCCTGGCGGGCGCGCAGCTTCATGGAGACCACGTCGGACCCGGCGCCCGGCTCGGACATGGCCAGCGCCCCCACGTGCTCGCCGCTGATCAGCCTGGGCAGGTACCTGGCCTTCTGCTCGGCATTGCCGTTGAGCTTGAGCTGGTTCACGCAGAGGTTGGAGTGGGCGCCGTAGGACAGGCCCACCGAGGCGCTGGCCCGGGAGATCTCTTCCATGGCGATGCAGTGCGCCAGGTAGCCCATGCCGCTGCCGCCGTCCTCGTCCGGCACGGTGATGCCGAGCAGGCCCATGTCGCCGAACTTCCGCCAGAGGTCGTTGGGGAAGGCGTTGTTCGCGTCGATCTCGGCGGCGCGGGGCGCGATCTCGTCTCGGGCGAAGGCATTGACCTGGTCGCGCAGCATGTCGAGGGTCTCGTCGAGGCCGAAGTCGAGGGGCTTGTAGGGCGCGTGCATGGCGTACTCCGTGATGAATCAGGGGGTGGGCCGCAGGTCGGCGCACCGGGCAGTCAGGAACCGATACCGCTAGCCTAGGCGAGGTTTACGTTAACGTAAAGGTCAGCTGAATATGGTTAGACCAAGGTCGCACCATGCGCCTGGTGTTCCGGGGACGTCGGAGGCCAGAAAGGCGAGATTCGCTCCCGACGAACCCTCACCCGTCCCACGTCCCTGTGGACCTCCGGCGTGGCCATCGCTGGGGGTTTTCTCTCATCCTAGCCACTGACTCCACTGATGGTAGAGGGGGATGCCGACGATTACGTTGAACGGGAAGGTCACCCCCAGGGAGGCCAGCATCGCCAGGCCGATATTGGCCTTGGGCACCGCGGTGCGCATGGCGGCGGGGGCGGCAATATAGGAGGCGCTGGCGGCGAGCGCGGTGAGGATCAGCACCGACCCCTCGGGCAGGCCCAGGGCACGGCCGAGCAGCAGGCCGACCAGACCCAGCACCGGTGGCACCGCCAGGGCGAAGGCCAGCAGGCGCCAGTGACGCCAGGGCAGGGGGCGCAGGGTCTCGGCGGCGGTCAGGCCCATCTCCAGCAGGAACAGCGCCAGCACCGCCTTGAAGGCCCCTGTGAACAGGTCCGTGACGGTGGCGCCCTCCAGGGGGCCATACATGGTGCCGATCACCAC
This sequence comes from Halomonas stenophila, assembly GCF_014192275.1. GTDB lineage: Bacteria > Pseudomonadota > Gammaproteobacteria > Pseudomonadales > Halomonadaceae > Halomonas > Halomonas stenophila. The sequence goes on along the minus strand of NZ_JACHXR010000013.1, from coordinate 88,111 downwards.
GCCGCCGGCCAGCAGGATCACCCCGCGGTTGGTCAGGGTCTCGTGCCACAGGCCCCGCATGGCCTCGCCGGGCTCGGCGCCGCGGTAGCGGCGGTAGAGGGCGATGGCGACCATGATCGCCGGCAGCTCCATCATCACCAGATACAGTGTTACCTCGGCGCCGACCGCCAGGTTGCGGGCCTCGGCGTAGGCCAGGGCGACGGCGAAGGTACCGGCGCTGACCGAGCCGTAGTGGGCGGCCAGGCTGGCGCTGTCCGCGGCGGACAGCCGCACCAGCCGGCGCAGCACCGGCATCAGGACCAGCGGGATCAGCCCGCCCAGCGCCGCCACCGCCAGCAGTTCGGTCACCAGCGACCAGTCCAGGCGGCCGTACAGCGCCATGCCGCCCTTGAGGCCGATGGTCAGCATCAGCAGCAGGCTCAGGGTGTCGTAGGCGGCGCGGGGAATGGTCAGGTCGGACTTGACGAGCCCGGCCAGCAGGCCGAGCAGGAAGAACATCACCACGATATCGGGCACGAGGTCTCTCTCCGGTCGAGGAAGGAAGGCGGCCGGATTGTGCGGAGTCGCGAATATTGATACCAATAATATCTATGCCGGCTTTCCATAGGTGAACATCTATAGGTCCCGCCATGAATATCCGTCACCTGACCTTCCGCCTGCTGCAGGTGCACGTGGAAGTCGTCCGCCGAGGCTCGGTCAGCGAGGCCGCCCGGCGGCTGCATCTCACTCAGCCCACCGTGTCCCAACAGCTCAAACGGCTCCGCGAGGCGGTGGGCGAGCCGCTGCTGGAGACCCGCCAGGGCCGGCTGGAGCCCACCGAGGCGGGCCTCGAGCTCTACCGGGCCAGCCGCGAGGTGCTGGGGCGCTTCGACGACTTCGCTGATTACCTGGACGCCCTGCGCGGCGGCCGGCGGGGCCACTTCAGCATCGCCCTGGTCAACACCGCCCAGTACGTGCTACCGCGCCTGCTGGGCCCCTTCAACCGGGCCTACCCGGAGGTGGAGGTCACAGTGCACATCGGCAACCGCCAGCAGATGCTGCGCCGCTTCGACCGCCAGGAGGATGACCTCTACGTCTTCAGCCATCCGCCGTCGCTGGAGCACGCCCTGGCGGGGCGCTTCCTGCGCAATCCCCTGGTGATGGTCGCCCCCCGCGACCATCCCGCCACCCGGGAGCCCGGCTGGGATCTGGAAAGGCTGCTCGGCGAGCGGCTGCTGCTGCGCGAGCCGGGTTCGGCGACGCGCATGATGACCGAGCGCTGGTTGCTCGAGCAGGGGCTCGCCACCGGGCCGACCATGCAGATGGCCAGCAACGAGGCGATCCGGGTCGGGATCGCCTCGGGCCTGGGGCTGGCGATCCTCTCCGAGCACGTGCTGCCGCCGGAGCATCCCGACCTGGTGACCCTGCCGGTGCCGGGCCTGCCCATCGAGAGCCACTGGCAGTTCATTGCCCGGCGCGACCAGCGCCTGGCCCACTCGGCCCTGGGCTTCCTGCGCTTCGCCCGCGACCACCTGGAGGAGTGCGTGGAGGCCCGCTTCGTCTGCAACGAAATCTTCGGGCTGCTGGCCGGGCTGGAGGTGGTGGAGGCCTGACGGGGGTCAGGCCCTTCAGTAAACTTTGTTGTTGGCCCCCAAACATCCTTACGAGGCCTTCGTCGACGGCTTCGCACTCATGGGGTAAACGTGCCCGCCACGGGCCGGTGAGGCCCGGGGCGACATGGAAGGCTTACTCGGCGTTGGGGAAGAACAGTTGCTGGCCCTTCACCTCGAAGTCGGCGATGGCCTGCTGGCCCGCCTCCGAGAGCAGCCAGTCGTGCCACTGCGCGGCCAGGTCGTGCTTGAGGTGCGGGTGTTTCTCCTCGGAGAGGAGCAGGCTGCCGTACTGGTTGAACAGCGCCTCGTCGCCCTCGAAGAGCAGCTCGAGGTTCTGGCGGTTGTCGAAGGCCACCCAGGTGGCGCGGTCGGACATCACGTAGGCGTCCATGCCGGCGGCGGTGTTGAGCGTCGGGCCCATGCCGCTGCCCAGCTCACGGTACCACTCGCCGGCGGGTTCGATGCCGGCGGCCTCCCACAGGCGCAGCTCGGCCCGGTTGGTGCCGCTGTCGTCGCCCCGGGAGGCAAAGGGCGCCTCGGCCTCGGCGATCCGCGAGAAGGCCTGCGCGACGGTCTCGGCCTCGCGGATGCCCGCCGGATCCTCGGCGGGGCCGATGAGCACGAAGTCGTTGTACATCACGTCGGCCCGCTCGGTGGCGTAGCCGTCGGCGACGAAGCGCTCCTCACCGGCCGTATCGTGCACCAGCAGGCTGTCGGCGTCGCCGCGTCGGGCGATCTCGAAGGCCTGGCCGGTGCCCACGGCGACCACCCGGACCTCGATGCCACTGGCCTCGCGGAACTGCGGGATGATGGCGTCGAACAGCCCCGAGTTCTCGGTAGAGGTGGTCGAGGCCAGGGTGATGTAGGGCGCCTCGTCCTGGGCGACGGCGGTCATCGAGAGGCCCATCAGGCCGAGGGCGGCGAGGGTGAGTCCTGTACGCATGCTTGGGCATCCTTGTGTGGCGTTGCGTGGTTGGAAGAGCGGTCGTGATGGCGATGGGCGGGGCTACCAGACCAGCTCCCCGCGCAGGAAGGCCGCCGCCTCAGGAGTGGCGGGGGCCGTGAAGAAACGCTCGGCCGGGGTGTGCTCGAGGAGCCGGCCGCCGCAGAGGAAGATCACCTCGTCGGCCAGGCGACGGGCCTGGTGCAGGTCGTGGGTGCTCATCAGGATGCGCGTGCCCCGCCGGTGGAAGTCGCTCACGGCATCCTCAACCGCCTTGATGGCGGCGGGGTCCAGCGCCGAGGTGGGCTCGTCGAGGAACAGCATCCGGGGCTCGAGCAGCCAGGCCCGGGCCAGGGCCAGGCGCTGCTGTTCGCCGCCGGAGAGCACCCGGGCCGGGCGGCGGGCCAGCGCGCCCAGCCCGAAGCGCTCCAGGGCCTCCCGGGCCAGGGGGCGGCGGCGGCGCCAGGGGGTGCCGTTGACGCCCAGCGCATAACAGAGGTTGTCCAGCGCAGAGCGCTTGAGTAGCACCGGGCGCTGGAAGACCATGGCCTGGCGGGGGATCTCGCCTTGCCAGCGAACCCGCCCATGGGTGGGCGAGAGCAGGCCGTGGGCCAGGCGCATCAGTAGGCTCTTGCCGGCGCCGTTGGGGCCCATCACCAGGGTGCGCCGACAGCCGTCCAGGCGCAGGGAGAGCTCGCTGAGCAGGGGCTGGCCGCGGTGGCTGAAGCCGAGCCCCTCGAGCTCGAGGGGCGCGATGGAGGCCGGGGTGTGGACCTGCAGCATGTCGTTCATCCCAGTCGCCTCCGCGCCGTCTCGCCGACCAGGTGCGCCGCGGCGTTGACCAGCGCCACCAGGCCGAGCAGCACGATGCCCAGGCCGAGCGCCAGGGGCAGGTTGCCCTTGCTGGTCTCGAGCACGATGGCCGTGGTCATCACCCGGGTCACCCCGTCGATGTTGCCGCCGACGATCATCACCGCGCCGACCTCGGCACTGGCCCGGCCGAAGCCGGCCAGCACCACCATCATCAGGCCGAGGCGGGCGTCCCACAGCAGGGTGGGGATCATGCGTGCCCGGGACAGGCCCAGGGAACGCAACTGCTCGCGGTATTCCAGATGCAGTTCCTCCACCTGCTGGCGGGTCAGGGCGGCGATGATCGGCAGCACGAGCAGCACCTGGGCCACCACCATGGCGCCGGGGGTGAACAGTAGCCCGAGTTCGCCCAGCGGGCCGGCCCGGGACAGCAGCAGGTAGACCGCCAGGCCGGCCACCACCGGCGGCAGGCCCATCAGGGCGTTGAGCACCACCACCAGCACGCCGCGTCCCGGGAAGCGCCACAGTGCCAGGGCGGCGCCCAGCGGCAGGCCCAGCAGCGCGGCGATCAGCACCGCCGTCAGCGAGACCTTGAGCGACAGCATGACGATGCCGAGCAGCGCCGGATCCAGGTCGAGGATCAGCGCGAGCGCGGTAGCGAAGGCGGAGTCGTGCTGGGGCATCCATTTCTCCTGACGTTTCCAGGCATGATGTGCCCTGTGTAAGCTGCTTGCATCGGGTAGTGAAAAATATGCAGCAAAACACCTGATAATGACATTCCGAGGACGACGGGAGGCGAGGGAATGACGACGGACCTCAGCGGGGCCGGGCCGGCCTACCTGACCACCGCCGAGGTGGCCGAGTACCTGCGCCTCAAGCCGCGCAAGGTCTACGACCTGGTGCGCCAGGGGCAGATCCCCTGCACCCGGGCCACCGGCAAGCTGCTGTTTCCCCGCCAGAGCATCGACCTGTGGCTGATGAGCCACCTGGAGGGCGACCAGCCGGGGAGTCGCCCGGTGCCGGTGGTGCTCGCCGGCAGCCAGGACCCGCTGCTGGAATGGGCGGTGCGCGAGAGCGGGGCGGGCCTGGCCACCCTGTGCCACGGCAGCGGGGATGGCGTGCGCCGCCTGCTCGCCGGCGAGGCCATGGTGGCCGGCCTGCACCTGGTGGACGAGGCCAGCGGGCGCTACAACCGGCCGGAGGCGCTGGGGCTTTCCGGGCTGCGCGACCTGGTGATGGTGCGCTGGGCGACACGGCGCCAGGGCCTGCTGCTGGCGCCCGACAACCCCCAGGGCATCCACCGCCTGGCCGACCTGGCCCGGCCCGGGGTGCGGCTCGCCCACCGCCAGGCCGGGGCCGGGGCCCAGCGGCTGCTGGGCTGGCTGCTGCGGCGGGCCGGGATGGCGGCCGAGCGGCTCGCCTTCACCGCCCATCCCTCGCTCAGCGAGGACGACCTGGCGCTGGCCATCCGCCAGGGCGAGGCCGATGCGGGGCTCGGGGTGGAGGCCGCCGCCCGGCGACAGGGACTGGCCTTCGTGGCGCTCCACGACGAGGCCTTCGACCTGGCCCTGCGCCGGCGCAGCTACTTCGAGCCGCCGCTGCAGCGCCTGCTGGCCTTCGCCCGGGAGTCGCGCTTCCGCGAGCGCGCCGAGGCGCTCGGCGGCTACGACGTCGGCGAGCTCGGGCGGGTGACCTACAACGCCTGAGGTCGCCGCCCGAGGCCGCGCGACGGGCTAGTCGAGGACGCTGGCGAAGGACGTTCTCGCGTCCAGGCGGTTCGTCTCGCCCGCCGATGCCCCCGCCAGATAGGCGGTAAGGTGGGCGCTGAGCTCGCGGGCGTCGTCATCGGCGCCATGGAGGAAGCTCGACTTGCGCCGGCGCATGAACGGCAGGCCCATGGCATAGACCCCGGGGGCGTCCACCACGCCGCCGTGGTGTCGCAGCCGGCCTTTGCGGTCGAACACCGGCAGCTGCAGCCAGCGGTAGTCGGGCCGATAGCCGGTGGCCCAGATGACGCTGGCGATCTCGCCACGCGCCAGGTCGAGGTCCAGGCAGGGCGAGGCCGGCACGGGCGTGGGGGCGAAGCGCTCGGGCGGCGGCAGGCTGGCGTCCCGGCCTTGCTCGTGGGCCCAGTCGTCGAAGCTGTCCAGCAGGCGGCCGAGCTTGAGGTCGCCGGCGGCACAGTGGGTACGCAGCGCCCCCGAGAACTGCAGGTGGCCATCGCGCAGCCCGACCAGGCGCCCGACCAGCCGCACGCCCTGCTCGGCCAGCGTGCCCAGGGACAGCGTCCGCGACTCGGGACTGCCCACCAGCTGGGGCGAGGGCAGGCGGCGGGCGCGCTCGAGATCCTCCACCGCGTCGTGCCGCTGGTCGAGCAGGCCGGTCGCCTCCATCCACCACTGGATGTCTTGCCCGCGATAGCGGCGCGGCATGCGTACATGGTCGCCCACGGAGAGGGTCACGGGACGCCCGCTGCGCTGGATCTCGTCGGCCAGCTGGACCCCGCTCGCCGAGGCGCCCACCACCAGCACGCCGCCCGCCGGGAGGGCCTCGGGACGCCGGTAGTCGTGCAGGCTCAGGCTGGCGATGCCGGGCGGCAGCGCCGTGGCCAGGGCCGGCACCCGCGGCAGGTTGCAGGCCCCGCTGGCCAGCACCAGCGCCCGGCATCGCCACTCGCCCCTCTCGGTGAGTACCCGGTAGCCGCCGTCCCCCGGCCGCACCGACAGCACCCGCGTCTGGGGGTGGACGGGCGCCGCGGTCCGGCGGGCGTGCTCCTCGAGGAAGGCGATCAGCTCGGCCATGGTCATGAAGCCGTCGGGCTCGGGCCCCGCATAGCGCAGCCCCGGCAGGCGGCACTGCCAGTTGGGGGTGAGCAGGCGCAGCGAGTCCCACCGCTCGTGCCGCCAGGAATTTGCCACCTCGCCGCGCTCCAGGAGCACATGGTCGATGCCGCGCGCCGCCAGGTGGTGCGACATGGCCAGCCCGGCGTGGCCCGCGCCGATGACCACCACGGTCACGGCGCGGGCGCGGCGGTGGAGGGCCGCCGCTGTCATGCCAGCGTCACCGCGACATCGGTGGGGTTGGTCAGCAGGTCGAACACCGCGGAGCGCTTCTGGGACTGGGCCACCAGGGCGGCGATTTCCTCGCGGCTGGCGTCGGCACCGATCTCGTAGGTGACGCGGACCGCCTCGAAGCCGTTGCGCACCTCGCTGTCCATGCCCAGGATGCCCTGGATGTCCATGCTGCCCTCCACGCAGGCCGTCACCGAGTGCAGCTGGATACCGCGATGCTGGGCCACGGCGGCGATGCCCGCGGTGAGGCAGCCCGCCAGACCGACCAGCACGTATTCCACCGGGGTCGGGCCGTGATCCTCGGAGGCGAAGACCTCCGGGTGGTCGGTATCGAAGGTGGTGCGCTGGCGGTGGCACTGGGGCTCGCCGAGGCCGTGGAAGGTGTCGATGGTGCTGCGGCTGTGGGTGCCGTTGACCCAGTCGCAACGGGCCTGCCAGGTGAAGCGCGCGGCCTCGGGCGCCTCGGCCAGGGCCTCGCGGGCGCCGAGCAGGGCGGTGACGTTGACGCCGTTGTCGATGGTGTGGATGGCGGTGGTCATGGATGTCTTCCTCGCGTGTCGTGATGATCGAGGCCGTCGACGGGGTGTCTGGCGGCTCGAGAGTCAGTCTGCGAGGAGGACGTGGGACCCAGCGTGGGAGCGCGCGTGGTTTTTCACGCCGCCGGCGTGGAAGCGGCCGACGTGGAAGCGGGGGGTGCCACCCGCTGGAAGGCCCAGGCCGCCTCCATGGGCATGCCGGCCTGGCGCTGGGCGATGCGTACCGACTCGGCGTCCGGCGCCTGGTAGAGACACAGCATGCGCCGCCGATCCAGGGAGAAGAAGGTGCGCAGGAAGCGCACGCGATGGTTCTGCAGGCAGGCCGCGCCGGCATCCTCGATGGCCTGGATCGTGGCCAGGTCGACGGGGGTGGCGAAGGCTCGTTCCACCAGCACATCGCCCGAGACTCCCGCCGTTCCGGGGACCTCATGGACCGTGCCGGCCCACAGCCGGCCGACGTCGGCGCCGGCCTGGCGCAGGCCCACCCGTGCTCCCTCGGCGTCGGGGCCTCGGAAGTGGCAGACCATGCGTCGGCCGTCCCGGGCCAGCAGGCTGCCCTGCCAGGCGACGCGGTGCAGGTCCAGGCAGTCCCGGGCGGCGAGGGTCAGCTGGCGGACGAACTCCGGCGCCAGAGGGGTTGTGAAGTCCCGCTCCAGGAAGACATCGATCATGGTGATCTCCTCTCGTCGCCATCGGGGTCGTGCGTTGCGGCCTCGGATGCCGTCGAGAGGGGGGCGCCAGGCCTGCTCAGCAGCTCGGTTGCCTGCTCGCGGACCCAGGCCGAGACGGTGGTCGTCGGCATCCCCTCGGCGGCCTGGATATGCTCGGCCGCGCGCGAGGTCTCCTCCAGGGCAAGTCCTGCCCGGGCCAGGAGGGCATGGGCCAGCAGCCGTTCGCTGTCACGCTCCAGGGCCTGGGCATTGGCGAGGGCCTCCTCGGCGGCGAGGCTCGCCTCGCGGGGGCGCCGGCGGGCCAGGTGCAGCAGTGCCGCCCGGTTGAGGACCCAGGCCAGGCGATGCTTGGCATCGGCGTCGCGCAGCGCCGGCAGGGCGGCCGTCAGGGGGCGCGGCTCATCGTCTTCGGCCAGCCGGCACAGGGCCTCGGCGGCATGGGCGAAGGGACCCTCGCTGCCGCCGCGCAGGCGGTCGCCCAGGGCGACGAGGGCCTGGCAGCGCTGGCGCGCCGTCGGGTAGTGGCCCGTCTCCAGTGCCATCATCATCAGGTACTCGTTGGCCTGAAACTCGCCGAGGCGGTCGCCGCCGGCCTTGCACAGGGTACGCGCCTCCTGGAAGGCCGCTTCCGCCTCCGTCGCCCGGGCGTCGTGCCAGGCCAGCAGGCCCCGTGCCAGCGACATCGCCGGATGGGTGAGGTGATGCCGGTCGGCCCGCGCCTCGGCACTGGCCAGCAGGGTGCGGGCCTGGTCCAGGTCGCGCTCCAGCATGGCCAGGCAGCGGGCGGCCTCGGCCATGGCGATGATCTGTTCGGGATCCTCGGCGCTGCGGGTCACCCGCTCCGACTGCAGGGCCTCCTCCCGGGCATGGCGCCACTGGCCGTGGGCCCAGCGCAGGTGGCTGGCCAGGTGATAGCCGAGCCGGGCGTGGGCCAGGTCGCCATGTTCCAGGGCCTGTTCGGCGAGCCCCACCAGCGCCTCGGCGGTCGCCTCCCAGTCCGCCGGTGGGGCGGCGCCCAGCTCCACGGCATGCAGGTCGAGCAGCAGGCAGATGCGGCGCCGGCCAGGCAGGCTCTCGGCCAGTGCCAGGCCGCGCCGGGCCAGGCGCAGGGCCTCGTCGTTGGCGAAGAAGCGCAGGCAGAGGCGTCCGGCGGTGACCAGGGCCTCGGCGGCCAGCGCCGGGTCGCCGCTGCGCTGGGCATGATGGGCGAGTTCCGCGGCCTCGTCCAGGTCGTGGACGGTCGACGCCACCAGGTGGTGGGCGATGCTGCGGTGCATGACCTGGCGGCGTGCCGGGGAGATGGTCGCGTAGAGACGGTCGACCCGCTCATCGTCGGCGAAGCACAGGCCCTGCTCGCGGGACGTCAGCCACCCGAGGCGCTCGGCGCTCTCCAGGGCCAGGCCGAACCGGTGGCTGTCCAGACCGCTGTAGCGGGCCAGGGCACCCGTGTCGGGGCAACGGCCGAGCAGCGAGGCCCACTGCAGCAGATCCCGGGTATCGGGATCGAGTCCTGCCAGGCTCTCGGCCTGACCGGCGGGCGACGTCGGCGGCGTGCCCGGCACCGTGACCGGGCGACGCCTGGCCGCCGGCAGGACACCGGCGATGGGCAGGCCCGCCTCCTGGAGCAGGCGCATGCCGAGCTGGTACTGCTGCTCGGCCTCCCGGGGGCGGTGCAGGGCCTGGAGCAGGCGCACCAGCCGGGCGCGGGCCGGCTCGTCGAAGGGGCTCAGCCGGACCAGGGCCCGGGCATGGGGCAGGGCGCGTTCGGGCGACTCGCCGAGTCGTTCCACCAGCGCCCCCAGCAGCCGCGACTGGGCGCGCATGGCGCCCTCCCGCTCGGCCAGGCACCAGCCGTGGAAGTCGTGCAGGTTGGGCAGCTCCAGGCCTTCCAGGAAGGGGCCGCGATAGCGGGCGGCGGTGGCCTCCAGGCAGGCGAGGTCGGCGTCCGGGAGTTCCCGGTCGACCAGGCGATGCAGCCGCAGCACATCCACGTCCAGGTCCTCGAGATCCAGGGCGACCGACAGGCGATCGGCGACCAGGCGCGGCCGGTCCGGCGTGTCCACCAGGCGGCGCAGCTTGGACAGGCTCCAGCGCAGCGAGCCGCGGGGGTCATCGGGAAGCTCCCAGAGCAGCTCGCAGAGATGGTCGCGGCTGATCGGGCGGGTGTGGAGGGCGAGGTAGGCCAGCAGGGCGCGGGTCTTCCGCGACGGGGGCAGCGACACCGGGCGGTCGTCGTGCAGGACCTCGAGGTCGCCCAGCAAATTGAGGGTCAAGGCGAACATGACATGTCTCGGGCGGCTGGCCCGTGCCAGTCGTGACGCCATCAGTATAGTCCGGCGCGCCTCGCCACCCCTCGGGTTTCGTCGGGGGGGATGACGCCGGTCCGCGCAAAATACCACGCTGGCTTCCACGCCTTCTTCCTCGTCGCGGGGCGATGCTGCTGGCATCGAGTGCCACGTCTCCCGGGGACTCGCCTCCCCGGGCCGGTCCGGGACCGCCTGGCGGCCCGGCCCCCGACATCCAGGAGAACCGGTCATGAGCTATATCGAGACGATCGCCCCGGAAGTGGCCGAGGGCGAGGTGCTGGCGATGTACCAGCGCCAGCAGGCGCACTTCGGCTACCTGCCCAACTATGCCCGGGTGTTCAGCCACCGTCCCGACGTGATGGCGAGCTGGGCGAGCCTGCTGGCGACCATCCGGCGACATGTCGCGCCGCGCCGCTTCGAACTGGTCACGCTGGCCGCCGCCCAGGCCCTGGGCAACAGCTACTGCGCCCTGGCCCATGCCCGGGCGCTGGGCGAGCTGCTGGGCATGGACGGCGTTCGTGACCTGGTGGCCGGCGAGGCGGGCTCCCTGAGCGACGCGGAACGCGCGATGATGGCCTTCGCCCGCAAGGTCGCCTGCGAGGCCCCGGCGGTGACCGCCGAGGACATCGAGGGCCTGCGCGGCCAGGGACTGGCCGACGACGAGATCTTCGACATCGTCGCCGTGGCCGCGGCGCGAGCCTTCTTCACGCGCATCCTGGATGGCCTGGGCGCCGAGCCGGATGCGGCCTATCGTGAGCTGCCCGAGTCGCTGCGCGAGGCGCTCAGCGTGGGGCGCCCCATCGCCAGGGCGGAGACCGGCAATACGGTCCCGCGTCGATCTGACCCTGTGGAATCCCCATAAACATGGCCGAATATCAAGCTGTTGCGGAATGGTCGGTGGCTGGTTGCCGGAGCCGATCCAGCCACCGGGCTCTGGTCTGTATGGCACTTGCTTAAGGCACAAGGTGTCGATATGCGCCAAGCGGAGTCGCATTCGAGCCTCTGGCTGCAAAGCGAAGCATACTGAATTTGACGATGGCCGCTGGTGTTCAATACTTACCAATAGACCGGTCGGTCTGGAAGGATGTGTGATGACGCATGTGACGAAGGAGCGGCTACTCGACTCGGGGCTCAGCATGTTGCTGGTACGCGGTTACAACGACCTGGGAATCCAGGCGCTGTTGGAGGCGACGGGGACGCCGAAGGGGTCTTTCTATCACCACTTCCGCAGCAAGGAGGACTTCACCCTCCAGGTCATCGACCGTTACATGGCGGAAGTTCACCGGGGACTGGATCACTCCCTGGGCAATACGTCCCTGCCGCCCCTGGAGCGGGTGCGTCTGTTCTTCGAGTTGTCGCAGGAAAAGTATCGCCAGGAAGGCTACTTGGGCTGCCTGCTCGGCGGGGTCGGCCAGGAACTGTCCGGGGTCAGCGAGACGTTCCGGCGCAAGATCGAGTCCTGCTTCACCGCTATCGCCATACGGATCGCTGGTTGCCTGGAAGAGGCCCGGCAGCGGGGTGAGCTGCCGCCGGAGAAGGACCCGCGGCAGATGGCGGACCTCCTGGTGGATTGCTGGGAGGGCGCCGCCCTGCGCAGTCGTTTGCGCCGCGATCCCGGTCCGCTCGGGACCATGCTCGACTTCTATTTCGCTGCGATCCGATGAGTCGTTGGTCGGGGCGAAAGGAGGCGCGGGGGTTGACCCAGCCTGATCCGACCGGTCCATTCCGGACGGTGTCGCGAACCGTCCCTCACCAGCGGCAAGGGTCGGTAACATGGCCGGCTCGGGAGGTATGAGATGACTACTGCAACCCTCTACGAACGTCTGGGTGGCGAGCGCGGCATAGCTGCCCTGGTCGAGGATATCGTGGAGACCCATATGCAGAACCCGCGGATCCAGGCACGTTTTCTGCCCTATCGAGAGGACCCGGCGCATCTGGAAGAGGTGAAGGGCCACCTGCGCGACTTCCTGTCCTCCGGCAGCGGCGGGCCCCAAGAGTATCGCGGGCGGAGCATGCCCGAGGCGCACCGCGGCATGAACATCAATGAGGCGGAATACATGGCTGCCGTTGACGATATCCTGGATGTCCTCGATCGTCACGGCATCGACCCGCAAACGCGCCTGGAAGTGCTCGGCATTGCCTATTCGCTGAAAGGGGAAATCATGTACGTCTGAATCGGAGAGACTGGCCGATCCAGCTTTCATGACACTGCCCGGGGACGTGTCCCCGGGCGGTGTCATGTCGGCATCTGGTGATTGGGCGGCACGATCCCCAGACGCTTCATGCGCCGGTAGATGGTGGGTCGCGACAGCCCGAGTTCCCGAGCCACGGCACTGATGTTCCATTGATGGCGGCGCAGGGCCTCCTGCAGCGGGTCCTCGCCGAGAGGCGGCCTCACGCGGCCGCCGCCGGCGATGGGGGAACTCGCCGCCGGGTGGGCCAGCTGGCCGCTGGTGCACTCCTCCGGCAGGTCGCCGACCACCACCTCGTCGCCCTCGCAGGTGGCCAGGGCATAGCGCAGGGCGTTGTGCAGCTCGCGGATGTTGCCGGGCCAGGGGTAGGCGAGCAGGGCGCTCATGGCGTCGCCGCGCAGCCGCACCCGCTGCCCGCCGCGCTCGGCTTGCAGATCCTCGAACAGCCGTCGGATCAGGTAGCCCTGGTCGGCCCGCTCGCGCAGCGGCGGCAGGCGCAGGCTGGCGCCGTTCAGCCGGTAGAAGAGATCCTCGCGGAACTGGCCCAGGTCGATGAGCCCGCGCAGGTCACGGTGGGTGGCCGCCACCACGCGCAGGTCCACCTTGATCGGCCGGCTGGCGCCGATGGGCAGCACCTCCTGCTCGGCCAGCACCCGCAGCAGGCGGGTCTGCAGCTGCAGCGGCATGTCGCCGATCTCGTCGAGGAAGAGGGTGCCGCCGTCGGCCTGGGCGATCAGCCCCTTCATGCCCTTGCTGCGGGCGCCGGTGAAGCTGCCGGGCTCATGGCCGAACAGCTCGCTCTCGATCAACGACTCGGGCATGGCCGCGCAGTTGATGGCCACGAAGGGCTTGTCGCGGCGTCGGCTGGACTCATGCAGGGCCCGGGCCATGCGCTCCTTGCCGGTACCGGTCTCGCCGACGACCAGGATGTTGATCGGCTCGTTGCGCAGCCGGGCGGCCCGGGTCAGGGTGTCGCGCATCGCCGGGTCGTCGTCGGCCAGCGCCTCCAGCGGTGCCAGGCTGGTGTCGCGCCGCGGCGCCTGGCCTCCGGTGGTCCGGCGGCGCGGGGGCTCGATCAGGGTGGCGAAGTGCAGCTCGTGGTGACGGTGGGTACGGAAGGCGCGCACCCGGTCGTAGCCGTAGTGCTGGATGTCGAGTACGTCGCCGATCTCGGCATCGAGCAGGTCCTGGATGTTCCAGGCCTTGAACGGTCGTGCCTCCCCGGCGCCGGCCAGCGGCAGCTCGTGGTGGCGCAGCAACTTGCGCCCGGCGGTGTTGGCGGCCACCAGGGTGCCGTCCTCCTCGATGGCGATCAGGTAGCGGCGGTTGATCTGCACGAACTCCCGCGACCGATCCAGGCAGACGATGTGGCAGCCGCCGTAGCGCTGCAGGAAGTAGGCGTCCTCGATCATCCGGGCATAGTGCTTGACCACCTGCAGGGCGAAGGTCTGCGAGGCCTTGGATTCCGGCGAGCGATAGGCGGAGATGTCGAGCACCGCCAGCAGCTGGCCGTCGGGATCGAAGACCGGCGCCGCGGTGCAGGTCAGGCGGATATGGTGGGCGCTGAAGTGGTCGCTGTGGTGGCAGGTCAGCGGCGCCTGCTCCTGGATGCAGGTGCCCACCGCGCAGGTGCCGGCATGTTGCTCGCTCCAGTCGGCCCCCAGGAAGAGGCCGGTGCGCTGGTGTTCGCGCTGGGCATCACGGGCGCCGAGGAACTGCACGGAGATGCCTCGGGCGTCGGTGAGCAGCACCACATAATCCAGTGGCATGACCTGGTGGTAGAGCTGTTCGACGCCTGCGCGCGCCACCTGGATCAGGGCGTCGGCCTGGTCCTGGTGTTCGCGCAGGGTGCGGTCGGGAACATAGCGGGGTGGGCTGGGGGCCGCGGGGTCGAGGCCGTAGAGATCGATGCAGCGACGCCAGGAACGCTCGATCACCGCCTCCCCGCTGCCATCGGAGTGGTCCAGGGAACGCAGGATCGTCTCGACATGCTCGTGCTGTGTCTGGGCGCCCTGGAGTTGGGGGCGTCGTACGTGGGCGGTGCTCATGGTCATGGCCTCCGCCGGTGGTCCGGCGTGTCATATGTTGTCGTTGTCCTGCTCTCCAAGGTACGACCCCGCCACGCCCGGGAAGATGCGACCTTGGTCGCCCCCGTTACAGGTGTAAACAGCGCTGTCACGCGCCTGTAAACGCCGGTGTCACGTTCAGTGTAATCCTCGGCGTTCCACGCGCCTCCCACGTCTCTCCTTTTCGCTCCCCGGTTGCGATTATTTTCCTTTAACAACAATTGCTTGGTGATTGTTTGTCACGTTCTGGCACGAAAGCTGCCTGGGCAGGAGTGTGCGGCCGGGTGGCCGCCCTGGCTGACCACAAGTGCATCGCACAACAACAGGAGCCATTCCATGACCCCATCTCCCAAGACGGCGCTGCTCAGCCGGCGTCGCTTCCTCAGCCTCTCCGGGCAGGGCGCGCTGCTCGCCGGCGGCCTGGCCCTCGGCGCCGGTGGCCTGTGGCCGCGCTGGGCCCTGGCCGAGCCCGACCTGGCCGCCGGCCTGCTGCGCATGGGCCGCGATATCTACCCCCATGAGGCCATCGCCGACCGCTACTACCTGACGCCCCTCGAGCCGCTGCTGGAGAGCGACCGGGCGCTGATTGCCGACGGACTGGCCGACCTCGACCGCCGCGCCCGCCAGGCCCATGGCAGGCGCTACGGCGACCTCGAGCGCGAGGACGACCGGGTGGCGCTGCTGCGCGAGATCGAGGACGGCGACTTCTTCCAGACGGTTCGCAACACCCTGGTGGTGGGGCTCTACGACAACCCGGAGCTGTGGCAGCCGCATTTCGGCTACGAGGGGGCGTCCTGGCAGCAGGGCGGCTACCTGCACCGCGGCTTCAACGACCTGGTGATCGACTGGCTGTAAGGGCGCCGGCCACCGACAAGCACAACGACAACGAGGAGACACGCCATGACAACCCGTTTCGCCCATGACGACGACGGCGTGGTGGTGATCATCGGCTCCGGTGCCGGCGGCGGCACCCTGGCCCACGCGCTCGCCAGGAAGGGCATCAAGAGCGTGGTGCTGGAGGCCGGCAAGCGCTACCGGATGAACGACATCGAGAACGATGAATGGGAGATGTTCAAGAAGATCTCCTGGCTCGATGAGCGCATCACCGCCGGGCCCCGCCAGCTCACCGAGACCTTCCCGGTCCTGCCGGCCTGGATCGTCAAGGGGGTGGGCGGCAGCACTATCCACTGGGCCGGCGTCTCGCTGCGCTTCCAGCCCCATGAGTTCCGGCTGCACAGCGAGGTCGGCGACATCCAGGGTGCCAACCTGCTGGACTGGCCGCTCTCCTATGAGGAGCTCGAGCCCTACTACGTGCGTGCCGAGCGCCACATGGGGGTGACCGGCGACTCCACCGGCATGCCTTATCACCAGTGGAACAACAACTTCAAGGTGCTGGCCGCCGGCGCCGAGCGCGTCGGCTACACCCAGCTGCGCGCCGGGCCGATGGCCATCAACACCGAGCCCTACGACGAGCGTGGCCAGTGCATGCAGGCCGGCTTCTGCATGCAGGGCTGCCGTTTCGGGGCCAAGTGGTCGACCATGTACACCGACATCCCCCGCGCCGAGGCCACCGGCCACTGCGAGGTGCGCCCGCGTTCCATGGCGCTGACGATCGAGCACGATGACCAGGGGCGCGCCACGGCGGTGGTCTATGTCGACGGCGACGGCAATCGGCATCGCCAGCGCGCCCGGGCGGTATGCGTGGCCGGCAACTCCATCGAGTCGCCGCGGCTGCTGCTCAACTCCCACTCGTCGCTGTTCCCCGAGGGCCTGGCCAACTCCTCCGGCCAGGTGGGACGCAACTACATGACCCACGCCACCAGCTGCATCTTCGGCGTGATGCCGGGGCCCGTGAACATGCACCGGGGCACCACCTTCGCCGGGATCATCTCCGACGAGGCACGCCTGGATCGTTCCCGGGGTTTCGTCGGCGGCTACACCCTGGAGGTGATGTCACTGGGCGTGCCCTTCTTCGCCAAGTTCATGGACCCCACCCACGCCGGCTGGGGACGCGATATCACCACCGCCCTGGACAAGTACGACCACCTCTCCGGGGTGTGGATCTGCGGCGAGGACCTGCCGGTGGAGCGCAACGGCATCTCGCTTCACGACACTCGCCGCGACCAGCACGGCCTGCCGGTGCCGATCGTCTACAAGGGCGATCACCCCAACGACGAGAAGCTGCGCCGCCACGGCGAGCAGCAGGCCACCAGGTGCTACGAGGCCGCCGGCGCCGAGCGCATCTTCCAGGTCCCGGACTTCCCCACCAGCCACAACGTGGGCACCAACCGCATGAGCGCGCGGCCCGCCGACGGTGTGGTCAACAAGTGGGGCCAGACCCACGACATCCCCAACCTGTTCGTTTCCGACGGCAGCCAGTTCACCTCGAGCGGCGCCGAGAACCCGACCCTGACCATCGTCGCCCTGGCGCTGCGCCAGGCCGACCACATCGCCGAGCGCATGCAGCGCCGCGAACTCTGAGCGGAGGATTCCCCATGCACCCGACCCGCGACCAACGGCTGTGGATGTATCGCCAGATGGTGACCAGCCGCTACCTCGAGGAGCGCATCGAGACGCTCTACATGGAAGGCAAGACGCCGGTGTTCAACATGGCCAAGGGGCCGATTCCCGGCGAGATGCACCTCTCCAATGGCCAGGAGCCCTGTGCGGCGGGCGTCTGCGCCCACCTGGGCCCCGAGGACATCGTCACCGCGACCCACCGGCCGCATCACATCGCCGTGGCCAAGGGCGTTGACCTGGACGCCATGGTCGCCGAGATCTTCGGCAAGGCCACCGGGCTCGCCGGCGGGCGCGGCGGTCACATGCACCTGTTCGACGAGCGGGTGAACTTCTCCTGCTCGGGGATCATCGGCGAGGGCCTGGGCCCGGCGGTGGGCGCGGCGCTTTCCAGGAAAATGCAAGGAAAATCGGGAGTTGCAGTGGCCTTTATGGGGGAGGGCGCCGCCAACCAGGGCGCCTTCCACGAGGCGCTGAACCTGGCCGCCGTCTGGCAGCTGCCGGTGGTGTTCGTCATCGAGGACAACGCCTGGGGCATCTCGGTGGCCAAGCAGGCCTCCACCGCCGTACCGCGCAACGACAGTCGCGCGGCGGCCTATGGGATGCCGGGGATGCATGTCGCCGACAACGACGTGGACGGCGTCTTCGCCGCGGCCGGCGAGGCCATCGCCCGGGCCCGGGACGGGCAGGGGCCGAGCCTGATCGAGATCGAGACCGCGCGGCTCGCCGGCCACTTCATGGGCGACGGCGAGGACTACCGCCCCGAGGGCGAGAAGGCCGGCCTCGAGGCCCGTGACCCCATCCCGCGCTACCGCCGGGCGCTGCTCGAGGCCGGGCTGCTCGACGCGGCCGCCGACGCCGGCCTGGTCGACGAGGCCCACGAGCGCGTCGAGGCGGCGATCCGCTTCGCCCAGGACAGCGACTTCCTGCCCGCCGAGGCGGCGCTCGACGCCGTCTTCGTTTGAGGAGAACCGATCATGACAACGACAAGCACTGGCACACGCAAGCTGACCATCGCCCGGGCCATGGCCGAGGCGACCGCCCAGGCCATGCGCGAGGACCCGACGGTCTTCGTCATGGGCGAGGACGTGGGTCCCCTGGGCGGGGTCTTCGGCAACACCCGCGGACTTCATGAAGAGTTCGGTTCAGACCGGGTGAGAGATACCCCGATATCGGAAACCGCCTTTATCGGCGCCGCCGTGGGCGCCGCCTCCGACGGCATGCGACCCATCGTCGAGCTGATGTTCGTCGACTTCTTCGGCGTGTGCATGGACGCCATCTACAACCTGATGGCCAAGAACACCTACTTCTCCGGCGGCCGGGTCAAGGTGCCCATGGTGCTGATGACCTCCACCGGTGGAGGCTACTCGGACGCCGGCCAGCACTCCCAGTGCCTCTACGCCACCTTCGCTCACCTGCCGGGCATGAAGGTGGTGGTGCCGAGCAACGCCCATGACGCCAAGGGGCTGATGACCGCGGCGATCCGCGACGACAACCCGGTGGTGTTCATGTACCACAAGGCCCTGCAGGGCATGGGCTGGCTGGGCACCGAGAAGGGCGCCACCGTGCCGGTGCCCGAGGAGGCCTACAGCGTCGAGATCGGCAAGGCGGCGGTGGCCAGGGAGGGCCGGGACCTGACCCTGGTCAGCCTGGGCGCCGGCGTGCACCACTGCCTGCGCGCCGCCAAGGCCCTGGAGGCGGAGGGCTTCGACGCCGAGGTCGTCGACCTGAGGAGCCTGGTGCCGCTGGACCGCGAGACGGTGCGGGCCTCGGTGGCCAAGACCGGGCGACTCATCGTGGTCGACGAGGACTATCACAGCTTCGGCGTCAGCGGCGAGATCATCGCCAGCGTGGTCGAGCATGACCATCGCCTCAAGGCCGCCCCGGCCCGGGTCGCCTACCCGGACATCCCCATCCCCTTCGCGCCGACGATGGAGCAGTGGGCGCTGCCCGATGCCGACAAGATCGTCGCCGCCTTCCATCAGATGCTGCGCAACCACTGACCGAGGAGAGACCCATGAATACCCCGATTACCGTACCCGAGGACCTCTGGGAAGGCGACGGCGAGGGCGTTATCACCGCCTGGCTGGTCGACGACGGCAGCGAGGTCGCCCAGGGCGACCTGGTGGCCGAGGTGATGGTCGAGAAGGCCCAGTACGAGATCGAGGCCCCGGTCTCCGGGGTGCTGACCATCGCCAAGCAGGAAGACGAGGTGGTCGCCAAGGGCACCCCCATCGCCAGCCTGGAAGCCTGAGGAGGCCTGCCATGCCACTCGACACTCCGACGATCGCCGCCCCCGAGGGGGCGGCTGGACTGGGAGCGCTGCAGGAGCCCCGCGAGATCCCGTTGCGCGGGATGCGCGGCATGATCGCCACCCGGATGCGCGAGAGCCTGCAATCGTCGGCCCAACTGACCCACCATGCCGGCGCCGAGCTCGGTGCCGTGCAGGCCCTGCGCGCCCATTGCCGGACCACCGAGGTGCCGGCGCCCTCGGTGCAGGACGTGCTGCTGCGCCTGGTGGTGCAGACGCTTGGCGAGTTCCCGGCGCTGAACGCGACCCTGGAGGACAACCGCATCACCCAGCACCCCGGGGTGCACCTGGGACTCGCCGTGCCGCTGCCCGACGACCTGCTGGTGGCGCCGGCGCTGTTCGACGCCCAGGCCATCGCCCTGGGCGAGCTGCCCGGGGCGCGCCGCGAGCTGGTGGACAAGGCCGGCGCCGGCAAGCTCGGCGTGCGCGAGCTGACCGGCGCCACCTTCACGGTGTCCAACCTGGGGCGCTCCCGGGTGCACCACTTCACCCCCATCCTCAATGTGCCCCAGGTGGCCATCCTCGGCATCGGCGGCACCCAGTGGCGCGCCGTGCCGGACGACGATGGCGGCGTGCGCTTCGCCGAGGTGATCGGGCTGTCGCTGACCTTCGACCACCGGGCGGTGAACGGCGCACCGGCGGCGGCCTTTCTCGATAGACTGGGGGAGCGCATCGAGACGCTCGCGCCCGATGCCTTCGACCACGAACTGACCCAGTGACAGGGGGGAGACCATGGCAAGCCTGTTCGACGTTTCCAGCATGACCCTGTCCAGCATGTCTCTGCAGCACCCCACGGTGGAGGAGGGCCTCGTGGCCGAGGAGGCCCTGCTCGACATGGTCTGCCAGGGCGAGGCGTCGCTCGGCTGGCTGGCCTGGTCGCCCCGGGACCGCGGCCTGGTGATGCCCCGTCGCCACGAGCGGCTGGCGGGCTTCCCCGACGCCCGCGCCCGGCTGGGGCAGGCGGGCTGGCCGATCCGCTTCCGCTCCACCGGCGGCACCCCGGTGCCCCAGAGTCCGGCGGTGGTCAACCTGGCGCTGGCCGTGCGCTGCCGGGTGGGCGGCTCGGCGGCCCACCTGGAGTGGGGCTATCACCGGCTGGGCGACCCCTGGTGCGACTGGCTCGGGGCCCTGGGCGTGACGGACGCCGACCTGGGAGCGGCCCCCGGTGCCTATTGCGACGGGCGCTTCAACGTGCGCGTCAGCGGTCGCAAGCTGGTCGGCACCGCCCAGCGCTGGCGGCGGGTGCGGGGGTGTCGCGACATGGCCTTGCTGGTCCATGGCGCCATGCAGGTCGACGACACCCCGGAGGCGCTGGTCGCCGTGGTCAATGCCTTCCAGGCCGCCATCGACGACCCCCAGCGCTTCCAGGCGGCGAGCCATATCGCCCTGCGCGACGTCCTGCCGGAGCTGGACGTCGAGACCGCGATTCCCGACCTTCTGGAGCGACTGGTGGCGGAGGAAGGCGTCGCGCCGGTATGAGACGCTGGCGTGCCGGCTCAGGTCTGAGTAACGAAGCCCGGTACGTCCACTGCGGACTCGGGGCAGATGACCAGGGTGCCTCGGGCGCCGTGTGGCATTAGAGCAATAAACGGATTAGCCAGCGCGAAGGAGACTACCGATGGAATGATGCACTCCAATGGTCTATCTATCCGGTTTCCCAGGCCAGGCCGAGCGCCAGCACTGTGCGGTCTGCCTGACCGGCGCCGGCGAATTCCAGGCCTACGGGCAGGCCCCGTGGCGTGGTCCCGGCCGGCACGCTCAGCGCCGGCACACCCAGCACCGCGGCCGTCACCGTGTGTCGGAGGGTCTGCCAGATCGAAACCTCCTTGCCGTTCACGGTCACCTTTTCGGTTTCGCCAATCGGTGCCGGCATGAGCGGTGTTGTGGGATAGACCATTCCGGCAAGACCATTCTCTTCGAGATAGGCCTGATAGGCGGCGCGGTGACGCGGGAGCACCTCCGAGCGGACGCGCGCGTATTCTGCGGCGGCGGCACCTCCGGCGCCGCAGACGAGCGGCTCGACCTCCGCCTTGACATAGGGGCTGGCGATTTGACTCACGACATCGCCGGCTGTCAGATCGCTGCCGACCTCATCCAGATAACGCGCAAGGTCGCGCGGAAACTCCACTCGCATGGTCGGGCCCGACGTTTCGGCGCGGGCGGCAGCGAAATCCGGCGCGTCCACCTCGACCAAGTCGACACCCAGGTGGCGGAGGTGAAGCAGCGCGTCTTCCATCACCGCTGCAATCTGATCATCGAGCTCCACAAAGAACTGATCCATCGGCACACCCAGACGCAGACCCTCGAGCGGTGCCGGCCCGACCTCGGCTTCGCCGGTGAGGATGGCGTCCAGGAATGCGATGTCCCGCGTGGTGCGTGCCATGAGGCCGATCGTGTCGCGGCTGGCGTTCATGGGCAGGACCCCGTCGGTCGGATAGCGCCCCAGGGAGGGCCGAAACCCGGAGAGACCGCAGAAGGCAGCGGGAATGCGGACCGATCCGGCCGTATCGGTGCCCACGCCGGCCGGGACCGTGTGTGCGGCCACGGCCGCGGCCGTCCCACCGCTACTGCCACCTGCGGTGTATTCCGGCTTCACGGGGTTGCGTGTGGGGCCGGTATGCGCGTTGTCGCAGGTCACGTGAAAGCACAGTTCGGGGAGGTTGGTCTTGCCCATCAGGACGGCGTCGGCGTCGAACAATCGTTCGATTGCCGACGCCGTCCGCCCGGGATGGTTCCGTTCCAGTGACGGCGTGGCCGCTGTCGTGGCTGTGCCTTCGATGTCGATGGCATCCTTCACGCATAGCGGGATGCCGCCAAGGGGGCCACGCGATCTCTCCCGACGGTCCAGGGCGCGCGCCGCGTCGAGGACACGGTCGCCGTCCAGAGACACATAGGCGTTCAGCGGGCGGGCCGTTTCGCAGCGCGCGAGTAGGTCCTCCGCGTATTCCTCGGCCCCGAGTTCGCCGCACCGAAGGCGCTCGACAGCTTGTTTGAGAGTGAGGTCGGATGGTTGCATCTGATACTCCTCGTGACCGCAAGCGGAAAGTGGTCTGTCGGTTGGCAGTCCATTGCCGCTGTGTCCTGCCGCATGCAGTGATCCGGGTTAATCGACCGCCTCGGGGTTGTCGCCAGGGATCTGGCCCCGGTCGCCTCGAGCCTTGCGGGATCATCCAGGATCCTACAATTAAAGAGTAAGAGTCACGTTCCGGGGGATCGAGAGTGATAGCCGACAAGACCGGTTCATTTTCGACACCCAAGGCCTCACGGGATGACTCGCGAGCGCGACTCCAATGCTTCGAGGGGGGGCACGAGATGGCCAAGCGGGGCACCATGCCGAGCCGTCAGGGGCTGAGTCGACGCCAGATGCTGCGTTGCGCCGGGGTGGCCGCCGTCGCATCACTCTGGGGCCGGGCGGGCGGCGTCACGGCGGCAGCCGGCGATACCGGCGGGGCGGCACTCGTCTGCGTCGCCAGGCCGCGCCAGACGGAGGGCCCCTACTTCGTGGATACCCGGCTCGAGCGCAGCGATCTTCGCTCGGACCCCACCGATGGGACGCGCAAGCCGGGCGTGCCGGTGGTGCTGGCGTTTCACGTCTCGCGGTTCGACGATGACGCCTGCACACCGCTGGCCGGTGCCGTGGTCGATCTCTGGCAGTGCGACGCCCTGGGCGTCTACTCGGGCGTGCAGGACTTCGCGGGACGCTTCGATACCCGTGAACAGCGCTTCCTGCGCGGCTATCAGGTGACGGATAGCCGTGGCATGGCCCGGTTCACCACCCTCTACCCCGGCTGGTATTCGGGGCGGGCCGTGCATATCCACTTCAAGATTCGCACCGACCCCGAGGCCGACCTTGGCCTGGAATTCACCTCGCAGCTGTACTTCGACGACGCCCTGACCGATCGGGTGCACCAGCAGCCCCCGTATGCCGAAAGGGGGCCACGCAATGTGCGCAATGACGCAGACGGCATCTACCGGCGCAGTGGCGGAGACGAGCTGGTGCTGGATCTGACCGAAAGCGGGGAGGGCTACAGGGGGGACTTCCAAATCGCCCTGGCGATGCATTGAGAGCCGCCCTGGAGAGGCGTTGAAAGCGCAGGCGGTCGGCGGGGATGTCATTGGGGCCGCCAGGGGGCGTGACTGGTGCCCGGGCCATGGCGCCGTTACGCGTCGGGTGGTCCCTTGAGCTCGAGGGTATTGCCCTCGGGGTCCTGGAGGTAGAGCGAGGGGCCCGTGCCTTCGGCCCCATAGCGGCGCTTGGTCTCGCCGACCTCGACGCCGTGGGCGGCCAGGTGGCGGCGGATCGCCGTCTCGTCGAAGGGGGCGAGACGCAGGCAGAAGTGATCCAGGTTATGGGCGTCCCGGCCGGGTGGCGGTCCGCCGCGGCGGCCCAGGGGGCCGTCCACGGGGACCAGGTCGATCAGGGCGTCGCCCGCCCGCAGCTGGATCAGACCGAGTTCGTCCTGGCGCTTCTCCAGGGTGCAGCCCAGCACCTCGCAGTAGAAGGCGAGCATGCGGCGCTCGTCGCGGATGCGCAGCACCAGATGGTCGATCCCGCGGATGGGCAGCATCACGGCACCTCGCCGGTCTCCGGTGGGTCGTCAAGGAGACTATGGCGCAGGCCGATGCCTTCCACCAGGGGAGCGCCACCGTTGGCCCCGGCCTGGCCCGCCCAGCGCTGGCGGCGGATGCAACGGCCGCCGACGCATGACCAACAGTACTATATTGAAGTCAAGGGGATAATGCGCAGGACAAGGGGGGGCGGTGCCGAGGTAGCACCGGTGAGCATTGGCGCATCGGGCAGTGAGCGGGAGGCAGGCGTCATGTTGGCGAGTGCGACGATTCAGGCTTGGCGGAAGCCGCTGCGGGGGCGGCTCCTCTCCCCGGAAGACGAGGGCTACGATGAGGCCCGCCGGGTATTCAATGGCATGGTCGACTCGCGGCCTGCCGCCATCCTGCGTTGTGCCGGGGTGGCCGACGTGATGGCGGGTGTCAACTTCGCCCGCGAGGCAGACCTGCCGGTGGCCGTGCGCGGCGGGGGCCACAGCGTGGCGGGCAGTGCCGTCTGCGACGACGGCCTGGTGATCGACTTGTCGGCGATGAGGAGCGTGCGCGTCGATCCGCGGCGGCGAACGGCGCGGGCCGAGGGCGGCGCCACCTGGGGCGACGTCGATCACGAGACCCAGGCCTTCGGGCTGGCCACCACCGGCGGCATCGTGCCCTCGACCGGCATCGGGGGCCTCACCCTGGGTGGGGGAATCGGCTATCTCAATCGAAAGTTCGGCCTCGCCTGCGACAACCTGCTGTCGGCCGATGTGGTCACCGCCGACGGCCAGTTACTCACGGCCAGTGACGACGAGAATGCCGAGCTCTTCTGGGGGCTGCGCGGCGGGGGCGGCAACTTCGGCGTGGTGACGTCCTTCGAGTACCGGGTCCATCGGGTGGGCCCGGTCCTGGCCGGCGAACTCGTCTTTCCCCTGGACCGGGCCAGGGAGGTGCTGCGCCGCTATCGCGACTGGTCCCTGGCAGCGCCCGATGAGCTGAGGGCGGATGCCACGCTGCTGTCGGCGCCCGACGGCCCCGTGCTGGCCATCATCGTCTGCTGGTGCGGGGACATCGAGGAGGGCGAGCGGGTCCTGCAGCCCCTGCGCGCGCTCGGCTCGCCCCTGCTCGACACCATCGATACGGTTCCCTACGCCACGGTCCAGAACCTGCTCACCGAGGTGTTTCGGCCGGGCCTGCGCCACTACTGGAAGGCGGGATTCATGCGCACCTTCAGCGATGAGGCCATCGACACGATCGTGGAGGCCTTCGCCGGTGACCTCCCGGCGCCGCTGGCCGCGATCGCCATCGAGCACCTGGGGGGCGCGATCGGTCGCGTGGGGGATCAGGAGACCGCCTTCGGGCATCGCCAGGCCCAGCATAGCGTGCTGGTGTTGCGCATGTGGCATGATCCGGCCGATTCCAGCGCCAACATCGCGTGGGGACGGCGCTGCTTCCGCGCCGCGGCGCCGTTCCTGGACGAGGGGGCGTACGTCAATTACCTGGCCGACGAGGGGGAAGCCCGGGTCCGGGCCGCCTATGGAGCCAACTACGAACGGCTCGCGGCGCTGAAGCGTCGCTATGACCCCACGAACCGGTTCCGCTTCAACCAGAATATTCCCGCCGCCTCTTCCTGAACCGCGGTGCCGGCGACCGCCAGGGCATCAGCGGGCCGCTGGCACCCATACGCGTTCGAGCGGTCAAGCGTGTGCGGGGCTCGAGACCGAAGCAGCATCGCGTGACCGCGCGCTCATTCGACCGAGACGGCCGAGCTAGTCTCGCCGTCGCTGGCGTCTCGCCAGCCAGTCGCCGACGCAGGCCAGCAACAGCACCAGGCCCAGGAACAGCGAGAGCCAGCCGAGCGGGATCAGCACGAAGGGCTCGTGGAGCACGCCCCGCGCGTCGACGTGCGTCTCGAAGAGGCGGTAGACGATGCCGCTTAACGCGGCGGTCGTGAGGAAGAAGACGGCAAGAAACCCCGTGATCCTGTAGATCGTCACCTTGGTGGCATCCCTTGACGCAGTGGTGCGGCCGTGGGCCCCGCGCAACGAGGCGAGTGGACCCGCCGGCGCTGGCATTCGCGGGGTAGACCGTATTCGGGCGCTGTCGTTCGGCCGGGCAATGCCATGGGGACGCGACGGCAGTGGCAGAGGCAGGCCGTCTCTGCCACGTTGTTCGGTATGGAGACACGGCAACCCGCCCAGCACGTCAGCCTGGTGGCGACCCGGGATGTCATCATCGGCACCCTCACGGGGCTGCATGACGTCTTCAACTGTTTCGGTGCCCTGGGCTGGTTCGATGAGGCGCTGTCCCGGCATCCGCCGTTCACCGTGGATATCGTCGCCGCGGGGGAAGGGCCGCTGATGCTGGATGCCGGCCTGTCCCTGCTGCAGACGCGCTCCGTGAAGGAGGTGACCCGGACCGACCTGGTCATCGTGCCGTCCTTCATGGTGGTGGATGGCGAATGGCAGGCCGGCCGCTATCCCGAACTGGTGGAGTGGCTGCTGGCCATGCATGCCGGGGGCGCCAAGCTGTGTTCGGCGTGCTCGGGGACCCTGCTGCTGGCCGAGACGGGCCTGCTCG
The DNA here is from genome assembly GCF_014192275.1 of Halomonas stenophila. Lineage (GTDB taxonomy): Bacteria > Pseudomonadota > Gammaproteobacteria > Pseudomonadales > Halomonadaceae > Halomonas > Halomonas stenophila. The sequence continues at coordinate 61,974 of NZ_JACHXR010000013.1, read as the reverse complement.
ACGGGCGCGAGGCCACCATGCACTGGGCCTATGCCGACACCTTTCGCCGCCACTTCCCGCGAGTCACCCTGGCCCTCGAGAAGACCCTGATCGTCGAGGGCGAGCACCAGGAGCTGGTGATGTCCGGGGCCGCCTCGTCCTGGCAGGATCTGGCGCTCTACCTGGTGGCCCAACAACTGGGCTCGGCCGTGGCCCAGGCCATGGCCAAGTTCTTCGCCTTCGACCTGCATAGCGACGGCATGGCGGCCTATAGCGTCTTCTCGCCCCGCTTCGATCATGGCGACGCCGCGGTCGAGCGAGCCCAGCGCTGGATCGCGCGGCATCTGGACTGTCACTCACCGGTGGAGAGGATGGCCGCCGCCAGTGGTGCCGCGGAGCGAAGCTTCCAGCGGCGTTTCCTGAAGGCCACCGGCTACTCGCCGATCCAGTACGTGCAGGCGTTGCGACTCGAGGAGGCAAAGCGCCTGCTGGAGCGCACCCCCCAACCCATCGACGCGGTCGCCTGGACCGTGGGCTACGAGGATCCGGCCTTCTTCCGGCGGCTGTTCAAGCGGCAGACGGGGATCACGCCCGGTGGCCATCGGCGCAAGTTCCGCATGCCGCATGCCACCGTCCTGCCGTAGACGGCGTCGTCATGGCCGGCGGGCCCCGAGGGGGCGTGAGCCGCCGTTCCCTGGCGGTCGATCCGCTTGTGGGTGGCCTCCTGCCCCTCAGCCGGCGGGCACGATGTTCTGGTTCACCCGGAAGAGGTTCTCCGGGTCGTAGTGGGCCTTGATGCGTTGCAGGCGGGGCAGGTTGTCGCCGTAGGTTCCCCGGATGCGCTCCTGGCCCTCCTCCATCATGAAGTTCACGTAGGCGCCCCCCGCGGAGTGGCCATGCAGGGCCTCCCAGTAGTCGCGCGCCCAGCGCTGCATGCGTTCGTGGTTGGCCGGGTCGGGATCGATGCCGGCGATGACCATCGACCAGGTGGCATCGCGGAACCGCCAGGCGGTGGCCTGCTCCTCGACTCGGTGCACGGCGCCGTCGATGGGATAGAGGTGCATCGTCGACAGGCTGGTGGGCACCTCGGCGAAGCGCCGGTGCTCGGCGATGGCCGCGTCGGAGAGCTCGCGCACGACATCGCCCTTCCAGTACCACTGCAGGCCGTCGGGATAGAGGGCATCGAACATGCTCTGCAGGGCGGGGTAGGGCATGGGCCCGATGCCCTCGAAGAGTGGCTCGGCCACCTCGCGGGCCGGCTGCAGCGCCGCCTCGGCGTGCGCCTCGGGGCCCGTGAAGCACCATTGCAGTCCGCACACCTTGCGCCCATGCAGTTCCGGCGGGAAGGGCGCCTCCGAGGGCACCTCGGCCGTGAGATAGAAGGCGTAGACCTCCTCCGGCGCCCGGGGCAGCCAGTCGCGGTACCAGCGCAGCGTGGTCTCGAGCGCCTCGATCGGCCAGAACAGCGGCCCGGCGATGACGGTTTCCACCGGGTGCAGACGGAACTCGAACGAGGTCACCACACCGAAGTTGCCGCCCCCGCCGCGCAAGGCCCAGAACAGGTCGGGGTGCTCGCGCTCGCTGGCATGCACCAGCCGGCCATCGGCCAGCACCACGTCGGCGGCCAGCAGGTTGTCGATGGCGAGGCCATGGCGACGCGTCAGGTAGCCATGGCCGCCACCGAGGGTCAGGCCGGGCACCCCGGTATTGGAGTGGATGCCACTGACGGCCGCCAGGCCGAAGGCATGGGTGGCATGGTCGACGTCGCCCCATCGGCAGCCGGGCTCGACGCGTACCGTCCTGGCCTCGGGATCCACGCGTAGCCCCTTCATCGACGAGAGGTCGATGACCAGGCCGTCGTCGACCGAGGCGAGGCCGGGGCCATTGTGTCCGCCGCCGCGAATGGCGATGGGCAGCCCCTGGTCTCGCCCGAACCCGACGGCGGCCATCACGTCCGCCGCGTCGACGCACCGGGCGATCAGTCGTGGACGCTTGTCGATCATCGCGTTGAAGAGGGTACGCGCCTCCTCGTAGTCGGCATCGGTCGGTTGGATCACGCGACCACGCAAGGCGTCTTCCAGGGTTTCGATAACGGATGTCGTCAACATGGCTTCTGCCTCCCGAATGGGTAGCGGTCGGATGCCCTGCCGCCTGGGCGGCGTGGCATCCCTCGGCCGGGACGGGCGGCGAAGGACGTCCCTCGCCGCCCGTCCCCACGGGGTCAGGATCGCGCTCGTCGAACCGGAATGTGAGAGGCAGACAGGGCAGATCCGGTCCATATCGGCCATCGCGACCAGGCGGCGTGATCGGGACGCGCGGTGGGGCAGCCCGGCCGGGTCGCCGGGGCGGCTGGCCACGGGGCAAGGGAGGGCAATGGGGGCAGGCCGCGCCAGGCGCGGCCCGGGAGCGAGGGCTCAGGCCTCGGGGGCCATGCAGTTGTCGTAGAAGGTGACGGTGGCGGGCCAGTCGGAGAACAGGCCACGGACACCTACGTCCCGGGCCAGCACGTCCAGGGTCAGCAGCTTGTCGCCGTTGCCGTCGATGACCGCGTCGGTGGTCTGGTGGTACCACTCGCCGTCCCGGGACAGCGGGCCGGAGCGCTCGAAGCTCCAGGCGATCAGCTCCAGTCCGGCGTCGCTGGCGCGCTCGGCGTAGACCGAGGGCAGGATGCGGCTCTCGCCGTCGCCGGCCCCCGGGTCGGCCGCCAGCAGCATCCACATGGGCGGCGCCAGGATCTTCACGCCCTGCTCGGCGAGTTCTTCCATGCTCGGCGTCCAGCTGGCCGGGTCGCGGTGATCGAAACCCTCGAGGTCGTAGCGGTCGTCCAGGTAGACCGCCTGGTCGGCGAAGGCCGGGGCGTGTTCGATCCAGTAGCGCACGTCCTCCAGGTTGAAGGACTGCGGGAAGACCCGGCTTGCCGGCACGCCGGCGGCCTCGTACTCGTCGATCAGCTTCTGGGCGTAGTCGGCCTGGCTCATGCCATCGAAGGGCATGGCGACGCTCGGGGCCTTGAGCTCCGGCGCCATCCGCACGCCCAGCGCCTGGAACAGCGCGATGCTCTCGGCGTGGGTCATCAGGGTGCCGCGATCGGCGTAGAGATCGGTGCGCCAGCCCGGCGTGCCGTCGAGGTAGGCCGCGACGCTGCGCGCCTCGGTGTCGGCGCCCTCCATCTTGCCCTGCAGGGACTCGAACTCGGCCAGGGTGATGTCGCTGGTGCAGCACTGGACCTCGGCCGCATTGGTCAGTTCGCCGCTGTCCGGGTCGAAGGCCGGCGGCACGCTGCACTTCCGGGCCAGGTCGGTCTCGAGGATGTTGGTGGTGGCGTGCAGGTCGCACTGGGAATGGCGACAGACGAGGGCCTGGTCGGCGGTGAAGGTCACGTCGCATTCGATGGCCCCGGCCCCCATCTGGGCCGCGGCGAGATAGGACTCGCGGGTATGCTCGGGAAACTGCATGGGAGCCCCGCGATGGCCGATGGTGAAGTCGCTGCGGCGCCAGGCTCGGTCGCCGGCGGCGCAGCGCAGCAGGTCCGCCTTGAGCTCGCGTTCCCGCTGGCTGTCCTCGCCCATGGCCTGCACCAGCGCCAGGGGGCGGGGGCCCAGGGTGACACGGCCGGCCGCGGCGGTGACGGCATCTTCCGGTGCGGCAGACACCGGGGCCGAGGCCAGCAGCCACGCCAGCCAGCAGAGAGTGAGCGTCAGGGTCATTCGTTTCATCCGGGGCCTCGCTGTCCTGTGATGGATCGGTGGGGGCGTTCCCAGCATGCCGCCGGACTGTTACAGGGGCGTGTGCCTCCTGCGACGGGCGGCGACCGGTCCCTAGGATGCGCGGCGGGTGCGGCATGGCCGGTCAGAGGATCTCCCGGGTCGCCTCCATCACCCGGCCATCGACCGTGCGTTGCACCCTGTCCTCGATCTCGCTGCACAGCGACTCGACCTCCGGCACCGTCTGCCCGACCGCCACGAAGGTCCATTCGCTGGTCTCCAGGCTGTCACGGTCGGCGCTTTCGCAGACCGCCACCGTCGGGTTGCGGCCGTATCGCTGGTGCATGCCGCGCATGCGCTGGCGCTTCTCCTTGAGGGAGGCGCAGCCGGGAAGGGAGATTCGCAGGGTCAGAATGCCGATGTTCATGGCCACTCCTGGTTGCGGGGGAGCAGGGAGTCGCCGGGTTCGAGGCCGCTGTCGGCAGGCTTCCCGCGGGAGCCGCGATCGATGGCCCCGGGCGTCCCGCGACGCTCAGTCCCGCTTCGTGCCGATGCCGATATTGACCCGGCTGGTGAGCACCGCGGAGGCCTCGTTCCCGGCGCGATCCCGGACCCTGGCGTCCAGCTCCTCGAGGATCCGGGCCTGCTGTTGCTGCGAGAGGTCGGCGACCAGCTGGCCGGGGATGGGGTTGCTGGACATCAGCCAGTCCCACAGCGCCTGGCCCGACCGGAAGCGCAGCGACTCGGTGAGCCGTTCCACCCGGACGTCTCTCAGGCCGGTGGTGATGAGCCGGTGACGCAGCTTGTTGGGTCTGCCGATCTGGAACGGCAGCGGCGGCGGCTCCCGGGAGAGGTCGGGGAACTCGGGCACCGCGGCCTGGATGGCGTCCATCATGAAGCGCATGAACTCGACCTCCTCGGGCAGGCCGAGGGCGATCACCAGCACCGTGCCGCCCGGCCGGGTGACACGCACCATCTCGGCCAGGCCGGCCATGAGATCGGGGAAGAGCATGACGCCATACTGCGATCCGGTCATGTCGAAGGTGTCGTCGTCCAGCTGCAGGGCGGCGCCATCCATGACCCGGGCCTGGAGGGTGTCGATCCCCGCCTGCCGGGCCCTGGCCTCGAGCCGTTCGACCATGGCGGGGGAAAGGTCGACGGCGGTGACCCTTGCCCCCAGGCGTGCCGCCGGCAGGCTCAAGGCCCCGCTGCCGCAGGCCACGTCGAGAAACGACATGCCGCTGGCGAGGCCGGCCCGGCGCAGGGCCTCGTTGCCCAGCCACAGGTGCGTGGGGGTGACGAGCCGATCATAGCCCGCTGCGAGGCTGCTCCAGACATCGCGTATCGGGTCGAAGTCGAGAATGGGCATGACCTTCCCCCTGAGCATCGGCCGAGGTGACACCCACCTCCAGCCTGCGCTGCGGCTTGTCTCCTGTAAGTGTAGAGGGCGTCGCCATCTTTCCCTGAGGACCTGACCACCGACGTTGCAATCCCCCTCGGCCGGTGCCATACCGAACACGAACCCAGTTCGCTCCCGAGACATCAAGGTGCAGGATGTTTCCCCCACCCGGTCCGGCACGCCTCGTCTTCAGCACGGCCCTGGTCGTGGCAGTGGTCGCCTTTACCATCGCCGTCGGCCTGATCTGGGTGGACCGCAGCACTCGGCAGCAAACGACCGATGACTGGCGGGAGCGGATCCGGGGCGAGGCCACGGTGGCTGCCGAGTCACTCAACGCCGATATGCGCCAGCTCTCCGACCTGGCCGATGCGCTCGCCAGCGAGCTGGCCAGCGGCGAGCTGCCGGTCACCCGGATCGAGGCCCGACTCGAGGCACTGGTGGCGCAGCACCCCGACGTCTTCGGCGTCGGGGTGATGTTTCGCCCCTATGCCTATGCCCCTGACCGACGGCTGCACGCACCCTACATCGTCAAGCGCCATGGCGTTCACCGCCTGGTCCGGGTGGAGGACGTCTACGACTATACCGAGCCCCAACACGCCTGGTACCACCAGGGGACCGCCCGGTCGGGCTGGCTGGAGCCCTTCTTCGGCCAGGCCAGTCAGGCGATGCTCGCCCTCTACTGTACGCCCTTCCGACTCCCCGAGGCGCAGCGGGCCCGCGACGCCGCCGGGGCCGACGGCACCGTCTGCATCGACTACTCGATCGAGGATGTCTGGGACCTGGTCGGCGCCCTGGACCTGGGCGAGACCGGCTATGCCTTCGTCATCACCGATCAGGGCACCTTCGTGGCGCACCCGCGGCGGGAATACGCGCGTCAGGGACAGAACCTGCACGACATCGCCGACCAGCTGCGCGATCCGGTGCTGAGGCGTCTGGCCGAGCGGGCCACCGACCAGCGGAGCGGTGTCATCGCCCATTCCAACGAACTCACCGGGCAGGACTCCTGGATCTTCTATCGCCCCATCGCGGCGCCGAACTGGTCCCTGGCGGTGGTGGCCTTCAGCGCCGAGATCCCGCTCGACCTCGGCGAACACAAGCACCGACAGATCGTGATCGCCATCGCCATGATCACCGGCGCGACCGGCCTGATCGTCCTGCTCCTCGCCTACCGCCTGGACTCCAAGCCGGCCCTCTGGAGCGGCAGCGTGGCCATCGCCCTGCTGTTCCTGGTCGGGGTGGTGCACATCTGGACCCTGGAGTTTGCCGAGGCGGGGCGCGACCCGCCGGGGGCGGTCATGCTGGTCGACCGCGCCGGCATCGAGAGCTACCTCGATGGCTATGGCGAAGAGGCTCGCCTGCAGCGCTTCGACGCCCCCATCCAGATCGCGACGGGGATGTTCGTCCAGGCGATCCGCTTCCAGACGGCCCACGACTTCGTCGTCACCGGCTTCGTCTGGCAGCGCTATGCGGTGCCGGAACATGACGACCTGCGACGCGGGATCTTCTTCCCGGACGCCATCCCCCAGCAGGATGTTCGCGAGGAGTTGTTTCGCCTGCGCGAGGGCGACAGCGAGGTGATCGGCTGGTACTTCAAGACCACCCTGCATCAACCCTTCGAATACTCCCGTTTCCCGATCGACATCAAGACCCTGCGGCTGCGGGTCTGGCATCCCGAGATGGCGCGCAACATCGTGCTGGTGCCGGAGCTGGAGGCCTACCGGCTGATTCATCCCACGGCGCTGCCGGGGATGGAGCCCGACTTTCGCCTGCCGGGCTGGCAGGTGCAGCGCAGCTTCTTCGCCTATCGCTTCCATGACTACCGCAGCGACCTCGGGGTGCGCGGGAACGCCAGGGAAGGCGATTTCCCGGAGCTGACCTACAACGTCACCCTGCTGCGCAACATCACCGACGCCTTCATCTCCAACCAGATCCCGCTGTTCGTCGCCGCGGTCATGCTGTTCGCCATGCTGATGATCGACACCCGGGAGACGGCCCGTGCCTCCCTGTACGGCTTCACCACCTCCACGGTGCTGGCGACCTCGGCGGCCATCTTCTTCATCATCCTGCTCGCGCATATCGATGTCCGCCGCCGCTATGCCGCCGAGGAGATCATGTACCTGGAGTATTTCTACTTCATCACCTACTTCACCATCGTCGCCGTCTCCATCAATGCGTTCATGCTCATGGCGCTCAGCGATAACCGCTTCTTCCACTACCGCGACAACCTCATCCCCAAACTGCTGTTCTGGCCGCTGTTGCACGGCGCCTTCCTCGTGGTGACGGTGTATGTCTTCCTGTGAGGCGAACGGTCGCGACTTGCCAGGCCATGTCAGCGGCTGTCACGGCGTCCCTTCCCGCCGAAGGGGCGCGGGCGCACCCAGAACCAACTGAGGACGACGAGGCCGCCGAACAGCGTGTAGACGACGATGAAGACCCAGGCGGGCGCCTGATAGAACAGCAGCCGGTGCAGCCAGTAGGCAACGAAGGAACCCGTATACAGGGCGTCTCCCGCCCTTTCCCGCAGCGCCATCTCCCACACGGTGAGCGGGCAGAGGGTGCCCAGCCATGTCTGCAGCACCACGAAACCGATCGCTCCCAGGTGCGCGAGGCGGAACCAGGGATTGCGGACCCAGTGCCAGGCGAGGGGCTTGCCGATCAGCGTCAGCGCGAGTCCCAGGATCACGAACACCACGAAGGCCGCGTGGACCACCAGGATGGCATCCGCCGCCAGGGAGTAGAGCAGGCGAGGATCCATAAGGCCTCCTCGAGGAAAGGTGATGCGACCGCCATCTCCGGCCGGCAGAGCTATGTCAGGATTGGACATCGAAGGCCGGAGGACGCTCACCCTCTCGGCGACCCGCGATATCGGAAGCGGTCTACATCGGCTAACCCAAAGCCCGCTCAAAGTCCTCCAGCAGATCATCCCGATCTTCGATTCCCACGGAGAGACGAATGGTGCCGTCGGAGATGCCCATCGACGCCCGCCGTTCCGGCCCCATTTCGAAGAAGATGGTGTGAGCCACCGGAATGGCCAGGGTGCGGTTGTCGCCGAGGTGGCTGGAGAGCACCACGCCTTGCAGCTTGTTCAACACGTCGAAGCAGGCGTCGTTGTCGACCAGGTCGATGCTCATCAAGGCCCCGAAACCGTTGAACAGTTCCTGTGCGCGCTGATGTTGCGGATGGGCAGCAAGGCCCGGGTAGTAAACCTGCTTGATCGCCTTGTGCCGGGAAAAATACTCTGCCAGCGCCTGTGCATTGCTGCACGCCTTGTCCATGCGCAGGGCCAGGGTTTCCGAGCCGATAGCGATGCGGTGGGCCGAGTCCGGTGCCAGGGTCGCGCCCATATCACGCAACCCCTTCTTGCGAATCTGTTGCAGGCCCCATTTCTGTGGATCGCCTGTCCGGTACGCGGGGTTGATATTGGGGTAGCGGCTCCAGTCGTACTCGCCAAGATCCGTGACCGCGCCGCCCAGGACTTCACCGTGGCCGGCGATGCACTTGCTCAACGAGTTGATGCTCAAGCCGGCGCCAACCGCCTTCGGCAAGAACAGTGCCGGTGAGGTCATGGTGTTATCGACCACGTAGACCAAGTCCTGCCGGCGGCAGAAATCGCCGATCGCTTTCAGGTCCGCCACCTGGGTGCAGGGGTTGGCGATGGTTTCGACGAAGACCATGCGTGTATTGGGTTGCACTGCCGCTTCCACATTGGCGACATCGGTGGCGTCGACGAAGGTGACCTCGATGCCGAATTGAGTCAGCGTCTGAAACAGACTATTGGTGTTACCAAACAGGAACTGGCTCGAGACCAGATGATCCCCGGCTTTTAGCAGCGTCAAGCAGGTGGCGGTAATCGCCGCCATGCCGGTGGCAAAACAGAGGGTATCGACTCCCGTTTCCAACGCGCTGATCTTGGCTTGCAGCGCAGTGGTGGTCGGGTTGTTCTGCCGACCGTAGGAATAGCCGGGCTGCTTGTTCTGGAACACCGCGGCGAGCTCTTCCGTGGTGTCGTAACCGTAGAGAACGACGTGATGCACCGGCTTGTGCACGGAGCCGTGTTCGATCGGCGATTCGCGATCGCCGTGGACAATCTTTGTGGTAAAACCCTTGTTTTTCATCGTGATGACTGCCTGATTCATGAACGTCAAAAGCAACCGCAGGTTTCCCCGGTCGTGATACTGCTCGACCAGGTCTCGAATCTCATGTCGGGGTTGGTTTCGGCCAGTATGCCGACCTTGGTCCAGAACTCGGCCTGAGCATTGATCGAGCGGACCATGGTCGAGCTGGCTTTGCGGATCTCATCGTGTAACGCGTCACTGATCTTGACGATACCCATGATAGTCTCGATATGCGGAATGTATGTATACCGTATATTTGGTATGTGAGGCATTCGAGGTCGTGGACCCAGCGAGTGGCCTGTCCACGATCGGCGGTGTCGTAACCGAGGAGCTTTCGGTGGAGCGCCCGAGTCGGCTCGCGCGATGTCGGAGGCGCTGGAGCATGAACGGGTGACGAACGTCTGCCTGTCGGTGGTCTACTCAGGCCACTCGGCCGGTTGTGCTTGTGCCCGGGCCTGCTAGAACTAGGAGACACGCCCCGCGATGCCGGTGGGTGAACCTGCCGGCACGCGGCCCCGTAGTTCCCGACTGTGCCCCGAGCACGCCATGGGAGGCCGCCATGAGCACTCCTTCCGCATCTCAACCGACCAGCGAATACGTCGAGTTCTGGAACGACACCCTGGCCGAGAAGTTCAATCGTTTCCAGGACATCCTGATGAATGGCCTGAGCTACCACAGCCGCGTGCCGCTCGAGGATCTCGAGGTGGCGTATGGCGCGCGTATCCTCGATGTGGGTTGCGGCTGGGGCGACACCGCCATCCAGCTCGCCCGCATGACCGGTCCCGAGGGCGAGGTGCTGGGCATCGACTGCGTCGACGCCTTCCTGGAGGACGCCCGGCGTCGCGCCGAGGAGGCCGGCGTGACCAACGTGCGCTTCGAGGTCGCCGACGTGGAGCGCTACCCCTTCGCGGCGGAGTACGACCTGTGCTTCTCGCGCTTCGGCATGATGTTCTTCGAGCACCCGGTACCCGCCATGCGCAACATCTTCAAGGCCCTGAAGCCCGGCGGGGAGCTGATGTTCATCGTCTGGCGCGATATCGAAGACAATCCCTGGCTGGGCCTGCCCAAGCAGGTGGTGCTGGACTTCCTGCCGCCTCCCGGCGAGGAGGCCCGCACCTGCGGCCCCGGGCCCTTCTCGATGGCCAACCCCGAGGTGGTGCGCCAGCAGCTGGAAAGTGCCGGTTTCGTGGACATCGGCTTCGACCGCAACGACGGCCCGGTGGAGGTGGGCGATTCGGTGGAGAACGCCATGCGCTTCCAGCTCGCCCTGGGCCCGGCGGGGGAGGTGTTCCGCGAGGCCGGCGAGGAGGCCGAGCGACAGCGTCCCGAGATCGAGGCGGCCCTGCGCCAGGCCCTGGCGCCCTTCGAGAAGGGCGGCAAGATCGTCATGGGCTCGAGTTCCTGGATCATCGTCGCCCGCAAGCCCGACGCTGAGGAGGCGTGACGCGGCCCGCGGGGCGGGGCAGCGTCGTGTGGCAGTTGAATCAGCGCCCGCGCATCACCCGCACCACATCGGCCAGCGTCGCCAGGGCGATCTCGGCCGGCGTCTTGCTGCCCAGGTCCAGGCCGATCGGCATGCGGATGCGCCCCAGCGCCTCGTCGTCCAGGCCGCCGCTGCGCCGCAGCCGCTCGGCGCGGTTCGCCGAGGTGCGCTTCGAGCCCATGACGCCGATGTAGAAGGCCGAGCCCCGGACGGCCTCGATCATGGTGAGGTCGTCCAGGCGAGGGTCATGGGTCAGGGCCACCACCGCGGTCATCGCGTGGGCGGGGTGGCGCCGGAGGTACTCGCTGGGCAGCTCGCGCCGGCAGCGGGCCTCGCCGGGGGCGAAGTCGTCCCAGGCCTCGGCACGGGGATCGCAGACCACCACCTCGAAGCCCAGCGCCTGGGCGAACTGGGCGCAGTACTGGCTGACCGGCGAGATCCCCGCGATCACCAGCCGTGCCACGGGGCCGACCCGGATCCGCACCGCTCCCGCCTGGCGTTCGACCCGGGGGCCCGGGGCATCGGCGAGTTTCCAGCGGCACTGGCCGCCGTCGAGCGGCACCCGGCGCTCCATCAGGTCGGCGTCCCTCAGGGCCTCGGCGTACGCCTCCAGCTCGCGGGATGCCCGGGCGTCGGCGGGCCAGCGTTCCACCAGCACCTCGAGACGCCCGCCACAGGGCAGGCTCACCCCGCTGGCGTCGATCGCCCCCGCGCCCTCCCCATAGGCGATGACCTCGGCCGGGGCCTGGAAGGCCCCGGCGGCCAGGCGCGTCAGGAAGTCCTCCTCCACGCAGCCGCCCGACAGGGAGCCGACATGCCGGCCATCGGCCCGGGCGACCAGCAGGGCGCCCGGCTCGCGGGGCGCGGAACCGAAGGTCGACAGCACCGTGCACCACCAGAGCGCGTGTCCCTCGGCATGCCAGCGACGGGCGGCCTCGACGACTTCCAGATCCAGGGCCTGCATGGTCAGGCCTCGAGCTGGTCGGCGATCGGCAGGCGGCGGATGCGCTGGCCGGTGGCGGCGTGGATGGCGTTGGTCACCGCCGCGGCCAGCGGGGGCACGCCGGGCTCGCCGACGCCGGTCGGCGCCGCCTCGGAGGCCACGATATGCACCTCGATCTCCGGCATCTCGTCGAGGCGCAGGACCTGGAAGTCGTTGAAGTTGGACTGTACCACCCGGCCCCCGTCGAGGGTGATCTCGCTGTGCAGGGCGGCTGCCAGGGCGAAGCCGATGCCGCCCTCCATCTGGGCGCGGATCATGTCCGGGTTGACGGCCAGCCCGCAGTCCACGGCGCAGACCACGCGATTCACCCTGAGGGCGTTATCGGCATCGACCGATACCTCCGCCACCTGGGCCACATAGCTGCTGAAGGACTTGTGGACGGCGATGCCGCGGCCGCGGCGCACGCCCTCTGTGCCCGGTTCGAGCGGCGATGTCCAGCCGGCCTGCTCGGCGGCCAGGTCGAGCACGCCGCGCCAGCGGGGCTGATCCGCCAGCAGCTCGCGGCGGTAGCGGTAGGGGTCCTGGCCCGCTGCCACCGCGGCCTCGTCGATCAGGCTCTCGGTGGAGAAGGCGGTGTGGGTATGGCCCACGGAGCGCCACCACTGCACCGGCACGCCGATATCGCGCGGGGTGTGCAGCTCGACGTGGAGAGCCGGCACCGCATAGGGCAGGTTGGAGGCGCCCTCCACGGAGGTGGGGTCGATGCCGTCCTCGACCATCATCGACTCCATCGGGGTGCCGGCCATGATCGACTGGCCGACCAGGCGCTGGTGCCAGGCCGTGAGCTTGCCGTCGTCATCCAGGCCGAGGCGGGCGCGATGGACATTGAGCGGGCGATAGTGGCCGCCGCGGGTGTCGTCCTCGCGGGTCCAGACCATCTTGATCGGCACGTCCCGTCCCTGGGCGCGGGCGGCCTTGGCGATCGCCGCTGCCTCCAGCACGTAGTCGCTGACCGGGTTGGCGCGCCGGCCGAAGCTGCCCCCGGCGTAGAGCTGGTGGATGGTGATCTTCTCCGGGGCCAGGCCGAGCAGCTTGCCGACCAGCTGCTGATCCATGGTCTGCCACTGCTCGCCGTTGTGGATGGTGCAGTGGTCGTGCTGCAGGTCCACCACGCAGTTGAGCGGCTCCATGGCGGCATGGGCCAGGTAGGGCACCACGTAGTCGGCCTCGATGACCTGGGCCGCGGTCTCCAGCGCCTTGGCGGCGTCGCCACGCCGGGTGACCGGCTCGCCGGGGGTGCCGGCGCGCTCGCGATAGGCGGCCTCGATCTCGTCACTGCTCAGGGTGAAGGCCTGGGCGTCGTCCCACTCGAGCGACAGGGCATCGCGCCCCTGGATGGCGGCCCAGGTGTTGCTCGCCAGCACCGCGACCAGGTCGCCGTCGCGGGTCGGGGAGGAGAAGCGAACGCTGGCCACCACGCCGGGTACCTTCAGCGCCTCGGCGTCGTCGACGCTGGCCAGCCGGCTGCCGAAGCGCGGCGGATGGGCCGGCACGGCGATCAGCATGCCGTCCAGCTGCACGTCCTGGGTGAAGCGGGCGCTGCCGTCGGTCTTGGCGGGGCCGTCCTGGCGGGGCAGGTGCTGTTTGCCGATCAGCGTGAACTGCCCGGGGGATTTCAGCGTGACCTCGTCGGGCACCGGCAAGCCGGCGGCGGCCTCGGCCAGCTCGGCGAAACCGAGCTCGCGCCCGGAGGCCTCGTGGATGACCTTGCCCTCGCGCACGCTCAGGCTCGCGGGCGATACCTCGAGCCGCTCGGCGGCGGCCGTCACCAGCATGGCGCGCGCCGTGGCGCCGGCCCGGCGCATCTGCTCGAAGGCGTTGGCGATGGAGGTGCTGCCCCCGGTGCCCTGGATGCCGAACATCAGGTTCTGGTAGCGCTGGGGGTCGGCCGGGGCGCCCTCGACGCGCACCGACGCCCAGTCGGCGTCCAGTTCCTCGGCGACCAGGGTCGCCAGCCCGGTGTAGGTGCCTTGTCCCATCTCCAGGTGCTTGGCGATCACCACCACCTCGCCGTCCGGCGTCACGCGCAGGAAGGCGTTGGGGGCGAACTCGCCGTTCTCGTCGGCCGCCAGGGCCCGGCCGCCGCGACCCAGCAGGGGGGCCATGTAGAGGCCCAGGGCGAGCCCCGCGGTGCCCTTCATGAAGCCGCGCCGGCTGACATGCACCAGTCGAGGCTGCGCCGCGGGGGCCTTGTCATTGTCGCGATTCGCCAATACGTGCATCAGGTCTCCTCCTGGCCAAGCGATTCCGCCGCCGCGTGGATGGCGGCACGTATCCGTACATAGGTGGCGCAGCGGCAGAGGTTGCCGCGCATGGCGCCGTCGATGGCGGCGTCGTCCGGCGCCGGGTTGTCGCGCAGCAGCGCGGTGGCCGCCATGATCTGGCCCGACTGGCAGTAGCCGCACTGGACCACCTCCAGCTCGCGCCAGGCCTGCTGCACGCTGGCGCCGGTGGCGTCCTCGGCGATGGCCTCGATGGTGGTGATCTCGCGCTGCCCCACCGCGGAGAGGGGCGTGATGCAGCTGCGGGTCGGCTGGCCGTCCAGGTGCACCGTGCAGGCGCCGCACAGGCCGCGACCGCAGCCGTACTTGGTGCCGGTGTAGCCGACGAGATCGCGGATCGCCCACAGCAGGGGCATGTCATCCGGGGCATCCACCTCGTGGGGCTGCCCGTTGATGGTCAGGGTGGTCACGGTCGTTCTCCTTGTCTTTCCCGGCGATCACTTCGGGAGTGTAGTCGCCGTCTTCGGGGGGCGGTCCAGGCCGTCGGCCTTCAGGGAGAGCACGGCGGCAGGGCGGCCAGGTCTGCGGCCACGTCGATATCGACGTGGATGCCGGGGTCGCTCACCTCCAGTTCGTGGCAGTGAGCGCGGTGGCGGGCGAGGATGCCGCGGGCGCCCCCGTCGCCTGCCAGGGCGGTCAGTTCGCCCCAGAACGCGCGGCCGAACAGCACCGGGTGGCCCGGCCGGCCGGCGTGGCGGGGGCGGACGATGCGCGCCCGCGCGGCGCGGTCCCGCAGTTCTTCCAGCGTCCCGGGCGCGAGGGCCGGCATATCGCCGAGCAGCACCGCCGCGGCCACGGTATCCACCAGGGCGGGGTCGCCTGCCAGGCCGGCGAAGGCGTCGGCGAGGCTCGCGCCGAGCCCCTCGCGGGCATGGGGCGCCCGGATGATGGGCGTGTCGGCTGCCAGCCCCAGGGCGACGGGGTCGTCCTCGTCGCGGAGCACCACGCGCAGCCGGGGAAAGGCCGCCGCCGCGTTGGCCACCGCGGTGGCCAGCAGGGGCTGGCCATCCGGCAGCCGGGCCCGGCGCTTGTCCTCGCTGCCGAAGCGCCGGGACGCCCCGGCGGCCAGGATCACCGCCACCACGTCCCGGGGGTCGCCCCGGCCGGGCGTGCTCATGGCCGGACCAGCATCTTGCCGCGGTTGGCGCCCTCGAAGAGCTTGAGGAAGGCGTCGGGCGTGCGCTCGAGGCCTTCCTCCACGGTTTCCTCGTAGTCGAGTCGGCCACTCTCGACCTGCGGGCCGACCTCCTCGAGGAATTCCGGGTAGTGGCTCCAGTGGTCGAAGACGATGAAGCCCTCCATGCGGGCGCGGCGGATCAGGATCATCGCCAGGTTGCCGGGGCCGGCGCTGGGGGTGGCCTCGTTGTAGCGGGCGATCATGCCGCACACGGCGATGCGTGCGCCGACGCGCAAGGTGTTCAGGGCCGCCTCCAGGCAGATCCCGCCGACGTTCTCGTAGTAGACGTCGAAGCCCTCGGGGCAGGCCTCCTGCAGCGCCTCGGTGAGCTCGGCGGCATCCTTGCCCTTGTAGCCGACCGCCTTGACGCCCCGGGACTCGAGCCAGTCCAGCTTGTCCCGGGAGCCGGCGATGCCGACCACGGTGCCGCCTTTGGCCTTGGCCAGCTGCACGGCCAGCGAGCCCACCGCGCCGGCGGCGCCGCTGACCAGCACGTTGTCGCCATCCTGCATCTCGGCGATGCGGTTCAGGCCGGTCCAGGCGGTCATGCCCGGCATACCCAGCACGCCCAGGTAGGCCTGCTCGGGCACCTTGAAGTCGGGCAGTGGTTCGAGCTCGGCGCCGGGCAACTGGGCGACATCGCGCCAGCCGGCCATATGACGCACCCGGGTGCCTACCGGAAAGGCCGCATCGCGGGACTCGATCACCTCGCCGATGGCGGCGCCCTCCAGCGGCGCGTTCAGCGCGAAGGGCTCGATGTAGGTGGTCACCCCGCTCATGCGGCCACGCATGTAGGGGTCCACCGAGAGCCAGGTATTGCGCACCCGCGCCTCGCCGTCGGCCAGTGCCGGCAGCTCGCGCTCGTGGAGCTCGAACAAGGCGCGTTCCGGGGTGCCCCGGGGATGGTCGTTGATGGTGAAGTAGCGTGACTGCATGGAGTGTTTCCCTCCTGGAGTTGGCCGGCGGTAGCTCAGCCTAGGTCATCGTCGTCGCCGCCCGCCAATCGGGGCGGGGCTGGTCGGCGGCGTGGGCCGCATAGGCACGGGTCTGGCTCATGGTGTGGTGCTCCTCTTCGTGTGAGGCATGCGGATCGGGGACGCTGACAGTATGGGATGGCAGGCGGCCGCCTGGGACCGACGTTCCTCCGGGGTTTTTGCCCATTCCTGCGAAAGTCAGGGACCGATCGCCCGACGGGTGGAGAAAATCGTCATAATCGTCCCATCCCGAGTCATGGAGCCCAGGATGCAAGTCACACAAGCCCTCTCATGTCCGCTGGTCGAGCTGATGGCTCCCCTGGTCGCGCGCGATGGCTTCACGCCGACGTCGTTGCCGGCGGTGTCGCTGGTCGCGTCGCATCGGCCCTGCGCGCGCACGCCGTTGATATACGAGCCGAGCCTGATCATCGTCGCCCAGGGCTACAAGATCGGTTTTCTCGGCGACCGCGAGATTCATTACGGCCCCGGCCAGTATCTGGTGCAGACATTGCCGCTGCCCTTCGAGTGCGAGACCCATGCCTCGGCCGAGTCTCCGCTGTTGGGGGTGTCGATACGCCTCGAACCGGCGCTGCTCGGCGAGTTGGTGACGGCCATGGTCGAGCGCGGCGGGGACGCCGAAGAGGCCCCCGTGCCCATGGCCTCGGTGTCGATGACCGACGGCATGCAGGGAGCGGTGGAGCGGCTACTGCGGATGCTGCACGACCCCGCCGAGACCGCCGCCATGGGGGGGCTTCGGGTGCGAGACGTGGTGTTCGAGGCGCTGAAGGGCCAGCAGGGGCCGGCGCTGCGCGCCCTGGTACTGCATCAGGGGCACTACTCGCGGATCGTCCAGGTGTTGTCGCGGCTGCATGCCCACTACGCGGAGGAGGTCTCGGTGGAGGCCCTGGCCCGCCAGGCCAACATGAGCCCCTCGACCTTCCATCAGCACTTCAAGCAGGTCACTCAGGCCTCGCCGCTGCAGTACCTGAAGCGGCTACGGCTGATCAAGGCGCAGCAGTTGCTCGTCCAGGAGGAGTGCAACGTGAACCAGGCCGCCGAGGCGGTGGGCTATCGCAGCGTCTCGCAGTTCAGCCGCGACTATAAGCGCTGTTTCGGAGTGTCACCGCTGCAGCATCGCCAGGAGGAACGCGTGCTGCAAGCGCCGTGAGGCCGCGGAGGCCTCGGGGGGCGGGTAACGACGCTGCCCAGTCCCTGGACGCCGAAGACACGGTCTTTATCCCTCAGTCCGGCGACACCAGCGTCTCCACGGTGATCGGGAGGTCGCGCAGGCGCTTGCCGGTGGCGTGGTAGACGGCGTTGGCGATGGCCGCCGCGACCCCGGTCAGGCCGATCTCGCCGATGCCGCGGGCGCCGAACTCGTTGAAGCGGTAGTCGGGATAGTCGAGCAGCTCGACATCGAGCTCGGGCATGTCGGCATGCACCGGGATGCGGTAGTCGGAGGCGTTGGCGTTGATCAGCCGGGCGTCCCGCGGGTCGTAGTCGAGCCCCTCGAGCAGCCCCATGCCGATGCCCATCACGATCGCGCCCTCCACCTGGTTGCGTGCCGCGACGGGGTTGATGGCCCGGCCGACGTCGATGCTGCTGACCACCCGGGCCACCCGCAGCCGGGAGATGCCCGGGTCCCAGCGCACCTCGACGAAGTGGGCGCCGAAGGAGCGGAAGCTGTACGCCTGGCGTTCGTCCCCAGGCGCGGTGCTGCCCTCGCCGGTGACGCCGGAGAGGCGGTGGCGCGCGAGGATCTCGGCGAAGTTCACTCGCCGGCCCTCGGCCACCAGCGCCCCGGCTTCGACCCCCAGGGAGGCGGGGTAGAGTCCATCGAAGTCGCCCCCCGGCCCGGTGGCGACCTCCTGGAGGGCGGCCAGGGCATCGCGTGTGGCGGCGGCGACGGCCGGCAGCGTGGAGGCGGTGGTCATCGAGCCGCCGGAGAGGGGGCCGGCGGGGAGGCGGGTCTCGCCCAGCCGGACCTCGACGCGCCCGACCGGTACGCCGGTGAGTTCGGCCACCGTCTGGGCGACGATGGTGTAGGTGCCGGTGCCGATGTCCTGGGTGCCGCAGGCCGCGAACACCGAGCCATCGGCGCGCAGCGTCACCCGGGCCGCACAGGGCTGGCGCCCGGCGAACCAGGTGGCCGAGGCCATGCCCTGGCCGATGATCTCGTCGCCGTCGCCCATGCTGCCGATCCGCGGGTCCCGCGAGGCCCAGCCGAACCGCTCCGCCGCGCTTTCCAGGCAGCGGTCGAGGTGCTTGCTCGACCACGGCAGGCCGCGCTGGGGGTCCTGGTGGGCGTAGTTCTTCAGGCGCAGGGCCAGCGGGTCCATGTCGAGGGCCACGGCCAGCTCGTCGATGGCGCTCTCCAGCGCGAACACACCGGACACCTCGCCCGGGGCGCGCATCGGACAGGGGGTGCCGTGATGGACCGGCAGGATGCGCTGGTGGGTGGCGACACTGTCGCAGGCATAGGCGCTGGGCGTGGCGCCCCCGCAGGCATCGACATAGCGGTCGACGGTGGAGGTCTCGGTGAGGCTGTCGTGCTGGATCGAGGCCAGGCTGCCGTCGAACTCGGCGCCGAGGCGGATGCGCTGGCGCGAGGCGGGGCGGTGGCCGGTGGTCATCATGTCCTGCTGGCGGGGCAGCACCGTCTTGACCGGCCGGCCGAGCCACCGCGCGGCCGCGGCGGTGGCCACGGCATGCGGCCACATGAACAGCTTGTTGCCGAAGCCCGAGCCGATGTAGTGCGAGATCACCTCGACCCGCTCCGGCGGCAGGTCGAAGATGCGCGCCAGGGCGTTGCGCTGGTAGAAGACGCCCTGGGTCGATTCGTGGACGATCAGGTGCTGGTCCGCGTCGCGCCACTCGGCCAGGGTGGCGTGCGGTTCCAGCTGCAGGTGGCTCTCGGCGGCGATGGTGTAGGTCTCGTCGAGGATCACCGGGGCGATGCCGAAGGCCAGCTCGGGCTCGCCGCGCATGTAGTGGCCGACCTCCTCGCCCGTGTCGTCGCTGGCCGCCAGACCGGTCACGACCCCCGCGTCCCGATGGTAGCGCGCCTTCACGCGGAAGGCAGCGGCCCGCGCCTGCTCGAAGGTCTCCGCCACCACCAGGGCGATGTACTGGCCGTGATAATGGATACGGTCGTCCTCGAAGGGCAGGCGGACCTCGCTGACCGCGTCACCCTGGCGCAGGCTGTTGGGCGAGCGATGCAGGTCCGGGAAGTGCCCGTGGTGGAGGATGTCCACCACGCCGGGCATGGCGCGGGCGGCGTCGAGCGTCAGCGATTCGAGCGTGCCATGGGCGATGCTCGCCGGCACCGGATAGCCGTAGAGCATGTCCTCGAGGCGATGGTCGACGGTGTAGTCGGCGCGGCCGGTCAGCTTGTCTTCGCCGTCGACACGCGGCGTGCGCCGGCCGACGACGTGATGCTCGGGGATGGCGGTCATGCGTCGTCCTCCCTGGCGCGCCGGGCGGCGTCGCGCAGCGCCCGCACGATGGCCTGGCGCGCCAGCGGAATCTTGAAGGCGTTGTGGGAGAGCGGCCGGGCATCGGCCAGGGCGAGGTCCGCCGCCGCCTCGAAGGCGGCGGTGTCGGCCCGCTTGCCCGCCAGGGACGCCTCGGCCTCACGGCAGCGCCAGGGCTTGGTGGCCACGCCGCCCAGTGCCAGGCGCGCCTCGCCGATCAGCTCCTCGTCCAGCGACAGCATGGCCCCGGCGGAGGCCAGGGCGAACTCGTAGGCGGCACGATCGCGCAGCTTGACGTAGGCCGCGCCCAGTGGCACGAGCGGCGGCGCCAGGGTGACGGCGACGATCAGCTCGTTGTCGAGGTCGTGTTCGAGATACGGCGTCGTGCCCGGCAGCCGGTGGAAGTCGGCGAACTCGATCTCGCGCTCGCCGCGCGGGCCGTGCAGGGTGAGGGTGGCGCCGATGGCGGCCAGGGCCACGCACATGTCGGAGGGGTGTACCGCCACGCACTCGCTGCTGCCGCCGAGCACGGCGTGCATGCGGTTGACGCCGTGCAGGGCGTCGCAGCCGCTGCCCGGCTCGCGCTTGTTGCAGGCTGCCGCCGCGTCGCGGAAGTAGGGACAGCGGGTGCGTTGCATGAGGTTGCCGCCGGTAGTGGCCATGTTGCGCACCTGGCTCGAGGCGCCGGCCAGGATCGCCTGGGACAGCAGGGGGTGATCGGCGAGCACGTCCGGGTGGTAGGCGAGGTCGGTATTGGTCACCAGGGCGCCGATGCGCAGGCGGTCATCGGGCAGGCGTTCGACCGTGTTCAGCGGCAGGGCGTTGATGTCGATGACCCGGGACGGCCGCATGACGTCGAGCTTGACCAGGTCGAGCAGGGTGGTGCCGCCGGCCACGAAGGCGCTGGCCGGGTCGCCCTGCTGACTCTCCACCGCGCGTGCGACGCTGTCGGCCCGGGCGAAGGCGAAGGTCCTCATGCGTCGTCTCCTCCCTCCTGGCCGTGCCGGCGCAGGCGGGCATCCTGGATCGCCGCGAGGATGTTCTGGTAGGCGCCGCAACGGCAGAGGTTGCCGCTCATCGCCTC
Source organism: Halomonas stenophila (assembly GCF_014192275.1). Taxonomy (GTDB): domain Bacteria; phylum Pseudomonadota; class Gammaproteobacteria; order Pseudomonadales; family Halomonadaceae; genus Halomonas; species Halomonas stenophila. Next base: position 41,301 of record NZ_JACHXR010000013.1, on the reverse strand, counting down.
GCGTACCGTGGTGACGTCGCCGGGGACACGGCGGTCCTCGAGCAGCGCCACGGCGGACATGATCTGCCCCGGGCTGCAGTAGCCGCACTGGAAGGCATCATGGTCGAGGAAGGCTTGCTGGACCGGGTGCAGGCGGCCCCCCTCGGCCAGCCCCTCGATGGTGGTGATGGCCTGGCCCTCGCACATCACGGCCAGGCGCAGGCAGGCGTTCATTGCCCGGCCCTCGACGTGCACCGTGCAGGCCCCGCATTGGCCGTGATCGCAGCCCTTCTTGGTGCCGGTCAGGCCCAGCTGCTCACGCAGCACGTCGAGCAGGATGGCGTTGGGGGAGACCTCGGCGGTGACCGGGACACCATTCAGCGTCAGGTGGACGGACACCGCAGCCTCGGGGGAATGCTCGGTCGTTTCCATCATGCCGGCTCCTCGTCGGGTATCGGCACGTCGCGCTCCGGCCGCTCCCGGTGAGCCGGGCCGTGGCGCACGGCGATTGACTCTCAAGCTAGGTGAGCCAGCCGGAAGCGACAAGGCGACCGGGCGCCGCCACCCTAGCCGGTTGCGTCTCACCCGGTCCCGACGATACTGAAACGGTAGGTTGCGGCAGAGGGGGCAGCACATCAGCCCTGGTTCGTCGGCCTGCCTCCGGCATAGGTCGGACGATGCCGCCATCGAGCAGTACTCACCAAGGGGCAAGGCCATGAGTGACCGGAAACCGTCGTCTTCGAAGCCACCCGACGAGCTGGCACGGCGCTATGCCGAGACCCTCGAGCGATTGTCGAGCGGGTCGTCCCGGGCCTGGCAGGGCTGGCTCGAGCGCCAGGCGCGCGGGGACTTCTTCACCCTGCCCGACCCGGCGGTCGCGGCCAAGGCGCTCACCCGCCTGAGCCAGCAGTTTCTCTTCCATCCGCAGCAGGCCCTGGAGCTCCAGCAACAACTCTGGCAGGGCTATGCGGCACTCTGGCAGAACACCGCGCGGCGCCTGTCTGGCGAGGCGCCATCACCGGCCGCCGCGCCCGACCCGCGAGACCGGCGCTTCAAGGGTAAGGGCTGGGAGGAGAACCTCTTCTTCGACGCGCTCCGCCAGGCCTACCAACTGACCGCCGAGCAGTGGTTGAAGGGGGTGCATGAGGTCACCGAGGAACTGGACCACGACGAGCGGGTGAAGGTCGAGTTCTATGCCCGTCAGCTGATGGACGCCCTCGCTCCCAGCAACTATGCCCTCACCAACCCCGAGGTGATCGAGGCCACGGTGCGCACCGGCGGCGCCAACCTGCTGCAGGGCCTGGCCAACCTGATGGAGGACCTGGCCCGGGGGGAGGGCTTGTTGCGCATCAAGCAGAGCGATTCGGCCGAGCTGGAGCTGGGCAAGAACCTCGCGGTGACCCCGGGCCAGGTCATCTACCAGAATGAGCTGATGCAGCTCATCCAGTATGCACCGACCACCGAGGAGGTCGACCGCCGGCCGCTGCTGATCGTCCCGCCCTGGATCAACAAGTTCTACATCCTGGACCTGACCCCGCAGCGCTCCTTCATCCGCTGGGCCGTGGAGCAGGGGATCACCGTCTTCGTGATCTCCTGGGTCAACCCGGATGAACGCTATGCCGAGGTGGCCTTCGACGACTACCTCACCCAGGGCACCCTCAAGGCCATGGAGGTGATGGCGGAAATCACCGGCGAGGAGACGCTCAACACCATCGGCTACTGCATCGGCGGCACCCTGCTGGCCAGCACCCTGGCACATCAGGCCGCGCGAGGCGATGAGCGGGTGCACAGTGCCACCTTCTTCACCACCCTGCTCGACTTCGGCGAGGTGGGCCCGCTGGAGGTGTTCATCGACGAGGAGCAGATCCGCTACATGGAGCAGCACATGGCTCAGCGCGGCTATCTGGAGGGCACGCACCTGGCCAACGCCTTCAACCTGCTGCAATCCGCCGACCTGATCTGGGGATTCGTGATCAACAACTACCTGCTTGGCCGCGTCCCCCAGGCCTTCGACCTGCTCTACTGGAATTCCGACTCCACCCGCATGCCGCGGCGCATGCAGAGCTTCTACCTGCGCAACATGTATCTGGAGAACCGCCTCGCCGAACCCGGAGGCATTTCCCTGGCGGGGCAAGCCATCGATCTGGGCAAGGTGCGCATCCCGACGTTCTTCGTGGCGACCGAGAAGGATCACATCGCCCCCTGGCAGTCCAGTTACCGCGGCGCGCACCTGCTGGGCAAGCAAGCCCGCTTCCTGCTCGGCGGGTCCGGGCATATCGCCGGCGTCATCAACCCGGCCGGCTCCTCGAAATACGGCTACTGGAGCTATGGCCGCCTGCCGAAAGACCCCGAGCGCTGGCTGGCCTCGGCCACCCACCACCCGGGCTCCTGGTGGCCGGAATGGCGCCACTGGCTCCAGCGTCACGCCGGCGGCCAGGTGGCGGCCCGCGAGCCCGGCAGCCGCCGCTTCCCGCCTCTCGAGGAGGCGCCGGGGTCCTATGTCCGGGTGCGGGTCGACGACGCGAGTCCGTCCGGCGGGTGAGAGGCCAGTGGCGCGAGGGTGGCGAGAAGCGCTACCCGCACACCGCGCCCCCTTCTTCCGCCAAGAGCACTGCTGAGGGCAGGCCGTTGGTCAGGACCGAGGCCCATGGCGACGTCGGCGGTATCGCCCCCTCGACAGTCGCAGGGCGCCCTTGCGCAGTCTACGCCACGCACCTCCAAACAGCCTGGCAAACAGAGCGGCCCGCAATCGGGCATTGCGCTGCTCCAGGGCCCGAATTTTCGGATTCGGATTGTGGAAGGCCATCATTTCCTCCGCTGTCGCGAGCACATTGGATGCCTAGCATAATAGGGGCACCGCGCATGCTTTTCATGGTTGCCTGACAGACAGGAATCGGCCATGAGCAGATGTTCAGTGCAAGCTGATAGAAAAACAGGGGGGAATCAGCCGGTCAGGCGTCTCTGCCTTGAGACTGAACGTATAGCGTGAGCCCCTCCCGGCGCTGCACCGTCAAAAGCTCGCCATCCTCCGGCACATGATCGGGACAATACGCCTTCCATTGCTCCCCGTTGAGCGTTACCAACCCCGTCGCCATGCCATCCCGAATCTCGAAGCGGCCCCGAGCTCTGACCCGCTCTCCGATCGCGTCGTTCCTGAGCAGGTCCGGTCGCTGTTCCACATGCCGCTCATTGCTCCAGGCCGCGAACCAATCCGCCGCGTAACTGATGAGCAGGAATGCTGGCAAGAGAATCACGCCGCCCATCTGCAAGGCCGGGACTTCCGAGAGCACCAGCGCGGCGGCCACGCCGAGCACAACGACGAAGGGGACGATGTTCGGGAGGAAGCGCATTGAAATGCCACTCCGGCATGGTGATGCTGAACGATGATTAGACTGCACACTTCCTTGTTTGCTTATCGTGCCTGCACGTTCGAGTCAATGAACGAGCACAGGGTATCGACCATAACCCTATGAACATCCTGAAAATTAAGTATAGTTTTCCAGCATGATGCGGATGCAGGCGCCGCAACATGTTCCGGAAGATCAGCCTCGGGTCGGAATCGACGAAGGGCTGCCCATGGTGCCGGTTCAGGGGCGAGCCTTGCCGGAACGAAGCCTGGGCGCCTGTCCTCATGAATAGACCGGGGCAACGCCATGGCTACACTTGAGTGGACGTCACAGTCCTTGACTCCATGCCGGGGAAGCCACGATGCAGGAGTACCAGAATCCGCGTCGGGCGGTGGTTTCGTCTTCGCGTGGCCGGGGAACAGTGCCGGCCATCGCTGGCGCCGTCATCGCGCTGATGCTGGAGATCCTGTCGCCGGTGGCCGAGTCCAGGCAAGACACCGACATCGTCTGGCACGATGTCCTGGAAGTGGCCACCGGAGAGGCCCATATGGGCCCCTGGCGCATGAACGAATCGGATTTCCGCTATGTGGACGACCCTTCGGTCGCGTTGCGCGAGGACGGCATGGCAGCGGTCGCCTGGGTCGACCAGGCGCGGCAGAATGTGTTCTTGCAGCGCTACGACCGCGACGGAGAGCCGCAACTCGCTGCCCCCACCAACGTATCGCGCAGCGCCGATACGTTCTCCTGGCTCCCGCGCGTGGTCATGGCCACCAATGAACCGGACAGCGTTTACGTGCTCTGGCAGGAGATCATCTTCTCTGGTGGCACTCACGGTGGCGAGATCCTGTTCGCCCGTTCGCAAGACGGCGGCGAGACGTTCAGTGCGCCGATCAATCTCTCCAACACGCAGAATGGCGCGGGCAAGGGACGGCTGACCACCCGGCGCTGGGACAACGGTAGCCTGGATCTGGCGGAAGGGCCCGACGGAGAGCTCTGGGCGGCCTGGACGGAGTATGAAGGCAGGCTGCGAATCAGCCGTTCCCGCGATGGCGGTCACACCTTCTCGATGCCAAAGCACATCGCCGGTAGTGGCGATCTCCCCGCTCGCGCGCCGAGTATCGCCGTGGACGGTGACGGACGGGTACATCTGGCATGGACCGTCGGCGAGGATCCGGCGGCCGACATTCGCTACACGGTTTCCGACAGCCGGGGCGAGTCATTCGATCCGCCCCGTACCCTGGACGCGACCGGTGGCCATGCGGACGCGCCGACACTCGCGGTGGACGGCGACGGCATCGTGCATCTGGTGTACGCCGAAAGTCCGGATGGCCCCTGGCAACAGGCGCATATTCGCTACACGCAGGCACGCGCCGGCGAACGCTTCCGCGCACCGGAGGACATTTCCAGCGCGCATGGCGAACGGTTCGCCAGCGTCGGCTTTCTGTCTCTGGCGGTTTCGGGCGCTGACCTGTACGTGCTCTGGGAGTTGTTCCCCCGTCCGGGCCGCCGCTCCCGAGGGCTCGGCATGACGCATTCCACGGACAGTGGTGAGCACTTCGCTGCGCCGGAGATCGTGTCGCACAGCGGGGCGTCGGATCCAGGATTCAATGGCAGCCTGCAGGGGATGTTGATGCGCAAGCTGGCCGTCAACGATGCCGGGGACATTGCCGTGGTCAACAGTACCTTTCAGCCAGGCGAGACGAGTCGGGTACGGTTGATTCGCGGCCACCTCGAACGCTGACAGAATGCGACCGGCTCGAGCGCCGGAGTCATCGCTCCCCCTCGCCCTGGCCGGCTCAGGTATCGGACGCCAGGTAGTTGTCGTAGAAGGTGACCGTGGCCTCGGACACGCCACCCTGGGCCCCGAGCCCGTGTAACCGTGCCAGCGCTTCCTCCACCACCCGCGAGCCGATGCCTTGCCCCTGGCGCGCGGGGATCACCGCCACCGGCCCCAGCCCGTACCAGCCGGGGGGCCCATCGGAGAGGGGCACGGGGGAAAGGGCCACCTGGCCGACCAGGGTGCCGTCCTTCTCGGCGACCAGGGAGATCGTCAGCGCCCCGGCGCGCCGCAAGGCGCCAACGATGAACTGCTCGGTATGGCTGGCATGCGGAGCCTCCCGGAACGCCTCGGCCACCAGTGCCTCAATGCCTCAATGCCTCAATGCCTCAATGCCGGGGGCGTCCACTGCGGTCTCGGGGTGGATGATGATGGTCATGGCACCTCGGGAATCGGTTGGGGGGAAAGACCAGTGTGAGATGGCGTCGTGCGAAGCGGGACTCGGCGTGCGCGCTACCCAGCGCGAAGCGCTGGGCGGAAATTCATCACCCAGCGAAGTCCAATCCCTCGATAGGACATCAGGGACGACTGCAAGGCGATTTTCGGCCAGAAGCGGCCATTCAGAAAATGATCTTACCCAGCAATCGTGGACACCGATCTAAGAGATCATTCGGGCCTCAATGGCCTCAGTCTTGATCTTCTCAATCGTACTGGGCCGGCGTTAGGGGTTGTAGTTATAGGGCTTGAACCATGGATTGCCAGCGGCTCCCCATTGCCTTTTTCCCATGCTATCGGGCGGGGACGGGGTTTTGCTACAGCCTCAACACTGTTGATAGCCGGCTGAGGGAGCGCAGCGTAGGGGACCAAAAGCAGTAGGCTGTCAACGCCAAAGAAGGTTGTCCGAGCTTCATCCACAATGGCCCACTCGCGGGGCTGTTGGCCGTCTGTGCCGGTTCGGACCTGATGCACCAGGTCGGTAGACTGATCACCGGCGGTTTGGCCACCGCCATCTTCCTCTACCTTATTCGGGGGGCCAAGACCGTATCGAAAGGCTCGACAATGTCCTGGGTGTCTGGCCGTTACACGGCGTGTGCGGCGTCTGGGGCGGCATCGTTGCCGGCATCTTTGGCCAAACCGCGCTGGGGGCATCGCCCGGGGGCAGCCTAGCGTCACAACTGGCTCCTTGGTCGGCGTATTCGTTACCGTGATCGGCAGGGTTGTCGTCTAAGCGTCATCGCTGCGCTAAGCGAGCTTCGCCTGAGCCAGGAAGTGGGCTTCAACGCCGACGATGTCAGCATCCATCGCATCGGGATCACTTCGTCGAGTTAGGACCTCGGGCAGCACCATCCTCTCATGCAGGAGCGCCCGTAGGCGCTCCTTCCAAGCATCTATCATCGGCAATATCCTAATTCTAGTTTTGCGCTTCCTCCTCCAGGAACGCCTTCTCCTTCGGGCTGACCTGAAACACCACCGCGTGGGCCGGCTGGTCGGTCGTGTTCAGCGCCCGCATCCGGGCATCCAACGGTTCGGCCACTGCTTCTCCCGCTTTGATCGTCTTGGTCTCGCCCTCCACCTCAAGCGTCACCTCTCCTTCGACGACATACACATAGACAGGGCTGGGATGGGTGTGCCACGCAGCGGCGGTGTGCGGATCCATCGCCACCCGGACCACTCGCACAGATTGAGCGCCAGGGGGCAGCTCGATTTCTTGTGCCAACACCTCTTCCAACTCCGAAGCGGGTTTATCGATTTCCGTCAGGTCTTGAGCCACCCCCCATGATGATGCGATCACCAAGGCGGCACCAGCCGCCCACGTCAGGAGTTTCATCGTAGTCCTCCTATCCCCTCAGGGCAGTGCATGATCCAGCAATAACGCCGCAGCTGAGACGTGCGACGCCCTCAGCTACAACTATAGTCAAGCCGTCCAGGATCCCCGATGGACATGCCTGCTGCCTTTTTCGGCATGTCGGCTTTGGGTCGAAAGCCGTCCTTCCGTCGCACAGTAGACCTGCTTGTCCATGAGCTGAGTTTTCATCCTGGCGGAATCCCAAACTATCCTTGGCCCCACTATAGCGGTTGATCGGCGTCAGTGAGTGGGCGGCCTTCAACGCTGTGCAGGGCAGGGCGGATGTCAATGTATCGGCCCCCGGTAGGTGGTTCGGCGTGGAACGAGATGGGGGAGGGGGGTTGCGCGGTTCTTCGCGGATTCAGCCTTCGGCGCTGCGCCGGAAGTGGGCGTACAGGAAGGACTGGGGCTTGCCGTCCGGCGTGTGGTGCGTCTCGCGTTGGTGGCCCATGAGCTCAAAATCCGTGCCGAGCTGAGCGGCCAAGGTGTCGGCGTCGTAGCGGACCACGTCGAGGCCGCTGCAGCGGGTGGGGCCTTGCGGTCCGAAGGTGGCGATGACCAGGTGCCCGCCGGGCATCAGGCTGTTGCGCAGCTGGTTGAGATAGGCGGCCCGCTGCTCGGGGGTGATCAGGAAGTGGAAGACCGCCCGGTCGTGCCAGAGGCCGTAGCGTCGCGCCGGCAGGGCGTCCCGGGTGATGTCGGCCGCCTGCCAGGTCACCTGGTCGGCGGCGGCGCCGAGGCGGCGCTTGGCCACCTCCAGCGCCTCGGGGGAGATGTCGAGGACGGTGAGATCGCGATAGCCCCGGGCGAGCAGGTCGTCGACCAGGGTGGATTCCCCGCCGCCCACGTCGATGATGGCCGTGTCCCGCGCCGGTGCCGCCGCCTCGATCAGCCGCAGCGAGGTCGCCAGGTGGGGCTGGTACCAGCTGACCTCGTCCGGGGCCTTGTGCCGGTAGATGGCGTCCCAGTGGGTCTGGCTCGTCACCGCTATGTCCTCCCGAATCGATGGAATTGCCGAGGTCGGGGCGCGGGCCCTGGCGGCGCGCTCATGCACCGGGCGGGGCGACCTCGTGCCTGGCCAGCGGCCGGAAGGTGTCGTCGAACACCGCGTCCAGGTCGAAGGTCGAGTGTTGGCCGATGGCCTCGAAATGGTCGGCGAGCCAGCGGTCGGCCCAGGCGCGCCCGAGGTCGTGCAGTCGCGAGATGAACGACCATTCGGCGTTCATCTTGCTGGAGGCGCTGAGCTCCTCGACGTCGTGCTCGGCGTGGATCAGGTGCAGGCGCATCGCCCGATAGCGTTCGAGTTCCAGGGCCTCGGCCTCGATCAGCCACTGCAGCAGCTGGATGCTGCGCAGCTCCTTGATCAGGCTCGAGTTGAAGGTGATCTCGTTGATGCGGTTGATGATCTCCCGGCCGCTGTCGGGTAGCTTGCGGCGCACCAGGGGGTTGACCTGGACGACCACCAGGTCGCTGCAGCCGCGGTCGTCGACCAGCGGGTAGAGCGCCGGGTTGCCGCTGTAACCGCCGTCCCAGTAGGCCTCGCCATCGATCTCCACGGCGGGATAGAGATTGGGCAGGCAGGCCGAGGCCATGACGGTGTCGACGGTCAGTTCGGGCTGGCGGAAGATCGTCGCCCGACCGGTGCGCACGTTGGTGGCGGTGACGAACACCTTGACCCTGTCGCAGGCGTTGACGCAGTCGAAGTCGATGCGCTTCTCGAGGAGGTCGCGCAGCGGGTTGATGCCCAGGGGGTTGAGCTGGGCCGGGGTGACCAGCCGGGTGAGGCCCTCGAAGAACAGGTAGCCCGGGGAGTGATCCAGGCTGTCGTCGCCCATCAGTCGGTCCCAGAAGGTGCGCTGCAGCGGCGAGAAGCGGGCCATCTCGCTCACCGAGCGCCAGAAGGCGAGCAATGCCTCCCGCGCGCCGTCGCGGCCGCCCTTGTAGAGGCCATCGGCCAGGGTCACGGCGTTCATGGCGCCGGCGCTGGTGCCGCTGATGGCGTCGATCTCCAGTCGGTCGTCTTCCAGCAGGCTATCCAGTACGCCCCAAGTCAGGGCCCCGTGTGAGCCGCCGCCCTGTAGTGCCAGGTCGATGCGCTTCCTTTCCGTCATGCCTGTCCCTCTTGCCCAGTGAGTTCCCGTGCCAGCCGCTCTGTTGCGGTGCAGTGTAGACGGCCCGGTCGCGGCTTGCCGGAGCGGGGCATGAAGCGTCAGTCGACTTCGCCATAGCGGCTGGCCAGCACCACCGTATAGCCATCGGGGTCGTGCAGCCAGCATTCGCGGTGGTTGGCCCGGGCATTGACGTGGGGCTCCTCGATGATCCAGGCCTCCATCTCGCGGGCCCGGTCCACGGTGCCAGGGAAGTCCTCGACCTCGAACCACAGCAGCACCCCATGCCCCGGACGCACGAAGGAGGGCTCGAGGTTGGGGTGGCCATGGGCCTCCCAGAGGTGCAGCTGCAGGAAGAAGGTCTCGTCACCCGGCATCATCAACTGCTCGTAGTCGTCGCCGCCATGAATGCCCACGCAACCGAACAGTCGCTGATACCACCGGCGGCTGCGCTCGATGTCCTCCACGGCGATCAAGGGCTGGACATGCATCTTTGGCCTCCCGTGACTCTGCGTCCCTATGTCCTTTGACCGCTTGTCTCCCGGGAAGTGGCGCCGTCGTCCAGCCTGAGTACTTACCCCTCGCTGTGGATGCAGCGGCCCGCCACGAAGGTCCTCCGCGGCTGGAGGTCATCGTCGAGCAGGGTCACGTCGGCATCGAAGCCCACGGCCAGCCGCCCCTTGTGAGCCTGCAGCCCGAGCACCCGGGCGACGTTGCCGGCGATCAGGTCCAGGGCATGCTCGAGCGGCAGGATGTCCTCGCGTACCAGGCGCTGCCAGTCGGCGATCAGGGCGGTGTTGCGTGCCACGCGCATGCCGATGTAATCGCCCTGGGCGTCGAACTCGGGCAGGCTGCCGTTGCAGTCGGAGCTGAGGGTGATGCGCTCCCGCGGCACGCCGCGCTCGAGCAGCACGACCACCGCGTCGAAGGCGGAGAGGCCCTCCTCGCCGGGATCCTCGAAGGCGGTCAGGTCGATGCAGGCGCCGAAGGTGAGCGCGTAGTCCGCCGCCTCGTCGAGCAGGGCGCGGCGGCGATTGACGTGGGTGGGGATCAGCTGATCGGCGGGAATCTCGGTCTCGGCCAGCAGCCGGCGCAGCGGTTCCAGGCCGCGCTCGCCGTCGCCGACATGGAAGTGACAGATGCCGCGCTTGCCGGCCAGCAGGGCGCCGACGCGCACCTCGCTGACCAGCCGCTCGAGCTCGTCCTGGCGCGGCTGGCTGGAGCGGTGATCGGAGATCGCCAGCTCGCCCAGGCCGATGACCTCGGGAATCCAGGCCAGGTCGCGCTGGAGATCGCCGGTGAGGGTCGGCGGCGGCACGCGATAGGCGCCGGTGTACAGGTAGGCCGCGATGCCCTCGGCGCGCAGGGCGCGCACCTTGGCCAGCAGGTCCGCCGGCGAGCGGCTGATGCTGTCGGTGCCGAGCACGCCCACCACCGTGCCGATGCCCATGGCGGCGATCTCGGCGGCGGTGATCTCCGGGCAGCGGGTGACGCAGCCCCCCTCGCCGCCACCGCCGGTGAGGTGGACATGCTGGTCGATGAAGGCGGGGACGGCGGTGAGGTCGCGCGCCTCCACCAGGCGCACGGGCCAACCTTCCGGCACGGCGAGGTCGCGGCCCAGCGCCGCGATCCGGCCGTCGGCGATCAGCAGGTCGGTGTCCTCGCGGGGTTCCGGCGCATAGAGGCGCCCGACCCGCAGCAGGGTCAGCAGCGGCCTGTCCCGATCGGCATCAGGCATCATGGGTGCGCCTCGCCGGGGGCGGCGGACGGAAAGCGGCGCCCCTTGAGGCGCTCGATAGCGCCGTCGATGTCATCGATCAGCAAGACCAGCAGGTCGCCTTCTCGGGCTTCATCGAAGGCCCGCTCGATCGCCATGTGCTCGTCGAGGACGATCTCGAGCTCGCAGGCGCTTTCCGGCGCCGCGCCATCGCGCAGTAACCCCGCGGCCTCGCCGACGGCGCGTCCGCGCGGATGGGTCTCGCAGACGAACACGACGTCGTGCATCCTGGCGAGCTGGGCGCCCAGGGCCATGAGGTCCTCGTCGCGACGATTGCCGGGGGCACTCGCCACACTGATGCGGCGGCGCGCCGGGAGGCTGCTGACGAGCTCGTCGAGCGCCTCGAGCGCCGGTACATTGTGGCCGTAGTCGATGAGCACCTGCACACCGTCGGCCGCGACGAGATTGGTGCGCCCGGGATTCTGGCCGGGCGTGGGATGAAAGGTCTGCAGCCCCGTCTGGATATCGGCGACGTCGAGCCCCAGCGCGTAGGCGGCGGCGCTGGCGGCCAGGGCGTTGGCGACGTTGAAGCGGGCATGTCCCTCGAAGGTGATGGGCACGTCATCGACGGGGATGATCTCGGCCTCGACGCGGCCCTGGCGCATCACGATGCGCTCGTTGTGGACGGTGAAGGCCACGCCGTGTTCGCGAACATGCTGACGGATGGCGCGCGAGTCGGGATCCAGGGTGAAGAAGATGATGTTTCCGCGCGCCCACTTCTGGCCCTCCAGCACATGGGGATCGTCGGCATTGAGCACGGCGGTCCCCCCTACGCGCACGGCGTCGATGACCACCGTCTTGCAGCGCGCCAGATCGTCGAGGGTATGGAGGTCGTGCTCGCCCAGGTGATCGCTGGCGATATTGAGCAGCACGCCCACGTCGCACTCGTCGAAGCCCAGTCCACGACGCATGATGCCGCCGCGTGCCACCTCGAGCACGGCATGCTCGACGGTGGGCTCGCGCAGCACGATGGCGGCCGCCTGCGGGCCGCTGTAGTCGCCGCGCATGATCACGTGGTTGTCGATCTCGATGGTGCCGGTACAGGCCATGCCGACCTTCCGCCCGGCGTGGCGCAGCAGGTGCGAGAGCAGTCGCACCGTCGTCGTCTTGCCGTTGGTGCCGGTCACCGCGGTGACGGGAAGGCGGCCGTCGCTACCCTCGGGGAACAGCATGTCGACGACGTGTTGGCCGACATCACGCCCCTGCCCGTGGGTCGGGGACAGGTGCATGCGAAACCCCGGCCCGGCATTGACCTCGACCACCGCCGCCGCCTGTTCCTCCAGCGGCCGGGTCAGGGTCTCGGCGAGCAGGTCGATACCGATGATGTCGAGCCCGATCAGTCGGGCGATCCGTTCCGCCGCATAATGCACCTCTGGGTGGACATCATCGGTCACGTCCGTGGCCGTGCCCCCCGAGCTCAGGTTCGCCGTGGACTTCAGGTAGACGATCTCGTCCTGGGCAATCACGCTCCGCAGGGTCAGGTTCTGCTGGTTAATCAACCGCAGCGACTGCTCATCCAGGTGAATCCGGGTGAGCAGGTTCTCGTGGCCGATGCCGCGGCGGGGGTCCTGGTTGGCCTGGTCCACCAGTTCCTGCAGCGTGGATTCGCCGTCGCCGACCACGTGGGCCGGGCGCCGCCGGGCCGCGGCCACGAGTTTGCCGTCGATCACCAACAGGCGATGGTCCTCGCCCTTGATGTACTGTTCGACGATCACCGACGGATGCTGCCGGCAGGCGGTTGCGTAGGCATCGCGCAGCGCCTGCTCATCCTGGAGGTTGGTGCTCACACCGCGGCCATGGTTGCCGCTGAGGGGTTTCGCCACCACGGGATAACCGATGCCGGTTGCGGCCTCGAGCGCCTCGTCGAGCGATCCGCAAATCTGGCCGATGGGTACCGGGATGCCGGCATCGCCGAGGATCTGCTTGGTCCAGTCCTTGTCGTCGGCGATGCCGTGGCCGAGCAGGCTGGTGCGACACGTCACCGTCGCCTGGATGCGTTGCTGGAGGTGGCCATGCCCCAGCTGCAAGTAGCTGCTCTCCTCACTCAGGCGAGTGAAGGGGATGTCGCGGCGCTTGGCCGCGTCGACGATCGACGCGGTGGAGGGGCCCAGCATGTGGGCGTCGCGCACCTCCTTGAGGCGGGCGATGATCGACGGCATGTCGATCTCGTCCCCCTTGAACAGCCGGGTGACGAAATCGACGGCCTCGACCCCGGCCGCCAGGCCACAGGCCTCGTCCCGATAGCGGTAGACCACGTTGTAGACACCGGTCTCGTAGGTGTCGATGGTCTTGCCGTAGCCGACCGAGAAGCCGATCAGGTTCTGCAGCTCGATCGCAACATGTTCCACGACGTGCCCGGCCCAGGTGCCACGCGCCAGCCGCTCCAGGAAGCCGCCGGGGCGGCCGACCGAGCAGCGATGCTCCTGCAGGGTCGGGATGAGCCCGGTGAGGCGTTCGACGATCCCCGGGATGGTGTCGCTGGGCCGCTCCTCGAGCTCGCTGATGTCCAGCCGCATGAAAATGCTCTGGTAGCGGCTGTAATAATTGGGGCCTCGCAGGGCCCGGTGTTCGAGAATGTTCATCGGCTATCCTCAAGCAAGGCTCTGAGTTCGTCGGCGACGAGATAGCGTCGCGCCTCGACATCGAACCCATGGCCGCTGACCATCGCATGGAGGATCATGTTCTCGATGGCCACCGCTCCTCCCATCGACAACTCGGTGATGTTCGAGCTCGCCAGGTCGCGGCTGTCGATGAGGATGACATGCCCCGGCCCGATGGCTTCGAGAATCCGGTTCGGGTGAACGATCACGGCGGCATCCTCGCCGAGCCCCACGCCCAGGTGCTCCGGATTGCTCGCCCCGACCTCCATCAAGCGCGTGAAACGCCCGCGTTCGAGGAAGTGGCTGTCGATGATGAGCCCATCGACGAAGCCGAGGCCGGAGGTCATGTTGACGGCTCCCTTGCGCAGGGCATCCGCGGCGTTGCCATCGTAGATCATGGTCCCCGGCATGGCCGCCGCGCCGGCACTGGTTCCGGCCACGACGGCGCCGGCCAGCAGGCGTTCGCGAACGGCCTTCAGCGTCGCCGAGCCGCCCAGCACATTGGTCAGGCGTAGCTGGTCACCGCCGGTGAAGAAAATCACCCCGCTTCGCTCGACCAGACTGGCATTGCCGGCGTCGGCGGCTTGCTTGCGATCCTGGATGTCAAGCGCATGGACCCGGCTGGCGCCCAGGCGCGTGAAGGCGGCGACGTACTCGGGGAGTACCTGATCGGGAATGCTGCTCGCCGTGGCGATGACGGCGACCTCGTGACTGCCCTCGGGGGCGAGAGAGAAGACCTGTTTCAGGATTTCGAGATCGGATGTCCTGTCCTCGGCACCGCCGATCGCCACGATGTGGCCAGGTGTGGCGGTCGGCTGAGATGTCATAATCCCGTTCGTCGCCCAGCGACGCTCTTGAGGAAACATTGGATCCATGGCCGGGCGGGCAATGGCTGAATATCCTGATGCCCGCCTCCCATTGTTTCATGGTATAGCAGCCATACCCCGGCGCGACCAGACCGCTGTCGACGGGTGTCGCCGGCGGAAGGAGGAATCATACCGAGCGATTCGCCTGGCCCAGCAGCAGATCGCCCTCGATGGGCACGAAGCGGCTGGCCGACTGGATCAGGGCATCGGCGGTGAGGGCGGGTACGCCGTAGACCTCCACCGCCACGCCGAACCTCTCGCGCAGGCGGTCGGCCAGCAGGGCGAAGTCGCCGTCCCCCGAGGCCAGCACCACCACGTCCACGTCGCCGGCGTACTCCATGGCATCCAGGGTGATGCCCACGTCCCAGTCGCCCTTGGCCGAGCCGTCGGCGCGCTGGATGAACGGCTTGAGCTTCACCTCGAAGCCGATGGCCCGGAGGATGTTCTGGAACTGGCGCTGCTTCTCGTCGCCGCGGTCGATGGCGTAGGCGATGGCCTTGACCACCCGCCGGCCGGCGCTCGCCCGTGCCCAAAGGGCGTTGTAGTCGACATTGCGCCGATAGGCCTGTCGGCTGGTGTAGTAGAGGTTCTGGACGTCCAGCAGGATCAGCGCTTTCGGCATCGAGGAAACCCGTGAGTGAGGGGGGAGCGGGGAGGCACAGGATGGCGCTTGCCCCGGGGAGGCACAAGCTCGACGAGGCAGGCAGTGGCGGCGGGTGGACCGCCGCCCGTGGCCGGTCATGGTGCGAGCCGGTCTCTCCCGGTGCCGGACAGTCGTCGGCTCACGCCAGCTTGTGCCGGGAGCTGAGGATATGGTGCAAGCTCTCGCTATGCACGCTATGCACGCTATGCACCAGCGGATCCTCGTAGTTGATCACGACCTCGGAGTGGGCCAGCACGTAGGCCTTGCCGGTGATGGTGTTCTCCACCACCTGGTGAGTGCCCTCCTGGCGGGTGCCGGTGAGCTCGCCGATGAAGCCGGTCTCGCGCAGCGACACGGTCTCGAGCTTGTCGCCCGGCTTGAGGCGGCCCTCATGATGCATCAGCGCCAGGCGCGCCGAGGTGCCGGTGCCGGTGGTGCTGCGGCAGATCACCCCGGGGTGCACGTAGGTGGTCGAGCGCGAGCGATAGAAGTCGTCGGCGACCTGCTCCACCGGGCCCATGAAGTGCAGGAAGGGCAGGGGGCCCACGTCGCCCAGGGTGTAGTGGGAGAAGCCGCGTTCGGCCTGCAGCGCCTCGACGATCCTGAAGGCGCAGTCGGACAGCGCGCGTTCCTCCTCGCGCACCAGCGAGAAGCCCAGGTCGGCGGCCTCCACCAGGGCGTAGAAGCCGCCGCTGTAGGCGACGCTGTAGGTCACGTCGCCGATGGTCGGCACATGGATGCTGCTGCGATAGGTGTCGATATAGCTGGGCAGGCCCTCGCAGGTGATGGTCTCCACCACGCCGTCGACCACCTTGGCCTCGATGTGCACCTGGCCGGCTGGTGACTCGAGGATGAAGCGCTGCACTCCCTCCTGCTTGGGCACCAGGCCGGCCTCCAGCACCGCCGTGGCGGTGCAGATAGTGTTGGAGCCGGAATAGATGGGGTAGCCCATCACCTCCATGATGATGTAGCCGACCTCGGCCTCGGGGTCGGTGGCCGGCACGATGAGGTCCACCGACATCTCGGGAATGCCGTAGGGCTCGTCGAGCAGCAGCCTGCGCAGGCCGTCGGCGTCGTCGCGCAGGTAGTGCATCTGGTCGCGCACCGTGGCGCCGGGCAGCGGGTCGATGCCGCCGAGCACGATGCGGCTGACGTCGCCGCCGGCATGGGTGTCCATCAGCTGGATCTTCAGTTCTTCCTTGCTCATCGTGTTCCCTCGAGCGCGAAGGGGGCGCCGTGTTGCGGCCACTCGGAATCCGGGACGATCACGATCTTGCCCAGGTAGTTGCTGCCACGATTGACGAAGTAGCGCTCCGCCTCGTGCAGCTCGGAGAGCTTGAAGGCCGCGTGCAGCACCGGCTTCAGCTGGCCGCCGCGGATCCATTTCACCAGCTGCTCGGCCTCCTCCCGGGTGCCGTGGGAGACGCCGAAGATCTGCACCTGGTAGAGGTAGACGCGGGTCCACATGATCTCGCTGACATTGCCGCCGCTGGCCCCGGCGATGGACAGCCGCGGGTAGCTGGTGCGGCGGTTCATGTCGACGATCATGGTGTCGATGAAGCGGTCGGTCATGTCGCCGCCGACCAGGTCCATCACCGCATCGATCGGCGAGCCGCCGGTGACCGCCTTCACCTTCTCGTCGAAGTCAGTCATGTCGGAGCGGTCGAGCACCGCCTCGGCGCCCAGTTCGAGCAGCGCCTGGGCCTTGTCGCGCTGGCTCAACGCATAGGGGATGGCGCCCACGATGCGGCACAGCTGGATCAGCGCCGTGCCCACGCCGCCGCTGGCGCCGGTGACCAGCACCCGCTCCCCGGCGCGGACCCGGGCCGCGGTCATCATATGGTAGGCGGTCTGGTAGGAGCACATGCCCATGGCCGCCAGCTCGGCGTCGGCCAGCTCCGGGTTGGCCACGTGGTGGAACTGGTCCGAGGGCACGGCGATGTACTCGGCGAAGCCGCCGTCGGCGCCATGGCCGTAGTAGTCCGGGGTCAGGTTGATATCGCGACGGGCGTCGGCATAGAGGTTGAAGTCGAGCAGCCCGCGCTCGCCGATGCGCGAGGCGTCCACGCCCTCGCCCACGGCGACCACCCGGCCGACCACGTCGGCGCCCTGGATGCGCGGGAAGGTCAGCGTCGGCGAGCCGCCCATGGCGAAGGAGGTCACCTCGCCCTTGTCCTTGGTCGGGTAGAGGCCCTCGCGCGCCTTGCGATCGGTGTTGTTCTTCGCCGTGGCGGTGACCTTCACCAGCACCTCGCCGGCGGCGGGTCGCGGGGTGGGGACATGCGTGTCATGGACCAGCTTGTCCACGTCGCCATGGCCGGTCAGCAGCATGGCCGACATGGTGGCGGGAACTGTTTCCGGCAGGGACTCGGAGCCCATTGGCTACCTCCTGGCATTGGCGGGGTTCGAGGGCTGACGATAACAAACTCGCGGGGACACGCCATCGGTGGTTTTTTCCGATTTGGGCGCGGCTGGCTGGGGGTTTTTTCGGTATGGCTCCTCGCTCCCCCGTGGCGCGTGCCCCGCCGGGGCGTCGCTCAGGCGGGCCGCCAGGCCGCCTCGTTGACCAGGCTGATGGGGCGCTGCCCCTTCAGCGCCAGGCGCAGGTTGTCCACGGCTCTCTGGGCCATGGCGTTGCGCGTCTCGTGGGTCGCCGAGCCGATGTGGGGGAGGGCCACCACGTTGGCCATATGGGGCAGCGGCGACTCGGGGGACAGCGGCTCATGCGCGAAGACGTCGAGGCCTGCCGCGTGGATCTGGCCGGTCTCCAGGGCGTTGATCAGCGCCGCCTCCTGGATCACCCTGCCGCGGGCGATGTTGACCAGGATGGCCGATGGCTTCATCAGGCCGAACTCCCGGGCGCCGATCATGTGTTCGGTCTCGACGGTCAGGGGCACCGTGATGCAGACGATATCGGCGTCGGCCAGCAGGGCGTCGAGCTCGCGGCGTTCGGCGCCGAGCTCCGCCTCGAGGTCGGGCTTCGGGGAGGCGTTGGAGTAGAGCACCTTCATGCCGAAGCCCAGCGCACCGCGTCGTGCGATCGCCGCACCGATGCGGCCGAAGCCCACCAGGCCGAGCGTCTTGCCGTGGACATCGGTGCCGAAGTGCTCCGGGCCGATGCCCTGCCGCCAGTCGCCGCGACGCACGAACTCCGCCAGCTCCACGGCACGGCGGGCGGTGGCCATGATCAGCAGGAAGCCGGTATCGGCGGTGGTCTCGGTGAGCACGTCCGGCGTGTTGCACAGCAGGATCCCGCGGCGCGTCAGCTCCTCGACGGGATAGTTGTCGTGGCCCACCGAGATGGTGGCGATGGCCTCCAGCCTCGGCGCCATGTCCAGCAGCTCCGGGGTGATGGTCAGGCTCGAGCCGATCAGGCCATGGGCCTCGGGCAGGGCGGCCCGGAAGGCCGGATCCTCGGAGGAGGCCAGGCCGGAGAAGTCGCGAACCTCGAACTCCTGGGCGAGCTGGGCCAGTTGCTCATCGCTCAGGCGCCCATAGGCCAGGATGCATTTCTTCATTTGGCATGTTCCTCATGGTGGCGGGTGACGACGGCTCGGTTACCCCTCGATTCTGGCTATCGAAGCCGTGGACGATCACGGCGGTTCTCACCTCGAGGTCAATATATTGCATGCTGTACTCACCAGGGGGTCGAAGGCAGTCGACCGATGCCGGCCTGGACAGGGGATAGACTCTATATACGAAACCACCGATTCGTCTGGCCGTCGAGTGTCCTCCGCCGACGCGCCGGGCCGGCCGCGTGGACCCGGCTGACGGGTAGGTCATGGGCCCGAGCCTGGGAGGCGCCGGGGCTGGCGTGTCAATCATCGTGGAGGGGGCTTCCCGGATGGGAAGGTCTGGAGGCGGCACCATCGGGTGCCGCCGGCAGGGAGGGGGCGCGTGCCCTTCAGTGACGCGGGTCCCAGAGACGCCCGCGATGCGCCTCCTCGTAGCCCATGGTGCCGTAGGGCACGCTGACCAACTCGAGCTGCATGCCCCACGGCGCCATGAAGTAGACCCAGGTCAGGCCTTCCATCGGGCCTTCGGTAAAGGTATGGGGCTCACCGAGCACTTCCACGTCTTGTTCCCTCAGGTAGGCCACGGCCTGGTCCATGTCGTCGACATAGAAGGCGATATGGTGGCCGCCGATGTCGCTGTTGCGTGGCGGCTCGGTGCGCTGGTCCGGCGCGGTGTACTCGAAGATCTCCAGGTTGGTGCCATCCCCGCAGCGCACCAGGTGGGCGGCGGGGATGGTGGCCTTCGGGTGGACGTTCAGGTTCACCGCCATCCAGTCGTCCTCGAACGGGCCGAACGGTCCGATGGTGAAGAAGGCCTGGCAGCCGATCACGTCGACGAAGAAGTCCACGGCGGCCTGGCGGTCCGGGACGGTGAAGCCGAAGTGCTGGGGGCCGCGCATGCCGGGCAGCTCGGCGAGGGCGGCCTGGCTGGTGGCCGTGATCAGCAGGACGGCGAGGCTTTGCTTGGCGAGTGGTGCCATGGAGTGTCTCCTGTGGTGTTGTTGTTGGTGGCGATTCGGGTCACCGTCCAGGAGGGAGCAAGTCGCGTGCCAGCCATGCCGGGGGTCTATGAACGTCGGCAATGGACTGTTTCCAAGCGGAAAATCGCTGGTTGTGCAGGTGGCAGGTAAACGGCCGTGGGCGTTGGCATTACAGCTGTCATGTGACAGGTGTCGCAGGCTGTTCACCAGGATGTCTCTCTTCGGCAACAGCGGCGTCGCCGCCGTGCCACATGGGGCAATCGGCCTCGGTTCGCTAGAATGGCGATCAACCACTCTCTATCTGGAGTCCTTATGCGTTGTCGAACCCTGCTGCTCTCGACCCTGTTGATCGCCGCCACCTTCCTGGCGGGCTGCAGCTACACGCCGGCGCGGATCAGCTCCGAGCCGTTGGTCGAGTTCGGCGATCACCACGACGGCCACGACCACGACCGGTATCGCCACGGCGGCGGCTTCTGCCCCCCCGGCCAGGCGAAGAAGGGGCGCTGCTGATCCGGCGGGCCTGACCATGAACGGACGGGGGAGGGGCGTCATGAACATGGCCAGAATCGTGGGGCCCGCCATGCTGATGGTGGCGGCCCTGACCCTGGCGGGCTGCAGCTATACGCCGGCGCGCGTCATGAGCGAGCCGTTGATCGAGATCGATGGCCACGATGGCGGCTATCACCGCCACCATGATCACTATGAGGATGATTACTGGGAACACTATGGCCATGACCGCGACCGCCACTACGACGATCGGCATTACCATGACCGGCGTCATTATCGAGATCGCGACCGGCACCGTTCCCGCTTCTGTCCGCCGGGCCTGGCCATGCAGGGGCGCTGCTGAGAATCGCCCGGCGTGACCGGCCCGGACCTCCGGCCCTAGGCGTTCTGCAGGGCCGCTTCCAGTTCCCTCAGCCGGCCCGGCACCAGGGCATCCTCCACGGCGGTGATACGCAGCATGTGGCCCAGCGACGGATGGGCGGGGCGGGCGATCAGCTTGCCTTGCTGCAGCAGGTCGGCATGCACGCGCTTGGCCAGGTCCGCACTGGCCAGGCGGATGCCGATGAAGTTGGTGGCGCTCGGCAGCACGTCGGCGCCGAGCTCGCGAAAGTGCCGGGCCAGCCGCTCCCGCCGGGCGATGACGTCGCGGATGTGCCGGTCGATCTCCTCGGGGTGATCCAGCACCACCTCGGCGGCCGCCAGGCTGAGGGTGGAGACGGCGTAATGGATGCGCACCTTCATCATCATGGCCAGGGTGTCGGGCTCGGCGATCGCATAGCCGACCCGCAGCCCCGCGAGCCCCAGCGCCTTGGACAGCGTGCGGCAACGGATCACCCCGGGCAGGGCCCGGCTGAAGCCCGAGGCCGCGGCGTCGTCGCGGAAGTCATGGTAGGCCTCGTCCAGCAGCAGCCAGCAGTCCTCGGGCAGATCCGCGCGCAGCCGCGAGACGCTGGCCTCGTCGTGGACATGGCCGGTGGGGTTGTCCGGGTTGGCCAGGTACACCAGGCGGGCGTCCTCCTCGTGGGCGGCGCGCACCAGGGCGTCGAGGTCCGGGGCGAGCCGCTCGGCGTCCTCCCGGTAGTCGACCTCCACCAGGCGACAGCCCTGGCCCCGGGCGAAGTAGCCGAAGGTGGGGTAGGTCCCGGCGGAGGCGACCACGGTGGTACCGGTCGGGGCGACGGTGCGCAGGGCCAGTGCCAGCAGGCTGTCGCAGCCGGCGTCGACCAGCAGGGAGTCCACCGCGAAGCCGTGGCGGTCTGCCAGGCGCTCGCGCACGCCCAGGGCCTCGGCGTCCCCATAGCAATAGACGTGCTCCGTCATGGTGTCGCCAAAGTGCGCGCGCAGGGCGGCATGGGGCATGTCGAGGCCCTCGTTGGAGCCCAGGCGGTGGGCGATCTCGTGTCCCAGGCGCCGCTGCAGCACCCAGATGCCGGGAAAGGGGTTGTCGGGACCGGGCGAGGTGAGGTGGTCCGGGAAACGCGGCATGAGATTCTCTCCTGGCGATGGTGGATGGGGCTCTACCGAAGGCTACAGGGAGAGCCGCCGGGTCGGCCAGTGGGGTGGAGGACTGGCCCGGCAGCGCCGCGCGCGGGATGACCAGGCTCGCCGAGGCGCCTCGTGCGACGGGCCTTCACCTCGCCGGTTTGCGTTCTTCAGCGGCTCGGCCCATGGTGGAAGGCGTCCTCGTCGCTTGCCATTGCCGCACCTGCCCACGGTGCTGGTGCAGGAGGGCGGCTACCCCACCGATCACCTGAGTCACAATCTGGCCGCCTTCATGGCGGGCTTCACCGGTGCCTGAGCGCCCCCGACCGAGTGGGATCACCCCATGAGCCTGACCCATCACGACAGCAACACCCGCATGAGCCAGATCGCCTTCCACAACGGCACCGTCTACCTGGCCGGCCAAGTGCCTGGCCGCCCGCCGGTGCGCGCCGCGGTCGAGGCCCCGCTGGCCAAGCCCGAGTGGAAGGTCGAGATCATGGTCGTGGCCGCGTTGCCGGAGGCCTGAGATGCGTATCATCGACGCCGAGCAGGTGGCGGCGGCGATCGAGGTCTGGGAGCGCCAGGAGGCAAGCGAGTGAGCATCACGGCGGTGGAGGCGGTGGCCACCGGCGGGCTGGGCGACGACCTGGCGGCCTACGGTGACTGGCTGACCCCGGCCTGAAGCTCGGGCGGCGGCGCCAAGAAAAACGCCACGACGCGGGGCGTCGTGGCGATATCTCCATCCTCCCTGGGCATCGTCCCGATGCCGCGATAATCCTCCCTGGGGGGCGTCCTGCCCCCGTGCGTCCCTGGCAACGCGAGTGGCAGTGTCCCTTGCCGGTCCCGTCTCGGGCAGGATCAGTATCGGCGGGGCGGATGACGGTGCCGTGACCGGGAAATGACGACTCCGTGACGGCTCAGGCGTCGTCCAGGCCTTGTTCCACCGAGCTCAGCAGGCCCCGCAGCAGCGAGAGTTCCTTGCGCGAGGGCCGGGCGCGGGCGAACAGCGCCTGGAGCTGTTCCTCGGTGCGGGCATGGGGCTGGGTGATAAAGCCGCTGGCCTGCATGACCCGGGACAGGTGGTCATGGAAATGCCCCAGCTGCTCCCGGGTGGGTTGGCGGTCATGGGAGGGGCGGGGCGCCCGGAAGTCGCTGTCCGGGCGCTGTCGCCAGGCCCGGAACACCTCGTAGGCCAGCACCTGAACGGCCTGGGAGAGGTTGAGGACGCCGTAGTCCGGGTTGGCGGGAATGCTGACCTGATGGCTGCAGTGGCGGATCTCGTCGTTGGTCAGGCCGAAGCGCTCGCGACCGAAGACCAGGGCCACCGGATCGTCGGTGGCGTTGGCCATCAGGGCATCGGCCATGTCCGCGGGCTCATCGAAGTGGGGCAACGGCAGGCTGCGCAGGCGGGCGCTGGCGCCGACCACCTGCACGCAGTCGTCGACGGCCTCCGCCAGCGAGCCCACCACCCGGGCGTTGTCGACGACGTCCTCGGCGCCGGCGGCGAGTCGCGAGGCCTCGGGGTCGGGGAAGCAGCGGGGAGTGACCAGCACCAGGTTCTCGAGGCCCATGGTCTTCATGGCCCGCGCCGAGGCGCCGATGTTGCCGGGGTGGTAGGTCTGGACGAGGACGATGCGGATGTTCGATAGCATGAAGGCGAGAGGGAAGCTGGAAGAGTGAAGATCGGCGCTTCGCGCCTGGAAGAGGACATTCTACACTGCCTCGTCATCCTTCTTCCTTCTTGAAACTGAAAAGACCCCCGCCGGTCACCCGGCGGGGGTCTCGATCAGGCTGGGCCTGGGGGAGTGGGTCGGCTTACATCATGCCGCCCATGCCACCCATGCCACCCATGCCGCCCATGTCGGCGCCACCGGCTTCCTTCTCGTCCGGATCGTCGGCGATCATGCACTCGGTGGTGATCATGAGGCCGGCGACGGAACCGGCGGACTGCAGGGCGCTACGGGTGACCTTGGCCGGGTCCAGCACGCCCATCTCGAACAGGTCGCCGAACTCGCCGGTCTGGGCGTTGTAGCCGAAGTTACCCTCGCCGTCCTTGACGCGGTTCAGGATGACGGAGGCCTCCTGACCGGCGTTGGTGACGATCTGGCGCAGCGGGGATTCCATGGCGCGCACGGCGATGGCGATGCCGTGGGTCTGGTCCTCGTTGTCGCCCTTGAGGCCGGCGATACGGGTCAGCACGCGCACCAGGGCGGTACCGCCCCCGGGCACGACGCCTTCCTCGACGGCGGCGCGGGTGGAGTGCAGGGCGTCCTCGACGCGGGCCTTCTTCTCCTTCATCTCGACTTCGGTGGCCGCACCGACGCGGATGACGGCGACACCGCCGGCCAGCTTGGCGACGCGCTCCTGGAGCTTCTCGCGATCGTAATCGGAGGAGGTCTCCTCAATCTGGGCGCGGATCTGGCTGACGCGGGCCTCGATGTCATTGTCGTTGCCGGCGCCATCGATGAGGGTGGTGTTCTCCTTGGACATGGTCACGCGCTTGGCGGTGCCCAGGTGGTCCAGGGTGGCCTGCTCGAGGTCCAGACCCACTTCCTCGGAGATCACGGTGCCACCGGTGAGGATGGCGATGTCCTGCAGCATGGCCTTGCGACGGTCACCGAAGCCCGGTGCCTTGGCGGCCGCGACCTTGACGATGCCGCGCATGGTGTTGACCACCAGGGTGGCCAGCGCTTCGCCCTCGATGTCCTCGGCGATGATCACCAGCGGCTTGCCGGCCTTGGCGACGGCCTCGAGGGTCGGCAGCAGCTCGCGGATATTGGAGATCTTCTTGTCCACCAGCAGGATGAACGGATCTTCCAGTTCCACGGCCATGGTGTCCTGGTTGGTCACGAAGTACGGCGACAGGTAGCCGCGGTCGAACTGCATGCCTTCCACGACGTCCAGCTCGTCCTCGAAACCACGGCCTTCGTCGACGGTGATGACGCCTTCCTTGCCGACCTTCTCCATCGCCTCGGCGATGATCTCACCGATGCGCTTATCGCCGTTGGCGGAGATGGTGCCGACCTGGGCGATGGCGTTGGTGTCGGTGCAGGGCACGGACAGAGCCTCAACTTCCTTGACCGCAGCGATGACGGCCTGGTCGATGCCGCGCTTCAGATCCATCGGGTTCATGCCGGCGATCACGCCCTTCAGGCCCTCGGTCACGATGGACTGAGCCAGCACGGTGGCGGTGGTGGTGCCGTCACCGGCGACGTCGGAGGTCTTGGAAGCGACTTCCTTGACCATCTGCGCGCCCATGTTCTCGAACTTGTCCTTGAGCTCAATCTCCTTGGCGACGGAGACACCGTCCTTGGTGACGGTCGGGGCGCCGAAGGACTTCTCGATCACCACGTTGCGGCCCTTCGGCCCCAGGGTAACCTTGACCGCGTTGGCCAGGGTGTCGACGCCTTTTGCCATGCGAGTGCGTGCATCACTGGAGAACTTGACTTGTTTCGCTGCCATTTTCGTATGCTTCCTGTGAGTTCGTGAACGTCAGTATCGGGCGATTGCTAGCGGGTCGCGGCTCAGCCTTCGACGACGGCCAGGATGTCGGACTCGCTCATGATCAGCACTTCTTCACCGTCGATCTTCTGCTTCTCGACGCCGAAGCCATCCTTGAAGATCACGGTGTCGCCGACCTTGACGTCGAGCGGGCGCACGTCGCCGCTGTCCAGAATCCGGCCGTTACCGACGGCGAGGACCTCGCCACGAGTCGGCTTTTCCTGGGCGCTGCCCGGGAGCACGATGCCGCCTGCGGTCTTCTGCTCTTCTTCAACGCGACGGATGACGACGCGATCGTGCAAGGGACGGATGTTCATTGCTCACGTTCTCCTGATGGTTTGCTGTGCCGGGGCGTCGCTGCCTCGGCGGTTTTCATCATCATCCCGCAGCGGGCCGCGGGGTGAAGGCGTCTCCGCCTTCGTGTGGATGGCCCCGGCAGGGCCGGGGCCGAAGCTCGTTGCTGACGGTTAAGTGGGGCTGCTGTCGGGGCTTTCAAGGTCCCGGCGAAAAATTTTTTGGCTCGTCAGCCCCGGCGCTCGTCGTGCCCGATGAAGTCGCCCTCCAGGGGTTCGCCCCGGCTATCGGTATGGGCTTCCCGCGTGGCGTCGCCGCGCGGCGCTTCGGCTTGCTGCCAGTCGGCGTCGCTGCCCTGACGGGGGCGGTAGCCGCCGGCATGGACATGCGCGCCCCCCATGCGCAGGCCGACCCGGCCGAGCAGCTTGCCCAGCAGGCGGCGCGCATCGGGGATCAGGCACATGAAGCCCAGGGTGTCGGAGAGAAAGCCCGGAGCCATGAGCAGGGCGCCGCCGAAGATCAGCGCCGCCCCGGTGAGCAGTTCGCCGGAGGGGACCTCGCCCCGGGCCATGCGCTCCTGGGCCCGGGCGAAGGTGGCCACCCCTTCGCGGCGGATCAGGTGCAGGCCGATGAAGCCGGTGCCCAGTACCAAGGCCAGGGTCGTCAGCAGGCCGATCTGGCTACCGACGGAAAACAGGAGCACGAAATCGAGCAGGGCAAAGACGGTGAAGATGAGAAGGAAGGGCATGATGACTCCGCTAGGTCGAATGCCGAAGACATGGGGGCGGGGCAGGAAAAATCAAGCGATCCCGGGGCGGCCGGGGAACTGCGCCCTAGGGAGGATACGGCGTCGCCACAGAAAATGTCGGCCTCGATGCGCGATGACATGCGGGAGCGTATCACCGCCGGCGTGTTCCTCAAGCGTCTGGGCCAGCCCCAGGTCATCGCCGAGAGCGCGGCCTTCATCGAAGAGAACGACGACTTCACCGAGCGGGTCATCGAGTGTGGAGGGGGGCGGATCCGTGAGGGGGAGGAGGCCACCGGGGCGCGGCCCGGTGGCCGGACGGACGAGACGGACTAGAAGCTCACCTGCTCGGCGAGGGCATCGACGGTGGTCTCGCCGATGCCGTCGACCCGGGTCAGGTCCTCTGCCGAACTGAAGTCGCCGTTGGTCTCGCGCTCCTCGACGATGGCGGCGGCCTTGACCTCGCCGATCCCGGGTAGCTCGGCGAGCAGGGCGGCATCGGCACTGTTGACGTTCACCGGCGCCATCTCCTGCGCCAGGGCGGGGGCGGCCAGGCCCAGCAGCAGGATCAGGCCGAGGAGGGCGAGGCGTTCCTTGAGCATGCGTGGCATACCGATCTCCTTGTGTCGCTTGGACGGGGGCTTGCGAGCAGGCGAGCTGCCTGTCTTCAAAGCTAGTGCCGCCAGCGGGTGGCGAAGCTCAGAGATTCCCGCCAGCGGCTGTCAGGGAATGGCGACATCGCGGAGACGATATCCACCACATGCGGTGTCGGGCATGGCTGATATACTGCCCCGGACCACTCACCTCGCCAGGAGCCCGCCCGTGTCCACTGCGTCACCCCTGATCATCGCCCTCGACTACACCTCCCTGGATGCCGCCCTGTGCATGGCCGATCGGCTGGACCCGGCCCGCTGCCGCCTGAAGGTGGGCAAGGAGCTGTTCACTCGCAGCGGACCGGACGTGCTCGAGGCGCTGCATGGGCGCGGCTTCGAGGTGTTCCTGGATCTCAAGTTCCACGACATTCCCAACACCGTGGCCGGGGCGGTGCAGGCGGCCGCCGAGCAGGGCGTGTGGATGGTCAACGTGCATGCCGGCGGCGGTCGGCGGATGATGGAGGCCGCCCGGGCGCGCCTGGAGCAACACGCCCTGAGCACCCACCTGATCGCGGTGACGGTGCTGACCAGCATGCAGGCCGGGGACCTGGCCGAGGTCGGGGTATCGGCGACGCCCGCCGAGCAGGTCGAGCGCCTGGCGGTGCTGGCCCGGGACAGCGGCATGGACGGGGTGGTCTGCTCGGCCCGGGAGGCCGAGCGGCTGCGTGCGCTGTGCGGCGATCGCTTCCTCAAGGTGACCCCGGGCATCCGGCCGGCCACCGCCGACGCCGGCGATCAGCGGCGCATCATGACGCCTGCCGCGGCCATGGCCGCCGGCAGCACCCATCTGGTGGTGGGGCGGCCGGTGACCCAGGCCGATGATCCCATGGCCGCTCTGGCCGCCATCGAGAGCGAGCTCGACGCCCGCTGAGCGGCTATTCGCCCTCGATGCCGGTGATCGGCTTGGTGGTGCCCCAGCTGCGGCAGCGAGGGCACTGCCAGTGGAGGTGCTCGCCGCTGAAGCCGCAACGGCGACAGCGGTGGCGGGGCAGGGACTGCAGCAGGGTGTGGGTGTGGTGCTGCAGCAGCTCGATGCGCTCGTCCTCGTTGCCGTGGGCTTCCCGCAGGTAGAGGCGGATCAGGTAGTCCACCGCGCCCAGGCTCGGCTCCCGGTTGAGCTGGTGGGCGACCAGCTCATGGGCCGCGCGGGCGTCGCCATGATGCCGGCGCAGGGTCTCGGCCAGCAGGATGATCACGCTGGTGTAGGGGACCGTCTCGAGCAGTTCCTGGAGGTACTGGATCAGGCCAACCTCGTCATCCAGCAGCCGGTAGGCGCGACTCAGCGGCTCGAGCATGCTGGGAATGAAGGTCTTGTCCTGGTCGGGGATGCGCTTGAGCAGGCGGATGGCCTGGCGGTACTGGCCGGTGTCGAGGGCCATCTCGGCGAGCAGCAGGTTGGCCCGCACGCAGCGGGCATCGGTGGCCAGGGCCTGCTTGAGATGGCGCCGGGCCAGCACCGGGCTGGCCGACCGGCGCTCCTGGTCGGCCAGCTCGCACAGCCAGTGGGCCGCGGCACGCCGGATGTCGTCGTGTTGCCGCACCAGGTGGGGCAGGGCCACGTCCAGGGCCGCCTGCCATTCCCCTTCCCGCTCGAGGAGGTCGACCAGCAGGCGCTTGGCCGACTGGCGCAGCTCGTCGTCCTGGCCTTCCCTGACCAGCCCCTGGAGCAGGCGCTCGGCCCGGTCGAGCAGGCCCAGGTGGAGGAAGTCCCGGGAGAGCTCCAGCTGGACCCGTTCCCCCTGGGCGCCGCTGAGGGTGGGGCGGGCCAGCAGGTTCTGATGGATCTTCACCGCGCGGTCGGCCTCGCCGCGGGTGCGGAAGAGGTTGCCCAGGGCGATGTGGGTCTCGATGGTGTCGCTGTTGACCTCCAGGGCGCCGATGAAGGTCTCGATGGCGCGGTCCTGCTGGTCATTGAGCAGGTAGTTGAGGCCCACGAAGTAGTCGCGGGCCAGGCCGGGCGAGGTGGCGGGGGTGCCAAGGCCTCGGCGTTCGCGGCGGCCCAGCCACCAACCGATGGCGACCGCTGCCAACAACAGGGCCAGCAGCAGAACATCGGGCATTCAGGGGAGTTCCTTCATCTCCTGGATACGCAGCTTGTCGAGTTCCTTGCGCTGCTGCTGGTTGTGGCGCTGGGCGCGGGTCAGCAGGGTGCGCAGGCGCAGGTAGACGCCGCTCATGGCGAGCATGCCCAGGAAGACGCCCACGGCCAGGGAGGCCAATAGCCAGACGGAGAGCGAGGCCGCCGGCAACTCGATCCAGATCAGGTTGAGGGGCAGGGCCTGCTGGTTGTTGACGGCAAACAGGATGCCGATCAGCAGCACCGCCAGCAGGATGATGGCCATGATCAGGCCTTTTAGCCAACGCATGTGCTTGTTCCCATGTCGAGTTGAGGAGAGGGTGGGGCGAGGCCGCTCGTCAGTAGCCGAGCGCGCGGCTGGCGTCTACCTGTTCGCGCAGCTCCTTGCCGGGCTTGAAGTGTGGCACGAACTTGCCGTCCAGTGCGACCGGGTCGCCGGTCTTGGGGTTGCGCCCGATGCGCGGCTCCCGGTAGTGCAGCGAGAAACTGCCGAAGCCGCGGATCTCCACGCGGCCGCCTTCCGACAGGGTGTCGGTGATGTCGTCGAGGATCAGACGCACGGCGGCCTCGACTTCCTTGACCGACAGCTCCGGCTGTCGCATGGCAATCTGCTCGATCAGTTCGGACTTGGTCATCGGTTCTCTCCGTGCGGTCCTGCCTGGGGCGGCGTGCTACCGGGGGCGATGGTTTTCTCAAAGCATACTGTGCAACTCTCGATAAAACAACGCTCTACGACCTTTGCCCCAGGCGGGGACGCGTCGCGGCCGGCGGGTGCCGGCGTCGCGGAGGCTCGGGTATACTGTCGCCACATTCACCCAATCCGACGAGGCCGACCTTGAACGACGATTCGTCTGCCGGCGCCGCCCTGCGCAAGCGCCTCTACTGGCATTCCCGTCGCGGCATGTGGGAGCTCGACCTGCTGCTGATTCCCTTCCTCGAACAGCGTTACGACGACCTGGACGAGAGCGACCAGGCCGCCTATCGCGACCTCATCACCGAGGAGGACCAGGACCTCTTCGCCTGGCTGATGCGCCGCGAGTGGCCGGAGGAGCCCGCCCGGCGTCGCATCGTCAAGATGATCGTCGAACATGCCGAAACCACCGACAACGATCACTATCGCACCCTCTAGGCTGGCGCTGCTCGCCCATGGGCTGCCGGTCCTGGGCGTGGTCGCGCTGCTGACCCACCAGGCGCCGCCCTGGGTGGCGGTGTCGGCGGCGCTGGTGATGGGCGCCGTGTTGTGGGACGTCGCGCGGTGTCGTCCGGCCGGGGCCCTGCGGGTCACGCCCCGCCCGTCGGCGCCTCCGGGGTGGGCCTGGCGCCCCCGTGGCACGAGCGACTGGCGGGTGGCGCAACTGGACTGCGACTACCTGGGGCCCTGGCTGGTGGGGCTGCGCCTCGATGGCCGCCGGCTCTGGGTCTGGCCCGACAGCAGCGATGCCGCCTCCCGGCGCACCCTGCGGCGCTGGCTGGTGTCCCTGCCCTGAATCCGCGGTTCCCTGCGTGTGGGCGTCGACGACCGCCCCGGGATGCATCCCGGGGCGGTCGTCGTGTGACCGGGCTCAGGGGCCGGCCAGGTCGCCGAGATGGATCCGCGAGGGGCGGGGCGACGGCTCGCCGTGCACGGGACAGTCGGGGTTGAAGTGCAGGCCCCGCGACTCCCGGCGAGCCCGGGCGCAGGCCACGGTGAGCCGGGCCAGGCGCAGGGCGTGCCACAGGCTCGCCAGTTCCTCGTCCGGGGCGGCCTCGGGCAGGCGCGGCGCCAGTCGGCCGGCCAGCTCGGCCAGGGCGTCGGCGGCCTCGTCGAGGCCGGCATCCCGGCGCACGATGGCCACCCGCGCGCTCATGATGCGGCGCATCTCGTCGCGCAGGGCCGCGATCTCCTCCCGCGGGACCGGTGTCCGGCCGGGCTGCCAGGTCGTCAGGGGGGCATCGCCGGCCGGCGAGGCGTGGCGCAGACGCCGACCGCAGCTGCGGGCGAAGGCCAGGCATTCCAGCAGCGAGTTGCTGGCCATGCGGTTGGCGCCGTGCAGGCCGGTGCAGGCGACCTCGCCGATGGCGTGGAGACGCGGGACGGTGGTGGTGCCTTCCAGGTTGGTGGTGATCCCGCCGCAGCTGTAGTGGGCCGCCGGGACCACCGGGATCGGCGTGCGCGCGATATCCAGGCCCCGGGAGGCGCAGTGGGCATGGATGGTGGGGAAGTGGTGGCGGATCGCCGCCTCGCCGAGGTGGCGGATGTCGAGCAGTACATGATCGGTGCCGGTACGCTGCATCTCGGCGTCGATGGCCCGCGCCACGATGTCGCGGGGGGCCAGCTCGGCGCGGGGGTCCACGCCGGGCATGAAGCGCTCGCCCTCGACATTGAGCAGCAGGCCGCCCTCGCCGCGCACCGCCTCGCTGATCAGGAAGGGCGCGCCCTCGGGGTCATAGAGGCAGGTGGGGTGGAACTGCTGGAACTCGAGGTTCATCAGCTCGGCGCCCAGTTCGGCCGCCATCATCATGCCCTCGCCGCTGGCCGGCCGGGGGCTGGTGGTATGCCGGTACAGGCCGCTGGCCCCGCCGGTGGCCAGCACGGTATCCGCCGCGAGCAGGCGGTGTGGCTGGCCCTCTTCGTCGAGGCAGCGCGCGCCGCGGCAGTGACCGGCGCTGTCGCCGATCAGCCCGATGGCGGTCAGGTCGGTGCGCAGGGCGATGGCGGGATGGGCCTGCACGTGCGCCATCAGGGTCTCGACCACGGCTCGCCCGGTGGCATCGTCGGCGTGGATGATGCGCCGTGCCCCGTGGCCGCCTTCCCGGGTCAGGTGATAGGGGTAGCCGGCCTCGGGGTCGGGGTCCGGGGTGAAGGGCACGCCCAGCGACAGCAGCCAGCCGATGGCGGCGGGGCCTTGCTCCACGGTGAAGCGCGCCGCGGCCTCGTCGCAGAGGCCGTCGCCGGCCACCAGGGTATCGGCGACATGGGCCTCGACGTCATCCTGGGGCGAGAGTACCGCGGCGATCCCGCCCTGGGCCCAGCGGCTCGCGCCCTGTTCGTCCCGGGCGGGCTGCAGCAGGGTCACGCGTCGCCGGTCGGCGACTTCCAGGGCCAACACCAGGCCGGCGATACCGCCGCCGATGATCAGCACCTCATGCTTGCTGTCGGTCATCAGGCTGTCCTTGTTGAGGGGCCGGCCGTGCGCCGGCGGGGCGGTCGAGGAGGCCGTTGCGCGAGGCGCGTCGGCGCAGGCGCTGGCTGGGCAGGCGCTCCAGGCCGCCCAGCCGCTCGATCAGCTCGCCGGTCAGGCGGGCGAGTTCCCGGTTGAGCCACAGGTAGCCGCTGGGGCTGAACAGCGCGCGACCGTCCTCGCCGTGGGCATCGGCGGCCAGGCCGGCGTGGCGCTGCAGCTCGAAGGGCGCGACGCGCACCTCGACGGGGTGGCCGGTGCGCACCTGGAAGGCCAGGGTGCCGATGCCCCGGGCCAGGGTGTGCTGCTGATCGCGAAGGCCGACCATGGCATCGATCCGGTCATGGCCGGCGCGGGTGTTCCAGTGGGTCTCCAGCAGCAGCTCGATGGTCGAGAGCATGCGCCGCTGCAGGGAGATGATGTCGTCGAGTTCGCCGCGACGCAGCCGCCCCTCGCGGTGGATGGCGTCGACCATGCCGCGCTGCTTGACCAGCAGGCCGCTGCAGGCCTTGAGCAGCTCGCGGGTGTCCAGGTCCGGCGCCGCGGTGGCCGAGGTGTGGGCATGGTAGAGGCGCGCCATGCGATCCAGGTTGTCGGCGAGCATGAAGCGCAGCATGTCGGTGGCCTTGTGGGGCAGCACCGCCACGGTGACCCCGATGCCGATCAGCGTGCCGAGCAGCACGTCGAAGCTGCGCCACAGCGCCACGCCCAGCTGCTGGTTGCCGTCGCCGACCACCAGCAGCAGGCTGATGGCGAACATCAGGCCGCCGTAGCCGTAGCGCTTGCCGAAGGTCATCCAGGTGCCCAGGGCGATGGCCAGCAGGGTCCCCAGCGGCACCAGGCCGGCCCAGGGCAGGGGCGTGGCGGCGATCAGCAGCAGGCCCCAGGCGGCCCCGAGCAGGGTGCCGAGCAGGCGTTGCCGGCCCTTGTCGAGCACGCCGCCGATATGCGGCAGGTTGCCCATCACCATCACGGTGCTGACCAGTGCCCAGCCACTGTGCTGGATCGCGAAGAGTTCGGTGACGGCGTAGGTCACGCACAGGGCGAGGGCGACACGCAGGACGTGCAGCTTGCGGCGGTGACGATGGCTGAAGTACGGATCGCGCAGACGCGCCAGGATCATGAAGCGACGCCCCGTTGGATGGCCGGGCTCAAGACAAGTCGAAACGCTGACTGCGGTATGGTGCCCGGAGCCGGGCTCGAACCGGCACGGTGTTGCCACCGAGGGATTTTAAGTCCCTTGCGTCTACCAATTTCGCCATCCGGGCGGGGTTCGAGCGGGCTGCTATCGGAATGATGGAGGCTGGAGTCGGAATCGAACCGGCGTACACGGAGTTGCAGTCCGCTGCATAACCACTCTGCCATCCAGCCTCATGAGTCGTGCCATTCGTGGGGAATGGAGCGGGAAACGAGATTCGAACTCGCGACCCTCGCCTTGGCAAGGCGATGCTCTACCACTGAGCTATTCCCGCCTGACTCGAGGACGCATTATACGGATAAGTCGGTGACTGTCAAACGCTTTTCGCGGCCTGCCGTCACATCGAGCGGCTCAGGTGCGGCCAGGCGGAGCGCAGGTAGTCGATCATCGACCACAGCGTCAGCAGGGCGGCCACATAGAGGGTCGCGACGCCCAGCATGGCGACGGGCGTGCCCGGGGCGAAGGCCAGCAGCAGCAGCAGGGCGATCATCTGCAGGCTGGTCTTGAACTTGCCGATCCAGGACACCGCCACCGTGCCACGCTTGCCCATCTCGGCCATCCATTCGCGCAGCGCCGAGATGACGATCTCGCGGCCGATGATGACCAGCGCCGGCAGGGTCAGCCAGCTGGCGTCGTAGCGTTCGATGAGCAGGGCCAGGGCCACGGCGACCATCAGCTTGTCGGCCACCGGATCGAGGAAGGCGCCGAAGGGCGTGGACTGGTCCCAGCGCCGGGCCAGGTAGCCGTCCAGCCAGTCGGTCACCGAGGCCAGGGCGAACAGTCCCGCGGCGAGCGGCATGCTCCAGGAGAGGGGCAGATAGAACAGCACCACCAGCAGCGGGATGAAGATGATTCTGGCCAGGGTCAGGATATTGGGGATGTTCATCGGAAGCTGCGGTCCTTGCCTGTATGGAGAGGGGATGCCGAGAGTCGGGCTATTCTATCCAGCTTGGCCGCGCTCATCCATGCAGGGCACGATGAATCGCCTCGGCCAGGGTGGCGCTGATGCCGGGCACCCGGGCGAGCTCCTCCCGACTGGCCTGCTTGACCCCCTGCAGGCCGCCGAAGAAGCGCAACAGCTCGCGGCGACGCCGCGGGCCGACGCCGGGGATCTCCTGCAGGGTGGAGGTGCGCCGCGCCTTGTCGCGCCTCGCGCGGTGGCCGGCGATGGCGAAGCGGTGCGACTCGTCGCGGATGTGCTGCAGCAGGTGCAGGGCCGGTGAGGTGCCGTCCAGGTCGAGGGTGCGGTCCACGGTCTCGATGAACAGGGTCTCCAGCCCGGCCTTGCGGGTGGTGCCCTTGGCGACCCCGAGCAGTCGCACGCCGGTGACCCCGAGGTTGGCGAACACCTCCCGGGCCATGTTGAGCTGCCCCTTGCCGCCATCGACGATGAGGATGTCCGGGCGTTCGCCCTCGCCCTCCTTCAGCCGCCGGAAGCGGCGGGTCAGCGCCTGGCGCATGGCGGCGTAGTCGTCGCCGGCTTCCACGCCCTCGATGTTGAAGCGCCGGTAGTCCGACTTGCGCGGGCCGCTGGCATCGAACACCACGCAGGAGGCCACCGTGGCCTCGCCATGGCTATGGCTGATGTCGAAGCACTCCAGGCGTACCGGCGTGGTCGCCAGGGCGAGCGCCTCGCGCAGGGCCTCGAAGCGCCTGGCGAGCTGGTTCTGGCTGGCCAATTGGCCGGCCAGCTGCTGCTCGGCGTTGGTGCGGGCGAGCTCGCGCCACTGGGCGCGGTGGCCACGGACCTGGTCGGTGACGCGGATCCGCCTGCCGGCACGCTCGCCCAGGGCGCGAGCGATCAGGGCGGCGTCGGGCAGCGGGTGGCTGGTGATCACCTCGGCGGGGATCTCCCGGCTCTGCCCCAGGTAGAACTGGCTGACGAAGTCGCCGAGCAGGGCCTCGGGGCCCAGGTCCAGGCCGTTGGCGGGCTCGTGGTGGCGGGCGCCGAGCAGGCGACCCTGGCGCACCGTCAGCACCGAGATGCACAGCGCCCCGGGGCGCGTGGCCAGGGCGAAGACGTCGGCGTCGCCGCCGCCGGTATCGACGAACTGGCGCTGCTGCAGCTGGCGGAGGTGCTGGATCTGGTCGCGCAGCCGGGCCGCCTCCTCGAAGTCCAGCGCCTGGCTGGCCGCCTCCATGTCCCGGGTCAGCTCGCGGGTCACCGCCTCGCTCTTGCCCTCCAGGCACTGCACCGCATGCTCCAGGTCGCGGCGATACTCCTCCTCGCCGATATAGCCGACACAGGGCGCGCTGCAGCGGCCGATCTGGTATTGCAGGCAGGGTCGGGTGCGATGGGCGAAGACGCTGTCCTCGCAGTTGCGGATGCGGAAGATCTTCTGCATCAGCGACAGGCTCTCGCGCACCGCACCGCTGCTGGGGTAGGGGCCCAGGTAGCGACCGTCGTCGTGGCGCGTGCGGGCGCGCTTGTACTCCAGGGCGGGGAAGGGGTGACGGTCGGTGACGAAGACGAAGGGGTAGGACTTGTCGTCGCGCAGCAGGATGTTGTAGGGCGGGCGCTGTTCCTTGATCAGCGTCTGCTCGAGCAGCAGTGCCTCGGTCTCGCTGTTGGTGACCGTGACCTGGATGTCGGCGATGCGCGAGACCAGCGCCTGGGTCTTGGTGTTCAGGGCGCCCCGGAAGTAGCTGGCCAGGCGCGCCTTGAGCCGGCGAGCCTTGCCCACGTAGAGGATCTCGCCCTGCTCGTCGAGCATGCGATAGACCCCCGGGGACTCGGTGACGGTATCGAGGAAATGACGGGAATCGAAACTCATCGCGGCGCCGGTGGTGGATGAAACGGGAGTGTCATCCTATCAGACCCGCCACCGGGCGGGTCATTCCACCTCGCTGAAGCCGTCCACCAGGCCATGACGCAGTCCCAGGTGGGTCAGCTCCACGTCGGAATGCACGCCGAGCTTCTCGAAGATGCGGTACCGATAGGTATTGACGGTCTTGGGGCTCAGGAACATGCGGTCGGCGATGTCGGCCACCTTCTGGCAGTTGACGATCATCATCGCCACCTGCAGCTCGCGCTGGGAGAGCTGGTCGAAGGGGTTGTCGCTGGAATCGATGCGCGACAGCACCAGGCGCTGGGCGATCTCCGGGCTGACGTAGCGTTGGCCGGCGAAGACCCCGCGGATCGCCTGGACCATCTCGTCCTGCTGGCAGCCCTTGCTGATGAAGCCGTGGGCGCCGGCCTCCAGCAGTCGCTGGGCGAAGGCCTCCTCGAGGAAGGCCGTCAGCACCAGGATGCGGACGTCGCTGGTGAAGCGGTGGATCTTGCGCGTGGCCTCCAGTCCCCCGATGCCGGGCATGCGGATATCCATCAGCACGATATCCGGCTTGAGCTGGCGCGCCTGTCGGATGGCCTCCTCGCCGTCCGCGGCCTCGCCGACCACGCTGATGTCGGCCTCGGCATTCAGCAGGTGGGCGATGCTGGTCCTAACGAGGTGATGATCATCGGCAACGAGAACCCTGATCAAGGCAGGTGCTCCTGAACGAAGTTGAGAATGGATGGGGAGACTTGCCACGGCATGACGCTGGCGCGCTGCTCGCCATCCCGGGTGGCTCACGATGTCCTAAGCGTGGCACAACATCATCCTAAGGGGAATTGGTGTCAGTCTCAGGAATGATTTTTCTCATGGCTGGGTTGACGGCTCGGTGATCAGGGCGTAAGATGTGCCTCGTTCTCGCAAGGCAGAAACGGCGAGACAGCGTGGGGCCTTAGCTCAGCTGGGAGAGCGCAACACTGGCAGTGTTGAGGTCAGCGGTTCGATCCCGCTAGGCTCCACCAACAAGCTTCTACGAATCAGCCGCCTGGTGCCATGCTCCAGGCGGCTTTTTCGTGTGTCCGTAAAAAAACCCGAAAATTTCCCGAAAAACTCCACACCGCTTTTGCCGGTCGGCTCGCTCCCAGCAGCCCCGCCACGCCCAGCTCCGGGTATTCACGTGTCTCCGTCGCCGAAGCGCGCATCCCGGTACTCCCTCTCCCGTCGCCGATGCTGGTCGGTCGATGTCCGGCCTGGGTACGGGGGCCGCTCGCCGGAGAGCAGGACATCGTTGCGAAGTTCCGGGCGGACGAGGTCATCCTGGGCCAGGCTCGACAGCAGTTCGGCGGCCTTGAGGCGGGAGCCGGTGAGAGGGCGGTGGGTGGCGGTAGGGCATTGCAGGCCCCTCGAGGGGCGGGGGTGATAGCTCATGTCGGTCTCCTGGTCCCCTGCGTTGGGCGGCAAGCGCCGACCCAGGGGAGAGGAGCCGTGCGCCGCTTTAGCTGTATTTCTATCCCGCCCGCAAGTTGGTGCTTAAATCGGCGGCCGCCCGGATCCCGGGCAACAAAAAACCCGCTCAGCATGTGCTAAAGCGGGCCTCCGGCGGTCGCTTTAGCTGGACTTGTAGAGCGCCCGCAAGCTGAGATTCAAATCGGCGCTGATACGAAGCTAAACAGCGTGGCCCGGCATGTCAACCTCCCTGTCGAGCGGACAAGGAGCCGGATGGCCGACAGGCGTATGGATGCGCCAACGCTTGAAAAGCCGTTTGACGAGTCTCGCTCACCAATGCCCTGCGTGCCCCCGGCACTCTAGCTGCGCACAGTCCATATCTGTAGCAGAGGCTCTTTCATGCCGTTGCGCCTGGCCAGGTATTCGACCTCTCGTCGCGCATTGGCCAGTTGCTCTACGGTCATCGGGCCATCGTCTTGATCGCGACGAGAAGTGGCGATGGTGCGGGCCGTCAGATGAAGGGCGGCGATTCCGGAAGGGCGGCGAGTCGGGTTGGCGGCGTACTGGGTGTGCATTGGACCACCTCCAGTCCAGGGAGAAAACTGTCATGCTAATGAAGCTGTCGCTGACTTCTCTTGTAACAGTAGTACACAAACTGTTACGCAAAGGCTTACTTTTCTCCTACTGCCTGGCGCGTTCCCTGTAATGACTCCTGGCCCTTTCCCTGTTACCGGGCTCCTGCCTATGCCGGTATCACCCTCGCTTGAGCTTGAGGATATCCGCCGCGCAGTCGCTGTCCCGATAACGGCAGAAGTCGCGCTCCTGCTGGTCGGCCCCATACATGGCCATACGGTCTGCCAGCTCGTTGCCTTCGACGCCGGCGTGGCCCTTGACGTGGGCGATGGTCACCGCCGACTTGAGGCTTTCATAGAGGGCATGGGTGGGCTGAATGATCTCGGGGTTCTTGATCGCCTGGCCATCGGCCTTCTTCCAGCCGCGCTTCTTCCACCCGCTGGCCCACTTGGTGATGGCGTTGATGGTGTAGGTGGAGTCGCAATGGATCCGCACGGAGGCTCCCCGGGTGATCTCCTCCCGGGCCACGCGGAGCGCCTGGTGAAAGGCATTCAACTCGGCGGTGTTGTTGGTCCCCCTCGGGTTGTGGAGCCCATACCAGAGCTCGTCCAGGGTGCCATTGCGGTAGATGGCCATGCCCGACCCGGCATCCCCGGGGTTGGGCTCACAGGCACCGTCGCAGTAGATCTCCGTGTCAAAGGTCTTGCCTGGTGCGGTCGGGGTATCTGGCGCAGTCTGTCGGCGTGCCGTGCGTCCCGCCGACGCCGAGCCCACGCTGCCCGATGCCTTCGCCTTCTTGGCGGGGACGGCACCCCGAGGGCCTTTCGCGAAGGCGGCGTCGGCATCCTCTCGGGTCGAGAAGGACTTGTAACGGGCCTTGGGGTAGCCCTTCACCTGGCGGTTGCATTCGGCCCAGGAGGTGAAGATCCCGGTCTGACGGCCGACCCAGACGACATAGAACTTGGGTCCTTTCCTTGTTGCCATGCGTCGCTCCGTGGCTGTGATGGTCTGGGGGAGGATAAAGAAGAGACCGACTCTACAGGCCGGGCTCGGTCCGTCAACACCGTTCAGGGGGTGACCCAGACGAAGTGCTCGGCCTGCAATTGCTTCTCGCCGTCCCAGCGATAGGCGCACAGCTTGCTGCCCCCCTCACCGTGCGAGGCAGGGGAGGCGGCGATGCTGTAGTCCAGGCAGGCGATCTGCGGGGTGAGGGGGCGCGGCGTGCCGCTGAGCCAGTAGTGCCCCACGAACAGCGGCTTGCTGCCCTCATAGCCCGGCAGCACATCCCCGGGGATGGGCTCGTGGGGGATCTCCTCGATGGCCTCCGGCGGCACCAGGGCGAGGTCACGGTAGGTGAGCCGGTCGAGTTCCCACCAGCGCGTGCGCACCCGACGGCGGGGGTTGCCGTCCTTGTCGAGGAACTCGTACCCGGCCGGCAGTTCCACCTCGAGTCCCTTGAGCAGGGTCTCCACCGCCTCGAAGGGGGCGCTGCCCTCGCGCACCAGCTCGGGCCAGGCCGCGGGCGGGATTCGGCCTTCGTCATCGAGTCGCGAGGCAAGCGTCTCCAGGGAGGGCGGGTGCCAGCAGGCGTGGACGACACGCAGCCCGGGGAGGTCGAGGTAGAGCGGCAGCGTCCTGAACCAGGCGATATGGTCACGGTGCAGGGGACTGCCCTCGCCGACCTGGTCGAGATAGGC
Source organism: Halomonas stenophila (assembly GCF_014192275.1). GTDB lineage: Bacteria > Pseudomonadota > Gammaproteobacteria > Pseudomonadales > Halomonadaceae > Halomonas > Halomonas stenophila. Next base: position 1,758 of record NZ_JACHXR010000013.1, on the reverse strand, counting down.
CTGATGCTGGCGTCGGTGCTTCGGCGAGTGGCGGCGCAGCGTCTCGCCCGGTCGGGACGGGTCCGGGGTGGCCCAGGTCACGGCATTGAACTCATGATTGCCCATCACGGCCAGGGCGTGGCCGGCGTCGACCATCGCGCGGGCGATGCGGACCACCTCGGCCTGTTCCGGTCCGCGGTCGACGAAGTCGCCGAGGAAGATCACCCGACGCGCGGGATGTGACCAGACACCGCCGCGCTCGCGGTAGTCGAGCCGCTCGAGCAGCTTCCTTAGCGGGGTGGCGTAGCCGTGGATATCACCGATGAGGTCGAACATGAGCCTTCCTTCGCTGGACGGACCGCCGTCGAGGCGTGCGCGAGGCACACGACGGCGGCCGTCGCCAAGGATACCTCATATTCTCCGCTCCGATCAGGCGGCGAGGACGCGTGTCAGCCCCGTCGGGCCTGAAAGGCCTGCCATTGGCGGATGCCGAAGGTCCAGGGCGGCAGCCGGTCCGAGCGGTCGACGCGGTTGACCAGCGCGCCCAGGGCGGGCGTGGCGATGGTCACGCTGTCGCCGAGGTGATGCGTGAAGCCCTGACCCTCGCCGTCGCGATCCTGGATCGGCGAGAACATGGTCCCCAGGAACAGCATGACGCCGTCCGGGTACTGATGATGCGCGCCGAGGGTCTGGCCGACCAGCTCCAGCGGGTCGCGGCTGATCTCGGCCATGTCGCTGACGTCCTCCAGCACGAAGTCGTCGTCGGCGCCCTCGATGCGCAGCGACACCCGGGCCTGGCGCACCGTATCGAGGGTGAAGCGGTCGTCGAACAGGCGGATGAACGGCCCGAGGGCGCAGGAGGCGTTGTTGTCCTTGGCCTTGCCCAGCAGCAGGGCGCTGCGGCCCTCGACGTCGCGCAGGTTGACGTCGTTGCCGAGCGTGGCGCCCCTGGCCTGGCCGGCGGCGTCCACCGCCAGCACGATCTCCGGCTCCGGGTTGTTCCACTGCGAGGCCGGATGGAGGCCCACGCCGCGGCCGAAGCCCACCGCCGACAGCGGCTGGGCCTTGGTGAACACCTCGGCGTCCGGGCCGATGCCCACCTCCATGTATTGCGACCAGGCGCCACGGGCCTGCAGCTCGACCTTGAGGGCCATGGCCTCCTCGGAGCCGGGGACGATTCTCGACAGGTCGCCGCCGATCAGCGCCTGCAGCTCGGCGCGCAGTTCGCCGGCCCGGGCGGGGTCGCCGCCCGCCTGCTCCTCGATCACTCGCTCCATCAGGCTGACCGCGAAGGTCACCCCGCAGGCCTTGATCGCCTGGACGTCGCAGGGGGCGAGCAGGTAGGGCGCCTCGGGCGTGTCCCGCAGGGAATTCTCCAGTAGCGCCTCGACCGGGCCCAGGTCCTCGCCCTCGACCGAGGCCACGAACGCGACCGCGTCGTCGCGGTCGAGCAGGTCGGCCATGCAGGCGCAGGTGGCGGTGATGTCGAGGACCCGGCCCCGACGGACCCCCACCAGGGCCGGGCCCTGGTGGGGCGCATCGCGCCAGACCCGGCCGACCAGCAGGGCCTGGTCGGCATCCTCGGGCAGGGCGAAGGTCATGGTATGCGACATGGGCGTCTCCTCAGGCCTCGCGCCGGCCGTCGACCAGGCGGCTGACGCCGGCCGGGTTGCCGTCGCGCAGCGCCTCGGGCAGCAGGCCCTGGGGCAGGTTCTGGTAGCACACCGGGCGCAGGAAGCGCTGGATCGCCGCGCTGCCCACCGAGGTGGTCCGCGAGTC
>NZ_JACHXR010000012.1 GCF_014192275.1 Halomonas stenophila | reverse complement strand
ATCCGCTCGTGTTGATTGAGATCTTGGTCGTGATCAATCAACAGGATACGCCACCCTTCCTACCTCCTCCCGTACACCAGAAATCACCATAGCTCTCCCGGGCGGCCTCCTCATCGATAAAGCGCTCGAGTACCGGACTGCCCACTTCCAGTTCGACCAGACAGGGCGACAGCGCCCGGCACTCCGCCAGCGGCGTATCGAGGTAGAGCGGCTCATAAACCGGCGTGGGATGCGTCTCGTAGAGCCAGCGTTCCAGCGGCTCCATGGCAACACCGTCCAGCAGCACGAAGAGGCGCTCCCCCTTCCGATCACCGGGCACCGGTGGCCGAGTCACCGACCATGCGCTCATGCCTGGCCGCTTCCCTGCCCGTTGTTCGACGGTTTGCAGAGCTGTACCGTGGCCATCTCTTGTCTCAGGACGGCTTCCTGACGGGGCGCTTCGACCGCCTCATGCGTCTCCTCCGCCGCCTCCCCCGGCAACTTCGGCGCCTGGGCGCCCTGCCCGGTGCCGCTGCCGGGGCTGCCGCCGGAGTTGATCTTGACGCTGGGGCCGACGATGGTCACCCCACTGGGGTCGAGCTTCACGAAGCTGCCGCCGGCCTGGAGGGTGATCTCGGCGCCGGCCTCGACCACCACCTTCATGCCGGCCTTGTGGTGCACCTCGCTGCCGGCCTCGACGAGCTGGGCGCGGCCGATCTTCTCGTGGCGGGTCTGGCCCACGCTGAGGTGGTCGTCGCCGTCGACCCGGGTGCGCCGCTCGCCGTGCACGGTGAGGTGGTCGTCGCGGTCGAGCTCTTCGATGCGGTCGCGCTTGACCTTGAGGTGGCTGTCGCGGCGGATCTCCTCGGTGCGGTCGTTCTCGGTCAGCAGCTCCAGATCCTTCTGGGCGTGCAGCCAGATCTGTTCCTGGTCGTGCTGGTCCTCGAAGCGCAGCTCGTTGAAGCCCTCGCCCTGGTGGGTCTGGGTGCGGATCACGGTGCGCGTCTTGTGCTCCGGCAACGGATACGGCGGGGTGTTGACCGCATGGTAGGTGCGCCCGGTGATCAGCGGCTGGTCCGGGTCGCCCTCCAGGAAGGAGACGATCACCTCGTGGCCGATGCGCGGGATCGCCAGCATGCCGTAGCCGCCGCCGGCCCAGCCCTGGCTGACGCGCAGCCAGGCGCTGGCCGTCTCGTCCGGCGCCGCGTAGCGGTCCCAGGGGAACTGGCAGCGCACCCGGCCGTGCTCGTCGCAGTGGATCTCCTCGCCCTCGGGGCCGACCACGAAGGCCACCTGGGGACCGTCGACCCGCGGCTTGGGCCGGGGCGCCGGGCGCCAGGCGGTGTCGTCCGGGGTCAGCGTGAGGGTGTTGTGATAGCGGGTCATGCCGTCACGGTCCCCGACGGTTACGCCGACGGCATCCTCCTCCAGCGCCTGGGGCTGCTCGCCCTCGTGGACCACCCCGATGATCTGCCAGCCGCGATTGAAATCGCCGACATCATGATCGGCCAGGCTGAAGCGCGTGCCCGGCGACAGCTCGGGCAGGTCGCTCTCGCCGTCGAGGGTCAGGGCGTCGTGGCGCAGGTGCTCCAGGCGGTGGCGGGTGAAGGCCTGGCCCGAGGCGTCGGCCTTGTAGCGGCCCGGGTAGTCGTAGTGCTCGTAGTCTTCGCGCTGGCTGTGCTGCTCCAGCCGCTGGCCCTGGTGATCATGAAGCTGGCCATAGGCCGGCTGCTTGAAGCTGTAGTCCTTGAGCTGGGCGCGGGCCGGGCGCACCCGGGCGGTCTGGGTCAGCCGGCGCAGGTGGCGCTTGGGCGCGCTGCCGCCGGCGCGATGGTGATAGGTGCGCTCGCCGAGCCCGGCGAGCACCTGGGGATCGTCGGCGAACACCAGCCGGTGGGCGCCGAGGTCGGCGTCCTCGAATTCATGGAAATAGAACAGCCCCTCCTCGGCGGCCAGGCGCTCGACGAACTCGAGATCGGTCTCGCGGTACTGCACGCAGTACTCGCGTTCCTCGGGCTCGCGGGTCACCGCGAAGGCCACATCGGTCAGGCCACGCTCCTCGCACAGGGTGTTGAGGATGGTCAGCGGCGAGACGCGCTGGAAGATCCGCGAGTTCTGGCGCAGCGAGAGGCGCCATAGCGCCGGGCGGATGACCGCCTCGTAGTGGCTGCGGCGATGGCCGCGGTCGCCGCGGCCGAACTCGGCGACGATGCCGTGGACCCGGCGCTGGGCCACGCCATCCTGCCACACGGTGAGGCTCGCCGGGCGGTCGAGCAGCGCCTCCGGCGAGAGGTCCGGCGAGCGGCTGGCGAAGCGCACCCGCAGGTGGAAGGGCGAAGAGAGCGCCTCCTCATGAGTGAAGTCGATCACCGCCAGCTCGGCCTCACCGGCTCCCGCCAGGCTCAGGGTGAACTGCAGTCCGCTGCGGTCGGCCATGTCAGCTGCCCTCCCCGCTGGCACTGCCGATCACCACGCCGCCGCAGTCCACGGCATGGCCGGTGAGCGCCACCGGCTTGCCGTCGACCAGGATGCTGCCCGAGCCGCCGGCGATGGCGCGCGGGTGGGTGCCGTGGTCCGGCTTGTCGTGGGGCGCCAGGGGGTCGCCCTGGCGGGCCACGGGCTTGCCGTCGATCATCACCGTGGGGCTGCCGGCGGTCACCGGCGTGGGGGGAAAGCCCTCGTGGTCGGAGCCGAGATCGCAGCCTGTCCATCTGGCCACGCTACCGCCGGGGCAGACGGCAGCGCACCTTCCCTGGCGAGAATCGATGGGCACTGCGTCCTTGCCGTGCGATGTATCTTTTAGTGAAATCAGTGCCTCGGTTGAGGCTAGGACCACGCCTGCCCCATCAAGCCGAGAGCGTCGTTTCCTCGGCATAGACCTCGGCGAAGATGGCGGTAATGGGCCGGTTGGGCTGCTGGGCCTGACGCCGGCGAACCTCCGCCGAGAGGCGCACGAGCTCCTCGCTGGGCTTGGCCCACTGCTCCCTGGGAATCGGTTGCGACCATTCATCGAGGCTCGCCGGCAGAGTCTTGCGCCCAGCCTTCTGGATGGCGCTGATCTCCCATTCGGCGAGATGGTAGGGAATCGTCCACAGGACGAGAATGTGCCACAGGTACCACATGGAAACCTTGAACAGGCCTATCTCGCCGTCGCGATGGCGCCGATGCAGACGGCGGCGGGCGTTATGGAAGGTATGTACGCCCTCGTAGGGCGGGTCGCCGGGGCGATTTAGGCCGTTGGGGTCCTGAATCTCCTCGCGGGTATGTACCTCGTATTCCATGTAGGCGCGCACCGACTCCCACAGCCCCATCGCCAGCGGCAGGCCAGGCTGGGGCAGCTCAAGGAAGTGCTGCTGTCCTGTTTCGGGATCGATGAAGCCAAGCCCCAGGCCATACTGGCGCTGCACGCCGTACTGAGTGGCGCCCTGAGCCTGGGTCACCCAGGCCGCTACGTTTTCCCAGGGCACGATGATCGGCGGTTTACCGCCGCCCGGCGCAAACGCAACCTCGCGGCGCTGACGATGAAAACGGGTGGGAACATCATTGCGGAACTTGAAGTGGTATTGGGCCTTAATAAATAAGGCTAAGGCTAGGCTAAGCCCCCCCGCCCAAGCCCCCATCTCGAAAAAAAAAGGAAAGAAGACCTTAAGCTCACTTAAAAAAGGGTACGCTGGAGTCGAAGTCATTGACGCAGAAAACAACGGGAATATGACCGACATGATTAAGAAACTAGTAAAAGGCCCTCCCAAGGTAAACTGCCAAGTAAAAGGTGTAGGCAGGCTGCCCCCGAAGTCCAGATAGGCATCGTTGACTTCACCGATGGCCTGATTAAAGTCCACGGGTGCCGATCCCGTGGGTAGTGGAGCCGGTGAAAGGTAGCTGACTTTGCCACCTGGAAATGACTCGATATCTCCGGCCCGCTGGGGCTGAGTCATATCTGGACGTGGCGTCTGGGGCTTGTTGGCTGCCATGATAATACCTTGAATCAAGTAAAAAGAAGGGGATCAATACGCTGCCAAGTGGTCGGTTCACCACGAATGGTCACTTCCGATGGCGTATAGACGCCCTCGCCGCCGGCCAGGGAGACCCGGATATGGTAGTCAGTGGGTCGGTATTGGCCGTCGTTACTCAGGCTCTCAAGCCGAATCGCCACGACGATATCGTAAGAGCGCCAGTCTAATGAGCCTTCCGGCTCTGGCCTGGAAAAGGCGAACGTTAACGGCTGACCATCCTCTTGCTGAAGCTTACCATCGACTCGATCATTTACCGGAGACCAGAATTCCCGAGGCCCGGGCCCAGTATTCGAGCGCACCTGATAGCAAGCCAGAGACAGAATGCATGGCGGTGTACCCCCAAAGGGCGCGGTCATATCCTTCAATCCAATGGAAGAGAAGCTAAGGTCAAAGTCCACTGACTTTGGGCCTTCCAAACGATTCTTCCACCAACTATCGTATTCTTCGATGCTGACGTTAAGCTTGGGTGCTTGAGAGATTTCCTGTAGCCGTGACTGATACGTCTCAAGCGAGTCATCACGGGCTTGTTCAGCATCTTGAGTCCAAGGAGTAGAGAGCAGCCAATCATCATGGCGGCTGGTGCTGTAACGGTTATAGAGCCAGCTTCCTCCCAATTCGAGCGCAGTAAACAAAGCTCCGGCGAGGTTGAAGCGCCAGAACACGCTTCCCAGGCGGGCACCAGCGGCGGCCCATTCAACGCCTCGGAAGGCCACTGAAGCCCCAGCACGTAGAGTGTTTGCCAGCCCATAGGCATTGGCCCCCAGCATGCCTCCGGCACCTACCACACTGGCCATGGCAGCACTCTGGGCTTGCGGATTGCCGTTGCGTATTGCTTCCTGCCAATCACTCCGACGATTTTGAAAACTCGAGTAGGAAGCAACGGAACCAAAAACGTATGTCCAGAAACCGAGGAAAGCGTGGAGTTTACCCAAAGAGCTAGCCACGCTTTGGGCGCCTGAAGCATCCAAGGCATTTACAAGAGCTTTCGACCTGGCGACAAGAGCGGTATCCATGATTCCCTGAGCTGCAAGAAGTCCTGCAGAGCTTGTTGCCGCAATAACCTTACCCAAATCAAGAAGTGTCAGAGCTTGATCAGTACCTCGACGTGCTCGGTACTGACTAAACGTTTCAACTAATGTGGATAGCTGAGCAGCAAACACCAACAGCCCCACCCCATCCCCGACCAAGCTTGCCTTGGGTGCCGCCGCAACCCCTTGTCGAATGTTACGGATCAAGCCACCCACTTCGGCCTGCTGCGCCGCCGGCAACACCAGCGTCAGGCCGGCGCGCCCCGGGGCGGCACCGGCGACACGGACGCTATCCTCGGGAAGCTCCTCAATTGGGCTTAACGCTTGTGCGAGTTTCGGTTCGTGTACCGTCTGCAGCTCCTGGCGTATGCGCTTGAACTTCTCGAGTAGAGCCTTCGCTTCAGGGGAAGAATGCCCAGCGTTCGCCTTGACGATATTGCGACGCTTGCGAATCTCGTCGAGCTCTTCCCGCAGCGCCAGGACGCGCTGCATGGTGCGCCGGAAGTTATCCAGCTCCTCGCGCGAGGCCACGATGAATGTGGCCCCCGTCCTATTTGCGGAATCTAGAATCCGCGCGGGCAGCGCCTTGGGCAGGCGCCGGAACAGCTCATCCAAGTCGGGCACCGTGTCACGGTCGATGCTCTGGTAGAACTCGTCCATGACCTGGGCAATGCCCCGCGAGATCGCCGGCGCGAAAGGCTGATGAGCCCCTTCGGCGATGACTTGGGTTTCCTCGGATAGCTGATCCACCGCCGGCAGTCGTCCTGACTCGACCGAGTTGAGCTTATCCCACAGGTCCTTGGCCTTGAGCACGGTCCCGTAACCGGCATTGGTGATCGTCGAATACTGGCCAATGAAGTCACTCTGGTCGGCGAGCGACAGGGTATGAAACAGCGGCCGATCGTAGTACGGGGCCTCTTCCAGCCAGTTGGCGACACGTTCGGTCGCCTCGTCGCTGCGGCAGATATCCTTCAAGCATCCATACTGAGCCGAGAAACCTTCCTTGACCTGCTGCTCATCCTGCGCATCGAAGTACCAGGCGGCGGTGTGAAAGCGATTGCTACACAGCATGTCGGCGCGATCGTCGGACAGGGCGTCGAGGGTAGTATTCCAGCGCTGCAGCCGCGGACGCTGCTCGGCGAGAAATGCATCCATGCGTTCGCGATCGATCAGCTCATTGATGCCCCGCTCTCCAATCTGGCTGCCTTCCAGCAGCGCCTTGAGCCGCTCGTTATGCTGTCGTTTCATGGAAAGCAGAGCATCGCTATGCTGATCCACGAAGTCACGCCCCAGGCTGTCGCTGAGGCTATCCTCGACATAATAACGGCGCACCTCTTCCTGCAGGCGATAGGCAATGTCGCGGGCATTGGCGCGGTCCGCCTCGCTTCGCATCTCCTGCAGGCGCCCCTTAAGATCCTCGGGCAAGTCTGGGTCATAGGAATGGGGTAACTCACCCGTGTTGCTATCCCGATTAAGGAAATCGAGCAGGCTCTGTCGCACCTCGCCCTGGCGGGGTTCCTCCATCGCGGCGACGTCATCCCACATGGCCTGAACGTCTGGATCCTCCGAGACCTGGCGCAGGTCGTCCAGCGAGTTGTCCTTGAGCTGGGACAGCGATTCGATGTAGCAGGCCAGCAGGTAATCCCGCTCGGTGTTACCCTCACCTCCCGTGGCCCAGTCCTCCACCCAGCCCACGACTTCATCCTGGAACTGTGCGAGATCACGCATCACGCCGATATCGTCGCGCACGATCAGGCACAGGGCTTCGCAACGATCCTCGACGCCATGCTGCTTGAGCAGCTTGCCGAGCCGCGACTTGTGATAGTAAGGCTCGTTTTCCCACAGGTAAGGCTCTGCTTCTTGCTCGTAGCCTTCTTCGGGAACCTCGAGCTGGGCATCCTCAGCGAACTCGGCCACCCACTCTTCGGCCTGGGCCGTGGTGATCAGATGCTGGCCGCCACCGCTGACAGGGTCAGCGCCTGCGAGGTCGACTGCCTGCATAAAGGCATCCCGATCTTCTTCGCTCTCCGTCACCTGAGAACGCTTTGTGGCGGTCCACTGCACCTCGGAGAAACAGACGTAAAGTGTGCGGTCGGTCTCGTACTCGAGCTTACCGCCAGTAATGGTGTTGCCGAAATCGCGAAACTCGTACTCGTCGAGCTGGAGGCTCTCACCATCGAGGACATAGAGATAGCCGTTACGCAGCAGACGAATGCCCAGTGGCCGCGCCGTCAGCGTATAAGGGGTCGCCACTCCGGGCTCGAGTTCCTCGACCAGGCCGTAGCGCAAGGGCAGCAACTGCACCTCACCCGTCAGCAGCGGACAGGTAGCCCCTTCTTCGCTGCCACGGCTCGACATTTCATACGCCGCCAGTGCAGCGTCATTGCGATCATCGGCGGGTCGCTCGAACGCAGCCATGTGACATTCTCCCTATGTCGTAACGTCAATCCGTGATGATGCTGAAGCGGCCCCCAGGGCGGCTTCGAGGCGTGCCATAGCGCTACCCTGCCCCGGATCTTGCAACAGGTTCATCCACGCATCCCTGTTTTCAGCCTGCTGCCAGGAGGTAATCCCGAGGCGCTGCATCAGAGTACAGAACAGGGCCCACTCCCGAGGGGCGGTCAATCCCAGCTCTCGCGCCTCCTGCACGATGCCGGCCAGCTGCGCGTGGCGCTGTGCACGATGCGCTGCCGTCAACCAGCCGTCGTAGTGCTGATCGACGAAGGCCATCAGTTGACGGATGTCTCGTCGCCGGTCACATGCCTCCAGGTCTGCCAACTGCGACTCCGAGAGCCGATAATCCAATGCATCGACGGCTCGAACATGCTCGCTGCTATCCTTTGGCGTACTTTCCAGCCAGGCTTCTTTCAGAGCATCCGGCAATATCAACCGCTCGATGGGGCCCCAGGGCGCCCACTCTGGCGAGCTGCCATCCGAGAGTAGCGCCAATATGACCGCCGGGTCGGCTAGGCGCAGCAGCATGGGAAGGCCCGCAGGATGCCGCACCTGAATCAGTTCGCGCAGATGGTCCGCCACCTCGAGGAGTCCGGCCGAACTGGTGATCAGGAACCCCCACTCCTCCTCGGCCCCCTGGCTGATGAACTGCTTGAAGATCGGATCGCCAGGCCCCTTGAGCTGCACCAGCCATGGCGACACCTCAGCAACATCGGACCAAGGCGTGCCAGCGTATAGCAAGTCGGCCTCCAGATCGCCTTCTGACCACTCGTAGAGGCGCCGGGCTAGATCTTTCACGCGAACACCATCAAGCAGCAGGAACACGTTCCGGACCTCAGGCCAACCGAGATCAAGGCCCCAAGAAGATCCGTCCGCAGTCCACCCCTTACTCATGGCCGATCATCCATTGCTGCCGGATTCGCAGACTGGGCACAGCGCCTGCTGCTGCAACAGAGCAGCATGCTGCGGCGCCTTGATCGGCGTGAACTGCGGGGCGGGCTCGACCTCCCCCGGCAATATCGGCGCCTGGGCGCTCTGCCCGGTGCCCGAGCCGGGGCTGCCGCCGGAGTTGATCTTCACGCTCGGGCCGACGATGGTCACCCCGGAGGGGTCGAGCTTCACGAAGCTGCCGCCGGCCTTGAGGGTGATCTCGGCGCCGGCCTCGATCACCACCTTCATGCCGGCCTTGTGGTGCACCTCGCTGCCGGCCTCGACGAGCTGGGCGCGGCCGATCTTCTCGTGGCGGGTCTGGCCCACGCTGAGGTGGTCGTCGCCGTCGACCCGGGTGCGCCGCTCGCCGTGCACGGTGAGGTGGCCGTCGCGGTCGAGCTCGCCGATGCGGTCGCGCTTGACCTTGAGGTGGCTGTCGCGGCGGATCTCCTCGGTGCGGTCGTTCTCGGTCAGCAGTTCCAGGTCCTTCTGGGCGTGCAGCCAGATCTGTTCCTGGTCGTGCTGGTCCTCGAAGCGCAACTCGTTGAAGCCCTCGCCCTGGTGGGTCTGGGTGCGGATCACGGTACGCGTCTTGTGCTCCGGCAGCGAGTACGGCGGCGTATTCACGGCATGGTAGGTGCGCCCGGTGATCAGCGGCTGGTCCGGGTCGCCCTCCAGGAAGGAGACGATCACCTCGTGGCCGATGCGCGGGATCGCCATCATGCCGTAGCCGCCCCCGGCCCAGCCCTGGCTGACGCGCAGCCAGGCGCTGGCCGTCTCGTCCGGCGCCGCGTAGCGGTCCCAGGGGAACTGGCAGCGCACCCGGCCGTGCTCGTCGCAGTGGATCTCCTCGCCCTCGGGGCCGACCACGAAGGCCACCTGGGGGCCGTCGACTCGCGGCTTGGGCCGGGGCGCGGGCCGCCAGGCGGTGTCGTCCGGGGTCAGCGAGAGCCGATTGTGATAGCGCGTCATGCCGTCCGCCTGCACGGCATCCTCTTCCAGGGCCTGGGGCTGCTCGCCCTCGTGGACCACCCCGATGACCTGCCAGCCGCGATTGAAATCGCCGACATCATGATCGGCCAGGCTGAAGCGGGTGCCCGGGGCCAGCTCGGGCAGGTCGCTCTCGCCGTCGAGGGTCAGGGCGTCGTGGCGCAGGTGCTCCAGGCGGTGGCGGGTGAAGGCCTGGCCCGAGGCGTCGGCCTTGTAGCGACCCGGGTAGTCGTAGTGCTCGTAGTCCTCGCGCTGGCTGTGCTGCTCCAGTCGCTGGCCCTGGTGATCATGAAGCTGGCCATAGGCCGGCTGCTTGAAGCTGTAGTCCTTGAGCTGGGCGCGGGCCGGGCGCACCCGGGCGGTCTGGGTCAGCCGGCGCAGGTGGCGCTTGGGCGCGCTGCCGCCGGCGCGATGGTGATAGGTGCGTTCGCCGAGCCCGGTGAGCACCTGGGGGTCGTCGGCGAACACCAGCCGGTGGGCGCCGAGATCGGCATCCTCGAATTCATGGAAGTAGAAGAGCCCCTCTTCGGCGGCCAGCCGCTCGATGAATGCCAGGTCGGTCTCGCGGTACTGCACGCAGTACTCGCGTTCCTCAGGCTCGCGGGTCACCGCGAAGGCCACATCACGCAGGCCGCGCTCCTCGCACAGGGTGTTGAGGATCGTCAGCGGCGAGACGCGCTGGAAGATCCGCGAGTTCTGGCGCAGCGAGAGGCGCCACAGCGAGGGGCGGATGACCGCCTCGTAGTGGCTGCGGCGATGGCCGCGGTCGCCGCGGCCGAACTCGGCGACGATGCCGTGGACCCGGCGCTGGGCCACGCCGTCCTGCCACACGGTGAGGCTCGCCGGGCGGTCGAGCAGCGCCTCCGGCGAGAGATCCGGCGAGCGGCTGGCGAAGCGCACCCGCAGGTGGAAGGGCGAAGAGAGCGCCTCCTCCTGGGTGAAGTCGATCACCGCCAGCTCGGTCTCGCCCGGTGCCTGGGAAACGCCCGCCAGGCTCAGGGTGAACTGCAGTCCGCTGCGGTCGGCCATGTCAGCTGCCCTCCCCGCTGGCACTGCCGATCACCACGCCGCCGCAGTCCACGGCATGGCCGGTGAGCGCCACCGGCTTGCCGTCGACCAGGATGCTGCCCGAGCCGCCGGCGATGGCGCGCGGGTGGGTGCCGTGGTCCGGCTTGTCGTGGGGCGCCAGGGGGTCGCCCTGGCGGGCCACGGGCTTGCCGTCGATCATCACCGTGGGGCTGCCGGCGGTCACCGGCGTGGGGGGAAAGCCCTCGTGGTCGGTGCCGAGATCCCCCAGCAATACGAACTTGCGTCCCATGCGTCGTCCTCCTGCTGATGCGCGTCGCCGCTCAGGCGCCGCGCATGCGTTCGCGTTGATCGTTCCACTGCGCCGGGGCCTCGAAGCTGGCCACCCCGCCGGCGTCCACGTGCATGCGCCGGAAGCCCGCCGCCTCGAGGCTGGCCGGGACGGCCCCGGCCAGCGGCAGCCGGGTCTGCAGCGGGGTGCCCCGCAGCTCGCGGCGCGCAGCCAGCAGCAGGCGGGCGCCGTGGCCGCGGCCCTGCCATTCCGGGGCGATGAAGAAGAAGCGCAGCTGCCAGGCGGCCTCGTCGTCGCGCCGGCAGACCAGCAGCATGCCGAGCACCGGCCCGTCGCCATGGCGCAGCGCCAGCAGCCGGCCCTGCCAATGGGCGACCTGGCCCGCCTCGCGCTGCAGCCAGAGGCCCCGGTGGACCACGAACTCCAGCGAGCGGCGCAGGGTCTCCAGGCGGGCCTCGTCGCGCAGCACCCAGGGCGAGAGCCCCTCGGCCTCGGCGCGCCGGGCCGCCTCGAGCAGCAGGGGAATGTCGGCCTCGCCGGCCGCGGCCAGCGCCGGCACCGCGGCCTCCCGCGGTGCGACGACGGCGGGCTCGGCGCTCGGCACGGTCTGGCCCGCGCCCATCCAGCGTTTAAGCGTCGCCAGCATCGTCACGCTCTCCTTCGGCATACAGGGCGGTGGGCAGGCGGAAGCCCGCCACCAGGGACCGGGTGAAGGGGTTGCGCGGCCCCTCGGCGGTGAGGCGGTAGCGCATGCTGCCGCCGTCGATCTGGAAGCGGAGCTCCAGCTCGCGCTCTCCCGCCCCGGTCAGCTGGGCCTCGTCGAGCAGGCGGAACCAGGCCCAGGGGCCGTCCCGGCGCAGGCTGCGCGGCGAGCGATTGACCTCGCTCGGCACCAGGGTGATCCGGCTCTCGTTGCTGTCGCGCAGGCCGTTGGGCCAGATCATCGGCACCCGGCGGCTGACGCCGTGGGCATAGTCGATCAGCTGGCCGTCGACGCTGATCACCCCGCGCCGCTTGTCGGCGCTCAGGCTCAGCGGCTCGAGGCTGAAGGCCACGTCGAGCACGCCATCGCGGTTCAAGTAGGCCTCGCGGATGCGCTCGGCGCGTTGCATGGCCTCCATCACCCCACGCCGCAGCAGCGCGTCGCCTCCACGGGTGCGCAGGGCCTGAGGCGCGCCCTCGATGAAGGGCTTGAGGTTGCGCTGGTAGAAGGTATCGAGGATGCCGTCCGGGGCGAAGAAGGCCTCGAAGTCGGCCAGCGCCACCTCCCGGGAGGCCTGGGGGGCCAGCGGGTAGCGACCGGCCAGGCGCTGCTGGAAGGGCGCCACGACCTCGTCCATCCACTGGCGCTCGAGATGGCGCACCGCGCTGGCCATCAGCAGCTGCCAGCTCTGGTCGGCCAGGCTCTCGAGCATCCCGCCCACCGGCGCCGGGGTGTCCTCGGCGATGCGCTTGAGCCGCGCGATGGGGTCGCCGCCCTGCAGCGAGAGGCGGTCACGGGCCACCTCGAAGGCGCTCTGGCCGCGATCCCCGGCCTCGTCGACCCGGCGCAGGTAGTCGCGCAGCTCGGCGACCGCCGCCTTGATCTCGTCGAGGTTCGAGGGGTTGTCGCCGCGGGTCTCGGTCAGTTCGTGGAGCGGGGCGAAGTGGCGGGCGATCTCGCTGGCCAGGCGGTAGCGTGGCGAGCGCTGCAGCGCCTCCTGGGCGGCCGCGTCGTCCTCCGGCAGCTCCGGGTAGAGCTCTGTCTGCTCGGCGACTTCGCCGAGCAGGCGGTCGAGGGGCCGGCTCGCCCCGAGCAGGCCGTCGGCGACCAGCACCGCCTGGTGGATATCGGGCAGCGGCACCAGGCGGATGTCGGCCAGCGCCTCGCGCCAGGTGACGTGATAGTCGCTGGCGTAGCGCTCGCGAAGCGCCTCCTGCAGGCGACGCCGGTCGGCCGCGCTGAAGTCGACATCGTCGCGCTGGCCGAGCACCCAGGTGTCGATCAGCGCCAGCTCGGTGGCCTGCTCCAGCCGGTCGAGGAAGTAGCCCTCGAAGCCGTCCCGGGTGAGCAGCCCGGGGATGCGCACCCGCTCGGGGTCGTCGTCGCGGGCCATGAACACCAGGCTGAAGGCCGGGCCGACGCTCGCGCGCAGGTCGAGCCGGGCGCCGCTGCGCCGCACGCTGCCGGCCTTGAGGGTGGCATAGACCCGCTCGGCCATGGGCTGACGGGCGAGTTCCTGCTGGGCCGCCTCGATGCTGCCCTGCAGCGGTGCCATGGCCTCGCGGGCCGCGAGGTCGCCGTCCGCGGCATGGCCGGCGAGGTCGGTGTAGGCCAGGGAATAGTCGAGGTGGCCGAGCAGCCGGCGCTGGACATCACCCTGACCGGGAAAGGCCTCCTGCCAGCGGTCCGCCATGAAGGCATGCACCCGCTCGGGCTGGCGACCACTGGCGTCGGCCATCATGCGCAGGATGCGCAGCAGCGCCAGCTTGTCGTTGCTGCCGTCCGGCGCACGGTTCATGTCATCCATGATGCCGATCATCAGCACCGGCAGGAACTGCCGCTCGAGCAGCTGCAGGTAGGCGTTGTCGACCTCGACGCCCAGCTCGTGGCCCTGGTAGAGGCCCATGTCGGCCAGCAGCCAGGGCCGCGAGCGGTAATCGCCGAATTCCAGGGTGGCGTCCAGCAGGCGGTCCAGCGGCTCGAGCAGCCCATGGCCGGTGGGGTCGTCGCTGTGCCACTGGCCCGGCCGCACGGCGAGGAAGGCCTCGGCCTTGTCCTCCACCGCGACCAGGGCCTGGGCGTTCTTCTGGTAGAAGTGGTACCAGCCGCCGACCATGGCCGCGCCGACGAACAGGCAGGCCAGGCCAGCGACGCGCCGCACGCGCCGACGGTGGCGCGCCGCGCGGGCATTGTCGCCGGCTAGCCCCGACTCGGGATAGATGATCCGCTCGAACAGCTCCTCGGTGAAGTAGAGCGCCGAGCGCGCCGCCCGGTGCGCCGGCTGCACGCCGTCGGTCATGCCGTAGCGCCGCGCGGCGGCGTCGACGAAGGGATCCTCCGGCACGCCCTGCTGGTAGACCGAGGTGAAGTAGGCGCCGCGCACCAGCGCCGCGGTGGAGAAGCGATCGCTGGACAGCGCCTCGCCGAGGAAGCCCAGCAGCACGTCGCGCAGGCCGGCGAGCTGGCGCACGAAGCGGAACACCGCCTCGCGTTCCTCGCGGTCGCGGCACTCGGCGAGCAGACCGGGCAGGCTCTGGTTGAGCCGCTCGAGCATGCCGTCGTAGGCCTCGGCGAACTCGAGTTCCCAGCGGCCGGGCTTGTCGAGGGAGGCCGGCGAGAAGGTGAAGCCCAGCGGCGCCCGGCGAGCGGCCCGGGAATGGTGGCGGAAGAAGTCGTCGAAGCCGTGCAGCAGGTCCATCTTGCTGAAGGTCACGTAGACCGGCAGCCGGCTGCCATGGCGCTCCATCAGCTCGCGCAGCCGCGCCCGCAGCAGCGAGGCGTAGGCCTTGCGCACCGCCACCTGGGCGTCGCTGAGCCGGGCCAGGTCGAGCACCAGCACCACCCCGTCCAGCGGACGACGGTCACGATGCCGCCCCAGCCAGTCGACGAAGTGGTTCCACAGCCGGCTCTCGAGTTCCGCCGGTTCGCCGCCCTGCAGCGCGCCCTGGGTCAGCAGCTCGCCGTCGGGATCGATCAGCACCGCCTTGTCGCCGATCCACCAGTCGAAGCCCAGCCGGCCGCGCTTGCCCTGGCCGGAGGCCTTCATCACGTGGGTCAGGGCGAAGTTCTGCCCCGAGCGGTTGATCAGGCTGGTCTTGCCGGCGTTCTCCACGCCCATCACCAGGTACCAGGGCAGCTTGTAGCGGGCGTTGGCGCCGCCGCCGAGGCTCTCGGTGAGCTCCTCGAGGGTGGCCTCCAGGCTCTCCTCCTGGCGCTCGAGCTGGCCGAGCACCGGGTCGAGCTGGCGCTGCTCGTCGTGGCGGCGCTGCTCGTCGAGGGTGCGCAGGCGCCGCGCCAGGCGAATGCCCCACACCACCGCGACCACCCCGGCCAGCGCCAGGCTGGCCAGCAGGCGGTTGACCCAGGGCCCCAGCGGCCGAGCGCCGAAGGCCTGCCACTGCGGCCCCAGCCACCAGATCGCCACCAGCAGGGCCACCACCAGGGCGGCCCACAGCCATACGCCCAGGCGCTTCAGTCCCCTCGCCCGGTTGGCGTGTCCCCGTGCCTGGTTGAGCTGGCTCTCCGCCCGGGACATCCCGGGCATCCAGCGGGCCAGGCCGGCCTTCACTCGTCTCCACATGAGCCTTGCTCCCTCGTCCCTGTCGATTCTTTTGCGTCGCCGTGCCTCACGTCTCGAGCGCCGATGCCAGCCGGGCCGGCAGGGCCGGCTCCCAGCGATCGAGCTCGAGCGGTGTCACGGCGTCGTGCAGTGCCTGATAGTGCTGCCGGGCCAGGGCGGCGAGGCCGGCCTCGTGCAGCAGGTCGGCGCTGGCCAGGCGCCAGTAGACGCTCTCCCGCGGCGAGTGCGCCGCCGCCAGGCCCTCGTCGAGGACCGCCAGCGCGGCGGCCAGCCCCTCCTCCGCCAGCCGTTCCCGGGCGGTCTCCAGGCCCGCCTGCCAGGTGTCGCCGCCGCCCCCGGCCGGTGGCGCCCCGGCGCCGGGGCGTGCCTCGAGCCAGGCCCGGGTGGCCGGGTCGAGGAAGGCGCTGCCATCGCTGAAGGTCAGCGCCTCCAGTCCCGGCAGCCGGGCCAGGAAGCGCTCGGCCTCGTCGCGGATCGCCTCGGCGCAGCGCGGATGCTCCAGCTTGCCGGCCATCTCGGCGCTCAGCCGGTGGCCCTCGAGCCAGTAGGGGGCGAGCGCCAGGCTGTTCTCGATGCGCTGCCAGTCCGCGAGGGTCGGCCGCCCGCCGGCGGCCTCGCGGTACTCCGCGGCGCGGTCGGCGGACACCGGCGCCAGTTCGGTGCGCTGGCCGTCGCGGGTCATCGGCAGGCCCTGGATGGTGTGCCAGATGGCGTGGCGTCGCAGCCGGTAGCCCAGCGCCTCGCCCGGCGACTGGTCGTTGAGGAATTCCGCCATCTTGAGCAGCGCCTGGCGGTTGCCCCGCTCGTTGCCGGCCTCGAGGCGGGCCTCCGGCGCCCGGGGCGCCGTCGCGGCCGTCTCGGCGGGCGCCCCTCGCGGGCCCTCGCCGCCCGCAGACGATGCCGGGGCGGGGGTGGCCGGGGCGGGATTCGCCGCCGCCGGCGTCGCCTTGTCCAGCAGCCGCGCGAGCTCCTCCAGCGCCGGGTCCGGCAGCGCCTGCTCGGCGACCCGGCCACGCAGCCGCGCCAGCGCGTCCCGGCAGGCCTGGTGCTCCTCGGCGGCGCCCTGGAAGTCGAGCGCGCCGGCCAGTGTCACCGCGCGCTGGGTGAACTGCTGGAAGAGCTTCGGCCGGGCCCGCTTGCCGCGCGCCCCGGCATAGGGGTAGGCCGTCTCCCACCAGCGCGCGAGGGCGCCGTCGAGCAGCGCGAGCGACAGCGCGAAGCGCACCGCGTCGCCGCCCTGCTGCAGGCAGTGCAGCAGGTGGCCGAGCACGCGCAGGTCCTTGCCGGTGTCGGCGAGCAGCCCCGCGGCCCGGGCCTCGGCCCCCGGCCAGTCGACCTCGCCGTGCTGCAGCGAGCCGACCTTCATCATCTCCTCGTCGAGCCAGGCGAAGGCCTCGGTGTCGGTCACCGGCCGGCCGACGCCGTCGGCCAGGGGGGCCAGCAGGGGCTCGAGCTGGGCGTCCTGGGTGATTCGCATGGGGATCCTCGTTACCAGCGGCACATGGCGCGCAGCGGGGCGACCGCCGAGCGCAGCCCGCTCACGTCGAAGCGCAGGCCGTCGATGGCGGGCCGCTCGCTGGCCAGGGTCAGTTGCTCGGTGCCCAGCAGGCGTTTCAGGGTGGCGATGGCCGGCAGGCCGCGGCCGCCGCTGAGCACGTGGCCGGCATCCAGCACCCGCCAGGTCTGGTCCAGCGCGACGCCCGCCCCCTGCAGCCGCAGCGGCGCCCGCGGGGCCTCCAGCGGCTCGCTGAGGTGCAGCTGGAAGCGGGTGATGGCGTCGTCGCAGCTGATCACCAGCAGCGGCCGGGGCGGCACCGTGCCCAGCGCCGGGGCGCTCATCAGCACGGTATCCGGGGTCTCGCGGACCAGCAGGCCGACATCGTCGGCGGCCCGCTCGGCCTCCTGGGCGGCCACGTCCTGCCACAGCGGCGAGCGCGGGTCCTGCTCCTGCGCCGCGTCCGGGTGGTCACGGAACAGGGCGTCGTAGCATTGCAGCCGCGCCAGCCGGGAGCTCTGCGCGGCACAGGCCCGGGCCTCGGCGAGACGCGAGTCCTCGGCCTGGACGGTCGGGGCGCCGGCCAGCAGGGCAATCGCCAGGCCGGCCAGCAGCCAGCGGCCCGGGGTGCCCGTCGTGGGGGCATGGCGTGTCGTCAGGGTCGCGATCATGGGGTATCCAGTTGCAGCTGTCGGCACTTGTGGGCCAGGGTCCGCTTGGGCAGACCGAGGCTCTCGGCCGCCAGGGAGCGGTTGCCGTCGAAGCGGTCCAGGCGCTGGCGAATCAGCGTCGCCTCGTAGTCGCGCAGCGCCCGGCGCAGGTCGGCGACCTCCTCGCTGGCCCCCCGCGGCGGCGCGGCCTCGGCGCCCGCCGCCTCGCCGGGCTCCCGGGGCAGGCCGGCCGGCGGCAGCGCCTCGGGGACGATGTCCTCGCCGTCGCGGGTCATGGCACAGGCATAGTCGATGAGGTTCTTGAGCTCGCGCACGTTGCCGGGATAGTCCCGCTCGCCGAGGGCGCGCAGGGCGGCGCGGCCCAGGCCGATGTCCTCGCGGCCCTCGCGCCGGCAGAAGTCGGCGATGAAGGCCAGCGCCAGCTCGGGGATGTCCTCGCGGCGCTCGCGCAGGGCGGGCAGCGCCAGCGGGAACTGGCCGAGCCGGTAGTAGAGGTCGGCGCGGAAGGCCCCCTCGCGGATGCGGCGATGCAAGGGCTGGTGGGTGGCCGCCACCAGGCGCAGGTCGACGCGGCGCTCCTCGCTGGCCCCCAGCGGCCGGTAGCGGCCGCTCTCCAGCACGCGCAGCAACTTGGCCTGCAGGGCCAGCGGCATGTCGCCGATCTCGTCGAGGAACAGGGTGCCGCCGTCGGCCTGGCCGAGCAGTCCCTCCCGCGCCCGGTCGGCGCCGGAGAAGGCGCCCCGGGCATGGCCGAAGAGCTCGGACTCCAGCAGGCTCTCGGGAATCGCCGCGCAGTTGATCGCCATGAAGGGCCCCTCGGCCCGCGACGAGACCTCGTGGATGCCGCGGGCCACCAGGTCCTTGCCGGTGCCGGTCTCGCCCTGCAGCAGCACGGCCAGGTGGGTCTCGGCGGCGCGCACCAGTTGGTCGCGCAGCGCGCGGATGGCCGGCGAGCCACCGCGGATGTCGCGCCCCAGCCGCTCGCTGAGGCCGCGCCGTCGGGCCCCGTCGTTGAGCTTGGCCAGGGAGTCGCGCAGCAACGCCTGGTGCTGGCGCTCGTCGTGCTGGCGGACCTGCCAGGCCCAGAGGTGGCACCACAGCGTCTCGAAGGCCTGGAAGTCGGCGCTGGCCAGCAGCGGCTCGAGCTCGTCGGCCGGGCCGGCCAGGGCCAGCACCCCGAGCCACTCGCGCTGCCCGTCGCGGGCGCGCAGCGGCTGCACCACCAGGCGCCAGGCCGCGGGCAGCCCGGCGACCGTCTCCTGGAAGGCCTCGTGATCCAGCCGCGAGCGGGCCTCGCCGAGTCCCAGGGCCAGGCGCTCGCCGCGGCGGATGGCGTGAGCATAGGGGTGGCGGAAGTCGTCGCAGGCCAGCCGCGACCTGTCGTCGTCGCCCAGCCAGCGACCGCTGGCATCCAGGGCGAGACAGCGCACCCAGGGCAGGCCCTGGGCATCGCCCAGCAGCGCGACGCCGCGCCGACGCAGCTCGGCCGGCGTGGCGCTCTCGACCAGCCGCAGCGCCTCGCCCATGCCGGCCAGCGCCGGGCCCGCCGCGGTCGCTCCTCCCCCGTGCAGCACGCCATCCCTGCTCACGTCATGCCACCTCCGCGGCGAAGTCATGTCCGTCGACGCCCAGGGTCACCCGGGTCACCGGCTCGCGGCGCGCCATCCGCTCGAGCAGCGCCCGCGAGACCGGCGGCAGCAGCTCGCCGTCGATCACCGACTCGAGCATCCGCGCCCCGTTCTCGCTGCGCGTGGCCCGGGCGCAGATGGCCTCGGCCAGGGCCGGGTCGAGCACCACCTCGGCCTCGCGGTGGCGCTCGCGGATGCGCCCGGCCAGGGTCTCGAGCTTGGCGCCGACGATGGCGTGGAGGATGTCCCGGGACAGCGGCAGGTAGGGCACCACCTCCATGCGCGCCAGCAGCGCCGGCCGGAAGAACTCGGCCAGCACCGGGTAGAGGGCCGCGTCCATCGCCGCGCGGTCGTCGGCGTGGCGCACGATGGCGTCATGGCCCAGGTTCGAGGTCATGAAGAACAGCACGTTGCGACAGTCGATGGCGCGCCCTTCGCCGTCGGCCAGCTCGCCCTTGTCGAAGGCCTGGTAGAAGAGGTTGAGCACGTCCGGGTGGGCCTTCTCGACCTCGTCGAGCAGCACCACCGAGTAGGGCCGCTGGCGGATCGCCTCGGTCAGCAGGCCGCCCTCGCCGAAGCCCACGTAGCCGGGCGGCGAGCCGATCAGCCGGGAGACGGTGTGCTTCTCCTGGTACTCGGACATGTTGATGGTGGTCAGGAACTGCCGCCCGCCGTAGAGGCTCTCGGCGATCTGCACCACGGTCTCGGTCTTGCCCACGCCACTGGGGCCGACCAGCAGGAAGGCGCCCAGCGGGCGACCGGGACGGCGCAGGTCGGCGCGGGCGGTGAGCAGGTGGCGGTGCAGGCGCTCGATGGCCAGGTCCTGGCCCTTGATCAGCCGGCCCAGCGCCTCGGGCAGCTCGGTCAGCCGCGACAGCTCATCGCGGGTCATGCGCTCCACCGGCACGCCGGTCCAGTCGCCGATGACCTGGGCGACCTGGGCCTCCTCGACGCTGGCGTTGACCAGGGCGAACTCGTGCTGCAGCTCGGCGAGGCGCGCCTCGTGGTCGGCCAGGCTCGCCGCCTGCCGGTCGCGGCGCTCGAGATCCTCGTCCTCGCCGTCGAGCAGCTCGCGATGCAGCCCGACGATCGCCTCGACGCAGTCGCGCTGCTCGCCCCAGGCCGTCTCCAGGGTTCCCAGTTCCTCGCCCAGCCGCGCCAGGCGCGCGTCCAGGGCATCCAGGCGACCGGCCTCGGGGGTTCGCCCCAGCAGCGCCTCGCGATCGAGCTGGTCGCGCTCGCGCCAGGCGGCCAGGTGCTCGCTGTTGAGGTGGCTGAGCCGCCGCGGCGGGGTGTCCAGGGCCTGGGCGAGCCGGGTGCAGGCGGTGTCGAGCACGTCGATGGCCTTGTCGGGCAGCTGGCGGCCGGCCAGGTAGCGGGCCGAGAGCTCCGCGGCGGCGCGCAGGCCGCTGTCGCCGATCAGCACGCCGTGGGTCGCCTCGTAGACGTCACGCAGGCCGCGCAGGATGACCAGCGCCTCCTCGACGCTGGGCTCGCCCAGGGCGATGGGCTGGAAGCGCCGCGACAGCGCCGGGTCCTTCTCGACGTGCTTCTTGTACTCGCGCCAGGTGGTGGCGGCGATGGTGCGCAGCTCGCCCCGGGCCAGCGCCGGCTTGAGCAGGTTGGCGGCGTCGGCGCCGCCCTCCGGGTTGCCGGCGCCGATCAGGGTATGCGCCTCGTCGATGAACAGCAGCGTCGGGGTGGCGGCCTGCTTGACCTCCTCGATCACCGCCTTGAGGCGCTTCTCGAACTCGCCCTTGACCGAGGCGCCGGCCTGCAGGGCGCCGAGATCCAGCGACACCAGCTCCACGCCGGCCAGCGCCGCGGGCACCCGGCCCTCGACGATGCGCGAGGCCAGCCCCTCGACCACGGCGCTCTTGCCGACCCCGGCCTCCCCCACCACGATGGGATTGTTCTTGCGCCGGCGACCGAGGATGTCAAGCATCTGGTCGATCTCCGGGTCGCGGCACAGCACCGGGTCGAACTCGCCGCGGCGGGCCTGCTCGGTGAGCGAGGTGGCGAAGCGCGCCAGGGCGCCGTCGTCGCCGCCGGCGCCGCGCGCCGCGGCCTGGCCCTCGGCCTCGGCGCCGGGCACCGCGGCCTCGGCGGAGTCGCGGGTCAGCCGGGCGAAGTCGCGACGCAGGCGCTCGCGGTTGATGCCGGCCAGCAGCCGCTCGCCGCGCGGGCCCAGGTAGCGCCCGGCATGGTGCAGCAACGCGGTGAGGATCACCCCGCTGCGCAGCGCGCGGTGGTCGAGCTCGGTGCTCGCCAGCAGCCAGGCATCCTGCAGCAGCTCGACCAGCAGCGGCGAGAAGCTCGGCGTGGTGACCTCCAGGTCGCGGGGCGGCCGGGCGTCCTCGGCCAGCGCGCGGCGCAGCTCGGCAAGCGCGATGCCCTCGCCGTCGAGCAGCACCCGCACATCGCACAGCGGCTGGTCGACGAACGCCAGCAGCAGGTGGGAGGCGCCGACCTCGGGGGCCTGCTGCTCGGCGCACAGCGCCGCGGCCGCCTCGAGCCCCTGGCGGGCGATGGCGTTGAGTCGGTCGATCAGTGCCGGTAGCTCTACCCTGAGCATGGTCTCTCCCTCGGTGTTGCCGTCGATGGCTAGTTGATGATCCGTTCCAGCAGCCGGCCGACCTGGTCGGCCTGGGTATCCAGCGACCACGCCAGGCCGGCGTAGACCGTCGCCAGGGCCAGGGCGAAGAGCGCGACGATGCCCCACAGCGGCAGGCCGTCGCCCTGGCGGCGCGGGGCGGTGACCACGTTGTCCAGCGGGCGGGTCAGGCCCTCCTCGCCGGGCTCGTCGAGGGCCGCCAACTGGTCGCCGAGCTCGCGCAGGATCTGCTCGTACTCCTCGCGGCCGTGCGGCATGACCCGGTAGCGGCCCTCGAAGCCCAGGCACAGGCAGAGGTAGATGAAGGCCAGCATGTCGCGATAGCGGCGGGGCTCCTGGCGCAGCCGGGCGAGGATCGAGAAGACCTTCTCGCCGCCCCAGGTCTCGTTGTGGAAGCGCGTCAGCAGGGAGTGGCCCGCCCACTCGCTCTGCTGCCCCCAGTCGGTGCTCATCACCGCCTCGTCGATGAAGGAGCACAGCACATAGCGGTAGGCCAGCAGGGTCGGCCGGTCGTAGCCCTGCTCGGTCAGCTCGACCTCGATGGCGGCGATCTCGTCGACCACCTGGCGGTAGAGGCGCTCGATGTCGTCGAGCCGGTCGAGCTGGCGGACCCGGACCACCATGCCCAGCAGCGAGCTGGCGGCATCCACCAGCGGGTTGAGGCTGTGGCCGCGCAGCCGGAACCAGTAGTCCTCGTCGGCATCCAGGTGGCCGGCATGGCTGTGGATCAGTCGCTCCAGGCCCTGGACATCGATGCTGTCCTCGTGGCGCCGGGCGTCGTCGCGGGTGGCGAGTTCGTTCATGGCTTAGCTCCTGATCGCCCAGAACTGCATTTCCAGCCCCGGGAAGTCGCCGGCGACATGGAAGGCGAAGCCGCTGGCCCCGCGCAGCATGCTCCAGGCCTCGCTGTGCCGGTCGAGGCGGAAATAGGTGTAGCCGGCATGGTAGGGCAGCTGGCGCGGCGCCACCGGCAGCGGCTCGAGGGGGATGCCCGGCAGCTGCAGGCTGATGAGGTCGCGGATGCGCTCGACGCTGGCCACCTTGGTCTGCTGCACGAACAGCTTGCGCAGCCGCTCCGGCGGCAGGTCGGCGCGCACCGCGAGGATGAAGTCGGCGTCGTCGAGCAGGCTGAGGTCGGCCAGCGTCGCCACCTTGAGGCCGAAGCGCCGGGACTGCAGCTGGATGGCCAACGCCCGGGGCTCGAGCACCGTGGACAGCGACTGGCGCAGGCTCTGCATCAGCGGCCGGAAGGCGGCCTCGGGATGGTCGTGGTCATAGGCCGGGTACTCCGGCGGCAGCCGCGATTCCCCGGTGAAGGTGGTCAGCTCGCTGCAGGTCTCGAGCATGCTGGCGTAGAGCCGCTCGGGGTGCAGGTGGCCGAGCCGGGCCAGGTGCTGGAAGCGCGGCTGGGCGCGGTTGAGCGACTCCAGCAGCATGAAGTCGGCGACATCGGCCACCCCGGTCTGGCTGGGGGTGGCCAGGCGCTGGGCCAGGTTGCGGGCCCGCTCGCGCATCAGCCCGGCCATCTCGCCGACGAAGCGCTGCAGCACCGGCGCGGCCTGGACGTTGAGCAGGGTCGGCAGGAAGCCCTCGTCGAGCACCAGGCTGCCGTCCGGGCGCCGCTCGAGGATGCGCGCCACGGCCAGGCAGGCATAGGCACTGCGGTCCTCGTTCTCGAGCAGCAGCCGCGGGGCGACCCGCGCCAGCTCGAGATCGGCCAGGTCGCCGTCCGAGGAGTGCAGGTCGCGTACCCCGCGGGACGCGGCCCGGTAGCGCGAGGGCAGCCCCGCGGCCTCCCGGCCGACCTCGGCGACCCCGTCGGTGGCCAGCGGCACGCCCAGGTAGACCACCTGGTTGGTGATCGAGGCATCGCTGATCTCCAGCGGCTGGGGCTCGAGGTCGTCGTCGGGCAGCTGGAAGGCGGTGCCGTCGGGCATCACGCCGCTGGCGCGGCTCAGGGCGATGCGCCCGAAGCTCAGGTACTCGGCGTTGAGCTCCAGCGACAGGAAGCCGTGCAGATGGCCGCCGACGCCGCGCAGGCGGCTGTCGATCAGGCCTTCCAGGCTGCGCTGCTGCTGCTGGAAGTGCTGGGGCTTGATGAACAGCCCCTCGCTCCATACCACTCGGTTGCGACTGGCCATCAGGTCTCCTTCCGCAGCGCGGCCTCGTGCTCGTGCAGGTGCACCAGCAGGTGATAGTCCCGGCCGCGGTCGTCGATGCGCACGACCTTCTTCCACTGCGCCTGATCCGGCTCGGCATAGAAGGCGATGATGCCGATGTAGCGGGTGTCCTCCTCGACCTCGAAGGGCTCGTAGAACTTGAACTGGCCGGGCAGCAGGGTGAAGTCGTCATGGGCCAGGTAGTTGGTGCCCAGTGCCTCCTCCAGGTCGTCGCGCAGCTGGCGATGGTCGGCCGCCATCAGCATGGAGTCGTCCTTGAGCTGCAGGACCTGGAAGCGCAGCGGCGCGCCCTCCCCCTCGCCGTTGGGATTGACGTCGCCGGCGGCGAGCATGCTGAGATCGACCCGCGACGGTCGGTCCTCCGGGTAGCCCACCGGAATGGCGGGATCGCGCACCACCTGGTAGGTCTTGCCGGCGGCCTCGAAGGTCGAGGCGCAGCCGCCCAGCGCCAGCAGCAGCGACAGCCCGACGACCAGGCGACGGCTCAGGGTCACGGCCCGGGCGGCACGAGGCGTCATGCGCCCTCCCGCTGCTGGCGGCGCAGCGACTGGTCGTAGCCCTGCTCGAAGACCTCCCAGAACAGCTTCTCGAAGCCCTGCTGGCGGCCCGAGTTGAGCTCCTGGTAGTAGTGCCGGTACATCTCCCAGGCCCAGCCGCCCTCGTCCTCGCCCTGCCGGCCGGCGCCGCGGTAGGCATGGAAGCGCTTGAGCAGCGCGTCCGGCGAGAAGGCCTCGAGGATCGCGGACAGGGCGTCGCCGATGGCCTCCTCGACGGCGGCCTGGTGCTGCTGCTGGTGCTCCAGGCACTCCGCCACCGCCGCCGGGGCGGAGAGGTGCACCGGGCTGCGCTGGGCCGAGAACAGCGTGGTCAGGGTCTGGGCGTAGGGCTGGCCGAGGCGCAGCGGGTTGTCCTCGATGGGTTGCAGGCGGCGGTCGCGCAGCGGATAGCGGCTGCCGTCATGGGCCTGGTGCAGCGCCAGCAGCCCTTCCATGGTGGCCCGCAGGGTTCGCCCGGCCTCCTCGAGGAAGGCGTGCTGCTCGGCGCTGTCGCGAAAGCGCAGTTCGCCGCCCAGGGTGGTGAGCAGCGGCGAGGCGCCGATATGGCCGACCTCCCCGCCCGCGGCCGGCTCCTGCCAGCGTTCCTCGAGCTGCTCGCCGACCGAGCGTTCCAGATCGTTCAACAACCGTTCGTCCATGTGCGGGTCCTCGTATCGTCGGTTCAGCGGTGCCGCCGGGGCGGGCAATGGCTCGCCCCGGCCGTCCAGGGCTTCGAGCAGGCCGTGGGGGTCGTCCTCGTCGGCGACCTCGTCGTCGGCCAGGGCGGCCAGGGGGTCCTGGTGGCGGTGGGCCGGCGAGGCGTCGCCCAGCGCCGCCAGCGGGTCCTGCTGGGGCGTCGGGGCGAGCGCCGTGGCCGGCGGCGCCTCGGCGGCGTCGAGTCGCTCGTGCTCCTCGTCCACCAGGGTCGCCAGGGGCTGCACGCCGGCGCTGTCGGCCTGGCGGTCGCCCAGGTGCACGCGCAGCCGGTATTCCCCGACCTGCAGCTCGTCGCCGTCGCGCAGCGCCACCCGGCGCTCCCGGCCGATCGGCAGGGTCGCGCGGTTGACGAAGGTCTGGCCGCAACGGTCGACCAGGCAGAAGCGCCCGTCGAGGCGCTGGATCTCGGCATGCCCCGGCCGCACCCGGCCGGCGTGGTCCTGCAGCAGCCAGTCGTCGGCCGTGGCGCTGCCCAGGCTGCCGCCGGGCGAGCGGAACACGTGACTGCTGGTGGAGCGGCCCTCGAGCCGTTCACTGTTGATGACCACCAGGGTGATGGCCTGCTGCGTGGGCGTCGTGTTCATGGGAGGTTCACCGTGTCATCTGTATGCGGACGCGGCGCCGCCGAGGCGCCGCGTCGGCCTCGGGCAGGACGAAGGTCGTCCAGCCCAGCTGGCAGCTGCCGCCCTCGCCCAGCCGCATGGGGCGGACCTCGCTCTCCAGCAGCTCGAGTTCCAGGTCATAGGCCAGGGGTTCGCGCAGCACGAAGTCGACCAGGGTGCGCAGCGCCTGGTGGTCGCGGCCGTCGGGCAGGAAGTCGCGGAAGCGCGCCAGATCCAGGCCGCGCAGGCACAGCGCGAACTTGCCGCTGATGTCGGCGACCCGGCTGCCGGCGACCATGTCCTGGCCCAGGGTGGCGCAGGCCAGGCCGGTGCGGCTGCGCTGGTCCGCCGGGATCTCGACCCGGCGCAGCACCCAGGGCTCGACCTCGACCCCGTCGAGGTCGAAGCAGTGGCCGACGATGCCCGCCACCACGTCCGGCGAGCGCGAACGACCGGCCAGCAGGCCGGCATAGGCCAGCATCTTGCTCCAGTTGATCGACGTCTCGCCGCGCAGCCGCTCGTCGGCCAGCCCGACCAGGGCGAAGACCGCCGCCGAGAAGCCGTCCTCGGCGCCGTCCTGGTAGCGCACGTGGTGGCGGTACTTGCGCCAGCCGCGGTGCAGCAGCGACAGCAGCCGGTGGTTGAACAGGTCGAGGAAGTCGCCGGCCGCGCCCTCGCGATGGGCATCGGCATGGGCCATCGCCTCCAGGTAGTAGCCCGGCAGCGGCGACTGGGCCCCCTGCAGCCCCAGGAAGCTGACGCGCAGGGCGTAGCGCCCGGTCTCGCGGGAGGCGAGGTCGACCACGTCGCTGCCCGGGAAGCCCAGCGAGGCGGAGGCCTGGAAACGCACGCGCTCGGCGCTCGGGTCGGCCTCGCGATCGCCCTCGAGGTCGTCGCCGTGGTGCCGGTGGAGCAGCTCGACCAGCTGGTAGAAATCGTAGCGTCGGGCCCCGTCGACCAGGGGTGCCAGCGCTACATCAGGGGCTGCTGGCCCGACTGCAAGGTCCATGCGTAGCGCTCGCGGTTGTGGAGGTTGGTGACGTGCAACTCGTGGAAGGAGTTGATGCTGGCGTACAGCGAGAAGAACCGGGACAGCACGCTGGCGAACAGGAAGAGGCTGCCCTCGTCGCCGAAGGCCTCCTGGTCCAGGGTCATCTCGGAGCGCAGGCCGCGTACCGGCAGGCCCCGATACAACCGGTCCACCGGCTGGGTCTGGATGTCGACGATGCCCGCCAGGCGCTGCTGGGCGATGCGCTCGGCCTGGCGGTCGACCAGCGCGCGGAAGTCGTAGACGCGCAGCACCGAGCGCAGCGCATCGCGGTCGAGCAGCGACAGGTAGTTGAGCGACAGGTTGGAGATCAGCGTCCACAGCAGGCTGCCGTCGAGGGTCGGGCGCATCGCCGGGGTCGGCCGGGTGATGTTGCGAAAGCCGGCGAAGGCCGGGCTGTCCTCGGTGGGCCGGCAGACGTCGCCGATGGTCAGCCGTTCCGGCAGCTCGCGGTTGGAGCAGGTCAGGCGCAGCGAGATGGTCTCGCGCAGGCCCAGGCAGGCCTGCTCGTCGCCGCGCACGAAGGCGATATCGTGGTCGAAGCCGTCGCCGCGCAGGCTGTCGCGGACCCGCACCCGGTAGTAGAGCGCCTGGCGCCCCCGGTCGCGCTCGACCTGGTGCTCGAAGCTCTCGAAGGGCACGTAGCGGCGCGGCTCGCCGCGGATGCGCCCGGCCTCGCTCTCCAGCCAGCCCGCGACCTCGTCGACGCTGAACACCTCGTAGTGGGCGGGGAAGCGGCTGCTGGGGCGGATGCGGTACTCGCTGCGCTCGCCGCTCAAGTCCACCGGGTCGGCGTCATGGGCGAAGAGGTTGATCGCCGGGGTGCAGTAGAGCGCCAGGCTCTCGTCCCCCACCCGGGCATCCGCCGGCAGGGTGCGGGTGAAGGTGAAGCGCAGGGTCAGCCGCTCGGCCGGGCGCGACGGCAGGTAGTCGCCCAGGCCCTCGAGGTCGAAGAACTGGAAGGCCTCGGGGAAGCACAGGTACTCCTGCAGGATGCGATAGCCCTGGTAGACGTTGCGCGGGTACGGCAGCAGGGCGTCCTCGGCGGCGAAGCCCACCGGCGCCAGCAGGCGAGCGGGCAGCGGCAGCCGCTGGCCGTCGACCTCGAGCTCGAGGCCGGCCAGGTAGTGGTTGAGCCACAGGTAGAGGGTGCGGGCCGTGTAGCCGCTGCCGCCCAGGTGCAGGCGCAGGTCGGTGACCCCCAGGGCATCCAGGGGCTGGTCGCTGTGCACCGCCAGGTCGAGCTCGACCACCGAGGCCTCCCGGGAGTGGCGGGCGGTGACCCCGTCGTGGGCCAGGGGGTAGAGCGTCAGCTCATGGCAGGTGCGAAAGGTGCAGGCCGTGCCCTCGACCTCGCGGCTGGCCAGGGAGGTGCCGCGGGGCACCGCCTGGGCGCCGCTCAGGCCGTGCCAGTGGGGGGCGAACTGCACCACCGTCATGCTCGGCACCGGGCGCAGGTAGTTGGGCCACAGCATGCCGATCAGCGCGTGGGTGAGCTCGGGGAACTCGTCGTCGACCTTCTCGCGCAGCCGCCCGGACAGGAAGGCGAACCCCTCGAGCAGGCGCTCGACGTCGGGGTCGGTGCTCTGCTCGGCGAGGAAGCGGCTGAGGCCGGGATTGCCCTCGGCAAACTCGCGGCCCTGGCGCTTCAGGAAGTCGAGCTCGTCCCGGTAGTAGCGGTTCAGCATGATGGCCTCAGTTCACGCACTGGTAGCGCTTGTCGTTGAGCAACAGGTCGATGGTGGTCTCGGTGGCCTCGCGCCCCAGCTCCAGGGTGGCCTGGACCTGGAAGCGCAACTGCAGCGGGTCACCGTCGTTGGGCTGGGTCTCGACCCGCACGCGCCGGACCCGCGGCTCGTAGCGCTCGATGCACTCGCGGATGGCGCGTTCGACCTTGAGCTCGAGGTCGAGCACGCCCAGCGTGGCGTCGTTGAAGTCCAGCAGGCCCAGCGCCGGGGCACACTCGCTGTGCCCCGGGTGGCTGTTGAGCAGGTCGACCAGGTGGCGCTTGATGGAGACCAGGGTGGCCTCCAGCGCCCGCTCGCCCTCCGGCACCGGGCGCTCCGGTGCCGACAGGCGCTCGAAGAGCCGTGCGCCGGGACGCCCGCCGCGATCCCTGAAGGCGGTCATGGCGTCAGTCCTTGTCGAGGCGTCCCACCAGCGACAGCTCGAAGTTGGCGCCCATGTACTTGAAGTGCGGGCGGACCGCCAGCGAGACGCGATACCAGCCCGGGTCGCCCTCGACGTCCGAGACCTGCACCGAGGCGGCGCGCAGCGGACGGCGACTGCGCACGTCGGCCGGGGGGTTCTCCTGGTCGGCGACGTACTGGCGGATCCAGGTGTTGAGCTCGCGCTCCAGGTCCTGGCGCTCCTTCCAGGAGCCGATCTGCTCGCGCTGCAGCACCTTGATGTAGTGGGCCAGGCGATTGACGATGAACACGTAGGGCAGCTGGGTGCCGAGCTTGAAGTTGGTCTCGGCCTCGCGTCCCTCGGGGGTGTTGGGGAAGCTCCTGGGCTTCTGCACCGAGTTGGCGGAGAAGAAGGCGGCGTTGTCGCTGCCCTTGCGCATGGTCAGCGAGATGAAGCCCTCCTCGGCCATCTCGAATTCCCGCCGGTCGGTGACCAGCACCTCGGTGGGAATCTTGCTCTGCAGCTGCCCCAGCGCCTCGTAGGTGTGCACCGGCAGGTTCTCGACCGCCCCACCGCTCTGCGGCCCGATGATGTTCGGGCACCAGCGATACCTGGCGAAGCTGTCGTTGAGACGCTCGGCGAGCAGGTAGGCGGTATTGCCCCACAGGTAGTGGTCGTGGCTCTCGCTGACCGACTCCTCGTAGTGGAAGGACTTGACCGGGTTCTCGACCGGGTCGTAGGGCATGCGCAGCAGGAAGCGCGGCGCGGTGAGGCCCAGGTAGCGGGAATCCTCGGACTCGCGCAGGCTGCGCCAGCGGGCGTACTTGGGGCCCTCGAAGATCGCCTTGAAGTCCTTGATGTTGGGCAGCTCCTCGAAGCTGTCGATGCCGAAGAAGCTCGGCGCCACCGAGGACAGGAAGGGCGCATGGGACATGGCCCCCACCGAGGCGGTGTACTGCAGCAGCTTGATGTCGGGGGTCGAGGGCGTGAAATCGTAATGGCCGATCATCGCCGCCACCGGCTCGCCGCCGAACTGGCCGTACTCGGCCGCATAGACGTGCTGGTAGAGGCCGCTCTGGCTGATCTCCGGGGCGAACTCGAAGTCCTCGAGCAACTCCTCCTTGGTGGCGTGGAGGACGTTGAGCTTGATGTTCTCGCGAAAGTCGGTGCGATCGACCAGCAGCTTCAGGCCCCGCCAGGCCGACTCGAGATGCTGGAAGCCCGGGTCGTGGAGGATCTCGTCGACCTGGTGGCCGATCTTGCGATCCAGCTCGACGATCATCCGGTCGACGACCGACTTGTTGACCTGCGCCTGGCCATCGTCGCTCTTCAGCAGCTCGCTGATGAAGGCGGCGACGCCCTGCTTGGCCACGTCGTAGCCTTCGTCGGCGGGGGCCATGCGCGTCTGGGCCATCACCTGGTCGAGCAGGGATTCCTCGGCGCGGGCCTCGGCGGCGGGCGCCTGGGACTGGGTGGATTCGCTCATGAGGGGTGCCTCGCTTCCATGCGTGAAGGGATCAGGTATCGCCCGCGGACGGGGAGTCGAGCAGTTCGAGCTCGCTCAGCAACTGGTCCCGAGCCTCGGGGTTCTCGATCAGCGCCTGCAGGCGCTCGCGAAAGGCCGGCACATTGCCCAGCGGTCCCTTGAGGGCCACCAGCGCCTCGCGCAGCTCGACCAGCTTGCGCAGCTCGGGCACCTGGCGCGCCACGCTATCGGGGGCGAAATCCGCCAGCGACTGGAAGCTCAGGTCCACGGAGAGCTCCTGCCCGTCCTCTTCCTCCAGGCGATTGGGCACGCTGGCCTGCAGCCCCAGGCCGGCCTCACGCATCACCGACTGGAAGTTGTTCTTGTCCACCGAGACGGCGTCGCGCTCCTCGATCGGCGTCTCCTCGGCGCCGCCCTTGAAGTCGCCGACCACCAGCAGCTTCTGCGGCAGCTCGGTCTCGGCTTGCTGGTCCCCGGTGGCGGGCACGTACTTGATGTTGATGCGCTCCTTCGGCGCAACGGACCCTTCTTTGGCCATCTTCGAGCTTCCTCCCTGCGGATAACGGCGCAACGCCCCTGTGGCCGGCCCATTTCTCGGAGCCGTGCCCTGTCGGGCGCAGGCGATGCGGCATGCGGACGACCGGTCAGGACGGCCGTCCGTGGCATTGCCGAATGTGGGCGCGAGGGTACCAACTCGAATGAGACTCGTGGGGCAGCCCCGACGGGGGTCCGGGCGCGCCAGACCGGGGCGCTCGGCGAAGGGGAATGAAGATAATGCACCAAAAGGCGCCATCAACGGCAAACGTCAGGAAAAAGACTCACGCCGATGCCATCAAACATCGGTAATGTAGGATATTTCCTACACAAGAAACCTGCTTTCACTTACAAGCGCTATCGGTGGAACTACGCCCCGATGCCCGCTCCAGGGGCGATTCTGTGTTGGCCAGGGCCATGATGCCCTCGCTCGGCATCGGCCGGGCCAGGCCGAACCCCTGCACGTGGGTGCAGCCGTAACGCTCCAGGGCCGCCAGGCAGGCCAGGTCCTCGACGCCCTCGGCGACCACCCGGATGCCCAGCCGCCGCCCGAGCAGCGCCACGGCCTCGACGATGGCGGCATCCTGCAGGTCCTCATGGAGGCGACTGACGAAGCTGCGGTCGACCTTGAGCTCGCTGATCGGCAGCAGCTGCAGGCGCGCCAGGGACGAGAACCCCACGCCGAAGTCGTCCACCGAGACCTCCAGCCCGGTGAGGTGCAGGCGGGCCGCCACCTCGCTGCTGAGCAGTTCGTCCTCCATGGAGGCGGTCTCGGTGATCTCCAGCACCAGCGGCGCCCCGCCGGCCGAATGCCAGCCCTCGCGGACCAGGGCGACCAGTTCCTGGCACATCAGGTCATCGGGGGTGACGTTCATCGACAGCGACAGGTTGAGACCGGCCTCACGCCAGCGAGCGGCATCGGCCATGGCCAGCTGCAGCACGCGACGGGTCAGCAAGCGGCTCTGGGCCGGGGTCAGCAGCGGCAGGAAGTCGCCGGGCACCAGCAGGCCCGCCTCGGGATGGTTCCAGCGCACCAGGGCCTCGACGCCGGACAGCCGTCGGGTCTCCAGGTCGAACTGGGGCTGGTAGTGGAGGATCAGCTCCTGGCGGGCGAAGGCCAGTTCCAGCTCCTCCTGGTGGAAGAACGGCGGCCGGATCTCGGGCGGCCCGGGGCTCGCCTCCCCCTCCAGGCCCTCCAGGCATTCGCGCAGCTCGCCGAGCCGCATGGGCTTGTCCAGGGAGCGCAGCATGTTGAGCCCCAGGGCCTCGCCCAGCCGCTCGGCGATGCGCGCCACCTTGCGCTCGACGCCGCTGAGCAGCAGGACCCGTCCCCGATAGCGGCACTCGGCGAGCCGGCGCAGCATCGCGATGCCGTCCTGCTCGCCGAACGCCAGCCCCATGACGACGAGCTGTGGCGCCTTGGCCAGCACCTCGCCGACCAGGTGGTGGGAATGCCGGCAGTAGCGCGTCTCCACCCCCAGCACCCGCAACTGGACCGCCAGGGCGGCGGCGGCATCCGGATCGTCCTCGAGCAGTACCGCCAGGGCATGAGGGGAGGACTCATTCATCAGCACGACTTCCGATAGACGATACGCTTAGCGTATCAGTCCCGCCGCCTCCCGACCCGAGAGCCCACGTGATCGACGTCAACGCAGCCTCAGCCGATGGGGCCGGCGACCACCCTCAGCGCCAGCGCCAGCAGCAGCACCCCGGTGGCCCGGTTGATCCAGTGGGCACGCGCCTGCAGCCAGGGCAGGACCCGGGAATGGGAGAGGCTGACCGCCACCAGCACGTACCAGCCGCCATCGATGATCATCGCCGTGAGCACGATGATCGCCCGGGCCGCCAGACTCATGTCCGGGGTCACGAACTGGCTGAGCAGGGCGACGAAGAACAGGATCAGCTTGGGATTGCCCAGCGCCACCAGCATGCCCTCCCGGGCGGCCTGGCTCCCCGAGGTGGTCATGGCTTCGGCGCGCAGCGCCCCGGCGCGGCCGGCACGCAGCGCCTTGATCCCCAGCCAGGCCAGGTAGGCCGCCCCGCCCCAGGTGATGGCCTGGAACAGCAGGGGAAAGCGCACGATCAGCGCCCCCAGCCCCCAGACGGTCAGCAAGGCATAGAGCCCGACGCCCAGGGCATGGGACAGCGCCGCCGCCACCCCCGGCAGGCGCCCGCCGCCCAGGGTGTGGCGCAGCACCAGGGCCAGGCTCGGCCCCGGCGACATGGCCCCCATGGCGCAGATCGCGGCCAGCGACATCCATAGCGACAACGGCATGATCAGCCTCCTTGGGTCATATGACATCCCCGACCCTCGGCCACGGGCAACGCGCCCAGGGCCCGGGCCACCTGCTGCATGTCGAGATCGGCGAGGTGGCCGCCGGTCTCGATCAGGGCGCTGTGCTCGGCCAGCGGCCGCCAGCGCCGCTGGGGGCGGGCGTAGAGCCCGAGGGTCGGCCGATTCCAGGCGCTCGCCATGTGCAGTACCGCCGTATCGGGGGTCACCACCAGGGCGGCATGCTTCACGATGGCCACGCTGTGCGGCAGGCTCACCGCCAGCGACAGCCGATGCACATCGGGCATGTCGGCCGCCAGCCGGCGCGCCTTGTCCTCGCCACCGGGGCCGAAGACCATCACCACGGGCAGGCCCGGGATGTCCCGCAGCAGTTCGCAGAGTCGCCGCCCTTGCTCGAGGGACAGCTGGCGCGCCGGATGACTGCCATCCAGGTTGAGGGCGACATAGGGGCGCAGCGGTGCCACGCTCCGCCGGACCCGTTCCTCGTCGTCGGCGGCGATCGGAAACTCATAGGCTCCCGGCACCTCGGCGATGCCGGCCTCCCGCATCAGGCCGGCCCAGCAGTGCGGCCGAGCCTCGCCACGATCCTGCATCGCCTGGGCCTCACCACGCAGCGACGCGTAGCAGCGCATCGGCGAGGCCCCCAGCTTCAGGTTGCAGCGTGCCCGCAGGGTGCCGACGAAACAGCGCGTGGGCACATCGTCGCGGATGGTGCCTTCCACGCAGAGATCGACGCAGCCATGCCGGGTGCGAAGGTCGCGGGCCACACCACGAATCGCCCCGAGGTCCTTGGCATCGGCGAGCGTGACCAGTTCGACGCTCTCGTCCACGAGCCGCCGGAAGACGATCTCGTTGTAGCTCGAGGCGACGATGACGAGGCGGGACACCCCGCGGGCCTGCAGGGCCCGGATGACCGGGAACACGGCCATGCCGTCCCCGATCCGCTTGGGCACGAACAGCACCACCGTATGCAGGGTATCGGGCAGCCGCGGCTCCGGAGTGTAGTCGTAACGCCACTGGCTGTAGCGCAGGCGAAGCGTCCGGCGGGGATGGCGCAGAAGCTGCTGGAGGAATTTGGCGGAAGCGGCCATAGATGACGTCGATTACCAGACACTGTAAAAAAAGAAAGCAGCGCGTCCTCGGCCATCGTCGCGAGGCACCATGCCCCGGCTGGCTGGCGGACCGCCGACCCGCTGTATCCGGGAGGCCTGGCCAGACGGACGCCCGGGGAACCAATGAAAACAGCCCTCCCCCGCAAGCACGAGAGAAGGACCGATCCTCTACCATACGATATCGCGAGGCCCTGCGACAGGGCCGCCGCCAGACAGGATCGGCATGCATCCGCACGGGCGGCCAGGCTACACTGTCGTGATGCCGCCCAGGCGATCCTGGCCGCCTGGGCCGAAGCCCGGCGCCAGGGCCCTGGCCACCCTCCCCCGGACAGCAGGGGCCGCATGACCGATGACACCCAGCAAGCGTCGCCCCAGGCCGGTCCACGCAACCTGACGACGCTGATCGCCCAGGTGCAGCAGGCGGGGCGACGACGGGAGGACGTGAGCCTGGAAGCGATCCTCGATGCGGTGGGGCGGCGCAGCTTCGCGCCCTTCCTGCTGATCGCCGGACTGGTCACCCTGGCCCCGCTGCTCGGCGACATCCCCGGGGTGCCCTCCCTGATGGCCAGCCTGGTGGTGCTGGTGGCCGCCCAGCTGCTGCTCGGCCGGAGGCATATCTGGCTGCCGCGCGGCCTGTTGCGGCGACGGGTGTCCCGCGAGCGTTTCGTGCGAGTCACGGACTGGATGGTGCGCCCCGCGCGCTGGGTCGACCGCCTCCTGCGGGCACGCCTGGTGTGGCTCGCCCGCCCCCCGGCCCACCTGCCGGTGGCCCTGACCTGCCTGCTGATCGGCCTGGCGATGCCGCCGATGGAGCTGGTGCCCTTTACTGCCAACGGGGCCGGCCTGGCGCTGACGCTCTTCGGCCTGGCCCTGCTCGCCGAGGACGGCCTGATGGCAATGCTGGCCTACCTGCTGACCGGCGGCACCCTGACCATGGTGGTCATCGGCCTCGCCTGACGCGGCGACCGTGGAGCCCACGATGCCAGAATCCAAGACTCGACTCAGGCGGGGCGTGGTCCTCGCGGCCGGGGCGGGCTACGCCGCCAAGGGCGTCGTCTACCTGCTGGTGGGCGGCCTGGCCTTCCTGGCGGCGACCGGCCTGGGGGGCGACAACGTCGGCACCAAGGAAGCCCTCTACGGCCTGGCCAGCGAGCCCTTCGGCGACCTGATGCTCGGCGGCCTGGCGGCCGGGCTCGCCGCCTATGCCGCCTGGCGCCTCCTCCAGGCGCTGCTGGATGCCGAGAACGTCGGTCGAGGGCCCAAGGGCCTCGTCACGCGCCTGGGCTTCCTGATCAGCAGTCTCATCCATGGCAGCCTCGGGATCTACTGCCTCGACCTGTTGCGCGACGCCGCCAGCGGGTCGGGACAGGACACGGCCAGCGACCGCACCGCCCTGGTGATGAGCCACCAGGGCGGGCTCTACGCGATCTTCGCCATCGGCCTGGTGTTCATCGCCATCGGCCTGCGGCAGCTATGGCGGGCCATCCGGCGCAGCTATATCAGCAACTGGTACCGCCAGGACATGGGGCCGCTGCAACGCCGGCTGGCGGACGTCATCACCCGCTGGGGCCTGTCGGCCCGCGGCCTGGTCTTCCAGATGATCGGCCTGTTCCTGTGCATCTCAGCCTGGCAGGCCGACCCCAGCGAGGCCCAGGGCCTCGGCGGCGCGCTGAACGTGCTGGCCGACCAGCCCTTCGGCCCCTGGCTGCTGGGTGCGGTGGCCCTCGGCCTGGCGAGCTACGGCCTCTACTGCCTGATCAATGCCGCCATCCGGGATACCAGCATCGACTGAGGCGAGCGGTGCACCCGACCGAAGTGGCCATCCCGGGCACGGTAAGCCCCACCCGATGCACCTCCACAAAAAAAGCGGCCCGAGAGAGGGCCGCTATCCACAACATGACTAGTCAGAAGGCATCCTGCGCTGACATTAGAAATGTAGTCATCTCGCCTGCACCAGACCCAAGAATATTTTGGGGCCGACCCAGAGCATTTCGATCTAAGCGGCAAGCAGGCCCAGAGCAGCAAGGCATGTCGGGCGATCGAGCGGAAGCGGCTTGTAACTTGAAAGGAACCTAATGCAGATCAAGCACATTGAGGGAAGTAAGTGATTGATTTTATGGTACCGGTGGTCGGACTCGAACCGACACACCTCTCCCCGGACCACCGACCCGACGCGATCAGGTTCGCGCCACGCATCATCCAGCCAAGAAAAAAGCGACCCCCTGAAGGGGCCGCTTGTCCACACCACGAGCTTGATCGAGTCTGAGGCTTCCTGCCTGCCATTAGAAATGTAGTCTTCACTCACATGAAACGCTAAGGAAAATGTCGCAGAACTATGGAGATTTGGTATTAATCAGTACAGATCGCCCGGCCACTGGGAGGGGGAGTAGCGCGGAACATGGTCGAAGCGCCGTTGACACTTTGTTGACACACTAGGAAAGGCTAATTCATATCAAGCACATGGAGGGAGGTAAGTGCTTGATTTCATGGTACCGGTGGTCGGACTCGAACCGACAAGGGCTTGCACCCGGCGGATTTTGAATCCGCTGCGTCTACCAATTCCGCCACACCGGCAACGGCGTGGCATTATACGTGGGCCGCGGTGAAGGTCAATCCGGGCCCTGACTTCGGCCACGGGACACGGTATCCTTGTCGGCTTGCCACGGCTCGCCCGAGCCGTCGTTCATGCCCTTCATCCGGACCGAAACGCCCCATGCAGCGCGCCGATTTCCACTACGAGCTCCCCGAGGCGCTGATCGCCCGCTATCCCTCCGAACAACGCAGCGACTGCCGCCTGCTGTGCGTCGACGGCCAGAGCGGCCGGCTCGCGCACCGTCGCTTCCCCGACCTGCTCGAGCGGCTCGCCCCCGGCGACCTGCTGGTGTTCAACGACACGAGGGTGATTCCCGCCCGCCTGCATGGCCACAAGGCCAGCGGCGGGCGCGTGGAGATGCTGCTGGAGCGCCCGCTGGATGCCCACCGCGGCCTGGCCCACCTGCGCGCCAGCAAGTCGCCCAAGACCGGCACCGAGATCGAGTTCGAGGGCGGCATCCGCGCCGTGGTCGAGGGCCGCCGCGAGGCGCTGTTCGAGTTGCGCTTCCTCGGCGAGACGCCGCTGATCGCGCTGCTCGAGGCCCACGGCCATATGCCGCTGCCCCCCTATATCACCCGCGAGGACGAGCTCGGCGACCGGGAGCGCTACCAGACCGTCTACGCCCGCCGCGACGGCGCCGTGGCCGCCCCCACCGCCGGGCTGCACTTCGACGAGCCGTTGCTCGGGCGGCTTGCCGAGAAGGGCGTGGAGAGCGCCTTCGTCACCCTGCACGTGGGTGCCGGCACCTTCCAGCCGGTGCGCGCCGACGACATCCGCGAGCACCAGATGCACAGTGAGTGGATCGAGGTCTCCGAGACGGTCTGCGACCAGGTGCGGGCGGCCCGCGCCCGGGGCAACAGGGTGATCGCCGTGGGCACCACCAGCGTGCGCTGCCTGGAGAGCGCCTGCCTGAAGAGCGCCGACGACGAGATTGCCCCCTACAGCGGCGAGACCGATATCTTCATCTACCCGGGCTACCAGTGGCGGGTCGTCGATGCCCTGGTCACCAACTTCCACCTGCCGGAGTCGACCCTGCTGATGCTGGTGGCCTCCTTCGCCGGCTTCGAGACGGTGATGGCCGCCTACCGCGAGGCGGTCCGCGAGGGCTATGCCTTCTTCAGTTATGGCGACGCCATGTATCTCACACGAGCCCGCTGACCGACCAAGCCGAGATCCCCGATGCGAGACGAATGCTTCATGACCTTCGAGCGCCTGGCCAGCGACGGCCGGGCGCGCCGCGGACGCCTGACCTTCCCCCGGGGCACGGTGGAGACGCCGGCCTTCATGCCGGTGGGCACCTACGGCACCGTCAAGGGCATGACGCCCGAGTCGGTGGAAGAGATCGGCGCCGAGATCATCCTCGGCAACACCTTCCACCTGTGGCTGCGCCCGGGCACCGAGGTGATCGAGGCCCACGGCGACCTGCACGACTTCGCCCAGTGGGAACGGCCGATCCTCACCGATTCCGGCGGCTTCCAGGTGTTCTCGCTGGGCGAGATGCGCAAGATCACCGAGGAAGGCGTGCACTTCCGCTCGCCGGTGGACGGCGCCAAGGTGTTCATGGGCCCCGAGGAATCCATGGCCGTGCAGCGCTCGCTGGGCTCGGACATCGTGATGATCTTCGACGAGTGCACGCCCTACCCGGCCAGCGTCGAGGAGGCCCGGCGCTCCATGGAGATGTCGCTGCGCTGGGCCAGGCGCTCACGCGACGCCCACGGCGACTCGCCCTCGGCGCTGTTCGGCATCATCCAGGGCGGCATGTATCCCGAGCTGCGTAAGCAGTCGCTCGATGGCCTCGAGGCCATCGGCTTCGATGGCTACGCCATCGGCGGCCTCTCGGTGGGCGAGCCCAAGGCGGAGATGATCGCGGTACTCGACTACCTGCCCGAGTGGATGCCGGCCGACAAGCCGCGCTACCTGATGGGGGTGGGCAAGCCGGAGGACCTGGTGGAGGGGGTACGCCGCGGCGTCGACATGTTCGACTGCGTGATGCCCACCCGCAACGCGAGAAACGGCCACCTGTTCACCGCCGAGGGCACGGTCAAGATCCGCAACGCCAAGCACCGCCACGACGCCGCCCCGCTGGAGGCGGACTGCGACTGCTACACCTGCCGGCACTTCTCCCGGGCCTACCTGCACCACCTGGACCGCTGCGGCGAGATGCTCGGCTCGATGCTCAATACCATCCACAATCTGCGCCATTACCAGCGCCTGATGGCCGGTTTGCGCGGTGCAATCGAAGCGGGTACATTGGCCCACTTCGTGGAAGGGTTCTACGCAAGCCGCGGCCTGCCGGTCCCCCCCGCACCGAATTGACGGCTGGCCGGCCCCCGGAGCCGGCGGCTCGGCGCCCAGGCGCCACCTTGTTTTCACGCGACTCAGGAGATCGTCGTACATGCTGGACTTCTTCATTTCCCCGGCCCTGGCCCAGGACGCCGGCGCCGCCGGCGGCGGCATCGCCCAGATCGTGATGCTGGTCGGCTTCGTGCTGATCTTCTACTTCCTGCTGTGGCGCCCCCAGGCCAAGCGGGCCAAGCAGCACAAGCAGCTGATCGGCAACCTCACCAAGGGCGACGAGATCGTCATCGGCGGCGGCATGCTCGGCCGCATCACCAAGGTCAGCGACGACAGCGAGTTCCTGTCCATGGAGATCGCCGAGGGCACCGAGGTCAACGTGCAGAAGAACGCCGTGGCCGCCGTCCTGCCCAAGGGCACGCTCAAGTCCATCTGACCGGGCGTACCCGCGCCCGCCGCGTCGCCCTGACGCGGCGGGCTGCCCTGCGACCACCGAGGCGGGGCCCGGCCGACCGGCTCCGCCCGGTGCTCGTGATGGCGTAGCGTCCGTCTCCATCATCAGCAACCTGAGGGCAGGGCTCCCATGCTCAACCGTTATCCCCTGTGGAAGTATCTGCTGATACTCCTCGTCCTCCTCGTCGGCCTGGTCTACTCCCTCCCCAACCTCTTCCCCGAGGATCCGGCGGTGCAGATCAGCAGCGACCGGGGCGACACCACCCTCGAGGAGCGCCGCCTCGAGCGCCTCAAGACCACCCTGAGCGATGCCGGCATCGCCATCCAGTCCGTCGAGCGCAACCCCGGCAACGTGCTGATCCGCCTCGACAACGCCGACGACCAGATCCGCGCCCGCGACCTGATCAGCGACGCCCTGGGCGAGGACTACGTGGTGGCCCTGAACCTGGCCGAGTCCACCCCGGCCTGGCTGGAATCGCTGGCCGCCTCCCCCATGACCCTCGGCCTGGACCTGCGCGGCGGCGTGCACTTCCTGCTAGAGGTGGACATGGAGGCCGCGGTGACCCAGCGCCTCGAGGTCAATGCCAGCGCCATGCGCGAGACCCTGCGTGACGAGCGCCTGCGCTACCGCAATACCGAGATCGACGGCCGCACGATCGAGATGGACTTCATGAACGCCGAGGATCGCAGCGAGGCCCGCCGGCTGATCAGTCGCGAGTTCCCCGAGTTCGACTACCGCAACGTCGACCTCTCGCGGGGGGCCGGGCTGGCGATGACGCTGACCGACACCGCCGTGGACGAGATCCAGGACTACGCGATCAACCAGAACCTGACCACCCTGCGCAACCGCGTCAACGAGCTGGGCGTGGCCGAGCCGCTGGTCCAGCGCCAGGGGCCGGATCGCATCGTCGTCGAGCTGCCCGGCGTGCAGGACACCGCCGCGGCCAAGCGCATCGTCGGCGCCACCGCCAACCTGGAGTTCCGCCTCGAGGCCCGTCCGGACACCCCGGAAGTCGAGACCCAGACCTTCCCGTTCCGCAACGAGCCCTCGCGCACCGCCACCCTGATGCGCGACGTGATCATCACCGGCGACAGCGTCTCCAACGCCAGCCGCAGCTTCGACGAGAACGGTCGTCCCCAGGTCAACATCGACCTCGACGGCACCGGCGGCACCCTGATGAACCGCGCCACCCGCACCAACATCGGTCGCAACATGGCGGTGCTCTACATCGAGCACAAGACCCGCGAGCGCACGGTGATGGAGGACGGCGAGGAGGTCACCGTCCGCGACCCCTACACCGAGCGCGGCATCATCAGCCTGGCCACCATCCAGAGCGCGCTGGGCAACAGCTTCCGCATCACCGGCCTCGAGTCGCCCACCGAGGCGGCCGAGCTGGCGCTGCTGCTGCGTTCCGGCTCCTTGGCAGCCCCGATCTACTTCGCCCAGGAGCGCACCATCGGGCCGAGCCTCGGCGCCGAGAACATCGAGCGCGGCGTGCTCTCGGTGCAGGTCGGCCTGCTGCTGGTGGTGCTGTTCATGCTGGTGCGCTACAAGGTCTTCGGGGGGTTCGCCACCCTCGCCCTGGCGCTCAACCTGACCCTGCTGGTGGCCGCCATGTCGATGCTCGGCGCCACCCTGACGCTGCCCGGCATCGCCGGCATCGTGCTGACGCTGGGCATGGCGGTGGATGCCAACGTGTTGATCTTCGAGCGCATCCGCGAGGAGCTGCGCACCGGGCTCTCGGTCCAGCAGGCCATCCACGCCGGCTACGAGCGCGCCTTCACCTCGATCATCGACGCCAACATCACCACCCTGCTGGTGGCGTTGATCCTGTTCTCGATCGGCACCGGGCCGGTCAAGGGCTTCGCCGTGACGCTGTCGCTGGGCATCCTGAGCTCGCTGTTCACCGCCCTGATGGTGACCCGCGCCATGGTCAACCTGTGCTACGGCGGCAGGCCGCTCAAGACGCTCTGGATATAAGAGGTGCCTATGAAATCCCTGATACAACGACAGTTCGACTTCATGGGCAAGCGCCGGGTCGCCTTCGCGATCTCCGGGGCGATGCTGCTGGCGTCGATCGTCTCGCTGCTGCTGCTGGGGCTCAACCTGGGCCTCGACTTCACCGGCGGCACCCTGGTGGAGGTGCGCTTCGCCAGCGCGCCGACGCTGGAGACGGTGCGCCAGACCCTCGAGGCCGCCGGCTTCCAGGACGTCGCGGTGCAGACCTTCGGCGCCTCCACCGAGGTGCTGATCCGCCTCCAGCAGGCCTTCGAAGCCGGCGTCGGCGACCAGGTGGTGACACTGCTCCAGGACGCCGGCAGCGATGTCTCGCTGGTCCGCGCCGAGTTCGTCGGCGCCCAGGTCGGCGACCAGCTGCGCGACAAGAGCGGCATGGGCATGCTGGTGGCGCTGGGGATCGTGATGCTCTACGTGGCGGCCCGCTTCCAGTACAAGTTCGCCATCGGCGCCCTGCTGGCACTGCTGCACGATGTCATCATCGTGGTCGGCGCCTTCTCACTGTTCGGCTTCGAGTTCGACCTCACCGTGCTGGCGGCGGTGCTGGCGGTGATCGGCTACTCACTCAACGACACCATCGTGGTCTACGACCGCATCCGCGAGAACATCCGCAAGTCGCGCATCGACGACATGCCGGCGATCTTCAACGAGGCGATCAACCAGACCCTG
Source organism: Halomonas stenophila (assembly GCF_014192275.1). Taxonomy (GTDB): domain Bacteria; phylum Pseudomonadota; class Gammaproteobacteria; order Pseudomonadales; family Halomonadaceae; genus Halomonas; species Halomonas stenophila. Next base: position 74,972 of record NZ_JACHXR010000012.1, on the reverse strand, counting down.
TCGCGCACCCTGGCCACCTCCGGCACCACCCTGCTGGTGCTGCTGGCGCTGGTGACCCTGGGCGGCGACATGATCCACTTCTTCGCCGTGGCACTGATCTTCGGCGTGGTGATCGGGACCTTCTCGTCCATCTACGTGGCCGCGGCCCTGCTGCTGCCGCTCAAGCTGCAGCGCGAGGACCTGATCCCCGCCAGGAAGGAAGACCCGGAGGCCGAGGAGCTGCCCTGACCCGGGCGGCGAGCTCAGGCCCACGAAAAAGCCCCCGGCACCATGCCGGGGGCTTTTTTCATCTCCCGTCCCCGAGCGGGACGGGTCGAGAGACGCGGCTAGGCGACGCCCTGGGCGTCGGGACGATAGACTTCACGGGCGTGATGGTAGAGCACGCCGGCATAGCCATTACGCTGCATCACCTTGAGGATCTTCGCCGGGTTCCCGTCGCCGAGGGCACGACGCAGCTTGTCCTGCTGTTCGGCATCGAGGGCCTCGTGCCAGTGGTACGGCTCGCCATTCGCGCTGGCCTGCTCGGCACGGCGGATCAGGTCCATCTCGACCCGGCCGCCGTAGCGATACAGGAGGTCATAGCCCTCCTGGAGGTGCAACGCCGGCACGTCGCAGGGCTTCTCCAGGCTTTCCAGCACGTTGTAGTAGTAATAGCTGAGCGGTTGCATCGTCACTCCTCTCACGGGTGGGTCTCATGGCCCGGCGGCGTGACCCCCGGGGGCGCATGATGCCGGGGTCGTCGGACCGCCGACACCTCCCAAGCTACACCCACAGGGCCGGCCAGAACAGTCCCGTGAATGTCACCGGATGTAATCTCGCCCGGCGGCCCCGGTAGAACGCAAGACGCCCCCGCAGCCGGGCCGCGGGGGCGTTGTCGTGGGGCGGTCACCGCCGGTCCGGCGATGGCCGGGCGCCGCTCAGAAGTGCGGCTTGAGCTGCTGCACCAGCGCCTTGAACAGCCGTGGCCCGGCGGCCATCAGCTGGCCCTCGGCCTCGATCGACGGCTGGCCGTCGGGGGTGCCCATCAGCGCCCCGGCCTCCTTGAGCAGCAGGGCGCCGACATGCATGTCCTGCTCCTCGAGGCCCAGCACGAAGGCGACATCGACGCGCCCGGCGGCCAGCTCGGCGATGTCCAGCAGGCCGCTGCCGGAGGCGCGCTGCAGCTCGATCTGGGGGGCGAGCTGCTGGGTCAGGGTCAGGTAGGCGGGCAGCAGGCGCGGCCGCAGCCAGGTCTCCGGCAGGCTCATGGCGATGCGGCTGCCGGCGATCGCCGTGCGCTTCGGCACGCGGATGCGCTTGCCGTTGAGCTGGGCACCGCGGCCCCGGCTGGCCAGGTACTCGTCGTCGCTGAAGGGACAGATCACCACCGCATGCTCCGGGCGGCCCTTGACCAGGCATACCAGCGACAGCGCGAAGCCGGGCGAGGCGACGGCCAGGTTGGAGTAGCCGTGGAAGGGTTCGATGCGCCACAGGATGTCGCTGCCCTCGCCTTCCCCGCTGCGATGGGGGGTATAGCGACCGACGACGCCGTGCTGGGGATAGCCACGGGACAGCTGACGGGAAATCAGGGTCTCGGCGTTGCGGGCGGCGTCCTCGAGCAGCTTGTCGAGGTTGTGCTCTTCATGGGCGTTCTCGATACGCTCACGGATGCGCAGGAACTGTTCGCCGGCACTGCGAGCGGCACGCAGCGCGAATTGGACCATCGGATGCATGATCGGGCCTTGGGGAGTCGGGGGTGTTAAAGAACGGGTCGGCGCGAATCCTAGCAGAAGCGCGCCCCGCGCGCCACGCCATGCCCCCGGCCGACATGCTAGACTACGGGCCCTTTCCCACGGCGACACCACGCAGGCCCCCCATGCTCAACCGCATCCGCATCGTCCTGATCGGCACCAGCCATCCCGGCAACATCGGCGGCACCGCCCGCGCCATGCACAACATGGGCCTGGCCGACCTGGTGCTGGTGGCGCCGCGCTGCGAACCGCTGACCGCGGATACCGTGTCGCGGGCCTCGGGGGCCGACGCCCTGGTCCACCGGGCCCGCACCGTGGCGACGCTGGAGGAGGCGGTCGCCGACTGCACCCTGGTGGTGGGCGCCAGCGCCCGCTCGCGCACCCTGCCCTGGCCGATGATCACGCCTCGGGCGCTGGGCGAGCGGCTGCCGGACGAGCTGGCCGCGCCGGCGAGCCGCGTGGCCCTGGTCTTCGGCCGCGAGGACAGCGGGCTCACCAACGCCGAGCTGCAGCGCTGCCATGCCCACGTGCACATCCCCACCAACCCCGAGTTCAGCTCGCTGAACCTGGCCGCCGCCGTCCAGGTGCTGGCCTACGAGTGCCGCCTGGCCTGGCTTGCCCGGCCGGCGAGCGGCGAGGCGACGGCCGCGGACGAGGACGAGGACGGCCAGCCGCTGGCCAGCCACGAGGAACTGGAGCACTACTTCGCCCACCTGGAGCGCACCCTGGTCGCCATCGGCTTCCACGACCCGGCCACGCCGCGCCAGTTGATGGCCCGCCTGCGCCGCTTCACCCTGAGGGCCCGGCCGGAGCGCATGGAGCTCAACATCCTGCGCGGCATCCTCTCCGCCACCGAGCGCCAGGCCGAGCGGGGCGACGACGGCTGAGCGGCCGGCTTGAAGCCGGCCCGCCGCACCCCCACTATGAAGGAAACCTCTCGCCCTCCACCCAAGGACCGCCGCATGTTTCAACGTCTGCGCGAGGACATCAACAGCGTATTCGCCCGGGATCCCGCGGCGCGCAACTTCCTGGAAGTGCTGACCAACTACCCGGGGCTGCACGCCCTGCTGGTGCACCGCATGACCCACTGGCTGTGGCGCCACAACCTCAAGTGGCTGGCCCGCACCCTGTCGAGCCTGGCGCGCTGGTTCACGGGCATCGAGATCCACCCCGGGGCGACCATCGGCCGGCGCTTCTTCATCGACCACGGCATGGGCGTGGTGATCGGCGAGACCGCCGAGGTGGGCGACGACGTGACCCTCTACCAGGGCGTGACCCTGGGCGGCACCAGCTGGAACAAGGGCAAGCGCCACCCGACCCTCGAGGACGGCGTGATCGTCGGCGCCGGCGCCAAGATCCTCGGCCCCTTCACGGTGGGCACCGGGGCCAAGGTCGGCTCCAATGCGGTGGTCACCAAGGAGGTGCCGGCAGGCGCCACCGTGGTGGGCATTCCCGGCAAGGTGGTGCAGCGCAGCGAGCCCGACCAGGAGGAGGCCCTGCAGGTCGACCCGGCGCGCCGCGAGGCCATGCGCCGCAAGTTCGGCTTCGATGCCTACGGCGTCAGCCAGGACATGCCCGACCCGGTGGCCCGCTCCATGCAGGCCATGCTCGATCACATGCACGCCGTGGACGAGCGCATCGAGCGCATGTGCTCGACGCTGCGCCAGATCGATGCCGGCTTCCGCGACGGCCAGCTGCCGGAACTGCGCGACGAGGACTTCGCCAATATCCTCGAGGACGTCGACGGCTGCTGCGGGCCGCGGGAGGGCCGGCGCGGGGAGAGCGACCGGTCGACGCCCGCCGACGAATCGCCGGCCGAGGCCAGCGGCGACGCCCCCGAGACGCCGACGCCCCCCCGGGACGAGGTCGGCAAGCGCCGCAGCAATGGTTGACCATGCCACTGGGTCATTATCATAATGGCGAGTCTTCCCGGCCCTTCGCGGGGAACCGGCCCGAGTCACCGACAACCGACGCCGCGTCGGTGCCGAGGTGAGTGCTCCATGCGCCTGACCACCAAGGGACGCTACGCCGTCACCGCCATGCTCGACCTGACCATGAATGCCGACGCGGGCCCGATCAGTCTCGCCGACATCTCCAGGCGGCAGGAGATCTCGCTGTCCTACCTCGAGCAGCTGTTCGCCCGCCTGCGGCGCAGCGGCCTGGTCGACAGCGTGCGCGGTCCCGGCGGCGGCTACCTGCTGGCCATGGCCCCGGAGACGATCACGGTGGCCCGGGTCATCGACGCCGTCAACGAGTCGGTGGACACCACCCGCTGCGGCGGCCTGTCGGACTGCCAGCAGGGCGACATCTGCCTCACCCACCACCTGTGGAGCGAGCTGTCCGAGCAGATCCACGGCTTCCTCGATGGCGTGACCCTGGGCCAGCTGGCCAGCCGCGAGGAGATCCAGCACATCGCCGGCCGCCAGCGCCGCCGCCTCGACGACGACCAGATCCCGACCGCGTCGCCCTGAACCCCGATACCGACCGAGCCCATGAGCGCACCCGTCTATCTCGATTACGCCGCCACCACCCCCGTCGACCCCCGGGTCGCCGAGGTCATGAGTCGCCATCTCACCCTGGACGGCGTCTTCGCCAATCCGGCCTCGCGCAGCCACATGCCGGGCTGGCAGGCCGAGCAGGCCGTGGAGGGCGCACGCCGCCAGGTCGCCGACCTGATCGGCGCCGATCCCCGCGAGATCGTCTGGACCAGCGGCGCCACCGAGGCCGACAACCTGGCGCTGATCGGCTTCATGCGCGCCAACCGGGCCCGGGGCCGACACCTGGTGACCTCGATCGTCGAGCACAAGGCCGTGGTCGATACCGCCAGGGCCCTGGAACAGGAGGGCTTCGAGGTCACCTGGCTGACCCCGGAGCGCGACGGGCGGGTGACCCCCGAGGCCCTGCGTGAGGCGATGCGCGAGGACACGACGCTGGTCTCGCTGATGGCCGTGAACAACGAGCTCGGCAGCATCCACGACCTGGCGGCGCTGGCCGAGGTCGTCCATGCCGGCGGCGCGGTCTTCCACGTCGACGCCGCCCAGGCGGTGGGACGCCTGCCGCTGGATGTGGCGCGCCTCGGCATCGACCTGATGTCGCTGTCCGGGCACAAGGCCTACGGCCCCAAGGGCGTCGGCGCCCTCTATGTGAAGCGCAGCCCGGATATCCGCCTCGAGGCGCTGATCCACGGCGGCGGCCACGAACGGGGCATGCGCTCGGGCACCCTGCCCACCCATCAGATCGCCGGCATGGGCGAGGCCTTCGCCATCGCCGGCCGCGAGGGCGAGGCCGACCAGGCGCGGATCCGGGCGCTGCGCGACCGGCTGCTGGGCGGGCTCGAGGACCTCGGCGGCATCCACCGCAACAGCCTGGTCGAGACCGCGGTACCCAACATCCTCAACCTGGCCTTCGAGGGCGTCGACGGCGAGTCGCTGCTGATGGCCCTGCGCGACATCGCACTGTCGACCGGCTCGGCCTGCAACTCGGCCAGTGTCGAGCCATCCTATGTACTGAAGGGCATCGGCGTGCCCCGCCGCCTGGCACTCGCCTCGCTGCGCTTCAGCTTCGGCCGTTTCACCACCGAGGCCGATATCGACCGGGCGCTCGAGGCGCTACGCCATGCCCTGATCGGGCTGCGCCGCAAGACCCCTTGACCCCATCACGCTTGCAGGAGACCACCATGTCGCATCTTTCGATCACCACTGCCGCCGCCGAGCAGATCCGTCGGGTGCTCGACGAGCGCGGGCACGGCCTGGGCCTGCGGGTCACGGTCAAGCCCAGCGGCTGCTCGGGCTACAGCTACGTGCTCGACTTCGCCGACGAGGCCGCCAACGACGACGTGGCCTTCGAGGAACACGGCGTCAAGGTCTATGTCGCCCCCGAGGCCCTCGAGATGCTCGACGGCAGCGAGGTCGACTACGTCTCCGAGGGCCTGAACCGCTACTTCCGCTTCCGCAACCCCAACGTCAAGGACGAGTGCGGCTGCGGCGAGAGCTTCAGCGTCTGAGTCCGAGGCGCGATTGTCCATTGCCGCTCGGGGGCGGTATACTCTGCGCCCTGTCGGCGCCCGACGCCGGACCGCATCATACCGAGCCTCGCGCCGCCCCGGCCCTCCCGGGGCGGCGCGAGGTTGTACCGCTCGACCCTTCCCAGACTGGAGACACGCCCCATGGCTACCGAACGCACCCTGTCCATCATCAAGCCCGACGCCGTCGCCAAGAACGTCATCGGCGACATCGAGAGTCGCTTCGAGAAGGCCGGCCTGAAGATCGTCGCCGCCAAGATGCTCCAGCTGTCCCGGGAGCAGGCCGAGGGCTTCTATGCCGAGCACAAGGAGCGCCCCTTCTTCGGTGACCTGGTCGGCTTCATGACCTCCGGTCCGGTGGTCGTGCAGGTGCTGGAAGGCGAGAACGCCATCGCCGCCAACCGCGACCTGATGGGCGCCACCAACCCGAAGGAAGCCGAGGCCGGCACCATCCGCGCCGACTTCGCCCAGTCCATCGACGCCAACGCCGTGCACGGCTCCGACTCGCCGGAATCCGCGACCCGCGAGATCGCCTATTTCTTCGAAGACAGCGAGATCTGCCCGCGCGGCTGATCGCCTGCCATCGGCGGGGGTCTCCCACCCCCGCTCTGCCCCACCGACCCGCTGACTGCCATGACCGCCACCACCGCTCCGCAACGCACCAACCTGCTCGGCATGACGCGCGAGGAGATGGAAGCCTTCTTCCTCTCCATCGGCGAGAAGAAGTTCCGTGCCTCGCAGGTGATGAAATGGATCCATCACGAGGGCTGCGCCGACTTCGCGGCCATGACCAACCTGTCCAAGGCGCTGCGCACGCGCCTGGCCGAGGTCGCCGAGATCCGGGGCCCGAGCGTGGTCTACGAGGGCACCTCCAGCGACGGCACCCGCAAGTGGGTACTGGAAGTGGAGGACGGCAGCTACGTGGAGACCGTGCTGATCCCGGCCGAGAACGGCAAGCGCCGGACCCTGTGCGTGTCCTCCCAGGTCGGCTGTTCCCTGGACTGCAGCTTCTGCTCCACCGGCAAGCAGGGCTTCCAGCGCAACCTCACCGCCGCCGAGATCATCGGCCAGGTGTGGGTCGCCAGCAACAGCTTCGGGGCGCGCAAGGATACCGCCAACCGCCCGGTCACCAATGTGGTGATGATGGGCATGGGCGAGCCGCTGCTGAACTATGACAACGTCGTGCCGGCGATGAAGCTGATGCTCGACGACAACGGCTACGGCCTCTCCAAGCGCCGCGTCACCCTCTCCACCTCCGGGGTGGTGCCGATGCTCGACCGCCTCGGCGACGAGCTCGACGTGAGCCTGGCCATCTCGCTGCATGCCGCCAACGACGAGCTGCGCAGCGAACTGGTGCCGCTCAACCGCAAGTACAACATCCGCACCCTGCTCGACGCCTGCCAGCGCTACCTGGCCAAGTGCGACGACACGCGGATGGTCACCGTCGAGTACACGGTGATCAAGGGCGTCAACGACCAGCAGGAACATGCCCGCGAACTCGCGGCGCTGCTCGAGGAGCTGCCCTGCAAGATCAACCTGATTCCCTTCAACCCCTTCCCCCATTCGGGCTACGAGACGCCGTCGCGCAACCAGGTGATGCGCTTCCAGCAGTGGCTCTACGAGCTCGGCTACACGGCGCCGATCCGCTCCACCCGCGGCGACGACATCGATGCCGCCTGCGGCCAGCTGGTCGGCCGCGTCAAGGATCGTACCAAGCGCCACGAGCGCTACATCCAGTCGATCCAGCTCGACGCCGACTGACCCGGGGCACCTTGACTTCAACCGGGCACGACGCTTTGATGGTCGGGCCTTTTTTCACCATCGGCCAGGCACCCCACGCCCCGCGCGGAGAGGGGGTGCCCGCCACCAGAGAGGATGCCATGACCCGTCGCCCGCGCCTGCCCGGATTCCGACACCTGCCCGTCACCGTCCTCCTGGCCGGCGCCCTGTGGCTGACCGGCTGTGCCACCCAGCCCGGCACGAGCACGCCGGCCGCGGCGGAGACGGCCGACCCGGTGGCGGCCTATACCCGCCTCGGCGTGGCCTATCTGGAGCGCAACAACCTGCCCCGAGCCCTCTCGGCCCTGGACCGCGCCCTGGAACTGGACCCCGAGGCCCCCGAGGCCCTGCAGGCCATGGCCATGGTCTACCAGCGGCAGGGCGAGGCGGCCCTAGCCGACGAGGCCTTCCGCCAGGCACTGCGCAGCGCGCCGGACCTGACCCGGGCGCGCAACAACTATGCCGCCTTCCTGTATGATCAGGGGCGCATCCGCGAGGCCTGCCAGCAGCTCGAGCGGGCCACCGAAGACACCCAGTACGCCAACCGGGCCCAGCTGTTCACCAACCTCGGCCAGTGCCAGCGGGAGCTCGGCGACACTCGGGCCGCCCGCGAGAGCCTGGCACGCGCCCAGAGCATCGACCCGCGCCGGCCCGGCAGCTACCTGCGCCTGGCCGAGCTCGAGTACGAGCAGGGCCACTATGCCCGGGCCGAGCGCGAGCTCGAGACCTACCGGCGCCTGGCCGGTACCACCGCGGCGGCTCGTCGCCTGGCCCGCGACATCGCCCAGGCCCGGGGCGGTCAGGTCGATGCCCCCTCACTGGATGCTTCACATGGCGCGCCCTGACCTCGAGATTTTCCATAAGGATGCCACGCCATGAGCGACACCCATTCACAGGAGCCCGATGCCTTCGCTCCCCAGGCCTCGCCGGGTGAGCTGCTGCGGCGCGAGCGCGAAGCCATGGAGCTGTCACGCGAAGAGGTCGCCGAGGCCCTGAACCTGCGCCCGGCCGTGATCGACGGCCTGGAGCGGGACAGCTACGAGGAAGTGCCGATCGTCACCTATCGGCGCGGCTACCTGCGCAGCTACGCCAACCTGCTGGGCATCGACGCCGAGCAGGTGCTGGCCGCCTACCAGGCGCGCTTCGGCAGCGATGACCAGGAGCGCAAGGTGACCCCGGTACACGTGGTCAACAAGCCGCCCTCACGGCTCGGCGCCTGGATGTTCCGCCTGGCCACCCTGGTGGTCATCGCCGGCCTGGTCGGCCTGACGCTGATGTGGTGGCAGAGCCGCGGCGGCAGCCAGCCCCCCACCCCCGGCGACAACGCCCCGGTGGCCGTGGACAGCCTCGACGGCACCACCACCATCACCGAGGGCGGCGGCGAGCCCGCCGACGAGCCGGCCCCGGCCGCGGCCGACGATGCAGCCACCGCCAGCGAGGCCCCGGGCGACGAGGCGGCCTCGACCGAGGCATCGTCCGCCCTCACGGGCGACGTCGCGCCATCGGCCCCGCCCGCCGGCGCGACAGAGGCGCCCGAGGCTGCCGACGAGGCTCCGGCGGCCGCACTCGAGGCGGAGACCGAGCCGGCCGACGAGGCGCCGGCGCCCGACGCCGGTGTGCTGCGCCTGACCTTCAACGAACAATCCTGGACCGAGATCTTCGACGCCACCAACCAGCGCGTTTTCGTCGGCCTGCAGGAACCCGGCACCACGGCGCGCGTCGAAGGCGAACCGCCCTTCCGCCTGACCGTGGGCAACGCCACCGGCGTCGAGCTGGTCTGGCGCGGCGAGTCCGTGGATCTGGTGTCCCGCGCCGACGCCAACAACGTCGCCCGTTTCACCCTGGGAGAATGAGTCCGACATCATGCACGCACCATCGCCCATCACCAGACGCCAGTCGCGCCGCATCCATGTCGGCACGGTCCCGGTCGGGGGCGGCGCCCCGATCTCCGTCCAGAGCATGACCAACACCGACACCCTGGACGTGGCCGCCACCGTGGCCCAGATCCGTCAGTTGGAGACCGCCGGCGCCGACATCGTGCGGGTCTCGGTGCCCAGCATGGACGCCGCCGAGGCCTTCGGCCGCATCAAGCGCGAGGTCGAGGTGCCGCTGGTCGCGGACATCCACTTCGACTACAAGATCGCCCTGCGCGTCGCCGAGCTCGGCGTCGACTGCCTGCGCATCAACCCCGGCAACATCGGCCGCGAGGACCGGGTGCGGGCGGTCGTCAGCGCCGCCCGGGACAACGGCATCCCGATCCGCATCGGCGTCAACGCCGGTTCGCTGGAGAAGGACCTGCAGAAGAAGTACGGCGAGCCCACCCCGGCGGCCCTGGTCGAGTCCGCGATGCGCCATATCGACCACCTGGAACGCCTCGACTTCCCCGACTTCAAGGTCAGCGTCAAGGCCTCCGACGTGTTCATGGCCGTGGCCGCCTACCGCGAGCTGGCCGGACGCATCGAGCAGCCGCTGCACCTCGGCATCACCGAGGCCGGCGGGCTGCGCTCGGGCACCGTCAAGTCGTCGATCGGCCTGGGCATGCTGCTGATGGACGGCATCGGCGATACCATCCGGGTCTCGCTGGCGGCGGACCCGGTCGAGGAGATCAAGGTCGGCTTCGACATGCTCAAGAGCCTCCGGCTGCGGGCCAAGGGCATCAACTTCGTCGCCTGCCCCAGCTGCTCACGCCAGAACTTCGATGTCATCGGCACCATGAATGCCCTGGAGGAACGTCTGGAGGACGTCCTGACGCCGCTCGATGTCTCCGTCATCGGCTGCGTGGTCAACGGCCCCGGCGAGGCCAAGGAGAGCGACATCGGCCTGACCGGCGGCGACCCGGCCAACCTCGTCTACATCGACGGCAAGCCGGCCAGCAAGCTGCGCAACGACCACCTGGTCGACGACCTGGAGCGGCTGATCCGCGACAAGGTCCGGGAGAAGCAGCAGGCCGAACAGGACGTCATCGCCCGGGACGCCTGATCCCGACGACCCCCTCAAGGAGCAAGCATTGAGCAAGAAGATCCAGGCCATTCGTGGCATGAACGACCTGCTGCCGGACCAGTCCCCGCTGTGGCAGTACTTCGAGGGCCAGGTGCGTACCCTGATGAGCCGCTATGGCTATGACGAGATCCGCACCCCCATCGTCGAGCAGACCGCGCTGTTCAAGCGCTCCATCGGCGAGGTCACCGACATCGTCGAGAAAGAGATGTACACCTTCGAGGACCGCAACGGCGACAGCCTGACGCTGCGCCCCGAGGGCACGGCGAGCTGCGTGCGAGCCGCCCTGGAGCACGGCCTGCTGCACAACCAGACCCAGCGGCTGTGGTACCAGGGCCCGATGTTCCGCCACGAGCGCCCCCAGAAAGGCCGCTATCGGCAGTTCCACCAGATCGGCGTGGAGAGCTTCGGCCTCGAGGGGCCGGACATCGATGCCGAGATGATCCTGCTGTCGGCCCGGCTGTGGCAGCAGCTGGGCCTGTCCGAGCACGTCACCCTGGAGCTCAACTCGCTGGGCTCGGCGGAGGCCCGCGCGGCCTACCGCGATACCCTGGTGGACTATTTCGAGTCCCATTATGAACTGCTCGACGAGGACTCGCGCCGGCGCCTGACCAGCAACCCGCTGCGCATCCTCGACTCCAAGAACCCCGACATGGCGCCGATGCTGGCCGATGCGCCGCGGATGATCGACCACCTGGACGCCGAGTCGCGGGACCACTTCGCGCGGCTCACCGCCATGCTCGACGCCGCCGGCATCGGCTACGTGGTCAACCTGCGCCTGGTGCGTGGCCTGGACTACTATTCGCGCACCGTCTTCGAGTGGACCACCACCGCACTGGGCAGCCAGGGCACGGTCTGCGCCGGCGGTCGCTACGACGGCCTGGTCGAGCAGCTCGGCGGCAAGCCGGTCCCGGCGGTGGGCTTCGCCATGGGCATCGAGCGCCTGATCCTGCTGCTCGACACCCTGGAGCTGGTCCCCGATGAAGCCCGTGGCGAGCTCGACGTCTACCTGCTGCCGATGGGCGAGGCCACCGAGCCGGCCGCCCTGTTGCTCGCCGAGCGGTTGCGCGAGGCCCTGCCCACGCTGCGCCTGCAGCTGCACTGCGGCGGCGGCAGCTTCAAGAGCCGCATCAAGAAGGCCGACCGCAGCGGCGCCCGCCTGGCCCTGCTGCTCGGCGAGGACGAGCTCGCCGAGAACGCCGTGACGCTGAAGTTCCTGCGCGAGGACCGCGAGCAGCGGCGCCTCGACCAGGACGCACTCGCCGAGACCCTCACATCCCTGCTGGCAGGCGAGACCCTCGCCTGACGGCCCGCGGACAGAAAGGAGACCGCCCGTGGCGGAGCTGAGAACCGAAGAAGAACAGCTGGAAGCCATCAAGCGCTGGTGGAAGGAGAACGGCACCTCGCTGATCCTCGGCGCGGTGATCGCCGCCGCCGGCGTCTTCGGCTGGAAGGCCTGGCAGGACTATCAGGCCGGCCAGGCCGAGGCGGCCTCCCAGCGCTACCAGCAGCTGCTCACCCTGAGCGGCCAGGATGCGCTCGACGAGGCCGCCCGCCAGCAAGCCGACGGCCTGGTGACCACCCTCACCGAGGACCACGGCGATAGCCTCTATGCCGACCTGGCCCGGTTGCTGGACGCCCGCCTGGCCGTGCAGGCCGGCGATACCGCCGCCGCCCGCACCGCCCTGGAAGGCCTGATCGCCGAGAGCCCGCGCCCCTACCTGCAAGGCCTGGCTCGGCTGCGCCTGGCTCGCCTGCAGCTCGCCGACGACGCCGCCGAGGCGGCGCTGTCCACCCTGGACGGCGAGATCCCCGCGCCCCTGAGCGCCCAGCGGGCCGACATCCGCGGCGATGCCCACCTGATGCTCGGCGACCGGGAGGCGGCCCGTGACGCCTGGCGCGAGGCGCTCAGCCTGTCCGAGGCGAGCGACCAGCCGCTGTACGGCGTGCAACTCAAGCTGGACGACCTGGGCGTCGAGGAGACCACCTCATGAAAGCGAACTTCATGATCGCCGCCACCGCGGCGCTGGGCCTGCTGGCCGGCTGTGCCGGCCAGGTGGAGCCCCAGTACCCGCCGAAGGAACTGCAGGCCACCGCGGGCACCACCACCACCGAGACCCTGTGGCACGAGCAGGTCGGCGACGGCCTGGGCCTGGGCGGCTATCCCCTGTCGCCGGCCCAGGACGGCGACGTCATCTTCGCCGCCGACCAGCACGGCCTGGTCCGGGCCCTGGACGCCGACAGCGGCGAGCCCCGCTGGACCACCGAGCTCTCCGCCGGCGCCTCCAGCGGCCTGACCGCCGTGGCCGGCCGAGTCTACCTGGGCACCCGCAACGGCGAGGTGCTGGCCCTCGACCAGGCCGACGGCGAGGTGCTGTGGCGCACCCGCGTCAGCAGCGAGGTGCTGGCCGCGCCCCAGGCCAACCGCGAACTGCTGGTGGTCCAGGCCGTGGACGGCAAGGTCACCGCCCTGGATCGCGAGAGCGGCGCCGAGCGCTGGGTCTACAGTACCTCGCGCCCGTCGCTGACCCTGCGCAGCACCGGCACCCCGCGGGTGATCGACCAGGTCACCTTCGCCGGCCTGGCCAACGGCCGCCTGGTCACCCTCGACAACCGCGTGGGCCAGCCCCTGTGGGAGCGCCGCATCGCCACGCCCGAGGGCCGCAGCGAGATCGAGCGCCTAGTCGACCTGGCCGGCCAGCCGGTCCTGACCCAGGACGGCCGACTCTTCGTCACCAGCTACAACGGTCGCCTGATGGCCCTCAAGGCCACCACCGGCGAGACCCTCTGGTCCCGCGACGTCTCCAGCTATCGCACCCCGGTGCTGGTCGGCGACTTCCTGTTCGTGGTCGACGAGGCCAGCCATCTGCTCGCCCTGAACGCCGGCAACGGCGAGGAACTGTGGCGTCTCGAGGCCCTCGAGGGCCGTGAGCTCACCGATCCGGCCTTCGCCGACGGCCGCCTGGTGGTGGGCGACTTCGAGGGCTACGTCCACTTCATCGATGCCCGTGAGGGCACCCTCGTCGGTCGCACCGAGATCGACGGCTCCGGCATCAGCGTGCGTCCGCTCACCGACGGCCGTCGCGTCTATGCCCTGGCCGACGACGGCAGCCTCGAGGCCCTGGAACTGCAACCATGACCCCCGTGATCGCTCTGGTCGGCCGCCCCAATGTAGGCAAGTCGACCCTGTTCAACCGTCTGACCCGCTCCCGCGACGCCCTGGTGGCCGATTTCCCGGGCCTGACCCGGGATCGCAAGTACGGCAACGGCGTGCTCGGCGGCAAGGCCTACACGGTGATCGACACCGGCGGCATCAGCGGTGACGAGGAAGGCATCGACGCGGCCATGGCCGAGCAGTCGCTGCAGGCCATCGACGAGGCCGACATCGTGCTGTTCCTGGTCGACGGCCGCAGCGGGCTGAACGTGGCCGACGAGGCCATCGCCAATCACCTGCGCATCAACCAGAAGAAGACCTGGCTGGTGGTCAACAAGACCGACGGCCTGGAAGAGCACTCCGCCATGGCGGACTTCTGGCAGCTCGGCCTCGGCGACCCGCGGCCGATCGCCGCCGCCCATGGCCGCAACGTCACCGCGCTGATCGAGGAGGTGCTCGCGCCCTTCCCCGAGCGCGACGAGGACATCCCCCCCGACACCGGCACCAAGGGCATCCGCATCGGGGTGATCGGCCGGCCCAACGTGGGCAAGTCGACCCTGGTCAATCGCCTGCTCGGCGAGGAGCGAGTGGTGGTCTTCGACGAGGCCGGCACCACCCGCGACGCCATCGAGATCCCCTTCGAGCGCCGCGGCAAGCCCTACGTGCTGGTGGATACCGCCGGCGTGCGGCGACGCAAGAACGTCCGCGAGGTGGCCGAGAAGTTCTCGATCATCAAGACCCTGGAGGCCATCAAGGAGTGCCATGTCGCCATCATGGTGCTCGACGCCAGAAGCGGCCTGGTGGAACAGGACCTGCACCTGCTCGACTACGTGCTGACCAGCGGCCGCGCCCTGGTGCTGGCGGTCAACAAGTGGGACGGGCTGGAGAGCGAGGCCAAGGACAGGATGCGCACCGAGATCAAGCGCCGCCTGGGTTTCGCCGACTACGCCGAGCTGCACTTCATCTCGGCGCTGCACGGCACCGCGGTGGGCGACCTCTATCCCTCGCTGGAGCGGGCCTTCGCCTCCGCCAACAGCCACTGGTCCACCAACCGGCTGACCAATATCCTCCAGGACGCCGTGGAGCAGCATCAGCCACCGATGGTCAACGGCCGGCGCATCAAGCTGCGCATGGCCCACCAGGGCGGCAGCAACCCGCCAATCATCGTCGTCCACGGCAACCAGACGGACTCGCTGCCCGAGGCCTACAAGCGCTACCTGACCAACACCTTCCGCAAGGTGCTCAAGGTGCGTGGCACGCCGATGCGCTTCGAGTTCCGCTCGGGCAAGAACCCCTACGACAACCTGGCCGGCGCCAGCGACCGGGAGAAGGCCAAGAAGCGCGAGCTGGACCGCACCAGGGAGGCCCGCCGCGGCCGTCGCTGACGCACCGCTCGCCAGGCTCCCTCCACTCCTCCGCCCGGCCCGTGCTCGCTCACGGGCCGGGCGGTGTCGTCTCCGGTCGACAACTTCCCCTCGGCGAGACGCCGTCGACGCCCACGGCCCCTTGACGCGCCGGGCCGGCACCCCTCAAATACGCCGGCCCTGCCACATCGTTGAATATTCGCAGAACGCGATCCCACCCCCTCCGGAGACCCCCGATGCGCTCCCGTCGCTTCCCGACCCGCTGGCGTCTGCCGGCCCCCCTCTGCCTGGCCGCCCTGCTCGGCGGCTGCCTGGCGCTGCCCCAGACCGGCCTGTTCGCCTTTCGCCTGGCGGTCACCTCGCTGGGCGTGGAGGAGGTCCGCATCGGCCCCTACGCCATCGACGCCCGCCTGGACACCAGCGACCTCACCTCGCTGATCGCCTCGAGCCTGGGGGCGGGCAGCCTGCCGGTGCAGGCCACCCTGGCCCTGGGCCTCGGCCTGCCCGCCGGCATGCCGCCGGTGGAGATGGCCGGCTTCCGCTGGCGCCTGGACATGCCGGGCGCCGAGACGCTCGAGGGCCGCTACGCCGATGACGTGACCCTCAATGCCGCCAGCGATGCCAAGCTGCGCCTGCCCGTGGCCTTCGACGTGCTGGCCACGGACCAACGCCGCCTGGCCCCGGTGGTGGAACTCGCCAGCCAGCTCGCCCGCCGCGGCGAACTGCCCGCCGGCAGCGAGCTGGCGATCAGCCCCGGCGACCTCCGCGGCCTGGGCATGACGCTGCCCGCCGGCCTGCTGACCCCGACCATCCGCATGGCCGTCGGCGAGAACGGCGAGCTGGTGCCCCAGGGCTGATCAGGGCGAGGCCTGCAGCCGGCGCGTGCCCACCCACTGGCAGGCGAACTGCCAGGCCACCCGGCCGCTGCGAGCGCCGCGCAGGGTGGCGAAGCGGATCGCCTCGGCCCGGGCCTCGGCCGTCCAGTCCGCGGGCGTGCCGAGGTGCGCGACCCAGTGACGACAGGTCTCCAGGTAGACCGCCTGATCGAAGGGATGGAAGCCCAGCCACAGGCCGAAGCGGTCGGAGAGCGAGATCTTCTCCTCCACGGCGTCGCCATGGTGCAGCTCGTCGCCCACCAGGCGGGTGGCGTCGTTGTCGCTCATCGACTCGGGCAGCAGGTGGCGGCGATTGGAGGTGGCGTAGAGCAGCACGTTCTCGGGCGGGCCGGTGAGCGTCCCGTCGAGCACGCTCTTGAGCGCCTTGTAGGCGTCATCGTGCCCCTCGAAGGACAGGTCGTCGCAGTAGACCACGAAGCGACGGCGTTCGCGACGCAGCCCCTCGACCAGGCTCGGCAGGCCGGCCAGATCGTGGCGATCCACCTGCACCAGCCGCAGGCCCTCCGCGGCCAGGTCGTTGAGCAGTGCCCGGACCAGCGACGACTTGCCGCTGCCCCGGGCGCCCCACAGCAGGGCGTGGTTGGCGGGATGGCCGCGCAGGAAGGCGCGGGTATTGTCGACCAGGGCCCGCTTCTGCCGCTCGATGCCCAGCAGCGCCGCCAGGCCCAGGGTGTCCCGGGGCGGCACCGGGACCAGACGCCCGCCCAGGGCATGCCGCTGCCAGAGGGCAGCGATATCGCGCCCCCAGTCGATCTCGACTGGGGTCGGCGGCAGCCAGGGTTCCACCCGCTCCATCAGGTGCAGCAGGCGCCGCGCCAGCTCCTCGTCCATGACTTCCTCCTTCGTTGCAGGTTTCGCGGTTTGACCTCGCCGGCGTTCAGGGTATCTTGTGGCGAACCGTGACAAGCCGTCCAGTGGCCCCGCCCCTGACGGCCCCAGGAGGATCCCAGATGCGTTGGATACATGGAGTGGCCGTGGGGGCGCTGAGCCTCGCCCTGGCGGCCTGCACCACCTCGCCCACCGGTCGCTCGCAGTTGACCCTGATGTCTGACGAGCAGCTCGACCAGATGGGCGCCCAGGCCTTTGACCAGTACCAGCAGGAGCGCGCCACCGTGGGCGGCGCTGCCTACCGCCAGGTGCAGTGCGTGACCGAGGCCATCGTCCGCAGCCTGCCGCCGCAGGCCCGCGAGGGTGGCTGGCAGGTACGGGTCTTCGAGGACGACTCGGCTAACGCCTTCGCCCTGCCCGGCGGCTATGTGGGGGTCAACACCGGCCTGCTCGACATCGCCGAGAACCAGGACCAATTGGCCGCGGTCATCGGCCACGAGATCGGTCATGTGCTGGCCCACCATGCCAACGAGCGTGCCTCGACCCAGAGCGCCACCAACCTCGGGCTCTCGGTGCTGTCGTCGGCGGCGGGCCTGGAGGGCGCCGGCGGTGAGCAGGTCATGGCCGCCATGGGCCTGGGGGCTCAGTACGGGATCCTGCTGCCCTTCTCGCGTCGCCACGAGAGCGAGGCGGACGTGATCGGCCTGCAGCTGATGGCCGAGGCCGGCTTCGATCCCCGCGCCAGCGTGGCCCTGTGGCAGAACATGAGCGCCGCCGGCGGCGGCCAGCCCCCGGAGTGGATGTCCACCCACCCCAGCCACGGCCAGCGCATCGCCGGCCTGGAGGCCGAGATCCCCGAGGTCCTGCCCCGCTACGAGCGGGCCCGCCAGGCCGGTCGCACCCCGAACTGCGGGCGTCCCTGACGCCACGAAGGAAACCGCATGCTGAGAACCGGACTGCTGTTGCTGGTCCTGCCCATCATCGTGCTGATGGGCATCTATTTCCTGGAGCTGGGCGATGTCCGGGAATGCCTGCTGATCCAGCAGGGCCACTGGGACTACCTGGCCGGCACCTGTCGCGAGACGCCCCAGCCGTTCGTGCCCTGGATCGAGCGCCGCCCCTGGCTGGTCAACGGCGGCATGCTGGCCTCGCTGGCCGGCCTCGCGCTGTGCATGCTAGGGCTTTACACCAAGCGCCGGTGAGCCGGGCCCAGGGGTATCGCAGATAGCAGGATCGCTCGGGGCTGATCCGTCGACAGGCCTTTGAGGAGGCGCTGTGAACCCCTCCCTGGGCGCTACCGACGCCATCCCTGGCGTAGGACCTCCTCTACGGCCTGCCCCCGGCGCCCCTCGCTATAGGCAACTGCGATAGCCTTGGAGCTGGGTCAGTCGTAGGGGAGATAAGCGCCAGCGCATCTACCGATCCCATCATCGCGCCAAGCCGAGCAACGTGCTGTCGGCGATTCCCCCGATGCTCTCGGCGCTTGATGTTGCCTCGCGTTACAACGCCTGCCTGAGCGCCTCCAGCACCGGGGCGACGTCCGGGCGCTTGCCGCGCCACAGGTAGAACGACTCGGCGGCCTGTCCCACCAGCATGCCCAGGCCGTCGATGCCCCGGGCGCCGCACGCCTCGGCCCAGCGCAGGAAGACGGTGGGCTCGGCGCCGTACATCATGTCGTAGGCGGTCGCCCCCGGGGCGAACAGGGCGTCGGGCAGCGGCGGCAGCTCACCGCCTAGGCTGGCGCTGGTGCCGTTGATCACCAGGTCGAAGGGCCCCTCGACGGCGTCGAACCCGCCGCCGCTCACGTCACCCAGGTCGGCGAAGTCCGCGGCCAGGGCCCGGGCCTTGGCGGCGGTGCGGTTGGCGATCTGCAGCCGGGCCGGGCCGGCCTCGAGCAACGGCTCGAGCACGCCGCGCACGGCCCCGCCGGCGCCCAGCACCAGTACCCTGGCCCCGGCCAGCGCCACGCCGTGGCGCCGCAGGTCACCGACCAGGCCGAGGCCGTCGGTGGTGTCGCCGCGGGTGCCGCCGTCGTCGGCGAGGATCAGGGTGTTCACCGCCCCGGCCCGCCGGGCCCGGGGGCTCAGCGCGTCGCACAGCCGATAGGCGTCCTCCTTGAAGGGCACGGTGACGTTGGCCCCGCGCCCCCCGGCGGCGACGAAGTCGCGCCAGGCCCCGGCGAAGTCGTCCAGGGGCGCCTCGATGGCGGTGTAGTCGATGGCCTCCCCGGTCTGCTCGGCGAAGGCGGCATGGATGGCTGGCGACCGGGAGTGGCCGACGGGGTGGCCGAACACGCAGTAACGGTCAGTCATGGAAACTCCATATTGTTCCGGGAAGCGCTGAAGAAGCCGTCGAGCGCCAGGAAGCGCAAGGCGCCCGGAGCGCAGCATCCGCAGCCTATGAGTAATAGGTGAGGAATGCGAGCACCGCGCAACGCAGCGATTCCGGCGAGCAGACGCTTATTCAGTGTCTTCCCCCAACCAGTCTCGGGGCGCCAGATAGTGTTCGTAGAGTTCCGCCTCGGGGCTGTCGGGCGCGGGGTGCCAGTCATACTCCCAGCGGGCCAGCGGCGGCATCGACATCAGGATCGACTCGGTGCGTCCCCCGCTCTGCAGGCCGAACAGGGTGCCACGGTCCCAGACCAGGTTGAACTCCACGTAGCGGCCGCGGCGATAGAGCTGGAAGTCCCGCTCCCGCTCGCCCCAGGCCGTGGCGCGCCGGCGCCGAACGATCGGCAGGTAGGCATCGAGGAAGCTGTCGCCCACCGTCCGCTGGAAGGCGAAGCAGCGCGCGAAGCCGCCCTCGTTGAGGTCGTCGAAGAACAGCCCGCCCACGCCGCGGGTCTCGTCGCGGTGCCGAAGGTAGAAGTAGTCGTCGCACCAGGCCTTGTAGCGCGGGTAGACATCGTCGCCGAAGGGCGCGCAGGCGTCCCGGGCCACCCGGTGCCAGTGGCGCACGTCCTCCAGTACCGGATAGAAAGGCGTCAGGTCGTAGCCGCCGCCGAACCACCACACCGGCGCCTCGCCGGCCTTCTCGGCGATCAGGAAGCGCACGTTGCCGTGGCTGGTGGGCACATGGGGGTTCTCGGGGTGCAGCACCCAGGACACGCCCACCGCGTGGAAGCCGCGACCGGCCAGCTCCGGACGGGCGGCGGTGGCCGAGGGCGGCAGGGTGGCGCCGTGGACATGGGAGAAGTTGACGCCGCCCTTCTCGAACACCGCGCCGTGCTCGATCACCCGGGAGCGCCCCCCGCCGCCCGCCTCACGGGTCCAGGCGTCCTCGCGGAAGCCGGCATGGCCGTCCTCGGCGGCCAGGGCCTCGCACAGGCGGTCCTGGAGGTCGAGCAGGTAGGTCTTGACGTCGTCGAGGTGCGCGTGGGCCACGGGGCCTCCTGGGTTGGTGGGCGGGTCAGGGTCGTCAGGCGCGCAGCACCCGGCCGGTGGCCAGGTCGCGGATGGTGCTGGGGCGGTCGTGGCCGCCCAGGGGGCCGTCGAGGACGGCATCGAGCGCCTCGCCGAAGATCGCATGGATCTCGGCGGCGCTCATCGCCGGGGGCTCGCCGGCCCGATTGGCGGAGGTCGACACGATGGGACCGCCGAAGGCCCGGCACAGCTCGGCCACCAGCGGATGGTCGCTGACCCGCAGCGCCACCCGGTCATGGGCGCCGCGCACCTGGGGCCGGGCGCGGCCGTTGTCGGGCACCAGCCAGGTGGTGGGGCCGGGCCAGCTCGCCGACAGGGAGGCACGCTGGTCCAGCGGCAGTCCTTCCAGCCAGGGCGCGAACTGGCCGATGTCGGCGGCCACCAGGATCACGCCCTTGGCCGGGTCACGGGCCTTGAGGCGCAGCAGGCGGGTCAGGGCCGCCTCGTCGTCCGGGTCACAGCCGAGGCCCCAGACGGCTTCGGTGGGATAGGCGATGACGCCGCCCGCGCGCAGGGCAACCACGGCGGTCTCGAGGGAAGTGGCCTGGGTCATGGCATGGGGTCCGGTGCGATGACGATGGCCGGCATTCTATCATGGGCACCGCCGCGTCGGCAGGCGCACCCAACCGCCCATGGCCGGGCGCGCCTGGCCCTCGAGCTCGAGCTCCAGCAGCCGTCGCTGGCACTCCGTGACCCCGAGACCGGTGAGGTCGACCAGGGCATCCACCGGCGTGGGCGTGTCGCTGAGCCAGCCCAGCAGCGGGTCCTCCCGGGCCGGGGCGGGCGGCGTGAGCACCGCGGCGCTGGCCGGTCGGGTCCCCGGCCACTGCACGAGCTCATCGAGGATATCGTCCACCTGGCGAACCAGCGCCGCACCGTCACGGATCAGCCGCAGGCAGCCCCGGGCCTGGGGGTTGTGGATGGATCCCGGCAGGGCGAAGACCTCGCGGCCCTGCTCGTTGGCCAGCCGGGCGCTGACCAGCGAGCCGCTCTGCTCGGCGGCCTCGACCACCAGCACGCCCAGCGACAGGCCGGTGACGATGCGATTGCGCCGCGGGAAGTACGCCGCCCGGGCCTCGGTACCGGGGGGATGCTCGGTGACCAGCAGGCCGCCGCTGGCCTGCAACCGCGCGTGGAGGTCGCGATGGCGCGCCGGGTAGACCACATCGACCCCGCAGCCCAGTACCGCCACGCTGCAGCCACCGGCCTCCAGGGCCGCGCGCTGAGCCGCGCCGTCGATGCCCAGGGCCATGCCGCTGACCACGCACCAGCCTTGCCTGGCGAGCTCCCGGGCAAAGCCGGCGGCGTTGGTGAGGCCCTCCCGGGTCGGCCGGCGCGAGCCGACCATGGCCAGCCTCGGCGGCGCCAGGGCGTGGAGATCGCCCCAGGCCCAGAGCACCGGCGGGGGGTCGGCGATCTGGCCGAGCAGGGTCGGCCAGGCGGGGTGGTCGGGATGCAGGAGGTGGCGGTCGGCCGCGGCATCGAGCCAGGCCAGGTCGGCCTCGAGCCCCGGTCCCAGCGGGCTGCGCCCGGGATGCTCGAGCCACAGCCGCAAGGCAAGCCCGGCCGGCCCGGGCAGTACCGCCAGCCAGCCCGCCGGCCAGGCCGGCCCCCGGTCGGCGAGTTCGGCCAGCCCGGCCGCGCCGATACCGGGCAGCCGGGACAGCAACAGCCACTCCCTGGCCTCGAGACCCATGCGTGAAAGGGGCTCAGCGCAGCGCCGTGCCCAGCGAGGCGCGCGGGTTGTGCAGCCGGTCCCCCACGGCCAGGGTGCGGGTGGCCTGCATCACCAGGCCGTAGCTCATCTTCTCGTAGGGCCGGAAGACCATCACCAGGCCGGCGTCCTCGCCGGGCATCCGCAGGGCCTCGCCGGTGCGCGGGTCGTCGACCAGCTCGCCCCGCCGCTCCACCGCCAGCACGTGCCCGGCCGCCAGGCCGTCGCGGGTGCCACGGTCCAGCGCCACCACCTGCAGTCGGCCGATGAAGCGCACCCCGCCGGGCACCGCCAGGATGCGACCGTCGATCGGCTGCTCCGGAGCCCGCGGCAGGAACTCGGTGGCCAGGGCCCGGTCTTCCAGCGGCAGGATGATGTCGTTGCTGCGGACCTCCTCCCGGGAACGGGTGGCCTCCATCACCGCGATGTCGTCTTCCTGGCGCACCCGGCGGGCCTCGCCGACACTCTCCAGCTCGAGGCCGAGCAGCTCGCCGCTGGTCTGGTCATGGTAGCGCTCGCCGATGCGATAGATGCCGAAGCGTCCGCCGCCCTCCACCCGGCCCCGGGCGTAGAACGGATCCCCGGCCCCGCTGACCAGGCGGCCGTCGTCACCGGCCACCACATAGGCCAGCTCGTCCAGCTGCTCGGGGTCGGTGATCACGCGATGCCCGCGCAGGAAGTGACGCACCGACTCCAGCGGGAGGGGGGCAATGGCCTCGCGGTGCGGAACGGTGCGCACTTCCGGGGAGAGGCGGACCACCCCCTGGCCCCGCTCCAGGCCCAGGCAGGGCCGGCCGCCGCAGTCGTAGAGGTAGACGGTGTCGCCGGGATAGATCAGGTGGGGGTTCTCGATCTGCGGATTGACCTGCCAGACCTCCGGCCACTGCCAGGGACGCTGGAGGAAGCGCCCGGAGATGTCCCACAGGGTATCGCCCCTGACCACGGTGTAGCGGTCCGGCGCGCTGTCCCTCAGGCCCTCCTCCCAGGACAGGCCCTGGGCCTGCACGGGGCCCACCAGCAACCCCGCCGCCAGCGCCGCCAGCCAGCGCCGCATGACCTTGCTGCGTCTCGTCTGCCTCATCCCCGTCGTCCCCCGCGTTGTGATCCCCGGTGGCGCATGGAACCCCGCCGCCGTGGTATAGTCTGATGCTATCGATACGATACGCGGCTCGTGGTTTTCCGCCGCGTCGCCGGCTTTTAGAATAGCCGCATATCCTGAATGACAGCACAACGGTGACACCAACGCCATGGCCAAACTCCCCATCCTCGAATTCCCCGACGAGCGGCTGCGCACCAAGGCGGTCGCCGTCGAGACGGTCGACGACGAGGTGCGCCAACTGGTCGACGACATGCTCGAGACCATGTACGACGCCCAAGGCATCGGCCTGGCCGCCACCCAGGTGGACGTGCATCGGCGCGTGATCGTGATGGACGTCAGCGACGATCGCAGCACCCCGCTGGTGCTGATCAACCCGACGTACATGCCCATCGGCGACGAGCGCGAGCCGATGCAGGAAGGCTGCCTGTCGATCCCCGAGTACTATGCCGAGGTGCCGCGCGCCCTGAAGGTGCAGCTCAAGGCGCTGGGCCGCGACGGCCAGCCCTATGACCTGGAGGCCGAGGGCCTGCTGGCCCACTGCATCCAGCACGAGTGCGACCACCTGGAAGGCGTGCTGTTCGTCGACTACCTGTCGCCGCTCAAGCGGAACCGGGTGATGAAGAAGATGCAGAAGCGCCACAAGCTGGGCCAGCCCGCCTGACCCTCTCCCCAGGGGCCATGGCAACGTAGGCTGCGAAGAAGGCCGCCGGGGGCAGGTCGAAGAGCAGGCCCTACGGTTCCCAGCGCCTCCTCGATGGTCCGGCACCCCGGGACCTGTCGCCGGATCGGGCCGAACGACACCACCGGCTGCAATAGCTTGAATCCGAAGGCCGGCGCCGTTGAGGACGCCGGCCTTCGTCGTTTGCGCCCCGCTCCGTTATCATAGGGACATTCATCCCGGTAAGGCCCTCGACCCATGTCCCGACCCCTGCGCGTCATCTTCGCCGGCACGCCCGACTTCGCCGCCGAGAGCCTGGCGTCACTGCTGGCGAGCCCCCACCACGTCGTCGCCGTCTACACCCAGCCCGACCGTCCCGCCGGGCGGGGCCGCAAGCTCACCCCCAGCCCCGTCAAGACGCTGGCCCTGGCGCATGACCTGCCGGTCTACCAGCCCGCCTCGCTGCGCACGCCGGAGGCCCAGGCCGAGCTGGCGGCGCTGAACGCCGATCTCATGGTGGTGGTGGCCTACGGCCTGATCCTGCCCAAGGCGGTGCTCGACACGCCGCGGCTGGGCTGCCTCAATGTCCACGCCTCCTTGCTGCCGCGCTGGCGCGGCGCGGCGCCCATCCAGCGAGCCATCGAGGCCGGCGACGCCGAGAGCGGCGTGACCATCATGCAGATGGACGAGGGCCTCGATACCGGCGACATGCTGCTGGCCAGGCGCACCCCCATCACCGCCACCACCACCGGCGGCGAGCTCCATGACACCCTGGCCGCCCTCGGCGGCCAGGCGCTTGGCGAGGCCCTGGATGCGCTGGCCGGCGATGGCCTGGTCGCCGAGCCGCAACCGGAGGCCGGCGTCACCTATGCCGCCAAGCTGACCAAGGCCGAGGCCGAGCTCGACTTTCGCCAGCCCGCCGAGGCGCTCGCCGCCCGCATCCGCGCCTTCAACCCCTGGCCGGTGGCCTGGTGCGCGCTGGGCGAGGACCGCCTGCGCCTGCTGATGGCCGAGGCCGCCCCGGGCGCGGGCGATCCCGAGGCCCCCGGCACCCTGCTCGCCCCCGACCCCGAGGCCCTGCGTATCGCCTGCGGTCCGGCCGGCGACCAGGTGTTGCGCGTGACCCGGGCTCAACTACCGGGTGGCAAGGCCCTGGACATGCGCGAGTTGCTCAAGGCCCGCGCGGACCGCTTCCCCCCGGGCGCTCGCCTGGGGATCCCGGACCGGGAGACCCCCGCATGAACCAGCACGCCGGACGCTCAAAGTCCCTCGACAACGGCCTGGCGGTGCGCGCCGCCGCGGCCCGGGCGCTCGCCCCGGTGATCACCGGCAAGGGCTCGCTCAACAACCTCGACGAGCACCAGGTCGTGGCCCGGGACCGCAGCCTCTTCAAGGAGCTGTGCTTCGGCACCTGCCGGACCCTGCCGCGGCTGGAGGCCCTGGCCGCGACGCTGCTGGAGAAGCCCTTCAAGACCCGCGACGCCGACATCCAGGCCCTGCTGCTGGTCGGCATCTACCAGCTGCTCTACCTGCGCATCCCGGCCCATGCCGCGGTGGGCGAGACCGCCGGCGCCGCCCGCCTGCTGGGCAAGGCCTGGGCCACCCGGGTGCTCAATGGCTGCCTGCGCCGCCTGCAGCGCGAGTCCGCGGCGCTGCAGGCCGAGGTCGACAAGGACCCGGCCGTGGCTCTGCTCCACCCCAGGTGGTGGCTCAAGGCCTTCCGCCAGGCCTGGCCGGACGACTGGCGAGCCATCTGTGAGGCCAACAACCGTCCCGGCCCCATGACGCTGCGGGTCAACCGCCGCTACGGCGACCGGGAGATGTACCGCGACCGCCTCGATGCCCCGGGCATCCGCTCACGGCTGTGCCTGCATGCGCCCGATGGCCTGACCCTGGACACGCCGCGGGACGTGACCACCCTGCCCGGCTTCCAGGAGGGGCTGGTCAGCGTCCAGGACGAATCGGCCCAACTCGCCGCGGTGCTGCTGGGACCGGTGATCGCCCCGCGCCCCGGTGCCCGGGTGCTGGACGCCTGCTGCGCCCCCGGCGGCAAGACCGCCCACCTGCTCGAGCTGTTCGACATCGAGCTGCAGGCCATCGACAGCGACGACGCCCGCCTGGCCCGGGTCGAGGACACCCTCTCACGGCTCGGCCTGAGTGCCTCCCTGGCCCACGGCGACGCCACCCAGCGCGACTGGTGGGACGGCACCCCCTACGACGCCATCCTGCTCGACGCCCCCTGCTCCGGCAGCGGCGTGATCCGCCGCCACCCGGACATCAAGCGCCTGCGCCGCCCCTCGGACATCCCGCGGCTGGCCGAGCTCCAGGCGCGCCTGCTCGACAACCTCTGGCCGCTGCTGTCGCCGGGCGGCACCCTGCTGTATGCCACCTGCTCGGTGCTGCCCGAGGAGAACGCCGACCAGGTCCAGGCCTTCCTCGAGCGCACCCCCGACGCCGAGGTGACCACGCCCACGGGGCTCGCCTGGGGCCGCCCCGCCGGCGCTGGACGCCAGCTGCTGCCGAGCCTCGACAGCCATGACGGCTTCTTCTATGCCAGACTGAGGAAGCGGGCCGCCTGAGCGGCCCCACCCTCCGCTGCCAAAGGACGACACCATGAACCATACCTACAAGCACATCGAGCTGACCGGCACCTCCGAGACGGGCATCGAGGACGCGGTGCAGAGCGCCCTCGGCAAGGCGTCGGAGAGCCTGCACAGCATGCGCTGGTTCGAGGTCACCGATACCCGCGGCCATATCGAGCACGGTCGGGTGGCGCACTGGCAGGTGACGCTCAAGGTGGGCTTCACCCTCGACTGAGGCCGTCCCGCGGCCGACCTGTTCTTCCATCCGCGGCTGGTTTAAGCTGGCCATCACTCATGTTGCGGTGCACAAGGCTGCACCGCCACGGCTTCCTGCGGACAGCGACACCCAATGAAGATCATCATCCTCGGCGCCGGCCAGGTCGGTGGGACCCTGGCCGAACACCTGGCCCGCGAAGAGAACGACATCACGGTGGTGGACACCGACGGCGAGCGGCTGCGCGAGCTGCACACCCGGCTCGACATCCGCACCGTGACCGGCGCCGGCTCCTACCCCATGGTGCTGCGCCAGGCCGGCTGCGAGGACGCCGACATGCTGATCGCGGTGACCAACTCCGACGAGGTCAACATGATCGCCTGTCAGGTGGCCCACACGCTGTTCCGCACCCCGACCAAGATCGCCCGGGTGCGGGCCACCGCCTACCTGACCCGCAAGGGGCTGTTCGCCCACGAGGCGGTGCCCATCGACGTGCTGATCAGCCCCGAGCAGGTGGTCACCGACCATATCCGCCGGCTGATCGAGCACCCCGGCGCCCTGCAGGTGCTGGAGTTCGCCGGCGGCCTGGTGCAGCTGGTGGCGGTGAAGGCCTTCTACGGCGGCCCCCTGGTGGGCCAGGAACTGGGCTTCCTGCGCCGGCACATGCCCAGCGTCGATACCCGGGTGGCCGCCATCTACCGCCGCAACCGGCCGATCATCCCCCGCGGCGACACCGTCATCGAGGCCGATGACGAGGTGTTCTTCATCGCCGCCCGGCGTGACATCCGCGCGGTGATGAGCGAGCTCAGGCGCCTGGAGCGGGACTTCCGGCGGATCATCATCGTTGGCGGCGGCAACATCGGCGAGCGCCTCGCCGAGCACCTCGAGCACAGCCACCAGGTGAAGATCGTCGAGCACAACCTCGACCGCTGCACCCAGCTCTCCGAGCGCCTCGACCGCACCGTGGTGCTCCACGGCAGCGCCACCAGCAAGCGCCTGCTGGAGGAGGAGAACATCGAGGACTGCGACATCTTCTGCGCCCTGACCAACGACGACGAGGTCAACATCATGTCGTCGATGCTGGCCAAGCGCATGGGGGCCAAGAAGGTGCTGACGCTGATCAACAACGCCGCCTACGTGGACCTGGTGCAGGGCGGCGAGATCGACATCGCCATCTCGCCCCAGCAGGCCACCATCGGTAGCCTGCTGACCCACGTGCGCCGCGGTGACATCGTCAACGTCCACTCGCTGCGCCGCGGCGCCGCCGAGGCCATCGAGGCCATCGCCCACGGCGACACCCAGTCCTCCAAGGTGGTGGGGCGGGCCATCGGCGAGATCGACCTGCCCAACGGCACCACCATCGGTGCCATCGTGCGCGGCAAGGAGGTGCTGATCGCTCATGACGACGTGGTGGTCGAGTCCGGTGATCACGTGATCCTGTTCGTCATCGACAAGCGCCGCATCCGCGACGTGGAGCGACTCTTCCAGGTCGGCCTGACCTTCTTCTGATGGAGCCCCTCGCCATGCCGCCAGGGACGACGCCCCGCCCGACGAGGAGAGCCACCGCATGAGCCTGCGCATGATCCTGCGCATCCTGGGTCTGCTGCTGATGATGTTCAGCCTGACCATGGCGCCCCCGATCCTGATCTCGCTGCTCTTCGGCGACGGCATGTGGGAGGCCTTCGTGGTGGCGCTGGCCATCACCGTGGTGACCGGGGCCATGATGTACCTGCCCAACCGCCATGCCCGCAGGGAACTGCGCACCCGCGATGGCTTCTTGATCGCGGCGCTGTTCTGGAGCGTGCTGGGGCTGTTCGGTTCGCTGCCGCTGATGCTCACCGGCGCCTCGGCGCTGTCGCCCACCGACGCCGTCTTCGAGTCCTTCTCGGGGCTGACCACCACCGGGGCCACGGTGATCACCGGCATCGACCTGCTGCCCGAGGCGATCCTCTACTACCGTCAGCAGCTGCAGTGGCTGGGCGGCATGGGGATCGTGGTTCTGGCGGTGGCCATCCTGCCGACGCTGGGCGTCGGCGGCATGGCCCTGTACCGCACCGAGATCCCGGGGCCGCTCAAGGACTCCAAGCTGACCCCGCGCATCACCGAGACCGCCAAGGCGCTGTGGTACATCTACGCCACCCTGACCGTGACCTGCATGCTGGCCTACATGGCCGCCGGCATGAACTGGTTCGACGCCCTGGGCCACAGCTTCTCCACCGTGGCCATCGGCGGCTTCTCGACCCACGACGCCAGCATCGGCTACTTCGACAGCGCCGCCATCGAGCTGGTCTGCGTGTTCTTCCTGTTCATCTCGGCGATGAGCTTCAGCCTGCATTTCCTGGCCTGGCGGCAACGTAGCGTGGCCCACTACTTCCAGGACCCGGAGGCGCGCTTTTTGATGCTGTTCCTGGCGGGGCTGGTGACCATCACCGCGATCTCGCTGTGGCTCACCGAGATCTACGAGACCACCCTGGGGCTGCGCCATGCCCTGTTCGAGGTGGTCTCGATCGCCACCACCGCCGGCTTCGCCGTGGCCGACTTCTCGATCTGGCCAGGCGCCCTGCCCTTCCTGCTGTTCGTGACGGCCTTCGTCGGCGGCTGCTCGGGCTCCACCGGCGGCGGCATGAAGGTGATCCGTATCATCCTGATCCTCAAGCAGGGCATGCGCGAGGTGATGCGCCTGATCCACCCCAATGCGGTGATCACCGTGAAGATCGGCAAGGTCAGCGTGCCGGACGGTATCGCCCAGGCGGTCTGGGGGTTCTTCTCTGCCTACGTGATGCTGTTCTTCCTGATGCTGGTGGGCGTGATGGCCACCGGCGTCGACCAGATCACCGCCTGGTCGACGGTGGGCTCGGCGCTCAACAACCTGGGGCCGGCCCTGGGCGAGGCCAGCGCCCACTACGGCGACCTGCCGGCGCTCGCCAAGTGGATCCTGGTGCTGGCCATGCTGCTCGGCCGCCTGGAGATCTTCACCGTGCTGGTGCTGTTCACCCCGGCCTTCTGGCGCAAGTAGCAAACCCGATGCAAGCGTCGCGGCGGGTTTGGCCCGCCGGCGGGCTTCGTGGATAATCGACTCTTCATCCTCCAGGCCCGAGCGTCAATGACCGACTCCCAGGACACCGTGACCGCCCCCGCTGAACAGGCCACCAGTGGCGGCCCCCGCCGCACCCTCCCGGTGGGCGAGACCCGTTACACCCTGCTGGGCACCGCCCATGTCTCGGCGGAGAGCGCCGCGGAGGTCCGCTCGCTGATCGATTCCGGCGAATTCGACGCGGTGGCCATCGAGCTGTGCGACTCGCGCCATCAGAACCTGGCCAACCCCGACGCCCTCGGCGAGCAGGACCTGTTCCAGATCTTTCGCCAGGGCAAGGCCGGCATGGTCGCCGCCAGCCTGGCACTGGGGGCCTTCCAGCAGCGCCTCGCCGAGCAGTCGGGCATCGAGCCCGGCGCCGAGATGCGCGCCGCCCTGGAGGAGACCCGCGCCCGCCGGCTGCCGCTGGTACTGATCGACCGGGACGTGGGGGTGACCCTCAAGCGCATCTACCACAACGTGCCCTGGTGGCAGCGCTTCTCGCTGTTCTCGGGGCTGCTCGGCGGGGTGCTGTCCCGCCAGGACGTCTCCGCCGAGGACATCGAGCGGCTCAAGGAGGGCGATGTCCTGGAGTCCACCTTCAGCGAGTTCGCCGCCGAGTCCGAGACCCTCTACACGCCGCTGATCAGCGAGCGGGATCGCTACATGGTGCTACGCCTGGCCGAACAGTGCCCGCCCGGCCGCTACCGCCACGTCCTGGTGGTGATCGGCGCCGGCCACCTCAAGGGCATGGCCGAGCACCTGGCACAGCCGCTGCCGGAGGCGCCGACCCCGGAGCGCGAGGCCCTCGAGGCCACCCCACCACGGTCGAAGGTCTGGAAGGCCCTGCCCTGGGCGATCACCGTGCTGGTGCTGACCGGTTTCGCCATCGGCTTCTCGCGCAACACCGACCTCGGCTGGCAGCTGGTGGCGGAGTGGTTCGTGATCAACGGGGTCCTCTCCGGCGCGGCCACCCTGGCGGCCCTGGCGCACCCGGTGACCGTGGCCGCCACCGTGGTGGCCGCGCCCCTCACCTCGCTGAACCCCACCATCGGCGCCGGCTTCGTCGCCGCCGGCGTGGAGCTCGCCATGCGCAAGCCCAAGGTGCGCGACTTCGCCAACCTGCGCCACGACGTCACCGAGCTGAAGGGCTGGTGGCGCAACCGGGTCTCGCGCACCCTGCTGGTCTTCCTCGCCGCTACCCTCGGCTCCGCCGCCGGCACCTGGATCGCCGGTTTCCGCATCGCCGGGGCGCTGTTCGGCGGTTGAGCACCGGCACGGCCTCGCTGGGCAGGTGCCAAACTGGGGAAAAGGGGACGAGCAGACGCGCACCATCCGCACCATCCGCACAAGGGGGCAACGATGTCACGCCAGTTCGCGATTCTCGGCTTGGGCTTCTTCGGCATCACGGTGGCGCAGGAGCTACACCGCCAGCATGACGAGGTGTTGGGGGTCGACTTGGACGAGTCCCGTGTCGATCACTACGCGGACCTGTTCAGCCATGCCATCGTCGGCGATATCACCGATGAACAGGTCATCAGTCAGCTCTCCCTGAGCGAATACGACGCGGTAGTCATCGACACCGATGACAACCTGGAAGCCAGCATGATCTGCACCCTGCTCGTCCGCGAACACGAGGCCCGGCAGGTATGGGTCAAGGCCCATTCCGGCACGCACTACCGCCTGCTCAAGCGCCTCGGGGCCGACCATGTCGTCTATCCGGAGTATGACATCGGGATACGGGTCGGAGAGAGCCTCCATTATCACGCCATGGTCGACTTCATCGACCTGGGCAACCGGCAGTTCGTGGTCGAGATCCAGACCACCGAGCAACTCGAGACCTCCTTTCCCACGGTGGGCGACCTGAACCGGAACAACGAGAGCCTCTCGGTCATCGCCATCAAGCGGGATAGTGAACTGATCCGCACGCCGGGAAGCGATATTGCCCTGAAGCCGCGAGACAGCCTGGTGCTGCTGGGCGAGCTGGAGGAACTGCGGAGCCTGGGCCGGCATCTCTGACCGGCATATACCCCCATGAGTCACGCGACGCGGAGAGCGGGAGCATGCGTGATCGCCTGAGGCGACCCATACGACGGCTTCCCCATGGGCCGGTCCTCACCTTCTCCCTGCCGGAGCTGCTGCTGCTGGGCTTCCTGCTGCTCAGCAGCCTCGGCACGCTGCTGCTGCTTCAGCCCATCGCCGCCCACCAGCCTCTGACCTGGCATCAGGCCCTGTTTACCGCGACCTCGGCGGTGACGGTCACCGGCCTGGGGGTGATCGACACCTCGTCACTCACCCTGTTCGGTCAGGGAGTGGTGCTGGCGCTGATCCAGATCGGTGGCCTCGGCTTCATGACCTGTGCCGCCTTGATGATGGTTCTGCTCGGCGTACGACTGCCACTGCATCAGAAGCGACTGATCAGCGAAAGCCTCGACCATACCTCCTTCCATGCGCTGGCCCACATGGTGCGACTGGTCATCGCCTTCGCCCTCATCGCGGAGGCGTGCGGCACCCTGCTGCTGGCTCTCAGTTGGGTGCCCGACCATGGCCTCGCGAAAGGGCTCTGGATCAGCGCCTTTCACGCGATCTCGGCCTTCAACAATGCCGGTTTCTCCGTCTGGTCGGACAGCCTGGTGCAGGAAGTGGCCGACCCCCTGGTCAACGGCGTGATCAGCCTGTTGTTCATCGTCGGCGGGCTCGGCTTCGTGGTCATCGCCGAGCTGGCGAACTGGCGTCCGGGCACCGGGATATCGCTGCATGCCCGGATCATGCTCCACGCCACGCTGTGGCTGATCCTGGTTGCCATGGCGAGCGTGCTGCTGCTCGAGTGGCATAATCCCGCCACCCTGGGCCGGCTGGAGACCCTCGGCGCCAAGCTGCAGGCCGCCTGGTTCCAGGCCGTCACGCCCCGCACGGCCGGCTTCAACACCCTGGACACCAGCGCCCTGTCCGCGCCCTCTGCCCTGCTCACCATGCTGTGGATGTTCATCGGTGCCGGCTCCGGCTCCACCGCCAGCGGTATCAAGGTCACCACCTTCGTGGTCCTGCTGCTGGTTGCTCGCGCCTTCCTGCGCGGTCGGGTGAGGCCGGAGGCCTTCGGACGCTCGCTATCCGACGGCACGGTGGTGGAGGCCGTCGCCGTGGCGCTGGCCGGCATGCTGCTGATCTTCGGCTGCCTGCTGGCCCTGACGGTCACCGAACCCGGGCAGCGTTTCCTCGACCTGGCCTTCGAGGCCGTATCGGCCTTCGGGACCGTGGGGCTCACCCGCGGCGTTACCCCTGACCTGTCGATCCCCGGCCAGCTGACCCTGATCGTCACCATGCTGCTGGGGCGGGTCGGCCCCATCTCGCTGGGCTACCTGATCGCCAAGCGCAAGGTGAAGGGACTTCGCTATGCCGAGGGCCGGGTGCACATCGGCTGAGGCCACCCTCAGTCGGCCGACGCGCCCCTTGCCTGCAACCGCCGCATGGCGGGTGTCGGTTGCTCGAGCTTCTCGTGGCGACGACTGGCCGCGTAGCTGTCGTTGAAGGCGTCGAAGTAGTCGTCGAGGATGCCCGCAGCCTCGGTGTCGCCGGCCTGTCTGAGCAGTTCCACGGCAACCTCGGCGGTGCACAGGTGGGCGGCGGAGGCCGGCTTTCGCAGGCGATAGCGGGTCAGCCGCTCGGTGGCCAGCGGCAGCACCGGCAACTCGGCCAGGTAGGGGCTCTTGCGGAAGATCCGCCGCGCCTGGCGCCAGGTGCCGTCGAGGATGATGAAGACCGGCACCTTGTCCGCGTGCACCTCGGCCATGACGCGATCCATGCCCACCACCCGGTGGGCATAGTCCTCGTGATCGTCGGGGAAGATCACGAAGGGGGCATAGCGGACATCGCCGAGCAGTGCCAGCAGCCGCGCATCCGGGGCCGTGCGGTACCAGGTGAAGACCTCGGTCTCGGGTAGGACGTCGCGGATCAGCCGACCGGTGTTGGTGGGCTTGTGGTGCTCCAGGGGGTGGGTCAGCAGCCACACTCGGGCACGGCACTCGGCCTGGACCCGATAGGGGCACAGGCAGTTGAGGGCCGGCAGGTTGCAGCCCTCGCAGCGCGTCACGAAGCTGCCGCGGGCCTTGAACTCCCGCCGCGGGGGCCGTGGATGACCGGTGGCGGGGTCATGGGAGAGCCCGGTGGCGGAATCATGGGAGCCACCGGCGGCGGGGTCACCGGAGAGCCCCTCGGCCGGGTCGCACTCCGCGACGGTCTCCGGGGGGGCGTGGGCGCTGTCGGGGCCGGCGGTCGGGGCCGCCGGGTCACGGGTATCACTCATGGTGGCTGGGGCATCGCTGACTGGGTCGAGCATTCTAGCATGCCGACCTCGATGGCCACGGTACGGGCGACGCGCACCTCGAAGCCCACCAGGCGGAGCGGCTACCGGCGCCTCATCAGCGCGCCTCGAGCAGCGTCTCCGGCACCCACAGCCGCCCCTCGCGCTGCCAGTGGCGAACCAGCGGTGGCACCCCCTCGCCGGCGGGCCGGCTGATCCGCGTCACGCCCGGCGGCGCCAGGGCCGCCGCCTCGGGGTCGACCAGCACGCAGGGCGCCTCCAGGGGCGCCTGGTGGAGCAGCGAGGCGGCCGGCATCACGGCCAGCGAGGTGCCCACCACCAGCAGCAGGTCGGCCTCGGCGACCAGCGCGCAGGCATCGGCGAAGTGCGGCACCGCCTCGCCGAACCACACCACGTCGGGACGCAGCTGGCTGCCCTTGTCGCAGACGTCCCCCAGGCGAATGCCGCCCCGGCGCAGCGGGTAGCGCATGCGCGGGTCCACCGAGGAGCGGGCCATGAGGATCTCGCCGTGCAGGTGGAGCACCCGGCGGGAGCCGGCCCGCTCGTGGAGGTCGTCGATGTTCTGGGTGATCACGCTGACCCGGAAGCCGCGACTCTCGAGTTGGGCCAGGGCCTTGTGGGCGGCGTTGGGCCGGGCGCGGCGCACCTGGTCGCGACGGGCGTCATAGAAACGCAGCACGCGCTCGGGATCGCGGTCCCAGGCCTCGGGGGTGGCGACCTCCTCGATGGGATGGTCGGCCCAGAGGCCGTCGGCGGCGCGGAAGGTCTGGATGCCGCTCTCGGCGCTGATACCCGCTCCGGTAAGCACCACCAGATGTGGCTCACGCTGCTCCGCCATTCACTACCTCTCGCCACTCGGGCGCCGGCTATCCACTTTCCGGATCCAGCGACCCACTTTCCAGGACTTGCCACTGCCTGAAACTACCACTCCGGGCCCCAGTGCGACCAGAATGGAGCAGCGCCCGGCCTGCCGTTCCATCACGCGAGCGACATGCGCTTGAAGCCCCGCAGTCACCTTTCACCGCTACCGTCCTGCCATCAGTCATCCAGCGCCGGGCTACCGACAACACCTCCAGGAGACCGCATGAACGACCCGACCCAGCCGACCCTGATCGAGACCCTCAAGCACGCCGCCCGGGTGGCCGGCGAACTCCTGTGCGAGGGCTACCACGCCGCCGGTGCCATCGACTTCGAGAGCAAGGGCGCCTCCGACTTCGTGACCCACTACGACCGGGCGGCGGAGCGCGTCATCATCGACACCGTCCGCCGGGCCCACCCCGAGGTGGGTTTCCTCGGCGAGGAGAGCGGCGCCACGCCCGCCCAGGCCGGTGATATCACGGTGATCATCGATCCGCTGGACGGCACCAACAACTTCCTGCACCGGGTGCCCCACTTTTCGGTCTCCATCGCCGTGGCCGAAGGGGACGCCCTCACCCATGGCGTGGTCTACCAGCCGCTGCTGGACGAGATGCTGTGGGCGGTGCGCGGCCAGGGCGCCTACCGTGGCGCGCAGCGCATCACGACGCCGCCCGCCCGGGCCCTGCACGAGATGCTGCTCGCCACCTGCCTGCCCTACCACGCCAAGGGCGACTGCCCGACCAGCCTGGCCCAGCTCACCACCCTGATGCCCCGGGTGGCGGGCATTCGCGTCCCCGGCTCGGCGGCACTCGAAATCGCCCATGCCGGCCTCGGCCGCTTCGATGCCTTCTGGTCCCAGGGGGCCAAGCTGGACCTGTGGGATGTCGCCGCCGGCATCGTCATCGCCCGGGAGGCGGGCTGCACGGTCACCGATCTTGCCGGCGACCCGGCCCCCAGCGAGTGGGCCAGCCTGCTGGTGGCCCATCCCGAGCGGTACGGCGAGCTGCTCGACATGCTGAGCGCCGCCGAGTGAGTGGCCCCCGTCCCTAACCCCGAGTGGAACGCGATCCAGCGCCCTCTCGGGAGTGAATCGAGGAAGTGATCGAGGCAGATTCACGGACGACCGCCTCCATGTTGTTGCCATCCGGGTCGAGCACGAACGCCGCGTAGTAGCCCGGCGGATAATCCTTGGCGGTGTCGCGGAGCCCGGGCGAACCATTATCGGTGCCGCCCGCCTTCAAAGCCGCCGCGTGGAAGGCGTCGACTTCTGCGCGGGTCTGCGCCATGAAAGCAATGTGCTGTTTGACACCGTGCGGGTGGAAGCGGTCAATCCAGAAAACTGGATAATCGACACCATAACCGACCGCATCGCTCCCGTCGGTCTCGGGAAGCTGCATGACTCTACGGAGACCGAGAGCACCCAAGG
Organism: Halomonas stenophila; assembly: GCF_014192275.1. GTDB lineage: Bacteria > Pseudomonadota > Gammaproteobacteria > Pseudomonadales > Halomonadaceae > Halomonas > Halomonas stenophila. The sequence continues at coordinate 38,836 of NZ_JACHXR010000012.1, read as the reverse complement.
CAGCATCGTAAAAGGCCGCGGAACGGGCAACATCAGCGACACCGATACCTGTGTGGTCAATCATGCTGATTCCCCGTCACATGACGCTGCGCTCAGCGGCAGGCAAACCGCGTAGCGGCTTGTCCGCCCCCTCGGCAGCATCCTGGTATGCGCCGCCCTGGTCATGAGTCCCGTCCAAGGCGAATGGCACCAGCTTTTCGCCCCGGACTGCCACGCTTTGTCTGAAAACTGCCTGCGCTCACCGACTTTTCAGACAAAGCTTAGCCCTCTCGCTGCATCTTCTCGCGCCGTGCGACTTCCGCCGGCGTGGGGGGATCCATGGCAAAGTCACCGGTTCTCACCGCGCCGTCTCGCACATATCGCGCGATCACAATACCGTTGGGCGACACTCGACTGGCGGCGAGCTTGAACTCCGCTGGCTTTCCGTCATCGTGAAACAGTTTCTTGCCTCTGCCGAGCACGACGGGGAATGTGAATAGATGGATCTCGTCGACGAGATCGTTCGCAAGCAGCGTCCGGATCAGGTCGGTGCTGCCTTGGGTGACCAGCGCCGGTCCGTCTTCCTGCTTCAGCCTCGCGACATCGGCCGCCGCGTCACTGAGGGCCACCGATCCCTGCCAGGTCAGATCCAGGCCCTTTCGGGTCGCAACGTACTTATTGATCGAATTGAAGGTTCTGGCGATGGAATCATCGGGTCCGTCCTCGGCATACGGCCAGTGCGCGGCGAAGATCTCGTACGTCTTCCGCCCGAGCAGCAGGTCGAACCGCTGACTGAACAGCTTGTCGATCTCTTCGCCGAACACCTCATCCACCAGCGGCGCGACCCAGCCGCCGTAGCTGAATCCGCCGGTCGGGTCTTCTCGCGGCCCACCGGGCGCCTGCATGACGCCATCCAATGACACCATGGCGCCGACAATCACTTTTCGCATGAGGTCATCCTCCTGGTTTGCCTTCCAGCATCCAGTCGTCGAACGAGACACCGTATAATCGACACCCCGGTGCGTTCTGGGTGTGAGTGACGCCCAACGACGTCGTTCAGCCGCGCTTGACGGCGACCGACCGGAGCGGCAGCGCAGGAAGGGAGCGGTCAGCGTCGGAATGCAGGCCCTGGTCAGGTGTCATTGCCTCTTTTCAGTGCAGCAACCGGTTTCTATTTCGACCGACACGTCGGTACGCGTCCACTGAGCAACTGGCCGGCCGTCACGCCGCCACCACGATCCGGCCTGGTCCTGCTGCGGCCAGCCGTCGGGCGAGTCCTCCCAGGTCTCCTGCCGGCCGTAGGGCGTGAGATCGAGCAACTGCAGCGTGGGCATCATGGCCTCGATCCCTCGCAACGTCGTTTCATACGTTTGGAACACCTGATCGCCGTCGTCCCGCAGGTAGCAGCGCACGTCGCCACCGTCTCGGGTCGCCAGCACCTCCGCTGAACCGTCAGTCGAGTACCACGGCGTCGTCCAGCCCATGAAGTCTCGGTAGGCGGCGATCTCGTCCCACGGACCGCTGCTGAAGACGGCGTAGGTCACGTCACGCTCGGCCAGATAGGCGCAGACGGCGGGGTTCATCGCTGCCTGAGTGTGCGTGCAGCCCTCGCACTGCTGGTGGGGCATGCCCTTCCTCTTCCACATGAAGTGGTACACGATCAACATGCGCCGGCCTTCAAACACCTCGTGCAGAGCGACGGGGCCGTCCGCACCCACCACCGTCAGCGGCTCCATCCGCGTCATCGGCAGGCGTCGCCGCGCCGCAGCCAGTTGATCGCCAGCGCGCGTGTGCGCTTTCTCGCGGACCAGCAGCTCAGCACGAGCCCGCTCCCACTGGTCACGTGTCACGATTTGCGGAGTTTGTGATTCTGTCATGGCGTACACCTCTACATTCTCGAGCCTAATGCCGCCATCACAGGCCGAGCGACAGAGAGGTCCAGCCCATGCGTTGTTTGGCATGGGTGATTGTGATTGGCCTTGTTAGATAGCGGTGCCGACTGCATGACTCAGATGAACATGACGGCTGCATGGTCCGTGAGGTCGGTCATGGGACAAGGCGCCACTGATGCACTCGTCCCCATACCCCTACACCCTGCGGTTTCGTGCCGGCTTGCTGACGGCAATATCACTCACCCTAGTTCAATAGACTTTGGCTCGCCATCGGCTAGAGTTCGATGACTCTGATGGAAAGTCGGTGTCGGCTGAGCGGCAAGACGCCAGCCACGGCTGGCGTCCTCGTTGCCGAGATGGTACGGCAAGGTCAGGCCCCGTGGTAGCCATCATCTTCGGGATTCTCGTGGGCCCCCTTGGGTAATTCCCCGGCCCAGGCCATGGCCGCGGCGTGATCGCGCCTGGGGAAGGTGCGCACCTCCACGGCCTTGAACAGCTTCTCTTCCAGGTGGCTGAGATGCTTGACCCACTCCTGGTCGGTGACCACGGCGGCCCGGTGGTAGTGCTCGAGATCGCCGAGCTGGGTCAGGCCGTAGCCGATATCCTTCAACAAGGCGGTCAGCGTCAGCCAGCGAAGGCCGTCGATCTCGACCACCAGGCTGACCCTGGGATGGGCCCGCTTGGCGGCCTCGATGGCATCGATGGCGCGCTGCAGCTCCCTGGCCGTCACGACCCCGCCCGCGTGCATCGCCACGACATGGCCCGCCGGATGGGAGATGAAGTCCAACATGGGCGTTCTCCTTGAGGTTGAGAGAGCAGCAAAGCGCCTCGCTCGCTTTCAGCATAGCGCGCCGTGACAGCCTCGCCGGTGTCCACAGGGCGCGGCGGGGAGAGGTCACGAAAACGTCACCAACGCGCGCAAGCATAAGGCTGAATGCCACGAGGGAGTCGCCCAGCATGCCCCGACGCGCGCGCGAACCGCTCAGCGCAGCGGAAGTAGAGCAACTGACCCGGTTGGCTCGCGCCAATGCCCTGACACAGCAGGGCCAGGCCGAGCGGGAGTCCCGGCAGGCACCGGCCGTTACCGCCCCGCTGACGAGCACGCCGTCCTCCGAGGCAGACTGTCAGCCGCTGAGCATCCTGGTCGTCTCGGATGTGTTCTTTCCGCGCATCAACGGCGTCTCCACCTCCATCGCCAGCTTTCGCCGCGCCCTGGAGCGCCAGGGCCACTCGATGACCCTGATCTGCCCCGACTACCCGTTGGGGCAGACCGACGCGCCGGAAGTGCTGCGCATCCCCTCCCGTGGCGTGCCGGGCGATCCCGAGGATCGCATGATGCACTACCGCGAGCTGATGGCCCTGACGCCGCAGCTCGCCGCGGAGGCCTTCGACCTGATCCATGTGCACACCCCCTTCGTGGCCCACTACGCCGGCATCGCCCTGGGGCGTCGGCTGGGCATTCCGGTGGTGGCCACCTACCACACCCTCTTCGAGGAGTACCTGCACCACTATGTGCGCTGGCTGCCGCGTCGTTGGCTGCGCTTCGCCGCCCGCCGCCTCACGGTGCGCCAGTGCCACCAGCTCGACGCCCTGGTGGCACCCTCCCGAGCCATGGGCGAGGCGCTGGAGCGCTACGGCGTCGCCACGCCCATGGCGATCATCCCCACCGGCCTGGCGCTGGAGGCCTTTACCCACCCCCATGAAGCGAGCGATTTCCGCCGCTGCTACGGCCTGCCACCGGAGGCCAGGTTGCTGCTCTTCGTGGGCCGGGCGGCCAATGAGAAGAACATCGGCTTTCTGATCGAGATGCTACCCCGGGTGCTGGCCAGGCACCCCACCACCCGGCTGATCATCACCGGCGAAGGGCCGGCCCAGGCGGCGCTGGCCCGCCAGGCCCTGCAGGCGGGGCTTGGCGAGGCGGTGATCTTTCTCGGCTACCTCGACCGCGACGGCCCCCTGCAGGCGGCCTACCGCGCCGCCGATGTGTTCGTGTTCGCGTCACGCACGGAGACCCAGGGGCTGGTGCTGCTGGAAGCCCTGGCGCTGGGCACCCCGGTGGTCTCCACCGCGGTAATGGGCACTCGCGATATGCTGGAGGACGGCGCCGGCTGCCTGATCGCCGAGGAGCGCCACGACGACTTCGCCGAAAAGGTCAACCGCGTGCTGAGCGACCCGGCGTTCCAGGCCGAACTCGCCCGCCGCGGCCCCCTCCATGCCGCCCGGTGGCATGAGGATATCCTGGCGGCAGAGCTGGCGTGGGTGTATTGGGGGTGCGTTGTCGCCCGATGAAGCGGGCTCTCACAGCCCGGGGGGAGGGCAGGACTCGACGGCCTGACTAGTACACCAGGCCGTTGTCGGCGTCGGCGGCGAAGCGCTGCTTGTTGCGGTACGGGTAGACGTCGATGACGCGCCCGTCACGGATGGCCTGCTGCAGCCCCTTCCAGTAGTCGGCGTCGAACAGCTCCGGATGCAGCGTGTAGAACAGCTTGCGCAGGCGCACGTCGGCGAACAGGAAGGGACCGAATTCCTCGGGGAAAACATCGTTGGGCCCCACCGAGTACCAGGGTTCGTCGGCCAGCTCCTGCTCCGGGTACATGGGCTCGGGTATGTGGCGGAAGTTGCACTCGGTGAGGTAGCAGATCTCGTCATAGTCGTAGAAGATCACCCGGCCATGACGGGTCACCCCGAAGTTCTTCAGCAGCATGTCGCCGGGGAAGATGTTGGCCGCGGCGAGCTGCTTGATGGCATTGCCGTAGTCCTTGAGCACCGCCCGCGTCTCGGCCTCGTCACAGTCCTCCAGGTAGAGGTTGAGCGGGATCATCATGCGCTCGGTGTAGCAGTGCTCGATGATCACCTTGTCCCCGCGCAGGTAGACGGTGGAGGGCGCCACCTCGAGCAGGTGCGCCAGGCATTCCGGGTCGAAGTGGTCCTGGCGGGCGATGAAGTTCGAGAACTCCTGGGTATCGGCCATGCGCCCCACCCGGTCATGACGCTTGACCAGCCGGTACTTCTCGCGGACGTTCTCGTGGCTCATCTCCTTGGTGGGATCGAAGCGATCCTTGATGATCTTGAACACGGTGCGGGAGGACGGCAGCACGAACACCGCCATGACCATGCCGCGCACCCCGGGGGCGATCACGAACTGGTCCTCGCGCTTGGCCACCTGGGCATTGAGCGCGCGGAAGAACTCGGTCTTGCCTTGCTTGTAGAAGCCGATGGCGGCATACAGCTCGCCCTGGGGCTTGTCGGGCATCACCTCCTGGAGGTAGTGGACGAACTCGCTGGGCACCACGACCTTGACCTGGAAGTAGGCCCGGGTGAAGGAGAAGATGATCGATACCTCGTCGGGCTCGATGATCACGGTATCCAGGTGGAGCCCGTCGCCCGCCTCGTGGAGCACCGGCAGCACCAGCGGCACCTGCTCGCCGCCGCCGCGAATGCGGCCGACCAGGTAGGCGCCCTTGTTGCGGTAGAAGACGCTCTTGATCAGCTCGATCTCGGCCTGGGGATAGTCGAGGATCGCCGGGGGCAGCTGGCGACGCAGGAAGTCGCCGCCCAGGGCGGCGTCCCGCTCCAGGTCCTCGAAGGGCGCCTCGAAGGGCGCCTCGGCCAGGGCCCAGCGCAGCGCCTGCCCCCAGTCATCGCCCACCGCCTGGCGCCGACACAGCTGGAGGCCCGAGTGGTGAGCGGCGTACTCGCGGGAGCGATAGACGAACATCCAGTCGTTGCGGATGTGGCGATGGTGGAACAGCGAGCAGAACATCGAGTTGAAGTAGGTCTCGGCCAGCTCGTAGTCGAGCCGCTGGCTGATCAGGTCGGCATAGTGGCGACGGGCCTCCCGCCAGGTCTCGAAGTCCACCAGCAGGTCCTCCTCGAAGGTCCGCCGGAGCCGCGCCAGGGTGACCTGGACCTTCTCGTCGTACAGGTCGATCCGCTCCGCCGAGGCCTGCTGGGCCTCGCGCCAGGCCGCATCCCGGAAACGGCGGCTGGCATCGGCGGTGATTTCCTTGAACCGCGAGCGGTACTCGTCGAAGCCATGCAGGATGGCGGCGGCGAGGCGATAGGCGGGCGAGTGTCTCATGGCGACCTCCATGTAGCGGCGCCTTCCAGCTTCGCGTATTTTCCCCACCGGCGCGAGCCGACCATGGTGGGCCTCGCCGACAGCCGTGATGACATCTGCGACCGGGGCGGCGACAATGGCGCCCTCGTTGCCACCTGCCGATCGAGCGCGCCATGACGGAACCGCTGCCCATCCTCTATCACGACGAGCACCTGGTCGCCGTGCACAAGCCGGCCGGCCTGCTGGTGCATCGCAGCGCCCTGGCCCGCGGGGAGCGCCATGTCCTGCTGCAGGCCTTGCGCGACCAGCTCGGCCAGCGCGTCTACCCCGTGCACCGCCTCGACCGCCCCACCTCGGGGCTGGTGATCTTCGCCCTCTCGCCGGAGACGGCCACCCGCCTGGGCGAGGCGTTCGAGCAACGCCGGGTGGAGAAGCGCTACCTGGCGGTGGTGCGCGGCGTGGGCCCCGACGCCGCCCGCCTCGACTATGCACTGCGCGAGGAGGACGGCCGGCGGCCCAAGGCCGAGATGCCGGCCATGGAGGCGATCACGGAGGTGCGGCGGCTGGACAGCGTCGAGCTGCCGGTGCAGGTCGACCGCTATCCCCGGGCCCGCTACTCGCTGATGGAGGCCCGCCCCCTGACCGGTCGGCGCCACCAGATCCGCCGCCACCTGTCCCGGCGCGGCTACCCGATCATCGGCGACGCCAAGCACGGCAAGGGCAACCACAACCGCTTCTTCGCCGAGCATCTGGACTGCTCCCGGCTGCTACTCGCGGCCGCGGGCCTGGCCTTCGACCATCCCGTGGACGGCCGCCGCCTGGCACTGGGCTGCGCCCTGGACGCCCCGATGACCGCCCTCTTCCAGCGCTTCGGCTGGGCGGGCCACCTGCCCGCGAACCACCGGCCGGACGCCACACCCGCCCTCGCCTGACATGCCACCGATGCCCATGACCAACCCCCTGCTGCCCCCGTCCGCCCACGAGACCGACGACCACGAGCTGCGCTTCGGCGGCATCCGCCGCCTGTACGGTGCCCGCGCCCTGGCGCGCTTCCGCCGCGCCCATGTGGTGGTGGTAGGCGTGGGCGGCGTGGGCAGCTGGGCCGTGGAGGCCCTGGCGCGCTCCGGTATCGGCCGGCTGACGCTGATCGACCTGGACGATGTCTGCGTCTCCAACGTCAACCGTCAGCTGCATGCCCTGGACGGCACCATCGGCCGTCCCAAGGTGGAGGTGCTGGCCGAGCGCTGCCGCGCCATCCAGCCGGGCATCGAGGTGGTGGCGGACACCGCCTTCGTGACGCCGACCAATCTCGCCGACCGCCTGCCAGAGGGCGCCGACCACCTGGTCGACGCCATCGACAGCGTGGTGGCCAAGGCGGCGCTGATCGCCTGGTGCAAGCGGCGCAAGCTGCCGATCACCGTGACCGGTGCCGCCGGGGGCCAGACCGACCCCACCCGCATCCGCGTGGCCGACCTCACCCGCACCGAGCACGACCCGCTGCTGGCCAAGGTGCGCGCCCGCCTGCGCCGGGATCATGGGTTCTCGCGCAACCCCAGGCGCCGCTTCTCGGTGGAGTGCGTCTATTCCGACGAGCAGCTGGTCTACCCCGGCGCCGACGGCGAGGTCTGCCTGCAGAAGCCCGGCGCCGGCGAGGCCACCCGCCTCGACTGCGCCTCGGGCTTCGGCGCCGCCACCTTCGTCACCGGCAGCTTCGGCTTCGTCGCCGCCTCGCGCACCCTGGCCCGCCTGGCCCGGGACGCCGCCCCCTGACCCGAGGAGTCCGCAGATGGAAGCGCAGTATCCCGTGCCCGGCATCTACCGCCACTACAAGGGACCGCTCTACGAGGTGATCGGCGTGGCCCACCACAGCGAGACCGAGGAGCCGCTGGTGGCCTACCGCGCCCTGTACGGCGACTACGGCCTCTGGGTGCGACCGCTGTCGATGTTCATGGAGACCGTCGAGGTGCAGGGCGAACCGCTGCCGCGCTTCGCCCTGGAGAAGGCCTTTTCCTGAGGGCCACACGACGAAGGCGCCCCGAGGGGCGCCTTGTGGGGAAAGCGATGTCGATCGGCGGGATCACTCCGCCGCGTGCATCTGCTTCTGCAGGTAGTTCTCGAGGCCGACCTTGTCGATCAGCCCGAGTTCGGTCTCGAGCTTGTCGATGTGCTCTTCCTCGTCGTCGAGGATGCACTTGAACAGGTCGCGGGTGACATAGTCCTGTACCGATTCGCAGTAGGCGATCGCCTCGATATAGTCGTCGCGTCCCTTCTGCTCCAGCTTGAGGTCACACTCGAGCATCTCCCGGGTATCCTCGCCGATCAGCAGCTTGCCGTAGTCCTGCAGGTTGGGGACGCCCTCGAGGAAGAGAATCCGCTCGATCAGCTTGTCGGCGTGCTTCATCTCGTCGATGGACTCGTCGTACTCGAACTTGCCCAGCGCCGCCAGGCCCCAGTCCTGAAACATCTTGGCGTGCAGGTAATACTGGTTGATGGCTACCAGCTCGTTGCCAAGAGCAGTGTTTAGGTACTCGATGACTTTCTTGTCGCCTTTCATGATATCGCCTCCATCGCTGTCGTCAGGGCCATCTTTCAGCTTGGCACGCGCGGCCGCGCACCGCCATGGCTGCCTGGCAGTCTAGGCGATATCAAAAAAAATGCAATTAAATCAGGTCGTTGAAAACGCCAACATAAACGATAGCGATTGTCATCACACGGCGTAGGCGAGGCCCTCGTTGGCCATGGTCATCTCTTCCCTGATGGCCTCGCGGGTGATGCCCTTGCCCATGCAGGCGCACTTGCCGCACTGGGTGCCGCACCCCGTCTCGCGCTGGACCTCGCGCCAGCTGCGCGCGCCCTCCTCGACGCTGCGACGGATCTCCTTGTCACTCACACCCTTGCACAGACACACGTACATGACATCACCTCACGCTGTTCATGAGAGTGAATGTAAATGATTCGCAAGGGCTATCGCAACCATAGCCTGAGAAAAATTCTCATCTCGATCAGCAGGCGCCGATGTAGGTCGCCAGCGAAAGCACCCATGGGGGCCGAAGGCGGCCGCCCATCAGGGCTTCCGCTTCGCGGCCTTGGGCAGCACCACCACCCGCGTTCCCGAGACGAGGTCCGACCAGCTGCGCTTCTCGGCATCGAACAGCACCCACAGGTGCCCGAGCCCCAGGGGCAGGAAGGACAGCGCCCCGACGAGGAAGCGCTGCAGGCTCTGCAGCAGGGTGATGGAGCGGCCATCGGTGGTCTGGACCCGCAGTCGCCAGGCCTGCATGCCCAGGGTCATGCCGCCACGGGTCCAGAAGTAGGCGAAGAAGGCATAGGCCGAGAGCGCCATCAGCAGGCGCAGCGACAGCACCTGGGCGGCGCCCAGTCCCACCTGCTCCGGCGGCAGGCCGATCACCAGCCGGGTCACCGCCACATGGCCGCCGGTGATGACGATCCACAGGGCCAGCACCAGCAGGCCATCATAGAGCATGGCGCCGAGGCGGCGCCCCAGGCCGGCGGGCCAGGCATCGTCGAGGTGATCGAAGCGTCGCTGCATGGAGGCTCTCCGGGTCAGCCGGTGCGACGGAGCAGGTAGAGCCCCAGCCCGGCACAGATCAGGGTGGGCACCAGCACGGCCCAGGCGGGGGAGAAGCCGAACACCGTGGAGGCCGGCCCCAGCAGGTCCTGCAGGTACTTGAAGACCAGGCCCGTGATCACGCCGTAGAACACCCGGGTCCCGGCGGCCACGCTGCGCAGCGGCCCGAACACGAAGGAGGCGGCGACCAGCACCAGCGAGGCCATGGTCAGCGGCATCAGCATCTTCTGCCAGAAGTACAGCAGTGGCTGGGTGGCCTGCTGGCCCTGGGCGTGCAGGTAGCGGGCATAGGCCCACAGTTCGCTGGGCGCCTGGGTCTCCACCTCGCGCAGCAGGCGGTCGAGCGCGGCCGGGGTCAGTTGGGTCTTCCAGGGCCGGGTCGCGTGGTGGGTCGCCGCGGTGCGCCCCTCCTCGAAGCGGGTCACGGCCACGTCCTCGAGCACCCAGCCGCCGTCGCGCCACACCGCGCGCCGGGCGCTCAGGGCCTCGCGCAGCTCATGCCCCTCGAAGCGGTAGCGGGTCAGGTCGAGCACCACCTGGTCCGCGCGGATGGCACCGAACCGGTAGAAATCGTCGCCCTCGCGCTGCCAGCCGCCGCGCTCGGTCAGCACGGCTCCCTCGCCCTGCATCTTCTCCAGCCGCCAGGCGCTGGCGAACTGCTCGGTGCGCGGGCTGACGAACTCGGCGACGAACAGCACCACGGCGATCACCAGGAGGATCGGCTTCATCACCCCCCAGAGGATCCGCGCGAGCGAGCGCCCGGCGGCCCGCATCACGGTGAGCTCGTTGCTCGAGGCCATGCTGCCGAGCCCGATCAGGGCGCCGATCAGCACGCCCACCGGGGCGTACTGGTAGAAGCGCCAGGGCAGCCGGAAGACCAGGTAGAGCAGCACCTGCAGGGCTCCGTAGTCGCCCTCCACGTCGCCCAGGTCGTTGATGTAGGTGATCACCAGGTCGAGGCCCAACAGGATCAGCTGTACCACGATGATGGCGCCCAGGACATTGCGGGCGATATAGCGGTCGAGACGGTCGGCGATCATCCGCTCATCCCCTTGCGCTGGGCCTGCAGGGTCATCCCCAGGCCGATGATCAGGAAGACGGCATGGATCGGCCACATGCCCAGCGCCACGGGCCAGCCGCCCCGGGCGATGGCATCCAGCGCCGCCAGCAGCAGGCTCAGGTAGGCCACGTAGAGGAAGATCGCCGGCAGCAGCTTGGCGAAGCGTCCCTGGCGGGGATTGACCCGCGACAGCGGCATGGCCAGCAGGGTCAGGATGAAGACCATCAGCGGCAGGCCCAGGCGCCACTGCAGCTGGGCCTGGGCGGGCGAATCACCGTCGGCGAGCAGCGCCGCCGTGGTGGCATACTCGGGCGAGTCGAGTTCGGGGTTCTGGGCGGCCCGCGACAGGCGCACGGCATAGGTGCCGAACGCCAGCCGCTCGGCCTGGGCCCGCCCCGGGTCGACGCTGTAGCGCTCGCCGTCGGCCAGCACCAGGAAGCGGCTGCCGGTGTCGGCGTCGACGGTCTGGTAGCCTTCTCTGGCGCGGGTCACCACGGTCTGGGGAGTGCCGTCGCTGCGTTGCTGGCGCTCGCTGATGAAGACCTCCTGCATGCGGCTCTGGTCGTCGGTCAACGCCTCGGTGTAGGCGGTACGCCCGCCGCCGAAATCCTGGAAGCGCCCGGGAGTCAGCGCGGAGAAGTCGAGCTGGCTACGCTGCTCCTCGAGCAGCACCTCGTTGTGCAGGGCGCCGGCCGGGGTCAGCCACAGGCTGCACACCCCCACCAGCAGGGCGACAAGGGTGGCGGGCACCAGGCTCACCTGCAGCAGCCGGTTGGGGCTGGTGCCGCAGGCGACCAGCACGGTGATCTCGCTGTTGAGATAGAGCTGGCCGTAGGCCAGCAGGATGCCCAGGAAGAAGGCCAGCGGCAGGATCAGCTCCAGGAAGCCCGGCAGGTGGTAGAGCATCAGGGTGCCGAGGATGTCGACCGGGATCTCGCCCTCGGCCGCGGTCGAGAAGTAGCGGATGAAGCGACTGCCCATGATCACCAGCAGCAGCACCCCGGCCACGGCGGCCATGGTCTGCAGGATCTCGCGGGTCAGGTAGCGGAATATGATCAACGTTGTCTCCCGGTCCGGAGCCTTCCGGCCCGGCCATCTTCCATGCAATGAGACTGAGCCTTGGGTACACTGGAACGACTCGGCAACGTGCCGGCATTATCCAGAATCCCCCACCGCTTGTCTTGTGGAGACACCATGGAATTCCCAGTTCAGACGGCCAATCCCGCCAAGATCGAGACGGCCTGCCTCGTGGTACCGGTGTTCAAGGATGGCGACCTCCTGCCCGCCGCCGCCAAGCTCGACGACGCCAGCGAGCGGCTGATCGGTCAGCTGATCGAGCGCGATGACTTCAATGCCAGGCTGGGCAACGTCCAGATGATCCCCTTCGCGCCCGGACTGAACGCCGACCGCCTGCTGCTGGTCGGCCTGGGCACGCGGGACAAGTGCCAGGAAGGTGCCTTCCGCAAGGCCGTGGACGCCGCCTTCACCGCCCTGGCGGCCCTGCCGGCGGATGATGCCGCCGTGGCCTTCACCGACGTGCCGGTCCCCGACCGCGCCTGCGACTGGAAGGCCCGCATGGTGGCCGAGGCGGCCCACCGTGCCGTCTATCGCTTCACCGAGTTCAAGTCCGAGCCCGGCCCGGTGCCGAGGCTCGACCGCGTGACCCTGCTGGTCAGCGAAGGCGGCAACGCCGAGGCGGCCCGCGAGGGCGCCCGCGTCGGCGACGGCATCGGCCAGGGCATCAACACGGCCCGCACCCTGGGCAACCTGCCCGGCAACGTCTGTACGCCGCGCTACCTGGCCGGCCGCGCCGAGCAGATGGCCGCCGACTCCGGTGGCACCCTGAGCGCCGAGATCCTCGACGAGGCGGCCCTGGAGGAACTCGGCGCCCACTCGCTGCTTTCCGTGGGCCGTGGCAGCGAGGAACCCTCGCGACTGATCGTCATGACCTATCAGGGCGCCGAGGATCCCGAGGAGGCGCCCCATGTACTGATCGGCAAGGGCATCACCTTCGATTCCGGCGGCATCTCGCTCAAGCCCGGCGAGGCCATGGACGAGATGAAGTTCGACATGTGCGGGGCGGCCAGCGTGTTCGGCGCCGTCACCTCGGTGCTCGCCTTGAAGCCGAAGCTCAACCTGGTGGCCATCGTCGCCAGCGCCGAGAACATGCCCGACGGCCGCGCCACCAAGCCCGGCGACATCCTCAAGACCCTCAAGGGCCTGTCGGTGGAGGTGCTCAACACCGACGCCGAGGGTCGCCTGGTGCTGTGCGACGCCCTGACCTACGCCGAACGCTTCGAGCCCGCCAGCGTGGTCGACATCGCCACCCTGACCGGGGCGGCGATCATCGCCCTGGGCCACCACGCCACCGGCCTGCTGTCCAACGACGACGACCTGGCGCTGGACCTGCTCGACGCCGGCGAGACCGCCTGGGACCGCGCCTGGCACCTGCCGCTGTGGGATGAGTACCAGGAGCAGCTGGAGTCCAACTTCGCCGACCTGGCCAACATCGGCGGCCGCCCGGCGGGCACCATCACCGCCGGCTGCTTCCTCTCGCGCTTCGCCGACCAGTTCCCCTGGGCACACCTGGACATCGCCGGCACCGCCTGGCAGTCCGGCAAGCAGAAGGGGGCCACCGGCCGGCCGGTCAGCCTGCTCACCCAGTACCTGCTGGACCGGGAGGCCGACAACCGGGTCGAGGCCGGCGACGACTGATTTCGCCGCCGGCGGGTGTTGCCTTTTCCCGGCGGTGACTTTTTCATGTGACAAGCCGACTTGAACGCACCGGGCCCGCACGGCCCGGTGTTCCAGTATCGTCCCGAGGCGCCGCGATGCGCCTCGTGTGTTGCGGAGACCTCTTGCCGTGTCCATTGAACGCTTTTCCGTGCTGCCGTCGACCCATGCCACGGCGGCCCCGATCCGGGATGACATCCTCGCCAACCCCGGCTTCGGTCGCTACTTCACCGACCACATGGCCCATGTGCGCTGGACCCTGGACGCCGGCTGGCATGACCACGAGGTGAGGCCCTACGGCCCGCTGACCCTGGACCCCGCCGCCGCCGTGCTGCACTACGGCCAGGAGATCTTCGAGGGCGTGAAGGCCTACCGCCATGCCGACGGCTCGGTGTGGACCTTCCGTCCCGAGAAGAACGCCGAGCGCTTCCGCCGCAGCGCGCGTCGCCTGGCGCTGCCGGAGCTGTCCGACGAGGACTTCATCGACTCGCTGCGCGCCCTGCTGGCCCAGGACCAGGCCTGGGTGCCCACCCCCGCCGGCGAGGCCGACGAGTCGAGCCTCTACCTGCGGCCCTTCATGATCGCCAGCGAGACCTTCCTCGGCGTGCGCCCGTCCCACGAGGTCGACTACTACGTCATCGCCTCCCCGGCCGCGGCCTACTTCCAGGGCGGCGTGAAGCCGGTCTCCATCTGGCTGTCCTCGCACTACAAGCGCGCCGCGCCCGGCGGCACCGGCTTCGCCAAGTGCGGCGGCAACTACGCCGCCTCCCTGGCGGCCCAGAAGGAAGCCGCGGCCCACGACTGCAGCCAGGTGGCCTTCCTCGACGCCGCCGAGAACAAGTGGGTCGAGGAGCTCGGCGGCATGAACCTGTTCTTCGTGTTCCGCGACGGCCGCATCGTCACCCCGCGGCTCACCGACACCATCCTCGAGGGCGTGACTCGCGACTCGGTGCTGACCCTGGCCCGCGACGAGGGCCTGACGCCCGAGGAGCGCCCGATCAGCATCGACGAGTGGCGCGAGGGCGCCGCCTCCGGCGAGATCATCGAGGTCTTTGCCTGCGGCACCGCCGCGGTAATCACCCCGGTGGGCGAGCTGGTCACCGAGCACGACACCGTCCGGCTGTCTGCCGAGGGCGACAACGAGATCGCCAAGCGTCTGCGCACTCGCCTGCTCGACCTGCAGTATGGGCGCAGTGAAGATACGCGCGGCTGGCTGACCCGTCTGGTGTGATCGTTCACTCCACCGCCATCCCGATGGTGGTGGGCTTGTCCGGCACCAAGCGACAACACGCCCTGACCGGCCCGAGACATACTGTCCGGGCCACCTCGAGGCCCCATGACCCGTATCGACTTCTATATTCTCCCCGAGACCACCCTGGAGGCCCGCCTCGGCTTCGCCTGCCGGCTGGCCGAGACCATCGCCCGCAAGGGCTACCGGCTGCACCTGCATGCCGAGGACGAGGCCATGGCCCGGGAACTGGACGACAAGCTGTGGACCTTCCGCCCCGATGCCTACCTGCCCCACGCCCTGCTCGGCAGCGACCAGGCCGAGACGGTGCCGGTGACCCTCGGCTGGCAGGAACCGCCGCCGGGCGACGCCGGCGTCCAGGCGATGCTCAACCTGCATCCGGCGATTCCCGAGTGGTTCTCGCGCTTCGAGCGCGTCGCCGAGATCATCAACCAGCACCAGGACGTGCTCACCGCCAAGCGCGAGTGCTGGCAGACCTACAAGAAGCGCGGCTACCCGGTCACTCCCCACCACCTGCGCGCCGGAGGCTGACGGACAGAACGCGGCACATACGCGAGGGGCGCCGGGGACAGGGCGAAGAGGGGGTCCTACGCCAGGGATGGCGTCGGTAGCGCCCATGGAGGGGTTCACAGCGCCCCCTCGCAGACCTGTCGACGGATCAGCCCCGAGCGACAACGCGAACTGCGATAGCCCTGGCCGGAATCCCCACGCCCATGACGCCGGCCGGCCCGGCAGGCTATAATCGACCCCATTTTTCGCGTCCCGCACCGCCGAGCCGACCCGGCTCGCCGTGCCGCGTCGTCGCCACCTCCTGAACACCCGGAAGCCCCATGGACAAGACCTACCAACCCGAGCAGATCGAATCCCGCTGGTACGAGCGCTGGGAAGCCGACAACCGCTTCGCCCCCACAGGCGAAGGCGAGCCGTTCTCCATCATGATCCCGCCGCCCAACGTCACCGGCAGCCTGCACATGGGCCATGCCTTCCAGGACACCATCATGGATACCCTGACGCGCTGGCGGCGCATGCAGGGCCGCAACACCCTGTGGCAGGTGGGCACCGACCATGCCGGCATCGCCACCCAGATGCTGGTGGAGCGCAAGGTGGCCGCCGAGGAAGGCAAGAGCCGCCATGACCTGGGCCGCGAGGCCTTCATCGACAAGGTCTGGGAATGGAAGCACGAGTCCGGCGGCCATATCACCCGCCAGCTGCGCCGCATGGGCGCCAGCGTCGACTGGTCCCGCGAGCGCTTCACCATGGACGACGGCTTCTACCAGGCGGTGCAGGAAGTCTTCGTGCGCCTCCATGAAGAGGACCTGATCTACCGCGGCAAGCGCCTGGTCAACTGGGACCCGACCCTGCACACCGCCATCTCCGACCTGGAGGTGGAGAACCGCGACCAGCAGGGCCAATTCTGGCACTTCCGCTACCCGCTGGCCGACGGCGTGACCACCGACGCCGGGGCGGATCACCTGGTGGTGGCCACCACCCGTCCGGAGACCCTGCTCGGCGACAGCGCCGTGGCGGTCAACCCCGAGGACCCGCGCTACGCCTCGCTGGTCGGCAAGTACGTCGAATTGCCGCTGGTGGGGCGCCGCATCCCCATCGTCGCCGACGAGCATGCCGACATGGACAAGGGCTCGGGCTGCGTGAAGATCACCCCGGCCCACGACTTCAACGACTACGAGGTCGGCAAGCGCTGCGGCCTGCCGCTGATCAACGTCTTCACCCAGGACGCCGCCGTGCTCGAGCGCGCCGAGGCCTTCGACCTCCAGGGCCGCCCGCTGCCCGACGTCGACCCGAGCCTGCCGGCGGCCTACGCGGGCCTTGGCCGCTTCGAGGCCCGCGAGCGCATCGTCGCCGACATGGAGGCCGCCGGCCTGCTCGAGCAGGTCGAGACGGTCAACAACACCCTGCCCTTTGGCGACCGCTCCGGCGACGTCATCGAGCCGCTGCTCACCGACCAGTGGTTCGTCGCCGTCGAGGAATTGGCCAAGCCGGCCATCGCCGCGGTGGAGAACGGCGACATCGAGTTCGTGCCGAAGAACTACGAGAACATGTACTTCGCCTGGATGCGCGACCTCCAGGACTGGTGCATCTCCCGCCAGCTGTGGTGGGGGCATCGCATCCCGGCCTGGTACGACGAGAGCGGCAACGTCTACGTGGCCCGCTCCGAGGCCGAGGCCCGCGCCAAGCACGGCCTGGCCGATGACGTCGCCCTGACCCAGGACGAGGACGTGCTGGACACCTGGTTCAGCTCCGGGCTGTGGACCTTCGGCACCCTGGGCTGGCCCGAGAACACCCCCGAACTCGCGACCTTCCACCCCTCCAGCGTGCTGGTCACCGGCTTCGACATCATCTTCTTCTGGGTCGCGCGGATGATCATGCTGACCCTGAAGTTCACCGGCGAGGTGCCCTTCAAGCAGGTCTACGTGCACGGCCTGGTGCGCGACGGCCAGGGCCACAAGATGTCCAAGTCCAAGGGTAACGTGCTGGATCCCATCGACCTGATCGACGGCATCGACCTGGACAGCCTGGTCGAGAAGCGCACCGGCAGCCTGATGCAGCCGCAGAAGGCCAAGGCCATCGCCAAGGCCACCCGCGGCGAGTTCCCGGAGGGCATCGAGCCCCACGGCACCGACGCCCTGCGCTACACCTTCCTGTCCCAGGCCACCACCGGCCGCGACATCAAGTTCGACATGGGTCGCCTCGACGGCTACCGCAACTTCTGCAACAAGCTGTGGAACGCCTCGCGCTACGTGCTGATGAACGCCGAGGGCCAGGACTGCGGCGCCGCCCTCGACGGCCAGGGCGGCGAGGTCGAGCTGTCGCTGGCCGACCGCTGGATCGTCTCCCAGCTGCAGAAAACCGAGGCCCAGGTCACCCGCGCCCTGGAGGAATACCGCTTCGACCACGCCTCCCAGGCGCTCTACGACTTCGTGTGGAACGAGTACTGCGACTGGTACCTGGAGCTCTCCAAGCCGGTGCTGTGGGACGAGGCGGCCAGCGCCGCCGCCAAGCGCGGCACCCGCCGCACCCTGGTGCGGGTGCTCGAGGCCGTGCTGCGCCTGGCCCACCCGATGATGCCCTACATCAGCGAGGAGATCTGGCAGCGCGTGGCGCCGCTGGCCGGGGTGGAAGGCGACTCCGTGATGACCCAGCCCTGGCCGGTGGCCGACGAGGGCCGGATCGACGAGACCGCAACCCGCGACATCGAGTGGCTCAAGGGCGTGATCGTGGCGGTACGCAACATCCGCGCCGAGATGAACATCGCCCCGGGCAAGCCTCTGGAGGTGCTGCTGACCAAGGGGGCCGAGGCCGACCGCGCGCGCCTCGCGGCCAATCGGCTGTTCCTGTCCAGGCTGGCCAAGCTCGAGCGCATCGACTGGCTCGCGGATCCCGACCAGGCGCCCCTTTCTGCAACGCAGCTGGTGGGCGAGATGGAGGTGCTGGTGCCCATGGCCGGACTGATCGACAAGGACGCGGAGCTCGCGCGCCTGGCCAAGGAGATCGACAAGCAGGACAAGCTGATCGGCGGTATCGAGAAGAAGCTCGGCAACGATAGCTTCGTGGCCAAGGCCCCCGAGGCGGTGGTGCAGAAGGAGCGCGACAAGCTTTCGGACTTCGCGGCCACCCGCAGGGTGCTGGTCGAACAGCGCGACAAGATCGCCGCGCTCTAAGAGCTCGTTCCAAAACCCAACCGGCGGAGGAGGGCTTTTCCGGCGACAAGCCTTTGCGAGGGCGCTGTGAACCCTTCCCTGGGCGCTACCTTTGCCATCCATGGCAAAGGACCCTCGCTTCGCCTTGTCCCCGGCGCCCATCGTCACTGAGCTTGGATAGCTCTGTTGATCGCTGGAAACACAAGGGCCCGCCTGATTCAGGCGGGCCCTTGTCGTATCGGCGACGGTTACGGGTCAATCGTCGCGGCGGAAGCCACCCAAAACCCGCTGGTCGGGGCCGAAGAACACCAGCCGGTCGTGGTCGATCAGGTAGCGATAGGCGGTATCGAGCATGGCGGTCACCTGGGCAGACTGGTCCATGTGCGGGCAGGCCATGCGGGTAGCGGCCAGCTCGCCAAACTCGATGCGATTGTTCGGCCCCAGCTCGACGGTGCCGGAAAAGCGGTTGCAGCCATCATGGCCGCTGACCCGGCCATCCGGGGCGACCTCGAAGTGGGGCGTGGTCGGCAGGTCGAGCCGGTCGCTGGTGCCCACCAGCAGCAGGTTCCAGCGCGGCCCCACCATCGGGCCGGAGAGACTCTCGGCGGGGCCGGTCACCGGGGCCGGGCCGCCGGCACAGCCAACCAGCAGCAGGGCGAGCAGGGACAGCGACAGGAGAGGGCGGAACGACGGGCGCATGGGATCTTCCTTGAGCGGGAGTGGGTGACGTCATCGCGCCCCAAGCTTGCCCCAAGCCGGCCTTTCGGACAATGCTGGGACTATCGCCATCGACAAGGACGCCTCTCATGCTCAAAGCCCTTCACAACGATGCCCTCGGCAAGCTGATCCTGCGCCTCGCCGTGGGCGGCCTGATCCTGTTTCATGGGGTGGCCAAGTTACTCAACCCGGGCAGTATCGACTATATCGGTGGCCTGCTGGAAGGCTACGGCCTGCCCTCCTTCCTGGCCTACGGGGTGCTGGTCGGCGAGGTGCTCGCGCCGATCATGGCCATCGTCGGCTGGCAGGCCCGCATCGGCGGGCTGCTGATGGCCGGCAACATGCTGGTGGCCTTCCTGCTGGTGCACACCGGCGAGGTCTTCATGCTCACCGACAACGGCGGCTGGCAGTTGGAGCTGCAGGGCATGTTCTTCCTCTCGGCCCTGGCGCTGGTCTTCCTCGGCAGCGGCCGCATGGCCGTGCGCCCCGACTGACGCCTCCTGCCCCGCCCAACCGACGCCGCCGGCGGATCTCCCCGTCGGCGGCGCTGATCACTCCCGGCCCCATGTGTCGTGCGACAACGTCGGCGAGCGCAGCCCGTTGTCGTGCGACACATCACCAGGTGCCGGTATTCTCCATGGAGACCCAGGGCTCCTTCGGCGGCTGCGGCTCGCCGGCCTGCAGCAGCTCGACGGAGATGCCGTCGGGGCTCTTCACGAAGGCCATGTGGCCATCCCGGGGCGGGCGGTTGATGGTCACCCCGTTCGCCTGGAGGTGCTCGCAGAGGGCATAGATGTCGTCCACGCGATAGGCCAGGTGGCCGAAGTTGCGCCCGCCGTTGTAGGTCTCGGGATCCCAGTTCCAGGTCAGCTCGAGCTCCGGGGCCTGGAGCTCGGTGGAGCGCGCCTCGTCGGCGGGCGCGGCGAGGAAGACCAGGGTGAAGCGCCCCCCCTCGCTGTCCTTGCGGCGCACCTCCTGCAGGCCGAGCAGGTCACAGTAGAAGTGCAACGCGGCGTCGAGGTCGCTGACCCGGACCATGGTGTGCAGGTATTGCATGATGATCTCCTTGTTCACAGGGGGGACGAACCGGGGCATCCTGACAAGTCTCCGCCGACCGGCCAATCCCGAAACGACGAGTGACGACCGATGAGCCACTACTGTGACCTGGCCCCCGACCATCCGTTTCATGGCCCCTATCATGACCAGGAGTACGGCTTCCCGGTGGCCGACGACGACACCCTCTTCGAGCGGCTGGTCCTGGAGATCAACCAGGCGGGGCTGTCGTGGCTCACGGTGCTGAAGAAGCGCGAGGCCTTCCACGAGGCCTTCGCCGGCTTCTCGGTGGCGCGCGTGGCGGCCTTCGATGACGCTGACCGGGCGCGACTGCTCGGCGATGCCGGCATCATCCGCAACCGCCTCAAGGTCGATGCCGCCATCCACAATGCCGGGGTGGTCCGGGCCCTCCAGGCCGAGCACGGCAGCTTCCGGGCCTGGCTGGACGGCCATCATCCTCGCCCCCACGCCGACTGGGTCAAGCTGTTCCGGCGCACCTTTCGCTTTACCGGCCCCGAGATCGTCGGCGAGTTCCTGATGAGTACCGGCTACCTGCCCGGCGCCCACCGCGACGACTGCCCGGTGCAGGCCCGCATCCTCGCCGCCGGGCCCGCCTGGGCCCGGCACCCGGCCGACCGGCCACTGGCCTGACCGACGAGGCGCTCCACCATGGACTCGATGACACAGGCGGCCCTGGGTGCGGCGATCGGTGGCACCGTGCTGGGTGGCCGCCTGGGGCGCAAGGCCGTGCTGCTCGGCGCGGCACTGGGCACCCTGCCCGACCTGGACGTGGTGATCGACTACGGCGACGCCGTGGCCAACGTCACCCGGCACCGCGGCGTCAGCCATTCGCTGTTCGTGCTGGCCGGACTCGCCGCGGCGCTGACCTTCCTCGCCACACGCTTTGCCCCGGCCCGGGACATCGGCCCGGGCCGCTGGGCGGCCTTCTTCGGCCTGTGCCTGATGACCCATCCCCTGCTCGATGCCCTGACCACCTACGGCACCCAGCTGTGGTGGCCCCTGGAGGCGCGCCCCGTAGCCTGGCCCATCGTCTTCATCATCGACCCGCTCTACTCGCTGCCACTGCTGGTGGGCATCGCCGTGGCCCTGGCCACCGGCCGCCCCCGGGGGCCGGCCTGGGGGCTGGCGCTGTCCTGCGCCTACCTGGTCTTCGCCCTGAGCGCCAAGACCCTGGTCGAGTCGCGCCTCGCGCCGGTGCTGGCCGAGCGGGGGCTGGAGGAGGCGCCCCGGCTGGTGCAGCCCACGCCCTTCAACACCCTGCTGTGGCGGGCCACCGTGGTGGAGGGCGACCACTACCACGAGGCCCTGATCGGCCTGTTCGACGGCGACCACCCTCCCGAGCTGGAGACCTATGCCCGGGGGGCCGACCTGGCCCCCGTGGCGCTCGCCGCTCCGGCCGGGCGGCGCCTCGACTGGTTCGCCGGTCCCTTCCTGCGCTACGAGGTCGAGACGCGAGACGGCCGGGACACCCTGGTGGCCACCGACCTGCGGCTGGGCTTTCCGGGCTTCCATCCCTTCCGCTACGGCCTCGCCCGTCGCCAGGACGGCGCCTGGCAGCCCCTGGCGCGCACCGTCCAGCTGCCGACGCCGCCGGGCGACGACCGGGCCGCCCTGGCCCGCCTGGGCGCGCGCATCCTCTCGCCGGAGCCGATGCTCTGCACCAGCCACTTCGTGCCCCGGCAGTGGGTCGTCAGCGTACCGGGCCAGTGCTGAGGGTCGGGTGCCCCCTACGCCGAGGGGGTGGCACCCTGGCCACCCCCTCGGCGTTGCGGCGAACGGCGCGTCAGGCCAGGCGCTCGACCAGGCCGCCGATGGCGTGACGGGCCTCGGCGAGGGCGGCCTCGCGCTGGGTCTCGCCCATGGCGAGCCCCTCGGCGAACACCACGTCCACCTCGCGTATGCCCATCAGGCCGAGCATGTGCTTGAGGTGCGGCGTCTGGCTGTCGAGTTCGCTGCCGGCGTACTGACCGCCCCGGGCCGCGAGGATCACCGCCCGCTTGCCCTCGACCAGCCCCTGCGGGCCATTCTCGGTGTAGCGGAAGGTCTTGCCGGCGCGCATCACGCGGTCGAACCAGGCCTTCATCTGGGAGGGAATACCCAGGTTGTAGAGCGGCACCGCCAGCACCAGGACGTCGTGAGCCAGCAGTTCCTCGATCAGGCCGTCGGAGCGGGCCGCCAGCTCGCGCTGGGCGGCCGAGCACTCCTCGGCCGGCAACTGCCAGCTGGCGAGTTCCGGCTGGGTCAGGTGCGGCAGGTCGTCGGCTACCAGGTCGCGAGTGGTCACCTCGAGGCCTTCCACCCCGGCGGCCTGGGCCTGGAAGTGCTCGGCCAGGCTCTGGGAGTTGCCGGCGAGAATGGAAGAGGTCAGAACGAGGGCGCGGGTCATGGCGATCTCCTTACCGGGTTAACGTAGGAATGATCACCATTATATGTTCGTTTTTATCGATGATAAGCGCAAAATACTGCGCAATTCATTCGATAAAAACGAATCATGGCGCGATCCCCTGGCCACACCCCCGATAGACCTCGTCGCTCAGGGTCAGCGTCACCCGCGCCGGCCAGGGCTGGCCGCTCATGTCGTCGAAGCAGGCCTTGGCCTCGATGCGCAGCGTGAAGGGCCGCGCCGCCTGGCCACTGGCCAGGATCACCCGCCCGGCGCCGTTGTCGAGGGTGGTCACCCGGTAGGGCAGGGTCACCTGGCGGTTGCCGTAGTCCAGGGACATATCGATCTCGGGCACGTCGTTGGCCAGCTGGATGCGCCAGCCCGGCTCGTTGCCGCGGCCGTGGAACATCACGCCGGGATGGCCGTCCCGGGTGAGGGTGTCCATGGCGATGTCCTGCTCGCAGTCCAACCGGCCCCGCTGGCTCTCGACCAGCGCCTCGCCCCCCTTCAGCCAGACACTCAGCTCGCCCTGCTGATAGCGGCTGCCACTGGCCACCACGGCCGGCTCGAGGCGCGCGGCGCCATGGGCGGACCACAGCCGCATTTCCTCCTCGCCGACGGCGGTGACCAGGTCCTGGGCCGGGGTGCAGCGCCAGCCGACCAGCCGGTCCGCCTCGCCGGGAAACAGCGACGAGGGCAGCAGCGGCGCCTTGGGGGCGGCATCGCCCTCCTCACCATCGTCGGACGCCGTCGGCGGCTCGGGAGCGGGCTCGGGGGCCGGCGCGTTCACGTAGGTGACACAGCCGGACAGCCCCAGCGCCATCAGCAACGGCAGGGCAATCAGCAGAGACGGGACACGAGGCATGGGGATGACTCCTTGTACGATGAGATTCCTCGGCGCGCCCGCCCTGTCGGCGATCCCCGACAGGGCGGGTGCGGCCCGCCACAGAATAACAGCCGCCGAGCGGTTTCGCTCCGCCCGGCGGGTAGGCATCAGGACTGCCATGGTCGATTCTCCGCTCGGGGCTACTCCGTCGACAGGCCTCCGAGAGGGCGCTGTAAACCCGTCCTTGGGCGCTACCGACGCCATCCATGGCGTAGGACCCTCTCTTCGACCTGTCCCCGGCGCCCCTCGGCATGCTGCTGGTTCCCTGGACAGACCTCAGCCGTGACGCTCACGCAGTATCCGGGCGGCCTCGACCATATTGGCCAGCGCCGGTTCCACCTCGGCCCAGCCGCGGGTCTTGAGACCGCAGTCCGGGTTGACCCATAGTCGGTCGACGGCGATGCGCTCGGCGGCCTTGTCCATCAGGGTCACCATCCAGTCGACCTCGGGGAGGTTGGGCGAATGGATATCGTAGACGCCCGGCCCGATCTCGTTGGGATAGTCGAAGTCGCGGAAGGCATCGAGCAGCTCCATGTCGGAGCGAGAGGTCTCGATGGTGATGACATCGGCGTCCAGGGCGGCGATGGCGGCGATGATGTCGTTGAACTCCGAGTAGCACATATGGGTGTGGATCTGGGTGGCGTCGTCGGCCACCGCGGCAGTGAGCCGGAAACAGTCCACCGCCCAGTCCAGATAGCCCTGCCACTCGGCGCTGCGCAGCGGCAGCCCCTCGCGCAGCGCCGGCTCGTCGATCTGGATGGCGGCGATCGCCGCGGCCTCCAGGTCGGCCACCTCGTCGCGCAGCGCCAGGGCGATCTGCCGGCAGGTGGTCGCCCGGGGCTGGTCGTCACGCACGAAGGACCACTGCAGGACGGTCACCGGGCCGGTGAGCATGCCCTTCATGGGCCGCTCGGTGAGCGACTGGGCGTAGCGGCTCCAGCGCACGGTCATCGGCGCCGGGCGGGCCACGTCGCCGAACAGGATCGGCGGCTTGACGCAGCGCGAGCCATAGCTCTGTACCCAACCGAAGCGGGTGAAGGCGAAGCCGTCGAGCCGTTCGCCGAAGTACTCGACCATGTCGTTGCGCTCGGCCTCGCCGTGCACCAGCATGTCGAGCCCCAGCGCCTCCTGGCGGGCCACCGCCGCGGCGATCTCGGCCTCCATGCGCGCCTCGTAGTCGGCGCCGGAGAGCTCGCCGGCCTTGTGGGCGCGACGCGCCTGGCGGATCTCCGCGGTCTGCGGGAAGGAGCCGATGGTGGTGGTGGGGAACAGCGGCAGGTCGAGGCGACGCCGCTGCGCCCGGGCCCGCCCGCCATGGGGACTGGCCCGCTCGCTGTCGGCGGCGGTCACCGCGGCCAGTCGCTCGGCCACCGCCGGACGGTGGATGCGCGGCGAGGCGCGCCGGGCGGCCAGCGCCTCGCCGGCCTCGGCCAGGCGGGCCTCGTCCCCGGCCGTCAGGCGGGCATCCAGGGCCCGGCCCAGCAACACCGTCTCGTCGAGCTTCTGGCGGGCGAAGGCCAGCCAGCCCTTGAGCTCGGCATCCAGCTCGCGAGACTCAGGTTCGGCGGCCAGGTCCACCGGCACGTGCAGCAGCGAGCAGCTCGGCGCCAGCCACAGCCGCTCGCCCAGCCGGGCCGCCAGCGGCGTCAGCCATTCGCGCAACGCGGCCAGGTCGGCCCGCCAGACGTTGCGCCCGTCGATCACGCCGAGCGACAGCACCTTGTGGGGCAGCAGCCGGTCGACCACGACCTCGACCTGCTCGGGCGCGCGCACCGCGTCCAGGTGCAGGCCGTCCACCGGCAGGCCCACGGTCAGCGACAGGTTGTCGCCCAGGCCGCCGAAATAGGTCGAGAGCAGCAGCTTGACCGGCGCCGCCTGGAGGCGGTGATAGGCCCGCTCGTAGGCCTGCTGCCAGGCCGGAGGCAGGTCCTGCACCAGGGCCGGCTCGTCGAGCTGCACCCAGCTCACGCCCTGGTCGGCCAGCCGCGTGAGCACCTGGCCGTAGACCTCGAGCACCTCGTCGAGCAGGCTCAGGCGGTCGAAGGTCTCGGCCGCCTCGCCGCGGGCCTTGCCCAGCCACAGCCAGGTCAGCGGGCCGGTCAGGGCCACCTTGACCGCGTGGCCGTCGGCCCTGGCCTCCTCGACCTCGTCGAACAGCCGCGAGCTGGCCAGGCGGAAGCGCTGCCCCGGGTGCAGTTCGGGGACCAGGTAGTGGTAGTTGGTATCGAAGTACTTGGTCATCTCGCAGGCCGCGGCGGGCTCGCCGCTGGGCGCCCGGCCCCGCGCCATGCGGAAGGCGGTATCCAGGTCCACCTCGCCGCGGGCCAGCTCGTCCCCGGCGGCGAAGCGGTCGGGCACCGCCCCGAGCAGCGTGGAGACATCGAGCACCTGATCATAGAAGGCGAAGTCGCCCACGGTGACGAGGTCCAGGCCGGCCTCGCGCTGCGCCGCCCAGTGGCGCTGGCGCAGCTCGCGTCCCGTGGCCTCCAGGGCCTCGCGATCGCTCTCGCCCTTCCAGTAGGCCTCGGTGGCCTTCTTCAGCTCGCGGTCGGCGCCGATGCGCGGATACCCGAGTACATGAGCCAATGTCATGATGAAGCCCTGTATTCATGAATGATGGTACACAGTCTCGCTAGCCACCACTCCTGAATCAAACTAAACTTATTAATCTTAAACATGAACAAAGCTCAGGATCATGCTCGAACTCCGCCACCTCCGCACCCTGGTCGCCCTGCGCGACGCCGGCTCCCTGGTGGAAGCCGCCGAACGGGTGCACCTGACCCAGTCCGCCCTCTCTCACCAGATCAAGGACCTGGAGGAGCGGCTGGGCAGCCCGCTGTTCCTGCGCAAGACCCGCCCGGTGGAGTTCACCCGGGCCGGCCTGCGCCTGCTGACGCTGGCCGAGCAGGTCCTGCCCCAGGTGCGCATGGCCGAGCGCGACCTGGCGCGCCTGGCCGGCAACGAGCAGGGCCGGCTGCACATGGCCATCGAGTGCCACAGCTGCTTCCAGTGGCTGATGCCCACCGTGGATCACTTCCGCGATCACTGGCCGGAAGTGGAGATCGACATCCCCGGCGGCCATCACTTCGAGCCGCTGCCCTCCCTGGCCCGGGAGCAGCTCGACCTGGTGATCACCGCCGACCCCCAGCCGTTGCCCGGGGTGCACTACGAGCCGCTGTTCCGCTACGAGGGCTTGCTCGCCGTGGCCCGCCAGCATCCCCTGGCCGGCCGGCCCTTCGTGGTACCCGCCGACCTGGTCGAGGAGACCCTGATCACCTATCCGGTGGAGCACGCGCGGCTGGATGTCTTCACCCAGTTCCTCGACCCGGCCGGGATCAGGCCCAAGGAGGTGCGCACCGCCGAGCTGACCATCATGATGATGCAGCTGGTGGCCAGCGGACGCGGCGTCTGCGCCCTGCCCAACTGGGCCCTGACCGAGTACCTCGAGCGGGACTACGTGAAGGCCGTGCCGCTGGGGGAGCAGGGGGTCTGGAGCACGCTGTTCGCGGCGATCCGCGAGGAGACCCGCGAGGCCCCCTGGATGGAGGACTTCCTGCGCACCGCCCGGGAGACGTCCTTCGCGGTGCTGGAGGGGATCAAGCCGGCCTGACCCGGGCTCAGGCGTCCGGGTGGGGATCGCGCTGGGGCAGCAGCAGCGTGAAGCGAGCACCGCCCAGCGACGGGCTGGCATCCACCATGACGCTGCCGCCATGCCAGGCCATGACCTTCTGCACGATGGACAGCCCCAGGCCATAGCCGCCGGAGCGCCGGGCACGGCTGTCGTCGAGCCGGGCGAAGGGCTTGAAGATCTCGCTGCGCGCCGCCGCCGGCACGCCGGGACCGTCATCCTCCACGTCGATCCGCACCAGCCGCGGTTCGCCGTGGATCCGGACCATCACCCGGGACTGGGCATGGCGGCAGGCGTTGGCCACCAGGTTCTGCAGTGCCCGCTGCAGGTAGCGGGGCTCCACCGCGGCCTCCACCTCGTCTCCCGGGATCAGGGTGATGGCCAGCTGGCCATGCAGCGGACGCAGCCCCTCGATGACCCGCTCCGCCATCACCCGGCACTCCACCGGCGTGGTCTTCAGCTCGGCCCCGTTGGCCGCCTCGCTGCCCAGGCGCGCATAGGTGAGGATCTCGTCGACCAGGTCGTCCAGTTCGGCGATGTCGGTATCCACCCCCTGCAGCTGGCGGCGCACCGCCGGGTCGTCGGTCATGTCCTCGACCATCTGCACCGCGAAGCGGATGCGCGCCACCGGGGTGCGCAGCTCGTGGGAGACCGCCCGGATCATGTCCTGCTGGGCACGCAGCAGCGACTGCACCTGGGCCGCCATGCCGTTCAGCGCCATGCCCAGGCGTCCCACGAAGTCGCTGCCCTCGACCTTGACCCGGGTATCCAGGCGCCCCGCGGCGATCCGCGTAGCGGCGAGCTCGAGCCGTGACATGCGCGCCTCGACGCTGCGCACGATCAGGTAGATGATCACCGCCAGCACGCCGAGCAGCATCATCAACAGCAGCAGCAGCAGCGAGGCGGGCAGCGGCTCGAAGGCATGGAGGGGGCCCACCTCCACCCACTGCCTGTCGCCGTCCTCGTCCGTCAGGCGCAGATACAGCGACATGGCCCAGCGCTGCGGCAGCAGGCGGATCACCACCTCGGTATCCCCCAGCTCGGCGAGCTGGGGGGGCGCGAGGCCCTCGGGCGGGGTGTCGGAGAGGTGCAGCATGATCGCCGAGCTCTGCAGCATCGCGAGCCGGTCCCGGCGCTGGGCCGGCTCGGTGGCCAGCAACCAGTCGCCGAGCAGTTCGGCCAGCCCCACCAGCTGGTGCTCGGTCAGGTTGGCCAGCTCGACCCGCAGCAGGCGAGACTCGCCGGGCAGCTTGCGGAGCAGCCGCCAGCCCTGGGTCTCCGTCTGGTGCGCCAGGGTATGCCCGGCCTCGAGGCGCGCCCCCGCGAAGTAGCCGACGGGATAGTCGCCCAGGTCGTGGAGGGTCATGGAGATCTCGAGCCGCTCGCTCAGGCGCACCAGCCAGGCCCCGCGTTCCTCGGCGGGCAGGGCCGACAGCTGGGCGGTGAACAGCGTCATCGGCGCGTCGGCCAGTTGCTCCTGATAGTGCTGACGGCGCACCTTGTCGACCACGGTGATGGTCAGCAGCGCCAGGGCGAAGATCATCACCAGCGCCAGTGCCATGAGGACATAGACCCGCAGGAAGGTGCTGTCGGCCAGGGCCCTTGGCAGGAGGCGGGAAGGCATCAGATGTCCTTGACGAACAGATAGCCCTTGCTGCGCACCGTCTTGATCCGCTGCGGCTGATTGGGGTCATCACCGATCTTGGGGCGGATGCGCGAGACGCGGACGTCGATGGAGCGGTCCTGGCCATCGTACTTGATGCCCCGCAACTGCGAGAAGATCTCCTCGCGGGTCAGCACCCGGCCGGCGTTGCAGGCCAGCAGCCACAGCAGGTCGAACTCGGCGCTGGTCAGGTCGATGCGCTCGCCGGACAGGAAGGCCTCGCGGGTCGAGTTGTCGATCTCCAGCTCGCCGAAGGTCAGGCGCGGCTCCTCGCTCGCGGCACTCGGCTCGCGGCGGCGCAGCAGGGCGCGCATGCGCGCCAGCAGTACCCGCGGCTGGACCGGCTTGGGCACATAGTCGTCGGCGCCCATCTCGAGGCCCAGCACCTGATCCATGTCATCGGTGCGGGCGGTCAGCATCAGGATCGGGCCGGGGTAGTCCGAGCGCACCCGGCGACAGATCGACAGGCCGTCCTCGCCGGGCAGCATCAGGTCCAGGATCACCAGGTCCGGCTGCAGGGTGAGGATCCGCTCGACGCCATGGGCGCCGTCGGCCTCCAGGGTCACCCGGAAGCCATTGGCCTCCAGGTAGTCGCGGGTCAGCTCGGCCAGCCGCTCATCGTCCTCGATGATCAGCACATGATCCTGCTCGTGGGGGTCAACGCTGTCGTCCATTCTTCTCTGCCTACCTCGACGGGCCGATGTTCAGGGACGCCGGCGCTTTCGACCGGCTTGTGCTCAAGGATACCCGACAAACCCCCGCTTCGCTCACCCGCCCCCCTGCCGCGATGCAGCGAAGGGCCCAACCATGCGGGCTGGCGAGGAGGCCAAAACCACCCCCCGGAAGGACACAGCTCATCCACAAGTTATCCACTTGATGGCCGAGCAAAAGCACACTATCTTGTGCTCGACCTCGGCGAGGACACCACATCCTGTGCCATAGCAATCACTCTCATAGCTGTCAACCGTCGCCGTCCGGCGGCCTTCGACCACCCGACACACCAAGGTAGGGAACCCCGGCGCCATGGATACCACCGCTACTCCGGACCGTCCGTCCGTCTCCGTTACCGCACCGCAGACCCTGCGTGTCATCAAGCGCACCGGCGATGTGGTGCCCTTCGATGCCGGCAAGATCGCCGTGGCCCTGAGCAAGGCCTTCATCGCCGTGGAGGGCGACAACGCCGCCACCTCCTCGCGGGTGCGCGACTTCGTGCAGCGCGCCTCCGAGGGCATCGCCCAGGCCTTCCAGCGTCGCATGCCCGACGGGGGCACCGTCCACATCGAGGACATCCAGGACCAGGTCGAGCTGGCGCTGATGCGCGCCGGCGAGCAGAAGGTGGCCCGCGCCTACGTGCTCTACCGCGAGGAGCACGCCCGCGCCCGCGCCGAGGCCGGCGGCGACATCGAGAAGCCGCACCCGACCCTCAACGTCACCGCCGTCGACGGCAGCACCCGCCCGCTGGACCTGGGCCGGGTCGAGACCCTGGTCTTCGACGCCTGCGAGGGCCTGGCCAACGTCGAGCCGGGCAAGATCGTCGACGACTCCCTGAAGAACCTCTACGACGGCGTGACCGTGGACGGCGTCTCCCAGGCGCTGATGATGACCGCGCGCACCCTGGTGGAGAAGGACCCCAACTACACCTACGTCACCGCCCGTCTGCTGCAGGACAACCTGCGCCGCGAGGCGCTGTCGTTCCTGGGCATCGCCGACGAGGCGACCTACCAGGAGATGGCCGACTACTACAAGCTGGCCTTCCAGGCCTACATCGAGAAGGGCATCGAGTTCGAGCAGCTCGACCCGCGGCTGGCCGAGTTCGACCTCGAGCGCCTGGGCGATGCCCTGGATCACACCCGCGACGCCCAGTTCACCTACCTGGGCCTGCAGACCCTCTACGACCGCTACTTCATCCACCGCGACGAGGTGCGCTACGAGCTGCCCCAGGTGATGTTCATGCGCGTCGCCATGGGCCTGGCGCTCAACGAGGACGACCGCGAGGCGCGGGCCATCGAGTTCTACGAGCTGCTCTCCAGCTTCGACTACATGGCCTCCACCCCGACCCTGTTCAACTCGGGCACGGTACGCAGCCAGCTCTCCAGCTGCTACCTGACCACCGTGCCGGACGACCTGGACAGCATCTACAGCGCCATCCGCGACAACGCCCTGCTCTCCAAGTGGGCCGGCGGCCTGGGCAACGACTGGACCCCGGTGCGCGCGCTGGGCTCCTACATCAAGGGCACCAACGGCAAGTCCCAGGGCGTGGTGCCGTTCCTCAAGGTGGTCAACGACACCGCCGTGGCCGTCAACCAGGGCGGCAAGCGCAAGGGCGCGGTGTGCGCCTACCTGGAGAGCTGGCACCTCGACCTCGAGGAGTTCCTCGAGCTCCGCAAGAACACCGGTGACGACCGTCGTCGTACCCATGACATGAACACCGCCAACTGGGTGCCGGACCTGTTCATGAAGCGGGTCTTCGACGACCAGGAGTGGACCCTGTTCTCGCCGGCCACCTGCCCGGACCTCCACGACCTGTACGGCGCCGCCTTCGAGAAGCGCTACCAGGAATACGAGGAGATGACCCGTAACGGCCACCTCAAGCTGTTCAAGCGCGTCAAGGCCAAGGACCTGTGGCGCAAGATGCTCTCGATGCTGTTCGAGACCGGCCACCCCTGGATCACCTTCAAGGATCCCTGCAACCTGCGCAGCCCGCAGCAGCACGCCGGCGTGGTCCACAGCTCCAACCTGTGCACCGAGATCACCCTGAACACCTCGCCCGACGAGATCGCGGTGTGCAACCTGGGGTCCATCAACCTGGCCCAGCACGTCACCGACGGTGAGTTCGACGGCGCCAAGCTGCAGAAGACCGTGCGCACCGCCGTGCGCATGCTCGACAACGTCATCGACATCAATTACTACGCGGTGCCCCAGGCGGAGCGTTCCAACTTCAGGCATCGCCCGGTGGGCCTGGGCATCATGGGCTTCCAGGACGCCCTCTACGCCCAGGACATC
The DNA here is from genome assembly GCF_014192275.1 of Halomonas stenophila. Classification (GTDB taxonomy): domain Bacteria; phylum Pseudomonadota; class Gammaproteobacteria; order Pseudomonadales; family Halomonadaceae; genus Halomonas; species Halomonas stenophila. The sequence continues at coordinate 7,261 of NZ_JACHXR010000012.1, read as the reverse complement.
GCCTACGCCTCCGAGGGGGCCGTGAGCTTCGCCGACCGCTCCATGGAGCTAGTCAGCTACCACGCCATCGAGGCCTCCGCCGACCTGGCCGCCGAACGCGGCCGCTACCAGAGCTTCGAGGGCTCGCTGTGGGACCAGGGCATCCTGCCCATCGACTCCATCGAGAAACTGAAGCAGGAGCGCGGCGAGAAGTACATCGAGGTCGACACCTCCGCGACCCAGGACTGGGAGCGCATCCGCGAGAAGATCGCCGCCCAGGGCATGCGCAACTCCAACGTCATGGCCATCGCCCCGACCGCGACCATCTCCAATATCTGCGGCGTCTCGCAGTCGATCGAGCCGACCTACCAGAACCTGTTCGTCAAATCGAACCTGTCGGGCGAGTTCACCGTGGTCAACGCCTACATGGTCAACGACCTCAAGGACCGCGGCCTGTGGGACGAGGTCATGATCAACGACCTCAAGTACTACGACGGCAGCGTCCAGCCCATCGACCGCATCCCGGCCGACCTCAAGGCCAAGTACGCCACCGCCTTCGAGATGGAGCCCAAGTGGTTGGTCGAGGCCGCCGCCCGGCGCCAGAAGTGGATCGACCAGGCGCAGTCGCTGAACCTCTACATCAAGGGCGTCTCCGGCAAGAAGCTGGACGTGACCTATCGCATGGCCTGGTTCCGCGGCCTCAAGACCACCTACTACCTGCGCGCCTTGGGCGCCACCTCGGTGGAGAAGTCCACCGTGGACCGCGGCAACCTCAACGCGGTGAGCAACGCCTCGCCCGGCGCGGGCCCCTCCGCCGCCCCGGAGCCGACGCCGGAGCCCTCTGCGCATGGAGAGCCCAAGGGCATCGACGACTTCCTGCAGGGCAAGGGCGGCAGCGGCTCCCGGGCGCCCTCGGCGGGCGACATGGACGAGCTGGGCTGCGAGGCCTGCCAGTAACGACCAAGAAGGAAGAGGGAAGGCGGCGCGGCGCGCCGATGAAGAGGGAAGGCCCACGCCCCTTCTTCCGCCCGAAGGGCGCTTCCTTCTTGTCTCTTCCACCTCCGAGGAACGAGGAAGAACATGATCGATTGGAACGAGTTCCACGAAGACACGATTGACGACAATAGCGCGGTCGCCGAGACGCCTCAGCCGGCACCCGCTCCGCAGCCCGCCGCGCCCCAGGCCGAGGCGCCCGCCGCCGAGGTCCGCGACAGCGCCGGCGCCTACCAGGTCGCCGACCGGGACCGCCTGGCCCGCGCCCAGCAGTCCCTCGAGGAGCTCGACGTGGCCGCCGGCCTCGAAGAGCTGGAAGTGGGGGCGGCGCGCATCGACGTCGACGACAAGCGCATGATCAACGCTCGCGCCGACCTCAACCAGTTGGTGCCCTTCAAGTACGAGTGGGCCTGGCAGAAGTACCTGGACGGCAGCGCCAATCACTGGATGCCCCAGGAAGTGAACATGAACGCCGACATCGCGTTATGGAAGAGCGCGGACGGCCTCACCGAGGACGAGCGCCGCATCGTCGAGCGCAGCCTGGGCTACTTCTCCACCGCCGACTCGCTGGTGGCCAACAACCTGGTGCTGGCGGTCTACCGCCTGATCACCAACCCCGAGTGCCGCCAGTACCTGCTGCGCCAGGCCTTCGAGGAGGCGATCCACACCCACGCCTACCAGTACTGCGTGGAGTCGCTGGGCATGGACGAGGGCGAGGTCTTCAACATGTACCGCGAGGTGCCCTCGGTGTCGGCCAAGTCCGCCTGGAGCCTCAAGCACACCCAGTCGCTGGCGCGCCCGGACTTCCACACCGGCACCCCGGAGACCGACCAGGAGCTGCTGCGCAACCTGATCGCCTTCTACTGCGTCACCGAAGGCATCTTCTTCTACTGCGGCTTCAGCCAGATCCTCTCCATGGGCCGGCGCAACAAGATGACCGGCGTTGCCGAGCAGTTCCAGTACATCCTGCGCGACGAGTCGATGCACCTGAACTTCGGCGTCGACATGATCAACCAGATCAAGATCGAGAACCCGCACCTGTGGACCCCCGAGTTCCAGGACGAGGTCACCCAGATGATCCTCGAGGGCACCGAGCTGGAGATCGCCTACGCGCGCGACACCATGCCCCGCGGCGTGCTGGGCATGAACGCGGCGATCATGGAGGAGTACCTGCACTTCATCTGCAACCGCCGCCTGGCGCAGATCGGCCTCAAGGAGCAGTTCCCGGGCGCCGAGAACCCCTTCCCGTGGATGAGCGAGATCATCGACCTGCGCAAGGAGAAGAACTTCTTCGAGACCCGCGTCACCGAGTATCAGGTGGGTGGCGCACTGAGCTGGGATTGATCACGACGACACGCGGAGGCCTTGGCATGATGACACCGGCGAATCGATACCGCATTTCCCGGGAGCCCGTCGTCGGGCACGTCCCATGGCCTCCCGCGGCCGGAAGCCGGGCTCTCGCCGGCCGGCTTCCATCCCGATGATGACGCCCCGTCCGGTTCCGCCGGGCGGGGCGTTTTTCATGAGTTCCGGGCAGCCGCACCGCCCGGGCGACGCCTGGTCCCAGGCGACACAATGGAGGGCAATCCGATGCATGCAACCCAACACAGCACCACCCATCGCGACCCCCGGGCGTGGCAATCGGCCCTGGACCGCGCCCTGGCGGCCCATGGCGACGCGGTCGCCCTGGCCCACTACCCCCATGTGGCCAACGCCTTTCCCTCGTCGTCCCCCAACCCCTATACCCGGGAGCATCCGCTGCTCGACTACCGCGAGCTGAAGGCCTGGGCGACCCGCCGCGGCTGGCACGTGCGCCCGGCACCGGAGCAGGCGTCCAGGGAGGAACGCTACCGCCCGCCGGTGCGCTTCACTCGCCAGCCCCCCGGGGGCAGGCAGCGCCCACACTGAGCCGATAGCCGTGGACCGCGCGAGTCCCTCTCCACCAGTGCTGGCGCCGGCGCGGGCCTCATGCCCGCGCCTGGGCGCACACGCCAGGAGGCAGAAAGATTGATTCCATGCCCTTCGCATGAGAGTTTTTCACTCGAGATCCGGTCGTTGCAGGACTGACGGTGAAAACAACAAGAAGGGTAATCAATGAAGGGCAATGACCCCCTCCCCCCGCTCTCCTGGGACTCTCGGCGCATCCAGCTTCAGGGCTTCATGACGGGGTTGCACCAGCTCGAGTGGTTGCTCGTCACTCTGATCGTCCTCTACCTGGCGATCATTGGCGCCCCGGATGAGAATAGCCATTGGCTGCTGATCACCACGGCGCTCTATTTCGGCTTTAGCCTGATCGCCAGCCGGCTGCAGTTCTTCGGCAGCCGGCACCGTTGGCTGTTGGCCATTCATACCTGGGTCATGATTGGCTTCATCACCTGGTTTCTCCACAGCACCCAGGGGGTCTCCGGCCCCCTCACGAGCCTCTACCTGCTGGCGGTGGTAACCAGTGCCCTGACGCTTGGGGTGCTGGCCACCATGTTGGAGGTCATGGTGATCGGTGCCTGCGTGCTGCTGCTGTTCGAGCTTGGCGACCAGAACCTCACGGCGCCGTCCAACCTGTCCCTCGTCAGCATCAACCTCATCGCCTTCCTCATCGTCGGTTACCTGACATCGGCGCTGGTCGACGGGATCCAGGTATCCAATCGAATGCTGCTCGAGATGGCCAGCCGGGATCCCCTGACCGGCCTGTTCAACCGCCGCGCCTTCAACGACCTGGTGCAGCCGATTCACGCGATGGCCAGGCGGTCACGACGCCCCTACAGCATCGTGGTCATCGACATGGATGGCCTCAAGGACATCAACGATACCCAGGGCCACGGGGCCGGAGACCACATCATCACGGCCCTGGCCCAACAGCTCACGGACCACACGCGCAGCAGCGATCTGCTGGCTCGCTATGGTGGCGACGAGTTTGTCATCATGCTGCCGGACACCGATGCCAGGGGCGCGGTGAGGATGTTACATCGCCTGATCACCGATCCGGGCGAACAGGCCTCACCGATCAGTATCGGGGTGGCTTCCTACCCCGAACATGGCGACAGTTTCGAAAGCCTCTTCGCTCACGCCGATCAAGCGATGTACGCCAGCAAGGCGTCGGGGGGCAACCGCATACGCGTCCACGGTGCGCCACAGGCGGCGTAAGGCACCGACAACCACGGCCTCGAGGCTCGCCGCGAGTTGGCGCGGGGGATCTCGTGCGTCAGGCGGGATACCGTTCCGTCATGCAGGCAACCACCTCTCACCAGTTGGTCACCCAGGCGGTATATTGCCAGCCCAGCCAGACCGCGAACCACAGCAGCAGCGCCTGGAGGGCACCGAGCGGGGTCAGGTGGTCGAGGAGGAAGTGCGAGACCTGGATGATCGCGAACACATAGATCAGGTCGAACAGCAGTTCGACATAACTGACCCGGGCCTCACGCCCGTCACGGATACGCATCAGGGGATGGGGCCTCAGCCCCGATGACGATGCTGACGACATGGTCGTTCCCGACTCCGATGATGGCTTTCCCTTTCAGGCCGCGGCATCGCCCCACCTCACCCGCCACCAGCCCAGCGCCACCGGCACGCCGAACAGGACGGCATGAACCAGCAGCTCTTCCCCCAGGGCATGGCCATGGGACAGGCCGACGCTCAGGTTCCAGGCACACACCGCCAGCCACACCAGGCTGAAGCCGACCATGGCCGGGGCTCGCCGCGCGACCGGGCAGTAGCGCAGGAGCAACAAGACGGCCGCCACGCCGAGGGCGATGATCAACAGGGTACGCATGAGGCAGCCTCGACCGGATGCATGATCGACATGCTCTTCAGCATAGACCGCGAGGCGAGAACGCCGTCGCTCGCCAATCAGTTCCGCCATCGTGACGACGGCGGCCGCGGCCGCTGCCGCCAGGCGAGCATCAGGACCAGCCCCGCCACCATCCCCGCCAGGTGGGCGAAGTGAGCCACGCCCTGGCGGGTGCCGGCGATACCGAACCACAGCTCGACCAGGCCGATGACGACCACGAAGTACTTGGCCTTCATCGGGATCGGCGGGATCAGCAACAGGATGTACTGGTTCGGATAGCGCATGCCGAAGGCCAGCAGCAGGGCGTAGATCCCCCCCGAGGCCCCCACCGTGGGGGCGTATTGCCCCATCGAGGCCACCATCAGCTGCACCGCCCCCGCCGCCAGCACGCACAGGAAATAGTAGAGGGCGAAGCGCTGGCTGCCCCAGTCACGTTCCAGGGGACTGCCGAACATCCACAGCACGAACATGTTGATGGCCAGGTGGAAGAGGCTGCCGTGGAGGAAGGCATAGCTCAGCAGCTGCCAGAGGTGGAATTCGCCCGTCGGCATGCCGACGGGCAGCGGCAGCGCCTCCGGCGGCGCCCCCAGGGGCCAGAGCGCGAGGTAGCGAAACATCGGCCCCGGCATGGCCAACTGCGCCAGAAAGGCCAGGCCATTCACCAGCAGCAGCAGGCCGATCACGGACGGCCCGCGACGCTCCCCCCATTCCGGGCCCTCACGTTCCCGTCGCATCCTCGCCCCTCCCGGTGAGCCGCTCGTCTTCAAGGTGGCGGCCCCGGGGCTCGGGCGCAACCCTCACGAGGATGCACCGTTTTCGCCCGCCTCGTCCCCGGCCGCCCGGGTCGTCGGGTGTCACTCCGCTCGGGACGGGGTATCCAGGGATATCGGTACCGTCACGTCGTCCTTCACGAGTTCCATCACGATATAGGAATGCGTCTGGTGCACGTTCGGCAGTCTGCCGATCTGCTGGCCCAGCACGGCTCGATACTCCGTGATGTCCTGGGTGCGCACCTTCAGCAGGTAATCGAAATTCCCCGCCACCATATAGCAGGCCTGCACCTCGGGAATCAGGCGCACCGCCCGATTGAATTGCTCGAGGGCATCCTCGCTGGTCTTGTCCAGGGTCACCTGCACCACCAGCACATGGCCCGCCCCCAACTGCTGCGGGTCCAGGTCGGCCCGATAACCGCGGATGATGCCGGCCTGCTCGAGCCGCCGCACGCGCTGGGCACAGGGCGTCTTGGTGAGATTCACCCGAGCGGCCAGCTCCACGATGGGCAAGCGTCCATGTTCCTGAAGTTGCTGGAGAATGCGTCGGTCGATGCGATCCAGTTGCCCACCCTTGCTAGCCATATTGCCTATCTGAACCTCATATTAAGGACAAAGGCAAATATCAACAGGATATTTTAGAGCCAATGCCTAGCCATAGTGGCTAACAATCAGGCTAGAAGGCTTCAGCAGGAACCGCCAGACCGCACCAGGTGAGGCCCGGCGTCTCACCTCGCGGGCAACGGCAGCCTTCTGGCCGGGCATGGCCCCCGGAAGGGGAGCGCCATCCGCCGCCTGCCATGACCGATCACACCGCGCCTGTCACAGGCGCCAGACCACGAGGGAGGATCGCGAAGCATCGGCTCGCTGCGGCACGACCAACAACAAGCCACGAAGCGCACTTCACACCGAAGGACAACCCCATGAAAGACACAACAACATCAATACGGTATCAAAAGCCCGGTCTGGCACTGGCCCTGACCCCCGTCGTTCTCACCCTGCTGGTGCTCGGCATCCAGCTGTTCTATTTCGGCGACTTCACGCCGCATATCCCCCTGGCCATCGGCCTGGCCATCACGGCCCTGGTGGGCATCAGGCTCGGCTTCAAGTGGAAGCATATCGAGGAAGGGGTCTTCCACGTCATCCACGTCTCCCTGCCCTCGGTGTCCGTGCTGATCTGCGTGGGCATGATCATCGGCGTGTGGATCGCCAGCGGTACCGTGCCGACCCTGATCTACTACGGCCTGACGCTGCTCTCGCCGACCATCTTCCTGGCCGCGGCCATGCTGCTCTGCTCGGTGGTCTCGGTGTCGCTGGGCACCTCGTGGGGCACCGTGGGCACGGTCGGCCTGGCGCTGATGGGCATCGGTGCGGGCTTCGACATCCCCATGTACTGGACCGCCGGCGCCGTCGTCTCGGGCGCCTTCTTCGGCGACAAGATCTCGCCGCTGTCGGACACCACCAACCTCGCCCCGGCCGTCACCGGCACCGACGTCTTCTCCCATATCAAGAACATGATGCCGACCACCATCCCGTCGATGCTGATCGCCTTCGTCATCTACCTGGTGGCGGGCTTCACCCTGATCGATGACCAGGCCGCCTCCTTCGACAAGATCACGGCCATCACCGCCGCGCTGGAAGCCAACTTCACCATCTCGCCCTGGCTGCTGCTGCCGGCGCTGCTGGTGATCGTGCTCGCCGTCAAGCGCATGCCGCCCATCCCCTCGCTGTTCGC
>NZ_JACHXR010000011.1 GCF_014192275.1 Halomonas stenophila | reverse complement strand
CAGGGGGTGATCTGGAACATCAACTCCTTCGACCAGTGGGGCGTGCAGCTCGGCAAGCGCATCGCCGGCGAGATCAGCAGCCGCATCGACGAGCACAGCCAGGACTTCGACGGCTCCACCCAGGGCCTGCTCACGCTGGTCCGGTCGCACTTCCCCGCTCAGCGGAACGAGCCCCAGGAAGAGCCCCCGAGCCAGGGCCGCCAGTCGAACGCCAAGCGTGATTCGAAAGCCCGGAAAGAGCAATCGACTTGAGGCCTCGACGCAGGACTATCGCAGATAGCGGTATCGCTCGGGGCTGATCCGTCGACAAGCCTGTGAGGAGGCGCTGTGAATACCCCCATGTACGCTACCGACGCCTTCCCTGGCGCAGGACCTCCTCTTCGGCTTGTCCCCGGCGCCCCTCGTCAGATCCAACTGCGAGAGGCCGCCGTAACGCCAACGACGGGAAGGCGCAGTGCGCTTACTCCAGAGGATCGATGACGCCTTGGTAGCGACCCTCCGTCAGCCGTGCGCTACCCGCCACGAGCCGCACTGTCACCGGCTGGTGGAAAGGGTCGGTGATACCCAGATGGGTCGCGGCATACCGACCGCCATCGACCAGTAGCTCCAGTGAGCCTCGGTCGACCAGCCACTCCAGCTCGATGTCCGTCTTGGCCATCCGTTGTCCGGTCAGATGATGGGGAAAGTGGCGATCGAAGTCGGGGTCACCGTTGCGGCCTTCACGCCGGTGTTCGAGTCGCAGCGCCGAACCGTCATGGGTGATCCGCAAGAGCATCTGGCCAGCTTGCTGAAGGTCGAACTCGAGGGTGGTGCCCGGCGCCATCTGGAGGGATAGCCGCCCATGGGCCGCCGAGGGGCCCTGCTCGATCAGTACGTTGTCACCTGCCATCAGGGCGTCGGTCGAATTCGCCATCCGCGAAGGGCTCAGCCCGCCGGCCGTGCCGAGTTCGGCGGCAAGGGCCTGGCGAAGCCGAATGCCCTCTCCGGTCTCCTCGAGGGATAGCTCGCGGGGGAAGCTCAAGGTGCCCCGCCACCCGGCTTCGGGAATCTGGTTGGCATAGAGCCAGTTGTTGAGCCAGGCGATGGCCAGGCGACGACCATCGCCGTCAGGCACGTCCGACCAGGTCTGGACGGCATAGAAGTCCCGGCCTTCGTCCATCATCAGTACCGTCTCGGCGGGATTCTCGTTATGGAAGCGCTCGCCGCCGAAGTGGCCGACGAAGTACTGGGTAAAGGAACCGAAACTCTCCTGCTCACCGGCTCCGACGCCCACCAGCAGGACCCAGCGCGTCGCCTGCCGTCCCTCGACGGGAAGCTCGAAGAGGTCGGGACACTCCCAGGGACCCTCGGTATGGGCGCCCTGCCCTTCGCCGAACTCGCTGGCCAGACGCCAGTCGAGGAGGTTCTCGGCGACGTAGAAGCGGATGACCTGGCCGCAGGCCAGGGCCATGACCCAGCGCCGGCTGGGCGCGTGCCAGACCACCTTGGGATCGCGGAAGTCCCGAAGGCCGGGGTTGGGAAGGATTGGATTGCCTGGGTATTTCTGCCAGCTGCGCCCGCGGTCGCGGCTGTAGGCCAGACATGGTTCCTGAACGTAGTCGCCGGGATCCCCCGCCGTCTCGCGATGCACGGTGTAGAACGCCAGCAACCCCGGTTCGCCACCGAACAAACCGCTGGTATCGTCCCGGTCGACGATGGCGCTGCCCGAGAAGCACATGCCGTCCGCGTCCGGCACCAGCGCCGGCGGCAGGTGCTCCCAGCGGCACAGATCGCAGCTCACCGCATGGCCCCAGTGCATGGGGCCCCAGACGCGGTCGTGGGGATGGTACTGGTAGAAGAGGTGGTACTCCCCCTCGAAGTAGACGAGGCCATTGGGGTCGTTCATCCAGCCCTGAGGAGGCGTGAAGTGCAGCGCCGGACAGCGCAGGCGCGGCGCAGCGTCGATGCCGGTCATCATGATCATTCCTCGTGAGGGTGTTCGGGTCGAGTCAGGGCGGACACCGGCCTGAGCCGTGGCTACCGATTCCGCCACTGCCTGCCTCATGTCGATAAAAAAGCCCCGGCCAGGGTGGCCGGGGCGCAAGGACAGCGACTGGCTGTCGAGAGAGACTCACTCGTGATTCAGTGGTGGAAGCGCTCCGCGGCTTCCCGGGCCAGCTGGCGGATGGCCTTCCAGTCCTCGGCCTCGACCAGGGACTTGGGCGTCAGCCAGGAGCCCCCGACGCACATCACGTTGCCGAGCGCCAGGTAGTCGTCGGCGTTGTCCAGACCGATGCCGCCGGTGGGACAGAAGCGCGCCTCGGGAATCGGGCCGGCGAAGGCCTTGAGCGCCTTGACGCCGCCGCTCGCCTCGGCGGGGAAGAACTTGAAGCGGCGATAGCCGAACTGCCAGCCGACCATCAGCTCCGACACCGTGGCCACGCCGGGCAGCATCGGCACGGGGCTGGAAACACCGTAGCGGTAGAGGGCCTCGGTGGTCCCCGGGGTCACCACGAAGTCGGCGCCGACCTGCTCGGCCTGGCGGTACTGGGCCGGAGTCAGCACGGTGCCGATGCCGACGCTGGCCTGGGGCAGGGCCTCCTTGATGCGCCGGGTGGCCTCCAGGGCGCAGTCGGTGCGCAGGGTGACCTCCAGCACGCTGAGGCCGCCCTCGACCAGGGCGGTGGCCAGGGGCACGGCGTCTTCCACGCGCTGGATCGCCAGGACCGGGATCACCTCGGCCTTCAGGCAGATGCTGTCGATCTCGGTGGTGCGGGTGGAAGGCAGCTGTTTTTCGATGGTCATGTCGTGGCTCCAGGAATCGGATCCGTCGAGGGCTCAGGGCGCCCAGTGGATGCTCAGGGGGCTGGCCAGGAAGGCGCGGATCGGCAGCGACCGGGTATCGTCGCCGGCCAGTGCCCGGCCGAGGACCGCGCGCTTCTCCTCGCCGGTGATGTGCAGGAAGTGGCGGAAGGCCTGGTGGAGGCGATCGGCACTCAGGGTGATGCGCGGCTGGGGCTGGCTCGGCGTGCGCACCGCCACCACCGGCTCGTCGGTGGACAGCGCCAGGTCGAGTTCCCGGCTGTCCGGGAACAGCGAGGCCGTGTGGCCGTCGCCGCCCATGCCGAGGATCACCACGCTGGCCGGCCAGGCCAGGGCGGCGATGCGGCGGCCCACCTCGGCCGCCCCCTCCTCGGGGGTCGCGGCGTCGCTGGTCAGCGGCACGAAGCGGGCCTCGGCGGCCGCGCCCCGGAGCAGGTGCTCGCGCACCAGGCGGGCGTTGCTGTCGTCGGCCGTCTCGGCCACCCAGCGCTCGTCGGCCAGGGTCACGTCGATGCGCGACCAGGGCAGCGCCATGGCCGCCAGGGCGTGGAAGAAGGGCACCGGGGTCGAGCCGCCGGACACCACCAGCAGGGCCCGCTCGCGCTGGGCCAGGTCGCTTCTCAGGGCCTCGGCCACGGCCTCGGCGAGCTGCCGGGCCAGGGCCTCACGGGGGGTGGGGGTATCGCTCATCTCAGTAGTCCTCGTACCAGCTGCGGCCATCCTGGGTGATCATGGCGATCGAGGCCACCGGTCCCCAGGAACCGGCGGGATAGCGCCGCGGGGCCTGGTCGTCCTGCCAGGCGGCGATCAGGCTGTCGCACCATTGCCAGGCGTGCTCCACCTCGTCGCGGCGCACGAAGAGGTACTGCTGGCCCTTCATGACCTCGAGCAGCAGGCGCTCGTAGGCATCGGGGATGCGCGTCTTGGCGAAGGCACTGTTGAAATCCAGGTGCAGCGGCCCCTTGCGCAGGCGCATGCCCTTGTCCAGGCCGCTGTCCTTGGTCAGCACCTCCAGCGCGATGCCCTCCTCGGGCTGCAGGCGGATCACCAGCTTGTTGGCCGCCAGGGCGCGCTGGTCGGGATCGAAGATGTAGTGGGGCTGCTGGCGGAAGTGGATGACGATCTGCGACATCTTGGCCGGCATGCGCTTGCCGGTGCGCAGGTAGAACGGTACCCCCGCCCAGCGCCAGTTGGAGACCCCGGTCTTCATCGCCACGAAGGTCTCGGTGTTGCTGTCGGTGTTGGCGTCGTCTTCCTCGAGGTAACCCGGCACGCTCGCCCCGTCGGTGGTGCCGGCGATGTACTGCCCCCGCACCACGTCGCGGCCCAGCATATCGTCGGTGAAGGGCTTGAGCGCCTTGAGCACCTTGACCTTCTCGTCGCGGATGGCATCGGCGTCGAGGTTGGCCGGCGGGTCCATGGCGATCAGGCAGACCAGCTGCAGCAGGTGGTTCTGGACCATGTCGCGCAGCTGCCCGGCCTTGTCGAAGTAGCCCCAGCGTCCCTCGATACCGACCTTCTCGGCCACGGTGATCTCCACGTGCGAGACGTGGTTCTGGTTCCACTGGGTGCCGAACAGCGGGTTGGCGAAGCGCAGCGCGATCAGGTTCTGGACCGTCTCCTTGCCCAGGTAGTGGTCGATGCGATAGATTCGCGACTCGGGGAAGACGGCGCCGATGGCGTCGTTGACCTCCTGGCTGGAGACCAGGTCGAAGCCGATGGGCTTCTCCACGACCACCCGGCTGCGCTCGTCGAGGCTGCCGCTGGCCTCCAGGTGGCGACAGATGTCGCCGTAGAGGCTGGCGCCGACCGCCAGGTAGACGACCAGGGGGCGGGCGCTGCCGGCCTGGCGCCACTCGCGGATGGCCGCATAGCCTTCCGGCTGGGTGGCATCCAGCTGGCAGTAGTCGAGGCGCGCCAGGAAGCGCTTGACCACCGTGCGATCCATCTCCTCCGCCTTGACGTAGCGCTTGAGCGCCGCCTCCACCTTGCTGCGGAAGCCCTCGGCATCCACTTCCTGGCGCGCCACGCCAAGCAGGCGGGTGCCCTCGTCGAGCAGCCCCTCCCGGTCGAGCTGGTAGAGCGCGGGATACAGCTTGCGCTGCGAGAGATCGCCGAGTGCGCCGAACAGGGCGAGATCGATTGCCGTCTCGATATCACCGGAGGTCCGGGCCTCGCCGGGCCGCTTGTGTTGGCTCATGTCCGCCCCCATTTGGTTAACTTAGCAAAATTCTAGCGCAACGCGGCGCCAGCAGCCAAAATATTTTGTAAAATTACTACTAAATGCCAAGCCCTCGCCCAACGGCTGTGACTTGCCCCCTCGGGTCGCGCTAGGATGCGCCCCATAATGTAGTTAAATCACCACATCTATCCAGGTTCAACCGGTGGCGCCCGAGGCGCCCCGCCGTCAGGGAGACACACTCGCTCATGGTCAGTCACGATCTGCTGGACCGCATCCGCCGTCGACTCGATGAGCTCAACCGTTCTGAACGCAAGGTCGCCGACGTCATCCTCGCCGACCCCGGTGCCGCCACCAGCATGAGCATCGCCAGTCTGGCTCATGCCGCCTCGGTCAGCGAGCCCACCGTGAACCGTTTCTGCCGCAGCTTCGACGCCAAGGGCTATCCGGACTTCAAGATCAAGCTGGCCCAGAGCCTGGCCGGCGGCACGCCCTACGTCAGCCAGGCGGTGGAGCCCGGCGACGCCGCCGGCGACTATACCGGCAAGATCTTCGGCGCCACCATCGCCGCCCTCGACCTCGCCAGTCGCGAGGTGGATCCCGCCCGGGTCGAGCGGGTCGTCGACTACCTGACTCAGGCCAAGCAGCTGCACTTCTTCGGCCTGGGTGCCTCCGGGGCCGTGGCCCAGGACGCCCTGCACAAGTTCTTCCGCTTCAATATCCCGGTGTCGGCCTACATCGACGTGCTGATGCAGCGCATGGTCGCCGCCGCCTGCCACACCGGCGACGTGGTGGTGATCCTGTCCTACACCGGCCGCACCCGCGAGCTGGTGGACATCGCCCGCCTGGCCCGGGAAAACGGCGCCGTCGTGCTCGGCATCACCGCCCCCGACTCGCCGCTGGCCGACGAGTGCACCGAGACCCTGGCGGTGACCGCCCCGGAGGACACCGAACACTATATGCCGATGACCTCGCGGATGATCCAGCTGGCGCTGATCGATGTCCTGGCCACCGGCGTGACGTTGCGCCGCGGCGAGGACTTCCTGCCCCACCTGAAGAAGATCAAGGACAGCCTGAAGCCGACCCGCTTCCCCGCCGGCAGCGGGGAGTGAGACCGGCGCCTCGGGCCGCCGCACGGGTGGCGGGCGGAGTCATCCGGCCCCTGCCGTGGTCATAGCAGACGAGGAACTCCCGGCCCCGAGGGGCCGACCATGACAGGGAGCCGCGATGACCCCACCGCCATTGATCCTGCAAGACTGGCGCGCCTGGTGGCCCGGCCAGGCCCGCCCGGACGAGTCCCGCCTGTCAGGAGAGGAGCGTCCGGCCGGCAAGGCCGTGCCGGCGATGCTGCGCCGCCGCCTGAACCTGCCCGGCCGCGCGGTCAGCGACATGCTCGATGCGCTGGACCCGGAGGCCAACCGGGTGCTGGTGCACGCCTCGCGCCATGGTGACGGGGAACGCACCCTGCAGATGCTCGAGGCGCTCACCGACGGCCAGCCGGTCTCGCCCGCCCGCTTCGGCCTATCGGTCCACAATGCCATCCTCGGCGTCCACTCGATCGCCTCGAGCAACCGGCGCTCCCAGCAGGCCCTGGCGGCCTCGGGAGCCGAACTGGCCGCTTTGTTCAGCGAGGCCCGCGGCTACCTGGCCGCCGGCGAGCGCTCGGTCGTCGTGGTCTTCAGCGACGCCCCGGTGCCGGCCCGCTTCCGCGGGACGGACACCCCCGAGGTCGAGCTGGCCGCGGTGGCCATGCGGCTGGGCACCGACGCCGGCCGCGTCATCACCCCCGAGCCCCTGGCATCCTCGACCGCACCGTGTCGCGCCCCGCAGCCCACGGACGTCATCCGCTGGCTGCTGGGCGAGGCCCCGCTGGGCTGTCCCGGCCGCCGCCTGAGCTGGCGGCTGGCCCCCTGACCCGTCTCGCCATCCCCCACCCCTGGACGAAGGAGCCGCCCATGGCGTCCCCATTGGAACACGAACTCAAGCAGTTGATCATCGAGACCCTGGAGCTCGAGGACACCACCCCGGAGGATATCGACCCCGACGAGCCCCTGTTCGTCGAAGGCCTGGGCCTGGACTCCATCGACGCCCTCGAGCTGGGCCTGGCGCTGCAGAAGACCTATGGCATCCAGCTCGAGGCCGAGAGCGAGGAGGCCCGCCGCCACTTCGCCAGCCTGCGAAGCCTGGCGGCCCTGGTCGAGGCACGGCGCAACGCCTGAGGCCGGAGGTCCTTCCCGGCGATGTCCCGCCCGCGCCCCCCGTCCCTCGCCACGCCCCTGGCCGTCGTCGGCCTGCTGGCCTGGCCGCTGCTGGTGCTCGTCCTGCTGCCCCGCCTGGGGGGCGCCCCTCTGCTGGGGCTGGTCGCCCTGCTGGCCGTCTGGCGACTGCCCGCCGCCCATCGCCGCTGGGCGCTGGCCCCCTGCCTCGCCGTCCTGGCGGTGATCGCCCTGGGCCAGGCGGAACTCGGCGTCAGGGCCTGGCCGGTGGCGATGAACGCCGTGCTGCTGGGGGTGTTCGCCAGCTCTCTGCGCCGTCCCCCCTGCGTGGTGGAACGTCTCGCCCGCCGCCAGGAGCCCGACCTCTCCCCCGCCGGGGTCCGCTACACCCGGCGCGTGACGGGGGTCTGGTGCGGCTTCTTCCTGGTCAACGGCGGCCTGGCGCTGTGGACGGCGCTGGCCGCCGACCTCGCCCTCTGGACCCTGTACAATGGCGCCATCGCCTATGCCCTCGGCGCCACGCTGTTCGCCGCCGAGTGGTGCATCCGCCAACGTGTCAGGAACCGCCATCGTGTCTAACCCCGCTCGCCCCCCCAGCGACGCCCCCTTGACGAGCCAGCCCTGGCGCCATGTCGCCCCATCGCGGATGGCCGCCTGGGACGCCGCTGCCGGCCGCCCCGTCGCCTGGGCCGAGCTGCACGGTCGCATCGGGGCCTGGCAGCGTCGGCTGGACAGCCTGGCCGGCCCCGGCCAGCAGTGGCTGCTGCATTGCCGGAGTCCCCTGGAGTTCGCGGTGGCGCTGATCGCCCTGTGGGCGCGCGGCGACAGCGCCGTGCTGCCCGCCGACGACCGCCCCGAGACCCTCCAGGCCCTCGCTTTCCGGTGCCGCGCCGCCCTCGGCGACCTCCCCGACGGCGTCGTCGCCGACCCCGCGCCGTCCCCCCCGCGTTGGGAACCGATGGACCCGGCCCGACGGGCCCTGTCGCTCTACACCTCGGGCTCGACCGGCGAGCCACGACGCATCGACAAGACCTTCGCCCAGCTCGACGCCGAGCTGGCGGCCCATGCCCGGCTATGGCCCCTCGAGGGACGCCTGGTAATCAGCCAGGTCAGCCACCAGCACATCTATGGGCTGCTGTTCGGCATCCTGCGCCCGCTCTGCGAGGGGGCGCCGCTGGCCGGCGCCGCCTGCCGCACCCCCGAGACGCTCGGCGCCTGGCTGGGCCGCCTGGCCGACGCGCCACAGGCCCCGCCGGGGGCGGTGCTGATCAGCGCCCCCCCACCCCTGGAGCGCCTGCCCGAGACAGCCATACCGCCAGCCGCGGCCGGCCGACTGACCCGGGTGCACTCCTCGGGCGCGCCTCTCTCCGCCGCGGCCAGCGCCCATGCCCGCCGGGTGCTCGGTACGCCGGTCGAGGAGGTCTACGGCAGTTCGGAGACCGGCGGCATCGCCTGGCGCGACCAGCGCCGCGGCGAGACCTGGACGCCCCTGCCCGGTGTCGAGGTGCGCGCCGATGACGAGGGCGGCCTGTGGTTACGCTCCCCCTTTCTCGGCGCCCCCGGCTGGCAGCCCCAGGCGGATCGCATCGCCCCCGGGCCCACGGGCTTCCGCCTGCTGGGGCGGGCCGACCGCATCGCCAAGGTGGGCGGCAAGCGGCTCTCGCTCACCGGCCTGGAGCATCGCCTCGCCCGCCACCCGGACGTCCTGCGGGCCCATGCCCTGCCGCTGCCGGGTCGCCCCCATCGCCTGGGGGCCGTACTCCAGCTCGCCCCCTCGGCGCTGCCCTGGTGTCGCGACACGCGGCGCGCCCGGGTGGCCGCGCTGCGCGACGATCTTGCCGCCGCCTATCCCGCCTCGCTGATGCCCCGCCACTGGCGTTTCGTCGCGAGCTGGCCCAGCAATGCCCAGGGCAAGCTTGGCGCAGCCGAGGTGGCCCGCCTGTTCCGCGACCTCGACGACCCGCGACGCCCCCGCTGGCTCGGCGTCGAGACGGAGGGCCCGGCCCGTTGCCGAGTGACGCTTGAGGTGCCCGAGCGGTTGAGCTACCTGGTCGGCCACTTCCCCGACCAGCCGGTGGTGCCGGGCGTGGTGCTGGTGCAATGGGCGGTGGCCCTGGCCGAGGAGCACCTGGCCCTGGTCGGGGACTTCCGCGACCTGGCCCGGCTGCGCTTCCCGCAGCCGCTGCTGCCCGGCGAGCGAGCCACCCTCGAGCTGGCCGTGGACACCACCGCCGCGGGACCGCGCCTGGCCTTCACGCTGACCGGCCAGCACGGCTGCCATGCCCGGGGCCGGGTGCAACTCGCCCAGAGGGAGGTCGGCCATGGCGGCTGAGCAGGTGATTCGCCCCTGTGTGCTGATCCCCGTGTACAACCATGGCGCGGCCATCGGCGCCACCCGTGCCGGCGTGCGCCTGCTGGGCGTCCCGGTGCTGCTGGTGGACGACGGCAGCGACGCGGCCTGTGCGGCCGAACTCGAGCGCCTGGCCCGGGAGCCGGACACCCTCCTGCTGCGCCTGCCGCAGAACCGCGGCAAGGGCGCCGCCGTCAAGGCCGGACTGCGCGAGGCCCAACGCCGGGGCTTCACCCATGCCCTGCAGGTGGACGCCGATGGCCAGCATGCCCCCGAGGACCTGCCGCCCTTCCTCGCGGGCCTGGCCGAGGCCCCCGGCGAGCTGCGCATCGGCTATCCCCGTTTCGACGACAGCGTGCCCCGCCACCGCTTCTACTGCCGCTACGCCACCCATGTGCTGGTCTGGATCAGCACCCTGTCGCTGTCACTGCGCGACACCATGTGCGGGGTGAAGCTGTTCCCGGTGGCGGCCACCAACCGACTGGTGGCCCGCCACGACTGCGGCGACCGCATGCAGTTCGACACCGAGCTGCCGGTGCGCTGGCTGTGGGCCGGCGGGCCGGTGGCCAACCTGCCGGTCCGCGTGCACTACCCGCTGGACGGCGTGTCCCACTATGCGCTGTGGCGGGACAACCTGCTGCTGGCCGGCATGCATGCGCGCCTGCTGCTCGGCATGCTGCGCCGGCTGCCGCGCCTGGTCGGGGGCCAGCGCGCGGGAGGGCCGCCGCCATGACGGCCACCCATTGGGCGAACATCCAGGAGCGCGGCACCCTGGCCGGGATGCGTGCCATGGTCTGGATCCGCCGCCACCTGGGCCGGCTGCCGTTCCGCCTGGTGCTGGGCCCGGTGGTGCTCTACTACTACCTCAGCCACCCGCTGCCACGCCGTGCCTCCCGGGAGTACCTGGCCCGCATCTGGCCGAGGCACGCCGGGCACCCGCCCCGCCATCCGCGCCTGCTGGGCCTGCGCCACTTCATGGCCTTCGGCCAGGCGCTGATGGACAAGGTCGACGCCTGGAGCGGCCTGCCGCCAGCGGTGTGCATCGCGCCCGAGGACCATGCGCGGCTGGACACCGCCATCCGCGGCGGTCGGGGCGGGCTGATCCTGGTCTCTCACCTGGGCAACCTGGAGATCTGCAGCGCCCTGGGCCAGCGCCGCCCGGACTTCCATGTCACCCAGTTGATGCATACCCGCAACTCGCGCAAGTTCAACCGCCTGCTGGCCCGCTCCACCGGCCGGCAGGGCCCGGACATCGTCGAGGTCAGCGATATCTCGCCGGCCACCGCCATGCAGCTGGCGGCCCGCATCCAGGCCGGCGGCTTCGTGGTCATCGCCGCCGACCGCGTGCCCCTCGGCGAGCGGGGCCGCATCCGGCGCCTGCCCTTCCTGGGCCGGCCGGCCCCCTTCCCGGAGGGCCCGTTCCGGCTGGCGGCCCTGCTGCGCTGCCCGGTCTACACCCTGAGCTGCCTGCGCGAGGGGTCCGCCTACCGGATCGCCTTCTCCGCCTTCGACGACACCACGCGGCTCGGCCGCAAGGCCCGCGAGGCCTGGTACCTCGAGGCCATGCAACGCTATGTCGACTGGCTCGCCGCCCAGTGCCGGCAGCATCCCCTGCAATGGTTCAACTTCTTTCCCTTCTGGCACGCCCATGACTGACGAAACCCTTCCGCCCCTGGTCCTCGATGGCCGTGACGTAGAGCTCGCGGCCATCGAGGCCGTGGCCCACCGCCGGCGCCGGGTCCGGCTCTCCGCCGACCCGGCCTTCCGCGCGCGCATCGCCGCCGGCCCCGCCTTCCTCGACCGCCTGCTGGCGGAGGACGGCGTGATCTACGGCGTCACCACCGGCTTCGGCGACGCCTGCACCCGGGCCGTTCCCGCCGAGCTGCACGAGGATCTGCCCCGCCACCTCTACACCTTCCACGGCTGCGGCCTGGGCGAGGTGCTCGACGTGGCGACCGCCCGGGCCGTGGTGCTGGTGCGCCTGGTGTCGCTGTGCCGCGGGGTCTCGGGGGTCAGCCTGGCGCTGCTCGAGCGGCTGGCCTGGCTGCTCGAGCACGACGTGGTCCCGGTGATCCCCGCCGAGGGCTCGGTGGGCGCCAGCGGCGACCTGACCCCGCTGTCCTACCTCGCCGCGGTGCTCTGCGGCGAGCGCGAGGTGTTCGATGGCGGCCGCCGCCGGGCCACCGCCGAGGCCTTCGCCGAGCGCGGCCTGGCCCCCTACCGGCTGCGCCCCAAGGAAGGCCTGGCGCTGATGAACGGCACCGCGGTGATGACCGCCCTGGCCGCCCTGGCCTGGGGCCGCGCCGAGCGGCTGTCGCGCCTGGCCAGCCGCATCACCGCCATGAGCGTCTGGGCCCTGGACGGCAACCCCTACCATTTCGATGCCGACCTCTTCGCGGCCAAGCCGCACCCCGGCCAGCAGCGGGTCGCCGCGCGCCTGCGCGACGACCTGGGGCGGGACACCCCCGGCGCCACGCCGCGCAACCCCTCGCGCCTCCAGGACCGCTACTCGACACGCTGTGCCCCCCATGTCATCGGGGTACTCGAGGATGCCCTGCCCTGGCTCCACGACCAGCTCGAGCGCGAACTCAACAGCGCCAACGACAACCCGCTGATCGACGCCGAGGCCGGCAAGGTGCTGCATGGCGGCCACTTCTACGGCGGCCACGTGGCCTTCGCCATGGATGCCCTGAAGCCCCTGGTGGCCAACCTGGCCGACCTGCTCGACCGCCAGCTCGCGCTGCTCGTGGATCCGCGCTACAACCACGGGCTGCCCGCCAACCTCAGCGGCGCCGCCCCCGACCGGCTGGCCCTCAACCATGGCTACAAGGCGCTGCAGATCGGCGTCTCGGCCTGGACGGCGGAGGCCCTCAAGCTGACCATGCCGGCCAGCGTGTTCTCGCGCTCCACGGAGTGCCACAACCAGGACAAGGTCAGCATGGGCACCATCGCCGCCCGCGATGCCCTGCGCGTGATCACCCTGACCGAACAGGTCGTCGCCGGCGTATTACACGCCGCCGGGCAGGCCCTGGACCTGCGCCGCGACCGGTTGGCCTGCGCCCCGCCCCCGGCCCTGGCCGCCTGGCAGGAACGCCTGCGCCGACGGGTCCCCTTCCTCGCCGAGGACCGGGCCCTGGAGACGGAGCTGCGCCGGCTCTGCCGGCGCCTGCCCCACCTCGCCCGGCACCTCTATCCGGAATGACCGCCCGGCACCGCCGGGCCCCTCAGGGAGACCGCCCATGACCCGCCTGCTCACCCTGCTGCTGTGCCTGCTGCCCGCCACGGCCCTGGCCTTCGGGCTCGGGGACCTGCAACGCCGGCTCGAGGCCACGCCCAGCCTGGAGGGACGCTTCGCCCAGACCCGCCACCTGGCCGACCTCGACAGCCAGCTGGAGAGCACCGGCCACTTCCGTTACGAGCGCGACGTCAGGGTGGTGTGGACCCTCGAGACGCCAGTCGAGGAGCGCCTCGAGTTCTCGGCCGCATCGCCGCCCGAGGTGGGCGCGGACGATCGCCGCCAGGCCGAGGCCGCCGCGCTGTTCCTCGACCTGCTGCAGGGCCACTGGCCGGCCCTCGAGGAACGCTTCACCCTGACCCTGAGCGGCGACGCCGACGCCTGGCGGGTCACCCTGCGACCGCGCCAGGCGGCCCTGCGCCAGCGCATCGACGAGATCCGCCTGCGCGGCGGCCGCTACCTGAAGCGGCTGGCGCTGGACGCGGCCAACGGCGACCGGCTGCGGGTGCGTCTCTTCGACCAGCGGCCCGTGGAGGCCGGCGATGCCGCCCCCTGACACCCGACGGCGCCTGCTGGCCGCCCTCTGGGGGGGCCTGCTGCTGGGCTGCGCCCTGCTGCTGGCGTGGCTGCTGCGCGACGGCCTGCCCGCCGACACCCGGCTCACCGCGATGCTGCCGGAGGATCGCCGCACGCCGCTGGTCGAGCGGGCGGACGACCAGCTGGGCCAGGCCTTCGCCGAGCGCTTCGTGCTGCTGCTCGACGCGCCGTCGCTGTCGGAGGCGGCCGCGGACCTGGCCCGTGCCCTGCAGGCCGCCGGCGGCGAGCGCCCACTGCTCGCCCGCCTCGACTGGCGGGCCAGCGACCTGGCCGACCGGGCCCCCGGCGAGCGCCTCGCTGAGGCCCGCTACCGCCTGCTCACCGGGGCGGTGCGCCGGGAAATCGACGCCGACGGCGGCCAGGCCCTGGTGGCACCGGCCCTGCGCTCGCTGTTCTCGCCGACCGCCACCACGGATCCGGTCGCCGATCCCTTCGGTCTGCTGGACCGCTGGCTGGCGGCCCGCGACACCAGCCCGGTGCAGACCCGTGACGGCCTGCTGACGGTGAGCGACGGCGGCCGGCCCCAGGCCCTGCTGATCGGCCACCTCGCCGCCTCGCCCTACGACCTGGCCGCCCAGCGCTCGCTGACCGCCGTCCTGGAGGCCTTCCGGGCCGATCATCCCGAGGCGACGCTCTCCCGCTCGGGGCTGGTCTTCCACGCCGCCGCCGGCGCCCGCCAGGCGCGCAACGAGATCACCACCATCGGCCTGGGTGCCCTGGCCGGCCTGCTCGGCGTGCTGCTGGCCGTGTTCCGCTCGCCGCGGGCCATCGCCCAGATGCTGCTGCCGCTGGCGACGGGGCTGCTGCTGGCCCTGCCGCTGACCCTGTTGCTGTTCGGACGGCTGCACCTGCTGACCCTGGCCTTCGGCGCCAGCCTGATCGGCATCGCCATCGACTACGCCCTGCACCTGCAGTGCCGTCGCGCGGTCCAGGGCCGGGAATTCCGGCTGTCGCCCATGCTGCCGGCCCTGAGCCTCGGCCTGGCCTCCAGCCTGGTGGCCTACCTGGCCCAGGCCCTGACACCCATGCCGGGCCTGCGCCAGATGGCGGTGTTCGCCGCCCTGGGGCTGGCCGGCGCCTGGCTCACCGTGGTGCTGTGGCTGCCCCGCCTGCGCCTCGCCACATCCCCTGCCACCGCGCGCCTGGCGCAAGGCTGGTGGCGCCGCACCGGCCCCCGCGGCGGACTCTCGCCGCGCCTGGCGCTGGTCGGCCTGCTGCTGGTCGTCGGGCTGGTCACCTGGCGGCTCGACACCGACGACAGCCTGGCCCTGCTCAACCCCTCGCCGGCCGACCTGCTGGACGAGGAGCGTGCCCTTCAGGGGCTGCTGGGCCGCGACACCGGCCGCCGCTACCTGCTGGTCACCGCCGCCGACGAGCCGCGCCTCCTCGAGCGCCTCGAGCGCCTCGGCACGACCCTGGAGCGCTGGCGCGACCAGGGCGCCGACTTCAGCGTCCACAACCTCGCCGACAGCGTGCCCTCGCCGACGCGCCAGGCCGCCGACCTCAAGCGGGTGCGGCGGCTCTATGGCGAGCCGCTGGCCGAGCTGGTGGCGCGCGCCGGCCTGCCACCCCGGACCCTGGACAGGGCCCGCGCCCGGCTCGAGGCCGTGCCGCTGCTCGACGTCGAGGGCTGGCTCGCGTCCCCGCCGGGGCGTCACCAGCGGCGCCTGTGGCTAGGTGACACCGGCGACGGCGTGGCCGCCCTGATCCTGCTGGCCGACCTGCCCCCCGGCGCCGGGGCCGAGGCGCTGGACGCCCGCCTCCAGGCCCTGGCCGATACCCGGCCGGGGGTCACCTACGTGGACCGCGCCGCTCGCCTGGGCCGGCTGCTCGGCGAGCTGCGCGGCCAGATCGCCGGCTGGCTGGGCGGCGCCCTGGCGCTGCTCGCACTGGGCCTGGCCTGGCGCTATCGTGGCCGGACCTGGCGGGTGCTGACCCCGCCGCTGGGTGGGGTGCTCGGGGTCCTCGGGGTCTATGCCCTGGCCGGGGTCCCGCTGAACGTGTTCAGCCAGCTCGGCCTGCTGCTGGTGCTGGGCATCGGCCTGGACGCCGGCATCTTCGGCGCCGAGGCCGAGGGCCGGGCGGCCACTTGGCTGGCCATCAGCCTGTCCACCCTGACCAGCCTGCTGGCCTTCGGGCTGCTGGCCTTCAGCGCCACCCCCGCGCTGCACTACCTGGGACTGTCCTGCCTGATCGGCCTGGCCCTGGTATGGTGGCTGGCACGCTGGGCCGCCCCCGGCGTCGAGACCTCGCCAAGGGAGAGTGCCCATGTCGAGACACCCTGACACCGACGCGGACGTGCTGATCATCGGCGCCGGCCCCGCCGGGGCGGCGGCCGCCGCCTGGCTGGCCCGCGCCGGCTACCGGGTACGGGTGCTGGAGCGTGACCACTTCCCGCGCTTCTGCCTCGGCGAGAGCCTGCTGCCGGCGTGCATGGAGGACCTCTCGCGGGCCGGCCTGCTCGACAGCGTCCAGCGCGGCGGCTACCAGGTCAAGGATGGTGCCGCCTTCACCCGGCGGGGGCGGGAGGCCACCGTCGACTTCCGCGACCAGCCGGGCCCCGGCTGGCGCCACACCTATCAGGTCGAGCGCGCCGACTTCGACCAGCGGCTGATCCACGCCGCCACCGGGCAGGGCGTCGAGGTCGAATTCGGCGTGACGGTCACCGAGGTCCACCCGGACCACCGGCGCCCCCGCCTCACCCGGGTCGACCAGCACGGACGCACCCGGGTCCTGACGGCCCGCTTCCTGCTCGATGCCAGCGGTCCCGGGCGGGTGATCGCCCGCCGCCTGAGCCTCGCCCGCCCGCCCCGGCTGGCGCCGCGCCAGGCACTCTTCAGCCATGTCGACGATGGCATCCGCGACGCCGCCTTCGACCGCGACAAGATCCTCATCGCGATCCATCCCCGGGAAGCCGGCGTCTGGTACTGGCTGATCCCCTTCAGCGGCGGCCGCGCCTCGCTGGGCGTGGTCGGCGACCCCGCGGCCCTGGCCCGCCACGGCGACACGGCCGAGGCACGCTGGCAAGCGCTGCTGGACGCCGAACCCCGCCTGCGCGGCCTGCTGCGGGACGCGCGGCGGCGCCGCCCGCTCGACGAGCTCCAGGGCTATGCCGCGGCGGCCAGCCGCCTGCATGGCCCCGGCTACGCCGTGCTCGGCAATGCCGGGGAATTCCTCGACCCGGTGTTCTCCTCGGGCGTCACCATCGCCCTGCGCTCGGCGCTGCTGGCCGCGCCCCTGGTCGCCCGTCGGCTGGACGGCGAGGCGGTGGACTGGGCGGCGGCCTTCGAGACGCCGCTGCGCCGCGGCATCGCCACCTTCCGGGCCTTCGTCGAGGCCTGGTACGACGGCCGCCTGCCGGCGATCATCTTCCATCCCCGCCAGCCCGCCTCGCTGCGTCGGCAGATCAGCGCGGTGCTGGCCGGCTATGCCTGGGATCGCGACAACCCCTTCGTGCGGGCCCCGAATCGCCGCCTGACCGCCCTGGCCCGCCTCTGCGGTCACCGGCCATCTGCCGAGGGTACCCCGTGAGGGCGCTGTCGAGCCTGCTGCCGGCGCTGCTGCTGACCCTGCAGCTGGGCGGCTGCGCCGCGCTGCGGCCGGCCCCGCCGCCCTCGCCGGCGCTGGCGGCGATGCCGAACCAGGAGCCCGTCCAGCGACGCCTGACCCTGGCCCCCGACGCCGGACCAGCCCGGACCCTGATCATGGTGATCAGCATGGAGGCGGACCGCCTGCGCGCCGTGCTGCTCACCCCCTATGGCCAGCGCCTGGCCACCCTGATCCGAGATGCCCGCGGCAGCCGCTACGAGAGCGGCGACGCCGCCGTCCCCGGCGAGGCCCCGCTGCCGGTCCCCGCCGACTGGCTGACTGCCCGTCTGGAGTGGTGCCTGTGGCCCCTGGAGGCCCTGCGGCAGGCCTTCGCCGGCTCGGCCTGGTCGGTGGCGCGGGTCGGCGACAGCCGCGAGATCCGCCATCGCGGCACCCTCGTCGCGCGGATCCACCCGGCCGATCCCCGGCTCGGGGACACGCAACGGGTCTTGCTGGATGACCGCCAGGGTGAGTACCGTCTGACCATCGCCCCCCTGAAGGAACCCCCGCCATGAGCCCACGTCCCTGCCCGCCACGGCAGCCCTGTCGGCTGTCGCCGCCGGCCATCGTCTGCAGCCTGGGCAGCGGCCTCGCCGAGATCCGCGAGGCGCTGGCCGAGGGGCGCCGGGGGCTGACCACCGACGACGCCTACACGCCCGGCCGGCCGCTGCCGCTGGGCCGCGTCACGGTCCCCCTCCCGGCGATGGACGACTGGCCGGCGGCCCACCGCAGCCGCAACAATCGCCTGCTGGCCGCCGCCCTGGAACGCCTCGCGGCGCCGCTGCACCGGGTGCTCGCCACCCATGATCCGGCACGCATCGGGGTGGTGATCGGCACCAGCACCTCCGGCATCGCCGAGACCGAGCAGGCCCTGGCCCGGGCGGGCCAGGGGCCGCTGCCCGACGGCTTCCGCTATGCCCAGCAGGAGCTGGGCGCGCCGGCACGCTTCGTGGCCGACCGCCTGGGCCTGGCCGGGCCGGCCTACGCCCTCTCCACCGCCTGCAGCTCCGGGGCTCGGGCCCTGGCCAGTGCCCGCCGGCTGCTGCTCGCCGGCGAGTGCGACGCGGTGATCGCCGGCGGGGCCGACAGCCTGTGCCGGCTCACCGTCAACGGCTTCGCCGGCCTCGAGGCCGTCAGCGAGCGACCCTGCGAGCCCTTCTCGCGCCACCGCGACGGCATCAACCTGGGCGAGGCGGCGACCCTGTTCGTGGTCGAGGCCACCACGGGCGGCATCCAGCTCGAGGGCACCGGGGAGAGCGCCGACGCCTACCATGTGTCGGCACCGCGTCCCGACGGTGGCGGCGCCCTGGCGGCCATGCGCGAGGCGCTGGAGCAGGCCGGGCGCCGCCCCGAGGAGGTCGACTACCTCAACCTCCACGGCACCGGGACCCCCCACAACGACCGCATGGAGGCGGCGGCCATCACCGCCCTGTTCCCCCGTCCGCCGGCGTGCAGTTCGACCAAGGCCCTCACCGGCCATACCCTGGGCGCCGCCGGCGCCCTGGAAGCGGCCTTCTGCTGGCTGGCCCTGGACGCCGGCTTCCTGCCGCGCCACGTCTACGACGGCCACTACGACCCCGACCTGCCCGCGCTGCCGCTGGTGAGCGCCGCCGGCGCCGGCGGGCCGCGCCTGGCCCTGAGCAATTCGTTCGCCTTCGGCGGCAACAACGCCGCGCTGCTGCTGGGACGCCACGACTGACATGACCGACCTGCCCGACCTGCCCTGCCCCATCGCGCCCTTCGTGCCCCACCGCCAGGCCATGTGCCTGCTCGAGCGGCTGGTGACGCTGGACGACGGCTGCCTCATCGCCGAGACCTGCCCCGGGCCCGACGACCCCTTCGCCACGCCCCGCGGCATCCCCGGCTGGGTGGGCCTCGAGTGGCTGGCCCAGGCCGTCGCGGCCTGGGCCGGCGTCGAGGCGGCCCGCCGCGGCGAGGCCCCCGCCGTCGGCTTTCTGGTCGGCAGCCGGCACTATGCCTGCTCG
The DNA here is from genome assembly GCF_014192275.1 of Halomonas stenophila. GTDB lineage: Bacteria > Pseudomonadota > Gammaproteobacteria > Pseudomonadales > Halomonadaceae > Halomonas > Halomonas stenophila. The sequence goes on along the minus strand of NZ_JACHXR010000011.1, from coordinate 108,441 downwards.
GCCGGCCACTTCGCCCTGGGGCGCCGGGTCAGGGTCGAGGTGACCCTCGACTTCCGGGCCGACAATGGCCTGGCCGAGTTCCACGGCCGCGTGCTGGATCAGGCCGGGGAGCCACTGGCCGAGGGGCGGCTGCAGGTCTTCGAACCCCATCGACGCGGGGCCGCGCCCCGCCCCTACGAGGCACCATGAACGACAGCATCCTGATTACCGGCTCCAGCCGCGGCATCGGCCGCGCCATCGCCCTGCGCCTGGCTCGCGACGGCTTCGACGTGGTGGTGCACGCCCGCCGACCCTCGGCCGACGCCGAGGCCGTGGTGGAGCAGGTGCGTCGGGCGGGCGGCCAGGCCCGCCTGCTGTGCTTCGACGTCGCCGACCGCGAGACCGTCCGCCGCGTCCTGGAGGACGACGTCGCGGCCCACGGCGCTTACTACGGCCTGGTGTGCAACGCCGGGATCACCGCCGATGCCACCTTCGCGGCCATGACCGACGAGGCCTGGGACAGCGTCCTGCACACCCACCTCGATGGCTTCCACAACGTGGTCAAGCCGCTGGTCCTGCCGCTGGTGCGTCGCCGGGCCCCGGGCCGGATCGTGGTGATGTCGTCGGTCTCGGGAGTGATGGGCAACCGTGGCCAGGTCAACTACAGCGCCGCCAAGGCCGGCCTGATCGGCGCGGCCAAGGCCCTGGCCGTGGAACTGGCCAGCCGCGGGATCACCGTGAACTGCGTGGCCCCCGGGCTGATCGACACCGGGATGACCGAGGAGCGGCTGGATGCGGCGACCCTCGGCCAGATCCCCATGCGCCGCGCCGGCACCGCCGACGAGGTCGCCGCCCTGGTGAGCTTCCTGTGCTCCGGCGAGGCGGGCTACATCACCCGCCAGGTGTTCGGTGTGAACGGTGGCCTGTGCTGAGTCCCCACGCGGGGCCGACGCTGCACCTGGTCCTGGCGCGGGTGCCCCCCGGCCAGGGCCACGACGCGCCCTCGCGCCGAGGACGTGAGCTGCTCAGCCGCCTGGCACGGCGCCGGGGGCTGGACTGCCCGGTGGACGACTGGTCGCCCCGGGGCTCAGGGCCGCCACGCCACCCCGCCCTGCCGACCGGCCTTCACGCGACCCTCTCCCATCGCGACGACCGGGTCGTGGCGGGGCTCGCCGACTGTCCCGTCGGCCTCGACCTGGAGCATGCCCGGGCCCGCCATGCCGGGCGTCTGGCGGCGCTGGTCGCCCGACTGCCCGAGCCCGAGGTGCGTCGGGCCATCCTCGCCGCCGAGGATCCGCCGGCGGCCTTCTACCGGGCCTGGACCCTCCACGAGGCACTCTTCAAGCTGGCGAGTCTCGCCGAGCGGCCGCCGGCCGCGGTGCTCGCCACCCGCCTGGTCAGCCTCGGCCCCGGCGGCAGCCTCCACGCCTGGCAATGGCAGGAGGCCGCCTGGACCCTGTCGGTCTGTGCTCCCCATGCCGGGCTGCGCATCCACGCCGCCCCGCCATTGCCGCTGCGCCGCCTGGTCCCAGGCGATCCGCTCTGAGCCCGGCTTGCCAAGGGGCCGGCTAGCCGGCCTTCACCAGCGCCGTGACGGTGATCTCCACCCGGAGCTTGTCGGCGGGCATCGGCGCACAGACGCAGGTACGCGCCGGGGCATGGCCTTCCGGCACCCAGGCATCCCAGACGGCGTTCATGGCCGCGAAGTCGTGGCCTTCCTTGAGATAAATGGTGGCGGTGAGCAGGTGCTCGCGATCCGAGCCGATCTCCTCGAGCAGGGCGTCGACCCGGGCCAGCATGCTCTCGGTCTGCTCGGTGATATCGCCCTGACGGGCCTCGGGCCCGGCCACCTGGCCGCATAGGTAGGCCACGCCATTGTGGATCACGGCGCGGCTCATGCGGGCCTTGGTATCGTGGCGTTGAATGGTCATCGATACGTCTCCTAGCGATAAAGGGGAAGGCCAGATGATAACCCGGCATAGAAGGGAAAAGCAGTCGATATCACCGAGTCATTCGGCACAGTCGATACACTTCAACACCACGGGGTCTCCCTCCAGGCGCCGGACCGCGATCCACTCGCCACAGGCGATGCATACGCCGTACTCGCCCCGCTCGATCCGCGCCAGGGCCGAGGCGATGCGCGTCAGGGTCAGCCGACGGCGCTCCTCCTCGGCCTTGGCCATCGCCTGGCCCTGGAGGGCATCCATGCGCGACAGGCGTCCCACCGAGGACTGATCCAGCATCACGGTCTCGCGGGCATCGCGACTGTCGGCGCTCTGCTGGAGCAGGTCGTCGCGCATGGCCTCGAGGCGAGCGGAGACGGTCGCCATGTTCAGGTCGAGATGATTCATTTCCGGCTCCGTGGGCAGGGAGAGGGCGGCACGGGCAGGCACGCCCGGCATACGTTCTTGCGTTCGCCCTGTAAGCATTCGTCATCGGCCTCGACTCATCAAGGCATATCGACGCATCGCCTCGATGCGCGGTGGCACCACAACCATGTTGACGACCCACAGGAGAAAGACCGTAGGACGTCATGCGCCCGGTTCCAGGCCGATACGCGCTCATCCTAGGGGGTAACCCCCTGGGCCTCGGGGCTGGCCAGCACTCCCTGGGCCAGCCACCAGCTGCCGACCAGCAGCGCCAGCATGCCCGCCAGCACCAGGGTGAAGGTAGCCCCCAGGTCGAGCGCCACCCCCAGCACCGCCGGGGCGATCCCGGTGGAGAACACCATGGCCGCGCTCAGGGTGGCACGCACCCGGCCCAGGTGCTCGGCACCCCAGAGCCGCACCAGCAGGCTGGTGGCGATGGACTCCTGGGCGCCCATCGCCAGGCCGCCCCCCATCATCAGGGCCCATACCGCCAGGTGCCCGCCCAGGGTGATGGCCAGCGCCAGGGCCAGGGCGAAGGGCAGCAGATAGAGGCGCGCCAGGCGCACCGGCCCCAGCCGGTCGACCCAGTGGCCGCCGAGCAGCGCCCCGGGCAGCTTGGCGAGCCCCATGCCGGTCAGGGCCAGGGAGTAGATGGCCAGCGAGCTGCCCATCGCCTCGGTCAGGTGTGCCTGGAAGATGAACAGCCCGGTCATGGTGATCGGCAGGACCATCAGCAGCGGCAGCAAGCGCCAGAAGCGCGCCTCGCGGAAGGGCCGTGGACCATCGCGGGTCGCCTGCCGGTCCCCCCGCGAGCGCGGTGCCGCCGGCCAGGGGGCGCCAGCCAGCATCAGCAACCACGCCAGGGCGACCCCCGCGGCCAGGCTCCACCACAGCTCGCGCCAGCCCAGCCACACCAGCAGGGCGGCCACCAGCGGCGGCAGCAGGGTCTCGCCGAGCATCAATCCCAGCCCGGCGAGACCCAGGGCCCGGCCACGCAGGGCGGTGAACTCGCGTCCCGCCAGGGTATTGCCCAGGTGGCTCATCATGCCCTGGCCGCACAGGCGCACCAGGCCCAGTCCCAGCAGCCCGACCAGCCACCCGGGGGACAGCGTCAGCAACAGGATGCCGGCGAGCAGCGCCAGCAGGACGGCCAGGGCGAAGCGACGCGGCGCCACCCAGTCGATGCTGGGACCGAGGCGCAGCATGGCGAAGCCACTGGCCAGGGTAACCAGGGCGTAGGCGGTGCCGAACTCGCCGGCGGACAGGCCCAGCCGTTCGCCGATGGGAACCTGGAAGAGGCCGATGAAGAAGCTCTGGCCCAGGCTCGACGAGAACATCGCCAGGAAGGCGATGCCGAGCAGTCCCCGATGGTCCCTCAACAGGGTGCGATAGCTCATGGTGGTCTCCGGTTGGCAGCAAACCACGACAAAGGCCCCGCCGGGGCGGGGCCTGAGCCTTGCGGGGCGCCCCGAGATCCCGGGGCGCGACGACCTAGCGCAGCAGCAGTACGGGAATGCTGGCCCGACGCAGCACCGAGGTGGTGGTGCTGCCCACCAGCAGGTGGCGGATGCGCGAATGCCCGTAGGCCCCCATCACCACCAGGTTGATGGCGTGCTCCTCCTTGTAGGCCCGCAGGGTCTCCTCCACCTCGCCGGCCCGGATGGCCCCCTCGGCCTCGTGGCCCGCCTCACGCAGGGTGGCGAGCGCCCAGTCGAGCTGGGAGCGGTGGTCGCCGGTGTCGGCGCCGACGATCAGCACATGGCAGGGAATGCCCTTGAACAGCGGGCTCCTGGCCAGCATCTCGACGCCCTTGCGAGTGGTCGTGCTGCCGTCGAAGGCGATCATCACCCTCTCGGGGCGCTGGAAGGCCTCGGGCACCATCAGGATCGGGCGATGCAGGCTGCGGACCACCCGTTCCAGGTTGGAGCCCAGGTGCTCGCTGTCCTGGTGGGCGGTCTCGCCGCGCTTGCCCATCACCAGCAGCCGGGTCTCGTCGGCCAGTTCTTCCAGGGTCTCCACCAGGGTGCCGTTGCGCTGGCGGGTGGCGGGCTCCGCCACGCCGTCCTCGATGGCTCGATCCCTGGCCGCCTGGAGCATCAGGCGGCCCCGTTCCTGGGCCACCTTGGCGCGCTGCTCGTCCAGGTGCGAGAGCTCCTCGAGCAGGTGCTCCCGGGAGCCCAGGCCGATGTTGCCGGAGAGATCCGCCTCGGCGGTCTGGGGGTGGTTGTCGACCACGTGGAGGAAGGTCAGCGGCGCCTCCAGCGCCAGGCTGGCCCAGGCCGCGTAGTCACAGACGCCCTCGGAAAACTGCGAGCCGTCGATGGCGGCCATCACCTGTTCTGTCATCTTTCTGTCCTGAAGCCGGCGTGTGTTGTCTCGTTACCCACGTTCTACACCATCGCGGCCGCCCCGTCACAGGGGCGGAGGTCGGGCGGCGCCTCAGTGCCCGCCCATCAGCTTCTCGACCGCCTCGGGGTCATCGTGGATGGCGTAGCGGTCAACGATGGTGGCGCTGGCCTCGTTGAGGCCGATCAGCGCCACCTCGGTGCCCTCGCGGCGGAACTTGATCACCGCCCGATCCAGCGCCTGGACGGCGGTGATGTCCCAGAAGTGCGCCCGCGAAAGATCGATGGTGACCTTCTCCACGCTCTCCTTGAAATCGAAGGCGGCGGCGAAGCGCTCGGAGGAGGCGAAGAATACCTGGCCGACCACCCTGTAGATCCGGCGGCTGCCCTCGTCGGCCTCCTCGGAGCCGATATAGAGGATGTTGCCGACCTTGTTGGCGAAGAACAGCGCCGCCAGCAGCACGCCGACGAAGACGCCGATGGCCAGATTGTGGGTCCCCACCGTGACCACCACGGTGGCGAGCATCACCAGGTTGGTGGAGAGCGGATGCTTCCTGAGGTCACGGATCGAGGTCCAGCTGAAGGTGCCGATGGAGACCATGATCATCACCGCCACCAGGGCCGCCATGGGGATCCGCGAGACCCAGTCGGCGAGGAACACCACCATCATCAGCAGGGCGACGCCGGCGATCAGGGTGGAGAGGCGAGTCCGGCCCCCCGACTTGATGTTGATCACCGACTGGCCGATCATCGCGCAGCCCGCCATGCCGCCGAGCAGGCCGGTGCCGATGTTGGCCAGGCCCTGGCCCTTGCACTCGCGGTTCTTGTCGCTGCCGGTGTCGGTGAGGTCATCGACGATGGTGGCGGTCATCATCGACTCCAGCAGGCCCACCACGGTGAGCATCACCGAGTAGGGCAGGATGATCATCAGGGTCTCCAGGTTGAGCGCCACCTCCGGCCACAGGAACACCGGCAGGGTATCCGGCAGCTCGCCCATGTCGCCCACGGTGCGGATGTCCATGCCGGTCGCCAGATAGACGCCCGTGAGCACCAGGATGCAGACCAGCGGCGAGGGCAGGGTCTTGCCGATCACCGGCACGTAAGGGAAGAGATAGATGATGCCGAGCCCCGCCGCGGTCATGGCATACACGTGCCAGGTGACGCCCGTCAGCTCCGGAAGCTGGGCCATGAAGATCAGGATCGCCAGGGCATTGACGAAGCCGGTGACCACCGAGCGCGAGACGAAGCGCATCAGATCGGCCAGCCGCAGATAGCCCGCGGCGATCTGCAGCACCCCGGTGAGCAGGGTGGCGACCAGCAGGTACTCCAGGCCGTGCTCCTTGACCAGGGTCACCATCAGCAGCGCCATGGCCCCGGTGGCCGCCGAGATCATCCCCGGTCGGCCGCCGGCGAAGGCGATGATCACCGCCATGGAGAAGGAGGCATAGAGGCCGACCTTGGGGTCGACCCCGGCGATGATGGAGAAGGCGATGGCCTCCGGGATCAGGGCCAGGGCCACGACGATACCCGCCAGGGTGTCGCCCTTGAGGTTGGAGAACCAGCTCAGTTTCATCTTTTCGTACATGCTGCGGTCCCGTCAGGGGTGATTGTGATGCCGTGGGGCGCCGGGCTGCGTGACGTGCGCAACCCATCCCGACATCCCGAGGGAGGCCGACGCCGAGGCGTGTCGATGAGCAGACAGAAGTGCAAGGCGGGCGCGAGGGCGCCCTGGGCATCACGACGATGCCCGACCGCGATGACATCATGACGACGGCATCGCGATCCGAATCGGGAGGGAGATACTAGGGCGGCGTGGCCAGCCCGGAACGAGGAGTCATCACGGTCTGTCGGTTCCCTGGCTCGAGATCAGCGGGGGCGTTGAACGAACGTCTAACGAACATCCCCGACGAGAGCGCCAGAGTCTATCAGACTCGAAAGCCCGCTGCATCCGAGCAACGTTGTCCGATTACTCGTCCCGGGACGCCCCCGTGGGTCGCCGGCCGGCGCCTTCCGCCATCTGGCGGAAGGCATCCATCAGGTCGATGGGCAGCGGTACCACGATGGTGGAGGCGTTCTTGTTGCTCATGTCATTCATGGTTTGCAGGTAGCGCAGCTGAAGCGCCGCCGGGTTGGCCGACATGACGTGGGCGGCCTCGACGAGCTTCTTCGAAGCCTGCAGCTCGCCCTCGGCGTGGATGACCTTGGCGCGCCGCTCGCGCTCCGCCTCGGCCTGGCGGGCGATGGCACGGATCATGCTCTCGTCCAGGTCGACGTGCTTGATCTCGACGTTGGCCACCTTGATGCCCCAGCCCTCCGCCGAGGCGTCGATGATCTCCTGGATATCGTCGTTGAGCTTGTCGCGCTCGGAGAGCATCTCGTCCAGATCATGCTTGCCCAGCACCGAACGCAGGGTGGTCTGAGCCAACTGACTGGTGGCATTGACGAAGTGCTCCACCTGGATGATCGCCTTCTCCGGGTCCACCACCCGGAAGTAGAGCACGGCATTGACCTTGACGGTGACGTTGTCCTGGGAGATCACGTCCTGCTCGGGCACGTCCATGGTGATCACCCGCAGGTCGACCACCTCCATCTTCTGGATGCCGGGGATGATGATGAACAGCCCCGGCCCCTTCACCGCCTGGAAGCGCCCGAGGAAGAACACCACGCCGCGCCTGTACTCCGGCAGGATGCGGATCGAGGCCGCCAGCAGCATCAGCACCAGGACGACCGGCACGAGATAGGAAATCATCATGGTTGTCTCTCCTCGACGTTGAGGGCCGGCGTCCGCCGGCCTCCTTCAGGACGATCCATCTTCCGGCTCGACCTCGACGGTGAGGCCGTCGATGCCGACCACGCGCACCACCTGGCCGCGGTTCAGCGGACGACGGCTGCGCGCATTCCAGCGCTCGCCATGGAGTCGCACATGGCCCTCGCCCTGGAAGTCCTCGAGCACCTGGGCTTCGTTGCCCAGCAGCTCCTCCTGGCCGGTACGCGCCGGGCGCCGGCGCAGGCCGAGGAAGCGGGTCATGATCCACAGCATCAGCCCCGCCGCCACCAGGGCGATACCGCCGATCAGCGGCAGCGAGATGTTCAGGGTGTCGGCATCCATCAGCATCACCGAGCCGATCACGAAGGCCACGATGCCGCCCATGCCGAGGATGCCGAAGCTGGGCATCAGGGCCTCGCCGACGATCAGCCCCAGCCCCACCAGGATCAACGCCAGGCCGGCATAGTTAACGGGTAGCACCTGGAAGGCGAAGAGCGCCAGCAACAGGCAGATGATGCCGATGGTGCCCGGAACCAGGCTGCCGGGGTTGGAGAGCTCGAAGATCAGGCCGTAGAAGCCGATGATCATCAGGAAGTAGGCCACGTTGGGGTTGGTGATGACCTCCAGCAGCCGGGTGCGCCAGTCCGGATCGAAGCGCTCGACGGCCAGATCGGCGGTGGCCAGGGTCAGCGTACCGTCGGCCATGACCACCTCGCGGCCGTCGATCTGCGCCAGCAGGTCGTCGAGGTCGGTGGCCAGCACGTCGATGACGTTCTGCTCCAGCGCCTCCCGGGCGGTGAGGTTGACCGCCTCGCGCACCGCGGCCTCGGCCCAGTCGGCGTTGCGGCCATGACGGTTGGCCAGCGAGCGGATATAGGCCACGGCGTCCTCGAGCACCTTGCGCTCCATGGCGGTCTCGCCACGGCGCTTGTCCGGCTCGCTCGCTGGCGCTTCGGCGGTGTCGCCTGGCTCGCTGCCCGCACCCTCCTCGCTCGCCGAGTCGCCGCTCTTGTCCTTGCCGTCCTGGGCCTCGCCGTCCCCCTCGTCGCTCGGCGTCTCCGGCTCGCCGATGCCGGGGAGACCGCCCCCGCCGCCGATCTGCACCGGCGTGGCCGAGCCCAGGTGGGTGGCCGGGGCCATGGCCGCCACATGGCTGGCGTAGAGCAGGTAGGTGCCGGCGCTGGCCGCCCGGGCGCCGCCGGGAGAGACATAGAAGGCCACCGGCACTTCGGAGGACAGCATGGCGGAGATCATGTCGCGCATGGCGGCGTCGAGGCCCCCGGGGGTATCCATCTGCACCACCACCAGCTCGGCGCCGTCTTCCTCGGCGATCTCGAGACCGCGCATGAAGTAGTCGCTGGTGGCCGGACCGATGGCGCCGTCGAGGGTCATCATCAGCGCCGTGCCGCGCTCCTGCTGAGCCGTCGACTGCCAGGCGGCCAGGCTACCCAGCAGCAGACAGGCCAGGCTCAGCCAGAAGACGACTCGACGCCGGGACAGCGATCGCGTGGACATCATGGTGCCTCGCCTTGGCATAAGGTTAATCCTGTGATGCCGGGCCAGGCGATTCGTTCAGGCTCCGGGGCGCACCCCAAGGCTCGTCGCCAGGACATCGGCGCGAATCACCTGCTGCTCGGCGATCAGCTCGTTGACGACCGCCCGGCAGGCCGCGTAGTGCGGTGTTGCCTTGTGGGCCGCCAGGGCCTGTTGGTCAGTGTAGATCTCATAGAGGTGGAAGAGGTCCGGCGTATCGCGATCCTCGATCACGTCGAAGGCATGGCAGCCCGGCTCGTCGCGCACCGAGGCCTCGGCATTGGGCAGCATGGCCGCGAGGAAACGCTCGCGGGTGCCGGGCTTCAGTCGGGTCTGGACGATGATGCAGTACATGGGGGACTCCCGAGGGTTGTGGATTGGCGATTTTTATGGAAACATTTTCCAAAGCATTGATGAAGCCCCATCGCGCCGAGGAGGTCCCATGCAACGCCCCGCCCCGTTCAACGGCATGCGCCACATCGCCCTGCAGGTCCAGGACCTGGAGGCCTGCGAGCGCTTCTACGTCGAGGTGCTCGGCCTGGACGTGCTGCGCCGCGCCCACGACGACCTCGTCTACCTGACGCTCGGCAACGACAATGTCTCGCTGTCCCGGGCCCGCCGGCCCACCGCTGACGATCCCCAGCGCCTCGATCACTTCGGCTTCGTGGTCGATGCCCGCGAGGACGTGGATGCCTGGCACGCCTACCTGCTCGACCAGGGCGTCGAGGTGGTACGCGGCCCTCATGACCACGCCGACGGGGGGCGCAGCCTCTACTGCAAGGATCCGGACGGCAATACCGTGCAACCGCTCTACCATCCCAGCGTATCCGGCCAGCGCCTGCGCTGACCCGGTTGTCCCGCGGCGGTCGCTGGCCGCCGACTCCCCCGGCATGCAGACTCGTCAGGCGTCACCGGCCACGGTGGCGCCCTTCTTCGTGGCGCGACTGGCGATCACGGCGTCGGGCTGACAGGACGCGGCGTTGACGGCAAGCACCCGGCCGACGGGCGTCGGCGGCTATGCTGGGACACGAGGGCGCGGTCTTCCGGACCGCCGTTGTAAGGAAGGCGCGCCGCATGCGACCGAGCGCAGGCACGCCACCGACAAAAGGACTCCCGATGCCCGAGACGTCGTCCCACCCGGCCGACAGGGATCGCCGCGACGCAGACACCCTGCCGGCTCGCCTGACCCGCGCCCTGGCGCGGGCCGGTAAACGCGAGGCGATCCAGGATCTCACGACGATGGCCGATACCGGTCTCGCCCACTGGCATGTGTGGCTTCGCCGGCACGACGGCGACCTGGTGGCGCGCATTCCCAAGCAGAGCCAGATGGGCCTGCCGGCCCGGGATAACCTGGCCTACCAGGCGGCCTGCTTCGCGCGGGCCGCCGCCGGCGGCCATGCCCCGACCCTGCACGGCCTGCTGCCGCCGGACGAGGACCTGCCCCGGGGCGCCCTGCTGGTCGAGGCCATCGAGGGCCGCCCGGCACGGCTGCCCGAGGACCTGCCGGCCATCGCGCGCAGCCTGGCCGGCCTGCATCGGCTGCCCCGGCCGCCGGCAACGGAGCGTGCGCCCCTGCAGGCGCCCGACGATCCCTGGCGGGCGATGCGCGAGGAGGTGTTCGGCCAGGCCGCCGCCCTGCCCGAGGCGGGGCTCGGGGTCGAGGCGAACCGGCTGATCGAGGCCCAGCTCGCCGCGCTCCCCGAGCGGCTGCCGGAGGCCGCGGGCATGGCGAGGCTGATCAGCTTCGATGCCCACCCGGGCAATTTCCTGGTCGAGGCCGGCGGCCGCGCGGTGCTGGTCGACCTGGAGAAGTGCCGCTACGGCCTGCCGGGCTTCGACCTGGCCCATGCCAGCCTCTATACCTCCACCACCTGGGACCTCGCCAGCCGGGCGGTATTGAGCCTCGACCAGCTCGCCGACTTTCATGCCCAGTGGCGAGAGGCCATGGGCCCGGCCGCCGCCGCGCATCCCCCGGAGGCCCTGCTGGCCTGTCGCCGCGCCATGTGGCTGTGGTCGCTGACCTGGTGTGCCAAGTGGCGCGTCGCCCAGGGGCGTCGGCCGCGTCACGCCGGGGACGGCGAGGACTGGTCCGCCGCGCTCAGCGAGGACGCCCTGGTCGCCCACGTGCGCGACCGGGTCGATCACTACCTGGCCCCGGCCACGCTGCGGCGCGGCCGCGACGAGCTCGAGGCCCTGGCGGCGCGTTTCACCCGCTCTCCCCACTGCACAGGATCACCACGATGACCCCAAGCGATCTGGCCCGACGCGCGCTCCCCCTGCTGCTGGCGATAGCCCTGGCCCTCTCGTTTCCCGCGGCGGCGACCGCCGAGACGAGCCTGCCCGAGGACTGGGACGACATCGAGACCCAGGCCCGGGGCCAGACCGTCTACTGGAACGCCTGGGGGGGCGACGCCGCCGTCAATCGCTATATCGGCTGGGTGGCCGGGCGGATGGCCGAGCGCCACGGCGTGGAAGTGGTCCACGTCAAGCTCGACGACACCGCGGCGGCGGTCTCCCGGGTCATCGCCGAGAAGTCGGCGGGCAACGTCGACGACGGCGCCATCGATCTGGTGTGGATCAACGGCGAGAACTTCGCCGCCATGCAGCGCAACGGCCTGCTGTTCGGCCCCTTCGCCCAGCGGCTGCCCCACTTCGCGCTGACCGCGCCGGACGACAACCCCGAGATGCGCACCGACTTCACCCTGCCCACCGAGGGCTTTGAAGCCCCCTGGGGCAAGGCCCAGCTGACCTTCTACTACGATGCCGAGCGCGTCGAGACGCCGCCGCGCGACATGCGGGCCCTGCTCGACTGGGCGAAGGCCCACCCGGGCCGCTTCACCTACCCCCTGGTCCCGGACTTCCTGGGCAGCACCTTCCTCAAGCAGGCCCTGCTCGAGCTGGTCGAGGATCCGACGGTACTGGCCGAGCCGGCGGACGACCACGATGTGGCGGCGGTGACCGCCCCGCTGTGGGACTACCTGGATGCCCTGCACCCGCACCTGTGGCGCCAGGGCCGCCACTTCCCCGCCAGCGGGCCCGAACTCAAGCAGCTGATGGGCGACGGCGAACTGACCCTGGCCTTCACCTTCAATCCCGCCGAGCCCGCCGCGGCGGTGGCCGACCACCAACTGCCCCCCACCACCCGCAGCTATGTGCTGGACGGCGGCACCCTGGGCAATGTCCACTTTGTGGCGATCCCCTTCAATGCCCGGCACAAGGCCGGCGCCATGGTGCTGGCCAACTACCTGCTCTCCCCCGAGGCCCAGGCCCGCAAGCAGGACATCGCCGTCTGGGGCGATCCCACCGTGCTCGACATGGACCGGCTCGACGCCGACGCCCGGGCACTGTTCGGCGGAGACGACGACCACCCGGCGCGCCTGCCCCCGGAGGCCCTGGAGAGGCTGCTGCCCGAGCCCCATCCCAGCTGGATGGAGGCCCTGGAGGCGGCCTGGCTCGCACGCTATGCCCAGGGCTGATGCTCGGGCGGGATACTGATGTCGGGATTCCCCCTGGCGATTCGCCTGCTTCCCCGCCTCACCATCCTGTTGCTGGTGTTGCCCGTGGCCGCAGGCCTGGTGGGGGTCGTGGCGCCGGCCTTCGGCTGGCTGCCGGCGCTGGGTGGGCGGAGCTGGACGCTGGCCCACTGGCAGGCGCTGTGGCAGGCGCCGGGGCTCGCGGACATGCTGCGCCTGAGCCTGGTCACCGGGCTCGCCAGCACCCTGCTGGCCCTGGCCATCGTGGTGCTGTTCCTGGCGGCCTTCCTCGAGACGCCGCTGTTCCGGGTGGTCAGGCGCCTGCTGTCGCCATTGCTGGCGGTGCCCCACGCCGCCGCCGCCATCGGCCTGGCCTTCCTGCTGGCCCCCTCGGGATTCGCCAGCCGCCTGCTCTCGCCCTGGCTCACCGGCTGGACGCAGCCGCCGGACTACCTCTTCCCCGGCGACCCGGGCGGAGTGGCACTGATCGCCGGCCTGGTGCTCAAGGAGGTGCCCTTCCTGCTGCTGATGAGCCTGGCCGCCCTGCCCCAGTGCCAGGCCCGGGAACGCCTGATGGTGGCGCGCTCGCTGGGCTACGGCCCGGTCAGCGCCTTCGCCAAGGCCGTGTTGCCGGGGCTCTACCCGCTGATCCGCCTGCCGGTGTATGCGGTCATCGCCTTCGCCTCGTCCACCGTCGAGGTGGCGCTGATCCTGGGCCCCTCGACGCCGCCGCCCCTGGCCGTGGCGGTGGTCCGCTGGCTCGGCGACCCCGACCTCTCGCTGCGCTTCCTGGCCTCGGCCGGGGCCCTGCTGCAGCTCGCCGCCACCGGCCTGGCCCTGCTCGCCTGGTGGGGGGGCGAGTGCCTGGTGCGACGGCTGGCGGCCGGCTGGCTGATCGATGGCGGCCGGCGACGCGGCGAGGCGACCGGCCGGGTGCTCGGCGCCACCCTGACCTGGCTGGCCATCGGCCTGCTGGCGGCCAGCCTGGCCGGGCTGATCCTCTGGTCGCTGGCCGCCTACTGGCCCTTTCCCGCCGCCTGGCCCTCGCCGATGACGCTGCGGACCTGGCGGGAGGCCGCCGACACGGCCCTGGGTCCGCTGCGCCACACCGCCTCCATCGGCCTCGGTGCCACCGCGCTGTCGGTGGTGCTGGTGGTCGGCTGCCTGGAGGCCGAGACCCTGCGCCGCCGGCCACTGAGGCCCGGGGCCCAACTGATCCTCTACCTGCCGCTGCTGGTGCCTCCGGTGGCCTTCCTCTACGGCCTGGTCCAGCTCCAGGCCCAGCTCGGCCTCGCCGCCGGCTGGCTGGCGGTGACCCTGGGCCACAGCCTCTTCGTGCTGCCCTATGTATTCCTCTCGCTGGCCGAGAGCTACCGGCGGCTCGACCCTCGCTGGAGCCAGGTCGCCGCCGCCCTGGGGGCGTCCCGGGCCGCCACCTTCCGGCGGGTCCGGCTGCCCATGCTGACGGGGCCCATCGCCGTGGCCGCCGCGGTGGGCTTCGCGGTCAGCGTCGGCCAGTATCTGCCGACCCTGCTGCTGGGCGCCGGCCGGCTGGCCACCCTGACCACCGAAGCGGTGAGCCTGGCCAGCGGCGGCGACCGCCGCCTGACGGCGGTCTACGCGCTGGGCCAGCTCGCCCTGCCGGCCCTGGGCTTCTCGCTGGCCCTGGGCCTGCCCCGCATCCTCTTTCGCCATCGACGCCAGCTGCTGCCATGACCCAGACCACGCCCCCGACCGCTCGATCCCCGCTGATCCTGGAGGAGGTGATCATCCGCCACGGCGAGCAGACCCTGGTCGCCGTGGATGCCCGGATCCCGCCGGGCGAGGTGCTGACCCTGATGGGCCCCTCCGGGGTCGGCAAGTCGACGCTGCTGGCCCAGGTCGCCGGCTTCCTGGCCCCGGTGTTCCACGCCACCGGGCGGATCCGGCTCGGCGACGACGACCTGAGCCGTCGTCCTCCGGAGCGCCGTCGCCTGGGGCTGCTCTTCCAGGACCCGCTGCTGTTTCCCCACCTCAGCGTGGGCGGCAACCTGGCCTTCGGCATGCCCGCCGGAGGCGGCCGCCGACGCCGCCGGCGGGCCGTCGAGGCGGCGCTGGCGGACATCGGGCTGGCCGGCTTCGCCGACCGCGACCCGGCGACCCTGTCCGGCGGGCAGCGCGCCCGGGTCGCCCTGATGCGGGTGCTGCTGGCCGAGCCGCGGGCCATGCTGCTCGACGAGCCCTTCTCCAAGCTCGATGCCGCCCTGCGCGACGAGATGCGTCGCCTGGTGTTCGCGCGTATCCGCGCCCGGGGCCTGCCGACCCTGATGGTGACCCACGACCGCGACGATGCCGTGGCGGCCGGGGGGCGGGTGATCGAGCTCGCCTAGGGCGCGACCCGTGCCGGGACGCGCGGCACGGGCAGATCCTCCAGCCAGCGCAGCTCGCGGGGGCTGAAGCCGCCGACCAGGCGTGGCTTGACGACGTCGAAGAAGGGCGAGATATCGAAGTCCCGTGGCGTGAACAGGGTGTAGTGCCGCCGCCGGAACAGCCGACGATGGCCGGCGACGCGGATCGGCAGGATGGGGTAGTGCACCGACTGGAAGGCCTCGGCGAGCAGCGTCGAGCAGATGGCCCGCGTGGGATCGCCACTGCCGAGCGCCAGCAGGTGGCGCCGCCAGGCGACCGGCACCGGGGGCAGCGGCAACAGGTAGCGGGCCAGGTCGACGATATTGCGCAGGTCATAGCGATGGCCCACCCGGGCGTGGGCGAAGTCGATCAGCCGCTCGATCTCCACCGCCGACAGGCCCACCGGGCGACAGATGCGCAGGGTATGGCCTCGATAGGCCTCGAAGCCCACCATGCGCACCCCCTCGGCCAGGTCGGCCTCGATGAACCACTGGCCCGGCTGGGCGCCCAGCCGGCGGGCCTGTCGCTCTCCCACATAGAGGGCGGCGTGGGACCAGGAGGACTGGGTCAGGTACTTGATGACCGTGCTCAGTCGGGACGAGCCCTCGACCAGCAGGACATCGCCGGGGCGCAGGCAGCCGCGCACGTCCTCGTCATAGGGGGCCACCGTGCGGTGCCAGGGCCGCGGGCAGGACAGCCAGCAACCCAGCCAATAGCCGCAGCGCTCCAGCCAAGTCGTCATCGCCCCCCTCCCCGGGCCTGATGTCTCTGCTGCTCACGCCAGACCGCCAGGCGGACAAGCCCCAGCAGCAGGGCCAGGTAGGCCAGCGGGATCAGCCAGGGGGCCAGGACCGCCAGGCCGCCGGCGATCGGTAACCCCAGCCAGACCACCAGCAGGGGAGCACAACAGGCACCGCCGGCCAGCAACGCCGGCAGGGCCGCCAGCCCTCCGCTGGCGGGTGCACGCCTCGGGCAGGCGGCCGGTGCCCGGCGGGACAGCCACAGCCCGGCCAGGTTGCCCCCCAGCAGCAGGCCGAGTCCCAGGGCGATCAGGGTGTCGAGGGGACTGAGGGTCCACACCCAGGGCCCCAGTTCGACCAGGCCCACCGGCTCGAAGCGAAGCGGCCCACGGGACTCGAACATCCGATGCCAGGCGGTGATGGACAGGCGCACGTCGCCCCGACCACCGCCGGCGATATCGCCGGACAGCCACAGGAAGAGCAGTGCATAGCCCAGGGCCGTCGCGGCCATCATGGCGAGGGTGGCGGGTCGCGAGAACAGCGCCGCGAGCAGGCGGGCCAGGGCGGTCATGGCACCCCGCCTTCCCCGACCAGCAGGGTATCGGGATGGAAGCCGGCCCAGGCGAACCACATGACCTGGAAGGCGTTCACCGGCTCGAGCGCCTCGATCCCCGGCCCGCTCACACCGCCGGGGCCGAAGCGCAGCGAGGCGGGGTCGATCGCCTGGCCCGCGGAAGTACGGAACACCCAGCCGGTATCCAGCTCGGGATCGTGGATGACCACATAGGCATAGGCGCGCTCCCCTAGGGTCAGGCGCACCATCCCGGCCTCGCGCAACGCCGGGAGGCTGACGGCGGCGGCGCCCTCGGCCTCGCGGAAGGCCAGCACCATGGCCTTGGGCGGCAGGCGGGTATCCTCGGCCATCACCGGGAAGAGGCGCCGACTCTCGGGCCGATAGTAGCCGGCCACCGGGTTGTAGTCGCCATAGGGGTCGCGGCGATAGTTGCGCACATAGCCGGTGTCGCGGCTCAGCACCCGGGTCCCGGGATGACGCGCTCGCCAGGCCTCCCAGGTGGTCCATACCAGTCGCTCGGGAACCAGCCCCCGGCCGACCAGTGAGCCATCGATGGCCACGCCCAGCAGCTGAGGCCACTCGCTGTCAGTGGCCCGGTCGTACATCACCAGGTTGCTGTTGAGCAGGCGACCGGAGACGCCGAACTCGCTGTCGCCGCGACGGAAGCCCAGCGCCGACCCCGTCAACGGGCAGTAGGTGATGGCGAGCGACTCGCCGGCCACCACATCGTTGACGATCTCGTGCCAGACCAGGACGCGCTGGGGATAGGCACGGGCCTCGCCGTCGCGATAGAGGCCGATCACCCGGTCGCCCGACGCCAGCCAGGCGTCCGCCTCGCTCGCCGACACGAAGCGCGGCCGGTCGATGGCGGGAATGCCGTCCTTGCCCGGCCCACCGGGTCGCACCGCCTGCCGAAAGGCCGCCAGGGAATGCGCCAGCGGCACCTGGGGATCGGAGAGCGTCGGCGGGGCCGCCGCCCACGAGGCCGCCGCCCCGGCCAGGAGCAGAGACAGGCCCAGGATCACGGTCAACAAGGCACGTGCCATCATCGCGTTGTCCCCCTCGGCGCTTGAATCGCCTCTCTGGAATTCGTCGACGATCCGCGCCGGGACTTACACGGGCGCGAGTTCGCGGTAAGGTTTGGACAGGCGCGCCGCCCCAGGGGCGCCTTGCCCATGGACGTCGCCAGGACACCGACCGTGCACGACCCATACACTGCCCCGCCGCCCCTTTCCATCATCGTGCCGACGCTAGACGAGGCCGGCACGATCGCGGCGACCCTCGATGCGCTGCGCGCCTATCGCGAGCGCGGCGCCGAGGTGATCGTCGTCGATGGCGGCAGCCGGGACGATACCGTCGCCCTGGCCGAGCCCCGGGCCACACGGGTCGTCGTCGTCGCGCCCGGCCGGGCCCGCCAGATGAACGCCGGGGCCCGGCTGGCCCGGGCCCACCGGCTGCTGTTCCTGCATGCCGACACCCGGCTGCCGCCCGATGCCGACCGACACCTCGCCGCGGCCCTGGCCGGTGCCCACCACTGGGGCCGTTTCGACATCCGCCTGGCCGGGCGCCACCCGCTGCTGCCGGTGATCGCCCGGGCCATGACCCTGCGCTCGCGGCTCACCGGCATCGCCACCGGCGACCAGGCGCTGTTCATGACCCGCGAGGCCTTCGACACCGTGGGCGGCTTTCCCGAGCAGCCGCTGATGGAGGATATCGAGATGTCCCGGCGCCTGAAGCGCCTGTCGCGCCCGGCATGCCTGCCGGGCCCGGTGGTCAGCGACGGGCGGCGCTGGGAGTGCCGGGGCGCCTGGCGGACCCTCCTGCTGATGTGGTGGCTGCGCTACCGCTACTGGCGCGGGACCCCTCCCGAGCGACTGGCCAGGCACTACCGTGATGTCCGCTGAGCCCAGGGAGCGCGGCCCGCGGCTGGCGATCCTCGCCAAGGCGCCCTTGCCCGGACGCGTCAAGACGCGGCTGATTCCCGCCCTGGGCGAGGCGGGGGCGACGGCGCTGCATGTCCGGCTGCTGCGTCACACCCTGGCCATGGCGCTGGCGACGACACGCCCCGAGCGGATCACCCTGTGGACGGCCCTGGACCCTGCCCACCCACTGTTCCTGGCGCTCGCCGAGACCCACGGCATCCGCCTGGCCGCCCAGCCCGAGGGCGACCTGGGAGTGCGCATGCATCATGCCCTGGCGGCCATGCACGGCCCCGGCCTGCTGGTGGGCAGCGACTGTCCGGTGCTGACACCCGCGCTGCTGGGGCAATGCCAGGCGGCCCTGCAGACGGCGGAGGCGGTCTTCCTCCCCGCCGAGGACGGCGGCTTCGCCCTGGTGGGTGTCCGCGAGAGCCACCCCGGCCTGTTTCACGGGATCGACTGGGGCACGGCCCGCGTCATGGCCCAGACCCGGCAGCGGGCTCGCGCGTTGGGATGGCGACTGGCCTGCCCGGCCGAGGTATGGGATGTTGACCATCCGGAGGACCTGGGGCGGCTCGCCGCCCTGGACGCTTTCACGCCCTGACAGGGAGGCCATGTGACCTCGACAAGCACCGACGATGATCGCCACCGCCGCCTGGCGGCCGTCAGGCCGCGCCTGGTGGCCTTCGCCAGGCTGCATCTTCGCGATGCCGCCCAGGCCGAGGACGCCGTACAGGAGGCCCTGGTCGCCGCCATCGAGAAGCAGGACGCCTTCGCCGGTCGCTCCGGCTACGAGACCTGGGTGTTCGGCATCCTCAAGTACAAGATCCTCGACGCCATGCGTACCCAGAAGCGCCACGGCAAGTGGCAGCCCCTCGACGAAGAGATGGAAGACGAGGCCATCGATCGCCAGTTCCAGCGCAACGGCCGCTGGCTGGAATCCGCCCGGCCGGGGAACTGGGGCGAGCCGGAGGCGGCTTTCGAGAACGAGCGCTTCTGGCAGGTCTTCGACGCCTGCATGATCGGCCTGCCGGACAACCTCGCCCGGGTCTTCTCGCTACGCGAGCTGATGGGGCTGTCCACCGACGATATCTGCCACGAGGTCGGCATCAAGGAGAACAACTGCTGGGTGATGCTCCACCGGGCACGCCTGCGCCTTCGCGCCTGCATCGAACGCGGCTGGCTGGAGGAATCGGCATGATGATGTGCAAGGAGGCGACACGCCTGATGTCGCTGAAACGGGACCGCTCCCTGACCTTCCAGGAACGCCTGTCGCTGCGCCTGCACCTGGCGATGTGCGGCGCCTGCCGCAACTGCGACCGCCAGTTCGAGCTGCTGCACCGGGTAGGCCACCACTATGAACCCACGTCCGAAGGCGACGGAGAACGGGACGAAGAAAACGGCGATGGGGATCCCGACTCACCGGGCCGCTGACCCCCCTTGAATGACGGGGCGCCGCTCGGCGGCGCCTCGTCCCTGCATCATGGCACTTCAGAAGTCGTATTGAGCGGAGAACTGCAGCCGGGTGTTGTCCGCATCGTCGCGATTCTGCAGCTCCTTGTAGGCGTGCGAGACCTCGAAGCCCAGCGTCACCGGGTCGCTCCACTGGTAGAAATGGCTGAAGTGGATGCTCTGCAGGCTCCGGGTCGAGGTCGGGAAGAGATCCTCTGGGCGATCGCCGCGCACCAGGCCATAGGACAGACTCGAGGTGAAGACCGGAGTCCACTCCTGAACGACGGCGGTATTGAAGCCGTAGGCCTCGATGGTCTCCAGGCTGCCATCGGCATCGATATAAGCCGCCCCGATGGAGTCCCCGTCCTCGGACCCGTTCGCCGTGTAGATGTAGCGGCCGATGCCGTCACCATACAGCACCCCCGCCATCAGCCGAGTGCTGTCGGTCACGTCGACATTGCCCGCCAACATCAGCCCATAGCCGGTGGCGGCATCGTCGCTCGACGCCGACGCATCGTCGGTCTCGAGGCGCCGCACCAGCGCGCCGGTTTCGACGGCCGACGCCTCCCCTTGCCACTTGTAACGCGCCGTGATATCCGGGGCCGTATCCCGTGACTCGGCGAAGCCCGTGCCCTCCGGGTTCTCCGCGGCGAAAGACAGCTCGCCGGGCCCTACCGGCAGGGTATAGCGCACCTGGGCCTGGCGAATGAAGCTCACCCCCACCGGGCCATCGAAATCGACGGTGGCCGGGTAGGCGGAGAAGTGCATGAAGTTCGACCAGGTCTGGCCGGCCAGCAGGCCCGCCAACTCGCCATAGGCATGGCGCAACCGAAAGCCGCGGGAGTTCGAGAAGACCTCGTTGCCGCCCCCACCGAAGAAGTCGCCCTCGATATACGTGGTGGCATCGCCCAGGGAGGTGGGCGTCGAGGTCTTGATATACAACCGGGACTGGCGGGCATGGGAGCGGAAGGAGGGGTCGCTCGAGTCGTCCGAGGCATCCAGGCCATCGACGAACAGGGTATCGCCGAGGTCCTGGTCCAGGTCGTAGATGGCGTCGAACTTGACATAGCCGCCGATCTGCACCGAGGTCTCGGTTCCCGGCAGCTTGAAGCTGCCGGGCATGTCCCCGCCGGTCACCACATCGGCCGGCACGTCGGCCTCGACCTGGCGTTGCTCCGCCGCCTGGCGCTGTTCTTGCTCGAGTCGCTCGATCTGGCGCTGCATCTTCTGCATCTGGGCGCGCAGTGCCTCCAGGGTGGCCTGGTCGGACATGTCATCGGCCAGTCCGGGTTGTGCGGCCACCGACAGTATCCCGCCAAGCCCGAGAGACAGCGCCCAAACAGCAGGGAATCGTGAACTGCGTGAATGATCCATGAGAGTCACCTCTTGTTATGGTTATTGAATCAGCCTTCCCGACCCGACAGTGGCCTCATTTGACTGAGGCCGACGCCGAGGCCAAGGGGCGTCACACCCCTGCCAGTTTGTCGCCTGACACAGCCCCGGCTTACTCCAGGATCATCAGGATCTGATAACGCGACGTCTCGAGTTCGCTTCGGGTACCGAGGGTGTACCCCTCGACTTCGAGCAGGTAATCCCCCGGCGAGACCTCGGCTCCGAGCAGGAAACCTCCCCCGGCAGGGGGAGAGGCCGCCACCCGACGCGCCTCGCCATCGAGCAGGCGTCCACGAAGCCGCAACTGTTCACTGGCGGTAAAGGCCCAGCTCCGTCCCTGAAGGCGCAGGGTCGCGGGCGAGGAGATACGAATGGACAAGCGATGCACGCCACGCCGACAATCACAGCGAACCTCACCTTGCTTGGCTTGGTCGGCTACCGGCGTCCCCCCTTACTACAGGCGCCTCGGGGGAGGAGGTGGTGGGGAACCGGAGCTAGTCGCCGGCGGCCGCCTCGGCGATGCCCGACAGGGCTCCCGCCACCTTGCCCAGCGGCAGGTCGCAGGCCCCGAGGTCATGGCGCCGGGCCAGGTAATGGGGATCGTTCCATTCGATGCGGGTGCCCTCGGCGGTCTCGCGCAGCAGCATCTTCTGGGGAAGGTCCAGGGCGAGGCTGCCCCGGCATTGCATCATGGGGGTGCCCACGGCCGGGTTGCCGAAGATGAAGGTGCGTGTCTCGGGCAGCTCGAGATCGACCCCGGCGGCATTCTCGGCATGGTCGACCACCGTCATCAGGCGCATGCCACGGGCCTCCAGGGCCTCGCGCAGGCGGCCGTCGACCCGGGCGACCTCGTCCTGGCTTATCCTGTGAAGGATGCCGTGTCGTGATGTCTCGCTGGCGTCATCGGCGGCGGCGCCGAGGGCCACCCCCATCGCCAGCCCCAGCATGGCCAGGGGCCTGGTCACTCGCCTCATGGCATTCCCTCCCGTCGATGGACGTCCTCAGCCTTGGCGACACCCGGCAGCGGGTCAAGTCATCAGGGCAACATGTAAGGAATGCCCGGCCGCCGCGACACAGCCCCTCGCATTGCTCCAGCCCCCGTAAGGAGACTCCATGCGTCCCCATTCCCCTGCCCCGCAACGCCTGGCACTGCGCCTGCTGGCCGGCCTGCTCCTCGGCCTGTCGAGCGCCTCGGCCACCGCCGAACTGGCGTTCTCGCCCCGGGACATCCTCGCCTGGCCCAGCCGCTCTTTCGCCGGCCATACCGAATACCGGCTGGTGGAGCTCGACGGCCGGCTGGTGCTGCGGGCCCGGGCCGATGGGCAGGCCTCGGCCAAGTACCTGGAACGGCGGATCGACCTGACCGCCACGCCCTATCTGAAGTGGTGCTGGCGGGTCTCGGGGATCTATCCCGGCCTCGACGAGACCACCAGGGGCGGGGACGACTACCCGGGGCGGGTCTATGTGGCCCGGCGCACCGGCCTGCTGCCCTGGCAGGTGCAGTCGGTGAACTATGTGTGGTCGTCGACCCAGGCCGCCGGCAGCGACTGGCCCAACGCCTTCACCGACCGTGCCCACCTGCTGGCCCTTCAGGGGGGCACGGCCCGGGTGGGCGACTGGGTCGCCGAGGTCCGCGACGTGCGCGCGGACTACCGCCGCCTGTTCGGGGCCACCCCGGCGACCATCGACGGCGTGGCCCTGATGACCGACGGCGACAATGCCGGGGGCGATGCCCGTGCCTGGTTCGGCCGGCTGGTCTTCTCGGCGGATGCCACGCCCCTGGAGTGTCCCGCCTGACGCTCAGACCAGGGCGTCGACCAGCCCCGCCAGGTCCGCCACGGTGAGGTCGGGCTCGATGCCCCAGGGATCGAAGGGCGCCTCCGGCAGGCGCCGGACCCAGGCCGCATGCAGGCCGGCATGGCGGGCGCCGATGACGTCGAAGGCATTGCTCGAGATCAGCCAGGTATCACCGGGCTCCACCTCGAGGCGATGGCGCAGGTGGGCATAGACCGCGGGGTCCGGCTTGAAGCGCTTGACCTCCTCGACGCTGACGATGTCGTCGAAGCGCTCGAGCAGGCCGGCCTCGCCCAGCAGGCCCTCGACGGCGTCACGGCTGCCGTTGGAGAACGCCACGCAGGTCACGCCGGCCTCGGCGAGGCGCGCCAGGGCGGCCTCGGCCTCGGGGAAGGCCGGCAGCCGCGCATAGGCGTCCATCAGGTGATCCTTGTCGGCCTCGCCGAAGCCCGTACGCAGCGCCCGGTCGGTGTACTCGAGGGCCTCCCGGGTGCACTGAGAGAAGTCCACGTAGGCCCCCATCAGGCCGCGACGGAAGCTGTACTCGAGCTGCTTGTCCCGCCAGCGTCGCGAGAACTCCGGGGCCAGGTCGGACTGGCCCTGGGCGGCCAGCCGCTGCTCCAGTTCGGTGACCACGCCATGGGTATCGATCAGGGTCCCGTAGACATCGAAGGCCAGTACCATTGCCATCTCGTGCTTTCTCCTTGCGTCGATCACTGGGCTCACCCGTGCAGCCTGCGCCAGGCCGGCGCCGGGCACAAGGCGACCTAGGTCCCGACCAGCCGCGACAGCGCATGGTCGGCGATGGCGGTGTCCTGGACGCCGGTCCCGGTGAGGTCGCAGACCGTGATGGTGGCCGCCGAGAGCCGCAGCATGTCACCACCGGCGATCACCCGGCCCAGCTCGTGGACCTTGAACGGTGTCTCCCGGCCGGCAAAGGCCTTGAGCTCGCCGTTGGTCTCGCTCTGGGCCCGGCTGTCGGCGACGAAGGCATCGGCCCGGGTCAGCACCGAGGCATCGAGCTCGCGCTTGTCGGGACTGTCCGCGCCCATGGCGGTGACGTGCACGCCCTCCGGGAGGTCCCGGGCGAAGAGCAGCGGCGTCCGGGACGGCGTGGCGGTGACGATGATATCGGCCGCCGCGCAGGCGGCGGGGACCTCCTCATGGACATGCGCCTCGAGGCCGCGGGCGCGCAGCCGCTCGGCCAGGGCCTCGGCGGCCGACCGGCGGCGTGCCCAGAGATCCACGACGCGGATGTCCCGCACCAGGCGCAGGGCCTCCACCTGTCGCTCGGCCTGCTCGCCGGCCCCCAGGACCGCCACCCGGCGGCTGTTCTCCCGGGACAGGTGACGGGCGGCGATGGCCCCGGCCAGGGCCGTGCGCACCATGGTCAGGTAGCCCTCGTCGAAGAGCACGGCCTCCACCTGACCGGTCCTCGCCGAGAACACCATCATCAGGCCATTGAGACTCGGCAGGCCGAGCCGGGGGTTGTCGAAGAAGCCGGGGCTGACCTTGATGGCGAAGCGCGCGGCGCCGCGGATATGCGCCGTCTTGACGTCCACCTCGCCATTGGCCTCCTCGATGGCCATGGAGAGGATCGGGGGCTGCACGGCCTCGCCGCGGCCCAGGGCGGCGAAGCCGGCCTCCACCGCCACCAGGGCCTCGCGGTCGATGCCCACGGCGGCCTCGATGGCATCGCGTTGATAGAGCTGCATGGGGAAATCTCCAGGGGTATCCGGATCAAGTGGTTGACGAGGACCACTTCACTCCTCTGCCTTGCTTTTCAGGATGGGGTATTCCGGAAGGTGCAGGATGTTGGCGGGCAGGCTGGTCATGCAAGCTTTCCTTGTAGACATGGTCTATCGGAGAACGCACCTCAGGGGCTGAGCCGTTTTCTGGGAACTCCCGATGAATTAATCCCTCGGGTCTCCTGTCCCCCTGATCCCTGCATGCAATGACGCTATTAGCGGGCAGGTGATATTGCCCTGGTGTGAGTGGCATCGCTCGACCATGACGCTTAGCACCTTCTCGATTTGCGCCAGCCTGTCGATCTTCTCACGCACGTCCCGCAACTTGTGCTCGGCGAGCGCCCTGGCTTCCTGACAGTGGGTGCCATCGTCCAGCCGAAGCAGGTCGCTGATCTCATCGAGACTGAAGCCCAGCTGCTGCGACGTCTTCACGAACGTCAACCTGTCGATCTCGGCGGCACCATAACGTCGAATACCCCCCGGAGGACGCTCGGGCTCCGATAACAGCCCTCGTCGCTGGTAGTAGCGGATCGTCTCGACATGCACGTTTGCCGCCTTGGCCAGGCCGCCGATGGTCAGTGAATTCGCTTTATCATCCTGCACGCGCCTTGACTCCGTATCTGACTACGGAAGTAACCTTAGCTCAGCGAACCAGGCCATGAAAGGTGCAAGCGAATGTCAACATCGAAATCGGGACGTAGCCCCCTGGCCGCCGGAGGGTTCGCGGCCCTGCTGGCGTCGGCCTGCTGTCTCGGCCCTCTGGTGCTGCTCACGCTGGGCGTTTCCGGCGCCTGGATCGGCAACCTGACAGCCCTGGAACCCTACCGCCCGCTCTTCATCGGCGTGGCGCTGGTGGCGCTGTTCTTCGCCTGGCGCCGAATCTTCCGTCCCGTGGAACAGTGCCGGCCGGGGGAGTTGTGCGCCATGCCACAGGTCAGGACGGGCTACAAGGCGATCTTCTGGATGGTGTCGGTACTGGTACTGATCGCCCTCGCGTTCCCCTACGTCCTGCCCCTGTTCTACTGAAAGGAGATGTCCCATGGGAATGCGTTTCGCCCTGATATCGCTCCTCGCCCTGCTCTGCATGCCCGCTTGGGCCGCCATGCAGACCGTGACCCTGTCGGTGCCGGGCATGACCTGCGCCGCCTGCCCCATCACCGTCAAGGCCGCCCTCAACAAGGTGGACGGCGTCTCGCAAGTCGACGTGAGCTACGAGAATCGTGAGGCGGTGATCACCTTCGACGATTCCCGAACGTTCATTGAAGCATTGACCGAGGCGACCACCAACGCCGGCTATCCCTCCACCCCGACAGCCTCGGATGCGGATCGGGAGTGACCATGAAGAACCCGAAGCCCCCGCTGCGCGTGAGCGTGATCGGCACCGTCCTGGTGGCGCTGTGCTGCTTTACGCCGATCTTGGTAATTCTGCTCGGTACCGTCGGCTTGGCGGCACTGACCGGCTATCTCGACTATGTGCTACTGCCAGCCCTGGTCTTTTTCATCGGCCTGACCCTCTACGCGCTTTGGCGCAAGAAACCATACGACGCCGATGGTGGCAACGGCTCACCCCCTTCGAGGACTCCCCCTCATGAATGATGACAAGAACCTGCACATCGCGGTCATCGGCAGCGGCGGCGCCGCCATGGCGGCGGCCCTGAAGGCCGCCGAGCGTGGGGCCCGCATCACCCTGATCGAACGCGGGACCCTCGGCGGCACCTGCGTCAATACCGGCTGTGTGCCCTCGAAGATCCTGATTCGCGCGGCCCATATTGCCCACTTGCGCACGGCAAGTCCCTTCGATATAGGCCTGAGCGCCCAGGCGCCGGTGGTGGACCGGGCGCAGCTGCTCAGGCAACAGCAGGGGCGTGTCGAGGAACTGCGTGATGCCAAGTACGAGGGGATTCTGCGCGACCACCCGGCCATCACGGTCCTGCATGGCGAGGCCCGGTTCGTCGATGCCCAGCACCTGACGGTCAGACTGAATGAAGGCGGCGAGCAGACCGTCCGCTTCGATCGCGCCTTCATCGGCACCGGTGCGCGTCCGGCACAACCGCCGGTGCCGGGGCTGGCCGACACCCCGTACCTGACCTCCACCAGCGCGCTGGCCCTGGACACCCTTCCCGAGCGGCTGATCGTGATCGGGGCCTCGGTGGTGGCCCTGGAACTGGCCCAGGCCTTTGCCCGGCTGGGCAGCCGGGTCACCCTGCTGGCTCGCAGCCGCCTGTTGTCTCGGGAAGACCCGCCGGTGGGGGACGCGATGGAGGCGGCGTTTCGCCGCGAGGGCATCGAGGTGCTCAAGCAGACCCAGGCGAGCCGCGTGGACTACACCGACAATGAATTCATTGTCGATACCAACGCCGGCACCTTGCGGGCGGATCAACTGCTGGTGGCCACCGGGCGGACACCCAATACCGAGGCGCTGAACCTGGCGAGCCTCGGCGTGGAAACCGCGCGTGGGGCGATTCTGGTGGATGAGCACCTGCGAACCACGGTGCCGGGCCTCTATGCCGCCGGTGACTGTACCAATCAGCCGGCGTTTGTCTATGTGGCCGCCGCAGGCGGCAGCCGGGCCGCCATCAACATGACAGGAGGCGAGGCCACCCTGGACCTCGGCGCCATGCCGGCGGTGATCTTCACCGCCCCCCAGGTGGCGACCGTCGGCCTGACGGAAGCCGAGGCACTCGAGCGAGGCTTCCGCGTGGAGACCCGCGTGCTCGACCTGGAGAACGTGCCACGTGCGCTGGTCAATTTCGACACCGCCGGTTTCATCAAGATGGTGGCCGAACCCGACTCGGGGCGGCTGCTGGGCGTCCAGGCGGTCGCCGGGGAGGCCGGGGAGCTGATCCAGGCGGCGGTGATGGCGCTGCGCGCCCGCATGACGGTGCAGGCCATCGGCGACGAGTTGTTTCCCTACCTGACCATGGTGGAAGGCCTCAAGCTCTGCGCCCAGACCTTCACCCAGGATGTGAAGCAGCTGTCCTGCTGTGCGGGATGAGCGATATAAGCGTGACCCTGGAGCCTCCCAAGGCCAAGGCCGGCCTGCCCTTCACCGGCGTGCATGATGCCGGCCTCGACCCGTTCCACGTTGTACTTGCCCATCGCCTCCAGCAGCCCCTGGCTCGGCAGCTTGCCGGCGTCTGAGTCCAGACCCGCCTTCATAGGGATCATGAACCTACGGCTGCAAGATCGCATCCTGGGTCAGGATGCACTCGTTGGGGCCTGGTTCGCCATCGGCGAGCGCGGTGTCGGGGAAGCCATCGGGGAACGGCGAGTCATCGCTGCAGCCTCCCCGGTAGGTGTGCATCATCCCCGGCATCAGCTCGGCGACAAGCGGGCCGTGGTCGTTGACGACGAAGTGGTGCTCGGCGCCCCCCAGGTTGGTGAACTCCTGATCGGGCAGCCAGCCCCCCTCGATCGGACCGGGCGTGAAGTGGGCGCTGAAGGTGGCCTCGCCATCGTCGGTGGCGACGTTGCCGTCGGCGTAGCCGACCTGTGCCTCGGCGGGGTTGCCCTCGGCGAGGACGTCTCCCGCGGTGCAGGGTTCCGGGTGTGCCTCGCAGGCCCCGGGGTTGTTCACCACGACCCACCACAGCGTGTAGACATGCCCCGGCTCGAGGCCAGCCGCCTCGAAGTGGACGGAGCTGCCCCACTCAGTGGTGTACAAGGTGGCCTCCGCGCCGGCGACCTCGCCTTCCTTGCCCGACTGGGGGTGCCACTCCACCGCGGCGGTGTGCTGGGCGCTCTCCTGGCCCTTGTCGCCTGCCTTCACCGGGGAAGGCAGGATAAAGGCGGCGGCTACCACGGTGGCTGCCAGAACGCCGATGGGACCGAGCCGCGGAAGGACGGCCTGCGTCCTACCGGTGCCACGCGGCACCAGGGTGTTGCGGATCATCTCGTACATGGGGGTACCTCCTCGAGTTGCGGGCATTGCTACTGCCATGCCCTCTCGGTTCGGCTGGAGATGGAGTGGCGATGCGCCTTACCCGCTCCCCTTCACTCAGCCGGGTGCAATGTTGCGATTGACGCGGAAGCGGTTGTCCGGATCCCAGCGGCGCTTGATCTCGGCGAGCCGCCGGAGAGCCGGGCCGAGGGCCGCTTCGACGCGCTCCGGGCCTTCGTCCTCGGTCAGGAAGTTGATGTAGGTGCCGCCGGTGGAGAAGGCCTTCAGGTCCAGCCAGGCCTCACGGGCCCAGGCGATGTTCGCCGCGTCGTCCTCCGGCGACTCCCAGGCGCCGCCCACGTTGACGACGTAGCGCGCATCGCGGTTGCCCACCGCCGAGTGGTCGTTGTCGAGCGCGTTCAGGGCACCGCCCAGCTGGAACAGGATCACCGCCGAGTGCGGCGAGCGGATGCGCCCGGCATGTTCGATGACCGTGTCGCACAGCGCGGGCTCGATGCCCGGCAGATACTCGCTCTTCCAGTAGTAGCGCCGCCCCTTGGGCTGGGTGGCATCGAGCAGCTTCTGCAGCTGTGCGTAGGGCCGACGCACCAGCACGTCGCCGATGGGCTGGCCGAAGCCCTTGATCGGCGCGACCACCGCCTCGCCCTCCTCCGGCGTGCCGCTGTAGCAGGCCAGCAGCGCCACGATCGGCGTGCCATGGTACTCCCTGGGCAACCAGGGCGCCGGCGGTGCCGGCCGCAGCAAGGCGACAAGGGTCAGCTCGGGCGGGGCCTGCTCGGCCAGGCGGCGATAGAGCTCGAGCACCGCCGGGGCCTCGCTGGCGGGCCAGGCCACCAGGCCGCCCACGATCTCCGGGCCGAGGGGGTACAGCCGGTAGTCGAAGCGGGTCACCACGCCGAAGTTGCCGCCGCCGCCCCGCAGGCCCCAGAACAGGTCGGCATGCTCGTCGGCACTGGCATGCACCAGTCGGCCGTCGGGGGTGACCACCTCCATGCCCAGCACGTTGTCGGTGGTATAGCCCCAGCGCCGGGTCAGGTAGCCGAAGCCGCCGCCCAGGGTGAGCCCGGCGATGCCGGTGGTGGAGATGAAGCCGAGCACGGTGGCCAGGCCGTGTACCTGGGTCTCGCGATCCACGTCGCCGAGCTCGCACCCCGCCTGGGCATGGGCCACCCGGCGCTCGCGGTCGACCCAGACCCCGCGCATCAGCGAGAGGTCGAGCATCAGCGCGCCGTCGGCCACCGCCAGCCCCGCGATGTTGTGGCCGCCGCCCTTGATGCAGAGCAGCAGGTCATGCTCGCGGGCGAAGCGCACGCCCGCCATCACGTCGGCGCCCCCCAGGCAACGCACCACCACGGCCGGCCGCCGGTCGATCATGGCGTTCCACAGGCGGCGCGACGCCTCGTAGTCCGGGTCGTCCGGCGTCAACAGCGGCCCCTGGAGCTGCATCTTCAAACCGGCCAGCATGTCCGGCGTCAACTCGATCTCGGTACCCTTGAGTGTTGTCGCTCTCATGGTCAGGGCTCCTGTCGTTGCCAAGGTTCGCGGTATGCGCCGCCTCCAGTCTGCGTCCACACCGAGGGGGCCACCTCCGGGGTGCGGGCCATGGCTCGGCACCTTGCCACGCGGAGCATGGAGGACGTCACAACGCTAAACTTAGTAGAGCCGCCGGCGAGCCGGGAATTCACGATCTGTACCGCTCCGGGCGAACGGGCGGCGCCGCGGACGCCCCGCCAACCCGAGGAGGGCCTGCGATGACGGACTGGGGATACAAGCAGTTCTGCCCCGTGGCCATGGCCACGGAGGTGCTGGGCACCCGCTGGACCATCCTGGTCATCCGCGAGCTCCTGTGTGGCAGCCAGCGCTTCAATGACCTGCGCCGTGGGCTGCCGCATATCTCGCCGGCCCTGCTGTCGAAGCGGCTGCGCGAACTGGAAGAACTGGGCGTGGTGAGCCGCCGCCGCGATCCCGAGACCGGCAACCCGCATTACCGGCTGACCGAGGCGGGCGAGGAACTGCGCCCGGTGATCATGGCGATGGGCTGCTGGGGGCAGCGCTGGCTGGAAGCGCAGCTCTCCATGAAGAACCTCGATCCGTCGCTGCTGATGTGGGACATGCGACGCAACCTCGATCCCGTCCCCTTGCCGCCCCAGCGGGTCACGATTCAGTTTCTGTACCACGATGTGACGCCCGGCCGGGCCAAGTGGTGGCTGATCGTTGACAAGTCGAGCGAAGATGGCGTCGTCGACCTCTGCAGGAAGGATCCCGGCCACGATGTCGATCTCTACGTGGTCAGCGACCTGCGCACCATGACCGCCATCTGGATGGGCCTGATGACCGTGGCGGAGGCGCTCGCTGGCGGCAAGCTCCAGTTGACCGGGGCACGCCAGTTACAGGCCAGCATGCAGCGCTGGCTGGGACTCAGTGTCTTCGCCGGCGAGCCCAAGCGGGTCAGCGCCTGAGCATCCCCGCTCCCGGCGCGAACCCGACGCCACCCGCTTGGCAGGCTCCTGCCTGAACGGCACCAGTACGCCGTCACCTTCGGCCGCATGGCCTCGGGGCGGTCGATACGCGGGTCCCCAGGCGGAGAAAATGAACAAGCTCGCTACCGATGCGGCGCATCTCGACGGCTCCTTCCAGTAACGCCTCTGGCCACGGAAGTTGGGGGGTGGTGTGCGCGGTGTCTTGTCCGGGATGCTGGAAGCGAACCTGATCCACCATGAAGAGAATGAGATGAACGGGTGCGGGATGCGAACTCAGGAGGAACCCGGCTTCGCCTTGCACCGGGCCGGCAATATGGGAATCTCAGCACCCTGCCAGCGCCCGGGCCCGATCGAAGGTCTCGAGCGAGACCGCGTTGCCGGAGAGGATCAACGCCACCGTCTGCCCGCGCACCGCGATGCCGTGCTCGGCCAGGGCCGCCAGGCCGACCGCGGCCGCCCCCTCGACCAGGCGTTTCTCGTGCTCCAGGAAGTCGACCATGGCCGCGGCGATGGCCGCCTCCGATACCCGGTAGTGCTCGTCCATCACCTCGCGGACCAGGGCGAAGGTGCAGCGGTTGTCGAGGCCGATGCCGCCGCCCAGGGAGTCTCCCAGGCTCGTCTCCTCCTCCACCGCCAGCGGGTGACCCGCCGCCAGGCTCTCGGCCATGGCCGCGCCGCGGGAGAGACTGACCCCGGTGACGGTGACCTCGGGACGGAGCGCCTTGAGCGCCGCCCCGATCCCGCCGAGCAGGCCACCACCGGAGAGCCCGGCCAGGACGCGGTCGAGATCGGGCGCGTCCTCCAGCAGCTCCAGGCCGATGGTGCCCTGGCCCGCGGCGATGAGGGGATCGTCGAAGGGCGGGATCAGCACCATGCCCCGCTCGCGGACCAGCCGCTCGACCTCCGCGAAGGCCGCATCCTGGCTCTCGCCGACCCGCCGCACCTCGGCCCCCAGGGCTGCGACGGCCTCGGCCTTGTCGGCGGGCACCAGCCGCGACAGGCAGACCACCGCCGGGATCCCCAGCCGCGCCGCCGCATGGGCCACCGCCCGGCCATGGTTGCCGGTGGAGGCGGTCACCACCCCGGCGGCCAGCGCCTCGCGACCGTGCCGCTCGATCAGCGCCGCGATCATGTTGGTGGCCCCGCGCAGCTTGAAGGCGCCGGTGGGCTGGCAGGTCTCGAGCTTGAGCAGGATGTCGGCGTCGAAGCGCCGCGACAGGGCTTCGGAACGCACCAGGGGCGTGCGGGCCACCTGGCCCTCGAGGCGCCGACGGGCGGCCTGGATCGCCGCCAGGGTGACGCCATGGCTCGGTTCGCTCATCCATGGCCTCCTCACGGGTTCGGGCACGGGGCCCACGGCATGCCCATGATGGTCGATGGGCGGCTGCCCCACAAGCGCGCCGCGGGGGGATCCCCGCGGCGACTGGCGTGGACACCGGGCGGTGTCAGGCGGTCTGGAGGGCCCCCTCCCGGACCAGGGCATCGGTGACCCTGTCCACCGCGCGGCGGGTGCGGGCGACGATCTCGTCGACCTCGTCGCGGCTGGTGGTCAGCGGGGGCGCGAAGCCGAGGATGTCCCCCTGGGGCATGGCCCGAGCGATCAGGTTCTCCTCCAGGGCGGCGGCGGCCACGCGCGGGCCCACCTTCAGGCTCGGGTCGAAGTGACGGCGCCGCGCCGGGTCGGCGGAGAACTCCAGGGCCGCCAGCATGCCCACGCCGCGGGTCTGGCCGACGATCGGATGGTCGCCGAAGGCGGCCTGCATCTGCCGCTGCAGGTAGGCGCCGGTCTCGGCGGCGTTGGCGGTCAGGCCCTCGCGCTCGATGATCGCCAGGTTGGCGAGGCCGGCCGCACAGCCCAGGGCGTGACCGGAGTAGGTCCAGCCGTGGCCGATGGGGCCGTATTCGCCGGTGCCCTGCTCCAGCACGCGCCAGACCCGATCGCCGACGATCACGCCGGAGAGCGGCTGGTAGGCGCTGGTCAGGCCCTTGGCCACGGTGATCAGGTCCGGCTGGATGCCGTAGTGGTGGCTGCCGAAGTCGGCGCCGATGCGGCCGAACCCGCAGACCACCTCGTCGGCGATCAGCAGCACGTCGTATCTGGCCAGGACCGCCTGGATGGCCTCCCAGTAGCCTTCCGGCGGCGGCACGATGCCACCGGTGCCGAGCACCGGCTCGCCGATGAAGGCGGCCACGGTCTCCGGGCCCTCGGCGAGGATCATCTCCTCGAGCCTGCCGGCGCAGTGCGCCGAGAACTCGCGCTCGGTCATGCCCTCCTGCTCCGCGGCGCGATGGTAGTAGTAGGGCGCCTCGGTGTGGCGGATGGTGTCGATGGGCAGGTCGAAGTGGTCATGGAAGGCCTTCAGCCCGGTCAGCGAGCCCGAGGCGATGCCGGAACCGTGGTAGCCGCGCATCCGCGCGATGACCTTCTTCTTCTGCGGCCGGCCCAGCACGTTGTTGTAGTAGCGCACGATCTTGAGCTGGGTCTCGTTGGCATCGCTGCCGGACATGCCGTAGTAGACCTTGGACATGCCGGGGCCGGCGAGCTCGAGGATCTTCTCGGAGAGCGCGATCTGCGGCTCGTTGGAGTGGCCCACATAGGTGTGGTAGTAGGCCATCTCCAGGGCCTGCTGGTAGATCGCCTCGGCGACCTCGATGCGGCCATAGCCGATGTTGACGCAATACAGCCCGGCGAAACCGTCGATGAACTCGCGGCCGTCCTTGTCGATGATATGGATTCCCTTGCCGCCGGTGATCACGCGTCCCGGGGCGTCGCCATGGGCGAAGTCACGCAGGTGGGTGGACGCGTGGAAGGTCACCTTGCGGTCACGGTCGATCAGTTCCTGATGGGGGGTCATGCGCTTCTCCAGTGAGGCTCCCCGGCTCCGCCGGGGAGGAGTTCGTCATTCTCGGGTTGTCTTTGGTCTGGTGATTCTTTTCGCCACTAGGCCAATGCAAGAAGGGGCTCTCCGGCGGCAGGCCTCCGTGAGGGCGCTGTCAACCCATCCCTGGGCGCTACTTTTGCCCTGCGGCGCTAATGCATCCTGCGCCGCTTGCAGGGCCTGGGTTGGCCATCCATGGCTAACCCGCTCGGCGGGAAGAACATTCACTGGACGTTCTTCTCCATCCGCCTCGCCCCTGGGCAAAAGACCCTCACTGCGACCTGCCCCCGACGCCCATCGAGCTCGGATGGCCGATTCCCTAGTGCCCCGGATCCAGAGAGCTCTGCGAGCGAAGGCCTGACCAGGCGGGCCCGACGGAGAACAGCGGAGTTTACTGGCCGAAAATGAGCATGTTCGATGTCGGGCCCAACGCCGTCAGGCCGAGCGCAGCTAGCTCCCCGAAACAGAGCCCAGGGCGCCGAGACAGTAGTACTTGGTCTCCAGGTACTCGTCGATGCCGGTCACGCCGCCCTCGCGGCCCAGCCCCGACTGCTTGACGCCGCCGAAGGGGATGGGCGGGCCGGTCATCTTCACCGAGTTCACCGCTACCATGCCGTACTCCAGCGCCCGCAGGAGCTTCCAGATCCGGCGGATGTCGTGGGTGTAGACATAGGCCGCCAGGCCGTACTCGGTGTCGTTGGCCATCTCGATGACCTGATCGTCGTCGCCGTAGGCCGTGATGCCGGCCACCGGGGCGAAGTTCTCCTCGCGCCAGACCTTCATCTGCGGCGTCACGCCGGTCAGCAGGGTCGGCATGAAGAAGTTCGGGCCCGGGGCCTCGAGCTGGTCGCCGGCCACCAGCGTCGCGCCCTGGGAAAGGGCGTCATCGACGATGGACGCGGCCTTCTCCACCGCCTGGCGATGGATCAGCGGCCCCAGGTCGACTTCCGCCTCGATGCCGTTACCCACGGTGAGTGCCGCCATGCGGCTGGCGAACTGCTCGACGAAGGCGTCATGGATCGATTCGTGCACCAGGATGCGGTTGGCCGCCAGGCAGTCCTGGCCGGCGGTCTGGAACTTGGCCGCCACCGCGGCATAGGCCGCCTCCTTGGGGTCCATGTCCGGACCGACGATGAAGGGCGCGTTGCCGCCGAGCTCCAGCGAGACCCGCTTGACGGTGTTCGCACACTGCTCCAGCAGCAGCCGGCCGACCCGGGTGGAGCCGGTGAAGGACAGCGCCTTGACCCGGTCGTCGAAGCACAGGATCTTCGAGACCTCGGCCGCCTCGCCCAGCACCACGTTGAAGACCCCGGCGGGGATGCCGGCGCGCTCGGCCAGCTCGGCCAGGGCCAGCGCCGAGAAGGGGGTCTCGTGGGCGGGCTTGACGATCACCGGACAGCCGGCGGCCATGGCCGCGGCGGCCTTGCGGGTGATCATCGCCAGCGGGAAGTTCCAGGGCGTGATCAGCGCGGCGACGCCCACCGGCTCCTTGAGGGTGCCGAGGGCCGCATTGGGGATATGACTGGGGATGGTCTCGCCGAAGGTGCGCTTGCCCTCCTCGGCGAACCAGCGCACGAAGCTGGCCCCGTACTCGACCTCGCCACGAGCATCCGGCATCGGCTTGCCCTGCTCCAGGGTCATGATGGTGGCCAGGTCCTCGCGGTGGGCCTGCAGCAGGTCGTACCAGGCCAGCAGTCGCTCGCAGCGCTCGTCGGCGCGCAGCGCCCGCCACTGGACGAAGGCCGCCTCGGCGGCGTCAATGGCCGCGCTGACCTGCTCGGTCTCGAGCAGCGGGATATGCCCCAGCGCCTCGCCGGTGGCGGGGTTGAACACGGTATCCTCGCGGCCACCATCGCCGTGGGTCCACTTGCCGTCGACATAGGCATACTGGCGGAACAGACGCGGATCGCTGAGCATGTTGGACAGAGTCATGGGCACCTCCCCTGACGCACCGGCGCGTCGAGTCGTCGCGCCGGCGATGAAATGTCATCCGCGGCCCGGGGCCGCGTGATGACGTCATGGTAAGGGAGGTGGACGCTCAGGACTTTTCGAAGCACCGCCCCGGACGCGGCGGGTTTTTCGTTCCACGCCCGAGAAGTTGTGGTTTTTTTTGCGCCCCCGCCGGGGGCCGACATTCAGTCCTCCGGCGGGGCGGCCAGGGCGGCCTCGGCGAACACCAGCAGGCCGAGCTCGGGGCGGTAGCCGTGGATCTCGGTGACGTCGAGGGCCTGCAGGAAGTGCAGGATCGCCTCGCTGACCACCTGGCCCGGCACCAGCACCGGGAAGCCGGGCGGATAGGGGATCACGAAGCTCGCCGAGACCACGTCCCGCCCCTCGCGCATCTGGACCTGCAGCTCACCGTTGTCGAAGCGCAGGTACTCGGTGTTCTCCTCGTCATAGCTCAGGAAGTAGGCGCTGCGGATGTCGCCCTCCGGTGTCTCGGCACGCTGGCGGAAGGCGTCGTGGAAGCGGCTGAAATCGGGCAGCGGCGGCAGCTCCCGGGTCAGGGAATGCACCCGGCGCTCGATGATCTTGCGCTCGGGCCGGCTGCTGTCCTCCCAGCGGTACTCGAACTCCTTGGCGATCTTCATCAGCACGTCGAGCAGGTAGGCGATGGCGCCCCGGGAGGTGCCGATGTTGGTCATGAACAGCACGGTGTTGCGCGAGGTCTTGTTGATCTGGATGCCGTACTTGTTCATCAGGTACTCGTTCTTGAAGGCATCGCCGTCGACCCCGGTCGCGCCGATGGCGATGGTCACCCGGGTCGGGTCGACCACGAACTCGTCCCGCGCCCAGGCCTCTTCCATCTGGTTCCAGCCGGTCACCGGGTCGTAGTAGGACTCGACCCCGGACTCGCGGTAGGCCGCGGGGACCATGTCGCTGTTCTTGAGCACGCGGAAGTACTTCAGCAGCAGCGGATGGCTGTAGAGCTGCTCGCGCAGCGACAGCGCCGTCTCGACCTGGGCATGCACCAGCTCGAAGCCCTCCATCTCCGCCTGCATCCGGCCAACGTCCAGCGAGGCCAGGATCTGGTAGTTGGGCGAGGTCGACGTATGGGTCATGTAGGCCTCGTGGAACGGCGCCTCGACGCGCTGCCGGAAGTCCTGGTCGTAGACATGGATCATCGAGCCCTGACGCAGCGAGGTCAGGGTCTTGTGAGTGGAGTGGGTGGCATAAGTGCGCACCCGCACCTGATCCGGGTCCGGCAGCACGCGGTGCTCGAGCCAGGTGGCGTCGTCGTCGGGGTCGAGCTGGTCGAACTCGGCCTTCCAGGCCGCATACTCCTCGCGGTACGCCTCGCTGCGGTAGCGGTCGCGCAGGGTGCGCGCCGCGTGCATGGCAGTGCGCGGCCGGTAGGTGGGGTTGAAGGTGGCGAAGGCGAACCAGGCCTCGTCCCACAGGAACACCAGGTCCGGCTTGATCGCCAGGCACTCCTCCATCACCCGCCGCACGTTGTAGACCACCCCGTCGAAGGTGCAGTTGGTCAGCAGCAGCATCTTGACCTTGTGCAGCTGGCCGGCGCGCTTGTAGGCCAGCAGCGTCTTCTTGATCTCGTGCAGCGGCACCGCCCCGTACATGGAGTAGTCGTTGAGCGGGTAGGAGTCCAGGTAGCTGACATGGGCCCCGGCCAGCACCATGCCGTAGTGGTGCGACTTGTGGCAGTCGCGGTCGACGAGCACGATATCGCGGGGCTTGATCAGCGCCTGGACGACGATCTTGTTGGCCGTGGAGGTGCCGTTGGTGACGAAGAAGCTCTGGCGGGCGCCGAAGGCCCGGGCGGCATACTCCTGGGCCTTCTTGATCGGCCCGTAGGGCTGCAGCAGGGAGTCGAGCCCGCCGGAGGTGGCCGAGGTCTCGGCCAGGAAGATGTTGATGCCGTAGAAGTCGATCATGTGCCCCGCCCAGTGCGAGCGGGTGATCGACTTGCCCCGCGAGATGGGCATGGCGTGGAAGACCCCGGTGGGCTTGCGACTGTACTCGCGAAGGGCATCGAAGAAGGGCGTGCGATAGCGGCTGTCGATGGCCCGCAGGATGGTGTGGTGCTGCTCGATGTAGTCGGTCTCGCGGTAGAAGATGCGGTTGAAGTAGCGGATGTCGCGGCTCGCGGTGGCCTCCACGTCGCCGCTGGTCACCAGGAACTGGTCCACCTCGGGGCGCAGCTCGTGGATCATCGAGCTGAGCAGGATGCTGCGGTCGGCCTCCGACTGCCCCTCCAGCGCCTTCTCCGACAGCCCCTCCAGGTAGTTGCGCAGGGCGCTGAGGTTGTACTTCGACTTGTAGGGGAATTCGTAGCGGATCAGGCAGGCCTGGATGTTGGGGTTGACCAGCACCGCGATCAGGGCGTCCTCGAAGCTCCTCACGGTGACCACGTCATAGACGAACTTGTCCTCGGGGCGACGCATGTTGCGGAAGGCCTCGCGGACCACCTCCTCCTCCTGGGCCGACAGGTTGTCGACGATCAACAGCTCGAAGTAGGGCTGGGCCGAGCTGTTGGAGGCCGGATGGCCGCGCCGCAGCTGGTTGAGGGCGTCGAGGGTCTCCAGGTCCTCGGCATCGGCGTCGGTCTCGCTGAGGTCGACGTGGCGGCGCCGGTAGGACTCGCTGATCAGCGCCCGGACCAGGCGCTTGACCACCTTCTCGAGCAGCACGTACTCCTCGCGCTCGAACAGCGACCAGAGGTGACGGAAGTCCTCCTTGGAGGGGAAGGCATGGTAGTCCTCGATGATCTCCAGGCGGGTGAGCTTGACGTCGATGGCCTTGATCAGGGTCTTCGTCCGGCTCTCGTCCTTGAGTCGCACCAGCTGGCCCAGGTCCCGGGTCAGGGCATTCCAGGTGTCGGCACGCAGATGGGAGATCTTGTGGTAGAAGCCCAGGGCGGTGTAGGTGGTTTCGGTTTGCGTCGATTCTTGCATGGCGACACCCTTCTCGGTCGTTGTTCTGCGGGGAGGCGTTGCGGCTCAGCCCGAATAGAGACCGCGCGTGCCATAGCGCACGGTGATGCGTTCCTCCGGGAAGTCGTCGAAGGTCAGGTCCAGGTGCAGGCCCGGCCAGTGGAACTGGGCCCGCCCCTCACCGGGGCGGTAGACGGCGGTATAGACCGTGCCCAGGCCGCGTCCGTAGTCGTGACGAAACAGCGGCGGCGAGAAGAAGGCAGAGACCAGGCGTGCCTCGGTGGTGGCCTCGTCGTCGACCAGGATCGACAGCTGACGCTCGCGGATCAGCGTCTCGGAGGCCAGCGCATGGGCATACCACTCGATCTTCTTCTGGTGGTTGGTGGCCACCGGCACGCGCCGGATGCTGGCCTTGTGGTCCGGCGCGATCATCGCCGTCACGTAGCGCCCGTCGCGGTCGGCGACGGTGATGTTGTAGGCCATGTGGGTGGGCACCCGGGCCAGTACCTCGGCGGCCTGGGGCACGCTGTCGCAGAACTCCAGGATGTAGCGCAGGATGATCGGGGCGCCGAAGCCGTCGCCGACCACCTTGCGTCCGCCGAAGGCCAGGGAGACGGCCAGGCCGGCATCGTTCATGCCGTCGAGCACGCCCCACAGGCAATCGGACATGGCGATCACCCGGCGCTCGTTCCAGCGACTGTAGAGGATGGTCCCCTCGCAGAGTTCCGGCGGATAGTCGTAGTTGCGGGCGAGCAGCGTGGCGCCGGGCCGGGCGAGCACCGCTTGGGAGCAGCCGGTGATGTAGGGGGGCGGACGGTAGAGGCTGAGCAGTCGCGCGCTGAGGTCGCCACCGCCGGCCAGGTCGCAGAGGGCCCGGTAGGTCCCCAGCAGCTCCGGCATGTGGCGACGCAGGGCGTTGAAGCACGCCAGGTAGGCCGGCCGCTCGCGCTCCCCCTCGCTGAGGTACCAGGCCTCGTAGGCCGGCCAGTGGTAGTCGAACAGCGACTTCCACCGGGCGCCGGGCGTGTCCTCACGCACGGTACGGAAATCCAGCATCTTGTCCATCGCGCCCCGCGGCGCCCGGCCCGTCGGGTCGGTGCCTCGCTCTCCGCTCATAGGATCTTGAAGTTGCCGCCGCCGACCGCATGGCTGACGGCGACCTCCTCCACCACCGGGTCCTGCAGCGACTGGCCCGCGTACTGGCCGCGAATGCCCTCGATCCAGGCGCGGGCCCGCTCGGTGAGCTGGAAGTCATCGTCCATCAGCCGCCCGCGGGTGATCAGGATGCCCAGGTCGGCGCCCTCGTAGCGGAAGTCGCCCTCGCCGCTGATGCGCAGGAAGAAGGCCTCGTCCTCGCTCTCGGCGGCATGGGGGTGCGAATCGTAGTGGTCATAGGCGATGCGGCCGTCCTGTGCCATGCGCCACACGCCGGACTGCGGCGCGGTGGTGAGCAGGTCGACGCTCTCGTCGGTGTGCTTGATCACCAACTGGCTCCAGCTGTCGACGCTGTCGGGGTGCGCCCAGCGCTCGTTGATCTCGTCGATGTCGAGGTCGAAGTCGAGCTCCGAGAACTCCAGCAGGTGGAACAGGAACAGCGGGATGTCGGAATGGGCGAAGGCCGCCACGTTGGTCAGCGAGCTGGCGCCGGTGACCCGCGGGTTGAGCTCGCCCAGGTAGACCTCGCGGGTGTCCATGTCGATCAGGAAGTCGAGCTCGAAATAGCCGCGGTAGCCCTCCTCGCGCAGCGCCTCGCCGAACTGGAAGGTGTACTCCCGGGCCTTGTCGCGCACCTCCTGGCTGAAGGCCCCGGCGAACATCTCGTTGCCGCACCAGCCGCCCTTGTAGGGGGTCAGCGACTTGAAGCCGACCAGCTCGGTCATCAGCGGGCCGACCACGGTGCCACAGCGGGTGGCACAGGCCTCGATGGCCGAGCCGCGACAGTTGATCCGCTTCATGATCTTGACCTCGGGTTCGGCCTCGATCTCCTCGGCATGCTTGTAGTAGTCGTCCTCGCCGGCGATGAAGAAGGTGGTGTGGCCGGAATCGCCGAAGGCGGTCTGCACCACCAGGTCGCTGCCGAGCTCGCGGCTCACCTCGCACAGCTCCCGGTAGCTGCCCACATTGGCCAGCACGTTGGGCACGCTGGGCACCCCGGCCTTGTTGCCGATGCGCACCGTCTCGATCTTGTTGTCCATGCGGTTTCGCAAGGCCGCCGGCGGGAAGGCCACCTTGAGCCCCAGCTGCTTGCAGACGTCCTCGGTGTGCTCGTCGAACATCAGGAAGGTCGCGATGCCGGCGTTGTCGCCATCGGCTCTCGACTGGATGAAGTCGATGACCTCCTTGTGCTCGAGCAGGTAGTTGTTGATGTCCTCGATGCTCTCGAAGTCGCGGGGGAACTTCTCCCTGGGCACGAAGACGTTGCGCTGGCGCCCCTCGAAGCAGTCGATGTAGTTGATATGGCGAAAATTCCCGACCCAGTCACCGATACCGAGGAGGTTGAAGTTGGTCGCCGAGATGAAGTAGATCGGCTCCTTGTTGTTGAGGAAGTGGCGGCGGACATCGGCAATGCTGGTTATCTTGCTCATCGTTGTCGCTCCCTGGCTATCGGCGGATGACCCTGGTCCCGCCCCCTTGGCGGGAGCGGGCCGGTCGGGCGGAGACGCGCCGGCGGGACCGGCGGCCCTGGATGGGTCGAACAGGCGACGCAGGACGTGCAGGATCCGGGTCAGCATGGGACCTCCTCTTCCGTTGGCGCCTGTCCCTGGCGAGTCAGTACTCCTCGATATCGGCGCGTTGTGGTTTGGCCAGGGGCCCCAGGGTATCGAGGAAAGGGGTGGAGCCGCCCTCGTGGCGATACAGCGAGAAATCGACGCGGCGATCGCGGAAGCTCTTGAGCGGCTGGCCGAGGCCGCGCAGCCCGGTCTCCCGCTCGCGGCGCACCCGGCTGAAGTCCACCTCGATGGGCATGATCTCCTCGCCGGTGCCGGCCTGGTGGATGACATCGCCGGAGGGCCCCACCACGATGGAGCGGCCGTTGCCGATGGCGCCGGCGCCGTTGATGTCGAAGAAGTAGCACTGGTTCACCGCGGCGTTGGTCCGCGCGATGGACAGTTCGATGTCCCGGTCGATGGTATCGGTCATGGTCGGGTGCAGGATCACCTCGGCGCCCATGGCGGCCAGGGTGCGGGTGGTCTCGGGGAACCACATGTCGTAGCAGATCGACACCCCGAAGCGGCCGACCCGTGGCACATCGAAGGTGACGAATTCGTCGCCGCTCTCCACCCCGGCCTCGTAGGGGCGGAACGGGAACATCTTGCGATAGCGGGCCACCACCTGCCCATGGGGGTTGATCACCGACAGGGTGTTGTAGACGGCCTCCCCG
Source organism: Halomonas stenophila (assembly GCF_014192275.1). Taxonomy (GTDB): domain Bacteria; phylum Pseudomonadota; class Gammaproteobacteria; order Pseudomonadales; family Halomonadaceae; genus Halomonas; species Halomonas stenophila. Next base: position 66,434 of record NZ_JACHXR010000011.1, on the reverse strand, counting down.
GACTGCTCGAACATCGAGCCGGGAATCAGCCAGATCCGGTGCTGCTCGGCGAGCTGGCAGAACATCGCCTCGGCATTGGAGGGCAGGGGCTGGGCGTGATGCGGCGAGGCGCCCATGGGCATCAGCTCGCTGAACAGCACCATCTGCACCTGGGGGAAACGGCTCATCAGCACATCGATGCGATGACGCATGGCCTCGGTGTTGTCGCCATGATGCAGGGCATGCATCTGGACACCGGCAATCGTGAAATAGGACATCGGCGGTCTCTCTGCGTCAGGCGATCTCGAATCAGTCGGGCTACGTCCAGCACTCCGGCGCCGCAAGATTCGTCAACGCCGGTGGGATCGCCCGGCAGTCGTGGGTCTTATACCCACCTATTGACCAGCTTATCCCATTTCCGCCGCCCGAAATCAACGCTGTGGGTCCGCAGTCGCCACTGCGCGCCGACTAGAGGGCCAGATCGGCCGCCGAGATACCGGCCGCCGGGCGCTTGACGGTCTTGGTGACGATATAGGTGAAATAGCGCTCGATGCCCACGTCCGACATCAACCAGGCATCGATCAGGCGCTGGTAGGCGTCGATGGAGGGCGCCTCGAACTTCACCAGGTAATCCACGCCGCCGCCCACCGCCACGCACTCGGTGACCTCGGGGGTGTCATGCACCAGGGCCTCGAAGCGCGCGAAGCTCTCGGCATGGTGTGCCTTGAGCTCGATCTGCACCCAGACCGGCGTGCGCGGCACCAGCACCCGGGGGTTGAGCCGGGCCGCGTAGCCCTCGATGATGCCGGCCTTCTCCAGGCGCCTGACCCGCTCCCAGCAGGGGCTGACCGAGAGGTTGATCGCCTCGGCCAGCTTCGACTTGGTGATGCGCCCGTCCCGGGAGAGGATCTCGAGGATTTTCAGGTCGTAACGATCGAGCTTCATGCCAGCGACTCGACGACCTCGGCGATCACCGCGATGGTATCACCCATGTTGACGTTGGCCGGGAAGCGGCGGGCGGCCAGCACGCCGTCGCGCCCGGCCCGGTACTCGATCGGCGCCGCGCCGCTGCGGGTCATGTCGTAGACCCGGGCGATGACCTGGCCCGTCGCCACGCCCTCGCCCAGCGCCACGGCAAGCTCGAGCAGGCCGGTATGCTCGCTCTGCACGTAGCAACTGGCATCCGGCATGTCGAGGTACACCTGGGGCGCCTCGGACGCTTCCAGGGAGCCCTCGACGAGGCCGAAGTGGACCAGGAAGTTGCGGATCCCCCGCTCGGTGATGGCCAGGCTCTGCGGTGTCGAGGTGCCGCCGCCGCCGAGCTCGGTGGCGACGAAGATCTTGCCCTGACGCTCCACGGCGGTGTCGAACAGCGCCTCGGCATCGAGCTCGAACATCATCATGGCATAGGGGGCACCGAAGGCCTTGGCGCCCTCCAGGGCGCGACGCTGCTGGTCGGGGTCGTCGAGCACGTGGGAGGCGGCGAAGGGCAGGATGTCCAGGGTGCGCCCCCCCGAATGCAGGTCCAGCACCACGTCGCATATCGGCACCAGCGTGCGAGTGAAGTAGTCGGCGATCTTCTCGGTGACGCTGCCGTCGGGGTCCCCCGGGAAGCTGCGATTGAGGTTGCCGCCGTCCATCGGCGAGGTACGCCGGCCGGCCTGGGCCGCCGGGGTGTTCATCATCGGCACGATGATCACCCGGCCCTGGACGTCCTCGGCCGACAGCGAGCTCGACAGTTTCTGCAGGGCGGTGATGCCCTCGTACTCGTCGCCGTGGTTGCCACCGGTCAGCAGGGCCGTCGGCCCCTCGCCGTGCTTGATCACGGTGACCGGAATCATCACCGCGCCCCAGGCGGACTCGTCGTTGGAGATCGGCAGCTTGAGGAAGCCGTGCTGGACGCCCTCGGCGTCGAAATCGACGGTGGCGGAGATCGGGCTGGGCCGCTTGGTCATGGTCGGTGACTCCTTGTTCTCTACAGGCTCGGGGCTGATCCGGCGACAGGACTATTCCCCCTACGACCTGTCCCCGGCGCCCCTCGCTTCAGGCGACTGCGACTTAGCCGGCTCAGCGCACGAAGAGCTGGCGCGGGAAGTCAGCCAGGGTCTCGCAGCCGGTCTCGGTGATCAGGATGCTCTCGGTGATCTCCAGGCCCCACTCCTCCTCCCAGAGACCGGGCATGAAGTGGAAGGTCATGCCCGGCTGCAGGATGGTCTCGTCGGAGGGACGCAGGCTCATGGTGCGCTCGCCCCAGTCCGGCGGATAGCTGATGCCGATGGGGTAGCCGCAGCGGGCACCGCCGCGGTCGAAGCCGTACTTGTCCATGGCCGCGCCCAGGGCCATGGCGATGTCGGCGGTGCGGTTGCCGGGCTTGGCCACCGCCAGGCCGTTGTCGATGCCCTCGAGCAATGCCGACTCGGCGCGGATGAACTCCGCCGGAGGACGGCCCAGGAAAACGGTACGCGACATCGGGGCATGGTAGCGCTTGAAGACCCCGGCGATCTCGAAGAAGGTCCCCTCCCCCTCGCGGAAGGGGGTGTCGTCCCAGGTGAGGTGCGGCGCGGCGGCGTCCTTCCCGGTGGGCAACATCGGCACGATGGCCGGATAGTCTCCCCCGTAGACCTTGCCGCTGGCATCCTTCCAGCCCTCGATGCCGACCCGGTAGATCTCGGAGACCAGCTTGCTCTTGGGCAGCCCCGGCTCGATCACCTCGAGGATGCGCGAGTGCATGCCCTCGACGATCTTTGCGGCGATGCGCATGTACTCGATCTCCTGGGGCGACTTGATGGCACGACACCAGTTGACCAGGGCATTGGCATCCATGAAGCGGGCATGGGGCAGCTCGCGCAGCAGGCACTGGTAGGCCTTGGCCGAGAAGTAGTAGTTGTCCATCTCCATGCCCACCACGCCCTCGTGCCAGCCGCGATCGGGGAGGATGGTCTGGGCCAGGTAGTCCATGGGGTGCATGTCGGGATTCTGGACGTAGTAGTCCGGATAGTAGGTGATGTTCTCCGGGTCTATCCAGCAGGTGCGCAGGGCCCCGTTGGCATCCATCCGCCGACCGTACCAGACCGGCTCGCCTTCCAGGCCGAGCAGCACGCACTGGTGCACATAGAAGGACCAGCCGTCATAGCCCGTCAGCCAGGCCATGTTGGAAGGGTCGCTGATGATCAGCACATCGATGCCGCGACTCGCCATCTCGGCGCGCACCTTCCAGAGGCGGCCGAGGTATTCGTCACGAGTGAACGGCAGGGAAACCTCAATCATGGAATCGCTCATCAAACGATCACATCACCGAACCCGGCCACATCCTCTACGGGAGGCGGCCGGGGCGCAGGGGCGGACTCGCCGGCCACGCCTGGGGGGCGTGTGAATTGTCATGACGTTTGCTAGCATGTGTCATGACAATCTCCGGTCAATGTCTCAATGCTGATACTAGCACCCCCGCTCGGCGACCGGTCAAAGGCTTTATTGCATCATGACAATTGATCTGACGCCCTACCTCTCGGACACCGGCCCCAAGTACCTGTCCATCGCTCGCGCCCTCTCCGAGGCCATCCGCCAGGGCGACCTCACCCCGGGCACCCGGCTGCCGCCGCACCGCCAGCTGGCCGAGACCCTGAACGTCAGCGTGCAGACCGTCTCGCGGGCCTATGGCCAGGCCGAGAAGATGGGCCTGGTGCAGGCCCGGGTCGGCAGCGGCACCTGGATCAACGCTCTCGACGACGCCCGGGAGTCGGCCTACCTGCGCGGCCAGGAACCGCGCCATGAAAGCGCGCTGATCGACCTGTCCATCGCCCACCCGATCTGCCCGCCGGGGCATCACCTGCGCTTTCGCGAGACCCTGGCGCGGCTCGCCGAGCAGGCCAGCCCGGACGTGGTGACCGCCAATCGTCCCATCGCCGGCCTGCCCCATCATCGCGAGCGAGCCAGCGACTGGCTGAACCAGCGGCTCGGCGTGCCCGGCGAGCCCGAGAGTCGGGTGCTGTGCAACGGCGCCGCCCATGGCCTGATGCTGGCCATCTCCACGGTGGTCCAGCACGGCGACCTGGTGCTGACCGAGGCCCTCACCGACCATGGCCTGATCGCCCTGTCCCGCACCCTGGGCTTCCAGCTGCGCGGCGTGACGATCGACGAACGTGGCGTGGTGCCCGAGGCGCTGGACCTCGCCTGCCGGCGCTTCAAGCCGCGCGCCGTGTGCCTGACGCCGACCCAGCTCAATCCCACCGGCGCCACCATGGACACCGCGCGACGCGACGCCGTGGCCCGGGTGCTCGATCACCATGGCGTCTGGCTCATCGAGGACGATGTCCACGCCCTGCTGGAGCCGCCGGGCCTCACCCCGCTCACCGCCCGGGTGCCGCAGCTGGGCTTTCATGTCACCAGCCTGACCAAGGCCACCGTGCCCGGGGTCCGGGCTGGCTATCTCAGCGTGCCCCGGGGCCAGCTGCACCACACCCTGCCACGCATGCGTGCCACCACCTGGATGGCCACCCCGCTGATCTTCGAGATCGCCGATGCCTGGATCGCCGATGATAGTCTGGAGATCATGGCGGCGGAGCAGCGCCGGCTGCTCGCCGAGCGCCAGCGACTGGCCGCGAGGCTGCTCGACGCCCATGAACGCAGCGCCCGCCCGTCCAGCCTGCATGTCTGGCTGTCGCTGCCCCCCGCCTGGCGAGCGGAGGAACTCCAGCTGCAGGCCGAGCAGGAGGGGGTGGCCATCACCACGGCGGTGCCCTTCATGGTCGAGCAGACCCCGGCCCCGCGGCGCATCCGGCTCAGCCTGGGCGCCGAACCCGATATCGAGCGCCTCGCGCAGGGCCTGGCCCGCCTCGGCGGGCTGCTCGACGAGGCCCCGCCCCCCATGATGCAGATCGTCTACTGAGAGGAGTTCCCATGCGCGTAATGGTCCACATCGATGCCGCCGAGGCCTGGCGCGAGGCCCTGGCCAGTCGCCTGCCCGACGCCGAGGTCTTCACCAGTGCCGCCCCCCTCGCCGAACGCCGCCGGGCGGACTACCTGGCGGCCTGGAAGCCCTCCGCCGAGCTGCTCGGCGAGCCGACGCATCTCAAGGGCATCATCAACCTCGGCGCCGGCGTCGACGCCCTGCTGAACAACCCGGGGCTGCCCCGCGGCGTGCCCATCGTCAAGCTGCGCGACGCCGGCATGGCGGGACCCATCGGCGACTATGTGCGTTATGGCCTGCTGCACTTCCAGCGCGACTTCGACCGCTACGCCCGCCAGCAGTCGCGGGCGGCGTGGCACGAGCACCCGCTGATCGACAAGGCCGACTGGCCGGTGGGCGTGCTCGGCCTGGGGGCCATCGGCGCCAGGGTGGCCGCCTTGGTCGCCGCCGACGGCTTCCCGGTACATGGCTGGAGTCGCTCCCCCAAGCGGCTGCCCGACGTGACCTGCCACCACGGCGAGGCAGGCCTGATGACGCTGCTCGGCCGGGTGAAGAGCCTGGTACTGCTGCTGCCGGACACCGCGGCCACCCGCGGGATCATCGACGCCGACGCCCTGGCGGCGCTGCCCGAGGGCGCCACCCTGATCAACCCCGGCCGCGGCGCGCTGATCGACGAGGCCGCCCTGCTCGAGGCCCTGGGTGACGGCGAGTCGGAGGGCCGGCTGCGCGGCGCCCTGCTGGATGCCTTCCCGGAGGAGCCGCTGCCCGGAACCAGCCCGCTGTGGCACCACCCCCGGGTGATCGTCACGCCACACATGGCCGGCCCCACCCCGCTGGCCGAGGCCGTGGACCAGGTCGCCGACGCCCTGCGCGCCTTCGAGGCCGGTGAACCGGTGGAGACCATCGACCCCGAGGCCGGCTACTAGATTCGTTAAATAGCGGGCTATTCGCCTCATCCAATCGATAAAATTGTCTCGAAATCCGTGTGTCTCGCGACGATCGGTCGAGCCCGGCAGGCTCCAGGGCCTACACGAAACCGGATGCAGGGCGTAGGCTTAAGAATGACACACACCGACCTCGAAGGAGGGGCACGATGCGTCACGCTCAGGTGGACTACAGTCGCCGCGACGCGCTGCTGGTGGTGGACATGCAGAACGACTTCTGCGAGGGCGGCGCCCTGGCCGTGGACGGCGGCAACGCCCTGGTCGCGGACATCAACGCCGAGATCACCACGGCCCACCAGGCCGGCGCCCTGGTGGTGGCCACCCGGGACTGGCACCCGGTGGATCATGTCAGTTTCGCCCACCGCGGCGGCCCCTGGCCGGTGCACTGCGTACAGGACACCGAGGGGGCCGCCTTCCATCCGGATCTCCGGCTCCCGGCGGACACCATCCGCGTCAGCAAGGCCACGGCCTTCGACGCCGACGCCTATTCGGGATTCGACGGCACGGGCCTCGGCGACTACCTGCGCGACCGCGGCATCAGCCGGGTCGTCGTCTGTGGCCTGGCCCTGGACGTCTGCGTCCGGGCCACCGTGCTGGACGCCCGCCGGGAGGGCTTCGACACGCTGCTGCTCGAGTCGTTGAGCGCGGCGGTGGATGCCGACATGGTGGCAGCGTGCCGGCGCGAGTTTGCCGAGGCCGGCGCCGAGGTGCGCCCATGAGCCGGCCGACGCCCCTTCGGGTGGACGACGACGAACTGGCGCTGCTGACCGACCTCTACCAGTTGACCATGACCCAGGCCTACTGGCAGGAGGCCATGAACGAGGTCGCCACCTTCAGCCTGTTCTTTCGCCGGCTGCCGCCTCAGCGACGCTTCATGCTCGCCTGCGGCCAGCAGCATGCCGCCGAGGTGGCCAGCCGGCTGCGCTTCACCGATGGGGCCCTGGGTCGGCTGGCCAGCGTCGACCACTTCGAGACCGGCTTTCTCGACTGGCTGGCGAACTGGCGCTTCGAGGGCGAGATCTGGACCCTCCCCGAGGGCACGCCGGTCTTCGCCAACGAGCCGCTGCTGGAGGTCGACGCGCCCATCGCCCAGGCCCAGCTGCTCGAGAGCCTGGTGATGAACCTGGTGCAGCTGGAGACGGTGCTCGCCTCCAAGGCGGTGCGCATCGTCATGGCGGCCCGGGGCCGGCCGGTGGTCGACTTCGGGATGCGCCGCATGCACGGCGTGGATGCCGCCGTCCGTGGCGTGCGGGCCTACCGCACCGCCGGGCTCTCCGGCACCAGCAACGTCCTCGGCGGCCTGCGCCACGACCTCGCCCTGAACGGCACCATGGCCCACAGCTACGTGCTCGCCCACGACAGCGAGCGGGAGGCCTTTCATGCCTTCGCCCACTACTATCCGCAGACCACGCTGCTGGTGGACACCCATGACACCCTCGCCGGGATACGCCAGGTCATCGACCTGATGCGCGACGCGCCCGAGGTGCGCGTCAGCGCCATCCGTCTGGACTCCGGGGACCTGGGCGAACTGGCCAAGGGCGCTCGCGCCCTGCTCGACGAGGCCGGCCATGAGGACATCAAGATCGTCGCCAGCAGCGGCCTCGACGAGCAGGCCATCGAGGCACTGCTCGAGGACGGGGCGCCCATCGACGCCTTCGGGGTCGGCACCCAGATGGGCGTGGCGGCCGACGCCCCGGTCATCGACCTCTCCTACAAGCTGGTGGAGTACGCCGGCACGCCACGGGTCAAGCACTCCACGGGCAAGATCAACCTGCCCGGGCGCAAGCAGGTGTATCGTCGCCAGGATGCGACGGGGCACTACGGCGGCGATGTCATCGCCACGCGGGACGAGGCCATCGACGCGGCCACGCCCCTGCTGGTCCCCTGCGTGGAAGGCGGCCGGCCCGTCCCGGAGGCGATGGCCCTGGCGGATACCGCCCGGGAACGGGTGGCACAGGCCCTGACCCACCTGCCGGCGACGCTGCGACGCCTCGACCACGGCGAGACCGGCTACCCGGTGGCGCTCTCCGCGGCACTGGAACGTCAGGTCGCCCGGGACTGACCGCGGATACACGGCCCGCCGGAGGGCGGGCCATGCAGGAAGGCTCCCGCCTCGCGGGCCTGGTCACGCCTCTCGCGCGAGGGAGCCTCGACTGTGCCGGGATCGGGTCGGGGGCTAGAACAACGCGTGGAAGCGGGCGAGCCAGGCCGGATGGGCCGGCCAGGCCGGGGCCGTGACCAGCGTGTCACTGACGATCGCCTGGTCGACCTCGAGTTCGGCAAAGTCGCCGCCGGCCAGATGGACCTCCGGGGCACAGGCCGGATAGGCCGAGACCCGGAACCCCTCCAGGGAGACCGCCGCGGCCAGCAGCTGGGCCCCGTGGCAGATGGCGGCCACCGGCTTCTCGTGGTCGAAGAAGTGACGCACCAGTTCCAGGACCCGCTCGTCCAGGCGCAGGTATTCGGGGGCGCGTCCCCCCGGAATCACCAGGCCGTCGTAGTCGCCGGGGGTGACCTCGGAGAAGGTGGCGTTGAGGACGAAGTTGTGGCCCGGCTTCTCGGTATAGGTCTGGTCGCCCTCGAAGTCGTGGATGGCGGTCCGGATGCGGTCGCCCTCGCGCTTGTCGGGACACACCGCGTCCACCTGGTGACCCATGGCCTGGAGGGCCTGGAAGGGCACCATGAGCTCATAGTCCTCGACGAAGTCGCCGGCGATAAGCAGCAAGCTGGCCATGGGGATCTCCTTGTGCATGGGGAGGAAAGCGGGGCCCTGTCAGGGCAGCCTAGCCCGCCATCGATGAATCGGCCATGACCGGCGGGAACCCGGGGCGACCCGCCGCGCTCTCAGGGCAGTCACCCCATCGAGGGCATCATCATGCTCCTTTCCGCCCTGCGCCTCATCGGCTGGCTGGCGCTGCTGTCGCTGGCCCTGCCGGCCCTGGCAGCGCCCCCGCCGCAGGCCTTCAGCGCCCGCTATCACCTGCAGGTGGACGGCTGGCCGGATACCGACATCCGCCACCGCCTCCGCCATGACGGGGGCGCCTGGCGGAGCGAGATGCGCACCGAGCTGCCCGGGGCCTGGGGGCGGGAGTGGGGACGCTTCCGGGTCGCCGAGGACGGGGTTCGCGCCCTGCACTATGCCGCGGGCTACTCGCTGCTGGGGATCCAGCGGGGCTACTCGCTGGACCGGCGGGACCTGGGGGCCCTGCCCGACCGCCAGAGCGCCCTTGTCGCCCTCGCCCGCCGGGCCATCGGCAACGCCTGCGTCCGGGATTGCCCGCTGCGCTACCGTGACCACCGGGGCCGCGAGGAAGTCCTGCGCTACCGGGTGCTGGGGCGGGATGCCCTGTCCCTGCCGCAGGGCCGCTTCGATCGGGTGAGAGTCGTCCTCAGCGAGCCCGGCGACACCGACAAGCGCCTGATACTGGACCTCGATGCGCAGCGCCCCGGCCTGCTGCTGGCCATGGAGTACCACCGCGACGGCCGGCGCCGCAGCCGGCTGACCCTGACTGCGCTGGCCGAGCCCTGAGTCCCCTTCCGCCGCGGGGCAAGAATGCCTGGCAGCCGGTCGGAATTGACCGATCGTCACGAGAAAGACGGATTTCGAGACGAGTCTATCGATCTGATGAGGCGAATAGCACACTATTCAACGACTCAGATCGAATGACATCGGCCGAGCCCGGGTTTCGCAGTAGAGCAGCGTCGAGTCCGACAGGCTGCTAGAGTAGCCGGTTTTCGGGTCGCCGACGGCACCCCAAAGGAGAAGGGACTCTCGCATGCTGACCGGTCTGCTGATCGTCTTGTTGCCACTGGTCCTGGGCTATCTGGTCCGAGTCCGACGGGCGGGGCCGATGGCCCTGATCAACCGTGGCGTGAATGCCTCGATCTACGTGATCCTGCTGTTGATGGGAATCGGGCTGGCCGGCCTCGACGACCTCGGCGGCCAGCTCTCGCGGATGGGCGGGCAGGCCCTGACCCTGCTCGGCGTGACCTCGGCCTGCAACCCCGCGGCCCTGGGCTGGCTGTCCCGCCGGCTGCGCCTGGCGGTGGATCCCTCGCGGGTGGTGGCCGGCGCCCCCACCAGCAAGCTCGCCGCCATGGCCGGATCGCTGTCGCTGGTCGGGGTGGTACTGCTGGGGGTCGTGCTCGGCGTGGTGGCCGGCGGCCCCCTGGGCGAGAGCCTGTTCCCCTGGGCGGAGCGGCTGGCGGAATGGGTGCTCTATGCCCTGCTCGCGCTGATCGGCTGCCAGCTGCGCAATTCCGGCATGCCGCTCCGGCAGATCCTGCTCAACCGGTTCGGCCTGGCCATTGCCATTACCCTGGCGGCGAGCTCGCTGGTCGGCGGCCTGCTCGCCGCTCCCCTGCTCGAGCTGCCCTGGAACCAGGGCCTGGCCCTGGCCGCCGGCTTCGGCTGGTACTCCCTGTCCGGCATCCTGATCGGCGACCAGCTCGGCCCCCTGCTCGGCGGCGTGGCCTTCTTCAACGATCTCGGCCGCGAGCTGCTGGCCTTCGTGCTGATCCCGCTGGTGATCCACCGCCAGGCGGCCCTGGCCATCGGCTACGGCGGCGCCACGGCCATGGACTTCACCCTGCCGGTCATCCAGCAACACGGCGGCGTGGCCTGCGTGCCGGTGGCGGTGGTCAGCGGCTTCATCCTCTCGTTGCTCTCGCCGCCGCTGATCCTCTTCCTGCTGACGCTGTAGGCCATGGGCACCCTGCCGCTCTCCAGGGATCAGCCAGCAACACGGCGGCGTAGCCTGCGTGCCGGTGGCGGTGGTCAGCGGCTTCATCCTCTCGTTGCTCTCACCGCCGCTGATCCTGTTCCTGCTGACGCTGTAGGCCATGGGCACCCTGCCGCTCTCCAGGGGTCACCCAGCAGCACGGCGGCGTGGCACCGGTCACCTGCACAATGCCTGCACACCGATCGGGGATGATAGGGTCTCACCCTGATCGTCCCTGCTGGCCCCGCGGAGTCCGTCGATGCGTTCCCGCTCTGTCTTCACCCCGGCCGTGTCCCGGCTCGGGATCAAGTTGTTCGTGATCATCCTGGTGGTCAATGTGGCCATCTCCGGGCTGGTCTTCATCGCCGTGTCACGCAGCCTCGACCAGGGCTTCATCGAGTACCTGGACCGCACCCAGACCCGGCGGGCCGAGACCCTGGCCAAGGGCCTGGCCGACGAATGGGCGTGGCGCGGCGACTGGCAATGGCTGCGCCAGTCGCCGCGAACCTGGCATCACCTGGTGCGTCGCCAGCTGTGGCCGGGGGATGCCCCGCCGCCGGAGGGCATCGAGCGCCGCCTGGGAGACCCCAAGGACTTCGTGCTCCATGACGCCGAGGGCCTGCCGGTGATCGGACTGCCGCCGGACAACGACCTGGAGGCGGCGGAGCTTCGCTGGCTGCCGATCGTCAGCGACGGCACCCGGGTCGGCACCCTGGGCTATCGACCGCCCCAGCAGCTGATGGCGCGCATGGATCGGATCTTCCTGTCCCAGCAGCGCCGTAACCTGGCGATCATCGTCGCCGCCCTGGGACTGGCCTCCCTGCTGCTGGCGGGAGGCCTGTCCTGGTGGCTGGGCCGCCGCACCCGAGGCATGACCCTGGCCACCCGGCGCCTCACCGAGGGCGACTACAGCACCCGTCTGGCCGAGCGCGGCCGCGACGAGCTCTCCAGCCTGGCACGCGACTTCAATGTCCTGGCGGCCACCCTGGAGGCCAGCCGCGAGGCGCGCAGCCGCTGGGTCTCGGACATCGCCCACGAGCTACGCACGCCGCTCGCCGTGCTGCGCGGCGAGATCGAGGCCATGCAGGACGGCATCCGTCCCCTGGACCTGGACAACCTGGGCTCGCTGGCCCAGGAGGTCGACCAGCTCGAGCGCCTGGTGGCCGACCTGCGACTGCTGTCCCAGAGCGATGCCGGTGCCCTGGAGGTCCAGCTGGCGCCCCTGGACCTGGCCGCCAGCCTCGCCGCCCGACTCGACGAGGCCACCCCCTGGCTGGCCGACAGCGACCTCGCGCTCGACAGCGAGATCGAGGGCCCGGCCTGGATCCGCGGCGACACCCAGCGCCTGCGCCAGTTGTGGACCAACCTGCTGGACAACACCTGTGCATATACTCATCCCCCGGGCCGGCTGAGGGTACGTCTCGCCGCCACCGGAGAGGGCTGGCAGGTGAGCTGGGAGGACAGCGCCCCGGGGGTGCCCGAGGCCGAGCTGCCGCGGCTCACCGAACGCCTCTACCGGGTCGAGGGGTCGCGCAGCCGCGCCAGCGGCGGCAGCGGCCTGGGGCTGTCCATCGCCATGGCCCTGGCCCGGGCCCACGGCGCCGAGATGGTCGCCACCCCGTCGTCGCTCGGCGGGCTATGCTGGACGCTGACCTTTCCGGCCATCGCCGAACATCAACTCAGGGAGGATGACGCATGATTGCCCCGGACCCCGCGACCGACCGCGTCCTGATCGTCGAGGACGAACCCAAGATCGCCCGCCTGGTGGCGGATTACCTGGAGGGCAGCGGTTTCGACTGCCACCACATCGACCACGGCGACAAGGTCCTGCCCTGGCTCGAGGCCCAGGAGGCCCGCCCGGAGCTGGTCCTGCTCGACCTGATGCTGCCGGGCACCGACGGCCTGACGCTGTGCCGGGAGATTCGCCAGCGCTGGCCACGGGTGGCGATCATCATGCTCACCGCCCGGGTCGAGGAAGTCGACCGTCTGCTGGGCCTGGAACTCGGCGCCGACGACTACATCTGCAAGCCGTTCAGCCCCCGCGAGGTGGTGGCCAGGGCCCGGGCCGTGCTGCGCCGCAGCCGCGCCGCCGAGGCCCCGGAGACCGCCGGCGACGGCAACACCCTGAGCCTGGACGAGGACGGCTGGCGGGCGCTGGCCGACGGCCAGGACCTGGGACTGACGGCGGTGGAGTTCCAGCTGCTGCGGGTGATGATGCAGTCGCCCGGTCGCATCTTCTCCCGGGAACAGCTGATGGATCACATGTACCGCGATCACCGCATCGTCTCCGAGCGCACCGTGGACAGCCATATCAAGAAGCTGCGCAAGAAGATCGCCGAGGTCTGGCCCGAGCGCGAGATCATTCGCTCGGTCTACGGCGTGGGCTACAAGTATCAGCCGGAGGAGTGAGCCCCGCGGGCATGCACCACCTTTGCACCCTGGGTCCACGGCCCTTGCACGTCGCCGGGCGACACTGCCAGCGTCACCCAAGGACACAAGGAATGCCGGACATGAAGAAGATGAGCCTGACCCGCAAGCTGTTCGCTCCCGCCCTGCTGGCCGCCGCCATCGCCCCCCTGGCGCTCTCCGCCGGCGCCGCTCCCGGTGAGGGCGAGCCCCACGGCAGGGGAGGATCGTTCCACGCCGAGCAGCGCGAGGCGCTCTTCGAGCGCGCGGGCCTCGACGCCGAGACGCGCGATGCCCTGGCCGAGGCCCGCGCCGAGCATCACCAGGCGCTGCAGGAGCTGCAGACCGAGCACCGCGAGCGGCTCGACGAGATCCTCGATGACGACCAGCGTGCGGCCCTCGAGCAGGCCAAGCGCGAGATGCGCCAGGAATGGCGCGCCGAGCAGCGCCAGGCCCGCGAGGCGCGCCTGGAGGCCCTGTTCGACGAGTGGCAGCTCGACGAAGCGAGCCGCGAGGCACTCCGCGAGCAGCGTGCCGCCTTCCATGCCGAGGCCCAGGCGCTGCACGACCGGACCTTCGACAGCCGCGAGGATCGCCGGGCGGCCTGGCAGGCACTGCGCGCCGACTACCGCGAGACCCTCGCCGAGCATCTCGACGAGGAACAGCTGAGTCGCCTGCGCGAGGCCATGCGTCCCGACCACAAGGGCCCCGGCCCGCACCACGGCGGCGATCGCCCCCGGCACCCCGACGCCGGCTGACGCCGCCCTCCCCGCCTCCCAGGACGCCCGGCCCCGTGCCAGGCGTCTTCGTTTTCCTCTCACCGAACTTCGAGATTCCCGCCGCAGGCGGGAGGCCGACTTGCAGACCACAGGGGATGTGCGTATTTTGTTTGAACGTTCATTTAAAAAAAGAGTCACCCCAACAACAGGAGTCTCACTGAATGACGGATAACACCGCCCTTCCCGAGCGACGGGATCGGATCAACCGCACGGTCTTCCACGGCAGCGTGGCAGGCATCCTGGTGTTCCTGGTCCTGACCATGACGTTCACCCAGGAGGCCGGCGCCTTCTTCGACGCCGGCCTGGCCTGGGTGAATGACACCTTCGGTTGGTACTACATGCTGGCCGCCGTGGCCTATCTCGCCTTCGTGGTGGTGATCGGCTGTTCGCGGGTCGGCTCGATCCGCCTCGGCCCGGACCACTCGCGCCCCGAGTTCTCGCTGGTGTCCTGGGCCTCGATGCTGTTCGCCGCCGGCATCGGCATCGACCTGCTGTTCTTCTGCGTGGCCGAGCCGCTGTCCCACTACCTGACCCCGCCAGACATGGCCCCGGAAAGCGCCGCGGCCATGCGTGCCGCCGTGCCCCAGACCTTCCTCCACTGGGGGCTCTCCGGCTGGGGCATGTACGTGCTGATGGGCATGGCGCTGGCCTACTTCAGCTATCGCCACCGCCTGCCGCTGGCCATCCGCAGCGCCCTCTACCCGCTGCTGGGCAAACGCATCAACGGCCCCATCGGCAACGCCGTGGACATCACCGCGGTGATCTCCACCGTGTTCGGCATCGCCACCAGCCTGGGCATCGGCGTGATGCAGCTGAACTACGGCCTGACCTTCATGTTCGGCATCCCCGAGAGCCTCGCCACCCAGGTTGTGCTGATCGTGCTGGTGGTGATCCTCGCGACCATCTCGGTGGTCACCGGCGTCGAGAAGGGCATCCGCCGCCTGTCCGAGTTCAACATGGGGCTGGCCGCCGCCCTGCTGCTGTTCGTGCTCTTCCAGGGCGACACCCTGCACCTGCTCGACGCCCTGGTGCTCAACGCCGGGGACTACCTCGGCAACTTCGTCGGCTCGAGCTTCGACACCTACGCCTTCGCCGGCGAGGACGCCCAGCAGTGGAAGGGCTGGTGGACCATCTTCTTCTGGGGCTGGTGGATCGCCTGGACGCCCTTCGTCGGCCTGTTCCTGGCGCGCATCTCCCGCGGTCGGACCATCCGCGAGTTCGTCATCGGCGCCCTGCTGATCCCGCTGGGCTTCATGATGGCCTGGATGTCGATCTTCGGTAACAGCGGTATCGAGATGGTCGCCAATCAGGGACTCGTCGAGCTGGGCGAGCAGGCGCTCAACGCTCCCCAGACCACCATCTACACCTTCCTCGAGCAGTACCCCTACATCGGCATCACCGCCTCGGTGGTCACCCTCCTGGGTATCGTGTTCTTCGTCACCTCCGCCGACTCCGGCGCCCTGGTGCTGGCGAACTTCACCTCGATCCTGTCGGACGTGAACCACGACGCGCCCATCCGCCTGCGCATCTTCTGGTCCGTGGCCATCGGCCTGGTCACCGTGGCCCTGCTGATGGCCGGCGGCCTGTCGGCGCTGCAGAGCGCGGTGGTGATCACCGCCCTGCCCTTCTCGCTGGTGATCTTCGCGATCATGGCCGGCATGACCCGCGCGCTGAGGCTGGAGAGCAAGAAGGCCGAGGCCCGCCGCCAGGTCAGCGGCACCGCGCCGGGCGGCGACTGGCGAGAGCGCCTCGACCGGGCACTGGATACCTCCACCCGGGCCGGCGCCGCCGCCACCATCGAGCACGCCGTCCGGCCGGCCCTGCGCCAGTTCGCCGAGGAGCTCGAGAGCCGCGGCCAGCCGGCCACGGTGACCGAGGAAGAGGTCGAGGGCGAGCCGCTGCCGCAGCTGACCCTGCAGGCGGACTTCGACGACGCCCACGGCTTCGTCTACCAGGTGCGCGCCCACCGCCTGCGCACCCCGAGCTTCCTGCCGGCGGACGACGACTACTATGTGCGCCTCGACGTCTACCTGACCGAGGGTGGCGCGGACAAGGACCTCAACGGCTATACCCGCGGCCAGGTGCTCGGCGACGTGCTTTCCGAGTACGAACGTCACCTGCACTTCCTGGCCCTGGCCGGCGAGGGCGGCGCCAGCGTCCAGGCGATGCCCGGCTCCGTGGGCGAGCCGCCCCAGGACCTCAGCCCGGCCTGAGGCACCCCCAGAACCGGCACGCGAGCGGCGACCCCACGGGGTCGCCGCTTTCGTGTCTGCCCCATGCCGGACGGCAGACAAATCGGGGGATCGCGCCCATAGTGGAAGGAGGCAGTCTTCGCCGGCCTTGCGGGAGGAACCGACCATGCCCACCCGAGTCGCCGTCATCCAGGCCCCACCGCGTCTGCTCGACCGGGACGCCAGCCTGGAGCGGGCCATTGCACTGACCGATGAGGCGGCCGCCTCGGGGGCCGGCCTGCTGGTGTTTCCCGAGGCCTACCTGCCCGGCTACCCCACCTGGATCTGGCGCCTGCGGCCGGGGGGCGACATGGCCCTGTCCGGCGAGATCCATGCCCGCCTGTGGGAGAACGCCTTCGATCTGGACCAGGATCACCTGCGCCCCCTCCAGAAGGCCGCGGCCCGCAACGCCGTGACGCTGGCGATCGGCCTCCACGAGCGGGATGGCCGCTACAGCGGCACCACCCTGTACAACACCGCGGTGGTGATCGGACCGGACGGCACCCTGCTCAACCGCCATCGCAAGCTGATGCCGACCAACCCGGAGCGCATGGTCTGGGGCCAGGGCGATGCCAGCGGGCTGCGGGTCGTGGACACCCCGGCGGGCCGCCTCGGCGCCCTGATCTGCTGGGAGTGCTACATGCCGCTGGCCCGTTTCGCGCTCTATGCCCAGGGCCTCGAAGTGTTCATCAACCCGACCTGGGACGCCGGCGAGACGCGCCTGGCCAGCCTGCGGCATATCGCCAGGGAAGGCGGCTGCTGGGTCATCGCCACCGCGACGGCCCTGGAGGGGAGCGACATTCCCGAAGACTTTCCCGAGCGCGACCGGCTGTTCTCGCCGGACGAGTGGATCAACCCCGGAGACGCCACCGTGGTCGCCCCGGGAGGTGAGGTGGTCGCCGGCCCCCTGCACCGCGAGAAGGGCATCCTCTATGCCGACATCGACGCCGCGGCGGCCCGGCGGGCGCGACGCACCCTGGACGTGGGCGGCCACTACGGCCGACCGGACCTCTTCTCGCTGAGCGTGGACCGCCAGCCCCGCGTGCCGGCACGCTTCGAGGACTGATCGGGCCCGGCGACCACGCCGCCAGCCGGAGGATGGTCTATAACTGTAGCCAGCCCATGACAGCCGGAGACAGCGTCATGCAAAGCGCCAACGACCCCCCGAACGGCGGACGCCTGGTCGAGGTGCCGGTCAGCCTGCTCGAGAACGGCATGTATATCGCCGCCCTCGATCGGCCCTGGATGGTCCCGCCCCACCTGCTGAAACGCGGACGCTCCGACCTGCGCCGACTGCGCAGCTACTGCCGCTCGGTGTATGTCGATCCCCAGCGCTCCCAACCCCAGGTGCAGGCGATCCTGTCCGCCCTGCAGAGCCCACCGGACCTCAGCGAGTTCGCGCCCTTGCCCGACGAGGAGCGGCGCCGCCCGGCGGTCGCGCAGCGCGATCCCCGCGAGGTGCACCACGCCGAGCAGCTGTACACCAAGACCCAGCGCACGCTGCAGCGCCTGATGCGCGACGAGCATGACTGGTATCGTCGCCTGCCGACGCTGCAGCGGGAGATCGGCCGGCTCATCACGTCGCTGGAGGTGGTCCCCGAGACCCTGGTCTGGCTGACCCGCCTCAAGCACCGGGTCGCCTACCGAATGGAACACGGCCTCAACGTCGCCATCCTCGCCATGGCCTTCGGCCAGCACCTGGGCCACGAGCGCTCACGGCTCGAGGAACTGGGGCTCGCCGGCCTGCTGCACGACGTGGGCAAGATGCGCCTCGACCAGGCGTTACTGGACAAGCCCGGCCCGCTCACCGAGGAGGAATTCCAGCACGTCCAGAGCCATGTACTGCGTGGTTACGCCATGCTCGAGCATGACCCGCATCTCCCCACGGCGGTCAAGATCGCCTGCCGGGACTATCACGAGCGTCTCGACGGCAGCGGTTACCCCCGCGGCAAGCCGGCCCGGGACATCGGCGAGGCCGCCCGGATCCTCGCCATCGTCGACACCTATGACGCCATCACCAGCGACCGCGTCTACAGTCCGGCCCGACCGGCGACCGAGGCCCTGGGCATCCTCCACCAGGGCCGTCGATGCCACTTCGACGGCCGACTGGTCGACCGTTTCATCGACTGGATCGGCCTCTACCCCCTCGGCACCCTGGTCGAGCTCAACAACGGCATGGTCGGCATCGTGGTCGCCCAGGTGCCCGACCAGCCGCTTCGGCCGCAGGTGCTGGTCAAGCTCGACGAACGCAAGACGGCCATCCCCGGGCAGCTGGTCGACCTCGCCGAGCCGACCCTCGACGGGTTCCGGCTCTCGGTGGACAAGGCACTGCCCCCGGGCGCCTACGGAGTCCAGCTGGAGAGCCTGCCGATCCCCGGTGGCTGACGCCCCGGGGCTCGTGTCGGGGGGCCGCCTCGCGGCGCCGCCGCACAACGGTTACCCTGAGGCCCCCTGCCAGGAGACGGCCATGAGCGATACTTCGCCCCTCACCGACCCGCGCCGCATCACCTACTACCACGCCCATCTGTATTATGAGGATGCGGCGGGACTCGCCGAGGCCCGCCGCGTGGCCGAAGCCGCCGCCGAACGCTTCGCGATTCGGGTGGGGCGCTTCCACGAGCGACCGGTGGGCCCCCATCCCCTGTGGAGCTGCCAGCTGTCCTTTGCCGCCGAGCTGTTCGGCGAGGTCGTGCCCTGGCTGGCCCTCAACCGGGGCTCGCTGGATGTCTTCGTCCACGTCGGCACCGGCGACGACCGCTTCGACCATACCCAGGGGGTGATGTGGCTGGGCCGCAGCCACGCCCTGGACCTGACCGTCTTCGGCGACGACTGAGGCGCGACCTCGTCCCGGCGGGCCTCGACTACACTGATGGGCACATACCGCTGTCGAGCGAGGCACCCATGAGTCAACGCTTCATCGAGGTCGTCAGCGACTACCCCTCCACCGAGGAGGAGTTCGTCCTCCTGCTGCATCTCGACCAGATCGCCCAGATCCGTCCCGAGTTCGAGGCGGAAAATGAGCCGCGCCATGAGCCCGTGGCCGTGGTCACCCTGGCCAATGGCGAATTGCTGGTCCTCAAGAACAGCTTCAAGAGCGTGGTCAAGCAGCTCACCGAGGCAAAGATGGTGATACGCTCCTAGGGCCGCCGCGGCCAGACACGTGACCGGGGCACGCCTGAGCGCGCCCCGGTCACGCCCTGTCCAGCCTCGATCAGCTCATGTCGAGCACGACGCGCCCTTCGATCCGGCCATCGATCATGCGCTGGAAGATGTCATTGATGTTCTCCAGCCGGTCGCTCGCCACCGTGGCCTTGACCTTGCCTTCGCCGGCGAAGTCGAGGGCCTCCTGCAGGTCCTGGCGGGTGCCGACGATGGAGCCGCGCACGGTGATGCCGTTGAGCACGGTGTCGAAGATCGGCAGCGGGAAGTCGCCGGGGGGCAGGCCGTTGAGCGAGATGGTTCCCCCGCGTCGCACCATGCCCTGCGCCTGCTCGAAGGCCTTGGGCGAGACCGCGGTGACCAGCACGCCATGGGCACCGCCGATCTCGCGCTTGAGGTAGGCGGCCGGGTCGGTGGTCAGGGCGTTGACCGTCACGCTGGCCCCCAGGCGCTTGGCGAGCGCCAGCTTGGTGTCGTCGATATCCACCGCGGCAACGTTGAGCCCCATGGCGCGGGCGTACTGCACCGCCATGTGGCCGAGGCCGCCGATGCCGGAGATTACGACCCATTGCCCGGGACGGGTGTCGGTCATCTTGAGCCCCTTGTAGACGGTGACCCCGGCACAGAGCACCGGCGCGATCTCCAGGAAATCGACGTTGTCGGGCAGCCGCCCCACGTAGCCGGCATCGGCCAGGGTATAGCCGGCGAAGCCGCCGTTCACCGAGTAGCCGGTGTTCTGCTGGGACTCGCACAGGGTCTCCCAGCCCCCCAGGCAGTGCTCGCAGTGCCCGCAGGCGGAATACAGCCAGGGCACCCCGACCCGGTCGCCTTCCTTGAGATGGCTGACGCCCTCGCCCACCGCCGCCACGTGGCCGACACCCTCGTGGCCGGGGATGAAGGGCGGTTCGGGCTTGATCGGCCAGTCGCCATGGGCCGCATGAAGATCGGTATGGCAGACACCGGAGGCGGCCACCTTCACCAGGATCTCGCCGCGCCCCGGGCGGGGCACCTCGACCTCTTCCAGGCTCAGCGGCTCGCCGAAGGACCGCACCACGGCGGCTTGCATCGTCTTGTCCATGAATCCTACTCCTAACCGTTGCGTTGGCAGGCACCGGCATCGCCTGTGCGATACCGGGCATCGACTCGTCAGGGGAGCCGCCCCGGGCAGGGTGCCCGGGGGGCAGGGGCCTCAGAAGAAGCCCAGCGGGTTGGTGTCGTAGCTGACCAGCAGGTTCTTGGTCTGCTGATAGTGCTCGAGGGCCACCTTGTGGGTCTCGCGGCCCACGCCGGACTTCTTGTAGCCGCCGAAGGCGGCATGCGCCGGATACTGGTGGTAGCAGTTGGTCCACACGCGGCCGGCCTGGATGCCACGCCCCATGCGGAAGGCCACGTTGATGTCGCGGCTCCACACCCCGGCGCCGAGGCCGAACTCGGTGTCGTTGGCGATGGCCAGCGCCTCGGCCTCGTCCTTGAAGGTGGTCACCGCCACCACCGGGCCGAAGATCTCCTCCTGGAAGACGCGCATCCTGTTGTGGCCCTTGAGCAGGGTCGGCTGGATATAGAAGCCATCGTTGATCGACTCATCCAGGGTCTCGCGGTTGCCCCCGGTGAGGAACTCGGCGCCCTCCTCCCGGGCGACGTCCATGTACGACATGATCTTGTCGAACTGCTCCCGGGAGGCCTGGGCGCCGACCTGGACGTCGGTGTCCAGCGGGTTGCCACGCTGGATGCTCGTCACCTTTTCCATGACCTTGGCCATGAAGGCGTCGTACATCGACTCCTGGATCAGCGCCCGGGACGGGCAGGTGCACACCTCGCCCTGGTTGAAGAAGGCCAGCACCAGCCCCTCGGCGGCCTTGTCGATGAACGCCGGCTCGGCGTCCATGATGTCGGCGAAGTAGATGTTCGGCGACTTGCCGCCCAGCTCCACGGTGGAGGGGATGATGTTGTCGGCGGCGCACTTGAGGATGTGTGCGCCCACCGGGGTCGAGCCGGTGAAGGCGATCTTGGCGATGCGCGTGCTGGTGGCCAGCGCCTGGCCGGCCTCGGCGCCGTAGCCGTTGACCACGTTGACCACCCCGGGGGGCAGCAGGTCGCCGACCAGCTCCATGACCTTGAGGATCGACACCGGGGTCTGCTCCGCGGGCTTGAGGACCACGCAGTTGCCGGCGGCCAGGGCCGGGGCGAGCTTCCAGACGGCCATCAGGATGGGGAAGTTCCAGGGGATGATCTGCCCCACCACCCCCAGCGGCTCGTGGAAGTGGTAGGACACGGTGTTGGCGTCGATGTCCGCCGCGGTGCCCTCCTGGGCGCGGATGCAGCCGGCGAAGTAGCGGAAGTGGTCGACCGCCAGGGGGATATCGGCGTTCAGTGTCTCGCGCACCGCCTTGCCGTTGTCCCAGGTCTCGGCGACGGCGAGCATCTCCAGGTTCTGCTCGATGCGATCGGCGATCCTGAGCAGCAGGTTGGAGCGCTCGGTGGCCGAGGTCCGGCCCCAGGCCGGCGCGGCGGCGTGGGCGGCGTCCAGGGCTCGCTCGATGTCCTCCGCCGTGGAGCGGGGAATCTCGCAGAACGCCTCGCCGTTGACCGGGCTGACGTTGTCGAAGTACTGCCCCTTGAGCGGCGCGACGAACTCGCCGCCGATGTAGTTGCCGTAACGGGGCGCGAAGGAAACCGGGGAATCGGGGCTACCGGGGTTGGCGTAGATCATGGTGCGCACTCCTGCCTGTTGGGAATCACGACGATCCGCTCGCGGCCGAGGACTTCAGCCGGACGCGTCGCATGCAATAGAGAGTAGTGAATCCTGCGCGTGCGCCCATCCTGCCTTGGGCGCAACGGATGGGGGTCTTTGGTCGTAGTTCCCTGGCACCGCCCATCGGGCGGTGGCCGCGCTACCGGGTAGCATCTGTCCGTTGGCGAAAGGCCCTGCACGGCGGCGGCAAGCCCGCCACCGGGAGCGCGGGGATGGCTCAGGGGGCGGGCTCGAACTCGCGGCGCACCTGGACCATCAGGCGCTGGACCGCATTGTTGGCGACCCCCTTGAGGTTCCACTGCGGCACCAGCGGCTGCACGTTGCCGGCCGCGTCCGTGGCCCGACAGAGCAGCTCGTGGCGGCCCTCGTCGGCCTCCCAGTCCAGGGACCACGCCTGCCAGGCATGGGGCGCCGTCGGGGATTCGAGCGCGGCCACCTGCCAGTGCTGGCCCGCATCCGTGCTGACCTCGACACGGTCGATGCTGCCCCAGCCCGACCAGGCCCGACCCTGCAGTGGGTGGTGGCCAGGGGGGAGCAGGCGTTCGCGGGTCTCGAACACCGGCATGCCCGGCGGCACCATCAACGCCCGGGGATACATGCGGCTCAGCTGGACCCCGGGGTCGTCCTCGTGCTGGGCGATGCGATAGAAGACGTTCTGCTGGTATCCCCAGAACGGCTCGTCGAGCACCGTGATGCGCTGCAGCCATTTCACCTGGGTCATGCCATACCAGCCGGGCACGATCAGACGCAGCGGGAAACCATGCTGGGGTGGCAGGGGCTCGCCGTTCATCTCGTAGGCCAGCAGCACCTCGGGGCGCAGGCAGTCGGCGGCGGACAGCGCGCGCTGGTACCGCTGGACGATCCCGCCCTGCTCGCCGCGATCGAGTCCGGTGAAGAGCACCTCCCTGGCCTCATCGAGTAGCCCGGCTTCCTGGAGCAGCGGCCCCAGCGGGGTCCCGGTCCATTCGCCGGTGCCGACGGCCTCGTCGAGCCACGGCTGGCTGTGCGGCCGGGGCTCGAGGCGCGCCCGACCATTGCCGGCACACTCCAGGGTCACCGGCTGGCTGACGCGAGGCCGCGAGCGAAGCTCCTCCAGCGACAGGGACAGCGCTCGGGTGACCCGGCCGTCGACCTCGAGGCGCCATGCCTCGGGGTCGACCCGGGGAATATCGAAGTGGGTGAGCACGTAGTGCATGCCCAGGGGCGTGGTCGCGTAGGCCAGCCCCTCGAGCGGCATGCCATGATTGCGGGTCGCCGACTGCAGCTCTTCGAGGGTGAAGTCCGTGGTCATGCCGCCCTCCCGTCTGACGCGGAACGGCCGCAGTGGTCGGCTACGGTCGAGGTGGGTTGTCATCAGTATAGCGCTCCACCGCCCCGGGGCCCCTCGACAAGGAGACGACTCGCGTGCGGCGAACGGCCCCCTCGGGCACTTCCCCCTGGGCGTCGGCCGTCCGACAGGGTGCCCGGCGTGTGCCGGGCCTCGCCCCGACGGAAGTCGTAGTTCTCCCGGTGCCGTTTGGCGTCATCATGGAGCGGGACGCCCATGCCCTCCCCCCACGCTGGGCCGCCACCCGGGCACGGCCGTTCGAGGCCGCCGGGAGACGCCACATGCACAGGATGGCGATGCCGATCGACGACAACGACAAGGCCATAGCCATGTACAAGCTACTGATCGCCGACGATCACCCGCTGTTCCGCGAGGCCATCGGCCGGGTCATCCGCGACGGCTTCGACGCCGCCGAGGTGCTCGAGACCCAGGACCTCGAGGCCACCCTGGCGATGGCCAGCGAGCACGACGACCTGGACCTGATCCTGCTCGACCTCGACATGCCTGGCATGCATGGCCTGGGGGGACTGCTGCGGTTACGCAACGAGGCCCCGACGATCCCGGTGGTGATCATCTCCGCCGAGGAGGACAAGCAGGTCATCCTGCAGGCCGTGACCTATGGCGCGGTAGGCTTCATCACCAAGTCGTCGCCCCGCGAGCAGATGACCAGGGCGATCGCCCAGATCCTCGATGGCAACATCTACCTGCCTGCGGACATCATGCGCGCCACCGGCACCCCCCCGGGCCACGGCGCCGAACCAGGGCTCAGCCCCCAGCGGCTCGAGACCCTGACGCGCAAGCAGCTGGAGGTGCTCGAGCGCCTGACCCGCGGCGAATCCAACAAGATGATCGCCTACCACCTGAACATCGCCGAGACCACGGTCAAGGCCCATGTCTCGGCGATCCTGCGCAAGCTCGGGGTGCACAACCGGGTGCAGGCGATTCTCTCGGCCAGCGATATCGACTTCGACGCCTACCTCAGGCGTTGACCGTCAGCCTCGCCCGACCAACGTCTCACCGCGCCCCGCTCAGCAACTGCGCCAGCAGCATGCGCAGCTTGAGCGGTTTCACCGGCTTGTGCAGCAGGCCGTGGCCCCGCTCGCGCAGCTGCTGTCGGAGGTCATGGCTATGGTTGGCGGTGATCACCACCACCGGCAGCGGGACCCGGCGCGCGGCATTGAGCCGTTCGGCCAGCGCCACACCGGTGTCCCCCTCGTCCAGGTGATAGTCGACGACCAGCACGTCCGCCGGGGCGGTGGCGAGGTCGAGCTGGGCGGCCAGCGCCGCCTCGCTCTCGGCGACCCGGACGCGACATCCCCAGCGGCCGAGCAGCAGACGCATCGCCTCGCAGATGTCGGTGTCGTTGTCGATCACCCAGACGCGCCGCCCCTGCAGGGCCAGGTTGTCGCCCGGGGTCGACGCCGGCGCCGGAGCACCGCGCGGGGACAGCCGGCCGTGGGGCAGCAGGATGCTGAACCGAGAGCCGCGCCCGGCGATCGAGGCCACCCCCAGCGGATGGTCGAGCATGCGGGCGATCTTGTCGGCGATGGCCAGGCCCAGCCCCAGGCCGCGATCCTGGCGCTTACCGACGGCATGGGAGCGTCGAAACTCCTGGAAGATCGCCCCCAGTTCGGCTTCCTCGATGCCCATGCCGGTGTCGACCACCTGGATCTCCAGCCCCTCGGGGCGATGTCGGCAACCGAGCAGGATGCGCCCCCGCTCCGTGTAGCGGATGGCATTGGTCAGGAAGTTGCGCACCACCCGGGACAGCAGCTGGATATCGCTCTGCACCACGCCGTCGCTCGCCACATAGTGCAGCGCCAGGCCCTCGCTGGCGGCCACCTGGCGGTACTCCCGGGCCAGGCCGTCGAGGAGCTCGGCCACCGGGAAGGCGGCGACATCGGGGGTCACGACCCCGGCATCGAGCTTGGAGATATCGACCAGGGTGCCGAGTAGCGTCTCGACGTCCTTCAGCGAGCGACCGATCTGCTCGATCAGTTCCCGGCCATCCGCCGTGACCGCCTGCTCGCCGAGGGCCCCCGTGAACAGGCGCGCGGCATTGAGCGGCTGCAACAGGTCGTGACTGACCGCCGCCAGGAACTTGGTCTTCGAGAGGTTGGCCGCCTCGGCCTCGGCCTTGGCCTCGCGCAGGCGCTGCTCGACGGCGGCGCGTTCGGCGATCTCGCCGCGCAGCCGGGTGTTCACCCGGGTCAGCTCGGTGGTCCGCTCGCGGACCCGCTGCTCGAGGTTCTGGTAGGCCTGGTGCAATGCCTCGGCGGAACGCCGCCGCTCGGTGATGTCGCGGATCAACACGAAGAGCCCGAGCACCTCGCCGTCCTCGCCGACGTGGGGCACGTAGGCCCGCAGCAGGACCCGTTCCTGGCCATTGGCCCCGTGCTCGGGGAACTCGAAGGACACGCTCTCCCCGGCCAGCGCCCGGTCCAGGTAGGGGGCCAGGCGCGCGCAATGTTCGACGCCGTGCAGGGCCGTGAGCTCGCCGCCGAGCAGCAGGTCCCGCGGCCAGCCGTACCATTCCTCGTAGACGCGATTGGTGAACACGTAGCGCAGGTCGCGATCGAGGTAGGCGATCATCGCCGGCAGTTCGTCGGTGATGGTACGGATCCACCGCTCGCGCTCACGCAGGACCTCGGCATGGCGGATGCGCTCGGTGACGTCGGTGTAGGTCAGTACCTGGCCGCCGCCGGGCATGGCATGGCCGCGCACCTCCACCACCCGGCCATCGGGCAGCTGGCGCTCGCAGGGGGTGGTGACGCCGCGGGCGTCGCCGGCGACGATCAAGGCGCTGCGCCCCTGCAGCACCGCCAGGTCGTGGGGCACCTCGAGGGAGGCGAGCCCGGTCAGGGTCCGGAAGCGCTGGTTGCACATCTCCAGCTGGCCACCGGCACCGATCACCGCCACGCCCTGGGACAGGCTGTCCAGCGTGACCTGCTGCAGGCGACTCTTCTGGGCCAGGGCGTGCTCGCGGCGGGCATGCTCCTGGCGCTTGAGCGCGGTGATATCGACGTAGAGCATCACCCGCCCCCCGCCGCGGGTGGGCCGCTGGTGCACCTGGACCCAACGGTCGTCATGGAGGCGATAGAGGGTGCGCCGGTCGCCATGGCCAAGCTGCTCGCTGAGCACCAGCCCCGAGGCCAACGCCAGGCGACGCAACTCCTGCATGTGCATGCCGTTCGCGATGTGGATTCCTGCCGGGCGCCAGAACTCGGCGAAGCGGCTGTTGAAGCGTTGGATGCGCTGGTCGGCATCGAACAACACGAAGGCGTCGGTGATGCTCTCGATGGCATCGACCAGGTACTGGCCGGCGGTCTCGGCGCGTTCTCGGGCCTCGACCAGCAGGCGGTTGCTGGCCCGCAGCTCGTGCATGGCCTGGTTGAGCTCCTGAGTCCGCTCACGGACCTGCTCGGCGAGCAGCGCGGCATGCTCGAAGGCCGCATAGGGGGCACTGCGTGGCAGGTTGCTGGCCTCGACGCGCTCGATCAAGGCCGCATTGATGCGCTTGAGCTTGGCGACCTCGCGCTCCAGGGCCCGCTCGCGCTCGCCGGGCTCAGGAGCGGCGGCGTCCATGGCCGATGACGACCCCGGTAAAGGTCTGGTTGAGGTGAAGGCCATTGCATTGCTCTCCGTAGGTATTGAACCCCACCACGTGATAGCGGCTCAGCAGCCGGGACGCGGCCTCGCTCAAACCGTCCAGGTCGATCTCCAGGCGACGCAGGAAACAGTCGCAACCGATGACAAGCCGCGGTGGCCCCAGGCGCGCGACGATATCGTCGAGCACGCGTTGCAGGTCGTCGAGCAGCGGCGCGGCGGCCATGGCGGTGAGCACGATGCCGTTCTCCACGGCGCAGTAGAAACTCAGGCTGAGGTCGTCGTTGACGCGCTGGATCGAACGCACATAGGTCTGGTCGTGCAGCCGCACGGCCAGCGGATGGCGGGCGAAGACCGCCTCGCCCAGTTCGTCCACCGCACAGCCCACCAGCCGGGCGTACTCCTCGGCGGCGGGCTCGGCATTGAGCTCGATCACGCGACGCTGCTCACGGTCGGCGGCGGTCACCACCAGCTTGTCGTCCAGGGGACGCAGGTGATGGGTGGTGAACACCTCGAAGTCGAGCACGCTGTTGACCATCACCACCACCGCCGCCCCGCTAAGAAAGCGCCCCTCGCCGTAGACATGGGTGCCGGCGAGCCGGTTGTCGTCGCCGGCGCTGCCGCCGAAATGGGGAATACTGCCGAGCGCGGCATTGAGGGTCGCCAGCACCCGCTCCTCGCTGGCCGAGAGGCCATCGAGCAGGGTCAGAGCGAAGGTATGGGCCTTGATGGGGGCGATCGCCGCCTGACGACAGCGGTCGAGCAGCCGGTCGCTCAGGCGCTGGGCATCGAGCAGCGAGACACCGTCGAGATCCTCGATCAGCGCATGGTCGAAGGCGAAGTAGCGTTGATCGAAGCCGATGGCGGTGATGCCACCGCGGCCATAGCCGCCCTCGCCGATCTCGCCGGCGGTGGTGCAGCCGCACAACGAGACGCCGCCGAAGTGCTCCTCAAGAGCGCGTCCCAGGGCCTCGAGATCGTACTCCGCGGAGCAGAAGAACAGCACCCCGCCGAGGCAGGGATGCAACAGGCGACGGGCCAGGTCCTGGGCGGCCATGTCCGGGTCCCGGGCCCGCGACTGGGCGACCAGCACGGGGGACGCCGCGGGCGCGTCGGCGACAGGCGGCAAGGGTGACGGCTCGATCTCCATGCGGGATCACTCATCGGCGGGACGGTCTCTCCAGTCTAGAGAGAAGCGCCGCGGCGGGATATGCGACTTGGGTGCCGTCTGCGACACCGGGAGTGCGACTTGGGTAGTAGTCGCCGGGGCGCTCACTGTCCCCTCAGGACCTGGCCGACAACCGCACCAGAGTGCC
The DNA here is from genome assembly GCF_014192275.1 of Halomonas stenophila. Classification (GTDB taxonomy): domain Bacteria; phylum Pseudomonadota; class Gammaproteobacteria; order Pseudomonadales; family Halomonadaceae; genus Halomonas; species Halomonas stenophila. The sequence goes on along the minus strand of NZ_JACHXR010000011.1, from coordinate 38,308 downwards.
CACCTCGCGGTCAGGCGCCCCCAGCGGTTGGCGCTCCTGGCTTGCCAGCCACGCCGGCGTCGCCTGGGTCCCACCGAACGCGTCCCGGTCCAGCGACGGCAAGCGTGTCTGGGGCGTCAGCGCCATGTCGGCGCCCAGGCGTCGCAGGGCGTCATGGGCCGGCGTGTTGGCCTTGACCAGCCGCCCGCGACGATCGAAGGCCAGCAGACCCTCGCCCGGCCAGCGGCGGAAGGCATCGCGGCTCGCCTCGATCACCCGATCACGGCACTGAAAGTAGCCGGCCATCAGGTTGGCCTCGATCATGCGGGCGGCCGACATCGCGAAGTCCAGGGCATGGGGCCGATAGCTGCGGGTCCGGCCCGAGACATCGATTACCCCCAGCACTCGGCCGTCGTGGGGGTCGCGGATCACATCGGCCGAGCAGGTAAAGCGTTTGATACCGGTGCAGAAGTGCTCGGCCCCGTAGAGCTGTACCGGCTCGGCGGCGGTCAGGGCCGTGCCGATGGCGTTGGTGCCCACGTCGCGTTCCGACCAGAGGCCGCCCGCCATCAGGTTGACCGTCTCGGCCTGGGCACGGGTCCGATGGTCCCCGGCGACATCCAGGACGAGTCCCTCGGGATCGGCCAGCAACACCAGGTTGTCCTCCTCGAGAAGCAGCTCGCCGGCCCGAGCCAGGACCGGTTGCGCGGCCTCACGCAGAGCCGCCTGGCGATCGCGATGCCGATCGAGCGCCTGCGTGTCGGCCACCAAGGGCGCATGGCGCCGCTCCGGGTCGACCCGGCCGGCGTGACAGCGATGCCAGGATGCCTCGACGACCGGCCGGATATGGTCGGCGCCCACCTCCTGGTCCTCGACGAAGCGCTCCCATAACACCAGCAGGCGGCGGTGATCCCGGGGATTGCTGAAGCGACCGGCAAGATCCTCGGGCTGCGCCGTGGCCCTGGCCGCCTGCTGGCGGGTGAAGAATTGGTCGTGGCGAATGAAGCCCGCCACGATGCCGGGCTTGACCGCCTCGACCCGGCCATTGGCCAGGCGCGAGACGACCAGGTCATCGGGCAGGCCATCCAGCAGGTGCATGGGAGCCTCCAGGCCGCTGGCGAACCGGGAGGGGTAGACGATACCGGTATCCATGTCGTAGAAGGCGGGCCGAAACCCCTGCGAGCGGTTGCCCGCGCTGACGCCTCCACTGCCGCGGAAGAACTGGTTCTGTCGCCGCAGCATCGCCAGCGTCAACTCGTTGGGGCCAGCGGAAGACGAGGTCGTAGAAGGGAAGGCGGTTGTCATCGGCGGCTCCGGTCATCAGGCCTCGCATGCAGGCCACATGGACGGTCATCCATCCCGTGGAATGGGAGTCGGGTTCTCCCGGGGTCCCATGCCTCCTTGTCGCAGTAGCAGTCTAGTCTCCCGCGGCCGGTATAGCGGGTGACTGCAACGCCAGGGCGTCGGCCGGTATCACGTCGTTTGGGCCACATGGCCTGCCTCCTGGGTAACCCACCGAGAGAGTGGCGTCTGCCACCTCCAGTAAAGCACAGGGACCGGACCGATCCTTCGATACTTTGGCAGGAGAGAGTGGGCATTTAGTCCTATGCCGGAGGGCGGCGGACGACGGAATCCAACTTGCGGCGGTGCCGGGAGGGAGACGGGGCACCAACAAAAAGCCCGTGGCATCTGAGCCACGGGCAAGGATCGGAACAGCAAGGGTCAGCAGGCCATCAGGGCCGGGGCGTCAGAACCAGATCTCGCTCTGTACGCCGAAGGCCCACTGGCTGCCGGCGAAGCCTTCACTGCCGAAGGCATCGTCATCGCTGAACTCGTTGAGCTCCTCGTCCCAGTCGCTGAAGCTGGCGAAGACGCGAATCTCCGGGCGCTGCCAGAAGCCGCCCACATCGGGCTTGAAGGTCGGCGCGATGGTGAACCTGGTGTATCCCCCCTCGGCAGCATTGCGTCCCTTGAACCCGGCGGGATCGAAATCGAGGTACTGGTAGCTGGCCTCATACTGCATCTCGAAGTTGTCGGTGAGCTCGTTGGCCAGACGCGCGTTGACCGTGGCCCAGCGGTACTCATCGCCCTCGGCGAAACGATCCTCGCTGGTCTCGGCCATCAACGCCGGCGCGATGCGCCACTTGGGCGCCAGGTAGGTGGTCCCGTAGAGCGCCACTCGGGTGGAGGCGGCTTCCTCGGTCAGGTCGCCATTGGAGCCCAGTCCCTTGACCTCGGCGCCCAGCCCCTGGCCATGCATCACCGCCGCCTTGAAGTTACCGTCGCTCAAGCCGAAGAAGCTGTCGCCATGGTAGGCCACCATGGTATGGAAGCCGTCGTCGGCGGCCGAGTCACCGCTCTCGAGCAAGCGCATATCGTTGTCGGCGGCGGTCAAGCCGTTGACCATCCATTGCCAGTTGCCGAAATAATTGTTGACCGTGTAGATGAAGCTATCGGTGTCGTTCTCGTTCGGATCGGCTTCCTCGATGACGGGAAAGTCAGTGAAGCTACGTCCATAGACCGAGAAATTGGCCTTCCAGCTGTCGGCGAGCTGGACATCGTAGAGCCCGCCGCCGGTGCCGGCCAGGAACACGAAGTCGGTATCCAGCCAGTGGATATCGAAGTTGTCGCGATCGAAGCGCTTGCCGGCCCAGATCGAGGCATCCTCGAAGGCCCCGGTGAAGCTCGGCAGCTCGCTCAACTCGACATAGACATTGCGCACGTTGAGATTCGACTCCTCGGCGGTCCAGTCGTTGCTGGTCCGCACGCCGTCGGCGAACATCAAGCGGTAATCGGCGACGGCGCCATTATCGAAGCGCTGCCGGTAGTTCAGCTTGGCCTCGGCATAGGTATCCGGCTCATTACCCAGGCGACCCACGGCACCGCCGAGGCCTCCGGCGGGGGTGATATAGGGACCGCCCTCGGTGCTCTTGCCGTCCTCGCCGATCAGCAACCCCGAGCGCGCATAGGCACCGAAGGTGAAGCCTTCGTCGCTGTCGGCCTTCTCCTCGACCCTGGCCAGACGAGCCTCGATCTCGTCTTCCGACAGGCGATCCTCGGCCTGCCGTTCGGCCAGTTCAGCGCGCTGCTCGGCGGCGTCGGCGCGCCGCTCGGCGGCGACGATGCGCTGCTCCAGCTCGGCGAGGCGCGCCTCGAGGTCACCCTGGCCCTGGGCACTGGCAAGGCCGCTGGCCCCCAGACCGGCGGCGGCGATGGCGATGGCGAGCGGTGACTTGATCTTGCAGGAAGCGGGGAAGGTCATGGTGAGTATCGCCCTTTGTTGTTGTCGCGGGAGGTCATGTCGAACATCGTGTCCATGCGCCAGGGATGAGGCGTCTCGCCGTCCTGCCTGCGGGGCCCTTGCCGCGGGAGCGGTCGACCGAGGCACGGGGGCATGAAACACGCCTCGAAACTTAATCGATTAAGCCTCAGGGGACAAAAAAAAATTGTAATATTACGACCTATGTCTAACGAGGAGTCAGGAACCTCTCTGATATTAGTAACATTACCTAATTAAATGGCCTGCTAGTGATTCACACGCTCAATGCCCCCCACGATGTCTGTGACGAAAGTCTAGGTTGCAGTCCGTCGCCACCACCGCTTAACTGAGCGGCAAGCTCATCTTAATCGTTTAAGAGGTCTTAAGGCCCACCCGCCATGAGCGACGGTAAGGGTGTCGACGAATCACACCCGGTCCCGGACAACAACAAGCGACGAGGAAACCCATGCACAAGAAGACATTTCAGAAGACCCTGATCACCTCTGCGCTCACCCTGGCCGGAGCCGCGAGCGCCGCCGGCCCGGCCCTGGCCGCCGAGCTGACCATCTCCTGCGGCGCGGTGGGCGCCGAGCTGACGCTGTGCCAGCAGGGCGTCGCGGCGTGGGAGGAGAAGACCGGCCACCAGGTGGATATCGTCTCCACCCCCAACTCTTCCACCGAGCGCCTGTCGCTCTACCAGCAGATCCTCTCCGCCCAGTCCAGCGACATCGACGTGATGCAGATCGACGTGGTGTGGCCGGGGCTGCTGGCCAACCACCTGCTCGATCTCAACGAGACGCTCGGTGAAGACGCCGCCAAAGGCCATTTCGAGACCATCGTCGCCAACAACACCGTCGACGATCGCCTGGTAGCGATGCCCTGGTTCACCGACGCCGGCGTGCTCTACTACCGCAAGGACCTGCTCGAGAAGCACGGTTTCGAGGCCCCCGAGACCTGGGCCGAGCTCACCGACATCGCCACGGAGATCCAGGCCGCCGAGCGCGAGGCCGGCAACGACAAGATGTGGGGCTACGTGTTCCAGGGGCGCGCCTACGAGGGCCTGACCTGCAACGCCCTGGAATGGGTGGCGAGCCACGGCGGCGGCACCCTCGTCGATGCCGAGGGCGAGATCACCATCGACAACCCCCAGGCCGCCGCGGCGCTCGACCTGGCCGCCAGCTGGCCCGGCGAGATCTCGCCTGCCGGCGTGCTCAACTACACCGAGGAGGAGGCGCGCGGCATCTTCCAGTCCGGCAATGCGGTGTTCATGCGCAACTGGCCCTATGCCTGGTCGCTGGCCCAGAGCGAGGACAGCGACGTGGCCGGCAAGGTCGGCGTGGTCAAGCTGCCCCACGGGCCCGACGGCGACAGTGCGGCGACGCTGGGCGGCTGGAACCTGGCGGTCTCCAAGTATACCGAGAACCGTGAAGCCGCCGCCGACCTGGTGGCCTTCCTGACCTCCGAGGCCGAGCAGAAGCGCCGTGCCATCGAGGGCGCCTACAACCCCACCCTCACCTCGCTCTACCAGGATGAAGAAGTCCTCGAGGCGGTGCCCTTCTTCGGCACCCTCTATGACACCTTCACTAATGCCGTGGCCCGCCCCTCCGCCGTCACCGGCGACCACTACGGCCGGGTCAGCAACGGCTTCTTCAACGCCGTGCACGACGTGATGTCCGGCAACCAGAGCGGTGCCGAGGCCGTGTCCCGGCTGGACAGCGAGCTGTCCCGCATCAAGCGTCGTCGTTGGTAACCCAGGAGGCACCCATGTCAACTCCCGCAACCGATCCCACCCCCCAGGCGGTGCATTCTGCCGTGCCCTCGCCCAAGGCGGGCTATCGTGGCACCAAGGTCCGCCGCCAGCGGGTCCGCGCCGCCTGGACCTTTCTCGCGCCGATGCTGGTCGCGCTGGTCCTGGTGGCCGGCTGGCCGCTGCTGCGCACCTTCTATCTGAGCCTCACCGATGCCTTGCTGTCGGATACCACCGGCGCGGCCTTCATCGGCTTCGAGAACTACCTGGTCTACGACGACGGCGCCTGGTACGGCCTGCTCACCGATCCGGTGTGGTGGAATTCGGTATGGAACACCGTCTACTTCAGCGTGGTGTCGGTATCGCTCGAGGTGGTCTTCGGCATCATCGTCGCCCTGCTGCTCAACGCCGAGTTCAAGGGCCGCATGCTGGTGCGCGCCGCAGTGCTGATTCCCTGGGCCATCCCCACCATCGTCTCGGCCAAGATGTGGGCCTGGATGCTCAACGACCAGTTCGGGATCATCAACCACATGCTGATGGCCCTGGGCCTGATCGATGCGCCCCTGGCCTGGACCGCCGATGCCGACCTGTCCATGTGGGCGGTGATCATGGTCGATGTGTGGAAGACCATTCCCTTCGTCGCCCTGCTGGTGCTGGCCGCCCTGCAGATGCTGCCCAGGGACTGCTACGAGGCCGCCGAGGTCGACGGCATCCACCCGGTCAAGGTGTTCTTCCGGGTCACCCTGCCGCTGATCACCCCGGCGCTGCTGGTGGCGGTGATCTTCCGCATGCTCGACGCCCTGCGCGTGTTCGACGTGATCTACGTGCTGACCTCCAACTCCACCAGCACCATGACCATGTCGATCTACGCCCGCCAGCAGCTGGTGGAGTTCCAGGACGTGGGCTATGGCAGCGCCGCCTCGACCCTGCTGTTCCTGATCATCGCCCTGGCCGTCGTCATCTATCTCTACCTGGGCCGCCGTCAACTGGGAGTCGACCAATGAACCAGTATCAGCTGATCAAGCTCGCCAAGCGGGTCGGGCTCTATGCCCTGATCGCCGTGGTGATGGTCTACGCCATCTTCCCCTTCTACTATGCCGTGATCACCTCGCTGAAGCCGTCGAGCGAGCTGTTCCGGGTCGATTTCTGGCTGTCGTCGCTGGACTTCGGCAACTACGTGCAGATCTTCACCCAGAAGAGCTTCGTGCGGGCCATCTTCAACTCCATCATCATCTCGCTGTCGGTGGTGCTCATCGCCCTGCTGCTGGGCATCACCGCCTCCTACGCCCTGGGCCGGGTACGCTTCCGCGGCCGCACCACGGTGATGCTGGTCATCCTCGGCGTGTCGATGTTCCCCCAGGTGGCGGTGCTCTCCGGGCTGTTCGAGGTCATCCGCTCGCTGAACCTCTACAACAACCCGGGCGGCCTGATACTCAGCTACACCATCTTCACCCTGCCCTTCACCGTCTGGGTGCTGACCACCTTCATGCGCCAGCTGCCCATGGAACTGGAAGAAGCCGCGATCATGGACGGCGCCACCCCCTGGGTGACCATCACCAAGGTGTTCCTGCCGCTGATGTGGCCGGCCATGGCGACCACCGGGCTGCTGGCCTTCATCGCCGCCTGGAACGAGTTCCTGTTCGCCCTGACCTTCACCCTCACCGACGACCAGCGCACCGTGCCGGTGGCGATCGCCCTGATCTCTGGCGGCAGCCAGCACGAGCTGCCCTGGGGCCCGATCATGGCCGCCTCGGTCACCGTCACCGTGCCCCTGGTCATGCTGGTGATGATCTTCCAGAAGCGCATCGTCTCCGGCCTCACCGCCGGCGCCGTCAAGGGATAAGCCTCATGTCATCGATGGACAAGACCATGCAAGACAACCTGACCTGGTGGCGCGGTGGCGTCATCTACCAGATCTATCCGCGCAGCTTCATGGACGCGAATCATGATGGGGTTGGCGATCTGGCGGGGATTACCGAGAAGCTCGATTACGTGGCGAGCCTGGGCGTCGACGGCATCTGGCTGTCGCCCTTCTTCACCTCGCCGATGCGCGACTTCGGCTACGACGTCAGCGACTACCGCGACGTCGACCCGATGTTCGGCACCCTGGACGACTTCAAGGCCCTGCTCGCCCGGGCCCACGCGCTGGGCCTGAAGGTGATGATCGACCAGGTGATCAGCCATTCCTCGGATCAGCATCCCTGGTTCCAGGAGAGCCGCGCCGACCGCACCAACGCCAAGGCCGACTGGTACGTGTGGGCCGACCCCCGACCCGACGGCACCCCGCCCAACAACTGGCTGTCGATCTTCGGCGGCGCGGCCTGGACCTTCGACTCCCGGCGCCGCCAGTACTACCTGCACAACTTCCTGACCAGCCAGCCGGACCTCAACTTCCACCATCCGGCGGTGCGCCAGGCCCAGCTGGACAACCTGCGCTTCTGGCTGGAACTCGGCGTCGACGGCTTCCGCCTGGACACCGTCAACTTCTACTTCCACGACGCCGAGCTGCGCGACAACCCGCCGGTGCCGGCGGGTGAGGCCAAGACCCTGGGGGCGCCGGACGCCAACCCCTATACCTGGCAGCGCCACGTCCATGACCTGAGCCGCCCGGAGAACCTCGACTTCCTCAAGGACCTGCGGGCCCTGATGGACGAGTTCCCCGGCACCACCACGGTGGGCGAGATCGGCGACGATAACCCGCTCGAGCGCATGGCCGAATACACCGCCGGTGGCGACAAGCTGCACATGGCCTATGGCTTCGACCTGCTCAACGAGCCGCACTCCCCGGCCTACATCCGCCAGGTGATCGAGCGCTTCCAGCGCCTGGCCGGCGATGCCTGGCCGTGCTGGGCGCTGTCCAACCACGACGTGGTGAGAAGCGCCACCCGCTGGGGTGCGGGCGAGGACCCCGTGGCCTACCCCAAGGTGGCGCTGGCGATGCTGTTGTCGCTGCGTGGCAGCGTCTGCCTGTACCAGGGGGAGGAGCTGGGCCTGCCGGAGGCCGAGGTGCCCTTCGCGCGCCTCCAGGACCCCTACGGCAAGGTGCTGTGGCCGGAGTTCAAGGGCCGCGACGGCTGCCGCACGCCGATGCCCTGGAGCGATGCGCCCCAGGCCGGCTTCACCGCCGCGGACGTCGAGCCCTGGCTGCCGGTCGACGACCGCCACCAGCCGCTGGCGGTCGACCGCCAGCAGGACGGCCGCCACTCGGTGCTCAACGCCACCCGCCGCCTGCTGGCCTTCCGCCGGGAGCACCCGGCGCTGGTCGACGGCGATCTGTCGCTGGTCGACGTCGGCGAGGACCTGCTCGGCTTTATCCGCGAGAAGGACGAGGAACGGCTCCTCTGCGTGTTCAACCTCGGCGCCGAGACCCGGAGCACGACGCTGCCACGGTCCGGCACCCCGCTCCAGGGCCACGGCTTCGCAGCGGTGCTCGACGGAGACACCCTGACCCTGCCGGCCTACCAGGCCGCCTACCTCAAGCTCGATCGCTAACACCGAATCACAACAATGCCGGTCCCGGTGGCCGGCGAGGAGTCGCAAGATGGCAAGCGTGACCCTGGAAAAACTCAACAAGGTCTTCGGCCACACCCATATCATCAAGGACGTCGACCTCAAGGTCGCCGATGGCGAGTTCGTGGTCTTCGTCGGGCCCTCGGGCTGCGGCAAGTCCACCCTGCTGCGGCTGATCGCCGGCCTGGAGTCGATCACCGACGGTGATCTCAAGATCGCCGACGGCGTGGTCAACGACCTCCCGCCCCGCGAGCGTGGCGTCGGGATGGTGTTTCAGTCCTACGCCCTCTACCCGCACATGTCGGTCTACGAGAACATGGCCTTCGGTCTCAAGCTGGCCAAGATGGCCAACGAGACCGTCGACGACCGGGTAATGGCCACCGCGCGCATCCTGCAGCTCGAGGAGCTGCTGCACCGCAAGCCCAAGGAGCTCTCCGGCGGCCAGCGCCAGCGGGTGGCCATGGGCCGCGCCATGGCCCGCGAGCCGCGCATCCTGCTGTTCGACGAGCCGCTCTCCAACCTGGATGCCTCGCTGCGCGTGCAGATGCGCAACGAGATCGCCCGCCTGCACCACCGCCTGGGCTCGACCATGATCTATGTCACCCACGACCAGGTCGAGGCCATGACGCTGGCCGACAAGATCGTGGTGCTGCGCGACGGTCGCATCGAACAGGTCGGCAGCCCCCAGACCCTCTACCAGCAACCGGCCACCCGATTTGTCGCCGGCTTCATCGGCTCACCGACCATGAACTTCATGCCGGCCGAGCTGGTGAACAGCGATGGCGAGGGGTGCCGGGTCAAGGCGCCGGGGCTCGGCGAGCTGGCGCTGCCCCAGGATGCCAGCGGCGAAACCCGCGGCGCCGACCTGACCCTGGGCGTGCGCCCCGAGCACCTGCGCCTGGCCGAGGCCCAGGGCGAGAACGCCTTCGAGATCGTCAACGTCGAGTACCTGGGCAACGAGGTCTACGTCTATCTCGAGCCCAAGGCCGGCGACACCCTGTTGATCCATCGCAGCGAGGCGCCGAGCCGCTGGGACATCGGCCAGCGGGTGGCGCTGGTCCCCGACCTCGAGCACGTGCACCTGTTCGACGTCGAGGATCGGGCCCTGGGCCTCGCCAAGCGGCGCCAGGCGGCCTGAGCCCCACCCTACCCACTCCTACCCGCACTTGCCGACGGAAGCCGCGGCTTCCGTCGCCAGGAGACCCGATAGATGTCGTTCTCTCGACCCCCACACGACGAGCAACAAGACTGGTGGCGTGGCGCGGTGATCTACCAGGTCTACCCGCGCAGCTTCCTGGACACCAATGGCGACGGCGTCGGCGACCTGCAGGGCGTGATCGACAAGCTCGACTACATCGCCTCGTTGAATGTCGATGCCATCTGGCTGTCGCCCTTCTTCACCTCGCCGATGAAGGACTTCGGCTACGACGTCAGTGACTACCGTGGCGTCGATCCGATGTTCGGCACCCTGGCGGACTTCGACCGCCTGGTGGAGGCCGCCCACGCCCGGGGGCTCAAGGTCACCATCGACCAGGTGCTCTCCCACACCTCCGACCAGCATGCCTGGTTCCAGGAGAGCCGACAGAGCCGCGACAACCCCAGGGCCGACTGGTACGTGTGGGCCGACCCCCGGCCCGACGGCGCCCCGCCCACCAACTGGCAGGCGATCTTCGGCGGATCCGCCTGGCAGTGGGACACCCGCCGCTGCCAGTACTACCTGCACAACTTCCTGGTCGAGCAGCCGGACCTCAACTTCCGCAACCCCGAGGTGGTCGAGGCCATCCTCGGCGAGGTGCGCTTCTGGCTGGAGCGCGGCGTCGACGGCTTCCGCCTGGATGCGGTGAACTTCTGCACCCACGGCGAGCTCAAGGACAACCCGCCCAGGGAAGAGATCGTGGAAGGCTTCATCGGCGTGCGCCCGGACAACCCCTACGGCTACCAATTGCACCTGTACGACAAGACCCAGCCGGAGAACCTGGCCTTCCTCGAGCGGCTGCGTGCGCTGCTCGACGAGTATCCCGGCACCACCAGCGTCGGCGAGGTCGGCGACGACGATTCCCTGGGGGTGATGGCCGAGTACACCCGGGGCGGCAAGCGCCTGCACATGGCCTACTCCTTCAACCTCTTGACCGACAACGCCGATCCTCGGCATCTGCTCGAACCGCTGGAAGAAATGGAGGCGCGCATCGGTGACGGCTGGCCGTGCTGGGCGCTGGGCAACCACGACATCACCCGGCTGGCCACCCGCTGGGGCGCCGAGGACGATGCCGCCAGGCTGCGTCTCTACCTGGCCTTCCTGCTCACCCAGCGCGGCAGCGTCTGCCTCTACCAGGGCGAGGAACTGGGCCTGACCGAGGCAGAACTGAGCTTCGAGCAGCTGGTCGACCCCGCCGGCATCACCTTCTGGCCGAGCTACAAGGGGCGCGACGGCTGCCGCACCCCCATGCCCTGGCAGGCCGACGCCCGCCACGGCGGCTTCTCCCGGACAGCGCCCTGGCTGCCGGTGCCCGACGACCACCTGGGCCTGGCCGTGGACCGGCAGGAGGCCGACCCCGACTCGCTGCTCAACGCCTATCGCGCCTTCCTGGCCTTCCGCCGTCGGCATCCAGCGCTGGTCAAGGGCGAGATCCGCTATCACCCGTTGCGCGACGACGTCATGTGTCTCGAACGCCGCCATCGGGGTGAACGCCTGCTGGTGGCGCTGAACTTCGCCGGTGGGCCCCGCGAGCTGGGCGCCCCCCGGGACGCCCGAGCACTCGACGACGCGCCGGCCATGGTCAACGGCCGCTGGCAGGACGGCACGCTGCGACTTCCGGCCTATGGCATCGCCATCGCCCGCTATCCGGACGCCCCCTTGGGGCAAGCGAGCTGGCATCCCTGAGCCCGCCCCGGGCAGGCACGACATGCGGAGATCACTCCGCCCGCACTCCACAACGACAACACCAGGAGTCCACTCCATGATCCTCGACAACGCCAAGCAACAACGCCGCGCCCTGATCGGCGCCCTGGTCCTCGGTGGCTCGGCACTGTCCGCCCAGAACACCCTGGCGGCGGAGATCGCCATCGCCTGCGGCGCCGGCGACGCCTCCGACTACTGCCCAATCGCCGCCCAGGAGTGGGCCGAGGAGACCGGCCATACCGTGCAGGTCGTCTCCACCCCCAACAGCTCCACCGAGAAGCTGTCGCTCTACCAGCAGCTGCTGGGCAGCCAGTCCAGCGACATCGACGTGCTGATGGTCGATATCATCTGGCCGGGCATGCTCGACGACCACCTGGTGGACCTCTCCGAGTACCTGCCGGAGGACGCCACCGAGGGCTTCTTCCCGGCGCTGGTCGACAACAACACCGTCGACGGCCGCCTGGTGGCCATGCCCTGGTTCACCGATGCCGGCCTGCTCTACTACCGCAAGGACCTGCTGGAAAAATACGGCCATGAGGTCCCCGAGACCTGGCAGCAGTTGACCGACATCGCCACGGACATCCAGGCCGCCGAGCGCGAGGCCGGCAACGACGACTTCTGGGGCTTCAGCTTCCAGGGCCGCGCCTACGAGGGCCTGACCTGCAACGCCCTGGAGTGGGTGGCGAGCCACGGCGGCGGCACCCTCGTCGACGAGCAGGGCGAGGTGACCATCGACAATCCCCGCGCCGCCGCCGCGCTCGACCTGGCCGCCTCCTGGGTCGGCACCATCGCCCCGGAAGGCGCGCTGAACCACACCGAGGAGGAGACCCGCGGGATCTTCCAGTCCGGCAATGCCCTGTTCCTGCGCAACTGGCCCTACGTATGGTCGCTGGCCAACGGCGAGGGCAGCGAGGTGGCCGGCAAGGTCGGAATGGCGCCGCTGCCCCACGGCCCCGAAGGCGAGGCCAAGGCCACCCTGGGCGGCTGGAACTTCGCCGTGTCGCGCTACTCCGAGCATCCCGAGCTGGCCGCCGACCTGGTCGCCTTCATCACCTCCCGGGAGCAGCAGAAGGCCCATGCCATCCAGAATGGCATGAACCCCACCATCGAGGCGCTCTACCAGGATGAGGAGGTACTGGCCAGCAACCCTTCCATGAGCGAGCTCTACGAGACCCTGACCAATGGCGTGCCGCGTCCCGCCACGGTGACCGGCGATGCCTACGCGCGAGTCTCCAACGCCTTCTTCAACCGTACCCACCAGGTGCTCTCCGGCGATCTCGACGGCGCCAGCGCCGTCCGGCAGCTGGGGCGCGAACTCGAGCGCCTCGGCCGCCGCGGCTGGTAAGGCCATGTGTGTCGCCCGGTCGGAGCGGTTCCGGCCGGGCCCTCCCTCGCACCCACCGACAGGAACCCCAGGATGACGCTTTCCCAATTGCGCCAGGACGCCCGGCATGACTGGTGGCGGGGCGCCACGATCTACCAGATCTACCCGCGCAGCTTCATGGACTCCAATCAGGATGGGATTGGAGATCTCGCCGGGATAACGGCGCGTCTCGAGCATGTAGCGAGCCTCAATGTCGATGCCATCTGGCTGTCGCCCTTCTTCACCTCGCCGATGGACGACTTCGGCTACGACGTCGCCGACTATTGCGACGTCGACCCCATGTTCGGCAACCTCGACGACTTCCGCACGCTGGTCGACCGCGCCCATGAGCTCGGGCTGCGCGTGATCATCGACCAGGTGCTGTCGCACAGCTCCGACCAGCATGCCTGGTTCCAGGAGAGCCGCCAGGACCGCACCAACCTCAAGGCCGACTGGTACGTCTGGGCCGACCCCAGGCCCGACGGCACGCCACCCAACAACTGGATGGCGGCCTTCAGCGGCCGCGCCTGGACCTTCGACGCCCGGCGCCGCCAGTATTACCTGCACAACTTCCTGCCCAGCCAGCCGGACCTCAACTTCCACCACCCCGACGTCCAGCAGGCGCATCTCGACAACCTGCGCTTCTGGCTGGAGCTCGGCGTCGACGGCTTCCGCTTCGACGTGGTCAACTACTACTTCCACGACCCGGCCCTTACCGACAACCCGCCGATGCCCCGCGAACGGGTCCACCCCGGCAACCCCCAGAGCTACCAGTTCCAGCGCCACAACATCGAGCAGCCCGAGAACCTGCCCTACCTCGAGCGCATCCGCGCCCTGCTCGACGAGTACCCGGGGTCGACCACCGTGGGCGAGATCGCCGGCAACGACCAGCTGCCGATCATGGCCGCCTACACCCAGGGCGACAAGCGCCTGCACATGGCCTACACCTTCGACCTGCTGGACTCGACCGGCGACGCCGCCGAGCTCTACGGCGTGCTGGCGCGCTCTAGCGAACTGGGTGAGGACACCTGGCCGTGCTGGGCGCTGTCCAATCACGACGTGGTGCGCAGTGCCACCAGCTGGGGCGAGGCGCGTGCCCTGCTGGCGCTGACCGTGCTCTGCTCGCTGCGCGGCAGCCTATGCCTCTACCAGGGCGAGGAGCTGGGCCTGCCCGAGGCCGAGCTGGCCTATGAAGACCTGCAGGATCCCTTCGGCATCAACCTGTGGCCGGAGGTCAAGGGCCGCGACGGCTGCCGCACGCCGATGGTCTGGGACGAGACCGCCAACGGCGGCTTCTGTGCCGAGGGCATCGCGCCCTGGCTGCCGGTCGACGCGCGGCATCGGCCGCTGGCGGTGACACGCCAGGAGGCCGACCCCGACAGCCTGCTGAATCGGGTACGCCAGTTGCTGAAGCTGCGCGGGGCGAGCGAGGTGCTGCGCCAGGGCGACCAGCAATTGATCACCCCCGAGGCGCTGCCCGAGGACATCTTCGGCGTGATTCGCAGCCACGGCGAGCGGCGCCTGCTATGCCTGGCCCACCTGGGCCGCGGCGAGGCGCCGGCGACGATCGCCCCCGATGCGCTGGTGGACGGCATTGCCGGTTGGCACAGCCTCGCGCTGCCGGGCATGCCGGCCCCCGAGATGGCGGGCCGCGCCCTGACGCTGACGCCGGGCAGTGCCGCCTGGCTGGAGCTGCGCTGACGTCTCCCCCCATGGAGGACGCCGTGCCCCGACCACGCGCGTCCTCTTCATCCCCAACGACAACCACAAGCCTGGAGCCCCCCGGAATGCCTCGCATCGCCCATCCCACGCGTCGTCCCGCCATGCACCTGCTGAAGGGGGGCGCCGGCGCACTGCTGCTCGGCGGCGCCGCCCTGGCCACACCCCAGGTGCTGGCGGAGGAAATCGCCATCGCCTGCGGCGCCGGCGATTCCTCCGACTACTGCCCGGCGCTCGCCGAGCAGTGGGCCGAGAAGACCGGCAATACAGTCAACGTCATCTCCACGCCCAACGACGCCACCGAGAAGCTGTCGCTCTACCAGCAGCTGCTGGGCAGTCAGTCCGGCGACATCGACGTGCTGCTGATCGACATCGTCTGGCCGGGGCTGCTCGACGACCACCTCGTGGACCTCTCCGAGTACCTGCCGGATGACGCCACCGAGGGCTTCTTCCCGGCGCTGGTCGACAACAACACCGTCGACGGTCGCCTGGTGGCCATGCCCTGGTACACCGATGCCGGCGTGCTCTACTACCGCAAGGACCTGCTGGAGAAATACGGCCATGAGGTCCCCGAGACCTGGCAGCAGCTGACCGACACCGCCGCGGCGATCCAGGCCGCCGAGCGCGAGGCCGGCAACGATGACTTCTGGGGCTTCAGCTTCCAGGGCCGCGCCTACGAGGGCCTGACCTGCAACGCCCTGGAGTGGGTGGCGAGCCACGGCGGCGGTACCCTCGTCGACGCCGAGGGCGAGGTGACCATCGACAATCCCCGCGCCGCCGCCGCGCTGGACCTGGCCGCCTCCTGGATCGGTACCATCGCCCCGGAAGGGGCGCTGAACCACACCGAGGAGGAGACCCGCGGCATCTTCCAGTCCGGCAACGCGCTGTTCCTGCGCAACTGGCCCTATGTGTGGTCGCTGGCCAACGGCGAGGGCAGCGAGGTGGCCGGCAAGATCGGCATGGCGCCGCTGCCCCACGGTCCGGAAGGCGCCAGTGCCGCGGCTCCGGGCGGCGAAAACCAGAGCGTGGCCACCCTGGGCGGCTGGAACGTCGCCGTGTCGCGCTACTCCGAGCACCCGGCGCTGGCCGCCGACCTGGCCGCCTACATCACCGCCGCGCCGCAACAGAAGGCCCACGCCGTCAAGATGGGCCGCAACCCGACCATCGAATCGCTCTATCAGGACGAGGAGGTGCTGGCCAGCAACCCCGCCATGGGCGATCTCTATGAATCCCTGGCGGGCGGGGTGCCGCGCCCCTCCGCGGTGACCGGCGATGCCTATGCGCGGGTCTCCAACGCCTTCTTCAACCGCACCCACCAGGTGCTCTCCGGCGACCTCGACGGCGCCGGCGCGGTCCGGCAGCTGGGCCGCGAACTCGAGCGCCTGGGCAGGCGCGGCTGGTAAGGCCATGTCTGCCGCCCGGCCGGATCGCCTCCGGCCGGGCCCTGCTACGCGCCAACCGATAAGGAACCCCAGGATGACGCTTTCCCAGTCGCGCCAAGACACCCGCCACGACTGGTGGCGTGGCGCCACCCTCTATCAGATCTACCCGCGCCGCTTCATGGACGCCAACGGTGACGGCATCGGTGACCTGCCCGGCATCACCTCACGGCTCGAGCATGTGGCGAGCCTGGGTGTCGATGCCGTCTGGCCGTCACCGATCTGCACTTCGCCGCTGAAGGACGTCGCGTCCTTGCCCGAGCCGGCTAGGCAGCCCTGCCATTCGCGGCTATGATAGAAGGCTAACTAAATCGATACAGAGTCGTTCTCTCATCCAGGATCCGAGTCGCCACGTGTCTTCGCCACGCCGCATCACCCTGAAGGAGCTGGCCGCCGAGTTGGGCGTCTCCACCGCCAGTGTCTCCAACGCCTTCAACCGCCCCGACCAGCTCTCGCCGGCCCTGCGCGAGCGCATCCTCGGCGAGGCCAAGCGCCTGGGCTACCGGGGCCCCGATGCCAAGGCGCGCAGCCTGCGCACCGGACGCTCGCGGATCATCGCCGTGGTGCTCGCCGAGAGCCTGACCTACAGCCTCAACGACGCCGTGGCCAGCGAGCTGCTCTCCGGCATCGCCGAGGTCCTCGATGCCCATGGCCATACCCTGCTGCTGCTGTCGGGACGACAGCATGCCTCCCAGGCGCCCGGCTCGGCCAGCATCGCCGACGGCTTCATCGCCTACGGCCTGCTGCCGCCGACCCTGATGGTTTCGGCCGACCTGCCCGCCCAGCGCCCGCTGGTGGCCGTCGACTTCAGCCCCGAGGGCTACCCGGCGGTACATATCGACAACGAACCGGCCAGCCACATGATCGCCCGGCATGCCCTGCGCACGCCGCCGCGCCGGCCGGCGATCGTCAGCCTGCGGCTCACCGCCGAGCCCTGCAACGGCCGCGTCACCCAGGCACATACCCAGCTTCCCCCCGAGCAGACCATCACCCGCTCGCGGCTGGCCGGCTTCCATCGGGCCCTCGAGGAGCGGGGTTTCACGCCCTCCGCCGTCCCCATCTGGAACATCGAGGAGAATACCTTCGAGGTCTGCGCCCCGGTGATCGCCGAGATTCTCGACCTGCCCGACGAGGAGCGCCCCGACCTGCTGCTGTGCATGTCCGACCGCATCGCCCTGACCGCCCTGACCCTGGCCGAACAGCGCGGTATCCGCGTGCCCGAGGACCTGCGTATCACCGGCTTCGACGGCATCGCCGAGGGCCAGTACCGGGCGCCACGGCTGACCACCGTGCGCCAGGACAGCGTCGAGAAGGGCCGCATCGCCGCGCGCATGATCCTCGGGCTGGAGCCCGCCGAACCCAGGCTGCTGCACACCGCCCTGATGATCGGCGACTCCTGCCCCTGACGCCGCCGTCCGGCCTGGACTGACGATGCTCACGAGCGGCATTGCCAGCCGATGACAGGAACCGGCCACAGGACCGGCGGACGGCACCGAGGATCAGGGAGTGAGGGGGGCCTGCGCGAGAGCTGCCAGGGTGGTCTGCAGCGTTGTCCTCAGGGCCGCCAGGGTCTCCTCGGCCCCGCCCAGCCGTCCGGCATGGGCCGCCTGCTCGAGCCGCGTCGCCAGCCCGGCGACCTTGACGGCACCGAGGCTGGCGGACTCCCCCTTGAGTTGATGGGCCAGGCGCTCACTCCCCGTCGTGTCGCCCTCGGCCACGGCGGCCTCCAGCGCCGCCAGGTGCTCCTCCGCCTGATCGCGGTAGCGTTGCACCAGGGCATCGACCCCGGCACGCCCCAGGCTCTCGTGAAGGGCCGCCATGACCTCGGGGTCCAGCAACTGGTCGGGCCCGACCATGGCCCCGCGCCGTGCCAGGGCAGTCCGGGCCCGACTCGGCTGACGCTGTCGAAGGTGGCGCTGCAACACGTTCAGCAGGGCATCCTGCATCAGCGGCTTGACCAGGTAACCGTTCATGCCCGAGGCCAGGCAGCGTGCCTGGTCGCCTCCCGGACCGCCTGCGGTCATGGCGACCACCGGCACCTCGGCCAGCCAGCCCCCCCGGCCACGCAGCCGACGCGTCACTTCGAGGCCATCCATGTCGGGCATCTGTACATCCATGAAGATCAGGTCGAAAAACTCCCGGCTGGCCGCGTCCAGTGCCTCGGTCCCGGAGCTCACCAGGCTGACGCGGCACCCCAGCTTGGCGAGCATGGCCTGCGCCACCTGTTGGTTCACCGGATTGTCCTCGACCACCAGCAAGCTGGCCTCGGTCAGCGGCTGGGCGGGGGCATCGCCATGCGCCCAGAGAGCCACTGCCGACGCCGGCGCGGCCTCGACCAGGGGGAGACGGAACCAGCAACGGCTGCCCACTCCCGGCCGGCTCTCGATGCCGATTCGTCCCCCCAGCGCCTCCACCAGCCGCTTGCTGATGGCCAGCCCCAGGCCGGTGCCGCCGACGCGCCGCGCCGTCGAGGGGTCGCCCTGATGGAAGGGCTCGAAGAGCAGCGCCTGCTGCTCGGCCGGAATGCCGCAGCCCGTATCGACGACCGCGATGCACAGCGCCTCCTGCCCCGCCCGATCGACCTCGACGCGCACCGCGCCATGGTCGGTGAACTTGATGGCATTGGACAGCAGGTTGAGCAGCACCTGGCGCAGGCGGCCGGGATCGCTGACCACGCGCTCGGGCAGTGACGGGGACAGCTGCGCCGTCAGCGACAGGCCACGGGCCTCGGCATGGGGCGTGAACAGCGAGACCGCACCGTTCACCAGCTCGCGGAGCGACAGCGGCCGGTGTTCCAGGTCGAGGCGGCCGGCCTCGATCTTGGAGAAATCCAGGATGTCGTTGATCAGTTCGAGCAGGCGCTGGGCACTCTCGTGAATGGTATCGGCGTAGTGGCGGGCCCGATCCGGCAGGGACTGATCCACCAGCAGGTCGCTCATGCCGATCACGCCGTTGAGCGGCGTGCGGATCTCGTGGCTGACGGTGGCCAGGAACTCCGACTTGGCCTGGCTTGCCGACTCGGCGCGGCGCGCCGCGACCTCGAGCTCCCCGCTGAGCGTCTCCAGGGTGCGCCTCGCGGCGGCGTTGTCCCGTGCCTCCCGGAACAGGAAGGTCACCACCATCATCGCCGCCACGCTCATGGCCAGGATCAGCACCAGCAGCAGTCCATAGAGCCACTGCAGGCGCTCGCGCTCGCGGGTCGAGGCCTCGGCCATGTGCCCGTTGACGCTGATGATGAGCCGCTCGGAGGGAGTGCTGAGCCGGCCCAGTCGCTCGATCAGGGCCCGCCGTGCCCCGGCATCCAGGCGGTCGAGGCGCTTGATCCTGGCATCCAGCGCCTGGAGATGGGTCTCGATCTGGTCGATCAGATCGGCGGTACGGGGAATCGCCCCGACCAGCTCGGCGACCTCGCCGCCGCGCAGCAGCGACAGCCGGCTGTAGAGCAACTCGAAGCGCAGGCGGGCCTCCTCCAGCGTCGCCTGGCCATCCTCGCTCAAGGCCAGGAAGCTGCGCAGCTCCACGGTGTCCCGATCGAGCTTGTAGGCGTGCCAGACGGTGTCCTCCCCGACACGCCAGATCAGGCTGTCCTGCCGCCAGGCCACCAGCCCCACCACCAGCAGGGCGCCGGCGAACAACAGCAGGGCGGCGATGGCACCGAACTTCAGGCGCAAGGGGTATCGCGGCACCGAACTCCTCCTTGATGATCGGCCGTGCCGGCGTCAGTAGACCTCGATACGGTTGACCTGCCAGACCGAGCGGAAGCGAATGGCTTCCGTCACCAATTCGGGGTGGGCGTCGAAAGGGTACAGCACGAACAGCGGGCCGAAGTCCCGGATGGGCATGGGCGTGCCGTTGCGCTGCATGGCCAGGATGACGTCGTAGCGCTCGAAGTCGCTGACCGGGATCATCGCCTCGAAGCCGTTCAGGGCGCTCACTCGCACACGACGCCCCTCGGCCCCCACCGCCTGGAGAATCGCCTCGGCCAGCGGCCCTGCGAAGCGGTTGCTCTCGGGGTGCCAGGGCGTACTGGTGACGATGGTGCGGGCGGGCAGCGCCTCGAGCATGGCCCGATCGAAGCGGGCCTCGTCACCGACATTGGTACGGGTGATATCCCCCCCCACGGTCAGCATGATCGGGCCGTCGGGCACCGGCAGTGCAGCGGCTTCTTCGGCCGCCTGAGCAGACGGCATCGCCAGGCAGGTCAGCAGCAGCCCGCCGATGAGGTTGAGAAAGATGCGGGGACGCATGGCAGGACTCCCGATTGCCGGTCGTGTCGGCGCCTAAGGGTACGCGATTCGTGTCACGAGGTCAGGTCGGTCTGGCTTGAAAACGAAACGGGGACGCAGCACGCCCCCGCCACCTCGCCACCGGCATCGCTCGGCTCAGCTGGAGGGCTCCTCGAGCGGCTCGATGCGTACCAGGTCCTCATAGGCATGCCAGCTGGCATGGCCGAGGACCGGCAGGATCAGGGCCAGGCCGATATAGAAGGTCGCCACCCCGACCAGCACGCAGCCCGTGAGGATGGCGGCCCACAGCAACATGGGACGGAAGTTCCTGGCCACCGACCGGATACTCGCCTCGATCCCCTCCATGAAGGTCAGGTCCTGATCCATCAGGGTCGGAATCGCCACCACGCTGATGGTGAAGGCGCCGAAGGCCAGCACCGCCCCGATGGCCGTGCCCACCAGCAGCATGCCCAGTCCCTGGGGCGTGGTCAGCAGCGTCAGGTAGAGAGACTCGGGATCGGGCGCACCGAGCCCGAAGAACAGGGCGAACAGCAGTGTCGCCAGGCGGATCCAGGCGAGGAAGAAGATCATCATCATCACGCCCATCATCGCCAGTTGGCCGGCATGTCCCCTCCAGCCACCGAAGGCATCGCCCAGGGTGGGGTCGCGTCCGGCCTCCAGGGCCCGGCTGATGCCATAGGAGCCCACCGCCACCAGGGGGCCGATGAACATGAAGCCGGCGATCAGCGGCAGCAGCCAGTGCCATAGGCCCAGGGTGAAGGCCCCGGCCGTGATGGCGATGCTCAGCCCGACCCAGAACATGCCATAGGCCAGGCTCACCGCCGTGGCACGCCGGAAGTCCTCGAAGCCGGCCGCCAGCCAGGCTCGAGGCTTGTCCATGCCGACGGGGCGGATGGTGATCTTGACGTTGGCTGGCGCCTTGGCACGGCTTTTCGTGGCTGCTGCACTCATGGAGTCACCCCTGTTGCCGTCGATGGAGCCCCGGTGCTGCCGGGTCAGTCAGAGGCCGTATTCGGCCATCAGGCCCCATACGCGCTTACCCCCTTGATATCTGATCAATGTAGACGACACCCTGCCATCCCGCCGATGCCGACACCGCCGTTCCCTCAACGCTGCGCGGGTCGAAACGCGAACGCCCCCGACGGGGCGGGGGCGTTCGCGTCGGCCGGGGCCGCGGGTCGCTCAGCGCACGATCATCACCGATATCTTGCTGTGATGCACCACGTGCTCGGCATTGGGGCCCAGCACGTAGTCGGCGAACTTGCGCTTGTTGTGGGACGCCATGACGATCAGGTCGACCTCGAGCTTCCTGGCCGCCTTGATGATCGCCTCCCAGGGCGAACCGTCGACGAGCACGCTCTGGACGGTGATGTCTTCCGGCACGTTCTTCTGGATGAACTCGTGCTGGGCCTTCGTCATCGCCTCATGGGCCTTGGTGGCGAAATCCTCGGGGAAGTAGGCCCCCACCAGCGGCATCTGGTAGTCGGGCAGCACCGTCACCACATGCAGCGAGGCACCGAAGCTACGGCACAGCGTCAGCGCCGTGGGCAGGGCCTTGCTCCAGGAGGCCTCCTCGTTGAGATCCACCGGTAGCAGTATCTTGCTGTACATGAGCATTACCTCCTTCAGGCCGAAACCGGCTCAGCGCTGCGCTCCCGACGCCGGCGCTGCAGCAGCACCACCAGGCCGAACACCAGGAAGGCGGGAATCCACATCAGCTCCTTGGTCCAGCGATCCACCGGGGCCTGGACCCGGACGATCGCCTGATCGAAGTCGAAGCCCATGTTCGCCGCCTGGCTACCATAGGCGACCATGTCGACCACGGCCCGGTCGTCCTCGATGAGCAGCTCGAGGCCCAGGTTACCGAGGCGCTCCTGGCCGTCCGCCCCCTCCGGCACCGGCAGGGTCATGTAGGTCGTCATGGGATCCCCATAGGCATCCAGCCCGCTGATCTGCACCCGCAGGGTGGAGTCGGGGTCGGCCTGGCCCAGGGCCTCGACGAACTGCGCGGGCGGGATGTCCTGGTAGGGATCGTGGATCATGTCCATCCAGAACCCGGGCCGGAACAGGGTGAAGGCCACCAGCAGCAGCAGGATCGACTCGTACCAGCGACTGCGCGTGACCATGAAGCCCTGGGTCGCGGCGGCGAAGATCAGCATCGCCACCGTGGCCACCACGAAGATCAGGATCCCCTGCAGGAAGGACACGTCGATCAGCAGCAGGTCGGTATTGAAGATGAACAGGAAGGGCAGCGCCGCGGTGCGCAGGCTGTAGTAGAACGCCTGGAAGCCGGTGCGGATGGGGTCGCCGCCGGAGACCGCGGCGGCGGCGAAGGACGCCAGGCCCACCGGCGGCGTCACGTCGGCCATGATGCCGAAGTAGAAGACGAACAGGTGGACCGCGATCAGCGGCACCAGCAGGCCGTTCTGCTCGCCGAGCTGGACGATCACCGGCGCCAGCAGCGCCGACACCACGATGTAGTTGGCCGTGGTGGGCAGGCCCATGCCGAGGATCAGGCTGAGCACCGCGGTGAACAGCAGGATCAGCATCAGGTTGCCCATCGAGAGGATCTCCACCACGTCGGCGAGCACCAGCCCCACGCCGGTCTGGGAGACCGCCCCCACGATGATGCCGGCGGTGGCCGTGGCGATGCCGATGCCGATCATGTTGCGCGCACCGCCGACCAGGCCCTCCCAGAGATCGAGCAGGCCCTCGCGGATGTCCCCGCCGAGACTGCTGCGGTGGCGGAAGAGCGCGGTGATCGGCCGCTGGGTGACCATGATGAAGATCATGAAGACGGTGGCCCAGAAGGCCGACAGCCCCGGCGAGAGGCGCTCCACCATCAGGCACCAGATCAGCACGATGACGGGCAGGATGTACTGCAAGCCGACCATCACCGTGGGCTTGGTCTGGGGCAGCTTGTAGACCGGCTCGTTGGGGTCGTCGAGCTCGAGTTCCGGATAGCCGGCGGCCACCTTGAGCAGCCCCACGTAGACCGCGGCCAGGACCACCGCCACCACCCAGGGCGTGGCACCGCCCAGCAGCGGCTTGAGCCAGCCCAGTCCGTAGTAGACCACCAGGGCCGTGATCATCATCAGCAGCAGGCCGGCGAGGAAGCCGATCACCTTGCGCACCAGGGGCTTGGGCGGGTTGCTGCTCTCCAGGCCCTGCAGGTTCGCCTTGAGCGCCTCGAGGTGGACGATGTAGACCAGCGCGATGTAGGAAATCAGCGCCGGCAGGAAGGCATGCTTGATGACCTCCACATAGGAGATGCCCACGTACTCGACCATCAGGAAGGCCGCGGCCCCCATCACCGGCGGCATGATCTGGCCATTGACCGAGGACGCCACCTCCACGGCCCCGGCCTTCTCGGCCGGGAAGCCGACCCGTTTCATCATCGGCACGGTGAAGGTCCCGGTGGTCACCACGTTGGCGATGGAGGAGCCGGAGATCAGCCCGGTCATGCCGGAGGCCACCACGGCCGCCTTGGCCGGCCCGCCGCGGTAGTGGCCGAGCAGCGAGAAGGCGACCTTGATGAAGTAGTTGCCGGCGCCGGCCTTGTCGAGCAGGGCGCCGAACAGCACGAACAGGAACACGAAGCTGGTCGACACGCCCAGCGCGATGCCGAACACCCCCTGGGTGGTCAGCCACTGGTGGTTGATCAGCCCGTAGAGGCTGACGCCCCCATGCGACAGGATGCCGGGCATGTAAGGGCCCGCCAGGCTGTAGACCAGGAAGACCGTCGCCACGATCATCAGCGGCGGCCCCAGGGCACGCCGCGTGGCCTCGAGCAGCAGCAGGATGCCGACCACGCCGACGATCACGTCCTGGGTGATCGGGGCGCCGGGACGCTGGGCGAGCTGCTCGTAGAACAGGAACATGTAGGCGCCGCAGAAGGCCGCCACTGCGGCCAGCACCCAATCCTGGAGGGGGATGCGGTCGCGCGGGGAGCGCTTGAGCGCCGGATAGGCCATGTAGGCCAGGAACAGCGCAAAGGCCAGGTGGATGGAGCGCGCCTCGGTGGCGTTGAAGACACCGAACCCCAGCACGAAGGGGATCGGCGAGGCGATCCATAGCTGGAAGAGCGACCACACCGCGGCGATGCTGACCAGCAGCTTGCCCGGCGTTCCGGCCGGCTTGCGGGCCCCGGTGTCGCTGGAGGCGACCATGTCCTCCAGGTCGACTTCGGATCCCGGAGCCCTGTTGTTGTCCTCAGTCATAAGCATGCCCTGCTCTGCGTCGGTTGCCACAAGGTTGCGCCTGCGGTG
Organism: Halomonas stenophila; assembly: GCF_014192275.1. Lineage (GTDB taxonomy): Bacteria > Pseudomonadota > Gammaproteobacteria > Pseudomonadales > Halomonadaceae > Halomonas > Halomonas stenophila. Next base: position 13,878 of record NZ_JACHXR010000011.1, on the reverse strand, counting down.
CTGTCGGCAGCGCAAACGCAATGCGCGGCCCTCGGCGAGGGCCGCGCATCATTCAGCGAATATGCAGTGATCTCAGGCGTCGACGATCACTCGATCCAGCCCTGTTCGCGATAGTAGCGCGCGGCCCCCTCGTGAAGCGGGGCGGACAGCCCGGCGGTCACCATCTCCTGCGGATCGAGGTTCTCGAAGGCCGGGTGCAGGCGCTTGAAGCGATCGAAGTTGTCGAAGATCGCCTTGACGGTCTGGTAGACCACCTCCTCGTCGGTATCGGCATCGGTGACGAAGGTCGCGGCGACACCGAAGGTCTCGACGTCATCCGGATTGCCCTTGTAGAGACCGCCGGGGATGACCGACTTGGAATAGTAGGGATGCTCCTCGACGATGCCGTCGATGGCCTCGCCATTCAGCGGAATCAGCCGGGCATCGACGGTGGTGGTGGCCTCCTGGATGGAGCCGTTGGGATGGCCCACCACGTAGACCATGGCATCGACGTTGTTGTCGGCGAGCGCCGCGGCCTGCTCGGCGGCATCCAGCTGGGAGGCCAGCGAGAAGGTGTCCTCGGTCCAGCCCTTGGCGTCCATGACCACTTCCATGGTGTTGCGCTGGCCGGAGCCCGGGTTGCCGATGTTGACGCGCTTGCCTTCCAGGTCGTCGAGGGTCTCGATACCGGAATCGGCACGGGCCAGCAGGGTCAACGGCTCGCCGTGCACGCGGAAGACGGCACGCAGTTCCTCGTAGGCGTCACCCTCGAAGTTGCCGGTGCCGTTGTAGGCCTGGTACTGCACGTCGGACTGCACCACGCCCATGTCCAGCTCGCCGGACTTGATGCCGTTGATGTTGGCCACGGAACCGCCGGTGGACGGTGCGTTGCACTTGATATCGACATCCTCGAGACGGTTGACCAGGCGGCAGACCGACTGGCCGACCACGTAGTAGACCCCGGTCTGGCCGCCGGTACCGATGGTGATGAACTGCTCCTGAGCCACGGCCGGCGTGGAGAACACCGCGGCGCCGAGCAGTGCCCCGGAGAAGGCGGCAGCGGAGAAAGCATGGCGTTTCATTGACACACCTCTTGACATGATGGGCATGGCGTTCGGTCGACGGTCCATCGTCAGCGACCGCCTGGGGCCGAACCGTACTTTCCTACTTTAGCTAAGAAACGGCTGTCTGATGAGGAATTTTTCTTTCCGTGTCAGTCTAGTTGCCGCCAACGTTTAGGGCTCGTTAATTTTCCCGCCGCCCAGACGGCCCGGGCCCGGCGTGTCGGCCGGGCCCGGGAGAATCGGTCGCCGCGAAGGGCCTCAGGAGGCCTTGGTGATCAGCGCCTGCTTGGCCTGCTTCATGGCGGCGAAGTCGGCTTCATAGAAGAACTCGCTCTCGCCCAGCGCAGGCGTGAGGTGGTTGAGCCAGGTGGCGTTCTCGTCGTACCTGGCGAAGAACGGCCGCTGCACCCAGTCCGCGTCGCGGCCCTGGATGAAACGCAGCACGAACACCTTCTCGCCCTTGATTTCCGTCACCCCCTGGATCTCCACCTTGCCGGGGTCGGCCGACATGGAAGGCCCGCGGGCGGTCCGCGCCAGGCCCGGCACCCGCTTCATCGCCTCGCGATAGATCTCCCAGGCACGCACCAGCGGCACCTCGAAGTAGTGACGGGCACCGGTATCGCGCTCCACGAACATGTAGTAGGGGATCATCCCCAGGCGCACCTGGGTGGTCCACATCCTCGCCCACTGTTCGGCATCGTCATTGATATGGCGGAGCAAGGGGGCCTGGGTGCGGATCTCGGCCCCGGTGGCGCGGATGCGGCGGATCGCCTCACGGCAGATGGGCGTGTCCATCTCGCGCCAGTGGTTGAAGTGCGCCATGAAGGCGACATGCTTGCCGGCAGCCACCAATTCCCCGAACAGCTGCAGGATATCCTCGGCATCGGGGTCGGTGACGAAGCGATAGGGCCAGAAGGTCAGGCTCTTGGTGCCGATGCGGATATCCTGCACATGATCCAGCTCGGGCGCCATCAGGCCTTCCAGGTACTGGCGCAGGTGCTTGGCCTTCATCACCATGGGATCGCCGCCGGTCATCAGGAGGTCGGTGACCTCGGGGTGCTCGGCCAGGTAACGATGCAGCGAGCCGGCCTCACTGGAAGCGAACTTGAGGTCCTTGTCGCCGACGAACTGCGCCCAGCGGAAGCAGAAGGTGCAGTAGCTGTGGCAGACCTGCCCCTGGCTGGGGAAGAACAGCACCGTCTCGCGGTACTTGTGCTGCATGCCCGGCAACGGCTCGCCGTCGAGCAGCGGCAGGTTGAGATCCATCTGGCCAGCCGGGTGGGGATTGAGTTCCACGCGGATCCGCTCGATCACCGGCTTCATCTCGTCGGCGGGGGCCTCCCGGGCCATCAGCGCGGCGACCTCGTCGAAATGCGCCGGCTTGAGCATGCCGCGCTGGGGAAAGGTGAGCTGGAAGACCGGGTCGTCGGGCACCCTCTCCCAGTCGATCAGCTCATCGATCACGTATTCGTTGACGCGAAACGGCAGCACCTGGCTGACCACCCGCATGTCGAAGCGCAGCGCCTCGGGCAGCTGCTCGAGCGCCTCGATCCTGTCGAGCTGGCGATGGGTATAGACCTTGAACTGCCGGGCCTCGAAGGCTTCGGCACGGGGATCGCCGAGTTCCAGGGTCACACGCTGATTCATGCCATCTCCTCCGTTGTTCTGTCACGGCCGGCGCGGGACGCATCCCATCGGTGCCCCATCACGGGGGCGTGCCGTGGCCTGGGCAAGGGGCTGGTAGTGGTACAGCGCAAGAGGAGGGCTTGCAAGTATTCGCGCACAATTGCAACGAATGTCTCGAAAACATCGCCATTTCGCAACTAACCGTTCATGTGCATCGCGGCCGGGAGGCCCCGGGCGAGCCGCGCCCGAGGCCGTGAGGGGCTCGAGGCCCCCGCGCCGGCGCAAACCACGATACGCTGGAAGGACATCCTGTCGGACCCGTGTCGCCGGAGGAGCCGTCATGAACCTGCTCGCCTGCCAGATCGCCATTCCCCGCACCCGCTGTCGCGGCGATCAGCTCCGCCACCTGCGCGCCCTGTGCCGCCGCCTGCGGGAGGCCTGCCGGGAGCGGGTACCGGACCTGATCGTGCTGCCGGAGCTCGCCGCCCAGGAATACGGCAACGGCGCCTTCGCCTGCCTGCGCGACCTCGACGATGACGGGCGGGGACCGGTGGCCGGGACCTTCGCCGAACTGGCCCGCGAGCTCGGCTGCCATATCGCCGTGGGCGTGGCGCGGCGGGACGGTGGGCGTCACCACATCAGCCAGCTGCTGCTGGGTCCCGACGGGGAACTCGCCGGCGTCTACGACAAGCTGCACTGCGCCCAATTCGGCGCCTCGGCGGAGGCCGCCCACTTCACTCCGGGCGAGCACCTGCTGGTCACCGAGATCGCCGGATGGCGCCTGGGCGTGATGATCTGCTACGACCTGCGCTTCCCCGAGCTCGCCCGGCGGATGGCCGAGCTCGGGGTCGAGTTGATGCTGCACCCCGTGGCCTTCACCCGCGACTTCTCCTTCGTCAGCTGGCACGCCTTCGTCATCGCCCGGGCCATGGAGAACCAGTGCTACTGGCTGAGCCTGAACCGGGCCGGCGAGGCGTGGGGACACTCCCTCCTCTGCCCGCCGCTGGTCGACGAGGAGCACCCGGTCACGACGCTCGGCGCCGAGGAAACGCTGCGCTGGCTGCACCTGGACCGCACGGCCCTGAGGGATGCCCGCACGCGGCTGCCCCTGGGCCAGGATCGCCGTGACGACCTTGCCTCCCTGCGGCCCTGGACACCAGACTGACTGATTGTCCCATGAGCGAATTCTCGAGGAGACCGAGATGAACGCATCCTCGTCCCACATCGAATGCCGCCAGGGCGATATCGCCCGCCAGGACGACATGGTCGCCGTGGTCAACGCGGCCAACGCCCAGCTGCGCACTGGCGGCGGCGTGGCCGGTGCCCTGCACCGGGCCGCCGGTCCCGAGCTGGCCGAAGCGGGCCGCCCCCTGGCCCCCCTCCACCCGGGGCAGGCGGTGCTCACCGAGGCCTTCGGCCTGCCCAATCGCTATGTGATCCACTGCCTCGGCCCGGTCTACGGCGTCGACGAGCCCTCCGACGAACTGCTCGCCGCCTGCTATCGCCATGCCCTGCAACTGGCGGAGCAGCACGGCATCGAGAGCCTCGCCTTTCCGGCCCTCTCCACCGGCGCCTTCGGCTATCCGGCCGCGGAGGCCGCCCGCATCGCACTGGCCACGGTGATGGACACCCTGCCCGATTGTCCCTCGGTGCGCCGGGTGCGCTTCGTGCTCTTCGATGCCGAGAGCGCCGACCTGCACCGGCGTACCCTGGCCAGTCTGGAGGACGGCGCCGGCTAGCGCCGAGCCGCCGGATCGCCTCGCCGCTGCGTTCGACCCGGTGCTCAGGCGGCGCTCGGGAGGCGCGACGCCCTGCCCCACGGCTAGACGTTATAGCCGAGTGCCCCGGGCAACCACAGGGCGATGGCCGGGAAGGCCACCACCAGGGCCAGGGCCGCGGCCATGGCGACCACGAATACCAGCGCCCAACCCAGGGTCTGCTCCAGGCGGACCCGAGCCACCTCGGTGGTGACCATCAGGTTGACCGCCACCGGCGGCGTGAATTGGCCGATGGCGATGTTCATCGCCATCAGGATGCCGAACCAGACGGGATTCCAGCCGAAGTGCTGCATCACCGGCACCAGGATCGGCATCATGATCAGGTAGATGGAGATGGCGTCGAGCAGCATGCCGGCCACCAGCACCGCCAGCATGATCAGCAGCAGGGTGCCGTCGTCGGACAGCCCGATCACCCCCTCGGCCAGATGGCGGAAGGTGCCCAGCATGGTGCCGGCCCAGGCGAAGATGCCGGCCAGCGAGATGATCAGCATCACCACGCCGGAAATCACCGCCGCCTCGCCGAACAGCCGCCAGAGGTCGCGCCAGCCGAGCTCGCGGGTCAGCCACAGGCCCACGACCACGCCATAGGTCACCGCCACCACCGCCGCCTCGGTGGGCGTGAAGAGCCCGCTGCGCAGCCCGCCGAGGATCAGCACCGGAGCGAACAGCGCCGGGATGGCCTGGCGGAAGCTCGCCCCGAGCGGCGGGCGACGTCCTCCGGGGCCTCCCAGCGATGGTGTCGCGACAGCCACCAGGCCGGCACCAGCAGCGCCGCCCCCGCCAGCATCCCCGGGAACAGGCCGGCGGCGAACAGCGCCCGCAGGTCCACCCCCGGCACCACGATGGAATACAGGATCAGCGCCACCGAGGGCGGGATCAGGATCGCCGTGGAGGCCGAGGCCGCGATCAGCGTCACCGAGAAGGGCCTCGGATAGCCGGCCCGGGTCATGCTCGGCAGCATGACCATGGCCACGGCCGCCGCATCGGCGGGGCCGGAGCCGCTCATGCCGCCCATGATCATGCACACCAGCACCGCCACCAGCGCCAGGCCGCCGTGGCGCGGGCCGATCAGCGCCTGGGCGAAGCGCACCAAGCGCCGCCACCCCGGCACGCTCGAAGATCAGCCCGGTGAGGATGAACAGCGGGTTCTCCTGGCCGTCCACGGCGCCGGTGGTCAGGCGCCGGCTTGGCGTCGGCCCAGCTCATCTGGGTGGGATTGGCGCCCAGGGCGGTGAAGGTGTCCTGGAAGAGCGGCGAGCCCACCACCCGGATCTTCAGCCCCTCGAGGTCGGCCGGCTCCTCGATGTCACCGCGGGAATTGGAGATCTGGCGGAAGCCGTTCTCGCCCCAGGCCAGGGGCACCACGCCCTTGTCCTCGATGGCGGAGAAGATCATCTCGCCGGCCTGGGCCGTCAGGACCGAGGTCAGCAGGGCGGCACCGGCCTCCACAAGCGTAGCGGCGCCCCGTCCCGGCTGGCGCCATTGCCTCCCCACCAGTGTATACAAATAATCATTGAAAGAGTGCACAACAGATTCTATAAATGTGTACGGCCGATGAAAATGGGAACACTCGACAGTACCTGTTGTGTACAAACCTGGTGCACCACCGCCCGGTCCCGCGCCGCGACCGGGCGAGCCTCAGGGCATCGGCCGCCTCCAACGACAACAACATCGGAGAACATGATGCGCACCAAGACCACGCTCGTCCTCGCCACCGCCGCCACGTCCCTGCTCCTCGGCCAGGGCGCCAGCGCCGCCCTCTACAGCACCACCAAGGTCGAGGCGCTCTACGGCTGGGACTACGAGGCCGAGGCCGGCGCCGGCTTCCCCATCGACACCGAGGAGCACGCCATCCTCACCGTCGCCAATGCGACGGGCTGGACCTATGGCGACAGCTTCTTCTTCGCCGACTTCACCAACCTGGATCAGGGCCACGAGGACGAGCAGGACTTCGGCAGCACCCATGCCGAGTGGAACCTCCGGGGCAATATCGGCAAGGCCACCGGTCTCGATCTCGCCGTCGGCCCGGTGACCGGCCTCTACGTGACCGGCCAGCTGGATCTGGACCGCAACTCGGCGACCCGCAAGACCACCCACCTGGCGGGCCTCTCCGCCGACCTGGCGGTGCCCGGCTTCCGTTTCCTCAAGGTCTACGCGATGTATCGCAACGACGAGAGCGAGGCCGCCGACGGCAGCTCGGTGCAGTACACCGCGGCCTGGAACCTGCCCTTCCAGCTCGGCGGGGCGGACTTCTCCTTCGAGGGCTTCGTCGACTACATCACCGAGGAGGGCGAGCTGGAGGCCCAGCTGCTGACCCAGCCCCAGCTGGTCTGGCACGCCACCGGCAACCTCGGCGTCGGCCTGGAGTACCAGCACTGGGAGAACAAGTTCGGCCTCGAGGACACCGACGAGTCGTTCCCCCAGGCCATGGTGCGCTGGACCTTCTGATCGACACGCGTCGACACGCGAGAGGGGCGGCCGAGGCCGCCCCTCTCGGTTAGCCCTGAATGCCCCGCCGCCGACCCGGCTCGCGGCCCTCGTGTCAGTCGTCGCCCAGGGCGCGGTAGCGCGCCACGATGCTCGCGGGTGTATAGGGCTCGATGAGCGCCGCCGGGATGGCCGGGGGATCGGCCAGCAGGTCGCTCATCGCGGCGCCGAAGGCCTCGACATCGTCGAGGGGCACCAGTCCGCGCCTGAGCTCGCCCTGCAGGATGTCCGACGGCCCCGAGAGACAGTCGGTGCTGACCACGGGGGTCCCGCAGGCCAGGGCCTCCAGCAGCACGTTGGGCAGGCCCTCGTAGTCGGAGGACAGCATCAGCAGCCGCGCCCGGCGCATGTAGGGGTAGGGATTGTCACGCGCACCCAGCAGGGTGACGCGGTCCTCGAGGTTCAGGGCGTGGATCTCGCGCTCGACGCTCGCCCGGTCGCCATCGCCGATGAGCACCAGCGGCAGGTCGGTACCGCTTGCCAGGTAGCCTCTCAGCAGCCGGTCGAGGCGTTTCTGCGTCATGGCCAGCCGGCCCACGTAGAGACAGAAGTCCCGCCCGGCCCATTCCGGCTCGGCGATGGGGTCCCGCATCATGACCTGCAGGCGCTCCAGTTCCATGACATTGGGAATCACCCGAACCTCCCGCGGGCGGCAGCCGATCGAGGCCAGGGACTGGCGATTGGTCTCCGAGAGCACGATCAGGCGCTTGTCCCCGTACAGCCGGCACACCTTGCGACGCTTGATCCGTCGCCGCCAGCCCTGCTTGTTGGAGAGCAGTTCCTGGCGAGGGTCGGAGCGAATGCACAGCCAGGCCCGATCCGCCAGGCAGGAACGGCTGACGACCTGATGGGCCTGGTGCAGGTTGGCCACCACCAGGTCGAAGGACGCCGGGTGCTCGGCGAGGAAGGCATCCAGCCGGCGCGCATGCAGCCGGTAGCGATGCAGCTTCTCGCGCCGCCCGCGTGGCGTGAAGGGCACCACCCTGACCTCGGCGCCCTCGGGCACGTCCAGGCCCAGGCGCTCGGACAGGGCGACCAGGGTGACCGACACGCCCTGGGCCAGCATGGCCCGGGTCAGCTTGAGCACGGAGCGAGGCGCCCCGCCACTGGCCAGCTGATCGATCACGAAAAGCACTCTTTGCATCCCACACCACTCCTTAGCTCATGCCACGGGCCCCATGGTAACCGGCCCGACGGTGATCTGCCCGCGGCGACCCCGGAAGCCACGCGGCAACCGAGGGCCATCTTTTGCTATGCTGGCGCCCTCTTCTCGCCATCGATCAAGGATGAGTCTTGCCATTACGGGACCTGGCCCTGGGCCTCGGCGTCGTCGCCATCTGGGCGCTGAACATCATCGTCATCAAGCTCGGCGTGGCGGAGCTGCCGCCACTGCTGCTGACCACCCTGCGCTTTGTGCTGGTGGCCGCGCTGCTGGTGCCCTTCCACCCGGTGGCCCGCCACCAGCTGCCCTTCCTGGCGCTGCTGTCGTTGACCTTCGGCACCCTGCACTTCGCCATGCTGTTCATCGGTCTGGAGCAGGCCGAGGCCGGGACGGGGGCGCTGCTGGTCCAGATGGGCACGCCCTTCGCCACCCTGCTGGCGGTGCTCTTCCTCAAGGAGCGGCTGGGCCCGCGCCGACTGGCCGGCCTGGTCCTGTCCTTCGCCGGCATCGTCGTGCTGGCCGGCGGCCCGACGCTGCCGGCGCCGCTGCCCACCGCGCTGCTGCTGGTGAGCGCCCTGGGCTGGGCCATCTCCCAGCTGTTGATCAAGCAGGGCCCCAACGTCCCGCCGATGGCACTGGCGGGCTGGGTGGCGCTGTTCGCCACGCCCCAGGTGGCGCTGGGCTCCTGGTGGTTCGAGCAGGGCCAGATCGACGCCCTGGCCGACGCCGGCTGGGCCGCCTGGGGCGCGGTCTTCTACACGGCGGTGATGTCGTCGATCCTCGCCTACGGCGTCTGGTACGGCCTGCTGCGCCGCCACCCGGTCAACCGGGTGGTGCCCATGGTGCTGCTGGTACCGGTGCTGGCGGTGGGCCTCGGGGTCGTGCTGCTCGGCGATGGCCTGGGGCCGCACAAGCTGATCGGCGGCGGGCTGGTGGTGGCCGGCATCGGCTTGATCGTGCTGCGCCTGGGCGGCCGGAAGGCCCCCGCCGAGGCCACCTCCTGATCGCTCAGCCATCCGCCGCCATGCTCGCCCGGCGACACTCCCCGCCATCGCCGGGCCAGCTGACACAGTCACCCGGCCCGACGCCCTTCTCCTCGAAGTAGCCGGCATTGACCTCCAGGGCGGCCCGATAGGCGGTGGCCGGCCGGGTCACCGGACAGTCCCGGGCCGCGTCGGCCGTGCAGGGGTCCATGCGGTGGATCTCGAGGATCCGCCCGGTCTCGTCGATGAAGGCGATATCCAGCGGGATGCGGGTGCGATACATCCAGAAGCCGTTGCGCGAGGGCTGGGTCCGCTCGTAGAGGAACAGCATGCCGGCGTCGGGGGGCAGGTGCTCGCGCCCCATCAGGCCCCGGCCGCGCTCGGCGAGGCTGCGTGCCACCTCCGCCCTCAGGCGAAGCGGACCCGCCTCCCCATGCAGGGTCACCGACACCCTGGGCAGGCGCGGCTCCTGGGCCAGGGCCGGCGCCCCCCAGAGCGACACGGTGGGCAACAGCAGCAGCGCCTGCAGCAGGCGACGGCGGGTCGGATCAGGCATCTCGGGCACGGGCGGGCTCCTTTCTGGGCTGGGCGACCTGCGGCATCAGGTGGATACCGGAGGCCAGCAGCGAAACGGTCACGGTCTCGCCCCGGGCCAGGCCGTTGCGGCGAGCGGCATGGGTGGCGATCTCGAAACGCAGGGTATCGTCGCAGTGATCGAAGGCCAGTGCCACGGACGCCATGCCCCCCAGGACCGCCATCTCGCTGACCCGTCCGGTGACCGGGTTCTCCCGCTCCCCGCGGGACGGCCGGCCCCGTCGATGCAGGACGATGTCGGAATTCGGCAGGTACCAGGCCAGGCGCCGCCCCGGGGGCAGCCCTTCCAGCCCCTCGGCCACCTCGAGCCGCCAGGGGCCCCACTGCAGCCGTCGCCGGCCCGCCTCGTCCGCCACCACGGTGCCGGCGAAGACGTTGTGGCGATCCAGCAGGCGCGCCACCTCGGGGGAGGCCGGCCGCCGGAACAGCGCCTCGGCGGGGGCCTGCTGCAGGCTGCGACCGGCATGCAGCACGCACAGCCGGTCGGCCAGGGCGGCGGCCTCGTCGAGGTCGTGGGTGACCAGCACGATGGGAATGTGGATCTCCTCGCGCAGCAGCGCCAGCTCCCGCTGCAGGCGCCGCCGCGTGACCTGGTCCACCGCCGAGAAGGGCTCGTCGAGCAACAGGACGCGCGGCTGGCGGGCCAGCGCCCGGGCCAGGGCGACACGCTGGCGCTGGCCGCCGGACAGCTCGCCGGGCAGGCGGCCGCCCAGCCCCTCCAGGCGCACCCGCGCCAGCCAGGCCTCCGCGACCGGGCGACGCTCGGCGGCGGGCAGCTGACCGAGCGCCACCATGACGTTGGCCCGGGCGTCGAGATGGGGAAAGAGCGCATAGTCCTGGAACACCAGCCCCACCCGGCGCTGCTGCGGTCGCGTCCAGCGCTGGCGGGCCGAGGCGAACCAGGTCTCGCCGGCACAGCGGATATCGCCCTCGGCCGGCCGGTAGAGACCGGCGATGGCCCGCAGCAGCGTCGTCTTGCCGCTGCCCGAGGGCCCCACCAGGGCCAGCAGCTCACCGGGGGCACAGCGGAAGGCGGCGTCGAGCGGGATCGGCCCCGCCTGGGCGACCCGCACCGACAGCTCGCCGGTCTCAGCGTCCATGCCGCCTCCTGCTGCGCCCGCTCAGCCCGTAGACCACGCCGATGGTCACGAAGGACACCAGCAGCAGCATGGCCGACATCAGTGCCGCCCCCTGCTCGTCGAAGGCCTGGACGCGGTCGTAGATGGCGATGGCGAGCGTCCGGGTCTCGCCATCGATGGCCCCCCCCACCATCAGGATCACCCCGAACTCCCCCAGGGTATGGGCAAAGGTCAGCGCCAGCGCCGAGACCAGCCCGGGCCACGCCAGCGGCAGCTCGATGCGCCACAGGGTCTGCCAGGGAGAGAGGCCACAGCACCAGGCGGCCTCGCGCAGGTTGCCAGGAATGCCCTCGAAGGCCCGCTGGATGGGCTGCACGGCGAAGGGCAGGTTGGCCACCAGGGAGGCGAGCAGGATGCCACTGAAGGTGAAGTTGAGGGTCGTGCCGGTGAGCGAGGCCCAGAAGGCACCGAAGGGGGCCTCGCGGCCGAAGCCCTGCATCAGGTAGAAGCCCAGTACCGTCGGCGGCATCACCAGCGGCAACGCCACCAGGGCCTCGCAGAGGGGACGGGCGCGAAAGCGGGCCAGCGCCAGGGTGCGCCCCAGCCACAGGCCCAGCGGGATCAGCAGCAGGCTGGTCAACGCCGCCAGGCGCAGCGAGACCCCCAGCGCCGGCCAATCCATCAGGAGCCGTCATCCTGCGTGGGCGGCTGGAAGCCACGGCGCTCCAGGATCGCCCGCGCCTGCTCCCCCTGGAGCCAGGCATGGAAGGCCCGCGCCCCCTCCCCGGCCCCGTCGAGCAGGGCCATGCGCTGCACCAGCGGCGCGTGCCAGTCGGCGGGAATCAGGACATGCTCGGCCTGCTCGGCCACCGTCGGGGCCAGCGCCAGGGAGTAGGCCACCAGCCCGCCCCGGGCCTCGTCGGCCAGGGCGAAGCGGGCCGCCTGGGAGACGTTCTCGCCCTGCACCCGCAGCCTCGCCGTCGGCGCCCAGAGGCCGGCATGGCTCAGCGCCTGGCGGGCCGCCACGCCATAGGGGGCATGCTCGGGATTGGCCAGGGCCAGCCGCGGCCGACCCTCGCCGTCCTCGAGGGCGGCAAGCGCCTGTCGCACCGCCGCCAGCGGCTCATCGGCCGAGGGCAACGCGCCACGTCCCCTGGCCTGCAACCAGACCAGCCGTCCCACGGCATAGACCCGGCTCGTCCCCTCGGTGAGGCCCGCCTCCTCGAGCACGCGCACGTTCGCCTCGTCCGCCGAGAGGAACAGCTCGAAGGGAGCATGCTGCAGGATCTGGCGACTCAGGTTGCCCGAGGCACCGAAGTTGACCCGGACATCGTTGCCGGTCTCGTCGCGGTAGGCCGCGACGAGCTCGGGGAACACGAACTGCAGCGACGAGGCCGCCGCCACGCTGGGCACCTCCATGGCCTGCACCAGGGGGGCCAGCCAGGGCAGCAGGAGCAGGGCCAGGCGGACCGCCCAGCGTCGGGGATGCATCATGGTTCGAGCCTCTCGAATGACGTGCCGTCAAGTGCCGACCGGACGGTCGGCATCGTCAAGGCGGCCGACACGGCCTGCCCGCTGCCGGATGACCTCCCCGACCCGACGATCCGGTCACGGGACGGACGAGGCGCCATGGCATGCCGAGCAGGCGGCCGGGCCGGACGATTCGGCAGCATTGTCATCCAGACGCGACGGACGGTAAAGGCGCCGGCCGGGGAAGCCGGCACCGAGCTGACGTGGATCAGGCCTGTTCGGGGGCACGACCGAGGATCGACTTGAGGTCGATGCGGGCCTCCCGGGGGCTCAGGTCGAGCAGTGCCTCGAGGCCATTCAGGTGGTCGTGGATATCGCCGCGGGCCGCCTCGGCGTCCCCGGCCTCCAGGTGGGCCAGCAGGCGGGAATGATCCCCCGCGAGATAGCAGGAGGCCAGGCCCGCGCGCTTGTAGAGGGCGATGACGATGGAGGTGCGCAGCACCAGGTCGGTGAGCATTGCGCCCAGTACGCGGTTGGGCGAATGCTCGGCCAACAGGTGGTGCAGGGTCAGGGAATGCTCGATACGCGCCGGCTCATCCCCCCGCTCGAAGGCCGCGACCTCGCCGCGCACCTGTTCGGCCAGGGCGGCCATGGGCTCGGCCGGGAGTCGGCCGGCCAGCAGGGCGACCACCTCGCCCTCGACCAGGCGCCGCGCATCGAAGGTCTCGCGGGTCTCCTCGATGCTCGGGGCGCGGACCCGGGCCACCTGGTTGGGCCGCTGGTCGATGACGTGCTCGGACGCCAGGCGAGTCAGGGCCTTGCGCACCACCGACCGGCTGACACCGAAGACCTCCCCCAGGGTCACCTCGGGCAGCTTGGTGCCCGGGGGCAGGCGCTGCATCAGCACCGCCCGGCGTACCTTGTCGACGATATCCCGGTCGCCGATGCGACGGTCGCCGACGCGTCCCTCGGCCAGCATCTCCGTGTGCCAGGCATTGTTCATGGTATGTCTCTCCGCATGGTCCTGGGGGAACCATCGCATTTTTAACGCCGTCTGACCACACCATGGCGATATTTTGTATACAAGAAGCTGCCCTCCCCTCAGCGATCCTGGTGCTCGGTCGTCACATCCAGGATCTTCAGGGTGTTGGTGCCACCGTGGGCATTCATGTGGTCGCCGCGGGTCAGGATGATGTGGTCCCCCGGCTCGGCGATACCCCGAGCCACCAGCAGGGCCAGGGCCCGATCGTTGAGTTCGGTGGCGCTCATCTCGCTGGTGTCGAAGGGCAACGAGGTCACCCCCCGGTACAGCGCCATGCGCCGCTGGGCGACGGGGTTGTGGGCCAGCCCGACGATCGGAAGCCCCGAGCGGATCCGCGAGGCGATCAGCGGCGTGTAGCCGGTGGCGGTCATGCAGGCGATGGCGGCCACCCCTTCCAGGTGGTTGGCGGCGTACATCGCCGACAGGGCGATGGTCTCGTCGATCTGTGAAAAGCCCTCGTGGATGCGGTGGCCGGATTCCTGGGCACTGCGCTCGCGCTCGGCGCCCAGGCAGACCCGGGCCATGGCCTCCACGGTCTCCACCGGGAAGTCGCCGGCGGCGGTCTCGGCGGAGAGCATCACCGCGTCGGTGGCGTCGAGCACGGCGTTGGCCAC
>NZ_JACHXR010000010.1 GCF_014192275.1 Halomonas stenophila | reverse complement strand
TCTCCAGCAGGATCTTCAGCGTCATCGGCAGGCGGTCGATGTCACCGAGCGCCTCGGCGGCCTTCGCCAGGCTGTGGTAGTGGTAGGTCGTGCCGGCGGCCTCGAGGGTCTGCAGGGTCTCCGGTAGGGACTCGGTACTCATGGTGTCTCCTTTCGTTGCGCGGGCCGGCGACGCTAAGGGGGCGCCGGCCCGCGGTGACCGTGTATAACAGGGCTGATTCAGCCGAACAGCCAGGGATCGATCAGTCCGCTCGGGTAGGTCAGGGTGAGGAACTCGGCCATGCCAACCAGAAAGGCCGTGACCCCAAGCGCCATGATAGCCGCCACCCAAGGCTTGAGATGCGCAATGCTCAGCAGGAAGGCGAGGCAGAACAGCGTCGCCGCGGTGATGAAGCCCAGCAGCAGCATGGCGCCCACCAGCGCGAAGAAGCCCGCCAGCCAGAGGCCCTGCAGGCCGATGGCCTGATGCTGCCACTGGGGATGATGCATCAGGCAACGGGCGATCTCCATGAGGCAGGAAACGGCGAGGATCGCGATGGCCAGCCGGGGCATGATGCCCCCGATCAAGGTCAGATCGGCCACATCCACCCAGGCGACGACCGCGGTACCCAGCAGGGCGGCGAAGAGCACCACATCGATGACGCCCAGGGTGGGAGGTTCGGAGCGGGCCGTGGATGCCGCGCCGACTGAGGAGGCCTCGCGACGCTTGATCCACAATGAGCGCAGCAGGGGAATGAAGAGAGCCGCAAGGATCAGGGTACCGATGATCAACACGCCGGGGCGCATGAAGGCGTCCGTGCCCTGGAACTGCACTGCCTGGTAGAAGTATCCCTCCGCTCCCGGAGCCAGCACGAAACCGATCAGGAAGGCGGGACGCGACCAGTTCGCCTGCTTGAACAAGACCCCCAAGATGCCGACCGCCCCCAGAGCAAGCAGGTCGCCCGTGGAACGGGTGGCCTGGAAAGCGGCGAACATGATCAGCACCGTGATCAAGGGGGCCAGCGTGGCGAAGGGGACCCGGGTCAGGCTGGCCACGGGGCGAGCCAGCACCAGGCAGAGTGCGGCCCCCAGGATGTTGGCCAGAGCCAGCGACCAGATGATGGTATAGGTCAGGTCGAGGTGGGTCTCGATCATGCCGACGCCGGGCTGCAACCCGAGCAACAACAGTCCGCCCAGGAAGACCGCGGCAGTGCCCGAGCCGGGTACGCCGAACAGCAGGGTCGGAACCATGGCACCGCAGGCGCAGGCATTGTTGGCGGATTCGGGGGCGATCACCCCGCGGATGTCCCCCTTGCCAAACTCGGACTTGTCCTTGGCGCTTTGCACCGCGTGGCCATAGGTGAGCCAGTCGACCACCGAGCCGGCCAGGCCAGGGATGGTGCCGATCAGGCTGCCGATAGCAGCGCAGCGCGCCACGAGACCACGTTGCTCACGGACATCGCGGATGCCTTGCCGCCAGCCTTCGCCGAGTTTGCACGGCTCTTCGGCGATGGCACCACGCTTGACCAGCAGATCGACAATCTCAGGGAGTGCGAAGATCCCGAGACCCACCACCACCAACGGCAAGCCATCGTAGAGATAGTCGAGCCCGAAATTCATGCGGAATTCGCCGGTGGCCGGCGCCATGCCGATGGCGCCCACCAGCAGGCCCAGGCCACAGGCGGCCAGCCCCTTGAAGAGGTCGCGCCCGGAGAGCACGGCCACCATCGACAGGCCGAGCAGGGTCAGCATGAAGAGCTCGGAAGATGAGAATGACAGCACCAGCGGACGGGCGATCAGGATAAAACCGGTGAGAATGACGGCACCGATGAGCCCCCCGATCATCGAGGACAGGAAGGCACTGGACAGCGCGCGTGCCGCCTGGCCACGCTTGGCCAGCGAAAAGCCATCGATGACGGTCGCCTGGGAAGCGCTGGAGCCGGGAATACCCAACAGCACGGAGGCGAAGGTATCACCGGTGGGGATCACGGCGACCAGGCCCATCAGCATGCCAAGGGCCACGGTCGGTTCCATGCCGTAGAGGAAGGGCAACAGCAGCGACATGCCGGCGATGCCCCCGAGGCCGGGAATGATGCCGACGACGAGGCCGACCAGCACGCCCAGTACCATGAAGAGCAGATGGGACAGGGTGAAGAGCTGTCCCAGGCTGGAAAGAAGGATATCGAGCATGGCGTATGGCTCTTATATTGTGTGATCGGGAGGAGCCGGGGCTGCCGGCCCCCAAGGGGCCGGCACATCCCACTGCGCGTCAGATCTTGGCGCCGTGCTCCGACTGCAGCCAGTCGGCCAGCCAGTCGCGAGTGGCGTCATCGATGGACATGGCGTCATCAAGGTGACGTTGGACAGTGTCGCCGATAACCGGCGTGTATGGCCCCAACTGGGCAGCGGCCTCCTCCTTGAACGCTTGGGTGTCCACGAAGTCGCGAGCCGCCTGACGATAAGTGTTGATCAGGGCCTGCGGGGTGTCCTTCGGCACCATGATCAGCTTCTGCAGGGCATAGCCGGAAGCAAAGAACTTGCGAAACGCCTCGTAGGCGTTGCCCGACGGTGCCTCGCCATGCCGGGCCTGGTAGACCTCGTTGAAGGTAGGCAGATCAGGGAACGCCGGGTCGCGGACGATCTTTCCTTCGTCGTTCAGCACCCCGAGCGTGAGCAGCGGCACCGCCTTGCCGGCCTCCACCAGCGGCTCTACGTTGCTCAGATAGGCGGAGGTGGTCTGGAAGTCGATGTCAGCTTCACCACGCTCGAATGCCAGGCGACCCTCCCCCCGGCTGCGCATGCCGAACACGGCTTGCACGTCGGCGCCCAGCATGTCCAGGGCGATCAAGACCGGCAGCTCGACGCCGGTGGGGTTCTGCGCCGCCAGCTTGACCGGCTGTTCCAGCAGAGCATCCAGCGCACTATCGGCCGTTTCGCCGAGACTGGGTTGGGCATAGACCACCCCACCCGTCGGCGTGGCCAGGATGGGCGTCCAATCGCTGTAGTCGTAGCGGACGCGAGGATCGTCGAGCATGGCCGGATACTGGGTCGAGGCCGAGGTCCCTAACCAGTCGCTGCCATCCGACTTGGCACGCACGGCGAACAGATTGGCACCATTGATGGAGCCGCCACCCGGCACATTATCGATCATGATGGTCGGCTCTCCCGGCAGAGACTCGCTGAGCCAGGGGGAGAAGAAGCGCGCCCAGACATCCGTGCCACCGCCGACACCAAACGGTATGGTCCACTTGATGTTACCGGGTACCTCGACGTCCTGAGCCTGGATAGAAGTCGTCAGGCCCAGTCCAGTGATCGCAAGCCCGATCAGCGCAGCCTTCTTGAGCCGACCGAGCGAGTGGGAAGAGATTGCAGTCTTTTGGATCTTCATGGCATTACTCCTGGCGTGTTGTCGTTGTCATGGCTGATGATGGAGATCCCAGCGCTCAGCTGGCTTTTGAAGTCAGCATATCCGGACTGGAGGCAGAAGGAAGCGAGTAGAAGATGTTCCCACTCATGATCTTCCTGGCGGTGCGGATGAGGGAAACACGCGCAATATCGCAGGGATTCCCGTTGCGGTGCTCGACATCCAGATCGATGAATCCAGAGGGGTGTTCCAGCCTTACGTGCGACAGCCGGCCATCGGATGCCAGCTTCTCCGCTCCAATCGCGATTCGGTTTGCCACGGTGCCAGGGACACTGACGGCCGTGGCGACCGCGATGGCGCCGGTGACGGCAATGGCCTTATGACAGCGGTGAGGCACGAAGTAGCGGGTACACAGCGTAGCGGTATCGCTAGACGGTGCTGACACCAACACGGGCTTGGGCAAGACGCTCTGGCTGACGTCCCCCAGTCCCATTCGACGCCCGGCCTGGCGACGAATCAGCTCCAGCCGCTTCAGCATGGCGGGATGATCGTCCAGCTCAGAGGGGGATTCCCGGCCGCTCAGACCCAGATCGGCCGCGTTGACCATCATGATGGGGGTGGCGGCATCGAGGCAGGTGACCTCGATGCCATCGATCGTGTCGGTGGCCTGCCCGGTCGGCAAGAGCGCGCCGGTCTTGGTCCCGTCGATATCGAGGAAGCTGAGCTGAATGCCGGCGGCACGCCCCGGGACGCCGCTGATGCGCGTATCGCCCTCGTAGCACACCTGGCGCTCAGGGGTCGGCACGCGACATTCGATCAGGCGCTGGGTATTGAGGTTGCGAACGCGGACGATAGTGGTCCCTTCCTGGGGCTCCACCAGGCCCGTCTCGATGGCATACGGCCCCACAGCGGACAGCATGTTGCCGCAGTTCGGATTGAAGTCGACGCGCCGGTTGAGCACATCGACCTGCGCGAACAGGTAGTCGACATCCGCCTCGGGATGGGAGGAGCGCTCCACGATGGCCACCTTGCTGGTCAGCGGATCCCCTCCTCCGATGCCATCGATCTGGAGAGCGTGTCCTGATCCCATTAGCTTAAGCAGGATCTCGGTTTGCGCTTCCTGGCTGTCGGGAAGGTCTCTCATGTGCAGGAAGGGGCCTCGGGAGGTGCCACCGCGCATGATCATGCAGGGAATGCTGTTCATCATCGTCATGCCATATCGCGTTTAAAAGTTGTGATATGAGCATGTCAGGGGGCTTTTGATGCTTCAAATGCAAATAAATATGTCTGTCAATGTCATTACCGCATTAATGTGCTAAAGTTATTAATCACCACTACTTCATGCAAGAGTCAGGATATGCTACATCGACTAGAATTTCTTGATCTGCAAGCCTTTATTCTGGTCGCAGAGCTGGGCTCGTTCCACGAGGCCGCGCAACGCCTGCATCTCTCTCAGCCGGCGCTATCTCGACGCATTCAGAAGCTTGAGGAGCTTCTAGAGATCGAGCTTCTGGAACGAACCACCCGGCGGACGCGGCTGACCCCTATCGGCACGGACTTCCTTCCCCGCGCAAGACGCATGATCGAGGAGTACGAATCATCGATCCTGGGCATCCGCGAGCTGGCCACGCATCAGAAGGGGACGGTTACCATCGCCTGCATCCCCACCGCGGCCTTCTATTTCCTGCCTAGTGTGATCCGTGGCTTCAGCGAGGCATGGCCGGGGATCCGCATCAGGATCCTCGATGTCAGTGCCAAGGAAGGTCTGGAAAAGGTGATCAGCGGCGAGGCCGACTTCGGAATCAATATGTTCAGCGCCCAGAGTCCTGAAGTCTCCTTCACACCACTATTACGAGATCCCTTTGTCCTGGCACTACGTTCCGACCACCCTCTTGCGGATAAAAGTCGCATCGAGTGGTCGGATCTCGAACAGGTCAGGTTGATCACCGTGAGCCGAGACAGTGGCAACCGGATGCTGCTGGACAATACCCTCTCGGCTGAGGGCATCCGGTTGAATAGTTTCTACGAAGTCCAGC
Organism: Halomonas stenophila; assembly: GCF_014192275.1. Taxonomy (GTDB): domain Bacteria; phylum Pseudomonadota; class Gammaproteobacteria; order Pseudomonadales; family Halomonadaceae; genus Halomonas; species Halomonas stenophila. Next base: position 136,908 of record NZ_JACHXR010000010.1, on the reverse strand, counting down.
ACCTTTCCACCTCCCTTGGCCTTGTCGAATCTGGTCTCGGAGTGGCGATCCTACCCAAAATGACAATGCCTGGTCCCGACCATGACACCCTGTGTTCACGTGAGCTGCCTGAACCACGTATTCAGCGCACCATCGGTCTGGTGAGAAGTAATTCGCACAGCATTTCCAGCACAGCCCAGTTGTTTATCGATATGCTTCTCGAGCATTGGGGAGGCTCCATATGCTCCTGAAAGATTCTGGGTGTAACAGTGATACATAATATCCGGCTAGAGAATATCTCGGATAAATAAGTGTGCTATATCTTAACTCGCTGTATTTCCGCTTATTGACGATTCTTGACTCCCGCAGCTGATCGTCTAGTTGGCCAATGGCGATAGGGCTTCAGCCACACAGCAGGGTGTAGATGGAGCACAGCAGCTAGTCAAGATATACCACATTCACGGTAAGAAGGTGGATAAAAAATAGATGTCCTTTCTGCTCGTTCGGGCTCGGCATCTGAACGTTGCTTGGTGAGTTCAGATAGCCGCGCCCATCAGCTAGCACTTATAAGGCGGGGGTTGCTGGCCAGGGGGAAGGTTCGGGTCCCAATCCCGGCATTCTCCTGGCGGTGGTAGGTGCCCCGGAGGAATCGGCGCTTCGTGGTCATGGTATCGGCCTTCGCCGTATTCACGATGACGCTTCACACGATCCTGACCGTACCCGCCATCGTCGATGACTATGGCGGGCACTGTGCTGATTCGTGCTGGCTGGTAGCTACAGCCTGCCAGGCTCATGATGGCAATGGCACTGAGTAGCAAGAAGATCAATCGCATGCGATTCTCCAAAGTTTGTCATGCCCATATTAGCAAGCTTTTGTCTCGGGGCCATGTGGCAGACTGGCGACAGATACGGCGTCATTGTTGTTGCAGTGAGGCTGTCCCTTCGGCGGTGACCGACCCACAGTAAAGGACAACCACTTTCTTTCCATGTAATATAATCATGTGATGAAAGACCTCTCTTGGCCGTAATCGCCCGTGAGCAGTCCCTGATTAATAAAAGGTCAGACTGACCTGGCTGAGCCGCCCCACGTCGCGCAGTCGGTCGGTGCCTTCGAGATCTATGACTCTCTGTCGAATAAACAAGCTCGGCGAGGTGCGGCCCGAGCTTGTGTCTTCGGCCCAGATGCTCCACGCCGCGTCACGCTTCTATCGCTGAGAAAGAGGCGGCGGAACTATTGGACACACAGGCCTATTCATTTTTCCATTTAATCTGAAACTCTATCTCTTCTTCATCATCCGATCGTTCGTGTTCGATGGTGAATTCAGCTCGGACGGGAACATATATACGTTCACCGGCAATCTGAATGTCGAAGCGTTCTTCGTTCTCAATGGCATCTGCCAGTCTTCGCAGCTTGGCCACGAAGTCGGCCTTGGGGTAACCCTTTTCTATGTCTCTATCGTCTTTGGATCCCATCATTCTCTCCTCGGTGGCGTGGTTACTGCCAGCGCCCGTGGCGTAAGCAGACTCCCGTCCAGTCTAGCAGGTCCCATGCACTCTCTACCTGGCGACGTCAGAAAATGCGACAGCACCGTCACCATTTTGACGCGCTGAGTGTTCGACCCTCGCACATAGGTCTAGTTGTCGGGTCCCGTGTGGTTGACCACCCGCTTGGTAAATAACTCAGGACGTTTGGTCTGCCATTCCTTCATTACCGCAGTCGGTGATTGATGGTGCAGTGCCTTCTGCGGGATGTGGTGATTGTACAGCCAAGTGTAGCGTTTGAGCGTCCGCTCCAAGTCCTCGCCTGAGGTATAGCGCCGAGTCGCCAGCACGTCGCTGATGCGGCCGTTGAAGCGTTCCACCATGCCGTTCGTCTGCGGCTTTCCCGGCTTGATCAGGCGGTGTTCGATACCATGGGCTTGGCACTCCTGATCGAAGGGGTGGTGGCCGCTGGGCTTGCGCTCACCCGCCCGCGTGAAACGATCGGTGAAGCATTTGGCATTATCCGTCAGCACTATCCGAAATCCGAATCTTGAACGGTGCCTTTTCTTCCTCCTGCCTCATGAACGCTCGTGCATCCTTCGAGGACTGACTGCACCTGCCCTCCAGATAGACCCAGCGCGTGGCGCGATCGATGGCGACGTACAGGTAGCGTTTTTGCTCCTCGTCGGGCATCAGAGGCAAGTGCTTGATGTCGATGTGCACGAAGCCCGGCTCGTAGTCCTTGAAGGTCTTGTGCCGGGGCTTCCCATCATCGCCAGCGTCCTGCCGAGCCAGTTCCGCCAGTGTCGGAACCTCGCGCCGCTGGAGCATGCGATGCAGACCGGAGCGTGACAAGCGGGGGTTCAGGAACTCACGCGCCGCGACGAGGAGATCATCCAGGCCGAGGCGAAGGAATTCGCGAGCCGCGATCAGCACCTCCTCCTGCTCGGGCGTGAGCGTGGCCAGCAGGTTGTGACGCGTGTGCGGTCGGTCATGTACATCGTCACGGTACCGCCAGCGCCGGATTGTCGCGGTGGAGACGCCATACTGACGGGCCAGTTCGCTATCCGTGATGTTGGAGGGCGCTGCCTGGATCTCGGCCCGGATCTTCGGTGTCGTGGTCGCTTGTTTATGCAGCTTGATGTCCATGAACCTGCTCCCGGATGAATTGCTGAAGAAGCTCCCTGGCGGCTAGCAGAGGATAACCTCTATAAGCGATTCGATCATCCGGGACCCTACATCTAGCATTATTAATTAAGACTAATGAATTTTCTACGAATTTCTATTTTAGTAAATTATGATTGTCCGCTTCTGGCCGACAGTTGCCCTTGACCTTGAGTAGGGCAGCTATCCCACTGGTGGTGATTTTTGATCTTGTGAAATAATGGATATCCACTTTCGTGATCATCCAGAGTCGGGGGCGTAAGTTGATAGCATAGTTGGGGGGAGTGGATGTTCTTTATTTGTTGTTTTTTTATTATCTTTATTTTTTAGGTGTGGGCGTGTCGGGGCTCGAGTCTGATGGCGACGATCGGTTCTTCTGCGGAGGCGGAGGGAAGCTGAGCACCATCCGCTGGCCCAGGTGAGCCTCCGCGGCCGAATCCCCCGTCGACGCCAGGAGCCAGTCATCGATGCGGCCTCAGAGGCGAGGTTCGCCGAAGCCTTGCGCCCGGGGCGAGCATGAAGTGGACTACGCTAATAGCCTGATCGCCGACCTCGACAGGGCCGGCCGGACCACATCGAGCGCGGCGCAGGGGGCGGATGTCGTTTTGGCGTCCGACGTGTCGGGCCTCGCAGTGACGCGGAGAGGAACCATGGCTGCGATTGAGCGCTACGACGTGCTCTGCATCGGCGGCGGCTCTGGTCTGACTGCCGCCTATTACGGGCAGCAGGACGGCAAGTCGGTCGCGCTGGTCGATGACCGTCCCGACCAGCTCGGCGGCACCTGCGTCAACCGCGGCTGCATCCCGACGAAGGGCCTGATTCAGGCTGCCGAGGTGATGCAGACAATCCGGCACGCCGCGGACTTTGGTATCCACCTGGATCAGTCGTCGGTTCGCGTCGACTTCCAGGCCGTTCTCGACACGGTCCGCCGGCGGCGCGAGGACGACGCCGCTGCCGTGCGCCGCTGGGTGGAGAGCGCCTTCACCCCTTACTATGGCCGGGCGCGTTTTGTGGGCGACAAGCTGATCGAGATGGAGGACGGGCGCCGGCTGACCGGCGAGCGGATCTTCATCGCGGCGGGCGCGCGCCCCGCGATCCCGCCGATCCCCGGGCTGGCGGAGAGCGGGTACCTCACCAACGAGTCCGTCATCTTCGACCTCACCGAACAGCCCGAACACCTGATCATCCTCGGCGGCGGCTACATCGGCTGCGAGTTTGCCCATTTTTTCTCCGCCCTGGGCACCCGCGTCACGGTGATCGACCATTCCGAATGCCTGCTGGCCGAAGACGACGACGTGCGGGCGCTGTTCACGCAGGAGCTTGCCAAGCGGGTGGAGCTCGTGCTGCAAGCCGAGGCACGCCAGGCGCTGGTGCGCGATGGGCAGTGTGGCCTGATCGTTGCCACCGACGACGGCGAACGTACCGTGCTGGGCGATCGGCTCCTGCTGGCCACCGGTCGGCGTCCCAACACCGATGGGCTCGCACCGGAGAAGACGGGGGTCGAGCTTAATGACCGCGGCTTCGTGATGGTCGACGACGGGCTGCGGACCACGCACCCCGACATCTATGCCTATGGCGACGTCATCGGGCAGGGGATGTTCAAGCACACCTCGAGCTACGAAGGTGAGCTTGCCTACCGCAACGCGCACGGTGCCTCCCTTGCTGTCGACTACACCGCCAACCCGCACGCCGTGTTCAGCAATCCGCAGATTGGCTCGGTCGGGCTGACCGAGCGTGCCTGTCGCGACCAGGGCCTCGATTACACCGTGGCCCGGAAGCATTACGCCGATTTCGCCAAGGGCAAGATCATCGGTTCACCACCGGGCTTTGCGAAACTCCTGGTCGAGAAGGGCAGCGACCGGATCCTGGGCTTCCATATGATCGGCCCCCAGGCAGCCGACCTGCTTCACGAGGTGGTGGTCGCCATGAACACCCCGGGGGCCAAGGCGCAACGGGTGCGCGACAGTATCCACGTCCACCCGACGCTCGCCGAGTTGGTCAAGCAGGTGTTCGATGCCACCGCGTAGGAGCCAGTCAGCGCTGTGTTTCCCGGTAAAGTGCGATGAACTAAAAATGAGGGGTAGACTCCCTCATTTCTCAGATGTCGGCAACTCTGTCGGGGCTGATCTTGAAATTATACAAATATCAATAAATTCTGAATGACTGCTCTTGGCCGTTTCTTGTCCTCCCTCCAGACTCCGGTCTGGTCCGCATGCTGGGCGGCTAGGAGATCACTGGCACCCGCGAGGTGTTCCGCAGCACCTTGTCCCTCGGCATTCCGATCTGTTGCCGCAACATTCACGGTCCTGCCCGACGACTGTTGCCACCCGCCCTACAGCACCAAGCGTGTTGATGAGGGCCGGGACGCCTGCCATTGCTACCTCGACGACCACCGGAGACGACGTGGAGGCGTCCTACGGCCGCCATGAACCGTCTGCGCCGCGACTGGCTATTGGACGGCGCTGACGCCGCATAGCCAGCATCATCCAGAGGGCTCATCGTGACCGTGAGGTCACCCCATTTCCTGGGAGGTGGTAGGCGCGGCGCCCAAGCCCCGATCTATGTTGCAGCGCACAAAATTCCTTGCTATTGTGCACTGCAGCAGAGCGGGAATCTCCCGTTCCACGACATTCAGAACCCCGGAGGTTCCCATCATGACCAACGTCTTCGCATTCGACGCCAAGCAGTTCGACACCGCCCAGTTCGAGTCCGTGTTCTTCGCCCCGGCACGCGCCTTCGCCGCCCTGTCCATCGACGTCACCGAGAAGCTGGTCAATGCCCAGCTCGACGCCACCAAGGCCTATGCCGACACCGGCTTGACGCAGCTGCGTAGCCTGGTGGAGGTCAAGGACGCCGCAGGCCTGAAGAGCTACCTGGAAGGCCAGCAGGCCGTCGCCAAGGAACTCACCGAGCGTCTGAAGGGCGATGCCGGGAAGGCGGTAGCCCTGCAGCAGGAGTTCGTTCAGGAAAGCCAGAAGCTGACCGAGGGCAGCGTGAAGCAGGCCCAGGAAGGCCTCCAGCAGGCCACCGAGACCGCGACCAAGGCGGTCAAGCAAGCCGCTCCCAGGGCCAAGTAAGCCTTGGGCCCGCGGGCCGCGCTGACGCAAGACCCCAGGCCGCCGATTCATGATCGGCGGCCTCTTGGTATGTGAGCAATGGACATGGGGCGATTGCCGGCAGGCGCCCCCGAGTTCGACGCTTCCATCTGTCGAACTCGGGGGCGCCGGGCGTTCGGTCGTCGTTTGCGATGGTCTGCAGGGGGCTGTACGGCGTCTGCCGCATGAGGGGGCGGAACGAGGTGTGGTCCTGCAGCACCATGCTGAGGCAAGGTGGGGTCGGGAAGCCTTGGTGTGGTGCGTTGCAGCACCCGATACGGAGGGAAGCGACAAGGCCAGCTCTTGTTGTTGTTATTCAAGGCCTTGATTCAATGGCGTTTTGTATTTGTTGGTGCGTGTTTCGCATTACTCTTTGCAGGATCGGCTGCCTTGGCAGCGACGATTCTGAACGTGAGCTGGCGTGCTCCACCTGGTCCCCTTCGGGGGACCTTTTTTATGCGTGCTTCAGTGGCCGGCATCATGGCGGTTACGGTCACCGGCGACAACACGACCTTGGTGGTAGGCCCGGCGGCACCTTGCCCGTGGCGACTTCGGCCGCGCCCGGAAGACGAACTGGTCGGAGCGCTGTAAGGAACGACTGACCACCGCGTCCCATTGGGAGGGGAGCCGGCGTCGCCCGGACTGGCTCCTTACGCGTGGCCACTGCATCGGCTTGCCGGGCCGGGCACCGGGCGAAGAGGGGAGGACGGATGGACAGGCGTATCGTGATCGTGATGCTGCTGCTGATGGCGTGGCTGGTGCTGCCGGGCGTGTCGGCGGCCGACGCTCCGGCGGACGGAGCGCCTTTGGTCGAAGCCCCGGTAGCCGGACCTTTCTATCCCGCCAATCCGCTGGTCACCGAGCGGGCGCTCTTCGCCTCCGACGACGGCGTGGTGCGTCTCGACCGCGGGAGCGGCGAACCGGTATGGCAGGCACTGGCCGGCGAGCAGACCTTCGCGCCGGTGATGGCAGCGGGCAACCTGCTGGTCGGCACCGCCTCGGGCCTGGCGGCGCTGGACCCTCGCAGCGGCGAGGTGCGCTGGCGGCGCTTTCGCGAGGCGACCCTCTATTCGCCCAGCGTGGCGGGGGAGCTGGCCTTCGTGGCCGGGCGGGACGGCACCCTGCGAGCCGTCGAGGCGGCATCGGGCGAGGTGCGCTGGACGCACCGCTTCGAGGGATGGGTGTATCCGCCGGCACTCGCGGCCGGGGTGCTGGTGACCGGCGGCCAGGGTGCTGCGCTCACGGCGCTGGAACCGGCCACGGGGCGCCTGCTCTGGCAGCGCCCGATCGGGCAGGAGCTGGTCTACCGGCCGGTGGCGGGCCGGGAACTGGTGTTCGTCACCACCTTCGCCGGCGAGGTATTGGCGCTCGAGCCGTCGAGCGGCGACATCCGCTGGCGGTATCGCGACCGGGTCGCCAGCGGCAGTCCCGCGGCGGATGATCGGCGCCTCTATCTGGCGCGCCTGGATGGCGTGCTGCAGGTACTCGATCAGGCCACCGGGGCGCCGTTGGCTCGACGCGACCTGGGGGCGGGCGTGTCGCTGCCCCTGCGCGTCGTGGCCGGGCGGGTCGTGGTGGCCGACGCGGCCTCGCGGGTCACGGTCCTCCGTGCGGATGACCTGTCCCTCGTCTGGCAGACGACCCTGGATGATGCCCTGCGGGCCGCTCCGCGCCTGGCGCGAGATCGGCTGATGCTGGTGACGGGTCCGGACTATCGCTACCGGTGCCTGCGCCTGGTCTCGCCCTCGTCCCATGACGACGTGGGGCGGAGTGGGCTGTAAGGGCGGCCGGATCTCGACGACCAAGCCCTGCGGGTTACCGAATAATCCTGACGACAGAGGCGTGGAGGGCAACCATGAAGACCATCAGACTACTGGGCACCATCGGGGTCGGACTGCTGATCGGCGGCCAGGCCGCGCTGGCTCAAGAGGCGCCGTTCGGGGGTGACGAGGATGTCGCCTATGCCGAGGCGCTATGGAGCGCCCTGCAGGAGGCGAACCTGGTCGGCGAGGGGCGCACCATGTCCGCGCCCTATACCGGCCAGCATCCGCACGGTGCCATCCTCGATACCATCGACGGCGAGGTGACGGTGGACGGGACCACCGGGCCGGTGATCGTCAAGCGCAACTACGGCGGCGAGGGAGCCTCGAAGGAGACGGTATGGAACGCTCCCGACGACTACCTGGGCGCGGTGACGGTGATGTTCAAGCGGGAAGGCTACGATCCCGACAACAGCGACTGGTTCTGGGTCAAGTACCTGCCGAGTGGCGAACTGGATAGCAATCCCGCCGGGGTGCCGCTGGCCGGGCGCGTCGCCAAGGGCATGGATCAGGGCTGCATCGCCTGCCATGCCGGGGCGCCGGGCGGCGACATGGTGTTTGGCCATGATCGGATCCAGTAACCCCTAGGCCGATCGAGGAGCGGCGCCTAGCCCGGGGCTAGCGCCGCTTCTTCTCGAGGCCGGCCAGGGCCTGCTTGAGCGAGAATCAGGGGCAGACCCTGAGGGATCCCACGTTTTGCCAGCTCATGGGATATCGCCATGCTGTGCCGTGACCTCTATGTGTAGCAGTCTCACCAACTCATCCTATCGGTAGCGGATCCGCCTGGATCGAGCGTGCTGAATGGCCTCCCGCCCTAGTCGCCATACGGACAAGACCGATCGTGAACGCGCCTGTTGCTCTGGAACTGCTGGGTTCGCCCCTCTCGTTGGGTCTTCAGGCCGATGGCAACCAGCACCAGACTGGCCAGCATGGCAATCAACAACAATAACTCAATGCGGCCGATGAGCAGGCGAGCCACATGGCAATAGAACAGCGGACGTTCTTGATGTAGATGGGGAATATCCGGGCTAGACGATCCGTTCCATGATGTCTCCGGCGATCCGGCGGACGTCAATGTCGGGATAGGTGAAGACGGCCTGCGAGAAGTCCAGTTCCAGCCCGTTCTCCTCATCCCAGCTGGCAGGCTGGAGGACCGAGACTGCCAAGCCTGACCCGAAGGAAGCCAGCGTTTCGTCCCAGCGTTCGCTCCAGACCTCGCCATAGATCGCAACGCTGGCGGCGACACGGCCGTAGACCCCGACACGGAACGACGGGGTGAACGATCCGTGCAGGTCGAGATCCAGTGAAAGTCCCGCCAGCGGTGTCCAGTCGAGAGACAGGTCGGCCCCGGAGTCCACGGCGAAGTCGAGGGCCGCAGTGATCCCGACTTCGCCGGTCAGGTCGGCAACCGCGGCGCCGAGGCCGAGACCGCCGCCAATGTCCAGTTCGATACCGGCATCCATGCCGAAGTTCAGGTGACTCTCACCGTCGATCACCGCCGAGTCCGGATCGCCGAGCGTGTATTCGATATCGGCGCGGCTGTCGTCGAGGGTAGCGGGTCCGATGGTCGCATAGCCGCGCAACCGTCCACCGATAAAGCCGAAGACGCCGATCGAACCGACAACGGGGATGGTTACGCCGAAGATCGGGAACTCGACCCGTGGGAAATTCACGAGGTCCCGTTCGCGTTCGATCGCGTCGAAGAGGGGGATCGAGGGGGGCAGGGCGATGCCACCGGCCAGGACGATCTCGTCCTCGGGTGTGTATCGGACGCCAACCGTACCGGTCAGGTAGGGGCCGAACTCGATCGAGATAGAACCGCCGCCCCAGGCTTCGAAGGAGTCGATGGGGTCGCCCGACTGGTCGAATTCGCCCTCTTCGGTGACGGGATAGTTGCCGATGGCGAAGTCGAAGGTGCCCGTCGCATTGCCGATGGCCAGGTCGCCCTGTCCGCGCAGGATCAGGCCGCCGTCGTCAAAGGTTGCTTCCAGAGTGCCGGTGATCCCCGGAATGGCGAAATCGGCCGAGCCGGTGCCGCCGAGCGCCCAGGCGCTGGTCTCGGGATCGTAGGTCACATTCACCATCACGGTGGCGTTCTCGACGGCTGGCCACGCCGAGGTGTCGAGCGTGACTGTCCCGCCGATGGAAACTCCCTCCTCCGCGCTGTAGCCGATCTCGATGGTGGCGGGTTCGGGCTGGCCGGGCAGTTGCACCAGTGCCTCGCCATCGAAGAGGAAGTTGCCCTCCTCGTCGATGCCGACACGGATCACGCCGGACTGCAAGCCAGGCACCACGCCTTCGGTGATGCCGAGCTCGGCGTCGAAGCTCCAGGCTTCGTCTTCGTAGCGGACGGTGGTGGAGGCCGGGTCGACGAAATCGAAGTCAAAATCGAAGGTGCCCTCGATTGCGGTGCCCATGGCAACGACGGTGCCGCTGCCGATCTGGTCCAGCTCGAAGGCCGCGGCGCCGCCAAAGAGCAGCCCCTCGTCCCCCATGGCGATCGTTAAGTTCGCCTCGGTTACCCGGAAAAAGCTGAAATCCAGGCGGTCGGTGGGGATGTCGACATCGAGGCCGATGCCGTATTCCGTGAGCCCGACGGTAGCCTGAAAACCCTCGAACATGGGGTGGGTCGCAGTCAGCGTCGCCGACAGTTCCATCGCCCAGGCGTCGCTCAACCCACCCTCGCTCAGCTCGAGCGGGCTTGCACCTTTAAGTTCAGCCCGCGCCTCCATCAGCGATGAGCGCACGCCGCTGCGGTCGATGTAGGCGCCGTAGCCATAGCGGCGATCGAAACGCAGCGGCAGGCGGATCTCGGTATTTACCTGAATCCGGTCGCCGCTGACTTTCTGGCCGGTCTCGCGGTCGTAATAGGTACCCACGCCGCCGCGGACCCGGCCGGTAATTGAGCCGACCTCCTGATCGGGCTCGAGGTTTTCGGGATCGAGCCCCTGCTGGAGCGTGGCCGACTGGATGCGGAAGTTCTTGAAGAAGTCGTCGTCCTCAGCGCCCAGCGGTTTGCCGCTGTAGGTCGGGTTGGCGAGGTCCGAGACGTCGACCCGCCGGAAGAAGCCGCTCTCCTTGCCGAGAAACCAGAGCACGGTGGTCGGCGGGCTGCCATCGCCCTTGGCGACGAGTCCCCGTTCCTGCAGCTCTTCGAGGGACATCGCCTGGACCAGCCGCCGCCGGCCGAACCGGATGTGTTTGGCGGCAATGATCTCGTCCACCGTCCAGGTGTCGACGTTGCGACCGATCTCGCCACCGCCCACGACGCGGCCGAAATGCAGGCGCTGCCCGCGCGGCGTGCGCGAGAAGCGCAGCACGTCGCGGTTTTCGTTGCGGCCCTGGAAGAAGTTGTCCTCGCGCGCGCGGCGGAAGAGGTCGTTGATCTCAGCCAGGACCGTGTTCCTGATCCGGGACCCGGAGGAGGTATTGGCCGATTCCTCCAGGAGCCAGACGTTTTCGATCGAATCCGGCCCCTCGAGCTGGTGTTCGCGGTAGTGATCCACGTGATAGAAACTTGCCCTTCCCCTCTTGTTCCAATTCGGGATCAGCAACTCGTCCCGGGCCAGAAGCTGGGCTTTGGTTCCGGAGAGTATCTGGTTCGTTGCGCGGACTTTCAGGTAATAGATCGGGTCGCTGTCGCTCTCCGACGATGGGTTCGGGATGAAGGCTTGGATCGCTTCCTCGATCTGGGTCTTGTTCTCGGTGATGCGCTGTGTCCAGAGCTGGCGCTGCGCGGTATCCCGCTCCTCGTTTCGGGTCGTATAGGTGAAATCGGTCGATGGTATGAGCGTGGTGGTGATTCCGTCCTGCCGGGACTTGCCCTTGATCTTGCCATTGATCTTCGGCAACTCCAGTCTCGGCATGGTGAAAAGACTGTCGCTCTGTGAGAAGTCGAGGGCAAAGCCGCGATCGCCGCCCTCTCCCTCCCAGGTCTCACTGACCTCGACATCGCCGGGGTCATCGCGCTGGATGACATAGCCTTCGCTCGCACCTTCGGACTGTTGCAGGACGTGCATGAGTTCGTGCGCGAGCACGCGCAGGTCCTGCGGGTTGCTCGCCGCGAAACCGTCGCGAAAGAAAATGTGACGGCGCAGCGCGAAGGCGTGCGCGTCGATGGCACTGCCAATTTCGGCCGCCACCGGGTCGTCGTGGATGCGGACGCTGTCGAGCTTCCTGTGGAAATGCCGCTCCATGCGCTGGCGGGCTTCGCCCGGCAGCGGGCGGCCGCCCTGATCCAGCCGGTCTACCAGCTGGCGGGAAAGTTCCGGCCCCAGCTCGGCCCGGCGGCCCGACGCCGCGAAGGGACTGGGCGTGAGGTCGACCGGCTGGCCGCCGAAGCGGCTGGCGGCGTGGCGCGCCTCGGATTCGAAACTGGTGTTGCGGGGCTCGATATAGACCGGCTGGTGGGATTGTCGCTGGGCGGTGGCGGCGGCCTCTGCAGACACCCCGGTCCGCCGGGAGCGGCTGGCCTCGGGGGCGTCGGCAGTCTGCTTCTGCGCCTGCGACTGTTCCATCTCACTCGGGCTTCGCGAACGTGAGTTTGACCCGCAGGCTGCTCTTCAGGGGTTTGCCGGCGGGCGGCGTCTGCTCAACCACTCGCGCGCCTCTGCGCCTGGCCGCTTTCTCGTCGAATTCGGCTTCCTCGATGCCTTCGGCCTTGAGCAGCTTGAGCGCCTGGGCGCGGGTTTTGCCGCTGACATCGGGCATGGTGGGAACCTTCTCCTCGCCGTTTTCCTCTTCCCGGCGCCCGATCGAGATGACCAGCGTTACCCTCGCATCGCCGACGGCTTCGCCCGCCTTCGGATCCTGTTCCAGGACGATATCGGCGGGCCCGTCGCCGGGCTCCTCCCGGATCGTGGGGGCATCGACATAGTCCGGCACCAGGACTTCGAGCGCCTCCTTGCGTGTCCGGCCCACGAGGTCGGGCATCAGCCGGGCCGCGACGCCCATGCAAAGCCGGATTTCGGTGTCCTCGCCGACCGCGGCGCCCGCTTCCGGAGTCTGTTTGACGACGCGGCCGGCATTCTTGCGGTCCACCACCTGGCTGAATTGCACCGCGGAATACCGCAGCTCGGCGAGCCCCTTGCGCGCCTCCTCTTCGCTCCGGCCGACGAGGTCGGGCATGGTCTGCTGGGGTTCGGGGCCGAGCGAGATACCGAGAAGCACGAGGCCGCCCGGCATCAGCGTGCGACCGGGGTCGGGGGCCTGCGCGATGACCGTCTCTGCGGGCGCGTCGTCGGAATAGCTCTCGTCGTAACTGATGCGGAAGTCGCCCAACTCGCCCAGTGCCGCCCTCGCATCCGCGGCGGTCTCGCCGATGAGATCCGGTATTTCCACCTGCTCGTCCGGCTCGCCGGGCGCGGGTTCGACTTTGCCGCAGCGGCCGGAGGTGAAATCGCGCCTGGCCATCAGCCCCGGTGTCAGTTCCACGGGGCGGCCGTCGAGCACCGCGAGCTGTCCCTGGGCGTCGCGGATTTCGATCCGCGCCGACTCCCCCGTCGCTTCGGTCACCACGGCATAGTAGCCGAGCTTGTCGATTGGCGAGGTGGCGATGGTGCAACCTTCGGAATCGATCAGGTCGGCCTCGCCGCCGCCGGTCGGCGACTCGACGTGGCCGAAGATGCGCGCCTCCTCCTTGTTGGAGCGGGCGGAGAGGCGCTTCATGGTCGCGTGCGCTTCCTGCAGTTCTTCTGCCGCGCTCTCCTCTGCGCCCTTGGCCTGTGCCAGGGACACCGACCGCCAGACCAGGGTGTCGGTGTAGCCCGGATCCCGCACGAATCCGCCCCAGCGGGCGGCGCGGGCGGTTGCCGCCTGCGCCGCTTCGCGGCGCGCCCTGTGCTGGAGGCGCGCCTTTTCGAAGGCCTCGTCCAGGTCGGATCCCATCTGGTCCGGAATGCTGTCGCTGTACGCTTTCGCCATGGCGGCGCCTCGCTTCTGTCAGGGGTGAATGTTGCCCGGCCCGGACGGCGCGGCGGGGGTGAGCCGCATCTGCGCGATTCCGTGGCTGGCGTGGTTCAGGAAGGTGGTGTTGTCGCGTCCGGCGGTCAGCGCGGCGCCGAGGACGCCCGCTTGCGGCCGGGATTCGATCCGGTTCGAGAGGCACTGGAGCGAGAGCGCGCCGGTTGCCAGCAGGTGCAGGAAGGCGCCGGTGTCGCTGTGCACCGACTTCAGGGTGTTGTCGCTGATCTGCACGTCATAGGGCGAAACGACGGTTACCAACGCGAGGGAGTCATCGCCGCGCACGAAGTTTTCCGTCCGGATATGGTTGTTCTGGAGCTGGATTACGCCCCGGTCGCGCTGCGCCGAAACCTGCGTGGTCGCGGCGACGAGGATTTGCAGGAGGTAGTTCGATCCGAATTTCCCGAACTCGATTTCGAAGATGCGGAAGAGGGCCATCAGCCACACCAGCGTCTCTACAAACGGGAACTCGGAATTAACCACGGATACCGCGCTCGCCAGCCGGGGCCGGGCCGGATTGAGCCGCGCGGCGAGGGTGGTCAGGTGGTTGTCGGCGATGTGGAAGGAGCCGGCGCCGCGGACGTCCAGGCTCATGCCGGAATTGACCGCGACCTGGTTGTTCTGGATGCGCAGCGCTTCTGTGCGGGGCAGCTCGAGAAGCTGCGCGATGCTCTCTGCCCTTGCGGCGAAATCCCCGTCCCTGACCATCCCGGCCCCGCTGCCGCCGGAGGCGGGGTGCTCCTCGCCGACCGCAGCCAGGACCTCGCCACTCAGGTTGCCCTGTTCAGCCATATAGTCGCGAATGCTGCCGCCGGTGACCGGCGGCCCCCAGACCGACGTCGCCCCGTCGATGAGGATGCCGCCCGACACGCCCAGAATATTGCGGTTGCCCGACCGTTCGAGCCGGCCGACCTCGAGGATCTGGTTGTCGTGGATATGGCAGGTCTGCACTTCGGAGAAGTAGATGCCGGCGGATGGACTGCGGTGACCGGTGCCTATCCCCTGAATGATGTTGGAGCCGATCATCGCGCCGCGCACGACTTGCAGTGCGATGCCGCCGAAGCCGATCTCCTGCAGGTCGTCGTCGAGAGTCGAGGCGACGGCCACCCGGGCGCAATTGGCGATGTGGTTGCGCTCGGCGGCCAGCCCCTCGACGATGCATTCGCCGGCGGTGGGGCGCAGCGAGAGGTTCCAGGATGGAATCGAGATGCCGGAACCGCCCATATTGGCGATCTCGTTGTCGACGATATGGACATGGCTCACCGCACCCGCCGGGACATAGAGGGTCCAGTCGTCATCGTCGTCATCGGGCTCGGGCAGCGTCAGTGTCGGATCGATACCCAGGCAGCCCTGCAGGGCGACCTGGGTGATGCCGATGGGGTTTTCGATGAAGCTGAAGGTCGCATTCGAGATCAGCTCCCGCGCGGCTTCGGAGGGCACCTCGCCGTGCTCGAGCAGGTCGCTGCCCGCCACCGTTGCCTCACGACTGTTCTCGCTCCAGGTGGCGCGCTCGTCCACCGCCTGCATCATGGCTGCCCCCAGCTCGGCAACCAGTTCCGCCTCGCCGTAAACCAGGCCGAGCACGCGGATGAGATTCAGGTGGCAGAGTGTGACGCCGTGGCCGAGGCCGCCGCGGATAACGTTGCGCGCGATCGTCACGCCCCGGCTGCCCGAGGCGATCTGCAGCCCGCCCAGCGACATCAGCGTCAGCCGGGACGTGTCGCATCGGAAGCGATTGTCGGAAATAACCAGGTCCTCGCCGCCGACAAACGCGAGCGGACGCAGCGCGGCGTAGTCCTCGGCCGGGATGATCGCCGCTTCCTCTTCGGCGAGGAAGTGGGAGTGGCCGACCCGGGTTCCGCTGCCGTCGACCAGCGAGATGGCCGAGCCGCGGCCGACCGTGTCGATCCGCTCGAGGGTCAGGCGGGAGGTGCGCGCCGCCGCCACCGCCAGGCGGTTGCCGTCCTCGATGGTGAAGTCCCTGATGGTGACGCCCGCGCAATCCTCGATCGTCAGGGCGGGCCCGTCGCCGGGGCCCTGCACCAGCCGGGTCTGGCCCCGGCAGCCCTCGATGGTGATGTCGATGCGATTCCGCAGCGCGGCGCCGCCGGTGTGGATACCGGGCAGGAGGCAGATGCGCCCGCCCTCGTGCGGCAGGGCGGCAATGGCGTCCTCCAACCGGTCGACATCGCCAAAGCTGGATACGCCGTTGCCGACCGTTACGGTGCAACAGCCGCGGAGTTTCCACAGCGGCCGGATTTTGCGGCGGCAGTCGTGGATATGTCCCACCACCTCGCCGCCTTCCAGCTGCCAGTGGATCAGCGCGATCAGGTCGGCGGCGCGGCGGATGTCGCCCGGCGGCTGGCCGCCCGCTTCGAGCATCCGCTGCGGGAACACGGAATCGTTGACGTTGGCGCGCACGCTGAAGGTCCACTGGTCGCCCGCACAGCCCGCTTCGACGAAATCCAGCCTGACGCCGGTGTCGGCGAGCGGTACGTCGGCACCGGTGGCGGTGGAGGTCTGCATGGCGATGGCCGGCGGCTCCCAGAAGCGCACGAACAGAAAGGTGCCGTCGCCCTGCGCGTCGTACCAGTCGCGCAGGTCTGTATCCACGGGCGCGGCCAGTTCGAGGGTCTCGTCGCCGGGGGTATAGCCCGCCTGAATGGCGTGGAAACGACCCAGGGGTGCGGCGGTGACCTCACCATTCGGCAGCCGGCTGTCCCATGTCAGAAGCTCGGCGATCTGGCCGGAAACCGGAAAGCGCGAGCTGTCGTCGAAGGGCGTCACGATGCGCAGGGTGGCGTCGTCGTCGAGTGTCGCGCGGTAGAGTTCACCGCCGTTCCGATAGGCCCAGACGAAGCGGTCCGGCGCCGTCAGCATCACCTTGATGGTGTGGTTCAGGCGGCCGAAATAGCCCAGGGCCTGTTCCGGTGCGCAGGGATTGTCGGGCTCCTCCACGGTGCCCAGGTGGACCCGCAGGCGTCCGCGCGGGCGGATCGCCGGCGACGGCAGCTCGACTTCGGCACAATCGCCCGCCAGCAGATCCATGACCTGCGGCCGCGCCTCGGCGCAGCTGGGCGATACCCCGGGCAGGATGCGGACCTTGGGCGAGGGGCGCACGCGGGTCGCCGGATCGCTGCGCATCGCGACCTCGTCCAGTTCGCTGTCCTCCACGACCGTGACCGCCAGTGTGCGGCTGTCGATCACGACGGCGTCAAAGCGTTCGCCGCCCGCATCTGCGATCTCGTCTTCCGCCGGCCAGTCGAGCGCCATGTCGGGCTCCAGCGCCGCGGACAACCCGTGCGGCTGCTCGATAAAGGCATAGCTCTGGGGGTTTCTCAGAAGGTCGCCGTCCAGCAGGTAGTGTCCGGCGGCGAGGTCGAAATCGACCATGCCCGCCACGTTCCTCAGACCGCCGGCGCGCCAGCCGTCGTCGGCGCTGCCCGCGGGCGCGACCCAGACCCGGGCCAATGCCTCGTCCTTTTCGCGATTGGCGTCGAAGGCGGCGTTGAGGTCCGCGTCGGTGATGGCGCCGCCACCCTCCCAATAGACGCCGCCGTAACCCTGGCGGGCGTCGTGTTCCCTGGTGATGCGGCGTTTCATGTGCGCCCCCCCGTTTCTTCATAAATTTGTGCATTTTGCCCAACGGGCAGAAAAGTACTGGCAACCCTCGCCAGGTCGTCCCGGCGCTGGTGCCAGAATCTCGCATTGCCGACGCCGATCTCGGTCCGGCCCTCACCGCCATGCAGCAGGCCCCTGTCGGCGAGGTCCGAAAGTGCGGCGAAATCCAGGTCGCCGAAGCGGGTCGAACGGAACGATGCCGGGGGAATGGTGCGCTTGTATTCGACGCACTCGAAACGGCGCGGCAGGATGGACGGGTCGCTGTCCCCCTCGAAAGCGGCGACCGCGCTGAAACGCAGGCAGGACTGGTGCCGGTTGGTGACGTAGAGCGGCCCGTCGAACAGCGTATTTGTGGCGAAGATCAGGTTCGCGTGGCAGGCGCCGAGGACGGTGGAATTTGTCAGGTGCAGCCGCGCGAGTTCCACCGATATCGCCGGCCGCTCCGGGTCGCCCGACTGCACGATGGAATCCGATATGCGGATCTCGCCGGCATTCAGCAGCGATGGGTCGGCCCGCGTCTCGACGATGGGGCCGGTGATCGAGCGCTCGATCCGCAGCAGTCGCACCGAGCCCTCGATCTCCACCGTCACCGCGGGGATGGCCCGCGCCGTGCCGGGGTCGGGCCGGGCCTGTTCGCCGCCAGGGTCGAGCGAGACGTGGCGGAGTATAACTGTCTCGAAGTGCCCGTCGAGGATCAGCCGGGCGCGGGCGGGTGGCGCGGGGTCATCGGGGCCGCCGACGGCGGTTTCGATGGGGGTGTCGGCCTGGAGTCCCAGCCACAGCCCGTCGATGGTCAGGTGGTTGTCCTGTCCGTCGGTGCCGACGATGGTGAAGTCGCGCTCCGGATCATCCGTGCGCGAGACGACATAGGGGCGCGTGCGGTCGGCGGCCTCGAGCCGCAGTTCGCCGGCGACCTCGAAGCGCCGGCTGGCGGGCCAGTTCCAGAGGTAGCGCCGGTTGTCGCCAAAGGCCTGCAGCCCGGAGGCGGGCGGGGCGAAGGACACCTCGGCATTGGCGTCGTTGAAGCCGGGTCCGAGGTCGACGTCGCTTTCGCGCGGGAAAGTTCCGGCGCCGACGCGATGGACGAGGCCGAGATGATGAAAAAGCGGATGAAACAGTTGCGGCGGCACGGCGCCATCGTCCGGGGCCCCGGCCAGCTGGACATAGCCGCTGCTCACGTCGATAAGGAGCGCGGCATCCTCCGGCCACTGCGCCGCGGGCATCCAGCGCGAGAGATTGGCGGCCACGATTTCGTAGGGATCCAGCACCCGGGTGTCGGCGAACGGGCCTATGTCGAGACGCATGTCAGCCTCGATCTGCCGCGCCTTGGCGCAATCGGCAACCAGGCATTCGCGCAACAGCGAGCTGCGGAAGTTGCTGTAGAGCGTGGGCGACAACTGGTCGGCGAGGATGCGCTGGAAGGCCTGCCGGGTCCGGAAAGTGACCCCGATCCAGGGTGTCAGGGCGGCGGTCAGGCCCGGCGAAGCGATGGCGTCGAGTGCGTCCTCGGTGATCTCGAAGCGCGCGTCGTTAAAGCGGGCGCAGCGCATCGGCAGCGGGAATTCCTCCGGTCCGACCGGCCAGAGACCGGCGCGGTGGTCGAAGGTCGCGCTGTGGAAGAGCGGTGCCGCCCGGCCGGAGGGGTCGAGGGTGAGTCTCGTCCCGTCCAGCCAGAAGGGTGTCGCCATGTCGACCCGCCAGCTTTCGCTGGCGAAGAGATTGAAGTGGATGGTGGCGTAATCGAAGGACGCGGCGCGGCCTTCGCGCGGGCCGAAGTCGGGCAGGCGCGCGAATTCGTCGAAGGCCGGCAGCGCGGCGTCGTCCACCCGCGGGCCGGTCAGTTCGGGCAGGCCGCCGACCGGGCCCTCCGATAGCGGCGCGAAACGGAGGTAGCCCATGTCCAGTTCGTGCGGCGGCCGCGCCAGCCAGCGCTCGATCTCGCGGACGTAGCCCTCTGTGGCGACGATGTCGGTGATCTGCGAGTCCAGCAGGTAGCGGGTCGTCTTCCGCCGGTGGTAGTTCATGAAGTTCGCCGCCACCGTGCGGTTCGCGCGGCTGTTCTGCGCCGAGAGCGTCTCGGCGCCGACCAGGTCGCCGAGATATTTTACCGCCCAGTCGTCGGCCAGTTCGATCGAGGAGGCGGTCCAGACCCGCTCGATTTCGCGCCGCATCTCCGCGAGCCGGTCGGACATGGCGCGGATCAGGACTTCGAGACTGCCGTTCTCCAGATCGTTGCTCCAGTAGAGTTCCGGGATCCAGGAGCGGAGTTTGCGGAAGTAGTACTCCTCGAAACCGTCCAGTGCGCGGCCGGTGTTGGGGTCGCTCATCGCACCACCTCCAGATCCAGCGTCGCATCGAGATATTCGTCCGCGGCCTGGGCGATCGCGGAGGCACTCTCGTCGCCATCGAGGCTCAGCTGCTCCACGCGCAGGATGCCCTCGATGCCGTCCAGCGGCGCCAGCAGCTCGGTGCGGCTCCAGGCGTGGCCGATCCGCGCGCGGCGCGGGGCGAGAAGGCCGGTGAACTGGTGAAAGTAGATGTCGCGGACACGGCGTTTGACATCCGCCGCCCGGGCGTCGGCAGTCAGGCGCAGCCTCAGGCCGATGGCGTGCGGCGCGGGCCGCGCGCTGACCACGTTCACGAGGCTGCCTTCCGGCGCGTGGCCGGCGAGGTAGTCGCGGAGCTCGTTCGCCAGCGCCGCGTCGAAGCCGCCGTCGAAGACTGCGATCACCTCAACCGCGGTGCGCTTGCGGACGGCGTTCCAGTAGGGCCGCGCCCGGGCGGCCAGCGCGCCGAAGTTGCGCGACAGCACCGCGTAATCCTTCGCCGAGACGCAGCGGTCGTTGGCGGAGATGCGGGCGGGCAGCACGAAGCGCAGGTCCTCGGCATCGTCACCCTTCAGCCCGCCGAGGGCGGGGAAGGGGTTGAAGACCTTCTGGATCCCCGCGATCCGCGCGGCCGGCGTATTGACCGTGAAGGCGTCCGGATTGTCGCCGGTGGTTCCGTGCCGATAGCGGGCGGCGACGTTCTTGTCCCCGGCGCTGGCGACGCCTCCGAGAATCACCTGGGCCTGCCCGTCGGCTTCGACGCGCAGCGTGTAGACCCTGTCCTCCGGTGCCACCCCGAACAGGTGCGGCACGTAACGCCACGGCACGCTGTCGACATAGACCTCGATGGCGGGCTGGGGATCCGAGAGGTCGCTGCGCAGGAACGTCAGCGGCTTCTTCGCGAGCCGGAACGTCTGGTAGCGCCGGCCGCTGGCGCTGCCGAGGGTTTCCACCACCGTCTTGCCCTGGTCCACCTCGGCGAAATTGCCGTGAATCCTGAGCGGCGCCTTCAGCACGACCGCCGGCTCGGAGATCGAGGTCAGCTCCAGCGCCGCGCGGCGGCTGTGGGGGTTGACGTCCAGGCTGCCGCTGATGGCGACGCTGCGGTTCTCCGCGTCGACCACCACAAAATCGCCCTGGTGGTCGGGATCGTCACCCAGATATTTCTCCTCGAGCTCGATACGCCCGTCGAAATCCTCCAACGCCATGTGGGTTTTCGGCGCGCCGATCAGGCGCCCAGCGCGCCGCACGCCGTGGAATATCGTGTGCGGGCGACCGGGAGTGATGTAGGTGTCGAGCTTGATCCGCGTAACGGGCGACAGGACCGGCGCGGTCTCGCTCTCTATGAGCACCCGGTTCACCACCGTCACTTCGATGATGCGATCGTACCTGAGTGTGCCGTTTTCGCCATCGATGGCAGCTATTTCCTGATCCTCCTGGAAGGCCGGCTGCACACCCTGGAGTTCCAGCCGGTTCTGGATGAGGCTCCGGCCTTCGCTCTGGTTGACGAAGCTCTTTACCTCGATGCCACCGAGGTCCAGGCCCGCCAGGTTCGACAGCGAGCGGTCGAGCTGCAGCTCGGCGTAGCTTTCGCCCGAGGGGAACTTGTCGTTCACTATCTCCTCGAGGATCGCCGCCCGCCGGATCGAGCTGCTCCTGAACAGCACCGGCTCGTCCACGCGGAGATTCCGGAAGCTGCCGCCGATGGCGACAAAATCGCTGTCGAAGGTGGTTTCCCGTGGCGGTATCGCCGTCATGGCGTTCAGCGCGGGATCGATGGCGGCATCTTCCATCGTCTCGAAGGAGAGGGCGGGGTGGCTGTCATTGCCCTCCGACGTCACTTCCCGTCCGGCGGGGAGGACCAGAGGCATGCGGGCGTCCGAGATCACCGCAAGGCGGGCCACTGCCGCGAGGTTTGGCCGCGGCTGATAGCCGGTCAGGGCGGCGAGCTGGCGCAGCGAGTCTTCCTGCGTCGCGGTCGCGAGATGCTGTTCCAGCGTCCACAGGTGGTTGTAGAACGACAGGTTGTCCAGCAGAGTCGCCAGCCATTCGAGCACCATCCGGCCGATGTCGTCGTCGAGGCCGGTCTGCCAGTGGGCGAAGGTGGCGCGGGCCGAGAGCGCCTGGAACACCTCGATCCGGTGGTCGGCGAACAGCTTCGGCAGCGGCCGTCCATCGGCGTCCAGATGCGCCGGGAAGCGGGGCGGGCACAGGCAGTGGAGGCCGTCGGTGGCAACACTCATGGGGCAGTCTCCTGCGGCAGTTCGGCCTCGAAGATCTCCAGGCGGCCCAGGTCCGGGCGCAGCGGGTCGTGCTTGAGAACGGGAATCTGGTCGGGCGCACTTTCGAGGAAGCTTTCGGTGAAGTCCTTGAAGTCACCCTCGCCGCGCCAGCGGTAGCGGATGCGGAGAATACGGGTGACGCCCCTCTGTGCGGCGATTCGCGCCTCCAGCGCGGCGCGGTAGAGACGGCTGCCGAAAGTGAGGTTGGCCGGGTGGAACAGGGCCTCTGGATCGTCTGCGGCAAGCGCTGCCAGGACGGCCTCGACAACATTGCCCCAGGGAATGCGCGGATCGTGGCAGAGGACGATCTGGAGATCGAGCGGACGGAGTGCGGCGCCGGTGAGGTAGGCCGGCCTGCCGACAAGGCGGATCTCTTCCAGAAAGCGGGTGACCTCGGCGCGGAGGTCGTCGTCGAGGGCGACGCTGTCCTTCGGATCGGTGGCCAGGAAGGTGCCGGTCCAGGTGCCGAGCCAGTAGGACCTGGCGACGGTCGCGTCGATATCGTCCCGGGCCGACACCAGCGCTTCGTAATCGCTGTCGCGGACGGCCCGCAGTTTCATGGCTTTGGTGGCGTGGGGCACGGTCAGCCTGGCGAGCGCCAGCGGCTCGGGCGGCTGCGCGTTGTCGAAGGCCAGCGGGTTCGAGGCCGAGAGGATCGCGTTCGGCATGGGCAGGCTGTCGGGCGCCTCCTCAGGTTGATCGGCGAGCAGGCGCATGCGGTCGGGCGGCAGGTTCGCGTGTGCCGCCCATGCGGTGCGGTAGCGCAGCGTGAAGAAGGAGCCGTCCGCCGGCGTCAGCCCGAAGCCGTTGGCGCCGAAGCGGAGGCACCAGCCCGGGTCGCCGATGTAATCCCGGTACTGGCGGCGTAGCCCGCCGTCGAGCCAGCTGAAAACCGGGCCCCAATGGCCGGCTTCCACCGTCGCGGCCTCGTCGGTCGGGCCTTCCGCCAGCAGGTCGGCCACCACCCGCCAGTCCTCGAGCACGACCCCCGCGGCGTCGGTCCGGGTCAGTGCGACGTCGGGCGCGTATCTGCGGTCCCACGGCATGTCGCCTTCGGCCGGACGCCATGACAGCCCATCGGCGGCGGTGCGAACCATCGGGAAGCGGTAGATGACGGGGCGCGTGCCCTCGGTTCCGGACAGAGGACCTTCGCGTTCAATGGCGGTGGGGAGGTCCTGCCCGCTCTCTCCGATGGTAAAGCGCTCTTTGTACGTCAGGCCGGACACGACCGGTACGATATTGGCGCTGACGAAGGCCCGCTCCAGCTTCAGGTCGAACGGCAGCGCATCCCCGGCCTGCCAGTGCAGCCGTGTGACATCGGTGCCGATCAGTGCATCCTCCACCAGCTCGGGATCCTCGTCGAGCGTCACGATGGTCCGGCGGAGTGGCTCGGACTGCTCGACCGGCCGGGTTTCGATCAGGACTTTGGTCCCGGGGCCGATCTCCGGGTGGATTAGGTCGGTGCCCGCAACGGTCAGTTCGCGCGCGCCCCTGGCAATCCAGGGGCAGTTCTCGTCCGGGATATGGACCGGAATGTCGGTCCAGAGGGCGTGCGTCGGATAGGCGGTGCCGGCAAGGATGTCATCGAAGCTGGCGCCAACCTCGAAAGGTATCACCATGTCGCTGTCGCCATAGCCGGCGAGGGCGGTTCCGGCGATGACCTCCTGCTCGAAAGCGGCGAGGCCCGCAGGCCGGGTGCCCTGGTAGTGGCGCAGCACGGCGTGGCCCTGCGCCGGGAGCTCGGGGCGCAGGCTGTAGCCGAGAATACGCGCAATCTGCCGGAAGGAACGGCGTTCGGTCAGGTGATCGAACTGGGTCTGCAGATAGTAGCCGTCCTGCAGGAAAGCCAGCTCGTCGCCGATCGCGGCGATCAGGTCGCCGAGCATTCGCGCCTGATCCGGTACGATGTTCATCTGCCACTGGGGGTAGCGTTCGCGCGAGAAGGTGGCGAAGGCGTCGAGGTAGCTCTGGAAATCGCGGGCGAGGTAGTCGACCGGATAGTCCGCGCCCGGGCGCTTGTCCGGCACGCCGTGGCAGGCGCAATCGAACACGGTCGGGCAGGCCTGCTTGAACGAGAAGCGCGCGGCGGAGCTAAACGGGTCCAGCCGCGCCCCGGTCAGGTCGGCCAGGCGCAGGTGCTGCATCTCGAAGCTCGCGCCCGAGTCGAAGACCACCGCCAGCACGTTCCGCGTCCGCCCCCGGGCGTCGGTATGCGCCTCGAAACTTTGCGCGTCGACGATTCGGGGTTCCCTGGTGGTTGCGCCCCGGCATTCGACGTCCAGTTCGTTCGCGGCGAAGTCGAGGTCGGGATCGAGCGGGTCGATCACGAAGTAGACGTAGACTCTCGCGTGATCCGCGCCGTCCACAGCGACGAAATCGATCCCTGTCTGGTCGAACGAGGGCTCCTGCTCGGCGAGGAGGATATGGCGTCCGAGCCCACTCATCGCGCGATGGTCCGTTTCAGCACATCCGTCGTGCCGGTGGCGAGGATGACGTAACTGACCTCGATCTCGAAGCGGGAGAGTTCGGGCTGGCGCGTCTCGATATGTTCGACGCGGACAACCTTGTCCAGCCAGAGCGTCATTGCACGGCGGATCTGTGCCTTGACCAGGTCCGCCACTTCCTCGTCGATCGACGCAAAAAGCAGTTGCGGGATGGGGGTGCCCATCTCCGGCCGGTTGATGCGTTCGCCCGGTGCCGTCATCAGTGTCTGCAGCACCAGATCCTGAACGTAGCGCTCGTAGTCGATCGTCTTGGCGAAGCGCCCGCGGTCCTCGTCGAGGGTCAGGGGGTAGGCCAACGCGTGGATCGGATCAGAAGGCGATGAGAACATGCTGGTTTCCTGGCAGGATCTGAAGCGGGCCGGAGGAGGCGGGTACGGCGGTATAGCCGACCCCCACCGACTGCGTATTGACAACGGGGATGCCGCCGGCGGTGACGCGGCTCCCGGCGACGGTCCAGGTGCCGGCGACGGTCAGCGCGGGCGAGGTGCCGGGAAAGGTCGGCACGTCCGCCTGCACCGAAAGCGGCATGTTGGTCGAGGTTACGCGCTGGTTTACCGGCACGAAGGCGGCGGCGCGGCCCTGTGCGGAATCGGAAATGTGTGCGGCTATGGTGAGGGTGGGGTTACTCATCGGTGTCTCCTTACACGACTTTCAGCGCGGCGTTCTTGACGTCGAAGGCGGCGGCGTCGAGGATCACCTTGTTGCCCTGCGCTTCCTGCGTGACGATGTTTGCCTTCAGCGTGATCTCGCCGCCCTTGATGGTGATCGAGCCGCCGTTGTTCTTGATCTCGATTTTGATCTCGTCGGCGGAGTCATCGACCTCGATCCGCAGCGAGCCGGTCTCGAAATGTACGCGGGCGGGGTCGTAGTCCTGCCCATCGAGTTCGCCCTCCTGCCAGAGAAAGCCGCAGTAGACGAGGCGGTCGATCCTCCCGCCGAGGAACTCCACCCAGACCTTCGTGCCCTCGGGCGGCAGCGCGAAGAAGCCGATGCCGTCGCCCGCGTAGGGCACGCAGGGGTCGGCCCAGATGCCTTTGGCGTCGGTGATGTTGTCGACCCTGATGCGCAGGCGGCCGCGTCGTTTCGGATCGTCCCTGTCGGTGATTTCGCCGAGGTACTTGCCGTAGAGGCGCCCGCTGCTCGGGCGGTAGAGCTCGTCGATGGTGGGGCCGCGATTCGCAATGTCGTTCATGCCAATCCTCCTGTTGCATCTGCCAACCCATCCTCGTCGGCAGCGCCGTATTCCCTGCCGTCGCTCTCCAGAACGGCATCCACCCAGTGTCCGTCTATGCGAATCACGTGCGTCGACTCGCTGATGCGAAAGAGCTTGTTTGCCACGGCTTCCGGTACCCCTTCCAGCGTCGCCAGTTCGTTGGGGAGGCAGAGCCTCTTGAGCATCGCCATGGTCGTCGACAGCTTCACCTTGCGGTCGAAGCTGCGCTCCTGCTCGAGCGCCTCATTGACCTGCACATCGTCTTCGCCCGGCTGAACGACCCGGGGTACGAAATGGACGCCGGGGGTGTCGTCGTCGGGGGGCGGCGCCAGCGGGTTTGTCGGCGGCGAGGGCACGCCGGGCGAAGTCTGGCCGCCGGATTGCTCGTGCATGGTCTGGACGCTGCTGCCTTCGGACATCACCTCGAAGGCGGTCACGTTGGGACAGCTGGCCTGGTCGATGTGGACCTTGAAGCTGATCGGCCCGCTATCCTCTCCACCGATACCCGGCAGCGCCTGTGCCGCGGCGTCAGCCGCTGCAGTGCCGGCACTGCCTGCGGGCGGCGCGCCGACTTCCTCGAAATAGGGGGAACGGGCCCAGTGGATCTTCGGCGTGATGGTCACGCTCGGCTCGCTGTCGTCGAGCGGATTGAGCGAGCCCAGTCCGGGGGCCTCTTCGGGCACGCGGGCGTAGCTGACCCAGAAGTTGTGGCCGAAGGCGATGGCCTGCGTGCGGAGGAAATCGAGGTTGTTGCTGTTCTGCCCGAGCGGGTTCTCTTCCTCGTCGAGTTCGTTGTTCTCCGGCGCGTCGACGGCGTGCTCGGAGAAGTCCTGCTCAATCAGGTGCTTCATGACCGCGTCGACCTGACCGGACCAGGCGCCGGTATAGCTCCGCGCCGCCATGATCGTGCGGATGTCCATACCGCGATAGAGAATGGTCGAGCCGACGCCACCCTGGGTGTGATGCTCCTCCACCTCGCTGACCTTGCCCTGAAACAGAACATGCCACTCCCCCTGGTTCTTTGGCCGAACCAGAACCGCAACCTTGCGCCCCGTGGCGAGCAGACGGTGGCGCACGCCCCGTCGGTCGGGCAGGTCGTGCATCAGGATGCTGAAACTCGTCGGGTCATTGAGCTTGTGTTCGGAGCGGATCTCGAGCACACACTGGCGCTGTTCCCGGGTCCAGGGGGTCCCCTCGGTGCCGCTGACGATCTGGACGATGGAAAGCATCTCAATCTCCGTCCAGCGGGATGCGGATGCGCGACTGGACGAGGACGGCATCGGGCAGCAGGCGCCCGTTGTGCGCAGTGATCTCCCAGAACGCATCGGCGCGCTTGAGGTAAAACCACGCCAGGTGGTCCAGCCGCTGCGGGTCTTTCGCGACATGCGCGCCGCGGTTCCGTTTCGCCGGGATCACCGCAGGCTTGACCGCCAGCACCTCGCGTCCGCGCGGGTCGGTGGTCTTGAAGGGCTGTGAGTGTCTGCTGTAACGGCTATCGGGCGAGAATTTGGCCATCGTTTTTTCCTTCAAATTGGTGCGATAAGTCGCCAGAGCGGCGACAGATCGGCCAGGCTGGCAACCGCCAGCAGGTCGCTTTGCGCGCGGGTGTATTCGTAGGCTGCGATCGCGATCTCGGCGGCGTCGCTGTCGCTGCAGCGGAAGTAGTCGGGAGTCAGCACTTTCAGGTCCATGGCGACGGTCGCCCGGATCGGGTAGTAGAGTGCGTCGTGCTGATGCTCGGTGATCGTGAAGCTCTCGACCTGGACAGGCAGAATGATTCGCGCACCGAGCCAGAGGATGACCGGGGCGACCTCCGGTGGGGTGTAGTCCGATGAACCGGTGTTGGTGAGATCGGCCACCGACTGCAGGAGGTCCCCGATCAGACCTTTGGTAGGCTCGATCATCTTGCGCAGCGCCGCCAGGCGCGCCTCGACGCTGAACGAATTCGGCGGGATCAGCGAGCCCTTCGTGGCATAGGGGTCGATGCTGATCTCGAAGCCGGTGAACTTCTGTGGTACCTCGATCGGCTGCACTGGGGCGCCGGGGCTCGGGACGCCTTCTTCCGCCTCCGCCTTCCAGGGTGTGAAGCTGCGGGTTAACGTCTCAGGGTTGATGTCGAACTGCACGACGTTGGGGATGTTGTTCATGATCCCCGCCATGCCGCTCTTCGGATTGAGCTGGATCATCGCGCCCTTGACGGACTTCACTGGCGGAGTGGTCAGTGTCATGACTGCACCGCCCTGATCTCGGAATTGCAGTATGAGAGCACGCGGCTCAGTTCCCGCTTGCCGGGCAAACGGCCGTTCTGCCGGGCCTCGGCCAGCGTCGCGCGCCGCAGTCCATCGATGGTCAGCGCATCGTCCCCGCTGGCGGCGCCCTGCGCGTAGGCGTTCAGCACGACGGCCTTGATGCGGGCGCCGGAGAAGCTGAAGGCGGGGCCGAGGACCTCGGAAAATGCCAGAAGGTCCTCCGCCGGTTCGAAGGGCGCCAGCGCGAGACGCCACAGTTTCGTGCGTTCGGACTCGCCCGGGGGCTGGAAGTCGAGCGTATGGCGGATGCGGCGCAGCATGGCCTCGTCGATTTCCTTCGGCCGGTTGGTCGCAAAGACCACCGTGCCCTCGTAGGCGTTCTCGATGAGTTGCAGGAAATAGGCCGTGTTCTGGTTGTCGGCCCGCGCGACCTCGTTGCGGGTTTCCGTCCGTTTCGAAGCGACCGCGTCGAACTCGTCTACGAACAGAATCGCGCCGGACCGCGTCGCGGCCCGGAACATCTCGCGCAGATTCTTGTTCGTCTCGCCGCGCCACTTGCTGACGAGGCTCGCTACGTCCACGCGGAAGAGCGGCAGACCGGCCTCGCCCGCCAGAACCCGTGCGCTTAGCGTCTTGCCGGTGCCGGGCGGGCCTTGCAGCAGGATCGAGAGCGCCCGTTCCTGAACGTAGACCCGGGCGACCTCGGGCCTGTCCATCAGCTCGTGCTGGATTCGTATCTGGGCGACTAGATCCTCGAGCTGTTCCCGCATCGGTGGGTCCAGGACGAGGTCGTCGAAGCCCACGTCGGTCGACAGCGGCATTGCCCAGGCGTGGAGGGCGCGCGTGCTTCGTGTCAGGGCGTGGCGGGCGAGGGCGTCGATATCGGACGACTGCGCAGTCTCGATCAGCCGGGCGTCCACGCCGCGTATGGCTGCCACCCGACGAAGCTTGTCTTCCGGCGCATCGGGAAAGTGCGCGCGCAGCCGCTTGCGGAGGGTATTGCGGCGGGGGGCGGGAACCTCGAAGCTCAGGTATCGGTGCGTCGCGGAGGTGCGGGCGGGCTGGCTCTCGGCATTGGCGATGAACTGGAGCCGCGCGGACGGCGAGATGCACGGTTCGAGGTGCCGGGATTCGGGGGCCTGCCAGTAGAGCGCCGCGTTCTGGACAGTGACGAAACGGTGGATGCGGAGAACCTGATCGGGGTCGAACGGTTCCTCGCGCGCCTGCACGACCCACAGGCTGGTATTCAACATGGATGCCGCTCCGGCGGCGACCTCGGTGAAATCGGTCTCGGAGCTGCCGGTCAGCTCGCATATGATACCGTGGACCTTGCTGCCCTCGGCCCGGATCGCCTGAGCCAGGTCGCACGCGATCCCGTCATCCGCAGCCTGTCCCTCGACCCGCGTGAGCAGTTGCTGCAGGGCCGGTTCCAGCCCCGGTTTGCCGGCCAGCCATTCAATCACCGCGAGGTCGATGTCGAATGCCATCGGCGCGCCGGGCCCCATGTCGCGGGCCCGGACAAGCTGCCAGAGGTTCAGGGCGCTGTCGGAAGTGTAGATCGGCATCCGGTCCTGTCGGAAAATCTCCCTGACAAGCGCCTCATGGACATAGGGCAGCGTGGACCTTTTGCGGATGGCTGTGTCGAGGTGGGGCTGGACGTGATGCGCGATCAGGCAGAGCAGCAGGTCGCATTCGGGCCGTTTCAGGCCCAGCATCCGGGTCAGCTTGGCAAAGCGCGAGCTTTCGGGGTCGGCGAGCCGCGCGCGCAGTGCTTCCAGCTGCTCGCCTTCGTGGTTGCCGGTCAGCGATGCTTCGGTCAGTTTGACGATGGCATCTATCTCGATGGCATAGAGCTCGGCGAAGTTGCGCATCTACGCTCCCCCCACCCAGAACGGCTGGCTGACCGCGTTGCGGATCCAGAGCTGGAGATAGGCCAGGGCATTCTCGTCGGCGTCATCGAACAGCACGTAGTCGACCCGCCTTGGACCGGCGATGGCGGCCTCTCCCGCCTCGAGACTGGCCGCCGTATCGCGCACGTTGTAGATTGCGCCGCTGAGCGCCAGCCGCAGGAAGCTGGCATGGGTGTCCGGGGGCGCCATCGTCTCGAGGTCGAAGTCACCGTCGAGGTCGAGCCGGAACCGCCGGCCGGAGACGAGGGTCGCCTGCGCGACGTGGGGGTTCAGCGTGAAGGGCAAGCGGTTCGACGGGATCTCGAAGGGTACGGGTTCGCCGTCCTGCATCATGGTCTCGCTCGTCAGAACGCGGATCTGCGCATCGCCGGGCTCAAGTGAGAGTGGCTGCATCACGCCGGCAACCGGGCGGTCGACCACCGCACCGATGGTCACCCGAACCTCGCCGCGTTCGTCATCAATCGCCCAGCCGTTCGCGGCGTTGGCCTCGAAATCGACGCGGAAGGTTTCCATCGCGTCGCCCACCGGCACGGTGAGTTCGATGTCCACGAAACGGGCGATGGAGGTGCCACGAAGCACGAGAGTCCTGTCGTCCGGTCCCGCGCCCAGGAACAGCTCGGCCGGCGTCCGGGTGAACTGGCGCTGCGCGGTCCCGCCTGCTCCGGGCAGGGTCGCAGTGATCGTGCTCGAGATGCGATATAGGCGCGGCCCCATGTTGGGCAGCGTCGCGTCGCCGATGGTCAGTATTGGCCCGGAAAGCTCCTGCGGCATCTCGGGCTGGAGCCGGACGTTCTTGACCCTGAAATAGAGGCTCGGCCGAACTGAGCCGCCGTCGTAGGCGGGCCAGACGTTCAGAGCCTCGCTGCCCGCCTTGACAACGACCTCGATCTCGAAGCAGTTATCGGCCCCGACGAGCGCGTCCTCGAAGACCGGAACCGACCCGATGGCGAGATCTTCGTCCAGTTCGGAATGGTCGAGCAGTGTCGCCAGGGCATGGCCCAGCAGGTCCTGCTCGGACAGGTGCGGCAGATTCCCGGACGATTGGTGGGTGGTCAGGTGGTAGTGAAGCGTCAGCGGCTTGGAAAAGAACGCAGGGCGGGGCGGATTGACAGCCGGCTCCTCGGCAACGTCGGGCTTACCCTCGGGGTGCAGGTGATAGAGGAAGATGTTGACGAGATTCGTCGTGGGCGACACGTCGAGCGGTGAGACCGAACTCGTGTTGACCGTCAACGCGCCTCCCATCCGCCGCTCGATGTTCGCTGCGAGCAGCGTCTCTAGGGTCGTCGTGACCTGGGAAAGCTGGGTGACGGCCATCTAAGGCTCCCCCGTCTTCCAGGCCGAGGCGAAGCGGATCGGGCCGATCCGCGAGGCTTCGGCTGCGGTCCGGGGTGCGGGCGTAGCAGGTGGCTCGACGCGGCTCTCGGTCGTGTGGTGATGGTGGATCTCGGTGACGACTTCCCGGGTGACCTCGCGCACGCTTTCGATGTCGGGGGGGATCGGGTCGTCACGTGTCTCGGGCTCGAAATCGTCGGGAGAGACGAAAGGCTTCTGCGGTTCGTACTCGTCGTGGAGCCGGGCGAGGGCGCGGGCCAACTCGGCCTCGATCTCCGCGAGCGCGGGGTCGGGACCGTGCTCGGTCGGCTCGGCCGGCTCGGGCGCAGGGCACCGGTCCGGTGGTGCAGGAGTTCCGGCGTCATCCTGGTCCGGCTCGAAATCCACGCTGTCCTCGACGATCCGGAGGTGTTCGTGGAGATGCGTGGTCGACCGATCGACATGTTCTTGGAGATGAACGTCCGGAGCGGGCACCTGCCACGGCGTATCGTCGCCAGGCTCAGGGGGCGGGGGCATGTCGGCGAGGTTCTCGATGATCCGCGTCTCGCGTTCGACGATCTTCTCGGCCGGCTGGAACGGCTCGGCCACCGGGCGCTGTACGGGGTCTTCGGCAGGGGCTGGAGAGGTCTGAAGGTGCTCCGGAAAATGATCGGCGTCGGGAATCTCCGGATAGGCGAGCGGCGCGGTCTCCCCTTCGGCGCTTGCCGGAGCGCCCGCGTCCGAAAACGGCAGGTCCTGAGCGGTGGCCTCGATGATCGGGTCTGACCATGGCGTATCCACGCTGGTCGTTTTCTCGGCCGGACGGTAACTTTCGAGGATGTCTTCGAAGTAGCTTGCCATTCCTCTCCCCCCTCAGCGCGAACCGTGCGCGCGACGGCGCTGTAGTTGGATGGTGTCGATCAGCGCGACCCTTGTCTGGCGCGGCAGATCGAGGATGTCGACGGCTGACCAGTGGTAGCTGGAGGCCAGCACGTGGATGTCGGACAGAAGCGCGCGCAACCGGGTGCGAAGGCGCGATGCGAGGTGGTTTCTCAGGACGAAGCGCTTGCGCACGACCTCGCCGCAGCGCGGGCAGGGGGCCTCGATGTCATCCGCCAGGATCGGGCAGGCCCTCGCGACATGCGCCTCGAAGGCGGCGATCCTCTCCGGAGGAAGGGCCGTCTCGCCTTGCCAAAGCCTGCTTGCCAGTGCGCTCCGATCCCGCTTTACCGATTTCAGGATCGCCCACGTCGGGAGCGCGTAGGGCGCCCCGTCGAAGGCTCTGCCCTCGTCCGGCGCCACCGCGCGGCGGACCCCGCCCACCCAGGCGTTGAGTGAGAACGCCACGGAGAATTTCTTGCCGCAATCCGGACAGTCGACGTTCTGGTCGATCGTGGCTCCGAATGTGCCTACGTAGAGATGCGCCAACATCAACTCGTAGTCGATGAGCGGAAGCTCGGGCAGGTCCTCCGACGACAGGCTGTCCTCGCCTTGCACAATAGCCAGCGGCATCAGCCGGTCTGGGTCTGCGCCCTGCCGGAACAGCGCTTGCTCGTCCAAAGGGCGGCACGAATAGCTACGCCGTTTCCCGACGCCATAAATGACATGTCCAGTCATCATCTGCCACATTACTCCCTGTGATCAGGGTTCCAGGTATTTCGTCAGGCTGTATTCGTACTGCAGCGAGAAGGTCAGAAACGTGTTCGCCTCGGCGTTGGAATCTAGCGCGTCCCAGGCGATCGAAGTCGGTAGACAGGCGAAAAGCTCATGCTGTATGCGCGGGCGCATCTGGCTGTCCTTGACGTGGATCATCACATTCTTCTTCATCCCGTCGACCGATATAGCACCGGCGCTGACGGGGCTGTGCACCAGTTCGAACCAGTTCAGCAGCGCAACATCGAGTACCTGTGCCTGCTTGATCTCGCAGGCCTCGTAGGTCACCGCGCCGGGGCTGTAGACCGAGTAGAGCTGGGTGCCGTCCTTGGACGGGTTCGCCGCGACATTCGACTTGATGGCGCCTATGGCGGTGACGGCAGCGACTGACTGACCTTCGAGAAACAATTCGAAATAGGCGTTGGTCAGAGGGGTAGGACGGACCGTGACGGGCGTAATGGGCATGATCGCTTCCCTTAGAATGAGGGTTGCTCGAACTTGTGCTGAACGTGAAGGTGAATGAATTCGGCAGGGAATAGCGGGGCGAAGAAGACCCAGACGTTCATGATGCCTAGCGCGATGTCGGTGGGTGAAGTCGTGGTCTCATCGCAGCGCACGTTGTAGGCGTCATCGACAGTCGCGCCGCGGAATGCCTTCCTCTCATAGAGGCCGTGCATGAAGGCGCGGCACATCATCTCGATGTTCGCCCAGGTGACTCGGTTGTTCGGTTTGAAGACGTATTCCTGCAGCGCCACCTGAAGCGAGTTCTTGATGAAGTCTGTCGTCATCCGGACGGGAATGTAGGCGAAATCGCGGTTCGAGAAGGCGTCGTCCCCCGCCAGCGTGCGGACGCCCCAAATGACGTTCCCGGTCGACTTGGCGCGCAGTGCGTTGATCCCGCGCGGGTTGATGACGCCGTTGTCGGCGTCCGACATCGGGTATTCGAGCCCGGTGACCCCGACGAGTGGCGCCGAGAGGCCTGCGGCGGCGTTCCAGACGCCGAGCCGCGCGACGGTTGAGGCGATCACACCCGCCATGGTGCCGGAAGGATCGACGTGGACCTGGGTGCGCCCGAGCGGCGTTCTGACCCGGGGCCAAAAGACGCAGGACACCTCGGGGATCACGCCGCTCTTGAACTCGATGAGCTGGGCTTTCGCGGTGACCTGGTCGACCGTCGACCAGGCGTTGTCGTCACTTCTCGGGTCCATGATGAGAAGTGCGTTCTGTTCGCGGCAAAAGGCGCTGGCGGCGCCCCAGATCCCGCCGCGCTGATCGTCGGTCTGCTGGTGGCCGCGGGGCAGGATCATCATGTTGAAGATATCGACTTCGCGCGAGACCCGCTGGAACACGGTCTGGTAATCCGTTAGTACCGGCATCTGACCGTCGCTGCCTGTCGTCGCGCCGCCGGCTTGTCCGAGACCGTAGGCTGGGCGGTTGGCCACGGCGTCGTCGACGTAGGCGATCGCGCCTCCGGTATCCAGGGTTCCCGCTTCGGAGGGCGTCAGCATGCCGTCGTCCCGGATGGCCCGGACCCGGTAGCCGATGCGGCTGAAGGTCCAGATGTCGCCCAGCGGATCGGCGGCGTTCAGCGTCGCCACCAGGCTATCGAGGTTGCCGGCGAGGCTCTCCAGCGAGAACGGCGTGCCGCCGTCCCCGTCGTCCATCGGGTTCGTCGCGCCCGCGACGCCCCAGCTCAGCCCCGAGATGGTGCCGTCCGCGGTGCCGTCCTCGAAGTCGATCGGCCAGGCCGCCCCGGCTCCGACGCCGAGCAACGCCTCGAGTGGTGTGATGTCGCCCGCCGCCGCGAAGGGCCGCGTCGTGACACCGGTCATCGCGGGCCGGTGATCCGAATAGAGCCCGACCTCGATCCCGCCCCTCAGGCTGCCGAGCGCGAGGGTTCCGGTGCCGTCGTTCTGCCCAGCGGGCAGGATGCGGATCGAGCGGGTACCGTCGGCACTGTCCACGGCGATCCGCAGGGCGATGCCGTTCCCGCTGTCGTGACCGGTGACGTTCACGCGGGCCGAGAGCGAACGGGCGATGAGCGACGCCTCGATCGCGTCGTGAATAGAGTTCGGGCTGATCGGCGGTGTCAGGATCGCCGTTACCTGGTCGCGGCCGTCGATCTCGACTGTGATCCGCTGTTCCTCCGCGATGTCGGCCAGGAAGGTGTCCAGCGCCGCCCCGTTGGCGAAGTAGGAACCGGACTGGCTGTAGACCTGATCCTCGTTGTTTATCGTTAAGTCCGGGGCGTCGTGGACAGCCGTCACGCGGACCAGTCTGGAAGCTCCGTTCACCACGCGTTGCACGAAGTTCGATGCCTGCGGGTCCATGGAGAGGTTGCTGTAGGCCTCGTTCTCGGCCTGCCCGAGGCGGCCCTGATCGTCGACCGTCTCGCGCCAGAGTGTCATGTTGAAGGTCAGTTCGGGATCGAGTGTGTCGTAGTCGACCGCGACCCGGATCGCGTCGCCGAGGACGCCGGCGTCAACCGCCTCGACGCGGAGCGCGTCATTGCTGAACTCGCTCTCGATGACATGATGCGCCGCGCGTGGGCTATTGGCCGTGCGGACGACCACCGCGCTCCCGAGGCCCGCCGTGAAGGCCTGGCGCATCTGTATGCCGAGCTCGCCGTAGGTCAGGTCGTCGCCGAACCGTGCGACGTATTGCTCGAAACTGCGGACCGCGATGGGCGTGTTGATCGGGCCTTTCCGTGCCATGCCGATAGCGAGAAGTCGGTTGGAAATTGCGCCACGGGCGACAGACTGGCCGGAAGGATGCTCAAAGGTGCGAACTCCAGGGGATAACATAATCGACATTTGTCTCACCTAGGATTAAATGCAATGCGACTTAGAGGTTGTTTACAAATAAAAGCAACTGACTGACTTTAAAATGAATTTTCAATTCAGCGAGTCCATTATTAGCAGCTTTGTCTACACATAGTGTTATATACAGCAGGAGGAGTTGGCGTCGTAGCCCGCAACCCCATCCAGTTCCAGCCTGGGCTGTCGTTCCCGGCGCCGTAGTCCGAAAACGGTACCGATCCGATGCTGCGTTGATTACTTTTCTCAACTTAGCCCGGGGTATCCCGGTTTGCCATGATGCCGGGAGTGAATTTCCTCGGCCGGCCCGTGAGGCGGCCGGTTGGCAGCGAGTGGTGTTGCAGAAAGGCCAAACAGAACATGGCCATAGGCGAGTGGATCGGCTTCGAGACGGGGCGACGGAGGCGTTGTGCCCTGGGCTTGCCTTCTTTATATGAGGCAATGCATATAAAAAATTTGTCTTTATTAGTATTTATTTTTAGTACCAAAGGATGAGACGGTCCTTCCACGGAGAAAAGGCCGGGTGTCGGCAAGGGTTTTTGGCCATGAGGCGTCGAGAAAATAAAGGAACTCTGAGCGTCCTGGTGCACCGATGCGGGGCCGGAGGTTGGATTCACCAATCGCGACTCGCTCGTCTTGGGAGGCCCTTTTCGATCGGGAAAACGCAGGCTCAGAGGGCCGTGAGGTCGGAATATGACGCCGTGCTATCTCGACAGATGGACTTTCATGCCGGCACATGGCCGTCATGCGGTTCCCCTGCTGGAGGCTCCGACGTTACCGGCTTGCCTTGGGCGGGTGTGCCGTCTGTCGTCCGACGGCGTGAGGGCTCTCGCCCTGCGCCGTCGGCCGCCGGACTAGACTGGGAGTGGGCCCGGGCATCTCCCTGTCGTGGGTAGCGGTCGACCGGGCCAATCAGGGGGGACTGGGGGCATCCGCCGTCCTGCGAGGTCGCAAGCCCGCCTTGTCCACGATGGCCGGAGGGGGCCGAGATGAAGGTCGATCCGCGGCACAGTCGTCAGGCGCTGCTGGCGGGGCTGGCACTGCTGGGGTTGGTGGCACTGGGGCTCTGGGTCTACCAGTCCGGCTGGATCGACCCCGACCGCCTGGAGCGCCTGGGCCTGAGGCTGGGGCCCTGGGGGCCACCGGCACTGGCGGGCGTGATGGCGCTCACGGTGGTGGTGGGGCCGATTCCGACCATGGTGGTCAGCGTGGCGGCCGGGATGCTCTATGACCCGCTACTGGCGTTCCTGCTGAGCATGGCCGGTGCCCTGCTGGGGGCCAGCCTGAGCTTCTGGATCGCCCGGTGGGTGGGGCGGGCGGTGATCGAGCGGTTGTTCCATGGCCGGGTGGCGCTGTTCCCCGAGTGTCCCCAGCGCCTCCTCTTCGGCATGGTGCTGCTGGCGAGGCTGATTCCCGTGCTCTCCTTCGCCCTGATCAGCTATGCGGCGGGACTGACGGCGCTGACCACCGGCCGCTTCCTGGTGGCGACGGCACTGGGCATGGCCCCCATGACCCTGATCTATGTGCTGGCGGGGAAGGGGATCGCCCTCGACAGCGGTTGGGCGATGGCGGTCGGGCTGGTGGTCGTGGGCGTGTTGATCGCCCTGCCTCGGCTGGTCGATGCCGGCTGGATCCCCGTGCCCAGGCGTTGGCGGACGTTCGTCGACCACTTCCGGCATCCTCGCTAGGGCGCCCGCCCCCGCTCAGCGCGGTTCTGAGCGATAGACCCCGAAGTGGTCCAGCCCGCGGTCGGCCAGGTGGAGCGCCTGCATGCGACTCATCACGCCCTGGTCGCAGAACAGCAGGTAGTGCCGGTCCCGGGGCAGGGCCGGGGCGCGTTCCTGCAGTTCGTAGAAGGGAATCTCCAGCAGCGGTACCTCGCCGACCTCCAGCGGTGCGGCCTCCTGCTGCGCCGGCGCGCGGATGTCGATCACGCAGGGGGCGTGCAGCGCCGAAAGCGCCTGCGGTGAGTCCACCGTCAGCACCTCGCCGAGTGGCCCGGCGGGCTCCCCGAGCCGATCGCTGCGGGTGGCGACGGCGGCCTCCAGGGCGGCATCCAGCACCGAGAAGTCGAAGTCGGCCTCGGCGGCGTCGAGCCGCTGGGCGTCGGTCCTGATATGCGGTCGCCGCGAGATCACGCCGCAGTATTCCGGCATGGTCTCGGCGAAGCGGGCCGTATCGAGCTCCCGTGCCTGATCGATGATGGCCTGCTTGTCCTCGGTGAGCAGCGGGCGAAGGATGGGGACCGGGCTGGCGGCATCGATCTGGCCGAGGTTGGTGAGCGTCTGGCTCGACACCTGGGCGATGGCGTCACCCGTGACCAGCGCCGGGATCCTCGCCCGCTGGGCGACCCGGCCGGCGGCACGCACCATCATGCGTTTCAGGACGACCCCCATCAGCCCGTCGGGCACGCTGCGCAGGATTTCCCCGACCACGCCCTCGAAGGGCACCGAGAGGAAGCGGACCCGGTGCGAGGCGCCGTAACGGGCCCAGAGGTGATGGGTGACCTCGCGGACGCCGGCTTCATGGGCCGGGCCACCCAGGTTGAAGAAGATGAAGTGCGTCTTCACGCCCCGGCGCATCATGCGCCACGCGGCCACCGGCGAGTCGAACCCCCCCGATATCAGCGCCAGGGCCTGGCCCTGCACGCCCAGCGGATAGCCGCCGATGCCCGGCCAGCGGGCACGGATGACCTGGAGGCGGCCGTTGGTGAGCTCCACCGGCACCACCACCTCCGGATGGCCCAGGTCGACCCTGGCGGAGGGCGCCGCGCGGAGCAGGGCGCTGCCCAGGTGGCGCTCCATATCCTCCGAGGTGAAGTCATGCTGCCCCCGGCGCTTGGCCTTGACGCGAAAGCGGCGACCCTCGATGAGCGGGCGCCAGAGGGGGACGAGGCGCGCGGCGATATCGTCCAGGGAGACGAAGGGCACATCCTCCGCCGCCAGGATCTCCTGGATGCCGGGGATGCGGGCCAGGTCGTCCTCGATGGTCGCGGTGAGGCCAGGGCTCAGGCCGGCGGGCAGTCGCACGCGAAGCGAGTCCCATTGGTCACGAACCCGGATGCGCTCGTCATGGCGGCGCAGGATGGTGCGGATATTGCCGGTCAGGCAGCGAGTCATCTGCTGTCGGGCCGAGCGCGACTTGATGGTGATCTCGGGGTGCAGCTTGATCAGGTAGGACATGCGGCGAGGCGTTGAAAAAGTGTCGTGCCATTCTATCAGGCGTCGCCGCGAGGTGCAGGGGCGTGGCGGCTGGCGGCACCGCGGTGGCCGCCACGCGACCCCGTCGCGGTCAGTAGAGGGCCTGCTCCTCGCGGACGACTTCCTTGAGCAGCTCCAGGAAGAGGCGGTCGGCCTCGGAGTGCTCGGCGGGATCCTCCGGGATGTGCACGCTGGTGGTGTCCGAGATCTCGTTGGCGATGCGGGCCATGACATCGGCCTGGTCGCCGTCGCCGAGGCGCTGCCGGGCGATCACCAGGGACTGTTCGAGGATCTTGGGGTCCTGGAGCAGCTTCTTGATGAAGCTGCGTAGCTCGTTGATCACACGGGTCTTCTGGATTTCCGATGAGGACATGGCGTTCTCCTTGTGCGGGCCGGTGCTGTCTTGCCGAGACGATACCATGTTTGGCCCCGGGCGCGAGAGGCCGGAGCCATGCCGTGTAAGACATCGCTTATATGGTTCGTGGTCGATCACTTACAGGGAATCCCTTCGGACCGGCTGCCAAGCCTGACAAACCTTGTTAATGTGTGTAACAGTATGTTGTATGTAATGCTGGGGACAAGGGATTTCTCATGCTGGCGCATGATGGGCCGGCGCCGCAGGACATGAGGCATCCCCACAAGAAAGGCAGGAGGCAGGTAGACGCCTGTGGTATCGGCCAGCGTGCGTCTCCCCATGCCTCCGCCCGATTACGCACAACGAAGGGAACTGCCATGACACGCGCGCGCACCAAGCCGTCATCGACCAGGATCGGGAAGCGCCTCGCCAGGGGCGTGGCCGCCGGTGCCACCCTGGTCCTGTTGCCCCTCGCCTCGGCGGTGGCGCAATCGTTGCCCTCCGGGTTGATGTCGCCAGGCGCCGCCGACCTTCGGCAGGTGGTGCAACAGGCCATTTCCACCAATCCCGAGGTCCAGGCCGCCTGGCGCTCCTTCCAGGCCTCGGGACATGATGCCCGCGCGGCCTGGGGCAACTACCTGCCCAGCGTCGACGTCAATGCCGGGGTGGGCATCGAGGATCGCGAGAACGATGGGCGGGGTAGCTACGACACCGATTACGCCGAGCTGGCCTTGACCCAGATGCTCTACGACGGCTTCGCCACCCGCAGCGAGGTCGAGCGCCTCGACCGCGCGGAACGGGTGCGCTACTACGAGCTGCTCGGCGCCAGTGAGGAGGTGGCCCTGGAGGCCGCCCGGGCCTACCTCGATGTGCAGCGTTACCGCGAGCTGGTGCGGCTCGCCCAGGACAACTATCGCAAGCACCTGGAAGTCTTCAACCAGATCGAGCTGCGGGTGGCGTCCGGGGCCGGTCGCCGGGTCGACCTGGAACAGATCAGCGGCCGCCTGGCCCTGGCCGAGTCCAACCTGATGACCGAGGCGTCCAACCTGCATGACGTGACCGCCCGCTATCAGCGCATCGTCGGCGATCTCCCGGCGGCGAGCCTGGCGCCGGCACCGACCTTCGACGACCGGCTACCCGCCGATGTCTCCCGGGCCCTCGACCTGGCCTTCCAGGGCAACCCGGAATTCCACGCCGCCATCGAGAACATCGCCGCTTCCCGGGCGCAGCGACGCGGCACCCGGTCCGACTTCCAGCCCCGGCTCGACCTGGTGGGGCGTACCGGCACCTATCAGGATGGCGACAGCACCAGCCTGTTGACGCCGGACGAGCGGCAGGACCGCCACAGCATCGAGCTGGTGGCCAGCATGAACCTGTACCGTGGTGGCAGCGACCTGGCGGAGTTCCGTGCCGCCAGCGACCGGGTCGAGCAGGCCATCGACCTGCGCGAGAAGGCCTGCGTGGATCTCCGCCAGACCATCCAGGTCGCTTACAACGATACCCGGCGGCTGCGCGAGCAGCTGGCCTACCTCAATCAGCATCGCCAGTCCACCGACCGGGTGCGCGGAGCCTACCAGCAGCAGTTCGATATCGGCCAGCGCAGCCTGCTCGATGTGCTCGACACCGAGAACGAGTTCTTCGAGGCCAGCCGTGCCCATGTCAACGCCCAGTATGACGTGGCCCTGGCCGACGCCCGTACCCTGGCCGCGATGGGCCAGCTGATGCAGGTGCTGGAGGTGCGCCGCGACGATCTGCCCAGCCTGTCGGAACTGGGCGGCGAGGGCGTTCGACTCGACCCCGAGACGATCTGTCCGGCGCCGGGACCCAGCGGCTATACCCTGGCGGACTTCACCGACGGCATCACCCCGGCCCCGACCCGGGCCCCGGACGTGACCCTCTCCGCCGATGCCCTGTTCGAGATCAACAGCGCCGAGCTGAGCCTCGAGGCCCGCGAGGAGCTGCGCTCGCTGGCCGAGCGGATTCGCGCGCGCAACGACCTGGTGCGCGTGTACATCGCCGGCCATGCCGATGCCACGGGGACCGATGCCATCAACGAGCCGCTGTCGCGGCGGCGTGCCGAGAGCGTGGGGGAGTATCTGGTGGCCCAGGGCGTCTCGGCCGGCCTGATCGAGACCGAAGGGTTCGGGTCGCGTCGTCCGGTGGCCACCAATGACACCGTGGAGGGACGGGGTCAGAACCGCCGGGTGGAGGTCACCCTGGAGCGGGTCGGGGAACATCTCGACCTGAGCCAGCGCGCGCCCGGCCTTCAGGGGCGCGTCGCGGGATGAGGCCAAGCCGGAGTCGTCGGGCTCCCGGCGCCCGTGACCGAATGCAGAGGTGTCCGTGACACAACAGGAAACCCTGGGAGAGGGCGTCGGTGCCGGCTCGGCGATTAGTGACGAACTGCTGGCGTGCCTGCAGACGCTCGCCCTCGTCCATGATCATGACGTCAGCGCGGAAGCGCTGACCGCCGGCCTGCCCCTGGAGGCCGGGCGGCTCACCCCGGGGGTCTTCCCCAGAGCGGCGGCCCGTGCCGGCATGTCGGCACGAATCGTCAAGTCCCGCCTGGTGCAGTTGAATCCCGCCCTGTTCCCGGCCGTGTTGCTGCTCGAGCCCGGGCGAGCCTGCGTACTGGTGGCCCTCGACCTGAGGTCCCGCCGCGCCCGGGTGATCTTTCCCGAGCTCGGCGAGGCCGAGACCGAGGTCGAACTCGACGGCTTGCAGCGCAGCTACAGCGGCCAGGCCATCTACGTGCGTCCGCGCTTTCGCTTCGATGCCCGAGGCCCGGAGGTCCGGCGCCAGTCCTCACGGCACTGGTTCTGGGGCGTGATCCGCGAGAACCGCCGGCTCTATCGAGACGTGATCGCCGGCTCCGTGGTGATCAACCTGTTCGCGGTCGCCATGCCGCTGTTCGTGCTCAACGTCTACGACCGGGTGGTGCCCAACCATGCCACCGAGACGCTCTGGGTGCTCGCGGTGGGCATCTTCGTGGTGCTGTGCTTCGACCTGGCCCTGCGCCTGATGCGCAATGCCTTCGTCGACCTGGCGGCGAGCCGGGCCGACGTCAAGCTGTCCTCGGCGATCATGTCCCGGGTGCTGGGACTGCGCATGGCGGCACGACCCGCTTCCACCGGCTCCTTCGCGGCGACGCTACAATCCTTCGAGTCGGTGCGCGCCTTCATCGGCTCCGCCACGGTGGTCGGATTGGTCGACCTGCCCTTCGTGCTGCTGTTCGCCGGCATCATCGCCCTGATCGGGCCGCCGCTGGTGATTCCGGTGCTGGTCGGCATCGCCTTCGTGCTGCTCTATGCCCTGGCGGCACAGGGCAAGCTGCACGAGCTGTCCGAGACGACCTGGCGGGCGAGTGCCCAGCGCAATGCCACCCTGGTGGAGTCGGTCTCCCAGCTCGAGACCGTCAAGACGCTGCGCGGCGAGAGCCGCATCCAGGGCACCTGGGAGCGGGCCTCGGCCTTCCTCTCGCGCACCGCGGCCCAGCTGAGGCTGGTGAGTTCCTCGGTATCCAGTGTGGCGTTGTGGGCCCAGCATAGCGTGGCGGTCGTGGTGATTCTCATCGGGGTCTACCTGATCATCGACGGCCAGCTGACCCAGGGCGGCCTGATCGCCGCCTACCTGCTCTCCTCCCGGGCCATGGCGCCGGTGAGCCAGGCGGCGGCGCTCCTGGCCCAGTACCACCAGTCGGCCACGGCCCTGCGGTCCCTGGAGGAGGTGATGCAGCTGCCGGTCGAGCGACCGGACGGACAGCGCTTCATCGATCGCCCGGTGGTCCGGGGCGATATCCGCTTCGACAAGGTGACCTTCCGCTATCCCGGGGAGGAGCAGGATGCCCTGCGGGACGTGTCGCTGAGCATCGAGGCGGGCGAGAAGGTGGCGCTGCTGGGTCGGGTCGGTTGCGGCAAGACCACCCTCAACAAGCTCGTACTGGGCCTGTATGTGCCTTCCAGCGGGGCGGTGAGGCTCGACGACGTGGACATTCGCCAGTTCGACCCCATCCAGCTGCGGCGCCATATCGGCTATGTGCCCCAGGACGTGAGCCTGTTCCATGGCAGCTTGCGGGACAACATCGTGGCCGGTGGGGGCAGCGATGGCGTCGAGGACGAGGCGCTGCTGCGTGCCATCGAGCTCGGCGGCCTCGAAGAGCTGGTGAATGGGCATCCCCAGGGCGTCGCGCTGAACGTCGGCGAGCGGGGGCGACGGCTCTCGGGCGGGCAGCGCCAGGCCGTGGCCATCGCCCGGGCCCTGGTCCATGACCCCCAGGTACTGCTGCTCGACGAGCCGTCGAGTTCCATGGACCACTCCAGCGAGGAGGCCTTCAAGGCCAGGCTCAAGCGCTATGCCCAGGGCAAGACCATGGTGGTGGTGACCCATCGCACCTCGCTGCTGTCCCTGGTCGATCGCATCGTCGTCATCGACGCCGGCAGGGTCGTGGCCGACGGGCCCCGGGACACGGTGGTGGAGGCCCTGCGCAAGGGCCAGATCGGGAGGGCCGGCGGATGAGGTCCTCGCGTCGCAGTGCCGAGCAGCAGGGGTTCGAGGCCATTGGTCGGTTCTCCGAGACCGGCGGACGTCCCTTCCGGCCCTTCATCGATCGCCTCTTCGCCCGCCGCGTGACGGCGGCGCATCTCGATCGCGACTGGGCGAGCGACGCCGACTGGGCCCGGTTGCAGCAGGATCCGTTGCGGGCCAGGGCCTTCCTCTATGGGGTGCTGCTGGCGGTGGCGGCCCTCATTGCCTGGTCGGCCTTTGCCGCCATCGACGAGGTGACCCGCGGGGTCGGGCGGGTGATCCCCTCCAGCCAGCTGCAGAGGGTGCAGTCCTTCGATGGCGGGGTGGTGCAGGAGATCCTGGTCGCGGAGGGCGACCGGGTGGTGGCGGGGCAGCTGCTGATGCGCATCGACCCGACGCGCTTCCTGGCCACCTTCCGGGAGAACCGCGCCAAGGCCCAGGCCCTCGAGGCCCGCGCCGAGCGCCTGAGGGCGCTGGTCACGGCGTCCGAGTTCACGCCCTCCGCGTCACTGGGCGAGGAGGCTCCGGAACTCGTGGCCCGGGAGCGGGAGCTCTACGAGAGCAGCCTGGAGGCGCTGGCCGAGCAGAGGAACATCCTCGAGGAGCGCCTGGCGCAGCGTCGCGCCGAGCTGGACGAGGCCCGATCGCGGCGTGATACCGCGGCGCGGGATCTGGACATGGCTGGCCGGGAGCTGAACCTGACCCGCCCGCTGCTGGAGAGCGGGGCGGTCTCCGAGGTCGAGGTGCTGCGGCTGCAGCGCGAGGTCTCCCAGGCCAGCGGCGAGCGGAACCAGGCGGCGTCCCAGGTGGAGCGGCTGCAGGCCGCCATCGAGGAGGCCCAGGCGCAACTCCGCGAGGTGACCCTGGAAGCCCGCAACGAGTGGCGCAATGAGCTCTCCCGGACGCTCGGGGAGCTGGGGGCGCTGGATGAATCGAGTACCGGCCTCGAGGATCGGGTGCGGCTGGCGGAGATCCGTTCGCCCGTCGAGGGGGTCGTGCAGCGCCTGGGGGTCACCACCCTCGGGGGCGTGGTGCAGCCTGGCCAGGAGGTGGTCGATATCGTGCCCACCGACGATGCCCTGCTGGTGGAGGCGCGCATCGCCCCCCAGGACATCGCCTTCCTGCATCCGGGGCAGCCGGCGATCATCAAGCTCACCGCCTACGATTTCGCCATCTACGGTGGCCTGGAAGCCGAGCTCGACCATATCAGCGCCGACACCATCACCGACGAGGAGGGCAACACCTTCTATCTGGTTCGGGTCCGTACCCGGGAGGGCGGCAACGCGCACGAGGCGCTGGACGTGATTCCCGGAATGACCGCTCAGGTGGATATCCTCACCGGCAAGCGCACGGTAATGCAGTACCTTCTCCAGCCGGTCCTGCGGGTCTGGGACAATGCCATGGGAGAGCGATGATGGCGCAGCTGTTCGTGTGCCGGGGAGGCGAC
Source organism: Halomonas stenophila (assembly GCF_014192275.1). Lineage (GTDB taxonomy): Bacteria > Pseudomonadota > Gammaproteobacteria > Pseudomonadales > Halomonadaceae > Halomonas > Halomonas stenophila. Next base: position 91,995 of record NZ_JACHXR010000010.1, on the reverse strand, counting down.
GAGATGCCTCGTTGGCGCGAGGCCTTCGCCGAGGCCCGACTGGTCGGGCCCGGCCAGGCGCGGGCTCAGGCCGGTACCGGAGACCGGGTCTGGGTGATGAGCGACCTGGAGGCCTGGCCGAGACTCGTCGCCACCCTCAGTCAACGTGGTGCCATCCTCTGTGTGCTGAGCCATGCGCCGAATTCCCTCGAGGCCTTCCAGGCGCTGGGGGCCGGCGCCCGGGGCTATGCCCATGCCCTCTCGCCGCCCGAGCTGTTGCGCCAGGTGGAGACGGTGGTGACCCACCAGGGCATCTGGGTCTGGCCGGAACTGCTCGCCCGGGTGGTGGGCGGTGCCTTCCGCACCCTGGGAGGCGAGGCCATGTTGCAGGAGGAGACCCTGGCGTGCCTGACCGAACGCGAGCGGGCGGTGGCACTGGCCGTGGCCGAGGGGCTGAGCAACAAGGCCGTGGCCAGGCGCCTGGCCATCACCGAGCGAACGGTCAAGGCACACCTGGGGGCCGTGTTTCGCAAGCTCGGCGTGCGCGACCGCATGCAGCTGATCCTCAAGCTCTCCCGCCAGGAACAGAATGCGCTGTGATCGCCGCCCCCTGTCGCGACTCGGCCGGGTGACGGCTTGCCCCTGTTACCCCTTGTCACCCTGTCCATCGGTCCAATACCGATGCATGGCTCCACCCCCTAACTTGAAGGTATGAGGGCCGAGTAGTACCGCCTCGTGTCTCGGCTGGTGTCTATCAAGGGAGCATGCCATGACCATCGCCACCGTTCTTTCCATCACCGGTCAGGCCTGGGCACGTGACGCCGACGGCCAGCTGCGTGAACTCCGCGTCGGCGACAGCCTGCAGGAGGGTGAGACCCTCGTCACCTCGGACAATGGCCGGGTGATACTCGACTTCGGCGACCCTCTCGAGCCGACGACGATCGGCGAAGGCCGGGAGGTCGTCATGACGCCCGAGCTCGCCCCCGATGCGGCTGTCGAGGCGGCGGATGCCAGCGCCCAGGATGCGGACCTCGAGGCCCTGCTGACGGCCATCGGCGAGGGCCGGGGGGACCTGCTCGAGGATCTGGACGCGACCGCGGCCGGGGCCGGGGCCGGCGGTGGCAGTGATGGGGGGCACGGTTTCGTGCGCCTGGCGCGAATCAGCGAGAGCGTCGATCCGCTGACCTTCGACTTCGCTGCCACGGCGCTGGAGGGACCCGACGAGGTCCCGCTCGAGGGCGGGGCCGTGGCGGTGGAAGACTCCGATGATGTGCCGGTGGTGGGCGCCGAGGATCTCGATGGCGACGGCGTGGCGACGGAAGATCCCGATGATGTGCCGGTGGTGGGCCCCGAGGATCTCGATGGCGACGGCGTGGCGACGGAAGATCCCGATGATGTGCCGACGGTGGCCACGCCCGACCCCGGTGGCGACGGCGACGTGGTCTGGGAGTCCGCGCTGCCCGAGGGCAGCGGCGGCGGCACTACGACCACCAGCGGCCGCCTGCAGATCGACACCGGCGACGATCAACTGGCGCTGATCGAGGTGCAGGACGCCAACGGCGCCTGGATCGCCATCACCGCCGACGGCACCACCGTGCAGGGCGCCCATGGCACCCTGACGGTCGACACAGACGGCGGCTGGCGCTACAGCCTCGACGCCAACACCCTGGACCATGCCGGTACCGGCCTGACGGGCGACGCCGACCGGGTGCAGGAGCCGTTCGCGGTGCGGGTCACCGACGACGACGGCGATGTCTCGCCGGAGGCGACCCTGACCCTCAGCATCAACGACGACGGCCCGAGCATCACGGCCAGCGTGTCCGATGGCGACGGCGTGACCCTCAACACCCAGGACGCCGAGCTCACCGACACCGCCACGGCCAGCTTTGCCGCTGCCTTCACGGTGGGCAGCAGTGCCTATGGCGCCGACGGAGCCGGCACCACCAACTGGAGCTATGCGCTCGAACTGGCGGCGGCCGACGGCAGCGACTCGGGCCTGACCAGTGGTGGCGATCCCGTCTATCTCTACCTGGTCGGCGGCGAGGTCATCGGCGCCACGGCCGCGAGCGCCGCTGCGGTGGCCGACGTCAACACCGTCTTCACCCTGGCGGTGGATGCCAGCGGCAGCGTGACCCTGACTCAGAGGGCGGCGCTCGACCACGACACCGCCGATACCGGCGACTACGCCAGTGACCGGCAAGGGCTGGACACGGGGCTGGTGAACCTGGTGGGCACGGTGATCATCACCGACGGCGAGGGTGACACGGCCAGCGACAGCGAGACGATGGATCTGGGCGGCAACCTCCTGTTCGATGACGACGGCCCCAAAGCCTTCTTCCCCCAGGCCGCCCATGTCCTGCTGGCGGTCGATGCGGCGGAAGCGACACAGCAGCCTGTGACGCAGTCACTGAACTTCCTGCCGGGCACGGATGGGCTCGGCGATATCGTCTTCGACCTGGCGCTGGTGGATGGCAAGCAGGCCTTCCTCGGCGTCGAGGGAGATCAGCTCTACCTCCATAACGAGGCGCTTTATCTCCAGTACACGGACGACACCCACCACGGCATCCAGGCCGTCACCGAGAGTGGTGACATCGGCTTCGAGGCGACGATCGATACCGAGGGCAATGTCGCCTACACGGTCTTCTCGGGCTCCTTCATGACGGACGGCAAGCTCACCACGGTGACCGAGCTGGATGGTATCGGGGGTGGCAATGTCGCCTTCAAGGGGCTGAATATCGGCACCAAGCAGGCGCCGGATCCGGATGGCACGGATGATGTCCTGGTGTCCTCGGAGATCCTTCCCCTGGACGATACGGACCAGGGTACCGTCAACACTACCAACGCGACCCTGGGGGTTGGCCAGGGGGCCGAGATTTCCAGCGGCGAGATCGTGCGCTTTGACCTGGTCAACAATCTCTCGGTCGATGACACCCGGAATGCCGAGTCGTACAGCTTCGATGGGTATCAGCAGACCCTGGCCTTTTCGCAGAGTATCGTCGTCTCCGGTGGCAAGGAAGCGAGCTTCTACCTGCGGATCTATTCCATGGGGCTGGAGAATGCTGCCACGGACCAGACGCAGTCCCTGGTCTCCGGCCCCGGCGGCGAGGGTCAGCTGTCCCTCGCCGCCGGCGAGGTCAGGATCTACGACGAGACCGGCATCGAACAGTCGGGTCATGTCACCGCCCGCGCCGACGGCTCGGTGCGGGTCGAGGGGCTCCAGGATGGCTGGAGCTTCGCGATCGTCAGCGTCGATGGCAGCCTGGATCCCGAGGCCTTCAATGCCGTCGAGATCGAGGGGGCCGAACTGGCCGATGGCGCTACCACCAGCCTCAAGCTGGGAGGCTTCAGCTATGGTGTGGAGCCGAGCCTTTCTCCCGTGAGCTTCGAGCTGCCGGTCACCGGAGAGGATGCGGATGGTGACAACCTCGATGGTCGGGTCGCTATCACCCTTTACCCCGATTCGGAGAGCATCGTGGGTGACAGTCAGGACAATAGGCTGTCGGGCACCGGCGAGGATGACAGCCTGTTCGGTCTCGAGGGTGACGATACCCTGATGGGCGGACAAGGCGACGATGTCCTGGCCGGTGGCCTGGGTGCCGATACCTTCGCCTGGCAGTTCGGCGACGGGGGCGATCAAGGCGTGCCGGGGACGCCCGCTTCCGATCTCGTCGCCGACTTCAACCTGAACGAAGCCGACGAGGGCGATGCGCTCCTGCTGAGTGACCTGTTGCAGGACAGCGATGCCGGCTCGGACTTCGCCAACTACCTCCATGCCATCGACGATGGTCAAGGCAACACGCTGCTGCACGTCAGTACCAGTGGCGCCTTCAGTGACGGCTTCAGTTCGGCGGAGTCGGACCAGGTCATCGCCTTGAATGGCGTCAGCATGGAGGGCGCCGATTCCTCCGCCTTCATTCAGTCCCTGATCGACAGTGGCCAGCTCGATATCGAGTGAACCAGAGCCGCATCCGCTGCGTCCCACCGGGTCGGGCGCTGTCTTGTGCGTCGGGGGCGAGGCTGCCTATGATGCTCACACCAGTCCAAGTCGGGGAGCGGCCCATGTACATCGAGCGCGACGACCAGGGGCGGATACGGCTCGTCAGTCGCGAGCCCACGTCGGAGTGTAGCGAGTACCTCCCGGCGGATTCGCCCGAGCTACTGGCGTTTCTCATGGAGGGAGAGGTCGGCAGGGAATCGGCCCGCTTCCAGGCGTCGGATCTGGCCTTCGTGCGCGTGCTGGAAGACGTGATCGATCTGCTCATGGACAAGGGGGTGATCCGGTTCACCGAACTGCCCGAGGCCGCCCAGGAGAAGGTGATGGCGCGTCAGGCGCTGCGTCGCCGCTTGAATGGCCTGCAGCTGGTGTCCCCCGCGGCGGGCGAGGACGATGTCATCTGACCGCTTGCTTTTGTCAGGTGCGGGTACCGCCGGCCCCTCGGGCAGGCGGCCTGCCCGCTGGATCATAGGGATGACTTGTCGTGCTGACGTATCCCGGGGCCGGTGACGCCATCGAGCCCCAGCTCGAAGAGCGTCATGGCCTCGGCGTGGCTGGTGACGCCCTCGGCGATGGCCAGGATCCCCAGCGAATGGCACAGCGTGGCCATGCCGCGCAGGATGGTCTGTTGCTCGTGGCTGTCCGTCACCCCGCCGACCAGGCTGCTGTCGATCTTCAGGTAGGTCAGGCCCAGGTCCTGAAGGTCGGCGATATGGGTGAATTCGGCGCCGACGTGCTCGAGTCCCAGCTTGCAGCCCAATGGGAGCAGCTCTCGGCAGAGGGTCCGGAAGCTCGGCAGGTCCTGGATGGCCAGGGTCTCCGGCAGCTCCATCCACAGCCTGGCGGCGGCGCTGGGTCGGGCGTGCAGCCGTGAGCGTAGCTCGAGGACGAAGCGCGCATCGCGAATTGTGGCGGCCGACAGGTTGATGCCCACCGCCTGGTCGCGCTGATCGATGTCCTGCAGGGCCGCCTCCACCACCGCCAGGTCCAGTTCCGTCTCGAGGCCCAGGCGCCTCACCCAGGGCATGAAGACCCCGCCGGCCTGCCACTGCTGGCCGAGCCGCAGGCGCGAGGGGCATTCGTAGTGCAGGAGCTTGCCGTCCCTGTCCAGCACCGGGAAGTGCGCCAGGTAGACGCCTTCCTGCATGGCCTGCTGCAGGGCACTACGCCACTGGGCATGGTTGGGGAACAGGCTCCGCTGCTTGCCCTCCTCGATGATGGTGATGCTGTGCTGGCCGCGGCCCTCGGCGCTGGACAGGGCGCCGTCCAGGCCGGCCAGCAAGCTGCTGCGCCTGTCGCCCTGGCAGTACCGGCTGATGGCGGCGGGCAGGCCGATCATGGCGTCCTTGTCGCGGATCAGGGGCTTGAGACGCTTGACCAGTTCCTGATGGACGTATTCCGCGTCATCCAGGCCGGGCAGCAGCAGGGCGAAGTCGCTGCCGTTGAGGCGGCCGGCCAGGCCACTGCCATGCACCTGGGCCACTTGCTCCAGGGACTCGGTCAAGGCCTTGAGCAGGGCATCGGTAGCGGCATGGCCGAGCTGCTCGTTGATCTGCGTCAGTCGGCTGACGCGCACCAGCACCAGGGTGCCACTGGCACGAAAGTCGTGGCTCTCCAGGTGGATCTGCAATTGGCTGAGGAAGGCCTCGCGATTCAGCGCCCCCGTCACCGCGTCGTGCTGGAGGCGGCGGCGCAGGACATCGAGCTTCTGGCTCTCGGTGCCGAGCATCTCGCCCACGGTGTCGGCGAGCTGGTTCATGGCCACGACCACCTCGCGCAGCTCGTGGGTCCGGGGCACCTGCGAGGTCGTGAAGCGGCGCATGCCGATGTTGCGGGCCTGTTCCACGACCCGGTGCAGCGGCTGGCGGATCGAGCGCACCAGCCACCAGCCGAGCAGCAGGCTCAGGCCGCCGGCGAGCAGGAACCACCCCGCCAGCTCCAGGGTGCTCTGCCAGAGAGAACGATAGGCGTAGCTGTGCTGGCTCTCCACGCTCAGGGTGGCGAACTGTTGCCAACCATCCTGCACCACGGCCGTCCCGGCGGGCACATCGAAATCGATCAGCTCGGTGAACCAGGCCGGCACGTCCTCGATGGCCGCATCGGCCTGGCGCTGCTCGATGACCGCGCCGTCGAGGTCACGCAGCTCGATCCGCCGATAGTAGCCCGTGTCGAACTGGGCCGAGACCAGCAGCGCCAGGGTGACGGCGTCCTTGGGCATCTGGCTCATGGTCAGCGCCAGGGCGTTGGCGTTGTCGGCATTCTTGATGCGGACCTCCTGCTCGATATAGGCGCGGCTCGAGGTCACGCCGATGAACAGGCTGCCGCCGAAGGCCAGCAACAGCAGTCCCACGATGATCAGCCACAGTTGCTTGATGAGCGACATCACATTATCTCCCCTGGATGAATCCCTGTCGTCGCATTCGGTCGAGGACGCGCCGCCAGCGCGAGAGTCTGGCGACGGGGTTGGCCCTGGAACGACTCGAACTACCGGCCCACAAGCCGCCGCTGTTGAAGCTGAAAAGGGGATCCAGATCGGTGCGATCCCTGGCGGGCGTGATGGAGGGCACGAGGTTGTCCAGGATCAACGGTTCGGCGTCCGGCGTCTCGTAATAGCCCAGCACCATATGGGCCTGGGTGATCTGGCTGCGTCCGATCCGGGCCCGGACATAGATCATTCGCAGCCGGTCGGTGGGTATGCCGAGCTGCTGCAGGGTGATGTACTTGGCGATGGAGTAGTCCTCGCAGTCCCCCTCGCCGCGGCCCAGGGTTTCCAGGGGCGTGGCCCAGTAGTCTTCCCGGTCCCAGATGAGGCTGTCGTCCAGCCAGCGCACGCGACGGTTGAAGAAGCTGTTGACCTCGCGCAGCTGGCGGTCGAGGTCGGCGCCGGCCAGGCGATCGAGCAGGGCGAACCACTCGTCGAGCACATCGAGCCCCGGCTGGCCGTAGGCGTCTGCCATGCTGCGACGCAACCGCGTCGCATCGAGGCGTGCCTCGGCCCGGTCAGGTCGCAGGCCCAGGACGCCGGCGGACGCCAGGCTGCCCATCATCGTCAGAAAACGGCGGCGCCCGGGCGATGCAGGAGCATGAGTCGAGCGGTCGGCCATGCGGTCTCGCCGATTGATGAGCTTTTACTCAATCATAGGGTGCAGGAAGCGCTAATGCGAGCGTGTGATCTTGGCTCAGCCGCGACCGGGCCCCTGCCACAGGCGCAGTCGACCCACCCAGGGGAGGTTGCCGGCGCGGTGACGCAGCATGTCGGCGGCCTGGTCGAGGCTGGTATTCCCCGGCAGGCGGTCGACGTAGAGCGAGACGTCGATACGGTCGTCCAGGTAATGCAGATCCAGGTCGACCCGCTGCCGCCAGATGGCCAGGTCGTGCCAGGCGGCATCCAGCCGCCGTTCCACGTCGTCGCGCAGTGGCAGGCCGGGTCTCAGGCTGTGCGCGGTCTCCCCGGCATCATCCTCGGGATCGATGTGGAAGGTCACGTCGGAGAGGCTCGGAAATCCCTCGCGAAGCCGCCGGGTGACCTCGTTGCCGATCTCGTGGGCCTCCGAGACCGTGACCCGGGGCGGCACCACGATATGCAGGTCGAGGAGCACGTCGCTGCCGAGCTTGCGGGTCCGCAGGTCGTGGACGCCCCTGACGCCGGGGGCCGACTCGGCGGTGGTCTGCAGCGCCGTCCGGTCCGCGAGGGGCAGCGCCGTGTCGATCAGTTCCTGGCTGGAATCCCAGAGCAGCTTTCCGCCCACCTGGCCGACCATGACGCCCACCACGATGGCCGCCACGGCATCCATCCAGCCGATGCCGGCCTGGGCCGCCAGCAGGCCGACCAGGACCACCAGGGTGGAGAGGGCATCGGAACGCGAATGCCAGGCATTGGCCTCGAGCAGGCGGGAGCCGATGCGCCGCGCGACGCGCATCGTGTAGCGGTAGATCCATTCCTTGCCGAGCAGGGCGGCCAGGGCGATGGCGATGGCCCAGCCGCCGGGCGCGGGGGCCGATTCGCCGTCCAGCAGGCGGCTCAGGCTGGCCCAGGCGATGCCGCCGGCGACGAAGATCAGCACGCTGCCCAGCCAGAGGGTGGCCAGGGTCTCGATACGGCCGTGGCCGTAGGGATGGTCGCTGTCGGGCGCCTGGCGGCCGAAATGGGTCGCCGCGATCACGAAGACGTCGGTGACGATGTCGGAGAAGGAGTGGATGCCGTCGGCCACCAGGGCCGCCGAGCCCACCAGCAGGCCGGCGATGAACTTGGCCATGCCGACCACGAAGTCCACGACCGCGCCGATGAGGGTGACCCTGTGGGCCTCGCGGGTCTGGCGGTCGCGGATCTCGCTGGCCGGCATCGTCTCAGCTCCGGGCAGCTCGGCTGCGGACCGGGTTGGCATACTGGGCGAGCCACCAGGCGCGCAGCTCCTCGGGCACCTCGGCGAGGCGGGCCTGGAAGCGGGCGCGATCGGCATCGGTCACCTCGCCGAGGTCGACCAGCTCCGGTGCGTTGCCCAGGGCCTCCAGGGCCAGGTAATGGCTGGGGAAGAGGTGGTAACCCTCGAGGACCTGACGGTCGACTTCCTCGGCCACGGCCTCGGGGGTGTCGAAGTCGGCGGACAGCGGCGTGCCGAAGCGCAGGTGGACCCGCCCCTTGTGGCCGGTGATGCCGGCGACGATGGAGCTGATGTCCTCGAACTCGCTCTTCTCGTAGTTGCCGCGCTCGTGGACCGAGTACAGCTCACGGGCCTTCTGGATGTCGCAGGGGTCGAACTCGTAGCTGATCGACACCGGCACCACGCGCAGTTCGGCGATGGCCTCGCCGAGGCCAGCCTGGCGGTCCTGCCCGCGTCGCGCCATGGTCAGCATCTTGATGATCGCCGGGTCCGTGCGGTCGATGCCGTCCTTGGCCCGCCCCTCCCGCTGGGCCATCCAGATCGAGTGATTGTCCACGGTGATGGAGTGGCGGATATAGGCGGAGAGCTTCTGGTAGGCGGCCAGCATGGCCCGCTTGCCCCGGGCGCTGCGCGGCACGATGAAGCTCTTGTTGAGCCGCATCAGGTCGGTGACATAGGGCTTCTTCAGCAGGTTGTCGCCGATGGCGATGCGCACCGTGTCCCGGCCGGCCAGGTACAGGGCGTAGTTGACGAAGGCGGGGTCCAGGGAGATGTCACGGTGGTTGCCGATGAACAGGTAGGCCGCCTGCGGGTCCAGTCGATCCAGGCCGTCGGCCCGAAAGTCGGTGGTGGAGTTGCGGATCATCCGCTCCATGTAGCCGGCGATGCGGCCCTGGAAGGCACGCACGCTGGTCACGCCGCGCACCTCGCGGCGAATGGCGAAACTGGCCAGCGCCCGCGACAGGCGTGGCAGGATGCGCGCCAGGCGCGGCAGGCGGAAGCGGGTCAGGGCATCGAGCAGCTCCGGGTCGCTGGCGAGCCGTTGCAGTACCTCGGCGACCTCGTCGTCCTGGTAGGGGCGAATCTCGGCCCAGGGATCGTTGTTGTGCATGTCTGGCGTCGTGTTCATGGGCGCGGAGGCGTGCTCGGTCATGCGGGATCGGCAGTCAGGACGGGGTGGGTGTCGCCGGCGGCATTGGCCTCGCCGTCCAGCCAGGCCAGCAGGCGTTCGACACTCTCGGCCAGTGCCTGGGTCATCAGCAGGAAGTCGGTCTCCAGGCGCAGCAGGGCATCCCCACCGTCATCGGCCTGGTTGGCCTCGTCGATGAGGGCGTCATCGAAGCGCAGCGACTTCACGGCCAGGTCGTCATGCAGCACGAAGGCCAGCCGCCCCTCGATGCTCAGGGCCAGCTTGCTGGCCTGGCGGCCGCTTTCCAGCAACTGCTGGATCTCGTCGCTGTCCAGGTCCACCTGGCGCGCGCGCAGCACGCCGTCGTCGCCCTTGGCCTTGAGCTCCACCTGGTCGCCGAGCACCAGGTCGGCGGGGCGTGAGCCGGGGTCGCCGAGCCAGGTGGTCATGGCGCGCATCGGCAGGGTCTGGCTGGCCAGCGGCGTCACCTTGAGGCTGCCCAGGGTCTCGCGCAGCAGGTCGAGGATCTCCTCGGCACGCTTGCGGCTGCTGCTGTTGACGGCGATCAGGGCCCGGCGGCTGTCCCACCACAGGTCGACCTTCTGGCTACGCACGAAGGCGCGGGGCAGCAGCTCCTCGTAGACCTGCTCCTTGAGCGCAAGCTTCTCCTGGCGGCGAAGCTTGCGGCCCTCGGCGGTCTCGAGGGCGTCCACGCGCTCCTCCACTTCCTCGCGCACCACGGCAGCCGGCAGGATCCGCTCCTGGCGCAGGGCCGTCATCAGGCGCTGGCCCTGCAACTCATGCAGCAGTTGGGTCCCGGCGCGGCCGGCCGGCGGACACCAGCCGAGACGGCGCGGTTCGCTGCCGCCCAGGGGGCGGAAGGCCTGCTCGCCGAGCGCCTCTTCCAGGGTGGCGGCCGCCAGGTCGGGAGCGCCGTGCAGGCGGTAGAGATGCAAGTGCTTGAACCACATGAAGCATTTCCCGGGTGAAAAGGAGACACATTATGGCGAATGGGAGCCGGGGGTGCCAGCGATGAACCGGTTCGGGGCTAAAACTATCGTTTGAATGCGGGGCGGCGGCCTGCCTAGAATCGCGGGGTGCCCAACAACAGGAGTCTAGTCCCATGGAGCCTCGCCAGACCACGGCCTCGCTGCGCGTGCGCGGCTATCACCTCGACGGCTATGGCCACGTCAACAATGCCCGCTACCTGGAGTTCCTCGAAGAGGGGCGCTGGGCCTTCTTCGACGAGCGGCCGGCATTGGCCGGCATGCTAGAGCGTCTCGGGGTGGCCTTCGTCGCGGTCAACCTCAATATCGATTATCGCCGCGCGGCGGTGGCCGGCGACGACCTGGAGGTGGTGACGGGCCTGGCCGAGCTCGGCACCCGCAGTGCCCGCATGCATCAGGACATCCGGCGGGCCCGGGACGGCAGGCTCGTGGCCGGCGCCGACGTGACCTTCGTGCTGCTGGATGTGCACGCCAACAAGGCGGTGGCGATCGCCGGGGAGCTTCGCGATGCCCTGGCCCCCCTGGTGGTTGCGCAATAGCCCGCTGCTTTGGCCCGTCCGGGGTGATATGATGTGAGGCTGTTATTGCGCGCCATGTCACGGCCACGTGACGCGCCAACCTGTTGCAGTGCAAAGGATTCGACGACCCATGGGTGACATCGCCAGAGAGATTCTGCCAGTCAACATCGAGGACGAGCTCAAGCAGTCGTACCTCGATTACGCGATGAGCGTGATCATCGGCCGTGCGCTGCCCGACGTGCGCGATGGCCTGAAACCGGTGCATCGGCGGGTGCTGTTCGCCATGCACGAGCTCGGCAACGACTGGAACAAGGCCTACAAGAAGTCCGCCCGTGTCGTCGGCGATGTCATCGGTAAGTACCATCCCCACGGCGACAGTGCCGTCTACGACACCATCGTGCGCATGGCCCAGGACTTCTCCATGCGCCACGTGCTGATCGATGGCCAGGGCAACTTCGGCTCCATCGACGGCGACAATGCCGCCGCCATGCGTTACACCGAGGTGCGCATGGCCCGGCTCGCCCACGAGCTGCTCGCCGACCTCGAGAAGGATACCGTCGACTGGGTCGACAACTACGACGGCACCGAGCGGATTCCCGACGTGCTGCCGACCAAGGTGCCGAACCTGCTGATCAACGGCTCCTCGGGGATCGCCGTGGGCATGGCCACCAACATCCCGCCCCACAACATGGTGGAGGTGATCGACGGCTGCCTGGCGCTGATCGACGACTACACGCTCACCGTCGACGACCTGATGGAGCACATCCCCGGGCCGGACTTCCCCACCGGCGGCATCATCAACGGCCGTGCCGGCATCCTCGAGGCCTATCGCACCGGCCGCGGGCGCATCTACGTGCGCGCCCGCCACACCATCGAGCATGACGACAAGACCGGTCGCGACCATATCATCGTCACCGAGCTGCCCTACCAGGTGAACAAGGCGCGGCTGATCGAGAAGATCGCCGAACTGGTCAAGGACAAGAAGATCGAGGGCATCGCCGAGCTGCGCGACGAGTCGGACAAGGACGGTCTCAGGGTCGTCATCGAGGTCAAGCGCGGCGAGTCCGGCGAGGTGGTGGTCAACAACCTCTTCGCCCAGACCCAGCTGCAGAACGTCTTCGGCATCAACATGGTCGCGCTGGATGGCGGCGAGCCGCGCACCCTCAACCTCAAGGAGGTCCTCGAGGCCTTCATCCGCCACCGGCGCGAGGTGGTCACCCGGCGCACCCTGTTCGAGCTGAAGAAGGCCCGGGAGCGGGGCCATATCCTCGAAGGCCTCACCGTGGCCATCTCGAACATCGATGAGGTGATCGAGCTGATCAAGGCCTCGCCGTCCGCCGCCGAGGCCAAGGAGAAGCTGCTGGCGAGAAGCTGGCCACCGGGCCAGGTCACCGGCATGCTCGAGCGCGCCGGCGCCACCTCCTGCAAGCCCGAGGACCTCGAGGAGGGCTATGGCCTCGACCAGGCGTCCAGCCAGTACCGGCTGTCGCCGGCCCAGGCCCAGGCGATCCTCGAGTTGCGCCTGCACCGCCTGACCGGGCTGGAGACCGAGAAGCTGCTCGACGAGTACCTGGGCATCCTCAAGAAGATCGCCGAGCTCACCGAGATCCTGGCCTCCGCCGATCGCCTGCTGGAGGTGATCCGCGAGGAGCTCACCGCCGTGCGCGACCAGTTCGGCGAGCCGCGGCGCACCGAGATCCAGGCCAGCCATCTCGACCTGTCCATCGAGGACCTGATCGCCGAGGAGGACATGGTGGTCACGGTGTCCCGCTCCGGCTATGCCAAGACCCAGCCGCTCTCCGACTACCAGGCCCAGCGACGCGGGGGGCGCGGCAAGTCGGCGACGGCGATGAAGGACGAGGACGTCATCGAGCACCTGCTGGTGGCCTCCACCCACGACACCGTGCTGCTGTTCTCCAACCGCGGCAAGGTCTACTGGCTCAAGGTCTACGAGATGCCGGCGGCAAGCCGTGGCTCCCGCGGCAAGCCGCTGGTCAACCTGCTGCCGCTGGACGAGGGGGAGGCGATCAACGCCATCCTGCCGGTCCACGACTACGACCCGGACAGCTATATCTTCTTCGCCACCGCCAAGGGCACGGTCAAGCGTACCAGCCTCGACCAGTTTTCCCGCCCCCGCAGCGTGGGCCTGATCGCCATCGACCTGGAGGAGGGCGACCGCCTGGTGGGGGCCGCCATCACCAGCGGCTCGGACCACGCCATGCTGCTGTCGTCCAACGGCAAGGCGATTCGCTTCGAGGAAGGCGACGTGCGGGCCATGGGGCGGACCGCCCGAGGGGTGCGCGGCATGCGCCTGGCGGGCGGCGCCGAGGTGATCAGCCTGATCATCCCCCAGAGCCAGCGGATCGACGCCGAGGACGAGACGGAAGGCGGCGAGGGGGGCGAGGTCGCGAACGGCAACGGCGGCCAGATCTACATCCTGACCGCCAGCGAGAACGGCTACGGCAAGCGCAGCCGCCTCGAGGAGTTCCCGCTGCGGGGCCGGGGTGGCCAGGGGGTCATCGCCATGCAGACCAGCAGCCGAAACGGCTCCCTGGTGGCGGCCATGCAGGTCTACGCCAGCGACGAGATGATGCTGATCACCGACAGGGGCACCCTGGTGCGGACCCGGGTCGACGAGGTCTCCATCTCGTCGCGCAATACCCAGGGCGTCATGCTGATCCGCCTGGGCGAGGCCGAGTCGCTGGTCAAGACGGTGCGCATCGACGAGCCGGTCGATGAGGACGAGGAATCGGGGACAGACCCCCATTTCGACGCCGACGACGCCACATAAAGACACCTGAACAGAGGAAATGAGGGTCTGTCCCCCATTCACGACGCTGATGACACGCCATTACAACTTCTGTGCCGGGCCCGCCGCGCTGCCGGAGGCGGTGCTGGCCCGGGCCAGGGATGAGCTGCTGGACTATCGGGGGCACGGCCTCTCGGTGATGGAGATGAGCCACCGCTCCCCGGAATACGTGGCCATCGCCGAGCAGGCCGAGCGCGACCTGCGGGAGCTGCTGGCCATTCCCGACAACTATCGGGTGCTGTTCACCCAGGGCGGGGCGACCCTGCAGTTCGCCGCGGTGCCCTACAACCTGCTGGGGCTCGGCGGGCGGGCCAACTTCCTGCATACCGGCATCTGGGGAAAGAAGGCCATGGCCGAGGCCCGCCACCTGTTCGGCGACGCCCCGGTCGCGGCGTCCAGCGAGGCCGGTGGCCATGCCGCGGTGCCCCGCCAGGCGGATATCGCCCTGACCGAGGATGCCGCCTACCTGCACTACACCGCCAACGAGACCATCGGCGGGCTGGAGTTCGACTACATTCCCGAGGCGGTGCGGCCCGACGGACGCGAGGTGCCGCTGGTCTGCGACATGTCCTCCAGCATCCTCGCCGGGCCGCTGGACGTGTCGCGGTTCGGGGTGATCTACGCCGGTGCCCAGAAGAACATCGGCCCGGCGGGGCTCGTGGTGGTGATCGTCCGCGAGGACCTGCTCGATCGCGCTCGCGCCGACATGCCCAGCCTGCTGGGCTACCGGACGCTGGCCGAGGCCGCTTCCATGGTCAATACCCCGGCCACCTACAGCTGGTACCTGGCCGGCCTGGTCTTCCAGTGGCTCAAGGCCGATATCGGCGGCCTGGCGGCGATGGACGCCATCAACAGCCGCAAGGCGGAGCGGCTATACGCCGCCATCGACGGCAGCGAGCTCTACTCGAACCCGATCGCCCGGCGCAACCGCTCGCGGATGAACATCCCCTTCGTGCTGGCCGACGACCGCCTGGACAAGCCCTTCCTGGAGGAGGCCACGGCCGCCGGCCTGCTCAACCTCAAGGGGCATCGCAGCGTCGGCGGCATGCGGGCGAGCCTCTACAATGCCGTGCCGGAGGCCGCCGTGGAGGCCTTGATCGACTTCATGGCCGATTTCGAACAACGCAGGGGATAACGCATGACCGACACCCCCAAGAGCCTGGATGAGCTGCGCAGTCGCATCGACCAGCTCGACAGCGACATCCTGAGGCTGATCAGCGAGCGGGCGGAATGTGCCCGGGGCGTCGCCGAGATCAAGGCGAAGGACGACCCCCAGACCGTCTTCTACCGCCCCGAGCGCGAGGCCCAGGTCCTGCGCCGTATCATGGAGCTCAACCACGGGCCCCTGGACAGCGAGGAGATGGCTCGGCTGTTTCGCGAGATCATGTCCGCCTGCCTGGCCCTGGAGCAGCCGATCAAGGTCGCCTACCTGGGGCCGGAAGGCACCTTCACACAGCAGGCCGCCCTCAAGCATTTCGGCGAGAGCGCCGTCAGCCTGCCCATGGCCGCCATCGACGAGGTGTTCCGCGAGGTGGAGGCCGGCGCCGTGAACTACGGCGTGGTGCCGGTGGAGAACTCCACCGAGGGCGTGATCAACCACACCCTGGATTCCTTCATGGACTCCTCCCTGCGCATCTGCGGCGAGGTCGTGCTGCGCATCCATCACCACCTGCTGGTCTCCGACACCACCCGGCGCGACAAGGTCTCGCGGATCTATTCCCACCCGCAGTCCTTCGCCCAGTGCCGCAAGTGGCTGGACGCCCACTACCCGCACGCCGAGCGGGTGCCGGTATCGTCCAACGCCGAGGCCGCCCGCCTGGTCAAGACCGAGTGGCACAGCGCCGCCATCGCCGGCGACATGGCCGCCAAGCTCTACGGCCTGACCCGCATTGCCGAGAAGATCGAGGATCGCCCGGACAACTCCACCCGCTTCCTGATCATCGGCAACCAGGACGTGCCCATGTCGGGCGAGGACAAGACCTCCATCGTGGTGGCCATGCGCAACCAGCCCGGCGCCCTGCACGATCTGCTCGAACCCTTCCACCGTCACCAGATCGACCTGACGCGCCTGGAGACCCGGCCGTCGCGCAGCGGCGTGTGGAATTATGTCTTCTTCATCGACTTCAAGGGGCACCACGACGAGCCCCGCATCGCGGCCATGTTCGAGGAGGTGCGTCTGCGGGCCGCGGAGGTCAAGGTCCTGGGCTCCTACCCCCAGGGCGTGCTCTAGGATGACCCGGCAAGAGACGATACCCGCCGAGTCGCGGCTGCTGATCGTCGGGCTCGGGCTGATCGGTGGTTCCCTGGCCGCGGCCCTGCGCCGGGTCGGTTTCGACGGCGAGATCCTGGCCTGCGACCCGGACGCCGAGGAGATCGCGCGGGGCGTCGAGATGGGGCTGATCGACCGCGGCGACACGCGCCTGACGGCGGTGCTCGACGGGGTCAGCCTGGTGGTGCTGGCGGTGCCGGTGCTGGCCATGCGCGGCGTGATGGAGGAGCTCGCCGCGGGCCTGGGGCGTACCGCCGCCCACCTGGCGATCACCGATGTGGGCAGCACCAAGTCGGCGATCCGCCAGGCCGCCGAGCAGGCCTTCGGCCGACTGCCGCCCAACCTGGTGCTGGGCCACCCCATCGCCGGATCCGAGAAGAGCGGCGTGGCGGCGGCCAATTCCGAACTGTATGTCGGCCACAAGGTGATCCTGACCCCCGAGCCCACCACCGACCCCGAGGCCCTGGCCAGGGTGCGCGCGCTGTGGCGCGCCGCCGGCGCCGAGGTGCTGGAGATGGACGTGGCGCGCCATGACCAGGTGCTGGCCCGCACCAGCCATCTGCCGCACCTGCTGGCCTTCTCGCTGGTGGACACCCTGGCCCGCCAGGACGAGCGCCTCGAGATCTTTCGTTACGCCGCCGGCGGCTTCCGCGACTTCACGCGGATCGCCGGCAGCGACCCCGTGATGTGGCGCGACATCTTCATCGCCAATCGCGAGGCGGTGCTCGCGGCCCTCGACGACTTCGAGGCCGGGGTGGCCCGGCTGCGCCAGGCCGTGGAGAGCGGCGACACCGATGCCATGCTGGCGACCTTCGACCGCGCCAGCCACGCCCGGCACTACTTCGATACCCTGCTCAACCAGACCAGTTATCAGGCGGAATACCAGATGCAAGCACATGGCAAGCTGCGCTACCGGGTCAGCCCCGGTGGCGCCGTGGCCGGGCGCATTCGCGTGCCCGGCGACAAGTCGATCTCCCACCGCTCCATCATGCTCGGCGCCCTGGCCGACGGGGTGACCGAGGTCTCCGGCTTCCTCGAGGGGGAGGACAGCCTGGCGACCCTGCAGGCCTTCCGCGAGATGGGCGTGGCCATCGAGGGACCGTACCAGGGGCGGGTGACCGTCCATGGCGTGGGCCTGCACGGCCTCCAGGCGCCCGCCGGTCCGCTCTATGTGGGCAATGCCGGCACCGCCATGCGCCTGTTCGCCGGGTTGCTGGCCGGCCAGGCCTTCGATACCGAGCTGACCGGTGATGCCTCGCTGACCAGGCGGCCCATGGGCCGGGTGGCCGACCCGCTGCGCGAGATGGGCGCGGTCATCGATACCGCCGAGGGGGGCCGGCCGCCGCTGAGGATCCAGGGCGGCCAGGCGCTCCAGGGCATCGACTATGACATGCCGATGGCCAGCGCCCAGGTGAAGTCCTGCCTGCTGCTGGCCGGCCTCTATGCCGACGGCGAGACCCGGGTGCGCGAGCCGGCGCCGACCCGCGATCACACCGAGCGCATGCTCAATGGCTTCGGCTACAGGGTCGAGCGGGACGGCGACACCTGCTGGCTGACCGGCGGCGGCAAGCTGACCGCCGCGCCCATCGACGTGCCCTCCGACATCTCCTCGGCGACCTTCTTCCTGGTGGCCGCGGCCATCACGCCCGGCGCCGACCTGGTGCTCGAGCACGTGGGCATCAACCCGACGCGCATCGGGGTGATCAACATCCTGCAGTTGATGGGCGCCGACCTGCGCCTCGAGAACCAGCGCGAGGTGGGCGGCGAGCCGGTGGCCGACCTGCATATCCGTCACGCCTCGCTCAAGGGCATCGATATCCCCGTCGACCAGGTGCCGCTGGCCATCGACGAGTTCCCGGCGCTGTTCGTCGCCGCCGCCAATGCCGAGGGCACGACCCGGTTGCGCGAGGCCGCCGAGCTGCGCGTCAAGGAATCCGATCGCCTCAAGGCCATGGCCGACGGCCTCGCCGTGCTGGGCGTCGAGAACCGCCTGTATGAGGACGGCATCGATATCGTCGGCCGTCTTGAAGGGCAGGACGGCGAAGGGCCGAGCTATGGCGGTGGTCGCATCGACAGCCTGGGCGATCACCGCATCGCCATGGCCTTCACCGTGGCCGCGCTGCGCGCGTCCGGCGAGATCGTCGTCGACGATTGTGCCAACGTCGCCACTTCCTTTCCCGGCTTCGTCACCCTGGCGCGGCGGGTCGGCCTGTCCCTCGAGGAAGAGCAGGAGGCGTCATGAGCGAGGCAGCGCCGGTGCTGACCATCGACGG
Organism: Halomonas stenophila; assembly: GCF_014192275.1. Taxonomy (GTDB): domain Bacteria; phylum Pseudomonadota; class Gammaproteobacteria; order Pseudomonadales; family Halomonadaceae; genus Halomonas; species Halomonas stenophila. The sequence continues at coordinate 73,635 of NZ_JACHXR010000010.1, read as the reverse complement.
CCCCGGCGGGGCCGGCAAGGGCACCATCAGTCGCCTGGTCGCCGAGCGTCTGGGCTGGCATCTGCTGGATAGCGGGGCCCTCTACCGGCTGACGGCGCTCGCCGCCGGCAAGCACGAGGTGTCGCTGGACGACGAGGCCGCGCTCGCCGGTGTCGCCGCCGCCCTGGACGTGGTGTTCCTGGCCGAGGACGGCGAGGCGCGCATCCTGCTCGAGGGGGCGGACGCCAGCCGTGCGATCCGCACCGAGCAGGTCGGCGATGCCGCCTCCCGGGTGGCCGCGCTGCCGGCGGTGCGCCAGGCGCTGCTCGAGCGCCAGCGTGACTTCCGCCAGGCCCCGGGGCTGGTGGCGGACGGGCGCGACATGGGGACGGTGGTGTTCCCCGAGGCACCGCTGAAGATCTTCCTCACGGCGAGCGCGGAAGAGCGGGCCCGGCGGCGCCACCTGCAGTTGCGGGAGGCCGGGGTGGATGCTAATCTATCGAGTCTTCTCAAGGAGATTCAGGCACGCGATGCACGCGATATGCAGCGCAGCGTGGCCCCGCTCGTAGCGGCCGATGACGCCGTCGAGCTGGACACCACGAGCCTGACGATACCGGAAGTGGTGGATCGGCTGACGGAACTGCTGGCCAAGCGTGGCCTGGCATCCGACACCTGAACTCCCTTGCGGCGCCTTCGGCAAGATGTGATGACGTGGTCGGGCACCCCGTTTCCCGTGAGCCCGGCCAGGTCGAACCAGCGCCAACATCCCCGAAGGTAGTCTGAAATGGCCCGCACTCGCTGGTGGTGCGGAGGAGCGGCCCTGCCGCACACAACGTTGATCACGTAGGAACATCATGAGCGAAAGCTTTGCTGAACTGTTTGAACAGTCTCTCCAGGACATCAACATGGAACCGGGCGCCATCGTCCCGGCTACCGTCGTCGACATCGAGGGTGACTGGGTCACCGTCAATGCCGGCCTGAAGTCCGAAGGTCAGATCCCCGCGGCCCAGTTCCGCGACGAGAACGGCGAGCTGAGCATCGCCGTCGGCGACGAGGTGCATGTCGCCCTGGAAGCCGTCGAGGACGGTTTCGGCGAGACCCGCCTGTCCCGCGAGAAGGCCAAGCGCGCCGAGGCGTGGAAGGTGCTGGAAGCGGCCTTCGAGAAGGAAGAGATCGTCAAGGGCGTGATCAACGGCAAGGTCAAGGGCGGCTTCACCGTCGACGTGGATTCCATCCGCGCCTTCCTGCCCGGCTCCCTGGTCGACGTGCGTCCGGTGCGCGACACCACGCACCTCGAGAACAAGGAACTCGACTTCAAGGTCATCAAGCTCGACCCGAAGCGCAACAACGTCGTGGTGTCGCGCCGCGCCGTGCTCGAGGCCGAGAACAGCGCCGAGCGTGAGGCCCTGCTCGCCACCCTGCAGGAAGGCCAGCAGATCGTCGGTATCGTCAAGAACCTCACCGACTACGGTGCCTTCGTCGACCTCGGCGGCGTCGATGGCCTGCTGCACATCACCGACATGGCCTGGAAGCGCATCAAGCATCCGAGCGAGATCGTCTCCGTGGGCGACGAGATCAACGTCAAGGTGCTGAAGTTCGACCGCGAGCGTAACCGCGTGTCCCTGGGCCTCAAGCAACTGGGCGAGGATCCCTGGGTCAACATCAAGGATCGTTACCCGGAAGGCACCAAGGTGCATGCCCGCGTCACCAACCTCACCGACTACGGCTGCTTCGCCGAGCTGGAAGAGGGTGTCGAGGGTCTGGTCCACGTGTCCGAGATGGACTGGACCAACAAGAACATCCATCCGTCCAAGGTCGTTCAGGTCGGCGACGACGTGGACGTCATGGTGCTCGACATCGACGAGGAGCGTCGCCGCATCTCCCTGGGTCTCAAGCAGTGCACCGCCAACCCGTGGGAAACCTTCAACGCCCAGTACAACAAGGGCGACCGTGTGGCCGGTACCATCAAGTCGATCACCGACTTCGGTATCTTCATCGGCCTGGAAGGCGGCATCGACGGCCTGGTGCACCTCTCCGACATCTCCTGGACCGAGACCGGCGAAGAAGCCGTACGCCAGTTCAAGAAGGGCGACGAGGCGGAAGCCGTCATCCTGTCCATCGACCCGGAGCGTGAGCGCATCTCGCTGGGCATCAAGCAGCTCGATACCGATCCGGTCGCCGAGTTCCTGGCCGTCAACGACAAGGGCTCCATCGTCACCGGCCGTGTGGTCGAGGTCGACGCCAAGGAAGCCCACGTCGAGCTGGCCACCGATGTCGTCGCCGTGCTGAAGGCCTCCGAGATCAGCGCCGATCGCATCGAGGATGCCCGCAACGTCCTGAACGAGGGTGACAGCGTCGAGGCCCGTATCATCGGGGTCGATCGCAAGAACCGCCAGATCAGCCTGTCCGTCAAGGCCAAGGACCAGGATGATACCCGTCGCAACATGGGCAAGCTGCGCGAGCAGGAAGTCGAGAGCGGTGGTCCGACCACCATCGGCGACCTGATCAAGCAGCAGATGGGTCAGGACTGAGTCGCGGGCACTGCTGCCGCGCCTCAGGCGCCCATCCAAGACGCCGCCCCTCGGGGCGGCGTTTTTTTATGGGAGTCAGGGACGTTCATCCGATGGGCATGGCATGAACCCGACTCGCGAAAGGGGCATTGTCGCGGGATGGCTTCCAATAACGGTGAGGGGCCGGTCTTGAACTTTAGCGAAGTGGCCGAGTTTGGCGGCTTGTCTGCCGGTTTTATTAGTGACGAGTTGCATATGTTGATATTCGGAGCAATAATATTCGGGCATCCCCTGAGTTTTTAGTCCTGACAAAAGGAAGAGAGTCGATGTCATCACTGCTGAGCAACTACATGCAGAAGGAGCAGCAACTCAAGCAGCTCCAGTCCGAACTCGAGAAGTTGGAGCATGACGAGCGTCTCAAGGCCGAGCTCGAGTTCAAGACCAAACTTGAAGAGTTGATGAAGGAGTTTGGCAAGAGTGCCGGCGACGTCATCGAACTGCTCAATCCGCAGCCCGCACCGGCTGCCAAGTCGGCACCCGCCAGTGCCGGTGGTCGTCGCAAGCGCAAGCTGAAGATCTACAAGAACCCCAATACCGGCGAGGTCGTGGAGACCCGCGGCGGTAACCAGAAGACCCTGAAGGCCTGGAAGGACGAGTTCGGTGCCGACACCGTGGAGTCCTGGCTGGTCCGCGTCGAGGAGTGATCGGTCATCAGGGTCCCGATCGTTGACGGCGCCGCCTCCGGGCGGCGTCGCTGCGTTGGGGGCCCCGTGCCCGGGGGCTCCCGCCGCCGGATTGCCGCGCGCCGCATGTCCGTTCTCAAGACTGACCCTGTTATGGCGGTGCCCGCTTATTGAACCGGCGAGTGGCGGGAGCGCCGTGCTCCGATGATGCCGACACTGGAGAATCGCACCGACTCTCCGAGATATCGTGATGTTCTATTAGGCTATTCGAAAGCATCATTTATGCCGGCCACCAGGGACAAAGGCAAGTTTGCCATTCGGCAGCGAGCGATTCGGCATGATGATGCCTGTCCGGCATGACCGCGCGCGGATGATGATAGGGGAGCGGTAAGCGGGTATACTTCCCAGGCACCCCGTACCATCCCATGGGCAGTGTCATTCCTGTGTCCCCGGCCTGTGCCTTGAACCGATTGGTAGCGAATGAAACAGCAGAATTCACGAAAGCCAATGGATGAGCGTGAGAAGTTGCGCAAGTTCCGCGAGCTCGACGATGCCTTCGCCGAAGCGCTGAGAGAGCTCGAAAACCCCGACAGTCGACTGGACATCCCCACCGGCCCACCCGTGCGCTCCCTCGAGGCTCAGGAGCGGCCGGACGACGAGGCCGTCCTCCAGCAGGCCTTCGAGCGTCGTCTGAAGGCTCTCATGCAGGACTATGCGCAGCCTGCCGAGAGCGTCCGTCGCCTCCTCGAGACACTGCGTTCCCTCGGCCATATCGCCTGATCGGAGGCGTCAGTTCCGATACCGATAGATCCTCAGGCTCGGCAGCAGGGGAGCCTCCTCCAGGCGCTCATCGCGGCGGCGTGCTCGTGTGCGCCTTTCCGGCGGGCCCGGCGGTGGCTGGTTGTGGTCGGGCAGTCGCCCGTCCTCGGATGGCACGAACAGCGGCAGCGCGACGTTCATCGCGCGGCGGGCATGGCCGTCCGGCAAGGGGTCTCGAAAGAACAGGTTGGCCCGCATCAGTGGCGCCTGTGGCTGGACCTGGGCCAGCGGCTCGTCGGCGGGCAGGCCGGCCAACTTGCGCAGCTGGATGCGAACATGCGGGGCCTCGGTGTCGAGGGCCAGCAGCCGCTGTTCGGCGTCACGCACCGTCAGGCGCTTGATGGAGCGCCCGCTGGCATACCAGGCCAGCCGCACCCTGGCCACCGGTGCCGGCGCCAGGGGCAGGGCGCGCCAGCACTGCTTGAGGTGCAGGCGCGCCAGCCCGCTGCCGCTCAGGTGGCCGTGCAGGCCGGGATGACGGAAGGGCAGCACCGCCTTGATCTCGGGGATCAGCGAGGGTGCCTGCTCGCGGATCCGGGCCAGCAGTGCGGCGAAGGCCTGCTTGGCGGCATTCACCCGGGCCGCCTGCTCCATCACGGCCGCGTCGGCCGCGACCAGTCCCACATGACTCCGGGTGCTGCGGCCGTCCTGGCCATCCTGGTACCAGAAGTCCATCAGTACGGCATGCAGCCAGTCGGCGTCGACGACGCCCTGGGGAAAGGCCCAGGCCGCTCCTCGCGAGGCGCGCCAGGTGGCGACCAGCCCCTCGGTGCTGTCCACCAGGCCGTCATAGGCGGCTTCCAGCTCCGCCAGCAGGCGATACTCCGGGCGCGCCGCCATGGTCGTCACGCGCCGTCACCGTCCCGGTCGGCCCGGGCCAGCAGGGCGTCGATGTCGGTCTCGTCCATGGCCGGCTCGCCGGCGATGCGGTGTGACTCGTCGGCCCAGGCGCCCAGGTCCAGCAGGCGGCAGCGCTTGCTGCAGAAGGGCCGATAGGAGTTGTCCTCGGTCCAGCGCACCTTCTGGCGGCACTGGGGGCAGGCGACCTCGAGGGGGCGGTCGTTGGGGGCGTGGCTCATCGCGGTCACTCGTGAGGTGGTGGATGTCAGGGGATTGACCCCAAGGATGACGAATCAGCGCGATCCGGGCAAACCGGCCAGGGCGCGGTAGCGCCGGTCGAGGGCCGCGACCTGGTCGGCCAGGCCGGCCTCGTCGCCGGCATTGTCGATCACGTCATCGGCTCGCGCGAGTCGCTTCTCGCGAGGCATCTGGGCGGCCACGATGGCCCTGGCCTGTGCCTCGTCGACGTCGTCCCGCCGTGCCGTGCGGGCGATCTGCACGGCCTCGGGAACGTCGATCACCAGGCGACGGTCGACCAGCGCCGCCTGTCCCGACTCGAAGAGCAGCGGCGAGATCAGCAGTGCATAGGGGGCCTCGCCGCGACGAAAGGCCGCCAGGCGCTCGACCAGGCGCTCGCGGATCCGTGGGTGGGTGACCGATTCCAGCCAGCGCCGCTCCTCCGGGGCGGCGAAGACGATCTCGCGCAGGGCACGGCGGTCGAGTCGGCCATCCCCCTGCAGGACCCGCGCGCCATAGCGGGCGGCGATCTCCGCCAGGGCCGGTTCGCCGGGCTCGACGACCTCCCGGGCCGTATCGTCGGCATCCACCCAGGGGATGCCCAGCCGGGCAAAGGCCCGGGTCACCGTGGACTTGCCGGAGGCGATGCCGCCGGTCACGCCGATGATCAGGGTCTTGGAAGCCATCTCAGAACACCAGGCTCAGGTAGGTGGCCATCAGGGGCTCGCCGGCGAGCAGGGTGATCCAGCCGGCCACGGCGAGCCAGGGGCCGAAGGGCATCGGCGCCCCCCGCAGGCGCGGCAGGGTCAGCTGGGCCAGGACGCCGACCAGGGCGCCGGCACCCGCGGCGAGGATCAGCACCAGGGGCAGGAACTGCCAGCCCAGCCAGGCGCCCAGGGCGGCGAGCAGCTTGAAGTCACCATAGCCCATGCCTTCCTTGCCGGTGACCAGCTTGAACAGCCAGTAGAAGCTCCACAGGGCCAGGTAGCCGGCCATGGCGCCGATTACCGCCGCCGCCAGCACCGGCGGCTGGAAGACCAGCTGATAGAGCAGGCCCGCCCAGAGCAGCGGCAGGGTGAGGATGTCCGGGAGCAGCTGGGTGCGCATGTCGATGATGGCCATGGCCAGCAGGGCCAGGCAGGCGCCCAGGATGAACAGGCCCTCCAGGCTGGGACCGTAGAGCCCCACCACCGCCAGGGTCAGCAGGCCGCCGGCCAGCTCCACCAGCGGATACTGGGCGCTGATCCGTCCCTGGCAGCTGGCACAGCGCCCGCGACGCTTGAGCCAGCCGATCAGCGGGATGTTGTCGTGCCAGGCGATGGGAGCCTCGCAGCGCGGGCACAGCGAGGGCGGGCGGACCAGGTTGAACGGCGCCGACGATTCGGCCTCGAGCTCCAGGGCGTCCCGCGCCTCGGCCCGCCATTCACGCATCAGCATCACCGGCAGCCGGGTGATCACCACATTGAGGAAGCTGCCGAGGCACAGGCCGAACACCGCCGCCAGCGGCCAGAGCAGGGAAGGGGGGAGGTCGACTAGCAAGGGGCGCTCCTTTCCGCGATGGGGTCTGCCTGCCATTCTATCGGCCCGGGCCCCGACTTGTCCGGTCTCTTCTATGCTGAGAGCGTCGCGTCGAGCCCCGGGCTGTCCCGGCTGGCGCCTTTGGTCTAGAATCTTCCCCCTTCACACGTCAGGAAGCGACCATGACCCAGACGCTTGGACCGGTGATGCTGGACCTGGAAGGTCCCCGCCTGCGCGACGAGGAACGCGAGCTGCTGCGGCGCCCGGAGGTCGGTGGGGTGATCCTGTTCGGCCGCAACGTCGAGGATGCCCTCCAGGTGCGCGAGCTGTGCCAGGCGATCCGTCGCGAGTCGCCGTCGCTGCTGCTGGCCATCGACCAGGAGGGGGGGCGCGTGCAGCGCCTGCGCCAGGGGGTGACCCGCCTGCCGGCCATGGGGCGGCTCGGTCGCGAGGCCGCGGCGGCACCCGAGGTGGCCCAGCGTCTCTGCCAGGATGCGGGCTGGCTGCTGGGCATGGAGATGGCGGCCTGTGGCCTGGACCTCAGCTTCGCGCCGGTGCTCGACGTCGATACCGGGCGCTCCTCGGTGATCGGCGATCGCAGTTTCGGCGCCTCGCCGGAGGGCGTGACGCGCCTCGCCGGGGCCTTCGTCGAGGGTCTCCACGAGGCCGGCATGGTGGCGGTCGGCAAGCACTTCCCCGGTCACGGCGGCGTGGCCGCGGATTCCCACCTGGCGCTGCCCGTGGACGAGCGTCCGCTGGAGGCACTGCGCCGGCATGACCTGATGCCCTTCGAGGCCCTGGCCTCGCGGCTGGGGGGCGTGATGCCCGCGCACGTGGTCTATCCGGCCTTCGACCCTCGCCCCGCCGGCTTCTCGCCGGCCTGGCTCGGCCTGCTGCGCGAATCGCTGGGCTTCAAGGGTGCCATCTTCTCCGATGACCTGAGCATGGCCGGTGCCTGCTCGGCCGGAGCACCCGCCGAGCGGGCGCGCCTGGCGCTGGCGGCCGGCTGCGACATGCTGCTGGTGTGCAATGATCGCGCCGCGGCCCTCGAGGTGGTCGAGGCCTGCGAGGGGCGCACGACCAAGCGGGCCGCCAGGTTGCGCTACGGCCGGGCCCGCCCCGACCTCGACGCCCTGGGCGCGCTGTCCCGCTGGCGCCGCGTGCATGCCCGTCTCGAGGCCATGGCCGCCGACTGACGTCTCACCGCTGATTGAACGACGAGCCCGACGATGCCCAAACTCGATGCCGACGCCCTCCCGTCCCTGGCCGACATGCGTGCGGTCATGGACTCCGCCGACTGCCTGATCGACCAGGAGCAGGTCGAGCGCGCCCTGGACCGCATGGCCGACGCGATCACCCGCGACCTCGGCGACAAGCTGCCGGTCTTCTACTGCGTCATGAACGGCGGCCTGATCACCACCGGGCACCTGTTGACGCGGCTCGGCTTCCCCCTGGAGGTGGACTACCTGCATGCCACCCGCTATCGCGGCGGCACCCGGGGCGGCGAGCTGTTCTGGCGCGTCTCTCCGGAGATCCCCATGGCCGGCCGGCACGTGGTGATCGTCGACGACATCCTCGACGAGGGCACGACCCTCGCCGCGATCCTCGACTACTGTCGCCAGGCCGGTGCCGCCAGCATCACCACCGCCGTGCTGGTGGACAAGCGCCATGACCGCAAGGCCGTGCCCGATCTCAAGGCGGACTACTGCAGCCTCGAGGTGGTCGACCGCTATGTGTTCGGCTTCGGCATGGACTACAAGGGCTACTGGCGCAACGCGCCGGGGATCTTTGCGCCCAAGGGCCTGTAGCCCGGGCTTCGCCCGGGAGCCTGAAGATCGTCCGCTTCGCGGACGTAAGCTTGAAGCTGGAAGAAAACTTGACTTGAGGTCTGGGGGCAGCTTCCAGCTTCCAGCTTCCAGCTGTCAGTCCAACCCGAGTTCGTGGGTGGCTTCCTCGCGCATCTTGTATTTCTGGATCTTGCCGGTGACGGTCATCGGGAAGGCGTCGACGAACTTCACGTAGCGCGGCACCTTGTAGTGGGCGATCCTGCCCTGGCAGAAGGCCTTGAGGCCTTCCTCGTCGAGCTCCTCGCCCTCGCTCAGCTTGACCCAGGCCATGACCTCCTCGCCGTACTTCTCGTCGGGGACGCCGATCACCTGGACGTCGGAGATGGCCGGGTGGGTATAGAGGAAGTCCTCGATCTCGCGCGGGTAGACGTTCTCGCCGCCGCGGATGATCATGTCCTTGATGCGGCCGACGATGGCCACATAGCCCTCCTCGTCCATGGTGGCCAGGTCGCCGGTATGCATCCAGCCCGCGGCATCGATGGCCTTGGCGGTGGCCTCCTCGTTGTTCCAGTAACCGAGCATCACGCTGTAGCCCCGGGTGCACAGCTCGCCGGTCTCGCCACGCGGGACCACGGCCCCGGTGTCCGGGCTGACCAGCTTGACCTCGAGATGCGGGTGGATGGTGCCCACCGTGGTCACGCGCTTCTCCAGCGGGGCGTCGGTCTGGGTCTGAAAGCTCACCGGGCTGGTCTCGGTCATGCCGTAGCAGATGGTGACGTCCTGCATGTTCATCTGGTCGATGACCTTGCGCATCACCTCGATGGGGCAGATGGAGCCGGCCATGATGCCGGTGCGCAGGCTACTCAGGTCGAAGCGCTCGAACGCCGGGTGTTCCAGTTCGGCGATGAACATGGTGGGCACGCCGTAGAGGGTGGTGGCGCGCTCCTCGGCCACGGCCTCGAGGGTCGCCTGGGCATCGAAGCCGTCGCCGGGATAGATCATGGTGGCGCCGTGGGTGACGCAGCCGAGATTGCCCATCACCATGCCGAAGCAGTGGTAGAGCGGTACCGGGATGACCATGCGGTCGGCTTCGCTGAGGTTCATGGTGCGGGCCACGAAGAAGCCGTTGTTGAGGATGTTGTGGTGGGAGAGGGTGGCGCCCTTGGGGGCCCCGGTGGTCCCGGAGGTGTACTGGATGTTGATCGGTTCGTCGAACTCCAGCCCGGCCTGGACCTCGGCGAGCCGGTCGGCGTCGACCCGGTCGGCATGCGCCAGCAGGCCACTCCAGCTGTGCATGCCGGGGAGCGCCCGTTCCTCGTCGAGGCAGATCACCCGCTTGAGCTCCGGCAGGCGGGCGCTGGCGAGGCCGTCCGGGGAGCCGTCGCGCAGCTCGGGGGCCTGCGCTTCCCGGAGCTCCGGCACCAGCTCTGCCAGCGTGGCCACGTAGTCGGAGGTCTTGAAGCTCCCCTGCAGGATCAGCGTGGAGGTAGCGGACTGCTTGAGGGCGTACTCCAGCTCATGGGTGCGATAGCTGGGATTGATGTTGACCAGGATGGCGCCGACCTTGGCCGTGGCGAACTGGGTGATGGTCCACTCGGCGCAGTTGGGGGACCAGATGCCCACCCGGTCGCCCTTGGCGACGCCCAGGGCCAGCAGGCCCCGGGCCGCCTGGTCGACGGCCTGCTGGAGCTGCTGCCAGCTGTAGCGCAGCCCCTGATGGCGGCTGATCAGGGCATCCTGCTCGGGGAAGCGCTCGACGGTGGCGTCGAAACAGTCGCCGATGGTCTGGCCCTTCAAGGGGGTATCGCTGATGCCGCTCACATAGCTGATCTGAGGGGTTTGGCGTGGCATGGTGGCTCTCGTCTTGTTGTGGCGTGAAAGCGTCGGGCACCGGGAAACTCACGCGGCGGCCATGGCCCGGCTACACATCGTCTCCCAGCTGGCGCAGCACCTCTCGTGCCCGCTGGTCCACGTCATCGATCTCCATGCGCATCAGGCGGATATCCTCCAGCTGACGCTCGAGGTTGGCCCGCTTGTCGGCGAGGATCTCCAGCAGCCGCTTGAGCTGGCGGGCGTTGCCGTCGGGCATGGCGTCATACATCATCACCACCTCGCGGATCTCGGCCAGCGAGAATCCCAGCCGCTTGCCGCGCAGGGTGAGTTTCAGCCGCACCCGATCCTTTTCCCGATAGATGCGTTTCTGGCCCTGGCGGGTCGGGGCCAACAGCCCCTCCTGCTCATAGAAGCGAATGGTGCGAGGCGTGACCTCGAACATTCGCGCCAGTTCGCCGATGCTGTAGGTACGCTGCTGCCGGGGCAGGGTGTCCGTCTGGGCGTCGGGGGCCTGGGGTGACGATCGACTCATGGCGTTGTCCTGTAGCCGGGTGGTCCGCCGGCGGTTTCCCACCTCGTCTGGAAACCCTAGACGAGGTTTACGTTAACGTAAAGTGCTTGTTCGACCATGGGGTGATATGGGATAAACCGAGCAAGTGCTAGGTTGGTGTCCAGCCAGCGGAGCGGGCGTCCATCGCTGCGACGGCCCCGCCGGGCAGGGCGCCGATGCCATCCACACCCCATTGCCGTTCGAAGAGAGGTTCCCATGGATTTTGCGCTGACCGACGATCAGAAGGCGCTGGCCGCTGCCGCCGCCGATTTCGCCCGGGCCGAGCTGGCCGAGCATGCCGCGGACTGGGATGCGCGCAGCCACTTTCCGGTGGACGTCATCCGCCGCGCCGGCGAGGCGGGCTTCCTCGGCATCTATACTCCCGAGGAGCGCGGGGGCCTGGGGCTGTCGCGACTGGACGCCTCGCTGATCTTCGAGCAGCTCGCCCAGGGCTGCATCTCCACCACCGCCTACCTGACCATTCACAACATGGTCACCTGGATGGTGGCCAGCTGGGGGGACGATGCCCTGTGCGAGCGCTATGTCCCGGCCATGATAGCCGGTGAGGCGCTGGGGTCCTACTGCCTGACGGAGCCGGGAGCCGGCTCGGATGCTGCCAACCTCAAGACCAAGGCGGTGCGCGAGGGTGACGAGTACGTCATCAGCGGCTCGAAGATGTTCATCTCCGGTGCCGGGGCCACGGACGTGCTGGTGGTGATGGCGCGCACCGGCGCCCCCGACAGCGGCGCCGCCGGCGTCTCGGCGATCCTGGTGCCGGCCGATGCCGCGGGCGTCGAGGTCGGCAAGAAGGAAGAGAAGATGGGCTGGAAGAGCCAGCCGACCTGCCTGATCAGCTTCGACGGCGTGCGGGTGCCGATGAGCCACCGCCTGGGCGCCGAGGGCGAGGGCTTCAAGTTCGCCATGAAGGGCCTCGACGGCGGGCGCCTGAACATCGCCAGCTGCTCGCTGGGGGCCGCCCAGCAGGCGCTGACCCTGTCCCGGGACTACCTGGCCGAGCGCAGGCAGTTCGGGCGCGAACTGTCGAGCTTCCAGGCCCTGCAGTTCAAGCTCGCCGACATGGCCAGCGAGCTGACCGCCGCCCGGCTGATGGTGCGCCACGCCGCCTGGCGGCTCGACCAGGGCGACCCGGAGGCCACCGCCCACTGCGCCATGGCCAAGCGCTTCGCCACCGACATGGGCTTCAATGTCTGCAACGAGGCCCTGCAGCTGCACGGCGGCTATGGTTATATCCGCGAATATCCCCTCGAACGCCTGGTCCGCGACACCCGCGTGCACCAGATCCTCGAGGGCACCAACGAGATCATGCGGCTGATCGTCGCCCGCCGGCTGCTGGCCGACGGCGTCATCGAATCGCTTCAGTAACCGGACACCAGGAGGGACATCGATGTCGGACCTCGCGGTTTGCTTCGACGAACTACCGACCCGCGGCGGCGGCCGCGTCGGCGTGGCCAGGCTCAACGCGCCGAAGGCCCTCAACGCCCTGTCGCTGGAAATGATCCAGCGCCTCGAGGCCAAGCTCGACACCTGGGCGGTGGACCGCAGCGTGGTCGCGGTCTGGCTGGAGGGGGCGGGCGACAAGGCCTTCTGTGCCGGCGGCGACGTGGTGGCGCTGTACCGTTCCCTCGCCGAGCAGGACGACACCCACGTCGCCGAGCGTGACGGCCTCTTCGCCGAGACCTACTTCACGGCCGAGTACCGTCTCGACCATCGCATCCATACCTATCCCAAGCCGATCCTGGTGTGGGGCGACGGCATCGTGATGGGCGGCGGGCTGGGCCTGATGGCCGGTGGTTTCCAGCGGCTGGTCACCGAGACGACGCGCATCGCCATGCCGGAGATCACCATCGGCCTCTACCCGGACATCGGGGCCAGCTGGTTCCTGGGGCGCATGCCGCCCGGCCTGGGGGCCTACCTGGGGCTGACCGGTGCCCAACTCAATGCCCGGGATGCCCTGGACCTGGGCCTGGCCGACCGCCTCATCCCCCGCGGCCGCCGGGACGACCTGCTCGGTGCCCTGGCCGAGGCCGACTACGGCGACCAGGGGAGTGCGGCCCGCCGACTGGCGGTGGAGACGGTGCTCGATCGCTTCGAGGCCCGCGACCAGGCGCCCGAGGGGCAGGTCTGGTCGCAGCGTGACCATCTGCAGTCGCTGGTGGGGGAGACGGGGGCCGCCGATGCCGTGTCGCGCATCCTCGCCGATACCCGCGACGATCCCTGGCTCGCCGCCAACCGGGCACGCCTCGAGGTCGGCTGCCCAATGAGCGCCCACCTGGTGTGGCGGATGCTCGAGCGCCATCGCCACAGCGGCCTGGCCGATGCCTTCCGCGACGAGCTCGGGCTGTCGGTGCAGTGCTGCCGGCAGGGGGATTTCCCCGAGGGGGTGCGGGCGCTGCTGATCGACAAGGACAAGCAGCCGCGCTGGAGCCACGTCGACGTGGCCAGCGTCCCGGAAGCGGACATCCAGGCGCTGATGACCTCGCCCTGGAGCGACGAGAAGCACCCCTTGAGGGATCTGGGGGTGGGCCACCGTGTAGGCTGATCGGGACCGTCAGGGCTATCGCAGATAGCGGTATCTCTCGGGGCTGATCCGTCGACAAGCCCCGAAGTGTCGGACCATCGAGGAGGCGCTGTGAACCCCTCCCTGGGCGCTACCGACGCCCTGCGGCGCTCTCGCATCCTGCTCCGCTTGCAGGACCGGTGCTGGCCATCCGTGGCCAGCCCGTTCGGAGGAATCCTCCTCACCCCTGGCGTAGGACCTCCTCTTCGGCTTGTCCCCGGCGCCCCTCGTCAGACTCAACTGCGATAGCCCTGTGGGGTCTGGCTCTCACTCTCTGCTACAACTCACAAGACACCAAGGAGCAACGCCATGAAGATCGCATTCATCGGACTCGGCAACATGGGCGCGCCCATGGCCGCCAACCTCCTGGGCGCGGGGCATGACCTCTGCGTCTTCGACCTGGTCGAGGCCGCCATGGCGGACCTCGAGGGGCAGGGCGCGCGGCGCGGCGAGAGCGCCGCCGCGGCCTGCCGCGACGCCGAGGTGGTCATCTCCATGCTGCCCGCCGGCGTCCATGTGCGCGGCCTCTACCTGGGCCGCGACGGCCAGGGCGGCCTGCTCGACGCCCTGGGCCACGAGCCGCTGATCATCGAGGCCTCGACCATCTCCCCGGACGATGCCCGGCTGGTGGGCGCCGCCGCTACCGAGCGCGGCCTGACCTACCTGGACGCGCCGGTCTCCGGCGGGGTCGGCGGGGCCAAGGCCGGCACCCTGACCTTCATCGTCGGCGGCGAGGAAGCCGGTTTCGAGAAGGCGAAACCGGTGCTCGAGGGCATGGGCAAGAACATCTTCCATGCCGGCGAGATCGGTGCCGGCCAGGTGGCCAAGATCTGCAACAACATGCTGCTCGGCATCCTGATGAGCGGCACTGCCGAGGCGCTGTCCCTGGGCGTCAAGAACGGCCTGGACCCGGCGGTGCTCTCCGAGATCATGAAGCAGAGCAGCGGCGGCAACTGGGCGCTCAACGTCTACAATCCCTGGCCGGGGGTGATGGAGGGCTCGGCGGCCTCCCGGGGCTATCAGGGGGGCTTTCTCACCGACCTGATGGCCAAGGACCTGGGCCTGGCCTGGGAGCTGGCGCTCAAGGCCAGGGCCAGCGTGCCCATGGGCTCCCAGGCGCGTAACCTCTTCGCCCTGCACAGCGCCCAGGGCAACGGTGGGCTGGATTTCTCGAGCATCCAGACCCTCTACCGGGCGGGGGAGGGGCAGTGATCCCCTGACGCCGCAGGGGGATCCGGGCTTGGCAATCGCGCGCTTTTGGTCTACATTTATACGAAATGTAGAAATTTATAGGAGCGCCACCATGAGCCGGATCACCCCCGTCACCTGGGATGACCCCCTGCGCTTGATCGACCAGCTCGACGAGGACGAGCGGATGGTCCTGCAGACCGCCCACGACTACTGCCAGGACAAGCTGATGCCCCGGGTGCTGGAGGCCAACCGCCACGAGCACTTCGATCGCGAGATCCTGAACGAGATGGGCGAGCTGGGGCTGCTGGGCGCCACCCTCGAGGGGCATGGCTGTGCCGGCATGAACTATGTCAGCTATGGCCTGATCGCCCGGGAGGTCGAGCGGGTCGACTCGGGCTACCGCAGTGCCATGAGCGTGCAGTCGAGCCTGGTAATGTATCCCATCGACGCCTTCGGCAGCGAGGCCCAGCGCGACAAGTACCTGCCGAAGCTGGCCAGCGGCGAGTGGGTCGGGGCCTTCGGCCTCACCGAGCCCGACCACGGCTCGGACCCCGGCGGCATGTCCACCCGGGCCAGCCGCATCGACGGGGGTTGGCGACTCAACGGCACCAAGACCTGGATCACCAACTCGCCCATCGCCGATGTCTTCTTGGTCTGGGCGCGCGACGACGAGGGCGTGGTCCGCGGCTTCCTGCTCGAGAAGGGCATGGCCGGGCTGTCCGCCCCCAAGATCGAGGGCAAGTTCAGCCTGCGCGCCTCGGTCACCGGCCAGATCGCCATGCAGGACGTGGAGGTTGCCGACGACCAGTGCCTGCCCGGCGTCACCGGCCTCAAGGGGCCCTTCTCCTGCCTCAACCGGGCCCGCTACGGCATCGCCTGGGGCAGCATGGGGGCGGCGGAGGCCTGCTGGCACGCCGCCCGCCAGTACACCCTCGACCGCCAGCAGTTCGGTCGCCCCCTGGCCGCCAACCAGTTGATCCAGAAGAAGCTCGCCGACATGCAGACCGAGGTCTCCCTGGGGCTGCAGGCGGCGCTGCGGGTGGGGCGCATGATCGACGCGGGCCAGCTGGTGCCGGAGGCCATCTCGCTGATCAAGCGCAACAACTGCGGCAAGGCCCTGGATATCGCCCGGCAGGCCCGGGACATGCACGGCGGCAACGGCATCAGCGACGAGTACCACGTGATCCGCCACATGATGAACCTCGAGGCGGTCAACACCTACGAGGGTACCCATGACGTCCACGCGCTGATCCTGGGACGGGCCCAGACCGGCCTGCAGGCTTTCACCTGCTGAATTGCCTCATCGGAGTTGCAAAGACATTTCTAACGAGGGGCGCTGGGGACAGGCCGAAGAGGAGGTCCTACGCCATGGGTGAGGAGGACTCCTCCGAACGGGCTGGCCAGGGATGGCCAGCACCGGCCCTGCAAGCGGAGCAGGACGCGAGAGCGCAGCAGGGCGTCGGTAGCGTACAGGGAGATATTCACAGCGCCTCCTCGATGGTCCGACACTTCGGGGCTTGTCGCCGAATCAGCCCCGAGTGAGCGAGGAGTCAAGATGAGTGGACCACTGGACGGCGTGGTGGTGCTGGACATGTCGCGGGTACTGGCCGGCCCCTGGGCCGGCCAACTGCTGGCCGACCTGGGCGCCCGGGTGATCAAGATCGAGCATCCCGAGCGGGGCGACGACACCCGGGGCTGGGGGCCGCCCTGGCTGGACGGTGAGCACGCCGCCGAGCGCCAGGCGGCCTACTACCTCTGCGCCAACCGCGGCAAGCAGTCGCTGGCCGTGGATATCGCCACCCCGGACGGCCAGGCGC
Organism: Halomonas stenophila; assembly: GCF_014192275.1. Classification (GTDB taxonomy): domain Bacteria; phylum Pseudomonadota; class Gammaproteobacteria; order Pseudomonadales; family Halomonadaceae; genus Halomonas; species Halomonas stenophila. The sequence continues at coordinate 57,293 of NZ_JACHXR010000010.1, read as the reverse complement.
TGGTGCGTGAACTGGCCGCCGGGGCCGACGTGCTGCTCGAGAACTTCAAGGTCGGTGGCCTGGCCCGCTACGGCCTCGACCCGGCGCGCCTGCGCGAGCGCAATCCGCGGCTGATTGCCTGCTCCATCACCGGTTTCGGCCAGGACGGCCCCTATGCCCATCGCGCCGGCTACGACTTCATGATCCAGGCCATGGGGGGGCTGATGAGCCTGACCGGCGAGTCCGACGGCATGCCCATGAAGACCGGCGTGGCGATCACCGACGTGATGACCGGGCTCTATGCGACCATCGGGGTGCTGGCCGCACTGCACGAGCGTCGCCGCACCGGCCGGGGGCGCCACATCGACGTGGCGCTGCTCGACGTCCAGCTGGCCACCCTGGCCAACCAGGCGCTCAATGCCCTGGTCACCGGGCAGGATCCCCACCGCCACGGCAATGCCCACCCCAATATCGTGCCCTATCAGGCCTTCGCCTGTGCCGACGGGCATCTGGTGCTGACCGTGGGCAACGATACCCAGTTCGCGCGACTCGCGGACCTGCTCGGTCATCCCGACTGGGCCGAGGACCCGGCCTTTGCCACCAATGCCGCGCGGGTCGGCAACCGCGAGGTGCTGGTGCCGAGGATCGCCGAGGCCTTGCTGGCCGGCGAGCGGGATGCCTGGCTCACCGAACTCGAGGCGAGGGGCATTCCCGCCGGCCCCATCAACACCCTCACCGAGGTCTTCGCCGATCCCCAGGTACGCCACCGTGGCCTGTGCCGGGAGGTGACGGACGGGGAGCGGCGCATCCCCCAGGTGGCCAACCCCCTGCGCTTCGATGGCGACAGCGTCACCAGCGAGCTCCCGCCGCCCGGCCTCGGGCAGGGCAGCGATGCGGTGCTGGCCGAGCTGGGCCTGTCCGCGGACGATATCGCCCGGCTCAGAAGGGCCGGGGTGGTGAGGTAAGGGTTAGCGCGGCGAGAAGCGCCGATTGATGCCGGTCTCGGCGATCATCCGGGTGGAGATCTCCTCCACCGAGAAGCGCGTGGTATCGATGAAGGGGATATGCATGCGCCGGTAGAGGGCCTCGGCCTGCTGGACCTCCTGTACGCACTGGTCGATGGAACTGTAGCGGCTGTTGGGGCGCCGCTCGTGGCGGATCGCCGCCAGCCGCCGCGGATCGATGGTCAGGCCGAACAGCTTGTGGCGGTAGGGTTCCAGCGCCTTGGGCAGCTTGAGGTTGCCGTCCTCGTCCTGGTCGTCCTCGGTAAGCGGGTAGTTGGCGGCACGGATGCCGAACTGCAGCGCCAGGTAGAGCGAGGAGGGGGTCTTGCCGCAGCGCGACACGCCCACCAGGATGACGTCGGCCTTGTCGTACTGGTGGGTGCGGGCCCCGTCGTCGTTGTCCAGGGCGAAATGCACCGAGTGGATACGGTCCATGTAGACGTCATCGCTGCCGATGGCGTGGGTCCGCCCCACGCTGTAGGAGGAGTGGGTGGCCAGCTCCTGCTCCAGGGGCTTGAGGAAGGTGGAGAAGATGTCCACCTTGAAGCCCGGCGCATCGCGGATCACGTTGCGCACGTCCTGGTCGACGATGGTGTCGATGATGATCGGCTGCTCGCCGTCCTTGACCGCCGCGCCCTCGATGATCTCGACCAGCCCCCTGGCCTTCTCGATGCTGTCGATATAGGGCTTGGTGAGCATGCGGATATCGACGTTCTCGAACTGGGCCAGCAGGCTGCGGCCCAGGCTCTCGGCGGTGATGCCGGTGCCGTCGGAGATGAAGAAGGCGGTACGGGGCATGGCGGGACGTCGCTCAGGCTGTGGGAATGGCCTCCATTGTCGAGCGAGATCGATCACGGCACAAGCCGCGGCATGGGGGGGGGCACTACAGGAATCGGCTCTCGCGGGCCGATGTTGTAAAAAACCTCCAGTGACTTCGATGTTAGACCAATGGCGAATATGGATCGCCGCTGGTAGAGTCGCCAGCATCCAGTCATGACGGCGCGCCCAGGGTTCCCGGCGACGCCATCCAAGGGGGGTCTCACGTGGACGAGTACATTCTGTGGTTCGATCAGTTGGGCATGGACGACGTCGAGCGAGTGGGCGGCAAGAATGCCTCCCTCGGCGAGATGATCTCCAACCTCGCCGGTGCCGGCGTCACCGTTCCCGGTGGCTTCGCCACCACGGCGGACGCCTACCGGGAATTCCTGTCCCACGAGGGGCTCAACGACCGCATCAACCAGGCGCTGGCCACCCTGGACGTGGATGACGTCGCCGAGCTGTCCCGGGTCGGTGCCCAGATCCGCCAGTGGGTGATCGATACCCCGCTGCCGCCGGCCTTCGAGCAGGCCCTGCGCGACAGCTACGAACAGTTGCTGGCCCGGCACCCCAATCTCAAGGTGGCGGTGCGTAGCTCGGCCACCGCCGAGGACCTGCCGGACGCCTCCTTTGCCGGCCAGCAGGAGACCTTCCTCAACATCGAGGGCTTCGACAACATCAAGCGCGCCGTCCACGAGGTGTTCGCCTCGCTGTTCAATGACCGGGCGATCTCCTATCGGGTGCACCGTGGCTATGCCCACGAGAACGTGGCGCTGTCCGCCGGCGTGCAGAAGATGGTGCGCTCCGAGACCGGCGCCGCCGGCGTGATGTTCACCCTGGATACCGAGTCCGGTTACCGCGATGCGGTCTTCGTCACCGCCTCCTGGGGCCTGGGCGAGACCGTGGTACAGGGCGCGGTGAATCCCGACGAGTTCTACGTCCACAAGCCGACCCTGGCCGCCGGCCGCCCGGCGGTGCTGCGCCGCAGCCTGGGCTCCAAGCTGATCAAGATGGTCTACACCGAGGATGCCAGCGCCGGCAAGTCGGTGGAGACCGTCGACGTGCCCCTGGCCGACCGCAGCCGCTTCAGCATCAACGACGAGCAGGTCATGGCGCTGGCCCGCCAGGCGGTGACCATCGAGGAGCACTACGGCCGTCCCATGGACATCGAGTGGGCGCTGGATGGCGACGACGGCAGCCTCTACATCGTCCAGGCGCGTCCCGAGACGGTAGTCTCCCAGCAGGAGGGCGGCAAGCTGGAGCGCTTCCAGCTCAAGGAGAAGGGGCGCACCCTGGTCACCGGCCGCGCCATCGGCCAGCGCATCGGCCGCGGCACCGTCAAGGTCGTGTTCTCGCCGGACGACATGGACAAGGTCCATGCGGGTGATGTGCTGGTCACCGACATGACCGACCCGGACTGGGAGCCGATCATGAAGCGGGCCTCGGCGATCGTCACCAACCGCGGCGGTCGCACCTGCCACGCGGCGATCATCGCCCGCGAGCTGGGCATCCCGGCGGTGGTCGGCTGTGGCGACGCCACCGAGGCCCTGGCCGATGGCCGCGACGTCACCGTGTCCTGCGCCGAGGGCGATACCGGCCATGTCTACGACGGCCTGCTGGAATTCGACCGCAACGTCACCAGCGTCGATGCCATGCCCGAGATCCCCTTCAAGATCATGATGAACGTGGGCAACCCGGACCGCGCCTTCGGCTTCGCCGGCCTGCCCAATGCCGGCGTCGGCCTGGCCCGCCTGGAGTTCATCATCAACCGCATGATCGGCGTGCACCCCAAGGCATTGCTGGAGTACGACACCCTGCCCGCCGACCTGCAGCAGACCATCGACCTGCGCACCGCGGGCTATGCCGACCCGGTCAGCTTCTATGTCGACAAGCTGGTGGAGGGGATCTCCACCCTGGCGGCCTCCTTCTATCCCCAGCGGGTCATCGTGCGCCTCTCCGACTTCAAGTCCAACGAGTACGAGAACCTGATCGGCGGCAAGCTCTACGAGCCCGGCGAAGAGAACCCCATGCTCGGCTTCCGCGGGGCCTCGCGCTACATCTCCGACGCCTTCCGCCCCTGCTTCGAGCTGGAGTGCCGCGCACTGAAGCGCGTCCGCGACGAGATGGGGCTGAACAACGTCGAGATCATGGTGCCTTTCGTGCGCACCACCGACGAGGCCCGCGAGGTGGTCGACCTGCTGGCGGCCAACGGCCTGGAACGGGGGCAGGACGGCCTCAAGGTCATCATGATGTGCGAGCTGCCGGCCAATGCCCTGCTGGCCGACGAGTTCCTGGAGTACTTCGACGGCTTCTCCATCGGCTCCAACGACCTCACCCAGCTGACCCTGGGCCTCGACCGGGACTCCGGCATCGTCGCGCACCTCTTCGAGGAGCGGAACCCGGCGGTCAAGAAGCTGCTGTCCATGGCGATCCAGGCCTGCAAGGCCCAGGGCAAGTACGTGGGCATCTGCGGCCAGGGGCCGTCGGACCACCCTGACCTCGCCAAGTGGCTGATGGAGCAGGGCATCGACTCGGTATCCCTGAACCCCGATGCGGTGCTCGAGACCTGGTTCATGCTGGCCGGCGAAAAGCTGGGTTGAGCCGGCCTCGCCGCCACCGCCACCTCGACCGCGACACCCGGGCCTTGCCCGGGTGTCGTCGTCTGGTGCCCGGGATCGGCCGGCGTCGCGCCATCCTGCGCCGATCGCGATGACCATGACCCGGGTCGGGCGGGTCGCGGTGCCATCTTCCATACTGGACGTATCGGCACAGGAGATACGCCATGGTGGACCCCCTGACGGTGGAGGCGGTGTTCCGGCGCTGCCCGAGCGAGAGCTTCGACTTCGAGCTGACCAGCGAACTCGACCCCCTGGACCTGATCGGGGGCCAGGATCGGGCCCGGGAGGCCCTGATCCTGGGCACGGGCGTCCGACATCAGGGCTTCAACCTCTACGTGCTGGGCCCGGCCGGACACGGCCTGCGTAGCCTGGTCACGCGCTTCCTCGAAGGGCGCGCCGCCGAGGGCTCGGTGCCCCCGGACCTGTGCTACCTCAACAACTTCGACGACCCCGCCAGTCCCGTGCTGCTACGTCTGCCGCCCGGCCTGGGGCGGCAGCTGCGCGGCGATATCGAGCGGCTGATCGAGGAGCTGGGAGGTGCCATCCCGGCGGTGTTCGAGAGTGATGAGTACCAGAACCGCCTCCATGAGCTCAAGCAGGCCATGAGCGAGCAGCAGCGGGATGCCGTCGAGTCGGTGCGCCGCGAGGCCAGGGAACACGACATCCTGCTGCTCTCGACGCCCAGCGGTTTCACCTTCGCCCCCGCCGACGAGAACGGCGAGATGATGTCGCCGGATGCCTACCAGGCCCTGGATCAGGAGGAACGCGAGCGCATCGAGCGCACCGTGGAGATCCTGCAGGAGAAGCTGACCAAGGCCATCCGCCAGATGCCCAAGCTGACCAAGTCCCTGCGCGAGCAGGTCAATGCCCTCAACGAGGAGATGCTACAGTCCGTCATTGGCGCCCCCCTGGGCGAGCTGGAGGAACGCTACGCGGATCATGAGGGCGTGCTGGCCCACCTGTCGGGTATCCGCGAGTCGATCCTCCATCATGTCGATGCCTTCCATTCCGACCAGCCCGAGGTGCCGCCCGAGGCGGTGTTCAGCCGGTTGCGCATCAATCTGCTGGTGGACCACGGCGACACCGAGGGCGCGCCGGTGGTCTATCAGGACCTGCCCAGCCATCAGCACCTGGTGGGGCGGATCGAGCATCAGGTACACAATGGCACCCTGCTCACCGACTTCAGCCTGATCCGCGCCGGCGCCCTGCATCGGGCCAGCGGCGGTTACCTGGTGCTGGATGTGCGCGCCCTGCTGACCCAACCCGGGGCCTGGGAGACCCTCAAGCGGGTGCTGGACGGCGGGCAGATCCGCACCGAGTCCCTCGAACAGGCCTATGGGCTGATCAGCACCATGACCCTCGAACCCGAACCGGTGCCGCTGGATGTCAAGGTCGTGCTGCTGGGTGATCGCCTGCTCTACTACCTGCTCTGCGAGCATGACCCGGACTTCCTGGCACTGTTCAAGGTCCAGGCCGACCTGGACGACGAGTTCGACCGCGACCACGGCAAGCTCGATCTCTATGCGCGCATGGTGGCCATGCTCGTCCAGGAGGAGCGCCTGCGTCCCCTGGACCCGGAGGGGGTGGCCGCGGTGATCGAGCGGGCCAGCCGCCTGGCCGATGACCAGTGCAGACTCACCGCCCGCCATCGCGACCTGCACGACCTGCTGGTGGAGGCCGACCACTGGGCCGGAATCGCGGGTCGGGAGGTGATCGGCCGCGAGGCCGTGGAGCGCGCCGTGGATGAGCAGCGCCACAGGGCCGGCCGGGTCCGCGAGCGTAGCCAGGAGGCGATCATCCGCGGCACCCTGTTGATCGACACCCAGGGGACCCGGGTCGGGCAGGTCAACGGCCTGACGGTGATGCAGCTGACGAATCATGGCTTCGGTCAGCCGATCCGCATCACCGCCACCGCCCGCCCCGGCAACGGCCAGGTGGTGGATATCGAGCGCGAGGCCAAGATGGGCGGGCCCATCCACTCCAAGGCGGTGATGATCCTGTCGCGTTACCTCGCCAATCGCTATGCCGGCGACGAGCCGCTGTCGCTGTCCGCGAGCCTGGCCTTCGAGCAGTCCTACGGGGGCGTGGAGGGTGACAGCGCCTCGGTGGCCGAGGCCTGTGCGCTGGTCTCGGCCATCGCCCGGATACCGCTGGACCAGGCCTTCGCCGTGACCGGGTCCATCAACCAGCATGGCGAGGTGCAGGCGGTGGGCGGCGTCAACGAGAAGGTCGAGGGCTTCTTCGAGGTCTGTCGGGCCCGGGGAGGGGCGGAGGGGCAGGCGGTGATCCTGCCGGCCGCCAACCTCGAGCATCTGATGCTGCGTAGCGAGGTCCGCGAGGCCGTGGCGTCGGGCGCATTCCGACTCTACGCCATCCGCCACGTCGACGAGGCGCTGGAGCTGCTGACCGAGGCGGAAGAGGAGAACCACTCGCTGGATGACCGGGTCGCCGAGCGCCTGAGGGCGTTCCGCGCGGCCGTCCGGCGCAGCCGTTCGCGCCCCGCCACGACCAGTGATGGGGGGGACGGCAATCACGGCGATGGAGACGTGGGGGAAGCCGATGGCCGAGAATGATAGGCATCAGGACGGCACGGAAGGCGACATCGCCGTGGCCGTGGCCCGGGTGCTGGCCCTGCTCGATGCCTCCCGCCACAGCCTGGCGGCGTTGTCCGCCGCCGTGCGTCTCGCCGAGCGGGAGGGGGTGGAGCTGGTCGCGGTCTATGTCGAGGATCAGGACTTGTTGCACAGCGTCGCCTTTCCCTTCGCCCGGGAGGTGGGGGGCCATTCCGGCCAGGTGCGTCGCCTCACCGCCCCCCAGCTCGAGGCGAGCCTGGCACGCCAGGCGGAGCGGGTCAGCCAGGCGCTGGAGCTCGCCGTGGCCGGGCGGCGGCTCCGGCATTCGCTGCAGATCAGCCGGGGCCGGGTAATCCCCGAGGCGTTGTCCATCGCCACCCCCGGGGACATCATGCTGCTCGGCAAGGCCGGGCTGGCCGGTCGCTTCGGCGCCCGGCTGGGCACCACCAGCCTGGGGCTGATCCTCTCCGCGCCCTGTCCGGTGGTCGTCTGGGACGAGGGGAGGGCGCCGGCGATGCCGGGCCCGCTGCGGGTGCTGGTGGATCCGGCCTCCGGCGACGCGCCTTCGGTCCCCACGCCCTTGTCGACGCTCTTCGACGGCACGGAGGCGATTCCCCGCCGCGACGCAGCCGCGCTGACGCGTCGGCTGGCGGTGTGCCGCGGCGGCGCCCTGCTGTTGCATCGCGACGCGCTTCGCGGGCTGCTCGCCGAGGACCCCGACTGGCTGTCCCGTCTGGCCATGCCGGTCGTCGTGGTGCCCTGAGCCGGCGACTTTTGGCATCATGTCGGCCTCCATCCCTGGTAGGACTCTTTCCATGACGTATTTCCTGGTGATGGGCGGGCTGGCGCTGTCGGTCTCCTTCACCCTGGGCTGGGGGCTGTGGCGGACCGGTCGCTGGCTGTTCGGTCGCCTGGGCCGCCGGCGGGCCACGCCGTCGCGTTCCGCCGCCACCCCCCGGCGGCGCGGCAACGCCGCTCGCGCCGCGCGCCGGCCCGCCCCGTCAGGCCCCTGGCGTCTCACCCAGGCGCTGGCGCGGCTGCACGGCGCCTGGCCCCTGGCCCTGCTGGTCCTGCTGCTCCATGGCGGGACCCGGCTGGCCGCCCATGGCATGGCCGCCCGTCCCCACTCCCTGCCCGGCGAGTTCCTCCAGATCGTCGAGGCACTGGGCTGGGGGGCCGTGGGGCTGGGCGCCCTAGCCGGCATCGGTCTACTGGCGGCCTGGCGATGTCGGCGCTGAGCCGGCATCGCCTATGCTGGGAGGAGCCTGACCTTCTTCGTCACGGGAGCCGTGGCCATGGATAGAGATCCCCCACTAGTCAGCCCACGCCTGGGGCAGGCGGCCCTGGGCGCCCTGCTGGTACTGATGCCGGTGCTGGGCGAGGCCGAGTCGTCGTTCCAGTATCAACGCCCCGACTCGCTCCCTGAGCGGGCCGCCGATGAGGATGCCCCGTCCAGCGTGGCCGCCACCTCCTTCGCCGTCGTCACGCCGCACCCGCTGGCCACCGATGCCGGCCGCCAGGTCCTCGCGGCCGGTGGCGCGGCCATCGATGCCGCCGTCGCCGCGCAGTTGGTGTTGACCCTGGTCGAGCCGCAGTCCAGCGGCATCGGCGGTGGTGGCTTCCTGATGCTCTACGACGGGGAGCAGGTGCGGGCCTTCGATGGTCGGGTGAGTGCCCCCTCGGGCGTGGAGGCGACGCTGTTCATGGATGGGGCGGACGAGCCGCTGGCCTTTTCCGTGGCCGCTTCCAGTGGCCGTGCCGTCGGCGTGCCGGGCCTGCTGAGGATGCTGGAGGTGGCCCACGACGCCCATGGCCGCCTGGCCTGGGCGAGCCTCGTCGCGCCGGCCATTGCGCTGGCCAAGCAGGGGGTCCCGGTAAGCCACCGCTTGAACCACGAGCTGGCTGCGGCCACCGAGCTCGCCGACGACGGCGCGGCGGCCGCCCTCTACTTCACGGAGGACGGCGAGCCGCTCGCTGCGGGGGAGACGCTGACCAACCCCGCCCTGGCGGCGATCCTCGGCCGGGTCGCCGAACAGGGCAGTTCGGCGCTGCATACCGGCGCCGTCGCCGAGGACCTGGTGGCCCGGGTCCAGGGCCATCCCGACTTGCCCGGCGCGCTGAGCCTCGAGGATCTCGCCACCTATGTCGCCAAGCAGCGCGAGCCGCTCTGTGTCCCCTGGCGGCGCTGGCGTGTCTGCGGTTTCCCCCCGCCGTCCTCCGGTCACCTCTCCGTCATGCAGGTCCTCGGCACGCTCGCCCAGCTGTCCCCGCTGGAGGCGCCACTGGAGGAGGAGCGGCCCACGGCGGCCTGGCTGCACCGCTTCGTCGAGGCCTCGCGGCTGGCGCTCGCCGACCGCAACCGCTATGTCGCCGATCCGGACTTCGTTGATCCGCCGGGTGGCGACTGGTCGACGCTGGTGGCCGACGAATACCTGGCCAGTCGCGCCGGCCTCATCGGCGAGCAGCGCATGGGCGATGATCGGGCGCTGGCGGGCAATCCGGGCCCGCTGGACAGCGCCTGGGCGATGCAGCCCGTCCAGCCGGAGCACGGCACGAGCCATGTCAGCGTCATCGATGGCGAGGGACAGGCCGTGGCCATGACCACCTCCATCGGGCAGGCGTTCGGGGCCCGGCTACTGGCCGACGGGGGCACCGGCAAGGCCGGGGGCTACCTGCTCAACAGTGGGCTGACCGATTTCTCCTGGCGACCGGCGGATGACCAGGGAACCCCATTCGCCAACCGGGTGGCCGCCGGCAAGCGACCGCGCTCGAGCATGAGCCCGACCCTGGTCTTCGACCGGGCGAGCGGCGAGCTGGTGGCGAGCCTGGGGGCCTCCGGCGGCGCCGCCATCGTCCACTACCTGGCGAAGACACTGGTGGCCCTGCTGGACTGGCGGCTCGATCCGGCCACGGCCATCGGCCTGCCGCACGTGGTCACCCGCGACGGGGGGATCCGCCTCGAGGCGGACGGCTACCCCGAGGCGGTCCACGCGGCCCTCGCCGAGCGGGGGCATGACGTCGAGACCGGCGAGCTGACCAGTGGTCTTCAGGTCCTGCGACGCGCCGACGATGGCCTGGTCGGGGCCAGCGACCCGCGAGGGGTCGGCACCGCGAGTGGTGACTGACGCGGCCGTCACCCCCGCAGCCAGTTGCGCAGCTTGACCAGCATCAGGGCCCCATCGCCGAGGCGATGGCGTTCGGCGATCAGTGCCGCCAGCCGGTCCGGCCGGTCGGTGATGATGCCGTCCACGCCGAGGTCGATCAGCCGCGACATGCGCGCCGGGTCGTTGATGGTCCAGGCGTGGAGTCGGTAGCCATAGTGGTGGGCGCGGCGTACCTCGTCCGCATCGATCCGGTTGTGGCGCAGGGCCAGGGCATCGAAGCCCCGTCGCGGCAGGGTGCCGCGCATCACCAGCTGGGCCAGCAGGATGGTGCGGGCCCGGGGGGCCTGCCGCTCGATCTCGGCGAGCAGCGGGTAGGCCTGGGTCGCCAGTGCCACCTGCTCCAGCACGGCGGGCTCGCCACAGGCGGCCCGCCGGATGCCGTCGGGGGCGCGCTCGCGGCAGGCCAGGCGGACCGCGCGTTCCTCGGCCAGGACGTCGAGCACCCGCCGCACCAGGGTCCCGCCGTCCCCCGCCGCGGGCTTGAGCTCGATCATCAGGGCGGCGCGACCGCGTACCCGCACCAGCGCCTCGTCGAGGCCGGGAATCCGGGTGCCCACGAAGGGGTCGCCGAACCAGCTGCCCACGTCCACCGTGGCGAGGCTGGCACGGTCGAGGTCGGCGATGCGTCGCGAATCACCGGCGAGTCGTGCCAGGCTGCTGTCGTGGTGGAGGACCACCTGCTCGTCGGCGGTCAGGCGGGCATCGACCTCGATGAGATCGGCACCGTCGACGATGGCCTGGTCGATGGCCGCCAGGGTGTTCTCCGGCGCCTTCAGCGAACTCCCGCGGTGGGCGATGATCGCCACCTCCTCGCGCAGCTCGAAGCGGTTGACGATCAACCAGGCCTGGCTGATCGCGAACAGCACCACCGCCAGCTCCACGGCCCAGGCCAGTCGGCCCGGATGGGTGCCGGGGGGTGGGGCCGGCGGCTTGGGCTCGCGATGGGCCAGGCGCAGGTAGAGGCAGGCCCCCATCAGGGCGTTGGCCGCGATGCCGAGGAAGGCGATGGCCAGCGTGACCAGTACATAGAGCCCCACGTAGCCGAGCATGGCGGGAACCAGCACCGCCTGGCGGTCGGGCAGGTGCCCGAGCAAGGGGGTGAAGAGAGCATCGAAGGCGGCGCTCGCCGCGAGTGGCAGGGCGAGGATCACCGCCAGCAGCACCAGGATCGACAGGGCGATGTCGTGCCCGCGGCCGCGGGTCAGGGCGACGCTGCGGGCCAGGGCACGACGGGGAGACGCCTCCTCGAGGATCAGCACCGGCAGGGCCAGGTGCCAGCGGGTGTAGAGGGTGGCGGCTGCCACCGCCCAGAGCAGCACCAGCGGCAGGGCCGCGGACAGGAAGCCCCAGAACGCCGGCGGGCGCACCTGCTGGACGTAGTAGCTGTCCAGGTGGCCCAGGATGAGGTCATGCAGACCCACCAGGGCCAACACCAGCGGCAGCGCCAGCAGCAGCTGGCTGCCGACCTGCAGGACGACCAGGCCGGACAGCGCCGGCAGCCGCCTCAGGCAGCCCCAGAGGGCCTCGAAGGCCAGGCGGACGTGATGGTCCCGCGGGCGCACCGCGACCAGGGTCATGCCGGCCTGCTGCAGGTAGAGCAGCAGGAAGATGACGCCCAGGGCGGCCAGCAGCCAGGCCTGGCCACCGGGGGTCAGCAGGATCTCGAGCAGGGCCCCCGGGGAGAGCAGCGGCCGCCCGAAGTGCCCGAGCAGGTGGGCCAGGGCCCAGCCCGCCGCCGGCAGCAGCAGGCTGGAGGCCAGCAGGGTGAAGAACAGGTGATAGGCGACCAGCGGGCGCAGGTGCTCGCGCATGCTGCGCAGCACATCGCCGGTCAGTCGTGGCAGGGCCTGCATGAACACCGCGGGAACGAGGTCATGGCCTCAGGGTGGCACCGGCCGGGGGCCGAGGCAAATCCTCGGTCGCTCACGGCAGCGTCAGGCGCTCGTCGGCCACCAGGATGCCGTTGTTGTCGGCGTAGAGCCACTGGCCGGGGGTGATCGTCGCCCCGGCGAAGCTGACCGGGAGATCCCGCTGGCCCTCGCCGCGCTTCTCGCTCTTGCGCGGATGGGCGGCCAGTGCCTGGATGCCGAGTTCGGTCTCGGCCAGGATGTCCACGTCGCGCACGCACCCGTACAGGATCACGCCGGCCCAGCCGTTGCCGGCGGCCTGCTCGGCCAGCATGTCGCCGAGCATCGCGCAGCGGGTCGAGCCGCCGGCATCGACGACCAGCACGGCGCCGTCCCCGGGCTCGTCGACGGCCTGCTTGACCAGGGAGTTGTCCTCGAAGCACTTCACGGTGCGCACCGGGCCGCAGAAGGCCTCCACGCCACCGAAGTTGACGAACAGCGGCTCGAGGACCGCGACCTCGGGATAGGCGTCGCAGATATCGGGTGTCACGATGGGGGACATGGCAACGTCCTCGTCTCGGAATGAGGTCTCGATGATGCCATAGCGGCCGGCGAAGGCCATCCCTCCTTGGTGGTGGCCGCAGGGGTATCGCAGATAGCAGGATCGCTCGGGGCTGATCCGTCGACAGGCCTTTGAGGAGGCGCTGTGAACCCCTCCCTGGGCGCTACCGACGCCATCCCTGGCGTAGGACCTCCTCTACGGCCTGCCCCCGGCGCCCCTCGCTATAGGCAACTGCGATAGCCCTGGTGGTGGCCGGCCGGGTGGGTACAAAAAAAGCGTCCCGTAACGGGGCGCTTCGGTCATCGGCTCCGGCCGCGCCGCCGGGGCGGCGGGCCTTCGATGGTGCGAGCATCGGAGTCGAAGGGTGGGCTCCGGCTCAGGCCTCGGCCACCGGAATCACGTTCGAGGCGGCCTTCTGGAACTCCTCGATCTCGTGGAAGTTCATGTAGCGATAGATCTCGCCGGCCATGGCGTCGAACTCGCTCATGTAGCGCCGGTACTCGTCGACGCTGGGCAGGCGGCCTTCCACCGCGGCCACCGCGGCCAGCTCCGCCGAGGCCAGGTAGACGTCGGCGCCGTCGCCCAGGCGGTTGGGGAAGTTGCGGGTGGAGGTGGAGACCACGGTGCTCTTGGCGGCGACCCGCGCCTGGTTGCCCATGCACAGCGAGCAGCCGGGCATCTCCATGCGTGCGCCGGCACGGCCGTAGATGCCGTAGTAGCCTTCCTCGGTCAGCTGGTGCTGGTCCATCTTGGTCGGCGGGGCCAGCCACAGCTTGGTCTTCAGGCTGCCGGCGGGCTGCTTCTCGAGCAGCTTGCCGGCGGCGCGGAAGTGGCCGATGTTGGTCATGCACGAGCCGATGAACACCTCGTCGATCGTCTCGCCGGCCACCTCGGAGAGCAGGCGGGCGTCGTCCGGGTCGTTCGGGGCGCACAGCACCGGCTCCGCCAGCTGGTCGAGGTCGATCTCGATGACCTCGGCGTACTCGGCGTCCTGGTCGGCGCGCATCAGGCTCGGCTCGGCCAGCCACTCCTCCATGGCCAGGATGCGGCGTTCGATGGTGCGCTTGTCGCCGTAGCCGTTGGCGATCATCCACTTGAGCAGGGTGATGTTGGACTTCAGGTACTCGGCGACCGAGTCCTCGCCCAGGGTGATCGTGCAGCCGGCCGCGGAGCGCTCGGCGGAGGCGTCGGAGAGCTCGAAGGCCTGCTCGACGGTGAGGTCCTCGAGGCCCTCGATCTCCAGGACGCGACCGGAGAAGGCGTTCTTCTTGCCGGACTTCTCGACGGTCAGCAGGCCCTGCTGGATGGCGTAGTAGGGGATGGCGTGGACCAGGTCACGCAGGGTGACGCCGGGCTGACGCTGGCCCTTGAAGCGCACCAGCACCGATTCCGGCATGTCCAGCGGCATCACCCCGGTGGCGGCGGCGAAGGCCACCAGCCCGGAGCCCGCCGGGAAGGAGATGCCCATCGGGAAGCGGGTGTGGGAATCGCCGCCGGTGCCCACGGTGTCGGGCAGCAGCATGCGGTTCAGCCAGGAGTGGATGATGCCGTCGCCCGGACGCAGCGAGACGCCGCCGCGGTTCATGATGAAGTCGGGCAGGGTGTGGTGGGTCTCCACGTCGACCGGCTTGGGATAGGCGCTGGTGTGGCAGAAGGACTGCATCACCAGGTCGGCCTGGAAGCCCAGGCAGGCCAGGTCCTTGAGCTCGTCGCGGGTCATCGGCCCGGTGGTGTCCTGGGAGCCCACGGTGGTCATCTTCGGCTCGCAGTACATGCCCGGACGCACGCCGTCCATGCCGCAGGCCTTGCCGACCATCTTCTGGGCCAGGGTGAAGCCCTTGCCGGTGTCGGCGGGCTGCTCGGGCAGTCGGAAGACGTCGGAGGGCGCGAGGCCCAGGGACTCGCGGGCCTTGGCGGTCAGGCCGCGGCCGATGATCAGCGGAATCCGGCCGCCGGCACGCACCTCGTCGAGCAGCAGCTGGGTCTTGAGTTCGAAGGTGGTCAGCACCTCGTCGCTGCCGTGACGGCAGACCTTGCCCGCGTAGGGATAGACGTCGATGACGTCGCCCATCTCGAGCTTCTCGACGTCCATCTCGACCGGCAGGGCGCCGGAGTCTTCCATGGTGTTGAAGAAGATCGGCGCGATCTTGCCGCCGAAGCAGAAGCCGCCGGCGCGCTTGTTCGGCACGTTGGGGATGTCGTCACCGAAGAACCACAGCACCGAGTTGGTGGCGGACTTGCGCGAGGAGCCGGTGCCGACGACGTCGCCGACGTAGGCGACCGGGAAGCCCTGGGCCTTGACGGCCTCGATCTGCTCGAGCGGGCCGGTCACGCCGGGCTCGACCGGCTCGATGCCGTCGCGCTCGTTCTTGAGCATGGCGTTGGCGTGCAGGGGGATGTCCGGGCGCGACCAGGCATCCGGGGCCGGGGAGAGGTCGTCGGTGTTGGTCTCGCCGGGCACCTTGAACACGCTCAGGGTGATCTTCTCGTCGAGGGCCGGCCGGGAGAGGAACCACTCGGCCTCGGCCCAGGACCGGATCACGTCCTCGGCCACGGCGTTGCCTGCCTTGGCGCGCTCCTCCACGTCGTGGAAGGCATCGAACATCAGCAGGGTATGCTTGAGCTGTTCACCGACCTCGGTGGCCAGCGCCTCGTCGTCCAGCAGCTCGACCAGGGAGACGATGTTGTAGCCGCCCTGCATGGTGCCCAGCAGCTTGACCGCATGGACGCGGTCGATCAGCGGGGACTCGGCCTCGCCCCTGGCGATGGCGGTGAGGAAGCCGGCCTTGACGTAGGCGGCCTCGTCGACGCCCGGCGGGACGCGGTTGGTGAGCAAGTCGAGAATGGCCTCTTCTTCTCCGGCGGGCGGGGACTTCAGCAGCTCGACCAGGGCAGCCGTCTGCTCGGCGTTCAGGGGCTTCGGCGGAACGCCGGCCTGGGCACGCTCCTCGACATGTTGGCGATAGGCTTCAAGCACGTGGTGGCCCTCATTGGTGGTGATAGCCGAGTCGGCCGCGCGACGGGGCCGTCGCGCGGCCGACTCGGCGCGTGAATCGACACGGTCAACGGTGGCGCAATTCTAGAAGAAACTGTCGACAATGTTAAGGACGCCCCTCCCGCCGGCCCTTGAACTTTGGTCTGCGCCCTCCGCAGGGTGCCAGCGCGCCCGTGCCGCGTTACCATGGATAACGAATCAACGGAGAGGAGCGGACGATGGCCGGGCGCGTCACCTCACCCTGCGTGGGGCTCTGTTCGACCACGGTGGGCGACCGCGTCTGCCGGGGCTGCCAACGCCTGGATGGCGAGATCCGCGACTGGCCGGCCCTGGCAGGGGAGGCGCGCGAGCGGCGCATGGCCGAGCTCGATGCCCTCCGCGTGGCGGTGGCCGGGCGCCACCTGGTCGTGCTGGATGCCGAGGCCCTGGAGGCCCAGCTGCAACGCCATCGCATCCGCTTTCGTGCCGAGCAGCCCCCGCTGTCCCGGGCCGTGGAGCTGTTGCGGGTGGGGCGCGGGCGGATCCGCGACCTGTCCCGCTACGGCCTGGCGCCGCGGGAGCGGCTGGACGCCGCGGCCCTGCATGCCCGGATCTCGGCCGAGCTGATGGCCGCCGCCGAGACGCGCCGGCATGCGGCCGTGCCCCTCTCCTGAACCCTTGAGCCGCCGGACTTCCCCACATGACTGCGATGCTTGCCGCGCCCGATCTCGACGACCTGCTCCCCCCGGGGCTGCTCGACTTCCTGCCCTGTGCCACCCCCGATGCCTGGGTCGACTGGGCGCTCGCCAATCCCGAGCTGCTGCTGATCGACCATGCCCAGTGCGAGAAGAAGGCCGCCGCCACCGCCATGAGCCTGCTCCACCGCTATGTGGACCAGCCCCTGCTGCTGTCCAGGATGTGCCAGTTGGCTCGGGAGGAACTGCTGCATTTCGAGCAGGTGATCAAGCTGATGGAGGCTCGGGGCATCGTCTACCGCCATATC
The DNA here is from genome assembly GCF_014192275.1 of Halomonas stenophila. Lineage (GTDB taxonomy): Bacteria > Pseudomonadota > Gammaproteobacteria > Pseudomonadales > Halomonadaceae > Halomonas > Halomonas stenophila. Next base: position 40,753 of record NZ_JACHXR010000010.1, on the reverse strand, counting down.
GGGGCGTCGCGCTATGCCGAGGGGTTGCGCCGGCACGTGCGCGGCGAGGAGCCCCACCGGCTGGTCGACATCCTGCTGGTCGGGGCCCTGATCGAGGCGCGCAGCTGCGAGCGCTTCGCTCGCCTGATCCCGCACCTGGACGCCGAGCTTGCCAAGTTCTATCGCGGTCTGGTTAAGTCGGAAGGGCGCCACTATGAGGACTATCTGATGCTGGCGCGGCAGCTCGCCCCGGAGGCGCTCGACACACGCCTCGCCTTCTTCGCCGAACGCGAGGCCGAACTGATCACCATGCCGGACACGGCATTTCGTTTTCACAGCGGCGTACCGGCCTGAGGCCGCCGCGCCGCCCAGCAGGGCCGATCACCATGCGGGATGCTTCCGACGCCGTTACTCATGACGACCAGGATCGCCTGGCCCTCTTCGGTCACTTCTCGCTGACCCTGGGCGACGACGCCCTGACCCATTTCAGCTATGACAAGGTCAAGGCGTTGCTGGTCTACCTGCTGCTCCACGATCAGCCGGTCAACCGGGCCACCCTGGCCGAGCTGCTGTGGCCGGACCAGGGGCTGTCATCGGGTCGCACCAACCTGCGCCACGCCCTGCACTGCCTGCGGCAGTCGCTGGGCGAGCAGGCCGAGCAGGTGCTGTCGGTCTCCCGCCAGACCATCGCCTTCAAGCTGCCCGAGAGCTGGCATTTCGACCTCCATGAGCTGCAGGCCCTGCTCGACGCCCCGGCCGATGTGTCGAGCCTGGAGGCGGTGCTGACCTGCTACCAGGGCGATCTCGTCGAGGAGCTGCAGCTCTCCGCCTGCGCGGACTTCCAGCGCTGGCTGGTCCAGGTTCGCAACGAGTGGCGTCAGCGGGTGATCCGTTTCGCCGAGGCCGTGCTCGAGCAGCACGAGCCGCTGCCGGACAGCCTGTTGCAGGCGCTGGTCAGCCGCTTTTCCGGCTATGGCCCCTTCCACGAGCGGCTGGTGCGCCAGCTGGCCGAGCACGGCCAGCTGGCCGCCGCCCACGAGCAGTACAATGCCTACCTGCAGCTGCTGGCGCTGACCGGCCAGCAGCCGGATCCGGCCTTCCTGCAACTGGCCCGCTACTGGTCCGACGGCAAGCCCGAGCAGAGCACCGGGCCGAGCGGCGCCTTCTCCCGGGCGCTGGCCCCCGACAGCTCGCCGCTGCGCGAGGACGAGATCGAGCAGCGCCAGCTCTCGGTGATGGCGATTCGCCTGACCCTGGACGCCGATCTCTCCTCGCGCAGCGAGGCCCGGGCCTGCCTGGCCCTGCAGATCGAGCTGATGCGCTGGCTGGAACAGCAGTGCCACCACCTGGGCGGCTTCTGGTTGCCCGGTGCCACCGGCGGCCTGGGCCTGGCCTGTTTCGGCACCCATGGCCCGGCCCACCAGCTCGCCGAGCTGGTGGCCCTCTACGAGCATTGTCGCCGCGTGCTGCCCGACGAATGCCAGCGGCACTGGAACGGCGAGGGCGAGCCGCCGCGGATCGCCCTCGATGCCGGGCTCAACAGCGGTCGGGTGGTCTACCTGCCCGAGCGCCACCTGGTCGATCCGCTGGGCCAGGTGACCCAGGGCGCCCTGGACCTGATGAGCGCGGCCGAGGGCAGCGAGCTGGTGATCTCCCAGGATGCCAGCCAGCACATGCCGCCGGCCCTGGACCTGCAGCCCCGGCTCTCCTCGCGGCTGGTGGCCAGCGATGGCCGGGTGCGCCTGCGGGCGCTGGTGCTCGGGGCCAACGAGGGCGGCCGGGAGGCCCTGCCGCCGAGCCTGGTGGGGCGCGAGTCGGCGATGCGCACCCTGCGCGACGCCCTGGCCCGGGCCGGGATCGGGCTGCGGCAGAGCGTGCTGGTGCGGGGCCCCTCGGGGCTCGGCAAGTCGGCCCTGCTGGTCGGTTTTCGCCAGCTCGAGCAGAGTCGCGAGGCGGCGATCTGCTGGCAGCCCACCACCCGCCTGTCGGTCCAGGAGCCCTACGGCGTGGCCCGCCAGCTGCTGCGCTGGCACCTCGGCGGGGCCATCGACGCCGACGCCCTGGCCGGGATCGAGGGCGTGGCGCGGGACGACGATCATCGGCTACTGCTGGAAGAGGCCCTGGGGGTGCGCGAGCCCCGCGAGCTGGCGGCCCTGGCCCAGAGCGGCGAGGCCGTGGAGCTGGTGGTCGGGCTGGTGCACCGGCTGATCGGTCAGTTGACCGCCGAGCGCACCCTGGTGCTGATGATCGATGACCTGCAGTGGCTCGACGAGCCCTCCTTCAAGGTGCTGGCCGGTCTCCAGGCCCGCCTGCCGATCAACTGTCCCTTCCTGCTGGTGGCCAGCCACCATGGCCGGGAGGCCCTCCCGGCGCGACTCGACTGGGACCAGCAGATCACCCTCGGGCGTCTCGATCCCATGCAGGCCTCGCGGCTGCTGTCGCAGCTCGCCCGGCGCTACCGGCTGCATCTCAGCCCGCGGCTGCGCAGCCAGATCATCGAGCGCTGCGACGGCGTGCCGCTGTACCTCCAGGAGATCTGCCGCCGCGTCGACATGGATCGACGCGAGGGGCGCAGCGTCCAGCTGGACGAGCTGCCCCGCGGCCTGCTCGGCCTGCTGGCCAGCCGCATCGACCAGCTGGATGCCGACCGAGAGGTGGCCCACGTGGCCGCGGTGCTGGGGCGCCGCTTCCGGCTGGATTTCCTGGCCGAATGCAGCGGCTGGGAGATGTCCCGGCTGACCTCGGCCCTCGAGCAGATGTGTCGGCTGGAGATCATCGAGCCGGCCGAGGACGCCGAGGAGGGCCGCGAGTACCAGTTCACCCATCAACTGCTCCAGGAGGCGGCCTACCTGGCCTGTCCCCGCGACGTGCGGGTCAATATCCACCGGCAGGTGGTCGGCCTGATCGAGGAGCGCTTCCCGGTATGGATCAGCCGCCATCCGGGCGACTTCGCCACCCACCTGCGGCGCAGCGGCCACTATGCCCGCGGCGCCCGCTACTTCGAGCTGGCGGCCCGGGAGGCGCTCAAGGTCAGCGCCAATCGCACGGCGCTGCGCATGGCCGACTTCGGCCTGGCCAGCCTGCGTCACGTGGAGGGGCAGCAGGAGCGTGAGATCAGCCTGCACACGGTGCGTGGCCAGGCGGCCTTCGCCCTCGAGGGGCATGGCTCGCCCACCGCCCACGAGTGCTTCGTGCGGGCCCGGGAGCTGTTGACCAGCGCCGAGGAGGCCCCGGAGGACAGCGAGGACCTGGAGCAGGCCTTCCTGGTCAAGTGGGGCCTGTGGGTGGGCTGCAGCCAGCGCAACGCCCATGCCGATGCCTTCCTGCTGGCCGCGCGGCTGGCCGATCTGGCCGCGCAGCTCGAGGATCCCCGCTATCGCCGCCTGGCCGACTTCGCCCGGGCGAGCTGCGAGTACTGGGCGGGACGCATCCAGCAGGCCTATGAGCATCTCGAGGAGATCGATCCGCTCAATGTGTCGATGATGATCGAGTGGCTGCCGTTCTCCGACCACCCCCAAGTGGCCGCCGCCTGCTTCCAGGGCTGGGCCCTGTGCCTGCGCGGCGACTACCGTCGCGCCGAGCAGCAGGTGGAGTCGGCGATCCGTCTCGCCGAGCGGATCAACCATCCCGGCAGCCTGGCCATGGCGCTGATGTATGCCGCCTCCCTGTACCGCCAGGTGGGCCACGTGCACCTGGCGGCCAACCGCGCCGAGCGGGCCTTCGAGATCACCGGCACGCCGGACCTGCACCTCTGGCAGGCCTCGTCGCGCACCGTGCTGGGTTGGCAGCGGGCGTTATCGGGCGACCGCGGGGGGTTGACCCGCATCGAGGCCGCCCTGGAGGAGCTCGCCGAGGTCACCGGCCGCGATCCCCACCAGCGGCCGGCGCTGTGGCTGGTCGATGCCTGCGTGTCGCTGGGCGAGCTGGCCCGCGCCGAGGACTATCTCGATCAGTGCCTGATGATCGCCCGGGAGCGCACCACCCTGTTCGTGCCCGAGCTGGCGATCCAGCTGGCCCGCGTGCGGCACCGTCTCGGCCACCCCGCCGAGGAGGTGCGGGCGTTGACCGACCAGGCCCTGCAGCAGGCCCGGGGCGATGGCAACCTGCACCAGGAACTGTGTGCCCTGGAAGCTTGGCTGACCCTGGTCGATCCCGGCGACGAGGCGGCCCGGGAGGCCTTCCGGACCCTGCTCGGGAAAGTCAGTCACAGCGATGCGCCGGTGCTGGTGCGCTGGCGGACCCTGCTCGACAAGCGCCTGCCGCATACCGCCGATCTGGAAGACTGATACCGCAACGGAACGAGGCAGCATGACGCCCGGCGGCGCTCGAGAGGAGAGCGCCGCCGGGCGTTTGTCTTGGAGGGGGGCGGGGAGGGCCGTTCAGGTCTGGACTTCCAGGGCGGCGATGCGTGCCAGCGCCTGGTCGCGATGCTCACCGCACAGGTCGGGGTCGAAATCGAAGTGGGCGCAGACCGCCGGGCGTCGCGGGTCGCCGAACAGCCGGCACAGGTTGTCGGCGTCGAGCTGGGTGCAGCGTACGCCGGCGGGTTTTCCCGCCGGCATGTCGGGGATCGGCGAGCTGATCGACGGGGCGATGCAGCAGGCGCCGCAGCCGGGACGGCAGCCGCCGCTGTTCTGGCGCGCGGTCATGGGCGCGCCTCCGCGAGGGCCCCCTTGTCGATGCCCTCGAAGGCCTGGACCCGGGTGGCCCGGCCGGTCTCCCGGGCGATCTCGCCGGCCAGCCAGGCGGCGATATGCTCGACGGTGGTGGGCGTGGGCAGCACCACGCAGCGTTCGCGGGGCAGGGTCAGCGCGAAGCGGCCCTGGTCGGCCTGGTAGCGGCTGGTCAGGCGGCCGAGGAAGGAGGCCTCGCGCCCCTCGGCGATATCCGCCTCGTCCACCAGGTAGCGATCCGCCAGCTGCCGTGCCCAGTCGGCCTCCAGCTCGGGGCGTCGCTCGCCGTCCTGCCAGACGTGCAGCCGCGAGCGATGGCCGTGGGCGATCCGCTGGCAGTTGCCGGCATGGCGGCGCAAGCCGTGGCTGTAGGTGTAGCTCGCCCCCTCGATGGCCTCCTCGAGGAGCGTCAGGCGAATGTCGCTGACCCGCTCCGGCGGCTGGCGCATCAGCTCGGCGGCCAGCCGGTCGGCCAGCCGATCCGGGGTGATCGTCGGCCAGGGGAGCAGGGTGAAGGCCTGGCGGGGGCCACGGACCTCCATGGGATAGGGGGTCTCGGTGCGCAGGCAGAGGCCCTCGGGGCAGTCGCGCACGCTGACCCCGGGGGCCTCGGTGGGCACCAGCAGGGTGTGGTCGGCGCCCTGGTCGAGGCGCGACTTGATCCACGGCTTGACCTCGCCGAAGTCGAACAGCATGCCGTCCCCGCCGAGCTCGCCGTCGAGCTCCGCGTCCACGCGCCAGCTGGCGCCCATGAGGCCGCGCTCGGGGCACCACAGGGAGACGTCGAGGTGGGTGAGGCGGTTGACGAAAAGCGTCATCAGTCGATCCCCGCGATCTTGTGGGTCTGCAGCGACAACCGCCACTGGGGATGGCCCAGGCAGTAGCTCACGGTCTCGGCCAGGGGGGCGTCCCCTCCGCCCAGGGTGGCGGTGTCCATGGGCTGCAGGAAGAAATGCCGGAAGTCCAGGTCGACGAAGCGCGATGGTGGGGCGTCGTCCTGGGGGTAGACCAGCTTGAGTTCATCCCCCGAGGTCTGGACGAGGGGCGCGGTGCCCTTGGGGCTGACGCACAGCCAGTCGATGCCGGGGGGCGCCGGCAGGGTGCCGTTGGTCTCCACGGCGACATCGAAGCCGCGGCCGTGCATGGCCTCGATCAGGGCACCGTCGAGCTGCAGCAGCGGCTCGCCGCCGGTGAAGATGACCTGGGGGGTGGCCGTGCCGGGGGCGTCCGGCCAGAGCGCGACCAGGTGATCGGCGAGGGCCGCGGCGCTGGCGAAGCGCCCGCCGTGCTGGCCGTCGGTGCCGCGGATGTCGGTGTCGCAGAAGCGGCAGGCGGCGCCGGCCCGGTCGGCCTCGCGGCCCGACCAGAGGTTGCACCCGGCGAAGCGGCAGAAGACGCTGGCGCGCCCGGCCTGGCCGCCTTCCCCCTGCAGCGAGTAGAAGGCTTCCTTGACGCTATACATCGCCGGCATCCTCGGGGGCTCCGGCGGCGGCATCGGGCCGCCGAGCATAGTCCAGGGGATCGTGGACGCCGTTGGCGGCGAAGGCGGCCAGGCGCTCCCGGCAGCTGCCGCAACGCCCGCAGGCCAGGGCCTCGCCGCGATAGCAGGTCCAGGTCTCGGCGTAGTCGAGTCCCATGGCGAGGCCGTCGGCGAGGATCTCGGCCTTGCCGGCCCGCAGGTAGGGCGCGTGCAGGGTGACCGGCTCGAAGTTGGCGATGCCGGCCACGGCGTTCATGGCCTCGACGAACTCGGGCCGGCAGTCCGGGTAGAGCACGTGGTCGCCGCCATGGGCGCCGTAGTCGACCCGGTCGGCGCCGATGTTGACGGCCTTGGCGATGGCCAGCGACAGCAGGATCATGTTGCGGTTGGGGACCACGGTGTCCTTGAGATTGGCCTCGGCGTAGTCGGCGTCGGGCAGCTCGCGGCCGCTGTCGGTGAGGGCCGAGGCGTCGATCAGGCCATGGATGGCGGTGATGTCGATCACCTGGTGGGGCACGCCGAGCTTGCGGCAGACCTCGCGGGCGATGTCGAGTTCACGGGCATGGCGCTGGCCGTAGTCGAAGGACAGAGCGTGGACCTCGCGGCCCTCGCGCAGGGCGCGGTGCAGCACGGTGTAGGAGTCCATGCCACCGGAGTAGATCACCACGGTGGCCGGTGAGACGGGCTTGGACATGGGATACCTGTGGGTCGGAGAATTTTCTTAACCGGGGTCCGGTCCGGGAGGCCCCATAGTCTACTTGACCAGAGGGACAGGCGCCAAGCTGGCTCGCCCCTCGGCCAGGGCAATCGCAATTAAGGTTGTTGCTCAGGGCTGATCCGTCGACAGGTCTGCGAGGGGGCGCTGTGAACCCCTCCCTGGGCGCTACCGACGCCATCCATGGCGTAGGACCCCCTCTTCGACCTGTCCCCGGCGCCCCTCGGCGCTATCGCAGGAGGAGACGCTCTCTGTCTGATCTGTCGGGTGCGCTCGCAGGCTCGCTTACCCGACATACGCGGCTCGGCGCTCACCCTTCACCCCTGCTATAATCCCTGCCCCTTCACATCCTGCGCCTTCGCGCGCCATCGTCCTGACAACGGTGATCTCCATGCAAGCCCCCGAACTGCTGTCGCCCGCCGGCACCTTCAAGAACATGCGCTATGCCTTCGCCTACGGGGCGGATGCGGTCTACGCCGGCCAGCCGCGCTATTCGCTGCGCGTGCGCAACAACGATTTCAAGCTCGATAACCTGCACAAGGGCATCGCCTATGCCCACGAGCGGGGCAAGCAGTTCTACGTGGCGTCCAACATCGCACCGCACAACAGCAAGCTGAAGACCTATCTGCGCGACATGGAGCCGGTCATCGAGGCCGGCCCCGATGCGCTGATCATGTCCGACCCCGGCCTGATCATGATGATCCGCGAGCGTTGGCCCGAGCAGGTCATCCACCTCTCCGTGCAGTCCAACGTGGTCAACTACGCGGCGGCGCGGTTCTGGCAGCAGCAGGGCATCAGCCGGATCATCCTGTCCCGGGAGCTGTCGCTCGAGGAGATCGCCCAGATCCGCGCCGAGTGCCCCGACCTGGAAATCGAGACCTTCGTCCACGGCGCCCTGTGCATCGCCTATTCCGGGCGCTGCCTGCTGTCCGGCTACTTCAACCACCGGGACCCCAACCAGGGGACCTGCACCAATGCCTGTCGCTGGAAGTACAACACCGTGGCGGCGGCGGAGGACGAGACCGGCGACCTGGTGCCGGCCAATTCGGCCCGCGCCCATGCCGCCAGCGGCATCTGGACCCCGGGGCAGGGCGGCGGCATGATCGCCTCCGCCGGGGGCAGCGCCGAGGTGAGCACCGCCACCGCCGGCGGCGTGGAGGGCCAGGACGAGCTCTCGGCGCTGATCGAGGACCGTACCCGGCCCGGCGAGCTGATGCCGGTGTACGAGGACGAGCACGGTACCTACATCATGAACTCCAAGGACCTGCGCGCCGTACAGCACGTGCCCCGGCTCACCGAGATGGGCGTCACCTCGCTGAAGATCGAGGGCCGCACCAAGTCGCCCTACTATGTGGCGCGAACCGCCCAGGTCTACCGCCGGGCCATCGACGACGCCGTGGCCGGCCGGCCCTTCGACATGCGGCTGATGGACGAGCTCGACAACCTGGCCAACCGCGGTTATACGGAAGGCTTCTATCGCCGCCACGTCCACGACGAGTACCAGAACTACGAGCAGGGCAACTCCGTGGGCGTCCATCAGCAGTTCGTCGGCGAGGTCACCGGCTACGACCCCGATCGGGGGGTGCTGGAGATCGACGTCAAGAATCGCTTCGAGGTCGGCGACGGCATGGAGCTGATGCTGCCCGGCGGCAACCGCCGCTTCTCCCTCGAACATATCGAGAACCGGCGCGGCGAATCGGTGGACGCCGCCCCCGGCTCGGGTCATGTGGTGCGCATCCCGGTGCCCGGCGAGCCCATCGCGCCGGAGCGCATCGAATTCGCGCTGCTGATGCGCGACCTGGGCTGAGCCCCGGCGCGAACGCCGGGCTGGACAGCGCCGGTCGCCTTCGGGGAAGCTGGGACCGGCGGGGGCTGCCCAGCCTCCCGATGACATCGACCAGAAGGAACCGGCATGGCCATCATCGAGCACAGCGCCACCCTCCCGGCGCCGCCTGAGCGGGTCTTCAGCCTGCTCGAGCGGGTCGAGGACTTCGTCGATTACTCCGACCTGATCCGGGACATCGAGCCGCTGGGTGACGGGCACTATCGCTGGCATGTGCACGCGGTGGGCATGGACTGGACCTTCGAGGTGGCGATCACCGAGTCCCGCGCCCCGGAGGTGCTGGCCTGGGAGTCGTTGAGCGGCGTCCACAATCGCGGCCGCTATCGGCTCAGCCCGGTGCCGGAGGGCACCGAGGTGGCCCTGACGCTGGAATACGAGATCAAGAACCGCCTGGTGGAGAAGGCGGTCAACCGGGCGGTCCGGCCCCTGGTCAACAAGGTCAGCCAGCAGATCCTCGACCGGGTCGAGGCACGGCTCTAGTCGTCCCCCTTCCCGGCGGGCCGCCGCGATCAGGCCTTGCGCAGCGAGGCATTGAGATGGTCGACCACCTCGGCCCAGTCGGCGTCGTCGGCGATGGCCTCGCGGAGGAACTCCGCCTGGCCCTCGTTCCAGCAGGGGGCATCCGGCAGCGCTACCGTGTCCGGGATCGGCGCATGGCGCTCGATGAAGCGCTGGATGGACGCCGGGTCCGAGGCCAGTCCGAGCTGCTCGAAGAGTTCGCTGAAGGGATGATCGGGGTGTTCCATGAGCCACTCCGGAGGCTGCCAAGTGTGCCGTTTACTCTAGCCCGTCGCGACGCGACCAGGCACCGGTGTCGTTCAACGCTTCGGCGTCTCGCGCTCTCCCACCAGGGGGGTCAGGAAACGCCGGCGGCGCTCGGTCTCGTCCAGGGGCTGGGCGAGCAGGTGGACCAGTTTGGTGGCCGCGGCTTCGGGCGTCATGTCGTCCCCGGACAGCACCCCCGCCTCGACCAGCGGGCGGCCGGCGGCGTAGTCGCCGATCGTCACCCCGCCATGGGGGCACTGGCTGATGGCGGCGATCAGCTTGCCTTCGCCGGCGGCCTGGGCCAGCACGCCGGTCATGGCCGGATCGTCCGGCAGGTTGCCGCCGCCCCAGACCTCCAGCAGGGCCCCGCGCACCCGGTCGTCGAGCAGCCAGGCCTCCAGCTGCCAGGCGGCGAGACCCGGCCACAGCACGATGCGGGGCACGCCGCCCTCGCCGAGGGCGGCGTAGTCCGGCAGCTCGAAGCGCGGGGCCCCGCGTTGCTGGCGCTCCAGGCCACGGGTCGGGTAGAGCACGCAATCCTCGTCCACGCACTCGCCGAGGGGCGGATGGTTGGGGCTGGCGAAGGCGTCGGCGCGGCGGGTCTGCCACTTGCGGCTGCGTACCCCGCGCAACAGGCGGCCGGCGAAGCACAGGGCGACTTCCTGCAGGCGGGGATCGGCGGCGAAGCGTAGCGAGGCCTCGATGTTGGCCAGGGCATCGCTGGCCGGAGCCTCGAGGGGCTGCATGGCGCCGGTGAGGACCACGCCGCGGTCGATGCCCTGGAGCTGGTAGGCCAGGCTGGCGGCGGTCCAGGCCAGGGTGTCGGTGCCATGCAGCACCACGATGCCGGCATGGCGCTGGTAGCGCCCGGCGATCAGGCCGGCCAGCCATTGCCAGTCCCGGGGCGAGGCGGCACTGGAGTCGATGGGCGTCGGGGTGGCGATCAGCTCGAAGTCCGGGAGGGCGGCTCGGCGAGCCGGCGGCAGGGTCGCCAGGGCGCGGCGCAGCCGCGCCTCGAAGTCGGGGCCGGGCACCAGGCCATCGGGGCCGTCGACCATGCCGAGGGTGCCGCCGGTATAGATCACCAGCAGGGGGGAGGCGGGGGCGCTGCTCGTCATGGGGTCTCCGGGCCGGGGGATTGGCGTCATGATACGGGCGTGGCGTCACCGGGCAAGCGCGCCGGTGAAATCTCGCTGGATCGGCTAGTGGGTCACCAGGCGGCCCTGCGCGTTGGTCTCGAGCCGGCGGTTGCGCCCCGCCAGCAGGGCGAAGCCGGCGGCGGCCACCACGATGCCCAGCAGGGCGGCGGTGATCTGCGCCAGGCTCAGCGCCCGGTCGAGCATCACCCCCACCGCCAGCGGGCCCAGGGCGGCCAGGGTATAGCCGCCGCCCTGCGCCAGACCGGAGAGCTTGCCGGCGAGGCGCGAATCGGCGGTGCGCAGCACGATCAGGGTCAGCGCCAGGCTGAAGCCGCCCCCCTGGCCGAGGCCGAGCAGCACGACCCCCGCCCAGCGCCAGGCCGCCGGGCCCAGCAGCAGCAGCCACAGGCCGCTGCCCACCAGCGACAACACCAGCAGCAGCGCCGGCCGCTGATCCCGTCCCAGGCGGGCGAGCCAGGGGGCGGCCAGGGCCGCGACGAGCTGGACCATCACCGAGACGCCCATCATCCAGCCGGCCGTGGCCTCGTCGTAGCCGCGCGCGACCAGCAGGCGCGGCAGCCAGCCGAAGACGATATAGGCCAGCGACGACTGGAAGCCCATGAACAGCATCACCTGCCAGGCCAGGGGCTGGTGCAGCAGGGCCCGGGTATTGCCGGTGGGGGCGGGGGGCGGCGGCAAGGTCCTGGGGCTCGGCATCAGGGCCGCCCAGCCCACCAGGGCCAGGGCGGACAGGCCGGCCCAGGCCGTCAGGCTCGCCGCCCAGCCGTCGAGGCCCTCGGCCAGCGGGATGCTGAGGCCGGCCCCGAGGGCGCCGCCCAGGCACAGCGCCATGGTATAGACCCCGGTCATGAGGTCGGCGCTCTCGGCCAGCTCGCGCTTGACCAGCGCCGGCAGCAGCGTGCCGGCGATGCCGATCGCCGCGCCGGCCAGCAGGGTGCCGCCGAACAGCCAGGCGGGGCTCGCCAGGCCACGCAGGGCCAGGCCCAGGGTCAGGGCGAGCAGCGCCAGCGACAGGGTGCGTTCCGCCCCCAGGCGCCGGGACAGCCAGGGGGCCAGGGGGGCGAAGAGCCCCAGGCACAGCACCGGCAGGGTGGTCAGGGCACCGATGGCGAGTACCGGCAGGCCGGCCTGGGTCTCGATGCGAGGCAGCAGAGGCGCGAGGGACGACAGCGCCGGGCGCAGGTTGAGTCCCACCAGGATCATCAGCGCGATGAACACCAGCGGACGCCGCCGCGACGGAGCGTGTTCAGCGGCCACCATGGTCATCTTCCCGCCACTCCCGGTGCGGGGCCGGCCGGGCGCGCCGCCGCTGCTGTCGCTCGCTGAAGGCGGCCTCGTCCTCGAGCTCGTTGGCGGCACGGAAGTGCACCGTGCCGGGGGCGGCACGGTCGCTGTCGGCGCGGCGCCTGATGCCGGAGAGGTCTTCCGTGCTGGTCAGGTGCAGGCGCCCCTGGGAGGTCATCTGGGGGACCAGGCGGCCCTCGTAGGCCCAGCAACGCTGCGGGACCCGGGCGACCCGCCAGTTGTGGCCCCGCCAGTGGGCCTGGCCATCGGCGCCGAGGTGCAGGCCGTCGTGGGGGATCAGGGCGGCGAACAGCCGGGCGTTGAGGATCAGGCCGCCGTCGCCCATCTGCACCGGCCCCTGGTAGCGTCCCTCGCTCAGCTCGGCCAGCACCGCATCGGCCTTGCGCCCGGTGTCGAGGCGACCCTCGCCGCAGAGGTGGAGGAGGTCCCGGTCGATCTGCTTGATGACCCAGACCCGCACGGGCGTCCGGCCAAAGAGTTTCTTCCACATGGGCCTATCCCAGGTGGCGGCGCAGGTCGCCCCGCACGCTGTCCAGCAGCGCGATGAAGTGGCTGTCGCCGGAGGCATCGATGCGGTCGACCCGCGCGACGCTGGCCATGCCGCGTCCCACCGACAACTGGTCGAAGATCTCCAGGGTCAGCTTCTCGGCGTCGGCCGCGCCCGGTTCGAGCGGACCCTCCTGCAGCGTGAAGCTCGGCAGCAGGGTGGCGCGCACCCGGGTGGCCCCGCCCTCGGCCAGCACGCGGCGCACGAACAGCCAGCCCTCGCAGGCCAGCGCCTGGCCGCTCGGGTGCTGGCGCAGGAAGAGGGTGCGATAGCAGGCCCCCTGGCCGGCGGCCTTCTCGGCCATGCTGCGATAGGCCTCGGTGGTGCGGGTCGCCGAGACTCCCGAAGACTCGAGCTTCTGCCAGGCGGCACGATGCTCGCGGTCCAGCTGGGCCTGCCGCTGGAAGGTGAGCCAGCGTTGATAGTCGTGGATCGGGTCGTTGGACTCCATGGGCATTCCTTGCTCTGGATGGGGGAACGTCACGCCTGGCGGCCGGGCCACCGTCGCATATTCCGCGGTGGCCCGCCAGCCCGGGCCTCAGGCCTGCTGGCGGCCCTGGCCGCCGCGGCGCCGGCGACGCGAGGGACGCTGGCCGTCGTCGCTGCCGCGGCCGCCCTGGGCCTGCTGAGGCTTGCCGCCGCCGCCGCCGTTGCGTCCGCGACCACCGCCGCGGTTGCCGCGACCGTTCTCGATCGGTTCCGGCTTGGCGTTGGGATCCGGCTCGAATCCCGGCTCGATGTGCTTCTCCAGGTCGCGCTTGATCAGCCGCTCGATGTTCCTGAGCAGGCCGTGCTCGTCGACGCAGACCAGCGAGACCGCCTGGCCGTCGTTGCCGGCCCGGCCGGTGCGGCCGATGCGGTGGACATAGTCCTCGGCGACGTTGGGCAGCTCGAAGTTGACCACGTGGGGCAGCTCGTCGATATCCAGGCCGCGGGCGGCGATGTCGGTGGCCACCAGCACCTGCAACTCGCCGGACTTGAAGGCGGACAGCGCCCGGGTGCGGGCCGACTGGCTCTTGTTGCCGTGGATGGCCATGGCCGGGATGTCCTGCTTGCCGAGGTGCTCGGCGAGCCGGTTGGCGCCATGCTTGGTGCGGGTGAAGACCAGCACCTGGTACCACCGGTGGGCGCTGATCAGGTGGGCCAGCAGGTCGCGCTTCTTCTCGCGGTCGACCCGATAGATGGCCTGGTCCACGGTCTCGGCGGTGGTGTTGCGGCGGGCCACCTCGATCAGGGTCGGGGCGTCGAGCAGCTTGTTGGCCAACGCCTGGATCTCGTTGGAGAAGGTCGCCGAGAACAGCAGGTTCTGTCGCTTCTCGGGCAGCAGCTTCAACACCTTCTTGATGTCGTGGATGAAGCCCATGTCGAGCATGCGGTCGGCTTCATCGAGCACCAGGATCTCGACCCTGGAGAGGTCGACATGGCCCTGCTGGTGCAGGTCGAGCAGGCGTCCCGGGGTCGCCACCAGGATGTCGAGGCCGGGACGGATGGCGTCCACTTGGGGCTGCTGGCCGACGCCGCCGAAGATCACGTGGGAGGTGAGCGGCAGGTGGCGACCATAGTCGCGCACGCTCTCGCCCACCTGGGCGGCCAGTTCGCGGGTCGGGGTCAGCACCAGGGCGCGTACGCCGCGCTTGGCCGGCCGCTGGCCGCCGGACAGGCGCTGCAGCATGGGCAGGGTGAAGCCGGCGGTCTTGCCGGTGCCGGTCTGGGCGCTGGCCAGCAGGTCGCCGCCCTGCAGGACGGCGGGAATGGCCTGGCGCTGGATCGGGGTCGGGGTCGTGTAGCCCTGGGCATCGATGGCGCGAAGCAGGTCGGCGCTCAGGCCGAGGTCGGAAAAGGTCATGCGGTCTCCGCAACAACGCCTCGGTCCGCGCCAGTCGGAAGTGCGACTGGCCAGTCCCGGGCCGGGGCGTGGGAATGGGGTAAGACGCGGCGGAAGGGACCGAGGGAGCCGCGAGAGGGGGCATTATGCCACAGCGGCGCCGTCAGCGCAGCCGGCGAATGTCGGCGGCGATCTCGTCGGCGACGCTGTCCCAGCCGTGTCCCAGGGCGCGCACCAGGGCGGGGTAGCCGTCGGCCGCCAGGGGCGTGGTCACCCGGAAGGGCTCGAGGGCCAGCAGGTGGCCGTCGGCGTCGCGCAGCTGCCAGCGGCCCTCGGTGACGGCCAGGCCGTCGTGGCGGCCCTGGAAGCGCTCCACCTCGACGCGCAGTCGCTGCGAGGTCTCGGCCCCGGCGTCGGCCTCGAGCATTACCCGGGTTTCCGGAAGCCGATGGGCGAGCCGCTCGCGCAGGCCGCGCTCGAGCTGCCGGCCCAGGGGCTCGACCCACCGGTGGCCGCTGGCCTCCTGCAGGGTGATGTCATCGAGCTGGAAGACGATGCCCTCGACGTCCAGGTAGCGGGCCAGGCGCAGCGGGCGCAGCACCAGCTGGTGGCGGGCCGCCGCGCCCGAGGCCCGATCGGACGGGCGTGCGGCATCGTCGGGCAGGGTATAGCGGGTCGGCGGCTCGCCACCGACGGCGCAGCCGCCCAGCCACAGCAGGGGCAACAGGATGGCGAGGCCTTGGGCACGGGTCATGGCGGGCTCCTCCCGGTCGGGGCACGAGGCATCGGGTCCTCGGTCTGCAGGCTGTCGAATAGCAGGGCGCGGGGATCGTCACCCAACTGGCGGGCCATCGGCTGCAGGTCGCGCATCAGCCGCTCGACCTGGTCGAGGGTGTCGGTCAGGTCGCGGTAGGCCGGGGCCTCGGGCGAGAGGCCCTCGAGGGTGCCGCGCAGCTCCTGCAGGGTGGCGTTGAGGTTGCCGGGCAGCGCTCGGGTGCCCGGGTCGTCGAGCAGGGTCTGCACCCCGGCGGTGAGCTCGCGGACTTCCTCGAGCATCGCCTCCGAGGTGGCGAGGTTGCGGGCCAGGCCGTCGAGGATCGGCGCCACCTCGAGCTCGTTGAGCTTGTCGAGCAGGGCCGTGACCTGGGCCTGGATCTGGGCCAGGCCACCGGAGGTGGTGGGGAAGACGGTGCGCTCGGCGAAGGTCTCGGGCTGGTACTCGCCGGCCCGCTGGCGGTCGAGGGTCAGGTCCACGAACAGCGCCCCGGTCAGCAGGCTGCCGCTCTTCAGCGATGCCTGCAGGCCACGCTGGAAGAGCCGGTCGAAGCGAGCCCGCCAGTCCTCGAGGTCCAGCGCCTGGCTGTCGATGCCCAGCCGCTGGGGCTCGATGCGGATCAGCACCGGGATGGCCAGCCGGTCCCGCCCGTCGGGCTGGGGCGCGGTGAAGTTCCAGGGCACGCTGGCCACCGTGCCGACCCGCACGCCGCGGAACTCCACCGGGGCGCCGCGGCTCAGCCCGCGGACCGTGTCCTCGATCAGCAGCACGTACTCGAGGTAGCGATCGAAGGTGCCCTGCCGGGCGCTGTCCTCGTCGGCATAGAGGGTGAAGGTGGTGTCGGGGTCGGCGGGCAGGCCGCGGGGGAGGTCCTCGGGCACGCCGAAGGTCACCCCGCCGCCGAGCAGTGCCTCCAGGGACTCCAGCTGCACGCGCACGCCCTCGGAGTCGAGACGCAGGTCGACGCCACTGGCGGTCCAGAAGCGCGTGTTCTCGGTGACTAGGCGGTGGTAGGGGCTCTCGATGAAGATGCGGTGGTGCATGCGCCGGGACTCCACCTCGAAATCCGCCTCCTCGACGCGGCCCACGGCGAAGCCCTGGTAGGTGACCGGGTCACCGACAGTCAGGGAGCTGCCCAGCTGGCTGATCAGGTTGACCCTCAGGCCCTCGGCCCCGGGAGGCGCCACCGGCGGCTGCTCGCTGACCCGGAAGGTGCGCTCGTCCTCCTCGCTGCGCCCCGGCTCGAGCTGCAGGTAGGCGCCGGAGAGCACGGTGTTCAGGCCGCTGATGCCCTCCCGGCCGATGCGCGGCTTGACCACCCAGAAGGTGCTGTCCTCGACGAGCAGGGGGGTGGCCTCGGGCTTCATCCGCGCCTTGATCACCACCCGGGAGAGGTCATCCGACAGCGATACCGCCTCCACCCGGCCGATCTCCACGTTGCGGGTCTTGATCAGGGTGCTGCCGGCCTCGATGCCGTCGGCGCTCTCCATGGTCAGGGTGATCAGGGGACCGCGACCGAGGTAGTTGTCGTAGACCAGCCAGGCGCCGATCAGCAGCGCCACGATGGGCACGATCCAGATCGGCGAGAGCGGTGCCTGGGGCGTGGCCCGGGCACGGTGCACATCGTCGGCCGTGTCGTCACGGGGCGAGTCGTTCATGGGCTGCGTCCTTGTCCGCTGCAGGTCTCGGGGGCGTAGGGATGTCCCAGATCAGCCTGGGGTCGAAGCTCATGGCCGCCAGCATGGTGAGCACCACCACGGCGCCGAAGGCCAGGGCCGCGGGGCCGGGCGTGACCGACATCAGGTTGCCGGCGCGGATCAGCGCGACCAGGATGGCGACCACGAAGATGTCGACCATCGACCAGCGGCCGATGAACTCGGTCAGCCGATACAGCCGGGTGCGCGACAGCGCGAAGTGGTTGTGGGCCCGGGGCGCCACCAGGCACAGCCAGGACAGGGCCAGCAGCTTGCCCACCGGCACGATCACGCTGGCCACCAGGATCACCAGTGCCACCGGCCAGGAGCCCATCTCGATCAGCTCGACGATGCCGCCGACGATGGTGGACGGGCTGCTGCGGCCCAGGCTGGTGGTGGTCATGATCGGGTAGACGTTGGCCGGAACGTAGCAGATGGCCGCCGCGGCGAGCAGCGCCCAGGTGCGCTGGATGCTCCGCGGATGGCGCGAATGCAGGGGCTCGTGGCAGCGCCGGCAGCGGCCCTTGCCGTCGGCCTCGAGTCGATTGACCAGGCCGCAGGTGGGGCAGCCGGTGAGGCCCTGGGCGGCGGCGGTCTCGCCGGTGCGGCTGCCGTCCGGGGCGCTCGGCTCCCCGGCCAGGGCGAACCATAGCCAGTCGCGATCCACCGACTGGGAGGTGGCCAGCAGCAACAGGGCGAAGGCCCCGAAGGCCCAGAAGGAGGGGCCCAGTTCCACCTGGGCGAGTCCCGCGATCTTGATCAGGCTGACCAGGGTGCCGATCAGGAAGACGTCGGCCATCATCCAGGGCTCCAGATGGGCCAGGGTGCGGGCGATGCCCCGGCTCGCCGGCAGGGGCGAGCCCCGCAGCAGCCCCGCCTGGAGCCAGACGACGCCGGCGAGGTAGAGGGCCGGCAGCACCAGGATGGTCAACAGCACCGCGATCGCCACCAGGGGCGCGGCGTGGCCGATCAGCTGGGCGGCGGTCTGGGTCAGCTCGATGCGGTTGCCGACGCCGCTGACGCTGAAGCCGAGAAAGGGGAAGGCCACGGCCAGGGCCAGCGCCGTCAGGGCGGCGAGGGACAGGGCCAGGCTGCGCTGGGCGGGGTAGCGGTGGCGTCGGACCTGCGGATGGCGGCAGCGCGGGCAGACGGCCTGCTCGCCGGCATGCAGGGGCGGGAGGGCCATCAGCCAGTCGCACTCGTGGCACGCGCGCAGGCGTCGCCGGGAGACCCGGACTTCCGGCGGGGCGCGATCCACGAGGGGCGCTTGCCGGGGCAGGGCGACATGGCGAAAGGCCGGCCTTGGCACTGGCGAGGGGTCCTCCTGACGATAAACGGCACTGTTACGGAGTGTGTCACGTTGACGCCGGGGGCACCATAGTCAAACATGCGGGCCTGAATGTTCCCCCTTGGAGATCCCATGATGCTTCCCGTTCTGGCGGTGGTGGCAGGCCTGATCCTGCTGGTATGGAGCGCCGAGCGCTTCATCGACGGTGCCGCCGCGACCTCTGCACGACTCGGCCTTTCCCCCCTGTTGATCGGCATGCTGGTGATCGGCTTCGGTACCTCGGCGCCGGAGCTGGTGGTCTCGGCCATCGCGGCCGGGCAGGGCAATCCCGGCCTGGCCCTGGGTAACGCCTACGGCTCGAACATCGCCAATATCGGCCTGATCCTGGGCCTGGTGGCGCTGATCTCGCCGCTGGCGGTACATTCGGGTGTGGTCCGCCGGGAACTGCCGGTGCTGGGGGCCGCGACCCTGCTGTCGGCGCTGCTGCTGCTGGGCGGCGGCATCGCTCGCCTGGAGGGCGTGCTGCTGCTGGTGCTGCTGGGGGGATTCATGGCGGTCAGCGTCGTCAAGGGGCTGCGCGATGGCAGCGACCCCCTCTCCGCCGACACCGAGACCGATCTGGCGTCCCATCCCATGTCGCTGCGCGCGTCCCTGGCCTGGACGGGCATCGGCCTGGTGCTGCTGGTGGCGAGCTCCCGGCTGCTGGTCTGGGGGGCGGTGGCCATCGCCCAGAGCTTCGGCGTCAGCGACCTGATCATCGGCCTGACGGTGGTGGCCGTGGGCACCTCGCTGCCGGAACTGGCGTCCTCGCTGAGCGCCCTGCGGCGGGGCGAGCATGACCTGGTGCTCGGCAACGTGGTGGGCTCCAACCTCTTCAACACCCTCGGGGTGGTGGGGCTCGCCGCGGTGATCGCGCCCATCGACGCCGGCCGCGAGGTGCTGCTGCGCGACTGGAGCCTGATGACCGCCATGACCGTGCTGATGATGGTCTTCGCCATGGGCTGGCGGGGGCGGGCAGGGCGCATCAACCGCCTCGAGGGCGGGGCACTGCTGGCGATGTACACGGCCTATATCGGTTTCATGATCAGCCTGGTGGTCGGCAGCGCGACGGCCTGAGCCGGCCGGCTGCGACAACGCGACACAGCGCCCGGCACGGGCAAGACCTCGCCTCGTCCCGTGCCGGGGGTATGATGGCGGGGATTGCCTGAATGTGCGCTGGCCGGGTGACGCGCGAGCCCGCCATCCGTCGGGATTGGCTAGGCTGTTCAGGCACGACCGATGAATGCGGCAGGACGCTCCCGCGTCCGATGCACCGGGCACGGCCAGTGCCCGGTGCATCCTTGCCCCTTCGCCCGCAGGACCGAGGAGTGTCTCATGGAGCTAGATCCCCTGCTGTTGTCGCGGTTGCAGTTCGCCTTCGTGGTGTCCTTTCATGCCATCTTCCCGGTGTTCTCCATCGGCCTGGCATCCTATCTCGCCGTGCTCAATGGCCTCTTCTATCGTACCCAGAACCCCGCCTGGGAGCGCCTGGCGATCTTCTGGGCACGGGTCTTCGCCGTGGTGTTCGGCATGGGCGTGGTCTCGGGGATCGTGATGTCCTTCCAGTTCGGCACCAACTGGAGCAACTTCTCCCTCGCGGCCGCGAACTTCCTCGGACCGATGCTCAGCTATGAGGTGGTCACGGCCTTCTTCCTGGAGGCGGCCTTCCTCGGCGTGCTGCTGTTCGGCCGCGGCAAGGTGCCCCAGGGGGTGCATCTCTTCGCCTCGATCATGGTGGCCATCGGCACCTTCATCTCGGCCTTCTGGATCCTCGCCGCCAACAGCTGGATGCAGACGCCGGTGGGCATGGAACTGATCGACGGGCGCTTCCACGTCACCGACTGGAGCGAGGCGATCTTCAATCCCTCCTTCCCCTATCGCTTCACCCATATGGTGCTGGCGTCCTTCCTCACCGGGGGCTTCGTGGTGGCCGGCGTCAGCGCCTGGTACCTGCTGATCGACCGCGACGTCGAGGCCAACCGCAAGGCCTTCTCCATGTGCCTGTGGTTGTTGCTGGTGCTGGCCCCGACCCAGGCGGTGGTGGGGGACTTCCATGGCCTCAACACCCTGGAGCACCAGCCGACCAAGGTGGCGGCCATGGAAGGCAACTGGGAAACCCGGCAGGGCGCCCCCCTGCTGCTGTTCGCCTGGCCCGATCAGGAGGCCCAGGAGAATCGCTTCGAACTCGGCATCCCGGGGCTGGCCAGCCTGATCCTGACCCATCACCTGGACGGCGAGTTGCCGGGGATCAGTGAGGTGCCCCCGGCGGAACAGCCGCCGGTGTGGATCGTCTTCTGGTCCTTCCGCGTCATGGTGGGGCTGGGCTTCGCGATGATCGCCGTGGCGGTCGCCGGGCTCTGGCTGCGCCTCAAGGGGCGGCTCTTCGGGCTCCATGCGCATCGCGGCTACCTGCAACTGATGCGGCTGATGTCGGTGACGCCCTTCCTGGCCGTGCTCGCCGGCTGGTTCGTCACCGAGACCGGCCGCGCCCCCTGGCTGGTCTACGGCATCATGAGCCAGGCCGAGGCCGTGACCCCCTCGCTGACCGGGGGCATGGCGCTGTTCACCCTGGTCGGCTATGGCCTGGTCTATGCCGTGGTGTTCTGGGCCGGGGTGCTCTACCTGACCCGGGTGGTCCGCCAGGGCATGCTGCCCGAGGCGCCCCACGAGGACGAGGTCGAGCGGCCCAAGCGCCCCCTCTCCGCCGCCCACGTGCCCTTCGAAGACGCCGCCAGCCACCCGGGGAGGAGCTGAGCCATGGAAATGTTCGATCTGTCGCTGATCTGGGCCGCCATCATCGGCTTTGGCGTGATCATGTACGTGCTGATGGACGGCTTCGACCTGGGCGTGGGGATCCTCTTCCCCTTCGCCCCGGACGAGGGCAGCCGGGACGTGATGATGAACTCGGTGGCGCCGGTGTGGGACGGCAACGAGACCTGGCTGGTGCTGGGTGGGGCCGGCCTGCTGGCGGCCTTCCCGCTGGTCTATGCGGTCTTCCTGCCGGCGCTCTATATCGGCGTCTTCCTGATGCTGGCCGGGCTGATCTTCCGCGGCATCGCCTTCGAGTTCCGCTTCAAGTCCCACCGCAACCGCCGCTGGTGGAACCGCGCCTTCTGCTGGGGCTCGGCGGTGGCCGCCTTCGCCCAGGGCGCGGTCGTGGGCACCTATATCCAGGGCTTCGCCGTGGAGGACTTCGTCTATGTCGGCGGGCCCCTGGACTGGCTCACGCCCTTTACCATCCTCACCGGGGTCGGCCTGATGGCGGGCTATGCCCTGCTCGGCGCCACCTGGCTGATCATGAAGAGCGAGGGCCATACCCAGGACTGGGCCTACCGGCTGGCCCCGCGGCTGCTGCTGGCGGTGCTGGCGGTGTTCGCCGTCATCAGCCTGTGGACGCCCTTCGTCGACGATTACGTGCGTGACCGCTGGTTCGGCCAGCTGCACCTGATCTGGATCTTCCCGGCGTTGGCGCTGGCCAGTGCGGCCTGGCTGTGGCGCTCGGTGCAGGAGCGCCGCGAGGGCCAGCCGTTCATCGCCACCCTGGGGCTGTTCGTCTTCACCTACCTGGGACTGGTGGTGAGCAAGTGGCCGGTGATCGTGCCGCCGGACTACACCCTCTGGGAGGCCGCCTCGGCGCCGGAATCCCAGCTCTTCCTGCTGCTCGGGATGCTCTTCGTGATTCCCATCGTGCTGGCCTATACCGCCTGGACCTACTGGATCTTCCGCGGCAAGGTCCGGGAGGGCGAGGGGTATCACTGAGGCCACCGAGACGCTCACCGCCCGCCGCTGGCTGGCGCGCCTGGCGCACGCCGAGCGCCGGTGGCTGGCCCTGGCGGTGGCCGCCGGGCTCGTCGCCGGCGGCCTGACCGTCGCCCAGCTGACCCTGCTGGCCTGGCTGGTGGCGGCCCTGCTGGTGGACGGCACGCCGCTTTCGGCCCTGGTGCCGGGCTTTCTGGCGCTGGCGGCGCTGCTCGTGTTGCGGGCCCTGGCCCAGTGGGGCCAGGACGCCGCCGGGCTCGCCGCCAGCCTGCGCCTGCGGACCCGGGCCAGGGCGCAGCTGCTCGACCACCTGGCGGAGCTGGGGCCCGTGGGCGTCGCCGGCCACCACACGGCCAGTCTCGCCAACCGGGTCGTGGACCAGGTCGAGGCCCTGGACGGCTATGTGGCCCGTTTCCTGCCCCAGCGTCAGCTGGCCGTGGCCATGCCGCTGCTGATCCTCGCCGTGGTGGCCTGGCTGGACTGGCTGGCGGCGCTGTTCCTGCTGCTCGCCGCACCGCTGATCCCGCTGTTCATGGCCCTGGTCGGCATGGGGGCCGAGCGGCTCAACCGCGAGCAGTTCGACGCCGTCTCGCGGCTGTCGCGGCATTTCATCGATCGGGTGCGGGGCCTCACCACCCTGCAGCTGTTCGGCCACACCCGGGCGGCCACCCGCGAGGTGCATGCCGCCGCCGACGACTATCGGCGTCGCAGCATGCGCACCCTGCGCCTGGCCTTCCTGTCCTCGGCGGTCCTCGAGTTCTTCGCAGCCGTGGCCATCGCCATGGTGGCCATCTACGTGGGCTTCGGCCTGCTGGGCTATATCGGCTATGGCCCGGCGGACGCGCTGACCCTGTTCAGCGGGCTCCTCGTGCTGCTGCTGGCCCCGGAATTCTTCCAGCCGCTGCGCAGCCTCGCCCAGCACTACCACGACCGGGCCGCGGCCCTGGGCGCCGCCGAGGGCCTGGTGGCCCTGCTGGCGGAGCGGCCACGCCGGCCCCCGGATGCCAGGGAGGCGATGCCCCAGGCCCCCGGGGGCCTCGTCGAGCTCGTCGGCGCCGGCGTCTCGCACCCCGAGCGGGGGCGGGTGCTGGGCCCCCTGGACCTGACGCTCGCCCGGGGCGAGATCGTCGGGGTGAGCGGGCCCTCGGGGGCCGGCAAGTCGACGCTGCTGCAACTGCTGGCGGGCTTCGTCGGGCCCTCCGAGGGCGCGCGGCGGGTGGCGGCGGACCATGCCTTCGCGTGGATGGACCAGCGCCCGGTGCTGATCCACGGCAGCCTCGCCGACAACCTGCGCCTGGCCGCGCCCGAGGCCGACGAGGACGCCCTGCGTCACGCCCTCGAGCGGGCCGGGCTCGGCGAGCTGCTGGCCGCCTTGCCCGCCGGGCTCGAGACGCGGCTCGGCGAGCGCGGCGTGGGACTCTCCGGGGGCCAGGCCCAGCGCCTGGCCCTGGCTCGGGTCTTCCTCTCGCCGGCGCCCCTGGTGCTCCTCGACGAGCCCACCGCCAGCCTGGATGCGGCCAGCGAGGCCCGGGTGCTGGAGGGGTTGGCCGCCCTGGCCGCGGAGGGGCGCACCCTGGTCATCGCCAGTCACCAGGCGGCCCCCCTGGCGCTGGCCCGGCGCGTCCTGCATCTGCACGAGGGCCGTGAGGCGGGAACGGTTCATGGCTGAGCCCTCGCGGCCCGGGTGGCGGGCCACCCTGGGGCCCTGGCTGCGCCTGCTGGGACGGCGACGACGTCGCCTGCTGGCCGGTGCCGGCCTGATGGCCCTGGCGCTGGCCTCGGCATTGGGGTTATTGGCCCTTTCCGGCTGGTTTATCACCGCCACGGGCCTGGCCGGCATCGCCCTGGCCGCCGGTGCCGCGCTGACGCTCGATGTCTATGTGCCCGGCGGGGGGATCCGCGCCTTCGCCCTGACCCGCACCGTGGCCCGTTACCTGGAACGCCTGTACAACCACGACACCGTGCTGCGCCTGCTGGCCGACCTGCGTGCCGGGATGTTCGCGGTCCTCGCCGACCTCGATGCCGCCCGCCTGGCCCGACGGCGGGCCAGTGACTGGCTGAATCGCCTGACCGCCGACATCGATACCCTGGACAGCCTCTTCCTGCGCCTGTTGGCGCCGGCGGCGGTGGCCCTGGCGGCGATCCTCGCCCTGGCCGGCTTCCTGGCGCTCTGGTCGCCGGCGGTGGGGGGCACGGTGGCCGCGGTGCTGGGCCTGGCCTGGCTGTGGCTGACCCTGGGCCAGGCGCGGCTGGGCCTGGCCGCCAGCCGGCGTCGCGTGGATGCGCTGGAGCGCCTGCGCGGGCGGGTGATCGAGCAGCTCCAGGGCCTCGCCGAGCTCGAGGCCTATGGCAGCCTGGCGGCCCATCGCCAGCGGCTCGAGGCCGTCGAGGCACGGCTCGCCGCCGACCACCGGCGGCTGGGGCTCGCCGCGGCGCTGGGCAACGCCCTGGCCGGACTGGCCACGGGGGCGACCTGGCTCGCCGCGCTGTGGCTGGCCGCCCGGGCCTGGCAGGGCGGCGAGCTGGCCGGGCCGGTGATGGTGATGATGCCCCTGGCCGTGCTGGCGCTGAACGAGGCCTTGACGGCCCTGCCCTCGGCCTTCACCCAGGCCGGCGCCACCCAGGCCGCCGCCGAGCGGCTGAATGCCCTGAGGGCCGCCCGCCGTCCACCGTCCTCCCCGGTCACGGCGTCGCTGCCCGAGGGGCCGCTGGCGGTCTCCCTGGAGCGGGTCGGCCTGCGCTATCCCGGCGCCCTGACCCCGGCCCTCGACGGGTTCGACCTGGCCCTCGCGCCGGGGGAGCGCCTGGCCCTGTATGGCGCCTCCGGGGCCGGCAAGTCGAGCGTGGCGGCATTGCTGACGCGCCAGCTCGTGCCGAGCGCGGGCCGCATGCGGCTCGCCGGCCGGCCGCTCGCCGCCATCGCCGAGGCCGACCTGCGGCGGCGCACGGCCTGCCTGACCCAGCTCACCGAGCTGTTCGACGACAGCCTGGCGGCCAACCTGCGCCTGGCCGACCCCTCGGCCGAGGAGGCGCGGCTCTGGGAGGTGCTGGCGGTGGTGGAACTGGCCGAGTGGGCCGATCGCCTGCCACGGGGGCTCGCCACCCGGGTGGGCGAGGGCGGCCGGCGGCTGTCCGGCGGCCAGGCCCGGCGCCTGTCGCTGGCTCGCCTGCTGCTGCGCGACCCGGGCCTGGTGATCCTCGACGAGCCCTTCGCGGGCCTGGACCGGGCCCTGGCCGAGCGACTGGCCGGGCGCCTGGACGCCTGGCTCCGGGGACGCAGCGTGCTCTACCTGGTGCATGCCCCGGGCACCGCCGATGGGCTGCTGCCGGGGGTGACGCGCCGCCTGGCGCTGGACACGGCAGCGCAACACGCCCTTTGCGCCCGGACGCGGAATCTTGGAGGATAGGGCAAAGGACCCTAGCGAGGTGAGCCATGCGGGATTTCCTCAAGCGCCTGCCCAAGGCCGAACTGCACCTGCATATCGAGGGGACCCTCGAGCCGGAACTGATGATGGCGCTGGCCGAGCGCAACGGCGTGTCGCTGCCCTACGCCTCGGTGGAGGCGATACGCGCCGCCTACGACTTCACCGACCTGCAGTCCTTCCTCGACCTCTACTTCCAGGGCATGAGCGTGCTGCGCACCGCCCAGGACTTCGAGGACCTGGCGATGGCCTACTTCCGGCGGGCCCACGACGAGGGGGTGGTGCACGTGGAGATGCACGTCGACCCCCAGGCCCACCTGGCCCGGGGCGTGGCGCTGGCCACGGTGATGGAGGGGCTGGGCCGGGCCAGGCGCCGGGCCGAGCGTGAGCTCGACCTGTCGACGGCGATGATCCTGGCCTTCCTGCGCGACCGGCCCGCCGACGAGGCCCTGAGGCTGCTGGAAGAGGCCGCCCCCTACTGGGAGACCCTGGACGCGGTGGGCCTGGACAGCGCCGAGCTCGGCAATCCTCCGGCGAAGTTCGCCGAGGCGTTCCAGCGGGCCAGGGCCCTGGGCCTGGCCCGGGTCGCCCATGCCGGCGAGGAGGGGCCGCCCGACTACATCCTCGAGGCCCTGGACACCCTGGACGTCTGCCGCATCGATCACGGCGTGCGTTGCCTCGAGGATCCGACCCTGGTCGAGCGGTTGCGCGAGGAGGCCATGGTGTTGACCGTCTGCCCGCTCTCCAACCTGCGCCTCCAGGTGGTCGAGCGCATGGAGGACCACCCCCTGCCGCGGCTGCTGGAGGCCGGGCTGACCCTGACCCTGAACTCCGACGATCCCGCCTACTTCGGCGGCGGCGTGCTGGACAACTTCCTGGCCTGCCGCCGGGCCTTCGGCTGGTCCCGGGAGGTCTTCCTCGACCTGGCCGGCAACGCCATCGAGGCGGCCTTCATGCCCGAGGCGCGCCGCACCGAGCTGCGTCGCCGCCTCGCGGCCTGCCGCTAAGCCCCGTCCCCCAGGCCCGCCGTCGGCCACAATCCGCCAAAAAAAGGGGCGACCCGCTGCCGGGTCGCCCAAGGTCTACACCCCATCTTGCTCGGTGATCAGGCGCCGACGGGCGCCGTCGCCTCCGCTGCGTGGGCGTCACGACGATGCACGCAGCGGCCGTCCGCCCAGGTGGCCAGCACGGCCCGGTCGTCGCCGAGCATCATCAGCGCGAACAGGCGCTCGGCCAGGGTCCGGCAATGGGCGGTGCGCCGGGCCAGCAGCGGGGTGGCCTCGGGATCGAGGACCACGATGTCGGCCTCGCCCCCCTCGCGCAGCCGACCGACCTGGCCGTCCAGGTGCAGCGCCCGGGCATTGCCGAGGGTCAGGCGGTAGAAGCCCTGCCAGGCGGTCAGCGGCTGGCCGAGCAGCTGGCCGACCTGGTAGGCGGCCTTGAGGGTAGCCAGGCCCGAGAGATCGGTGCCGCCGCCCACGTCGCTGGCCAGGCTGGTGGCGAGTCCCGCCTCCCGGCAGGCCTGGCGGTCGAACAGGCCGCTGCCGAGGAAGAGGTTGGAGGTGGGGCAGAAGGCGATGCTGGCCCCGGCACCGGCCAGCCGCCGGCGCATCCCCTGGTCCAGGTGGATGCCATGGGCGAAGGTGCTGCGCGGGCCCACCAGCCCAAAGCGCTCGTAGACGGCCAGGTAGTCCTCGCATTCCGGGAACAGCTCGGCGACCCAGGCGATCTCGCCCTGGTTCTCGGACAGGTGCGTCTGCAGGTGCAGGTCGGGGGCATTGCGCAGCACGGCGCCGGTGGCCTCGAGCTGCTCACGGCTCGAGGTGGGGGCGAAGCGCGGCGTCAGGCTGTAGCCCAGGCGCCCCTTGCCGTGCCAGTCACCGATCAGCCGTTCGCTGTCGGCGAGCCCGCCCAGGGTGTCGTCCACCAGGCCCTCCGGGGCATGGCGGTCCATCAGCACCTTGCCGGCCAGCATGCGCAGGCCGCGACGCCTGGCGGCGGCGAAGAAGGCGTCCACCGACCCCGGGTGGGAGGTGCAGAACACCTGGGCGGTGGTGGTGCCGACCCGCAGCGACTCGTCGAGGAAGGCCTCGGCCACGGCCTCGGCATGGGCGCGCTCGGCGAAGCGGCACTCCTCGGGGAAGGTGTAGTCGTTCAGCCAGTCGAGCAGCTGGCGGCCGTAGGAGGCCATGATGTCGAGCTGCGCATAGTGCACATGGCTGTCGATGAAGCCCGGCAGCATCAGCTTGCCCGAATAGTCCACCACCTCGAGGCCCGCCGGCAGGTGGGGTGCCAGGGTGGCGTAGTCGGAGACGGCGCGGATATGGCCGTCGACCAGCCAGAGGGCGCCGTCCTCCAGGTAGCGTACGCTGTCCGGCGTCGGGGTGTCGCCATCGCCGGGGTCGGCGTCGAAGCTCAGCAGGGGACCGCGCAGGACGCGCATATGGGAACGTGGGTCGGTCATGAATCTCTCCGGTGGGCGCCGGGCAGGCCGGCGCTCAGTCACGTGACGGGGAAAAGGTCTCGCGCAGGGTCTCGGGGGACACGCCGCGGCGGTCCTGGCGCTCGCTCTCGGGCTTGAGGGTCAGCAGCTCCGCGGCCACGGCCAGGGCGATCTCGTAGGGGCGCTTGCCATGGGCGCCGGGCACGCCGATGGGGCAGCGCACCGTCGCCAGCGCCGCCTCGCCGTGACCCGCGTCCGCCAGCCGGCGGCGGAAGCTCGCCCACTTGCTCTGCGAGCCGATCAGGCCGAGGGAGGCGCAGTCGCCGCGCCGGAGCAGGGTGTCGACCAGGGCGCGATCCTCGGCGTGATCATGGGTCATCACCAGGGCATGGCAGCCGGCGGGCAGGGTGTCCACGGCGGCGGCCACGTCCGGACCCTCGGCGCCCGGGGCGATGCGCTGCCGGCGCACGCGCTCCCCCTCGACTGCCGTGGCCGGGAAGGCGTCCTCGCGGCTGTCGAACCACAGCACCCGCCAGGGCAGGGGGGCGAGCACCTCCACCAGGGCCTGGCCCACATGGCCGGCGCCGAACAGCGCCACGCACATCTCGGCGCCGGCGAACAGCTCGATCAGCACGTGCACGTAGCCGCCGCAGCACTGCCCGGAACGCCCGCCGAGCGGGAAGGCCTCCAGCCGCGTGCCGGCCTGGCCCGCGGCCAGCGCCTCCCGGGCCGCCTCGATGACCTGCCACTCGAAGGTGCCGCCGCCCAGGGTGTCGTGGACGCCATCCTCGGTGATCACCATCTTGGCGCCGGGCTCCCGGGGCGTGGAGCCGGCCACCCCCACCACGCTGGCCAGCGCGTGGGGCCGGGCCTCGCGCTGCAGGCGGTCCAGCGCCGCGTGCCAGGCTTCAGGCCGGTGCATGGTCGGGCCTCGCGGCGGGCGCTTGCTGGGCCTGGCGCAGGGCCTCGGCGGCCATCAGCACCCGCTCGGGCGTCGCCGGGGTGTCCAGCGCCGGGCTCACCCGGTAGTCGGCGAGGCTCGCCAGGGCATCGCGCAGCGCCGACCACACCGAGATCGCCAGCATGAAGGGGGGCTCGCCCACCGCCTTGGAGCGATAGATGCTGGCCTGGGAGTTGGGGTGGCCCTGGAGCAGCTCGACGTTGAAGGTCTCGGGCAGGTCGCCGAAGGCCGGGATCTTGTAGGTGGCCGGACCGTCCGAGACCAGGCGCCCGGCGTCGTTCCAGATCAGCTCCTCGCTGGTCAGCCAGCCCATGCCCTGGATGAAGCCGCCCTCGATCTGGCCGATGTCGATGGCCGGGTTCAGGGAATCGCCCACGTCGTGGAGGATGTCGGCCCGGGCCAGGCGGTATTCGCCGGACAGGGTGTCGACTTCCACCTCGGCCACGGCGGCGCCGTGGGCGTAATAGTAGAAGGGCCGGCCGCGGCCGGTGGCGCGGTCGTAGTGGATCAGCGGGGTGGCGTAGAAGCCCTTCTCGGACAGCGACACTCGACCCAGGTAGGCCGCCTGGACCAGCTCGCCCCAGGGGATGCGACGCTCGGCCTCGCCAATGCCGGCCACCAGCTGGCCGTCCTCCAGGCGCATGCTCTCGCGGTCGAGCCCACCGGCCTCGCGGTCGAAGTGGGCGCTGGCGAAGTCGAACAGCCGCTCGCGCAGCCTGCAGGCCGCGTCCCGGGCCGCCTGGCCGTTGAGGTCGGCGCCGCTGGAGGCGGCGGTGGGCGAGGTGTTGGGCACCTTGTCGGTGCGGGTGGCGCTGATGCGCACCCGCTCCAGGTCCAGGCCCAGCTCCCGGGCCACCACCTGGCAGACCTTGGTGTGCAGGCCCTGGCCCATCTCGGTGCCGCCGTGGTTGATCATCACGCTGCCATCGGTGTAGACGAGCAGCAGGGCGCCGGCCTGGTTGAGGTGCTGGACGGTGAAGGAGATGCCGAACTTCACCGGGGTCAGCGCCAGGCCCTTCTTGACGATCGGGCTTCGCGCGTTGAAGGCGGCGATCTCGCGGCGGCGGTTCCAGTAGTCGCTGCTGGTCTCGAGCTGGGCGACGATGTCATGCAGCAGGCCGAGCTGCTCGACCCGCTGGCCGTAGTGGGTGACGTCCCGGCCCTGGCGATAGAGGTTGCGCTGGCGGATGGTCAGCGGGTCCTCGCCCAGGTGACGGGCGATGTCGTCCATGGCGCGCTCGATGATCATCATCCCCTGGGGGCCGCCGAAGCCGCGGAAGGCGGTGTTGGAGGCCTTGTGGGTCTTGGCCCGCTGGCCGGTGACCCGGGCGTCGCCCAGCGAGTAGGCGTTGTCGGAGTGGAACATGGCGCGGTCGACGATGGCGTCGGACAAATCCGGCGAATAGCCGCAGTCGCCGATCACCGTGATCTCGCCGCCGGCCAGCACCCCCTGGTCGTCGAAGCCCAGGCGATAGCGGTTGTGGAAGGGGTGACGCTTGCCGGTAGCGCGGCTGTCCTCGGCCCGGGGCAGGCGGATCCTGGTGGCGCGCCCGGTGCGCCGGGCGACCAGGGCGGCGATGCAGGCCCAGGGTGAGGCCTGGGTCTCCTTGCCGCCGAAGCCGCCGCCCATGCGGCGCATCTCCATGGTCACCGCATGGAAGGGGATGCCCAGCACCTCGGCGACCAGCTTCTGGGTCTCGCTGGGGTGCTGGTTGGAGGTGTAGACCATCACCCCCTCGTCCTCGCTGGGCTGGACCAGGCAGGCCTGGCCCTCGAGGTAGAAGTGCTCCTGGCCGCCGACGAACTGCTCGCCCTCCAGCACGTGGGGGGCATCGGTCAGCGCCCGGCGCCAGTCGCCGCGCTCGTGGGTATGGGTGGGGCGCACGAAGTCCTCGCGCTCGGCGGCGGCGACCGGGTCCAGGGAGGCCGGCTGCTCGTCGATCTCGACCACCGCCGCCTGGACCGCCAGGCGGGCGGCCTTGTGGCTCTCGGCGGCCACGGCGAACAGGCACTGGCCGACGTAGCTGATCTCGTCATCGGCGAACAGGGGATCGCCGGGAAAGACCGGGCCGATGTCGGTATGGCCCGGGACGTCGGCCAGGGTGATGACGTCCACCACGCCGGGGGCGGTCCTGACCTTCTCGAGGTCGAGGCGGGTCAGCCGGCCGTGGGCCACCGGCGACAGGCCCAGGGCCACGTGCAGGGTGCCGGCGGGGCTCGGGATGTCGTCGATGTAGGCGGCGCGACCGGTCACGTGCTTGATGGCGCTCTCGTGGGCCCGGGAAGTGCCCGCGCCACCCTGAGGATCGACGGTCTCGCGGGCCAGGGGCGCGTCCCCCTGGTTGCGCCGGGTCTTGTCGCGGGGCAGGTCGAGTTCAGTGAGCGTACGCATCGAGGGTCACCTTGGTCGCAGGGTTGTTGTTGTCGGCATCGGCCGCGATCATCAGGCGCAGCCGCTCGAGCAGGTTGCCGGCGGCGAGGCGGCGGTAGTCGGCGCTGCCGCGCACATCCGACATGGGCGTCAGTTCCTCGGCGAGCGCGGCGCGGGCCTCGGCGAAGGCGGTGGCGTCCGGGGCCCGGCCCTCCAGGGCCGCCTCGGCAGCGGGGGCCCGACGCGGGATCGCCGCCATGCCGCCGAAGGCCAGATGGACGTCGCGCATCACGCCCTCCTCGAGTCGCCAGGCGAAGGCGGCGAGCACCGCCGAGATGTCGTCCTCCCGACGCTTGGACAGTTTCCAGACCTTGAGATTCTGCTCGGCACTCGGCCGCGGCAGGAAGACGCTGGCGATGAATTCGTCCTCGGCCAGCGCCGTGCGCTTGTAGTCGAGGAAGAAGTCCGCCAGGGGCAGCTCCCGGCTGCCCCGCGGGCCGTCGAGACGCAGCCGGGCATCGAGAGCCAGCAGCACCGGCGGGGTGTCGCCGATCGGCGAGGCGTTGGCGATGTTGCCGCCCAGGGTGGCGCGGTTGCGGATCTGCGAGGAGGCGAAGCGGTGCATCAGGTGCTCGAAGGCCGGGTAGGGCTCGGCGAGCAGCGGCGTCAGTCGCGCCAGGGTCACGGTGGCACCGATCCACCAGCCGTCGGCGGTTTCCTCGATGGCGTTCAGCTCGGCGACCTGGCGCACGTCGATGATGTCGTCCAGCGCCTTGAGCTGCTGGGTGGTCTCGAGCCACAGGTCGGTGCCGCCGGCGACCAGCCGGGCGCCGGGACGCTTGGCCTTGAGCGCGCGCAGGGCGGCGAGGTCCTGGGGGGCCACGTAGTGGCCCCCGGCGGCCGGCTCCCCGTTGCGCGGGCGGCGCAGCCAGGCGACGTTGCCGCCCAGTTGGGGATCCTCGGCCCACTCGGGATCGGCCGCCGGGTAGTCGCCCATGGTCAGGGCGGCGTCACGGATCGGTCGGTAACCGGTGCAGCGGCAGAGGTTGCCGCCCAGGGCCTCCTCCAGGCGCGCCTGGGTCAGCGGGGCCGGCTGGCGGCGCTGGTTCTCGTAGAGGGTGAACAGCGACATCACGATGCCCGGCGTGCAGAAGCCGCACTGGCTGCCGTGGCAATCGACCATGGCCGCCTGGGCGGGATGCAGGGTGTCACCCCGCGCCAGCCCTTCCACGGTGACCAGATGGCAGCCGTCGAGCTGATGGGCCGGCGTGATGCAGGCGTTGGCGTTGTGGTAGACGAGCTCGCCGCTGGTGTCGGGCTCGCCGATGGCCACGGTGCAGGCACCGCAATCCCCGGAGGCACAGCCCTCCTTGGTTCCGGTCTGGCCGAGTCGTGTGCGCAGCAGCTCGAGGAGGCTGGTGTCGGCGGTCACGTCAGTGCAGTGCTGCCGCTTGCCGTTGAGGTAGAAGTCGATCATGGCCGGCTCCGTTTGTGGTTGTGTTGGCCGAAGGACAAGGGGATGAATTGATTCTTGACCATGTGGTCAGCTTTCGCAAGCGCCGGGAGCGATTTTTTTCTCCGGGCCGCCGAATTGCCTTGGTCCCGGCCTCTCAGGCAAGCTTTCGCCCCATGACCGGTTCGAACAGCGAGGGCCCATGGCCAAGGTAGACAACATCAGCGAACAGGAAGGGGGCGCCATCCGGCGGCGCAACGAGCGAGCGATCCTGGCGGCGGCGGAGCGAGTCTTCGCCCGCCATGGCTACCGCGGGGCCAGCCTGCAGGAGATCGCCGAGCAGGCGGGGCTGCCCAAGTCCAACGTCCTCTACTACATGGGCAGCAAGCGCAAGCTCTACGTCCGGCTGCTCGAGAGGATGATGGAACGCTGGAACGCCATGCTCGACGACATCTCGCCGGAGGATGACCCGGCCGAGGTGCTCTCGGCCTTCATCCGTTCCAAGATGCAGATCTCGCGTCGTCACCCGGAGGGCTCGCGGCTGTTCGCCAGCGAGATCCTCGGCGGGGCGCCCTTCCTCCAGGAGTACCTCAGCGGCGAGCTGCGCGACTGGGTGCAGAGCCGGGCCGCGGTGTTCCGGGAGTGGGCCGATCGGGGCCTGATGGACCCGGTCGACCCGATCTGGCTGATCTTCCTGATCTGGTCCTCGACCCAGCACTACGCCGACTTCGAGGCCCAGGTGTTGGGCATCACCGGTCGCGACGCGCTCAGCGACGAGGACCTGGAGAAGATCACCGAGTTCCTGACCCGGGTGGTCATCAAGGGCTGCGGGGTGAGGCACCCCGCGCCCCGGGCCGAGGATCCGGCGACCCTCACTGAGCGGTGAGCAGCATCAGCACCGACAGCGCCGCACTCACCCACATGGCCGGCTTGATCTCGCCCAGACGACCGGTCAGCGCCTTGATCAGCACGAAGCTCATGAAGCCGAAGGCGATGCCCAGGGTGATGGAGTAGGTCAGCGGCATCAGGATGATCGCCAGGAAGGCCGGCAGGGCCTGATCGAAGTGCTGCCAGTCGATCTTGCCGATGGGCGCCATCATGAACAGGCCGACCAGCACCAGCGCCGGCGCGGTGGCGATGCCCGGTACCAGCGACAGCAGCGGCGACAGGAACAGGAAGGGCAGGAAGAGCAGGGCGATGACCACCGCCACCAGGCCGGTGCGCCCGCCCTGGGCCACCCCGGCGCCGGACTCGATGAAGGTCTGGGCGGCGCTGGTGCCGAGCGGCGCGGCGATCATCGAGGCGAAGGCATCCACCGTCATGGAGCGCTTCAGGTTGCGCGGGTTGCCGTCCTTGTCCTTGAGGTTGGCGGACTCGGACAGGGCCATGAAACAGGACAGGGCATCGAAGAAGTTGGTGAACAGCATCACGAAGATGAACGGCAGGTAGGCCACCTTGAGGGCGCCGACGATATCGACCTGCATCACCGCGCCGAAGTCCGGCCAGGCGGCCAGGCCGTTCCAGGCCACCATGACCTCGTCGCCCCACAGCCGGCCCATGGGCGCGGCCAGCAGGGTGGTCAGGGCGATGCCCATGATCAGGGCGCCGTTGAAGCGCAGGATGACGAACACGCCGGTGGCCACCAGGCCGAGGAAGAAGGTCGCGAGGCTCGCATCCATGTTGCCCAGGGTGACCAGGGTGGCGTCGCTGCCGATGATGAAGCCGGCGTTCTGCAGCCCGATGAAGGTGATGAACAGCCCGATGCCGCAGGTGATGGCGTAGCGCAGCGATAGCGGGATGGCCTCGATGATCGCCTTGCGCACGTTGAACATGGCCAGCACGGCGAACATCACCCCGGACCAGAAGACGCAGCCCAGGGCCACCTGCCAGGTCAGGCCGGCGCCCAGCACCAGGGTATAGGTAAACAGGGCGTTCATGCCCATGCCCGGCGCCACCAGGATGGGATTGCGGGCATAGAGGCCCATGGCCAGGCTGCTCATGAAGCTGATCAGCACCGTGGCCGAGAGGGCGGCGGAGAAGGGGATGCCGGCGTCGCTGAGCACGGCGGGGTTGACCACGATGATGTACATGCCGGCCAGGAAGGTGGCGATGCCGGCGAGTATCTCGGTCTTGAGGGTGGAGCCACGGCGGCTGACGCCGAAATAGGTGTCCAGCCACGGAGCCGGAGCGGCCTGCGGGACATCGCCCGCCGTGACGTCCGTGGGGCGGGCAGAGGAGGAATGTTGCATGCGTCTTACCTTTGTTGTTGGTCGGCATGGAGACGGAATCCCGACAACTTGACCTTTTGGTCAGGTTGTCGGTGTTCAAGACTAGTCAACAAGTCGGCGACTAGGCAACAGTCAGGGTGATTTTTGTATACGATTAAGCAGGTGCCGATGCGCCACCATGGGAGACCGATGCCACCATGAACGATGAGGGAGCCTCGCCGACGGCCTTGCCCATCGAGGCCCGCCTGGCCGAGATCCGCCAGGCGCTGGCCAGCCATGCCCGGGCCCTGCTGGTGGCCGAGCCCGGGGCCGGCAAGACCACCCGGGTCCCGCTGGCCCTGCTCGAGGCCGAGTGGTGTCGGGGCCGACGGCTGTTGCTGCTGGAGCCGCGTCGGGTGGCGGCCCGGCTGGCCGCGGGGCATATGGCCGACCTGTTGGGAGAGACGGTCGGCGAGACCGTGGGCTATCGCATGCGCGGCGAGTCCCGGGTGGGGCCGGCCACCCGGCTCGAGGTGGTGACCCAGGGGGTATTGACGCGCATGTTTCAGGACGACCCCCTGCTCGAGGGCGTGGCGGGCGTGATCTTCGACGAGTTCCACGAGCGCAGCCTCGAGGCCGACCTGGGACTGGCGCTGGCCCTGGACACCCAGTCGGTGCGCGACGACCTGCGCTTGCTGGTGATGTCGGCGACCCTCGATGTCGCCTCGCTCACCGCCGTGCTCGGCGAGGCCACGCCGGTGATCGACTGCCCGGGACGCCAGTTCCCGGTCGAGACCCGTTACCGCCCGCCCCGGGCCCGGGACGACGCGGCCCGCCACCAGGCGGCGGTGGTGGCCGAGGCCCTGGCAGCGGATGACGGCGACGCCCTGGTGATCCTGCCCGGCGTCGGCGAGATCCGCCGGCTGGCCCGGGAGCTGTCGACACGGGCCCCGCACCTGACGGTGATGGAGCTGCATGGCCGCTTGCCCCTGGCGACCCAGCGCCGGGCGCTGCGGCCGGACCCGCAGGGGCGCCGCCGGGTGGTGCTGGCCACCGCCATCGCCGAGTCCAGCGTGACCGTGGACGGGGTACGGCTGGTCATCGATGCCGGCCGCGAGCGCCTGCCGGTGTTCCGGCCGCGTACCGGCCTGACCCGCCTGGAGACCCGGCGCGTCAATCGGGCCAGCGCCGACCAGCGCCGCGGGCGTGCCGGTCGCCAGGGCCCCGGCGTCTGCTATCGGCTGTGGGCGGAGGAGCAGCCGTTGGCCCCGGACCGTGAGCCGGAGATCCGCCAGGCCGACCTGGCGCCGCTGGCCTTCGAGCTGGCGCGCTGGGGGATCGCCGACCCCGCGGCCCTGACCTGGATCACGCCGCCGCCGGCGGGGGCGCTGTCCGCCGGGCGCGAGCTGCTGATCCGGCTCGGGCTCCTGGACGACGGCTATCGCCTGACCGCGCTGGGCCGGGCCTGTGCGCGCTGGCCCACCCATCCGCGCCTGGCGGTGATGCTGGAGCGGGCCGGCGAGCTCGAGGCGCAGGGCCTGGCCTGCGGCCTCGCCGCGCTGCTCGAGGGCCGCGACGCCGATGACGAGCGCGACCTGGCCGCCGCACTCGAGCGCCGCTTCGCGGCTCCCCGCGAGGACCGCGCCTGGCAGCGCGACGCCAGGCGGCTGGCGAGCCGCATGGGCTGCCGGCTCGAGGCGCCGAGCCTGGCCCCGCTGGGCGAATTGCTGGCCCTGGCCTGGCCCGAGCGCATCGCCCAGCGGCTCGCCCCCGGTCGCTTCCGGCTGGCCGGCGGCGGCCAGGCGACCCTGCCCGACGACCACCCCCTGGCCCACGCCGGGCTGCTGGTGGCGGTGGCCCTCGACGGCGAGGCAGGCGGCGGGCGGATCTTCCGGGCCGCGGCCCTTGACACGGAGCGCCTGCCGGCCCTGCACCCCGAGGCCGGCGAATGGCGCGAGCACCTCGAATGGTCCGATGAGGCGGGCCGGCTGGTCGGCGAGCGACGGCGCGGTCTCGGGGCGGTGGTGCTCGAGCGACGGCCCCTGCACGACCTGCCACCGGAGGCGGTGCGCCGGGCCCTGCTCGCGGCGCTGCGCCGCCGCGGCCTGCCCCTCGACGAGGCCGCCGAGCAGCTCCGCGGCCGGGTGGCGCTGCTGCGCCGCGAGCTGGGCGAGCCCTGGCCCGACTGGTCCGATGCCGCCCTGCTCGACGACCTCGAGGCCTGGCTCGGGCCCTACCTCGACGGGCTGACGCGCCTCGAGGCGGTGGAGCGATTGCCGTTCGCCCGAATCCTGCTCGATCATCTCGACTGGCCGCTGCGCTCGCGGCTCGACGAGCTGGCGCCGACCCATCTGGCGGTGCCCAGCGGCTCGCGGGTCCGGCTGGACTACCGCGGCGAGTTGCCGGTGCTGGCGGTCAAGCTCCAGGAGGTGTTCGGCTGGCGCGAGGCGCCGCGGCTGGTCGGCGGGCGGGTCGCGCCGCTGCTGCACCTGCTGTCGCCGGCGCGCCGGCCGCTGCAGGTGACCGCGGACCTGGCGAGCTTCTGGGCGAACGGCTATCCGGAGGTGCGCAAGGACATGCGGGGGCGCTATCCCAAGCACCCCTGGCCGGAGGACCCCTGGTCGGCCGAGGCCACCGCGCGCACTAAGCCGCGTTTCTAGGCGTGATCTGAAGTTGACCCGGTTTGGTGGACATCTGACCCTTTGAGAAGGAGGAGTCCACCATGCCCAAGTCCACTTCCCGTCAGCCGAGTAGAATACTCCATGACGAACTGGGTGGGATGACACCGTTTAGCCCAGGTGGACGGCACCACAGCCTAAGGCCTTGATGATCATGTCCGCCTGATTCCGGCTATCGAACTTGCGCAACAGACTGCGGATATGAAAGCGAATGGTAGGTTGGGACACGAAGAGTCGGTCGGCTAACTCAGCGGCGGTATTTCCTTCCAGCAGCCCCATGAGCACCCGGTTCTCTGCCTTGCTCAGCTGATAGGCTTGTTCCAGGTGAATGGTGGACGGCTGTGAAGCCCCCGGCGTGAGGATGAATATGATGCTGCCAGTGGCTCTCCCTAACCAGTCGACTTGCGCCGGACTCGAACGCCAGGGAAAGCACAACGCAACCTTCTTGATGGTCTCATCGGTGAAGGGGATGAAGGCCTGAGCATCGGGGAGGCATGTCGCGAATTGCCGAGTGATGGCGTCGTATAACATCCGATTGGCCGCAGCATCGGGCAACCTCAGGTCCTGGTAGTCGGTAAGTTTGCGGGTTGCGCAAAGATATCTCTCGGCCAACGCATTGTGTTGCAGGACGCGTCCCCTTGCCGACAGCAGGAGGACAGCGGCCGATACCCGCTCCAAGGCGTCGAGAGCCAACCGCGATACACGAGTTGCCTCTACCAGCTGCAGGTTCAGCAAGAAGGCCCGGTTGAGGTGCGGCATCAGGGCTTTCATCAGCAAATGCTCATCCCGGCTAAACGGCGTGTCTTGCAGGCTTCTCACCACCGACACCCAGCCGCGATAGGCCGCATCCCTGTAGAAGAGTCCAGAATTGAAGTAGGTGTATCCCAGGGGTTTATAGAAATCCTCGTAGGGGTAGATCTCGGAAAGCTCGCGTTCTCCCCATAAGTCTTGGGACAGAAGAGAAGTCCCAGCCTCTTGCCTTTCCAAGACAGCCCCAAACTCATCATGCTCAATGATGTTGCTTTCGTAATGCGCAATCGATGAAGCATTCGCTCCATCGGTAAAAAAGAAACTAAAGCGGTGGTCGTGCCTGTCCTCGAGCGCCAGGTTGACACT
Organism: Halomonas stenophila; assembly: GCF_014192275.1. Taxonomy (GTDB): domain Bacteria; phylum Pseudomonadota; class Gammaproteobacteria; order Pseudomonadales; family Halomonadaceae; genus Halomonas; species Halomonas stenophila. Next base: position 2,255 of record NZ_JACHXR010000010.1, on the reverse strand, counting down.
GTGCCCACCGATCGTGCGCTTGATGTGCTGTGCCACTTCTGGCCACCGAGTTGCATCCGCCGCAGCGGAATAGATGTCATCGATAAGGGTAAGCACCGCCGCGTTCATCGTTAACCCTCAAAAATCAACCATATTTCAATGAGTTGGTCGTCATCATTGTTCTTGATTAAGTATTGTTCGCGAGAGGGTGATCCTTTTTTATCTTAGTTTAGGTTAGAACTATCCATCTGGATAGGGGTGGTTTGTTTTCGGTTATCTATGGTTTACATACCCATGGAGACTGGATGGATTGTCGAGCGATCCATTACCAGTCTCGTGGAGATATGGCTCTCCCGAAGGTGACGGTAGGTGATGTGGTCTCTTAACTTTATTCACTGAGATGGCATCAGTCTTAAGGCCAGGAGAGTATGCCACTTATTCATCACGTTGGCAGTGCTGGGAGGTCATCATGGCAAAGAAAAATGGCAATAACGGCAATGGCGGTCAGGGGGGAGGGAACTCCACTATCAATCAATCGCTCACTGTGGATGACGAGTACGCCGTCTCGGAGGATGCCTTGTTCGGCGGCCTCATCAGTGGTGTGACCTTCTTCGATGTCATGGGTAACGACCTGGATGACGGGGCCGGCGTTCTGTACTCCCTGGATACTGGGGAAGAAGGGGAGGATAGCGTCGTCGATCTCGAGGACGCCGACGTCAAGTACACCCTGGAGCAGATCGAGAGTCCCGAAGGGTACGATCCCGATCGCAGTGAACAAGGGGCACGGATCTGGATCACCGAGGACGCGACAGGCAACGAGGTGGTGGCCTATGACATCCGGCCGATCGCGGATGAGTTGCATGCCCTGGCCGAGGGCGAGACATGGACGGATTCCTTCATCTACGCCATTCAGGATGGGAACCGTCCGCTGAGCTGGGCCAGGGTCACCGTCACCGTCACCGGCAGCAATGATGCGCCGACGCTGGCCGCCGGGGTCGGCGCCGCCGCTGAGGACGGCGCGGTCATCACGGTCGACCTGGCCACCCTGGGCGATGACGTCGACAGCGACGACGACGGCACCAGCCTCGGCTATGCCATCAGCACGGCCCCTGGCGAGGGCAGCGCCTCGATCAGCGGATCGACGCTGACCTTCGATCCGGGCAGCGATTTCCAGGACCTGGCCGAGGGCGAGACCCGCGAGGTGGTGATCGGCGTAACCGCCACCGACGCCCACGGCGCCACTGCCACCAACGACGTCACCGTCACGGTGACCGGGAAGAACGACGCGCCGGTCGCCATCGATAGCCTGGTGGCCACCAACCAGGACCGGGAGGCGTCGGGGTCGCTCACGGCCTTTGACCCGGATAACGGCGACCCACTGACCTTCACGCTGGAGACCGGGCCGGCGAAGGGCGCGGTGGCCATCGAGGCCGATGGAAGCTTCACCTATACCCCGGAGGTTGGTGAAAGCGGCGCGGACGACTTTCAGTTTATGGTGGTGGACGAGAGCGGAGAAGCCTCGATTGCCACCGTCACGGTCGATATCGCGTCCAGTATGTCTGGCGTTCCCGACGGCTATACGCAACTAGGCAGCGATCCGATCCATGTGGCCAATGTGTCAATTGACGATCTTTTCTCCGGCTTTCGGTCTCATGATATTGCCGCGTTACCGGATGGAGGCTATGTGCAGGTCTGGAGTTCCCAAGACGGCTCCGGTTGGGGCGTCTATGGTCAGCGCTATGCGGAAGATGGCACGGCAGTAGGATCGGAGTTCCTGATAAATACTCATACCTCTAATGATCAGAGGGATGTCGCCGTGACTTCGCTTGTCGATGGCGGCTTCGTGGTGACTTGGTCCTCAGATGATCAGGACGGCTCCGGTTGGGGCATCTACGGCCAGCGCTATGCCGCCGACGCCACGGCTGTAGGAAATGAGTTCCAGATCAATACAACCACCACCAGCAACCAACTTTATCCATCCATTGCCTCACTAGCCGATGGCGGCTTCGTGGCTGCTTGGGAGTCCTATAATCAGGATGGCTCCAGCTATGGTATCTACGGGCAGCGCTATGCCGCCGACGGCACGGCCGTGGCAGGGGAGTTCCAGATCAGTACATACACCCAGAGCTCTCAAGTATATCCCTCTGTGGCTTCCCTGAGCGATGGTGGCTTCGTGGTGATGAGTTATCGTCAAATCTGGTGGATGGCGGTCAGGCCGCATTCCTGTCTGATTGATCGGCTACCTGCTCCCCGTCCTGGAACTTGACGTTGCTGAC
>NZ_JACHXR010000009.1 GCF_014192275.1 Halomonas stenophila | reverse complement strand
AAGAAGGCCACCACGATGGTCTGCACCGCCACGCCGCCGGGCAGGCGGCCGGCGAACACGCGCATGGCGTTGAACAGGTCCTTGGCGATGCCCGAGCGGTCGAGCAGCGAGGCCATCAGCACGAACATCGGCACCGCCACCAGCGAGTACTCGGTGACGAAGCCGTAGACCCGGCTGGTGACCAGCGGCAGGGCGTCGGGGCCGAACCAGCCGAAGGTGAAGGCCAGCGCCACCAGGCCGGTGATGAAGGCCAGCGGCAGGCCGGTGACCAGCAGCGCGAAGATCAGGCCCACCAGCAGCAGGGTTCCGTCGGCGATCGTCATGATTGCCCCCCTCGAGATGCGATATCGGGACGGCGGCGCAGCGCGCGGATCAGATGCAGGAAGGCCTGTACGCACATGATCGCCAGCGCCAGCAGGATCACGCCCTTCACCAGCGCCGGGATGGGCGGGTTCCAGGAGGTGCCGGAGCGCTCCAGCTGCCACTCGCCCAGCGGGTTGTGGGAAGCCGACCAGAACATGGTATAGGCGGCGTAGGTCATGCCCAGGCAGAACAGGAAGGTCACCAGGTCATTGAAGCGGTCGAGCCACAGCTTGGCCTGGGGACCGACGCTGTCGTAGAGCACCCGCACCCGGATATGCCGATTGCAGGCCAGGGCCGCGGGGCCGCCGAGGGCGAAGCCGACCGCCACCAGCATGACCACGCTTTCATGCACCCAGGAGGTCGGCGAGCCGAAGGCGTAGCGCATGATGACCTCATAGACGCTGATCGCCATGGCGATGAACACCAGCCAGGCGGCGCCGCGGGCGGCCCGGATCACGCCGCGGTCGAAGACGCCGCGCACGGGGGCATGGGCATGTTCCGGCTCGCCGGCGGTGGCCGCGGAGAGTTCCTCCTCGTCGCCGGCGACGTGCCCCTCGTCGACGGGGAGGCGGTCGTCGTGATTCTTGGGAGACATGACTCCTCCGGGCGGCGCCGAGGCGCCGCCATGGTCAGAAGAAAACCAACGGGGCCGTTAAGGATCGGGGCTATCCCGGCGGCAGGCCTGCCCCCGGCGCCCCTCGCCAACTGCGATAGAACGGGTCCCTGGAACCCCGTCGGGGGGTGGTCGCCGGGGTTACAGCAGGCCGCGGGATTCCAGGAAGGCGGTGGCCGAGTCGTAGACCTTCCGGGTCATCTCGTTCTTGCCGGCCCACTCGCGCCACTCCTGTTCGGCGGCCTGGCGGAAGCGCTTGCGCTCCTCGGCGGACAGGTCGATGGGGGTGACGTCCGGGTTGTCGTTGAGCGCCTGCAGCGTCTCGATGTCCTGTGCCTTGAGGCGCGCGATCAGGTCGTAGGCCATGCCGTCGAAGGCGGTCTCGAGGGTGGTCTTCAACTCGTCGGGCAGGCCGTCCCAGATCTCCTTGTTGAGCGACACGGCGATCATCGGCATGGAGTGAAAGCCCGGGTAGAGGGGGTAGGGCGCGAACTCGTGGATCCCCATGGCGTCGTTGTTGGACAGCACCGTGGAGTCGGCGGCGTCGATCACGCCCTTCTCCAGGCCGGTGTAGACCTCCGAGCCCGGCAGGTTGACCGGCGTGGCGCCGATGCGCTCGAAGATGTTGTAGACCATGCCCTGGGGCGCGCGGATCTTGAGCCCCTCGAAGTCATCGATGGACTCGATCGGCACGGTGGAGGGGATCGACTCCAGGGGGAAGGTCGCCGCGCTGATCAGCTGGGTGCCGTAGGGGTTGGCCAGCTCGTTGTAGAGCGCCTCGCCGCCGCCGTACTTCATGTACTCCAGGAAGTCGTAGGAGTTGCTCCAGGCGCCGACCAGGTTGCCCAGCATGCCGAAGGCGGGATTCTGGCCCGAGAAGTAGCTGGGGTCGGTCATGTGGCCCTGGAGGATGCCGGAGGACACCGCCTGCAGGGTCTCGGTGGGGCCGACCACCGAGTTGATCGGCAGGATCTCGATGTGCACCCGGCCATCGGTCATGGTCTCGATCTTGTCGGCCCACTCCTGCTTGATCTTGAAGCTGGGTTCCCCGGCGGTCTCCGAGGCCTGGAACTTCCACTCGTACTCCGCCGCCTGGGCCGTGGACAGGCCGAGCATCAGCGCCGTGCCGGTGAGCAGCAGGCTGGGCTTGAGGTGGGGCATCTGATCTCTCCATCGAAGCGGGTTGTTGTGTCGTGGCGTCTGTCTTGTCGTTACCGGGCTTAAATGTTGTACATATGCCATATTTGTTCAACATATACTTTCGTATGTATCGACTACGCGCCGCCGTCAGGCTACCGTCATGGCCAGGCCGCCCACGTTCGAGGCGACAGACAGGCCGCGAGACACGATGAAGGAGAGCTTCCCATGACCGACAGCAAGCGCCGGTTGCGCAGTGCCGAATGGTTCGGCAGCGCCGACAAGAACGGCTTCATGTACCGCAGCTGGATGAAGAACCAGGGCATTCCCGACCACGAGTTCCAGGGCAAGCCGATCATCGGCATCTGCAACACCTGGTCGGAGCTGACGCCCTGCAACGCCCACTTCCGCAAGATCGCCGAGCACGTCAAGAAGGGCATCCTCGAGGCCGGTGGCTATCCGGTGGAGTTCCCGGTGTTCTCCAACGGCGAGTCCAACCTGCGGCCCACGGCGATGTTCACCCGCAACCTGGCGAGCATGGATGTCGAGGAGGCGATCCGCGGCAACCCCATGGACGCGGTAGTGCTGCTGGTGGGCTGCGACAAGACCACCCCGGCGCTGCTGATGGGCGCGGCGAGCTGCGACCTGCCGACCATCGTGGTCACCGGCGGGCCGATGCTCAATGGCAAGCACGAGGGCAAGGACATCGGCTCGGGGACCGTGGTCTGGCAGCTCTCCGAGCAGGTCAAGGCGGGCAAGATCTCGATTCACGACTTCATGGCCGCCGAGGCCGGCATGTCGCGCTCGGCGGGGACCTGCAACACCATGGGCACCGCCTCGACCATGGCCTGCATGGCCGAGTCGCTGGGCACCTCGCTGCCCCACAACGCGGCGATCCCGGCGGTGGACTCGCGGCGCTACGTGCTGGCGCACCTGTCCGGCAACCGCATCGTCGAGATGGTCGACGAGGACCTCAGGCTGTCGAAGGTGCTGACCCGCGAGGCCTTCGAGAACGCCATCCGCACCAACGCGGCGATCGGCGGCTCGACCAACGCGGTGATCCACCTCAAGGCCATCGCCGGGCGCATCGGCGTCGACCTGGCGCTGGATGACTGGACGCGCATCGGCCGCGGCACGCCGACCATCGTCGACCTGCAGCCGTCGGGGCGCTTTTTGATGGAGGAGTTCTATTACGCCGGCGGGCTGCCCGCGGTGCTCAAGCGCCTCGGCGAGGCCGACCGGCTGCCCCACAAGGACGCCCTGACCGTCAACGGCAGGACCCTGTGGGAAAACGTCTGCGAGGCGCCGCTCTACGACGACGAAGTGATCCGCCCGCTCGACGCTCCATTACGCGCCGATGGGGGCATGTGCGTGCTGCGCGGCAACCTGGCCCCGGGCGGCGCGGTGCTCAAGCCCTCGGCGGCGAGCCCCGAGCTGATGCAGCATCGCGGCCGCGCCGTGGTGTTCGAGAACTTCGACGACTACAAGGCGCGCATCAACGACCCCGACCTGGCGGTCGACGCCGACAGCATCCTGGTGATGAAGAACTGCGGCCCGCGCGGCTATCACGGCATGGCCGAGGTCGGCAACATGGGCCTGCCGTCCAAGCTGCTGGAGCAGGGCGTCACCGACATGGTGCGCATCTCGGACGCGCGCATGAGCGGCACCGCCTACGGCACCGTGGTGCTGCACGTCGCGCCGGAGGCGTCGGCCGGCGGCCCGCTGGCGGCGGTGCGCAACGGCGACTGGATCGAGCTCGACTGCGACGGCGGCCGCCTGCACCTGGAGGTCGACGAGGCGGAACTCGAGGCGCGGCTGGCCGAGGGCGACCCCACCGCGGCATCGAGGGAGATCGCCCGCAGCGGCGGCTATCGCCAGCTCTACATCGAGCACGTGCTGCAGGCCGACGAGGGCTGCGACTTCGACTTCCTGGTCGGCAAGAGGGGCGCCGACGTGCCGCGCCACTCGCACTGAGGCGACGGGACGCGAGGCTCGAAGATAGGGGGTGGTGCCTCGCCACGCCGCTTGCCTCCGGCAGGCCTCAAGGCTATCGCAGTTAGCGTTATCGCTCGGGGCTGATCCGTCGACAGGTCTGCGAGGGGGCGCTGTGAACCCCTCCATGGGCGCTACCGACGCCCTGCGGCGCTCTCGCGTCCCGCTTCGCTTGCAGGGCCGGTGCTGGCCATCCATGGCCAGCCCGTTCGGAGCAGTGCTCCTCACCCCTGGCGTAGGACCCCCTCTTCGACCTGTCCCCGGCGCCCCTCGCCAGATCCAACTGCGATAGCCCTGCGGCAGGCCTCGCGGGAAGTGGCGGTAGCGCCGGCTGGCTGAGCCGAAATGTCGGCCAGGGGATACCGCCGTCGGCGGGGATGCCGGTGCTGTCCCGCCACCGGCATCGTCGTGAGGGGGCGGGCGGTTATCAGGGTTCGGCGGGACGGGCGATGTGTGCCGGGGCATTCCGGGACCGTACCACCCGGTAACCCACGGCCCCGGCGATGACCAGCATGCCCCCGCAGCCGACGGCCAGGGCGTAGGCGCCGGTGACCGCGGATTCGGGGATGCCGAACTGGCCGGCGAGGGCGGCCAGCGTATCGGCGTACTGGCGCCACAGGAAGGTGCCCACGGCGACGCCCGACAGCATGGTGAACGCGGCCACCCAGCGGGAACCGGCCATCCAGCCACTGGGCTCGTGCTCGTCGTCGCGATGCAGGAAGGCCCGATAGTCGCGCTCGGCCTGGCTGACCCGGGTCAGCGCCGAGGCCACCACGATGGCCACCAGTGCCATCAGGGTGCCGAGCACCACGGGGTGCAGGTAGACCGGCAGCTCGAGCCACCCGGCCTGGACCAGCAGCGACAGGATGAGGTTGCCGACGAAGCCCACCGCCAGGCCCCAGCCGGCGCCGGCGGCGGTGATCCGGCGGCTCCAGATGCTCATCAGCGCCACCGGGCCCCAGGAAGAGGCGAACAGGGTCGCCGCGAACCACACGACGGCCATCACCGCCGGCGGCTGGAACAGCGCCAGCACCAGGGCGATCAGCCCGGCCGCCAGCACGGCGATCCGGCTGGTGCGCATGGCCGCGGCCTCACTGCGGTTGGCGGGCAGGATGTCGTTGGAGATGCTGAAGCCGATGATCGACAGGAAGGTCGAGCAGGAAGACAGGCCGGCGGCGAACACCCCGGTGAGGATCACCACGCCCAGCCAGGTCGGCAGGATGTTGAGGGCGGCCCATACCATGGCGTGCTCGCCGTCGAGGGTGGGGTCGTAGAGGTTGATGGCCGCGCCGGTCATCATCATCAGGGCGTAGAAGACGGCCAGCGACACCGCGGTGAGCATCGCCGAGCGCATCACCACGTGCTCGTTGCGCGCCATCAGGTAGCGGCTGGACTGCCAGGGACTCGCTGCCAGCACGGCGGCCCACACCAGGCCCAGGGTCAGGCCCCAGGTCAGGGCTTCGCCCGGCGTCGAGAAGGTCGCGTCCTCGCCCTGGAGGACACCGTGCCACAGCGCGATGTCGGGCTTGTCGCCCTGGGCCAGCAGCCCCTCGACGACGCCGTGCCAGCCGCCCAGGTCCTGGATGATGTAGAGCGAGCCGCCGAGGGCGGCCACCGAGAAGATCACGAACATCACCGTGTCGGTGAGCATCACGCCCGGCGAGCCGGAATAGAGGATGAAACCGGTGTAGGTCAGCCACACCAGCACCAGCCCGACCCAGTAGGGCAGCCCGGTGAGCTCCTCGAACATGATGCCGGCACCCTGCATCACGCCCAGCAGGTAGGCCCCCAGGCCCACCACGGTGGTCAGGCCGGCGATGGTCTGCACGCGCTTCGAGGCGAAGCGCTTGCCGAAGAACTCGGGCACCGTCAGGGTGCCGCTGCGCCGCAGGTAGCGCCCGAAGGCCAGGGCGCCGAGCAGGCACCCGGAGGTGCTGATGGCGGCGAAGATCAGCATCACGAAGGGATAGCCCTGGTAGGCGAAGCCGGTCTCGCCGAGGAAGGCGCTGGTGCTCAGGTAGCTGGCGACCAGGGTGCCGAGGATGAGAAAGGTCGGGGCGTTGCGCCCGGCGACCAGGTAGTCGTCGAGGTGCTTGACCCGACGCCCGGCCAGGTGGCCGATGACGAAATAGCCGATCAGGCTCAGCAGGATGGCGCTTGTATAGACCATGGCAGAAACCGTGTTGGATGGTTGGGGGGTGCCATGATGCAGGCCGGACATCCGATTATCGTTCTCTGTGCGTCATGCCGAAGGATGTATACGACATCGCTCCAGAACGCGCCCGCTAGTGGCAGCGGCGCTAAGGAGCCCGTCGTCGCTTCTCTTCCTTCCTCCAGGCGTGGCCTGCCTGCACGGCGCCGGCAAGCGCCCTTTCGGGGAGGGCCCCGGTGTCCCGGTCGGTCTTCTACGGCCAATTGAATATATTCAACATACGGTTGGTATGTTTAACTTATCCCCGGCGGTAACGACGCCATCATCACGATAGAGGTGCAGACATGGCCCAAGAGTCACGCCGGATCTCCCCCGACCAGCTCCGCTCGCGGTGGTGGTTCGACAACCCCGATCACCCCGGCACCACCGCGCTATGCATCGAGCGCTACCTGAATCAGGGCATCACCCTGGAGGAGCTCACGAGTGGCCGGCCGATCATCGGCATCTGCCAGTCGGGTTCCGACCTGACGCCCTGCAACCGCCACCATGTGGAGCTCGCCAAGCGGGTCAAGGACGGCATCCGCGCCGCCGGCGGGGTGCCCTTCGAGTTCCCCATGCACCCCATCCACGAGAACGTGCGCCGGCCCACCGCGGCGCTGGACCGCAACCTGGCCTACCTGGGCCTGGTGGAGGTGCTGCACGGCTACCCGTTGGACGGGGTGGTGCTGACCACCGGCTGCGACAAGACCACCCCGGCGGCGCTGATGGCCGCGGCCACGGTCAATATCCCGGCGATCGTGCTGTCCGGCGGGCCCATGCTCAACGGCTGGCGCGGCGCCGAGCGCGTCGGCTCGGGTACCGTGGTGTGGGAGATGCGCAAGCGCCTCGCCGCCGGCGACATCGACTACCCCGAGTTCCTCTCCAGGATCGCCGACTCCGCGCCCTCGGTGGGCCACTGCAACACCATGGGCACCGCCTCGACCATGAACGCGCTGGCCGAGGCGCTGGGCATGAGCCTGCCCGGCTCGGCGATGATTCCCGGCCCCTACAAGGAGCGTGGCGCGGTTGCCTACCGGACCGGCGAGCGCATCGTCGACCTGGTCCGGGAGGACCTGCGGCCGAGTGACATCCTGACTCGCGAGGCGTTCGAGAACGCCTTGGTCACCTGCTCGGCGCTGGGTGGCTCCTCCAATGCGCCGATCCATGTCAACGCCATCGCCCGGCATGCCGGCGTCGCCCTCGACAACGACGACTGGCAGCGCCTGGGCCACGAGATTCCGCTGTTGGCCAACGTGATGCCGGCCGGGGCCTATCTGGGCGAGGAGTTCCACCGCGCCGGCGGCGTGCCGGCGGTGATGCACGAGCTGCTGGACGCCGGCCGGCTCCACGGCGAGGCGATCACCGTCAACGGCCGGACGCTGGCCGAGAACCTGGCCGGCCGCGAGACCCGGGATCCCGAGGTGATCCGCCGCTACGCCAACCCGCTGGTCGAGCACGCCGGCTTCCTCAACCTCAAGGGCAACCTCTTCGACTCGGCGCTGATGAAGACCAGCGTGATCTCCGCCGACTTCCGCCGGCGCTTCCTCGAGGCCCCGGACGATCCCCAGGCCTTCGAGGGTCGCGTGGTGGTCTTCGATGGCGCCGAGGACTACCATGCGCGCATCGACGACCCGGCGCTCGCCATCGACGCGACCACCATCCTGGTGATGCGCGGCGCCGGCCCGGTGGGGCATCCCGGCGGCGCCGAGGTGGTCAACATGCAGCCGCCCGAGGCGCTGATTCGTGCCGGCATCGAGTCCTTGCCGTGCCTGGGCGACGGGCGCCAGTCGGGCACCTCGGGCTCGCCGTCGATCCTCAACGCCGCCCCGGAGGCGGCCACCGGCGGGCCCCTGGCGCTGCTCGAGAGCGGCGACCGGCTGCGGGTCGACCTGGGTCGCGGCGAGGTCCGGCTGCTGGTGGACGACGCCACCCTGAGCCGGCGCCGGGAGCGGCTCGAGGCCGTCGGCGGCTATGCCTATCCGCCCCACCAGACGCCCTGGCAGGAGATCCAGCGCTCGATGGTCGAGCCGCTGGATCGCGGCATGATCCTGGCGCCGGCGCCGCAGTATCGCGACGTGGCGCGCCGCAGCCCGCCGAGGGATAACCACTAGCCCGTCGCCGGAGCGCTCGGCGCCTCCGACGCGACCCACCGAGGAGAGCCTCATGTCCGTCTTTCGCCTGGGCCTGGTCGGTGTCGGCAAGATCGCCCGCGACCAGCACCTGGCCGCCATCGCCGCCACCCCCGGCCTCGAACTCGTCGCCACGGCGGATCCCCATGCCCGTCTCGACGGTGTCACCGACTATCGGTCCCTGGCGGCGATGCTCGACGCGGAGCCGAGCCTGGACGGGGTGGCGATCTGCACCCCGGCCCACCTGCGTCACGAGCTCGCCTCCCTGGCGCTGCGCCGCGACAAGGCGGTGCTGCTGGAGAAGCCCCCCGGCGCGACCCTGGCCGAGATCGAGGACCTGAGGAGCCTCGCCGCGGCGCGGGGTCAGGTGCTGTTCGCCGCCTGGCACTCGCGTTTCGCGCCGGGAATCGCCACCGCCAGGGCGTGGTTGGCCGACAAGGCCGTGCGCGCCGTGGCCATCCGCTGGCATGAAGACGTGCGGGTCTGGCACCCCGGCCAGCGCTGGCTCTGGGAAGCCGGGGGCATGGGGGTCTTCGACCCCGGCATCAACGCGCTGTCGATCGCCACCGAGCTGCTGGCGCCGTTCTTCCTGCGCCGCGCCACCCTCGAGGTTCCCCAGAACTGCCAGACGCCGATCGCCGCGGCCCTCGCGTTCCGCACCGCCGCGGGGGTCGAGATCGAGGCCGATTTCGACTTCCGCCACGAAGACCCGCCGTGCTGGCAGATGCGCATCGATACCGCGCAGGGCGTGTTGACGCTTGAGGAGGGGGGCGCCCGCCTGGTCATCGACGGCGAGACGCTGATGGAGGAGCCGGAGCGGGAGTACCCGGGCGTGTACGCGCACTTCCGCGACCTGCTCGAGCGCGGGGAGAGCGATATCGACATCGCCCCCCTGCGCCACGTGGCCGACGCCCTGATGCTCGGCCATCGGCGTGCCGTGGCGCCGTTCCACGACTGACGAGCTCCCGATCACCGGGTTTACGGCGGCCGGGCCCCTCAGCGGATCTCGCGGCGGCGGATCACCTCGCGCAGTTGGGTGGTGAGGGCCGCCGCCCCGGGCGACAGGCGCTTGGCCCTCAGGGTGACCAGGCCGTAGGGCTGGACGTTCACCGGCTGCGGGGTCGGCAGCAGGCAGAAACGCTGTGGGTCGCAGAGCAGCTCGGCCACTTCCCGGGTGGTTACCGTCAGGGTGTCGGAAGCCGCCACCAGGGCCAGCGATACCAGGATATCCGGGGTGTCGACGACCTGCTTGGGGGGCGCCAGGCCGTGATAGCTGAGCAGGTAGTCGAAGCGCTGGCGCATCAGGGCGCCGGGCGGCTGCAGGGACCAGGGGTAGTCGATCATCTCGACCAGCTCGGGGGCGGCCGTGGCCGTCAGCGGATGGCCGTGCCGGCAGATCAGGCTGATGACCTCCTCGCCGATCTCCTCGAAGACGAACTGGCCGTGATCGAAGCCCGCCGGGATGCGGCACAGGGCGATATCGAGCTCGCCCTCGACCAGGCGCGGGATCAGCCGCTGACTGACGTCCACGTCGACGCTCACCTTGAGCCCGGGCAGGTCGCTGCGTGTGGCTTCCAGGGCCTGGGACAGCAGGGTGACCGCGGGATCCATGACCGTGCCCACCGAGACGCGGCCGGCATTGCCGGCACGCAGGGCGTTGAGCTCGTCCCCGGTCTGCTGCAACTCCGAGAGCATGCTGCGGGCCCGACGCACCATGATCTCGCCATACCAGTTGGGGTCGAGCCCCCGGGCGTGACGCTCGAAGAGCCTGACGTCGAGTCGGGCTTCCAGCTCGGCGAGCAGTTTCGAGGCGGCGGGCTGGCTGATCGCCAGGCTGGCGGCGGCGCGATGCAGGTTGCGATGCTCGTCGAGGGCGGCGAGCAACTGCAGGTGGCGACACTTGAGTCGCACGTCGAGAAACCAGTCCGGCGTCAGGCGACCGTCATGGGCAGGAGGCGTCATGGGCATGATAACCAGATGAATATGAGTAGAGCGCCAAGCCAGTATCAGCGGTTACCAGAAGCGGTGTCCAGAGAGAACCCATCGCCACCAAGGCAATCACAGTTGGCTCTGTTCCCCTCGATGCTGCGATCACCGGGAGTGACCGACCGGAGCCCTACCCGGTGGCATTTCTCGACCCGCTGAGTCGGCCGCCCGCCAGACCGGCCCGGCGCACCGCGTCCGTTGGCCACACACTTTAGTCGCAGCGCATTCGCCCCCGTCGTCCTGCCCGTGTCCCCACAGCGCCCCTTCGTTCAGGCTGATAACCATATGGATATCACTTTATGCGCCGAATGCTATTGGAGAGTTATGGTTGTCACGGCGTAGGGTGACCATGACCGCGGCAGCTGAAGGGCTGCCCGCGGGGTGCATAACAACAATCGAGATCACCACAGGAGTACGCGATGAGACCCCTTTCTCGACTCGCCACCGTTACCCTGGGCGCCGGCCTGGCCCTGTCTGCCCCCACCATCGCCCTGGCCCAGGAGGAGGTGACCCTGGGCTTCATCGTCAAGAAGCCCGAGCAGGCCTGGTTCATCAACGAGCAGCAGGCCGCCACCGCCCTCGGCGAGGAACAGGGCTTCGAGGTGGTACGCCTGGCCGGCGAGGACGGCCAACAGGTGCTGAGCGCCATCGACAACCTCCATTCCCAGGGCGCCCAGGGCTTCGTGATCTGCCCGCCGGACGTGCGCCTGGGCCCGGCGATCATGAACCGCGCCGAGCAGTACGGCATGAAGGTGGTCACCGTCGATGACCGCTTCGTCGGCCCCGATGGCGAGCCCATGGAGACGGTCCCCCACCTGGGCATGTCCGGCTACAAGATCGGCCAGCAGGTCGGCGAGGCCCTCGCCGCCGAGATGGAGGCGCGCGGCTGGAATCCCGAGGAGGTCGCCGCGCTGCGCATCACCAACTACGAGTTGCCCACCGCCAAGGAGCGCACCGACGGCGCCACCGATGCCCTGCTCGAGGCCGGCTTCCCCGAGGGCAACATCTTCGATGCCCCCCAGCAGAACAGCGATACCGCCAGTGCCTTCTCGGCGGCCTCGCCGGTGTTCGCCAAGCGCGGCGACTACGAGCACTGGGTGATCTATGCGCTCAACGAGGAGAGCGTGCTGGGGGGCGTGCGGGCCAGCGAGCAGTATGGCCTGGGCGCCGAGGACGTGATCGGCGTGGGCATCAACGGCTCCGGCGCCGCCTTCGCCGAGTTCTCCCGCGAGGCCCCCACCGGCTTCCACGGCACCGTGGCGGTGAGCTCCACCATGCATGGTCGCCAGACCGCGGAGAACCTCCATGCCTGGGTCACCGAGGGCGACGAGCCGCCGGCCAACACCGTGACCTCCGGCACCCTGATGACCCGCGACAACTGGCAGGCCGTGCGCGATGAGCTCGGCCTCTGATCCCGCCCGCTGAGGAGTCTGCCCCCATGTCAGAACCCTATCTGCGTTTCGACGGCATCAGCGTCGAGTTTCCCGGCGTGCGCGCGCTGGACGGGGTGAGCTTCGCCGCCCAGGCCGGCCAGGTGCATGCCCTGATGGGCGAGAACGGCGCCGGCAAGTCGACCCTGCTCAAGGTGCTCAGCGGCGTCAATCGCGTCACCGAGGGCGCCCTGTGGCTGGGCGGCGAGCGCCACGTCTTCGTCAACGCCCGCGAGGCCCTCGGCCAGGGGGTCGCCATCATCTACCAGGAGCTGACGCTGTCGCCCAACCTGTCGGTGGCCGAGAACCTGCTGCTCGGCCAGCTGCCGGCCAGGCGCGGCTTCGTCGATCGCCGCCGCATGCGCGAGGAGGCCCTGCGCATCCTGCGCGACCTGGGCGAGGACGCCATCCATCCCGCCACCAAGGTGCGTGAGCTGTCCATCGGCCAGCAGCAGATGATCGAGATCGGTCGCGCCCTGCTGCGCGATGCCAAGGTGATCGCCTTCGACGAGCCCACCAGCAGCCTCTCCGTGCAGGAGACCCGCCAGCTCAAGCGCATCGTCAAGCGCCTGCGCGACGAGGGGCGGGTGGTGCTCTATGTCACCCACCGCATGGAGGAAGTGTTCGAGATGTGCGATGCGGTCACGGTGTTCCGCGACGGCCGGCACATCCGCACCCACGACAGCCTCGAGGCCCTGGACCACGACACCCTGGTCAGCGAGATGGTGGGGCGCGACATCGAGGACGTCTACGGCTATCGCGCCCGGGAGGCGGGCGAGGAGTTGATGGCCATCGACGCCATCGCCGGCAAGGGGCTGAGCGAGCCGGTCAGCTTCAACGTCCGTCGCGGCGAGGTGTTCGGGCTGTTCGGCCTGGTCGGCGCCGGGCGCAGCGAGCTGATGCGGCTGGTCTGCGGCGTCGAGCGCCCGCGCGGTGGCGAGGTACGCTTCGCCGGCGAGCCGCGCCGCTTCCGCAGCCCCGCCGAGGCGATCCGCGCCGGCATCGCCATGTGCCCCGAGGACCGCAAGTCCCAGGGCATCTTCCCCATCGCCAGCGTCTCCGACAACCTCAACGTCAGCTGTCGACGCTTCTTCAAGCGCTGGGGACTGTTCCGCCAGCCGTCCCGCGAGCTGGCCAACACCCGCGACTACATCCGCCAGTTGAGCATCAAGACGCCGGGGCCGCGGACCCGCATCAGCACCCTGTCCGGCGGCAACCAGCAGAAGGTGATCCTGGCCCGCTGGCTGTCCGAGGAGATCGAGCTGTTCGTCATGGACGAGCCGACCCGCGGCATCGACGTCGGCGCCCGGCGCGACATCTACACCCTGCTCTACGACCTGGCCGACCAGGGCAAGAGCGTGGTGGTGATCTCCAGCGACCTGGCCGAGGTCAGCTCGATCTGCGACCGCATCGGGGTGATGCGCGACGGCGCCCTGGTCGACATCGTGGCACGCGATGACGCCACCCCCGAGCGCCTGCTGGGCCTGGCGCTGCCCGCCTGAACGAATCGCCTGACACCACACCAACTGCGAGAGAGAAGCCTATGAATACGCATGAGATCGCGCAGGGCGAGGGCGCCGCCCCGGCCCGGCCCGAGGGCCGCCAGGGGCTCACCAAGCCGCTGCGTACCCTGCTCGACACCTCGGGGTTGATCGCCATCTTCCTGGTGCTGTTCGTGGCCCTGTCGGTGTTCATCCCCGACTTCCTCACCGGCCGCAACATGATCGGGCTGCTGCTCTCGGTGACGCTGATCGGCACCATCGCCACCACCATGATGCTGGTGCTGGCGCTGGGCGAGGTGGACCTCTCGGTGGCCTCCATCGTGGCCTTCGCCGGGGTGGTCGCCGCGGTGGCCACCTCGGCCTCGGGCAGCGTGATCATCGGCGTGCTCGGCGGGGTGGTCGCCGGCGGCGCGGTGGGGGCCTTCAACGGCTTCGTGGTGGCGCGCTTCGGCATCAACTCGCTGATCGCCACCCTGGCGGCCATGGAGTTCGTGCGTGGCCTGGCCTACATCACCTCCGGCGGCGATGCGGTGATGATCACCGTGCCGGCCTT
Organism: Halomonas stenophila; assembly: GCF_014192275.1. Lineage (GTDB taxonomy): Bacteria > Pseudomonadota > Gammaproteobacteria > Pseudomonadales > Halomonadaceae > Halomonas > Halomonas stenophila. Next base: position 129,999 of record NZ_JACHXR010000009.1, on the reverse strand, counting down.
CTTCGAGCTGGGCAGCGCCTCCTTCCTCGGGCTCACCCTGCCGGTGTGGACCATGATCGCCTGCTTCGTGATCTTCGGCGTGCTGCTCAACATGACCGCCTTCGGGCGCAACGTCCTGGCCACCGGCGGCAACGCCGAGGCCGCGGCCCTGGCGGGGGTCAACGTGCGCCGCCTGAAGATCATCGTCTTCGGCCTGCAGGGCGTGGTCGCCGGCATCGCCGGGGTGCTGCTGACCTCGCGCATGGGCCTCGGCGATCCCAACACCGCCCTGGGCCTGGAGCTCGCCGTGATCTCCGCCTGCGTGCTGGGCGGCGTGGCGCTGTCCGGCGGCATCGCCTCGATCACCGGCGTGCTGGTCGGGGTGCTGATCATGGGCTGCGTGCAGAATGCCATGGGCCTGCTCAACGTGCCGACCTTCTACCAGTACCTGGTGCGTGGCGCCATCCTGCTGCTGGCGGTGATGTTCGACCGCTGGAAGCAGACCCGTCGCTCGCGAGCCTAGTCAGCCGCTTTTCCGAGCGCGATCGGCTCCCATGCTGCGGCGTGGGAGCCGATCGCCTTTCGGGACGGGCCGGCTCACCGCGGCGTCGTGCCGGACGGTCAGGCCTGCGTCGGGGGCAGATCCAGCTGGCTGCCCAGGATGGCGTCGCCGGGGGGGATGCCCAGGGCGTCGGCGGTCCCGGCCAGGACCGCCTGGGCGGCGAGGAAGGCCTCGCGGGGGCGGCGGGCACGGATGCATTCCATCAGCTGGAGGTGGCGCTCCAGGCTCTCCTCGGGGTCGCTGGCGCTGACATTGGACTTCTCGATCAGCATGTAGATCGAGGGCCTGAGGATATGCGAGAGCTGCGCCCAGACGATGTTGTGGGTGGCCTTGTAGATGGCGACATGGAAGGCGACGTCGTAGTCGCTGTGCAGGCGGCCGGCCTCGCCGTTGCCGCCGTGCAGGTTCTGCCCCATGCCCTCGAAGGCCTCCTCGATGGCGACCAGGTCGCGGGCGGTGGCACGCCGGGCGGCGGTCATGGCCACGTAGGGCTCCACGTCGAGGCGAAAGGCCAGGATCTCGCGCTGGATCTCCGGGTTGGGGGTGGCGTAGCGGGTCATCCAGTCGGTGACCAGGGGGTCGAGGATGTTCCAGGCATCGTACTCGCGCACCTTGGAGCCATGTCCGGAGATGCGCTCGATGATGCCGACATCGACCAGCTGACGCAGGTCGCTGCGCACCGCCGAGCGGTTGATCGCGAACCGCTCGGCGAGATCCACTTCCTTGGGCACGAAGTCACCGGGCTGGTAGCGGCCGGAGAAGATCTCCCGGGCGAGGTGGTCGGCGATGCTGGGGCGCACGGTGTCCGGGCGGGAGCGAGTCGACAAGGCGGGTCTCCACTAAATAACCGCGATGCTAGCTTATGTTCAACATACAGGCAATGGCTGGCAAGGGCGCAGGGGCCCGCGGCCGGAGGAGCGGCGAGGCCGGGTCAGGGGTAGCGGCCCGTTCGGCGATTCTCGACCAGCACCTCGAGGATGGCGTTGGCCTCGCGCATGATCTCGCTGGGCGGCTCGCCGCGTCGCCGGCTGCACAGGATGGGGATGGTGATGTGCGTCTCCGCCAGGTAGACATAGTTGATCCCGTCACGCTGCAGCCGGCGAACCTGCTCGGGCACCAGGGTGATGCCCAGGTCCGAGGCCACCAGTCCCAGGGCGGTCTGCATCTCGTTGGCCTCCTGGGCGACCTGCACCCGCAGGCCGCGGCGGCGGAACATGCCGAGCACGGTGTCCGCCATGCTCGGTCGCGGCGTGGCCGGGAACAGGATCAGCGGATACTCGGCCAGCTGCGCCATGGTCGGCGTGGTGCCTTCCAGCGGGTGACCATTGGGCAGCGCCGCCATCATCGGCTCCTCGAACAGCACCTCCTGCTCGACCTCCGGGTCGTCGATGCGCAGCCGGCCGAATCCGATGTCGATGCGACCCGCCTTGAGCGCCTGGATCTGCTGCACCGTGGTCAACTCGACCAGCGTCAGTTCGACGTCATCCTTTTGTCGCAGGCCGCGCACCAGCAGCGGAAGCTGACCGTAGAACACCGACGGCACGAAGCCGATGCCGAACAGCTGGCGCTTGCTGCGGGCGATGCGCCGGGTGCCCGCGACGGTGGTGTCGACCTTTTCCAGTATCTGCAGGGTATGCTCATGAAAGAACTGGCCTGCCGGGGTGAGGGTCAGTCCCCGGGGGCTTCGCTCGAACAGTCGGGTACCGATTTCTTCTTCCAACTGATTGATTTGTCGAGTTAAAGGCGGCTGCGCTATGTGCAGCCGGGCGGCCGCCCGGGTCATGTTCAGTTCCTCGGCCGCCACGCAGAAGTAACGCAGGTGACGAAGCTCCATGATACCTCCAGGGTATGGATAACCACCAAAACCATATTGGTTCCTTTCCCGGGGCGCAATCAAACTGCCTCCAACAGTTCAGCATGCCGCCTTTCGGGAGCCTCCATGTCATCCGTGATCGAATCCATCGAGACGCTGCTGGTCGACCTGCCGACCATCCGCCCCCACAAGCTCTCCATGACCACCATGGCCTGCCAGACGATGGTCATCGTGCGCATGCGCCACAGCGACGGCGTGGAGGGCCTGGGCGAGGGCACCACCATCGGCGGCCTGGCCTACGGTCCCGAGAGCCCGGAGAGCATCAAGCGCAATATCGACGCCTACCTGGCACCACTGCTGATCGGCCAGCCCGCCGACAACCTCAACGTCCTGCGCGCCCGGATGGCCCGCCATACCCGCGGCAACATGATCGCCAAGTCGGCGCTGGAGACCGCGCTGCTCGACGCCCGAGGCAAGCGCCTGGGGCTGTCGGTGGCCGACCTGCTGGGTGGCGCGCGCCACGCGCACCTGCCGGTGCTGTGGACGCTGGCCTCGGGGGATACCGACAAGGACATCGACGAGGCCTTCCAGCGCCTCGACGACCGTCGCCACTGTGATTTCAAGCTGAAGATCGGCGCCCGTGACCTGGACGAGGACGTACGGCATGTCGCGGCCATCAAGGCGGCGCTGGGGGAGCGGGCGAGCGTACGGGTCGACGTCAACCAGGCCTGGGACGAGGCCACCGCGGTGCGTGGCATCGCGGCCCTGCAGGATGCCGGCATCGAGCTGATCGAGCAGGCGCTTCCCGCCCGCGAGCATGCCGGCCTGGTGCGCCTGGCCAACCGCTTCCGGGTGCCGATGCTGGCCGACGAGGCGGTGGCCGACGCCCGCGACGGCCTCGACCTGGCGGCGCGCGGCTTCAGTGGCGCCTTTGCGCTGAAGATCGCCAAGTCCGGCGGACCAGTGGCGGCGCTGGAGCTGGCGCATCTGGCCCAGACCGCCGGCATCGGCCTCTATGGCGGCACCCTGCTCGAGGGCACCCTCGGCACCGCCGCGTCCCTGCATGCCTGGTCGACGCTCGGCGAACTGGCCTGGGGCACCGAGATGTTCGGCCCGCTGCTGCTCGAGGACGACATCGTCGCCGAGCCACTTCGCTATCACGAGTTCGGCGTCGACCTGCCGGCCGGCCCCGGCCTCGGCATCGCCCTCGACGAGGACAAGCTCGCCCACTATTCGCGCAAGTAAGCGTCCAGACCCAGATTCGGAGGAGGAGAGACATGCTGTTTCAAGTGGAAATGACCGTGAAGCTGCCGCCGGACATGCCGGCCGAGCGGGCCGCCGAGATCAAGGCGACCGAGAAGGCTTACGCCCAGGAGCTGCAACGTGCCGGCAAGTGGCGCCACCTGTGGCGGGTCGCCGGCAGCTACGCCAACGTCAGCATCTTCGACGTGCAGGACAACGCCGAACTGCAGGAGATCGTCTCGAATCTCCCGCTCTTTCCGTACATGGAGATCAACGTCACCCCGCTGTGTCGACACCCCTCGTCGGTCCGCGACGACGACAGCTGACTCGATGCCCGAGTCCATCAGATACAACAACACGAGGATGCCAGCATGACCGTAAAGATTTTCGATACTCCCGAGGTCCAGGACTTCCTGAACGCCGTCGCCGGCTTCGACCAGGCCGGCGGCAACGAACGCGCCAAGCAGATCATGCACCGCCTGCTCTCCGACCTGTTCCGGCTGATGGACGACTATGACGTCAGCGCCGAGGAGTTCTGGTCCGCCGTCAGCGTGCTCAACGCCCTGGGCCATGGCACCCAGTTCGGCCTGCTGGCCCCGGGACTGGGCTTCGACCACTACCTGGACATGCGCATGGACGCTGCCGATCGCGAGCGCGGCCTGCTGGGCGGCACCCCGCGCACCATCGAGGGCCCGCTCTACGTGGCCGGCGCCCCGGAGGCCAAGGGCTTCGCGCGCATGGACGACGGCCAGGACCAGGACGGCGAGACCATGTGGCTGACCGGCCAGGTGCGTGACGTCGACGGCCACCCCGTCGCCGGCGCCAAGGTCGAGATCTGGCACGCCAACTCCAAGGGCGGCTACTCCTTCTTCGACCCCACCCAGAGCGAGTACAACCTGCGCCGCAGCATCATCACCGACAGCGAGGGCCGTTACACCGCGAGCAGCATCATCCCCTCCGGCTACGGCTGCCCGCCGGACAGCCCGACCCAGCAGGTGCTCGACCTGCTCGGCCGCCATGGCCAGCGCCCGGCGCACATCCACTACTTCATCTCCGCCCCGGGCCACAAGCACCTGACCACCCAGATCAACCTGGCCGGCGACCCCTACACCTTCGACGACTTCGCCTTCGCCACCCGCGAGGAACTGGTGATGCCGGCCCACCGCATCGAGGACCCGGCCGAGATCGCCAGGCGCGAGTTGGATGGCCCCTTCTCCGAGGTGGTGTTCGACATCGAGCTGGCGAAGACCGACGCCCCCGAACTGCAGGTGCGTCACGCCCGCCCGCGGGCCAAGGAAGACGAGCAGGACAAGCACAGCCAGCTGGCCGGCACCGCCAGGGTCTGAATCGGCCCCTGCCATCGAGCGCACGCGAGGAGCGCCGGGGGCAGGTCGAATGAAGACGTGGACCTGCCGCCGGACAAGCTCCGACGACAGATACGACAACTTACGACAAGACATCGAGGATCTGGATCATGACCACCCAGCTTGACCAACTCGAACAACGCGTCCGCGGCGCCGTCGTCGACGACGCCGACAACGGCATCTTCCGCTGCCACCGCAGCATGTTCACCGACCCGGCCTTCTTCGACCTGGAGATGAAGCACATCTTCGAGGGCAACTGGCTGTTCCTGGCCCACGAGAGTCAGATCAGCGAGCCGGGCGACTACTTCACCGTGACCATGGGCCGCCAGCCGGTGGTCATCACCCGCGACAAGCAGGGCGAGCTGCACGGTCTGATCAACGCCTGCGCCCACCGTGGCGCCACCCTGTGCCGCCGCAAGCAGGGCAACAAGGGCACCTTCACCTGCCCCTTCCACGGCTGGACCTTCAAGAACGACGGCAAGCTGCTCAAGGCCAAGAACGAGAAGAACGGCGCCTACCCGGAGGGCTTCAAGCAGGAAGGCTCCCACGACCTCAAGCGCCTGCCGCGCTTCGCCAACTACAAGGGTTTCCTGTTCGGCAGCCTGAGCGATGACGTCCAGCCGCTGGAAGAGTACCTGGGCGAGACCACCAAGGTCATCGACAACATCGTCGACCAGGCGCCGGAAGGCCTGGAGATCCTGCGCGGCACCTCGTCGTACACCTACAACGGCAACTGGAAGCTGCAGGCCGAGAACGGCGCCGACGGCTACCACGTGAGCTCGGTGCACTGGAACTACGCCTCGACCATGGAGCGGCGCAACTACGACGCCGGCGGCACCAAGGCGGTGGACGCCGACGGCTGGTCGAAGAGCCAGGGCGGCTTCTACTCCTTTGATCACGGCCACATGATGCTGTGGACCCGGCTGCTCAACCCCGAGGTGCGCCCGGTCTACACCCGCAAGGACGAGATCGAGGCCGAGCTCGGCGCGGCGCGGGCCGACTCCATCGTCAACCAGACCCGCAACCTGTGCCTCTACCCCAACGTCTACCTGATGGACCAGTTCTCCACCCAGATCCGCGTGCTGCGTCCGCTGTCCGTCGACAAGACCGAGGTCACCATCTACTGCTTCGCGCCCAAGGGCGAGTCCGCGGAGAACCGCCGGGTGCGTATCCGCCAGTACGAGGACTTCTTCAACGTCTCGGGCATGGGCACGCCGGACGACCTCGAGGAGTTCCGCGCCTGCCAGGACGGCTACAACGGATCGCTGGCCGAGTGGAACGACCTCTCGCGCGGCGCCAAGCAGTGGATCGAGGGGGCCGACGAGAACGCCCAGGCGATCGACATGAAGCCGCTGCTCAGCGGGGCCTCCCCGGAAGACGAGGGCCTCTACGTGCTGCACCACAAGCACTGGGTCGAGGAGATGCTGCGCGCCATCGACAGGGAACGCAGCCAGTTCATCGCCACCGCACGTTCGACCGAGAGTGCGTAAGCGCGCCCGAACCGAGAAGAGGAGAAGAGACCATGAGCATCAGCTACCACGACATCCAGGCCTTCCTGTACCGCGAGGCGCGCCTGCTCGACGACCGCCAGTGGGACGAGTGGCTGGAGTGCTACCGCCAGGACGCCGAGTTCTGGATGCCGGCCTGGGACGACGACGACCGGCTGACCGAGGACCCGCATAGCGAGATCTCGCTGATCTACTACCCCAACCGCGAGGGGCTCGAGGACCGGGTCTACCGGATCAAGACCGAGCGCAGCGGGGCGAGCACGCCGGAGCCGCGCACCACCCACCAGATCACCAACCTCGAGGTGCTGAGGGAGGAGGGCGACAGGGTGGAGCTGCGCTTCAACTGGCACACCCTGAGCCACCGCTACAAGAAGACCGACAGCTACTTCGGCAGCGCCTTCTACACCCTGGACGTGTCGGGGGATGCGCCGCTGATCACCAGAAAAGTCGTGCAACTCAACAACGACTATATCCACCAGGTCATCGACATCTATCACATCTGACCGGGTCACGCTGACCCGGTGCGGGAGGAGATTCGACCATGAGCTATACCATTGCACTCAACTTCGAGGACGGCGTCACCCGTTTCATCGGCTGCAAGGCAGGGGAAACGGTCCTCGACGCCGCCTACCGGCAGAAGGTCAACCTGCCCATGGACTGCTCCGATGGCGTCTGCGGCACCTGCAAGGGTCACTGCGAGCAGGGTGAATTCGACATGGGCGACGAATACCTGGAGGAAGCGCTCTCCGACGAGGAGGCCGCCGAGGGCCAGGTGCTGACCTGCCAGATGGTGCCGTCCACCGACTGTGTCGTCCAGGTACCGGTGGCCTCGAGCCTGTGCAAGACCGCGGTGGGCAAGGTCGAAGGCACCGTGGCCGTGGTCGAGCCACTCTCCGAGGACAGCATCGAGCTGGCCATCGACCTCGATGACGGCGCCGAGCTGGCCTTCCTGCCCGGCCAGTACATCCATATCGACGTGCCGGGCACCGCCGAGCATCGCTCCTACTCCTTCAGCTCGCTGCCGGGGGAGAAGCGTGCCACCTTCCTGATCCGCAACATCCCGAACGGGGTCATGAGCGGCTACCTGACCGAGCGGGCCGCCGTGGGCGATCGACTGACCCTGACCGGGCCCCTCGGCAGCTTCTACCTGCGCGAGGTCAAGCGCCCGGTGCTGATGCTGGCCGGTGGCACCGGGCTGGCGCCCTTCCTCTCCATGCTCGAGCAGTTGGTGGAGAAGGGCTGCGATGCCCCGATCCACATGATCTACGGCGTCAACAAGGACGATCACCTGGTCAAGACCGACGCCCTGGATGCCTTCGCCGAGCAGTTGCCGGGCTTCACGTACACCACCGTGGTGGTGGACGAGGAAAGCCGGAATCCGCGCAAGGGCTATGTGACCCACCACATGGACGCCGGGGTGATGCACGACGGCGACGTGGACGTCTACCTGTGCGGACCGCCGCCGATGGTCGACGCCGTGCTCAAGCACTTCGACGAGCAGGGCATCGTGCCGCAGAGCTTCCATTACGAGAAGTTCACCCCCAACCAGGCACCCGGGGAGGCCGCATGAACCGCCAACGTTTCGACGCCCCACGTTTCCAGGACCGGGTGATGGTGATCACCGGGGCCGCCCAGGGCATCGGCCAGCGCGTCGCCGAGCGCGCCGCCGCCGAGGGGGCCCGCCTGGCCCTGGTGGACCGTGCCGACCATGTCCAGGCGGTGGTGGCCGAGTTGCGCGAGCAGGGGGCCGAGGCCATCGCCCTGCAGGCCGACCTGGAGACCTGGGAGGGCGCCGAGGACGCCATGACCCGGGCCCGAGAGCACTTCGGGCGTCTCGATATCCTGATCAACAACGTGGGCGGGGCGATCAACTTCAAGCCGTTCACCGAGTTCAGCGATACCGAGATCTCGGCCGAGATCACCCGTTCGCTGATGCCGACCCTGTGGTGCTGCCGCGCGGCTCTGCCCGGCATGGTGGAGCAGGGCAGTGGCGTCATCGTCAACGTGTCCTCGGCGGCGACCCGCGGTATCCACCGGATTCCCTACTCGGCGGCCAAGGGCGGCGTCAACGCCATGACGGCGTCGCTGGCCTTCGAATACGCCGAGCACGGCATTCGAGTGGTGGCCACGGCGCCGGGCGGTACCGAGGCGCCGCCGCGGCGGATCTCGCGCGGCACGCCGGAGCCCCGCAATGAAACGGAGCAGGCCTGGTTCCAGGCGCATATCGATCAGACCAAGGCGAGCTGCCTGATGGGCCGCTACGGCACCCTGGACGAGATGGCCGCGCCGATCCTGTTCCTCGCCTCCAGCGATGCCAGCTACATCACCGGCACGGTGGTGCCGGTGGCCGGTGGCGACCTGGGCTAGCCGGCCGATGGCGCGTACGCATCGGGCATTCTCCTGACCTCCAACGACAATAACCCCTGGAGCAGATCATGAAGCATATCGAAAAAGGCGTGGGTCTCATGTCCGCGCCACGCGACTTCATCCGCGATCTCAACGCCGACAACTTCAGCGCCGGCCTGGTCGCCGGGATCTTCGGCCTCAGCGCCGGTATCATCCATATCAGTGCCGGCACCGCCGCCGGGCTCCCCCAGGAGTTCACGCTGCTCTGGGTGATCAGCTATCTGATGATCAACGGCCTGTTCGGGCTCTTCCTGCCGGCCTACTACCGACTGCCGCTGCCGATGGCCAACTCCATCCCCGGCGCGCTGCTGTTCGCGGCCATCATTCCCGTGGTCGGCCTCAACGAGGCCCTGGGAGCGACCCTGATCGCCGGGGCCATCGCCTTGGTCGTCGGCCTGGCCGGCATGATGAGCCTGGTCATGCGACTGATCCCGATGCCGATCGTCATGGGCATGGTCGCGGGCATCCTGCTCAAGTTCGGCATCAACATGGTGATGCCGCTGCAGAACGCCATACTGCCGGCCGTCGTGATGATCCTGTCCTTCTTCTTCGCGGCTCGCTACCTGCGCCCAGTGCCCCCCCTGGTCGTCACCCTGCTGGTCGGCGTCGGGTACATGGCCGCCTCCGGCGCCGACTTCTCGAGCGTGGAGTTCTCGTTCCGGCTCCCCGAGTTCATCATGCCCGCCTTCACCCTGGAGGCCTTCCTGGCCTACGGCCTGCCCCTGGCGCTGATCCTGGTGGGCATGGAGACGCCCGCCGGCGTGGGCCTGGTCAAGGGCATGGGCTTCAAGGAGGCGCCGGCCAATGCCATCACCGCCGTGGGGGGCTTCGGCACCATGGTCTCGGCCTTCTTCAACCTGCACAGCACCTGCATCGCCGCGCCGATGACCGGCATCTGTTCCGGGCCGGAAGCCGGCAGCCACGACAAGCGCTGGGTGGCCGCGGTCATCGTCGGCATCATCTTCGTCGTGGCCGCCCCCTTCTACGGCTTCGTGTTCAGCCTGATTGAGGCCATGCCGAGCTACTTCATCGCCATCATCGCCGGGCTGGCCCTGCTGCGGGTGATCAGTTCCGCGATGCACATGACCTTCTCCGGCAAGCACGAGGTGGGGGCGATGTTCTCCTTCCTGATCGCCGTCTCGGGCCTCCAGATCCTCGGCATCGGCTCCTCCTTCTGGGCGCTGGTGCTGGGCGCGGGGCTCTCGATGCTCGTCGAGTTCAAGGACTTCGACTTCACCTTCGAGCGCCGCCCGCTGTCCAGGAAGGCCGGCTAGGCGCGGCGTCCACCCCGGCATCCTCCCTTGGCCCGTGCCAGCGATGGTGGAGCGGGCCTTTTTTCCTTCGTCGGCAGCCTCGCGTGCCGCCTTTCCGTTTCCCCGCCGAGGTTCTCGTCATGCGACTCCATCAGGACTGCTCCCTTCCCGCCGTCACCGCCGGCTTCGTGGCGGTGCTGGTCTCCTATGCCGGCCCCCTGGCCATCTTCTTCCAGGCCGCCCAGAGTGCCGAGATCTCCGGCGCCATGATGACCTCCTGGGTCTGGGCCATCTCCATGGGGGCCGCCGTCTCCGGCATCGGGCTCAGCCTGTGGCTCAGGGTGCCGGTGGTCACCGCCTGGTCGGCGCCGGGCACGGCGCTGCTGGTCACGCTCTTCCCGGGACTGTCGCTCGGCGAGGCGGTGGGCGCCTACCTCACCGCGGCGGCGGTGATCCTCGTGATCGGCATCACCGGTTCCTTCGACCGCATCATCCGGGCGATTCCGCCGGGCATCGCCAGCGCCATGATGGCCGGCATCCTCTTCCAGTTCGGCGTCGGCGTCTTCGTCTCGCTGGAATCGGTGCCGGCGCTGGCCATCGGCATGCTCCTGGCTTACCTGGTGTTCAAGCGCCTGACGCCGCGCTACAGCCTGGTGCTGCTGCTGATCGTCGGCGTCGTCCTGGCGGTCGTCCTGGAGGGGGCGAGCCTCGAGGGCGTGACGCTCAGCCTGGCCTCACCCCAGTTCATCCGCCCCGAGTGGACCTGGCAGGGCACCCTGAGCCTGGCGATCCCGCTGGTGCTGGTCAGCCTGACCGGCCAGTTCCTGCCGGGCATGGCGATCCTGCGCACCGCCGGCTACGACACCCCGGCCCGGCCCATCGTCACCGTCGCCAGCTTGACCTCCCTCGTGACCGCCTGCTTCGGTGGCATCACCACGGTGATCGCCGCCATCACCGCGGCGATCTGCACCAGCCCGGAGGCCCACGAGAACCCGGACAAGCGCTATGTCGCCGGCGTGGCCAACGGCGTCTTCTACCTGGTCGGGGGGACCCTGGCCGGTACCATCGTGGCGCTGTTCACCTCGCTGCCCGGCGAGTTCGTCGCGGTGCTGGCCGGCCTGGCGCTGATCGGTGCCATCGCCAGCAACGTCAGCGCCTTCGCCGCCTGCAAGGATCACCTGGAGGCCTCGGTGATCACCTTCCTCGCCACGGCCTCCGGCATGAGCTTCCTGGGGCTCGGCTCGGCCTTCTGGGGCGTGGTGGTCGGCGCCCTGGCCTACGGCCTGCTGCATCGGCCGCTGGCCATGCCGAGCCGTCGCGCCACGACGAGCGCCGCACGACGCTGACTCGCCCGGCGCGTGGAACCCTCGGGCTGCCGCCGGGCAGGCTGCGGTGATAGGCTCGCCATCAGCCCGGTCGACAGGCGGCCGGACCGATGACGGGAGACTGCGGATGACGGCGAGTCGAGGTGCCTGGAGGAGCGGAAGGAGCATGAGAGGATGGATCGGCCGGCTGAGCCTGCTGGGCATGGCCCTCGGCCTGACGGGCTGTGCCATGTTCGCGCCGGCGCCGCCCCGGGACCAGACGAACCTGTGCGAGATCTTCCGTGAGCAACCGGACTGGTACGACGCCTCCCGGGACGCCCAGCAGAAATGGGGGACGCCGATCTGGACGCAGATGGCCTTCATCGAGCGGGAGTCGTCCTTTCGCAGCCACGTGAAGCCCCCACGGCAACGCCTGCTCGGCTTCATCCCCTGGACCCGGCCATCGTCGGCCTACGGCTACGCCCAGGCCCAGGACCCGGTGTGGGGAGAGTACCAGGTAGAGGCGGCCGGCTGGTTCGCCAGCCGCAGCGACATGGAGGATGCCACCGACTTCATCGGTTGGTACAACGCGCGCACCCGGCGCATGACGGGGGTGTCGCTGCACAACCCCGAGCACCTCTACCTGGCCTACCACGAGGGTCAGGGCGGCTATCGGCGAGGGTCCTACCGCAACAAGCCCGGCGTGCGGCGCGCCGCCCGGCAGGTCGCCGCGACCGCCGGGCGCTATCGCGCGCAGCTGGCCGCCTGCGAGGCTGAGTTCCGCTGCGATCGCTTCTATCAGGTCTGGCCGTTCTGCCGAGGCTGACCGAGCGAGGGAGGCATTCGAGGCGCTGGACCGTTCGTGGCACACTGTGTCGCAGATTCGCAGGCGGGGAGCCGCCTTCGCCGTGCAGGCCGCTCGGCCGGCCACCTCGGCCGCTGGTGGGTCCCGACGCTTGCGAATGACCGACACCACCCAGGACTCTGAGGTTCGCCCCTATGTTTCGCATCCTTGCCGGCATCGTGCTGGGCCTGGGCCTGCTTGGCGCGGGAGCCATGGCCTACCTGCACAGCGGCATGTACAACGTCGCCGCCAGCGATGATCACCTGCCGCTGGTCGAGTCGGTCCTGCATTCCACCATGCACGCCTCCGTGTCTTCCCGGGCCGAGGACATCGAGGTGCCCGACCTCGACGACCCCGGGATGATCCGCCAGGGGGCTCGCGCCTACGAGGACCTCTGCACGGCCTGCCACCTCAAGCCCGGGCTCGACGGCACGGTGCTGCGGGCGGGCCTGAACCCCATGCCGCCGCGGCTGGCCGAGCCGAGCCATCGTTCGCCGGCCGAGCAGTTCTGGATCATCAAGCACGGTATCAAGATGACCGGCATGCCGGCCTGGGGCGAGACCCATGACGATGCCGAGCTCTGGGAGATGGTGGCCTTCCTGCAGCGCCTGCCCGAGCTTTCCGAGCAGGACTATGCCGCCTCGGTCGCGCCCGAGGCGCGGCAAGGCGTGGCCGACGACGGCCATGACCACGAGCATGGCAACCTGCTGGCCATGGCGGACGCCACGGGAGCCCAAGGGGAGGCCGGTGAGGGTCACCACGACGACGGGGCGGCGGATGACCAGGGGGCAGACCACCACGAGGAAGAGGCCGCCGCCCAGCCCGAGGACGACCATCACGACGATGGCCATGATCACGCCCATTGAGGGGTGCGAGGCACGACGGCCCTGCCCGAGCCTCGGCTTGAGGCGATAGGCGCGCCCGGCCTGGAGCCTCGTGATCTTGTGCCCGTTGGGCGTGGTCCAGGAGTCGAGGACGCTCGTCCCGGCTCCTCGTTACCCTTTCAGCATGGCAATCAGCCGCTCGGCCACCGGTTCGGAGGAGGGCGGGTTCTGCCCGGTGAGTAACTGCCCGTCCTGGCGAGTGTAGGGGGCGAAGTCCTCGGCCTTGGAGTACCTGGCGCCCCGCGCGATCAGGGCGTCTTCCACCAACTGCGGGACGACCTCGGTCAGGCCGACCGCCGCTTCCTCGCCGTTGGTGAAGCCGGTGACCTCGCGTCCCTCGACGATGGGCCTGCCCGAGGCGTCCCTGGCGTTCAGCAGCACGATGGGCGCGTGGCAGACCGCCGAGACCGGCTTGCCCTGGGCCCAGAAGGCCTCGATCAGGCGGATCGAGTCACGGTCGTCGACCAGGTCCCAGAGGGGGCCATGCCCGCCGGGGTAGAAGACCGCATCGAAGTCGTCGGCGTTCATCTCGGCGAGCCGATGGGTGGCGGCGAGCCGGGCCTGGGCGTCGGGGTCCTGCTTGAAGCGCCGCGTCGCCTCGGTCTGGCTGTCCTCGGCGTCGCTCTTGGGGTCCAGCGGCGGCTGGCCGCCCTGGGGGGAGGCCAGGGTGATCTCGGCACCGGCATCCTCGAGGGCGTAGTAGGGGGCCGCGAACTCCTCCAGCCAGAAGCCGGTCTTCTCGCCGGTGTCGCCGAGACGGTCGTGCGAGGTCAATACGATCAGGATCCGCTTGTTCATCGGTCTGTTCCTCCTTGGCCGGGGCGTCGAGGTCACGTGGCCCCGGAAAAGCGGGTTGGTTCCGGTGATCTGGCACCGGGCGAGTCGAGTGGTTCCCATCCGGCTGGGGCCAGGCGGCGCGAGCGGATCCGGGCGCCGCTGGCGTCCGACGGCGAGTGACCCTGGAACGCCTCAGGTGCTCTCGCCGACTAGCAGCTCGAAGCCTACATTGCACTGGCGACGGGTGACCCGCTTGCCATCCAGCCGCCGCAGGATCTGTTCGGCGGCCTGGCGTCCCATGGTCTCGCGGGGAGACTGGATCGTCGTCAGGCGCGGGGTGAGGTGCTGGCCCAGGGCCAGGCCGTTGAACCCGGCGATGGCGATCTCGTCCGGCACCTTCAGGCCGAGCCGGAAGCCGTGCAGCAGGGCCCCGGCCGCCAGGTCGTCGTTGGCGAAGTGGATGGCCTCGGTGTCGGGGTAGGCCTCGCGCACCCGGTCGAGCCCGGCGGCGCCGGCCTCCAGGCTGCCCAGCCGGTCCAGCTCGATGAGCGGCGCCTCGCGCCCGTCCGCCTCCATGACCTCCCGGTGGCCGTCGAAGCGCAGCCCGGCCCGGTAGTCCTTGTCCAGGCAGGCGCCGACGTAGACGGTGCGCCGATAGCCACGCTCCAGCAGATGGCGGGCCATGCAGCGGCCGGCCTCGCGATGGTCCAGGCCGACATTGAGGTCCAGGGCCTCGCCCAGTTCCATGACCTCCATCACCGGCTTGTCGCAATGCTCGAGCAGGTCGCGACAGGCCGGGGTATGGCGCAGCCCGGCGGTGACCAGCGCCGAACACGACCAGCCCAGGAAGGTCCTGACCAGGCGGTGCTCGCGCTCGATGTCGTAGTCGGTGTTGCCCAGCAGGATCTGGTAGCCCTGTGCCTCGAAGGTCGCCTGCAGGCCGCGGATCACCTCGATGAACACGGCGTTGGCCAGCGACGGCACGATCACCGCGATGAAGCGGGAGCGGGCGGACGCCAGGCTGCCGGCGACGAGGTTGGGCACGTAGCCCACCCGGTCGACGGCCTCGAGGACCCGCTTGCGGGTCTCCTCGTTGACGCGCTCGGGCGTGTTCAGCGCGCGGGAGGCGGTAATGGAGGACACGCCGGCTGCGGCCGCGACCTCCTTGAGGGTCGGCTGGGTCGAACCGCGGCGGCGCCGTGTCCTGCTGGGATCCTGGTTAGACATTGGTCACATCCTTGCACACTGGGCTTGCTGTGGGAAAGTCACTCGTCTAGAACTATGTTAGCGCTAACATGACAGCGCTACCATAACGAATCACACGACCATCGGGAGATCGAAAGGTGAGTGACATTTCCGCAAGCGCGCCGCGCATCGGGGTCATCGGCCTGGGCGCCATGGGCATGGGAACGGCCACTGCCCTCCTCGAACAGGGGCTGGCGGTGACCGGCTGCGACGTTTCGACCCCGGCACGCCAGGCCTTCGCGGCCCAGGGCGGGCGCACGGCCGCCACCCCTGCGGAGCTGGCCGCGCACTGCGACATCGTGCTCTTGGTGGTCGTCAACGCCGACCAGGTCGAGCAGGTGCTGTTCGGCGACCAGGGTCTGGTGGGCCGTCTCGCCCCGGGCAGCGTGGTGCTGCAGTGCGCCACGGTGGCCCCCAGCATCGCCCGCCGGCTCGGCGAGCGGCTGGCCGAGGCCGGGCTCGAGATGCTCGATGCGCCGATCAGCGGCGGGGCCGCCAAGGCGCGCCGCGGCGAGCTCTCGGTGATGGCCTCCGGCACGCCCACGGCCTTCGACAAGGCCGCCGCGGCCCTCGACGGCATGGCGGCCACCGTCTATCGGCTGGGTGACGCGGCCGGCATCGGCTCGAGCATGAAGCTCGTCAACCAGCTGCTGGCCGGCGTGCATATCGCCACGGCGGCGGAGGCCATGGCGCTGGGTATCCGCATGGGGCTGGACCCGGACACCGTCTACGAGGTGATCACCCACTCGGCGGGCAACTCCTGGATGTTCGAGAACCGGGTGCCGCATATCCTCAAGGGCGACTACACCCCGCTGTCCGCCGTCGACATCTTCGTCAAGGACCTCAACATCGTCCACGACACCGGCCGCGAGCTGGCCATGCCGACGCCGGTGACCGCCAGTGCCCTGCAGCAGTTCACCGCGGCCAAGGGGGCCGGTTTCGGGCGCGAGGACGACTCGGCGGTGATCAAGGTCTACGAGCGGCTGTCGGGCATCAGGCTGCCCGAGGCGGCCAACGACCCGGGGGAGGCGTGACCATGGGGATCGTGCTGGGTGCCATCGCCGACGACTTCACCGGGGCCACCGACCTCGCCAACAACCTGGTGCGCAGCGGCATGCGCTGCCTGCAGGTGATCGGCGTGCCGCAGGGCCCCCTGCCGCTGGAGGATGTCGATGCGGTGGTGGTGGCGCTGAAGTCCCGCTCCTGCCCCGTGAGCGAGGCCGTCGGGGATTCCCTCGCCGCCCTCGACTGGTTGCAGGGCCAGGGGGCGCGCCAGGTCTTCTTCAAGTACTGCTCGACCTTCGACTCCACCGACGCGGGCAACATCGGCCCGGTCAGCGAGGCGCTGATGGAGCGCCTCGGCGCGGCGCAGACTGTCATGGTGCCGGCGTTTCCGGTCAATGGGCGCACCGTCTACCAGGGCCACCTGTTCGTCGGCGACCGGCTGCTCAACGAGAGCGGTATGCAGCACCATCCGCTGAACCCCATGCGTGACGCCGATCTGGTGCGGGTGCTGTCCCGGCAGGCCTCGCGTCCGGTGGGGCTGGCGGCCCGCCCGGTGCTGGCCCAGGGCGGCGAGGCGACCCGCCGTCACCTGGAGGCGCTGCGTGAGCAGGGGATCGGCCATGTCATCTGCGGCACCCTCGACGAGCAGGACCTCGAGGCGATCGCCGAGGCCGTGGTCGACCTGCCGCTGGTCACCGGCGGCTCCGGGCTCGGCCAGGCCCTTCCCGCCCAGTATCGGCGCCGGGACTGGCTGGCCGAGGTCGCCGAGCCCGGTCGCCTTGCCCCGGCGTCGGGCAGCGCCCTGGTACTCTCGGGCAGCTGCTCGCGGGCGACGCTCGGCCAGGTCGCCCGTTTCCTCGAACGCCACCCGGGCCATGTCCTGGATCCGCTGGCGCTCGCCGAGGGCGACGACCACTTCCAGGCGGCGTTGGCCTTCGCCCGGCAGCGGTTGGCGGCCGGCGGTCCCGTGCTGGTCTATGCCTCCGCCGACCCGGAGCGGGTCCGGGCCGCCCAGGCGGCGCTCGGCACCGAGCGCGCCGGCCAGCTGGTCGAGGCGGCACTGGGGCGCCTGGCCCGACAACTGGTGGCGGAAGGGGTGGGGCGCCTGGTGGTCGCCGGCGGCGAGACCTCCGGCGCGGTGGTTTCGGCGCTCGGCATCCGCACGCTGCGCATCGGCGACCAGATCGACCCCGGGGTGCCCTGGACCCAGGCGCCGCTCGACGATCGCCAGGCGCCGCTGTCCCTGGCCCTCAAGTCGGGCAACTTCGGTGGCCCGGACTTCTTCACCCGAGCCTTCGAGGTGCTGCCATGAGTTCCCATGCCATCAATGCCCTGCGCGAGCGGATCGCCACCCTGGGCCAGTCGCTGTTCGACCGCGGCCTGACCATGGGTTCCAGCGGCAACATCAGCGTGCGTCTCGAGGATGGCGGCTGGCTGATGACCCCCACCAATGCCTGCCTGGGACGCCTCGACCCGGGGCGAATCGCGCGCCTGGACCAGGACGGCCGGCTGCTCGACGGCGACAAGCCGACCAAGGAGCACTTCCTGCACACGGCGATGTACGAGGAGCGTCCCCAGTCGGGTGCCATCGTCCACCTCCACTCCACCCATTCGGTGGCCGTCTCCTGCCTGCCCGACGTGGACCCCTGCGACTGCATCCCGCCGCTGACCGCCTACTACGTGATGCGGGTGGGCCGCCTGCCGCTGGTCCCTTACCACATCCCCGGCGACCCGAGCCTGGGCGATGCCGTGCGCGGGCTGGCCGGGCGCCATAGCGCAGTGCTGCTGGCCAACCACGGCCCGGTGGTCGCGGGCAAGTCGCTGGAGGCCGCGGTCTATGCCACCGAGGAGCTGGAGGAGACTGCCAGGCTGTATCTGCTCCTGCGGGGGCAGAATCCCCGTGGCCTGACCCCCGAGCAGGTGGCCGAACTCGAAGCTCGCTTCCCGCGCGACTGACCCTACAGCGAGGACCGATCATGATCCGACTGGCCGCCAACCTCAGCATGCTGTTTCAGGAGCATGCCTTCCTCGACCGCTTCGCCGCGGCCGCCGATGCCGGCTTCACGGGGGTCGAGTACCTGTTCCCCTATGTCCATTCCCCCGAGGCCCTGCGCACGGCACTGAATGAGAACGGCGTCGAGCAGGTGCTGTTCAACCTGCCGCCCGGCGACTGGGCGGCGGGGGAGCGCGGGCTCGCCAGCCTGCCGGGCCGCGAGGCGGAGTTTCGCGACGCCGTGATCGAGGGGCTGCGCTATGCCGCGCAGCTGGACTGCTCGCGCGTGCACGCCATGGCCGGGCTGCTCCCGGAGGACGCCGATGCCCGAACGCAGGCCGAAGCCCGCGAGGCCCATCACGCCACCTACCTGGCAAACCTGCGCTTCGCCGCCGGGGAGGCGGCCAAGGCCGGACGAACCCTGCTGATCGAGCCGATCAATACCCGTGACATGCCGGGCTACTTCCTCTCGCGGCAGGACCAGGCCGTGGCGGTCCTCGAGGCCGTGGGCGCCAACAACCTGCGGCTGCAGTTCGACCTCTACCATTGCCAGATCATGGAAGGCGACCTGATCCGCCATCTCGAGCGGCTGCTGCCGCACATCGGTCACGTGCAGATCGCCGGGGTGCCGGAGCGCCACGAGCCGGACATCGGCGAGGTCCATTATCCGGCGGTGCTCGAGCGCCTCGCGGCCCTGGACTATCGCGGCTGGGTCGGCTGCGAGTACCGACCGGCCGCCGACACCCGCGACGGCCTGGGCTGGGGCCGCGACTACGGGCTCCAGCCCTGACCGGCCGGACCGACACGACAACGACAACCTCAGGAAGCGAGAACCCATGCATATAGCGATCACCGGCGCCGCCGGCTTTCTCGGCCAGCGCCTCGTGCACCGGCTCCTCGATCGCGGCGCGCTCGATGGCACCGCGATCCGCCGCCTGACCCTGGTCGACCAGACCGAGCCGCCCGCCATCGCCCGGGAGGGCGTCGAGGTGGTGCCCCTGGCGCTGGACATCAGCACCCCGGGCGCCCTGGACCCGGTGCTGGAGGCCCGGCCCGACGTCATCTACCACCTGGCCGCGGTGGTCAGCTCGGCGGCCGAGGAGGACCTCGACCTGGGCATGCGCGTCAACTTCGACGCCACCCGCGCCCTGCTCGAGGGCTGCCGCGCCCAGGGGCTGGCCGATACCCGGCTGGTCATGGCCAGTTCCGTGGCGGCCTATGGCGGCGACCTGCCGGAGGTCCTCGACGACATGACCGCGCTGCACCCCCAGAACTCCTATGGCGCCCAGAAGGCCATGAGCGAGCTGCTGGTCAACGACTACAGCCGTCGCGGGCTGGTCGACGGCCTGGTGCTGCGGCTGCCGACCATCGTCATTCGCCCCGGGCGTCCCAATGCCGCGGCCTCGAGCTTCGCCTCGAGCATCCTGCGCGAGCCGCTCAGCGGCGAGGAGGCCATCTGCCCGGTGCCTACCGACCTGGAGCTGTTCGTGATGTCGCCGGCCAAGGTGGTCGAGGCGCTGATCCACGGCGCCGAGGTGCCGGGCGAGTCGCTGGGACCTTTCCGGGCCTTCATGCTGCCGGGCATCACCGTCAGCGTCGCCGAGATGCTCGAGACGCTGCGCGAGGCGGCCGGCGAGGAGGCGCTGGCGCTGGTCCGCCACGAGCCCGATGCGCGCATCGCGGCCATCGTCGGCAGCTGGCCGGCACGCTTCACCAACGAGCGCGCCCGCCGGCTGGGCTTCCGGAGCGACACGGATTTCCACGAGATCGTCGAGGCCTTCCTGGACGAACGAGCCTGATCCCGGGACCACGCACCCCGGGATGTTTCCCCAAGCGTGTCAATGCCAACAGAGGTGACAACAATGACAGCCACTTTCGCACGCCGCACCCTGGTCACGGCCATCACCGGTGCCACGACCGCCGCGCTCGCCATGGGGGCCCTCAGCGCCCAGGCGGCACAGACCGTCAACCTGGGCCACACCCTCTCCGACAGTTCCCACTACTCGGTCGGGGCCGATGCCTTCAAGGAGACCCTCGAGCGCCTCAGCGACGGCGAGTTCGAGGTCGTGGAGCATCCCTCGGGCGCCCTCGGCGGCGAGCGCGCCATGATCGAGGGCCTGCAGATCGGCACCGTGGACCTGGTGATCACCTCCACCGGTCCGCTGGGCAACTTCGTGCCAGAGACCTATGTGCTCGATCTGCCGTTCCTGTTCGAGGACTACGACGAGGCACGCTGCGTGCTCGACGGCGAGGTCGGCCAGGACCTGCTCGACAAGATGAGCAACCACGACCTGGTGGGCCTGGCCTGGTCGGAGAATGGCTTCCGCCACATGACCAACAGCCAGCGGCCGGTCACCTCGCCGGGAGACGCCGAGGGTCTCAAGGTCCGCACCATGGAGAACAAGGTGCACATGGAGGCCTTCGAGCAGATGGGCGTGCATCCCACCCCGATGGCCTTCCCGGAGGTGTTCACCGCCCTGCAGCAGGGCACCGTGGATGGCCAGGAGAACCCCATCACGGTGATCGTCGCCACCAAGTTCTGGGAAGTGCAGGATCACCTCTCGCTGACCGGGCATGTCTACTCGCCCGCCGTGGTGCTGGGTTCGCCGATCCTGCTCGACGGGCTCTCCGAGGAGCAGCGCGGCTGGTTCGAGCAGGCCGCCCAGGCCTCCGCCGAAGCCACCCGCGAGGAAGTGTCGCGTCTCGAGAGCGAGGGCGTGGAACTGCTGCGCGAGAAGGGCATGACCGTGGAGACGGACATCGACAAGGCGCCGTTCCAGGAAGCCGTCAAGCCGGCCTACCAGATCTACACCGACCAGTACGGCAGCGAGATGCTCGACCGCGTACGCGCCAGCGACTGCTGATCCGCTGAACCGATCCCCCGGCACCCCCAGGGTGCCGGGGCCCTGCTTCACTGATGGTGGCCACGATGCTGCAACTCTTTCTCAGGGTCGAGCGCCAGACCACCCGTCTGGCCCTGCTCGGCGCCGTGCTCATGCTGATCGTGTCGGTTTCCCTGGGCTTCTACCAGGTGATGACGCGATTCGTCTTCGATGCCCCCTCGACCTGGTCCGAGGTGATCTCCCGCTCGGCCATGATCTGGTGCGTCTTCCTGGGGGCCGCGGCGGGTTTCCGGGGCGGCTTCATGATGTCCGTGGAGGTCATCTACAAGCTGGTGCCGGGGCGTCGCCTGATCTGGCTGGAGGCCTTTATCGCCGTGTGCTGCGCGGTGGTGCTGGTGGTGCTGATCACCTTCGGCACCGCCATGATGCTGCGCGTCCAGACGCAGATGCTGTCGGGGCTCGAGGTCTCGATCTCCTGGGCCTATGCCGCCATGCCGGTGGGGGCGAGCTTCGCGCTGGTCGCCGTGGTCGCTCGCCTGCTCGCCCAGGCCACCGGCCAGGAGACCATCGGCCCGGTCGTGGAAGAGGTGCCGGCGGTGGCCGGCGAGGGCGCGATGCCGGTGACCGGCGGCCCCACCCAGGATGCCGTCGCCCCCGGCAAGCCCAACGACAGGAGTGAACGCCCATGAATGCCGCCATCGGACTCTCGCTGATCATCCTGTTCAGCCTGGGGGTGCCCATCGCCGTCTCGATCGTGCTGGCCTCGATCATCGGCATCGAATTCTTCTCGCGCCTGCCGCTGCTGCTGGTGCCCCAGCAGATGTTCGTGGGCATCGACAACTTCCCCCTCATGGCGATCCCGTTCTTCATCCTCGCCGGCAACCTGATGGCCGCCGGCGGGATCTCGCGGCGCCTGGTGGATCTCGCCAAGGCCCTGGTCGGCGGCCTCCAGGGCGGGCTGGCCATGACCTGCGTGCTGACCTGCATGATGTTCGCCGCGGTCTCCGGCTCGAGCGTGGCCACCACCTTCGCCATCGGCTCGATCCTGATTCCCGCCATGGTCAAGCACGACTATCCGCGCCCGCTGGCGGCCTCCATCCAGGCCTCCTCGGCCGAGCTCGGGGTGCTGATCCCGCCCTCCATCCCGCTGATCCTCTACGGGGTGAGTACCGATACCTCGATCGGCAAGCTGTTCATCGCCGGCATCGGCCCGGGGCTGCTGATCGGCGGCGCGCTGCTGCTGTTCCTCTACCTGTTCTGCAAGATCCGCGGCTACGGGCTGCGTGACCGGGAGGATCGCCACGACTTCCCGACCGCCTTCAAGCGGGCCTGGGCCGCGCTGCTGATGCCGGTGGTGGTGATCGGCGGCATCTACGGCGGGGTGTTCACGCCGACCGAGGCCTCCGCCGTGGCGGTGGTCTATGCGCTGATCGTGGGCGGGCTGATCTACCGCGAGCTGCCCCTGGCGGAGCTGTTCCCGATCTTCAAGGAGAGCGTGATCTCGACGGCGGCGGTGATGCTGATCATCGCGGCGGCGGCGCTGTTCAGCTTCCTGATCAGCCGCTCGGGGCTGCCGGGCGAGGTGGCGAGCTGGGTGACCGAGGTCTTCGACAGTCCCCTCGCTTTCCTGCTGGCGGTCAACGTCATGCTGCTGGTGGTCGGGATGTTCATCGAGACCTCGGCGGCGATCCTGGTGCTGGCGCCGATCTTCACGCCGATCGCCGTCCAGTACGGCATCGACCCGGTGCACTTCGGCCTGATCATCGTGGTGAACCTGGCGCTCGGCATGTTCACCCCGCCGCTGGGCGTCAATCTCTTCGCGGCCTGCGCGGTGGCCCGGCTGTCTGTCGACCAGTTGCTGCCCTGGCTGATGCGCTTCGTGCTGGTGGTGCTGGCCTGCCTGCTGGCCATCACCTACCTGCCCTGGATCTCGCTGGGGCTGGTCGACCTGCTCTATTGACGCCCCTCACGACACGGAGGCCAATACATGCCTGCTTTAACCGACATGCCCCGCCGCGAGGCCCTGATCGGCGGTGACTGGGTCGCCACCCTCGAGACCCTGCCGGTCGAGGCGCCCGCGCGGGGCGAGGCCATCACGCGCATCGCCCGCGGCCAGGCCGAGGAGGTCGACGCCGCCGTCAGGGCGGCGGGAGACGCCTTCGCCGGCCGGCTCGGCGACTGGTCGCGCTGGAGTGCGCGCCGGCGCGGCGAATGGCTGCTGGCCTTCGCCACGGCCATCGAGGCCGATCACGCACGGCTGGCCGCCCTGGAGTGCGCCGATACCGGCAAGCCGCTGTCCCAGGCCCGCGGGGACATCGCCGCCTGTGCCCGTTACTTCCGCTTCTACGGCGGGGCGGCGGACAAGCTGCATGGCGAGACGATCCCCTTCGAGACCGACTTCGCGGTGATGACCTGGCGCGAACCCTACGGGGTCTGCGCCCAGATCATTCCCTGGAACTATCCCGCCCAGATCTTCGGCCGCTGCGTCGCCGCGGCCCTGGCGGCGGGCAACAGCGTGGTGCTCAAGCCGGCGGAGGAGGCCTGTCTGAGCGTGCTGCGCCTGGCCGAGCTGGCCACCCGGGCGGGCCTGCCGCCGGGCGTGCTCAACGTCGTCCCGGGCCTGGGACGCGAGGCGGGCGCCGCCCTGGCGGCCCATCCACGTATCGATCACCTGTCGTTCACCGGCTCCCCCGAGACCGGCACCCGGGTGGCCAAGGCGGCGGCGGAGCATCATGTGCCGGTCACCCTGGAGCTGGGCGGCAAGTCGCCACAGATCGTCTTCGCCGATGCCGACCTCGAGTCGGCGCTGGCGGCCGTGGTGCGCGGCATCATCCAGAACGCCGGTCAGACCTGCTCGGCCGGCAGTCGCCTGCTGGTCCAGCGCGAGGTGGCCGAGCCCCTGCTGGCGCGCCTCGCCGAGCGCTTCTCGGCACTGCGCTGCGATGCCGGCGAGGCGGATGCCGACTGTGGCCCGCTGATCAGTGCCCGGCAGAAGGCCGGCCTCGAGGCCAGGCTCGAGGCCGCCCGGGCCGATGGCATCCGGGTGCTGGCCCAGGGACAGCTGGCCGAGGGGGCGCCCGCCGGCGGCCACTTCGTGGTGCCGCAGCTGCTGACGGATATTCCGGCTGGCCACGCGGTGCTGCGTGAGGAGTTGTTCGGCCCGGTGCTGGCGGTGCAAGGCTTCGACGACGAGGCGGAGGCGCTTTCGCTCGCCAATGCCACCGACTTCGGCCTGTGTGCGGGGATCTGGACTCGCGACGGCGGGCGCCAGCTGCGCCTCGCCAAAGGCATCCGCAGCGGCCAGGTGTTCGTCAACGACTACGGGGCCGCCGGCGGTATCGAGCTGCCCTTCGGGGGCGTGGGGCGCTCCGGCCACGGCCGCGAGAAGGGCTTCGAAGGGCTCAGGAGCTACACCCGGCTGAAGACCCTGGCCATCCGCCATGGATGACACGGTGGCGTCCTCAACCCAGCCACCAGAGGAGACGACAATGTCCCAGACCATGCGGGTCGGGCTGATCGGCGTGGGCCTGATGGGCCACGGCATCGCCCGCAACATCCTGAAGGCCGGTCATCGGCTGTGCTTCCTCGACCATCCCGGCAACCAGCCGGTAGACGACCTGCAGGCCGCCGGTGCAACACCCTGGGCATCCGGGCGCGAGGTGGCCCAGGCCAGCGATGTCGTCATCCTCTGCGTGACCGGCTCGCCCCAGGTCGAGGCGGTGCTGTTCGAGCCCGGCGGCGTACTGGAGGGGCTGCGGGAAGGTGGCGTGGTGATCGATTGCTCCACGGCGCTGCCGAGCGCGACCCGGCAGGTGGCCGAGCGGGTGACCGGGGCCGGGGGACGCTTCATGGACGCCGCCATGACCCGCACGCCGAAGGAGGCGGAGGCGGGGCGGCTGAACCTGATCGTGGGCGCCCCCGAGCCGCTCTTCGCGCCGTACCGGCCGCTGCTCGCGAGCTTCGCCGAGACCATCACCCATGCCGGCGAGGTGGGCGCGGGGCATACCCTGAAGCTGCTCCACAACTTCGTCTCGCTGGGCTTCTCGGCGGTGCTCGCCGAGGCCGCCGCTGCCTCGCGCGGGGCGGGAATCGACGACGGAGCCTTCCTCGAGGTCGTGGGCAGGGGTGGCGGTGGTGGGGTGATTTTCGAACGCCTGCGCCCCTTCATCGAGTCGGGGGACCCTTCCGGCTTCCGCTTCAGCGTGGCCAACGCCAGCAAGGATCTCGGCTACTACCATGCCATGACCGATGAACTGGGCGCGGCCCGGGGCGTTGCCTCGGCGGTCGAGGCGTTGTACGCCGGCATCGAGGATCGCCAGGCCCACGTGCCCGAGCTGATCCGCCTGGTCGGGTCGCTGGCCGGAGGCCCGGACACCGGTTCCGGGGAGAGCGGCCAGTAACGCCCCTGCCGGTCGGCGGCCCGCGGCCGGCAGGGCCCTGGACCAGGATTGGGATGGGTTGGGTTGATTTTATAGACAGTCGGTCTATATTGGGGGCATGACACAAGCGACTTCCAAGCCACGTCGCGGCCGGCCCCCCAAGGTGCCCCGTGACGACCCCGATACCCGGGCGGCCCTGATCCGCAGCGGTGTCGAGGTGCTGACCGAGCAGGGCTTCGCCGTCTCCGGCATCGAGAGCATCCTCAAGCGGGTGGGGGTGCCCAAGGGCTCCTTCTACTACTATTTCGACAGCAAGGAGGCCTTCGGGCGGGCGGTGATGGAGCACTACGGGGCTTACTTCGCCCGTAAGCTCGATCGCCACCTCCTGGATGCGTCGTTGTCGCCACTGGCGCGCATCGAGGCCTTCGTCGAGGATGCCAGGGCGGGCATGGCCCGTCACGACTTCCGCCGGGGTTGCCTGGTGGGCAATCTGGGCCAGGAAGCCGGTGGCCTGCCGGAGGAGTATCGACAGTGGCTGCGGGCGACCCTCGACGACTGGCAGCGGCGCCTGGCTCGCTGCCTGCGCGAGGCGCAGGCGAATGGCGATCTCCGTCTGGACGCCGATTGCGACAGGCTCGCCGAGGCCTTCTGGATCGGCTGGGAAGGCGCCGTGATGCGCGCCAGGCTCGAGGGCGGGGCGCGTCCCCTGGAAACCTTTATCACGACCTACCTGGAGGGGCTTCCCCGCTAGGTGGGATTTGCTTCATGCCATTTAATAGACGATCGGTCTATAAAGAGGTGAACGATGTTCAAGGCCATTCTGATCGACAAGCAGGACGAGAAGCAGCAGGTGGCGCTGACCAGCCTGGACGAGTCGCAACTGCCGGACGGCGACGTCACCGTGCGGGTCGATTGCAGCACCCTCAACTACAAGGATGCCCTCGCCATCACCGGCAAGGGACCGGTGGTGCGCCAGTTCCCCATGGTGCCGGGCATCGACCTGGCGGGGACGGTCGAGAGCTCGACGGCCAAGGCCTACCGGCCGGGCGATGCCGTGTTGCTCAACGGCTGGGGCGTCGGCGAAAAGCATTGGGGCGGCCTCGCCGAGAAGGCCCGGCTGGACAGCCGCTGGCTGATCCCGCAGCCCTCGGCCTTCACGGCCCGGCAGTCCATGGCCATCGGCACGGCCGGGTATACCGCCATGCTCTCGGTGATGGCGCTGGAGAAGCAGGGTGTCACCCCGGAGCAGGGTGAGGTGCTGGTGACCGGTGCCAACGGGGGCGTGGGCAGCTATGCCATCGCGCTGCTCGCGCGGCTGGGCTTCCGGGTCGTGGCCTCCACCGGACGCCTGGAGGAAGCCGACTATCTCCAGGGGCTCGGAGCCGAGGAGGTGATCGACCGGGCGGAGCTGTCCGAGCCGGGCCGCCCCCTGGCCAAGGAACGCTGGACCGCTGCCATCGACTCGGTGGGCAGTCACACCCTGGCCAACGTCCTGGCCGGGACCCGCTATGGCGGCACCGTCGCGGCCTGTGGCCTGGCCCAGGGCATGGACCTGCCATCCAGCGTCGCCCCCTTCATCCTCCGGGGCGTGACCCTGGCGGGGATCGACAGCGTGATGCGGCCCTATGCGGATCGCATCGAGGCCTGGCGTCGGCTCGGTGAGCTGCTGGCCCCCGAACAGCTCGACGCCATCACCCGCACGATTGCGCTCGAGGAAGCCATCGACACGGCCGGCGAGCTGCTAGCGGGTCGTGTCCGCGGACGCGTCGTGGTGGACATGACGGACTGACGGCGGAGAACGGCGGGACGTGTTCCCGCCGTTTCGCCGCTTTTGACGGCCCCTTGGGCCTCAGCGCAGCACGGACTCCATCTGGCCGCGCAGTTCATCGACGGATTCCCGGCCGGAGAGAGAAAGGCGGGAGAAGCGCTCATCGGTGCCGGCCATCTCGGAGAGCAGCGAACCCAGCCCCGTGGCACGGGTGTCGCGCTGCACCAGCAGGTCGAGGCCATTGCCGCGGGCGGCGGGCAGGAAGGCGATCTCCGCCTCGTCCAGGTGGCCGAAGCGGCTGCCGGGGGCGGGCTTGAACTCGAATTCCTGCAGGCAGCCGGTGGCGGGGTTCTTGCGCGACAGCTCCAGTGGCGCGCCGGTCATCACGAAGCCCAGCGCCTCCATGGCCTCGAAGGCGGCGCGGTGGACCGGCCCCGGCAGGATGCGCAGCGGGTCCTTGTCGCGCGGGTCCAGGGCCATGGCGATATCGGCCCGGGTGGCGACCCAGGTCTTGGGATGCTGGCGGCCTACCGAGAGCGGCGACAGCAGCGGCAGGGGGAGCTCGAAGGGGATCCGGCGCTCCTCGCCGGCGCCGATGGTCATGGCACCGCAGACCTCTACCGAGGCCCAGGGATGGCCGATCCTGAGCTTCTTGTCGTCGACTTCCTTGATGGCTTCGCTGGCCAGGTCCAGCACCAGGGCGTCCAGGTCCTGGCTGACCTCGCCACCCTGGATGTGGACCTCGCCCTTGAGCACCCCGCCGGCCTCGGCGGTATCGCTTTCCAGGAGGGTATCCACGCGGGCGCTGCCGATCCCGACGGCGGCCATGAGCTTGTCGAACATCCGATGCATCCTTCTGCTGGGTCCATGGGGGAGACCCGAGTATAGCGGTCCGCCCGGTCATGGCGACAACCCTGGCATCCTCGCCGATCTCGCGGCATCCTTCGACCATGGACCCCGATACCTCAGCACTGCCGGGCAGCGTGGAGCGCTCGTATCCCCTCGACTGCCTGAGCGACACCCATGACTTCCACCAGCTGCTGGTGGGCCTCGACGGCCGCGTGGATGTCGAGATCGAGGGCCGCGGCGCCGCCGTGGCCCCGGGCAGCGTCTGCCTGATTCCCGCCGCGGCGACCCATCACTACCTGGGGCTCGGCGCCGGCAACCGCTGCCGGGTGCTGGACCTGCCGGTGGGGGAACCACACCTGGAGGCGTTGTTCGAGCGTATCCGCTTCCTGCGCCTGGCGCCCGAGGAGGGACGGGAGCTGGACGACGACGCCCTGCTGTCGCGGCTGACCGGGGCGCCGCCGTTGACCGGGCCACGCCTGAACATGGCGCGGCTGACCCGTCGGGTGCAGGCCGACCCCGCGGCGCCCTGGAACCTGGCGCGGCTGGCCGAGGCCTCGCGCCTCTCGGAGCGGCAGCTGCGCCGCAGCCTGGGCGCGCTCACCGGGCTGACGCCCTGGCAATGGCTGCAGCGCCAGCGGCTGGCCCGGGCCGCCCGGCTGCTGGACACCAGCGAGGCCACGATCACCGAGATCGCCCTGGCCTGCGGCTTCGCCGATGGCGCCCAGTTCAGCCGCCACTTCCGGGGCTGGCGGGGCATGACGCCGAGCGCCTTCCGCCGCCGGCCGCACTGATGGCCGAAATCGACAAGTTCTCGCCGGCGCCGGCGGTCACACTGTACCGCTGATCCCTGACCGGAGACTCGCGATGTCGGCCGCATCCCCTGCCGAGGCACGCCGCGCCACCCTGTGGGGCGCAACCACGGTGCTCAACTGGGCGACCCTGGCGCTGTTTACCCAGTGGGCGGGGCCCGTGCCTCCCTTCCTGCTCACGGCCCTGTGCTTCGGCCTGGCCGGCGGCCTGGCGCTGCTGGTCTTCGTCGCCCGCGGCGAGGGGCGCGCCCTGTTGGCCGCCCTACACCAGCCGCCCCTGGGCTGGGCGCTGGGGATCGGCGGCCTGTTCGGCTACCACCTCTGCTATTTCATCGCCCAGCAGAACGCCCCGGCGGCCAACGCCGGGCTGATCAGCTACCTGTGGCCGCTGCTGATCGTGATCCTGGCCGGCTGGCTGCTGCCGGGCGAGCGCCTGCGCGGCAGCCATCTGCTGGGCGGGGCCTGTGGCTTTGCGGGGGCGGCGCTGCTGGTGGGGCCCGACGGCCTCGACTGGGCGGGCGAGTACACCTTCGGCTATCTGGCGGCGCTGGTTGCGGCCTTCCTCTGGAGCGGCTATTCGGTGGCCTCGCGGCTGCTGGCCAGGATCCCCACCACCGCAGTGGCCTGGAACTGCCTGGGCGCCGCGGCGCTGGCGCTGCTCTGTCACCTGGCCTGGGAGCCTCGCGGCTGGCCGGAAGGCGCCAACCTGTGGGCGGTCCTGGCGCTGGGGCTGGGGCCGGTGGGCAGCGCCTTCTTCACCTGGGACCTGGGCATGAAGCGCGGGCAGGTGCGCCTGCTGGGCCTGCTGGCCTATGCGACCCCCTTGCTTTCCACCCTGGTGCTGATCGCCGCCGGCCTGGCCGCCCCCAGCCCGACCCTGTTGTTGTCCGCCGTGCTGATCGGTGGGGGCGCCCTGGTGGGCAGCGGGCAGCTGGGGCGACGCCGGCGTGCCGACGGGGCAGGGCAGGTGACGCGCAGCTAGGCTCGTGGCGCCGTCCTTTCGGGAGGCGTAAACTCGCTCGGACGTTTGCGTCCCGCGGTCGATGTCGAGAGTCCATGAAGATCAGCCCCCTGCCTCCCCTGAACAGCCTCGTGGCCTTCGAGTCGGCGGCGCGCCACCTGAGCTTTACCCTGGCGGCCGAGGAGCTCCACGTCACCCAGGGAGCCATCAGTCGCCAGGTCCGTGGCCTCGAGGACTACCTGGGCAAGCCGCTGTTCGAGCGCGCCAATCGCAGCGTCACACTCACCCCCATGGGGCAGCGCTATGCCCAGGCAGTCCGCCAGTCGCTCATCGACATCTCGGCGATCACCGATGAGGTACGCAGCTGGCAGGGCATGCACCAGATCACCGTGGCCACCACCAGCGCCATGGCGTCCCTGTGGCTGCTGCCCAAGATCGCCGAGTTCCAGCGCGAGCACGACAGCATCGAGCTGCGCATCGTCGCCACCGAGCAGATCCGCGACCTCGCCCGGGTGGAGTCCGACGTAGCGCTCTTCTACTGTCGCACGCCACCCCACCACTTCCGCGCCACGACACTCTTCCATGAGGAGGTCTTCCCGGTCTGCAGCCCGGGCTACCTGGAGACGTACGGTCCCTTCCCGGGCC
Organism: Halomonas stenophila; assembly: GCF_014192275.1. Lineage (GTDB taxonomy): Bacteria > Pseudomonadota > Gammaproteobacteria > Pseudomonadales > Halomonadaceae > Halomonas > Halomonas stenophila. Next base: position 99,566 of record NZ_JACHXR010000009.1, on the reverse strand, counting down.
CCGAGGCCTTGCTCGACTGCACCCTGCTGTCCCTGGAGGACGCCGACCAGGACTGGATGAGCTGGAAGCAATGGTTCACCCAGGTGGGGGTGATGGCCCGTCCGCCGCGTCGACGGCTCAACATCAACAGCTATTCGATGCTGGTCCAGGCGGCGATGATGGACCAGGGCGTGGCGCTGGGCTGGAGCCAACTGGTCGACGACTACCTGGAACGCGGCCAGCTGGTGCGCCCGGTGGAGACGGTGCTGCGCACCGAGGCCCGCTTCTGCCTGCTGGAACGTGGCGATGCGCCCTCCAATCGTCGCGGGGTGCGGGCCTTTCGGGAGTGGCTGCTGGATACGATACCCAAGGAGGTGGGCGATCTGGGCCTGACCTGATCCGCTCGCTACCATGTCCGCTCTCTACCACGACAAGGGGCCCTGCATTCGCCGGGCCCCTTGTCGTACGGAGGGTGTCTAGGGTGTGGTCAGGCCTCGAACACCGGTTCGGCCAAGTCACGCTGGCGGTGGGCCGGTTCGGGTGCGGCCTTGCCGCTGTGATGGGTGGGGCGGGAGCCACGTATGTTTTGTCATCCATGCATGAGCTTTTCTCACTCATTACGATGACGATAACGGCACATCATGATGAAGGGATGCGAATGATGAACCGGTACTCTGGGATTGGCCTTTCGTCTAACGAGTGATATTTACTCATGAATCGATGCCGATTCATCGATTGTCGCCGTGCCTCGTCGCGCCCAGACTCGCCTCCACCAGCCGGAACCCCCGGTAGGGCTGACAACAGACCAGAACCGCCCGTGTCCCGTGAGGAGGCCAAGATGACCGACCTGACCCAATCCCTGATTCCCGCCCGGCAACTCGATGACGTGCTCGCCCCCATCGAGGAGGCCACCGGCATGCCCAACGAGGCCTACGTCAGCGAGGCCTTCTTCGCCGCGGAGCGCGACCGCTTGATGGCCAGCACCTGGGCGTGCGTGGGCTTCGCCAGCGACCTGGTCAAGAAAGGTTACGTCAAGCCGGTCGACTTCATGGGCCTGCCGCTGGTGATGATGCGCAACAAGGACGGCGAGACCCAGGTCTTCCACAACGTCTGCAGCCATCGCGGCATGCAGCTGGTCGCCGAGGAGGGCGAGGTGCAGGGCGTGATCCGCTGCCCCTACCACTCCTGGACCTACGACCTGAATGGCAACCTGCGCGGCACCCCGCACATCGGCGGCGTCGGCCAGCACAAGGTCGACGGCTTCAAGTGCGAGAAGCACGGCCTGAAGCCGATCCGCTGCGCGATGTGGATGGACATGGTGTTCGTCAACCTCGACGGCCAGGCGCCCGAGTTCGCCGAGCACGTGGCGCCGCTGGAGAACCGCTGGCGTGACTTCGTTGGCCCGGAGGGCTTCGAACTGCTGCGTCGCGTGAACATGGGCGGCAACCTGGAGATCACCGTCGACTGCAACTGGAAGCTGGCGGTCGAGAACTACTGCGAGAGCTACCACCTGCCCTGGGTGCACCCCAGCCTGAACACCTACTCGCGCCTCGAGGACCACTACAACATCCAGTTCGGCGAGCACTTCTCCGGGCAGGGCAGCCTGGCCTACCGCCTCTCCGACGTGGCCGGCACCCGCCTGCCCAAGTTCCCGTCCTGGCCGAAGGACAAGTTGGAGCACGCCGAGTACGTGTCCTTCTTCCCCAACGTGCTGCTCGGCATCCAGGCCGACCACGCCTTCGCGATGATGCTCGAGCCGGTCTCCGCCGGTCAGACCGTGGAGCACTTGCGGGTCTACTACGTCGGCGACGAGGCCACCCGGGACGCCTATGCGGCCTGCCGGACCTCCACCCTGGAGTCCTGGCGGGTGGTGTTCGGCGAGGACATCGGCGCCGTGGAAGGCATGCAGCGTGGTCGTCAGTCCCCTGGCTTCTTGGGCGGCGTCTTCTCGCCGGTGCTGGACCACCCGACCCACTTCTTCCACCAGTGGGTGGCCCGCCGCGTGCGCGGCGACGCCGAAGCCGCCTGATTCCCCGTTCCGGAGTTCCCCTGATGAGCCAACTCGACCGCTACTACAACTACATCGACGGCACCTGGAAGGGCGCCGACAACTGGCTGATGGTCGCCGACCCGGCTACCGACGAACCCTATGCCGAGATCGCCGAGGCCGGCATCGAGGACGCCGATGCCGCCATGGCCGCCGCCCGGCGTTGCGTGGCCTCTGGTGAGCTGACCTCGGTGCGTCCGGCCCAGCGGGTCACCTGGCTGCTGGCCATCGCCGAGGAGATCCGCGCCCTGACCGAGGACGCCGCCCGGGTGCTGTGCCACGAGAACGGCAAGTCGCTGGACGTGGCCCGCGGCGAGTTCGAGGAGGCCGCCCGCTACTTCGAGTACTACGCCGGCATGGCCGACAAGATCGAGGGCACCTCGATCCCGCTGGGCGATGATTACATAGACTTCACCAGCTACGAGCCCCTGGGCGTCTCGGTGCAGATCGTGCCCTGGAACTTCCCGCCGTCGATCTGCGCCCGCTCGCTGGCCCCGGCGCTGGCTGCCGGCAACGCCGTGGTGATCAAGTCGCCGGAGATCTCGCCGCTGGCGATGACCTTCCTGATGACCGCCTGCGAGCGGGCCGGCCTGCCGCAAGGCGCCGTCAACCTGCTGTGCGGCAAGGGCTCGGTGATCGGCGCCCATCTGGTCAAGCACCGCGACGCCAACCAGATCGTCTTCACCGGTTCGGTGCCCACCGGCCAGCGCATCCTGCGCGACGCCGCCGAGCGGGCCACCCCGAGCGTCATGGAGCTGGGCGGCAAGTCCGCGGCCATCGTGCACGCCGACGCCGACATCGAGCAGGTCATCGACAGCGTCAAGACCGGCATCTTCTTCAACGCCGGCCAGGTCTGCTCGGCCATGTCGCGGCTGCTGGTGCACCGCTCGCGCCTCGACGAGGTGGTCGAGCGGGTCCGCGAGCTGGCCGAGGGCCTGTCCATCGGTCCCGGCATCGACAACCCGGAGCTGACCCCGCTGGTCTCCCGAGACCAGCTCGAGCAGGTCGAGGCCATGTGCCGTCGTGCCATCGAGGCCGGGGCCACCTGTCTCACGGGCGGTGAACGCGTGGCAGGGGTGAAGGGCTACTTCATGCAGCCCACGCTGTTCACCGATGTGGCCGTGGACAGCGAGATCTTCCAGGAGGAGGTCTTCGGCCCGGTGCAGGTGATCCATCCCTTCGACAGCGAGGACGAGGCCGTCGAACTGGCCAACGGCACCGCCTTCGGCCTGGTGGCCGGCGTCTTCGACGGCCAGCTCGACCGGGCCCTGCGCACCGCACGGCGCCTGCGCGGCGGCCAGGTGTTCATCAACGAGTGGTTCGCCGGCGGCGTGGAGACGCCCTTCGGTGGCGTGGGGCTCTCCGGCTTCGGCCGCGAGAAGGGCCAGGAGGCGCTCTACAGCTACGTCCAGACCCGCAATATCGCCGTGCGCCTCAAGGGCGCGTGAGGAGGTCCCCATGAAGAAGTGGCTGTGCATCATCTGCGGCCTGATCTACGACGAGGCCGAGGGTTGGCCGAGCGACGGCATCGCCCCGGGCACCCGCTGGGAGGACGTGCCGGAGGATTGGCTATGCCCCGACTGCGGCGTGGGCAAGGCGGATTTCGAGATGATCGAGATCACCGACGATGCTCCCGCGGCAGTGGCGGCATCGGCGCCCTTGGTGGATGCCGTGGTCGTGCCGGCCGTGACCCCGGCCGGCCCGCTGGTGATCATCGGCAGCGGCCATGCCGGCTATGGCCTGGCCGAGGCGGTGCGCGCCCGGGACGCCGAGCGCGAGATCCATGTGGTCACCGCCGACGACGGCGGGATGTACTCCAAGCCGGCACTGTCCAATGCCTTCGCCCTGGGCAAGGACGCCGAGGCGCTGCTCGACGAGTCGGCACTGGCCATCGAGCGGCGGCTGAACATTCGGGTGTATGCCTTCTGCCCGGTGCAGCGCATCGACCCCGAAGCCAGGCGCATCGTGACCCGGCTCGGGGGACTGGACTACGGCCAGCTGGTGCTCGCCACCGGGGCGAGCCCGATCCGCATCCCGGTGGAGGGCGAGGCCGGCGCGCTGCTCTCGGTCAACGACCGCGGCGACTATCGCGAGATGCGTCGCCGCCTCGACTGCCTGGGCCGTGAAGCGCGGGTGGTGATCATCGGCGACGGCCTGATCGGCTGCGAGTTCGCCAATGACCTGGCCCAGGCCGGCCACAAGGTCGAGGTGGTGGGGCTGGCCGAGCGGCCGCTGCCGCGACTGCTGCCCGAGGCGGGCAGCCGGGTACTGCGCGAGGCGCTCGCGGCCCTGGGCGTGGGCTGGCACCTGTCCCGCTCGGTGGCGAGTGTGGCCGCCGAGGATGACGGCCATCGGCTGATGCTCACAGACGGCAGCGAGCTCGAGGCGGACCTGGTGGTCAGCGCCGTGGGCCTGGCGCCCAACGTCGACCTGGCCCGCTCGGCCGGCATCGACTGCGGTCGTGGCATCCGGGTGGACGACCGCCTCGCGACCTCGCGGCCGGGCGTCTATGCCCTGGGCGACGCGGTCGAGATCGACGGCCAGCTGGTGCCCTACCTGGCACCGATCAATGCCGGGCTGAGGGCCTTGGCGGCGACGCTCACGGGCGACCCGACGGCGGTCAGCTATCCGGTGATGCCGGTGATGGTCAAGACGCCGGCGGCGCCGGTTTGCGTGGTGGTGCCTTCGGGCGAGGTGAACTGGCGCGTCACCGAAACGGCCGATGGCATCGAGGCCGGCGGCTATGACGCCATCGGCCGGCTGCTGGGCTTTGCCCTGGTCGGTGAGGTGGCGATGGCCCGGCGCAGCGACTGGGTCAAGGCCTGTGGCCAGGCCCAGGCCGCCTGAGGCCCGACAAGAACCGGCGGCGCCCGAGAAGTGTGTAACGCGCCTTTTCTCCAGGGCTGCATGTCGATACGCGCGCCCACCGGGCGTCGCCTTCTTCCGAACCGCCGGGCCCGCCCGGCGATGACGTCGCGCCCCGACGCGGCGGAGGTCCAGGATGTCACAAACAACGATTCCCCGTGACGACAAGTGCAATGGCTGGTACCAGCTGCTCGACGCCCCGGCACCGGCGCGTTGTCTCAACTCCAGCGAGACCGCCGACTGGCTGGTGATCGGTGCCGGCTTCACCGGCCTGGCCGCGGCCCGGCGCGTCGCCGAGCTGCGCCCCGGCGAGCGCGTGGTGCTGCTCGAGGCCCTGCGGGTGGGCCAGGGCGCCTCCGGGCGCAATACCGGCTTCGTCATCGATCTCCCCCACAAGCGCGACCTCGAGGGCGACGACCTGGCATGCAAGCAACAGTTGTTGTCGCTCAACCGCGCGGCGGTGGACGACCTGGAGACCCTGGTCCGGCGCCACGGTATCGACTGTGGCTGGTCGCGGGCCGGCAAGTACCAGGGGGCGGTGGGCGAGCGGGGCCTCAAGTACCTCGACCACTACGAGACATTGCTCCGCGACTTCGACTATCCCTACCGTCGCCTGGAACGCGATGAACTGGCGCCGATCCTCGGCACCCACCACTACGCCGCGGCCATCTACACGGCCAACACCGCCCTGATGCAGCCCGCCGCCCTGGTGCGCGGACTGGGCGACACCCTGCCGGACAATGCCGAGCTCTTCGAACACACCCCGGTGGTGAGCCTGAACCGCTCGGGTGGGCAATGGTGTGCCACGACGCCGGAAGGCGAGGTGCGGGCCACCAACCTGCTGCTGGGGTCCAACATCTATTCCCGGGAATTCGGTTTCCTCAAGCACCGCATGTTGCCGGTGATGACCTTCGCCAGCATGACCCGGGCGTTGACCGACGAGGAGATGACGCTGTTCTCCGCGGTACCCCATCACTTCGGCCTCACGCCCGCCGACCATGCCGGCACCACGGTGCGCCTGACCCCGGACCGGCGGCTGATCATCCGCAACCAGTACCGCTTCGTGCCGCGCTATCACGACGACCTGTCCGAGCGGACCCGGATCCGCCGGGGACACCGCGACTCCTTCGAGGCCCGCTACCCGACGCTGGCCCATGTGCCCTTCGAGGCGACCTGGGGTGGGGCCTGCGGGCTGTCGCGCAACTACACGGCCTTCTTCGGCCGGGTCGGCGACAACGCCTGGATGTCCGGCGTCCACCAGAGCGTCGGCGCGGCCAGGGGCACCATCTCCGGCAAGCTGCTGGCGGAGCTCGCCACGGGACAGGATTCCGCCCAACTGGCCGACATGCTGGCGGTCTCCGGCAAGCCGGCGCTCAACCCGCCGGAGCCCTTCCTCAGCGTCGGCGTGAAGACACGCATGAAGCAGGCGGCCTGGGCCAGCCGCAGCGAACTCTAAGGAAACCCACCACCATGGGCGATACCCCCATCCGCGCCATCAAGTTCGACCACCGTGACACCACTTTCCGCCATCGTGGCGGGCCGCCCGGGCACGCCGAGATCGGCCGCACCGTGGACACCGCCCTGAGCGAGACCATGGGCGCCGGCTTCGCCCACTGGGAGGGCGCCGAGGTGGCCTGGACGGTGCTCTACGACGAGGTGATCTTCGTCATCGAGGGCGAGCTCGAGGTCACCGCCGCCGGCGAGACCCATAGGGTGACACCCGGCCAGATGCTGTGGATCCCCGAGGGCACCGAGCTGGTCTACGGCGGCCGGGCGCTGTTCGGCTATATCCTCTATCCGGGCAACTAGAAGGCCCTGAGCGGGCTGGCCTAGCTCCGTCACTCCTCGCGACGCGGCCGCCACTTCTAGACGCGTTCGTTGCCGCATGGCTTGGTGGGTCGTGCCCACATCATTCTGTTGTCGGCAAACGGTGTGCATACGGCAGAGATTGCCAAGGCGTGTGAGACGACACGTCCCACCGTCTCGCGGTGGCGAACCCGGTTGCGTCAGGCAGGGCTGGCCGGTCTTTACGACGAGCTGCGTGAGGGGCGGCCCCGGAGCATTGACGATGAGCGCGTGGCGACCATGATCTCGACGGTGCTGGAGCAATTCCCGCCCAACACACGCATTGGACGACGCGCAGTGTCGCGGAAGCCACCGGCATTTCCAAAAGCCAGGTCCACCGTTACTTCCAGTTGTTCGGCTTGCAGCCACACCGGATCAAGACGTTCAAGTTGTCGAACGATCCCTTTCTCGTCGAAAAGGTGCGTGACATCGTGGGCCTGTATCTCAACCCTCCCGACAAGGCCCTGGTCTTGTGCGTGGATGAGAAGAGCCAGGTCCAGGCGCTAGGCGCGTCGCGTCGGCGGGAGGCGTAAACTCGACAAGCCTGCCACCGGGACAATGGTCGATGCCGAATCACCATGAAGATCAGCCCCTTGCCTCCCCTGAATAGCCTCGTGGCCTTCGAATCGGCGGCCCGGCACCTCAGCTTCACCCAGGCGGCCGAGGAACTCCACGTGACCCAGGGAGCCATCAGTCGCCAGGTGCGCAGCCTCGAGGGCTACCTGGGCAAGCCGCTCTTCGCGCGGGCCAACCGCAGCGTCACGCTCACCCCCATGGAGCAGCGCTATGCCCAGGCGATCCATCATGCGCTCATCGACATCGCATCCATCACCGAGGAGGTGCTCGGACCCCGCCCGCCGCCATGCAGCAGGCCACGACCCTCTTCCATGAGGAGGTCTTCCCGGTCTGCAGTCCCCGCTACCTGGAGACGTACGGTCACTTCCCGGGCCCCGAGGCCCTGCTCGACTGCACCCAGCTGTCGCTGGAGGACGCCGACCAAGACTGGATGAGCTGGAAGCAGTGGCTCACCGAGGTGGGGGTGATGTCCCGTCCGCCGCGGCGGCGGCTCAACATCAACAGCTACTCGATGCTGGTCCAGGCGGCGATGATGGATCAGGGAGTAGCACTGAGCTGGAGCCAACTGGTGCGGCCGGTGGAGACGGTATTGCGTACCCAAGCACGCTTCTGCCTGCTCGAGCCCGGCGAGATGCGCTTGCAACGACGCGGCGTGCGCGCCTTCCGCGAGTGGCTGCTCGACACCGTGCCCCGGGAGGTGGGGGACTTGGGGCTGACCTGAGTCCCCGGGTCACTGGCGTCCTGACCCCCAGGGCGTCTGCCTCAGGGGCGCTCCGCCGGGGCACCGCTGTGATCGAGGAACCACTGCCGGAAGCGGTCGAGTGCCGCGTCGTCGGCCTTGTCCTCCCGATAGGCCAGATAGTGGTGCGTCTCTTCCAGGACGACCTCCTGCTCGACCGGGCGGACCAGGCGTCCCTGCTCGACGAGCGGTCCCACCAGGTGGTCCCAGCCCAGCGCCACGCCCTGGTCATTGAGTACCATCTGGATCAGCAGGTTGTAGTCGTTGGCGTTGAAGAAGTGGGGGCCCTCCCGGGAGCGGTCCTCGATGTCCAGGTGATGGATGGCCAGCCACACTCCCCAATCCACGTGCTCGGAGACCTGGGAGCGCCCATAAGGGCTCAGGTTGAGCAGCACCCCGTCCCGCAGCCCCTCGAGAGTGCGAGTCTCGGGGTGTGCCTCGAGGTAGCGAGGTGTACACACCGGGTAGATCACGTCATGGAACAGCGGCAAACTGCGGTAACCCTCGCGGACCCTGGCCATCTTGGTGATGAAGATATCGGGATAGATCCCCGGCTCCAGGGAGAGGAAGTTCTGGGTCGTCACCAGGTTGAGGTCGATATCCGGGTTGGCGCTGAAGAAGCTGGGAAGTCGGTGCGACATCCACAGTGCCGAGAAGGCGGGCGAACAGCACAGGGTCAGGGTGTGCTTGGCGGCGGCGCCGTGGTCCTTGCGGATACGCTCCGCCGCCTGGGCGATGTTGATGAACGACAGCTGGGCCGCATCGAAGAAGATCGACCCGGCTGTGGTCAGCTCCACCGAGCGTCCCGCCCGCAGGAACAGTTCCGTGCCGAGATAGCTCTCGAGCTCCCGGATCTGTCGGCTGATGGCGGCCTGGGTCACGCATAGGGCCTCGGCGGCCCGGGTGAAGTTCTGGTAGCGCGCAGCCGCCACGAAGGACTTCACGGCCCTCAGCGAGGGCATCTTGAGGAGGGTCTGGTCGGGATCGGTGTGCTTTGTCATAACGGGAGGTCATCAACACTCTGGAGGAAAAGTCATTTTCACTATGAAGCCGGCCTGCCTAGACTCGTGACAACCGCATAACAAGATGGCCATGCTTATCATAGGCTAACCGAAAGTCCCCGCAGGCGATAGACGGACGAAAGCCCCGAGCTCGGTGGTCGAGTGTCCGTCGCTGATGTGCCGAGCGCGAGACGGCAAAAGCGACAACAAGTGAACAATAAACCCTTCACTGGTGATACCTTCCGTCACCCTGGCCATGGCATGACGCCTGCATGGAGCCGGGTACCTCGAAGAGAACCATCCTTCCTTTCTGGCATCGTTCCAGCCATCACGGGACATCCTCTCAAGCAACAAACGTCCTGACGTCACATCCCCAGCCACTCAGCGGAAGGTCAGGACATCGAGCGGCTGATGTGACCGATAGGTTATCCGAAAACCGGTTGAGAGGCGGCGAAGCTTCGACGCTGTTTCTCGCCGTCTTTTCCCTGCTCTTTCTCGAGGTCACGTTGATACGCGCGGCGTGATGCCTGTCTTCTACGCAGAGCCGCGTGGATTGTCGAGGACCGAGTCAGGAGACGAGCGGGGCTGTCGGGTGAAGGGTAGGCATCACCATAACATCCAGTCATTGATTGTCGGTAAAAAAGGTTTCTTTCGAGGAGGCACACGGCTCTTTACTCTGGGAGACAAGCCCGACGGGCTTTATCGCAACATCCTATACAACAAAGGTGACACTATGAATTTCGATGGCATCTGGACACCCGTCGTCACACCCTTTGCCAAGGACAACAGCATCCAGTTTGAAACCTTGGGCAAGGTGATCGATACCCTGATTAATCAAGGGGTTCATGGCCTGATCATTGGTGGCACGACCGGCGAGTATTACGCGCTCAGCAAGGACGAGCGCAAGCAGGTGTTCGACTATGTCGCGCAGCATGCCAAGGGTCGCATCCCGATCATGGCGGGGGTCAACGCCACCACTACCGAGGACAGCCTGGAACTCGGCCAGCATGCCAAGGCCGCCGGCTTCGATGCCATCCTGGTGGCGGCGCCCTACTACTGCCAGCCGGCGCAGGACGAGCTGCTGAAGCATATCCAGCGCGTCGATGATGCCCTCGACATGCCGATCATGCTCTACAACTTCCCCGATCGCACCGGCGTCCCGATGGAACTCGAACTCATCGAAGCATTGCGTGATCGCCCCAACATCCAGGCAATCAAGGAAAGCACCGGCTCGATCGAGCGCATGCATGCCTTGATCAACGAGTTCAGCGACCAGCTCCAGGTGAGCTGCGGCATGGACGACCAGGTCCTGGAGTTCTTCGTCTGGGGCGCGCGCAGCTGGGTCGGCGGGGCCTCCAACTTCCTGGCGCCCGAGCACGTGGCGCTCTACCAGGCCTGCGTCGTCGACCAGGACTTCGTGGCCGGTCGCGAGATCGCCACCCGCCTGCTGCCGATGCTCAACCTGCTCGAGCAGGGTGGCAAGTTCTGCCAGTACATCAAGCACGGCTGTGAGCTGGAAGGGCTGCCCGTCGGGCCGGCGCGGTCTCCGCTGATGCCGCTGAACGATGAAGAGAAGGCCAGCTTCAAGCGCACCTACGATGCGCTGGTTCAACACCGCGGTTGATGACCGGCGCTGGAGGGTCGACCCATGCAGCTGACATGTCATCACCTGCCCCAGAACGACGGGCACTGCGGTTGGTATGAAACACTCCCCACGCCGCCGCCTCCCGTGTCGCTCAAGGGCGAGGTGAAGGCCGACTGGGTGGTACTGGGAGCCGGGCTGGCCGGACTGGCCGCGGCGCGGCGCCTGGCCGAGCTGCAGCCGAATGCCGCCATCGCCCTGGTGGAGGCCAGGCGAGTCGGTTTCGGTGCTGCCGGCCGCAATTCCGGTTTCATGATCGACTTGCCGCATGATCTGACGTCGCATGACTACACCGGCGACCGGACCGGTGATCGCCAGAAGATTCGCCTCAACCGCGGGGCGATCGATTACATGCGCGAGGTGGTGCGGCGCCACGGCATCGACTGTGACTGGCAGGAGCAGGGCAAACTGCATGGGGCCGTCGAGGACCATGGGCAACGTGCCCTCGAGACCTTCGCCAGAGGGCTGTCGGCTCTCGGCGAGCCCTACCGGGTACTCGATGCCCGTGAAATGCAGGCGGTGACGGGGACCGATTTCTACCGGACGGGGCTGCATGCCCCGGGTGCCGTGCTGGTCCATCCGGCTGCCCTCGTGCGCGGCCTCGGGGCGACCCTGCCGGAGAACGTGTGTCTCTATGAGGACACGCCGGTGCGCGATATCGAGGTCGGCAAGCTGCATACCCTGATCACCGACCAGGGACGACTCAAGGCGCCGCGGCTGGTGCTTGCCAACAACGCCTACGCTGCCCAGTTCGGCCAGCTCGGCCTCAAGGGGCGCATTCTGCCCGTATACACCTACGGCAGTCTGACCCGGCCGCTCGATCCGCAGCAACTCGCGGCACTCGGTGGTGAGGAAAGTTGGGGGCTGACCCCGGCGGACCCGATGGGCACCACGGTGCGTCGGATGCGGGACGGGCGGATCTGCATCCGCAACTCCTTCACCTATAACCCGCGTGTCAGTACCAGTGCGGGCCGGTTGGAGCGCGTGCGCATCGCTCATCAGCGTTCGTTCGACCAGCGCTTCCCGATGCTACCGGGCGTCGAGCTGGAGTACACCTGGGGCGGCGCGTTGTGCGTATCCCGTAACGGAGGCACGCCATTCGGTGAACTCGCCCCCGGGGTCTTCAGCGCCGTCTGCCAGAACGGGCTGGGCCTGACCCGCGGCACCATCTCCGGCAAGTTGATCGCCGAGTATGCGCTCGGCGTGGAGAGCGAACTGCTCGACATCATGCTGAAACAACCCAAGCCGGTCGCCAATCCACCCGAACCCTTCCTCGGCCTGGGCGTGCGCTCGACCTTGGCCTGGAAAGAGTGGCAGGCCGGCAGGGAACTCTGATCCACCCGCAACGAGGAGAACAACAATGTCCGATATCCTGACCCAGGACGCGATCGCGCATCAGATCGAGCGACTCGAGTATCGCAACCAGGCCTTCATCGATGGCCGCTTCGTGCCCGCGCGCTCGGGCGAGACCTTCGACACCCTGAACCCGGCCACCGGGGAGGTCCTGACTCAGGTCGCTGCCTGTGATGCCACCGATGTCGACCTCGCCGTCCAGGCCGCGCGTCGTGCCTTCGAGGCCGGCGTCTGGTCGGGGCTCGCCCCCGCCGAGCGCAAGGCCATCATGCAGCGCTTCGCCGACCTGATCGAGGAGCACTGTCTCGAGCTGGCCGTGCTGGAGGCCCTGGAGGCGGGCAAGCCGATCGCTGAATGCTTCAATGTCGACATTCCCGATACCGCCAACACCATCCGCTGGCATGCCGAGGCCGCCGACAAGCTCTATGACGCCGTGGCGCCCACCGAGAAGGGCGTGGTGGCCACCGTTTCCCGCGAGCCCATCGGGGTGGTCGGCGCGGTGCTGCCGTGGAACTTCCCCGCCATGATGGCCGGCTGGAAGCTGGGCCCGGCGCTGATCACCGGCAACAGCGTGGTGCTCAAGCCTGCCGAGCTGACCTCGCTCAGCACAACGCGCCTCGCCGAGCTGGCCTTTGAGGCCGGCATTCCGGCCGGGGTGCTGAACGTGGTGCCGGGACTCGGTCATGTGGCGGGCAAGGCCATCGGCCTGCATCCCGACGTCGACCTGGCGGCCTTCACCGGCTCCACCGAGGTGGGTCGCAAGTTCCTTGAGTACTCGGCCGCCAGCAACCTCAAGCGGGTGGTGCTCGAGTGCGGCGGCAAGAACCCGCAGGTGGTGATGCCCGACGTGAGCGACCTCAAGGCCGTGGCGACCGACGTGCTGGCCGCCGCCTTCTGGAACATGGGCGAGAATTGCTCGGCGGGCTCGCGGCTGATCGTGCATCGCTCGATCAAGGACGCGCTGCTCGACGAGATGCAGGTCCAACTCGCCTCCGACTGGAAGATCGGCGATCCGCTGGATCCCGAGGTGCAGCTTGGCGCGCTAATCGAGCAGGCCCACATGGAGAAGGTGCTGGCGCACATCGAACAGGCCAAGGCCGACGGCTTGCAAGCGGTAAGCGGTGGGGAGCGCGTCCTGGAGGAGAGCGACGGCTATTTTGTCGCCCCGACCATCTTCGACGATGTCCCCTCCGAGGCAGCCGTGGCGTGCGAGGAAATCTTCGGTCCGGTATTGGCGGTGATCCCGTTCGATACCGAGGAAGAGGCGATCGCCATTGCCAACGACACTTGCTACGGGCTGGCGGCCTCGCTGTGGAGCGAGGATCTCAACACCGTCCATCGCATGGCGGCGGCGATCAAGGCCGGAACCGTCTCCGTCAACTGCTTCTCCGAGGGCGATATCACCACCCCCTTCGGCGGCTACAAGCAATCCGGCTTCGGTGGGCGGGACAAGTCGATCTATGCCCATGACCAGTACTGCGAACTCAAGACCACCTGGATCCAGCTGTCCTGAGCGTGGGGGAGCACGCAACCCAAGCTGCCAGCCCTGTTGCCGGGGCTGGCAGCCCTCCGGTGAGAGCTGCCCGTCAACCTCCGGTGCTGGCGACCAGGTCATCCACCTCCTGGAATCGATAACCAAAGGTTGTGTTTTGTGCAGTGGAAAAGTCATTTCCATTGTTTTCTTTAAAATAATAGCTTGATTGCATGCTTGGGCCGAGCTCAGGCAAGAGATGGATCCCAACTACAATAGCTCGTTTGGAGAAGGTATCATGACCTTAAAAAACTCGATAAAAGTTAACTCAAGCGTAGCCGCAGTGTCGGTTATCGCCGCTCTTGGTTTCTCGGCTTCCACTTGGGCAAGCGATGAGGAAATAAAGCTTACGATGGCAACGGAGGCTGGCGACCGGGAATCACCCCAGGGCCTGGCAGTAAAAAGAATCTCTGATATTGTCGAAGAGCAAACCGATGGAAGGATGACTATCAATGTCTTCTATCAGGGGGAGATCGGAGGGCCCCAGGAGCTTTTCGATCAGTTGGTCAGGGGCAACATCGATCTCTTCCTTGGCTGGCCGCAAACGTCCTACGATGAGCGGCTTGGCGTACTGACGCTGCCCTATCTGACCTTGGGGTGGGATGAAGCACTGGATGCCTATGGCAAGGATGGCTGGATCTCGGAGATCATCGATCCTGTCCTTTCGGATATTGGTCTGGAATATCTGGGGCCCTTTCCGGAAGGCTTTGGCGGCATAGCCACCGCGGATACCTATGCCACTAACTACGAGGAAGCACAGGAGAAGGGGATCAAGCTCCGCTCACAGCCGATCTTCCCGCTGCCTCAGACGATACAGGCCATGGGGTTCCAGGCCGTCCCCATCGACTGGTCCGAAGTCTACACGTCCATCCAGACCGGGGTCGTAGACGGCGATTCGAGTAATGTCATTTTCTGGGACTATACCTATTTCAATGACCTGCTCGATTACTTCGTCCACTCCAAGCACAACTTCTCTTTCTATACATTCCTGATGAACCAGGATTCCTGGAATGCACTCGACGAAGAAGATCGCGGGATCATCGCGGATGCCGTGGAAGTCGTGGTCAATGAGCAGTTCGAGAATGCCCAGGCCGAGGATCAAAAGTGGATCCAGAGGGCTCAGGAAGAGGGCATGGAATATATCGTGCCGTCCGATGAAGAAATGAAAGACTGGGTCGATCGGGTCCGCGAGACAGTGTGGGTCGAGGCGGAGGAGTCCCTGGGGGAGGATATCATGAGCGCCGTTCGCAAGAATGCATCCAAGCCCGAATAACCACCTGCCGGATGATCTGGAGCGGTCCTGTGAATGACGAAGGGCCGCTCCATGATCGATACCTCAAGGGGTAATAACATGAAAGCCATAGTCGATCTATTCGCCTCCATCGATAACGCGATCGCGTTGTTCATGAAGGTTGCCGTTTCGGTGATGGGTATATTCGTGTCGTTCGCCATGGTGGTTGGCATAGTGTCCAGGGCACTGCTGGGTATACAGGTCTTCGGACTCGAGGAGCTGGTGCTGACGGCCGCCATGTGGCTGTATATGCTCGGGGCGGGCTTGGCCTCGCGGGAGAAGTCTCATCTGAGTGCCGATTTCGTTGAGGCCTTTTCCAGCAACGAGACCCTGCATGATGTGACGAGGCTGATTGCTACCGTCCTGTCGGTAGTGATGGCGGTGTTCTTCGTTACCTGGAGCTACAGCTTGTTCGCGTGGGGAGTCGAGAAGGGGCAGGTCACACCCGTTTTCAGTATTCCACAATACATCTCACAGGGCAGCCTCTTCGTTGCGAGTATCCTGCTATTTCTGTATGCGCTTCGGGATCTCATCCATGATGCCGGCAAGCTCTTCATCAAGGGGTGAGTGCCATGCAATGTTCCTGCTATAGCAATTCCATGACAATAAACGGAGTCTGATATGGGTGCTCTATTAGCGATAGGTACCGTCATCGTTCTCATGATCATAGGCGTGCCGGTCGTGTTCTCGTTCGCCGCCATGACGCTGGTACTTTCTTTTGCCTATGACGTCGATATTTCCTCTCTGATGACCACCGGTTTCTGGTCTATCAATTCCATCATATTGCTGGCGCTTCCGTTATTCATCATGACGGGTTACCTGATGCAGTCGGGTGGTATCGCCGCCAGACTGATAAACTTCGCCGAGGCCATTGTCGGAAAGTCACGCAGCGGGATGGGCACCACCATGGTTGTGTCCTGTGGGGTGTTCGGAGCCATCTCGGGGACAGCCTCGGCAGCGGTGGCGTCCATTGGTACCATCATGATCGGACCGATGGAGAAACACGGCTACACCCGCCCGTACTCCACCGCGCTGGTCGGGATTTCTTCCCTGCTCGGCCTGCTGATCCCGCCCAGCATCACCATGATTCTGTATGCCGTGGTGACCCGACAGTCCGTGGCAGCCGTCTTCCTGGCGACGATTGGCCCCGGTATCCTGCTGATGATCTTCCTTTGCGTCATCAACGCCATCAAGACGCGCGCCAATGTGGACTACCAGGCCGAGCCGATTGCCCTGGGAACGCGATTCAGGAACATCGGTAATACGGGCTGGAAGGCGTTTCCCGCCCTCATGCTTCCCATCATCATCCTGGGAGGGATCTATGGTGGCATTTTCACGCCAACCGAGGCGGCCGCGGTGGCCGTCGTCTATGCCATTCCTGTTGGACTTTTCGTTTATCGAGACCTTGACCTGAAGTCCTTGGCACACTGCTTCATTCAGGCCGCCACGACCACGGGGGTGATCATGATCATCCTGCTGTTTTCCTTCGTGGCCAGTCGCATCTTCACCTTCGAGCGGGTCCCTCAGGAACTCACCACCTTCTTGCTCGAGATGTTCGAGAACAAGCTTCTGATCCTGTTGATGGTCAATATCTTCCTGATCCTGATGGGCATGATCATGGATGACGTGAGCGTCGTTGCCATCCTCAGTCCTTTGCTGCTTCCGGTCATGGAAAGCATCGGCATCCATCCGGTGCACTTTGCCGCCATCGTGGGCACCAGCGTCGTCATCGGCTGCAACAGCCCCCCGATGGCGCCCATCCTGTTCATGAGTTGCCGGATCGGCCGGGTCGGTATGTCCCAGGTCATTCGACCCGCATTCAGCTTCATGCTGCTTGCAGCATTGCCTGTCATGCTGATCACGACCTACTGGCCGGATCTGTCGATGTTCTTGCCGAGGCTGCTCGGGTACGTGAATTAATCGGTCCCTCCATAGGCCACCACTAACAATATTCAAAAGGGGTAGAAATGGCATTCAAGAGAACCATCCATGCCATAGATACGCACGCAGGTGAACCGATGCGTGTTGTCACTGGCGGTGTTCCCAACATCCCTGGCAAGACGGTACATGAGAAAATGGTATGGCTGAGAGAAAATGATGACCAGCTGCGTAAGCTGATGCTACGTGAGCCTCGTGGTTACCCACCTCTCTGCTGCAATGTCTTGGTACCCCCATGCCATCCCGAGGCCGATGCCGGCTATGTCATCATGGAACAGATCGAGTATCCTGTCATATCTGGCGGTAATACCATTTCCGTGGCGACGGTGCTGCTTGAAATGGGGATGTTGCCGATGCAGGAGCCCGTTACGGAGCTAGTTCTCGAGGCGCCGGCTGGGCTCATACGCATCAGGGCCGAATGCAAGGACGGCAAGGTAAAGAACGTCACTTTCAAGAATGTTCCGGCGTTTGCCGCTTACCTCGACGCGGAAATCGACGTTCCCCATCTCGGCAAAGTGACAGTAGATGTGGGGTGGGGGGGAATGTTCTATGTCATCGCGGATGTCCGACAGTTTCCATGGATAGAGCTCACCCCCGAGCATGGCACGGAAATAGCACGGATCTCGGCCATGATCCGGCAATCAGCGATTGAACAATTGCCCGTCGAGCACCCTGATTACCCGGGGATTGGCATCACGATATCACAGCTTTCCGGGCCGGCAAGCAGCCCGGATGCGGATTGGAAGAATGTCGTGACGGTGGCATCTGGTGACTTTGACTGGAATAAGCCAGACACGTGGACAGGTGCCATCGACCGCTGTCCATGCGGAACGGGGACTTGCGCAAAAATGGCGGTCCTTCATGCCAAGGGTGAGCTGTCGCTGGACAAGGATTTTCGCCACGAGGGAATTCTTGGTAACGTCTTTACGGGAAAACTGGTCGAGGAAACGACAGTTGGCGAAAGGAAGGCGGTAATCCCCACCATTTCTGGAACAAGCTGGATCTATGGGATCAATACCTACGTGCTGGATAACGATGATCCTTTCACGGAAGGTTTCTGCGTGAAGGATATCTGGGCTTGAGCCGACTTTGAGTGAGTATCGGAGGGAAATTCTCTTGGATCAGCAGACACTGCCCGCCCGCGAGGCAGAGAAATTGGCTGAACAGGCCTGCCTCGCCGCGGGGGCTAACCAGGCGACCGCGTCCGCTTTGGCAAAGGCGACGATTTCGGCCGCGCTTTTCGGGCGCTCCGGCGTTGGCTTCCCGCACTTGCTGGATTATCTCTCCGGCTTTCGCGCGGGACGCATCAATGGTAATGCCCAGCCGAAACTCACTTCGCCCTTGCCTGCCATCCTTCACTCGGACGCCAGTGGAGGCATTGCGCAACTCGGCTTCGAGTTGGCAGCGCCAACGCTTGTCGAACGAACCCGTGAGTTGGGTGTGGCGATATTTACCCAAGGCAACAGCTATCCCCCTGGCGAGCTGGGCTACTATGCTCGCCGCCTCGCCCTGGAAGGTCTCATCGCCCTTGCCGTGTCCAATAGCCCGGCCGCGGTCGCGGGCTCGCCCGGTGGCAAGATCGCGTTTGGCACCAATCCGATGGCCTTTTCCGCCCCCTTGACTGAGGCTGATGCGCCACTTGTCATTGACCAGGCGTCGAGTGCAACGACCTTCGTCAGCCTGGTCAAAGCTGCGGAAAGTGGGAGCAAGATTCCCGAAGGATGGGCAATCGACGAGAAGGGCGAAATGACCACCGATGCAGCGGCCGGTCTGCGGGGCGCCCTCCTGGCATTCGGTGGAGCGAAAGGCGCGAACGTGGCCATGATGATTGAGTGCCTGGCAGCCGGATTATCCGGTGCATCATGGTCGCTCGACATGCCGGACTTCCAGAGGGGGAGCCGGCCAATCGACGCGGGAATGACGATCATCGCGATCCAGCCCACGGTGATCGACAAGGAGTTTTCCTCTCGCCTCACCCGGCAGCTTGACCGGATTGCCGAACGAGGTGCCTATGTACCAGGTCGCCGCCTGGTACGAAGCAATATTTCGGAAGAGGACTACATTGAAATCGATTCTGTAGTACTTGAAAAGATCCGCCGCTCCTTGTGAGCGGCGGATGCTTACTGGGAAAATGGCCTGTATGGCTATCTCGAAAAGATCAGAAGAATCAAGGCGCCTTCGTCACTTCCGGCAATATGGTTGGCCTTTGGTTCTCGAACGATGAAATCACCGGCCGTGTAGCGATGATTCTGGTCGTAAAAATCACCCTCGATCACGTAGAGCTGTTCGCGCCTGTCGTGAGCGTGATAGTCCGAAAACGCGCCAGGAGCCATCTTGATCAGCATGGTCTCGATGGCACCCGTATCGTCACGGTACAGGATCTTGTGCTCGAAGCCCCCTATCCCGCTATCTTGCCAGTCGAGCGAATGCGTATGGGTGACCAGGAAGTTTTCCTTGTCAGGTCGATCCGATCTGGCTGACTGAAAGATATCATTCATGTTGGGCCTCGGTTTTGAGAGTGAAAGTGAGTGACCCTCCTGGCTGGATCATTGTACTCCCGGCCCCACCTGGATCAAATGTCCTTGACCAGCCGCAGGGCATCGTAGATGGCCGCATGGGTATTGCGTGACTCGACGGCATCGCTGATGCGAAACAACTGGAAGCCACCGTCTGCATTGCGAGTAACGGCCGATAGAGTGCCTTGGGCATGCTGTCCTCGGGGTAGGCGGGCTCGTGGGCTGTCATCATGAGCCGGTTCTTCAAGGACAGATGCTTGAGCTGAAAGGGCTGCAGCAGCGGATCGGTAGCCGTGGTCATGTCTCCTTCTTGTTATATGCTTGACAAAGCTAGCGGCATGTGTACAGCATGGTCAACTGAATGTACATCGATGAATATAATGTGCATAAGGTCCTCACGAAGCGGTGAGATCCGTTACCGGCGGGATGTCGGCCTATGCAAGAGGAGGTTGGACGCATGTCGCAAGGCGCAGTGATCGGTATCATTGGTGGCCATGGATGGATGGGGCGAGCACTCGGGCTTTCCCTGCTGGAGCAGGGCATCGTATCTGCAGGCCAATTAGTGGTCTCATCGCGTTCCTGGAGCGGCAACGCTTACCGCGACTGGCCCGACGTCCGTTGCGTCAAGGATAACCATGAGCTGGTTGCCCTGGCGGATGTCATCGTGCTGTCCATTCGCCCGGAGGATCTTGCCAGCGTCGATATCGAGGCACACGACAAATTGGTCATTTCCCTGTTGGCGATGGCTTCCTCACAGGAGGTCTCCAGTAAGGTAGGAAGCCGCCGGGTCGTGCGTGCCATGCCGAACGCCGCGGCGGAAATCCGTCGGGCCTACTTTCCTTGGTATGCCTCACAGCAGGTGACCGAAGCCGACAAGCAGCTCGTTCAGGCGTTGCTGGAGAGTTGTGGCATGGCACGGGAGCTTCCCACGGAGGGCGACCTCGACTACCTGACGGCCCTGAGCGGTGCCGGGCCGGCCTATCCCGCCTTGTTGGCTCAGTCGATGCTGGAGCACGCCAGGCAGAAGGGCATCGACGACGATATCGCCCTCGAGGCCGTCATGCAGACCCTGGTGGGCGGCAGCCTGTTGCTGGAAGGGTTAGGCGCCGATCCCGGGGAGATGGTGGAGCGGCTGATTTCCTATGATGGCACCACCGCCAAGGGGCTGCGCACGATGATTGACGGGGGCATTCACCAGACCATTCACCGCGGTCTGGAGGCGGCTCACCGGGCGGCCAGTGGCTCAGGGTAAGATCACCCCTCCTTATCTTCCAGGTTGACCCCTTCCTGCGCATAACCATGCCGGGCGTGGAAGCGTTGCAACTCTCGTGGCTGCGGCGCCTGCCCGGTGAAGATCTCGACATGGGGGGGAAGGTACCGCATATGCGCTTCATCGAGAGATAGCCGATCTGGGTAGGGTAGTGGGGCGCTCCCACACGGTGGCCGCCAGCGATTCATATCCGTGTCGCACGAACATAGCGCACGGGATGGTTCAGGTGTTGCACTGGGTCATCGAGACCGTCCCCTAGATCGCGTGACACTCCTCTTTCTCTTGCTCATTGTATGCTCTCATCCACTCGGCAAGTCGTGGAGTATGCCGTGAGGCGAACCGCGCCATGTCCCGTCGCCGGCAAGGTTGGCCGGTAAATATCTCGATGTAATCGGCCATCCGTTCCATGCGTTTCTCGTTCGGGGACGTGGCCAGGCCGAACAGCGTGGCGAACACCGACAGGATGTCGATGATATGGCCCGGCCATCCCCAGATGCGCTCCCCCAGCAGCGGGTAGAAGATCGAGCGCATGGTCATCGGCAGCCCCTTGTTGAACATAGCGGCGCTTCCTCCGAGGGGGGATCGGTTGTCTTGTTCGTGAGTCAACTCATGTCATGCATTCGCCACTCTCTACCGGATTGCTTCATCATTATCCGAGTCGGCGCAACTCACCCAGCAGCGCCTGCAGCGGATGCGGCAGGGCGGCGTCCGAGAGCCGTTTGGCCTGGCTGCGGCAGGAATAGCCGCTGGCCAGCAGCCGACCGGCGTTGACCGGGTCCTCCACCCTGGGCTGCCAGGACTGGGCGTAGATGGTCGCCGAGGTGTCGCGGTTGCGCGCCTCGTGGCCGTAGGTGCCGGACATCCCGCAGCAGCCGCTGGCCAGCACCTCGAGCTCGAAGCCGAAGGCGGCGAACACTTGCTGCCAGGCCTTGGGCGTGCCCGGGGCGTTGGTTGTCTCGGTGCAGTGGGCGAGCAGCCGGTAGCCCGGGTCGTCGAGGTCGAGGCCCGCGGGCACCAGCTCCGGCGCCCGCTCGGCCAGCCACTCCGGCAGCAGCCGCACCTCGGGCACGGCGTCCGCGCCCAGCGCCGTCACGTACTCCTGGCGGTAGGTCAGGGTCATGGCCGGGTCGATGCCGACCAGCGGCACGCCGAAGGCGGCCAGGGGCTCGAGCCGCTTCGCCTGCTTCGCCGCGGTGCGCTCGAAGGCGCCGAGGAAGCCCTGGACGTGCAGCGGCTTGCCGTTGGGCGCGTAGGGCGCCACGAACACCCGCACGTCGAGGCGCTCGAGCAGCTCGACGACGTCCCTCACCAGCTTGGCCTCGAAGTAGCTGGTGAAGGCGTCCTGCACCAGCACCACGCTGCGCGCCTTCTGGGCCGCGGTGAGCCGGCCGAGGGTGGTCGGCGTGGCCGGGGCCACGCCCCAGGCGGCGAGCTGCTTGTCGAGGCGCGCCCGGGACAGCTGGGGGCTGTCGACCATGCCGATGGGGCCGGCCAGCAGGCGGTTCACCAGGCGATTGTCCAGGGCGGCGTTGTAGAGCGGCGCCACGGGAGCGAGATATGGCACCAGGAACTCCAGCCCGCCGATCAGGTAGTCGCGCGGCGGGCGCAGGTAGCGGCCGTGGTAGACCTCGAGGAACTGCGAACGGAAGGTCGGCACGTTGACCTTCACCGGGCACTGGCCGGCGCAGGACTTGCAGGCCAGGCAGCCGGCCATGGCGTCATAGACCTCGTGGGAGAAGTCGGCCTCGCCGCGGCGCCGGGCCAGGGTGTTCCTGAGCTTTCCGTGGAAGGCCTTGATGGCGCCCCAGGCACCCCCGGCCCGCTGCCGGCGCGCCGCCTCGACCACGTCGACGCCGGCATGGCCCTGCAGGCGCAGCCATTCGCGCATCAGGCTGGCGCGGCCCTTGGGCGAGTGGACGCGCTCGCGGGTGGCCTTCCAGGACGGGCACATGGCGTCATTCGGGTCGTAGTTGTAGCAGGCGCCGTTGCCGTTGCAGTAGACGGCGTCGCCGTGGGCCTGCCAGACCCGCTCGTCGATCTGGCGATCGTACTGGCCGCGGGTCGGCACGCCGTCGATGGTCAAGAGTCCCGGGTCGACCCACTTGACGGGTTGCTCACCGTTCTCGTCGCGTGTCGTCGTCTCGACGCTTTCCTCTTGGCCGAGCGGTGTGGCGATCTTGCCCGGATTGAGCTGGTTATGGGGGTCGAAGGCGCCCTTGAGGCGACGCAGGCTGGGGTAGAGCGGGCCGAAGAAGGCCGGGGCGTACTCGGAGCGCACGCCCTTGCCGTGCTCGCCCCACAGCAGGCCGCCGTACTTCCGGGTCAGCGCGGCGACCGCGTCGGAGATCTCGCGGATCATCCGCTCGTCGGCCGGGTCCTTCATGTCCAGCGCCGGGCGTACGTGGAGCACCCCGGCGTCGACGTGGCCGAACATGCCGTAGGCCAGGCCGCGGGCGTCGAGCAACGCGCGGAACTCGGCGATGTAGTCGGCCAGGTGTTCCGGCGGCACCGCGGTGTCCTCGACGAAGGGCAGCGGGCGTTTCTCGCCCTGGACGTTGCCGAGCAGGCCCACGGCGCGCTTGCGCATGCCGTAGACCCGGGCGATCGCCTCGCGGCCCTCCGCCCGGGTCTCGCCCAGGCGGGTGACGCTGGTGTCGTCCTCCAGGTGACGGCAGAAGGCGGCGACCCGCTCGGCCAGGCGCGCGGGGTCATCGTCGTTGAACTCCACCAGGTTGATGCCGTGGGTCGGGGTGTCGCCAGCCGGGAAGAACTCGGCGACGCCGTCCCAGACGACGTCCTGCATGGCCAGGCCCAGCACCGTGTCGTCCACCGTCTCGATGGAGGTGGGCGCCGCACGGCTCGCCATCAGCGCCTTGGCGTCGCGCAGGGCGTCCATGAAGCCCGCGTAGCGCACGTTGACCAGCGTCGAGTGGGCCGGAATCGGCAGCACCTTGAGCACCGCCTCGCTGGTGAAGGCCAGCGAGCCCTCGGCGCCGCACAGCACGCTGTTGAGGTCGAACCTGCCGTCCTCGGTGCGCAGATGCGCCAGGTCGTAGCCGGTCAGGCAGCGGTTGAGCGGCGGGAAGGTCTCGCGGATGCGCTCGCGCTCGCTGTCGATGATCTCGCGGGCGACCCGGTGCACCCGGCCCACGGCGTCGTCGCGGGCGCACAATTCGTCGAGCTCGGCCTCGTCCACCGGGCGGGTGGTCAGGCGCTCGCCGCCGAGCAGCACGCTGTCGAGCTCGAGCACGTGGTCGCGGGTCTTGCCGTA
The DNA here is from genome assembly GCF_014192275.1 of Halomonas stenophila. Classification (GTDB taxonomy): domain Bacteria; phylum Pseudomonadota; class Gammaproteobacteria; order Pseudomonadales; family Halomonadaceae; genus Halomonas; species Halomonas stenophila. Next base: position 75,702 of record NZ_JACHXR010000009.1, on the reverse strand, counting down.
CTCGCAGCTGCCCTGGCCGCTGGCGTCGGTGGCAATCATCCCGCCGATCGTCGCCCGGTTGGAGGTGGAGAGCTCCGGGGCGAAGAACAGCCCGTGGGGCGCGAGCGCGGCGTTGAGCTGGTCCTTGACCACCCCGGCCTGGACGCGCACCCGACGCGCCGCCACGTCGATGTCGAGGATGGCGGTCATGTGCCGGGAGACGTCGACCACCAGGCCGTCGGTGAGCGACTGGCCGTTGGTGCCGGTGCCGCCGCCGCGGGGCGCCAGTACCACCCGGCGGAAGACCTCGCGGCCGGCCAGGCGGGCGATGCGCTCCAGGTCGGCCACGCCCCGGGGATAGAGCACCGCCTGGGGCAGGCGCTGGTAGAGGGAGTTGTCGGTGGCGAGCACCGTGCGGTTGGCGTAGTCCGGGGCGATCTCGCCCTCGAAGCCGGCGTCCGCCAGGGCCTCGAGGAAGCGCAGGTAGGGCGCGTCCTGGGCAGGAAGGGTCGGCGACTCGGTGGTGTCCAGTCGTGTAATCATGAGTTTTTATAATCTCTCGGGCTGTCAGCGACCATGACCTTGTATACCGCTTAACGTGAAATGGATTTCGCCTGGACAAGAAAAAGTTGAACAATGTCCAAGAAAAACCGTGAAATTCACCTTTCCGGACCCGCCCTCCACTGGTTGTACATCAGGGTGGCATTCACCCCGATATCCAGAAATGGTCTCGGTGGATTCCTGGAAGGGCGCGGTTGCGACAACATATATCTCAACAGGTCAGAATCCTTGTTTGCCAGATGATCGGCGATAAGCTTGCCGGTTATCGTTCCCTTGGTAACCCCAATGCCATTATGGCCGCCGACACCAAACACATTCTTCGCCAGCTCGCCGAAGTAGGGCGCATGATTACGGCTCATACACATTACCCCGCCCCAGGCATATTCCATCTCCGGATTATCCAGCATCGGGAAACGAGCATTGTAGCCATTGACGATATGCTTTTTCGCATTTTCAAGAGCAGTGGGAGAACTCCTGCCGCCAGGGTTGAAGCTGAAGCTATTACGCACCAGAATTCGCTGATCTGGTGTGCGGCGGACAGTGCTGCCGAAAGGGTCTGCGGGGATTACACCCCAGTAAGCATCACCACCCAGTCGCTGTTGTTCAGCTTCTGTCAGTTGCCGCGTAAGCCCCGCATAAGTGAAGATGGGAAGCAGTGTCCCGGAGAGGTAACCAAACTCCTGGGCGAAGACATTGTTCGTCAATATCAGCTTGCGAGCCTTGATGACTCCAGCGGGGGTATCTAACTGGATTCGGCTGCCATGCTCGATCCGAGTCGCCGGCGTCAGCTCACATAACTGGACATTCTCGGGAAGCGTTCGTGCCAAGCCACGAGCTAGGGCCGCGGGCTGCACCAGTACCGTTCCTGGTGTGTAAAGCCCCTGCTTATAGTAACTGGTACCCAGTTTTGACTGCATGTCGGAGGTATTGACCATGTGGCACTCGGCACCGAGACGATCCAGCCCTGAACGATAGGCCTCCAGGACCTTGATCCCCTTGTCATTTACAGCGGCTTGCACCTTGCCGCATGCACGCCAGTCGCAATCAATACCCTCTTCCTCAACGGCCTCCCGAAGATAGCTGATTGCAGCGCGATTGAGTGATAGATCCATGCCTGCGACTTTGATATCTCCGATATAATCCGGGGCGGAAAGGTCGTGAGGCAAGTCGATCAAAAAACCGGAGTTACGACCAGACGCACCGTCTGCGACACACTGTGCATCAACCAGCAATATCTTGTCATCTGGGCGATGAGCCGCCAACTGACGCGCTGCAGCAAGGCCAGTAAACCCGGCGCCGACAATCACCCAATCAGCTTCAGTCGGCCCGTCGAGTCGCTGAGGTTCGTACTTCGGAAGTATGTTAGTCCAGCCACAATTATTGTCATCGGCTGGAAGGTTGTTAATCTTCATTGTTGTACACCTCTCGAGTGGGCAAAAACCTGCCTTTTCCTCATTACCCAAAACACTTGCTGTTTTAACAATCAACTTCTCTAACGGTAGCAAAGAGGAGGTGCTAACATTTTGGGTATGGTGTGGTCGCCGAGATGCATAACGCATCCGTCCTATGAACTGTCATTATCAACGCCTTGTGTTTTTACTGAATAAATGACTGAGCGTTCTGAGCCGCCCATGCTAAAAAAGCAACAGCGTCGACGTAACATCAGGTGGGCTGTCAAACAAGCCCACCCACCTTGCTATCAAGCCACGTTGTAGATGACGTAATATTTCGAGACGGGCTCGATGACTTCCCAGCTACCCTTGAAACCGACAGGAATCACGAAGGCATCCCCGGCTTTGAAGGTGCTTTCCTCGCCGTCTTCATCGGCCAAGACAATATGCCCTTTGATCAGGTAACAAAATTCGTGGCGCTGACTGTAGTCAACGGACCACTTGCCGACCTCCGAGCTCCAGGTGCCCGACAGCAGATCCTTGGCGGCAGAGGCGTACATGTTTTGCAGGCTCTGCTCGGGGGCGCCACTAAGCCGGCGCTCTGGCTCTACCGAAGATGTGCTAGTGAGTACCGTGCTGTTCTGGAAGTCAATGATTTTAACTGCAGACATCGTTGGGCTCCTTTGGGTACAGGGTTTCAGTTTGCGTACTGATATGCGGTTTTTACACGAGTATAGAACTCTGCGGCATATCTTCCCTGCTCGCGAGGACCATAGCTCGAGCCTTTGGAACCACCGAACGGGACATGATAATCGACCCCTGCCGTGGGCATGTTAACCATGACCATGCCGGCCTTGGCATGACGCTTGTAATGCTCGGCATATTTCAGGGAGGTCGTGCAGATGCCGGAAGAAAGGCCGAAAGGCGTGTCATTGGCCTCTGCCAGAGCCGCCTCGTAGTCGGCCACCCGGGAGACAGTGACAACCGGCCCGAAAACCTCTTCCCGGCAAATACGCATCTCGTTATTCACGTCCGCGAAGACGGTTGGCTGAAGGTAGTAGCCGTCGCTATCCATCTCGATCCGATTCCCACCAGTCAACAAGTTGGCGCCTTCTTGTTGTGCGATGTCGATATACTCCAGGTCTTGCTGAAGCTGACTTTCGCTGGCGACGGGGCCAATCTGTGTATTTTCATCGAGGGCCGGGCCTACACGCAGCGCTTGCGTCTTCTCGACGAACAGCTTGATAAAGTCATCGTAGATGCCGTCTGTCACAATCACGCGCGAACTGGCCGTGCAACGTTGACCCGTGGAGTAGAAGCCACCCTGGACGGCCACATCAACGGCCTGCTCGAGGTTGGCATCATCAAGCACGATGAGCGGATTCTTGCCCCCGAGTTCGAGTTGCGCTTTCGCCATGCGTGCAGCACAACGCTGGGCGATCATGGAGCCGGTGTTAACCGAGCCGGTGAATGTCACTGCCTGAACGGCATCGCTGCCGATAATGGCATCCCCAACCTCGGAACCACGGCCTATCACCATGTTGAAGACCCCATCGGGAAGGCCGGAGCGGGAAATGATCTCAGCCAATGCCCAGGCAGAGGAGGGCACCAATTCAGCAGGCTTGAAGACGACGCAGTTGCCGTAGCATAACGCCGGGGCGATCTTCCATGACGGAATGGCGATCGGGAAATTCCAGGGCGTGATAATGCCCACGACGCCAACGGGCTCCCTGGTGACATCGACGGTTGCTCCCTTGCGCACGGACTCGAGGCGTTCGCCACCGATACGCACTGCTTCACCGGCAAAGAACTTGAACAGGTATCCGGCTCGCGTGACCTCCCCGATGCCCTCCGGGAGCGTTTTACCTTCCTCTCGTGACAGAAGGGCACCAAGCTCTTCTCGGCGATTCAGGATCTCGCTGCCGATGAAATCCAGGGCGTCGAAACGTTCCTGAGGGTTGGATGTTCCCCAGGCGGGGGCTGCCGCTGCCGCCGCCTCTACCGCCTGTTCGGTTTCCGTACGCCCGACACGGCTGAAGCGGTCGACAACATCATTGATGTCAGATGGGTTCTTGTTTTCAAGCACATTATTTCCAGCGGAAATAAAAGCGCCATTGATGTAACTGGTTTTCATGACGATTTTCCTTTTAGCGAGTTAGACCAGGTTGGTTGGTGTGCCTTTATCCCACTGGTTGAGGTTCTCGATGGCACGATCCATCAACCCCTGCATCGCTTGCAGGCTGCTCCAGGCCACATGGGGTGTCATGATGAAGTTGGGTAGTTCCATCAGTTCCAGAAGCGGCTCGTCCGGCTGGATAGGGTCCTGCTCGACGACGTCCAGTGCCGCCCCGGCGAGCACACCGGAACGCAGTGCTACGGCTAGGTCTCGCTCATTCACGATCCCCCCGCGGGCTGCATTGATGATCACCGCGTCCTTCTTCATGCGCTTGAGCTCGGTCAGCGTGAACAAATCCCGGGTCGAACTGTTCAGCGGGCAGTGCAGGCTGATGGCGTCACAGGTTTCCAGCAGTTCGTCGAACGACACGAGAGGCAGCTCGGAACCCTTCTTGCCCCGGTTGTAATAGACCACATCCATGCCAAGGCCTGTGGCCATCCGCCCCATTGCCCTGCCAATCATGCCGGTACCAACGATGCCGATACGACTGGAATGAATATCGTTGACCTCGTAGTCGAGAAATACGTTGGTCTGCCAACCCTCTCCATACCACTTGTTGCTGCTCAGCAGAGTGTGATAGGCCAGAATCTGCCGACGCAGGGCCAAGAGCAATCCCAGGGCATGCTCCGCAACGGTCGCAGGGGAGTAGGCGGGGACATTGCAGACCTGGATGCCATGCTCATGGCAGTAATCAACGTCAACGTGGTCGGTGCCGGTCATGGCGACACAGATCATTTTCAGTTGCGGCAGTTGTGCAAGTTCAGCGGCACGCACCGGGGCACCGCAAGTCACGACGACGGTCGCATCCTTCGCACGCTCGACCAGTTGGTCGCTCTCAGTGAAATCATACTCGACCCACTGATGAGGAAAATCAGGCGTCGGAAGATGAATCTTTGGTGCCACAGCACTTTTGTCCAGAAATACGATTTTATGCATAACCTCCACCAATCAGCTCTTTTTTGTGGGCACATAGCCAGCAGGCGCAAGAGCAGCCAAATTACGAGTCAACCAGCCAGCTGTCTTGTTGCGATCTTCCAGGGCTTCTTTACGCACGAGGGCATCGCGCACCATGAGGCCGCCGACGTAGCGAAACGGCTCGATCGGAAAGCGCTTGATTTTCGTATCGACCAGACCGCAGCGACTCCATTCGTCGTCCTTCTCCATTACCAGTGAAGTTACGATGCGACTCGAAAATACGGTTGTCGCAACGCCATTACCCGAGAACCCAATCGCGTAAACGATATTCTCATGGCCACCGAGATGCCCAAACGTGGGCAGACCATTCATGGCGCGATCAATGGGACCGGTCCAACTACTGATGATCGGAACATCAGACAGGTTGGGATAGATGTCGTGGAAGGCATTGGTCACCTTTTTTGCTGCAGGGGTGGGGCCTTCGTAGATATCGCCAACGCGACCGGCAAAGCCGAACTTTCCCAGGGGCTTTCCGAATATTACTCGGCCTTCCGGGGTATTCCGGTAGTAGTTCAGCACGATCCTGGAGTCGGTCATACCTTCGCCGCCGGTGAAGCCGATCTTCTTGAGACGCTCAGGCGCCTTGGCAGTGGCAACCATGTCACTGGATACCACCGCGATACTGCGGCGGAGTTCCGGGAAGATCGCCCCCCAGGCATTCATTGCGACCACGACCTTTTCCGCCTTCACGCTCCCCGTCGTTGTGTGGACAACAGGGGTCCTGCTGCGCTCAAGACGTTGCATCGGGGATTGCTCGTAGATCTCGACACCGAGTTCCAAGGCATGTCGCCGCAGTCCTCGAGCGTACATGGCCGGCTGAATAGTGGCAGCATTGGGATCAAAGACCGCCTCAAGGTTTCGCGGGCTTCCGGTTCTGGCTTGCGCCTCTCCGGGAACAAGCGAGACGAAGGGGTTCACACCATATTCGTTCAGGGAGTCGATAAGGGTGTCCCAGGAACCCTTTTGCATCTCGGAGCTTGCCGACCAGATCCAGCCTTCCTTGCGATACTGGGCATCGACACCCTGTTCCTGGCAGAACTCACCGATTTCATCAATGGCTGATTCGGCTGCCTTGCAGATGCGCAGGGCTTCTTCGTGTCCGCAGAGCTTGCGGACTGACAGGAATTTCCCCCACCAGTTGGTTGCAACGCCGCCATTACGTCCACTGGCACCAGCACCGCACAGGTCGCGCTCGACGATCACGACCTTGAGCCCCGCGTCTTCTCGCTTGAGCCGGATGGCTGTCCAGAGGCCGAGGTACCCCCCGCCGATGATACACACATCGGCATCTATATCTGTTTCAAGCGGAGGGGCTACGTGATGATCGTGATCCAATGCCTCCGCATACCAAAAACCTCTGTACGTATTCATATCCCGTACCTGACGTCACCTTGATTATCCTTGGGGGCGAAGGAAAGGCCGCCGACTCACCAGACATGCTTCATGCATGCGACGATGAATACACAAAGCCTTTCGGTCTACCGCCTCCCCCCAGATGGATCAATTAAACTTGGCGCGACCAAGAAGCCAATATAATGACTTCAGCTACTGGATTAAGCGCCAACCCAACACCACCTTACAATTTACTTCATGACACTCAAGTCAATTCAGGCAAACAAAATGACTAGTCTTGGCCTGCCACTTCCTCGAGCTTGCTTCCCGTTCGGCCCCTCATTTCATCCAGCATTGAGGCGAACTGACACTGCACAGAGGTGTTCGGTGCAGGCGTAACCAGCGTTACCACGATAATAGCCAGAACCGACAGGACGAATCCCGGTACAATCTCGTAGACGTCGAAGATGCCACCGCTCAGCTGCGCCCATACGACCACGGTCAGGCCACCCGCGATGATGCCGGCCAAGGCCCCCCACTGGTTCAGACGAGACCAATAGAGCGAGGCGATCAGGGTCGGACCAAAAGCGGCGCCGAATCCCGCCCAGGCGTAGGACACCAGGCCCAGTACATTGGACTCGGGGCTCAGGGCCAGCAGGACCGCCACAACCGATACGCCAAGGACCGCCAGGCGACCGACAAAGACCAGCTCTCCTTGAGTTGCATCACGCCTGAAGACGGCTTTGTAGATGTCATCCGCGATGGTTGAAGAACAGATCAGCAGCTGGGAATCGGCCGTCGACATGACTGCCGCCAAGACAGTAGTCAGCAAGACCCCTGCCACGAGTGGATTGAACATGATATCGATCATGAACATGAAGATGCGCTCGTGGTCATCCAGGCCCTCAGGGAAGTAGGCATTGCCGATGATGCCAATCAACAGTGCCCCAACCAGCCCGATGCCCGTCCAGCTCACGGCGATGGCGCGAGCCATGGGAATGTTCTTGGCGTCATTGATACCCGCAAAGCGGGCCAGAGAATGCGGCTGACCGAAGTAGCCGAGTCCCCATGCGAGTGAGCTGACGATCGCCACCCAGGTCAGCAGCTCTCCATTCGAGGCATCCCGGAATGCATCCAGCATACCGGCTTTCGCCGCGCTAACAGCAGAGAACGTCTCGCTAACTCCTCCCAGTTCATGAATGGCGACAATCGGCACGATGACAAGAGTGAGAATCATCATCATGCCTTGGATCACATCGGTCCATGACACGGCGAGATAGCCGCCGAAGAAGGTGTAGGAGACGACCGCCAGGGCTCCGATCAGCACCGCCAGCGTGTAGTCGAGACCGAATACCGTGTTGAGAAGCTTGCCACCGGCTACCAGGCCTGAGCTGGTGTAGAAGAGATAGAAGGTAATGATGAAGGCTGCCGCCACCAGCCGCAGGACCAAAGCACGATCCTGGAACCGCTCAGCGAGATACTCGGGGATGGTCAGGGAGTTATTAGCTATAAAACTATAGACACGCAGACGACGTGCAACGACCAACCAGTTAATCAGGGTTCCGGCTAACAACCCTGCTGCAATCCAGAACGACGACATCCCCATAAGAAATGCGGCACCCGGCATGGCAATCAGCAGCCAGCCCGACATTTCCGAAGCACCACTTGATAGCGCAGTGGCGAAGGGACCCAGCGTACGACCGCCAAGCACATAATCGGAGAAATCCGAAGAGCGTCGGTATGCGACTATACCGATTATGAACATGACTAAAAAGTAGACTAAGAAAGTGCCGATCACGACACTCTGGCTAGCATCAATCATCTTTCACCCTATTTATTGAAGATTGTTGGAATGAGAGCTGGCGATTTAGGCACGCCTCAGGCACGCCGGATCTCCATCGCCGCGTTTGGCATAGCGCGCACCATCCAGCCATGCCCGCCGATGATGCTGAGCGCTGTGTCGTGTGCCATTCGCCTTTCCCCCTGAGACTGCAATGTCCTAGCGTTCGCCGAATGGTGATGGCTTCCTCATGCAGTCAATAGGGAGGAATGTACACCCATGTCGTCTATTATGACAAGTATGTACATTTGCAAATGCGACCAAAGTCTCAAAGAAAAAAATTAGCGCGCTAACATATCCCGATAATAGCGTCTGCTGATTGTTCGCCAACCCTGAAATATCTCTTTTAAAAACAGATAGATAATGGACAGCCATTGCCAATCATCAGAAATCACCTGGACTGGTTATGTCCAAGTATCCTGCTGTTCTCGGAGGGTTACCGTGTCGGCTCAGCCGGCGGTCGGTACGGAGCGGTGAGAGTACCTGCGCAGGACGAGGCCTTCCGCTACTTCGGCGGTCTGCCGGAGGGGGCGTCCATGAACAGACCAAGAGGTTGGGCAAGATCAAGGCGTTTAATACCAAAGTAAAGGCTGTTCTTCGGTGTGATCTTGCCCGGCAGCAGTGGACACTCCCCGAGCGATAGGGTGATGGCAAGGACAGCAGGCCTTGTCACATGCGTTGCATTGGTCGGTTTGTTGACGAAAGCATCAGTATCGGGCTTGGCGGTACCACTGTCGGCAGTAGCCAGCCCTGGTGGCCGTTAATGAGATGACAGTTACCGTACAGCTGCAGTACTAACCGTCACCTTCCGGCTCATAACCATGCCGGGCGTAAAACCGACGCAGTTCGTGCGGTTGCGGCGCTTGCCCGGTGAAGATCTCGACATAGGCGGGAATACGCCGCATACGAGTCTCGAGCGCTTCCTGGGTATTCATCGAGATATAGCCGATCTGGGTGAGGTAGATGGTGCGTCCTCGAACGTTGGCTGCCAGAGGGTCGTATCCGTGTTCCACGAACATCCGCGTCAGCGCCTCGATGCGCGTCTCGTCGGCGGCTTCGATCTCCCGGGATACCTCGTCAGACTGCAACGCCCAGCTGCGTATCGCAAACTCCAGCTGCGAGTCGAACAGCCCGGCGTTCAGCCAGCAATCGAAGACGTTGAGAATCGCCTCTGCGATGCTCTCGGCATAGGCCCCGGTCTGGTGGACCAGGCCTGGTGTGTTCTTCTCGCGCCAGCGTTCGATCAAGGCATGCAGCAGTGCCTCGCGGTCCTTGAAGAACCAGTAGAAGCTGGTGCGTGAGACATTGAGCCGTTTGGCCAGCGGCAGCACCTTCACGCTATCCACGCCGGACTCGAGCAGCAGCGCGAAGGCTGCATCCAGCCAGGCATCGCGGGAGCCTTTCCATTTGGTGTCATGGTGATCGGCGTATGGCATCGAGATGATTTCTCCGGTCCGGGAACGCAGCGCGGCAGGAAAAGCGCTGACCAGGAGTGGAGAGTACACTTGCGTCGATTTCATGTACATCTCGCGGCGCCCAACGGGCGCCGCCTTATTCCGAACCGCCGGGCACGCCCGGTGCGGCGGAGGTCCAGGATGTCACAAGCCACGATTCCCCGTGACGATAAGTGCAACGGCTGGTATCAGCTGCTCGATGCCCCGGCACCGGCGCGTCGCCTCAATAGTCGCGAGACCGCCGGCTGGCTGGTGATCGGTGCCGGCTTCGCCCACTGGGAGGGCGCCGAGGTGGCCTGGAGGGTGCTCTACGACGAGGTGATCTTCGTCATCGAGGGCGAGCTCGAGGTCACCGCCGCCGGCGAGACCCATAGGGTGACACCCGGCCAGATGCTGTGGATCCCCGAGGGCACCGAGCTGGTCTACGGCGGCCGGGCGCTGTTCGGCTATGCCCTCTATCCGGGCAACTAGAAGGCCCTGAGCGGGCTGGCCTAGCTCCGTCACTCCTCGCGACGCGGCCGCCACTTCTGGACGCGTTCGTTGCCGAAGTCGGCGACGAAGACGCTGCCGTCCGGGGCCACGTCCACGGCGATGGGGTGGCGGAAGCGGCCGGGACCCTGGCCGGTCTCGCCGAAGGCGCCGAGGAAGTCCCCCTCCGCCGAGAAGACCTGGATGCGATCGTTATAGAAGTCGGCCACGAAGACCCGCCCCGCCGGCCCCACGGCGATGCCGGTGACGGTGGCGAACCAGCCGTTGAAGGGGCCGTGGACGTTGCGGGCGAAGGGCCCGCCCCACTTGGTCAGGAAGTCACCGTCCGGCCCGAAGGCCTGGACCCGGTCGTTGTAGCCGTCGGCCACGTAGAGGGTGCCGTCGTCGGCTACGGCCACATCGGTGGGATAGCCGAACTCGCCGGCCGCACTTCCGCTCTCTCCCGTGCTGCCCCACTGGCGCACGAAGGTGCCGTCCGGGGCGAGGCGCTGGACGCGGTGGTTGTAGAAGTCCACGACGATCACATCACCGTCGGGCGCCACGTCGACGCCTCCCGGAGCATCGATGCGGCCCGGTCCGTCGCCGGCCTCGCCGAAGGTGCGCAGCGGTGTGCCGTCGAGGGCGAAGGCCTGGACGCGGTCGTTGAAGTAGTCGGCCACGTAGAGCCGACCGGCATGGATGCTCAGGTTCATGGGGCGGCCGAGCTCGCCGGGGGCCGCGCCGGGCGTGCCGAACTCGTGACGGAATCGGCCGGCATGGTCGAAGACCTGGATGCGCCCGTTGCGGGCGTCGGCGACGAACACCTCGTCCTCGGTCACCGCGATGCCGGTGGGGTCGTCGAACTCCCCGGGGCCGTCGCCCGGTTGCCCCCAGGCGGTGACGAATTCATGCCCCGGTCCCTGGGCCGAGGGCACGAAGGCGGCAAAGGCCAGCATCACCAGCAGCGCTAGGCCCAGGACGACGAGGATCAGCGAGCGAACCATGGCGCGACCTCCCTAGAAGTTGAAACGAACACCGGCACGCAGGATGGCATCGTCCTCCGGCGCCGAGCCGTCGAGGTCCCGCACGATGGGCAGTTGGATGATGCCCTCGATCACCCAGCGCCGGGTGACGTATTGCAGCCCGGGGGCCAGCAGCAGCCGGGTGCCCCCAGAATCGGGGGTCGCCTCCCCATGGAGTTCATCGGGGTCCCGGTGGATCAGGTTCGCCTCCAGGACGCCGTAGAGAAAGCCGGGGACACCGCCGGACAGCACTCTGGGCCAGAGCCGGTACTGGGCGGCGCCATCCAGTCGGGCCATGTCGCCGAAGGCGAAGCCCTCGGCCTCGGTATTGACCTGGTAGGCGAACTGGGCGTCGAACTCGACGTCCAGGGTCTGGTAGGTGGCCACCACCCCGACGAAGGGGTCCCAGGAGCCGGAGCCCGGCTGCAGGGGGCGCGGCAGGCGCCCCAGGGCATCGCGGTCATCGTCCCGCCCCGTGGGCGTCTCGAGGCCCAGGTAAGGGGCGATGCGCAGGGTCCGGCCGGGGGCGTCGTCGCGATAGAGGGTGTAGCGTGCCCATAGCCTAAGGTCCCCGAGGCCTTCGCTACCGCGCCGGATGCCGTCGGCCGTGAGGCGCTTGTCCAGGTAGGGCAGGGCGCCGAAGAGGGTCAGGTCGCGGCTGGCGCCGTAGCCGAGCAGGGTGACCCCGCCGCTGACCGCCAGCTCGCGCCCGTCGCCGCCGGCCTCGCGATGGAGGAACTGCTGGCGCAGCACGCCATTGCCCTCCGCCACCGGCAGGGCGGTGCCGAAGGTCTGGGCGCCCCCCTGCGCCACGGTGGGCAGCAGGAGCGCCAGGAACACCAGCCAGACCACCGGGTGAGCGGATGCAAGGATGGGCATGGCGGGCCACCTCAGGGGGTGTCGGCGTCGAGCGCCGTGAAGTCACCCAGGGTGAAACCGGCCCGGTCGACGGCCTGGACCGCCCGAGACTCCTCGAGCATCCGGTCTTCCTGCATGGTGACGATCACCGCACCTTCGGCAATATCGATCTCGATCCCTGCCACCCCGTCGAGCGCCAGGAGCTGTTTCTCGATGCCGTAGGCGCAGAAGGGGCAGGCCAGGCCGTCGACCTCGAGGCGGTAGCGGGGCCCTGCGGCATATGCCGATGCCGCAAGAAGCATAATGATGACGACCAGCATCGGCCGACGGAAGCGTTGGTGCATGTGTCCTCCCCGGGGCGTGATGCCCCTGCAGCGTCACCCTGCACAGCAGGATTGCCGTGAGACATCCTGGCGGAACGTCTGGGTGCAGAGCTTGAGCCCTTCCACCATGGTCAACCAGCTTGATGAGGCCCCGGTCGTCGAAATTGGCCAGTCCGCCCGTGGCCAGGGCGCCCCGGCCCCGTGTCCTGCCCCGGCATGGCGGTGTCTCCTTCGCAGCCAGGTCATCGCTGATTCAAGCTTAAGTCCGTAGTCGAGTACGAGGGCAAGTCCCGATGCCGAGCGTCACCATCGCCTCCCTGCACGGTAGGGGCGAGGATCCGAGGGCCGAGTCAAGCCCCATCGCATCGGGGCGCCCCCCGGTCGGGCCTGCCGCTCAGGCCGGCCGGGTGACGTAGCGGGTCTCGAGATAGGCCGCGAGGCCGGCGCGGCCGAGCTCGCGGCCGATGCCGCTGCCCCTCATGCCGCCCCAGCCGAGTCCCGGCGGGGCCACCTGGTGGGTGTTGCACCAGACGTTGCCGGCGGTGAGCCGGGCCGCCAGGGCCTCGGCCCGCGCCGGGTCGCCGGCGACCACGCTGGCGGCCAGGCCGAAGTCGCTGTCGTTGGCCAGCGCCACCGCCTCGTCGTCGTCGCGGACGGTCCGCGAGCAGAGCACCGGGCCGAAGATCTCCTCGCGCCACAAACGGCTGTCGGTCGGCACGTCGCGGAACACCCGCGGGGTGACGAAGTGGCCGTGGTCGGGCAGGGCGATCGCCTCCGCCGTGGTGGGCACGAGCCCCTCGGCCTCGGCCGCCGCCAGGTAGCCGGCCACCCGGTCGCGCTGGGCGGCGTTGACCAGCGGGCCCAGGGTGGTAGTCGCGTCCCGCGGATCGCCGGCCACCAGCGCGGCGATGGCCGCGTCCAGCCGGGCATGCAGGGCCTCGGCGACGGCCGCGTGGACCAGCAGTCGCGAGGTGGCCGAGCACATCTGGCCGGTGTTGTAGCAGAAGCCGGCCAGCACCAGCTCCGCCGCCAGGTCGAGGTCGGCGTCCTCGGTGACGAGTATCGGTGACTTGCCGCCGAGCTCCAGGGAGACGTTGCGGATGCCCCGGGCGGCGGCGGCCATCACCGCCTCGCCCACCGGGTTGCTGCCGGTGAAGGAGAGCTTGTCGACGCCGCGATGGGCGGTCAGCGGCGCGCCGACGCCCTCGCCGTCGCCGTGGACCAGGTTGAACACGCCGGCCGGCAGGTCGATCGCCAGGGCGATCTCGGCCAGCGCCTGCTCGGGCAGCGGCGTGACCTCGGAGGGCTTGAACACCACCGTGCAGCCGGCGGCCAGCGCCGGGGCCAGCTTCCAGGCACTGCTGACCAGCGGGAAGTTCCAGGGCGTGATCAGCCCGGCCACGCCGGCCGGGTCCCGGTAGCGGCGCGACACCAGGCCCGCCTCGCCGGTGGCCACGGCCTCGCCCTGGCGGGCGTCCAGGGCCCGGGCCTCGCCGGCATAGTGGCGGTAGCAGGCGATGGCATCGCTGAGGTCCTGCTCGGCCTCGGCCCGCGGCTTGCCGTTGTTGCGGCTGGACAGCGCCTCGAGCTCCCCGCGGCGCGCTTCCAGGGCATCGGCCAGGGCGTCCAGATAGGCGCCGCGCGCCGCGCCACCGAGCGAACGCCAGCCGGGCAGGGCACGCCGGGCGGCGGTCACGGCGGCATCGACGTCCGCGGGCGAGCCGGCTGAGACCTCGGCGATGACGCTCTCGCGGTAGGGATCGGTGACCGGCAGGCGGCGCTCGCCGCGGCTCGCCACCCAGCGGTTGTCGATGAAATGATGGGTCAATGCTTGCATGTGGCGGTCTCGACTCGACGAAGGGGCCGCCAGCGGCGGCGCGTCGGCTGCATGCCGGGGAAGTGGCGCTCCACCTGGCGCAGCACCAGGGTCAGCACCACCGTCATGGCCAGGTAGATGCCGGCGATCAGCATCAGCGGCTCGTAGACCAGAAAGGTCTCGTCGCGAATGATGTTGGCGGCCTGCAGCAGGTCCATCAGGGCGATGGTGGAGACCAGCGGCACCGACTTGAGCAGCAGGATCATCTCGCCGGTCAGGGTCGGCAGGCACAGCTGGACGGCCCGCGGCAGCCACAGCCGGGCGAAGACCTGGAAGGGGCTCATGCCGAAGGCGCGGCCCGCCTCGCGCTCGCCCGGGGGCACGCTTATCAGGGCCCCGCGCAGCACCTCGCCGGAGTAGGCGCCGACGCTGAGGATGAAGGTCAGGGCGCCGTAGAAGAACGGGTCGCGCAGCAGCGGCCAGATCACGCTGTCCTGCACGCCGGGGATGCCCTCCAGCAGCCGGCCGACCCCGTAGTAGAAGAAGAACAGCTGCACCAGCAGCGGGGTGCCGCGCATCACCGTGGTGAAGCCCTGGGCGACCCAGGCCAGCGGGCGCGGGCCCTTGATGCGTGCCATGGCCACCGCCACGGCCAGCAGAAGGCCGCCGACGGCGGAGACGGCGAGCAGCCAGAGGGTGTTGACGAAGCCTTCGATCAGGTACTCCTGATAGAAGGAGTCCCGGAGCCAGGAAAAATCCATGTCAGGCCTCCTCGCGCAGCGGTTGGCCGCGCCGCACGCGGCGTTCCAGGCGCGTGAACAGCGCCGTGGACGACAGCGTCATCGCCAGGTAGATGACGCCGGCGGCGGCGTAGAACAGGAAGTGGGCGCGGGTGCTGGCGGCGGCCTGCTGGATGGTGAAGAACAGCTCGCTGAAGCCGATCACGCTGATCAGGGCGGTGTCCTTGATCAGGATCAGCCACAGGTTGGACATCCCGGGCAGGGCGTTGGGCAGCATGGCGGGGACGACGATGCGATGGAAACGGGTCCAGGCCGAGAAGCCGAAGGCGTCGGCGGCCTCGAGTTGACCCCGGGGGATGGCCAGGATGGCGCCGCGCAGCACCTCGGTCATGTAGGCGCCCTGGACGAAGGCCAGCACGCCCACGGCGGTGACGAAGCCGTTGATGGCGACCTGGCCGGGCAGCCCCAGGGCGTTGGTCAGGGCGGTGAGTGCCTGGGAGCCGGCGTAGTAGAGCAGGATGATCAGCAGCAGCTCGGGGACCGCCCGTACCGCGGTGGAGTAGGCGGTGGCCAGGCCGCGCAGCGGGGCCCAGGGGCTGAGCCGGGCGCTGGCGCCGAGCAGCCCCAGCAGCAGGCCGATGGCATAGGCCAGCACGGCGATCTCGAGGGTCGTGAGGGCGCCCTGGAGGATGGGGCCGGCCCAGTCGAGCAGTCCCTCTTGGGAAACCTTGTTCATGGGCAGTCGTGTCCTTGATGAGACAGGGCGAGGCCGGCAGGCGGTCGGGACCGCCTGCCGGACGAGCGTCGTCGAGGACCGGGATCAGGTGCAGATGTCGGTGCCGAAGTAGTCCTCCGACAGCGCGCCGCAGGTGCCGTCCTCGCGGACCTTGGCGATGGCCGCGTTGAGATCGGCCTCGAGGGCGTCGTCGTCCTGGCGGATGCCGATGCCCACGCCCTCGCCGTAGGCGGCGTGTCGCGGCGCGGTGGCCTTGATCTCGAAGCCCTCGGCCTCGTCGCGCTCGAGGAATTCGGTCATGGCGATCTCGTCGGCGAGGATCACGTCCAGGCGGCCGGACAGCAGGTCGCGGTTGACCTGCTCGGCCTGGTCGTAGAGCCGGATGTCGTCGACGCTGTCGCGCAGGGCGCGGCGCGCGTAGGTGGCGTTGGTGGTGGCGGCCTGCACGCCGAGCACCTGGCCGCCGAGGTCGTCGGGGCCGCCCAGCTCGAGATCGTCGGCGGCCACGAACGCCCCCGGGGTGAAGTAGTAGGGCTCGCTGAAGTCGATGACCCGCTGGCGCGCCTCGGTGATCGACATGGAGTTCATGATCATGTCGATGCGCCCGGCCTTGAGCGAGGGGATGATGCCGCTCCAGCCGGTGGGGGTGATCTCGCAGGCACGCCCCATGGCCTCGCAGATGGCCATGCCCAGCTCGACCTCGAAGCCGGTCCACTCGCCCGCGGAGGACGTGTAGGTGAAGGGTGGGTAGGGCTCGGCGGAGATGCCGATCTTCAGGGGCTCGGCGGCCTGGGCGGTGGCGGACAGGCCCGGGACGGCCGCGCCGACGAGGGTGATCAGGGGACGGTTCATGCAGTTCTCCTTGCTATTGTCGTGTCGTGCCGGGAAAGGAAGCGGCGGATCAGGCCGCCGGGGCCACGAAGCGCCGGCAGCGCGGGTCCCGGCTCTCTTCGAACACTTCTCCTGGCGAGCCGGCCTCGCCGACGAAGCCGCGGTCGAGGAACACCACCTGGTCGGAGACCTCGCGGGCGAAGGCCATCTCGTGGGTGACCAGCACCATGGTGCGGCCCTCGGCGGCCAGGTTGCGGATCACGCCGAGCACCTCGCTGACCCGCTCCGGGTCGAGCGCCGAGGTGGGCTCGTCGAAGAGCAGCAGGCGCGGCTCCATGGCCAGTGCCCGGGCGATGGCCACCCGCTGCTGCTGCCCGCCGGACAGGTAGGCCGGGTAGCCGTCGCGCTTGTCGGCCATGCCGACCCGCTCCAGGTAGTAGTCGGCGTGCTCGATGGCGCGTCGCTTCGACAGCCCCTGGACGCGCATCGGCGCCTCGCTGACGTTGCCCAGCACCGTGAAGTGGGGCCAGAGGTTGAACTGCTGGAAGACCATGCTGACCTTGGCGCGCAGCCGCTGCAGCTGGCGCCGGTCGAGGCCGACGATGTCGCCCTGGGGATTGCGGTCGAAACGGATCGCCTCATCCGCAATCGCCAGGTCGCCCTGGTCGGGGCGTTCCAGCAGGTTGAGACAGCGCAGCAGGGTGCTCTTGCCGGAGCCGCTGGCGCCGATGATCGAGGTGACGCTGCCCTCGGGCACCTCGAGGGAGACGTCGCGCAGCACCTCGAGGTCGCCGTAGCGCTTGACGAGGTGCTGGACCTCCACCGCCAGGCGGTGGGAGGCGTCGGGGGAGGGGGCTTGGTTCGATGATGTCATAGGCGACTCATGCGATGGTGGAAAGGGAATCGGCGCGGGCGTCCTCGGCGACGCGGGCCAGCCGTCGGCAGGCCGCGGCGAGGCGTGCCTCCTCGACGGTGAGGCTCAAGCGCACGAAGCCGGCGGCGGAGGGGCCGAAGGCCTCGCCGGAGAGCACCGAGACGCCCTGCTCGTCGAGCAGGCGGTCGGCGAAGGCCTGGGAGGACAGCCCGGTGGCGCGCACGTCGACCATCAGGAACATGCCGGCCGCCGACGTGACGACCTCCACCGCCGGGCAGTCGGCGAGCGCGGCGACCACGGCGTCGCGGCGGCCCCGGTAGCTCTCGCGCATGGCGTCGAGCTCGGGCAGGGGCTGACGCAGGGCGTCGCGGGCAGCGTCCTGGATGAAGTCCGGGCAGCCGTAGAGCATGCACAGCGCCAGGTTACCCAGGTGGTCGATCAGGGCCTCGGGGCCCAGTACCCAGCCCAGCCGCCAGCCGGTCATGGCGTGGGACTTGGAGAGGCTGTCGACCACCACGCTGCGGCTGGCCATGTCGGGCAGGCTCGCGGCGCAGACATGCTCGCCCTCGAAGATCAGCTCGGCGTAGACCTCGTCGGAGATCAGCCACAGGTCGTGGCGCCGGCACAGGGCGGCGATGGCGGCCCAGGCCTCGGCGTCGATCAACTGGCCGGTGGGGTTGTGGGGGCTGTTGAGCAGGATCGCCCGGGTGCGCGGGGTGATCGCCGCCTCGAGGTCGGCCGGATCCAGGCGAAAGCCGGCGTCGCCGCGCAGGGGGATGCGCACCATGCTCGCGCCGGTCGATTGCAGCACCGCCTCGTAGGTGACATAGCTCGGCTCGGGGACGATCACCTCGTCGCCGGGGTCGAGCAGGCACTGGGCGGCGGCATACAGACCGCACTGGGCGCCGGCCATGACGATCAGGTTGTCCGGGGTGACGTCCACGCCGCGGGCCCGGTAGCGCTCGGCGATGGCCTCACGCAGGGCCCGCTTGCCCTGGACGTCGGGGTAGTGGGTGGCGCCGGCGCGCAGGCTGGCTACCGCGCCCTCGACGATCGCCGCCGGGGTGTCGAAGTCCGGGTCACCTACCGAGAGCACGGTGATGTCCTCGCCGGCGGCCTGGCGCGCCAGGGCCCGGTTGTGGATGTCCCAGGCCGCGGCGCCCTCGCCGGCGATACGGTCGGTCAGTCGGGAAAATCGCATATCAGGGGTCCTCAGTCGTCGTCTCGTCCGTTGCGCTCAAAGCGCCTGGGCCCAGGCGGCGGCATCGACCTCGATGATCAACGGGCTCTGGGCCTCGTCGAGGCGGGTCAGGGCGTCGTGCAGGCTCGCCGGGTCGGTCACGCCCTGGTGGCGGCAGGCGTAGGCCTCGGCCAGGGCGCGGAAGTCCGGGGCGGCCAGGTCGACGCCCAGGTGCGGTACCTCGCTCAGCGACATGTAGCGGCGGATCTCGTCGTAGCCATCGTTGTTCCAGATCACCAGCGCCACCGGCCGGCCCAGGTCGCGGGCGGTGCCGAGCTCGCCGAGCACGAACTGCAGCCCGCCGTCGCCGACCAGGGCGACCACCGGCTGCTCCGGCCGAGCCAACGCGGCGCCCAGCGCGGCGGGCAGGCCATAGCCGAGGGTGCCGAAGCCGGTGGCGGCGTTGAACCAGCGCCGCGGGGCCGGCATTGAGGCCAGGAAGTTGCCGGCATAGACCGGGCCGGTGGAGTCGCCGACCACGATCGCCTCGGGCAGCGCCTCGCGCAGGGTGGCGTAGAGCGGTACATAGGGGGCGAGCTCCGGATCCTCGGCGAGCACGAGGTCGCCGCGCACGGCGGCGGCACGGCCGGCACCATCGCGGTCGCTTTCGCCAGGCAGGCGCTCGAGCAGGCCGCGCATCGCCTGGCCGGCCTCGGCGAGCAGCGCCAGGTCGGCGGCCTGGTTGCGACCCAGCTGCTGGGGGTCGATGTCGACACGGATCAGCCGGCCGTCGAGACGGAAGCCCTCGTCGAAGACCAGGTCGTAGTCGGTCTCGCCGAGCTCGGTGCCCAGCGCCAGGACCACGTCGGCCTCGGCGGCCAGGCGCCGCGCCGCGGGCAGGCTCATGGTGGCGCCCAGATCGAGCGGGTGGTCGAGGCCCAGCACGCCCTTGGCGTTGATGGTGGTGAAGGCCGGGGCGTCGAGGCGCTCGACCAGCGCCCGGGCCGACGCCGGGGCGGCGGCGGTGCCGCCGCCGAGCAGCACCAGCGGGCGCTCGGCCGCGGCCAGCCAGTCGCCGGCCAGGGCCAGGGCCTCGGGAGCCGGGGCCGGCGGGAAGACCCGCGCCGAGGCGGCGGTCGGCGACTCGGGCGCTGGCGCGGCCATCACCTCGAGCGGGATCTCGATGTGCACGGGTCCCGGGCGGGCGGAGGCGAACACCGCGAAGGCGCGGGCCAGCACCTCGGGCAGTGCCGCCGGGTCGTGCAGGGTGTGGCTGAACACGCTGACCCCGGCGAGCGTCTCGCCCTGGCGGGGCATCTCGTGCAGCCGGCCCTGGCCGCGGCCCAGGGTGTCGCGCCGGTTGACGCTGGAGATCACCAGCATCGGCACCGAGTCGGCCAGTGCCTGGCCCATGGCGGTGGCGATGTTGGTCATGCCGGGGCCGGAGATGATGAAGCAGGCCGCCGGCTTGCCGCTGGCCCGGGCGTAGCCGTCGGCCATGAAGCCGGCGCCCTGCTCGTGGCGTGGCGTGACGTGGGTCAGGCCGCTGTCGCCCAGGGCGCGATACAGCTCGATGGTGTGCACGCCGGGGATGCCGAAGGCGGTATCGACGCCGTGGGCCTCGAGCAGCTCGATCAGTCGCTGGGCACAGGTCATGGGGTGTCGGTCTCCTCGAGGATCGCCGGCAGGCCGCCGAAGGGCGTGCGTCCCAGGACGCGCTCGACCATCGGCACGAAGTGGTCGAGCGGCAGGGTGTCGTAGTCGGGGTCGAAGCTGGCCTGGTCCCAGGCGTCGCAGAAGCGCACCGTGCGGGCATAGGCGGGATGGTCGCGGAACTGCGCCCGGGCGTGGCGATCCAGGCCGAAATAGTGGCGGTAATGGTAGCCCTGGAAGAGCTCGTGATGGCGGATCATCCAGGCATTGAGCGGATCGACGAAGGGCTCGAGGATGGCCGCGGCGATCTCGGCATGGTTGGCCGGGGCCAGGTCGTCGCCGATGTCGTGGAGCAGGGCGCAGACCACCATCTCCTCGTCGGCGCCGTCGCGCAGCGCCCGGGTGGCGGTCTGCAGGCTGTGCGTGTAGCGGTCCACCGGGTAGCCGTGGGTGTCGCCGGCCAGCCGGTCGAGGTGGGCGAGCACGCGGCGCGGGGCGTCGGCGATGTAGTCGCGGAAGCGATCGTCGATCAGCGCCCAGTCGTCGCGCTGTGCCTCGCCGAAGTGGCGGAAGCGGGCCTGGTTCATGCCGTCTCCTCCATGCGGGGTTCGGCCAGTTGCCGGCGCAGCACCAGGCGGCGGCTGGCGGTGCTGTCGCGATCCACGTAGCCCTGGCGCAGGTGGCGCACGCCGCCGGCCAGCTCGTAGGCGCGGCGGCCGTGCAGCAGGCGATAGTTGTCCATGATCAGCATCTGGCCCGGGTCGAGCTTGAGATGCACGGTGAGCTCCTCGGAGGTGATCAGCGCATAGAAGGCGCGTCGCGCGGCATAGTAGCGGGCAAGCTCCTCGGCGGGCAGGGCGTCGACGCGTTCGGTGCGGTTGGAGTAGCGCACCCGCACTACCTGGCCTCGGCCGTCGAGCTCGATCAGCGGCCCCTCGCTCTCCAGCCAGGTGGTGTCGTCGCGGTAGCGGAACCCCGGCGAGACCCGGGTCAGGCAGTCGAAGGCCGCCGGGTCGCGCTCGCGAAGCAACTGGGCCGCGCGATAGCCATCGACCAGGGTGTTGTCGCCGCCCGCGGCGGCGTTGGTCAGGCAATGCAGCCAGATATAGCCGGGAATCGGGTCGCGATAGGGGTTGTCGGTATGCGGCTCCAGGCCGCGCTGGGTCATGGTCAGGTCATAGGCGTCGGCCACCGACTTGACGTCGGCGATGCCGCCCCAGTTGGTGCGCCGCAGCGGCCCGATGCGGTCGATCAGCGCCTGCATGCCGTCCTCGTCGCTGGGCACGCCGGAGACCAGCACGAAGCCGTGGCGGTGCAGGCCCTCGAGCATCTCGAGCAGGGCGGCGTCGTCGTCCAGGGCGGCCGCGAAGTCGGTACGGGGCGGCTCGGCCAGTCGGGAATCCCACAGGGTACGGCCCGGGACGATCGTGTCGCGGGCATCGGTGTCGGCGCGCAGTTCGGCGAGCGGAAAGTGTGCGGCGTGACCGTCGCTGAAGCGCAGCGCCAGGGCGTCACCATCGAGTGCGGCATGTTCCAGGGCGAGGTTCAGGGGCAGGTCGGCGGCCTCGATCAGGCGCTGACCGGTGCGCGGGTCCAGGGTCTCGGTGTCGGGCGTCCGCTCGCGCAGCCACAGGGCCGCGAACTCGCGGGTCTGATCATCGAGGTCGAGGCTCAGGCGCTGCCCGTCGGGGGACAGCCGTGGCTTGCCGCTTGCGGTCATGGCGATGGATCTCCGAGTCATGCAGGGGACGTTGTGGGGTCGTGATCAGCGGCGCCGATGACGTGACCGGCTTTACCCTAACGTCACCCCGGGGCTATGATTTGCGTAAATTCGCCATAAAGTTGATGAATTTGGCCGTGAGCGATGGCTATCCCGAGGCTTGGCCCTATCCCCGTCCCGATTCCCCCCCTTTGCTGTCTCCCGAACAGGCGGAGCACACCCTGGATGTGTGGCTGGTGCCCAAGTTCTCGATGCTGACCCTGTTCTGCATGCTGGAGCCGTTGCGGGTGGCCAATCGCTTCGGTCGTGACCTCTTCGCCTGGCGACTCCGCTCGGTGGACGGCGAGGGGGTGGTCGCCAGCAACGGCGTGCGCATCGAGGTGGATGGCCAGCTCGCCACGGTGCCCGACGACGCCAGCCTGATGGTGGTGTCGTCCTATGAGGCCGAGGCCGCGGTCACCGCCCAGGACCGGGCGGTGCTGCGCCGCGTGGCGGCCCATGGCGGCTGGCTCGGGGGGCTGGATACCGCGCCCTTCATCCTGGCGCGGGCCGGGGTGCTGGAGGGGCATCGGGTGGCCCTGCACTGGGAGAGCGTGCCGGCCTTCCGCCGGGAGTTTCCCCGGCTGCGGGTCAGCCGCGAGCGGTTCGAGGCCGATCCCACCCGCCAGACCGGCGCCGGTGGTACCACCGGGATCGACATGATGCTGGATCGCATCGCGCGGGACTATGGCCCGGCGCTGGCCAACGCCGTGGGCCGTCAGCTGGTGCACCATCGCCACGACGAGCCGTCCGGGGACGACCGGCAGGCGCATCTCGCGGGCCTGCCGCGCAGCGTGGTCAAGAGCCTGGCGGCGATGGAGGCCAACCTGGCCCAGGCGTTGCCGATCCCCGAGATCTGCCGGCTGGCGGGCCAGTCCCAGCGGCAGCTCACGCGGCTGTTCCTGGCACACTTCGGCGAGACCCCCAAGCAATGCTATCTGGGCATGCGCCTCGACCGGGCCCAGCGGTTGCTGGCCGGCAGCCACTGCCGGGTGACCGAGGCGGCGATGGCGACCGGCTTCCAGCACCCGGCGCACTTCTCCCGGGCCTATCGGGCGCGCTTCGCGGAGTCGCCGCGGGAGACGGCGGCCCGGGGGCCGGGATGAGCGTTCAGCCGGCCGACCCGTTCGGCGGCGCCTCGGTAGGTGGCTCGCTCAGTTCGAATTCCAGTTGGGTGGGCTCGCTGGCGGCCTCCTCGACCCAGGTGGCACCCAGCGGCGCGGTGCCGGCGGGTACCGCCACGTAGTGCCCGTGCTCCTCGACGTCGGTCGCGGGGCGACGCACCAGGCAGTAGCCACCGAAGACGACGATGGCGGCATGGATCAGCGCCAGGTCCCAGAGGAAGCCGTCGGGCCCGATGGCATCCATCAACAGCCCGGTGGTCAGCGGGCCGAGGATGGCGCCGATCCCCAGTGCCAGCACCAGGCTGCTGCTCGCCGCCAGGGTCTGCGACGGCGTGAGGGCATCGTTGGCACAGGCCAGCAGCAGCGAATAGAGGGTCAGGGTGGTGCCGCCGAGCAGCACGCCGAGCAGCGTCAGCGGCAGGGCGTCGCCCCGGCCCAACAGCAGGCCGACCAGCGACAGGACCGTCGCCAGCGCGGCCACCGCCACGATCACCACCCGGCGGTCGGTCTTGTCCGAGAGCTTGCCCAGCGGCCACTGCAGCAGGGCGCCGCCGAGGATGAAAGCGCCCATGAAGGCGGCGACCTGATCCACCGCCAGGCCGCTGCCGGTGGCGAATACCGCCCCCATGCCGAAGACGCTGCCGTTGGCGATGCCGGTCAGCAGGCAGCCCAGGGTGCCCAGTGGCGCCAACCGGTACAGGCGCCGCAGGCTCATGGCCTCCGGCTGACTGATGTCCGGCTGAGGCGTGTAGCTGAGCAGGATCGGCACCAGCGCCAACGACATCAGGATCGAGACGATCAGGAAGAGCACCACACCGCTCGGGTCGGCGACGTTGAGCAGCAGCTGGCCGCCGCCCATCCCCAGGTAGCTGATCACCATGTAGAAGGCCAGCAGCCGGCCGCGCAGGTGGTTGCCGGCGTGACCGTTGAGCCAGCTCTCGGTGACCACGTAGAGCCCGGCATAGGCGAAGCCGGTGACCAGGCGCATGGCCGCCCAGACCCAGGGATCGATGAACAGCACATGCACCAGGATGGCCACGGAGGTGATCGAGGCCAGGGCCGCGAACACCCGGATATGGCCGACCTGGCGCAGCTTGCGCGGCGTCAGGGTCGAGCCGGCCAGGAAGCCGACGAAGTAGGCCGACATGACCAGGCCGGTGACGGTGTTGCCGAAGGCCTCCTCGGCGGCGCGCACGCCGAGCAGGCTGCCCTGCAGGCCGTTACCCAGCATCAGCAGGCCGACGCCCAGCAGCAGTGCCCAGAGGCTCCAGGCCGCGGAGATGGTGGTGGCGGGTGTCTGGGCGGGAGCGGTCATGGCGCCTCCTGCGGGGGATGGGCCTCAGGTCCCGGCGGTCAGCCGCCGGCGACGCCGGGCGCGCCGGATCATGCGGTAGCGCGAGCGGATCTCGTCACGCTCCATGTAGCAGCCCTGCAGCCAGCGGTGGCCGCTTGCGCCCTCGAAGGCGTCCCGGGCATGCAGCAGGCGACGGTTGTCGAAGATCACCAGGTCGCCGGGCCGGTAGGTGAAGCGGATGGCGAAGGCCGGGTCGCGCAGCAGGCGCTGCAGGGTCATCAGCGCCTCATAGGCCGGCTCGACGTCCTCGAAGGCGGTCTGCAGGGGGCCGCGCAGGAAGTCGGCGATGCGCACCTCGAGCAGTTCGCCCCGGGCGTCGAGTCGGATCATCGGCGCGAGCCACACGTAGTCGGTAGTCCTGGCGGTGTTGGCGTAGCACCAGCGCACCCGGGTCAGGGTGGCCCAGGCCTCGGGGTGGCGGTCGCGCAAGGCCTCGGCCACGGCGAAGCCGTCGAGCATCACCGCCTGGCCGCCCGCCACGCCGTTCTCCAGGCAGTGCAGCATCTGCAGGCCCGGGTGATACTCCCGGGTCGGCAGGTCGACGTGGGGCGGCAGGGCGATGGCGGTATAGGCATTGGAGTCGGGATCCGGCTTGGCCTTGACGTCGAACAGCTGGCCGAAGTTGGTGGGCCGCACCGGGCCGATGCGCCGGGCGATGGCCTCCAGCGAGCCGGGCTCGGTGGGCAGGCCACGCAGCCGCACGAGGCCCTTGCCGAGCACGCTCTCCAGCGCCGGGGCGAGGATCGCCTCCTCGACCTCGCCGTCGGGGGCGGTATCGAGCAGGCCTGTGGCATCGAGGGTGTCCGGGCCTTCCTCGGGCCCACCCCGCCAGGTCGTCACCGGTACCAGCGGCGTCTCGGGATCGGCGGCATTGTCGTAGTCGTGGGCGCGCAGCCAGCCGGGGTGGAAGCGCAGGCGCCGGTCCTCGGGGGCGAAGGCCACGCACAGGGCGCCGGCGGCGTCGATCTCGGCGCCGGCGATTGCCGGCCAGGCGGGCAGGGTGGAGAGATCGAGGATCCGCTCCCGGGTCGCCGAGTTGACGGTGGTCTCGTCGGCGGCGTTCTCGCGCAGCCAGACGCCGTGATAGCGGCTGACGCGCCCGTCGCTCCAGCGCACCGTCACCAGGCGCGGCGTGAAGGAGACGGCGTCGAGGTCGGCGTCGATCGGCCAGGCGTCGTAGTCGGGCGTCAACGGCAGGGCGGTCTCGGTCATGGGGCATCTCCTGAACGACGTGGGAACGGGCTCAGGATGCCAGCGGAAGAGAAAGGCCTCGCGACAGGATTCGACGCCGACTGTGCACGATTCGACAGGTGGGCTCAGTCGCCGATCACCAGCCAGCCGTCCGTCAGGCGCACGGGGACCGGGTCCAGGGCACAGCCCAGGCCCAGGCCGCCCACGCCTTCCCCGCTGCGGGTCGCGAAGGCGGCATCGTGGTTGGTGCAGCGCAGCTGCTCGCCGTCCTCGCTCAGCAGCCGGTCGCCGCGCTGGTCGAGGGGCAGGAACTGGTGGGGGCAGGCATTGACGTAGGCCTTGAGTGCGCCGTCGCCGAGGCGTATCACCAGCAGCGGGAATCGGCCGCGGTCGCTCTCCACGGTCACGCTCAGGTGGCCCTGCTCGGGCAGGGCGTCGGCCTCGACCACGCGAGTACCGGGGGAGGGGGCGCTGCGATATTGCTGCCAGGACTGAGGCATCAGGGTCTCCAGGGACGTGAGCGACTATTTGGTTTCAAATGAAACCGGTTGCCGGCGGACCTGTCAACATCCCCCGGTGCCGGGGCGTCAGGCAGTCGAGGCGTCGCTCAGGGACGCTGTCGCAGCGCGCTCGGGGTGACGCCATGGCGGCGCCGGAAGGCGCGGGTGAAGCTCGAGGCGGAGGCGAAGCCGCAGGCCAGGGCGATGTCCATGACGCTGTGGCGAGTCTCGCGCAGCAGCCGATGGGCGTGGTCCAGGCGGCGTGCCAGGTAGGCATGCTGCGGCGAGGTGCCCAGGTGGCGGGCGAAGAGCCGGTCGAGTCGCCGCCAGGAGAGGTCGAGTTCGGCGGCCAGCTCGCGGATGCCCAGCGGCGTCTCCAGGTTGGCTTCCATCAGGGCGATGGCGCGATTCAGGACCGGGTCGTCGGGGGTGGCCGGGTCGCGCTGGCGGCTGGCCGGCCGGCGTCCCTGGTCGTGGAGCAGCTGGTCGCGGACCTGGCCGGCCAGGTCGTCGCCGTGACGGCGGCGGATCAGGTCGAGGCTCATGTCGATGGCCGAACTGCCGCCGGCGCAGGAGAAGCCCTCGGGGGTGATCTCGTAGAGCGATTCCACGGCGTCGATGCACGGGAAGCGGGCGCGGAACTCGGGCAGGGACTCCCAGTGCAGGGTCACCGTCTGGTCCTCGAGCACCCCGGCGGCGGCGAGCACGAAACAGCCGGTGTCCACGCCGCCGAGCAGGCAGCCCGCGGCGGCCCGCTCGCGCAGCCAGTCGAGCAGGGTGTCATCGATAGCGGCCTCGGGCTCGAAGCTGGCGCACACCGCCAGGCTGGGGGACGGCGGGGCCTCGGCCATGGCGCAGGTCGCCGACAGCGTCATGCCGTTGGAGGCCATCACCGGCTCGCCGTCGCGGCTGATCACGTCCCACCGGAAGAGGGGCCGGCCACTGATGCGGTTGGCGATGCGCAGCGGCTCGATGGCCGAGAAGAAGGCCACCATGGCGAAGCGGGGCAGGAGCAGGAAGCCGATCCGTTCCGGCGCGGGGACGGGGGGATGGAGTCGCATGAAGTCCGTGATCCGGGGGCAAGGGTCGCGCGGCGGCGCCGCGACTCGAGGCCACGATTGTAGAAGCTACGGGAGGCGTTGCAACGTCGGACAGGCGCGTCGCCAGGTGACGAACGACACGGATGGTTTGACGTCGGCCGGGGGAGGCGACCCGGCATGGCGACCCGACCGCCTCCCGGGCGCGATGGCTCGGTCGCGGTGCCCGTCGCGTCGTATCCGGGCACTCGGGGGTCGCAACGGCATCCCAACGCTACGGCGGATTTAAGGATGCTGAATAGGCAAACGATCACAATCAGAAAAGGAACCTGTCGATGCCTGGCACCTCTCGCCCACCGTTCGCCGTTGCGGCGTTTCCCCTGTTGGCCCTTGGCCTGGTCGCCGCCTCCCTGCCCGCCCACTCGGCCAGCATGGACTTCTCCAACGAATACAACGCCGGCTCGATCCATGCCCAGGGCGACGCCTGGTTCATCGAGCGCGTCGACGAACTGACCGACGGCGACGTCGACATCACCCTGCACACCGGCGGCGCGCTGGGCTTCCGCTCCGGGGATCACTTCTACGCCGTGGCCGACAACGCCGTGCAGATCGCCGACAGCCTCTCCGGCACCCTGGGCGGCATCGACTCCATCTTCCTGCTGTCGTCGCTGCCCTTCGTGGCGGACGATGTCGAAACCGCCCGCCGCCTCTACGAGATCGCCCGGCCGGAATACGAAAAGGTCTTCGAGGACAACGACCAGATCCTGCTCTACGCCTCGCCCTGGCCGGCCAGCGGTATCTGGTCCGAGGGTCCCGTCACCAGCATGGCAGCGCTCGAGGACCTCAAGATCCGCAGCTATGACCGCAACGGCACCGCCACCCTGGTGAGCGCCGGCGCCTCCCCGGTGAAGCTCTCCTGGGCCGATGTGGTGCCCCAGCTCGCCACCGGCGGCATCGAGGCGGTGCTCACCTCCGCCGAGGCCGGCGCCAACGGCAGCTTCTGGGAACACCTGAGCGACTTCAACGCCATCCAGTACGCCGTGCCGCTCAACATGGTGCACATGAACCGCGACGCCTTCCGCGAGCTGAGCGAGGAGAACCAGCAGGCGATCCTCCAGGCCGCCGAGGAGACGGACGCCCACAACTGGGAGGTCGTGAAGGAACGCGTGGCGCAGAACTACACCGAGCTCGAGGAACACGGCGTCAGCATCCACGATCCGGTGCCGGCCGAGTTCCACGACGGCCTCGAGCAGGCGGCCCAGCCCGTGGTCGACGACTGGGTCGAGAGCACCGGCGAGCGCGCCACCCGTATCCTGGAGGCGTTCCACCAGGAGAGCCGCCAAGAGAGTGGCCAATGAGTTCACAGCATCGCCGTGACGGCGCCGCCTTCCCCGGCGTCGCCACCCTCGTGGTCGATGCCCTCGGCCGGCTGTCCAGCGTCCTGGCGTCGCTGGGCGCCGGGCTGGCCATGCTGCTGGTGGTCTACATGCTCGGCCATATCCTGCTCGAGATCGGCCTGCGCCTGTTCGGCCACTCGACCTTCATCCTCGACGAATACATCGGCTACGGCGTGGCGACGATGACCTTCCTCGGCCTGCCCTATGCCCTTGAGCAGGGCGGGCTGATCCGCGTGGCGTTGGTGCTCAAGCGGTTGCCCCAGTCCTGGCGCTGGCCGCTCGAGCTCCTCGCCAGTGTCTCGGCGCTGCTCGCCTTCGGCTGGCTGGCCCGCTACTGGACCTTGGCCGTGCAGCGCAGCTTTGAGCGTGGCATCGTCAGCGAGACCCTGGCCCAGACGCCCCTGTGGCTTCCTCAAGGGACGGTGCTGATCGGCCTCTACCTGCTGTGCCTGGTGCTCGTCGTCCGCTCGCTGCGCATCCTGGTGCAGCGCCACGCCTTCGATAGCGGAGACGCCTGAATGGAAACGCTACTCGTCGGCGCCGGCGTCATCAGCCTGCTGCTCGGTGTGCTCGCGCTGGGCAGCTGGGTCTTCGCCGGCCTGGTCATCGTCGCCATGCTCTCGCTGTGGGGGCTGGGAGACTTCGACGCCAACCGCATCGGCCTGATCCTCTCCAAGATCCTGTTCCGCGCCGCCAACAGCTGGGAGCTCTCGGCGATCCCGCTGTTCATCCTGATGGGCGAGCTGATCTTCCGCTCCGACATCTCCGAGCGGCTGTTCCGCGGCCTGACGCCGCTCACCCGCCGCCTGCCCGGCGGTATCCTGCACACCAACGTGCTGGGCTGCACGCTGTTCGCCGCGGTCAGCGGCTCGAGCGCCGCCACCACCGCCACCATCGGCAAGATCACCACCCGCGAGCTGGCCCAGCGCCGCTACGACCGCAGCCTGTCGATCGGCTCGCTGGCCGGCGCCGGCAGCCTGGGGCTGCTGATCCCGCCCTCGATCGTGATGATCGTCTACGGCGTGCAGGCCGAGGTCTCGATCAGCAAGCTGTTCATGGCCGGCGTGCTGCCGGGACTCGTGATCGCGGCCCTGTACGTCGGCTACGTGGCCCTGCGCAGCCTGCTCGACCCCAGCGTGGCCCCCAAGACCGAGGACACCGGCACCGGCGTTTTTCAGGCGCTGTGTGACCTGGCGCCCGTGCTGGGGCTGATCGTGATCGTCATCGGCGCCATCTACAGCGGCATCGCCACGCCCTCGGAGGCCGCGGCCGTAGGCTGCGCCGCCACCCTGGTGCTGCTGCTGTGGGAACGCCAGCTGACGATTTCGCTGTTCATCGAGGCGCTGCGCGGCGCGTTGATCAGCGCGGTGATGGTGTGCAGCCTGCTGGTGGCCGCGGCGCTGCTCTCGACTGCCATGGGCTACCTGCACCTGCCGAGCGAACTGGCCGGCTGGATCGCCGACCAGGCCTTCTCGCCGGTGGCCCTGCTGCTCGCCATGGCGCTGTTCTACGTGTTGCTGGGATTGTTCCTGGACGGCATCTCGATCACCGTGATGAGCCTGCCCATCACCCTGCCGATCATCGTCCAGGCCGGCTACGACCCGCTGTGGTTCGGCGTCTTCCTGGTGATCATGGTGGAACTGGGACAGATCACCCCGCCGGTGGGCTTCAACCTCTTCGTGCTGCAGGGGCTGACCGGCGAAAGCATCGGCCGCGTGGCCCTGGCGGCGGCACCGTTCTTCGTCTTGATGTGCCTCGCCGCACTGATCATCAGCCTGTGGCCCGGCATCGTGCTCTGGTTGCCGACCGTACTGTCGGGATAGCGGGAGCGAATGGGCCCCAACGGGTCTCGACGCCAGGTGGCGCATCCGGTGGGGAGCCGGGAAGGCCCGTGGCGGGCAATCTCGCCTTGCCGTGACGCCAGGGGCCGGTCATCATGACCGGCCCCTGTTCCGTCAGCCGCCCCTCTCATGCGCCTCGACTACTCCGGACCCACGCCCGAACCGGTCGGCTTCCTGCTGCTGCCGCGCTTCTCGATGATGGCCTTCTTCTCGGCCGTCGAGCCGCTGCGCATCGCCAATCGCATCAGTGGTCGCCCGCTGTTCGAGTGGACCCTGATCAGCGAGGATGGCGGCCCGGTCACGGCCTCCAACGGCATGACCCTGCTGGCCGACCGAGCCATTCACCAGGTGACCCACCTGCCGTCCCTGGCGGTGTGCAGCGGCTTCGATCCTGACCGTTACCTGAGTCGCGCGCTGATGCGCTGGCTGCATCGTCTGGACGGGGCCGGCTGTGTGCTGGGCGGTCTCGATACCGGTTGCTTCCTGCTCGCGGCGGCGGGCCTGCTGGACGGCGAGCGGGTCACCCTGCACTGGGAGAGCCTGCCGGCCTTCCAGGAGCGCTTCCCGGCCATCGCCACGTCCGACGAGCTCTTCGAGCTTGGCCGTCGTCGCTTCTCCTGTGCCGGAGGAGCCGCGGCCATGGACATGGCGCTCGACGTGATCGCGCGCCGCTACGGGCACCCACTGGCCATCGACGTCTCCGAGCAGCTGGTGCACGAGCGCATCCGCACCCGCCGTGACCAGCAGCGCATGACCCTCGCCCGTCGGCTGGGCACGCATCGTCGCCGCCTGGTGGATGCCGTGGACCTGATGGAGCAGCATCTGGAGACGCCGTTGCCGCTCGCCGAGGTGGCCAGGCGCAGCGGCATCTCCCCCCGCCACCTGCAACGCCTCTTCGACCAGGAGCTGGGCCAGTCGCCCCGGGACTGGTACCTGGGCCTGCGACTGGAGCGCGCCCGCCATCTGCTGGAGGAGACCGACCTGGACATCCTGGCGGTGGGGCTGGCCTGTGGCTTCACCTCCGGCTCGAGCTTCGCGCGAGCCTTCCGAGGCCGGTACGGCCTCTCCCCGCGACAAGCCCGGCGGTCCTAGATCTCCGCCCACATGCGCAGCAGGTTGGCCAGGCTCTTCGACAGCATGTCGAAGGTGCGGGTCTTGCCATGGGCCTCGAATTCCTGGCGCCGGGTGGTATCCAGGTCGAAGAGGACCTCCCGCTGCTGCGGGTCGCGCACCTGGCTCTGCGCCCAGCCCACGGCGGCCAGTCGCTCGCCTCGAGTGATGGGCTCGACCCGGTGCAGGGTGGACGAGGGATAGAGGATCAGGGCGCCGGCGGGCAGCTTGTAGGTCTGCTCCCCGGCGGTGGAGTCGATCAGCAGCGCGCCGCCCTCGTAGTCGTCCGGGTCGTTGAGGAAGAGGGTGAACGACAGGTCGGTGCGCATGGTGCCCTGGGGGGTGGCCATGATCGCATCATCGACATGGTTGCCGTAGCTCATGCCCTTCTGATAGCGGCTGAACATCAGCGGCTTCATGCGTCGCGGGCGGGCGGCCATCTGGAACAGCGGGTGGCGTTGCAGCGCCGAGGCCAGTTCCTCACGCAGGGCGACCACCTCGGGCTGGCGGCCGTCGGCCTGCTCGTTCTGCTTGACGGTGCGGGCATGCCAGCCGGCGGTTTCCCGGCCGTCCCGGAAGGCGCTGTCGGCCAGGGTGGCCTGTACCCGCCCGAGCAGCTCCGGCGAAATGACCTGGTCGATGCAAAGGATCACGGTAGGTGCTCCAGTCGAGAAAACGACTGCCAATTATAAACGGCTGTGAATGGTTTGCATTAAACTTTCGCAGTCGGCAATCTATGCCGTTGACCGAGTCGGCCAGCGTGGCCGAGCGTCCTGGCAATCCCTTTACACAAGGAAAACCGCATGTCCAACAATACCCGCACCAAGATTTGGGTCGGCGTCGGTGCCTCCGTTCTGCTGGGCACCAGCGCGGCCAGCTGGGCCGAGGCACCGGCCGACTACACCCAGGGCCCCGACAGCTTGATGCTCGCCTACGCCGACCATGGCGGTGAAGGTGGCGAAGGCGCCGAGGGTGGCGAAGCCGGCCACCACCACGAAGGTGGCGAAGGCGGCGAGGGTGGCGAAGCCGGCCACCACCAGGAAGGTGGTGAAGGCGGCGAGGGCGGTGAAGCCGGCCACCACCAGGAAGGTGGTGAAGGTGGCGAAGGTGGCGAAGGTGGCGAAGGCAGCGCCGCGGCCGATCCCTTCGCGGTGTTCGCCTACCTGAATGCCTCCGCCGGTGGTGAAGGCGGCGAAGGCGGTGAAGGTGGTGAAGGTGGTGAAGGTGGCGAAGGTGGCGAAGGTGGCGAAGCCGGCCATGCCATCGACGCCAGCAACCCCGGCGTCTACTACACCAACCTGGCCATGATGAAGGGCCACCTGGCCGTCGCCCGGGAGCTCTACCAGGCCGGCGAGCAGACCGCTGCCCAGCCGCACTTCGGCCATCCCCTTCAGGAGCACTACGAGCCCCTGGAGCCGGCCTTCGAGACCCGTGGCGTTGCGCCATTCGAGGATACGCTCCAGGCCCTGGCCGATCAGGCTCGCGAGGGCGGCGAGTGGGGGGAGCATGCCGGCGCCTACCAGGCCGCCCTGGCCGCCATCGACACCGCTATGCAGGACGTCGATGGTGAGCTGCGCGAGGATGTAGCCTTCCAGGGTCGCGTCCAGCTGGCCTTGCTGCGCCAGGCGGTGCATGAGTACGAGGAAGCCGTGGACGACGGCCAGTTCGTCAACGTGCCGGAGTACCAGGACGGGCGTGGTTTCATGCTGACCGCCAAGGCGCAGCTCGAACAGCAGGCCGAACTCTTCCAGGCCAGCGACGAGGCGGCCTACGAGGAACTGATGGCGGCCTATGACGAGGCGATGGCGGCCTGGCCTTCCGCGGAGGCGCCCGAGGCCCCGGTGATGAGCTACGGTGAGCTGTCGTCCAGCACCTTCAAGCTGGAATCGTTGCTCGGCCGCTACTGAGCCATTGGCGCCGCCGAGCGGCGCCTCGGAGGGGCTTCCCTCGTCAATCAAAAGGCCCGCCCCGGATGTCTTCCGGGGCGGGCCTGTTTGTGGGTGCCTCGGCATCAGCCCCGTTCGATCGCCGGCCGGGTCTGGCGCGATTCACGCACCAGCGAGACCAGCACCCCGGCGGTCATGATCAGGATGACCCCGCTCAGCGGAAGTGCCGCGGCGATCAGCGCCGTCTGCAACGCCTTGAGACCGCCGGCCACCAGCAGCACGGCGGCCACCAGGCCGATCACCACCCCCCAGAAGACCCGGAAACGCTGGGGCGGCTCGTCGTTGCCCAGCGACAGGATGGTGGTCAGCACCAGGGTGCCGGAATCCGAGGAGGTGACGAACCAGCTCATCAGCAGGAAGACCATCATCGCCGAGAGCAGCCAGCCGAGGGTACCGGTGCCGGCGATGCCGTCGGCGCTGGCGAACAGGGCGGCCGGGAGGTCCCAGGCATTGACCAGCTCGATGATGCCCGCGTTGCCCGCGGCGTCGAGCTCCTGGTGCAGCGCGTTGCCGCCGAAGATGACCAGCCAGACGAAGATGATCAGGGTCGGCACCAGCAGCACGCCGAGCACGAACTCGCGCAGGGTGCGGCCCCGGGAGATGCGGGCGATGAACAGCCCGACGAAGGGCGCCCAGGCCAGCCACCAGCCCCAGTAGAAGATGGTCCAGGCTTGCTGCCAGGCGGCTGGGCCGGGCTCGTCGGCGTACCACAGGCCCATGGGGATGAAGTTGGCGGCGTAGTCGAGCAGGGTCTCGCCGAAGGCCTGGACCAGCCACAGGGTGGGGCCGCCGAGCAGGAAGGCGCCGACCACCAGCACCGAGACCCAGATATTGAGCTCGGAGATGATCTTGATGCCCTTCTGGACGCCGGACACCACCGAGAGGATGGAGACGGCCGAGATCACCGCGATCAGCACCAGTTGCGTCTCCAGGCCGTCGCTGATGCCGACCAGCCGCTCCAGGCCCACGGCCATCTGGCTGACGCCGAGGCCCAGCGAGGTGGCCACACCGAAGACGCAGCCCAGCACCCCGAGGATGTCGACCGCATGGCCGATCGGCCCGTAGATGCGCTCGCCGATAAAGGGATAGAGCGCGGAGCGAAGCGCCAGCGGCAACCCCTTGCGATAGGCGAAATAGGCCAGCGACAGGCCGACGATCACGTAGATGGCCCAGCCGTGCAGCCCCCAGTGGAAGACCGAGACACGCAGGGCGTCGATGGCCCGCTCATGGCCCAGGGTCGTGGCGCCGGCCATGTCGGCGTGGGGGTTGTTGGGGTAGCCGAAGGCGCCGCTGTCATCCAGGTAGAAGACGGGCTCGGCGACGCCGAAGAACAGGATGCCGATGCCGATGCCGGCGGAGAACAGCATCGAGAACCAGGCGAAGTTGCTGAACGCCGGGCGACTGTCGTCGGGGCCGAGGCGGATGCTGCCATGGCGGCTGACGACGATGACCGCACAGACGGCCAGCAGCAGCATCACGGTGACCAGGTAGTAGCCGCTGAAGGTGCTCTCGATCCAGCCTCGGGCCGTGCCGAAGACGCTGCCGGCCACATCGGAGCCGAGTCCGGTGAACAGCACGAACGCCAGTACCAGGCAGGCCGAGGTGATGGTCATGCCGCGATGCATGCCCTGGAAGAGCCCGCTCTGGGACAGCTCGGTCACCATGTAGTCCGTGGTCGTCTCGGTGTGCGGGCGCGCGTCGCGCGCCGGGGGTGTGGGGGGCGTTGGGGTAGCGATAAGCCGTTTCCTCTTGGGCCGGGCCTCGGGCCGGCGATCCCGTGGTCCGCCCGGCGCCGGCCGGGCGGTTATTTGTCTAGAAGAGTTGCTGTCCAAATGCCTGAGGGGATGAGCGCCGGGGACAAGTCGGAGCGAGGGTCTTTTGCCATGGACGGCAAAAGTAGCGCCCATGGAAGGGTTTACAGCGCCCTCGCGCAGGCTTGTCGCCGGGAAAGCTCAATACTTTCGGGGTGTGATCGTCAGCGCCCGGCGGGCAGGCCGATGCGGCGACCGGCGAGTTCCGGCCAGGCATCGGCGGCCGCTGCCGGCAGCGCGCCGATGGCGGTTGCCACGGCCTCCGGGAAGGGCGCGGGACGGCCGGCCTCGCTGTCGATGCCCATCAGCATCTGCTCGCTGGTGGCCAGCAGGATGCCCTCGCCGTCGCGCAGCTCGAAGAACACGTGCAGGCGCTTGGCATCGCGGTCCAGCACCGTCACCTCGACCGCCAGCGGCTGGCCCTCGTGGGCCTCGCGGCGGTAGCAGAGGTGGGTCTCCAGGGTGTAGATGGTGTAGCCGTGGCGGCGCCGGCCGGCCGCGTCGAGGCCGATGGCATCCATCAGCGCCTCCACGCCCAGGGAGAACACCCGGGCGTACTCGGCGTCGTTCATGTGGCCGTTGTAGTCGACCCACTGCGGGGCGACGCGGGTCTCGAGCAGTGCCATCAGATGCGTCCCTCCAGGCCCTCGGCCTCGGGCCAGTACTTCTGCACCAGGTCGAGCAGCTCGACCAGGAAAGCATCGCGGCGGCGGTCGAGCTCGGCCACCGGGCGGTCGGCGGCCTGGTACTCGCAGCCCGCGACCACCTTGTCGATGAGCTCATCGGTGAGCTCCGGGGCCTCGAGCCTGGTCCAGGGCAGCTTCAGCGCCGGGCCGAACTGCTCGAGCATATGGCGCATGCCCTGCTCGCCGCCGGCCAGGTGGAAGGTCAGGAAGGTGCCCATCAGCGACCAGCGCAGCCCGCAGCCGTAGACCACGGCGGCGTCCACCTCCTCGGTGGTGGCCACGCCGTCGTTGACCAGGTGCAGGGCCTCGCGCCACAGCGCCTCCATCAGCCGGTCGGCGATATGGCCCTCGATCTCGCGGCGCACCACCAGCGGGCGCATGGCCAGTTCCTGGTAGAGCGCCTGGGCCCGCTCGGTGTGGCTGGCCTCGGTGGCCTCGCCGCCCACCAGCTCCACCAGCGGCAGCAGGTAGACCGGGTTGAAGGGATGGGCGACGATCACCCGGCCAGGGACCCAGCGGCAGTCGCGCTGCAGGTCGCTGGGCTTGAAGCCCGAGGTGGAGGAGCCGATGATCGCGCTCGGATCCGCGGCGGCGTCGATGGCGGCGAGGATCTCGCGCTTGAGCTCGAGGCGCTCGGGCACGTTCTCCTGGATCAGGTCGGCGCCGGCCACCGCCTCCTCGAGGCGGCTCACGAAGGTCAGCCGTGCCGGGTCGGCCCCCTCGGCGAGACCGAGTGTCTCGAGGGACGGCCAGGCATTGTCGACGAAGGTGCGGGTGCGCTCGGCGGCCTCGGGGGCCGGGTCGAAGGCGACCACGTCCCAGCCCCGGGCCAGGGCCCGGGCGATCCAGCCGTTGCCGATGACGCCGGTGCCGATGACGGAGAGTTGACGGCTCATGCGTCACCCCCCGCGGCGGTCTCGAGCGTTTTCTTGACGATATGGCCGGTGCTCGGGTCGCGCAGCGCCAGGTGGGCGCGGGTCTCGGCCGGGGTCATGAGGCGGCCGCCGAGGTTCTCGATGATGGTGCCGGCCTTCTCGACCAGCTGGGCGTTGGTCGCCATCACGCCCTTCTCGAGGTAGAGGTTGTCCTCCAGGCCGACCCGGGCGTGGCCGCCGAGCAGCATCGCCTGGGCGACCATGGGCATCTGCTGGCGGCCGATGCCGAAGGCCGCCCAGTTGGCGTTCTCCGGCAGCTTGTTGCGCATCGCCAGCATGGTCTCGGGATCGGCCTCGGCGCCCCAGGGGATGCCCAGGCACAGCTGAAACAGCGGGTCGCCGTCGAGCAGGCCCTCCTGCTGCAGCTGGCGGGCGAACCAGACGTGGCCCAGGTCGAAGCACTCGAGCTCCGGCTTGACCCCGGCGGCCTGCACCAGGCGGGCGTGTTCGCGCAGCCAGTCGGCGGTGTTGACGTAGACCATGTCGCCGAAGTTGAGGCTGCCG
This sequence comes from Halomonas stenophila, assembly GCF_014192275.1. Classification (GTDB taxonomy): domain Bacteria; phylum Pseudomonadota; class Gammaproteobacteria; order Pseudomonadales; family Halomonadaceae; genus Halomonas; species Halomonas stenophila. Next base: position 38,298 of record NZ_JACHXR010000009.1, on the reverse strand, counting down.
CAGTCCAGGGTGCACAGCTCGGGCAGCAGTTCGCCCACCGGCGCGTGGCGCTCCCGCGGGGTCTGGATGTCGGTGCCCGGGCCGCCGCGGGTCGGGTCCGCGGCGTCCGGAACCCAGTCGCCGCCGCCGCCGGCGGTGATGTTCATGACGATGTCGGTGCCCGCCTCGCGGACCCGCTCCATCACCTCGCGGAAGTGCTCGGTGGCGTGGCTGATGCCGCCGGTCTCGGGGTCGCGCACGTGGATGTGGGCGACGCTGGCGCCGGCCTTGGCGGCGGCGATGCAGTCATCGGCGATCTGCCGGGGCGTGACCGGCACGTTGGGGTTCTTGCCGGCGGTGTCGCCGGCGCCGGTGACGGCACAGGTGAGAATGACGTTACGGTTCATGGGGACCTCCTGGGTTAGCCTGAAAGGAGTGTCCGTGATCCGGCGCCCGCGAAACGTACATCAAGCGACATTAAATTGGCACAAGGCGCCGGGTGTGGCGATCGCCGGTCTGTGCCGACGGCGTCGACCGATGTTGTCGAGGGCAGGGCGGGGGCGGAGTCGCGGCCGAGGGGCCTCGGGTGAAAGGCCGCGCGGTGATGCGCTGCCGGTAGGGGAAGGCCGAGACGCGTGCGGACTCTCAGGGAGCCGCACGCGTGGGCATCGTCTCAGGCGCGGCTATCCGCCGCCCCGGCGCCGAACATGCTGAACAGCAGTTCGCGGCCGAGATCGGTGAGCACCAGGCGCTGCTGGTCGTTGTAGGTAGCGGCGCCGCTGCTTTCCAGGGTGTGCCGGTTGCGGGGCCAATCCCGGTCGGCCGCATCCAGATGCCGGAGGGCACGGGCGTCGAGGCCTCGGTCGGGGATCGAGACGGTTTCCAGGACATGGCCCTCGCGGTAGAGCAGGGCGGCCATGTCGCAGAGGCACTGCCGCAGGCTGCGCTGTGGGGTGGCCACGGGGGATGAGGTGCTCATGGGCGCTGTCGCCCTCCTCGCGGTCGCCAATGTTGCAGTGCATTATACTGGCGGTCGAGCATTAGACCAAGGTCTAATCATTTTCGCCCTCTCGCCCGGTCCCGAGATGCAAGACGCCCCGGCCATGGCGGGCCGGGGCGTCGGGGCGGGTGTCCTGACGGGCCGGATCAGCCGTCCACGCGGCCCAGCAGCAGGAACTCCAGCAGCGCCTTCTGGGCATGCAGCCGGTTGCCGGCCTCCTGCCAGACCACGGCGCGAGGGTCGTCGAGCAGGGTCTCGCTGATCTCCTCGCCGCGGTGGGCCGGCAGGCAATGCAGGAAGAGCACGTCGTCGGCGGCGCGGTCGAGCATCGCCTCGGTGACCTGGAAGCCGGCGAAGTCGGCCTCGCGCCTGGCCTGCTCCTCTTCCTGGCCCATGGAGGCCCAGACATCGGTGGTGATCAGGTCGGCATCGACCACCGCCTGCTGGGGATCGTGGAGCAGGGTGACCCGGTCGCCGGCGGCATCGAGGATATCCTGGCGCGGTTCGTAGCCCTCCGGGCAGCAGATCCGCAGCCGGAAATCGAACTGGCGGGCGGCGTTGATCCAGGAATGGCACATGTTGTTGCCGTCGCCGATCCAGACGGCGGTGCGGCCCCGGACGCTGCCGCGCAGCTCGGTCCAGGTCATGACGTCGGCGAGCAGCTGGCAGGGATGGTAGTCGTCGGTGAGGGCGTTGATCACCGGGACCTCGCTGGCGGCCGCATAGGTCTCCAGGCTTTGGTGGGAGAAGGTGCGGATCATCACCGCGTCGACCATCTCGGCGAGCACCCGGGCGGTGTCGGCGATGGGCTCGCCGCGACCGAGCTGGGTGTCGCGGGGCGACAGGAAGAGCGCATGGCCGCCGAACTGCGCCATGGCGGTCTCGAAGGAGACCCGGGTGCGCGTCGAGGACTTCTCGAAGATCATCGCCAGGGTGCGGTTGGCGAACGGCGTATAGGTCGGGCCATGGGTCTTCAGGCCGTTCTTGATCGCGATACCTCGCTGGATCAGGTGGCGCAGTTCATCCGGACTCAGGTCGAGCAGGGTCAAGAAATGGCGGGTCGCCATGGCGTCACTCCACGGGGAAAAAACGAACATCCTAGCCAGCTGCGGGGGGATGCGCAATGCGCCCGGCATCCGTACAATGGGCCTATCAACAAGGCCGACCAACGCACTCGGGTATTGCCCGGCAGCGCCCTGGTCACCACGCGATCCAGAGGGAGTGCACATGAGTACCACCGTCGAGAACATCCAGCGCCAGATCAGCGAGAACCCGATCCTGATCTACATGAAGGGCACCCCCCAGCTGCCCCAGTGCGGCTTCTCCGCCCAGACCGTCCAGGCCCTGATGGCCTGTGGCGAGCGCTTCGCCTTCGTCAACGTGCTGGACAATCCGGATATCCGCGCCGAGCTGCCCAAGGTGGCCAACTGGCCGACCTTCCCGCAGCTGTGGGTCGAGGGCGAGCTGGTCGGTGGCTGCGACATCGTCGTCGAGATGTACCAGAACGGCGAGCTGGAGCCCCTGATCAAGGACACCGCCGCCAAGCACCAGGACGATCAGCCGGAAGGCTGACCGGACTGCGTCCGGCAGCGGGAAGATCGCCCGCTTCGCGGGCGTAAGCTTGAAGCTGGAAGAAGAACACCCCCGGAGCATGGCTGCGGGGGTGTTTTCATCTTGGGGGCCGTATCATGTTGCCGCGCCTCGCGCCTTACGTCTCTTCGATGCCCTGCTCGCGCAGCGCCAGCCGCCAGCCGCCCAGGTCCTTGTAGCGGTTGACCATGGCACAGAACAGCTCGGCGGTACGCTCGGTGTCGTAGCGGGCGGAGTGGGCCGCGGTGTTGTCGAACTCGATGCCCGCGGCCCGGCAGGCCCGGGCCAGCACGGTCTGGCCGTAGATCAGGCCGGCGAGCGAGGCGGTATCGAAGCTCGAGAAGGGGTGAAAGGGGTTACGCTTGATGCCGCAGCGCTCCACGGCGGCATTCAAGAAGCCGTGGTCGAAGGCGGCGTTGTGGCCCACCAGCACCGCCCGGGTGCAGCCGTTGGCCTTGATCGCCTTGCGCACCGGGCGGAACACCTCGCCCAGCGCCTCGGCCTCGCTGACCGCTACCTGCTTCCGCAGGGGGTCGTCGAGGCGGATGCCGGTGAAATCCAGCGCCGACTGCTCGATGTTGGCTCCCTCGAAGGGCGTGACGTGGCAGGCATAGGTGGCATCCGGCATGAGGTTGCCTTCGGGGTCCATGGTCAGGGTCACGGCGGCGATCTCCAGCAGGGCATCGCGCTGGGGATTGAAGCCGCCGGTCTCCAGGTCCACCACCACGGGCAAAAAGCTGCGGAATCGCTGTGCCATGAGTTCGCGGGCGACCACCTCGCTCATGCACCTCTCCTTGTTGGGCCAACGGAATGTCTTGAAACGCGAGAGTCTACCAGCTCGGGCCCGGGGCGTCCCGTCGCCGGTATTCGCGGTGGGCCTGGCGCGCTATAATCGAGCCTTTACGTCGTTCACCTAGAAGGAGCCCCAGCATGTCCGATGTCAAGAAGGTCGTGCTCGCCTATTCCGGCGGCCTGGACACATCCGTCATCGTCAAATGGTTGCAGGAAACCTACGACTGCGAAGTGGTGACCTTCACCGCCGACATCGGCCAGGGTGAGGAAGTCGAGCCGGCACGGGCCAAGGCCGAGGCCCTGGGCGTCAAGGAAATCTACATCGAGGACCTGCGCGAGGAGTTCGTGCGCGACTACGTCTACCCGATGTTCCGCGCCAACACCATCTACGAGGGCGAGTACCTGCTCGGCACCTCCATCGCGCGCCCGCTGATCGCCCGCCGGCTGATCGAGATCGCCAACCAGACCGGTGCCGACGCCATCTCCCACGGGGCCACCGGCAAGGGCAACGACCAGGTGCGCTTCGAGCTCGGCGCCTATGCGCTGAAGCCGGGGGTCAAGGTGATCGCGCCGTGGCGGGAGTGGGACCTCAACTCCCGCGAGAAGCTGATGGCCTACTGCCAGCAGCACGATATCCCGGTGGACTTCACCGGCCAGAAGAAGAAGTCGCCGTACTCCATGGACGCCAACCTGCTGCACATCTCCTACGAGGGCGGCATCCTCGAGGATCCCTGGGCCGAGGCCGAGGAAGACATGTGGCGCTGGAGCGTGGCACCGGAGGCCGCCCCGGACACCCCCACCTACATCGAGCTGACCTTCGACAAGGGCGATATCGTGGCCATCGACGGCGTGCCGATGAAGCCCCACGAGGTGCTCTCGCGGCTCAACCAGCTGGGCGGCGACAACGGCATCGGCCGCCTCGACATCGTCGAGAACCGCTACGTGGGCATGAAGTCCCGCGGCTGCTACGAGACCCCGGGGGGCACCATCATGCTGCGTGCCCACCGCGCCATCGAGTCGATCACCCTCGACCGCGAGGAGGCCCATCTCAAGGATGAGCTGATGCCCAAGTACGCCGAGGTGATCTACAACGGCTACTGGTGGAGCCCGGAGCGCCGCATGCTGCAGGCCGCCATCGACGAGACCCAGAAGAACGTCTCCGGCGTGGTGCGCATGAAGCTCTACAAGGGCAGCGCCACCGTGGCGGGCCGCAAGTCCGACGCCTCGCTGTTCGACGAGTCCATCGCCACCTTCGAGGACGACGCCGGCGCCTACGACCAGAAGGATGCCGAGGGCTTCATCAAGCTCAACGCCCTGCGGCTGCGGATTGCCGCCGGCAAAGGCCGCCAGCAGGACTAAGGAAACGCTGATTTATTGCTGCGCTCGATATCTTGGTCGCCGGCGGTGCCGGGGCGCCGGTCCGATCGGAATCCTCATGTAGCAGGCTACACTCCGGTTCCTGTGCTCCGGCGGCAACCAACCTATCATCGCTCGCGACATAAATCAGTCGTTCCCTGGCGTCTTGGTTGACGCCGCTGTCAGGAGAGTTCTGATGCTGAAGAAGCTGCTATCCGGCCTGTTCGGCCAGGGCGTGGCCAGGTCCGGTGCCGCCGAGGGCGAGCCGGTGGCCTACAAGGGCTATCTGATCGTTCCCCAGGCCGAGGACATGGGCGGCCAGTTCCGCGTCAGCGGCTGGATCCGCAAGCCCCAGGGCGACGACGGCGAGATGCTCGAGCACCGCTTCGAGCGCTCCGACGTGGTCCCCGGCCGCGAGGCCTGCGATAGCCTGATGGTCAGCAAGGCCGAGCGGCTCATCGACGAGATGGGCGACGCCCTCTTCGACGAGCACTGACACCCTCGGCCGGACCGGACCAAGCCAGACCGATCGACGGCGCCCGCGTGGCGCCGTTTCTCGTGGCGGCGACCTTCCCGGCCGGGGAGCGCCTTCCGGCGGGGCTGCTACCCTGAAGCGGAACGCCTGCCGGAGTCCCCATGCGCCTGCTCCACCGTGCCTCGCCCTGGCGGGCCCTGCTGGCCGGGCAGGCAGCCCCGCTCGATGACCGCCTGACCGCGCTGCTGGCCCCGCTGCGCGAATCCCTCGCGCGGCTGGGGCCCGAGCCCACGCTTGCCGCGTGCCATGCCTGGCAGGCCGAGCTGGTGGATGCCCTGTCCCGGCTGGAGCTGCCGGCCTGGCGGATCGCCCAGCTGATCAGCGACCACAACGATGGCCTCTATCGCCACGCCATCGAGCTCGCCCTCAACGAGATGCGCGGCCAGGGCTGGGGGGAGCCCCCGGCGGCCTTCTGTGTCCTGACCCTGGGCTCGGCGGCGCGTCACGAGAGCCTGCTGGGGCCCGACCAGGACAACGCCATGCTGATCGCCGACTATCCGGATGCCCGCCATGGCGAGATCGACGGCTTCTTCCAGTCCCTGGGCGAGCGCTTCACCGCGCGGCTCGATGCCGCGGGGATCCCGCTGTGCCCGGGGCATGTGATGGCCCGCTGGCCGATGTGGCGCAAGCGCCTGGGGGAGTGGGAGGCCCAGCTCGCCAACTGGACCGCCGAGCGCCGGGTCAAGCGGGTGCAGCAGGCCAATATCCTGCTCGACTTCCATCCGGTCCATGGCGCGACGGCCCTGGCCGAGGCGCTGGCCGACAGCGTCGCCCGGCACGTGTCGAGGGCGTCGCTGTTCCTCGACGAGATGGCCGCACTGCTCGACGAGTCGCCGGTAGCCCTGGACCGCTTCGGGCGGCTGGCCGGAGGCGGCAAGGAGGCGCCCCACGACGGGGCCGTGGACCTGAAGCACGGCGGGCTGATCCCGCTGGTAGGGGGTGTGCGGCTGCTGGCGCTGCGCCATGGCCTGCGGGCCGTGGCGACGCGTGATCGCCTCGCCGCCCTGGTCGCCGAGGGCGCGCTCGCCGCCGGTGAGGCCGCCGAGCTGATGCGTTCCCTGGGACGTCTCCAGGCGCTGCTGCTGGAGGCCCAGCGCGGGGCCCGCCGGGAGGGACGCGCGGTGGACGGCTGGGTGGACCTCGACGGCCTCGGCGAGGACGAGCGGCTGATGCTGCGTCACGACCTCGGCGTCATTCGCCGGCTGGTACGCAGGGCGCAGGCGTCGTCGTAGGGCTTTCCTCGGGCGCCTCCGGCAGCTCCCTCGCCATCATGTGATGATGGCCTCGAGCCGTGGAACTGACTGGATCTACGAGGGCGGCCTCGTCCCGCACGGCGACCTTGTAGCGTGCCTGGCGATCCTTCGACCATACCCGCTTCAAGGCCGTGGATACGGATTGGCCCTCCAAGCGGGTGATGTCCGCCAGGCCAGGCAGAGCAGGGGGCATGGTATCCAGTCGAACCATGATGCCTGGCATTCGGTCGTTCTGGGTGCCCGGGCAGAAGGCTGGCTCGGCCTGGGCTCCCGCGTGACCTTGCAGGCCCATAACTTGTCCGTGTTGTCCTTCCTGTGCCGCTGGATCCGCTGCGGCATCGAGGCAAGAAAGCGGCAGGCATCAGGTCCTGGATAGCTTATCTGCGTATCCCCATGTGTTGGTGAGAAGCGCAGAATACGCCGGCGGAAAATGGCTAGCCAGCCCCTCGCGCATTTATTCGCTAAACTGCATGGATCGCATTGCATTGCAGGGAGGCGTACCTGTCATGGCACTCCGTTTCAGAAAACGTATCAAGCTGGCTCCTGGGCTCAGCCTCAACCTCACCAAGTCCGGCATCGGAGCTTCGGTCGGCCCTCGCGGGGCGAAGATCAGAATCAGCAAGCGCGGGGTGCACGCCCATGCCGGCATCCCCGGTACCGGGTTGTCCTATCGCACTCGCCTGGACATCCCATCGGGACGAAAGCACTCGCGTCGATCTTCTGGAGGCACTCCTGGTCCGGCCAAGCGCCTCGAGGAGTTGCTCAAGGATGGCGGGGATATTCCGGTCATCGTCGAGGTCGACGACAGTGGCCTGATCGACATCCGGGATGGCGCCGGAGGAAGCTTCGATGACGCGGAGCTTCGGGTACTGAAACGCCACATGGGAGATAGCCTGCGAGAACTGGTTCAGGCGGAGTGCGAACGGTTGAATGCGGATCTTGAGCGACTGAGCCGGGTTCACCTGGAAACGCGCCCACCCTTGGATCAACCCCGTTTCCAACGCCGTGCCTTTCGCACGCCCGAACCGCGGCCTGAGCCGCAGTTGAGAAAATCGGTATTTGCCCGATTCCTGTGGCCACCGGCCGGCCGAGCCATCGACGCCGAGAACCAGGCCCGCGACATGCGCTACCAGGAAGCCGTGGACAGCTGGCTCAGCAACAAGCAGGTCTTCGAGCAACACGAGATGCGCCGCCAGAAACGCGACACCGACTGGGTGCGCCATGACCTCGATGCCATGGGTGAGGTCCTCGAGGACTATCTCGGTGAGACCCCCTGGCCTCGCGAGACCGCCATCAGCTTCGACCTGGGCGATAACGCCGCGACGGTGGCGATCGACATCGAGCTGCCGCGGGAAGAGGCGTTCCCCGATAGCGAATGGTCGATGCTGGCGAGCCAGCTCAAGGTCAGCCGCAAGGCAGTCCCCGCCAGGCGTCGGCGCCAGCTCTACCGGGACTATGCCCATGGCGTGGCCATGCGCGTGCTCGGCGAAGTCTTCCACCGGCTGCCCAGCGTGAAAGTGGCCATGTTGTCCGCCTATACCGATATGCTAGATAAGGCGACGGGGAACCACGAGGAGACCTACCGGTACAGCGTCCTGGTGCCCAAACCGGCATGGCAGGCGATCAACTTCGCGGCACTGGACCAGGTAGACCCGGTCCAGGTCCTCGAGGCCTTCGAGCTCAGGCGCAAGATGACCAAGACCGGGCTCTTCAAACCCATCACGCCTTTCACCCCAGCGGAGCTCGACCAGGCGGCGTCGCGCAGTGCTATCTGATATCGGATCCGGACGCAAGGTCAGCAAGCCACATGGCAACCGAACAACCAGCGAATGCCGCAACCCCCCGCCGCCCGGTATACCGGCCTGGACCGAGCTTGGCCAGCAGGGTGGGCTCGATCCCTTGGGCATGCAAGATGGAAGAGACACCATTGGATGCGTACTCACAGGGCGTTGTCGAGGATGGCTATCGCGGTGAGCAGGAGGTCGAGCATAACGGCTACCGAGCCGGCAAGCTGATGCGTGATCAGCTGGCGCCGCACTTGCCAGGAATCGAGTTTCATGCCGAGACTCTGGGACGTGATGCCGCCCGGCTCGAGGCCGTCAGGCAGTAGATGCCCCTGACGGCTGCCCTGGGCCGCTGTCGCCAGCGTTCACCGGAGCCCTCTGGTGATGGATGGATGTTATACCGTTAACCGACGGCCAGACCGCGCCGCGATCTTGCCCACCGCATCTACGTGGCGTGTCCGCCCTGATGGGGCCCAGCGTCGGCAGCGGACTATTGAACGGTGTGACCTCCCTGAACATTGCCCCATGAGCCGAATAGAGGCATTATTCGGCTCATGAGGTGAGCCGATATAGAAGCGCATTCGGCTCACCAGCAGTCGCAGGGAGCCTCCGTATAACCGCCAACTCAACAACCTGGATCTGGCAGCATCCCGATTGGCCCCATTTCACCTGGCAAGAGGCGGAGGTGCAGCCGCGGGTGCAGCGCTGCTGGCGCAACCTGGGGGTGTTGCTGGGGCGTGCCGGCGCGCTGCCTGTCGGGGACAACCCGGCAGACGAAGCGAAGGCGGCCCTGGATACCTTGCTGCAGAATATCGTCACCTCCTCGGCGATAGAGGGCGAGCAACTTGACGCGGCCTGTGTTCGTTCTTCGCTGGCACGCCGCCTCGGCGTGGACGAGGCCAACGGTTCCCCGTCCCCACGGTCGGAAGGCCTGGCGGATCTGATGCTGGATGCCACGGATCGGCCGGAGTCACCATTGAATGTCGATCGGCTGTTCCAGTGGCACCGCTGGCTGTTCCCGGAGGCCGACAGCTCCCTGGTGGTACTGAAGCCCGGCGAGTTTCTGGATTGGTTCGAGGCCAGTCGTCATGACCCAACCCTCGATCCGCTCCTGCGCGCCGGTCTGGCGCACTTCTGGTTCGTGACACTTCACCCCTTTGAAGATGGCAATGGGCGTATTGCCCGGGCCATTGCCGATCGCGCGCTGGCCCAGGCCGATCGGCAGGGGATTCGTCTGTATGCCATGTCCGCCGCAATCCTCGAGCGCCGCACGGACTACTACCATTGCCAGGAATCCAGTCAACGAGGGGCGCCGGATCTCACTGCGTGGTTGTCGTGGTTTCTGGACACCCTGGATGCCACGCTACTGGGCGCGCTGGCGCGGATCGACCGCACCCTGGCCAAGGCGCGTTTCTGGCAACGCTTCCATGATGCCGGGCTCCTCCCCGAACAGATCAAGGTGCTCAACCGGTTGCTCGATGGCGGGGAGAGGGGCTTCGAGCAGGGCATCAGCGCTTCCCAGTACGCCAAGGTTGCCAAGGTGAGCAAGGCGACGGCCACCCGTCACCTGGCATCACTCCTCGAGAAGGGATGCATCATGAAGCTACCGGGGGGCGGGCGAAGCACGCGCTATCGAGTCGCCACGATGGGCCAGGCCGAGTCGCCTTAGCACACATGAGCCGGTGATCGTGGATTCCGCCTGAGCGAGTTACTGCGCGGCGGATTCCGTCTTCCCCTGGACGGTGACGCGGCGTGGGTGCACCCCCGGGATGACGAGGCCTGCCACCGCTGCGGGCCGGGGTGGTGGCCGTCACCGACAACAGCGTGTTCGCCACCTTGCGCGGAGGCCAGGAGGACAACCGCCTGTCCAGCATTCTCGTGGTGGAACGCGACACCGGCTGGATAGAGCCCCTTGGAGTGGTCCATGAGAGCCGTGACTCCATGGGCGGTCGCGACATTTCTTGTGAGGTCGATCTAGGCATTGGATACGATGGAGCATCGTTGCGACACCATGCCGGTTGATGGGGTGTACGTAACCCTTGCAACTGACATCTTGTCGGATAGCAGGTGGCGTTGGTGTTTGTACATTGAACGCATGGCCACCGAGCGGGATTTGGAAGAAGCGACCTATCTGGAGAACGAGGGGGATACGCTATGGTGTGCTGCCGTTGGCATCAGCCACTGCCCCTACTGCGGTGACGCTCTGCCAGGCACATCTGTTCCAACACAGCGAGAAGCTGCCATCACCATGATCGACTATCGCTTCAGCTGGTATGGACGCTGATGATACGATGCGCAGGGTTGTCAATTGACAACCTGTGTGGATGCGCCCTATGCTGGCTTCAGGAGCCTGGATGACACGATCTCGCCATAGCAAGAAGGAAATAGAGGCAGCCCTGGTGTATGCCGAGGCGCGCGGCTGGCGAGTTGAGCCAGCGTCCGGACACGCCTGGGGACGCCTGTACTGTCCCTATAACGATACTGAATGCCGCTGTGGCGAGTTCTGCATCGTGAGTGTGTGGAGCACGCCGTGTCGTCGCCAACTGCACGGGTAATCCATCCTCCGAGGAGGACGACAAACCATGACGCACTATGGCTTTACCCTGAAATTTGCCGTTCCTGATGCGCTCGAGATGGAGACGCTGGAAACCCGTCTCTTTGAGGCCGGCTGCGACGATGCGCTGGTTGGGCTCGGGCAGAAAGGCCGCCTGGCCCTGCAGTTTTCCCGAGAAGCGGCCTCGGCCGAGGAAGCGATCACCAGCGCCATGGCGGATGTGAAACATGCCATACCAGAGGCGCGCCTGATCGAAGCCGGCCCCGACCTGGTGGGTGTGACGGATATCGCGGAGCTATTCGCGTTCAGCCGCCAGAATATGCGCAAGTTGCTGCAGTCACACCTGGCGACCTTTCCGTTGCCGCTGCATGAGGGGCGCGCCTCGCTTTGGCACCTGGCCGAGGTGCTGGAGTGGTTTCGTACCCATCAGCACAAGGCTATCGATGAGGTCCTGAGTGAGGTGGCGCGAGTCAGCATGCAGGCCAACGTTGCTCGCGAGACTCGTCGCCTGCCGCCAGAGGAGATCCGGCGCTTCGACGCGCTGGCCTCATGATCCCGCTCTCCTTGTACCTTCCTGCCTTGTCCCATGCCGAATAAAGCGGCGCCCCCGCTGAACGCTGCCGTTGTGTCGGATACGCTATCACGCCGAACCGGTAGGCGCCGTGATCAAGGCGATTGAGGGTGGAGCGACGCCTACTCTGCTTGCGCCGATGCGGCCGGCGCCTCCGGCAGCTCCATCACCAGGCAGGCGCCGCCCAGGGTCGGCGCGGCCTCCACCCACAGCCTGCCCCCCAGGTGGGCGACGATGCCCCGACTGATGGGCAGGCCGAGCCCGCTGCCCCGCGGGCGGCCGCGCACGGCGCCGTCGTCCTCGTGCTGGATCTGGTGGAACTTCTCGAACACCCGCTCGCGTTCGGCCTCGGCGATGCCGGGGCCGTTGTCCTCCACGGCGAGGCGGTAGCCCCGCTTGTGGCGGGCCAGCTGCAGGCGTACCCGGGGCGCCTCGTCGGCGGCGAACTTGCCGGCATTGTCGAGCAGGTTGATGATCACCTGCTCGAGCCGGTCCGGGTCGCCGATCACCGGCGCGGCCTCGACCTCGATGGCCACCTCCAGGGCCACGCCGCGCTCCTCCAGGGGCCGCTGTATCGCCTCCAGGCTGTGGCGGGCCAGGGCGACGAGATCCAGGCGCTGCGGGTGCAGGGTCAGCCGGCCGCTCTCGAGGCGGGCCAGGTCGAGAATCTCCTCGATCAGCCGTGACAGCCGCTGGCTCTCGCGTACCACCACGTCGAGGAAATGCGCGCGCTTGTCGTCGGGCAGCTCGCGGTTGTCGCGCAGGATCTCGGCGAAGGCGCGGATCGAGGTCAGCGGCGTTCTCAGTTCGTGGCTGACCATGGCTACGAACTCGTCCTTGAGCCGGTCCAGCTCGCGCAGGCGCTCGTTGGCGTCGCGCAGCTCGCGGCCGATGTGCTCGAGCTCCCGGGACTTCTGCTCGAGCCGGCGATTCATCTCCAGGGTCTCGGAGGTGGTGTCGAGGATGCTGAGGATGGCCTCGAGGTCGAGGGCCTCGCCACGCACCACCGAGTCGATCAGCACCCGGGCCGAGGCGTTGCCCAGGGCGCCGGCCAGCGCCTGCTCCGCCCGGGCGATCAGGGCGGCGGGCGCCGGCTGATCGTCGTCCTCGGCGGCGCTGTCGGCAAACACCCGGGCCGTGGCGACGCTGCCCAGGTAGCGGTCGAGCAGGGCACGCAGCTCCCCGCGGGGGGTCTGGCCCTGCCACAGCGAGGCCTGGTCGAGGCGCGGATGCAGGGCCTCGGTGAACAGCGCGGCCTGGGTCTGCTCGAGGGGCGATTGCCGGGCGAACAGCGAGACGCCCACCAGCAGGCCGACGTTGGCGGTGAGGCTCCACAGCAGCGAATGGGTGTAGATGTCCCAGCCCTCGAGGCCGAACAGGGCATAGGGCCGTAGCCAGCCGAGCCCGAACGGGCCCTGGGACAGGAAGCCGTCATCGAGCCATCCCGACTGGGCGAACCCCGGGATCAGCAGGGTCCAGGCCCAGACCAGGAAGCCCGCGCTCATGCCGAGCCCCGCGCCCAGCCGGTTGGCGCCTCGCCAGTACATGCCGATCAGCAGCGCCGGGGCGAACTGGGCGGCCGCGGCGAAGGACACCAGGCCGATGGTGACCAGGCTGTAGGCGTCGCCGATCAGCGCGTGGTAACTGTAGCCCAGCAGCAGGATGCCGAAGATCGCCACCCGGCGGATGCCCAGCACCCAGCCGGCGAGCGCCCCCCGGCTGCTCTGCGGCAGGCGCTTCGAGCGCAGCAGCAGCGGCATCACCAGCTGGTTGCTGACCATGGTGGACAGGGCGATCGTCTCGACGATCATCATGCCGGTGGCCGCCGAGAGGCCGCCGATGAACACCAGCACCGGCAGGCCCTCGCCGCCCGCGGCCAGGGGCAGGGTCAGCACGAAGCTGTCCGGGTCGCTGCCGGCGTCACCCAGCAGCCCGGCCAGGGCGATGGGGATCACGAAGAGGTTGATCACCAGCAAGTAGAGCGGGAAGAGCCAGGCGGCGCGCTGGATATGGCGCTCGTCGACGTTCTCCACCACCAGCACCTGGAACTGCCGGGGCAGGGTCAGGAAGGCGAGGAAGGCGAGCAGCAGCATGCCGACCCAGCCGAGCGAGCCCCCGGGCACCGCCGCCAGGCTCAGGGCCTGCTCGAGGGCCGGCGTGGCGGCCACCCGGGCGAACAGGTCGGCGGGGCCCTGGTAGAGCACGAAGACGGTGAAGACGCCCACCGACAGGAAGGCCGCCAGCTTGACCAGCGACTCGAAGGCGATGGCGGCGACCATGCCCTCGTGGCGCTCGCTGGCATCCAGGTGGCGGGTGCCGAAGAGGATGATGAACACCGCCAGGACCAGCGCGACCCAGAACGACTTGTCGGCCAGGAAGCTTGCCTCGTCGAGGCGCCGGGCGGTTTCCTGAGGGTAGTCGACCAGGGTGGCGTAGCTCAGGGTGATGGCCTTGAGCTGCAGCGCGATGTAGGGGGTGATGCCGATCAGCGCGATCAGCGCCACCAGGGCGCCCAGCCCGGCGCTCTTGCCGTAGCGGGCGCTGATGAAGTCGGCAATGGAGGTGATGCGCTGGGCGTTGGCGATCCTCACCATCTTGCGGATCACGAAGGGGGCCAGGAGCATGGCCAGCGTCGGGCCGAGGTAGATCAGCAGGAAGCTGGGGCCGGTCTGGGCGGCGCGGCCAACGCTGCCGTAGAAGGTCCAGGCGGTGCAGTAGACGGCGATCGACAGCGCATAGACGGTGGGCGAGCCGATCAGCGAGCGGCCCTGCTCGGCGCGCCGGTCGCCCCAGGCGGCGATGACGAAGAGCAGCGCCAGGTAGCCGAAGGCGATCGTCAATACCGTCAGTTCGTCTCTCATGGGCCCGTCACTCCCCGCGCCCGCCTTCCATCAGCCAGGCCATCAGGCCGATCACCAGCGCCCAGGCGACGAACAGGTAGGCCGGCAGCCAGGACGGGCTGCCGCCGGCGCGATCGGCCACCAGCAGCAGCGGCGGGGTGAACAGGGCCGTGGCCAGCACGACCAGGGCGAGGAGGCGTTCCTTGCGGCGCGGTGAGATCATGAGGCGCTGGCATCCTCCCGGTCGAAGGCGCTGGCCTGCAGGGCCAGCAGCGCCTCCAGGGTCTCGATGCCCCGCGCCTCGAGCCGCGGCAGCAGGGCCAGCCACAGCTCGGCGGTGACCCGGGCATCGCCCAGGGCGGTGTGACGGCTGCCCGGCGGGAAGCGCAGGTCGTAGCGCTCGGCCAGGGAGTCGAGGTCGTGGCCGTCGAGGCCGGCGTCCAGCGCCCGGGAGATCAGCAGGGTGTCGAGCACCGGCATGTCGAAGGTCACCCCGCCATCGGGCGGCTGGATGGCCAGCAGGTCGAAGGCCGCGTTGTGGGCGAGGAGGATCGCCTCGCCGATATAGTCGCGGAAGCGCGGCAGGGCCACGGCGGGGGGCGGCGCGCCGGCCACGTCCTCGTCGCTGAGGCCGTGGATGGCGGTGCTGGCCGGGGGAATGGGCCGGCCCGGGTCGACGCGGATATCGAAGGTCTCGCTGGCTAGCAGCCGGGCGTTGACGATGCGGCAGGCCCCGAGGCTGATCACCCGGTCACCGCGGCGCAGTTCCAGCCCGGTGGTCTCGGTATCGAAGGCGACGATCTCCAGGGCGCGCAGGGGGCAGGCGGCGAGCTCGGCATCCGGCGCCGGCAGCTCGGCGATGCCGAAGTCGTGGAACTCGGGGCGTGGCGGCATGCGCGGCCGGGGCGCCCCGACCCGCTCCAGGGCCGGCAGGGGCAGGCGCAGCCGGGCATGCTCGCCGTCCGGGTCCGCCAGGCTCCAGGCATCGCTGTCGTGCTGACGGAGCACCTCGCCGACCGTCGGCGTCATCGGCAGGCTCTCCAGTCGCCACCGGTGCCAGGCGTCGAGGCGCTGCTCGGGAAGGGGCGAGCCGCGCCAGCGCAGGTCCAGGTAGACCCGGCGGTTGCCCAGGCACACCTCGCCGTCGAAGGCCGTCTGGCCGGTGTGCTCGGCGAGGCGGTCCAGCAGGGTGGTCAGCACCACCAGCAGGGCCGGGGCATCGCCCTTCAGCCAGGCCGGCATGCCCACCGGCGTGATGCGTGGCGCCGTGTCGGGGAGGCGTTCGGCGAGGGCGGCCCAGAGATCGTTGGACCACAGCGGGAGCAGTCGCTCGCCATGGCGCTGCATGTCGTCGACCACCTCGCCCAAGCGGGCGAGGCGGTCGGCCAGGGCCCGGCCCTCCTCGTCGATCACCGCCTCGAGGCGCCGGCGCAGGGCATCGGAGTCGGCGTCGGCGGCCGGTCGCGGCAGCTGGCCCAGGGCATCGGCGGCGGTGCTGAGGCTGGCGCCGTGGCGACGCAACACGGGCAGCAGCTCGGCGAGCTCCGCCCGGGCGCCCAGTTCGCTGGACCAGGCCGCGGTCGTGTCGGCCAGGGTCAGCAGCGTCTCGCCCTCGCTGCCGGGGACCCGGCGCAGGCCCGCGCGCAGCCAGCGCTCGCCGCTGGGCACCAGCACCTCCCGGGGGCTGCCATCCTCGGGCAGCTGGCCCAGGGCATCGTGCAGGCTGGCCACCGGCAGCAGCGCCTCCAGGCGCTTGCCCAGCCCCAGCCCCGGGTGATCCTCGAACAGGCGCTCGGCGGCCTGGTTGTAGAGCAGCAGCCGGCGGTGCCGGTCGCACAGCAGCAGGGGCGTGTCGAGGACCTGCAGCAGGGCCTCGAGCTCCTGGCGGATGCGGGCGGCGCTGCGGGCCCCATCGGCGTGGGCGGTGGCGAGGCGGCCGCGATCGCTGCGCCAGGCCTCGCGGATGCGCACCAGGTCGGGGCCCAGGCCGCGCAGCCAGCCTTCGGGCGGGTAGTCGTCCCGGGCATCGGGGTTGGCCACCAGGCGGGCCAGCTGCACCTGCAGGTGGCGCAGCGGGGCGAACAGCTGGCGCTCCAGCAGCAGGCCGACCAGGAAGATGGTGCCGCCGCCGGAGAAGCAGCCCAGCCACAGCACCCAGCGGGCCAGGCCCCGGGGCTGGAAGAGGCCGTCGAGCCAGAGGGCGAAGATCGCTCCGCCCAGCAGGCTGATGCCGCTGAGCAGCAGCCACAGCCCGACCAGGGTCTGGCGGCGGGGGAGGCCGGGGTTGCGCCGCGCCATCAGCGGGCCTCGTCGAGCAGCGCCCTGACCTTCTCGACCAGGGCCTGGGTCGAGAACGGCTTGGTGATGTAGTCATCGGCGCCCAGGGCCAGCCCCTTCTCGCGTTCCACCTCGCGGCCGTGGGCGGTCAGCATGATGATCGGCAGCCGGGCCAGGGCCGGGTCGGCGCGCAGGCGTTCGAGCACATCGAAGCCGCTGATGCCCGGCAGGCTGATGTCCAGCAGCAGCAGGTCCGGGGGCTCGGCGGCGACGCAGTCCAGCGCGGTCTGGCCGTCGCCGGCGGTGGTCACCTCGAAGCCGGCCTGCTGCATCAGGAACTCGAGTGACAGGACGATGTTGGGCTCGTCGTCCACCACCAGCACCTTGGCCATGGCGCTCTCCTCGTGAAGGCTCGTTATATGGTGTTGCGCTCAGGAAGCGCTGATTCATGTCGCGAGCGATGAGAGGCTGGCCGCTGCCGGAACGGAAACACCGGAGTTTACATGGCGGTAAATGAGGATGTTGAGTACCGCCGGCGGCCAGGATATCGAGCGCAGCAATAAATCAGCGTTTCCGTAAGTCTAGTGACCGACCCCGGGCCGGCAAAGACGACCTTGGCCCAAGCCGCTAGACTGGCGGTTCCATCGTCAAGGAGGTCGAACATGATCCGCGTGCATCACCTGGAGAATTCCCGCTCCCAGCGCGTGCTCTGGCTGCTGGAGGAACTGGGCGCCGACTATGAGCTGGTCACCTATCGGCGCGACCCCGAGACCCTGCTGGCGCCGGAGGCGCTCAAGGCCGTGCATCCCCTGGGCAAGTCGCCGGTGATCACCGACGAGGGCCGCGACGGTCGCGCGGTCGCCGAGTCCGGGGCCATCCTCGAATACCTGCTGGAGCGCCTCGACCCGCAGGGCTCGCTGTCGCCGGCGCCCGGTACGGATGAGCGGGAGCGCTATCGTTTCTGGCTGCACCATGCCGAGGGGGCGGCGATGCCGCCCCTGGTGATGCGCCTGGTCTTCTCGCGCCTGTCGAAGCCGCCGGTCCCGGCCCTGGTGCGCCCCCTGGGGCGACAGTTCGCCAAGGGCGTGGAGCGAAGCTTCCTGGCGCCCCAACTGCGCGACCTGAAGGCGCTGTGGGAGGCCGAGCTGGGGCGGTCGGCCTGGTTCGCCGGCGAGGCCTTCTCGGCGGCCGATATCCAGATGAGCTTCCCGGTGCTGGCCCTGGAGGGGCGCGGCGGGCTCGACGCGGCGCCCAACCTGCGAGACTTCCTGGCCCGCTGCCGCGCGCGGCCGGCCTATCGGCGGGCCATCGAACGCGGCGGAGAATTCTCCCTGGTCGGCGGCGACTAGCGGGCCAGCCGCGCCTTCAGCCGCCGGGCGGCGCGCCCTAGCCATTCATGCAGGGCGTGGCTGCTCTGGTGCAGGTGATAGGAACTGGGCCACCAGGCGGCGAGCCCCTCGGGCGGCGCACTGGCGAACTCGGTGGGGGCGGCGACGACCTCCAGCCCGGCCCGCTCGAAGGCCGCCTTCGCGCGGGGCAGGTGCCAGGCCTGGGAGACCAGGGCGACGCGCCGGATGCCCTCCTCGCCGAGCATCTCGGCGCTGTAGCGGGCGTTCTCCGCGGTGGTGCGGCTGCGGCCCTCGTACCAGCGGACCGGCACCTCGAAGACCTCCTTCAGGGCCGCGGCCATCAGGCTCGCCTCGGCGCTGGCCTCGTCGTGGTGGCGGCCGCCGCTGACCAGGATCGGCAGCTCCGTCTGGCGATACAGGTAGGCGCCGTAGGCGAGCCGTCGCCAGCTGGCATTGGAGGGGGCATCGCCCCAGCCGAACTCCGGCGCGTCATAGTCGCGTCCGCCGCCGAGGATCACGATGGCCTCGGCGCCTTGCAGCTTCTCGGACGCCTGGAGCGCCGGTGGCTCGAGGTCCTGGCGCAGGGTATGGCTGGCCATCGGGGTGGCCAGCACCAGCAGGCCGCCGAGGCCCAGCACCACCGCCAGGCCGCCGAGCAGGTGGTGCCGGCGCCACAGCAGGCCGCCGACCAGGGTCAGCAGGGCATTGAGCGTGGGCGGAAGCAGCAGCGTCTCCAGCAGGGCCATGCCATCACCTCGGATGCGGGGGGGGCTTACTGCATCCTCGTCCAGCCGGCGCTAGATGTCGACCTTGTCCGGGTACTCGCAGAGATCCTCGATCACACAGCTGCCGCAGCGAGGCCGGCGCGCCAGGCAGGTGTAGCGACCGTGGAGGATCAGCCAATGGTGGGCGTCCTGGCGAAACTCCCGGGGCACGTGGCGCATCAGCTTTCGCTCCACCTCGACCACGTCCTTGCCCTTGGCCAGGCCGGTGCGGTTCGAGACCCGGAAGATATGGGTGTCCACGGCGATGGTCGGCTCGCCGAAGGCGGTGTTGAGGATGACGTTGGCGGTCTTGCGGCCGACCCCGGGCAGCGCCTCCAGGGCCGCGCGGGTGCGCGGGACCTCGCCGCCGTGCTGCTCCACCAGGATGCGGCAGGTCTTCATCAGGTTCTCGGCCTTGGTGTTGTACAGGCCGATGGTCTTGATGTGCTCCTTGAGGCCGTCCAGGCCGAGTTCGAGGATGGCGGCCGGGGTGTTGGCCACCGGAAACAGCCGGGCGGTGGCCTTGTTCACCCCCACGTCGGTGGCCTGGGCCGAGAGCAGCACGGCGGCGAGCAGTTCGAAGGGGGTCGACCAGTGGAGCTCGGTGGTCGGCTCGGGATTGTGGTCGCGGAGCCGGGCGAAGATCTCGTAACGTTTCTGGGCATTCATGGTGGTGAGACGGTTCCTTCAGCGAATAGTGCCGGTCACCCGGACGCGGCGGTGCTCCCGGGGGCGGTCGGGCTGCCGGGCCAGGCGGCGCCGTTCCAGCCGGTCGTCGATGACGTTCTTCAGGGCGATCAGCAGGCCGGTGGCGAAGAAGGCTCCCGGCGGCAGCACCAGGAACAGGAAGTCGAGGTCGGGGAAGACGGTGATGCCCCAGCCGGCGGCCGCCGGGCCCAGCAGCAGGTCCATGCCGGCGAACAGGGTGCCCTGGCCGAACAGCTCGCGCAGCCCTCCCAGCAGGATCAGCACGGCGCCGAAGCCGAGCCCGGTCATCAGGCCGTCGGTGGCCGAGGGCAGCAGCGGCTGCTTGGAGGCGAAGGCCTCGGCGCGGCCGAGGATCGCGCAGTTGGTGACGATCAGCGGGATGAAGATGCCGAGGATGCGGTAGAGCTCGAAGGTGTAGGCGGCCATCAGCAGCTCCGCGCAGGTCACGAAGGCGGCGATGATCATCACGAAGGCCGGCAGGCGCAGCGTGCCGGTCACCTGGTGGCGGATCAGCGACACCGCGACATTGGAGCCGAGCAGCACCAGCAGGGTGGCCAGGGCCAGGCCCAGGGCGTTGACCACGCTGCTGGAGACCGCCAGCAGCGGGCACAGGCCGAGCAGCTGCACCAGCGCCGGGTTGTTCGACCACAGGCCGTGGCGGCTGACCTCACCGAGGCTGGGCGTCGTCATGGCGTCTCTCCCGGGTCAGGGGTGGCGAACAGGGCGGGCTGGGCCTCGGCCCACTGCAGGGTGCGATGCACGGCGGCGACCACGGCCCGCGAAGTGATGGTGGCCCCGGTCAGGGCGTCCACGCCGCCGCCGTCCTGGCCTACCGCCCAGCCCCCTTCGGGCGGGTTCGCCAGCGAGTGGCCGGTGAACTGCTCGATCCAGTCGCCCTTGCGGGCCTCGATGCGATCGCCGAGGCCCGGCGTCTCACGGTGCTCGGTGACCCGCACCCCGGTGATGGTGCCCGAGGCGTCGAGGCCCACCACCAGCGTGATATCGCCGCTGTAGCCCCGGGGAGACGTCACCGGTACCACCACACCGAGGACCCGCTCGCCGGCCCGGGCCTGCCACAGGCTGACGGGGGCCTCGAAGCCGAAGGCCGGCGCGGCGGGACGGGTGAGCACGTGGTCGAGCAGCCGGCCGTCGTGCCCGGCCGGGGCCACCGTGGCGACTTCCCGGTGGCGGCTCGCCTGGCGATTGTCGGCGATGCGCTCCTCGGTCAGGCCGCGGGTCAGCGCGACGCTGCCGGCGGTGATCAGGGCGAAGGTCGCGAGTCCCAGGGCGGCCCGGCCCATGGCGCGGGGCAGCGCGGCGCTCATCGTTCCTCCTCGCCGGCGTCGGCGCGGATGCCCCGGGGGGCGGCGGGGTGGCCATAGACCCGGGGCTCGCTGTAGTAGTCGATGAAGGGCGCGGCGAAGTTCATCAGCAGCACGGCGAAGGCCACGGCATCCGGGTAGGCGCCGGCGGCGCGGATGACCATCGCCAGCGCGCCGATGCCGGCCCCGTAGAGCAGCTTGCCGCGCCGGCTGGTGGCGGCGCTGACCGGGTCGGTGGCGATGAAGAAGGCGCCGAAGATGGCGGCCCCGCCGAGCAGGTGGAAGAGCGGCGAGCCCTGGTGGCTGGGATCGCCGGCGTAGAGCAGCGTGGCCATCAGGGTCAGGGTGCCGAGCATGGCGACGGGGATCTGCCAGCCGATCACCCGCTTGTAGAGCAGCAGGGCGCCCCCGGCGAGCCAGGCCAGGGCCACCTGGCGCCAGGCGGCCAGGGCCCCCTCGGGGAGCGGCGAGCCGGCCCAGAACTCGCCGGCCATCAGCGCCTCGGGCTTGTGCTTGAAGGCATCCAGCGGGGTCGCCCCGCTCAGCGCATCGAGGGTCTCGAGGGAGGTCAGGCCGGCGAACTGGCGCAGCGTCTCGCCCAGGCTGCGGGCCTCGGGGCCGACCAGGCCGTCGGGGGCGGGCCACAGGCTCATCGGCCCGGGGAAGGACACCAGCAGCAGCGCATAGCCGACCATGGCCGGGTTGAACAGGTTGTGGCCCAGGCCGCCATAGAGCTGCTTGGCGACCACGATGGCGGCCACCATGCCGATCAGGATCAGCCACCAGGCGCTGCCCGGGGGCAGCGCGACGCCGAGCAGCACGGCGGTGACCAGGGCGCTGTTGTCGCCGAGGGTCGCGGCGACCGGGCGGCCGCGCAGGCGCAGCATCGCCGCCTCCAGGCCGATGCCGGCCACGGCGGCGAAGCCCAGGTTGGTGAGCACCCCCCAGCCGAAGTGCCAGGTCATCGCGGCGATGCCGGGCAGGGTGGCGAGCAGCAGCCAGCCCATCACCCCGGCGGTGGAGGCCGGGCGACGCGGGGCCGTCTGGTCGGCGTGCATCAGGCTCATGCGGGCTTCTCCTCGGCATCACGGGCGGCCTGCAGGCGGGCCTCGGCGGCCTGGCGGTTCTCGCGGGCGGTGGCCAACTGGGTCTCCAGGTCATCGAGGGTCGCTGGATCCGCCTCGCCGCTCTCGGCGGCGCGGGCCAGGGCCTTCTCGGCCTTGCGCTCCGCCGCCGTGGCGGCGCTGTGGGCGATGCGCAGTCCGCGCAGGTCGGCGGCCGGCGCCGTGCTCGGGGCCTCGCCGCCGGCGGGCCGCCGGGCGGCCGGGGCGGCGGCGCGCTTGCGGGCGGCCCGGCGGGCCTCCTTCTCCGCCTGTTCACGGGCCAGGCGGGCCTCGCGGAACTCGAAGCGATGCCGGGCGTGATCGGCTCGGGCGGCCTCGCGGCGCCGGGCGCGGATGGCGTCCTTGCCGGCGCGGAAGTATTGCACCAGGGGGATATGGCTGGGGCACACGTAGCTGCAGGCCCCGCACTCGATGCAGTCGAACAGGTGGAAGCGCTCGGCCTTGTCGTGCTCGCGGCCCCTGGCGAACCAGTAGAGCTGCTGGGGCAGCAGGCTGGCCGGACAGACCTCCTCGCAGGCGCCGCAGCGGATGCACGGCTGCTCCGGCGGTGGGTCGGGCAGTTCCTCTCTGGTGGCGGCGATCAGGCAGTTGGTGGCCTTGACCACCGGCGAGGCGAGCTCGCCCAGGGCCTCGCCCATCATGGGGCCGCCCATCACCAGGCGATGCAGGGCCCGGGGGTCGAGCCCGGCGAAGTGCAGCAGCTCGCCGATGGGCGTGCCGAGCCGGGCGACGACGTTGCCGGGCCGGGCCAGGGCCTCGCCGGTGAGGGTCACCACCCGCTCGACCAGCGGCACGCCGTCGCGCACGGCGGCCAGCGCCGCGCGCAGGGTGCCGGGGTTGTGGCAGTGGGTGCCGACATCCGCCGGCAGGCCGCCGCTCGGCACCTCGCGGCCGAGCAGGCGCTTGATCAGCTGGCGCTCGCCGCCGCTCGGATAGCGGGTGGCGATGGAGCGGATCTCCACCGGCACGGCCTCCGCCAGGCTGGCCTCGCGGGCGGCCTCCAGGGCCTGGAGCGCCTCGGGCTTGTCGTCCTCGATGCCCACCAGGATGCGCTCGGCGCCGGCCAGGCGGGCCATCAGGCGGGCGCCCTCCAGCACATCGGCGGCGAAGTGGCGCAGGGTCAGGTCGTCCGCGGAGATATAGGGTTCGCACTCCGCCGCATTGACCACCAGGGTGTCGATGGCATGCAGCTCGCGGATGCGCGCCTTGACCTGGGTCGGGAAGGCGGCGCCGCCGAGGCCCACCACGCCGGCGGCGTCGAGGCGCTCGAGCAGCGTCGCCTCCGGCGCCTGGCGCCAGTCCAGGGGCGGCAGGGTCAGCCAGTCGTCCTCGCCCTCGCCCTCGATGACGATGCACGGGCCCCGCCGGCCGTCGGCGACGGGCAGGACATGCTCCTCGATGGCCACGACCCGGCCGGTGATGCTGGCATGCAGCGCGGCGGAGATCAGGCCGCTCGCCTGGGCGATGCGCTCGCCGGTGCGCACGCGCTGGCCGAGCTCGACGCAGGGCTCGGCGGGGGCGCCGGCATGCTGGTCCAGCGGCAGGATGACCCGGTGAGGCAGGGGGGCCGTGCGCAGCGGCGCGCGGGTGGAAGTGGCCTTGCGGGTCGGCGGCATGATGCCGCCCGGGAAGTCGAGTCGCTCAGCCATGCCGGGCCTCCTCGGGCGGCGATGGGCGGTCGCTGGCGATCAGCGCCGCCCCCCAGGCCGGCGTGGGCAGCACGGGACGATGGCCGGGGCCGGCGGGCAGGGGCGGCGCGGCGTCGTGTCCCGCGTCCCGGGGCAGCATGTCGATGCAGTCGACCGGGCAGGGCTCCAGGCACAGGTCGCAGCCGGTGCACTCGTCGGCGATCACCGTGTGCATGTGCCTGGCCGCGCCCAGGATGGCATCCACCGGGCAGGCCTGGATGCACTTGGTGCAGCCGATGCACTCCTCCTCGCGGATGAAGGCCACCCGGGGGGTGGTCTCGGCCTCGCCGTCCAGGGGCTTGACCTCGCGGCCCAGCAGGTCGGCCAGGGCGGCGATGGTGGCCTCGCCCCCGGGCGGGCACTTGTTGATCTCCTCGCCCTCGCCGATGGCCTCGGCATAGGGGCGGCAGCCCGGGTAGCCGCACTGGCCGCACTGGGTCTGGGGCAGCAGGGCGTCGATGTTCTCCACCACCGGGTTGCCCTCGACGCGGAAGCGCTCGCCGGCGAAGCCGAGCAGGGCGCCGAAGCCCCCGGCCAGGCCCACCAGGGCCAGCACGGCGACGACCAGGTCGGCATCGAGCAGGGTCTCAAGCATCGCCGCCTCCCCTCATAGCCGCACCAGCCCGGAGAAGCCCATGAAGGCCAGCGACATCAGGCTGGCGGTGACCATGGCGATGGCCGCGCCGCGGAAGGGGGCCGGCACGTCGGCGGTGGCCAGGCGTTCGCGCATGGCGGCGAACAGCACCAGCACCAGCGAGAAGCCCACGGCGGCGCCGAAGCCGTAGAGGGCGGCCTCGAGAAAATCGGAGCCACGGTTGAGGGTCAGCAGGGCCACGCCGAGCACGGCGCAGTTGGTGGTGATCAGCGGCAGGAAGATGCCCAGCACCTGGTGCAGCAGGGGACTGGTCTTGCGCACCACCAGCTCGGTGAACTGCACCACCACGGCGATCACCAGGATGAAGGCGATGGTGCGCAGGTACTCGAGGCCCAAGGGCGCCAGCAGCAGGTGATAGACCAGGTGGCTGGCCACCGAGGACAGCGTCAGCACGAAGGTGGTGGCCAGCGACATGCCCATGGCCGACTCCAGCTTGCTGGAGACGCCCATGAAGGGGCAGAGGCCGAGGAACTGCACCAGCACGAAGTTGTTGACCAGTGCGGTGCCGACCAGGATCAGGAAGAAATCGGTCATTGCCTGCCAAGCGAGTCGAAACGGGGCATCCCGGCGCAAGCGTCGGGGCGGTGAGGCGCCCATTATAGGGGCTGGCCCTGCCGGCGGGCCAGGTCAGCTCGCCTTGAGCCCGCTGGCGCCCCGCCCGCCTGGCGGCGTGATGAACACAAGGGGTGGCATTACACCCGGTTCAGGGCCGTCTCGACCTGGACCCGGTTGCGCCCCGTTCGCTTGGCGGCATACAGGGCGGCGTCGGCACTCTCGATCAGCGACTCGGCGGCGCGTGCCTGTCCGGCCTCGACATGGCTGACGCCGACACTGATGGTGACCCGCGGATAGGGATGGTGGGGGATGGCGAGTCGTTCGATGGCGGCGCGCAGGCTCTCCGCCATGCGCGGCCCGGCCTCCGGCGGTGCCCCGGGCAGCACCACCGTGAACTCCTCGCCGCCGGTGCGGGCCACCAGCTGCCCCGGTCGGCTGAAGTGCTGGCGCATGGTCTCGGCGACCTTCCTCAGGCAGGCATCACCGGCGGGGTGGCCGAAGTGGTCGTTGTAGGCCTTGAAGTGATCGATATCGACCAGCATCAGGGTCACGCCATGCTCGCCCTGCGCCGCCCGCGCCAGGACCTCGCCCAGGTGCTCGTCGAGGAGCCGGCGGTTGGCGAGGCCGGTCAGGGCGTCATGCTGGGACAGCTCGAGCAGCAGGTCGTGCTGGTGACGCTGGCATTGTCGGAGATGCTGGAAGGCGCGGGCCAGGATGCCGATCTCGTCCCGGCGCCCGATCAGGGACTCGGGCGTCTGCTGGTCATGGGCATGCCGCCCGAGCTGCTGGGTGAAGCGGGCGAAGTCCCGCAAGGGACGCAGGATCATGCGCTCCAGCAACAGCAGCACCACGATCAGGGTCACGGCGAGGACACCCGCGGTCCAGACCAGCGCGAAGCGGAAGGTCTCCAGGCTCGCCTGGTAGCGTTGGCGCGGCAGGGTGGCTTCGAGGCGCAGTGCCTGCCCGGCCGGCAGGGCGGCGAGGTCACGGGTGACCCGCATGCGGGTCGGGGAGAGCCGTTCCAGGCGATCGTCGGCCATGGCGCCCTCGACCGTCTGGCCGCGTAGCGTCAGCTCGATGCCGGTGGTCTCGCGGAGCTGGGCGACCAGGGCCTCCGACAGCGGCATCACCATCGCCAGCCAGCCGTTGGCGGGGGCGTCCTCCTGGCTCTTCAGGATGGGCGTCAGGGCGATCAGCGCCGGGGCGTCGCCGGCCCACAGCCAGCTGTGGGTTCCCTCGTCGAGTCCCTGCCCGATGCGCGAACCGAGCTGGTCGGTGAGTTCGCGGCTGCCCTCGCAGGCCTCGGGGTGGCCGGCGCAGGACCAGAAGGCGCCTTGCCGGTCGAAGCCGGCGGTCCAATAGGGCGCACCGTCGGGAGCGAAGAAGGCCATGAGCTGCACGCCGAGGGTCTCGAGGGCGCCGGCATAGAGATTGCTGTCGACGTATTCGGGCCGCGTACCGCCGACGAAGGCGTAGGTGTCATCCCACCAGGCCCAGTCCTCGACCAGGCTCTGCAGGTGATTGCGCTCGTTGCCCAGGGCACGCTCGATGCGGTCGAGCTCGCCGCTGGCATAGCGGCTCTCGTCCTCCAGCAGGATGGGGGCGATCTGGTAGCGGGCGATCAACGCCAATATCAGGGCGGCGACGCCCACCACCAGGGCCAGGGCGGCCAGGAAGCGATTGCGCAGCGAGGAAAATCGGGGGGGCATCGAAGCCATGGCGGGCGCCTGTCCTTGTCGCGAGACCTGTGCGCCAGGGTGAAGGCCCGCCGGCCCCGGGACAAGTCGGGCCTGCCAACGCGCGGGCCGGGGGCATGAGGCCCCCGGCTGCGGGGCGGCGGGTTCAGCTCACGCGCTGGCCCGGCTGGGCGCCGGAGTGGGGCTCCAGCAGGTAGATGCCCTCGTCGTCGCCGGCCGCCAGCACCATGCCCTCGGAGACGCCGAAGCGCATCTTGCGCGGCGCCAGGTTGGCGACCATCACGGTGAGGCGGCCCTCCAGGGCCTCGGGGGCGTAGGCCTTGCGGATGCCGGCGAAGACGTTGCGGGTCTCGCCGCCCAGGTCGAGGGTCAGCCGGAGCAGCTTGTCGGCGCCCTCGACGTACTCCGCCTTGGCGATGCGGGCGATGCGCAGGTCGACCCTGGCGAAGTCCTCGAAGCCGATCTCCGGGGCGATCGGCGTGTCGGCCAGCGGGCCCTTGGGGGTGTCCTTGAGTTTCTGTTCTTCCACCAGGTCCTCCTTCGATGCCTCGATCATGGCATCGATGCGATCAGTCTCGACGCGGGTCATCAGCGGCTTGAACTTGGCGACCTCGTGATCCACCAGGAGTTCCTGGCGGCTGTCCCAGTCGAGGCTCTCGAGCTGCATGAAACGCCGGGCGCCCTCGGCCATGGCCGGCACCACCGGGGCCAGGTAGACCATCAGCTGGCGGAACAGGTTGATGCCCACCGAGCAGATGTCGAGCACCTCCTGGTCGCGGCCGCCCTGCTTGGCCAGCACCCAGGGTTCGGCCTCGGCGATGTAGGTGTTGGCCTCGTCGGCCAGCTCCATGACCTTGCGCATGGCGCGGCCGAACTCGCGCGCCTCGTAGTGCTCGGCGATCTCGTCGCCGGCGGCGATGAAGTGGGCGACCAACTGGGGTGCGGCGCAGTGGCCGGACAGGCGGCCGCCGCCGAGCTTCTTGACGAAGCCGGCGCAGCG
Organism: Halomonas stenophila; assembly: GCF_014192275.1. Lineage (GTDB taxonomy): Bacteria > Pseudomonadota > Gammaproteobacteria > Pseudomonadales > Halomonadaceae > Halomonas > Halomonas stenophila. Next base: position 10,905 of record NZ_JACHXR010000009.1, on the reverse strand, counting down.
GCTGGCGATGTTGACCACCTTGCCGACCAGGTCCGAGTTGACGCGCTGGGCGAAGTCCTCGAGGTTGAGGTCGAGGTCGTCGACCCCGGCGGTCAGCTTGGCGGCGAAGTAGTAGCGCAGGTACTCGGGGTTGAGATGATCGGCATAGGTGGCGGCCTTGATGAAGGTGCCACGCGACTTGGACATCTTGGCGCCGTTGACGGTGACGAAGCCGTGGCAGTTCACCGCCGTGGGGGTGCGCAGCCCGGCGCCGTGCAGCATGGCCGGCCAGAACAGGGCGTGGAAGTAGACGATGTCCTTGCCGATGAAGTGATAGACCTCGGCGTCGGAGCCCTCGCGCCAGTAGGCGTCGAAGTCGATGCCCTCACGGTCGCAGAGGTTCTGGAAGCTGGCCAGGTAGCCGATCGGCGCGTCCAGCCAGACGTAGAAGTACTTGCCCGGGGCATCGGGGATCTCGAAGCCGAAGTAGGGGGCGTCGCGGGAGATGTCCCACTCGTTGAAGCCGGACTCGAACCACTCCATCAGCTTGTTGCGGATCTGCGGCTGGACATGGTCGTCGTTGATCCAGCCCTGCAGGAAGCGGGCGAAGTCCGGCAGCTTGAAGAAGTAGTGGGTGGAGCTCCTGACCTCGGGCGTGGCGCCGGAGATCGCCGAGACGGGGTCGATCAGCTCCGCCGGGGTGTAGGTGGCGCCACAGGCCTCGCAGTTGTCGCCGTACTGGTCGTCGCTGTGGCACTTCGGGCAGGTGCCCTTGATGAAGCGGTCGGCCAGGAACAGGCCCTTCACCGGGTCGAACATCTGCTCGATGTCGCGGGTGGCGATGTGGCCCCTGTCGCGCAGCCGGGTATAGATCAGCTCGCTGAAGTGGCGGTTTTCCTCGGAGTGGGTCGAGTGATAGTTGTCGAAGGCCACCCCGAAGCGTGCGAAGTCCTCCTGGTGCTCCCGGGAGACCCGGTCGATCAGTGCCTCGGAGGTGATGCCCTCCTGCTCGGCGCGCAGCATGATGGCGGTGCCGTGGGCGTCGTCGGCGCAGACGTAGTGGCAGTCCTGGCCGCGACTCTTCTGGAAGCGCACCCAGATGTCGGTCTGGATGTATTCCAGCAGGTGGCCCAGGTGGATGGCGCCGTTGGCATAGGGCAGGGCGCTGGTGACCAGGATCTTGCGCGGGGCGGTATTCGACATGGTGGCTCAGAGGTTCCCGTAAACGTGGATCACGGCGGCCGACTCGACGCCTGGGCGAAGTCGAGGCCGCCATGGGAAGTCCGTGAAATCAGGCCCCGATTGTAGCATCTTCGCCCTCGACTGCACCCGCCCGCGCGGGAGACTTGTCGAACAGTGTGCGATTACGGTAGAGTCCTGATCCGTCGGGGGCGCGTCGATGGGATTGACGTCGGCGCCCGGCTCTCTCACGCTTCGCGAGTCACCTTCGTCGGACCCATGTTCTCATCGGAGGTAATCCCCATGGCATTTCGCCGTTTCCTGCCCATCCTCGGCCTCGCCACCCTGATGACCGGTTGCGCCGGTGGCGCCATCGCCCCGAACTACACCAGCGAGAACCCGGACATCATGCGCATCGGCAACGAGCGCCCGGCCGACCCCCAGGTCACCACCGAGAGCCTCGGCTCCTACTGCGTCAAGGTCACCGAGACCTGGCGCGAAGAGGGCAAGACCCCGGACGGCCAGAAGCTCTGGGCCCTCAACACCCAGCGCAACGTGGTGCCCTGCAACTGAGGATCGGCCCCGATCCCTCACGCCACACCCGGCCCGGTGCAGCTCCTGCACCGGGCTTTTTTTCGAGCGCTCCGCCGATCGCCGTGAAAGGCCGTTGGACGTAGCTCTCATGGCTACACTGCACCCCGTGAGGTCGACACGACCCGCGGCGCCACCACACAGCCCTTCGCAGGAGTTCGGCCCTGCCGGCGGGTCGACGCTTCGACGAACGCCGCGCAGCGGCACAGGCCCGGCCAACCAGGGCGCACGACGACGTGGCCATGTCCTGACCCTCCCGGCCCCGTTGCATCCAGCGCCTCCTCCCCGAGATTTTCTCAAGCGACGCCTATCCTTGCCGAAGTTCTCTTTATAGTCTTGATTAGTGCAGGACGGCCATCGCCCGGTGCCCTGACGACTGGCTGCTCACTGCCTGGCGGATGTTGCCTCTGTCGCAACATCCGGCGGTAGCGTGGCCGATGTCCGGCAGGGGGCTGACAGGGGGCCCAACTGGCAATTGTGTTCCCGACTTCCTGGAAGGGTCGGTGATGGGTAACCAATCAGTCGGACAGGGGCGCTGCCTGACTGTCATCTACAGTATCTACAACTTATTCAGGGTGGTTAATAGGTCATAAGGCACTGAAGAGAGTCCGCTTTATGCTCTTGGATCGAGCCCTGCCTCACAACAAACATCTATAGCCTGAATAAGCCCAGCGGAGAAAGCATGAGTACAATAGATAAGATACCGGCATTCTGGCGGCGTCGATCGCTGAGGTTCTGGCTGGCGACAGGCATGCTGATGAGCCTTGCTCCGATTTTTACTTTCGCGTTGACGGGTTACTTTCTCTATCATGGGACGATCATCCAACCTCTGGTCGAGGTCGCCTCGAAACAGCGCCATATTCTGCAACCGGTGCAGAGTATCCAGATGTCTCTTTGGGATGTATCGGAATCAGTGGTCGATTTCGCGATTGATGGCGAGGATCGGCATAAGATCGCATACCAGCAGCAGGTCCATCAGATTGACGATAATCTTGAAAAGCTTAGCGTCGCAATGGAGGATCAGGAGTTCGATATATCCAATATCAATGAGGCTCAAGACGAATGGCGTGAGCTGGTGACTCTTTCAAACACAATCCTGTCGGGCGAATCCATTCGCGTCAATGCCATCGTTGGCGAGGATATCGAAGAATTTGAATTGCTTATTAATCGCCTAGCCCATCAACTTGGAACAGTGCATGACATCGTACGCATCAGGAACGAGAAAACGCACCAGCAGGCATTGGCCAGCCTGACTCTCTCGGAGTACTTGGCGGGGGCTGGGTTGGTTATCTCGATCATTTGTTCGCTCCTGGGCGTCGTTGTGATCAACCGTTCACTTGTTAGCAGCATGGATCAGTTGGCCTCCGGCTCCATGCGGTTCTCTGACGGGGACCGCGAACATCAGGTCGAGGTTCACATCCCCCGTGAACTGGCCAATGTGGCCGATGCCTTCAACCAGATGATGAAGCAAATTCGTGAACAGGAAGACACTCTGGAGCGCATGGCGATCACCGATGGCCTGACCGGTTTGTACAATCGACGAGAGTTTGATCGCCTGCTGGGCGAGGAAGTTCGGCGAGCGGAGCGATACGGCAAATCCGTCAGCTTGATAATCGGTGACATCGATCATTTCAAGACCTTCAATGACAGCTATGGCCACCAGGCGGGGGACGAAGCGATACGTTCTGTCGGCCAGACACTATCGGAAAACCTGCGCGAAGCGGACAAGGCCTGTCGGTTTGGTGGTGAAGAATTTGTAATAATACTGCCGGAATGTGACGCGGAAGCCGCGCGCCAGGTGGCCGAACGGGTGAGGAACGCTGTTGAGGCGAGAATCTTCCATATTGACGGAGAGCGGACGGCGCAGGTGACCATTAGTCTGGGGGTTGCCACCTCGGCCGGCAATAGCGACACGCCCGAAACCTTGCTGAAAAGGGCCGACTTGGCGTTGTATAAAGCGAAAGAACATGGCCGAAATCGGGTGAAAACAGGCCGCCTCATTCATCAAGACGAACGAACATCTTGAGTGTCGTTGCAGATTAAGCGGACACCTCGATCCGTGCTATGCAGCAGGCGCGGTGATCGGTGTTAAACTGCTGAGCTATGCTTGATTTCTTTTCTTGATTTCAAAGGGTTGGGCTGCTAAGGGCATGCGGTATAAACCGAATGAACGTGTTGCGCGTTCCTGTCAATAAAAAAGTGGGAAGTGTCTAATCATTGGCATGTCGCAAGAGAGGTTGGCCATGGACGAAGAGGAATCCCTGAATAGAGCCATTCACGAAGAGGTTGCGCTCTTCCCGTACAACGCGAATTGGCCTTCGATGTATGAAGCAGAAAGAGGCCGCCTCCTTCGCTTGTTTCCTGATGACTTTTTGGCGATCGAACACTTCGGTAGCACAGCAGTACCTGGCCTTTCGGCAAAGCCGATTATCGATATCCTGGCAGGAGTAGATTCGATATCACGTGCTGATGAACTAATGGAGCCGTTGTGCCATGCAAAATATACAACATCAATGGAGTTCAATGCCTCATTAGTAGGACGGCGCTGGCTTATGCAATGGGCCGAAGGGCGTCGGACACATCACCTTCACCTTGTGGTGTACGGTGGCCAGGAATGGAAGCGACGCTTGGCGTTTCGGGACATACATCGTGCTAATACTGAATTGGCAGAACAGTATGAGCAGAATAAGGGGTTGTGGGCGGCGGAGTTTAAGTCAGATAGAGGGGGCTATACTGCGGCCAAGTCAGATTTTGTGCGGGAGGCGCTGAAGAGAGCAACAACATAGACAAGCCAATCACGGCGACAGCTTCTCCATTGTGGCTTCTCCTACACTTAAAAGCTGTCCGTTTTGACTGCGTCACATCAGGCCTGTCTGAAAGGGCGCTTCTGGCCGGATGCCGAACTTTAACCTATGCTAATGGAAGTGTTCCAGCTGCTAACGACCCAAAGCCGACATGCCAGGAAAGGCGGCGAGCATGCTCATTGGGGATATATAGCATGCACGCTGATTTGTGTTATGTTGCGAGCTATACTTAATACCTTGGGTTTTCAATAGGATGAGATCTGGTCAAGCGCGCAGCATAACATTGTTGAACGCGCATGCTCGTTCAAGTGAAATATCGAGCACGCGGCCTAATACCTGTTAGAAGGTCAAAAAGCATGGAAGATTTTAATATTCCTAAAGATGCTGAAGAAGAACTGCTGGGGCTTGCGCACTATAATCGCATGCATTTTTATACGCATTTCTGGAATATATCCAAGGAGCATCAAAATCTTCATGAAAAATACCTGGCTGAGGATAAAGAGCTGTTCGAACCTGACTCAGAATGGCAGGATGAAGAATATTACGAGCTCGGGAACAAGTCTCAGGAGTCGGGCTATATTGCTATCGTTTTTGCAGTTATGTTTATTGAAGGATCTGTCTATAATTTTGGTGCTATCTACCTCGGTGATAGCTACATACGAAATAACCTAGATAGATTGAGTTTATTATCGAAAATATCTGTCATCATGCGGATGGTTACAGGTAAAGATATAGACTCAGATGGTCAGGCCTATGAGCATCTCAAAAAATTGCTACGGTACAGAAACGCGCTGGTGCACGCAAAATCTAGCCCTATCCCTACAGCACAGGAGCTGATGATCAGCCAGGAGAAATCGTCAAAAGAATATTATGAGGCTATTGAGTCAGCAAAAAAAGCAATAGAGTACTTAAATGACGAGAGTAAAAAATTAAACGATGACTTATATTTTCCAGGTATATTCGGTCACCTCTAACAAGCGGCTCCACTCAGACGTCCAAACCTGCGCGGTTTTTGTGGCTTCGCGACACTACATTTTAACACAAAAACCACTCCGGTTTGGCCGCTGGTGAGCCGGGCGTTAAGATAAAAGGAAGCTTAAGATGATATCTATAGAATTTTTACTCACTTCTCTAGTGGTAGTCCTAATTCCGGGAACAGGGGTTTTGTATACCGTCGCAACAGGGCTCTTCGTAGGTAAACGTGGCAGTTTATTTGCGGCATTCGGTTGTACCCTTGGTATAATTCCTGCTCTCTTAGCCAGCGCTTTTGGTCTTGCCGCTATCTTTCATACCAGTGCGCTTGATTTTCAGGTTGTAAAATATGTTGGTGCTGCATATTTGCTTTACCTTGCATGGCAAATGTGGCGGTCTTCTGGACCACTCTCAGTAAATGGCGAGAAAACAGGCACGAAATACACCAGCATTATTTTAAAAGGCTTTTTAATCAATATCTTAAACCCTAAGCTTTCTATATTCTTTTTGGCTTTCCTGCCACAGTTCATCCCTAGCACAGTCGATAGTGTTCTAATTAGCATGCTGGCGCTCGGACTTGTCTTCATGTTCATGACCTTTGCTGTATTTATTGTGTACGGCTTTCTTTCAGGAAGTTTCAGCGAATTTATTGTAAAGTCGAAAAAATCCAGTATTGCCATACAGAAAATTTTCGCTACAAGTTTTGCTGCTCTCGGACTTAAGTTGGCTTTTAGTGAGCGGGTATAACAAGTCGCTGTAATACGCGGTCTGCGGCCGCCGGACGCCCTTTTCATTGCGGCTTCGCCTCCATTACAAGGGCGCCGCTAAGCTCAGCGTTATATCAGCATGATGTGAACGTCCGCATATGGCCGGATGCCGAACTTTAGGCTACTCTTATGAAGCTGGTTCGGCAACTGACAACCCAAAGCTGAAATCCCGGCAAAATCAGCATGCACGTTCAAGTCGATATGCGACGCGCAGTCTAATCACTGTTAACGGGATTGATCTCCATGGAATTACGAGCCGCTGAACCATCAGATCTTTTAACAGTTCTTAGCTGGGTCTCCAGCAGAGATGAGTGCCTTATGTGGGGTGGTCCAAAGATTCGATATCCGGCGACTCCTGAAACTGCATGGTCTGATATGGAAGCATCCAAAGAAAATACGTACGTCCTTGTGGATGCTACACTTGCAGGTATTGGGTTTGGCCAGGTTCTACCTCGGTGTGGCAAGATTCTTCATTTGGCACGGTTGATTGTTGATCCAGGGTTGCGAGGACAAGGGATAGGTCGAGATCTTTGCATTGCACTCATGAACATTGGCGCGGCGAGGCATCATGCGGACTGGTTCACGCTCAATGTGTACGAATCAAATGAGGCAGCTGTGAAGCTTTATAGATCGTTAGAATTTGAGGTGAAGGAACAGGACGATTCAGGAGCTGTAGCCATGATTCAACCACTAATAAACGCTTCAACGCTGACTGACTTTTCCGCTAACGTTCCAAAGCCAGCCGGTTAAGCTTATTGTTATACATGAGAAGGAACTCTGATGAGCCTGAAAAATCACTTTGAATTGCTAGCCGCCTACAATCAGCAGATGAACTCGAAGGTTTATGAGGCTGCGGGACATCTCTCTGCAACAGACTTGGCGAAAGACCGTGGGGCCTTTTTTGGCTCCATCCTGAGAACTCTGAATCACATTCTCGTTGGTGACACCATTTGGCTCAAACGGTTTGCTACCCATCCGTCCTGCCTGAACTCTTTGCGGGAGGTCGCTGATATTCAAAATCCGACGAGTCTGGATCAGATGCTCTTTGGCGATCTTGGTAGCTTATCTGAGCAGCGGATCTGGCTTGATCGCCAGATTATCAACTGGATAGCCGAGCTATCCGAAGTTGATCTGGATTTCGTTCTCAGCTACCACAGCACTAAAGGAGTTTCTGCCAATAAACGATATTCGAGCTTGGTTCTTCATTTCTTTAATCATCAGACTCACCATCGAGGGCAAGTTTCTACATTACTATCCCAGGCGGGAGTGGATGTCGGGGTTACTGACCTATTGGCTCAGATTCCGGAGGAAACTCATGTATAACCAAGCCAGTCATGGCGACGTTTACTACATTGCTGCTTCACCTTTATTTTGTAGTCGCGCCTGCTGAGCGGCGTTATACCACTGTTGCAAGGAGGTGCAAATGATAGAAAACGTAGATTTCGAGGAGCTCCGTGGAGCATCTATCGCTGAAAAGCGGAGAGCAATAGATCTCGCATGTAGGCGTTACAAGTGGTGGAGAGATCGTACCTATATCAACAAAAGCTTTAGTGTTTTTGGCGCCGCAGTGCTCGCGTCTTGCACGCTATTGTATCTTCTCGATAATACGCTTTGGCTCGTGCCTGTTGTACTGCTCATGTCAGTGGTTGGGAATCATCTGCTACTTGGTAGTCAGGCCGAACGAATTCGTCCTTTGCTGCCCAAGGCTTTAGAAGATGTTAGGCAGCATCACCACATGTAATTGTATAATATTGCCATCAAAACGACGGTCATACCTCGTGCGTTTTATGACAAGCGTTACATCAGCACTACCTGAATGGCCGCTTCTGGCCGGATGTGGAACTTCAGCCTGTGCTGATGGGATGGCTAAGGCAGTTGACGACCCGAAGCGGCTGCTCCGGAAAATGCAGGCGTGCGATTTTTGTATATATAGCCTAATATTAGTTGATAGTTTTAAGGATAAAAGGCTTGCGAGAGCCTTGGCAGGCTGTATTTTCTGGACAAACGTGCCGGCACGTTCATCCAATCATAGAACATGCCGTCTAATACCTGTTGGACGGTGAAGTGAGGTGACGCATGGGGCTCTCAGTTCCGTTGCAGGCAGATAATAAGTCCGTCTCGCCGAAATATCGGGTAGCGGACTGGCGCAATGCTATGCGGTCCGACGACTGGGCTACGATGGTCGCCATCTTTAAAGATCGGCTACATGGAAGATTCTTGGAGCCGATCGAACTCGTAGAGGCAGATAGAACGATCGGGGAATTCGCAGGTTTCTCAATAATGGCACTTGATTGCCTGCTGATTGAGACTTTAAATCAGTTCTATCAAGGCCTTGATGAGACACCAAGGGATAACCAAGGCCAATTTTGGAAGTTTTTCCGTGGTAGCGAGCACTTCAAGCCGAACTTCAACAAAAAATGTTCAAACATCTTTTATAGCCATGTGCATTGCGGTTTGCTGCACCAAGCCCAAACGAAGAAAGGTACATTGATTAGGGCTGACCAGGATCGGATGATAGGCCCAGCTCCTGGGGGATTGACCAAAGGGATAATCGTTGACCGCGTCCGTTTTCATGAGGCGTTAAAGCAGGAAGTATCAACGTACAGCCGACGGTTGGAAGCGGGGGACGAAGACGGCGCGGACTTGCGGAAGAACTTCATCAAGAAAATGCAGCTTATCTGCGGAAGACCGACGTGATGGCGTCCAACCAGGCGCTCCATCCGACCGCTAACCCGCTGCGCGGTTTAGCGTCGGCTGAGCGCTGACGTTAGGTCGCACACTCGCTCCACGACCGACATCAATCTCCAAAGGAAATAGCGCCATGGCCAAGTACCTGATCTCCTTTCCCAGCGCTGCGATGGTCGTGCCCGAAGGCGAGTGGGAGGCGGTGGGTCGCGACGCGCACGCCGTGATCGACGAGGCGAAAGCCGCCGGCGTCTACGTTTTCGGCGGCGGCATCGACGAAGGCGTGCCGCCCGTTCTCGTCGCAGCAGACGGAGCAGTCGCCGCGGGCGGCTACCCATGGGCGCCCCCGCTTGACGGCGGCTTCACTGTGCTCGAACTACCCTCACGCGAGGAGGCCATCGCGTGGGCCGCGCGCATCGCGGAGGCCTGTCGTTGTGACCAAGAGCTACGCGTCTTCGGGTTCGACCCGCAGTCCTGAGGGCGGCATAGAAATGACGCAGAAAGTGCGGCTAAGCGTTATATCAGCTTCTTCCGAAGGTCCGCTTCTGGCCGCATAGCGACGACCACAAGGTAGGCCGTCGCTGGTTTCCCCTATACCTCCGTCTGCTCGGCTATTTCTAATGCATCATCTACCTCAATGCCAAGATATCGGACAGTGCTCTCTAGCTTTGCATGACCCAATAGCAGCTGTACAGCCCTTAGGTTCTTTGTGCGACGGTAGATTAGGGATGCCTTTGTTCTTCTGAGCGTGTGCGTGCCATAGGATGATGGGTCCAGACCGATAGAAGTTACCCAGTCTTTTACAGTCCGCGCGTATTGTCGTCTAGATAGGTGATCTAGCCTACTCAGGCGGCTTGGAAATAAGTAGTCTTCGTTTCGGAGTTGTGCACGCCTAATCCATGTATCTAAGGTATCGCGAGTCTGTTCGGTTATCTCGAACTGTACTGGCCTATGTGTCTTCTTCTGCATTATGATGGCTCTTGATGATACATGATCACCATGAGCTACGTCCCGGCCACGCAATGTGACCAAGTCACAGGCTCGCAGTTTGCTATGATTGCCAACTCAAATAGCGCTAGATCACGTATCTTCTCCGCAAGCTGCAGCCTGACCCGAATGGCCCAGATGTCCTTGAGGCGAAGAGGTGTTTTTTGACCAACCAGCTTGCCTTTGTTCCAGGGCTCCCGAGCAGCGTTTGTTGAAGTCGTCATGATATGGACCTCCACTGTTGGATGTATAGGATGGTCCAGCGCATGCGCCGCGTGGGCTCTGTGTTGTATGAAAAGTCGGCATGTAGGCTCCGGTCTATGCAAGCCCTGGTGCGAAAGCTACTGTCGAAACTCGCTCCCGCAATGAAGCAGGCCCCGCCGGTGTCACCCGGCGGGGTCTGTTGCTTCCAAGGTGCTTGGGGCCGGCCTGATCAGGCCGAGCCGATCATCTTGCGCAGCACATAGTGCAGGATGCCGCCGTGGCGGTAGTACTCGAGCTCGTTGGCGGTATCGATGCGGCAGAGTGCCTCGAGCTTCTTCTCGCCCTTGGCGCTCTGGATGGTCACCTCGACGTCGCCGCCCGGGGTCAGCTCGCCGAGCCCGGTGATGGACACCCGCTCGTCGCCGGTCAGGCCCAGGGTCTCGCGGCTCTCGCCCTCGGGGAACTGCAGCGGCACCACGCCCATGCCGATCAGGTTGGAGCGGTGGATGCGCTCGAAGGACTCGGCGAGCACGGCGTGCACGCCGAGTAGCCGGGTGCCCTTGGCGGCCCAGTCCCGTGAGGAGCCGGTGCCGTACTCCTTGCCGGCGATCACCACCAGGGGCGTGCCTTCGTCCTTGTACGTCATGGCCGCATCGTAGATGGCCATCTGTTCGCCGGAGGGCACGTGGCGGGTCTCGCCGCCGACCACGCCATCGAGCATCTCGTTTCTGATGCGT
>NZ_JACHXR010000008.1 GCF_014192275.1 Halomonas stenophila | reverse complement strand
CCGACCCACAAGGCCAGCCAGCTCCACGAGCTCCTGCCTCAGCACTGGCAGCACAATGCCTGATCACTGACAAGAGGTGTTCGCCGTTCGCTTACCGGCCGCCGGAGCGCCGGCCGGATCATCGTCAGGCACTTATTCCGGAAAAGCCCCGGCCTCGAAAGAGGTCGGGGCTTTTTCACGTTCAGGCACCTACTCCGAGACACCCCCCGAGCGTATTGGGCTCGGGTTGTTTTCGTGTCGGTAGGATACCCGCGACAAGGGTCTCCCCGGGCCTCGTTGGCCGTGAACGAACGGGAACCGCTTCAGCGAGCCCGTAGGGCCTCCCGACCCTGGTCGCGAGAGCTCCAGCGAAAGCCCTGGGCTCGGCCGTGAGTGGGGAGGGAGGGGCGACGTCGTCAGCGCCTTCTATGGTCCCTGTGAGCCGCTCTTGGTCCGGTGGTGTATGACCGCGACCGCGTAGGCGCTGGTAAGGCGGCGAGACGCGTGCCAGGGCGACCAAAGGGGGATTGCGATTGGCGCCGAGCACCCGGATTTCCGGGCTTGCGTCTGTTCCGATAGAATATGGCTTTTTCCCGTCTGGGGCATGCGCATGACCATCGGTGACCTGATCCGCCTGTTGAGTGACGGCGAGTTCCATTCCGGCGAGCAGCTGGGCGAGCGCCTGGGTGTCTCGCGCGCCGCGGTATGGAAGCAGCTGCGCAAGCTCGAGGCCCTGGGCATCCCCATGGAAGCGGTCAAGGGCCAGGGCTACCGGTTGGCCGAGCCCCTGGAGCTCCTGGACGGCGGCGTCATCGTGGCCGGCCTGTCCCGGGGCGTGCGTCAGCACGTGACCCGGCTGTTCGTCGAGGAGACGCTGCCGTCGAGCAACCAGTTCCTGCGTGAGCGCTTCGCCCAGGGGGCGGGACACGGCGAGGTCTGCCTGGTGGAGCAGCAGAGCGCCGGCAAGGGGCGGCGGGGGCGCACCTGGGTGACGCCCTGGGGGCGGACCCTGATGCTCTCGGTGGGATGGCGCTTCGAGTCCGGTGTGGCGGCCCTGGAGGGGCTCAGCCTGGCGGTCGGTGTGGCCCTGGCCCGGGTGCTGGAGGCGCACGGTGTCAGGCCGCGACTCAAGTGGCCCAACGATGTGCTGCTCGAGGCGGAGGCCGGGCACCTGGGCAAGCTGGCGGGCATCCTGGTGGAGATGAGCGGGGATGCCGCCGGTCCCTGCGAGGTGGTGGTCGGCATGGGGATCAATGTCGATCTTCCCGCGGCCTTCCGCGAGACCATCGAGCAGCCGGTGGGGGCGGTCCATGACCAGGCGCCGGGGCTCTCCCGCAACCGGTTGGCCGTCGAGCTGCTGGACGAACTGATGCCGCTGATGGCCACCTTCGAGCAGCAGGGCTTCGCGGCCTGGCAGGAGGAGTGGAACCGCCGGCACGCCTTTGCCGGGCGAGAGGTGGATGTCATTCGCGGCGAGCGCCGGGAGCCGGCGATCGCCGAGTCCGTGGACGCCTCGGGCAACCTCTGGGTGCGGCGTGCCGAAGGGCGTGAACGCCTCGCCGGGGGAGAGATCAGCGTACGGGGGCATGGATGATCCTGGACCTCGATATCGGCAACACCCTGTCGAAGTGGCGCCTCAAGGATGCGGACAGCAGCGAGATCCGCTCGCGGGGGGCGGTGTGGACCCGGGAGGAGTGGCGTCCCGGGGCGGATATCCCCGACCTGGACGTCGTCGAGGCGGTGCGGATCTCCAGCGTGGCGCGCCAGGCCGTGCTGGCCCAGACCGTGGCCCTGCTGCAGAGCCGGGTGGGCGGGGTGCACGTGGCCCACTCGCGCCCCGAGGCGCTGGGGGTGACCAACGGCTACCGGGAACCCGGGCGGCTGGGAGTGGATCGCTGGATGGGGGTGCTGGCGGGCTACCAGCTCGCCGGTGGCTGCTGCAGCGTGGATTGCGGCAGCGCCATCACCGTGGACTTCGTGCTGCCCGGTGGCCGTCACCTGGGGGGCTATATCCTGCCGGGCCTGCGGCTGATGAAGGAAAGCCTCCAGCTCGGCACCCGCAACGTGGCCATCGACCCCGACAGCGAGGCCGACGAGCTGCTGGCCCCCGGCACGCGCACCGTGGAGGCGGTCAATCACGGTATCTACATGGCCGCGGTGAGTGCCGTGAACCGGATCTACAGCGAGGTCTGCGACCGTGAGAACGTGGCCCTGCCGATGCTGCTCACCGGCGGCGACGCTCGAGTGGTCTCGCGGGGCATCCAGGTGCCCCATGCGGTCTGGCCGGACATGGTCTATGGGGGGCTGGAGGCCAGTTTCCCGCTGACCGCCGCCGAACGGGCCGGGCGCATGGCGGGGGCGCCGTTGGTGCCACGGCCGGTGTCGCTGGAAAAGATCCGTGCCGGGCTTGCATTCTCCATGCTGCTTTGAAATAATGCGCCGCGTTCCGGAGAGGCAGGTCCGTCCCGGCGGTCATGTCCGGTCAGGAAGATTGAGAAAACAATCACTTGACACCGAGAGTCGAAGCGGTAGAATACACCGCCAGTTGGAGGGGTTCCCGAGTGGCCAAAGGGAGCAGACTGTAAATCTGCCGCGAAAGCTTCGAAGGTTCGAATCCTTCCCCCTCCACCAGATTTTCGCCGCCCTCGCTTGGCGCGGAGGTGGAAAAGAGAGTGGGCAGGCGGGCATAGTTCAATGGTAGAACCTCAGCCTTCCAAGCTGATGATGCGGGTTCGATCCCCGCTGCCCGCTCCAGGTTTGACGGCACGTGGTGCCGAGCGGTAACGCTCATGTAGCTCAGGGGTAGAGCACACCCTTGGTAAGGGTGAGGTCGACGGTTCAAATCCGTCCATGAGCTCCACATCGAAAAGGCGAGCCGCGGCTCGCCTTTTCTCTTTCTTCCCGGCGTGGCTGGATGCCGGAAAGGGGTTGCCAGGCAGAGCGGTTTTCGCTATGATGGCGCCCGCTGTCGCTCAGGTCGCTTGCAAAGGGCGGTCGCGGAAGCAGATACAGGCCAGTAGCTCAATTGGCAGAGCAGCGGTCTCCAAAACCGCAGGTTGGGGGTTCGATTCCCTCCTGGCCTGCCAGTCTTCCCCAGGCTGGCGAGATCTCATATACTTTCATGTTTCGATTGCCGCACCCTGAGGAGTCTCGTTTTCATGAAGCATAACGCCGAGGTGCAGGAGTCGCGCCACGACGGGCTCAAGTGGGCGGTTGTCGTCACTCTGCTGGTTCTTGCCGTCGTCGGCAATACCTATTTTGCCGATCAGGCGCTTCTCTATCGTGTGCTCGGTGTCGTCGCCCTCAGTGTGGTGGCGGCGCTGGTGGCGTTGACCACCACCAAGGGGCGTGAGCTGCTCGAGCTGGCCCGCAGCGCGAAGAAGGAAATCCAGCGCGTCGTCTGGCCGACCCGTCCCGAGACCGTGCAGACCACCGCCATCGTGCTGGTGGCCGTGCTGGTGGTGGGGCTGATGCTGTGGCTCATCGACACTCTTCTTGGCTGGGCGATGTCCGGCGTCATTGGTTAGGAGTCTTCATGTCCAAGCGTTGGTACGTCGTTCACGCCTATTCCGGCTTCGAGAAGCATGTCATGCGCTCGCTCACCGAGCGCGTGAAGATGTTTGGCATGGAGGACCGCTTCGGCGAGATCCTGGTGCCCACCGAAGAAGTCGTCGAGATGCGTGACGGCAAGCGCCGCAAGAGTGAGCGCAAGTTCTATCCCGGCTATGTGCTGGTCGAGATGGAGATGGACGACGAGACCTGGCACCTGGTCAACGAGACCCCGCGCGTGATGGGGTTCATCGGCGGCACCAAGGAGAAGCCGGCCCCCATCACCCAGCGTGAGGCGGATGCCATTCTCAGCCGGGTCAAGGACGGCACCGACAAGCCGCGGCCGAAGACCGTGTTCGAGCCGGGCCAGTCCGTGCGCGTCGTCGACGGCCCCTTCGCCGATTTCAACGGCGTGGTCGAGGAAGTCAACTACGACAAGAGTCGTCTCCAGGTCAGCGTGCTGATCTTCGGCCGGTCCACGCCGGTCGAGCTGGAGTTTGCCCAGGTCGAGAAGGAATAGCCCCTCTCGTTCGGGCGCGTTTCGTGGCGGTCGCCGAGGCGGTCGCGTAACCCGGGGAGCCGCAAGGCGCTACTACCCATCTGGAGTTCATCATGGCCAAGAAAGTCCAGGCTTACATCAAGCTGCAGGTCGCAGCCGGTAAAGCCAATCCGAGTCCCCCCGTGGGCCCCGCGCTGGGTCAGCACGGTGTCAACATCATGGAGTTCTGCAAGGCGTTCAACGCCGAGACCCAGGACATCGAGCCGGGCCTGCCGACTCCCGTGGTGATCACCGTCTATTCCGACCGCAGCTTCACCTTCGTCACCAAGACCCCGCCCGCGGCGGTCCTGCTGAAGAAGGCCGCTGGGATCAAGTCCGGCTCCGGTGAGCCGAACAAGACCAAGGTCGGTACCGTGACCCGCGAACAGCTCGAAGAGATCGCCAAGACCAAGGAGCCGGACCTGACGGCTGCCGATCTCGACGCCGCGGTGCGTACCATTGCCGGTAGTGCCCGCAGCATGGGCCTGAACGTGGAGGGTCTCTGATCATGGCTAAGCTCAGCAAGCGCGCGACGCAGATTCGCGAGAAGGTCGACCCGAACAAGGCGTACTCCCTGGAAGAGGCCGTGGCCCTGCTCTCCGAGCTGTCCGCCGTCAAGTTCAAGGAGTCCCTGGACGTCGCCATCAACCTGGGCGTCGATCCGCGCAAATCCGACCAGGTCGTGCGTGGCGCCACCGTCATGCCCAACGGTACCGGCAAGGACGTGCGTGTCGCCGTCTTCACCCAGGGTGCCAACGCCGAGGCCGCCAAGGAAGCCGGTGCCGACATCGTCGGCATGGATGACCTGGCCGAGCAGGTCAAGAAGGGCCAGCTCGACTTCGACGTGGTCATCGCCTCGCCGGACGCCATGCGCGTCGTCGGTCAGCTGGGTCAGATTCTCGGCCCGCGTGGCCTGATGCCCAACCCCAAGGTCGGCACCGTGACCCCGGATGTCGCTACCGCGGTCAAGAACGCCAAGGCCGGCCAGGTGCGCTTCCGTACCGACAAGAACGGCATCATCCACACCACCCTCGGCAAGGTCGATTTCGACGCCGCCGCCATCCGGGGCAACCTGGAGGCGCTGATCGCCGACCTCAAGAAGCTCAAGCCGAGCACCTCCAAGGGTGTGTATTTCAAGAAGGTCTCCCTGTCCACCACCATGGGCCCGGGGCTGACCGTCGACCACTCGGCGTTCGTGTAACGCCGAGCTCGACATCCGAGCAAGAACTTTGCGGTCCCCGTGCACGGTTTCGACAAGCGCCGGCGGGGCACCGTCAAAGACCGCAGGTGCCGTCTCGCTCGCCGAGGCGGCTTAATCATCCCTCGAGGAGACCTGCGCAGATGGTGTGGCCGCCAGATGTCTGGTGAGCACCATCACCCAGGACTCCCGGTCCCCGACCGGGAGAGATGGTAACCACCGGAACTCTCTTGTGAGATTCCGGCACGAAGGAGTGATCACCGTGCCACTAGCACTCGAAGGCAAGAAGGCCATTGTTGCCGAGGTCAGTGAGGCGGCCAAGGATGCTCTCTCCGTCGTCGTTGCCGATTCTCGTGGCGTCGCGGTCAGCAAGATGACCGACCTGCGCAAGCAGGCCCGCGAGAATGGCGTGCAGATCCGTGTTGTGCGCAACACCCTGGCACGCCGCGCCCTGGCAGGCACCCAGTGGGAATGCCTGAACGAAAGCTTCGTGGGTCCGACCCTCCTGGCCTTCTCCAGCGAGCATCCGGGCGCTGCCGCCCGCCTGTTCAAGGAGTTCGGCAAGGACGAGAAGAACTTCGAAGTCAAGGCGCTGGCCTACGAAGGCGAGTTCATCCCGGCGAGCGATCTCGATCGCCTGGCAACGCTGCCGACCTACGACGAGGCGATCGCCAAGCTGATGTCCGTCATGAAGGAAGCGTCTGCCGGCAAGCTGGTCCGTACCCTCGCCGCGCTGCGTGACCAGAAGGAAGAGGCCGCCTGATCGGCGAACTCGAGCCCGCAGCGAGAATCGAACATTGAATCAGCGAGTCCTCGGTGCGCCGAGACTCCCGCAAAGTTAGGAACGTGAAAATGGCACTGACCAAAGAAGACATCATCAACGCCGTCGCCGACATGTCCGTGATGGAAGTCGCCGAGCTGATCGAAGCGATGGAAGAGAAGTTCGGCGTGACCGCCGCGGCCGCCGTCGTGGCCGGCCCGGGTGGAGGCGAAGCCGCTGTCGAGGAAGAGCAGACCGAGTTCGACCTGGTGCTGACCGGCGCCGGCGAGAAGAAGGTCAACGTCATCAAGGCCGTCCGCGAGATCACCGGCCTGGGCCTGAAGGAAGCCAAGGGTGCCGTCGACGGCGCGCCGGCGACCATCAAGGAAGCGATGTCCAAGGACGACGCCGAGGCAGCCAAGACCAAGCTGGAAGAAGCCGGCGCGAGCGTGGAGCTCAAGTAATCCTTGTGCCCACGGCTTCACGCGCTGCGTAAGCTTCCACGGCTGGTGGCGGGACACCCGCTGCCGGCCTTTTTCTGTTGTCACTAGCCGGTCGCCCCCCTGGGCCACCGCTAGCCGAATTCCGACGGCGAGTCTCCATGTGGAGGCTTGCCGTCAGCGCCTGACGGAGCCGCGCCCGTCGGGTGGCGCCGACACGCATCGGTCACCCATGGTGAACAAGCTGGGGAATACAGATGGCTTACTCATACACTGAGAAAAAACGCATCCGCAAGGATTTCGGCAAACTGCCCCAAGTGATGGATGTGCCTTACCTGCTGGCCATCCAGCTTGATTCCTACTACGACTTTCTCCAGCAGGATCGCTCACCCGAAGAGCGTCTCGAGATCGGCCTGCATGCCGCCTTCCGCTCCGTGTTCCCGATCGAGAGCTTCTCCGGCAACGCCGCCCTGGAGTACGTCAGTTATCGTTTCGGCACTCCGGCGTTCGACGTCAAGGAATGCCAGCTGCGTGGCGTCACCTACTCGGCTCCCCTGCGCGTCAAGGTCCGTCTGATCATCTACGACAAGGACTCGTCGCACAAGGCGATCAAGGACATCAAGGAGCAGGAAGTCTACATGGGGGAGATCCCCCTGATGACCGAGAACGGCACCTTCGTCGTCAACGGCACCGAGCGCGTCATCGTCTCCCAGCTTCACCGCTCGCCGGGCGTGTTCTTCGATCACGACAAGGGCAAGAGCCACTCCTCCGGCAAGCTGCTGTATTCCGCCCGGGTGATCCCCTACCGCGGCTCCTGGCTGGACTTCGAGTTCGACCCGAAGGACAACGTCTTCGTGCGTATCGACCGTCGCCGCAAGCTGCCGGCGTCCGTGCTGCTGCGCGCGCTGGGCATGAGCGCCGAGGAGATCCTCGACGAGTTCTTCGAGACCAGCACCTTCCACATCGAGAAGTCCGGCTTCTCGGTGGACCTGGTGCCCTCGCGCCTGCGCGGCGAGACCGCGACCTTCGACATCAAGGATGGTGACGGCAACGTCATCGTCGAGGAAGGCCGTCGCGTCACCCAGAAGCACATCCGCCAGCTGGAGAAGGCCGGCCTCGAGCGTCTCGAGGTGCCGATGGACTACCTGTTCGGCAAGACCCTGGCCAAGGACCAGATCAACCCCGCCACCGGCGAGCTGATCTGCCCCTGCAACACCGCGATCACCCCGGAGCTGCTGGAGAGCATCGGCCAGGCGGGCATCACCGCCCTCGAGACCCTGTACACCAACGATCTCGACTGCGGCCCCTTCATCTCCGACACCCTCAAGCTGGACACCACCGGGTCCCAGCTCGAGGCGCTGGTCGAGATCTACCGCATGATGCGCCCCGGCGAGCCGCCCACCAAGGAAGCCGCCGAGACGCTGTTCAACAACCTGTTCTTCACCGAGGACCGCTACGACCTGTCCGGCGTCGGCCGCATGAAGTTCAACCGCCGCCTGCGTCGCGACAGCGACACCGGGGCCGGCGTGCTCGACCGTCGCGACATCCTCGACGTGCTGGGCGAGCTGATCAGCATCCGTAACGGTTTCGGCGACGTCGATGACATCGACCACCTGGGCAACCGCCGCATCCGCTGCGTCGGCGAAATGGCCGAGAACCAGTTCCGCGTGGGCCTGGTGCGCGTCGAGCGGGCGGTCAAGGAACGCCTGTCCATGGCCGAGAGCGAAGGCCTGATGCCCCAGGACCTGATCAACGCCAAGCCGGTGGCGGCCGCGGTCAAGGAGTTCTTCGGCTCCAGCCAGCTGTCCCAGTTCATGGACCAGAACAACCCGCTGTCCGAGGTGACGTACAAGCGCCGCGTCTCCGCCCTCGGCCCGGGCGGCCTGACCCGCGAGCGCGCCGGCTTCGAGGTGCGCGACGTCCACGCCACCCACTATGGCCGGCTGTGCCCGATCGAGACCCCGGAAGGGCCGAACATCGGCCTGATCAACTCGCTCGCCACCTACAGCCACACCAACAGCTACGGCTTCCTCGAGACGCCGTACCGCAAGGTCGTGGGCAGCCAGGTGACCGATGACGTGGTGCATCTCTCGGCGATCGAGGAGGGCGACTTCGTCATCGCCCAGGCCTCCGCCACGGTGGACGAGGGCGGCAAGCTGGTCGACGACCTGGTGCAGGTCCGCCACAAGGGCGAGACCACCTTCATGCGCCCCGAGCAGGTGACGCTGATGGACGTGTCGCCGCGCCAGGTGGTGTCCGTGGCCGCGGCCCTGATCCCCTTCCTCGAGCACGATGACGCCAACCGCGCCCTGATGGGGGCGAACATGCAACGCCAGGCGGTGCCGACCCTGCGTGCCGAGAAGCCCCTGGTGGGCACCGGCATGGAGCGCTTCGTGGCCCGCGACTCCGGCGTCTGCGCCGTGGCGCGCCGCGGCGGCGTGATCGACTCCGTCGATGCCAAGCGCATCGTGGTGCGGGTCAACGAGGACGAGATCATCGGCGGCGAGGCCGGCGTCGACATCTACAACCTGACCAAGTACCTGCGCTCCAACCAGAACACCTGTCAGAACCAGCGCCCGATCGTGCTTACCGGGGACAGCGTGGCGCGGGGTGACATCCTGGCCGACGGCCCGTCCGTCGACATGGGCGACCTGGCCCTGGGCCAGAACATGCGCATCGCCTTCATGCCTTGGAACGGCTTCAATTTCGAGGACTCCATCCTGCTCTCCGAGCGGGCGGTCCAGGAGGACCGGTTCACCACCATCCACATCCAGGAGCTGACCTGCGTCTCCCGCGACACCAAGCTGGGCGCCGAGGAGATCACCTCGGACATCCCCAACGTCGGCGAGTCGGCGCTGTCCAAGCTGGACGAGGCGGGCGTGGTCTACATCGGGGCGGAAGTCGGTGCGGGCGACATCCTGGTCGGCAAGGTCACGCCCAAGGGCGAGACCCAGCTGACTCCGGAGGAGAAGCTGCTGCGCGCGATCTTCGGCGAGAAGGCCTCCGACGTGAAGGACACCTCGCTGCGCGCCCCGACCGGCATGAAGGGCACCGTCATCGACGTCCAGGTGTTCACCCGCGACGGCGTGGAGAAGGATTCCCGGGCGCTGTCCATCGAGCAGATGCAGCTCGACGAGGTGCGCAAGGATCTCCAGGAGACCTACCGCATCGCCGAGGATGCGACCTTCGAGCGCCTGCAGCGCACCCTCGCCGGCCAGGCCGTCAACGGTGGGCCCAGGCTCAAGAAGGGCGACGTGCTCACCGACGAGTACCTCGAGGAGCTGCCGCGCCAGCAGTGGTTCAAGCTGCGCATGCAGGACGAGTCGCTCAACGAGCTGCTGGCCCAGGCCGACGAGCAGCTGGAGAACCGTCGCAAGGAGATGGACGAGCGCTTCGAGGACAAGAAGCGCAAGCTCACCCAGGGCGACGACCTGGCGCCGGGCGTGCTGAAGATCGTCAAGGTCTACCTGGCGATCAAGCGCCGCCTGCAGCCGGGTGACAAGATGGCCGGCCGTCACGGCAACAAGGGTGTCATCTCGGCCATCATGCCGATCGAGGACATGCCCTTCGACGACAACGGCGAGCCCATCGACGTGGTGCTGAACCCGCTGGGCGTGCCGTCGCGGATGAACGTCGGCCAGATCCTCGAGACCCACCTGGGCATGGCCGCCCGCGGCCTGGGGGTGAAGATCGAGCACATGCTGCGCGATGCCCGCGAGCAGCAGGTCGGCGAGATCCGCGAGTTCCTGGGCAAGGTCTACAATACCGACTCGAGCACCCGGGTCGAGGACCTCGACTCGCTCACCGACGACGAGGTCATCGCCCTGGCGAAGAACCTCAAGGCGGGCGTGCCCATGGCCACGCCGGTATTCGACGGGGCCCGCGAGGGCGAGATCAAGCACCTGCTGAGCCTGGCCGACCTGCCGGACTCCGGTCAGATGACCCTCTATGACGGGCGTACCGGCGATGCCTTCGACCGCCCGGTCACCGTGGGTTACATGTACATGCTGAAGCTCAACCACCTGGTGGACGACAAGATGCACGCACGCTCCACGGGCTCCTACTCGCTGGTCACCCAGCAGCCGCTGGGCGGCAAGGCCCAGTTCGGTGGTCAGCGTTTCGGGGAAATGGAGGTCTGGGCCCTGGAAGCCTATGGCGCGGCCTACACCCTCCAGGAGATGCTCACCGTCAAGTCCGACGACGTGGAGGGTCGCACCAAGATGTACAAGAGCATCGTGGACGGCGACCACACCATGCAGGCGGGCATGCCGGAATCCTTCAACGTGCTGGTGAAGGAAATCCGCTCGCTGGGCATCGATATCGAACTGGAGAGCTGAGGCTGCCGCGACGGCGCTTCACAGAATGACGGTCCGCGGGGGCGACGGCGCCCCCGCCCATGACAACTCCGCAGCGGAGCCGACCCCATGAAAGATTTGGTGAAAGTCCTCAAATCGCAGTCTCAGTCCGACGAGTTCGACGCGATCAAGATTACCCTGGCGTCGCCGGACATGATTCGCAGCTGGTCCTTCGGCGAGGTCAAGAAGCCCGAGACCATCAACTACCGGACCTTCAAGCCGGAGCGCGACGGCCTGTTCTGCGCCAAGATCTTCGGCCCGGTGAAGGACTACGAGTGCCTGTGCGGCAAGTACAAGCGCATGAAGCACCGCGGCATCATCTGCGAGAAGTGCGGCGTGGAGGTCACCAAGGCCGCCGTGCGCCGCGAACGGATGGGCCACATCGAGCTGGCCAGCCCCGTCGCCCATATCTGGTTCCTCAAGTCGCTGCCGTCGCGCATCGGCATGTTCCTGGACATGACCCTGCGCGACATCGAGCGCGTGCTCTACTTCGAGAGCTTCATGGTCGTCGACCCGGGCATGACCACCCTCGAGCGCGGCCAGTTGCTCAACGACGAGCAGTACTTCGAGGCCCTCGAGGAGTTCGGCGACGACTTCGATGCCCGCATGGGCGCCGAGGCCGTCCAGGCCATGCTCAAGGACATCGATCTCGAGGAAGAGATCGAGCGGCTGCGCGAGGAAATCCCGCAGACCAACTCCGAGACCAAGATCAAGAAGCTGTCCAAGCGCCTGAAGCTGCTCGAGGCCTTCCAGGGCTCCGGCAACGACCCGGCCTGGATGGTCATGGAAGTGCTGCCCGTGCTGCCGCCGGACCTGCGTCCGCTGGTGCCGCTGGACGGCGGTCGCTTCGCGACCTCGGATCTCAACGATCTGTACCGTCGCGTGATCAACCGCAACAACCGCCTCAAGCGGCTGCTCGACCTCAATGCGCCGGACATCATCGTGCGCAACGAGAAGCGCATGCTGCAGGAGGCGGTCGACGCCCTGCTGGATAACGGCCGTCGCGGTCGGGCCATCACCGGCTCCAACAAGCGCCCGCTGAAATCCCTGGCCGACATGATCAAGGGCAAGCAGGGTCGCTTCCGTCAGAACCTGCTGGGCAAGCGCGTCGACTACTCCGGCCGCTCGGTGATCACCGTGGGCCCGACCCTGCGCCTGCACCAGTGCGGTCTGCCCAAGAAGATGGCGCTGGAGCTGTTCAAGCCGTTCATCTACTCCAAGCTGCAGGCCAGCGGCCAGGCGTCCACCATCAAGGCCGCCAAGAAGATGGTCGAGCGGGAGCTGCCCGAGGTCTGGGACATCCTCGCCGACGTCATCCGCGAGCACCCGGTGCTGCTCAACCGGGCGCCGACCCTGCACCGCCTGGGCATCCAGGCCTTCGAGCCGCTGCTGATCGAGGGCAAGGCCATCCAGCTGCACCCGCTGGTGTGTGCCGCCTACAACGCCGACTTCGACGGTGACCAGATGGCGGTCCACGTGCCGCTGACCCTGGAAGCCCAGCTCGAGGCCCGGGCGCTGATGATGGCCACCAACAACGTGCTGTCACCGGCCAACGGCGAGCCGATCATCGTGCCGTCCCAGGACGTGGTGCTGGGCCTGTACTACATGACCCGCGAGAAGATCAACGCCAAGGGCGAGGGCATGGTGTTCGCCGACCTCAACGAGGTCGAGCGCGCCTTCGGCACCCAGAGCGTGGCCCTGCACGCCCGGGTCAAGGTGCGCCTCGACGAGGTGATGGTGGACGAGGAGAGCGGCGAGCAGAGCCACAGCCGCACGATCTACGACACCACCGTCGGTCGCGCGCTGCTGTTCCGCATCCTGCCGGAGGGCGTGCCCTTCGAGCTGATCGACCAGCCGATGAAGAAGAAGGCCATCTCCCGGCTGATCAACGAGGTGTATCGGCGCGCCGGCCTCAAGCCGGCGGTGATCTTCGCCGACCAGCTGATGTACACCGGCTTCCGCATGGCCACCTGGTCCGGCGCCTCCATCGGCGTCAACGACTTCGTCATCCCGGATGCCAAGGCCGAGATCGTCGATGCGGCCGAGGAAGAGGTCAAGGAGATCGAGGACCAGTTCTCCTCCGGTCTCGTCACCGCGGGCGAGAAGTACAACAAGGTCATCGACATCTGGGCGCGGGCCAACGACCAGGTCGCCAAGGCGATGATGGCCGGCATCTCCAAGGAGAGCGTGGTCGACCGCGAGGGCAACGAGGTCGAGCAGGACTCCTTCAACAGCGTCTTCATCATGGCCGACTCCGGCGCCCGGGGCAGTGCCGCCCAGATCCGTCAGCTGGCGGGGATGCGGGGCCTGATGGCCAAGCCGGACGGCTCGATCATCGAGACCCCGATCGTCGCCAACTTCCGGGAAGGCCTGAACGTCCTGCAGTACTTCATCTCGACCCACGGCGCGCGCAAGGGCCTGGCGGACACCGCACTGAAGACCGCCAACTCCGGTTACCTGACCCGCCGCCTGGTCGATGTGGCCCAGGACATGGTGATCACCGAGGCCGACTGCGGCACCGAGAATGGCCTGACCCTGCACCCGGTCATCGAGGGCGGCGACATCATCGTCTCCCTGGCGCAGCGGGTGCTGGGCCGGGTGGTCGCCCAGGACGTCATCGATCCGGCCACCGAGGAAGTGCTGATCCCGCGCGATACCCTGCTCGACGAGGCCTGGTGTGCCGAACTCGACACCATGGGCGTCGACGAGATCGTGGTGCGCTCGACGATCACCTGCGAGACCAGCCACGGCGTCTGCTCGTCCTGCTACGGTCGCGACCTGGCGCGTGGTCACCAGGTCAACACCGGCGAGTCCGTGGGCGTCATCGCCGCCCAGTCGATCGGCGAGCCGGGCACCCAGCTGACCATGCGGACCTTCCACATCGGTGGGGCGGCCTCCCGGGCCTCCGCGGTGGACAGCGTCCAGGTCAAGCACGGCGGTCGGGTGCGCCTGCACAACATCAAGCACGTCGAGCGCGGCGACGGCAAGCTGGTGGTGGTCTCCCGCTCCAGTGCCCTGGCAGTGGCCGACGATCACGGCCGCGAGCGCGAGTACTACAAGCTGCCCTACGGCGCCGAGCTCTCCGTCAAGGACGGCGAGGCGGTCGACGCCGGCCAGGCGGTGGCCAAGTGGGATCCGCACACCCACCCGATCGTCGCCGAGGCCGAGGGCCAGGTGCAGTACGCCGACATGGACGAGGGCGTCACCATCCACCGCAGCGTGGACGAGATGACCGGCCTGTCCTCCATCGAGGTCATCGAGTCGGCGGCGCGCCCCATGGCCGGCCGCGACAAGCGCCCGATGATCCTGCTGGCCGACGAGGGCGGCAAGCCGGTCACCGTGTCCGGGTCCGATACCCCGGTGCAGTACCTGCTGCCCGGCAAGGCGATCGTCACCGTGGACAACGGCTCGCACATCGGCGTCGGCGAGGTGGTGGCCCGTATCCCGGTCGAGGCGACCGGCAACAAGGACATCACCGGCGGTCTGCCGCGGGTCGCCGACCTGTTCGAGGCCCGCAAGCCCAAGGAGCCGGCGATCCTCGCCGAGATCAGCGGCACGATCAGCTTCGGCAAGGAGACCAAGGGCAAGCGTCGCCTGACGATCACCCCGGAAGACGGCGATCCGTTCGAGATGCTGATCCCGAAATGGCGCCAGATCGCGGTGTTCGAGGGCGAGGCCGTCGAGAAGGGCGAGGTGATCTCCGACGGTCCGAGCAACCCCCACGACATCCTGCGCCTGCTGGGCATCGCCGAACTGGCCAAGTACATCGTCGCCGAGGTGCAGGACGTCTACCGCCTGCAGGGCGTGGGCATCAACGACAAGCACATCGAAGTGATCGTGCGTCAGATGCTGCGCAAGGTGGAGATCACCGACGCCGGCGACTCCGACTTCATCCCGGGCGACCAGGTCGAGCTGGTCCGCGTGCTCGAGGAGAACGCGCGCCTGGAGAAGGCGGACAAGTTCCCGGCCAAGTGCCAGCGCCTGCTGCTGGGCATCACCAAGGCCAGCCTGGCCACCGAGTCGTTCATCTCCGCGGCCTCCTTCCAGGAGACCACGCGGGTGCTGACCGAGGCGGCCGTCACCGGCAAGCGCGACTACCTGCGCGGCCTGAAGGAGAACGTGGTGGTGGGACGCCTGATCCCGGCCGGTACCGGCCTGACCCACCACGCGGAGCGTCGCCGCAAGCGTGAAGACGCCGAACGCATGCTCCACCCGTCGGCCTACGACGTCGAGCAGGAGCTGGGCGCCCAGCTCACCGCGCTCGACTCGGACGACGACGAGATCTGATGCCGCGTCCGGCCGCACGGCGCGCCGCCCCCGGGCGGGCGCCGTGCTTGACGGCCGGCGGCGTCAGCCATTAGAATGCGCAGCCTTTAACAGTGGGGCGGGTGCGCCCGCGCCACTGGAAAAGGCAAGGCAACCCATTGGAGTCAGCTACACACCATGGCAACGATCAATCAGCTCGTGCGCAAGCCGCGCAAGCGCCAGGCCGCCAAGAGCGACGTGCCGGCGCTGCAGGCCTGCCCGCAGAAGCGCGGCGTCTGCACCCGCGTCTACACCACCACCCCGAAGAAGCCGAACTCGGCCCTGCGTAAGGTCTGCCGCGTGCGCCTGACCAACGGCTTCGAGGTCTCCTCCTACATCGGCGGCGAAGGCCACAACCTCCAGGAGCACTCCGTGGTCCTGATCCGTGGCGGCCGGGTGAAGGACCTTCCGGGTGTCCGTTACCACACCGTCCGCGGTGCCCTGGACACCTCCGGCGTCCAGAACCGTAAGCAGGGTCGTTCCAAGTACGGTACCAAGCGTCCGAAGGCCTAAGCGCCTGGCCCCGTACCGGCTGCGGCCATTAACGAACACATCATTGTCACGGTCTGATAAGAGTAAGGTCGAGCGCCCGCCGGGTCGTCTCGGGTTTACCTGAAGGACCCTTCGATAGAGGGCTTATCATGCCTAGAAGAAGAGTTGCGGCCAAGCGCGAGATCCTGCCGGATCCCAAGTTCGGAAGCGAGCGCCTGGCGAAGTTCATGAACCACCTGATGATCAGCGGCAAGAAGTCCGTAGCTGAGCGCATCGTCTACGGTGCGCTGGACAGGGTTGCCGAGCGTAGCAAGGAAGAGCCGCTGGAGATCTTCGACAAGGCGCTGGAAACCATCCAGCCCATGGTCGAGGTCAAGTCCCGTCGTGTCGGCGGTGCGACCTATCAGGTGCCGGTCGAGGTGCGCCCGTCCCGCCGCCAGGCGCTGGCCATGCGCTGGCTGGTGGACGCCGCCCGTCGTCGCGGTGAGAAGACCATGGTGCAGCGTCTGGCTGGCGAGATGCTGGATGCCGCCGAAGGCAAGGGTTCGGCCGTCAAGAAGCGTGAAGACGTGCATCGCATGGCAGAGGCCAACAAGGCCTTCTCTCACTACCGCTTCTAAACCGCATCGCCAACCAACGGGAGTTACATCGTGGCTCGCAAGACTCCGCTTAAGCGTTACCGCAATATCGGTATCGTAGCCCACGTCGACGCCGGTAAGACGACCACTACCGAGCGCGTCCTGTTCTATACCGGTCTGTCTCACAAGGTCGGCGAGGTCCATGAGGGCGCTGCCACCATGGACTGGATGGAGCAGGAGCAGGAGCGTGGCATCACGATCACCTCTGCGGCGACCACCTGCTTCTGGCAGGGCATGAACAAGCAGTTCGATGAGCACCGCATCAACATCATCGATACCCCGGGGCACGTCGACTTCACCATCGAGGTGGAGCGTTCCCTGCGTGTTCTCGACGGGGCCGTGGTGGTGCTGTGCGGCAGCTCCGGCGTGCAGCCGCAGACCGAGACCGTCTGGCGCCAGGCCAACAAGTACGAAGTCCCGCGCATGGTGTTCGTCAACAAGATGGACCGTGCCGGCGCCGACTTCTTCATGGTCGTGGACCAGCTGAAGACCCGCCTGGGTGCCAACGTCGTGCCGATCCAGATCAACTGGGGCGCCGAGGATGACTTCAAGGGCGTCGTCGACCTGATCCAGATGAAGGCCATCCTCTGGGATGAGGCCAACTTCGGCATGAACTACGACCTCGTCGACATCCCGGCCGAGCTTCAGGAGACCGCCGAGACGTACCGCGAGCAGATGGTCGAGGCGGCCGCCGAGGCCTCCGAAGAGCTGATGGACAAGTACCTCGAGGAAGGCGACCTGCCGGTCGAGGACATCAAGGCGGGTCTGCGTCGTCGTACCCTCGACAACGAGATCGTGCTGGTCACCTGTGGCTCCGCGTTCAAGAACAAGGGCGTGCAGGCCGTGCTCGATGGCGTCATCGAGTACATGCCGTCACCCACCGAGGTCAAGGCCATCGAGGGTGAGCTGGACGACAAGGACGGCACCATCGCCACTCGCGAGGCGGACGACAACGCGCCCTTCGCCGCGCTGGCGTTCAAGATCGCCACCGACCCCTTCGTCGGCACCCTGACCTTCATCCGTGTCTACTCCGGCGTGCTGAAGTCCGGCGACAGCGTCTACAACTCCGTCAAGCAGAAGAAGGAGCGTGTCGGCCGTATCGTGCAGATGCACTCCAACTCCCGCGAGGAGATCAAGGAAGTGCTGGCCGGCGACATCGCTGCCTGCATCGGCCTGAAGGACGTCACCACCGGCGACACCCTGTGCGACCTGAACGACAAGATCGTGCTGGAGCGCATGGAGTTCCCGGACCCGGTAATCTCCGTGGCCGTGGAGCCGAAGTCCAAGGCCGACCAGGAGAAGATGGGCGTGGCGCTGGGCAAGCTGGCCCAGGAGGACCCGTCCTTCCAGGTCAAGACCGACGAGGAAACCGGCCAGACCATCATCTCCGGCATGGGCGAGCTGCACCTGGACATCATCGTCGACCGCATGCGTCGCGAGTTCAAGGTGGACGCCAACATCGGCAAGCCACAGGTCGCCTACCGCGAGACCATCCGCAAGAGCGTCGAGCAGGAAGGCAAGTTCGTGCGCCAGTCCGGTGGCCGCGGTCAGTACGGTCACGTGCATCTGCGCATCGAACCGTTGACGGCCGAGGACAAGGGCGAAGATGAAGAGATGCACTTCAAATTCGCTTCTGAAATCGTCGGCGGCGTGGTTCCCAAGGAATACGTGCCGGCCGTCGAGAAAGGGGCCTATGAGCAGCTCCAGAACGGTGTCATCGCGGGCTACCCGATGATTGACGTCAAGGTTACGCTGTTCGACGGTTCCTACCATGACGTGGACTCGAACGAGACCGCGTTCAAGGTCGCCTCTTCCATGGCGATCAAGGAAGGCGCACCCAAGGCCAAGGCCGTGCTGCTCGAGCCGGTGATGAAGGTCGAGGTCGTGACACCCGAGGAGTTCATGGGCGATGTCATGGGCGACCTGAACCGTCGTCGGGGCCTGGTCCAGGGTATGGATGACTCCTCCATGGGCAAGGTCATCCGCGCCACCGTTCCGCTGGCTGAGATGTTCGGTTACGCAACCGACCTGCGTTCTCAGACCCAGGGCCGCGCAAGCTACACCATGGAGTTTGCGGATTACGAAGAGGCGCCGTCCAGCGTCGTTGAAGCCGTCATCAACCAGAACGGTTAACCGTTAGCTAACGTAAAGAGGTCATAGCAGTGGCTAAGGAAAAATTTGAACGTTCCAAACCGCACGTCAACGTCGGCACCATCGGTCACGTCGACCACGGCAAGACCACGCTGACTGCGGCCCTGACTCGCGTTTCCGCGGAAGTCTTCGGTGGCGACGCTCGCGCGTTCGACTCCATCGACAACGCTCCGGAAGAGCGTGAGCGCGGCATCACCATCGCCACCGCCCACGTCGAGTACCAGTCCGAAGAGCGCCACTACGCGCACGTCGACTGCCCCGGGCACGCTGACTACGTCAAGAACATGATCACCGGTGCGGCCCAGATGGACGGTGCCATCCTGGTGGTGTCCGCCGCCGACGGCCCGATGCCGCAGACCCGCGAGCACATCCTGCTGTCTCGCCAGGTCGGCGTGCCGTACATCGTCGTGTTCCTGAACAAGGCCGACATGGTCGACGACGAGGAGCTGCTCGAGCTGGTCGAGATGGAAGTGCGCGAACTCCTGAGCGAGTACGACTTCCCGGGTGACGACACTCCGATCATCACCGGTTCCGCCCTGATGGCCCTGGAAGGCAAGGACGACAACGGCATGGGCACCACCGCCGTTGCCAACCTGATCAAGGCCCTGGACGAGTACATCCCGGAGCCGGAGCGTGCCATCGACCAGCCGTTCCTGATGCCGATCGAGGACGTCTTCTCCATCTCCGGTCGCGGTACCGTGGTCACCGGTCGTGTCGAGCGCGGTGTCATCAAGGCCGGCGAGGAAGTCGAGATCGTCGGTATCAAGGACACCACCAAGACCACCGTCACCGGTGTCGAGATGTTCCGCAAGCTGCTCGACGAGGGTCGTGCCGGTGAGAACGTCGGCGCCCTGCTGCGCGGCACCAAGCGTGACGATGTCGAGCGTGGTCAGGTCCTGGCCAAGCCGGGCACCATCACCCCGCACACCAAGTTCGAGGCCGAGGTCTACGTGCTGTCCAAGGACGAGGGTGGTCGTCACACTCCGTTCTTCAAGGGCTACCGTCCGCAGTTCTACTTCCGTACCACCGACATCACCGGTACCTGTGAGCTGCCGGAAGGCGTCGAGATGGTCATGCCGGGCGACAACGTCAAGATGGTCGTCAGCCTGATCGCCCCGGTCGCCATGGACGAAGGCCTGCGTTTCGCCGTTCGCGAAGGCGGTCGGACCGTCGGCGCCGGCGTCGTGGCCAAGATCGTCGAGTAAGCGTCACGCGACTCGAGCGATCGAAGGGGGCTCCGCAAGGGGCCCCCTTTCTGCGCACCGTCACGAGGGGTTTGACTCTCGTCGGCGGCGCGCCTATAATGCGCATCCTTTGAATGCGTGGGTTGACGGCTCGCGCCGTCAAGATCCATTGGAGTTTAGGGCAAATGCAGAACCAGAAGATTCGCATTCGGTTGAAGGCTTTCGACCATCGCCTGATCGACCAGTCCGCCGCGGAGATCGTTGAGACCGCCAAGCGTACCGGCGCCCAGGTTCGGGGTCCGATTCCTCTGCCGACCAATCGCGAGCGCTACACCGTTCTGGTGTCTCCGCACGTGAACAAGGACGCTCGTGACCAGTACGAGATTCGTACCCACAAGCGGGTGCTCGATATCGTCGAGCCCACCGAGAAGACCGTTGATGCCCTGATGAAGCTCGACCTCGCCGCCGGCGTGGACGTGCAGATCAAGCTCGACTGATACCACACTAGACACTCGCGGCCCAGCGTTCACTCCAGGGTGTTCAGCAGCCGCCGCGCCGGGATGGCGCCACACAACGTGCTAGTGGAATGCTCTGGAAAGGGCAGCCATAGCGGGTGATAGCCCCGTACACTATAGGAGACTGAGAATGACTATCGGTTTAGTCGGTAAGAAGGCCGGGATGACCCGTGTCTTCACCGAAGACGGCGCTTCCGTGCCCGTGACCGTGATCGAGGTTGAGCCTAACCGCGTCACTCGCGTGAAGTCGGTCGAGTCCGACGGCTACGCGGCGGTGCAGGTCACAACCGGTTCCCGCAAGGCCAAGCACCTGTCGAAGGCCCAGGCCGGGCAGTTCGCCAAGGCAGGTGTCGAGGCCGGTCGTTCGCTGATGGAGTTCCGCCTGGACGAAGGCGTCGAGGCTCCGGAAGTGGGCGGCGAACTCACCGTATCCCTCTTCGAAGCTGGTCAGAGCGTCGACGTGACCGGCACCTCCAAGGGCAAGGGGTTCCAGGGCGCCGTGAAGCGCTGGAACTTCCGCACCCAGGACAACAGCCACGGTAACTCCCTGGCCCACCGTGCACCGGGTTCCATCGGCATGTGCCAGACCCCGGGCCGCGTGTTCAAGGGCAAGAAGATGGCCGGCCAGCTGGGCAACGTCCGCTGCACCGTCCAGAGCCTGGAAATCGTCCGCGTCGATGCCGACCGCAATCTGCTGCTGATCAAGGGTGCCGTGCCCGGCGCCACCGGCAGTGATGTGATCGTGCGCAGCGCCGTCAAAGCAGGCTGAGGGGAATTTACCGATGAATCTGAATCTTGCAGGTGCAGGCGCCGGTACCGTCGAACTGTCCGACGCCACCTTTGGCAAAGAATTCAACGAAGCGCTCGTGCACCAGGTCGTCACCGCCTATCTGGCCGGTGGTCGCCAGGGCACCCGCGCCCAGAAGAACCGTTCCGACGTGCGCGGCGGCGGCAAGAAGCCGTGGCGCCAGAAGGGCACCGGTCGTGCCCGTGCCGGTACCATCCGCTCGCCGATCTGGCGTGCCGGCGGCGTGACCTTCGCGGCCCGTCCGCAGGACTACACCCAGAAGGTCAACCGCAAGATGTACCGCGCGGCCATGCGCTCGATCCTTTCCGAGCTCGTGCGCCAGGAGCGCCTGGTGGCCGTGGATGCCT
Source organism: Halomonas stenophila (assembly GCF_014192275.1). GTDB lineage: Bacteria > Pseudomonadota > Gammaproteobacteria > Pseudomonadales > Halomonadaceae > Halomonas > Halomonas stenophila. The sequence goes on along the minus strand of NZ_JACHXR010000008.1, from coordinate 157,168 downwards.
TCGCCGTCGAGACCCCCAAGACCAAGCAGCTGGTCGCCAAGCTCGATGAGCTGGGTCTGGAGAAGGTGCTGATCGTCACCGAAGAGGTCGACGAGAACCTGTACCTCGCCGCCCGCAACATCCCCAACGTGGATGTGGTGGACGTCGCTGCCGCCGATCCGGTGAGTCTGATCGCCTTCGACAAGGTGCTGGCCACCGTCTCCGCTCTGCGCAAATTCGAGGAGAAGCTGGCATGAACCAGGAACGTGTATTCAAGGTGCTGCTGGGTCCGCACGTGACCGAGAAGGCCGCCATGGCCGCCGAGCGCAACCAGTACGTGTTCAAGGTGGCAAGCGACGCGACCAAGCCCGAGATCAAGACCGCCGTGCAGGAGCTGTTCGGCAAGAAGGTCGACCGCGTTCAGGTGCTGAACGTGAAGGGCAAGACCAAGCGCACCGCGCATGGGACTGGTCAGCGCAAGGGTTATCGCAAGGCGTACGTGACACTGGCCGCCGGCGAGACGCTTGAAGACTTCTCTGGCGCCGAATAAGGGCAGGAGCACGGATCATGGCAATCGTCAAGACTAAACCCACATCCGCCGGTCGTCGCCACGTCGTCAAGATCGTCGGCGAGGAACTGTACAAGGGCCGCGCCTACGCGCCGCTGCTCGAGAAACAGTCCAAGTCCGGTGGCCGTAACAACTACGGTCGCATCACCACTCGCCACGTGGGCGGTGGTCATCGCAACCATTACCGGATCATCGACTTCAAGCGCACCAAGGATGGCGTTCCCGCCGTCGTCGAGCGCCTGGAGCATGACCCGAACCGTAGCGCCCACATCGCGCTGCTCAAGTACATGGACGGCGAGCGTCGCTACATCATCGCCCCGCGCGGTGTGAAGGCCGGCGACCGTCTCGAGTCCGGCGTGAACGCAGCGATCAAGAAGGGCAACGCCCTGCCGCTGCGCAACATCCCGCTGGGTTCCACCGTGCACTGCATCGAGCTCAAGCCCGGCAAGGGCGCCCAGCTCGCTCGCAGCGCCGGCACCAGCGCTCAGCTGGTCGCCCGTGAAGGCAACTACGCCACCCTGCGTCTGCGCTCCGGCGAGATGCGCAAGGTGCTGGCGGAATGCCGCGCGACCCTGGGTGAAGTGAGCAACTCCGAGCACAGCCTGCGTCAGCTTGGCAAGGCCGGTGCGAAGCGCTGGAGAGGCGTGCGCCCGACGGTTCGCGGCGTGGCCATGAACCCGGTGGATCACCCGCATGGCGGTGGTGAAGGTCGCACCAGCGGTGGCCGTCACCCGGTGTCTCCGTGGGGTATGCCCACCAAGGGCCACAAGACCCGCAAGAACAAGCGCACCGACAAGCTGATCGTCCGTCGCCGCAAGGCCCGGAAGTAAGATCCAACGCCAAGACATCAAGAGGTAACGGCTGTGCCACGTTCACTGAAGAAAGGTCCTTTTATTGACCTTCATCTGCTGAAGAAGGTTGAGACTGCAGTGGAGAAGAACGACCGCAAACCGATCAAGACCTGGTCGCGTCGTTCGATGATCCTGCCCAACATGGTCGGGCTCACCATTGCAGTCCATAACGGTCGCCAACACGTCCCGGTGCACGTCTCCGAGGAAATGGTTGGCCACAAGCTGGGCGAATTCGCTGCCACCCGCACCTATCGCGGTCATGCGGCGGACAAGAAAGCCAAACGGTAAGCCAGAGAGGATTAGAGATGGAAGTCACAGCAAAGCTGCGTGGCGCTCGTTTATCCGCCCAGAAGGCCCGTTTGGTGGCTGACCAGGTGCGCGGTAAGCCGGTCGCCGAGGCGCTCGACCTGCTGACCTTCTCCCCGAAGAAGGCCTCCAAGCTGGTCAAGAAGGTGCTGCAGTCCGCCATCGCGAATGCGGAAGAAAACAACGGCATGGATATCGACGAGCTGCGTGTCTCGACCATCTGCGTCGATGAGGGCATGACGCTCAAGCGCATCCGGCCGCGCGCCAAGGGCCGCGCGGACCGTATCCTGAAGCGCACCTGCCACATCACCGTCAAGGTAGCCGAGAAGTAGGAGTCGACCAGATGGGTCAAAAAGTCAATCCGACAGGCATTCGCCTGGGTATCGTCAAGGACCATGCCTCGGTCTGGTATGCCGAGCGCGGCGCCTATGCCGACAAGCTGAACAACGACCTCGAGGTCCGTCGCTTCCTCGAGGAGCGCCTGAAGAATGCGTCCGTGAGCCGCATCACCATCGAGCGTCCGGCCAACAACGCCCGTATCACCATTCACACTGCCCGTCCGGGCATCGTGATCGGCAAGAAGGGCGAGGACGTCGACAAGCTGCGTCGCGACGTCACCGCGATGATGGGCGTGCCGGTGCATGTCAACATCGAGGAAGTCCGCAAGCCGGAGCTGGATGCCCAGCTCGTCGCGCAGAACATCGCCGGCCAGCTCGAGCGTCGTGTCATGTTCCGTCGCGCCATGAAGCGCGCCGTCCAGAACGCCATGCGCCTGGGCGCCGGCGGTATCAAGGTGCAGCTCTCCGGTCGCCTCGGCGGCGCGGAAATCGCCCGCACCGAGTGGTACCGCGAAGGTCGCGTTCCGCTGCACACCCTGCGTGCGGACATCGACTACGCCACCTACGAGGCCAAGACCACCTACGGCATCATCGGTGTCAAGGTCTGGGTCTTCAAGGGTGAAATCCTCGGGGGCATCGAGGAGGTCCGCGCCAAGGCCAAGCAGCCGCAGAGTGCGCCCTCCAAGAAGAAAGGTTCCAGGTAAGGGGAGAGCGAGTCGATGTTACAACCCAAGCGTATGAAGTTCCGCAAGGTGCAGAAGGGCCGCAACCGTGGCCTGGCGCATCGCGGCAGCAAGGTGAGCTTCGGCGAGTATGGCCTCAAGGCCACCGGCCGTGGCCGCGTCACCGCCCGCCAGATCGAAGCCGGTCGTCGTGCGATCACTCGTCACGTCAAGCGTGGCGGCAAGATCTGGATCCGTGTCTTCCCGGACAAGCCGATTTCCAAGAAGCCGCTGGAAGTCCGGATGGGTAAGGGTAAGGGCTCCGTCGAGTACTGGGTCGCCCAGATCCAGCCCGGCCGTGTCCTGTACGAGATCGAAGGCGTTTCCGAGGAGCTGGCTCGCGAGGCATTCGCCCTGGCTGCCCAGAAGTTCCCGGTCTCCACCACCTTTGTGAAACGGACGGTGATGTGATGAAAGCCCAGGAAATTCGTGAAAAGTCAGCCGAGCAGCTCCAGGAGCAGCTCTTCGAACTCCTCCGCGAGCAGTTCAACCTGCGCATGCAGAAGGCCACCGGCCAGCTGAGCCAGACTCATCTGCTCAAGCAGGTTCGTCGGGATATCGCCCGCGTGAAGACTGTGCTCAACGAGAAGGCAGGTGTCTGAGATGGCCGAAGAAAACAAAGCCCGTACGCTCACTGGCAAGGTGGTGAGCGACAAGATGGACAAGTCCATCGTCGTGATGATCGAGCGTCGTGAGCGCCACCCGATCTACGGCAAGTACGTAAAGCGCTCCACCAAGCTGCACGCCCATGACGAGGCGAACCAGGCCAAGGCCGGTGACACGGTATCCATCGAGGAATGCCGTCCGCTGTCCAAGAAGAAGGCCTGGACCCTGGTCGAGGTCGTCGAACAGGCCAAGGGTTGATCGGTCGAGGCCGATCCAATCAGTGCAGTCAGATTAGGTTTGGAGAAAACCGATGATTCAGACTCAGACAATGCTGGATGTCGCCGACAACAGCGGGGCGCGCCGGGTGCAGTGCATCAAGGTGCTGGGCGGTTCACACCGTCGCTACGCCCGCGTCGGCGACATCATCAAAGTCACGGTGAAGGAAGCCATTCCGCGTGGCAAGGTCAAGAAGGGCCAGGTCCTCAAGGCGGTGGTGGTTCGCACCCGCAGTGGCGTCCGTCGTAACGACGGTTCGCTGATCCGCTTCGATGGAAATGCGGCGGTTCTGTTGAACAACACCAACGAGCAGCCGATCGGTACCCGTATCTTCGGGCCGGTGACCCGTGAGCTTCGTACCGAGAAGTTCATGAAGATCATTTCCTTGGCGCCTGAAGTGCTGTAAGGAGCGAGGCGGATATGCAAAAGATCAAACGTGACGACGAAGTGGTCGTCATCGCCGGGAAGGACAAGGGCAAGCGTGGCACGATCAAGCGCGTCCTCAAGGACGACCGCTACATCGTGTCCGGTGTGAACATGATCAAGCGTCACACCAAGCCCAATCCCATGGCGGGTAATCAGGGCGGTATCGTCGAGCGCGAGGCTCCGATTCACGCGTCCAATGTTGCCATCTTCAATCAGGAGACCGGTAAGGCGGATCGCGTCGGCTTCCAGGTTAAGGAAGACGGTACCAAGGTACGTATCTACAAGTCGACGCAAGCGCAGATCGACGCCTAACGCGAGTCGGGTAGCAAAATGGCGAACTTGAAAGAACGTTATCAGAACGAGGTGGTGGCTCAACTCAAAGAGCAGTTCAGCTACGCCAACGTGATGCAGGTACCCCGGGTCACCAAGGTGACTCTGAACATGGGTATCGGCGAGGCGACCAGCGACAAGAAGCTGATCGACAACGCCATCGGTGACCTGGAGAAGCTCTCCGGTCAGAAGCCGCTGGTGACCAAGGCACGCAAGTCCGTCGCGGGCTTCAAGGTGCGTGAAGGCTGGCCGATCGGGATCAAGGTGACCCTGCGCTCCGAGCGCATGTGGGACTTCCTCGATCGCCTGGTGAATATCGCGATCCCCCGCGTTCGTGACTTCCGTGGTCTCAACCCGAAGTCCTTCGACGGTCGTGGCAACTACTCCATGGGGGTGCGTGAGCAGATCATCTTCCCGGAGATCGAGTATGATAAGATCGACCGGATTCGTGGTCTGGATGTCACCATCACCACCACCGCCAACACCGATGAAGAAGGTCGTGCGCTGCTGAGCGCATTGAACTTCCCGTTCAAGAAATAAGGGTGGGATCATGGCAAAGAAAAGCATGGTAGAGCGTGAAGCAAAGCGCGCGAAGCTGGTGGCGAAGTATGCCGCCAAGCGCGCCGAGCTCAAGGCGATCATCCAGGACGTGAACGCTTCCGACGAAGAGCGCTTCGACGCGCAGCTCAAGCTGCAGCAGCTGCCGCGTGACTCCAGCCCGGTGCGCAAGCGCAACCGCTGCCGCGTCACCGGCCGTCCGCACGGCTACTACAACAAGTTCGGCCTCGGCCGCAACAAGCTGCGTGAAGCCGCCATGCGTGGCGATGTGCCCGGACTCAAGAAGTCCAGCTGGTAACGCCACGTAGAATCATCAGGAGCGCAACGTAAATGAGCATGCAAGACACTCTGGCGGATATGTTCACCCGTATCCGCAATGCGCAGATGGCCACCAAGGAGACGGTTTCCATGCCGTCCTCCAAGCTCAAGGTCGAGGTGGCCCGCGTGCTGAAGGAAGAGGGGTATGTCGCCGACTACAGCGTCAGCGACGTGGCCAAGCCCGAGCTGACCGTGACCCTCAAGTACTTCGAAGGCAAGCCGGTCATCGAGCATCTGCAGCGGGCATCCAAGCCGTCACTGCGCAGCTACAAGGGCAAGGACTCCCTGCCCAAGGTTGCCGAGGGCCTGGGTATCGCGATCGTCACCACCTCCAAGGGGGTGATGACCGACCGCGCGGCTCGCCAGGCTGGTGTCGGTGGTGAAGTCATCTGCACCGTATTCTAGGAGTTTGGAATGTCCCGCGTAGCCAAATATCCGGTTAAACTGCCCAGCGGCGTCGAGTTCAAGCTCGACGGTGACCAGCTGTCCGTCAAGGGCAGCCAGGGCACGCTGTCCATGACCGTCCACCCCGACGTGGTGATCGCTCAGGAGGAGGGTCAGGTGACCTTCCAGCCGAGCGAGTCCGCCAAGAGCTGGGCGATGGTCGGCACCACCCGTGCCCTGGTCCAGAACCTGGTCACCGGTGTCTCCGAAGGCTTCACCCGGAGCCTCGAAATCAACGGCGTCGGTTATCGTGCCCAGGCCAAGGGCCAGACGCTCAACCTGACACTGGGCTTCTCCCACCCGGTCGACTACGAACTGCCTGAGGGTGTCACGGCGGAAACGCCGAAGAACACTACCATCGTGCTGAAGAGCGCGGACAAGCAGAAGCTCGGCCAGGTTGCCGCGGAAATCCGCGCCTTCCGTCCGCCCGAGCCCTACAAGGGCAAGGGTATCCGGTACGGCGACGAGCAGGTCCGCCGCAAAGAAGCCAAGAAGAAGTAAGGCAGGGTTATGAACGCGAAGAAAGAATCTCGTCTCCGTCGTGCCCGCCGCGCTCGCGCCAAGATCCGCGAGCTGGGCGTGTATCGCCTGTGCGTCAACCGTACCCCGCGCCACATCTACGCGCAGATCATCTCGCCGGATGGTGGCAAGGTCCTGGCCAGCGCTTCCACGCTGGACAAGGCCCTGCGCGAGGGGGCGACCGGCAACGTCGACGCCGCCTCCAGGGTGGGCGCGCTGATTGCCGAACGCGCCAAGCAGGCTGGCATCACCCAGGTGGCCTTCGATCGTGCCGGTTTCAAGTACCACGGCCGAGTCAAGGCCCTGGCCGACGCCGCTCGTGAAGGCGGCCTGGAATTCTAAAGGGTTTTACGATGGCGAAGAACGAACAGCAAAGCGGAGATCTGCAGGAAAAGCTCGTGCAGGTCAACCGTGTCGCCAAGGTGGTCAAGGGGGGTCGGATCTTCGGCTTCACCGCTCTGACCGTCGTCGGCGATGGTAACGGTCGTGTCGGCTTCGGCCGCGGCAAGGCACGCGAAGTGCCGGTCGCGATCCAGAAGGCCATGGACCAGGCGCGTCGCAACATGGTCAAGGTCAACCTGACCGGCGGCACCCTGCAGTACCCGGTCAAGGCCCGTCATGGCGCCTCCAAGGTGTACATGCAGCCGGCCTCCGAGGGTACCGGGATCATCGCCGGCGGTGCCATGCGCTCCGTGCTCGAGCTGGCCGGCGTCCATGACGTCCTGGCCAAGTGCTACGGCTCCACCAACCCGGTGAACGTGGTGCGGGCGACCGTCAACGGTCTGGCCTCCCTGCAGTCGCCGGAAGACGTGGCCGCCAAGCGCGGTCTGTCCGTCGAAGCGATCACGGGGTAAGGTCCATGTCAGCAACGATCAAGGTTACCCAGACCCGCAGCACCATCGGCGTGTTGGCCAAGCACAAGGCCACCATGAAGGGCCTCGGCCTGCGTCGCATCGGTCACACGGTCGAACTGGAAGACACCCCTGCCGTCCGCGGCATGATCCACAAGGTCAACTACCTTGTGCGTGTTGAGGGAGAGTAATCCATGAAACTCAATAGCCTGAGCCCGGCCCCGGGCTCCAAGCACGCCGAGAAGCGCGTCGGCCGTGGCATCGGCTCCGGTCTGGGCAAGACCGGCGGCCGTGGCCACAAGGGCCTCAAGTCGCGCAGCGGCGGCAGCGTGAAGCCCGGCTTCGAGGGCGGTCAGATGCCCCTGCAGCGTCGTCTGCCGAAGTTCGGTTTCACCTCCGCCAAGTCGCTGGTCTCCGAGGAAGTCCGCCTGGCCGAACTGGCCCGGGTCGAAGGTGACGAGGTCACCCTGGACACCCTCAAGCAGGCCAACGTGCTCAAGGACGCCACGCAGCATGCCAAGGTGATCCTTTCCGGCGATCTGAACAAGGCGGTCACCGTGCGCGGCATCAAGGTCACCAAGGGTGCCCGTGCCGCGATCGAAGCCGCCGGCGGCAAGGTAGAGGACTAAATGGCCAAGTCAGGAAACATGCCGGCGATGGGCAGCGGTCTGAGTGAACTCTGGGCGCGTCTGCGCTTCGTGCTCCTCGCCATCGTGGTCTACCGTATCGGTGCCCACATTCCCGTTCCCGGTATCAATCCTGACCAGCTTGCTGCCTTGTTCAGGGAGCAGCAGGGCACCATCCTGGGCATGTTCAACATGTTCTCGGGCGGTGCCCTGGAGCGCATGAGTATCCTCGCCCTGGGCATCATGCCCTACATCTCGGCGTCGATCATCATGCAGCTGCTGACCGCGGTCTCGCCTCAGCTCGAGCAGCTGAAGAAGGAGGGTGAGGCCGGCCGTCGCAAGATCAGCCAGTACACGCGCTACGGCACCGTGCTCCTGGCCTTCATCCAGGCCACCGGCATGTCGGTGGGCCTGGCCAGTCAGGGCATCGCCTACACGGCCGACTTCAGCTTCTATTTCACCGCCGTCGTGACCTTCGTGTCCGGGGCGGTGTTCCTGATGTGGCTGGGCGAGCAGATCACCGAGAAGGGCATCGGCAACGGCATCTCGCTGCTGATCTTCTCGGGGATCGTCGCCGGCCTGCCCGGTGCCGTGGGCCAGGCCTTCGAGCTGGCCCGCAACGAGGGTGCCTGGAACGTGCTGCCGCTGCTGGCCCTGTCCATCCTGGGCATCGCCACCGTGGCCTTCGTGGTGTTCATCGAGCGCGGCCAGCGCCGCATCACGGTGAACTACCCGCGTCGCCAGGTCGGCAACAAGATGTATGCCGGGCAGAGCAGCTACCTGCCGCTCAAGGTGAACATGGCGGGCGTGATTCCGGCGATCTTCGCCTCGAGCATCCTGCTGTTCCCGGCCTCGCTGGGGCAGTGGGTCGGTGCCGGGGAAGGCATGGAATGGCTGCAGCGCGCATCCCAGGCCCTGGGGCCGGGACAGCCGCTGTACATCTTGCTTTTCGCTGCGGCGGTGGTATTCTTCTGCTTCTTTTACACAGCGCTGGTCTTCAACCCCAAGGATGTCGCCGACAACCTCAAGAAGTCGGGGGCCTTCCTGCCGGGCATCCGCCCCGGCGAGCAGACCGCTCGCTATGTCGACAAGGTCATGACCCGTCTGACCCTGTTCGGTGCCCTCTACATCACCGCGGTTTCCCTGATGCCCCAGTTCCTGATCGTGGCCTGGAACGTGCCGTTCTTCTTCGGCGGTACCTCGCTGCTGATCGTGGTGGTGGTGATCATGGACTTCATGGCCCAGGTGCAGTCGCACCTCATGTCGCACCAGTACGACTCGGTGATGAAGAAGTCCAACCTGAAAGGCTACGGTGGCGGCGGCATCATGCGCTGAGGCGCCGCTGGCGAATTGGCGCGCCGCGAGCTGAACCCTTGGCTCGCGGCGCGAGCCAACTATGGAGATGGAACGATGAAAGTTCGAGCTTCCGTGAAGAAAATGTGCCGCAACTGCAAGATCATTCGTCGCAATGGCGCCGTGCGCGTCATCTGCAGCGAGCCGCGGCACAAGCAGCGCCAGGGCTGATTCCTGACGCTGTACTGAACCGGCGCCGGCATGCCCCTTGCCCTTTGTCAGGGAAAGGGGTATGCTGTTGCGCCTTTTGTAGATGATCCAACGAGCAAGCCGCTCAAATTTCGGAGTAAGCTGATGGCCCGTATTGCAGGCGTCAATATCCCGGACAACAAGCATGCGGCGATCTCGCTGACCTATATCTTCGGGATTGGCCGTACTCGCGCACAGGACATCTGTGTCGCGGCCGGCATCGCGCCGACCACCAAGATCCAGGACCTGTCCTCTGAGGAAGTGGACACCCTGCGTAGTGAAGTCGGCAAGTACACCGTTGAAGGCGATCTTCGTCGTGATGTGACGCTGAACATCAAGCGTCTCATGGACCTGGGTTGCTATCGTGGTCTGCGTCATCGTCGTGGTCTTCCGCTGAATGGTCAGCGTACCAAGACCAATGCGCGTACCCGTAAGGGCCCGCGCAAGCCGATCCGCAAATAACACGCACGTTGTGGCGTAACGACAGGAATAGACATCAACATGGCTAACCCGCGTAGCAACCGTAAGAAGGTTAAAAAGCAGGTCGTGGATGCCGTCGCGCATATCCACGCCTCTTTTAACAACACGATCATTACGATCACAGACCGCCAGGGCAACGCTCTCTCTTGGGCGACAGCCGGTGGTTCGGGTTTTCGTGGTTCTCGCAAGAGCACCCCGTTCGCTGCTCAAGTGGCAAGCGAACGTGCAGCGACCGCTGCAGCCGAGTATGGTGTGAAAAACGTCGACGTGCTGGTCAAAGGCCCCGGTCCGGGTCGTGAATCCGCCGTGCGTGCACTGAATGCCGCCGGCTTCCGCGTGCAAAGCATCACCGACGCGACGCCCATTCCCCACAATGGCTGCCGTCCGCCGAAGAAACGCCGCGTTTAAGGAGACAGATTCATGGCTCGTTATATTGGACCGAAGTGCAAACTGTCTCGTCGTGAAGGCACCGACCTCTTCCTCAAGAGCGGTGTCACTCCCTTCGAGAAGAAGTGCAAATCCGAGCAGATCCCGGGTGTGCACGGCCAGCGTCGTCAGCGTATTTCCGACTACGGCTTGCAGCTTCGCGAGAAGCAGAAAGTACGTCGCATGTACGGCGTGCTCGAGAAGCAGTTCCGCAACTACTACAAGGAAGCGGCCCGCCTGAAGGGCGCGACCGGTGAGCTGTTGCTGCAACTGCTCGAATCCCGACTGGACAACGTCGTCTACCGCATGGGCTTCGGCGCCACGCGTTCCGAGGCGCGTCAGCTGGTCAGCCACAAGGCGATCGCCGTCAACGGCAAGACCGTCAACGTGGCGTCCTACCAGGTCAAGCCGGGTGACGTGGTCTCCGTCCGCGAGAAGGCCAAGAACCAGGCGCGTATCCAGAACGCCCTGGGCATCGCCGCCAATCGTGGTGATGTGGCCTGGATCGAGATCGATGCCAAGAAGATGGAAGGCACTTTCAAGGCTCTGCCTGAACGCGGTGACCTGTCTGCCGACATCAACGAAAACCTGATCGTCGAGCTGTACTCGAAGTAAGCGGCCCGCCGCGGCGCTCCCCGGCGACGGGGAGCGGCCTTCAGTACCGAGTATCCGTTTGGCAGCCTGAAAGGTATTCATAATGCAGCGTTCAGTGACAGAGTTTCTCCGTCCTCGCGACATCAAGGTCGAAGAGATCAGCGCACACCACGCGAAGATCGTGCTGGAGCCCTTCGAGCGTGGTTTCGGCCACACCCTGGGGAATGCACTGCGTCGCATCCTGCTCTCGTCCATGCCCGGCTGCGCCGTGGTGGAAGCCGAGATCGCCGGGGTCGACCACGAGTACAGCGCGATCGAGGGCGTCCAGGAAGATGTCATCGAAATCCTCCTGAACCTCAAGGACGTGGCGCTCAAGATGCACAGCCGCGACGAGGCGGTGCTCTCGCTGAACAAGCAGGGCCCGGCCGTCGTGACCGCGGGTGACATCGCCCTCGACCATGATGTCGAGATCGTCAACCCCGAGCACGTCATCGCGCACGTCAACGAGGGCGCCGAGCTGAAGATGCAGCTCAAGATCGCCCGCGGCCGTGGCTACGAGCCGGCGGACGTTCGCGGCGAGGCGGACGACGAGTCTCGTGCCATCGGCCGCCTGCAGCTGGATGCGACCTTCAGCCCCGTGCGTCGGGTTTCCTACTCCGTCGAGGCCGCGCGTGTCGAACAGCGCACCGACCTCGACAAGCTGATCATCAACCTGGAAACCGACGGCACCCTGGATCCGGAAGAGGCGATCCGTCGCAGCGCGACCATCCTGCAGGAGCAGCTGGCCGCGTTCGTCGACCTGGAAGCCGACAAGGAACAGGAAGTGGAGGAGGAAGAGGATCACATCGATCCGATCCTGCTGCGCCCCGTAGACGATCTCGAGTTGACCGTCCGCAGTGCCAACTGCCTGAAGGCCGAGAACATCTACTACATCGGGGACCTGATCCAGCGCACCGAGGTGGAGCTGCTGAAGACCCCGAATCTCGGCAAGAAGTCCCTGAATGAGATCAAGGACGTGTTGGCCGCCCGTGGTCTGTCCCTTGGCATGCGGCTGGAGAACTGGCCGCCCGCTAGCCTGAAGGACGACAAGGCCTCCGCGTGAGCGTCGACTCGAGTCCCAGTTTGGTAAGGAATCACAACCATGCGTCATCGTAAGAGTGGTCGTCACCTGAATCGTACCAGCTCGCACCGCCAGGCCATGTTCAAGAACATGAGCGTGTCGCTGGTCGAGCACGAAGTGATCAAGACAACCCTGCCCAAGGCCAAGGAGCTGCGTCGCGTCATCGAGCCGCTGATCACCCTGGCCAAGCAGGACAGCGTCGCCAACCGTCGTCTGGCCTTCAGCCGTACCCGCTCCAAGGAAGCGGTCGGCAAGCTCTTCAACGAGCTGGGTCCGCGTTACGCCGAGCGTCCGGGCGGTTACGTCCGTATTCTCAAGTGCGGCTACCGCACCGGCGACAACGCCCCCATGGCCTACGTCGAACTGGTCGACCGTCCGGTCGTCGAGGAAGCCGCCGAGGAGTGATCCTCGCGCGGGACCTCAAGGTCCGACACCAAACCGGCTCCCCAGGGAGCCGGTTTTTTTATGTCGGGGACGAGGGGTAAGGGAGGCCGATCGCGAGGGCTTGTGAGCGCAGCTGGCAGGGGCGATGGTGATGACCTCGCGCCTCGTCAGGCCGTGGCCTCCCGCTCCGCCTTGCCGGCCTTCGCGCGCTCCAGCAACGGCTTCAGGAAGCGCCCGGTGTGGGAGTCCTCGCGGCGGGCGAGCTGTTCCGGGGTGCCCTCGGCGATGATCCGCCCGCCCCCCGAGCCGCCCTCGGGGCCGAGATCGATCAGCCAGTCCGCGGTCTTGATCACGTCCAGGTTGTGCTCGATGACCACGATGGTGTTGCCGTGGTCGCGTAGCCGGTGGAGCACCGTCAGCAGCTGGCGGATGTCCTCGAAATGCAGGCCGGTGGTCGGTTCATCGAGGATATACAGCGTCTTGCCGGTGTCGCGCTTGGCCAGCTCGCGGGCCAGCTTGACCCGCTGGGCCTCGCCGCCGGAGAGGGTGGTGGCGCTCTGCCCCAGGCGGATATAGGACAGCCCCACGTCCATCAGCGTCTGCAGGCGCCGGGCAATGGCCGGCACCGGGGAGAAGAAGTCGAGCGCCTCCTCCACGGTCATCTCCAGCACCTCGTGGATGCTCTTGCCCTTGTACTGGATCTCCAGGGTCTCGCGGTTGTAGCGCTTGCCCTTGCAGACGTCGCAGGGCACGTAGATGTCCGGCAGGAAGTGCATCTCCACCTTGATCATGCCCTCGCCCTGGCAGGCCTCGCAGCGTCCGCCCTTGACGTTGAACGAGAAACGACCGGGCTTGTAGCCCCGGGAGCGGGCCTCCTGGGTGCCGGCGAACAGCTCGCGGATCGGCGTGAAGATGCCGGTATAGGTGGCGGGGTTGGAGCGGGGGGTACGGCCGATGGGGCTCTGGTCGATGTCGATGACCTTGTCGAGGTGATCGAGACCGGCGATCGCCTCATGGGCCTCCGGCGTCAGCGCCGTGGCCCGGTTGAGCTCCCGGGCGGCGATGGGCATCAGCGTCGCATTGATCAGTGTCGACTTGCCCGAGCCCGAGACCCCGGTCACGCAGACGAACAGCCCCAGCGGCAGCGTCAGGGTCACGTCCTGGAGGTTGTTGCCGCGGGCGCCGCTCAGTATCACCTGCTTGTCGGGGTTGCCGGGGATCCGCCAGGGCGGCACCTCGATGCGCCGCTCGCCGGCCAGGTACTGGCCGGTGAGGGAGTCCGGGGTGGCCATGATCTGCTCGGGGGTGCCCTGGGCCACCACCCGGCCACCATGGACGCCGGCGCCCGGGCCGATGTCGAGGACGTGGTCGGCGGCGCGGATGGCCTCCTCGTCGTGCTCGACGACGATCACGGTGTTGCCCAGGTCGCGCAGGCGCTCCAGGGTCTGGAGCAGGCGGTCGTTGTCGCGCTGGTGCAACCCGATGGAAGGCTCGTCGAGGATATACATCACCCCCACCAGGCCGGCGCCGATCTGGCTGGCCAGGCGGATGCGCTGCGCCTCGCCGCCGGAGAGGGTCTCGGCGCTACGCTCCAGGTTGAGGTAGTCGAGGCCCACGTTGACCAGGAACTCCAGGCGCGCCTGGATCTCCTTGATGATCTTCTCGGCGATCTCGCCGCGCCGGCCGGGCAGGGCCAGGGCCCGGAAGTAGGCCAGCGCCTCGCCGATGGGCAAATGGACCAGCTGGGGCAGTGGCCGGTCGTCGATGTAGACGTGGCGCGCCTCCTTGCGCAGCCGCGAGCCATGGCAGCTGGGGCAGGGCTGGACGGCGATGTGGCGGGCCAGCTCCTCGCGCACCGCGCTGGACTCGGTCTCCCGGTAGCGGCGCTGCATGTTGGGCAGCACGCCCTCGAAGGGGTGCTCGCGGGTCACCTTGCGGCCCCGGTCGTTGACGTAGTGGAAGGCGATGGCGTCGTGGCCGCTGCCGTGAAGGATGACCTCGCGTTCGTGGCGGGCCAGGTCCTGCCAGGGGGTCTCCAGGGTGAAGCGGTAGTGGTCGGCCACCGCCTGCAACTGGTTGAAGTAGTAGACGCTGCGCCGGTCCCAGCCCTTGATCACGCCCTCGGCCAGCGACAGCTCGGGGTGGCTGATCAGCTTGTCCGGGTCGAAGTACTGCTGGACGCCGAGGCCGTCGCAGGTGCTGCAGGCGCCGGCGGGGTTGTTGAAGGAGAACATCCGCGGCTCGAGCTCGGCGATGGAGTAGCCGCAGACCGGGCAGGCGAAGCGCGCCGAGAAGGCGATGTCGTCGGCCTCGCCGTCCATGAAGTGGACCAGCGCGATGCCGTCGGCCAGCCCCAGGGCGGTCTCGAAGGACTCCGCCAGGCGCTGGGCCAGCCCCTCGCGGACCTTGATGCGGTCCACCACTACGCTGATGTCGTGCTTGCGGTTCTTGTCGAGCGGGGCGATGTCGTCGAGCTCGAGCACCTGGCCGTCGACCATGGCGCGCACGAAGCCCTGGGCGCGCAGCTCGGCCAGCAGCTGCAGGTGCTCGCCCTTGCGGCCCTTGACCACCGGGGCCAGCAGCATCAGCTTGCTGCCCTCGGGCAGCGCCAGCACCTGGTCAACCATCTGCGAGATGGTCTGGGCCTCGAGGTCCTCGCCATGCTCGGGACAGCGCGGCGTGCCGGCCCGGGCATAGAGCAGGCGCAGGTAGTCGTAGATCTCGGTGATGGTGCCGACCGTGGAGCGCGGGTTGTGGGAGGTGGACTTCTGCTCGATGGAGATCGCCGGCGACAGGCCCTCGATATGGTCGACGTCGGGCTTCTCCATCATCGACAGGAACTGCCGGGCGTAGGTGGAGAGCGATTCCACGTAGCGGCGCTGGCCCTCGGCATAGAGGGTATCGAAGGCCAGCGAGGACTTGCCCGACCCCGACAGGCCGGTGACCACGATCAGCTTGTCCCGGGGCAGCTCGACGTCGATCTGCTTGAGGTTGTGGGTGCGGGCACCCCTGACCAGAATCCTGTCCATTCCCACCTCGCGAGACACGGCAAAAGGTCGATTATACGTGGCCCCGCGCAGCCCCGGCAAAGACCCGCCCGGCGCCGGCTTTCCCTGGAGGGTGGCGAGCCGCTAGAATATGCGGTCCATTCCGGTCCGCCAGCCTTCACCCACGGAAAGTCGATTCCCTATGCGAAAGGTCTCAGGACTGCTGTTAGTCTCGGAGCGCCGCGCCATCACCGGCCTGGCCGGGCTCTATGCCTCGCGCATGCTGGGGCTGTTCATGGTGCTGCCGGTGCTGGCCCTGCATGCCGACGACCTGGCCGGGGCCACCCCGCTGCTGGTGGGCCTGGCCCTGGGCGTCTATGGCCTGACCCAGGCGGTGCTGCAGATTCCCTTCGGTCTGCTCTCCGACCGCATCGGCCGCAAGCCGGTGATCGCCGGCGGCCTGGCGCTGTTCCTGCTCGGCAGCGTGGTGGCGGCGCTGGCCGACAGCATCGGCGGGGTGATCCTGGGGCGCTGCCTGCAGGGCAGCGGCGCCGTGGCCGCGGCGATCATGGCCCTGCTGGCCGACCAGACCCGTGAGCAGGTACGCACCGCCGCCATGGCCACCATCGGCCTGTCCATTGGCGTGGCCTTCGCCGTGGCCATGGTGCTGGGACCGCTGGTCGCGGCGCGCTACGGGCTGGCGGGCATCTTCTGGTTCACCGCCGGCCTGTCCCTGGTGGGCCTCGCCGTGCTGTGGCGGCTGGTGCCGCCGGCGCCGCGCCGCGCCCGGCACCGCGACGTGGGGCTCGACCGCGGCCAACTGGGGACGATCCTGGCTCGCCTCGATCTGTGGCGCATGGATGCCTCGATCTTCGCCCTGCACCTGATCCTGATGGCGATCTTCGTCGCCGTGCCCTTCCGGCTGGTCGAGGCGGGCATCGTCATCGAGCAGCATGGCTGGGTCTACCTGGGCATCATGGCCCTGGCCTTCGTGGCGATGGTGCCGCTGGTGATCGTCGCCGAGAAGCGCCGCCGCATGAGGGTCATGTGCCTGGGGGCGATCGGCGCCATCACCCTGAGCCTCGCCGGCCTGGCGGAGTTCTCCGATGGGCTCTGGGCGCTGATGGGCTGGTTGCTGGTGTTCTTCACCGCCTTCAACCTGCTCGAGGCGACCCTGCCGTCGATGCTCAGCAAGCTCGCCCCGGCCGGGGCCAAGGGCACGGCCATGGGCCTCTACTCCACCAGTCAGTTCCTGGGGGCCTTCCTGGGCGGCGTGCTGGGCGGTGCCCTGTCTCAGCAGTGGGGGCTCTCGGCGGTGTTCATCGGCTGTGCCATGCTGGGGGTGGCCTGGCTGGGGCTGATGATCGGCATGACGCCGCCGCGGCATCTGTCCAGCGAGGTGGTCGCGCTGGACGAAAGCCATCATGATGATGCCCTGGACACCCTGATGGCGCGCTTCGCCGACGTGGCCGGCGTCGAGGACGTGATGGTGGTGCCCGAGGAACGGCTGGCCTACCTCAAGGTCGATCGCCAGCGCCTCGACGAGCGGGCCCTGGCGGAGCTGGTGGCCCGGGGCAAGGAACGGGACGGTACCTGAGTCCGTCGGGTCGTGAGACCATGATACGAGGGCGGCGCCGGCCGGTGCCGCCGCATTCGCAGCTATTACGCATTCGAGTAAGGAGTCAACCATGGCCCGTGGCGTCAACAAGGTCATCCTCATCGGCAACCTCGGCCAGGATCCGGAAGTGCGCTTCACGCCTTCCGGCACCGCGGTGGCCAACCTCAACCTCGCGACCACCGACACCTGGACCGACCGCCAGAGCGGACAGCGCCAGGAGCGCACCGAGTGGCACCGGGTGGTGATGTTCAACAAGCTCGCCGAGATCTCCCAGCAGTACCTGCGCAAGGGCTCGCGGGTCTACGTCGAGGGTCGCCTGCAGACCCGCAAGTGGCAGGACCAGAACGGCCAGGACAAGTACAGCACCGAGATCGTCGCCAACGACATGCAGATGCTCGACTCCCGCAGTGGCGGCGAGATGGGCGGCGGCATGCCCCCGCAGGGTGGCAACTTCGCTGGCCAGCCCCAGCAGGGCGGCGGCTTCGGCGGCCAGCAACAGGCGGGTGGCTTCGGTGGCCAGCAGCAGGGTGGCAACTACGGCGGCGGCCAGCCCCAGCCCCAGCCCCAGCGCCCGGCGCCCCAGCCCGCGCCCAACCAGGGCGGTGGCCAGCAGCAGGGCGGCAACTACGGGGCGCCGGACCCGGGCAGCTTCGATGACTTCGACGACGAGATCCCGTTCTGAGTACAACTTATTTAATAAATGTCCAAAAGGTATTATAAAGCCCTGCTATTGCAGGGTTTTCTTTTGGCAAGGCAAAAAAATGTTGAAATCTCGGGGTAGAGGTATGTATACTTATTAAAAATGACTAGAAAATACTCATGCATACCAAGAACCTCAAGCTCGCCCACGGTGAAACCTTCCCCACCCTACTCGATGATGATGGGGTGCCCGATTTCTGGGTCACTACCTACATCACGGTCAAATGCAGACCGGCGTCTACCTTCAATACGCTTCGAAACATTACGAGCCGATTGAGGCATCTCCGTGACTTTGAGCGCGAAACTGGTCGTGACCTCACAAAAGAATTAGAGCAAGACTTATTCTTAGATGATAAGACTTGTAATGATCTTCGCTGGTATTGTTGGATCGATAAAAAAAGGTATTCCACCTTTCAGCAGAATAGAGATAAGCCAAGGAGAAAGAAGAATCTTGTATCGTTGATAAAGACCGAGCAGCCACCTCGCGTCGATGTCGATACTTGCGCACAGAGACTTCGTGATATCGCCAAGTTTTTAGTCTTTGTGGCCGAAACGATAAATCGTAACCGTTTGCATGATCGAGATGTTCGTAGGGGCATCGATGAGATGCGTGATCGCTTAGTGGCTCTTACCCCAAAGACGAACAGTAGTCGTGCCGCATTAGACCCGTTCAGTATGGCCCCCCACCCGAGCGTCTTCCTGAGGCTCATAGAGTTATCTGACCCCGATAACCCGAAGTCTCCTTTCCGAGGTATTACACGTAAGCGTAATGCTTTAATGTTCAAAGTCCTCTTAGCAACAGGAATGCGAATAGGAGAACTATTGTGCCTGAGAACAGACTCACGGCACTTGGACCTGCTTGCTTCACCCCCGATGATTCACATCAGGAAGCCATCTAAACATGATAAGCATGTAGATGAACGTAACCTGCCCCCATCACAAAAAACGACTGAGCGTTCTATTTATATTAGTGAGCGGCTATCAGCAGAGATTGAAGATTATATGATGGAAGACCGAAGGGCCGCTACACCATCGCGGAAGCATAATTGGCTCTTTGTGAATCACAGAAAAGATGACCACTGGGGGAAGCCCGTATCACTAGTGAATTGGAATAACGCTGTTGATCGTATCAGGAAAGTAGATCCTGAAATGTTTTATGGCGTGAAAAGCCATGGGTTCCGCCATGCTTTCGCTTATATTTGGAATGTGAAAGTTGACGCCCATAATGCGCAGGCCAAAGCAAAGCCTGAGTTAGGCATGAAAATTATAAGTGAGCGAGAGCGCGAAAGTGCTCTGATGGATGTAATGGGGTGGACAAGTGAAAGTAGTGCAGCACCTTATCTTAAAAGGTATGTGAAAGAGGTGGTCGATAAGGTCACCCTGGAAAGCGTTGATGAATTAATGGAATATGTCGATATGTCAATTTTCGGGGATGACCAGTGAGTACTCATAAAACAAGAGAGGTCGAATACAGTTCAATCCTTTGTCAGACTAAAGATGGATATGAGTTTGACTTGCTTTCTGATTATTGGGAGGTTGATGCTAGCGTAACTTTAACATTTAATAGGAGCCCGTTTAATGACTTTCGCTATAAGATGGAATTGAAGAGATGCCTGGCTAGGTATCTTGAGACACATTCAGTTCATCATGTAGTTAACTTGATGAACCAGCTTGCTCACTATCTGAGAACACAGAATGTCTCCGGTATAAATATTGATTCATTAGCCCAATGGAAAGTGTTTTTGGGAAGTGAGTTTGAATATAGATTAGGTGCCATAAGGGGATTGTTTTATAGTTGGGAGCAGTGGGGCTTCAAAGGAGTTGATGAATCTGTAGTCGATTGGTTGGAAGAACAAAAGATCCGTGGGAATGTAAAAGGTAAAGCTGTTAGGACTTGGTGCCCATTTAGCGGACCATATTCATCTACGGAGTTAGGGTGGATATTGGAGTGGGCTACAGATGCACTGCGGGAAAAAGAAATCAGCTATGATACTCACGCGGCTATTTATCTATTAGCGACTACTGGGCAGCGCGCAGTACAGCTCAGAAAGCTAAGGTCTAAAGATATAGCCGCGTCAAAAAAAACAGATTCTCGCGGTTCGGTTGAGAATTTTGTTTTAAGTATACCGATGGCAAAGGAGCGGCTAGCAAAAAAATATCGCTCTGAGTTTCTGGAAAAGCCTATAAACAGATCGCTTTATTTGGTGCTTGCGAACTTGAGAGATAGGAACATCGAGAAGATAAACTCCCTTCTTGACGAGCCGATGACTATTGATGAAATTAAGGAGATTCCACTGTTTCCGAGTTGGGTAAGGATTAAGCGTTTTATCAAAGCCAACGGTTCATCAAAACGTGTCTTTATGGGAGAGCATGAAGCTCGCCCCAACTCTTTTCATATAACTACTCATGGATTTAGAGATCTGATTGGTTACGAGTATACTAGACGATGTCCACTTATATCGGAGGTGACGGGTGAACCACTGACTCTCTCCTCCCGTCGCTTTCGTTACACTTATGGCACAAATTGCGCCAAGATGGGCCTGACGGGTAGAGCCCTTGCGTATGCACTAGGACAACGTGACAACCAGAACGTTAACCATTATGTAGAGACTTCGCCGGAGATAGCAGATCGGATTAATGAGTTGATGGAAGGTCCTCTGACTGTCATTGCGCAAGCTTTGGCAGGTACCTTGGTGGATAGCGAGACTGATGCTGTTCGTGGTGATGATCCGCGAGCGCGTATCAAAACGAGTAGCATGGAAAATGTCGGTACATGTGGGAGCTATGAGTTTTGCCCGAGTGGGTGGAGATCATGTTACACATGCCGACGTTTTCAACCATGGTTGGATGCTCCTCATGAAGAGGCTCTAAAGGAGGTGCTTCAGAGTCGCAAGCAGATGGTGGAAGCAGGATGCAGCGAGCTTGTCATTCACTCGAGTGACCGTCTGGTTTTAGCAATCCGCAAGGTAATAGAGCTTTGTGAGCAGCGGAAAAACGATCTTGCTAGTGGGAATGCAATGGAAGGAGAATGCCGGTGAGTAATGTTGCGCATTTTATCCCTAAAGCAGATCTGTCTGCACAACGAAACATGGAAGAGTTTATCCGGCACTGTCGGGATGACTTGTCAATTTATAGTTGGGATGACCTTGTTTGGAAACATACAAGGACAGGTAAGCGTGTTGCCTCGTTTACACGCTCGGGAATAGATAATGCTAACTATCCAAAAGATGGAGATGCATTTCAAGAGCCATTTTTGTCACAGGTTAAAGCTTATGTTAGATACCAGCAAACTATAAAGGAGACGACGTCCATAGGTAACTTCCCTATGTATGCGTTTAAAATATTATATGACGTTCTTGTAGGTTCAGAGCACGATCAGCAACTAAGTCTTTTGAAAGTTGATGGCGTGTTACAACAAAAAGCTGCCGACACATTGATATCTCGGTACGAAAACCCAGATGTCAGGTATAAAGTGGGCGCGGCGCTAGTTAAGATATATCAATTTATCAGAGACAAGGGGTTTGTCCCTGGTTTGCCTGATTGGAAAAGCCCTCATCGTAAGCCGCTGGCTAAAGCCACTAGGACTGATTCTGAGTCGGTTAAGTGGCAAGAAGAACGCTTGCCTACTCTCCATGAGATGACCTCGCTTGCCGACTGTTTTGCTCAGGCAGAGACTGAAGAGGACTTGTATTGGTCATCCGTGATTGTAATGCTGATGTTTGCACCGAGCCGAGCAGGTGAGCTTGCTTCACTCACGACTGATTGCTTGATTGAGCGTGATGGAAACCTATATATCAGGTGGTACGGTGAGAAAGGTTATGGGGCCCATTCAAAAGTTGTGCCTAAGGTGCTTGAGCCATCTGTGCGGGAGGCCGTTCGGCGGTTAATTGATATTGGTGAGCCAGCACGACAAGCCGCTAGATTTGCATATGAGAATCCAGCAGACTTTTTTCATCATGAGGGATGCTTAACTCCGAAAGGGTATCCTTGTAACCAGCGATTGTCGTCGCATCAGGTCAGTGCAGCAATGGGAATTGCGATGCCTGAAAAGTGCAAGGTTGATAGTCGTACCGCTTGGAGGAAGGTTGGTTCTTGGGTGGATAAGTGTTTGGATGATAATGGGCATGTCACCTATAAAACCTTGGCCAAGGAGGTTCAGAGAAGGTACATCGATGCGCGTTATACTAATGGGGAGGTGGGGCAGCCAAAAGTAGGTGACTCAGATAAGCCATTGTGGGAATCTTTGATTATCCACTGTGATAAGCAGTTTAATAAGCAAAAGAGAGTTTCTCCTTACTCATGGGTGACCCTAAACGTCAATCTCCTCAATGACCAGTTGCATGGCCGTGTTACGAACACTGCAAGAATTAATTCCATCTTTGATCGGATGGGTAAGGTTAATGTTGATGGTGAAAGTATAAAGTTAACGTCACACCAGATACGTGTCTGGTTATCCACTATGGCTGAGCGGGCAGGTATGGATGACTGGACCTTAGCACATTGGGCTGCACGCGTAGATGTTAAACAAAATGAGCATTATGATTTGCGCTCAAAAGAGGAAATTCGTGAGCCATCAAAGACTATTATGGTGCCAGAGTTTAGCTCTGATACTGCTGTTGCACTCGCCAATTTGAAAAAACGTCCTTCTGCTATTGAGCTAGTTAGGATGAACCAGCCTGTTGCATACATTGATTTGGGAAAGCAAATGGTTGGTGCTGCACAATCAACGTTGTATGGGTTCTGTACCACTGATTGGGCTCAAAGCCCGTGTCTAAAAGCTCACCAGTGCTTGACATGTAAAGAGCACAAGTGTGTAAAGGGGGACGAGAAGAAGCTTGAAAATCTCAAGCGGCATCGAGATTTTTTGCAACTCCAGCTAGAGCGGTCTAAACAAGCAGTAGAAGAGGAGTGGCATGGAGCTGACAGATGGGGGGAGAAATACCGGCAAGACTTTAATGAGGTCTCCAAAAAAATACAAGAGCTGACAGTTGGCTTGACAACCGCAGAGACTGTAGTTCGAATCATGGAGGACCCGAGTGTTCCAGATGGAGCGGTTGTTTCGATTCCACCTGAACACGATCCAGATCCAGTTGAACGGGCTCTCAATTCTCATGGTGTAGATAGTGAGCCTCGGGATGAAGATCTAATTGCGTCTGACTCAATTCTTAGCTTGGTGGGGATTTCTCATGTCTAAGTTCAACAACAAAGATATTGAAATCCTTAAGAGGGAGATTGATCACTGGGAGGGTAAGTTCAGCATGGAGGCCTTTGTGGCCCATGTTGCAAAGGTCCTTAACCTTAATAAGTTAAGCAAGGGGACGGTCTACAATTTGATGAAAGACTACCCTGAAGTAAAGCAACGGGTAGAGGCAGCGAGAGAACGCTATAGGGATCAGAAAGATAATGGGGCTGTAAAAGATACAGATGATCAGCTTTTAAAAGATGCAAGGGAGCAGATTAAAAAGTTAAAGGCAGAAGTCCAGTCTTTGAAGTCAGAGAATTCGCGGCTGCAAGAGAAGATTATTCAGATGCTTTATAATGCCTATTACGAGAAACTTAGTATTGACAATCTGAAAAGGCCTGTTGATATACAGGAAGCAGTAAAGGCGCTATCGGATCGTAATAATCAAGAAAAGATTGCTTTTTTTGATAAGTCTCTACCACCAAAATGAGGTGCGGGAGTTGCCTGGCAATTTTAAAAGTAATAAGATCATGTTGTAAAGGTGGTAAATGATTCGAAGCCCTAGTTTGGCTGGAGGCTTTTGTGCTTAACGTTGCATATCCATTTGGCCTCACCATTATTCTGCTAGCTTAAATTATGTGGCATAATATGATAACTGCTCGGTTGAACTCAGGTTGACTAAGCCGCAGTATGGCTGTCAGAAAAAGTGACAGAACCGTGGTTGAGATCGAGGAAATTGTCAAAAGAAAAATCTATGGATTCCTGAAAGCTCGTGGCTTGGCCATGTGCGAGTGGTTTCTCCATCAGGCTGAAGAGCATAAGATGAGGGCTGCTCCCGTCACAAGACTGGGGATTTCAGAGTAACGCAAAGGGAGAGCACATGAAGGCATCAGAAGCCAACCTGATGGAGGTGCTGGAGAAACCGCGCCAATTCCGAATTCCCATCTACCAGCGAAACTACGCTTGGGGCGAATCTCAGTGCCACCAGCTTCTCAAGGACGTGCTGGCCGTTGGTACCGTCGATCAGGCCTCCACCCACTTCCTGGGCACTATCGTCTATGTTGAGCGTGCTCAGTCGATTCTCGTTAAGCAAGAGCCCCTCATGGTGATCGACGGGCAACAGCGCCTGACCACGGTGACGCTGATGCTCTTGGCGCTCTACCACCACCTTGCTGACGGCCAAGCAGCCAATCAGGCTGAGGCACTACGCCGACGCTTCTTGATCAATCCCAACGAAACCGGTGAGATGCTTTATAAGGTCGTCTTGTCAGATATAGACCGGCCGACATTGATCTCTCTCATCGATGACCTGCCAAGGCCGGAACCGCACAGCTCTCGCGTCATGGCCAATTATGAACTTTTCATAGAGTGGTTTGAAGCCCACCCCGAGCAGCTGGATGCCGTCTATCTAGGACTCTCCAAGCTGGAGATCGTGGCGGTTGCCTTGGAACGACAACGAGACAACCCCCAGCTGGTTTTCGAGAGCATGAACTCTACCGGTTTGGACCTTAGCCAGGCCGACCTGATCCGGAATTTTGTCTTGATGGGTCAGGAACCTAATGAGCAGGAGTCGCTGTATACGCACTACTGGCGGGCTATGGAGGATGGCTTCGGCCAAGCGGCGTATGCCCGTCACTTCGACAGTTTTATGCGCCACTACCTGACAGCGGTCACCAACGATATCCCCAATATCAGCAAGGTGTATGCGGCTTTCAAGCAGTACGCGTCAGACTACGACGGCTCTATCCGTGATCTGGTCAAAGAGGTGCACACCTATGCCAAGCACTATTGCGCCATGGCCTTGGGCAAGGAGTCAGATCCTAAGCTGAAGCAGGCCTTCAAGGACTTGAGGGAGCTGAAGGTCGACGTGGCCTACCCACTGTTGCTTGAGGTCTACCACGACTACAAGCAAAACCAGCTGCTCTCCTCGGTGGAGCTGGAAAAGATCGTGAGGTTGATAGAGAGCTACGTCTTCCGTCGAGCAGTCTGTGGAATCCCCACTAACTCTCTTAACCGGACATTTGCACGCTTTACGCACAACTTGCGAAAGGATCGTTACTTGGAAAGCGTCAAGGCAGGCTTCATGCTTTTGCCGTCATACCGGCGCTTCCCAAGTGATAGTGAGTTTCAGGTGGCCCTGCGGGAGCGGGATCTTTACCACTTCCGCAACCTGCGGTATTGGCTGCGCCGACTCGAAAATCACGGTCGTAAGGAAAGCGTGCTTATCGACGAATTTACTGTTGAGCATGTGATGCCCCAGAATCCCGAGCTGTCTCCAGAATGGCAAGAGGCACTTGGCCCAGAGTGGCAAGGTGTTCAGGAGTCATACCTGCATACTTTGGGCAACCTAACCTTGACCGCTTACAATAGCGCCTACTCAGATAGGCCGTTCCGCGATAAGCGAGATGCCAAAGACAAGAGCAATAAACCTATCGGTTTTGCCCATAGCCCACTGCATCTCAATAGTGACCTGCGTCACCTCGAGACCTGGGATCAGGATGCCATTCTGAAACGAGCTACTCGACTGTCGGAGTCTGCCCTATCCGTGTGGCAGGCGCCCAGTATTGGTGATGATATTCTGGAGGCCTATCGTACTCCCGCACAGACCTCCGACGCCGAATACGCCCTGGAGGATCATCTCCACCTAACAGGGGGGCCGGTGCGCGAGCTATACGATATGTTTGCCACAGAGGTGTTGGCTCTTGACCCGTGTGTTTACCAAGACGTGAAGAAGCTCTACGTTGCTTTCAAAGCTGAGACCAACTTCGTCGATGTCATACCGCAGGCCAAGCGACTGCTGCTGTCATTAAATATTTCGGCCGCTGACCTTGAAGATCCTCGTGGGCTAGGACGTGACGTTGCCGGCATTGGGCGCTGGGGGAACGGGGATGTCGAAATTCCGTTGAGTTCAGCGGGCGAGCTGCCATACGTGGTGGGGCTGGTACGCCAGGCGCTGGAGGAGCAGATGGATACTGCCCCGTGAGATCTCACTGCGGTTGTGAGAGGGCTGGGCAGCCAGATGAACGGAGCTGCTCACGGGCCTGCGAGAGCGGGGCCTGACAGTGGCCCCCAGGCTGGCAATCGGCTACGGCGCGCTGGGCTTCTGGAAAGCGCTGAGCAAGGTCTATCCGACCACGAGGCACCAGCGTTGCTAGGCCCACAAGACCGCGAACATCCTGAACAAGCTGCCCAAGTCGGTGCATCCCAATGTAAAGGGTGAACTGCACGAGATCTGGACAGCAGAGCGGCAGCTAGTAGGCACGCTCACTCACCATTGTGCCTAGCTGTAGGGTCCCGGATGATCGACTCCACGGCCGTTCGTACCTCCCGAGGTGGCACGGGTGGCGCGAACGGATGTGGAATCGATCATCTAGGTGTCGAGGTCCATCAGGCCATCCTCTCGAAGCTTGAGCTGGAGGCGTGCCAGCACAGCGTCGAAGGTGCCATCATCACGCCACTGACGGAATCGGGCATACACCGTGGTCGGTCCAGGGACCATAACGTTCCGGCAAGTCGCGCCATTTGGCCCCCGAGCACAGGACCCAGAAGATGCCATTCAATACTTGGCGGTCATCCCGCCTTGGCCGGCCCATCTCCTGGGGTGGTGAGACGATGTCCTTGATCAGCGACCAGCTGTGCTCGGAAAGTTCGTAGCGTCCTGCCATACCCCACCTATGCTGCTGTGGCATGGGCAAAATTAGCAGAAACTACTTCTCGTACAAAACCTAAGTGATAAATTGTGTAATAAAGCTCAGTCCCCCCGATAATTCATCTTGTGGGTATATGTGTAGCTAGTAATTTTTTCGATATCAGCGAAAATAGCTTCGACGCCTTGACTCAGTGGGTTCCCGGCCTCAATTCTATCTTCTACCCAGCATATCCACTCCGCCAGCGGTGTCTCACCCACCTTGCAATCTGGAGTGAAATTTACCTGCTTGAGGGCTTCTAGGAAGTTGCGTGCATGCTCGTAGTGCTGCCATGTATCGGCAATTTCGAGAAAGCGTTGCCACTGATTGTCGTCACGCTTGCGAGCTTGCTCGGCCAAATAGCGCTCATGGGCTGCGATTTCAGCAAGTCGCTTTTTCTCTAGCCTTTCCCGTGTCTGCTGCACTAGTATCGGCGTAACTTGCCGTAGTGTCTTGAAAATCTCAGAAAGAAGCTCTTCCATGGGAACTGCGTCAGTTTCGAGCCATTGTGTCTTGAAGCCTGTAGGCAGGTAGCGCTTGACCTCAAAGATGAGCTTTCCGGTGGGCTGAAGTTCCTGACGCCACTCCTTGTCTCCGGGCCTGTGCCAGCGCTTCTCGGAGTCGGTTAGCGGGCGGCGAACCTGCTTTTGCTTTTCGCGAAGCTGAAAAGGGATCTTCTCCCCTTCTAGCTCGATAGCCAATGACCTGCGATCCCCTTCCAGGGCTTTGCCTCCTACATGCTCAATAGCTTTAAGAAATGTATCCAAAATGCGATGACGGCGTCGGTCCATGGAGGAGAAAGGTGTTGGTGTATAAGTAATCCAGTGGTGCTGCTTGGCCTCCTCCTGCCGCCTCTTGTGTTCCGCGAGCCAGCCCGCAATGATCCGGTGTGCACGCCCCAGCTTAGCTGGTACCACCAACTCATCGTCTCGCCTAGTCTTGGGAGTTCTTTTCAATATCTTCGCATTCAGATCGGCTGCTGGAGGGTCTATTGTTCCCGGGCCCTCTTCATGGGAGGAAGACGCTGGATTTTTTTTGTGGTGGGAAGTAGGAGGAATAGTAACCCATATTGACGCCGGAGATGCATCAGGCAGTTTCGGTTGATGCACGGTCTTACCAGCTGCGACTCGCGACCAGTGACCTGCGGTAGGGGTAGGAATATTCGCCTTTTCGCACAGCTCCTTCAGCTTTTGGCTTGATACGCCATACTGTTGCGCCAAGTGACTCATCGGGCGCGACCACACCTGCTCATAAAGCCTCTCACGCTCGACCTTTTTGACCGGCATATTCAACCTCCTTCAATAGTCTGCCTTCGCAATGCATCACAAAACACCTCGCCCAGCCCTCGAACAATGCGGCAAAGGAGCTGCTCCTGATTTACCTGCTGATCCTAGGGGCTGTGGTTGCCAACGCGATTGATCTTTAAGGTTTTTTGATTATAGCGGTAAGGCAACCACTCCCCCGCAGGGTGACGGAAGGCGTCGTACAGTGCTGACTGTAATAACTGATATTATGGCCGATTGACCATCGATGATGGAGAACAAGTTTTCCTTGGGCGCTCTCAACAAGATTTCTTGTCGAGCGACATATCTAGAAACGATGGATCATGCGTCATCCATGGACAATGATGCCGTACTTACACCACATCCGGGTGCTGGTCACCATCCCAGCCACGGTGGCACGTTGGAAAGGGGGCTGGTGGGAGGTCAACTCGGCACGATTGCTCACTGGAAGCCGGAAATATGGCCGTAGGGTAGGGAGGATCCACGGCTCTATTCTGGTTGATCCCACTCAGCTGGGCACGATGGCCCGCCTCTCGCCTTATCAACCGGGGTGCGTTGCGTACACCACATCGCCCCTGGTCCCATCTGAAGTGGACTCCATCCATTGGACCACCTGACAGGCGAGCTAAGCTCTGACCGGGTTGTCATCAGGCGTCAAGCCGTCCGGAGCGGTGGTGAAACAAAGTACATCTCCTATGCCGCCTGTCCTGTAGGCCCTGAGGTAGTCTGCTGATGTTGTATTAGTTGAAGTAGCTCATCAGGTCCCGGCCAAGTGAGTCCCGCCCTCATGCGAATATCAATAAACGTTGTACATCAAGGAATTAAGCGTATTGCTCAGCCCTAGCGCCAGTGCTTACGGAGACGATTGACTCAGCCATTAAACGCGGGTGGTGCTCACCACCCCTTCTCTACGCCAGCTTATGTTGCACTGCACAAATATCTTTGCTATTGATGCACTGCATCAGATACACAGAAGGCAGCGGCAGACCGCCAGGGCCTTCCTCATCCTTAGCACCCCAGGAGGTCAACCATGGAAAACGTCGACACCAAGCAGTTCACTGATTGGCTCGAATCCATGTTCTTCAGCCCAGCCCGTGCCTATGCAGCCCTCTCCGTCGACTATACCGAGGAGCTGTTCAATACCCAGCTCGAGGCCGGCAAGGCCTACACCGACGCCAGCCTGGCGCAACTGCGAAGCCTGGTGAACGTCAAGGACGCGGAAGGCCTGCGCGCCTACACCATAGGCCAGCAGCAAGTCGCCAAGTACCTGTCAGAGCACCTGAAGGGCGATGCCGAGAAGGTCGTGGCACTGCAACAGGACTTCGTCCAGCAGATCCAGTGTCTGACCGAAAGCAACGCCAAGCCGGCTACCGAGACTGCCAAGGGCAACATCAAGCCGGCTGCCGAGGCTGCCGAGGGCAACGCCAAGCCGGCTGCCGAGACTGCCGGAAGCAACGCCAAGCAGGATACCGAGACTGCCGAGAGCAACGCCAAGCAGGCTACCGAGACTGCCAAGGGCAACATCAAGCCGGCTGCCGAGGCTGCCGAGGACAACGCCAAGCCGGCTGCCGAGACTGCCGGGAGCAACGCCAAGCCGGCTGCCGAGACTGCCGGGAGCAACGCCAAGCAGGATACCGAGACTGCCGGGAGCAACGCCAAGCAGGATACCGAGACTGCCAAGGGCAACATCAAGCCGGCTGCCGAGGCTGGCGAGGGCAAAGCTAAGCCGGCTACCGAGACTGCCGGGAGCAACGCCAAGCCGGCTGCCGAGACTGCCGGGAGCAACGCCAAGCCGGCTGCCGAGACTGCCGGGAGCAACGCCAACCAGGATACCGAGACTGCCGAGAGCAACGCCAAGCTGGCTACCGAGAAGGCCGAGGGCAACGCTAAGCCGGCTACCGAGACTGCCGTGGGCAACGCTAAGCCTGCAAAGCCAACTACCAGAAAGACCGGAAAGTAAGGTTTCTGGCCGGTCTTGCGAAAGCCATCGCTCTCGCCGACGGGCCGCCGATCTATGATCGGCGGCCCGTCGCGTTGGTGCGCTGATTAGCCGTGCACCAGTCGCCCAGGTGAGGGGCATCGAATCTACCCCTACCTGCTGCGGGGACGTGTCATCGACCGCCCCAATCAGGGGTGGGCGACCGACGTGACCTACATCCCCATGGCACGTGGGTTCATGTATCTGGTGGCCATCATGGACTGGTACAGCCGCCGTGTGCTGGCCTGACGAGTATCGAACACCCTGGATGCGGACTTCTGCATCGACGCCCTGGAGGATGCCCTGTCGCGCCATGGGCCGCCCGAGATCTTCAACTCGGATCAAGGCTGCCAGTTCACCAGCCAGGCCTTCACCGAGGTGCTGGAGGCCCATGATGTCCGGATCAGCATGGACGGCAAGGGCTGTTACCAGGACAACATCTTCGTGGAGCGGCTCTGGCGCAGCGTGAAGTACAAGTGCGTCTACCTGAAGGCCTTTGAAGATGGCGTTCACCTGCGTGGGGAGCTGAAGCGTTACTTCACTTGGTTTAACAAGGAGCGGCCCCATCAGGGCCTGGACGATGCAACGCCCGATGAGGTGTACTTCGATCAACCACTGATCTAGGCGGTCTGACGCCTGATGACAACCCGGTCAGAGCTTAGCTCGCCTGTCAGGTGGTCTAATGGATGGGGTCCACTTCAGCCTTCGTCCAGTTCCCTCGTTGAAGAGCTGCCAAATGAACGATTTAGAATTATAATGCCATATTATGGGTTTATGAAGAAGGCATCTCCAATAGGGTTCTTCTTCCCGGCACGATCAATTGGTATTGCCTTCAGGTCCGTTTGAAGAACGGGATTCATTAGGTAGTCGAGTTCCGACGTCTCTGTCACGTCCGGCGACAGCCATTCTTCAAATGCATCTTCTGGTAGCCACATCGGTACCGACTTCCGATGGATTCCCTCCAGGGCTTTGATGCCAGGTAGGGTGATGATCGACGCTGAGAAGACGATCTCACTCGTAGTCTTATCCGTCCACTCCTTGTACAGCCCGCCGAAGGCAATGGCGCTGCCGTCAGCAGTCACCAGCAGGTGAGGATGCTTGCCATCCTGGCTCTCCACGAACGCGGTGGCCGGTACGATGCAGCGCCGATGCCGGTACTCCGGCTTCTTGGCGAGTTTGTCGTACCGGGTGTTGACGGAAAAATAGTCCCGGTGAGGCCTCAGACCTTCCTCGGTCTGTTGCAGGTACAGCCACCACGTGGCATGGCGCACGGTGTGGTGCCCCTCAGACCCTGTGACAATGCTGATCAAGCTACCTGGCCGGAAGTTCTCCCCGTAGATGAAGGCGTTAGGGTCAACGCCCAGGCGGTCTGCCAGCTGGACCACCCCCGACGTCTTGACGAGCGCGTAGTTCGTGCACATACTCAATACCTGTATATCTATCCAGGTTGTCAGGATGTCCGTCACGTTGGTTTCGTGCCGCAAGACCGAAACAGCCTTTGCTGCACCTTGCTTGTTGACCCGTATCAGAGCTGGCTTTCCAAGTCCGGCAGAAGACTACATGGATCGAAAAATCGATCTAAATGAATATCTTATCAAGCATCCTGCGGCAACCTTCTATTGCTGGACTGAAGGTGAGTCGATGGAAGGCGTAGGCATTTTTGACGGCGACCTTTTGATTGTAGACCGTGCTGAGAGGGCCCGGCATGGGGACGTAGTGCTCGCGAGCCTTGATGGTGAGATGACTTGCAAAATACTCGATATACACTATCAGCGCTTGCTTTCTGCTCACGATGACTTCCCGCCGATCCCTATACCCGAGGGGGCCAGCTTCGAGATCGAAGGGACTATCATCAGCTCGGTGAGATTCTTCCGTGATCGCCCTCGTTGATTGCAACAGCTTCTATGCATCGTGCCATCAGATATTCCGCCCCGACCTGCGGAGAAAGCCCGTCGTGGTACTGTCAAATAATGATGGCTTTATCGTAGCAAGATCAAAGGAGGCCAAGGAACTCGGAATCCCGGACCTTGAGCCTTTCTTCAAGATTGAGCATATGTTGCGTAGAAACAATGTCGCTATCTTCTCGTCTAACTACCCGCTTTATGGGGACATCTCTGATCGTGTCATGGAAACGTTGCAGAACTTCAGCCCTCAGATTGAGGTTTACAGCATCGATGAAATGTTTCTTGATCTCGCCGGTATGCAGGATGATCTGAAGATTTTAGGCGAGGAGATCAAAAGCCGTTTGTGGGAACACGTCAAAATTCCAGTGGGTGTAGGCATAGCGCCTTCAAAGACATTAGCGAAGCTGGCCAACCATGCAGCTAAAAAGATCACCAAATGTGAAGGCGTCTGTGTTCTCGACGAGCAGCACAAGTGGGAGTGGCTCCTGAAGCGCACACCAGTGACCGGTGTGTGGGGCGTTGCCAATCGGATTGCTCGACGCCTTGATGACCTGCGTATCCGCTCTGCCTGGGATCTGGCCACGGCCAACCCTAAGGTGGTCAGGCGGGCGAGTAGCGTAAACCTTGAACGTACCATTGAAGAGCTGAACGGACGCCCCTGCCTGGCTCTTGATGAGGTGCCGCCTGCTAAACAGCAGATCTACTGCACCAGGTCCTTCGGGAACAAAGCTACCACGGCTCAGCCCGTCCTAGAGGCCGTCTCCCTCTACGCCACTCGCGCTGCCGAGAAGCTGAGGAAACAGCACCACCTAGCACTCACGATGCATGTTTTCATGCATACATCCCCCTTCGAACCAAATTTCCACTCCTCTAGCACTATGGCTCAGCTGCCATATCCAACCGACGATACTCGAGAGATCGTCTGTCTTGCGCGAGCAGCGGCAACAAATCTCTATAGGACCGGGCATGCGTACATCAAGGCAGGCGTAGGGCTCATTGAGTTATTCGATAAAAAATACCATCAATACGACCTCCTTCAGCCGGGCCAGTCAGAGAAGGCTGACAAACTAATGGTGATGGTAGACGAAATAAACAAAAAACAGGGTAAGGGTACTATATTCCTTGCGGCACAAGGCATATCCAAACCTTGGTATATGCGCCAGAATTTCAAATCACCGGAATATACGACTAGGTGGAGCGATTTTCCTGTTGTGCGATCATGAAACCATCCAAGGGGCGATGAACCATCCTCCCAAAGGAGGAGGGCAGCATCTGTGCTGCTAGCCTTTGTCATTCCTTCGAGTGTGCTGTGCGAGGCGAGCCAGTCACCATCGATGGCCATCTGCGGGCATGAGGAGCGACTGCTGGTCTGGAACGCCATTGGCTATCACGAAATGGTCAGTCAATGTGCCGAGCTTGGTGGGCGCACTGGTCATAATTGCTTACCGTTGTCGGATTCTGGGTGCTGCGGCTGACCTGGAATACCATCGATGTCCGCGAACCGGTAAGCCACCGTGCCGAGCTTGGTGAAGGAACTGGGCATGATCGCTCACCTTGGCGGGCCCAGGGTGCTGCAACTGGCTCGGAACGTCATCGATGACCGCGAAGCGGTGAGTCACCGTGGCGAGCTTCGTGGGCGAACTGGGCATGATCGCTCACCTTGGCGGGCCCAGGGTGCTGCAACTGGCTCGGAACGTCATCGATGACGGCGAAGCGGTGAGTCACCGTGGCAAGCTTGGTGGGCGAACTTGGCATGATCGCTCACCACTGACTGTCGTGATGTGAGGCCGCAGGCCGCCGACCACCGACCACCGCTGTTCCGGTGCAAACTCAGACGCCACGAGCCTGAGCCAAGGTGCCATCCCTACCGGCGTGGTTGCCTTCACCAAAGCCTGTACAGCTCGGCCCATGGTCGTGTTGGCCAGGTCCCCCGTCCATGCCGCCCCTTCCCCCTGGCTTGACCAACGAAGCTTTCGTTGACGCACCTCATGACCACCAGTCGCGCCTCGAAGAATGTATGATTAGGCTGTAGTGTGAAAGTATGTATCTTTCTGATGCCGTCATGTCTCTAAAAGGAGACGCGTCAGGCTTCCTCGGAAGGGATGGCGTCAGCCTGCGCCAGGATCCCCTCGGCGGTAGCGTGCCTGCTCCCCAGACAGAGATGCTTCCACGTCCGACTATTCAAGAGGATGGCGCTATACGAAACAAACGGTCGTGCTGGAAGGTTTCTGGTCCAGTTGGAGGGCTTGGCCCCCTGACAACAGCTCATCGAGGTACCGTAGCCGTCGTACATCTTGACCGCCACCGGCCAGCGGGGCTGGCATCCCTCGGCCTGGAGCGCATCCTGCGCGTCTGCGCCCTCCAGCAGTGGTACGGCCCAGGCCGACGAGGCACTGGAGGGCGTCATCTACGACAGTAAGCCCTGCATGACTTCATCGACTCGACATGATCAGCGAGAGCGTGCCGGATACCACTACACTGCTGCGTCTCCGCATCCTGATGGAGAAGCATGGTTCTGACCTTATCGGATCCTCGAGGAGATCAACGCCAGCATGGCCGAGCAGGGCCTGTTCATGCGCGAGGGTACCATCGTCGACGCCACCATCGTGGCGGCAGCTTCGTCTGACACCATCGTCGATGCCACCATCGTGGCAGCGGCTCCATCCACCAAGAACAAAGCCAGGCAGGGTGACCCGGAGATGATCCAGGCCAGCTAAGGAAAGCAATGGCACTTCGGCCTGAAGGCCCATATCGGCGTCGAAGAGATCACGGGGCTGACCCACCGTGTCATCGCCACCTCGGCCAACGTGGCCGATGTCACCATGGCAGGCCATCTGGTCCGGACTGATGACGAATTGGTATACGGCGACGCGGGTTACCTCGGCATTCCCATGTTCCTTGGAGAGTGGACCGGACTCCTGGTGCTGTGTCGCAGCCAAGAGTGGCGCCCTCAAGAAAATGGAAGAGAGCCCATGAAGACCCTATTGCTGGCATTCGAAGACCAAGGCCTGCATCCGCGCCAAGATTGAGCACCCGTTTCATGTCATCAAGAACCTCTTTGGCTACCGAAAGGTTCGCTACAAGGGGGTGGCAAAGAACTCGGTTCAACTATTCACCCTGTTCGCTCTCAGTAATCTGATGCTGGCTATACGGTGCCAAGGGCACGTCGATGGGGCCAGTGCGTCTCGAACTTGTCCTGACAGCCGGGTTATCCGGCTTCCAGAGAAAACAGAAACACCTTAGGTGGTCAGAAAGTGACCGCTGAAACGATGGGAAGGCCACGTAGAGCGCTTCATCCGCTCAGAGGCGGATTGATCAGTGGTTCCTTAGAAGAGACGTTCGATGTTATTCGTCGAGAAAGTGCTTCATATGAGATATTCGATATTCGGCAGGTTCTTAGAAGTGAAGGGTGTGACAAGTGATAAGGGGCGGAAACGTAATAATGCTCTTTTTTATCTAGATGGAGGCGAATGTGCCGGATCAAAAAAGAATTGCTTTACTTATTGATTGTGATAACGTCAGCCATAACTCTATAGAAGGAGTCCTAGAGGAATTGGCAAACTACGGACTAGTAAATGTTCGTCACGCGCATGGTGATTGGAAGAATCCTGCATTAGCGGGTTGGGCAGAAAAGCTACACCCAAACGCGATAAGACCAATGCAGCAGTTTGCATATACTAAAGGAAAAAATGCGACTGATTCTGCCATGATTATTGATGCAATGGACCTACTTTATAGCAAGGGTGTGGAAGCTTTTGCATTAATGACCAGCGATAGCGACTTCACTCCATTGGTACTCAGAATTCTTGAAAGTGGTTTTCCTGTATATGGTTTTGGTGAAAGAAAGACTCCTCAGCCATTTGTAGACGCTTGCTCGATTTTCATTTATACAGAAAATCTTCTGGCTGAGTGTGTAAGCTCCGAATCAGTAATCGGAGTCAAGCCTAAAAGCAGAAATGAACTGAGAGGTGACACATCCCTTGTTAGGTTATTGAGAACGGCGGCCGAGAAAACAGCCGAAGATGATGGTTGGTCTCTTTTGAGCAAAGTTGGTCATTATATATCAAATAACAGCTCCTTTTCAGTGATAAATTATGGCTACAAAAAGCTAGGCGATTTGATTCGATCTACAGAGTTGTTCGAGGTTGATATGAGGAATGGCGGAACGGCTATGTATATTCAAGACTCGAGGAAAAATTCATGATATTTACATTTGCATAGGGGTATGTTGTGCAGAAATATGTTGCAAGTTGCATCTGGGTAGTCAAGTTTATATTTGTCGAATTTGGCGGATTCATAGTTCATTTCAACTCTGATCAATGTAATATCCAATCTTCCGCGAAGGGAGAACTGCAACTTCGTCAACGACCTAACCGGCTGGTGCTCAGCAGTCATTGACTCGGGTTGCTCTACCCATTAAAGCGGTTTTCATCAGCCGTCATGGCGGTGTACCAGCCGGGCTGATAGGGGACGTTGACTCACTACTAAGACACCAGGATCACACGGACTAGGGGAATGAAGCATGGCAGGCTGGAGCTACGCTCAAGCCCAACAGGCATGGCAGCTCAAGGAAGAGGGCTACGACTTTGATGAAATTAGTGTGGCAATGGGAGTTCGTGCCACCACGGCTCAGAAGCTAGTGTCCCGTTGGGAGGCACGTCTCTCTATACAAGCAGTATGGCACCATGGCTTGCCAGTAAGAATTGTTAACCACCTGAAAGAAAACAACATCGATTCGCTAGAGAGTCTTCAGTCGGTGTTGGCTGAGGGCCGTTTACAGAAGGGGATGGTTCCGGGAATCGGAGCTGCTTCCATCGAACAGATTCGCACTTGGCTGGAGTCACGTAATCTCAAAAAAGAGTGCAGTGAGGCAGACAAGCCGGTTGTCGTCCACCTATCTCCGGCAATGATTGAAGCTCTAGATGCCTTGGCCATCACTGAGCATGAAGACCGCAGCGAGATCATCAAGCGATTGATCCTGGAGGCGGATGAGCACAGGAAACGCTGACCCATGTGCGGCCGTCCGGGCTCCTGCTCCGATCCAACTCCGTGTGTCCATCGCCAAAGTCGTCTCGATCCCGGCTTCTCCATGAATATTGCCTCAACAAGGCCCTTACCAAAGCGCCCCTGCGTTCTGCATCCAGATCCGATGACGATCCCGCAGCTGACTGATCTCTGGCGGTGCTACAGGCTTGGCCTCACTGTCCGCGTATTGGTGCCAGCAGGCCCACCGAGAAAGATCGCCACCAGATTGAGGCCGAAATTCCTGACTGAAGTTGATCTTTGCTCACACGCCCACGAAGATGGAGGCACTCACACGCAGGGAGCGTACTTAGCATGGTTATTCGACTGTTAGTGGCGTTCCTGGCTATGACGCCATTAATGGCCTGGGGCGATATCGTCCTTGGCAGCTGGAACATCAAGCACCTGGGCTGGAAAAACGACAAGGCCTTCGGACAGGTAGCCCACGTTGCCAACCACTTCGATCTGTTGGCGATCCAGGAATTGATGGAGACATCGGCATTGGCACGTCTGGAGCGCGAGGTGGAGGCCCTCTCCGGTGAAGCTTGGTCGTCTATGGCCAGTCGCGATCTGGGCCGCTCGTCATATACCGAGCACTATGCGTTTTTGTGGCGGGAGAGTGAGGTCGCCTACCATGATGGTGCTGTGGTGTTTCTAGATCACGGTGACATCTTTAGCCGTGAGCCCTATGCTGCCCGTTTTCAGGATGTGGAGAATGGTGATCTGTTTACTGTTGCCACGGTGCATGTCGTCTACGGTGACAGCGTCAGCGACCGATTGCCGGAGATTGAGGCACTGGCAGATTACTGGCAGTGGTTGGCTGAGGTCGCCGCAGGCACACCACGCCTGCTGATGGGTGACTTCAACCTTGCGCCTGACCATGATAGTTGGGCACTGCTGAGGGCACTCGGCGCTCGGCCTGCCATCACCGTCGGCCAGTCCACTCTGGCTACTACGGCCGGTGAGTACGCCAATCTCTACGACAACATCTGGTACGACGCTGCCATCCTGAACCCTTCCGACCGTGGAATCCTCCTGTTCCCCGAGCTACTTTCACTTGAGCACAACGAGGCTCGTGACAGAGTCTCAGACCACGCACCGGTCTACATTGGTCTCAATGGCACAGATCTTGTGCCTCAGCACGCTAGGGGAGAGCGACCGATTCAAGGTTATTTCGTACATGATTGCATAGATCTCAATGCAAGCGATGTTTCAAACCTTGATGAGCTGCCGCACATTGGTCCTGCCCGGGTCAAGGACATCGTGGAAGGGCGCCCTTGGCAATCTCCTGGCAATCTCACACGTATCAATGGCCTTAGCGAGGCTAGGGTGCAGGCGATACAAGCTAGCGGATGGCTGTGTGAGTGAGACGTGATTAGCTTTTCTGCGAAAGCACGCACTTGCATGTTGGTGCTGGTATAAGACATGTGTATCGACTTCTCACTGGTTTCACTGGCGGGATGTTGGCTATCGGCACATTGCGGCTGTTTCGGCAAAGGCGGCCCACACGTTCATCGGTGTTATGCAGAATGTGTGATGATTGGTGTTATACAGCCGAGCTATACTTAATGCATAATTTTTCAGTAGGTTAGGAAGAAAATGGCGTGCAGTATAACATTGTTGAACGTGCATGCGCGTTCATCCAATATCAGAGCGTGCTGTCTAACAGTTATACAAAATAGGGTCGTCTGATGCCGAAAATTACTACCGAAAAAGACAAGCAAATAAATGAGATCATTGACGCTCCTTGCGGTGTTTGTAAGAGAAGCACCAAGCATAAGATCTTGGCGGATATTGAACTTGCTGGAAGAGAAGAAACTGATGACGCGCTGCTTTACGGCTGGGATAACGAGTACCAGATAATTCAGTGTCAGGGGTGTGAGACAGTTATGTTTCGGCAGACACATACGAACTCGGAAGATATGGAGCATTATGCGGGGCCAGATGGCTGGGAAGCTGGGTATGTGAAATTCGAAGATTACTACCCAAACCCGGAAAAGAGTCGAACTGGGTTGTCTGACGACCATCTTCTTCCTGAGAAACTTCAGAGAATCTACACCGAAACTTTAAACGCCTTGAATGGAAGCAACCCTGTCCTTACAGGTATTGGTCTTCGAGCAATAATAGAAACTGTGTGCAAAGACCAGGCTGCGTCTGGAAAAAACCTATATGCTCAGATAAATAGCTTGGTCGAACAAAGTGTCCTAACTAAGGAGGGGGCAGAAATACTTCACAAGCTCAGGGTGCTCGGAAATGACGCAGCGCATGAAGTGAATCCTCATTCTAACGTTCAATTGGGGCTGGCCTTTGACGTGGTTGAGCATCTTCTTCAAGGAGTATACATCCTTCCGTACCACGCCAAAAGAAAGTTCAAATAGTATAACAATCGGCTGCACGGCGACCGATTTTCCGCCGCTTTGCGGCTCCAAACCCGCGCGTGGGCCGGGCGTTAGGTATTCAATTAAACAACCGGGGATATGATGACTAATGAGGAATTCGTAGAGCTAGCATGCCCCCATAGCTGGTTCTTGGTTGCTGACGATCTACACGCGCAAGCTGTGGAGTTGAGGCGAAGCTTTGGTCAAGGCCATCTCACACATCATGATTGGCGGTCTGGGACGAAGTCGAGCTGGGACAATACGAACAGGTCGACTTTCCTTTTGGCGTCCTTTGCCTTGGAAAACGCGATTAAGGCCTTCCTCGTTTACGAAAACCCGGGTTGGATTTCTAACGGTAAGCTTTCAAAGTTATTGAAGTCCCACAAGCTCACAGACCTAGCAGAAAATTCTACTAACATTCCATACAAAACCAAAGGGAGCAGCACTCTGAAAGCATTTGAAGAAGGCAACGAATCATGGGCTAGGTATCCCTGTGCGCTGAGCAAAGAGAATAGTGCTCAGCCATCCACCCTTGATGAGGGGCTTTGGGATAAATATGAATGGCTGATGGCTGCCTATGGTCGCCGCTTAATCAAGCTTTTATCTGTTTATTGGAAAGGCCCTCACGGATTTGGAGGGAAGTACCAGATCAAAGGAGGCTTTCTCGGGGCCCCTCCGCAGGACTAACCAGTTGTTGCAGTTCGTTCCGGCCTTTTGGGCCTCCACCGGACCGGCTTGTTACGCGGAGCTACGCAACCCGGCCGTTGAACATCGGCATTATGTGTAATGACGTATCACACAGCCTTGCTGATATCCAAGAATAAATTAAGGACTCTAAATGCATCGCCTCAGCCACCTGCGGATCAAGAACTTTCGCGCCTGCAAAGATGTCTCGTTGCCGCTGGAAGGGTACACCCCTTTGGTCGGTCAGAACAACACCGGTAAGTCTTCCATTCTTCAGGCCCTCAGTTGGGTGTTGAAGCCGGCTGCGCTTTCGATCAAGGATTTCCATGATCTGGGCCAGCCGGTGGAAGTGGTTGCGTGCATTGATGGCATTACTGATGAAGTTCTGGGCCGAATTCCCGAAGAGAAACATCGCAAGTCTATAAAACCTTATTGCCGTGATGGCCGCTTGTGGATTCGAGCCTCGGCAACAGGAACCACTGCCAAAACACTGAGCAAGGAAGTGTGGGATATCGAGCAATACCCAGAGAATGGTGAGCCGGAACACTGGCGTGATTACCCCACCGGTCTCCCGCAAGCCGTCTCAGCCTTGCTTCCGGAGCCTTTGCTTGTGCAGGCTATGCACGATATCGGCGAGGATTTGGGCAAGGCCAAAGCCGGCACGACGATCAAGAGCCTTCTTGATGAGATCATGGGGCCGTTGCTTGAGGCTCATGCGGAATTGAGTACCGCTCTTGATACCATCCGTCACCTCCTGACTGCCGATGGCGATCATCGTTCAGACCACTTGCAGCAGTTTGATACCGATGCCAGCGGTGCGCTAGAGCACTTTTTTCCCGGCCTCGCGCTGGACCTTGATTTGCAGGCCGTTGATGTAAAAGAGTTCTTCAAGGCCGGTGACCTACATGTCACGGACAAAACGACGGGCGACCGGCGGCGATTTGATCAGATGGGCACTGGCGCCCAGCGGGCCATCCAGATGGCCTTGATTCGCTATCTGGCGGAAATGCGGCGAGGCGAAGGCGGTAGCCCCTCGCGTCGCTTGTTACTGGTTGACGAACCTGAGTTGTATCTCCACCCACAAGGCGTGCGACGGTTGCGGCAGGCGCTGGCCAGCCTGGCTCAAGCAGGGTTTCAAGTGGTCTTTTCTACTCATTCTCCGCTGATGCTCAGC
The DNA here is from genome assembly GCF_014192275.1 of Halomonas stenophila. GTDB lineage: Bacteria > Pseudomonadota > Gammaproteobacteria > Pseudomonadales > Halomonadaceae > Halomonas > Halomonas stenophila. The sequence continues at coordinate 116,309 of NZ_JACHXR010000008.1, read as the reverse complement.
CGGGACAATGCTACCGATACGGTGATTGTGAGCAAGAGTACGGACAAAGGCGTCACCGCCCGTAAGCCCCTGCGACGAGCTGTCAACGAAGCCATCCAAGGAGCGGAAAGCCAGTCCCGCGCTTTGTTCGAGCTGAGCAGCCTGGCGGAAATCTATTTCGCCGAGCGAGTGGTGCTCTGCGAGGGCAAAACGGATCGCCGCCTGCTGCCGCTGGCCTACGAGCGCCTTTATGGACAAGCGCCGGAACTTGATCATATAGCCTTTGTGTCGCTGGGTTCCTGCGCGGACATACCCAAGGCACTGCAAGTGCTGGCGGCCATGGGCATTCGCGCCTGCGCTGTGGCTGATTTGGACTTCGCCTACACCCACGCCCGTAAGGGTGGCCTATTGGACCGAGATTCGGAAGATATGGCCGATGTTAGGCGTATACTGGCCCGCTTGCAGCCCGACCAAGGCTTTACACTTAACGGCAACGGCTTGCCTCAGACCAACAAACAAGCCGGTTGGCTGGCTGCCGATGTTTGGGCCTGTTTCGCGGCGGACAAAGAAGGCAAGGCAATTGCCGAAGGCAGCCATAGTGCTCTGAAACAGACCAGCGTCTGGGCATGGCCGCAAGGTTGTATCGAGCAAGTGACTGGCGTTGACGACAAGGGCGAAGACGCCATTATCGAACAGGAATACCGGTTGCTTGAAATGAGCGCGGCCGAGATTGAACAGCAAATGCCCGCCTTTAAGGCGTGCTTTGATTGGATCAAGGGTGTGTAATACATAACAATGCTAGGCACAGCGACGGCTATTTCGTTGCGGCTTCGCCTACAGTACCAGGCCGCGCGTGCTGGCGGCGTTAGGCAGATAGTGATCTACGGGGATAACGCAAAGGATTGTTTATGAGTTACATCGTTGCTTTTGTTTCCTTTGAAGAATCAACCAAGGAGTTTCCTGTGCAGTGCTTTCGCACTGATGTTAAGCGAAGAGATAAGGTGATAGTTCGTAGAACAGACGGGAAATTGAGATCTGCAATAATTCAGAATCTAAAATATTTTAACTGGGACTGCAATGGCAGAATTGAGTGCAAAGAAGATGAGGTAATATATAAGGCGGACGGTGAGATTGTTTTGCCAAAAGGCTCTCCTCTTGTTTTTGGGTTGGCAACACATGATATCTTTATTAAAGAGCTTAAATTACACGGGTGGGTCCCGGTAAAATCAAGGCGACGGCAGTATCGGGCTGTGTTGGGCTGTACTAATGCGACCAAGGTTGCATACATATTTGTAAGGAAAAACGGAGTAGATATACAGATTCTTGCTCGCATCGATCATGAAGTTATTAAACCTTATAGCCTGCATGCATTATCCTTCAGTGAGGGAGAAATGGTTCATCATTTTTTAGCTCACACTACTTTCAATCTATTTGAGGGAATGCTCCGATTTTCAAAAAGTTTTATTGAGAATGAGGTCAATTTAGATCGCTATTTCATTCCTCAAGGAAGAAGCGATAAAAGAACAGAAGAGCTGAAGAAGAAAGCTCGAGAAAGAAAGTCGTCTAGAAGTGAAATGTTAGACATCTATGATGCGTGCTCAGATGGTGATGGGGGTCCCGCATATCTAGGCGACGGAATGTGGATTTCGTCAGCTGGAGGGTTACATGATTTGGGGCGGTAGGGTTTGCCTAACAAGTACATTATATTTTCCCCCTACTGGTCGATATGCGCTCGTTCCTCGCGCCGTTAATGTGGGCGTCATATCAGCATTTTTTGAAAGTCCGCTTTTGGCCACAATGGGAGCTTCAGACTAAGCTGATTGAGTGGCTACTGCTCCCCCGTGTCAGGATGAGAATGAAATTTGTAGTCTACCCCCCTATTTTCCTGTCCCCCTATTTCCTTTTAGCAGTAAGTGTAGGATCCCACCTAATCAATCACCCGGGACCCTACAAGTAGCTTCATCAATTCAGTAGGGAGCAAGTGGCTGATGAGTGGACTCAAGGCGATCATCCTCTATAACTCATACTATAAGGGGCTCAAGACAAGGATCCCCTGCGATGGCCACACCAACCTCGGCGGAGACAACGGTGCTGGCAAGACCTCCGCGCTTCGCCTGTTGCCGATCTTCTTCGGCCAGGAGCCCGGCAAGGTCATGGACCGTAGCGGCAACAAGAAGAATTTTGTCGACTACTACCTCACCAATGACCAGAGCATGGTGATCTTCGAGTACGCGCGCGTCAGCGGCGAGACGTGCTGTGCAGTCTTCTATCGTAGCAGTGAAGGTTCCCAGCACGCCCACCGTTTTGTCATGGGCAGCGCCGACGAGACGATCTTCCATCCGGACATGGACCCTTACTACGAGGAGCAGGAGCCCGCCTGGATGCTGCTGCGCCACCGTCTCAAGGAGTTCGGGGTCACCATCAGTCAGCAGCTGAACTATACCTCGGAATACCGCGACATCATCTTCAACACGGCTCATATCAATCGTCGCAGCGGTACGGCCTCCCGCCACAAGTCGCTACGCGAGGAGGCGCGAGCCTTCAGCCTGGGCGGGTTCGAAGACCGGATCCAGCACATGCACGAGTTGACCTCGATCACACTGGACTCCAAGCGGCTGATCTCGCGTCTCAAGAGGATGATCATCGATACGCAGATTCACGTCCATATCCAGGACTCCCGACCCAACTCCAACAACCCGGCGTTCTGGCGCGACATCGAAAGCCTTCAGGCCTTCGAGCGCGCCTCCGGTGATCTGGCGAGCGGGGTCGAGACCTATCAGAACCTGATGGCTTCGCACACATCCTTGCATCAGTACACCACCGCGTTGGACGAACATGTGGGTCGCATCAGCGATAGGATCGATCTGTGTGATGCTCAGGAAAAGGTCAAGGGGCGTGAATTCGACGAGGCCGAGGCGGGCTATCAGGAGGCATACCGCGAACACAGTCGCTCCCTGGCAGGCCTCCACGCGCAGCGCGACCAGTTGGATAGAGAGATCGACGCGCTCTATGAGCAGCGAGATGAATGGGAAGAGAAGGGCATGGATGATATCGCCATGCGCTACCATGATCTGCCGAACCGTCGCCAGGCGCTGAACAGTGCTCGCCAGACCCTCAGTGTGCTGAAGAAAGAAGGTGAGGACCTTCAGAAAAGCTATGACAGCGACCGCGCCGAGGCCATTACAGAAAAAGAGCGGCGGACCCAGCGCCTGCGTAAGGACAAGGATGCGCTCAGCGAGAAGCGCCGCCGTCTGGCGGATGACCAGGAGGCCGGGCGCAACACGCTGAAGGGGAAGTGGGAAGAAGAGGAAGCCCGAGTCATCGGCGAGATCGATGAGCGCATCGGGATGCTCCAGCAGCGCTATGGCGAACTGCTGGAGGCGCAGCAGCAGGCTCTCCAGCCGACCGATAAGGAGATCGCCGACAAGAATGCCTCAAAGTCGGCCATCACCACGGCGGAAGGGCAGCGGGATGAGGTCATCCGCCAGCTACAGCTGTGTCAGGATGATGTGACCGAGAAGACAAAGGCGGTCGGTGCCGAGGAGAGTCATCTTCAGCACGCCGAGCGCCGCCTGAGCTACGCCGAGGCCGAGCGCGATGCGCTGACGCGCAATCGCTTCGCGGAGCCGGGCACCCTGCTGGCCTACCTCCGCGAGCACTTTCCGCGATGGGGTGACTCGCTGGGCAAGGTTATCTCGCCCGCTCTACTCCAGCGCAAGGACCTGCAACCCGAGCGGACCTCCCATGACGAAACCCTCTATGGCCTTGCCCTCTATCTGGAGCATCTGGCCAAGCCGGATGAAGCGATGGAGGAGGCTCAGCTCGACAGCCTGCTGACGGAGGCCAAGCAGGAGGTCAAGCGGGCTAAGGACGAGGTGGAGAAGACCACCGGCCAGGTGCTCAGCGCCCGCAAGGCGCTCAAGGAAGCGCGTGACCGACTGACCCTGATGAAGAACAAGCAGGACGGACTGAGGGAGCGCATCCAGGATCTCAAGGCAGAGCATCAACGGCTGGTCGCGCGTCTCGATGAGGACGCCGCTAGGCGGGCCAATGACTTCAAGCAACAGGCGGCCAGCCTTCAGGCCCAGATCACTGAAGAAGGCCACCAGAAGACCGCTCAGCGCGAGACCATCCGCCGTGACGGGCAGGAGGCTCTCCTTCAACTGAGAGCCGAGCAGACCGATGCGATGGCCTCCCAGGACGCCGCCATCGAGCACAAGACCAAGCAGATCGAGGAGATCGAGGAGTCACACAAGGCGCACCTCAAATCACTGGACGATGCCCTTCAGATCGCCCTGGGCAAACGAGGCGTCGATACCAAGGCACGCCAGACGGCCATCGAGAAGGTAGAGGCGCTTCGCAATGAGATCCAGGTGCTGGAAGACTCCAAGGAGGAGGTGCTGGCGTATGAGCACTGGCTGGCTTACGACTGGCCGACGCTCGACGACAGGAGCACGCGGCAGGCGGCGTTGATTCGCCAGATAAGCATCAGCGAAAGTGAGTTCGCGCGTCTGAAAAGCGATCATGAAGCCTACCAGAAAGCGCTCAGCGAGGCTCGCCGATCCCTCAAGCGCGAGATCGGTCAGCTTACTCGAACACTCGAAGAGTGGCGCATCCTCAGTACCCGTGCCCAACGGGAGCTGGACGGCGTGCCCCATGAGCAGCCTCATGGCGAGATGCCTGATGCCGATGCCCTTGGCAGTGGCGAGCAGATCGCCTTCGAGGTCGACAAGCTGGCCAGCGAGGTCAACAGGCAGACCCAGGCGCTGATCAAGATCGCCAAGCGGTGCAAGAACATCATCCAGCTCCATCCCAACACCCAGGTCCACGATGCATGGCTCCAGCTATACAACCGTCTCAAGGAGCGCACGCAGTACACCGAGGGCATGGATGAGCTGGATATCGCTTCGATGAGCGCGCTCTCGGAGCTGTTGCACGAGCGCGTGCCCGAGATCGAGAACATGCTCAAGCAGACCGTCCGGGGTATCGCCGACCGGATGGTCAAGTATCGCGGGTCGCTCAACAACCTCAACAACGAGATCAACCGCGTCTCCCGTGAATTGAGGGCCAAGCTCAATACCGAGCACGATTTCGTGGCGATCAGTGACATCAAGGTCCAGCTGGTCTCGCTGATCAGCAGCGACGAGCAATGGAAGCCGCTGTCGGCGCTCGCCCAGCGCTGGGGTCAGTGGCTGGCACGCAACGAGTCGGGTCTGCCGCCTGACGAGCTTATGGAGGATCTGCGCCAACTCGATGAGGCCTATCGCAATGGGCGCGGAAGCAGCAGCGACATCAGCGATCTGACCAATATCGAGATCACACTGAAGGAGAAGGGGCGAGAGGTACCGATTCGCACCGACAAGGACTTCTCCGACGCGAGCAGCGCAGGCCTGTCGCTAATGGCCCTGTTAATCGTCTTCAGCGGCCTGACGCGCTACCTGTGCCCCAACGAGGAGATCGCCATCACCTGGCCGATTGATGAGCTGGGCAAGATTGACTCCGGCAACGTGGGCCGTCTGTTCAAGATGATGCAGCGGCGCAATATCCATATCTTCTGCGCCCAGCCCGAGGCACCCCCCGAGATCCTGAAGCGCTTCGACAACCGGGTGCTGATGGATGAAGACAAGGGCGCGATGATTGTCACCGATGAGGAGCCCGGTGCCGCCAGGATCAATCCGCGCTTCAGCCAGGCGATCAAGGACATGAGTCAGGAGGTGGCCCAATGAACTATAACCCTGCATTTGCCAAGACCATGGAGCGCCTGCTGAGCGGCGAGGTGATCTGCGAGATCGCCTACCGGGAAGGCTTCGATCTGCTGAATGATCCGCGCCAATTCACGCTAATCAACGACACCCTGACGCACATGGGGCGACGGCTGGCCAAGACCGAAGATGACGTTGGCTACTATGCCGTCTATCGCGATCTCAACGACCCAGGGCTTCGGCGCAGCATCCAGAATCGCTTCGCGCGTATCGCCGGGGACTGGGAGCCCCTGTGCCACTGGCTGAAGCTGACGCGCAAGATCAGTCATGACCGTTACCCGATCCATGCAGGCGACACGCTTAGCTTGAGCGGTCTGCTCGCCAGCGTGGAAGATTCGGTGAGTTCCCAAAAAGACGTCGAGAAGATCGCGCGTCGCTTCAAGATCTCGACCCGCAAGGACACCAAGGGTCAGCTGGAGGGTATCCTCAAGCACCTTGAGGAAGAAGGCTATCTTGTGCCGTATGGCGCCTCCGGGGCGTCCTACAAGGCCACGTCGCGCTGGTCACTGCTGATGGAGATGATGACTTACATTCAGCGGCAAGAAGGCATCCTGGCCGAGGAGGTCGCCGAGGAGGAGATGACCGACGAGCCACAGGGAGGCTTGTTCTGATGTCACGCCCCAGCGACGCCAAGGCGGCGGTCTCGACCATCCACCGCCATCTGGAGACCATCCTGGACGCCTGCCTCCAGCAGCAGGGCAGGGTCTATCTGGACGAGTCCAGCGAGAAGGCCGCCCACGACCTGATCCAGCACAACCTGGCGTTCCACCTCGATGAAGATGACGAGGAGGTGATCATCACCCGTGCGCTGGGGGACTTCGTCCACTTCATCACCCAGAGCCAGCGCAGGCAGGTGGCCAGTGGTGAGGTGAACGACAGATGGAACCATCTCAAGCAGACTGTCACCAACTACAGCCTGGCCAAGCGCAAGGGCAATACGGGCGACATCGAGCACTTCCGCAGCCTGATCCAGGAAAGTGTGCATCATTTCGTCGACACCATCCGGCTGGTGACCGCACGCTTCTCGGACTATGTGAACAACGACTTCCGCTCGATCAACGATATCGACATCAAGATCCAGGAAAACAAGTTTGCGATCCGTGAAGCAGAGCGGATGAATGATCTGTTCGAGACCATATCCTACGACCAGCTCTCGCAACTGGCCGGGGCCGATCCCTACCTGATCCACCTGTTCAACAAGGTGTTGTCCAAGCAGATCGACACCTTATCCGGGGAGGTGCTGGATGCGATCCATCAGCTCAAGCGGAGCCTCACGCACCTGGTGAAGAAGAGTGCCGAGTATCAGCGTCAGAACCGCCTGATCGATGCCTTCCTCGCGCACTATGATCAGAACCCCGACTTCACGCCATCCTTCCCTGCCGATGAGCTGCCACCCGATGCATTTCGCGGGGTCGAGCCGCTACCCCTCAAGGCCGAACCCGCACTGGATGATCCGCGACAGGAGGTGGTGCTGATCGAGATCGCCACCAAGGCCCTGGCCCGCGTCAGGGATGACCAGGAGCGTGATCTCGACAGGGATGAGAAGCAGCGTGACACGATGACGGTGGTGGATCACGGTACCCTGACCACCATCGCTCATGAGGATCCCGAGCAGCGCTCGGCACGCGAGTTCTTTGAGGCACTGCCGGAGCTGTTCAAGGCGCGACCCAGCGCCTCGGTGATGGCGTTTTATCAATACCTCGATATCGAGACCACGCCGGAGATCTGGGTGCTCAGCGTGCTGGGTCACTATTACTCCATGGCCGACCAGGACAAGGAGCATCTGAACATGCAGTACGAGACGGTGCAGGTGCCGCGCTATTCAGGCAACCATATCCTGATGGATGTCATCTTCGAGCATAAGGAGGTGGCGTGATACCGCTGTCGACCCTGCAACGCACCCTGCAACGTCGCCCGGCGTCGGTGACCTTGAGCCCGATGTGGCTGTCCACCCATGCGGAGCTGGGTGTCGGCACGCCCAATGGCAGGAAGCTGCTGCTCAGCGAGAACGACCTGGAGTTGCTGGAGGCGGAGTACCGACGCCAGACCAATGATGCCTCGCTGGGGTTCGACCTCACGCAGGACCGGGTGGCGGTGTCTGCGCAGCTGACCAACGAGAAGGCCTCCCAGCGCCAGGTATTTGGCGGGTTCATTCGCATTTCTTCGAGTGATGGAATTATTCATTTTTCCAAGAACAACGGGGAAATATGCCTTCCACCCGGCAGTTATCTCTCACTTCGTGAAGGAGATATGCTAGAGATATCCGAGTATGATCGCGTTCTTATCATTGAGAATGGTGCCTTAATGGAAAACATTGAGGCTATGATGGAAATAGTCCCTGAGAAATTCTGCCATGATACGCTCTACGTCTATCGGGGGAATGATGCGTCACAAAATAAGGTGTTTGAGTTAATGAAAAATATGCCAGGTAGTGTTTCGCTTGGCTTGTTTTTTGATTATGATCCCGCAGGCCTTAGCCTCGCACAAACAGGTTTTATTTCACGGCATAACGGCCCTGTGTCAATCATCGTGCCAAGAGATATTGAAGTGATAAGCACTATTGGCAGGGGCGATGTCTATATGAGACAACTTGAGATAATGGACCGGTTGCGAAATTCATTCAACGAAAATGCTTGGATTGGTCGACACGTGATGAATATGGTAAAGCATAAGAGGGTCCTTATGCAGGAGGCGATGCTGTCACGAAAAATAAAGCTGACCGAAGAGACGGTAAGAAGATAGAGTGAGTGGCAGTAATTACGCGGGTTCCGAAAATCACATGGCGCGTAACGTGCGGTATAATATTGTTAAAGGTGCGTGCTCGTTTATCCAATACCAGAGCATTCCGTCTAATCACTGTTAAACCTAAAAGGCAGCGTTACTGATGCTAAGCAGCCTGAAAGAGAAAGGATGGTGGAAAGGGAAGTGCCGAGGGCTCAACATAGATGATGATTTATTACAGATCGCAAGCCATCTAGGCCAACCAATTGGTGCGAGGCGAAGGAGATCTGTTGTGGAAGTTCTCAAACCCCAGTCCTCTTCTTTCGCCCATGACAACTCGCTTAGCGCCCAGTATCAACTATCGTCATTTCCATTTCACGTTGATACGGCGCATTGGCCAACACCTTGTAGGTATATCGTTATGGGGTGCAAATCGTCTGGTATCTGCGGTCGGGAAACACACCTCATTGATTGGGAGTTGCTACAATTAAAGCATTCTGATATTAATCTGTTAAAGAATGCTGTTTTCCTTGTGAAAGATGGTAGACGTTCGTTTTACTCGTCGATTGTCTCAGATAACAACCCTTTCATAAGGTATGATATTGGGTGTATGCATACCACTGACCGAGATTCGGAAATAGCACTCCAAGTACTCAATTCGGCCTTCGATAATGCCAAAAAAATAGACATTGAGTGGAAAGAAAACGATATCTTGGTGCTAGATAACTGGAGGATGTTACACGGCAGAAGTAGTTCGAGTAACGCTTTCGGCATGAACTCTTCTCGTGAATTGCATAGGGTATTGACGAAATGAGTAAAGAAACAAACCCGGCATTCTCATCAGATGCACTATTCTCTAAGTCCAAAATATATATGTCAAGGGGGCTAAGAGCAAAGAATGAAGCTGTATTAGATGAATATCAGCTATGGGCATCCCTAGCCTTGGAGTTATTGGCGAAATCATCCTTGAGCACTATACATCCTGCATTGGTGGCTGACCCTACTCACTACCAGTCTCTCTTTTCGGCTTGTGGCCATCCTCTATCTCCAGATGTTAAAACAATTACTGCTAAAACGTTATTCGAACGCTTATCTCACATATCGAAAGCCTTTGACAAAAGAATACAGAAATTCTGTGAACAGCAAGCTTTGAGGCGGAACTCAGAAATTCATTCAGGTGAATCACCATTTTCAGGAATGTCACCTGACGCATGGGAGGCTAAGTTTTGGCACGCCGCGTACACCCTCCTCGATATACAAGGTAAAGAGCTTGAAGAATGGTTAGGAGCTGATGAAGCACAAGCTCCGAGGCAATTATTGCAAGATGCCCGTGAAGCAATATCAATGATGGTCAAAACAAGAATTGATCATGCCTTAGAAGATTTTAAATCAGCCCATAAGAACGAAAAGAAGCGTGAAGATCTGATCGAAGTCTCAAAGAATGCGAAGTCTTGGGGGCATTATGATAAGTTTGATTATTCTGTAGATGGCTATGTTTTATATGAATGCCCCGCCTGTGGCGGTATGGGTGTAATGGGTGGAACTCAGTACGATGAAGAAATATCTGATGATCAGGATCCGCATGACCTATTCACGGAGTATGTTGATATAACATATGCCACTGAAGAATTTGCATGCCTTGTTTGCGGACTGCACTTGCATGGTGCTCAAGAAATTAATGCATCCTCCCTTCCAGACGAATTTTATGAAACGGAAGAGAGGGAACGTGAGTTTGAACCTGATTACGGCAATGATTAGCCAAGAGAAGTATAATAAGGCGCTGCTGTCGGAATAAATCTACGCGGCGTTCTGAAATTGCCAGAAAGCTTATCGTTAGGCGTCAAGATGGAGTAGTCGTAATGGGCTATCACGATTTCGGGCCGCTTCGCATCTCACCTTCGTTTACGGCTGATGACTGGGCCGAGCTTGCTCTAGATGCTGAAGCTGATTGGAGGCGAGCTGTAGACATGCTGCGGGACCGCATTGACGGAAGGTTCCTAGATCACGCTCGTAACTGCCTCCAATCCGAAACATCGGGATTCGTGGTCCTAGCCATCGATAGTATGCTCATCGAGGCGTTGGAGCAGTTTCGGCGAGGAATAGTCGATGGTCGCGGCCGGTCAGGGGAACTCATCAGGTCTTTTCTGGCTGGTCCGCGCTTCCAGCCCCAGTTCGATTCGGTAGCCGCGAATGCTTTCTATGAGGACATCAGATGCGGTCTCCTGCATCAAGCTGAGGCAAGGAGGCTCTGGCTAATCCGACGCTCCCAGGCTGAGTTACTAACAACAAGTAGGGCAACAGGCGCCGACGTCGGCTACGTTATCGATGTAGTGCAATTTCACGAAGCACTTGAGAGTGCATTCGACGACTATCTGAAAGAACTTGTTGAGCCCAACCAAGAGAAGTTACGGGAAAATCTCTGGAGCAAGATGAACCACATATGTCGAGTCCGGAAGGAGAGGGCAGGGTTGTTTGAATGAGTGGCAGTATCAGCTTGGAGGTGTACTCGTGAGATGCCTAACAAATCGCTCAATTACGGTCCGGCTTTGGTGGGCCTCCACCGGACGCGCCAGAGGCGAGCCGCTTAGCTCAAACGTTATATCAGAATACGATGAAAGTCCTCTCTTGGCCGGATAGTGCCGACCAAAAGCTCGGCTGTCGCTGGCTTCTGTCATACATGCTTTGATCATCCTTTCCTTCTGAGGAGCCTGTGAAGTTCAGAAGGATGCACTTGAAATTGGCTAGCCCTAAACCTGATTCTCCTCCCCGGTTTCTTTGGCTTCATCTTCTTCTATCAGGGTAGCGGATTTCTTGACCTTTGGGGGCGGGGCAACCCAGGCCTGTAGGTGTTGGCCAGCCTGCTCGTAGAAAAGTGGCACCGCAGTCTCCAATTCCTCAATGAACTTTCTAACCTTCTGAAAATTTCCAGCGAGGTCCTGGTGATAGAACACTTCGAATGAAATCGGGGGTGCGGAGGAATTGTCCGCATCAAGCAGGGTGGGATCCTGGCGGAGCTTCTCAATGGGCTGATGGGTATCGGGAGCCCTGCCGGCCCGACAGGCCCGAATATAGAAATCCTGGCTGGTGACAGGTGGCAGCTGCCGTAGCAGCCAATTGACCCTGGCTTTGCTGCTGACCTTGTCTTTAGGTGCCTCTAGTTTCATGGAGCAGGTCAGTGATCGACGCATCAAATCGGCGGTCACCTCCAGGTCCGATGCTGCGTTGGGTATTACTAGAGTGGCGGTTAGCTGGCGTTCCTTGGCCAGGCGCTCGCAGTCGTCGACGAGACGGTTTTGGGGATCTTTTTTGTGGGCACGCGGAAGTTTAAGCTCGACCTGCTGCCCTAACAGAGGCCACATCTTGAGGCATAGCTCACGTTGCTCCTGATGCCAGCTGGAGACTGTGTTAATGGCCTCATCGGAGTGCTTGTTGATAGGGGCATTCTTGTGAGTGGCCTGGACCAGCGAAGGCCATTCTGAATTCATTGAGGTGAATCCTACCACACCACTACCCTTGGCATCGAAATATTCCACCACCTCCTTCAGGATGAACCGCTGGTCTTCGTCCTTAATGCCATCACTCTGAAGCAGGAGCTGTGCCTGGGTGATGACATAGGTCCAAGACCAATGGAATACATCGACAGCTTTAGTACGGGTTTTGGGCAGCTTGACGGGATGATGCGTAGGCAGGGCCGCAAACTGATTGGTGATGGTTATGACTGCATCAACGTCATTTTCCTTCGCCTTGTCGATGTAGACTTTGAGCTGCCTCTCGCCCACCTCATTATTATCGGTCTTGGCTTCGATAATCGCACGCCAAGTTTTCTTACCTGTGTTAAGAATCAGCAATCCATCTGGACGTTCTTGAGGATCTTTTTTCTTACCGGAGACCTCCGAAACGAACACCACTTCAGTCCAGGCGTCTAGCTTTGCGCGATTGCCGGCGCGAACCCCTACAGAGTGCAGCATGACTTGGCGGAACTCATGGACTGCCATCAGGGTGGACAGCAGGATTGAGGTGGCACGCTCCTCCTTCTTGGTGTCAGAAATGCTGGGAATCAAGCGGGCTCGTGCACCATGCGCGAGGTACTCAGGGCGAGAAGTCTGCATAGGGTTCTCCTTAACAACAATGTTATCAAGGTATCGTCTAGTGGCGGCGAGAGCAAAGTGTGTCTTCCAACGCAGTCTGGAAACCAGTTGATAATTAGAGAATTCTGCCGTGTTGCCCAGCAGCCCTCGCTACCCCGTCGGCCTCCCGGCGCCGAGGACATCCGCGTCTCAACCAAGGGGGATGCCATACATAAGGTCTTGTTCAAGGTCTGCTCTTGGGCGCTTCTGACATCATAGATACCTACTGCCTAGTCCATGCTCCATGGGCAGATCAACCAATGTCAGCACCTGGTTGGCTTCATTTCTCATATCAACGCACCTCGTGTTCCTTGCGTCTTATTGTTCACTTACTACTACCCCATGCCGTTAATCAAAAATCCCATTGCGCTTCTCTTCATTGTTATTTATGATGCCTTACGGAAATTCACCTACTAGAGACGTATGCAATGACAAGTCTTCTGACAACCTATGCGCAGCAAGAACAGCAGCTCAAGCAGCTTAGCGAGCAGCTTGAGAAAATGAAGGCGGATCCTCGTCTACAGGCAGAACTTGAGTTCAAAGAGCAGCTTGAAGCGCTGATGAAGGAGTATGGCAAGAGCGCTGCGGATGTTTTGTCGCTTTTCCGCCCGGAGCCGACGGCTGAAAGTGCCCAGAAGGCCCAGGGTCAGCGTCGCAAGCGCAAGCTGAAGGTTTACGAGAACCCGAACACGGGTGAAGTAGTCGAGACCCGTGGTGGTAATCAGAAGACCCTGAAGGCGTGGAAAGAAGAGCACGGTGACGAAACTGTCGAGTCCTGGCTGGTCCGCACCGAGGATTAATTCAGCGCGTCGACAGTGCTCCATACACAATCATGAAACCCCATACTCGCTCATCAACAGTGTGGGGTTTTTTTCTGTGTGACGGTAGCCATGCTGTTGCTTCTTATCCTGGATTCTATCTCCCCAAGTCGTCCAAAACCGCCTGATTAAGGTGGATCCATACAAGCCGGTTATTGCTCGACTACTGGCCGCTGTCGACGCCAGAGCTATAAGTCCTTAAATCACCAATATAGATTGTCCCTCCGACCCGCATGGCCTTTCCTTGCTGGTGACCAAACCTGTAAGGATCGAGCCATGTTGAGCCGAGAGGACTTTCTGATGATAAATCAACTACGCCAGCGAGGCGCCCACCTCGTGGACATCGCCCATCAGATCGGCTGATCTGTGCGCACGGTACGACGCCATATGGCCCTTGATGCAGCTCCGACGGTCGCCCGGCTCAACCTCGGATCGGTAAATTGGATACTTACAAGCTGATCATCGATCAGCTGCTGGCCGACAAAGTCTGGAACGCCGAGGTGATCTTCCAGCTGATCCGCAAGCAGGGCTACACAGGCGGTGTCACCATCGTGCGGATGTACATCCAACCCAATCGGGCGCTGCATCCGATCAAGCAGGCCGTGCGTTTCGAGACCCAGTCCGGCTTCCAGCTTCGGCACGACTGGGGCGAGATCGAGACGGTAGTCGCTGGTCAGCGCTGCAAGGTCAACTTCGCCGTCAATACGCTGGGCTATTCGCGGCGCTTACATGCCTGGGCGGCCCCCAGCCAGGATGCCGAGCACACCTACGAAGCGTTGGTGCAGGCCTTCCGCCACTTCGGGGGCGTGCCGCGCACGGTGCTGGTCGATAACCAGAAGGCGGAGGTGTTGAAGCATGATCGCGACCGCCGGGTGATCTTCGATGCCGGCTTCCCGCAACTGGCCAGTCCCGGAGCATCATGCCGACCTGTGGCAGCAGACCCTGTCAGTGCAGCAGCGTGACCTGTGGGTCTACGAGGAGGTGCTGTGATGGCCCTGGAACAGCTACTCAACCGCCTGAAGATGGAACATCTCCAGGCCTCGCTCGACAGCCTCTGCGAACACGCCAGCAAGCAGGACTTGAACTACCGCGAGTTCCTCGAGCAGGCCCTGGCCCAGGAATGTGGCGGCCGGCACCAGAAAGGACTGGAGTCCCTGCTGAGGCAGGCGCGGCTCCCCTGGATCCAGACCCTGGAGCAGTTCGATTTCAGCTTCCAACCGAGCATCGATCACAAGATCGTGCGCGACCTGGTCGGCCTAGGCTTCGTCGAGCGTGGCGAAACGAGGTGCTGCTCGGACCGCCTGGCGTGGGAACCACCCATCTCGCCGTGGCGATAGCCATGAAGGCCGCTGAAGCCGGTCACCGCGTGCTGTTCATGACTCTGGATCGGCTGGTCAGCACTCTGGTCCGAGCGCATCAGGAGAACCGTCTCGACCGGCAAATCAAATAGCTGACCTATCCGAAGGGACTCGTCCTGGACGAGATGGGTTGCCTGCCGATGACGCCCGGGGAAGCTAGCCTGTTCTTCCGACTGATCAATCGGCGATACAAGCGAGCCAGCACCTTCGTGACCTCGAACAAGTAGTTCAAGGACTGGGGCGAGATCTTCGGAGACCAGGTTATCGCCACGGCCATCCTGGACCGGCTGCTGCACAGTGCCTACCGCCTGACATTCAGCGGAGAATCGATGCGCAAGAGCGCCGCCTCGCAAGCGGCAGAAATTGACCCATCGTGACCGGAATAGCTTAATTTGCGTATTCCGGCGGGCTCAGCACCGGATGCCTCGCCGGTGCATCGAAGACAGATAGAAGCTCAATCGCCAACGTTGAGTGGTGGAATGCCCCCTTTCTTGACAGGAGAAGGGAGGAGCCTTGGCCATGGGGTGCAACCGCTGAGCCATCATACATGTGACGTTCACTGCTGGTCTTCTCGAAGAGATCCTTCAGTAGGTCATTTGATCGTTTGAAGGCATAAAAAACCTTTTAAAACAGAGGTATAGCCTATTGATATCATCGTATCCTACGTAGCATTGCTTAACATCCTGCCAAAAATTCATCTGTAATCCTTCAATTCTTGCTGATGAGAAAGTATGATTGGGCTAAATTGTAAGGAAATGTATTCTGATGCTGGTGCTGTGCCTCAAACCAGTGACATTTCATGACTTCGTGACCAGAGAGGCACAACAAGGACCTATGCCTCGTAGCGGTAGCGTGTCTGTAATTTTTAGTGGCTGATGCTGAGCATGCCACGTACAGGAACGATCGAAACTAACTTTAGGCAATGCCAAATTAGTGATGACCTGAAGACAGGAATTTCTGCGTGGACATCGTCATGTAGTACATATTTATAAATGCTATTGAAACCTAGATTGATATATTCTCTACCAAAGATCGGGAAAGTGTCAGTGAAGCACATTCTGCATGGATAAATGGTTTTAACCTTGTTGGTTCTAGTGTGGTCGAATTTTTGTGCTTTTTACTTGAAAAATGGATGTGATGTATAATGGAGCGCTTAACAAATCCACGTCATTAAATATCTGAGTGTTAGAGTTCATTAACTCCGCGTTCGTTGAATAGAAAATGACAAGCGAGATTTTCACGAATGGATCCGAAGTTTCTCAAGTCTATTTGAAGGGCCTACTTGCTGTATCAGCTAATACGGATAGCTGCACTAATAGCCAGCTGGATAACTTATAAGATAAACCATCTGTATTTAAAAAAGTATTGCGTGGAGGGATGATGGAAAGAATTCTTCGAGGCGTCAGTAATGCATTTAGGAAAGGTGGCAATAAGTTTGATCCTAGTGTGCACCGATTTCCTGAAATACGTGTCGACCAAATTGCTTCTGAATTACGGCTGTCGGAGCGTGGACATGCAGATGGAGAAAAAAACTATCCTGACACAAGCAGTATATCGAAGACACCTCCTGAGCTTGATGCCATTGAACATGTACGCAGGCTGCGAGTAGCAGCACTTAATAATTTTGAAACCGAAATGGAGAGTTACGAGTCGAGAATTGCATCTGTGAAAGAGGAGGGGGAGCATATCTCTCTACTTGTAGGGAAAGCTAAATCGGAAATAATTGGTAAGTCAAAGCAATGGGAAAATGAGTTAGAAAATCCAAGAAAAAATGTTTTTGAACAGCAACACAAACTCAAAAAGTTCCAAGCCGAACATGGTGTCGAAGGACCTCCAAAAGAAAAAGGAGGGCTATTGACAATTGCGGCGGCTATGCTGCTAGCAGTAATAGAGCTTGTTATAAATGCGTATTTTTTTGCAGAAGAAAACCCAATGGGGTATTTGGGTGGGGTTGCAATTGCAGCTGCTATTGCCTTCGTAAATGTTTTTGGCTCGGGGCTTTTGGGTTTTTTCTCCCGATTCAAAAATATGAATAAAATACCGCAGGAAATGTTTGGCTGGTTGTTAGTTGCTTTATTTATAGTGTTTGCTTCAGCTATTAATCTGGCTGTTGCGCACTTGAGAAGCGCGTTGGAATCACATGCTTGGGATGTATCTTTAATAACAGCTGTTTCAACCTTGAGAGAAGCTCCTCTCGACATCCATTCGTTCTCAGCTTGGCTTGTAGTTGGGTTTGGGGCGATAGTAAGTTTTTTTGCATTTTGGAAGGCTCATACTTTCTTTGATCCTTATCCTGGTTATAATAGAGCATGGCAAGATTGTGAAACAGCTATTGATGAGTATGCTGACGTCTACAGTGAGGCACATGAAGAGCTGACGAAAATGTTCGAAAGTGCTACAGAAGACTTAAAAGATGAAGTCGAAAGGCGTAGGCATAACATGAAATCAGCAACCGATGCATATATCGGAAGATCGTCCCTGGTGAGAAATTTTGAAGTTTTTTTAGAAAGCTGTAATAGCGCAGCTAATAAAATGTTAAGTATTTATAGGGATGCGAACATTAAAGCCAGAACAGAACCTTCGCCTCAATATTTCGGTGAAACCTTTTCGTTTGAAAAATATAATGTCCCCAGGTTTGATAAAAAAGAGGATGAGCATCCTAATAACTCTCAGGCCGAGATAGAAAAGATAGAAGGTTCTGTAAAGTGTGGTGTTGAAGAGCTTTTAAAGGTTAGAGAGTCGGCTCTCTCGGCTTTTCCAACAGTTAGGCAGATTAAAAGCCAGCAATCAATTGAAGCTAATGAACAACACTACAAAGAAGCTTGAGGAAGGTGAAGGATATACTATATGGCCCGGAGACGGTACCGTAGGCGTAGAAATAGTAGCGCTGCAAAAAACGTAGTAGCTGTTTTTATTATTCTTTTATCGGTTTCCATCTTGGGTGCATTTGGGTGGTTCTGGTTCAAGAATTCAAATAAGCCAGCAATTGATACAGTGTCTTTATGTCCTGAGGATGGAGCAAATTCGCATCTTGCCATTTTAATAGATACAACAGATCCAATTACGCTAACTCAGTTACAAGCAGCTAGGCAGCACATTGATAATAGGATAGCAAATGCAGAAGTGGGTGGGAGAGTTAGTTTCTCAACGGTGTCACCTGACAAGCAAATCCGTGAGAGAGCGTATTATTCAATTTGCAAACCTCCGAGCGGCGATGATGCAAGCTATTTTACTGAAAACCCAAAGTTAATACAGCTCCAGTATAAGGAAAACTTCCTGGACCCTGTAGAGCATTCGCTCAATAGATTATTGACGATCGAAGAGGCTGAATCTTCTCCAATCATGGAAGCACTGCAAGAATTTGTCACTAGGATACCATCCTTTACTCTGACTAGCACTCCGCGTGAAATTGTTATTATGAGCGACTTGGTCCAGCATAATGAATTCTTTAGTTTTTACAGAGGACATAATTGGGAGACCTTTAAAAATAAAAACGGACCATCAAAGCTAAGTAGGAACTTGAATGGTGTTAAGTTAACTATCTTGAGAGTTCCAAGAGATAATGTAAAGATAGAAGAAGTCGATGACTTCTGGGTGCGATACTTCGATGCACAAGGTTTTAATAATGTTAATGTTATTACCATAGGGGAGCTATAAATATGTCTGCGGGAGGTGATAAGCAATATTTCCAAGTGCTTGGTAAAGACAGTTTTGACAAGTTTCTGCTGGCTCTTGCATTTATATTAGGCATCTTAGGCAATATATTGCTTAAGATATTTTCAGCACCTATATTCCTTCCTGCCATATTCTCTGCTGTGGTAATTATTGGATACGCCGTATGGGTTTATAATAGCAAAGCCGGGCGTGTTGAACCGGACCAAGTTGGAGATAATGCCTACTATCTGGGGTTTACCTTAACCCTATGTTCGCTTGCATATACTCTTTTTGAGCTTGGTTACCATGATATTGAGTCTGAGTTTATAGCCCATGTGATCTCAGGTTTTGGAGTTGCATTAAGTTCTACCATTGTGGGAGTGGCTACAAGAGTTTTAATGTTACAGTTTAGACTAGATCTTACAGCACGAGATAAAGAAGCACGTCTTTCAATAAATCAAGCCATGAGGTTGTTTCAAACTGAGCTAACTGAATCTGTCAGAGGGCTAAATTATTTTGGCGCGGAGATTCGTCAAAATCTTGAAGAGCACTTAAAGCAGACTTCAGAAGCCCATGAAAGGCGCTTGGATAACTCCTTGGAAAATTTAATGTCGGGGTTTAAAGAATCAATTTCAGAGTTTGTGGAGATGGCTCAGGCATCCAATCAACAATTGGCCAAGCAGGCTACTGAGACAGCTCAAAGTTCTGAAAAGAAAATGGGGGCTGTATTAGATAGGCTTGAATCGTCAATCAACACTGCCCATGATAATACCAGTGATGGAAGCAAGGCTATTTCTGAAACAGTTGCGCATTTGCTCAAAGAAAACAGTAAGAGCCTTGAAGAGATGAAAAGATTTACGGACATGTCACATAAAAGTATAAGCGAATCTATTGATAGATTTAGCACTGAAATATCTTCTATCGTTAATAGTTACCAGGAGTCTCTGTCATCTGCTTCTAGTAGCACCGAAGCTGCTGCGTCTTCTTTTATACACTCTAGTGACAACCTTGGAAAGGCTGTAGCAGAATTCGAAAATCGTATTTCTGATTTAAGTGATCGTGTATCTGAGAACTCTCGCAATATTAATAAATCTTTAGATCAGCGTCTAAAGGATGAGTCGGTTAATATTGACAATATGAACAATGTTGTTGCCACTTTAAGGGAGATTGCGAAAGATATTAATTCTCATAAGGAAACTTCATATAGCGACGCAGAAAGTCTCTCTACTTTGCTTGAAAAGAGTCACGAAAATCAATTATTTTCTGCCCAGAGATTGAGTGATATCGTCGCCTCTTTAGAAAAGAGTGTAATGTCCCTTAATGAAAAAGTGCAATTTTCAAGTGATGCTGAGAAAAAGATTGAATCTCAGTTGTCGTTATCAGAACGCTCTGGTGGGAAAGATGAAACAGATAAACCACAGAGTGGACTGTGGAAAAATATTTTCAATAGAACAAGCGAGGAAAAGAACTGACTGTTGGCGCTATTCCTTGAATAGAGAGAGCTTCGTATGTTGGGGGATAAAACATCTACAGAACAAAAGTTCAGTTATCGGAAAGGTACGATAATGGGGCTAACAGCAGCTGAAGCTTTTATGCTGATTAGTTTCATATTGTTGTTGTTGTTGGGTTTATGGCGTCAAGCTGCCAAAGAAAGACTTAACCAAGCTGAGTCTTTTTCCAAGGGGCTGACAGCTGAGCAACGTGATGTTGCACTTGAATACAAAGACCACCTCGATCAGCTTAATAAAGTCATCATTAGTCTCAATGACTATAAAGATGTAATTGATGAAGCAAGTGCTGATGAGGTTGAGGAAGCGTTGAGATTGAGAGATAAAGTCCAAGGTTATGATCCACATGTTGTGGAGCAGCGAGTCAGGCTGTTAGAGAAAAGTCTTGTCGAGCAACTAGCTGAAGTGGCGGCTACTATATCGGATGATAACCTTCGTGCATTAAAAGACTTGGCGACGCTTGAAAAAATTCCTAATGTACAAGATATCATTGAAAAAGATGAGGCGCTTGGCGAAATAGCAAATGAGCTTGAGGGTTATAAAGACACTGGCTTGAGTGTTGAAGAGGTAGAGCACATAAGCCAAGCTAGAGAGGTTTCTGGGAGAACAGGAGCTGATGTCGCCGAAGCAATTAACGTTCAAGCAGGTGATAAGATTGAAGCTCTAGGTGGCGAGATATTAGATAATGGGAATGTGATATTTCCTGAAAGTGTGCTTTTTGATGCTGGCAGCGCTGTTATTAAAGCTCAGTTTGATAATGTTCTCCAAGAGTTTTGTCGACCATGGTTTGAAATCTTGTATGGTGTCAACGATTCTCTATCGAGAGTTCAAATTGAGGGGCATGCCTCTTCAGACTGGAATGACGAACCTCCATCTGTTGCTTTTGAGAAAAACCTTGATTTGAGCCAGCGTAGGGCAGGGGCCGTTTTTAAAAGGTGCTTGGCGTATGGGGGTAATGACGAAGTGGCTTCTTGGGCAAAGTCAAAGCTAGCCGCTATAGGGTATTCATCGTCCCGTCCCATTATAGTTAATGGTGAAGAGGATCGTGAGCGATCTCGGCGTGTTGTTTTTGCTATTGATGTGCGTACTGTAGAAGAGGCCGTCACTAAGAATCTGAGTGCCCATGAGATATAATCACTTTAAGGCTGCTGTGCCCACCCCGCTGTGAATCTCCAGGTTATGTCCTGCCTTCCTATGTATTGCACTCCTTCATTGTGATGTCACCTTGATGAGCCTCTCATGTGTGGTTACTTGATGCTGCCTACTCAATCCGGCCAGTTGTCCTCTTGAATTGATAGCGGCCTGGTACCTCTGATGCTTATAAATGCTCCAGTACGTGCTTTTGATACGCACTTTCGATGGCCTCCAAAATCTGAGGGCAATCGCGCAGAAGAGTGTCCCTGTCAGATCCGTCAGGCACCCGGCCCGCGTGGTCGATACAGCCCCTTACGGTGCGTGACAGTATCGGGTTGGGTAGGTCATGGGCAGCATCGACATCAGCATATATCGCATCGTACAGCTGCAAAGTACGGACTTCTTGACGTAGCACTAGAAGCAGGTCATCGCCAGTCTCCTCCTGCTTCTGCTTGGCGAATTTTAGTAGTCGCTCGCGTACTGAGCGTGGCAAAGATTCGATGAAGTCGGCTAGCTCCTGAAAGCCGCTCCAGGTGGGCTTCTCGGATTGGCTCTCTGTGTCGTCCATAGCGTCCTCCTGCGGGTCGGTAGAAACTGAAGGCTACTCTGCATCCGGCTTCTTTGGTTTTGTCCGAAAAGTCGGATGTGCTAATTTTTCCTATGCCGAAGCTGCATAGATGACGTATGGCTGGACGCTACGAGATCTCCGACCACGGTTGGTCCATGATCGAAGATATCGTCGCCCCGTCCCAGACGATGGGGCGCCCACGCCGAGATGACCGCCAGGTTTTGAACGGCATCTTCTGGATCCTGTGCTCTGGGGCCAAGTGGCGTGACCTGCCGGAGCGATATGGTCCTTGGAAGACGGTCTATGACCGTTTCCGCCAGTGGCGTGATGATGGCACTTTCGAGACCATCTTGGCCCGGCTACAGCTGAGGCTGCGTGAGGATGGCCTGATGGACCTCGACACCTGGATGATTGACTCGACGACGATCCGAGCGACACGGGCCACCTCGGGAGGCGGTAAAAAGGGGGAGCTGACGAACCGGTAAACCATGCGCTGGGCCGCAGCCGGGGAGGTTTGACCACCAAGATCCACATGGTTTGCGACGCCCATGGCTTTCCCCTGACGTTCACGCTGTCTCCTGGGCAGGACTCGGATACGCGTCATTTCATACCCACCTTGGAGCAAGTGCGTCTGTCTGGCCCGGCAGGCCGGCCTCGCAAGCGCTGTAGTTATATGGTGGCAGATAAGGGCTACGACAGTGATGAATTGCGTCGTTACTGCGATCGTCATCGAATGAAGCCCGTCATCGGCAATCGCAAGATGCACCGAAAGCCCCGCCCAGGGCTGCCAAGAGGGTTCGATAAGCCGAAATATCGGCAGCGGAATATCATCGAACGCCACTTTGGTTGGGTGAAAGAGCTGCGGCGAATTTGCACGCGCTTTGACAAGCTGGCCAGCAGCTTTCGAGCGATGGTATGCCTAGCCTGCATAGATCGGTGCTTACGAGCTAACTTTTCAGACAAAGCCTAGCAGAGGATAACTTCTATTGGCGATCTGATCATCCGGGACCCTACAACTATGAACTTTTTCAGTTGAGAGGTCAGTCGGCGCATAGCTTTGGAAGCATTCCGTTCGAGTTGACCAGGCAGTTGACAATCGAAGCCCAGTCGTTCGCGTGGGAGGTGCTCTTTGCCTACTTCCGGAAGGATAGCCTTTCGGATGAATATGCAGATGAAGCACTGGAATTGAACCTCGAACTTGTGGAATCAGAACCAGAAAATTGGAGCACCCCTTTAACTGCTGAGAGCAAGGATGAGATTGGGTTTCTCGGGGGCTGGATAACAACACGTTGGACCGAAACCAAGGGGAATGTCACTTAGGCTCTGGCATCAGGGCGATTTTGACCACATACGTGAGTAGTGCCCAGGGACTACAGAAGCCGTCTATGTGTCCAAGAGTCTAGTGCTATAGAAATACATTTTTCCTTTTTGTTATTAAGGTCATTCAGGGGGCATGCACATATCATATATTTCCTGTGAAAAATCATGCACGGCCTCTGTACGGCGAGTATCAGTGATGTATCGATCACTAGTCCAAACCATATACTGGATCTTATCTACCAGCTCTTTAAGCTGAGGGTCTCTCATTCTCCTTACAGATTCATGAACATTGTAGCCACTTCTTTCACCGGGGAACTGGTGTGTTCTCATCATCTCTTCAGCAAAGTCTGCGAGCATATGACATACACTCGCCTTGGCTGCTACGGGAAGCATGAGAGACAAGGCTAGAGTGGAAGCGATGACGGTACGCATGTGATCCTCTCTGTCGCAGATACGCAATGTTACATTACTATAGTCCATGCGCTGGGATGTACAACTGGCTTTTCTCAGCCAGGTGCGAGTCAGATCCTCCCCATGGAAGGGTGCCACGAGGAGGACCTCATCCTCCCTCTAGCACCCAATAGGGGCGCTGATGGTTTCTCTACCGCAGCGTTGGCAAATCCCTTTCTCCACCTGCGTCGCATCCGATAACGACGGTTCCACGCCTGGCTGCCCCCGAGCGAGGATGCCGAACACACCTTCGAGGCCTTGGTGAAGGCATTCCGCCACTTCGACGTGGTCCCACGCACGGTACTGGTCGACAACCAGAAAGCGGCGGTGCTGAAGCATGACCGGGACCACCGGGTGATCTTCAACGCCGGCTTCCTGCAACTGGCCAACCACTACGGCTTCGCGCCGAAGGCGTGCCGGCCGCAGCGCCCGAGGACCAAAGGCAAGACGGAGCGCATGGTCGGCTACGTCAAACAACACTTCTTCCAGCGCTACCGGGAGTTCGAGAGCTACGCCCATCTCAATCAGCTGCTCCAGCAGTGGCTGGAGCGAGTGGCCGATGAACGACCGTTGCGCCAGTTCCGCCAGACGCCGGCGGAGCGCTTCGCGGAGGAGCGGGAGGCGCTACAAGGCCTGCCCGCCAGCGATTTCGATTCCCGCTACCACGACCAGCGCCAGGTCGGCTGGGACGGCTATATCGAGGTTCGCGGCAATCGCTACAGCGTGCCCGACGCCTACTGCGGCCAGGCGGTAGTGGTCCGCCTGAGCTTGGACGACGAACTGACTGTCTACAGCCCGGCCGGCGACGCCATCGCCCAGCATCGCCTCCAAGCGGCTCAGACCGGTTGGTGCTCGGTACCGGAGCACCATGCCGCCCTCTGGCAGCAAACCCTGTCGGTGCAGCAACGTGACCTGCGGGTCTACGAGGAGGTGCTGTGATGGCCCTGGACCAGTTGCTCAGCCGTCTGAAGATGGACCACCTCCAGGCCTCGCTCGACAGCCTCTGCGAACACGCCAGCAAGCAGGACCTGAACTACCGCGAGTTCCTCGAGCAGGCCCTGGCCCAGGAATGGGGCGGCCGACACCAGAAGGGACTGGAGTCCCGGCTGAAGCAGGCTCGGCTCCCCTGGATCAAGACCCTGGAGCAGTTCGATTTCAGCTTCCAGCCGAGCATCGATCACAAGATCGTGCGCGACCTGGCCGGCCTGGGCTTCGTCGAACGTGGCGAAAACGTGGTGCTGCTCGGACCACCTGGCGTGGGAAAGACCCATCTCGCCGTGGCGTTAGCCGTGAAGGCGGCTGAAGCCGGTCACCGCGTGCTGTTCATGACCCTGGATCGGCTGGTCAGCACCTTGGTCCGAGCGCGTCAGGAGAACCGTCTCGACCGGCAACTCCAGCAGCTGAGCTATCCGAAGGTGCTGGTCCTGGACGAGATGGGCTACCTGCCGATGACGCGCGAGGAAGCCAGCCTGTTCTTTCGACTGATCAACCGGCGCTACGAGCGAGCCAGCACCATCGTGACCTCGAACAAGTCGTTCATGGACTGGGGCGAGATCTTCGGAGACCAGGTCATCGCCACGGCTATCCTGGATCGGCTGCTGCATCACTCGACCACCCTGAACATCAAGGGAGAGAGTTATCGGCTGAAGGACAAGCGTCGAGCCGGGCTGGTGACGACACCCACGACGAAGGAGGAGGACACCTCACACGATGCTGGATCGGAACCGATGAAAGAGCACTGATGAAAACCGGACAATCTGAATTGATGAAATCCGGACAACTTTCATTGACGTTGACACATGGTCCTGCTACCGGCTGCCCTGCGCCAGGCCGCCACTTCCGGCGAACTCCACCGGGTCACCCGGCCCGGTGACGTCGATGACCAGCTCAACACTCTGATGACCACCGAGTGGGTGGTCTACAGCAAGGACTGTCTCGAACACACCGACACGGTGGTGCGCTACCTGGCGCGCTACACGCGCCGGATCGCCATCAGCAACGCCTGCATCCTCGCCGTGGACGACCACCAGGTGACCCTACGCTACAAGGACTACCGCGACCGTGACCGGCGTAAACAGCTCGTCCTCGATGGCGAGGAGTTCGTGCGCCGCTTCCTGCTCCACGTCCTGCTCCCCGTCCTGCCCAAGGGGCTGATGCGGGTCCGACACTACGGCTTTCTGGCCAATCGCTGCCGGCGACGACGCCTGGCACAGATCCGCCGGGCGCTGGCGGTCGTCGAGACGGCAGCGGATGTCGAACCTGCCGTCGGCAACTCGGAGCCGACCTACACTTGCCGACACTTCGGGTGATCGGGACCCTCACGCCCCGGCGACTCAAACGTAGCCGACACCCCAATCACAGGGCGCAACGCTATTGAGCATGAGCTGACGCCCTACCCACACAACGGACTTGGCGATCCGGCCCGCTCGCGGGTCGCAGCGGCGCTCGTCCCGCTGATGGATTTTGACCAGCAAGCGCGCTACGTTGGGGCAAATTGGCCCCGGAGGGAACTGGGATCATGGCCGACATCACTGCCCGAACGCGTCACAACAGATCCGGATGCGCGCGACCTGACGTCTCAGGCCGCACACCGGCCAATACTATACCCTATAGAAGCTGTGTAGCAGCCTGATGGGCGGCTTAGTCCAACAGACATTTATACGCCATGCTCCGCACGGCGAAGAAATGCTGAACAGTTAGGAGTAGTGAAAGGATGAAGGGATTCAAAATATTTGGTTCGTTCGCATTGCTCATTACCATCGCCCTTTTGCTTGGGTGTGGCCCCAGTGAGGATTCACGATACGACTCCGGTTACAGCGATGGGTACGCCGAAGGCTACAACACTGAGTGCAAAATAAGATCGACACTTGTTGAAGGAAATTGGGACGACGAGGCCTATTCAAGGGGTTACCAGGATGGCAGGGCAGATGGAGTTGCTGCCTGTAGAAAAGAGCAGCGCAATTAAATCATGTGGATCACTCCTAACAAGTCATTCAAGTTCGTTCCGGCCCTGGCGGGCCTCCACCGGATTGGTTTTCCGGCGCGGTGCGCCTCCAAACCGGCCGCTTAATATTGGCGTTAGCTTCCACAAGAAGGGATGGAGATGTTCAGAAAAACGAAGGATCCACATGCAGTAAATACTTATTGCTGGCCCGAAAAAGACAAAGCATATCAGAACTTACGGGTTGTTATTGATAAATATTTATTATCAATATCCGGGTCGTCTGGCATTCGCGAAATTGGCTTTGAGGGGCACGTAGGGATTGAATCAATGCGAGGTATGAAAGTCGCTATCAATTTCGAAATTCTAGATCCGTTTGAAACACCTAGTTATCTACGAGAGGTATGGAATGATTTCCCAAAGCGAATAGAGGGGGTCTGTCAGTTTCGGGAAGCCATAAATTCCTTCGAATATCCCAATTTTGATGTAACTTGTTTTTGTGAAGAAGGGGAAAATATACTCCATTCGCTATCTCAGTTACCACAGTTCCTGAATACACAGGAGGCTTCTGTAGTGTTTGATATAGAGGTTGATTTCCCTGGGACAATGGAAAATGAATTTTGGAATAAGCATTGGCGTAGTGAAGCGCTTCGTGTTCGTAACTGGCGGTTTATTTGTGGAACGAAAGAAAAGTAGTCGAAGATTTTTTGAGGAAACAATTCGAAGCTAACAATGCCATAAACACGGACCACAAAAAGCGACGCTTTCTGCGTCCCGGTTATGGCAGGCGTTACATGAGGACTCTCCGAAAGTCCGCTTCTGGCCGAGGCTGTGTGAAAACGTGGCTCCCGCTACACTCTACCCGTGACAGCTCGTGGAGGTGCCGATGAAGCGTTTCGTTTCAGGGGAGTCCCGGTCTCAAGCCACGTTGTTCCCTGAGCTTCTGGATGATTTCGTCTCAGAAGACAACCCGGTCCGTGCCATCGAGGCCTTCGTCGAGGTTCTCGACCTCAGACAGCTCGGCTTCAAGGGAGTCGATCCCCATGCCACCGGCCGGCCCGCCTATCACCCCGCTGTACTCCTGAAAATCTACCTCTACGGATACCTCAATCGTGTCCAATCCAGCCGCCGCCTGGAGCGCGAGGCGCAGCGCAATGTCGAGCTGATGTGGCTGACAGAGCGCCTGGCACCGGACTTCAAGACGATTGCCGACTTTCGAAAGCACAACGGCAAGGCGATCCGCGCCACCTGCCGAGACTTTGTCGTACTATGCCGGCGCTTGGGGCTCTTCTCACAAGCGATCGTTGCCATCGACGGGAGCAAGTTCAAGGCGGTTAACAACCGAGACCGCAACTATACGTTTGCCAAGATGAAGCGGCGTGCAGAGGAAATCGATAAAAGCATCGAGCGTTACCTACGCCAACTCGACTCAGCTGACCAAGGCGACCCCGCTGTTACAGAAGCGCAGACAGCACAGCTGAAGGAAAAGATTGCCGCCCTCACCGAGGAAGTACAGCAACTACAAGCCATTGAAATACAAAGAACCCAGGCACTTGACCAGCAGGTCTCGTTGACGGATCCCGATTCTCGCTCCATGACGACGCGAGGCACCGGGGTAGTGGGGTACAACGTACAGACAGCTGTGGATAACCGGCATCACTTGATCATCGCCCATGAGGTCACCAACGTTGGTAGTGACCGCAGTCAACTTTCCCGCATGGCCAAGAAGGCGCGTGATGCCAGCGGCATCAAAGATCTCACTGTCGTGGCTGATCGCGGTTACTTTAAGGGAGAAGAGATTCTCGAGTGCCACAAGGCCGGTATCACCACCTATCTCCCCAAACCGAAAACCTCACCGAGCCAGGCCAAGGGAAAGTTTCCCAGAGAGGCTTTTCTCTTCATCCCCGAAAGCAACGAATACCGCTGCCCTGCGGGAGAGCGACTGATCTGGCGTTTCAAGAGCGTCGAAAAGGGTCAGACGCTGCATTGCTACTGGAGTTCAGCCTGCCCGGCCTGCACGATGAAAGGGCAATGTACCACTGGTAAACATCGGCGTATCAAACGCTGGGAGCATGAGGATGTGCTTGAGGCGGTACAGTCTAGGCTGGACCAGAAACCGGAAATGATGCGTCTCAGACGCCAGACAGTCGAGCACCCGTTCGGCACACTGAAGGCCTGGATGGGAGCGACGCATTTTCTGACCAAGAGCCTCAAGAACGTCAGCACGGAAATGAGCCTTCACGTGCTGGCCTACAATATGAAACGTGTCATGAAGATCCTTGGAACCAAGAGGTTGATTCAGGCGATGCGGGCATAGTGTGCCTGCCGCTCTCTGTAGCGCCTGTAGCGCCCTATGACGCTCTCCAGGAAGGATTTCTCGGGGCTCGCGATTTTGAATAACCTCGTCTGTGGCGATGACGGAAGTGCTCTGAGACGCCTCGTTGGCCGCTGGGCGTGGCCTGACAGCCGGATGCGGGAACAGGCAGCGGATTTTTGGGTTTTCACACAGCCTCGGCCGCTTTCTGACATCATAGATACCTACTGCCTTGTCCAAGCTCCATGGGCCGACTTATCAATGCCGGCATCTGTTGAGCTGTGCTTCTCAAGCCAACACGGCTAGCGTCCCTTGCGGACTGTTGCTCACTTGCCACAGTCCCATGACATCAATGCAAATCTCATTGCGTTTCTATGCTTCGGTAATTATGATGCCTTACGAAATTTACCTACTAGAGACGTATGCAATGTCAAACCTCCTGGCTACCTATGCTCAGCAAGAGCAGCAGATGAAGCAGCTTGCTGAGCAGCTTGAGAAAATGAAAGCTGATCCGCGCCTCCAGGCTGAATTTGAGTTTAAAGAGAGTCTTGAGG
The DNA here is from genome assembly GCF_014192275.1 of Halomonas stenophila. Classification (GTDB taxonomy): domain Bacteria; phylum Pseudomonadota; class Gammaproteobacteria; order Pseudomonadales; family Halomonadaceae; genus Halomonas; species Halomonas stenophila. The sequence continues at coordinate 87,101 of NZ_JACHXR010000008.1, read as the reverse complement.
CGCTGATGAAGGAATTCGATAAGAGCGCTGCCGATGTTCTGGCCCTGCTCCGACCCGAGCCGGCGTCTGAAAGTGGCCAGAAGGCCCAGGGACAGCGCCGCACGCGCAAGCTGAAGGTTTACGAGAACCCGAACACTGGGGAAGTGGTGGAAACTCGCGGTGGCAATCAAAAAACCCTGAAAGCTTGGAAAGAAGAATTCGGCGAAGAGACCGTCGAGTCCTGGCTGGTCCGCACCGAAGACTGATTCAGCGCGACGGTAGCTGCCGATGCTCGACCATGAAGCCCCATACTCGCTCAGCGATGTGGGGCTTTTCATTGTCCGAACGACAGTATGCGCGTGTACCTGCTTCCCCTAGTAGGTGCTGCAAACGGTGATCTCGATCCATGACGTCTAGATGAGGCTTTAGCGATGACGCGGTGTCCGAGATCGGCTAGATGCGGATGCATCACCTGCATGGCCCAGGTGCCGCTTCAGCGGGGTCTCATTATCGGGTAGGGAGTAGATTAGCGGTAGTTCTTGCCCATCGCTTGGAAATGCGCCTCGACCTGCTTGCCCATTGCCTGGAGCTGGGCTCGGACGTGCTTACGGTAGGCGCTTTCGATGGCCTCCAGGATCTGAGGGCACTCGCGGAGAAGTGTGTCCCTGTCAGCCCCGTCAGGCACCCGGCCCTCGTGCTCGATACAACCCCTAACGGCGCGTGACAGCATCGGATTGGGTAGGTCATGCTCTGCATCGACATCAGCGTAGATAGCGTCGTAGAGCAGAAGGGCGCGGGTTTCCTGCCATAGCTTGTCGAGCAAAGTGTCTCCGGTCTCCTCTAGCTCTTGGGCTAACGCGATGATTCGGCCACGAACAGAAGAAGGGATCGCCTCGATAAAGTCGGGCAGATCCAGCGCGAAGTCGAGGCTTGAAAGCAGGTCGGGGCGCTTGCCGTCGCGTATGGCTTTGAGCTGGTTAACCTCGCTACGCAGCTCGTTGAGCTTGGTGTTGGCCATCGAGAGCGTGATTGCCAGGCCCACGATTTGGTGCTCCAGCCTGCTTATGGCGTCATCCAACTCGGCCTTTTGCTTGTCATTCATCGTATTAGCCTTGGCGTGGTGGAGGCTGACGAAACGGCGCTGAGTGCTTGGATCCCCTGGCAGTTGGTTTTGCGGTCATCTCAGCTGCTGGTGGTTCTTTGACCAATGATCAGTTTTCCATCGTCGTTCATGTTTAGCGCTATCACAGCTTTTCGATAGATTGAACATAGCCAATGATTGGGTAGCCTGCTGCTTTAGCAGCTTTTTCTGCGTCGATGCGTGCTTCAAGCTCAGAGATTTTGGGGGACTGGTACTCGAATACCTCATCAAGCAAGCTCATTTTCTTTTCTCTTACGACTAGCTTGATAATGTATCCTGTTTTATATGCCACGCCAGTGTAAGCTTTGTCCTTGGTTTCTTGAGGTGATTTCTTGGGCTCTTGTTGAGGAAGGTTGATCTTCTTTGTTGCGACACGTCGCTCACCAAACTGTTCCTGAGCGCGTTCAACTGAACGATTGTGCTTCTCGACAAAATCATCACGTGACGACAATAATGCTTCTTCGAACGCTTGCAGTTCTGTCATTCAGCTTCTCCGCTTGTTTGAAATGACTTGTATGTTTTCAGCGCAATCCATAATATCCCCCGCCTTGAACATCATTTCAGATTTTCGCTGGCCGGCGTTGAACAATGGCTTGGGTGGTAATACCCCATGAATCTTGCTGCCGGAGAGGATGGCCTCTCGTAGCTCGGTAACAGTGACCCCAAGCATCAGCGAAGCATTGCGGATGCCAATGCGGGAATCGCGGAATACGGGCATGTCGAGCAATCCTGTTGGTTTGTGTTATTGAAATTGAATCACGCCGTCGTTTCACCAGTTTCCTTACAGCCACCTCATGCCTTGGTGATAAGCGACTTCAACAAAGGTTCCATGATGATGTCGGTACGATGTTAGCCCCAGCGTCGTATCTGCATGCCAGCATCCTGTTGGCAGCCCATTGAATGCGCAAGTGGTGATTACTGTCAATGCCTTTGGTCTCGAGGCCATCTGCATCGTGGATTCACGTAGCGCTGACCCGGGCTACTCGGCGGTAACGGCAACAAGGCAGGAGAGACCAGCTGCGTAGCGGAAAGGTACAGTTTGCTCATCAAGAATCCATATATATGGCACTGAGATGGGTAGATAGTTTCCTACTTTCACCGTTTTTGCATTACGTTTACGCACCCCATGCGTCCTTGGCCCTTACTCTCTTCATTAGTCTTAGCGAATGATCGGAGAACCTCCCGACAGAGTTGATGGTCCCACCATTCCCTCAGGAGGTCTAGCTCTCCAGAGTATTTGGTCTCACAGAGAGGGCTTCATGCCCATGCTAAGCTTCTCTGGCAGTTCCTATAGGGTTGCCAGTATATAATGATAGCAGAAACCTGGAGGGGAGGTCACCATCGTCGACATTTCTGCTGGTAGCTACTATCTACGGCACTAGGTCATGAAGATTCTCAGTACTATAGGGATTTCTGAAAGAATCCTTGAAAACAATAACATGCGTGAGTGCTGCCATGGTCTCTTCGGAGTTAAACAACTATTTGCGACGCGGAATGTCCTTCATACTTGGTGCCTCACCACCCAGGGCCGATAGACGTCGTGCTGCCTGGATTCGGACATAGGTCCTAATGGCTTCATGAATGAGATCTGCCGTCTTCTCAATTGGCGGGTCAGATAGTTCCATAGCCTGCTGATATAGGTCATCATCGATGGTGACGGTGAATCTCATGACGGTCTCTCAAATCAGTGACGGGATAGGTCCATGCTCTTTTGCTATACTTGCACTTATAGTCTATGCATAGGAGGTTGTTCATGGGGCAAAAGCGTTCAACTGAAAACTTTGATGTCGATGACATTTTGGCGTCTCTTGAGGAAGACCGGAAGTCAGGATGCCTTCCGAATATCGTAACTGGAAGCGCCGTCCGTTATGGAGTTGACCCTGATGATCCAGAGAGCCTTGTGGCTGTAGATACTAACGGAAAGCGTGTCCTTCTCTTCGGTTCTTGAGAAATATTGAGATATAGGTAAATCTTATGCGAACTGTATTTCTTGTCAACACACCAAGCGGTCAGGTGGTGCCTTTGCCTCACGATATGTCCTATGAGGGCATCAATGAGTTGGAGATCCATCGCGAGGGTGATGTAATCACCCTGTGGCCTGTTACAAAGAAGCGCCGGAATATTGCTGATTCCTTAGCAATGCCAGACTGGTCGGACATTGACCTTGAACCGCCGCGTGTGGAAGTCACAAACAAACTGGCCGATTTCACGTTATTAGTCACAAAATAAAAAATCTTGTAGGTAATGCTCGGTTTTCTGGCTCTAGCTACAAAACCTGATAGGTTATTCGGAGAGGTTAGCAGGCCCCTAGACTTCAATCTCGCACGTATCGCCATCCTTCATGCCTTTGGCTTCATAAAGCACGCGCTCGGCATGCATGGCCATACTAAGCCAGCCTGTGGCCATGTGTAGCTGGTGTTGGAGGTGGAGTAGCGTGCTGCTGCGCTTTGAGAAGATGCTCCGCGTCGGATCCAGTGTGAAGAGGCGAGGGCGCTGGTAGTGCCCCTCGATCAGCAGACAATTCCCATCGATACGAATCTCCAGGTCATGGCCTTGGCGCTCCAGCTGTATCTTCATAGTCAGCCATGTAGCATAAAACCCGCAAAACCCCGGCTTTCGCGTGTTTTACGCAACAACAGCGCAGCGATCACTTGTGACATACTGGGGCCGACACTTCGTGATCTACTCCCCAGCTAGTCAGCCACTTTTCCACTTCCTCCTTGGTCGAGTGAAGGCCGGTTGTCTGGTAGTCCTCCCAGGCCCTGAACGTGTCCTGCCTGAGGGTTTCTCTCTTCTCCTCGCTATCAAGCGGAATCCTCATGGCGCCTCCTGGCTAACGGTACTGACGAGGTATAAACTTTGTTCATACCAGCATAGCAAGAGACCGAGATAATGGCGAAGCAAGCTGTGTTCACTCTGAAAATTGAGCCCGAGCTGCGCGATGAGTTCATGGCCGAGGCCGAGGCGGCGCACCGTCCGGCGTCCCAGGTGGTGCGCGAGCTGATGCGCGAGTACGTCCATCGGCAACGGGAGGCGCGGGAGTATGAAGCGTTCCTCCGGGGCAAGGTCGATGCCGCCAGACGCTCCAGGGAGGCCGGTAAGGGTCTTTCCAATACTGAGGTGGAGGCGTAGTTCGCCACTCGGCGTGCGCGGGCTAAGGGACAGGCGTGAAGGTTGTCTGGACGCCCGAGGCGGTCGCTACCGCGTGGCGATCTGGGACTACCTTGAGGAGCGCAACCCCCAAGCCGCTGTGCGGATGGATCAGCTGTTCAGCGCAGCTGCCGACCGGCTGGCGGACTTCCCCGAGCAGGGCAGTCCTGGCCTCATCCCCGGTACCCGTGAGCTGCTTCCACACGAGAGCTACCGGCTGGTCTACGAGCTGGAGAGCGATACTGCTTGGATCCTGGCTTTGGTTCACACATCGAGGCTGTGGCCGCCGGGGCAAGCTGACAGCTTGTTGTTTCGGTCGCGGTTTCTGGGAAGCTTCCACGTCCTGCCCTGGCTGTCGGTGGCGAGCAGTTGCTCAGGATCCTCGGGATCGAGGCCGTAACGCACCGAACTGCTTGATACGACCTTAGGCAGGACACCAGTACGGCGGTCGGCTTCCAGGGCGTCCAGAATGTCGTTTATATCGAGGCTGTCGCTTAGCTCGATAGCCTCGCTTAGCACTTCAGCCCTGGAACTCGGCGGAAGCTCATGGATCGTTTTCACATCTACGGCCACACCCAGGAGGTCTTCCAGCTCCGTATGCATGGCGCCCAGGTCGAACAGATCGGCGTCGGGCAACACATCGATCAGGATATCCAGGTCGCTTCCTTCCTCATCCTCACCATGCGCCACGGAGCCGTATACCCTCGGGTGCAGTCCCCGGTGGCGAGCAATGATCCGCAGGATGGCGTCACGATGCTGCTGAAGGGCTTGTGATGGTTTCATGGGAAATGAGTGCCCTGTGCAAGAAATTGCCCCCAGAGCTGGCTGGAGGCTTTGTGATGTGCTTGGTGGCAGGGTGGAGGGTTACATGCTCATGCCCCACCCACAATCCTCTTCTTGCTCCAATTCACGAGATGGTCTAGAGAGGCTCTCAAACTCTTCCTTGTAATCACTCTCAATGACTTTCTCAACAGTGTTTTCGAGAGTACTCAAAATACACAAGATATGATCGTCGTCCAAATCTATTCCTGCTCTTTCCGCAGCCATCTCTATTTTTGTTTCGTTGTCCGGGCTATCAAGCCAGTCATTATCAACACCTCTTTCCTTTATACCGTAGCCTATATCCTTTTCGCCATACCCAAACTCAAGATCTCTGACCGTAAATGTTTTTCCTGAGGCTTTAATTACAGCCGCATACTCACCAAATCCAAACCAGCCATTTTCATCAGCTTCAATATTGAAGTTAACTTCTTCATCTTCATCAATTCGTGCTGAATACACAATAGCAGGATTTCTATCTCTGATCTGATCAATTAAAGCATCCAAGGCGTCTGAAAAATCATCGCCCAACATCCATTTCATTTTTATACCATGATCCTGGTATTTAGCATTATCCTTATTTTCGTCTGCTAGCTTAATAGTTGAATCATGTAGTGCAGTAAAAATCATCCCGCGATCATGTATTACGATAGCATCTCCCCATCTCGGGAGGTCAACATATGAATCTACACTCTTACCAAAAGAACTTGCAGTGTAACTAACTCTAAGATTCGTGGGGATTAAATCACTGTGCCCAACATCTTTTACTTCTACGTTAAAAATGCCCATGTTTATCTCCTGATAGTCTAATTTAATTTTAAATCAGATTTGCTAAAAAGGCAATATAATATGATTGATTGCATTGACTTTCTTCAATGTTGCTTGCAGTTTTTGGAGTTTCAGATATGGTTTAGGCTAGACGTATAAGGTAGACGCTTATGAATGAGTATCTAGAAATGATTTTACTGGCGTCGCCACTGCTCATCCTGGCTGTCGGCGTTGCTTTTGCGGCGTATTGGATCACCAGGAAGAAGTGACGAGACCAGAGAGGAGGGCGCGATGATTCATCTGAGTGAAGCCGAGGTGGTAGCCCTTGAGAAATTCAAAAAACGGGTTTCTGAAACGCACCCTGATGCCGAGTACAGCGCTGCTCGACGCGGGAAGGGACACCCCCTGGAGCTGGACGTGCTGATTGACCAGCTTGGCATACCGGGCGCTGAGGCGATACAGGCGGCTGCAAATGATGTGCTCGTGACGGATGGAGTCTATATCGTGCCGCACGTATCGCTACGTGGTCCTGACCCGACCCAGACACCACTGGATCGGCTACGTGGGAGCGTAAAGTCATTTCACCGGCCGTTCGATCCAGCTGATGAATAGCGGTCTACACTCTGATGATAGGCTCTCCGACCACATCTTCATCTTCGGGGTCGACAGAAGGCAGGATAGGGCCGAACTCGAAAATCAGCTCGTTAAGAAAGTGCTTTTCGTGATCGCCCATTGAGTCGAGATCGATGTCGTACCAGTGCTCTGTGTACCACAGAAACGCATCGTTCCGCGTCATCTCTATGTCGCTTAAATCATGGCGGAGTGAGATTTTGTGTAATTGCGGGTAGTCGCCCACTGTGATTGAAGTGGAGGTGGTAAGCCGGAAGAGTTGAGTGATCGGGCGTCCCAGAGTGTAGGGACGTTTATTACCATAACTTTGAAAGATTCGATACCGAGGAACTATCGGCCCAAATTCCTCTATCAGACTGTTAATAAATTCAATCTCGTGATCTTCAAGGGAGCGGAGAAAGACATATTCCCACGTCGACGCGTATCGCATGTGTGCGTCTTTGCGAGAAATTTCTTTAACCCCTGGGAAGCTCCACATTATAAAGCGGAGTGAGCTATAGTCATCAACACGTATCATCTTTTCCATCTCTAAAGGGTAGTCTACTATGCCTCACTGGTCGATGCGCATGCGGCGTCAAATGGAGAAGCGACTTCTGCGCACCCTGGAGTCCCGCAGAAGTGATTTTGCGGGAGAGGGCGTCGACCTGGATCTCTGGAGCCGCGAGGCTTTTCTCTGGACATCAGACGCACAGGGGAACCGCTACAACATCACTATCTCGACAGCATTTTCAGACGCAGGGTTCTACATCAGCGTCGAGGGCATCGATCACCCATCAGGCCACCCCGAGATACATCAGCTCCGCGATCCTGAGGAGATCATGTCTTTCCTGCATTATCGAATCGATCAGATACACGGCAAGGATCCAGCGGAGAAAGTCATTTTGCCTCGTGTCGAGGTATGGGCGGGATCTAGAGAAGAAGCGCTGCGCTGGTATAGGGAGACGCTAATCCCCGCACTGGGAGACCTCACGGCCCAGCAATTGGTCGCCCGGGGGAGGATGGCTGACGTGCTGAGCTATATTGAGCACATCGACCAGGGCGGCTATGCCTGAGGACTACTCGGTGCGACCCTGGATGGTGCCGATATTGCGCTCGACCGTACAGACCATGTGCGATGGACAAACGCATTTTGTAGACGTGTTGAGTGCCTAGTTGTCGATAGGTGACCGGCTTTTCCATGGCCAGTGCGGTGGCCAGGAGGATGACATCATGATCGATGATCTGGATGAAGCTTTTTTCTTAATGATCGAGAAGCAGGCTAAGCAGGGTTATCAATCATCAGGCCCGGTAAAATGAGAGTTCGGGCCCAATTGGCCCTCCACATTGCGCAGTATATGTAAGGATTGTCCCAGCGTGCGCATGTTGTAGGCTTCTCTCAGCGTGGCATTGACTTCCTCGCCATCTCCTGACAGGCAGTAAAGTGAGTTTCCCGTCTGAACCAAGCCAGTCTCCTCATCAATATTAATGATCAGACTAGTAAATACATAGTCGCCGGGAGCAAAACGCCCTTTATAATCCGAAACCACTTCGTCGCTGAACAAAAATTTCATTGGGATATCGGCGTCTATCACGTTAACGATTTCCCATGCACGCACAACTGAAGCCTTTTGTTTAATGCGATTATGATCCCACGTTTCCTTGGCCTGGATGATGCGGAAGCGGCAAAGCTTCTGGATGAGTAGTTCCAGATCCTCAGCAGCGGTATACTCATCCTGATAGCGCTCACGCAAGAACTCTTCTTCTTTTTGTCTGTCTTCTGGGGTTAGTATCACTGCTTTCCTCCTCTAAGACTATCTATTATAGTAAGATCACTTTTGAAGAAGCGCAACCCTCGCTGTCCACTAATGGACAGGCAGGGAGCTAGGCTAAGTGGTGACTGATTAAGAATCATACCTCATCTTTGAATGGTAATAATCTAACCTTCTCCTCCCCCAGTTGATAACATCATTCATTTCCGGTTTGTCAGGAGCAAGAATTTCATTCCAATATCGTTGAGCAGCCTGGGAATGGGATAACATATTAAGAGAGTTGTTAATCCCAACGCATCTCTTTTTCAGAAGATCCCCCATTTTTGCTGCGGGTACGATGTCAGGGCGCAGGGTATCTATGGCCCACCAGTCAAATAAGTCACTTGGCGTCATAGCCGCCCCACGATAAAATAACTTTTTGGATAGAACTTCAGCTATAGGCTCTAAGGCAAGAGAGGTATGGATTGATTTCTCGGTAGGCAGGCTGAGTAGCGACCAACGCACTATAAAATAAATGTCTCCGGCATGGAAATTTAACTTAATGCGATCTGTATTTTCTTCATAGTCATCAACCATTTTATCAACGTTATCATTTTTTCTTGGGGAGATAGTACTTATCAGTTGGGCGTTGTTTATGAACAGATCAAGACCATGGCTAATCCTGTGGTCTAGATCCAGCGTTAATCGTATCCCACCACCGAGCCTTGGTTTGAATACACCACCCGTTTTTGTCTCAATGTCATCGATAATGTCTTTTGCTAATGATTCAAGGACACGCCATGACCCGTTTTTCTTGTTATTCCGTATGTCTTTTTTGGTGACCATGGTGCATCCTTCTCTTTGTCTGTACCCCAGCTTTTCAGCCAAGCATGGACCTCACTAGTATCAACCACTTTCCCTTGGGCAGCCGACTCCATGGCGTCTAGGGTCTGCTGTCAGCGTTCTTGGCCGCGTTCCTGCTTTTCGATGTGCTCAGTTCTGATTTTCATGACTGTTCTCGCCTCTACGCGGGATATCCTGCATGTCTGGTGCCTTGCCACCCAAGGCGACAAGCCGTCGCGCCGCCTGGACTCGTACATATGTCTTTAACGCTTCACGAAAAAGATCAGACGGCTTTTCCACTCCTGGATCTGATAGTTCCATGGCCTGCTTATACAGAGCTTCATCGATAGTGACGGTGGTTCTCACTACTTTTTGGTTATATTCCAAGATTAGACGGTTCGTTTTCTCCGCTACGGTCTTGTGCTTCGGTTTGAGGCAGGACGCACAAACACGGTTTTGGAATCTGTGTCGTTCCTGATACTGGCTGCGCGTACCAAAGTGAAAGGGCTGTTTGCACTCCGAGCAGAGAATTTCATCCAGCCACACTAAGGCATGTTGCTCAACGAATTTAGTAACTACCTGGGGCTGCATCCCATAGCAGTTCGCGATTTCTTTGATTTTGAGCGCAAAATTGCCTTGCTCGTCCTGTAGCCAGTAATCCTCGCAGATGCGGGCGGCTTGCTCGTCATCGGTCAGCATCTCTATCTGCAACGGCATGCAGGCTGCTCCAAATGGGAATTATAGTCCGTGGCATTGTATCCAGTGTGTCGAGATAGTTCCACCCTTTGGATGGGTGGTGCAGATGCGGGACGAGAGACTGGTTGCGTTCGGCCATAGGGTTAGAAAAATGCGTAAAAACAAGGGGTTATCACAGGAAGGAATGGCTGCACTGGCTGGGATAGATCGGAGCTATATGGGGCACATCGAACGCGGGGAAAAAAATATCACGTTGACTAAAATCTACCAGATCAGCGAAGCCCTCGGCGTCGAGGTCGCTGACCTGTTCCCGCGTACTGCAACCGCCAGTACCTCATCTCCGAGTTGACGAACACACGTGGGCCAGAGCTTGCTGCGCCATAGACAGGGTCAGAAGCTGCTCTGCAAGGCGATGGGGTGACGCAGATGAACCCAAATGCTGCTTCTTGAGGATCAAGGGCGCTTCCAGGCCCAAGCCGATTGTCAGGTTCTGGCTCCCGTCCTTGCTATGCCCCTTGTTGCACCGGAAGCACCACCATGGCTCAACGCCTGAGGATGAATTCCACACTCAGCGGCGAAGAGACGTAAAGTGTGAAGCATGTGCGCTTTAATTGTAGCAGCAGGCCACCTTAGTACTCCGTATGCCACTGTGATCACTCCTGAACAGCTGGCTTATTTTCTGCGTTAGGAAACTGTCAGGCTAAATACAATCACGGAAACAGAAGCAGCGATATTAAGCAGTCTTTTCATTGAAAATACACCTAACTTGATACTGAAGTGCATGAGAGACCCAAGCCATGACAAGACCGCCATCGAGTCCTTCAGCGCCTACCTGGCGAAGCATGGCGGTGACCCGGTCAACTTGGCCGAGGTGGTCTGCGACAAATTTCAGGCGTTCCTGAGCGGCATAGCCGAGATCCTTCCCAACGCCGAGGTGACGGTCGACTGGTTCCCCATCGTGCAGACCTTCACCAAGTCGCCGGACGAGGTCCACAAAAAGGAGCACCGTGAGAAGTGGCACCTCAGGCTTTGTGGTAGGCGGTGTTGAAGAGCCTGGATAACGGCAACTTGATGGCCCATAAGGTTACCGCCTACAGGGACTGGTGAGTGACCGAAGCGACACGGCGGATGCCTGGGTGATCAAGGAAAAGTTGCGCTAGATTCAGCAGGCGCCGACCCCGCGTGCCGCCCGGTGGCGCATCACGAACTACCTCCAGGTCATGCGGGAGGCGGTAACTGGCCAGGCACTTCTCAAGCCGATGACCCTGACGACGATGGAAAGGCATGCCGAGCAGGTGGTGGCGCTGGGTCCCAGGGCAGACCAACGCACGCCTGGAGGGCATGAACGGACTGTTCCAGGCAGCCCAGTCACACGCACGCGGCTACCGGAACGAGGCCAACTTTGTCCCGATTTTACCTGATGGGCAGTCCCGTGGGCCGCCAGCTCGATCAGGCCAGATCCACATGATGTGACGAAGAACCTTTTTTAGCCGTTCAGCCTGGTAAGACTGGTGCTTGCAGGGCGATGCAGGGGCATGTCGCCCTGAGTCTAGCTTGGCAGCCGGACGGCCCGGCTGCCGAGGAAAGAAGTCCACTTGAGGGAGCCATCTAATGGCCGTGGAGAATTTGATATGACTAGGCTGAACGGTTAAGTCAACAAGAATCGAGATTTAGTAAGTTTCTAGCTTTCCTCAATGAGGCAGTTATGCACGTTGTTTGTTATTTTCTCAAGCTCCTCCAAGGAGCTTTCAACATACAGATGAGCATCCTGTGAAGCAGGCAGGGGGGCTTCATTGTCACTCCAAGTGCCTTTGATCTTTATGCTGTTGTAGTAGTATTCTAAACTGTTGTCATCTTTCGAGACTGTGAATGAAAATCTCATGTCGTAATTAAGTGGCGTTCCCATTGTCATAGGGACGACAAATGAAACCTGCTCTCTTCCTTGAGCAGTGATTCTTGTGTTTGAAGGGTTCATGACTGGTGTTCCGTTGATATTGGGAACGTTTTGTGAAAAGCAAAATTTAAGTGCCTGAGTCGAAGGGGTTACATTGCTCCTCACCATTGTCACCGATTCAACAGCATATCCGCCGTGTTCATTTTGGGATATTCTAACCCCTTCTGGGACAGGAGATAAGGGCTGAACCTGCATGCCCGCACACCCACTAATTCCAAAAACAATAATAGGCACATAAAGTACTGGTGTAGGCAACATTTTATCCATAAGTCCTTTTAAGCTAATAAGCTAATGCCGAAAAATGCTTATGCTAACACACATTGTTATGAAGTGTACCCCGAAATTCGGACCAGGCGCTTAGCTCTGATCATTCAGACACGAGATTTCGAACATGAGCAGAAACGTAGGCAATACGGAGCTGACTTTCAGGCCAAGGTGGCCCTCGACGCCCTCAAGGGTGACGAGACCTCGGCGGAGATCGCTGTCAGTTCCGTGAAATCGTCAAGCTGACGATGGAGCGCTTTTTATAATGCAGGTTCGGTTGTTCAGCCGGGCTCAGCGCCTGGCACTGGCCGAGCCGCAGTCGCCCGGCATCAGCCTACTACGCCTGTGCCAGCTACTCGGTATCAGTCTTTACTCGATGGACTAGCAGCGGAAGGCGCTGCGGGCCTACGACCTGGAGCTGATGCGCCTGATCGACGAGAATCACCTGTGGACGCCGGTCTATGGCTCACAGCGGATAACGGTCCATCTCAACCGTTTGGGACATGCGGTCAACCGCAAGCGAGTCTAGCGACTGATAATCCAGATGGACCTACGGGCGCGGTATCCGGAGCCATGTACCAGTCTGCTGGGCGAGGGCCATCGGATCTATCCTTACCTGCTGCGGGGGCGTGTCATCGATCGACCCAATCAGTTGTGGGCCACCTATGTGACCTACATACCCATGGCATGCGGGTTCATGTGCCTGGTGGCCATTCTTGACTGGCGCTGCCCCCCATGCGCTGGCCTAGATTCGGGCTTCTATATCTTCAACTCGGATCAAGGCTGCCAGTTCACCAGCCGGGCCTTCACCGAAGTGCTCGAGGCCCATGATGTCCGTATCAGCATGGACGGCAAGGGCTGTTATCGGGACAACATCTTCGTGGAATGGCTCTGTCACAGCATGAATTACGTGGGCTTCGATCTGAATGCCTTCGAAAACGGCTCTCACATGCGTGAGGACCTGAAGGGGTACTTCACATGGTTCAATAAGGATCGGCCACATTAAGGCCTGGACGATGCAACACGCGAGGAGGTCTACTCTGATCAACCACTGATATAGGCGGTCTGAATTCTGAGGACAACCCGGTCAGAGCTTGGCTCGCCTGTCAGGTGGTGCAGTGAATGGGCCACTTCGCTGAGTATCCAGATAGACGAAATCAAACTACTGGATTTCCCAAGGCTGTAGTGCCTCGAATGTCGTCTCAAGGCAAAGATTGTCATCGATGGTATTTCCAAAGTGCCTTACCCATCTTATCATTTTGAGTGTGTCTTGTGCGTATCTTCTTCCTATATGGTTGTTCCTGTTTGCAAGTTTGGAGATAATGCTTTCAGGCTCATTGGCTGGGGTTAGATAATCTAGATCAAACCCTAGTTCAAAACCTTTTCCGGCTAAGCCTATTGATTCATGCTTTGTTTGTGCTGTTAATGTTGATGGGTCAAAGAGATCGATCTTTAAGCTTATGTTATTCAGTGCTCCATCAGGGAGCGTCACATGGGCAAACAAATAACGGTGTGTGGTAACGCCATCACAAAAAGTTAATAGCACCCATTTTTTTACGTTCTGGATATTCATTAAGGCTTCTCCGATTCTTGGTGCCATAATTATGGTTGTAGTTGTTCAAATGTCAACCTAGATGACGGATAATTTCTTCCTTTGTCTGTGGTTATATTATTTTGAAAATTAATTTGTCATCCATTTTAAGAGATAGGGCTTCTGTCTTCTGTACCTATTTCGGTATACCTAAATGAGTGCGGTCTTTTCCGCATCGCTTTTGTACTGATAAGTTGGCTTTTTATACCCAAAGAGGTACAATAAATAAAAATACAACCAAAACGGTACAAGGAGGTGTGTCACTCATGTCCCCACAGATTTTTGTCCGAGGATATCTTCGAGCTTCTACAGATGACCAAGATGCGAATCGCGCTCGACAAGTGCTCAAGCGATTTGCCGACGAGCATGGTGCCAGAGTCGCTGCTTGGTACACTGAAAATGCAAGTGGTGCTCAAGCGGATCGTTCTGAACTACTCAGGCTACTAGCAGACTCAGGTCCAGGAGATGTGCTGCTAATAGAGCAGGTGGATCGATTGACCCGGTTGGCTCGCGCTGATTGGGAGTCGCTCAAAGTGGCTATCCAGAAGGCTGGTGTCCGCATTGTAGCCTTGGACTTACCAACGAGCCATGCAGCGATGCGGGCCACAGATGGTGAATCATTCACTGCTAGAATGCTTGATGCTGTGAATGATATGTTGCTAGATATGCTGGCGGCGGTGGCTAGGAAAGATTATGAAGATCGTAGGAGGAGGCAAGCAGAGGGCATTGAGAATGCCAAGGCTCGTGGGGTTTACAAGGGAAGGCCTGCTAATAACACACTGCATATGAAAGTGGAAGAGATTCGAGCTAAAGGGTTTAGCATACGCAAGACGGCTGAGCTGGCTGGGTGTTCTCCTAGTACTGTACAAAGAGTGTTGGCTTCAACTGAAAACAGTTAGTTGTTTCTAGACTGAATCTTGTTAGTGTGTTTCCAGTTTTCCCATTTGAGGCTATTTCTCTAGCTGACATGACGCACACCTTGGATGTTGTTTAATACGTGAAGTCTTCCACGATGGTGTGCACAAGCTGGCATCTTCAGCGCGGAAGGAAATTGCACTATAATCCCAAGCATAGTCTGGATAGCCGTTATTGCTGCCGCGACACAAAGTAGCAACGGCTAGCCTGGTCGCCATCATGGAAATAGACATCAAGTCAAAGGATGTGCCTGTAAAGGTTGGATCGAGGCATCCATGAGGTTGCACGGCCTCATCATCCACCCTGTCACTAGGTGTCGGGATACTTCCATCATTCTCATAATGTAGTAAGCAGCTCCAGCAGCCCGTCTCTCCAGGTGTCAGTCTGGCAACTCTTCCTCCCCATGCTCCATGCGTAGAAGATACGATGATGTGAGGAATTCTATAATCTCTTGATAAGCTCGACAGATAGTGGTGAACGCCCGTAGATGCACTTGAGTCAATGATCAAATCACTGTCTGATATAGCTCTGTGTAGAATTTCATCATGGGAAGCTTTTTGTCCATTTTTAGCAGCTAAGTAGCCTGTGCTCCCAATGCGAATGGGAATGTGCTCACCTACTTGTGTGTAGGGGTGATTGATTTTTATCGACTGAGCTATATGTAAGCTCTTGTGATGTCCCGCTGCACCGAAGCCACTTGCCCATCGGACGCTATTCCCTGGTTCTACAATGTCACTATCAACGAGGTGGATTTTGCCGACACCTGCTTTTGCCAACTCAATGGCTATAGGCGATCCGATGCTACCTAGCCCAATACAAGTGACAGTGGCGGCCTCTAGCGGACGTGCTTCGGGAATTCTCTTGAAAACCTCCTGTCGGCTTTCTGTATGTGATCTTATAAGCTGTGCATCAGTTCTTGCAGTGCCTTTCACGCTCCGCCTGGCTACGACAATCCAAGTGGGGATGCTCTTTTCATGCTCTAGCTCATCATGATACGCGAATGCGTAAATATCTAACCTATACTCTAATGGGTGCTTTTGACCTTTTCTATACTCTTTGAATTTGTGCATGTTTCTTGGGAGTGGGTGGCCCAAGTCTTTTTCGGCTTCTTTGATAATTGTCTTTGCATCTAATGAAGAAGGGGGTGAGCTTAGATATGCCCAATATCCAGTAACTTTCGTATTGCAGTATATTCCAGTGTTCTGTTGGACAACTGCGCTGATTCCAATTTTGCGGTTTGTGGTTTCATCGTTTGCGCTACATGCGATGCCCCTCAATGGATGCATATTGGACAACCTGAGGTCAAGGGTGCCTTTGCCTCGAGATATGTTTTCAGGGAGTTCGGGAAGCAATAGGTGGCTGTTAATTTCGTAGTTCATGTAGGCCCCGATAGGGATGCCAGTCTGCTCCTCTCTGTGTTTTGCCTTAGGGTCACCTTCATTGATTCGTAATATATCAGGGAGCTGCCTTGAGATTACCTCTGCAATTGTATCGTTGGTATCCCAAGTATCTTGTTCTTGAGCTAGCAGGCAGAGACCACCTTCACGAGGTTCTTGGTGTCTTAGGTTGCACTTTGGTGCTGTAACCTTTGGTGGAAAGTACGGGTAATTATCGGGGAAGCAGATAGTCAGAGGGATTTCTTCTTTTTCCCACTGAAAAGTGGCTTGAATGATCAAGAGGCCTTTCTCCTTGGCCTCTGAATCGATCTCATACGGGATCCCACATTCAACAAAGGCCTGAGCTTCGGCTTCCAACCGTCCAGGCCATTTTTCCCACCAGTGCATCAGCCAACCTCACGATGCCCAGGCGAACCAGGTGCCGGAGGAGGGCCGGGAACATGGTCGGGACGTCCAGGCGTCTCGCTGGGTGGACCTTTGGGGACATCAGGACGCGGGCTGTTTGCTGATCCGGAATGCTGGCTACTACTCATCAAGTTTACCTCATCATGGACTTCCTAATGAGTCTAGCTTGCCATTCTTAAATGTCAATATGTAGTGTTTTTTCTGGCCTTCGGCACTACATGATGTGTTAGGTATCCGATTGAACCTGTTGGTATATCCAGTTATTTCAGTGTGTTACGCACTCTCTTTACTTTCTTGCATCTAGGATTCCGCGTAATGAGAAGTGTTAGTGTCTACAAAATATCAGCTACTGCTCATGTCTGGGTTATCTGTCAACTTTCCTGGTAGATCTACATTGACCCCGCCCATGGGGTGTTACCAACACCACTTCCGGTGGGTAGTTGCTTGGGCCTGTATTCTTTTTTCTGCGATCCAGTGGTAAGCCACCATGCATGATCATAGGCACGTCTAGGGCTGAAGGTTGGGGTGCTCAATCTTATTAATCGATGTTGCATGCATCTGGTCTGGCGGCGATGGGAGCCATAGTGACCGGCACGTGTGCTCTGCGATGTGAATGATATACTCGTCGACGCTTGTACGAAGGACCTCAAGTGGCTCAGGAGGCGGCGGGCAGTAGGCATAGAACAAGGCAATGCAGTGGGCTATTACCCCCCTGCCCTGATGATCATGCTTTTCATGTCAAGGTCAGGTTGTAATCCTTGCGGTGTACACCGCCTCTGGGCTGGGTTATCCTGTTGATATATAAGGATTAAATTCCCGCTGTGAGAAAGTGTTCAAAATGGTCCCAAGAACATGGTTTTGATTGATTTTTGCACACTTTCTGTTGGTTATTGACTAGTGAGGTGCTTTATGTCATTGTTGTTATTAGGGAAACAGTGGCGAGCCTTTTGTACAGATCCAGATAAGTTGACGTTCCCATTTTGATCGAGCCTGTCCTCGGCTAGCCGTTAGGAGTCGCCGTGAAGCTGTTGATCCTGGATGCCGGGCATTGCCTGAGCCTGGCGCTGGCCCGAGAGGCCAATCGCCGCAGTGACGTGGAGCTGATCATCGAGCCCCGGCTGGCGCTGACCCCGGAGCGCCTCGACGAGGTGCGTCCGGATGCCCTGGTGATCCCGCCGCTGTCGCGCCCGCTGACCGCCGACCCGGCGTCCGTGACGGCCCATGCCGAGGCCGTCATGGCCTGCATGGCGGCCTGCCGGTCGCGGGACGTCCCGCTGACCTGGTGCGTCTCGGACCAGCTCTACGAGGATGGCTTCGAGAGCCCCATCGACGAGCACGTGATTCCCGAGCCTCGGGACGAGGGGCTGCGGCGGCTGGTGGCCGCCGGCGACCGGATCCGGGCCGAGCTGCCTCGTCATCTCATCGTGCGCCTGGGGCCGCTGTTCGCCCTCGAGGGCGGCCATGCCTGGCTGGGCGAGCTGCTCGACACCCTGGTGGCGGGCGACGACCTGCGGGCGGAATCCGACGTGATCTTCTGCCCGACCTCCGCCGATGCGGTGGCCATGGCGCTGATCGGCATGCTGCAGCAGCAGCACTGCGGTGCCGAGGCCTGGGGCAGCTATCACCTGGCCGGTACCGAGCCGGTCAGTGCCTATACCTTCGTGTCCATGGTGCGCACCCAACTGGCCACGCGGCTCGAGGGCCGCGGCGAGACGGTCGCCCTGGGCGGGGTCAAGGCGCTCAGCCACCACCATGACCAGCCGTTGCGCCGGGTGCTCAACTGCCGGCGGGTGCTGAACGTCTTCGGGGTGCACCAGAAGCCCTGGCGGCTCGAGGTCGGCCGCATGCTGGATGCCTGGTGCCTGGCCCGGGACGACGACCCCGCGGCGAGCAAGGAGGTGGACCAGGCATGAACCCGATCCGCAGCGTCATCTTCTATATCGGCTACGTCCTGGCCATGCTGGTGTGCGGCCTGCTGTTCCTGCCGCCGTCGCCCTTCCTGCCGCTGAAGTCCCGCTACCGGCTGCTCAACCTGTACAACCACTTCATCATCGCCTGGTTCGGCCTGGTGTGTGGCGTGCGCTACGACATCCGCGGTCGCGAGCGGCTCCCCGAGGGGCCCTGCGTGATCCTGTCGAACCACCAGTGCGAGTGGGAGACCGTCTACCTGCAACTGCTCAAGCCGCCGGTGTGCACGGTGCTCAAGAAGGAGCTGCTCAACATCCCGATCTTCGGCTGGGGGCTGCGCCTGCTGCACCCCATCGCCCTCGACCGCTCCCGGCCGGCCCGGGCGATGAAGCAGGTGCTGACCCAGGGCAAGCGCCGGCTGGAGGAGGGCCTCTCGGTGCTGATCTTCCCCGAGGGCACGCGCGTGGCGCCGGGCGCGCGGCGTCGCTACAACAAGAGCGGCGCGGTGATCGCCTGCCGGGCCGGCATGCCGGTGGTGCCGGTGGCCCACAATGCCGGTGAGCGCTGGCCCGGGCGTCATTGGGTCAAGCATCCCGGGCGGTTGACGCTGGTGGTCGGCGAGCCCATCGAGACGGTCGGCCGCAGTGCCGAGGAGGTGCTGGCCGAGACCGAGGCCTGGATCGAGGCCCGGCTCGACGAGATCTCCGAGGTCCCGCGGCCTCGCCAGGCGCCCGTCGGCCGCGAGACCGTCAGCGGCTGAGTCGGGGACCGACAGGCCCGAAACGCGAGGAGGCGCCCCCGGGGGCGCCTCCTCGCGTTGCACGGCGATGCATCGTCGTCAGCCGCGGTACTTCTGCAGGACCAGGCAGGCGTTGGTGCCGCCGAAGCCGAAGCTGTTGGACAGCACTCGCTCGACCCGGGCCGCGTCGCGGCGCTCGGTGACGATGTCGAAGCCGTCGGCCTGCTCATCCAGCTGCTCCACGTTGGCCGAGGCGGCGATGAAGTCGTGCTCCATCATCAGCAGCGAGTAGATGGTCTCCTGCACGCCGGTCGCGCCCAGGGAGTGGCCGGTCAGCGACTTGGTCGAGCTCATGGCCGGCGTGGTGTTGCCGAAGACCTCGCGGACCGCCTTCAGCTCGGCCACATCGCCCACCGGGGTGGAGGTGCCATGGGTGTTGATGTAGTCGATGTCGCCGTCGACCGTGGCCAGCGCCTGGCGCATGCAGCGCACCGCCCCCTCGCCGGACGGGGCGACCATGTCGTAGCCGTCGGAGGTGGCGCCATAGCCGACCAGCTCGGCATAGATCCTGGCGCCGCGGGCCTTGGCGTGCTCCAGTTCCTCGAGCACCAGCATGCCCCCGCCGCCGGCGATGACGAAGCCGTCGCGGGCCTGGTCATAGGGGCGTGAGGCCTTCTCGGGGCTCTTGTTGTACTGGGTCGACAGCGCACCCATGGCATCGAACAGGCAGGACAGGGTCCAGTGCTCCTCCTCGCCGCCGCCGGCGAAGACCACGTCCTGCTTGCCCATCTGGATCTGCTCCATGGCGCTGCCGATGCAGTGGGCCGAGGTGGCGCAGGCCGAGGAGATGGAGTAGTTGACGCCCTTGATCCGGAAGGGGGTGGCCAGGCAGGCGGAGACGGTGCTGCCCATGGTGCGGGTGACCCGGTAGGGACCCACGCGGCGCAGGCCCTTCTCGCGCATCACGTCGGCGGCCTCCACCTGGTTGGCGCTGGAGGCGCCGCCGGACCCGGCGATCAGGCCGGTGCGCTCGTTGGACACCTGCTCCGGGGACAGGCCGGCATCCTCGATGGCCTGGGCCATGGAGACATAGGCATAAGCGGCGGCATCGCCCATGAAGCGACGCAGCTTGCGATCGACCAGGGGCTCCAGGTCGATGTCGACCACCCCGGCCACCTGGCTGCGGAAGCCACGCTCGGCGTAGTCTTCCTTGAAGCGAATGCCTGAGCGCCCGTTCCGCAGTGCCTCGAGTACCTGTGTTGCGTCGTTGCCCAGGCAGGACACGATGCCCAGGCCGGTGACTACCACTCGTCGCATGGGAGCCTCCTGTTCAGAAATTCGCGGTGGAGGTGAACAGGCCAACGCGCAGGTCGTTGGCCTGGTAGATCTCGCGGCCATCCACGGAGACCGTGCCGTCGGCCATGCCCAGGATCAGGCGCCGGGTGATGATGCGCTTGATGTTGATACGATAGGTGACCGTCCTGGCCTCGGGCAGGATCTGGCCGGTGAACTTGACCTCCCCGCATCCCAGGGCGCGGCCGCGGCCGGGGTGGCCCAGCCAGCCGAGGTAGAAGCCGACCAGCTGCCACATGGCATCCAGTCCCAGGCAGCCGGGCATCACCGGGTCGCCGGGGAAGTGACAGTCGAAGAACCACAGGTCCGGATGGATGTCGAGCTCGGCGATCAGTTCGCCCTTGCCGTGGTCGCCACCCTCTTCATGGATGTGCGTGATGCGATCGAGCATCAGCATGTTGGGTGCCGGCAGTTGGGCGTTGCCGGGGCCGAACAGCTCGCCACGGCTGCATGCCAGCAGTGCTTCGCGATCAAAGGAGTGTTGCTTGGTCACTGAATCGTTCCGAGTGTCGAGATAATGGTATGCCGGGAAACGGCATGCGACCGCCCTGGCGGCTCTGCCTAGTCTACTGTTCGCGTCCGGCGAATGCACGCCGGCGGCGGATCTCGGAAGCGCCGGCCTCAGCCGGCCCGGCCCGTCAGCGGGGCCGGCCAGGCGGCGGGCCTCGGGTACAGCGTCCAGGTGACGAAGGCATGGTCGCCTTGGCGCAGGCGGTCGTGAAAGTCGCAGCGACACGCTGTCACGTTCTCGTATAGGGCTTGTCAGTAGGCTTCCAGGGCCGTCAGCCCCTCTATCCGGTGCAGCGAGTCGACGAACCTCACGTCCTGAGCACCTATCTTGCATGGATTTTTGTTTGAACCGTACCGGCTTTCTCGGAGACTCGTTGGTTTGAGTCAGGCCGCCTTCTTGGCCTGACCCTGTTGCTCGTAATACAGGGCCTCTCGCTCAGCCGGTGGCATGTTGCCGATCGGCTCCAATAGCCGCCGGTGATTGAACCAGTCGACCCACTCCAGGGTAGCGAACTCAATGGCTTCCAGGTGTCGCCATGGCCCGCGTTGGCGGATTACTTCGGTCTTGAACAACCCGATGACCGTCTCGGCCAGCGCGTTGTCGTACGAATCGCCCACGCTCCCAACCGAGAGCTCGATGCCGGCATCCGCCAAGCGCTCCGTATATCGAATCGAGACATATTGAACGCCCCTATCGCTATGGTGGATCAAGTCGCTGCCAGATCGCTGAGGGCGCTCATGAAGCGCCTGCTCCAGCGCATCCAGCACCATGTCGGTGCGCGGTGTACGGGAGACTCGCCAGCCGATGATCCGTCGGGCAAAGGCGTCGATGACATAGGCGACATAGACGAAGCCCTGCCAGGTCGCGACATAGGTGAAGTCCGACACCCACAGCGCGTTTGGCTGAGTCGGTTGAAACTGCCGCCGCACCAGGTCCGCCGGAGAGGCCTTGTTGGGATCTGGCACAGTCGTACGGACCGGCTTGCCTCTCACCACGCCATGCAGCCCCATTCGACGCATCAGGCGCTCGACGGTGCAGCGAGCGGCGGGGATCGCTTCTCGATGCAATTGGCGCCAGACCTTGCGGATACCGTAAACGCCGAAGTTCTCATCCCAGACGCGCTGGATTTCAGCGCACAGCCAGCGATCGCGCTGGACTCTGGGCGGAGCGCGGTCAGGCTGGGCTTCACGGGCCTTCTGCTCGTAGTACGTCGACGGGGCGATCGGCAGGACACGGCAGATCGGCTCGACCCCGTACGTCTCCCTGTGATCATCGATGAACTCGATCATCACTTGCCGCGGCGGTCGAGCTCCGCCTGGGCAAAATACGCAGACGCCTTACGCAGGATCTCGTTGGCCTGCTTCAACTCCCGGTTCTCGCGCTCCAGCGCCTTGATCCGCTCACGCTCTGACGTCGTGGTGCCTTCACAGCGACCCGCATCACGTTCAGCCTGTCGGACCCAGCTCCGCAGGGTTTCTGGCGTACAGCCAATCTTGGGGGCAATGGCACCGATGGCCGCCCACTGGGAGGGATAGTCGGCCTCGTGATCAAAGACCATGCGGACCGCCCGCTGGCGTACCTCGGGGGAGTATCGTTTCGACGTGCTCATGGCTCCATCCTCTCAAGGTTTGGAGCCTCCGGGAATCCCGGGACGGTTCAGTTTGGTATTTGTATAGCTTTCTGTGAAAGGCGCAGAAGGCCTCCAGGGACGGGGCCCGGCTCATGGGGCGATCCTCGGTGATGGCGTGGGCTCAGCGCTCGGGGGACAGGCCCTTGAAGGCCGCCAGCGCCCGGGCCCGGGCCGCCTTGTGCTCGACGATGGGCGCGGGATAGTCGAGGCGGGGCAGCAGGTCTCGGCCGGGGGCATGGCGGGCCCTGGCCGGCAGCCCGGCCAGCTCGGGTAGCCACTCGGCCAGGAAGCGGCCCTCGGGGTCGAAGCGCTGCGACTGGGTGGTGGGGTTGAAGATCCGGAAGTAGGGGGCGGCGTCGGTGCCGGTGGAGGCCGCCCATTGCCAGCCGCCGTTGTTGGCGGCGAACTCGCCGTCCACCAGGTGGCGCAGGAAGAAGGCCTCGCCGCGCCGCCAGTCGATCAGCAGGTGCTTGGCGAGGAACATGGCGGTGACCATGCGCAGGCGGTTGTGCATCCAGCCGGTGGCCACCAGCTGGCGCATCGCGGCGTCGACGATGGGGTAGCCGGTGCGCCCCTCGCACCAGGCGCGGAAGCCCGGCTCGTCGTCGCGCCACGGCAGCGCTTCGGTGTGGGCCTGGAAGGCGCGATGGCGACAGACCCGCGGAAAGCCCGCCGCCACGTGCTGGTAGAACTCCCGCCAGATCAGCTCGCCGACCCAGGCCGTCAGGCCGGCATCGCCGTCGGCCAGGGCGCCGCCGTTCCCGGCGAGCACCGCCTGCAGGCACTGGCGGTGGGAGAGCATGCCCAGCGCCAGGTAGGGCGACAGCTCGCTGGTGCCGCGAATCGCCGGGTAGTCGCGCTGGTCGGCGTAGTGGCGGCCACGAAAGCGCAGGAAGCGCTCCAGGCGGTCGGCGGCCGGTCCCTCGCCGGCGGGCCACTGGCGGCTGTCCACGGGGGTGTCCTCCAGCGGTGGCAGCTCGGGCAGCGGCTCGGCGCGGATGGTCAGGGGCGCCTGGGGACCGGGGGTGTCGCGCAGGGCCAGGCGCTCGGCGGTGACCTGGCGGTGCCAGGCGCGGGCGAAGGGCGTGAAGACCCCGTAGACGTCGCCCTTGCCGGTGAGCAGCTCGCCGGGGGCGAAGGCCACGGCGTCATGGTGGCCGGTGGCGGCGAGGCCGGCGGCAGTGAAGGCCTCGATCACCCGGGCGTCGCGACGGGCCTCGTCGAGGGGATACTCGCGGTTGAAGTGCAGGGCGTCGGCACCGACCTCTCGGGCCACGGCGAGCAGCGTCTCGGGGACCGTCGCGAAGGTCTCGGCGTCCCGGTGCAGCAGGGGGATATTGAGCTCCGCCAGCGATTCGGACAGTGCCGCGACCCCGCGTCGCCAGAAGTCCAGCTTGTTGGCGCCGTGACCATGGGCGCGCCACTGGGCGGTGCTGCGCAGGAAGACGGCCACCACCGGCCCCCGGCGGGCGGCCGCGGTCAGGGCGGTGTTGTCGTGGATGCGCAGGTCGCTGCGGAACCAGACCAGGCTGGGGGCCATGGGACGCTCCCGTTCAGGCGGCCTGGGTGAGAGCTTGCAGGCGGGTCATGGCCCGGGGCAGGTCGTCGCCGAGGACCTCCACCCCGGTGCCGTCCAGGTCGGCCGCGCGGATCCGCGCGACAGGGCCGCACAGGGTCAGGGGCACATCGAGCTGCTCGGCCAGCCGGGGCAGCTGGCGGCGTACCAGGTCGGCCTTCTCGGCCTTGCCGCTGGCCAGCAGCAGGGCGTCGGCGTGGAAGCGCTCCACGGCCAGCGGCAGCTCCTGCACCGGCAGGGGGGCATCGAGCAGCTGGACCCGGTAGCCCCGGTCGCTGGCGGCGAGGGCGGCGAGCAGCCCCCAGAGGGGGCCGGCGTCGTCGGGCATCGGCACGATCAGCAACTGCGGCCCGGCGGCCAGGGGGTTGGCATGGTAGAGCCGGGTGCCGATGCGGGTGCGCAGGAAGGCCTCCAGGGCGCGGCGCTGCAGGTCGGCGCCGAGCCGGTCATCCCAGCTCTCCTCCAGTTCGCGGATCACCGGCTGCCAGAGCTCGTCGATGCAGGTCGCCACCGGGTAGAGCGACAGCCCCTGGTTGAACAGCGCCTCGAGGCGGGCCAGGTCCAGGGCCTCGGCGGCGGCGATCAGCTGGCGTCGCTGGCTTTCCCAGTCCCCCGCAGCGGGCGGCGGGGCCTCCACGGCATCGGGTTGCTCGAGCAGTTCGCGAACCTGGCTGACCGGCACGCCGCGGTTGAGCCACTGCAGGATCCGCTCGACCCGTTCGATGTCCTCCCGGGCATAGAGGCGGTGCCCCTTGGGCGTGCGTCGCGGGCGAATCAGGCCATAACGGCGCTCCCAGGCGCGCAGGGTCACCGCGTTGACGCCGGTCAGGCGGGAGACTTCGCGAATCGGATAGAGCGGCGTATCGGTCGGGTGGTTCGCCTGATCGCTCATGCGCGCCTTTGCCTCGATGGTGGGGGGCGGTGGCCGGTGGCTGCCGGGGCGGTGATGGGACGATTTTGTACAAAAATGCGGCGATGTACAACGCGCCCGTCAGCTCGCTTCCCCCGCCTGCTCGGCGATCACCGCCGCCAAGGCCTCGACGAAGGCCGGGTGTTCGCCCACCGGCGGCAGCAGCGTCAGGGCCAGGTCCGGATGGGCCTCGCCCAGGGCGGCCACCTGGCCGGGGACATCCTTGCGCAGATGACGGCCGGCGGCGAAGAACAGCGGCAGGATCTCGGCCCGCTCGATGCCGGCGGCCTCCAGCTCCGCCACGGTGGTCCCCAGCGACGGCTCGCAGAGCTCCATGTAGGCCAGGCGCAGCGGGGTAGACAGCCGGTCGGCCAGGGCCGCGGCCAGGTTCTCGAAGGGGGCTCGCCAGTGGGCGTCGCTGGAGCCGTGGGCCAGCAGGATCAGGGCGCTGCGCATGTCAGGCGGTCTCCGTCGGGTGGGGAGTGGGGTGTCGGCGGGTCAGGGCCAGGCCCAGGTGATGGCCGGAGAGCCAGGCATCCTCGACCCGGGCGTCGCGCCAGGCGTCGCCGCACAGGGCCAGGCCGCCCTCGCCGAGGCGGAAGTCGAGGGCGCCGCGTTCGGTCGGCGGCGCCGGCTGGGCGAAGCGCCAGCGGTGGGCACCGCTGTGGCGCGGCATGGGCAGGGTGATGCCTTCGGGCAGGGCCGCCTGCAGGGCATCGAGCAGCCGCGCGGTCACGCTGCCGGCGTCCTCCTCCAGGTGTTGCTCGCTCCAGGCCAGGCGGGCCAGCAGGGTGAGGCTCTCGCCCTGGGTCTCGCGGCCCGGCTTGGTCTGGTTGCGGGTGACCAGCCGCAGCGGGCCCTCGGCCGGCTCCAGCGCCTGCCAGTCGGCCGCGAGCCCCGGCAGCGCCGGCAGGGGGGCATCGAACTGGGCCCATCCGGCCCAGCAGGCCCGCTGGGGAATGCCGCGACAGGCCTCGGCCAGGGCGGCGTCATGGGGGGCGACCAGGGCCTCCGCCTGGGGCGTGGGCAGGGCCAGCGCGACCGCCCGGAAGGGGCCGTGTCGGGTCCCCGCCTCGCTGACCAGGCGCCAGCCATCGGCGGCGTTCTCCAGAGCGACGATCCGGGTCGCGGTGTGCAGGGGCAGGTCGTCGGCCAGATGGCGCAGCAGGGCGCTCATGCGGGGGGCTCCGGTGAAGCGGGGCCGATCGTCGACTCGCCGGGCGGCATCGCCGGCCGCCAGTCGCCAGACGGCCGCCGGCCAGGGCGCCACCACGCCGGCCCGCTGCCAGCCCGCCACCCGCTCGCGGAAGGTCGCGTCGCTCACGCTGAAGTACTGAGCGCCCAGCTCGACCACCGCGCCGGTCAGGTGGCGGCTGGACATCCGGCCGCCCGGGCCGCGGCCCTTGTCGAAGACCGCCACCGGACGACCGGCGTCGGCGAGCGCCCGGGCGCAGGCCAGGCCGGCGATGCCGGCACCGATGACGGCGGTGGAGTCGGGGTGCGGTATCATGGCAGTCTCATGCAGTAATCGGGATTTACCGCTAGACTAGCAGACGTGTACAACAGCTGTATAACACGAAGATGCAGGGGAGGCGTCGAATGCGTGTATTGATCACCGGAGGCAGTGGGTTCGTCGGGCAGGCGCTGTGCCGGCGACTCGAGGAAGCCGGCCACCGCCTGTTGGTGGTGTCCCGCGATCCGGACGGGGTCCGCGATCGCCTGCCGGCAGGCACGGACATCCGCCGCTCGGTGCTCGACTTCGTCGATACGCCCCCCGATGCCCTGGTCAACCTGGCCGGCGAGTCCATCGCCGCCCGGCGCTGGAGCGATGCCCAGAAGGAGCGGCTGATCGATTCGCGGGTCAACATCACCCGCGATCTGGCGATGCTCTGCGAGCAGCTCACGGCCACCCGGGGGCGGGCGCCGTCGGTGATGGTCTCGGCCTCCGCGATGGGCTTCTACGGCGACCAGGGCGAGCGCCTGGTCACCGAGGACACGCCGCCCCACGACGAGTTCGCCCACCGGCTGTGTGCGCGCTGGGAAGAGGTGGCCGGCGAGGTCACGACCTTCGGTACCCGGCTGGCGATACTGCGTCTCGGGCTGGTGCTGGATGCCGGCGGCGGCACCCTGCAGAAGATGCTGCCGCCCTTCAAGCTGGGCCTGGGGGGACGCTTCGGCCACGGTCGCCAGTACATGCCCTGGGTGCATCGCCAGGACCTGGTCAGCATGATCCTCTTCCTGATCGAGCGGGACGACCTGGACGGCCCCTTCAACGGCAGCGCGCCGAATCCGGTGACCAACGCCGAGTTCACCCGCAGCCTGGCTCGCCACCTGCACCGGCCGGCGATGCTGCCGGTGCCGGCCCTGGTACTGGAGAGCGCCTTCGGCGAGATGTCGCGGCTGCTGTTGACCGGGGCGGACATGCGCCCCCGGCGGCTCGAGGAGGCCGGTTTCGTGTTCCGCTTCCCGACCCTGGACGAGGCGCTGGACGATATCCTGGGCTGATGGACCCACATCTTTCCCAGGGGCGCCGGGGACAGGTCGAAGAGGGGGTCCTACGCCATGGATGGCGTCGGAAGCGCCCAGGGAGGGGTTCACAGCGCCCCCTCGCAGACCTGTCGCCGGTTCAGCCCCAAGTGGCGTGCAAAGCGAACTTTACTGGACGAGATTGCTAGGGCTACCGGGTGGTCTCGTCCACGGTGACGATGACCCGCACGGCGTCGAGGCGCAGCCGCGTGCCCTCGATGGCCGCATCCAGGGCGGCGCGTTCCTCGCGCAGCGCGGTCAGCTCGTCCTCGCGCACCGCCGGGTTGCGCCTGGCCAGGGCCTCCAGGCGGGTCAGCTCGGCGTCGAGCTCGTCGCGCATGCGTGCCTGGGCGGCC
Source organism: Halomonas stenophila (assembly GCF_014192275.1). Lineage (GTDB taxonomy): Bacteria > Pseudomonadota > Gammaproteobacteria > Pseudomonadales > Halomonadaceae > Halomonas > Halomonas stenophila. The sequence goes on along the minus strand of NZ_JACHXR010000008.1, from coordinate 59,313 downwards.
TCGACGATGCTCGGCAGCTCGCGCTCGGCCTCCGCCTCGGCCCGGTCGAGCAACTCGCGGAGCTGGTCGTGGCGGCTCTTGATCAGGTCCCGGGCCACCGCCTTCTTGACCTTTTGCAGGTTCTTCGACAGGCCGGTGAAGGAGACCTTGGCGGTCAGGTTGGCGCCGGACTCGTCGAGCAGCACCCGCACCGCGGTGGGCGGCAGGAAGCGATTGAGGTGCAGGCGCTTCGGCGCCGGGCAGTGGGTGCGGAAGACCAGCTCGGCCATCAGCCGGCCGCCGGGGATCGAGGGATGCCTGAGCAGGGCCAGGGCGGTGTTGCCCATGGTGCCGTCGAGGATGCGTCCCATCATCTCCCGGGTCAGGGGGTGCTCCCAGGACAGCCGCTGGACGTCGTCCCGGGCCAGGGCACGCTCCCGGGAGAGGGTGGCCGAGAAGCCCTCCTCGCCCTTCACCAGCCCCGGCAGGCCGTCGAGCATCTGCGGGCTCGGCTGCAGGTGCTGAATGCCGCCGCCGAGATCCTGGCTGTCGACGCCGAAGATGTCCAGGGCCTGGTCCAGGTAGCGGGTCAGCGCCCTGTCGGCATCCAGCTCGCGGACCGCGGCGATGGTCGCCTCGGCGCGCTCCGTGCGGCAGGCGTTGAGCTCCAGCAGGCGGTTGCGGCCGGCGTCGCGTTCCGCCAGTCGGCTGTCGAACAGCTCGCGGGTCTCGCCGATCACCTCGTCGAGGCTCTCGTCGTCGAGCAGGGCGTCGGCCAGGGCATCGCCGAAGGCCTCGAAGATCTCGCTGCCCAGGCCGTGGGGCGCGCTGAAGGCCTCCATGCCCTCGTGGTACCAGCGCAGCAACTGCTCGCCGGGGCTGCCCGCGAACACCGGCACGTGCAGCTCGATGGCATGGCGCTGGCCGATGCGATCGAGGCGGCCGATGCGCTGCTCCAGCTGGTCGGGGTGCAGCGGCAGGTCGAACATCACCAGGTGACGGCAGAACTGGAAGTTGCGGCCCTCCGAGCCGATCTCCGAGCACACCAGCACCTGGCAGCCGTCCTCCTCGTCGGCGAAGGCCGCCGCGGCGCGGTCGCGCTCGACCAGCGACAGGCCCTCGTGGAACACCGGGGCGTGCATGCCGCCCAGCACCCGCAGGCCCTCGGCCAGGCCCAGGGCCGTCTCCCGGTCGTGGGCGATCACCAGCACCTTGTCGTCGCCGAGCTCGGTGAGCCGCTCGAGCAACCAGGTCACCCGCGGGTCGAACTGCCACCAGGGCTCGGTGTTCAGGGGATCGTCGGGGAGCGCCCGGTACATGGTGTCCAGGTAGACCAGCACCTCGGGGTGGTCGAGGCCGGTCTCGATCAGCAGCTCGTCCAGGTAGTCCTCGTCCCGCGCCAGGCGGCGCAGCACCCGGCGGTAGGAGGAGGGCAGCTCGAGGCGGGCGACCTGCAGCCGGCGCTCGGGGAAGCCGCCCACGTGGCGGCGACTGTTGCGGAACATCACCCGGCCGGTGCCGTGGCGGTCCAGCAGCTGGTCGCGCAGCTGGTCCCGGGCCGCGCCGTGCTGCCCGGCGGCGCCCTCGGGATCGGCGAGGGTGTCCAGCAGGGCGAGGCTGTCGGGGTCGTCGATCACGGCGGCGACGGTCTCGCGGTCGGCCGCCTCGCCGGGCAGGCGTTCCAGGGCATCGATGGCGGCGGCCACCTCGACGTAGTGGCGCTCCTCCTCCTGGAAGGCGGCGAGGCTCTGGTAGCGGTCCGGGTCGAGCAGGCGCAGCCGGGCGAAGTGGCTCTCCTGGCCCATCTGCTCCGGCGTCGCCGTGAGCAGCAGCAGCCCGGGGGCCGTGGCGGCCAGGCGCTCCACGCAGCCGTAGCCGGGGCCGACCGCCTCGGCCGACCACTCCAGGTGATGGGCCTCGTCGACGATCAGCAGGTCCCAGTCACAGGCCTCGGCCTGGGCCTGGCGATGGGGGTTGGCGAACAGCCAGTCCTGGCTCGCCAGCACCAGCTGACCGGCCTCGAAGGGGTTGCCGCCGCCGTGGGCCAGGCTCTGCTGCTCGTCGAGCAGGGTGACCTCCAGCGAGAAGCGGCGCAGCAGTTCCACCAGCCACTGGTGGGTCAGGCTCGCCGGCACCAGGATCAGCGCCCGTTCGCCGCGTCCGGTGAGCAGCAGCCGGTGCAGGATCAGGCCGGCCTCGATGGTCTTGCCCAGGCCCACCTCGTCGGCCAGCAGCACCCGCGGGGCATGGCGGCGGGCGACCTCGTCGGCGATGTAGAGCTGGTGCGGGATCAGGTCGATGCGCGGACCGGCCAGGCCCAGCGCCGGGTTCTGCTCGACCCGGTGATGGTGGTGCAGGGTGCGGAAGCGCAGGTCGAACCAGTCGTTGCGGTCCACCTGGCCGGTCAGCAGCCGGTCGCGGGCCTGGTCGAACTGCATGGTGTCGGCGAGCTTCGCCTCGGGCAGCTCGCACAGCTCGCCGGCATCGCTCTCGCCGATGTAGACGATCAGCCCGCCGACCTCCTTGCTGTCGTCGACGGTCATCTGCCAGCCCTCGGCGCACTCGATGCGGTCGCCGCTGCCGAAGATGACCCGGGTCAGGGGGGCGTGCTGGCTGCTGTAGGTACGGGTTTCCTGGCTGGCGCCGAAGAGGACGGTGACGCTGCGGGGGTCGCAGTTGAGGATGGTGCCCAGGCCGAGTTCGGCCTCGCCATCGCTGATCCAGCGCTGGCCGGGAGAGAAGTCGCTCATGGTGCCTCGGGGATGCTTGGGATCGGTTCTCGCGCCGCTGGCCGCGCCCGGCCCCGCGGCGGCAGGGCGCGGTATCTTACAGCAAAGCCGGGCGCGGCTTAAGCCTCTTCTCAGCGCTCCCAGGGCTATCGGAGTTTGGTTGTCGCTTGGGGCTGATCCGTCGACAGGTCTGCGAGGGGGCGCTGTGAACCCCTCCATGGGCGCTTCCGACGCCCTGCAGCGCTCTCGCATCCTGCTCCGCTTGCAGGACCGGTGCTGGCCCTCCATGGCCAGCCCGTTCGGAGGAATCCTCCTCACCCATGGCGTAGGACCCCCTCTTCGACCTGTCCCCGGCGCCCCCGACAAACCAACCGTGATTGCCCTGTCAGCGCTCCCCCAGCCAGGCGTCGAGGGTCGCCCGGGTCAGCTCGCCCACGTGCTGTTCGCGGGCGCGACCCTCGGCATCGAACAGCAGGGTGGTGGGCAACCCCGGGGCGCCACTCGCCACCAGCATCGACTGGCGCGGGTCGAGCAGGGCGTGCTCGAAGGCGAGCCCCTGGTCGTCGAGGTAGCGCACCACCGGCAGCAGGTCCTCGCCCTGGTTGATCACCACCACGGTGACGTCGTCCCGGGCGTCGGCCTCGGCCAGCAGCGGCATCTCGCGCCGGCACGGCGGGCACCAGGTCGCCCAGAGGTTGATCACCACGGTCTGGCCGGTGAGGGAGGCCAGTGCCACCGGTTCGCCCTCGAGGTTGTCCAGGGTCAGCTCGGGGAGCTCGCGCAGGGCCATGCCGCCGCCCAGCGGCGCCAGGGTCACCAGCGCCAGCCACAGCAGCGAGGCGCCGAGCGTCAGTCCCAGGGCGCCGAGCATGGCGCCGAGGCGCTGGCGTAGCGTCCAGGCGCTCCAGGCCAGTGCCGCCAGCAGGCCCCAGAGGGTATGGAAGCCCGGTTGCCAGAGCTTGAGGGCATCCAGCGGTGCGTCGAGATAGCTGGGCAGGTGCGTGGCCACGTGACCGATCCGGGCCCCGGCGAGCCAGGCGATCACCAGGCCATTGAACCAGCGGGCGTGGCGCCGCCTGGGCAGGCCGAGCAGGAAGGCACTGGCCGCCAGCAGCAGCAGGGCGACGGCGAGGGCATAGAGGCGCGGCAGGGGAAGGAGCACGGGCCCCAGGGCGATGGCGTCCATGTCGTGGTGGGCTCTCCCGAGAGTCGGGTTCGGCGCCGGCGCCGGACCGGTTACACTGGATGCGTTCGTTTCGCCAAGCCTACTGTCGGTAGGCGGGGCTGTCATCCAGCGGGAGCAATCATGGCAAGACCGGCCTTCGATACCCTGCGGGCCCTGGCCATCGCCAGCCAGGCCCTGGGCTTCATCCTCATCATCAGTCTGGAAACCGTCATGGGCGACGCCGCCCGGCCCTGGCAGGGCTGGACCCTGGCCGCCATGGTGGTGGCCGCGCTGTGGATCGCGCTGGTGCGCCTGTACCGGCGCAACAAGGCGCGCAAGGCCTGGGCGCGACAGCACAGCGATGACTAGGCTCGCCCGGAGGGGCCCATGGTTGCTGGCCGGATGGCTGGTGCTGGCCCTGCTCGCGGGCTGCGTTGGCCCGGCCGTGCCCCGGGAGCACGGGCTGGCGTTGCGCGATGCCGAGATCCGCAGCACCTGGCTGGGCCAGTGGGCCCGCCAGGCCGCCGCCGACCATGCCGGCCTGAGCGGCTTTGCCCTGCTGGCCAAGGCCGAGGAGGCCTTCGCCCTGCGCGCCAACCTGGTCGAGCAAGCCAGCAAGCGCCTGGACGTCCAGACCTACCTGCTGGGGGAGGGGCAGACGGTCCAGGTCCTGCTGCATCGCATGATCGGCGCCGCCCAGCGCGGCGTCGAGGTCCGCCTGCTGCTCGACGACCTCACGGCGTCGGGGCAGGGCGACCAGCTGGCGGCGCTGGACAGCCACCCGAACATCCAGGTCAGGGTCTTCAACCCCTGGCCCCTCGGCCGCGAGCACCTGGTCAGCCGGGTGGTGCTGTCGCTGCCCGCCCTGGCCCGCCAGCACCGGCGCATGCACAACAAGACCTGGATCGTCGACAACGCCGTGGCCATCACCGGTGGGCGCAATCTCGACGACGAGTATTTCAATGCCAGCGAGCCCCGCAACTTCGCCGATGTCGACCTGCTGGCGGTGGGCGACGTGGTCGATGCCCTGTCGCTGAGCTTCGACCTCTACTGGAACCACTTCCTCAGCCAGCCCCTCGCGCGCTACCACACCGCCGCGCCCGAGGCCTGGCGTGAACTGGCCACGAGCCTGGCGCGCCAGCTGGCCGAGCAGCGCGACAGCGACTCTCCCTACTTCGTGGCCCTGCGGGCCCGCTACGGGGCGGCCGCCGAAAACAAGCTGTTCCGCGACCTGCACTGGGCCCCGGGCCAGGCCCTGTGGGATCCGCCGGGCAAGATCGCCGGCAGTGAGCGCTCGCCGCTGAAGCGGACCCTGTTCGGGGCCCTGCTCGACCAGCTCCCGGAGCTGGAGTCGCGGCTGGTGATCGTCTCGTCCTACTTCGTTCCCGCCGAACGGGGAACGGCGCTGCTGACGCGGCTGGCCGAGTCGGGCATCCGGGTCGAGGTGATCACCAACTCCCTGGAGGCCACCGACCTGTCCCTGGTCCACGGCGCCTATGCCGGGCGTCGCCGGGCGCTGCTGGAGAGCGGCGTGCGGCTGCACGAGCTGCGTGGCCGCCAGCAGCACGGCGAGGAAGCCGAGATCGGCATCCCCGGCACCTCGCTCTCCTCGCTGCACAGCAAGGCGGTGAGCTTCGACGACGACCTGGTGTTCATCGGTTCCTTCAACGCCGACCCGCGCTCGGTCATCTGGAACACCGAGATCGGGGTGCTGGTCGAGAGCGAGTCCCTGGTGGCCGAGTTCCTCGAGTTCGCCGAGGCGGGCATGACCCCGTCGCTGAGCTACCTGCCCGGCCTCGACGGCGAGGGGCGCCTCTACTGGCTCACCGAGCTCGACGACCGGCTGGTGCGCCTCGACCGGGAGCCGGGCTCCCTGAAGCAGCGGCTGGGCTCCTGGTTGAGTCGCCTGCTGGGCCTCGAGATCTGGCTCTAGTGCCGTCGGCTTGATCCCGGTCAAGCCGACGGCGTCCGGCGTTGCCGGCGAGGCGGAAGCGACTAGGCTTATAAGCAGGGCCTATGCCGGGCCCTTCCCATCGCATCCTGCCAGGGGGTGATCATGTACACGTCGATCCTCGCGCCCGTCGACGGCTCCGAGCATTCCGCCAAGGCGCTGGGCGTCGCGGCCCAGCTGGCGCGGGCCTCGTCCGCGTCCCTCATCCTGCTGACCGTGGCCGAGTATCCGCCCGGCAACATGGGGCTGTTCACCGGCGGCACCCCCGAACCCTTCACCGCGGAGGACTGGGGCAAGGTGTCCGACTCCCTCAAGCAGGATGCCGAGGCGGCCCTGAGGAAGGTCCGGGACAGCGTCGACCTGCAGGGTATCGAGGTCGAGGAGGTGATCCGCCAGGGGGCGCCGGCCGAGGGCATCCTCCATGAGGCCAGGCATCGCGGCGTCGATGCCATCGTGATGGGCAGTCGCGGGGTCAGTGACATGCGCGGCATGCTCTTCGGCAGCACCTCCCACAAGGTCAGCCATGTCGCCGAGTGCACGGTCATCACCGTGGCCTGACGCCCGGGTACACGCATGACACCGAATCCGGCGGAGGCCCGGTGGCCCGCCTCGACCCTTCGGACCTCCCCCGTCGATCCCGACGAACACGGCCGAACCAGGCAGCCTGGTTCGGCCGTGTCGTCGGCAGGACGTGACTGCCGGTCATGGCATCAGGAGGGGAAGGCGAACTGCGCGCCCTCGCGAACCCCGGCCGACGGCCAGCGCTGGGTGACGGTCTTGCGCCTGGAGTAGAAGCGCACCGCGTCCGGGCCGTAGGCGGCGAGGTCGCCGAACAGCGAGCGCTTCCAGCCGCCGAAGCTGTGGTAGGACACCGGCACCGGCAGCGGCACGTTGATGCCGACCATGCCCACCCGGATGCGGTCGCTGAAGTAGCGGGCCGCCTCGCCGTCGCGGGTATAGAGGCAGGTACCGTTGCCGTACTCGTGATCGTCGATCAGCCGCATGGCCTCTTCCATGGAGCCGGCGCGGACCACCAGCAGCACCGGGCCGAAGATCTCCTCGAGGTAGCAGGTCATCTCGGGGGTCACGCGGTCGATCAGGGTGCCGCCGACGTAGAAGCCGTTTTCAAAGCCCGGCACCTGGACGCCACGGCCGTCGACGACGATCTCGGCGCCTTGCTGCTCGGCGCTGTCGATATAGCCGCAGACCTTCTCCTGGTGGGCCCTGGTGATGACCGGGCCAAAGTCGTTCTCGGCGTCATGGAAGGGGCCGACCCTGAGGGTCTTCATCTGCGCCTGCATCTTGGCGATCAGGGCGTCGGCCGCCGTGTCGCCCACGGCCACCGCCACGGACAGCGCCATGCAGCGCTCGCCGGAGGAGCCGAAGGCGGCCCCGGTCAGCGAGGTGACCACGTTGTCCATGTCGGCGTCGGGCATCACGACGGCGTGGTTCTTGGCGCCGCCCAGCGCCTGGCAGCGCTTGCCGTTGGCGCTGGCGCGGGAGTAGATGGTCTCGGCGATCGGCGTGGAGCCGACGAAGCTCACGGCCTGCACGCGGGCATCGTCGAGCAGGGTATCGACGGCTTCCTTGTCGCCGTTGACCACGTTGAGCACGCCGGCGGGCAGGCCCGCTTCCAGCGCCAGCTCGGCGATGTACAGCGTCGAGGTCGGGTCGCGCTCGGAGGGCTTGAGCACGAAGGTGTTGCCGGTGGCGATGGCCATCGGGTACATCCACAGCGGGACCATGGCCGGGAAGTTGAACGGCGTGATGCCGGCGACCACCCCCAGCGGCTGGAACTCGCTCCAGGAGTCGATGTTGGGCCCCACGTTCTTGCTGTACTCGCCCTTGAGCAGCTCCGGCACGCCACAGGCGTACTCGACGTTCTCGATGCCGCGTGCAAGCTCGCCCTTGGCGTCGTGGACGATCTTGCCGTGCTCCTGGCCGATCAGCCGGCAGATCTCGTCGGCATGTTGCTCGAGCAGGGCCTTGAAGCGGTACAGGGTGCGGGCGCGCTTGGCGGGCGGGGTGTCGCGCCAGGCCGGGAAGGCGGCCTGGGCGGCGGCGATGGCGTCCTCGACGGTGGCCTGGCTGGCCAGGCTGACCTGGCCGCCTACCTCGCCGGTGGAGGGGTTGAAGATGTCGTGGGTGCGCGCGGCGTCGTCGACACGGGCGCCGTTGATCAGATGGCCAAGAATGGTCATGGTGAATCCTCTCAATCCAGTTCGCCGATGGCATCGCCAAGGGCGTTGATGAGTCGGTCGATCTCGTCGCGCTCGACGGTGAAGGGCAGGCCGAGCTGGAGGGTGTCGCCGCCATAGCGCACGTAGAACCCCTTGTCCCAACACTTCATCGCGATCTCGAAGGGACGGCGAGCCGGCTCGCCGGGGTAGGGTTCGATCTGCAGGGCGCCGGCGAGGCCGTAGTTACGGATATCGCTGACATGGCGGCTGTCCTTGAGGCCGCCCTTGAGAGAATGAAGGGCGTCCTCGAAGACCGGGCTCATCTCACGCACGCGGCCGATCAGGCGACCCTGCTCGAGCACGTCCAGGGTGGCCAGGGCCGCGGCGCAGGCCACCGGGTGGCCCGAGTAGGTGTAGCCATGGGGCAGCTCCATCATGTAGTCGGGACCGCCCTGCGCCATGAAGGTCTGGTAGATCTCTCCCTGCACGATGACCCCGCCCATGGGCACCACCCCGTTGGTCAGCTGCTTGGCGACGTTCATGATGTCCGGCACTACGCCGAATTCCTCGGCGCCGGTCATCGACCCCATGCGGCCGAACCCGGTGATGACCTCGTCGAAGATCAGCAGGATGTCGTGGGCATCACAGATCTCGCGCAGGCGCTCGAGGTAGCCCCGGGGCGGCGGGATCACCCCGGCCGATCCGGCCAGGGGCTCGACGATCACCGCGGCGATGTTGGAGGCATCGTGCAGGGCGATCAGCTCCAGCAGCTCGTCGGCGCGCTCGGCCCCGCGCTCGGGCATGCCACGGGTGAAGGCGTTTTCCTTCAGCAGGGTATGCGGCAGGTGGTCGGCATCGATGCCCTGGCCGAACAGGGCGCGGTTGGCGCCGATGCCGCCCAGGCTGGTGCCGCCGAAGTTGACCCCGTGATAGCCCTTGGCGCGGCCGATCAGCTTGGTCTTGGTGGGCTTGCCCTTCTTGCGCCAGTAGGCCCGGGCGATCTTCAGCGCGGTGTCGGCGCTCTCGGAGCCGGAGCCGGTGAAGAACACGTGATCGAGACCCGCCGGTGTCAGCTCACGGATCCGGTGGGCCAGTTCGAAGGCCTTGGGGTGGCCGTACTGGAAGGCCGGGGCATAGTCCAGCTGCTGCAGCTGCCGGGCCACGGCCTCGGTGATCTCGGGGCGGCCATGGCCGGCGCCGCAGGTCCACAGGCCGGAGAGGCCATCGTAGATCCGGCGACCGTCGGCCGCGGTGTAGTAGCTGTCCTCGGCACCGACGATGATCCGCGGGTCGCGCTTGAACTGGCGGTTGCCGGAGTAGGGCATCCAGTAGGCATCCAGCTGCTCGGCGGTCAGGCCCGCGGTCTGCTGGAGAGAACGATCTGACATGGCAGCACCCTCTCTGGTCATCGTCTTGTTGGTGGCTGTGCAGGGAAGCGTGGTCTAGGGCGGCGATAAGTTAAATCTAGACGTGTTGAATTTCATGTAAGCGATGGCTTAACTTTCTGGCTCGTCCGGCATAGGCTGCAGGAGACCCATCACCGCGGGGGGAGAGGCCATGACACGCCGCAAGGAGGCCCTGACGGGGCAGCTCAGTGATGCGGACCTGCGGCTGCTGCGCATCTATCGCAAGGTCGTGGAATGCGGTGGCTTCTCCGCCGCCGAGGTGGAGCTGACCATCAGCCGTGCCGCCATCAGCATGGCGATGAGCGATCTGGAGACGCGGCTGGGGTTGCGGCTGTGCCAACGCGGCCGCAGCGGCTTCGCGCTGACCGACGAGGGCGCCGAGGTCTATGAGGCCACCCTGCAGTTGCTGGCGGCGACGGAGGGCTTTCGCACCCGCGTCAACAGCCTGCATGCCTGGCTCAAGGGCGAGCTCAACATCGGCATCACCGACAACCTGGTGACCATGCCGCAGATGCACATCACCGATGCCCTCAGCGCGCTGAAGGAGCGCGGCCCCGACGTGCGCATCAACATCCGCATGATCCCGCCCCACGATATCGAGCTCGCCGTGCTGGACGGCCGCCTGCACACCGGGGTGGTGCCCGCGATCAAGACCCTGCCCGGGCTTGACTACCTCTCGCTCTACGAGGAGACGTCGCAGCTCTACTGCGCCGGCGACCATCCGCTGTTCGATGCCGAGACCGTGACGGATGAGCAACTGGCGAGCAGCGATGCGGTGACGCCGGCCTATGCCCAGAGCCCGGAGATCAAGGCGCTGCATGAACCCCTCGAGGCCACCGCCTCGGCCACGGACCGGGAAGGCATCGCCTTCCTGATCCTCACCGGCCGCTATATCGGCTACCTGCCGACCCATTTCGCCGAGCGCTGGGTGCGTGACGGCAAGCTGCGCGCCCTGAACCCGGACACCTGCCGCTACGTCACCCGCTACAGCGCCATCACCCGCAAGGGGGCCCCGCCCAATCGGGTCCTGGAAAGCTATCTCGAGGAGCTGGGCCAGCGGGTGGAGGGGTGATTCACGTCCTGGCGACTCCACGGAGGCTCCCCGGCCTAGTCGTCTTCGGCCGTCCGGCGGGCCGTCTCGGGGAACTGCCTCGGCAACCGGGCCTCCAGCAGGCGGGCGGCCTGGATCAGCCGCAAGTCATCGAACCGGGCGCCGACCAGTTGCAGGCCGACTGGCAGGCCATGGTCATCGAGGCCGCAGGGTAGCGAGATGGCCGGTTGTTGGGTGAGGTTGAAGGGGTAACTGAAGGGCGTCCATTCCATCCATTCCCGATAGGGGCCGCCGGGCGGCACGTCGTGGCCCGCGGTGAAGGGCGAGAGCGGCAGGCTCGGCGTGACCAGGAGGTCGAAGCGCCGGTGGAAGTCTGCCAGCTGCGCGGTCAGCCGCTCCCGGGCCCGGCAGGCGGCGAGGTAGTCGGCGAGGGTGAGGGCGGCGCCGCGCAGGGCGATATCGAGCAGCCCGGGGTCCAGCAGCCGTCGCTGGGCCGCGCTCCAGGAAGCAAGCAACTGGGAGGCGCCGGCGAACCACAGGGTGTTGAATGGCTCCAGGGGGCAGGCGAACCCGGGCGTCACCTCCTCGACACGGGCGCCGAGTTCCCGGAGCCGTTCCGCCGCTTCCCGGACACGTGAGGCGATGTCCGGTGCCACCTCGACGTAGCCCAGGTCGAGACTCAGGGCGACCCGCCAGCCTCGCAGGTCGGGAGGCGGCGGCGTCAGCCAGTCGGGACGGCGAGGATTGCCCAGGTAGCCGTCCCGGGGATCGGGCCGGGCCAGGGTCTCCAGCATCAGGGCGACGTCCTCGACGCGGCGGGCGATCGGACCCAGGTGCGACAGGGTGCCCATGGGGCTGGCCGGCCATTGGGGCACCCAGCCGAAGGTTGGCTTGAGGCCGACGGTACCGGTGAAGGCACAGGGGATGCGGATCGAGCCGCCGGCATCGCTGCCCTGGTGCAGCAGCCCCAGGTTGAGCGCCGCCGCGGCCGCCGCCCCGCCCGAGGAGCCGCCCGGCGTGAGCCGCGTGTCCCAGGGGTTGCGGGTCACGCCGGTCAACGGCGAGTCGGTGACGGCCTTCCAGCCGTATTCCGGGGTGGTGGTCTTGCCGAGGATCACCGCTCCTGCCTCGTGCAGCTGCACCGCGATGGGAGCGTCGTCCCGCCAGGGGCCTTCCTCCGGCGTGGTGAGCGAGCCCAGCCGGGTCGGCATGCCGGCGGTGCGGGTCATGTCCTTGAGGGTGACCGGGATCCCGTCCAGGGGACCGCAAGGCGTCCCGGCCCGCCAGCGGGCCTCGGAGGCCCGGGCCGCCGCGCGAGCCGATGCCGCAGCCACATGGGCGAAGGCATTGATCGCGGGGTTCTCGCGTTCGATGCGAGCCAGGCAGTCCTCGACCAGTGTCAGCGGCGAGAGGGCGCCGCGGCGGAAACGGAACAGGGCCTCCGCGGCAGTCAGGGAAGCGAGGTCTTCGGCCGGCCGGAGGGAGGACATGGTGGCACTCCTCGGCATGGGTGACGTTCGGCGATGCCGCTCCGGCCCCTCCAAGTCTGCCGGGACGGCGTCTCCCATCAGTGTGGACGATGGGGCGCGTCTCCGGCATGTCTCTGCCGTCGGGTCCATGCCGTGGTTATCCTCCTGCGACGGGAGCCGCACCAAGTACGAGCGGCTGCGCTTCGTCCCCCTGGTCGAGTGCGAGCTGGGCCTGCTGCGCCCCGGGCGGCGCAGCCTGTCGCCGGCCGTCCAGGCCATGGAGGCCTTCGTGGTCGAGTCGCTGCGGCCAGACGCCGCCGCCGGGCGCTGAGTCAGGCGAGCGACAGCAGGGCGGCCACCAGCAGGTCCTCGTCGAAGTGAGGGGCGCTGCGCTCGCTGACCAGGGGGGTGTCGATCAGGGTCACCCCCAGTTCGGCCAGGAAGTCGGCGTCGAGGTGCCCGACATAGTCGCCGTGCCGGCTGTCGATGAGGATGACGTCGAGCAGCGCCGAGGCGGGACAGGCCTCGCCGGTATCGCGGCGCAGGGTCTCGACCAGGGTCGTGACCAGGCCGGGCAGGTCCCGGCCGACCTGTTCGGGGTCATGTCCCGGGTTGGGAATGAACACCTTCGGGCAGGGGGTATCGCGGATGGCCCGGCCGACCCCGGCGGGAAGGAGGTTGGCGAGCACGCTGGAATAGAAGCTGCCGGGGGGATAGCAGATCAGGTCGGCGGAGGCGATGAGCCGGCGGTTCTCCTCGGGCAGCGCCGCCGTGACCGGGACGTGCGCCTCGCCGCTGGCGGACAGGTCGACCCGTGCGATGGGGGTGTCCAGTGGCGGAACCTCCTTGCCGGTGATGCGGTGCTGGCCGAGCACCCGACGGCCGTCCGCCAGGGTGGCCGCCAGGTGATAGTCATCGCCGACCACCGCACGCACGGTGCCCCGCACGTGGACCAGCTCGGAGACTCGCCGGACCAGGGGGTCGAGCTGCCGTCGGCCGTCCAGGTAGCCGCCCGCCAGGATCAGGTTGCCGATGCTGGCGCCGCGCAGGTCGAAGTCGTCGGGCATGGCCGCCCGGAAGACGCCGAGCCGATGGCAGATCAAGCGGCGCATGGGGTTGGAAATGTCGTCGATCAGGGGGTGGTGTCCGCTCGCCAGCGCGTCCAGGGTGGCCCGCAGGGTGTCCGACCCGGCCTCCTTCGGCAGGCGGTGGGTGAACAGCCGGTGGACCTGCGAGTGGCCCGGGACAGTCTCGTCCGCCAGGGCCATCAGCCGGCTGCGCAGGTCGCCGAGGGCCGGCATGCCGAAGGCGTCGCGCAGCGTGGCCGAGCTGCCGCCGGAATCGAAGGGCGTCACCAGGTGGATGGTGTTGTGGCTGTAGCGCTGCAGTCGGCGCGAGATGCCCTCGAGGGCCGAGCCGCCGCTGAAGAACAGCAGCCTGGGGCCCCGTTCCGGGGCCTGCCGATAGCGTCGGACTCGCAGTGGGTCGAGCACCTGGTCGGTGCGGGGCGGCCGGATATCCATCATGCATCCTTTCCTTCGGCTTGGGTGCCTGCCTGGCTGGCGACGTTATCTCGTTGTGCTGGCCTTGTCGCCTGTCGATGCCGGGTTGGCCCGCCGCATGCGGACAGGCCATGTCGTTGTGGCAGGATTGGACCGCGAAGATGGCAAGAAGTGGCATTCCGGCGCCAGGGTCGAGCCGCCGGCGACGGGATCCAGGGGCCGAACAGGCGGGTTCTCCGGAAAGAGGCGATACGCCTGGCGGGGAAAAGGCGCGCAACATTCCTGGCGGGGTAGGGGATGCCATGGTGATGGCCGGTGCCGTAGACCCGAGGGGGCGCCCGTGGCCCGGCTGGTGGCTATCCTGAAATCACTCGCGTCGGATGCCAGCCCGGCCGCGCCATGCGGCGAGGCAGGCCCTCTGGCGACGCCTCCGAGCCGTCGAGAGGCCTCGCCATCGTCAAGGAGGCACGTCATGCCCCGAGAACTGCTACTGCTGCGCCACGGCAAGTCCGACTGGTCGAAACCGGTCTGCGACATGGCGCGGCCGCTGAAGCAGCGCGGCAAGCGCGGTTCGCGACGGATGGGGGCCTGGCTCGCCCGGGAGGGCCGGGTGCCGGAGCGGATTTTGACCTCGCCCGCCGAGCGCGCCCGGGCCACCGCGGAGACGTGCGCCAAGGCCATGGGGCTGGCCCGTGACGCCGTGGTGATCGAGGCGAGCCTCTACGAGGCCGGTCCCGAGGCGCTGGTGCAGGCGGTGGCGTGTTGCCCCGCCGCGGTCTCGCGACTGATGGTGGTCGGCCACAACCCCGGCCTCGAGGCCTTGCTGGTCTGGCTGCTGCCCGAATCGCCCCCCGTGCCCGACGATGGCAAGCTGCTGCCCACCGCCAGCCTGGCCCGCCTGACGCTCGACGGGCCCTGGTCGTCGCTCGGCGCCGGGAAGGCGCGCCTGGTCGAGATCCAGCGGGTGCGGGAGTTGCCGGCGGATCTTCCCTAGTCGCTTCCGCTCCTTGCCGAGGGGTGGCCCGGTGTCCACGCGGGGCGTCGCCGGTCCCCGCGCCAGGGGGCGCTTAGTCCGCCGGACCGATCAGGTGCTTGACCTCGAGATAGGCGGAGAGTCCCCAGGGGCCGAGCTCGCGGCCGATGCCGCTGATCCCGAAGCCGCCCCAGCTGGCTTCCGGCATCACCAGCTGCTCGCTGTTGAACCAGATGCTGCCGGCCCGAAGCGCGCGGCCGACGCGCCGGGCACGTTGCGTATCCCCCGAGATCACCGTGGCGGCCAGGCCGAAGGCGGAATCGTTGGCCAGCGCGATGGCCTCGGCGTCGCTCTCGACGCTGCGGGCGCAGAGCACCGGGCCGAAGATCTCCTCGCGCCACAGGCGGCTCTCGTTGGGCACGTCGCGAAACAGGGTCGGGGCGACGAACTCGCCCTGGGTGGGCAGCTCGCGATGGCGGGCGTCGCGCACCGCGACGAGGCCCTCCTCGCCGGCCACGGCCAGGTAGCCCTCCACGGCCTGGCGCTGACGGGCGCTGGTCATGGGCCCCATGTCGGTGGCGGCATCCAGCGGGTCGCCCAGGCGGAGGGCGTCGATGCGCGTGGCGAGTGCCGCATAGAGCGCCTCGGCCAGCGACGCGTGGACGATCAGCCGCGAGGTGGCCGAGCAGATCTGGCCGGAGTTGAAGTAGATGCCGGCCATCACCCAGTCGGCGGCCGCCTCGAGGTCGGCGTCGTCGAGCACCAGGATCGGCGACTTGCCGCCGAGTTCCAGCGACACCCCGCGCACGCCCTCGGCGGCGGCGCGCATGACCTTCTCGCCCACGGCATTGCTGCCGGTGAAGGACAGCTTGTCGACGCCGGGGTGGGCGGTGAGCGGCGCGCCGATGCCCTCGCCGTCGCCGTGCACCAGGTTGAGCACCCCCGCGGGCAGGCCGATCTCGAGGGCGATCTCCGCCAGCGCCTGCTCGGGCAGCGGCGTCACCTCGGAGGGCTTGAACACCACCGTGCAGCCGGCGGCCAGCGCCGGGGCGATCTTCCAGGCGCTGGTCACCAGCGGGAAGTTCCAGGGGGTGATCAGGCCCACGACCCCCGCGGGATCCTCGTAGCTACGGGCCTCGATGCCGTCCATGCCGTGCTCGACGAGGCGCCCCTGGCGCGCCTCGAGCGCCCGGGCCTGGCCGGCGTAGTAGCGGTAGCAGGCGATGGCATCGTCCAGGTCGATGCCGGCCTCGGCCAGCGCCTTGCCGTTGTTGGTGGACGAGAGGCGCATCAGTTCTTCGCGTCGCTCGACGAGTACCGTGGCGAAGGCCTCGAGGTAGGCGGCCCGGCGCTCGCCGCCCAGGGCCTGCCAGGCGGGCAGGGCGCGACGCGCGGCGGCCACCGCGGCGTCGACATCGGCCGCATCGCCGGCGGTGAGCTCGGCGATCGGCACCTGGCGATAGGGATCGGTCACCGCGAGCGAGCGCGCCCCTCGGGAGGGGATCCATTGATTGTCGATAAACTGCGTGGTCAGTCGTTGCACGGCAAGGCTCCGGTTGGGCCGACCGGTGGGACGGCCTGGGAGAGACAGACGGGGATCAGTCGACGGCGGCCTGCCAGGCGGCGGCATCGATCTCGATCAACAAGGGGCCATCCGAGGGTCGGGTGGCCAGGGCGTGGGCCAGTTCGGCGGGCGCGGCGACGCGGGTGGCCAGGCAGCCGAAGCCCCGGGCCACGGTCAGGAAGTCCGGGGCCCGGATGTCGACGCCCAGGCGGGTGACGCCGGCGTCGTCCATGAAGCGGCGGATCTCCTCGTAGCCCTGGTTGTGCCAGAGCAGGATCACCACCGGCAGCCCTTCCTCCACCGCGCAGGCCAGCTCGCCGAGGGTGAACATGATGCCGCCGTCGCCGACCAGCGCGACCACTGGCAGGTCGGGTCGGGCGAGGCTGGCGCCCAGGGCCGCCGGCAGGCCGTAGCCGAGGGTGCCGTAGCCGGTGGAGGCGTTGAAGAACCGCCGCGGGGCCGGCTGGGCGACCAGGTGGTTGGCGGCGTAGGTGGTGGCGCAGGAATCGCCGACCAGGATCGCCTCGGGCAGCGCCTCGCGCAGGGTCGCGAACAGCGGTACATAGGCGGCGAAGGCCGGATCCCGGGGCAGGTCCAGGGCCGCGAGGGCGGCGCGGGTGCGGGGGGCTCCGTCACGCGCCAGGCGCACGCCGGCGAAGCGCGCCGCCAGGGCGTCCAGGGTCTGGCCGGCGTCCGCCACCAGGGCCAGGTCGGCGGCCTGGTTGCGGGCGAGCTGCTGGGGGTCGACATCCACCCGGATCAGCCGGCCGTCCAGGCGGAAGCCGTCGTCGAAGACCACATCGTAATCGGTCTCGCCGAGCTCGGTGCCGATGGCCAGCACCACGTCGGCCTCCCGGGCCAGCGCGCGCACCGCCGGCAGCGAGGCATTGGCGCCCAGGTCCAGGGGGTGGTCGCGGCCGAGCAGGCCCTTGGCGTTGATGGTGGTGACGGTGGGCGCGTCCAGGGCCTCGACCAGCGTGCGGGCGGCCCCGGGCGCATCCACGCAGCCGCCACCGAGCAGCACCAGCGGACGCTCGGCGGCACCGAGCCAGTCGGCGGCCTGGGCCAGCGCCGCCTCGGCCGGGGCGGCTGGCGCCAGGGAACGCCGCTGCCAGGTGCGCAGGGCGCGCACCGGGGCGTCGAACAGGTCGATGGGGATCTCGATATGCACCGGCCCCGGCCGGGCCCCCTCGAACACCGCAAAGGCCCGGGCCAGGGTCTCCGGCAGGGCATCGGGGTCGAGCAGCGTCTGGCTGAAGCGGGCGACCCCGGCGATCAGCTGCTGCTGGCTCGGCAGCTCATGCAGCCGTCCCTGGCCACGGCCCAGGGTGTCGCGGCGGCTGACGCTGGAGATCACCAGCATCGGCACCGAGTCGGCGAGCGCCTGGCCCATGGCGGTGGCGATGTTGGTCATGCCGGGGCCGGTGATGATGAAGCACACCCCGGGCCGGCCGGTGGCCCGGGCGTAGCCGTCGGCCATGAAGCCGGCGCCCTGTTCGTGGCGCGGGGTCACGTGGCGCAGGCCGCTCGCCTCGCCGCCCGCCATTCCGCGGTAGAGCTCCACGGTGTGCACGCCGGGAATGCCGAACACGGTGTCGGTGCCATAGGTGTCGCGCAGCAGGCGGATCAGCAGCTCGGCGCAGGTCATCGGTGTCTCTCCGTTCAGGGGCATGGGCATGTCCTCAGCCCACCAGCCAGTGGCCCATGACCACGATGATCGGCAGGGTGATGGCGGTGCGCAGCAGGAAGATGACCATCAGCTCCCAGAGCTTGAGCGGGATCTTCGACTTGAGCAGCAGCGCGCCGATCTCGGACATGTAGATCAGCTGGGTCAGCGACAGGCAGGCGATCACGAAGCGCGTCAGCTCGCTCTCGATGTCGCTGGCCAGCACCGCCGGCAGGAACATGTCGGCGAAGCCGACCAGGGTCGCCGGGGCGGCCGCCTCGGCCTCGGGCACCCGCATCCACTCCAGCACCGGCACCATGGGCGTGGACAGCCAGGTGAACAGCGGCGTGAACTCGGCCAGCACCAGGGCCACGGTGCCGATGGCGATCACCAGGGGCAGCAGGCCGAAGAAGATGTCGGCGACGTTGAAGAGGGCGTGACGCAGCAGCTGGCGCGGGCCGGGAGCCTGCTCGGCGCGGGCCACGGCCATGCCCAGGCTGTAGCGCAGCAGGTTCTGGTTGCCGGTGTTCTCTTCCTGGATCTGGCAGCCGACCGGCTCGTGGTAGCTGTTCGGCTTGCGCGACAGCGGCGGCAGCCGCGGCACGATCACGGCGGCGACGAGGCCGGCGACGACCACGGTGAGGTAGAAGGGCACGAACAGGTGGTTGATGCCGATGAAGCTGGTGACCAGCAGCGCGAAGGCGATGGAGACGATCGAGAAGTTGGTGGCGATCGCCGAGGCCTCGCGGCGGTTGTAGAAGCCCTGTTCGTACTGCTGGGTGGTGATCAGCACGCCGACGGTGCCGGAGCCCATCCAGGAGGCCGTGGCGTCGATGGCGCTGCGCCCCGGCAGCCCGAAGATGATGCGGAAGGGCGTGCGCACCAGGCTGCCGATGAATTCCATGAAGCCGAAGTCGACCAGGAAGGGCAGCAGGATGGCGGCGAAGAAGAAGAAGGTCAGCAGCACTGGCGCCAGGTCGTTGAGCATCACGCCGCCGGTGAAGGAGGCGGTGATCACCGTCGGGCCGACCTGGAAAAAGGTCATCAGCGCGAAGAGGGCGCCGAGGGAGCGCATGATCACCCACAGGGGGGCCACGTCGAACAGCTCGCGCAGCATGCCCTCCCGGGCCCAGCCGGGCCGGGTGAGCTTGACGATGCCGGTCAACAGCACCGACAGGCACAGCACCAGGGTGGCGATGGCAGGCAGCGCCTCGCCGAGCAGGGCCTTGAGACCATCGGCCATCAGGCCCATGCCGATATTGATGGTGTCGCCCGTGGAGAAGGGCACCAGGAACAGGCCCACGCCGAGCAGCGAGGGGATCAGGAACTTCAGCAGCCCGTGGCGGCTGAGCGGGGTGGTCTCGGCGGCGAGGGCCGAGGCGGAATCGAGAGGGGACGGCATGGCAGTTACCCTTGTTGACATTGTAATCGTCGAACCCGGCCCGGGGCCGGGGTGTCACGAGGGGGCGTCGAGCCTAGTCACGGCGCCGGACGCCGGGCAGCACGCAGAGCATCTCGTAGAGCAGGGTGGCGCCCATCAGCGCGGTGTTGCCGCTGGGGTCGTAGGGCGGCGCGACTTCCACCAGGTCGCCGCCGACCACGTTGAGGCCCCAGGCACCGCGCACGATCTCCAGGCCCTGCTGGCCGGTGAGGCCGCCCATCTCGACGGTGCCGGTGCCGGGGGCCACCGAGGGGTCCAGGCCATCGATGTCGAAGGAGATGTAGACCGGGGCGTCGCCCATCTGCTCGCGTACCTCGGCCATCAACGGGGCCAACGACTTGTACCAGCACTGCTCGGCGGTGACGACCCGGAAGCCCTGATCGCGGCACCAGTCGAAGTCGTCGGCGGCGTAGCCGGTACCGCGCAGGCCGATCTGCACCACGCGCTGGCTGTCCAGCAGCCCCTCCTCCTGGGCGCGGCGGAAGGGGCAGCCGTGGGCGACCTCCTCGCCGAACATGTGCTCGTTGACGTCGGCGTGGGCATCGATGTGGATCAGCCCGACCGGGCCGTGCTTCCGGGCGATGGCCCGCAGCAGCGGCCAGGTCAGGGTGTGATCGCCGCCGAGCGTCAGCGGTACGCAGCCATGGGACAGCACTTCGTCGTAGTAGCGAGTGATGATGTCGAGGTTCTTCGGCAGGTTGAAGGTGTTGATCGGCACGTCACCGATATCGGCGACCTGCAGGCTGTCGAAGGGGGCGGCGCGGGTGGCCATGTTGTAGGGGCGCAGCATGCGCGACTCGTCGCGGATCTGGCGCGGTCCGAGCCGGGTGCCGGGACGGTTGGAGGTGCCGATGTCCATGGGCACACCGATGAAGGCGGCGTCGAGGCCGGCGGCATCGGCCTGGGTGGGCAGGCGCATCATGGTGGCGGGGCCGCCGAAGCGCGGCATCTCGTTGCCGCCCAGGGGTTGATTGAAGTCGCTCACGTAAGGCTCCGTCTCGCCAATGGATGTCCTGTATTTCAAGCAGGAAACGTGCCAGCTTGTAACATTCTGATATGTGAGGATTTTACGTCGCGACGATGCATAAATGGATCATTGCCTCGCCGGAGGTGATACACTGCTGCATCAATGATCCACTTCTGTATCGGGAGCGGCCGAATGGGCGACATCGACGGTGAGATCCTGCGCACCATCATCGACACCGCTCATGACCACTTCTTCGTGGTCGATGCCGACGGCCGGGTGCGTGACGTCAGCCCCTCGGCGGCGGCGGTGTACGGCATGTCCCGGGAGGCGCTCTGCCGGACCACCGTGCAAGAGCTCGAGGCTCGGGGAGTGCTGAAACCGTCCATCAGCCTGGAGGTCATGCGCACCGGCAAGCCCGCCCAGGTGATGCAGGTGACGGGCACCGGACGGCGGGTCATCGCCCAGGCCCACCCGGTGTTTCGTGACGGCAGGCTGGCCGCCGTGGTCAGCCGCTCCATGGACCTGACCGACCTGCAGCTGCTGCAGGAGGAATATGCCCTGTTGCAGCGGCGCTTCAGCGATCACCTGCGGCGCAGCGGCGTCGCCGACGAGCCGGGACTCGAGGCCGAGCTGGACGACCTGGAAGTGCGCAGCGGGGTGATGCGCGAGATTGCACTGCTGCTCAAGCGCGTGGCGCCGACGGATGCCACGGTGCTGATGCTCGGCGAGTCCGGCGTCGGCAAGACCGCCTTCGCGCGGCAGCTGCATCGCTGGAGCCCCCGCCAGGCCGGCCCCTTCATCGACGTCAACTGCGGGGCGATCCCGGAGAGCCTGTTCGAGTCGGAGATGTTCGGCTACCGGCATGGAGCCTTCAGCGGCGCCGCGCCGGGGGGCAAGGCGGGGCTGATGGAGCAGGCCGAGGGGGGCACGCTGTTCCTCGACGAGATCGGCGAGTTGCCCCTGGCGATGCAGACCAAGCTGCTCAAGGTCATCCAGGACAGCAGCGTCACGCGGCTCGGCGATACCCGGCCGCGACGCGTCGACTTCCGCCTGGTGGTGGCAACCAACCAGGACCTGGCGCGCCTCGTGGAGGTCGGCCAGTTCCGCCTGGATCTCTATTATCGCCTCAATGTCATTCCCGTGACGCTGCCGCCGCTGCGCGAGCGCCGCGAGGATATCCCCGGGCTGGTCGAGCGCCAGCTCAAGCGCCTCAATGGCCGCTATGGGCGCGACAAGATCATGGCACGGGATGTCTGGCAGCAACTGATGGGCCGGGACTGGCTCGGCAACGTACGCGAACTGGAGAACTGGCTCGAGCGAGCCTGGCTGTCGGCGGCGGATGATGTCATTCGCGCCGACGGACAGGCCGGCACCGGGCATCCTCGCGACTCGACGGGGGGCACAGCCGGGGCGGGCGGCAACGGCATGACGGCCACGGCGCCCGACGGCGCGGGGTTGCGCGACGGGGAAACGCTCAAGGCGGCCCTGGCGCGCACCGAGCGGGCCATCCTGGCCGAGCTGTGCGGCGAGCGGACCTCGACCTATGCGATCGCCGAGCGCCTGGGCATCAGCCAGCCCAGCGTGGTCCGCAAGCTCCGCCAGCATGGGTTACGGATCGGCCGGGATGCCTCGCCCGGGGACTAGCCGGTCGTTGTACGGGCCGCGCGCGCCGCCTACCCTGATGACATTCATCGGCCCTCCGCAGGGCTGCCTCATGGCAATGCTGACCCGAGGGAACGCCCATGTCCGACCGCCTGCTGCTGACCACGTCGTCCCATCTCGAGGGCTATCGCGTCACCGAACATCTCGACATCGTCTCCGCGGAGTGCGTGTTCGGCATGAACGTGCTCAAGGACATGTTCGCCGGGCTGCGCGACTTCTTCGGTGGCCGCAACAAGTCCTCCCAGGATGCGCTGCGTGATGCCAGGGTCGCCTGCCTGGACGAACTGCGCCGGGAGGCCGAGGCGCTGGGCGCCAACGCCGTGATCGCGGTGGATCTCGACTACAGCGAGATCTCCGGCGGTGGCAAGTCGATGCTGTTCCTGGTGGCCACAGGGACCGCCGTGAAGGTGGCGCGGGCCTGACCCGGAGCCCATATCATGACCACCCCGCTGGATCCGATCGTCTCCGAGTTCGAGACCCAGGAACAGGCGGACAGCTATGACCGCTGGTTTCGTGAGCAGATTCGCGAGAGCCTCGAGGATCCCCGCCCTTCGGTACCGCACGACGACGTGATGGCCGAGATGCGCGAGCTGCTCGACACCAAGCGGCGCCATGCTGCCGGTTGAATGATGGCCCAAGGCCCGACAGTCGCTGTGGACCATCCTCGATTACCTGGGTGACCGCAATCACTACGCCCCGGGCGCGTCGCCGGCACTCGCGAGGCCGTCGTTCACCCCAACTACCTGGTGATCTACCGCGTCGCCTCGGACCGCATCACCATTCTCGACGTGCTGCACGCTCGCCAGGCTATCCTCTGGGTCGCTGCCGGCTCTGTATCCCATGCCATGACGGGCTTCGCTTGGCTCGCTCCTCGGCCTGCGCACAAGGCCCCCATCTAGGCCCCTGCCTCCGGAGTCGCTCCTCCACCCGCGCTTGGCATCGCCCGCTCCTTGGGACGTGCTTGACTGGAACTGGCTAGGCCGACGCGCTCGAGCGGGTCGACGAAGCGCTGTCGCACTCTCCCACTGCTCTTCGCTTTCCTTTGCCACACTGAACCTGGCTCTTGTGCCAGGGGAACGACAAAGGGAGCAATACATGAGCAGAACAACACTCACCGATGCCTACGGCCAGCCCGTCAACCGGCGGCTGGCGCTTGCCCGAAACGCCACTCGCGATGCCAACGAGCTGTGTGGTCTGGCCCGCGGCATGCTGGCCGATGGCACCCTGAATCAGTCCGAAGCCGAATACCTGCTTCGCTGGCTCGAGGAACATCCGGAGTCACTCAGCGTCTGGCCGTTCGACGTGCTGTTCCAGCGTCTGCAGGAGATGCTCGCAGACCGGCACCTGGATGCCGAGGAGGAGGCTGAGCTGATGGGGTTGTTGCTGGACTACATCGGTGGCGGGAGCCTCGATGGCGACACCACTGCCAGCCGGCAGGCCAGCACGCTGCCCCTCTGCCAGCCGGCGCCGGAGGTCGAGTTCGAAGGCTGTAACTTCGTGCTCACCGGAAAGTTCATCACCGGCACGTGCCGTGAATGCGAGGCTGAACTGGCCGCCCGAGGGGCGGCTCCGCAGCAGGCACCCACCCGAGCCACGCACTTCCTGGTGATCGGCAACCTCGGAAGTTCCGACTGGGCGCAATCCAACTATGGGCGCAAGATCCAGCATGCCGTGGAACTGCGTGACCAGGGCTTGCCGATCCACCTTGTCAGTGAGCAACACTGGGCCGCCTGGCTGTATCGTTGACCCATCGCGCGCACAAAGAAAAACCGCCGCTCGGAAGGTTCCGTAAACGGCGGTTTCTCATGGAATTCTGTGGTCGGAGTAGCAGGATTCGAACCTACGACCTCTGCCTCCCGAAGGCAGCGCTCTACCAAGCTGAGCTATACTCCGATATTCGCCGCGCCTCTCGGGGCGACGGATGGGCATTATACGTAAACGAATGCCGGGTGCAAGCCCCGAAGCTGGCTCCCAGAAAAAATCAGTTGCTCCGCTCCACCGCCAGGCGGGCCAGCTCGGCCATGCTGTCGCGGAAGGCGGACTCGGGCAGAAGATCGAGCTGGGCCAGGGCCTTGGCCGACATCTCCTCGGCCCGGGCACGGGTGTAGTCGAGCGCGCCGGTGTCGTTGACGATGGCCAGCACCGCGTCGAGTTGTTCCAGGCCGCCCTGGCGGATGGCGCGGCGCACCACCCTGGCCTGGTCGGGCGTGCCCACGGCCATGGCCTGGATCAGTGGCAGGGTCGGCTTGCCCTCGGCCAGGTCATCGCCGACGTTCTTGCCCATGGCCTCGGCGTCGCCCTGGTAGTCGAGGAGGTCGTCGATCAGCTGGAAGGCCAGGCCCAGGTAGCGGCCGTAGGCCTGCAGGGCGGCCTCCTGCTCCGGCGTGGCGTCGGCGATGATCGCGCCGCAGTGGGAAGCCGCCTCGAAGAGCATGGCGGTCTTGCCCTGGATGGTCTCGAAGTAGGCGTCCTCCTCGACGTCGGGGTTGCCGACATTGGTCAACTGCTGTACCTCGCCCTCGGCGATGGTGCAGGTGGCCGCCGAGAGCACCTCCATGACCTTCATCGAGCCCACGTCCACCATCATCTGGAAGGAGCGGGAGTAGAGGAAGTCGCCGACCAGCACCGAGGGGGCATTGCCCCAGGCGTTGTTGGCGGTGGCCTTGCCCCGCCGCATGTGGGACTCGTCCACCACGTCGTCGTGGAGCAGGGTCGAGGTGTGCATGAACTCGATGAGGGTGGCGAGCGTCACGTGGCGGTCGCCCTGGTAACCCAGCGAGCGGGCGGCCAGCAGGACCAGCAGCGGACGCAGCCTCTTGCCGCCGCTCCCGATGATGTATTGCCCGATGGTCTCCACCAGCGGCACCCGCGAGGCCAGCTGCGTCAGGATGGTTCGATTGACCGCGGCGAAGTCCTCGGCGACCACCGCATGGATGGGCGATGCGGGGATGGCGGCGTCTAGCTGTGGCGACGAAGGGGTGGCTGGCATGGAGGCGGTATCGACGAAGAGAAAATAGGTGGGGGCCGGAACGGGCGTCTTCGCCTGTCGCGCCGACCTGGGGTTGCCGGTCATGCTATGGGCCCCCCGGGGGGGCGTCAAGGCAGGCGCCGTCCGGGCGTCAGCCCCGGCCGGCCTGCCGGCGAGCGGGGCGGGTTGCGGGTTGTGTGGTCGGGGCGGTGCGGTTATAATCCGCGACCCACTCATCTCGCTCCCTGTCAGATGGTTGCCGGAAGGGGCGCCACTCGAAGCAGGCCGATGAAGAGCCAACCCCGATGAGTACCGGAGAGACAAGCATGTACGCAGTTATCAAGAGCGGTGGCAAGCAGTACCGCGTTCAGGAAGGCCAGACTCTCAAGCTCGAGAAGCTGGAAGTGCCGACCGGCGACACCATCGAGTTCGATGAGGTCCTGCTGGTGGGCAGCGATGACGACGTCAAGGTCGGCGCCCCGACCGTCGACGGTGCCAAGGTGGCGGCCGAGGTCGTCTCCCACGGCCGTGGCGACAAGGTCACCATCATCAAGTTCCGTCGTCGCAAGCACAGCATGAAGCGTCAGGGCCACCGCCAGTGGTTCACTGAAGTCAAGATCACCGGGATCTCCGCGTAAGCGTCAGTTCCCCTGAACGAGCGAGGTATTTGCAATGGCTCATAAGAAGGCAGCGGGCTCCACACGTAACGGTCGCGATTCCGAATCCAAGCGCCTTGGCGTGAAGCTGTTCGGCGGTCAGGCCGTGACCCCGGGCAACATCATCGTCCGTCAGCGTGGCACCAAGTTCCACGCCGGCACCGGCGTCGGTATCGGCAAGGACCACACCCTGTTCGCCCTGGACGAAGGCGTGGTCAAGTTCGAGACCAAGGGCCCGAAAAACCGCAAGTTCGTGAGCGTCGTCTCCGCCTGAGACCGCCACGACTTGTCGCGAGAAGGCCCCGCCATGGCGGGGCCTTCTTGTATCATGGCGGCATGCACCGCCAGGAGAGTGACAGATGCAGTTCGTCGACGAAGCCTCGATCATCGTGGAAGCCGGCAAGGGCGGTAACGGCTGCCTGAGCTTCCGCCGCGAGAAGTACGTGCCCAAGGGCGGTCCCGACGGAGGGGATGGCGGCCACGGCGGCAGCGTCTACCTGATCGGTGACGATGCCCTCAACACCCTCATCGACTTCAAGTACCAGCGCTTCTACAAGGCGCAGAATGGCCAGCCCGGCCAGGGGCGGCAGATGAGCGGGCGGGCCGGCGACGACCTGCACGTCAAGGTGCCCGTCGGCACCACGGTGATCGACGAGGACACCCTCGAGGTGATCGCCGACGTCACCGAGATCGGCCAGGTCGTGCTGGTGGCCCAGGGCGGTCGCCGGGGGCTCGGCAACATCCATTTCAAGTCCTCCACCAACCGCGCGCCGCGACGCACCACGCCGGGCACCGAGGGCGAGCGGCGCAACCTGCGCTTCGAGATGAAGGTGATGGCCGATGTGGGCCTGCTGGGGCAGCCCAACGCCGGCAAGTCGACGCTGATCCGCTCGGTCTCGGCGGCCAAGCCCAAGGTGGCCAACTACCCCTTCACCACCCTGGTGCCGAACCTCGGCGTGGTGAAGATCGGTCAGCACGAGCACTTCGTGATGGCCGATATCCCCGGGCTGATCGAGGGCGCCTCCGACGGTGCGGGCCTGGGGCTGCGCTTCCTCAAGCACCTGACCCGCACCCGGCTGCTGTTCCACGTCGTCGACGTGGCGCCCTTCGACGAGTCCGATCCGGTGGCGGCCGCCGAGGCCATCGTCCACGAGCTGGGGCAGTTCTCGCCGACGCTGGCCGAGCGCCCGCGCTGGCTGGTGCTCAACAAGCTCGACCTGCTGCCGGCGGAGGAGCGCGAGACGGTGGCCGACGAGATCGTGCGGCGCCTGGACTGGGACGGTCCGGTGTTCCGTGTCTCGGCGATCAGCGGCGAGGGTACCGGGGCCCTGGTGCAGGCGGCCTATCGCTGGCTGACCGAGCAGCGCCAGTTGGAGAATGAGGACGAGGAAGCCGCCGAGCGCGAGCGCGAGATGCGCCGGCGCATGGAGGGCGAGGCGGTGGCGCGCACCGAGGCGCGCCTGGGTCGCAAGCGCAAGCGGGACGACGAGGATGACGACGACTTCGACGACGATGATTATGATGTCGAGGTCGAGTACGCCCCCTGATGTGGAGGGGAACTGGCTGCGCTCGGCCATACGGCGTTAAAAATTGGCTCAAGATGCTCATTTGCATCGGCAAACTCCGCGCTATTCGCCAATTTTTGCCTTGTCTGGCCATCGCTCGCTCAGTTCGCGAGGTCTAATCTGCAAAGGCTCGAGCCGAGGATAGGATGGAGAGCAGCGAACGGGTACCCGGCCGCGAGGCCCTCAAGGCCATGCGGCGGGTGGTGGTGAAGATCGGCAGCGCCCTGCTGACCAACGATGGCCGTGGCCTCGACGAGGCCGCCATCGGCGGCTGGGTCGACCAGATCGCCGCGCTGCACCGCCGCGGCGTGGAGGTGGTGCTGGTCTCGTCCGGGGCCGTGGCCGCGGGCATGGTGCGGCTGGGCTGGCAGGTGCGCCCCTCGGCGGTGCACGCCCTGCAGGCCGCCGCCGCGGTGGGGCAGAACGGCCTCACCGAGTGCTATGAGGGGCATTTCGCCCGCCACGGCCTGATCACCGCCCAGGTCCTGCTGACCCATGACGACCTCTCGAACCGCAAGCGCTACCTCAATGCCCGCTCGGCGCTGCGCACCCTGGTGGACATGCGGGTGGTGCCGGTGGTCAACGAGAACGACACCGTGGTCACCGACGAGATCCGCTTCGGCGACAACGACACCCTCGGCGCCCTGGTGGCCAACCTGCTGGAGGCCGACGCCCTGGTCATCCTCACCGACCAGGAGGGGCTCTTCGATGCCGACCCGCGTCACGACCCGCATGCCCGGCTGATCGCCGAGGGGCGTGCCGACGACGCCCGGCTGGCCGCGGTGGCCGGCGGGGGCGGGGCGCTGGGGCGAGGCGGCATGGCGACCAAGGTGCGGGCGGCCCGGCTGGCGGCCCGCTCCGGTGCGGTCACCGTCATCGCCAGTGGCCGCCAGTCGGCCGTGCTGCAGCGGCTGGCCGACGGCGAGCGCCTGGGCACGCTGCTCACCCCCGAGCGGGCCCCCATGGCGGCGCGCAAGCGCTGGCTGGCGGGACAGCTCCAGGTGCGCGGCAGCCTGACCCTGGATGCCGGGGCGGTGAAGGTGCTGCGTGGCAGCGGCTCGAGCCTGCTGCCGGTGGGGGTCAAGGCGCTGTCCGGCGACTTCGTGCGGGGCGACATGGTGCTCTGCGTCGACGAGCAGGGGCAGCGGGTGGCCAAGGGGCTGGTCAACTATGGCGCCGACGAGGCGCAGCGGCTGCTGGGCCAGCCCAGCCACCGCATCGAGGCCATCCTCGGCTACATGGAGGCGCCGGAGCTTATCCACCGCGACAACCTGGTGGTGCTGTAAGGGGCGTCGATTTTCTATTGCGCTCGATATCCTGGTCGCCGGCGGTACTCGTCATCCTCATTTACCCGGCTTGTAAACTGCGGTGCCTGCGTTCCGGCGGCGACCAGCCTCTCTTCGCTCATGACGTAAATCGTCTGCCCCTTAGCCAGGCGTGGCGCGGGCTGGCCCATGGCGAGGCTGGCAAGCCGCCGGGTCGCGTGATAGGATACGCCATCCTCTCAGACACGGCCCGTAGCGACTGCGTCCCCGAGCCGCGGTCGGCCGGATGGCCAAGCCGACGGGGATTTCTCGATTTCCCTGTTGGATCAAACCGTTATCAAAAGCCGCCCGAGTCGGCGGTGACAACTTTCTCCAAGGAGACAGTCAGTGGCTAACAGCAAGCAAGCCCGCAAGCGCGCCCGTCAGGCAGAAGGCCGTCGTGTCCTGAAGGCGAGCCAGCGCAGCATGGTCCGCACCTACATCAAGCGCGTCATCACTGCCATCAAGGGCGGTGACCATGCCCAGGCCATGGATGCCTTCAAGCAGGCGCAGCCGGTCATCGACCGCATCGCCGACAAGGACGTGCTGTCCAAGAAGAAGGCCGCTCGCCTGAAGAGCCGCCTGAACAAGCGCATCAAGGCCCTGGCGGCGTAAGCGCGCCGGACGCCTAATGGGTGCCCGCGCCTGACGTGGGCACACCATCGAAAAACCGGCTGCGGCCGGTTTTTTTGTGCCCGATGATATCCCCACAGGTCTGGCAAGGAAGAGTGCGGTGACCGATCCCGATCCTCAGCAAGCCTCCGACAGCATCCCGACGACGCCCGACGGGTCGACCCGCGCGGTGGCCCCTCGCGGCGGCGGGCTGATGCGCTCGGGGATGATCGTCAGCGCCATGACCATGCTCTCCCGGGTGATGGGCCTGGCCCGTGACGTGGTGATCGCCGCCCTGTTCGGGGCCGGCCAGGGCGCGGATGCCTTCTTCGTCGCCTTCAAGGTCCCCAACTTCCTGCGCCGGCTGTTCGCCGAGGGCGCCTTCAACCAGGCCTTCGTGCCGGTGCTCTCGGAGTATGCCACCCGGCGCACCCGGGAGGAGGTGCGCGAGCTGCTCGATGCCGTGGCCGGCAGTCTCACCGCCGTGCTGCTGCTGATCACGGCGCTGGCCATGCTGGCGGCCCCCTGGCTGGTGTGGGCCTTCGCGCCGGGGTTCGGCCGCGACCCCGAGAAGCTGGCGCTCACCGCCGACATGCTGCGCCTGACCTTCCCCTACCTGCTGCTGATCTCGCTGACGGCCTTCGCCGGGAGCGTGCTCAACACCTGGAACCGCTTCGCGGTGCCGGCCTTCACCCCGGTACTGCTCAATCTCTCGCTGATCGGCGCGGCCCTCGCGCTGACGCCGCTGATGAGCGAGCCGGCCCTGGCGCTGGCCTGGGGCGTGCTGATCGCCGGAGCGGCCCAGCTGCTCTTCCAGGTGCCGTTCCTGGCCCGGCTGGGGCTGCTGCCGCGGCCCTGGCCGCGCTTCGCCCACGAGGGGGTGCGGCGCATCCTGCGACTGATGGCGCCGGCTCTGTTCGGCGTCTCGGTGTCGCAGATCAACCTGTTGCTGGACACCGTGCTGGCCTCGCTGCTGGCCGCGGGCAGCGTGTCCTGGCTGTATTACTCCGACCGGCTGGTGGAGCTGCCCCTGGGGGTGTTCGGCATCGCCATCGGCACGGTGATCCTGCCGGCGCTGTCCAAGCGTCACGCCGAGCAGTCCGGCGAGCACTTCGCCGCCATGCTCGACTGGGCGCTGCGCGCCGTGCTGCTGCTGGGCCTGCCGGCGGCGCTGGCGCTGGTGGTGCTGGCCGAGCCGCTGCTGATCACGCTGTTCCACTACGGCGCCATGACCGACCACGATATCGCCATGGCGGCGATGAGCCTGCGCGCCTATGCGGTGGGGCTGGTGGCCTTCATGCTGATCAAGGTGCTGGCCCCGGGGTTCTTCGCCCGCCAGGACACCAGGACGCCGGTGAAGGTCGGCATCATCGCCATGGTCGCCAACATGGTCTTCAACCTGATCCTGATCTGGCCGCTGGCCCATGCCGGCCTGGCGCTGGCCACCGCGCTCTCGGCCTTCCTCAATGCCGGCCTGCTGGGCTACCTGCTGCGCCAGCAGGGCGTACTGGTCTTCCAGCCCGGCTGGGGGCGCTATGGCGTTCAGCTCGTCGGCGGCTGCGCGGTGATGGGGCTGGGGCTGGCCTGGCTGTCGCCCGCCTGGCAGGCCTGGCTTGACTGGTCGCTGTGGCACCGGATCGGCTGGCTGGCGCTGCTGGTGGTGGCCGGCGCGCTGGTCTACTTCGCCTGGCTGGCCGCCTTCGGCGTCCGCCTGCGCCA
This sequence comes from Halomonas stenophila, assembly GCF_014192275.1. Classification (GTDB taxonomy): domain Bacteria; phylum Pseudomonadota; class Gammaproteobacteria; order Pseudomonadales; family Halomonadaceae; genus Halomonas; species Halomonas stenophila. The sequence continues at coordinate 28,784 of NZ_JACHXR010000008.1, read as the reverse complement.
CTTCCGGATGCGAGGCTAGCCGCTTCCCTCGCCTTCAGGCCTGCCGGGAGCGTCTATGCTGGCTGAGGTAATGACATCGGAGGACGCGGCATGGACGAATCGCAGGGCAGTAGTCGTCGTATCGATGGTGGCACCGTCCGCCTGCTGATCATCGTGCTGCTGGGGGCGGTGCTGATCGCCGTTCCCTGGCTGACCCATAACCGCCTGGTCGACAGCGAGGAGCGTGTGGCGGCGGCCTGGGCGGACGTCGAGAGTACCCTGCAACGCCGGGCCGACCTGGTGCCGAACCTGGTGCGCAGCGTCCAGCAGCACATGAGCTACGAGAGCGAGACGATGGTGCGGTTGGTTCGTGAGCGCGCCGACGCCCTGAGCGACGCCCTGGCGACCGCCCGGGACGGGGCGGACCCTGCGCGGTTCGCCGGACTGGAGGCGGCCCTCTCCCGGGAACTGGCACGCCTGATGCGCCAGGCCGGCGAGCATCCCGCGCTGCGCAGCGGCGATCAGTTCCTGCGCTTGCAGGCCCAACTGGAAGGTAGCGAGAACCGCATCAATGTGGCCCGCCTGCGCTACAACGCGGCGGTGCGCGACTACAACGGCGCCCTGCGCGGCTTCATCGGGCGCTGGGTGGCGGGCTCGCTGGGGCTGGTGCCCCGTGACTACTTCGAGGCGCGGCCCGGGGCGGAGGAGCCGGTCCCCGTGGCGTTCGACTAGGGGCCGGCGGGCATGATCGACCTTCCGGTGGCGAATGGCCTGCTGGTCGGGCTCGGCCTGCTGCTGCTGAGCTGGCTGCTGGTCCGGTTGGGGCTACGCCTGCCCGGGTGGCTGGCCGTCCTGGCCGGTGTGCTGGTGGTGGGCGGCCTCTGGTGGGCAGGTGGGCCCGAGCGGGTAGCGGACCGCTTCGAGCGAGTCGACGACAGGATCGACCTGCTTGACGAGGCGGAGCGCCAACGCCTGGCGGAATATCACGCCCTGCTGGCGGCCGACCACGATATCGATTACCGGGTGGTGATCGACCGTGAGCTGGGCGATCTCGATCGCTTCGCCGTCGACCATGTGCGTCGTCATGGCGTCGGGGGCGACCAGGGCCGGGGGCTGCTGCTGGTGCTGGACGTCTCGGCCGACCAGGTGCGCCTGGAGGTGGGGCATGGCCTGGAGGGGCAGTTCGTCGATGCCTTCGTCGCCTATCTGGAGGCGCGCCAGATGACCGAGTTCTTCGCCGTGGGGCGGGTCGCCGATGGTATCCTGGCCAGCACCGAGCTGATCGTGGCCCAGGCCCAGCAGGCCGAGGGCGAGCTGGTGCCGGCCATCGCCGGCAGTGGCGGTGCCGGGGCGCGTCTGCCGGCGCGTCTCGGCGAGGGACGAGCGGGGCCCCGCGAGGCCCAGGTGACGGTCGACGAGGGGGGCTCGCCCCGTGACGTGCTGGCGGCCTATCGGGGCGCCATGGCGGCGCGCAACGACAACCCCGAACTCGCGATCTACAGCCACGGCACGCGCGATATGCTGGCGGACTGGGTGATGACTCCCGCGCAGATGGACAACATGGCGCGCAGCCTGGCCGGCTGCCCCGTGGCGCGTGAACTGACCGATGCCCGGGAGCGGCGGGCCGTACTGCTGGCGCCCCTGGCCGAGCGCCAGTGTCCGCCGTACTTCCTGATTCAGGAGGAAGGCGTCTGGCGGCTCGACCTGGTCACCATGATGCAGGCCGTGCGCTTCGGTCGCGACAACAGCTGGCGGCTGGAGCGCGAGGCCCTCGGCCCGTATGACTTCGGATTCGCCGGGATCCGCTTCGATTCCCGGGGCTATCCGCGGACGCCGTAGGCAGATGCCTGACAATGGCCAAGCCGCGCCGGCTGTCAAGGGGCCGCCGGTCCGTTATAATCGATCCCTTTACCCACTCGCGATGACGCCCATGCAAGTGATTCGAGGACTGCACAACCTGCGCGACGAGCATCGTGGCTGCGTGGCGACCATCGGCAACTTCGATGGCGTCCATCGGGGCCATCAGGCGATCCTCGATCAGCTGCGCGAGCGGGCTCGCACGCTGTCGCTGCCGGTCACCGTGGTGGTCTTCGAGCCCCAGCCCCGCGAGTTCTTCGCCGGCGACCAGGCGCCGCCGCGGCTGACGCGGCTGCGCGACAAGGTCGAGCTGCTGGCCGAGCTCGGCGCCGACCGGGTGCTCTGCCTGCCGTTCAACGATGCCCTGCGTAGCCTCACCGCCCGGGCGTTCATCGACCTGGTGCTGGTGCGCGGGCTCGGCGTGCGTCACCTGGTGGTGGGCGACGACTTCCGCTTCGGCTGCGACCGCCTCGGGGACTTCGCCTTGCTGGAGGCGGTGGGCGCCGAGCAGGGCTTCGGGGTCGAGCACACCCGGACCTTCCTGCTGGATGGCGAGCGGGTCTCCAGCTCCCGGGTGCGCACCCTGCTGGCCAGCGGCAACTTCGCCCAGGCCGCGCGCATGCTGGGGCGCCCCTACCGCCTCGGGGGGCGGGTGGTGCGCGACCGCCAGCTCGGCCGCACCATCGGCGTGCCCACCGCCAACCTGCCCCAGCCCGCGCGTTCGCTGGCCCTGCAGGGCGTCTACGCGGTGACCACCACGCTGCCCGACGGGCGCTGTGCCGAGGGCGTGGCCAACATCGGCTGGCGGCCCACGGTCGGCAGCCATCGCCCGGTGCTCGAGGTGCACCTGTTCGACTTCGACGGCGACCTCTACGGCCAGCGCCTCTCGGTGCTGCCCTGCGCCAAGCTGCGTGGCGAGGTGAAGTTCGAGAGCCTCGACGAGCTGAAGGCGCAGATCGCTGCCGATCAGGCGCGCGCCCGGCGCTTCTTCGCCGAGGCCGCCGGCGACCCCCTTCCTCTGGCATCGGCGCCGCTGGCGCGCGAGACCGTGACTTCCGATTCCTCGGCGGGGTTTCCCGCCGACCAAGACGACGGCTGACCCCCAGGATATGAGCGACTACAAGCACACTCTGAATCTGCCAGAAACCGAGTTCCCGATGCGCGGCATGCTGCCCAAGCGCGAGCCCGCCCGGGTGGCGCAGTGGCAGGAGATGGACCTCTACCATCGCCTGCGCGAGGCGCGTCGCGGCCGCGAGCTGTTCGTGCTCCACGACGGCCCTCCCTACGCCAATGGCAGCATTCACATCGGTCACGCCGTCAACAAGATCCTCAAGGACATCATCGTCAAGTCGAAGAACCTGGCCGGCTTCGATGCGCCCTATGTGCCGGGCTGGGACTGCCACGGCCTGCCCATCGAGCACAAGGTGGAGACCACCCACGGCAAGCACCTGGAGCCGGCGACGGCCCGCGAACTGTGCCGCGAGTATGCCGCCGAGCAGATCCAGGGGCAGCTGTCCGACTTCGTGCGCCTGGGCGTGATCGGCGACTGGGACAACCCCTACCGCTCCATGGACTACGCCAACGAGGCCGGCGAGATCCGCGCCCTGGCCGAGATGGTCGAGGGCGGCTACGTCTTCAAGGGGCTCAAGCCGGTGAACTGGTGCTTCGACTGCGGCTCGGCCCTGGCCGAGGCCGAGGTGGAGTACGCCGACAAGCAGTCCGATGCCATCGACGTGGCCTTCCCCTGTGCCGAGGACGACAAGCTGGCCGCGGCCTTCGGCCTCGAGGCGCTGGCCAAGCCCGCCGCCGTGGTGATCTGGACCACCACCCCCTGGACCATCCCGGCCAACCAGGCGCTCAACGTCCATCCCGAGTTCACCTATGCCCTGGTGGGTGCCGGCGAGCGCCTGCTGCTGCTGGCCGAGGAACTGGTGGAGTCGTGCCTGGCACGCTTCGGGCTCGAGGGCGAGATCATCGCCACCGCCACCGGCGAGCGCCTGGACGGCATCGCGTTCGCCCATCCCTTCTACGAGCGTCGCTCGCCGATCTACCTGGCCGACTATGTCGCGGTCGACGAGGGCAGCACCGGTATCGTCCACTCGGCCCCGGCCTACGGGGTGGACGACTTCGTGACCTGCCGCGCCCATGGCATGGCGTTCAGCGAGATCGAGAGCCCGGTGCAGGGCAACGGCGTCTACGTGGACGACCTGCCGTTCTTCGGCGGCCAGCTGATCTGGAAGGCCAACCTGCAGATCGTCGCCAAGCTCGACGAGGTGGGCGCGCTGATGGCCCACAAGACCATCACCCACAGTTACATGCACTGCTGGCGCCACAAGACGCCGGTGATCTACCGCGCCACCGCCCAATGGTTCGTGGGCATGGACCTGGCCGGCCACGATGGCCGGACCCTGCGCGACAAGGCGCTGGCGGGCATCGAGGCCACCACCTTCACCCCGGCGTGGGGCAAGGCGCGGCTGCACGCCATGATCGCCAACCGCCCCGACTGGTGCATCTCCCGCCAGCGCAACTGGGGCGTGCCGATTCCGTTCTTCCTGCACAAGGCCACCGGCGAGCTGCACCCGCGCACCGTGGCGCTGATGGAGGAAGCCGCCTGGCGCGTCGAGCGCGAGGGCATCGACGCCTGGTTCCGCCTCGACCCCGCCGAGCTGCTGGGCGAGGAGGCCGCCGACTACGACAAGGTCACCGATACCCTGGACGTGTGGTTCGACTCCGGCACCACCCATCGCCACGTGCTGCGCGGCTCGCATCCCCATGGCCACGAGCAGGGCCCCCGGGCGGATCTCTACCTGGAAGGCTCGGACCAGCACCGCGGCTGGTTCCACTCCTCGCTGCTCACCGGCAGCGCCATGGACGGCCATCCGCCGTATCGCGGCCTGCTGACCCACGGCTTCACCGTGGACGCCCACGGCCGCAAGATGTCCAAGTCCATGGGCAACGTGGTGGCGCCCCAGGAGGTGATGGACAAGCTCGGCGCCGACATCCTGCGCCTGTGGGTGGCCTCCACCGACTACGGCGGCGAGATGGCGGTCTCCGACGAGATCCTCAAGCGCACCGCCGACGTCTACCGGCGGATCCGCAACACCTCGCGGTTCCTGCTCGCCAACCTCAACGGCTTCGACCCGGAGCGCGACGGCCTGGCCTTCGACGACCTGCTGGCCCTGGACCAGTGGGTGGTCGACCGCGCCGCCCAACTGCAGGCGCGCATCGAGACCGCCTATGAGGAGTACCGCTTCCTCGACGTCTACCAGCAGGTGCACGGCTTCTGTGCCCGGGAGCTCGGTGGCTTCTACCTGGACGTCATCAAGGATCGCCAGTACACCACCCAGGCCGATTCCGTGGCTCGGCGCAGCGCCCAGACCGCGCTCTATCACGTCATCCAGGCCTTGGTGCGCTGGGTGGCGCCGATCCTCTCCTTCACCGCCGAGGAGATCTTCGAGCACATCCCCGGCCGCCGCGGCGACAGCGTGCTGCTCGAGGAGTACTACGCCGGGCTCGGCACCCTGGCCGAGGACGCCGACCTGGGTCGCGGCTTCTGGGAGCAGGTGCTGGAGGTCAAGCAGGCCGTCAACAAGTGCCTGGAAGACGCCCGCAACGCCAAGGCCATCAAGGGCAGCCTGGCCGCCGAGGTGACCCTCTACGTCGACGATGCCCTGCAGGCCACCCTGGCCAAGCTCGGCGACGAGCTGCGCTTCGTGATGCTGACCAGCGAGGTGACCCTCAGGCCGCTGGCCGAGGGCGGGGAGGCCGAGGCCACCGAGCTCGAGGGGCTGAGGGTCGCCGTGGCGGCCAGCGCCCACGCGAAGTGCGAGCGCTGCTGGCACCACCGCGAGGACGTGGGCAGCCATGCCGGCCATGACGACCTCTGTGGCCGGTGCGTGAGCAACCTGCCGGACGGCCCCGGCGAGGCCCGTCACTATGCATGAGGTGGACAGCATGCCGGAGACCCCGAAGGGCGCCGCCAAGGCGGCGCCCATGCACAAGCCGTTGCGCTGGCTGTGGCTCGCCGTGGCCGTGGTGGCCCTGGACCTGGGCACCAAGGCGCTGGCCTCGAGCCTGCTGACCTATGCCCAGCCGGTGGTGGTGCTGCCGTTCTTCAATCTGACCCTGCTGCACAACACCGGTGCGGCCTTCAGCTTCCTGGCCGACCATCCCGGCTGGCAGCGCTGGTTCTTCGCCGCCATCGCGGTGGTGGCCAGCGTGGGGCTGACGCTCTGGATGCGCCGCCTGAGGGCCGACGAGAAGCTCCTCGGCGGCGCCCTGGCGCTGATCATCGGCGGCGCCCTGGGCAACCTCTACGACCGGCTGGTGCATGGCTATGTGGTGGACTTCCTCTCCTTTCATGTCGCCGGCTGGTATTACCCGGCCTTCAACGTGGCGGATATCGGCATCACCCTGGGCGCCATCGGGCTGATCTGGGAGTCGGTGTTCGGCGAGCGTCGCCGGGCCCGACGCGGCCGCTGAGGAACCCAGGGCGCGCCGCGTCATCCAAGCCACCAGCTCCTACGCGACCATCACCACAGCTTCGAGAGAGCACATGAGCGACCAACACGCGCAAGGCCACCGCATCGACGAGGGCATGGAAGTCACCCTGCACTTCAGCCTCAAGCTGGAGGATGGCACCGAGGTGGATTCCACCCGCGACAAGGCGCCGGCCACCTTCCAGGTCGGCGACGGCAACCTGCCGCCGGGCTTCGAGCAGCCGCTCAAGGGCATGGGCCCCGGCGAGTCCGGCAGCTTCGAGATCAGCCCCGAGCATGGCTTCGGCCAGCACAACCCCCAGAACATCCAGGTGCTCAAGCGCGAGGAGTTCGACAGCGACGCTCCCGAGGTGGGCATGGTGATGTCCTTCGCCGATGCCGCCGGCGGCGAGTTGCCCGGGGTGATCAAGCGCGTCGACGACGAGCGGGTCGAGGTGGACTTCAATCATCCCCTGGCGGGGCGTACCCTGACCTTCGAGGTCGATGTCGTAGACGTGAAGCCCGCCACGACTCATTGATCGAACGGATGCTCGAGCATCAAGGCAAGGCAAATCATGCAAATCAAGCTGGCCAATCCCCGCGGCTTCTGCGCCGGCGTCGATCGCGCCATCGATATCGTCAACAGCGCGCTGGACGTCTTCGATCCGCCCATCTACGTGCGCCACGAGGTGGTGCACAACCGCTTCGTGGTCGACAGCCTGCGCGAGCGGGGCGCGGTCTTCGTCGAGGAACTGCACGAGGTGCCGGATGACGTCATCGTGATCTTCTCGGCCCACGGCGTCTCCCGGGCCGTTCAGGAGGAGGCCGAGCGGCGTGGCCTGAAGGTCTTCGACGCCACCTGCCCGCTGGTCACCAAGGTCCATATGGAGGTGCTGCGCTACGCGCGGCGCGGCCAGGAGTGCATCCTCATCGGCCACGAGGGCCATCCGGAGGTGGAGGGCACCATGGGGCGCTACGATACCTCCCACGGGGGGCGGATCTACCTGGTCGAGAACGAGGGGGACGTGGCCAACCTGGAGGTCGAGGACCCGAGCCGCCTGGCCTTCGTGACTCAGACCACGCTCTCCATGGACGACACCGCCAGGGTGATCGATGCCCTGCGCGAGCGTTTCCCCGAGATCGCTGGGCCGCGCAAGGACGACATCTGCTACGCGACCCAGAACCGCCAGGACGCCGTGCGCGAGCTGGCGGCCGGCTGTGACCTGGTGCTGGTGGTGGGCAGCCCCAACAGCTCCAACTCCAACCGCCTGCGCGAGCTGTCCGAGCGCGTCGGGACGCCCGCCCACCTGGTGGATAGCGCCGAGCAGGTCGATCCGGCCTGGCTGGAGGGCGTGAACGCAGTGGGGGTCACCGCCGGCGCCAGTGCCCCCGAGGTGCTGGTCAAGGGGGTGATCGAGCGGCTCCAGGCCCTGGGCGCCAGTGCGCCCGAGGAGCTCGCGGGCCGCGAGGAGACCATTACCTTCTCCATGCCGCGCGAACTCCGCGAGCGAGTGATCGCCAGCGACTAGCCCTGTAGAACCGTGAGCCTGGCGCTCAGCGGGCGCCTCAGGCTTTCGTAGGAGCAAGCAAACCGGACCCTGTCCGGTTTTTTTGTGACTATCGGCTGTCGGAAACGACAGTCCTGATACATACTGAAACAAATCGTGACGTACGCAGGGGAGATGCGCCGCGTGACCATGACCCGCAGACGACATCGGCCGAATGGCCCTGAAGACCATGCCCGGCACCAGGCCGGCTTCACGCTGATCGAGCTGATGATCACGGTGGCGGTGATCGGGATCCTCGCCGCCATCGCCTATCCCAGCTATACGCAGTATGTCCAGAAGGCCCGGCGCACGGACGCGATGTCTGCCTTGGGGAGTGTCGCCAGTCGGCTAGAGCGTTGCTATACGGTGTCGAGCGACTATACGGATGATGGTAGCTCAAGTGGCTGTGTGACGTTTCCTGTCACATCGGATGAGGGGTTCTATTCGGTCACGGCCACGACCCTCACTTCCTCCACCTATACGTTGAAGGCAGCCCCACAGGGTGCGCAAGCAGGGGATGACTGCAGCAACTTTACCCTGAATCATCAAGGCATGCGTGGAAACGAACAAAATGATGGGACCACGATTGATGAATGCTGGTGATAAAAAACGCCATTCAGGGTTTACACTGATCGAGCTTTTGGTCGCTATAGCCATGGTCGCGATACTCGCGACCATGGCGGTGCCCAGTTTTCAGGGCATGATGATTCGTAATCAATTGACCACCGACTTTAATCAGGTGTTGACGGGTATCCATTATGCGCGAAGCGAGGCGATCAAGAGTCGTAAACCGGTTACCGTGGTAATGACGTCGGGTGCCGATGGAGATGGGTGGAAACTCGAGGTTTGGGAAGGGGATGGCAGCACGGCTGTTTCTTGCCCTACTGATGCTGGCTGCTGGAAGGTGATGAATGAAAATGACTCCGCAGTCAATGTCAGTGTCACGACAGGAAGCGGTAGCGGTAAGGTGACCTTTAACCAGTTAGGGAGGGCGTCCTCCTCCTGCCCGCTGGGCACACCCTGCTCGATTTCTCTCGAGCACGAGAACCTTACAGGAAGCCCGGAAACTCTTAATATCAATGCTCTCGGCAATATCACGAGACCCTAAATAATACAGATGGAAGGAGGGTTAGTTGAGAATATCCGGAGTTAGAGGGTTCACCTTGATTGAGGCTTTGGTGGCTGTGCTTGTGCTATCGATTGGCCTTTTGGGAGTGGCTGCCATGCAACTCAAGGCATTACAGAGTTCCCATGTCTCCCACCAGCGGACCATTGCCTCCATGGCGGCTCAGGATGCCGTGGAGCGGCTCTGGGTGACGCTGGGTGAGAACAGCGTACAAGCGTGTCCCGATGCAGACCCTGCCAATTGGAAAGCCGATTGGAGTACCCATCTGTCGCTGAGGGACGTCACGACAATCACCGAAGATTCCACCTACTGTGAGTATGGTATCACCGTGGGCTGGGTGGATGATCGTTTCGAAGGTGAAGATGTCTCGACTCTCGAATATCGTATCAAGCTGCCGAAGAAGTGAGCCATGAAACTCCATGCTGAAAAAATGCAAGACTTTAAAAAAAGGGAGAGTGGGTTTTCCCTGGTGGAGCTGATGATTGCGCTGGTAATCGGGCTGCTGATTGTGCTCGGAGCCGGGCAGCTCTTCCTGACGTCCAAGCAGAGCTATAATCAGATGGAGGCGCTGGCGGAGCGGCAAGAGGCCTTGCGTGCGATAACAGACCTGATTTCACTTGATATCAGGACGTCATCAGACATCACAGATAATAGCGCTGACCAGAGTGTTTTGCATATGAGCTATGGCAGTGGGGTAAGGGAGAATGATCCATATTGTGCGGGAGCGAACAAGCTAAACGATGTTACATATAGCTTTGCTGACCAAGATCTTCAGGTTCAAGTGGTTTGCGGCTCTGCTTCCTCTGGAGGTTCTTTGGTAAACGGTATTGAAAGCATGCAGTTTGCCTTGGATCCATCTCTTTCTGCGGCCGAGGGGCTTTTCGTCAAAGTGGAGGTTACCTTCCCCGCGATAATGTCTGGAGAGCCTGTTAGCAAGAGGAAATATAGTTTCATGGTGGCGAGGCGGAATAATATTCTCCACTAATGCCTCACATTTCATAGGGGGTATATCATGAATAGGGGATTTGGCGACTTAAAAAGGCAGAGCGGAGCGGCTTTGATAGTGACTCTGGTGCTGCTAGTTGTGGCGCTGCTGCTGGGGGTGACAGGCTTCCAGAATGCTCGGAATGAGGAGGCCATGGCCGGTAATCAACGGGCCAGTAATTTGGCGATGATGGCTGCAGAGTACGGGGCATCGGATTTTTGGCATCGGGTAAAAGGGGCGAGTATTGTCCCGGATGCCCTTGAGTCTGGTGATACGGTCGATCAATATATGGAGAAAATTCTTCTGGCTTTGAAAGGTTGGGCCGAGGGTCAGGATTTTGTCAGCAGTTGTGTGGAAGTCGATATATCTCTCTCCAATGCGTGCTATCGTGTCAATGTGTCTTCTCCATCAGACGACCTGGTTTCAATCCTCGTAGATGGGGTTGTGCATTCAGGGGACGCTGATGCGGATAGTGATGGCACTCCCGATGAAGTGATCGCGCGACGCCAGGTCTCTATGGGTTGGGGGGCGATGTTGGGGGAAGCTCTCTCTCCATTCAACCTGACAGGTGTCATTGCCGATTATGATGGCATCAACTCACAGGCGGATGTTTCTGGCGAAGAGGTAGATGGCTATCTCAATCCGGCAATATCGGTAAGCAGCAAGGCCGAGGCGGAAAAGATTGTTCAGGATATTATCGGGGATAGCAAGAATATCAATGACTTCGCGGTCTTCGTTCCAGAGACTGGCCAGGGATGTACTGGCCATGATGACTGTGGGCCCGATACTGAAGGTGTATACCATGCCAAGGATGTGGTGACAGGAGATCCCGCTGAGTATGAAGGGAACTATGACAATTGCACTACTGCTAACAATGACTTGTGCAACTACAAGGGCGGCATCGCTTCCGAACTAGGTACGCCCATCCTGTATAATCCGGAACAGTTTCATGTCTTCATTAACGCGCTCGTTAGGCAGCAGGATGACACTAGTACTGCAGATGACAATGAAGCCTCCAAGTGGACGAATAATGTTGCCCAGGATTTTGGCGCTGGTGTCCATTTTGTCACCGACAAGGTGGCCGAAGATGAATATTATGGGCAGGATGGTTTCGTCGTTGAGGATGCTGATGATTATGGCGCGCCTGTGTATGACCCCGACAACCTGCAAGAGGATGGCCAGCGACTCAGCAGGCCGCTATTTGAAGTGGGAAGTGGGAATTTTTCGGGTAGCGGTGTGCTGATTGTCGATGGGGATGTCGAGTTCAAAGGAAATCCTGAGTTTGATGGCCTCATCATCGTAATGGGTGACTATACCATCGATGGCAGTGGCAACGAACCTTTTACCGGGGCTATCATCTCGGCTCCGTATAGCAAGCATTATGAGTATGAGGCTGCAGATGGCACATGGGGTGATCTGAATCCTCAGTATGATTCCACAACAGGAGAGTTTCTGCATTTTGAAACTGCCGATGGTTCAAAAGTCTATGTTGGATCGGATGGAGGGTGGACGACTGAGCCTGGGGCCGCGGATTCGCCGAACGAACTTGCTACCATGGACATGATTGAAGGTGAGGAAGTGGGCGGCCTGGTTGCTAACAGGACGTTTGATCCCGTTGGTCTGGATGTCAGTGGTGGTGGTAATCAAGACTATAATTACAGCTATGACTCTCTGCTGACGGCTTTCGAATACTTTAACGGAGAATCTCTTTTGGCTTGGCTGGTTGGGCAGGCGCAGCTAGATGGAAGTTATGAGTACGGTCTGGCCACGTGGAGCGAAAAAGTGGTTATCGATGGCTGATTGAGTCTCACGGGTTGAAGCAAGGGAGTGGTGAAGTTCAGTCAGCAGCTTGAACTTGTATCTTCGCTCCTTGCTCTTCCCATGTTGTTGATGATGATGGCTGCGCTTTCCTCTTTGAGGGAGCAAACAGCGAATGTTCCATTAAATCCCTGCGACCAACCACGAGAGGAGTAGCGCACCGGGCGGTCGCTTCTATTGAAACTGACATCGACACTGTCCGATTCTGCCAAAACACGCAGTACCTTGTTTCCCGCCAGGCTTCCTCCCGTTGCCTCGCCCTCCACGATGACCCAGTCCTGGTCCCAGTCATCGAAGGTGCAGGTCTCATAGGGCGGCCCAGCACTGGCGCAGACGGAGATAGTGGTGCGTCGCATCACGGCGGTATTCCGCGCCAGCGCCAAGGCGGTCTTGATGCGCATGACCTCCGCGGCGACCTCGTTGCGGGCGGCGAACTGCTGGAAGCTGGGGATGCCCCAGGTGGCCATGAGGATCATCACGGCGAGCGCCACCAGCAACTCGATCAGTGTGAAGCCCCGCTGGGCGGGCTTTGCCAGGCCCGGTGGCCTGCCGGTAAGCTGATGGCCTTCGGTGGTGTCCTGTCCCATGCCGCGTCTCCCTCGAGTACCCGTTTTCGTGGGTGTCCCTTCAAGCTAGACAGGTGCCGCGCTCTCTCCGTAAGCGATAGCGGACACGCCTCGTGAGTGATTTTCTCGTTGTGGGCGGTGGCGTCATCGGCATGATGACGACGCTGCAACTGGCCGATGCCGGCCATTCGGTGACCCTTCTCGAGCGCGGCCAGTGCGGCCGCGAGGCCTCCTGGGCCGGCGGCGGGATCGTCTCGCCGCTCTATCCCTGGCGCTACAGCGCGCCGATCTCGCGCCTCTCCACCTGGTCGGAGGGCTTCTATCCGGAGCTGGCCCTGCGCCTGCTGGAGGAAACCGGCATCGATCCGGAGTATCGCCAGAAGGGCTTGCTCTACCTGCGGGTCGACGACGAGGCGCGGGCCATGGACTGGGCCCGCGAGGTCGGCAAGCCCCTGGAGCGGGTCTCCGCCGATTTCCTCTATGCCAAGGAGCCCGAGGCGGCGCCCGGCTGCCGCGAGGCGCTGTGGATGCCGACGCTCGGCAGCATCCGCAACCCGCGGCTGACCCGGGCGCTGCGCCGCCGCCTGGTCGAGATGGGGCGCGTGTCGTTGCGGGAAGGCAGCGAGGTCACGGGCCTGCGCCTCGCGGGGGGGCGCGTCTCGGGGGTGGAGACCACGGCGGGCATCGTCGGCGGGGAGCAGGTCATCGTCTGCGGCGGCGCCTGGGCGGCCGGCCTGCTGGCGCCGCTGGGGGTAGCGCTGCCGGTGCGGCCGGTGAAGGGGCAGATGATCCTCTTCAAGGCGCCTCCGGGGCTGGTTAGCCGAGTGGTGCTGATGGACGGGCGCTACGTGATCCCCCGGGCCGACGGCCGGGTGCTGGCCGGCTCGACCCTGGAGGAGGCGGGGTTCGACAAGTCCGTGTCCGGTGAGGCCCGCAAATCCCTCTGGCACTCGGCGACCCGGATCGTCCCGGCCCTGGCCGAGTGCGAGGTGGAGCACCACTGGGCGGGGTTGCGCCCGGGCTCGCCGGACGGGGTGCCCTTCATCGGTGCGCTACCGGGCATCGACAACCTGCATGTGAATGCCGGCCACTACCGCAATGGCCTGGTGCTGGCGCCGGCCTCGACACGCCTGCTGGTCGATGAGCTGCTGGGGCGCGAGCCGATCGTCGATCCGGCGCCCTACCGGTTGGCGGGGCGGCTGCCGGCCTGACGCGCCGGCGGGGAAGGTGGGGTCACTCCCCGTGATGCTGCTCTTCCAGGTACTTGTTGCGGTGGTCGGGCGAGCAGAACCACTGGCCCTTCTCCCGCAGGGCCTCGTCCTCCGGGAGGTGCACCTGGCACCAGGCGCAGCGCACCATCTGGTTGCCCTGGGGGCTGCCTTGGGCGGCCTCCTCGCGGTCGAGCTTCCACTCGCGGTACATGCGATACAGCTTGAGGCCGGCGAAGAACAGCACGGCGAAGATGATCAGGCGGATCAGCAACAGGTTCATCCTCAGGTGACTCCCTGTGTGGGGTCGGCCGCCTTTGCCACTCGACCGCCCTTGCGGGACAATGCACGTATCAACGGATTCTCGAGAGATTTCTACGCCCATGCAAGACCTGACGCTGGTGATGGCTCAGCTGGACCCGCTGGTCGGGGATATCCCCGGCAACACCGACCGAGCCATCGAGACGGTACGCGAGGCGCGCATCGAGCATGGTGCCGACGTGGTGGTGCTGCCGGAGCTCTTCCTCACCGGCTATCCGCCGGAGGACCTGCTGCTGCGCCCCTCCATGGAGACCCGCCTGCGCCATGCCCGGGCTCGCATGGCCGAGAAGATGGTGCGCGACGTCATGGTGATCGTCGGCTATCCGGGGCGGCGCGAGGGGCGCAACTGGAACCTCGCCGGGGTGCTCTACAACGGTGAGTGGCTCGACGAGTATGCCAAGCAGGCCCTGCCCAACTACGAGGTCTTCGACGAGCAGCGCTACTTCGCGGTCGGCAGCGAGCCGCTGGTGGTCGAGCACAAGGGAGCCAGGCTGGGCATCCTGATCTGCGAGGACATCTGGGCGGAGGCCCCGGTGCGCCAGGCGCGGGAGGCCGGGGCCGAGATCCTCGTCACCCTCAATGCCTCGCCCTTCCATCAGGACAAGCCGGCCGAGCGCCTGGCGCTGCTCACGCAGCGGGCCTCCGAGGTGGCGCTGCCGATCGTCTACGTCAACCAGATCGGTGGCCAGGACGAGCTGGTGTTCGACGGCGGGTCGGCCTGTGTCGACGCCGAGGGCGAGCTGCGGGTGCAGGCGCCGCACTGGGCGGTGGGCCTGATGCCGATCCAGTTCGTCCGCGAGCGGGGCCACTGGACCCCCCAGGCCGGGGAGACCGACCCCGAGGTGGCGCCGGAGGAGAACCTCTATTGCGCGCTGGTGACCGGGCTTCGCGACTACGTCAACAAGAGCGGCTTCGAGGGCGTGGTGCTGGGGCTGTCCGGGGGCATCGATTCGGCCCTGTCGCTGGCCATCGCCGTGGATGCCCTGGGACCGCAACGCGTCCATGCGGTGATGATGCCGTATCACTACACCGCCGACATCTCCCGGCAGGATGCCGCCGAGCAGGCCAGGCTCCTCGGCGTCGGCTACGAGGTACTGCCCATCGAGTCGATGGTCGAGGCCTTCATGGAGACCCTGGCCGACAGCTTCGCCGGCACCCAGCGCGATACCACCGAGGAGAACCTGCAGTCGCGGTGTCGCGGGGTGCTGCTGATGGCGATCTCCAACAAGAAGGGCCTGATGGTGCTGAGCACCGGCAACAAGAGCGAGATGGCGGTGGGCTACGCCACGCTCTATGGCGACATGGTGGGCGGCTACAACGCCATCAAGGACGTCTACAAGACCTGGGTCTATCGCCTGGCCCGGTGGCGCAACACCCAGTCGCCGGCGATCCCCGAGCGGGTCATCGAGCGGCCGCCGTCCGCCGAGCTGGCGCCGGACCAGCAGGACAGCGACTCGCTGCCCGACTACGACACCCTGGACGCCATCCTGGTGCGCTACATCGAGGGCGACATGAGCGCCGAGGCGATCATCGCCGCGGGCTTCGACCGGGACGACGTCTATCAGGTGGTGCGGCTGGTCGACCGCTGCGAGTACAAGCGCCGCCAGGCCCCGGTGGGCGTGCGGGTCACCCGGCGCGGCTTCGGGCGTGACCGCCGCTACCCCATCGTCAACGGCTGGCAGCCGGGGGAATGAAGCGGAAAGCTTGAAGCCGAAAGCTCGAAGAAAAACCGGCGCTGCTTCTGGCAGCGCCGGTTGTTACATCTGGGTGGGGGCCGTCAGCCGGGTCGGGTCAGGCCGAGAGGGCCGGCGCGTCCACGTAGCGGGGGTCGAAGGTGCGGCCGTTCAGCCGCTCGTGGTCCGGCGCATTCTCGATCAGTACCTTCAGGGACTCCCGGGCGCGGTCGGTCATGTTCAGGCCCAGGTAGCCCTCGACCATCACCGCCAGGGCGTCCCGGGTGCCGTCGGCCTGCGGGTAGTTCTCGATGACCCAGCGGCCGCGCTCGACGGCGGCCAGGTAGGCGCCCTTGCGCAGGTAGAAGTCGGCCACCTGCAGCTCATGGCGGGCCAGCAGGTTGCGCAGGTAGACGATGCGCTGGCGGGCATCCGCGGCATACTGGCTGTCGGGGAAGCGCTGGACCAGCTCGCGGAAGTCGGAGTAGGCGTCGCGGCTCGCGCCCAGGTCGCGCTTGGAGATGTCGATCAGGCGCAGGGCCTCGAGACTGAAGCGACCGGCCTGCCAGGCCGCCAGGCCGCGCATGTAGTAGGCATAGTCGACCTGGGGGTGGTCCGGATGCAGGCGGATGAAGCGGCTGGCCGCGGCCCGGGCGCTCTCCCAGTCATCGGTCTCGTAGTAGGCGTAGATCAGTTCCAGCTGGGCCTGCTCCGCGGTATCGCCGAAGGGGAAGCGGGTGTCGATGGCCTCGAGCCGGTTGATGGCGGTGGTATAGCGGCCGCTTTCCAGCGCGGCGCGGCCTTCCTCGTAGAGCTGGCGCTCCTGCAGGTCGGGGGCCTCCTCGTCACCGGTGCTGGCGCAGCCGGCCAGCAGGGTGGTCGCCAGCAGCATGGCGGCCAGGCGAGTCCCGGTCGTGATAACGCGCATCGTGATCCTCGTGTCAAACAACCCTGGGCGGCCGTGCTAGAATCGGCCAGGAATCGCCCACTATAAAGCACCTTGCGGTAAAACGCAGTCATCGCGCCGGCCGTGATGACAGGTCGCCTACGGGCGTCGCCACCCTCCAGACGGACCCATCGACGAGCCCATGTCCCAGACCCTCGAAGCCCAGCACCGCGTTCCCGAGCGCATGGCAGGCCTGCGCCTCGACCAGGCCGCCGCCGAACTCTTCGCCGACTTCTCCCGGGAGCGCCTCAAGGGATGGATCAAGGACGGTGCCCTGACCGTCGACGGCAGTCCCGCCAAGCCCAAGGACAAGGTCTACGGGGGCGAGGCGCTGGCACTCGCCGCCGAGATCGAGGACGACGCCCGCTTCGAGCCCGAGGCGATTCCCCTGGAGGTGGTCTTCGAGGACGACCAGGTGCTGGTGGTCAACAAGCCGCCTGGCCTGGTGGTGCACCCGGCCGCCGGCAACCCCGACGGCACGCTGCTCAACGGCCTGCTGCACCACTGCCCCGAGCTGGCGGCGATCCCCCGGGCCGGCATCGTCCACCGCCTGGACAAGGACACCAGCGGCCTGATGGTGGTGGCCAAGACGCTGCCCGCCCAGACCACGCTGGTGGAGCAGCTGCAGGCGCGCAGCGTGTCCCGGGAGTATGACGCCGTGGTGGTCGGGGTAATGACCGCCGGCGGCACCGTGGATGCGCCCATCGGCCGCCACCCCCGGGACCGCAAGCGCCAGGCGGTGAACGCTTCCGGCAAGCCGGCGGTGACCCACTACCGGGTGGTCGAGCGCTTCCGCGCCCATACCCATGTGCGCTGCCGCCTGGAGACCGGGCGCACCCACCAGATCCGCGTGCACCTGGCGCACCTGCGCTATCCGCTGATCGGCGACCCGGTCTACGGCGGTCGCCTGAAGCTGCCCGCCGGGGCGGGGGAGCCCCTCAAGGAGGTACTGCGCGAGTTTCCCCGCCAGGCGCTGCACGCCCGCAAGCTGGCCTTCGTGCATCCCGGCAGCGGCGAGACCCTGACGTTTCGTGTGGCCCTGCCCGACGACCTGCTGATGCTGCTCGACTTCCTGCGCGACGACTGCGAGACGATGCGATGAGCGATGCCCTCGACCTGCGCCCGACGCTGATCCGTCCGGACTGGCCGGCGCCGCCCTCGGTGGCGGCCTTCGTCACCACCCGGGAGACCGGCCCCAGCCAGGGCGACTTCGCCGCCTTCAATCCGGCCCTGCACGTGGGGGACAACCCGGCCCATGTGGCGCTGTGCCGTCGCCAGCTGCACAAGGAGGTCGGCGACGACCGCCCGCTGCTGTGGCTCGACCAGGTGCATGGCGCCCGGGTCCAGCAGGTCTATTCCGGGGAGGCGCCCGAGGCCGACGCCTCGGTGGCCCTGGACCACGGCCACGCCTGCGTGGTGCTGACCGCCGACTGCCTGCCGGTGTTCTTCTGCGACCGCGCCGGCCAGCGCGTCGGGCTGGCCCATGCCGGCTGGCGCGGCCTGGCCGGCGGGGTGCTCGAGGCCACGGTGGCGGCCATGGGCGTCCCGGCCGAGGCCCAGATGGCCTGGCTGGGGCCGGCCATCTCCAATGCCCAGTTCGAGGTGGGCCCGGAGGTGCGCCAGGCCTTCGTGGCGGTGCACCCCGAGGCCCTGGAGGCCTTCGATCCCAGTCCCTACCGGCTCGGTCACTACATGGCCGACCTCTACAAGCTGGCGCGCCTGCGTCTCGAGCGACTCGGCCTGGCCCATATCAGCGGCGGCCACTTCTGCACCGCCTGCGAGCCGCGTTTCTACTCCTACCGCCGCGACGACGGCATCACCGGCCGCATGGCCAGCATGATCTGGCTGCGCTGATGCCCTTCGCCCCTTGACCCACATCAATCCCCTTCGCTTTCCGATGGCCCCTACCTTGAAAGCCGGCCATCCTGGCTCCATTGAAGATGTCAAGACCCATGACACCGGGCCAGGCGGCGCGTCAAACCGCGCCGTTACCCCGACGGAGGAAAGCGAATGCGATTCGACAAGTTCACCGCCAAGCTGCAGAACGCCGTGGCCGATGCCCAGTCCCTGGCGGTGGGACACGGGCACAACCAGCTCGAGCCCGGCCACCTGCTGCTGGCGCTGCTGGATGCCACCGACACCGGCGTCAAGGCGCTGGTGCAGAAGGCGGGCGGCGATGCGGCCAGGCTGCGTGACGCCCTGGTAGGCCACCTGGACGAGCTGCCCCAGGTGGCCGACTTCGACGGCGAGGTGCAGCCCTCCCGCGACCTCGTCAAGCTGTTCAACCTCACCGACCGCGAGGCCCAGAAGCGTGGCGACCAGTTCATCGCCAGCGAGCTGGTGCTGCTCGCCGCCCTGGAGATGCGCCATGCGGTGAGCAAGCTGCTCGGCCGGGCCGGCCTGACGCGCCAGGCCCTGGAGACCGCCATCAGCAGCGTGCGTGGCGGCGAGAAGGTCGATGACCCCAACGCCGAGGAGCAGCGCGAGGCGCTGGACAAGTACACCCTGGACCTCACCGAGCGGGCGTCCAGCGGCAAGCTCGACCCCGTGATCGGCCGCGACGACGAGATCCGCCGCACCATCCAGGTGCTGCAGCGGCGCACCAAGAACAACCCGGTGCTGATCGGCGAGCCCGGCGTGGGCAAGACCGCCATCGTCGAGGGCCTGGCCCAGCGCATCGTCGACGGCGAGGTGCCGGAAGGACTCAAGGACAAGCGGGTGCTGTCGCTCGACATGGGCGCGCTGCTGGCCGGGGCCAAGTTCCGCGGCGAGTTCGAGGAGCGCCTCAAGGCGGTGCTCAAGGAGCTGGCCCAGGAAGAGGGTCGGGTCATCCTGTTCATCGACGAGCTGCACACCATGGTCGGCGCCGGCAAGGCCGAGGGCGCCATGGACGCCGGCAACATGCTCAAGCCGGCCCTGGCCCGCGGTGAGCTGCACTGCGTGGGCGCCACCACCCTGGACGAGTACCGCAAGTACATCGAGAAGGACGCGGCCCTCGAGCGCCGCTTCCAGAAGGTGCTGGTCGACGAGCCCAGCGAGGAGGACACCGTGGCCATCCTGCGGGGCCTCAAGGAGCGCTACGAGGTGCACCACGGCGTCGATATCACCGACGGGGCGATCATCGCCGCCGCCAAGCTGTCGACCCGCTACATCACCGACCGCCAGCTGCCCGACAAGGCCATCGACCTGATCGACGAGGCCTGCTCGCGGATCCGCATGGAGCTGGACTCCAAGCCGGAGGAGATGGATCGCCTCGATCGCCGGCTGATCCAGCTGAAGATGGAGCGCGAGCACCTCAAGAAGGAGACCGACGAGCCCTCCCGCAAGCGGCTGGAGAGCCTCGAGGAGCAGATCGGTGAGCTCGAGCGGGAGTACGCCGACCTCGACGAGATCTGGAAGGCCGAGAAGGCCAGCATCCAGGGGGCGGCCCAGTTCAAGGACGAGCTCGACAAGGCGCGCATCGACCTCGAGCAGGCCCGTCGCCAGGGCGACCTGGGACGCATGTCCGAACTGCAGTACGGGGTGATCCCGGAGCTCGAGAAGAAGATCGCCGAGAGCAGCGAGGCCGAGGCCGATACCGCCAGCCACAAGCTGCTGCGCTCCAATGTCACCGAGGAGGAGATCGCCGAGGTGGTGTCGCGCTGGACCGGCATCCCGGTCTCCAAGATGCTCGAGGGCGAGCGTGACAAGCTGCTGCGCATGGAGGAGGCCCTGCACGAGCGGGTGATCGGCCAGGACGAGGCGGTCACCGCCGTGTCGAACGCCGTGCGCCGCTCCCGGGCCGGGCTGGCCGACCCCAACCGGCCCAACGGCTCCTTCCTGTTCCTCGGCCCGACCGGGGTGGGCAAGACCGAGCTGTGCAAGTCGCTGGCCAATTTCCTGTTCGACACCGAAGAGGCCATGGTGCGCATCGACATGTCCGAGTTCATGGAGAAGCACTCGGTGGCGCGGTTGATCGGTGCGCCCCCCGGCTACGTCGGCTACGAGGAGGGTGGCTACCTGACCGAGGCCGTGCGCCGCAAGCCCTACTCGGTGCTGCTGCTCGACGAGGTGGAGAAGGCCCACCACGATGTCTTCAACATCCTGCTGCAGGTGCTGGAGGACGGTCGCCTCACCGACGGCCAGGGGCGTACGGTCGACTTCCGCAACACCGTCATCGTGATGACCTCCAACATGGGCTCGGACGTCATCCAGCGCATGGGCGGCGACGACAGCGACTATCGGCAGATGAAGGACATGGTGATGGAGGTGGTGGGCAGCCACTTCCGCCCCGAGTTGATCAACCGCATCGACGAGGTGGTGGTCTTCCATGCCCTGGGGCAGGATCAGATCCAGGCCATCGCCGATATCCAGCTCGACCGCCTGCGCGCGCGCCTGGCCGAGCACGACCTGGGGCTCGAGGTCTCCAGCGAGGCCATGGCCCAGCTGGCCGTGGTGGGGTTCGATCCGGTGTTCGGCGCCCGTCCGCTCAAGCGGGCGATCCAGAGCCGGCTCGAGAACCCGCTGGCCCAGGACCTGCTGGCCGGCCGCTTCTCGCCCGGCGACGTCATCCGCGTCGCGGTCGAGGAGGACCACCTGGTCTTCCGCAGCTGAAACCGCTCGCCCGCGCCGGAAGGTGTGCGGCGCGGGCGAGCGTGAACCGGGCCGGTGCTGGCCCCTGGCCCGCCGGGTGCATCCCGGCGGGCCTTCTCGTGTCGGCCAGTCAGCCCCGGGCGCGCACCCGGGCCCGCGACAGGTGGACCCGGCGCAGGCTGACGTTGTCGCCGACCAGGTGATGCTGCAGGTCCTCGAGGGAGACGCCCTTGGTCTCGGGCATCAGGAACATCACGAAGACCAGCTGCAGCAGCATCATCACCGCGAAGAAGGCGAACACCGGGCCGCCGCTGAAGGTCCCCAGCACCCAGGGCATCACCAGGGTGATCAGCGCGGCGCAGATCCAGTGGATCGAGCTGCCGAAGGACTGGCCGCGGGCGCGCACGTGGTTGGGGAACACCTCGGCGATGAACACCCAGATCACCGCCCCCTGGCTGATCGCGTGGGCGGCGATGAACAGCCCCAGCAGCAGCGGCACCTCGAGCCCGCCGAGCTCGCTCTGGAAGAAGGCCCGCGAGATCAGCACCAGCGACACCAGGTAGCCGGCCGAGCCGATGTACAGCAGGGTGCGGCGGCCCAGACGATCGATCAGCGCCATGCCGAGCATGGTGAACACCAGGTTGACCAGTCCGATGCCGGCGGTGGAGAGCAGCGCCACCTGGCTGCCGAGCTCGGCGGCCTCGAGCACTCGTGGCGCGTAGTAGATGATGAAGTTGATGCCGGAGAGCTGGTTGAAGAAGGCGATCAGGAAGGCCAGCAGGATCGGCAGGCGGTAGCGGCGCGAGAAGAAGGGCGCGTGGGCATTGCGCTCCTCGTCCTCGGCGGCGCGGATGGTGGCGATCTCGGCGTCGATGTCGGCATCGGGCTTGATCAGGCGCAGCACCCGGCTGGCCTCTGCGACGTCATTGCGCTTGAGGATCAGCCAGCGCGGGCTGCGGGGCACCCGGGTGATCATCAGGGTGTAGAGCAGCGCCGGCACGGCCTCGATGCCGAGCATCCAGCGCCAGGCGGTCTCGTCGAGGATGAGGCTGCCGATGAGGTAGTTCGACACGAACGCCATCAGGATGCCGAAGACGATGTTGAACTGGTACATGGCGACCAGGAGGCCGCGATAGCGGGGCGGCGCGATCTCGGAGATGTAGGTGGGGGCGGCCACCGAGGAGATCCCCACGCCGATGCCGCCGACCAGGCGGAAGAGGGCGAACAGCGTGGGGTCGGTGACCAGCGCCGAGCCGACGGCGGAGACCAGGTAGAGCACGCCGATCATCAGCAGGGTGGCGCGCCGGCCGAGGCGGTCCGTCGGCCAGTTGCCGAAGATCGCGCCGATCACGGTGCCCCACAGGGCCATGGACATGATCAGCAAGCCATGCTGCAGGTCGCTCAGTCCCCACAGCGTCTGGATGGGCTTGTCGGCGCCCGAGATGACCGCGGTATCGAAGCCGAACAGGAAGCCGGCCAGGGCCACGGTGATGGACCATTGCACGATGCGTGACATGGTGCGTCTCCTCTGGTGAGGCGTTGTCTGGTTGTTGGAAGTGAATCGATTCACCTGGTGGCCGAAAGAGAACGCCGCTTGGGCTTGATCGGCGAGTTCGGCCCCATAGGGGATATCACCAGTAAGCTGAATCGTGTCACCTGGCGACATTAAAGCAGTATCGCGTCCAAGCCGCGAGTCGAGGATGGTAGACTTTGGTCGTGGTCAGCGGGATCGGACGGCCATGTCCCCCGGCAAATCGGCGTCTCGAGGTGGGGGGTGGTTGACACTCTTCGGGGGCTATTGGAATCTTGACGGTTCCTGACTGACGGGCGCGGACACTAGCGGGCAACCCCCCACTCCCGCGCGAAGGGTAGGCCGTGGGCCTCTACCCGCCGTAGGACTTCCGGGTCCGGGCCAACCGCCCGGCCTGGCCAACGCCCCGACGCGGTGATCCGCCGTGATGAGAGTGCTGGCCCTACCAGGGCCCTAATACGCCAGGGTTTGGCATCAGGTGCCGGCGTGACCGGCAGCGGCATACCGCCGCACTCGACCCCGTGTCCCGAGAGGGGATGCGGATCGCACTCGAGACCTCCAGGGGAGAAACATCTGTGGAATTGCTTTCCGGCGCGGACATGATCGCCCGCTTCCTTCAGGACGAGGGCGTCGAATACATCTATGGCTATCCAGGCGGGGCGGCGCTGCATATCTATGACGCCCTGTTCCGTCAGGACAAGGTCAAGCACATCCTGGTGCGCCACGAACAGGCCGCCACCCATGCCGCCGACGGCTATGCCCGGGCCTCCGGCAAGCCCGGCACGGTCCTGGTGACCTCCGGTCCCGGCGCCACCAATGCCGTCACCGGCATCGCCACCGCCTACATGGACTCGATTCCCATGGTGGTGCTGTGTGGTCAGGTGATGAGCCACCTGATCGGCGACGACGCCTTCCAGGAAACCGACATCATCGGCGTGACCCGCCCCATCGTGAAGCACAGCTTCTCGATCCGGCACCCGACCGAGATCCCGGAGGTCCTCAAGAAGGCCTACTACCTGGCCTCGACCGGGCGGCCGGGCCCGGTGGTGGTGGACATTCCCAAGGACATGACCGCGCCCACCGAGCGCTACGAGTACGTCTATCCGAAGAAGGTCAAGCTGCGCTCCTACAACCCGGTCGCCCGCGGCCATACCGGCCAGATCAAGAAGGCCGTGGAGCTGATGCTCAAGGCCCGGCGTCCGGTGTTCTATACCGGCGGCGGCGTGGTGACCGGACGGGCCTGCGAGGGGCTGACCGACCTGGTCAAGCGCCTGGGCTACCCGATCACCACCACCCTGATGGGGATCGGCGCCTATCCGCAGAGCGACCAGCAGTGTCTCGGCTGGCTCGGCATGCACGGCTCCTACGAGTCGAACATGGCGATGCACCATGCCGACCTGATCATCGCCATCGGCGCGCGCTTCGACGACCGGGTGACCAACAACACCTCCAAGTTCTGCCCCACGGCCAAGATCGTCCACGTGGACATCGATCCCAGCTCGGTCTCCAAGACCGTACGCGCCGACGTGCCCATCGTCGGCCCGGCCCAGAGCGTGATCAACGAGATGATCAGCCTGCTGCAGGGCAAGGAGATCGCCAATCCCGATGCGCTAGAGGAGTGGTGGCGGACCATCGAGGGCTGGCGCGAGGAGCGCCGCGGCAAGCTCTACGAGCCATCGAAGCCCGGCGAGACGATCAAGCCCCAGGAGGTCATCGAGGCGATCTGCCGGCAGACCCGCGGCGAGGCCTACGTGACCACCGACGTGGGCCAGCACCAGATGTTCGCGGCCCAGTACTACAAGTTCGACAAGCCCAACCGCTTCATCACCTCCGGCGGCCTTGGCACCATGGGCTTCGGCTTCCCGGCGGCCATGGGCATCAAGCAGAACTTCCCGGACGAGCAGGTGGTCTGCGTGACCGGCGAGGGCAGTTTCCAGATGATGATGCAGGAGCTGTCGACCTGTAAGCAGTTCGGCGGCGGCGTGAAGATCGTCAACCTGAACAACGCCTCGCTTGGCATGGTGCGCCAGTGGCAGGACCTCAATTACAAGTCCCGGCATGCACATTCCTACATGGAGTCGCTGCCCGACTTCCAGAAACTCATCGAGTCGTATGGCTTCACCGCCCTGAAGGTGCAGACGATGGAGGAGCTCGAGCCGGCACTGGAACGCACCTTTGCCGACAAGGACGAGCTGGTGTTCCTCGACGTGGCCGTGGACCCGCACGAGCACGTCTATCCGATGCAGGTGCCCCTGGGCTCCATGCGTGACATGCTGCTTTCCAAGACGGAGCGGACCTGATGCGCCATATCATCTCGATTCTGATGGAAAACGAACCGGGCGCTCTGTCACGCGTGGTGGGGCTGTTTTCCCAGCGCAACTTCAACATCGAAACCCTCAACGTGGCGCCCACCGAGGACGAGACCCTGTCGCGGCTGACCGTGACCACCGTGGGCGACGACCGGGTGATCGAGCAGATCACCAAGCACCTCAACAAGCTGATCGACGTGGTCAAACTGGTGGACCTGACCGAGGGCAGCCATATCGAGCGCGAGTTGATGTTGGTGAAGGTCAAGGCCCTGGGGGCGGCCCGCGACGAGGTCAAGCGCACGGTGGACATCTTCCGCGCGCAGGTCGTCGACGTGACGCCGAGCCTCTACACCGTGCAGATCACCGGCGACGCCGAGAAGCTCGATGCCTTCCTCCAGGCCATGGCGCCGGTAGGCATCCTGGAAGTGGCGCGGACCGGGGTGTCGGGGATCGCCCGGGGGGACAAGGTGCTGTCCCTCTGAATCGACTCCCCGGCCAGTCGAGCACGAGCCGCCCTACGGGGCGGCTTTTTCGTGGCCGCTCAGCCGCGTTCCTCGACCTCGTCCCACAGCGCGTTGATCAGCGGGCTCTTGAGGCGACGGTTGAGCACGCACAGCCCCACGTCGTAGTGGGGCAGTTCGGGCTTGACCGGCAGGATGCGCACGCGCTCCACGAGCGGGCTCGCCTCCAGCACGATGCGCGGCACCACGCCGACGCCGAACCCCAGGCCCACCATGCTGACGATGGCCTCGTGCCCGGCGACCTGGGCATAGATGCGCGGCGTCACCCCGAGGGCCTTGAACCAGGTGTCGCTGACCTCCCGGGATAGTCCCGCTTCGGAGAGCACCATGGGCACGTCCCGCCACTGGGCGGCGCTGGGACTCCGCGGGTCGGGCGGCACCCAGGGCGCCCCATCCCGCGGGGCGATGAACACCAGCGGCGAGCGAGTCAGCGACTTGAAGGCCAGGGCCTCGGGCAACTGGCGGGGACGGGAGGTGATCGCCATGTCCTCCTCGCCGCCCAGCACCCGGGACATCGACTGGGCGGGGTCGCCGGTGTGCAGCTTGAGCTCGATGCCGGGGTAGCGGGTGCGGAACTCGCTGAGCAGGTCGTAGAGGAAGCTGTAGCTGGCGGTGACCGAGCAGTAGATGCTGATCTCGCCGGTGAGGGTCAGTGCCTCGCTCATCAGCGACTGTCGCATCTGCTCCCACTGTTCCAGGGTATCCCGGGCATAGGCGTGAAAGCTCTGCCCGTGGCGGGTCAGCACCACATGCCGGTTGTCGCGCTCGAAGAGCCGCACGCCGAGGCTCTCCTCGAGCTGGCGGATCGAGCGGGAGAGGGTCGAGGGGCTGACGTGGCAGGCTTCGCTGGCGCGGCCGAAGTGCAGGGTGTCGGCCAGGGTCAGGAAGTGCTTGAGGGGGCGCATGTCCATGGACTGATTATTTCACATCTCGGGATGTTGTGTTGCAAATATAGCGTTTTACGCAATGCAGGGCCTGGCGTAGAGTCGAGACATCGTCGGGTGAGACACCCGAGGCAAGACGCCCAGCGCCGCGACAGACGGCGCGGGTGGCCATCGACGCTGACACCGAACTTCCCTTTTCTCTACAGGAGCACCCCTCATGCGCGTTTACTACGACAAGGACTGCGATCTCTCCCTCATCCAGGGCAAGCAAGTGGCCATCGTGGGCTATGGTTCCCAGGGCCACGCCCATGCCAACAACCTGAAGGAGTCCGGCGTCGACGTCACCGTCGCGCTGCGCCCGGGCTCCTCCTCCGCGGCCAAGGCCGAGGCCGCCGGCCTCAAGGTCGCTTCCGTGGAAGAGGCCGCCAAGGCAGCCGACGTGCTGATGCTGCTGGCCCCGGACGAGAACCAGAAGGCCATCTACGAGCAGCAGATCGCGCCGAACCTGAAGCAGGGCGCCACCCTGGCCTTCGCCCACGGCTTCAACATCCACTACAACCAGGTCGAGCCGCGCGCCGATCTGGACGTGATCATGATCGCGCCCAAGGCGCCGGGCCACACCGTGCGTTCCGAGTTCGTCCGTGGCGGCGGCATCCCGGACCTGATCGCCATCCACCAGGATGCCTCCGGTGGCGCCAAGGAGCTGGCCCTGTCCTACGCCGCCGCCATCGGCGGTGGTCGCAGCGGCATCATCGAGACCACCTTCAAGGACGAGACCGAAACCGACCTGTTCGGCGAGCAGGCGGTACTGTGCGGCGGCGCCGTCGAACTGGTCAAGGCCGGCTTCGAGACCCTGACCGAGGCCGGTTACGAGCCCGAAATGGCCTACTTCGAGTGCCTGCACGAGCTCAAGCTGATCGTCGACCTGATGTACGAGGGTGGCATCGCCAACATGAACTACTCCATCTCCAACAATGCGGAGTATGGCGAGTACGTGACCGGCGGCGAGGTCATCAACGACCAGTCCCGCGAGGCCATGCGCAACGCGCTCAAGCGCATCCAGACCGGCGAGTACGCCAAGATGTTCATCAACGAGGGCAACAGCAACTACCCATCGATGACCGCGCGTCGCCGACTCAATGCCGAGCACCCCATCGAGCAGGTCGGCGAGAAGCTCCGCGCCATGATGCCCTGGATCGCCGCCAACCAGCTGGTCGACAAGTCCAAGAACTGATCGATTCACGCCAGTAGTATCGACGAGGGCGCGCTTTCCGCGCCCTCGTTGCGTTTGGTCATCGCGATGGCCGGTGAGCCATCGCCGGCCGAGTGTGTAGAATGGGGGGCACCCCCAAGCCGCAACGGATGTGACCGATGAGCCAGGACCCCCGCAACAGCGAGAACGAGACGCACGAGGCAAAAGACGACGACCTGGCCACGACGTTCGTCCGCGAATCGGAGGTGGTCGAGGAGGCCGTGGAAGACGGCAAGAAGGTGCGCCGCAAGGGGATCTATCTGCTGCCCAATCTCCTGACCACTTCAGCGCTGTTCTCGGGCTTTTTCGCCGTGGTGGCCGCCATCAACGGTGACTTCACCGCCGCGGCCGTCGCCATCTTCATCGCCATGGTGCTCGATGGCCTGGACGGTCGCGTGGCGCGCCTGACCAACACCCAGAGCGCCTTCGGCGCCGAGTACGACAGTCTATCCGACATGCTGTCCTTCGGCGTGGCGCCAGGGCTCGTGGCCTTCACCTGGATCCTCCAGGATGTCGGCAAGACCGGCTGGGTGGTGGCCTTTCTCTATGTGGCCTGTGCCGCCCTGCGCCTGGCGCGCTTCAATGTCCAACTCGGTAGCGTCGACAAGAAGTGGTTCATCGGCCTGCCGAGTCCCTCGGCGGCGGCGGTGGTGGCCGCTAGCGTCTGGACCTTCCACAGCTTCGATGCCGAGGCATTCGGCTTCAAGCTGCTGATGCTGTTCGTGGTGGGGGCCGCCGGCATCCTGATGGTCAGCAATATCCGCTATTACAGCTTCAAGGATGTCGACCTCAAGGGACCGGTGCCCTTCGTCATGCTGCTGGCCATCGTGCTCGGCTTCGTGGTCATCTCCATCGAGCCTTCGGTCATGCTGCTGCTGTTGTTCGGTACCTACGTGGTTTCCGGGCCGGTACTGGCAGTGTTGCGCAAGTTGCGCAAGACGCCCTGAGCAAACATTTCCGCTGCGCTTCGCGACGCCCGCCCCTGGCGGGCGTTCGCGTTTCTGGCCGAGGCGCCCGGTTATCCACGACGGGTCGCCTGCCCCGGAGGGTGTGGATAGCCGGGGCCGAGGGTGGGAAGATTTTCTTTACAAAGGGCTTGCGTGGGCCCCGGATAAGCCGTAAAGTACGCATCCGCTGCCGGCGACGGGCAACGTTGCAGGCGGTGATGAGTGGCAGAAGTGCTTGTTTCTTCGAGAGTTTTTGAAAAGGCT
>NZ_JACHXR010000007.1 GCF_014192275.1 Halomonas stenophila | reverse complement strand
AAGGCAAAAATCGGTGAAAAGGCGGAGTTTACAGGTAGTAAATGAGCACTTTGAGCCGATTTTTAACGCCGTATAGCCGAGCGCAGGCACTTTTCAGACATTGCCTAGACTGAGGGGACAGGTCTCGAGAGGAGCGAGTGCCATGTCCCCGTCCGATGACAAGCTCGCCCGCTACCGCCGCAAGCGCGACCCGCGCCGCACCCGTGAGCCCATGGGCGAGGAGGCCCGACACGGCGGGGACGACGAGCGGCCGATCTTCGTCATCCAGCAACACGACGCCTCCACCCTCCACTACGACTTCCGCCTCGAGGTCGACGGCGTGCTCAGGTCCTGGGCGGTCCCCAAGGGGCCTTCCACCGACCCCCGGGTCAAGCGCCTGGCCATCCCCACCGAGGACCACCCGCTGGCCTATGCCGACTTCGAGGGGGTGATCCCCGCGGGCGAGTATGGCGCCGGCAGCGTGCTGATCTGGGACCGCGGCCACTACCGCACCCTCGAGGAGGACGACGACGCGCCCTCGGTCGCCGAACAGCTCGCCGACGGCCACGCCACGATCTGGCTGGAGGGGCACAAGCTGCGCGGCGGCTATGCCTTGATCCACACGCGGCTGGAGAAGGGCAGGGACTGGCTGCTGATCAAGATCGACGACGCGGCGGCGGATGCCCGGCGCAACCCCGTCTCCACCGAGCCGGCCTCCGTCGTCAGTGGGCGCACCCTGGGGGAGATCGCCGCCGAGGAGGGTAAGGACGATGCCTGAGGAAGACGCCAACGGGAAGACGGTCACCATCGACGGGCATCGCCTGGCGATCTCGCACCGCGACAAGGTGCTGTTCCCCGGGACCGGCCAGACCAAGGGCGACCTGATCGACTACTACGACCGGGTCGCTGCCACCCTGGTGCCGCACCTCGCGGATCACCCGGTCAGCCTGCAGCGCTTTCCCGACGGCCTCGGCGGCGAGGGCTTCTACCAGAAGGATGCCTCGGCTTACTTTCCCGACTGGCTCGATCGGGTACGTTTCCCCAAGCGCGAGGGCGGCCACTTCCTGGCGCCGCTCATCGACAGCCGGGCGGCCCTGGTCTACCTGGCGAACCAGGCCATGATCACGCCTCATCGGTATCTGTCACCGGCCGACGACCTCGAGCATCCCGACTGGATGATCTTCGACCTGGACCCGCCCGAGGGCACCGAGGATGCTGCCGGGGTGCGCCACGCCGCCCTGGCGTGTCGCGGGCTGCTGGACGAGCTGTCGCTGTCCGCCTGGGTGCAGACGACCGGCTCACGGGGCTTCCATGTGGTAGTGCCGCTCGACGGCGGCGAGGACTTCGACGCCGTGCGAAGCTTTGCCCGGGATCTCGCCCGGGTGCTGGTCCGCCGCGATCCGGAGCGCTATACCCTGGCCCAGCGCAAGAAGCGGCGCCGGGGCCGGATTTTCCTCGACGTCATGCGTAACGCCTACGGCGCCACGGCGGTGGCCCCCTACGCCGTGCGCGCCCTGGACGGCGCCCCCGTCGCCACGCCGCTATCCTGGTCGGAGCTGGAGCGCGGCGCCGCCCCCCGGGACTGGACCCTGCAGAACCTGCGCCGCCGCCTCGCCCAGAAGCGAGACCCCTGGACCGACATGGGCCGCCATGCCGTCTCGCTGTCCGCCCATCGCGAGGCTCTCGACCGCTTACTGGCGCGCGAGCCGCCCGCCGGCGAGGAAGGCTGAGCCCGGCTAGCCCTTGGGCCCGAACAGCAACCAGATGATCAGCCCGACCAGCGGGAAGAACAGCAGCACCAGGATCCAGATCAGCTTGGCCAGGCCACCCGCCGAGCTCTTGGCCACCTTGACGATGGCCCAGATGATGATGATCAGCCAGATCAGGCCCAGCAGACCACCGACTTCGATACCCATGAGCCGCCTCCTTGTCCGTTTCCATTCGGCGTAGTGCCGTCCCTAGGGTTAGCACAGTGGCCGCGAAACGCCCAATCGCGGCCGGTGGCGATTCGTCGGCGCCGGTCACGCGCCGGCGCCTCAGTCGGGCGGCAGGTGGCCCGCCTTGACGTAGAGCAGCACGCCCTGCTCGCCGGTGAAGGGGCGGTGCTGGCTGCCGGGAGGGCTGCGCAGCCAGCTGCCGGCGGGGTAGCTGCCATGTTCGTCATGGAAGCGGCCTTCGAGCACCAGGATCTCCTCGCCGCCGGGATGGGCACGGCATGGCAAGCGGGTATTCGGGGCCCAGCGCTCCAGGGCCACGTGCTCGTCCGCGACGTCGTGCAGCGCCATCACCTCGACGCCCTCGACCCGGCCCGCTTGCCAGGTGCCGTCCCGGGTGTCGATGACCAGCCGCGCGGTATCGGCGGCGTCGAACTGGTGCAGCTTGACGAAGAGCAGCGCCCCCTGCTCGCCGACCCGGGGCGCATGGGAGGTGCCGATGGGGTTGCGCAGGTAGCAGCCCGCCGGGTAGCTGCCGTGCTCGTCGGCGAACTCGCCCTCCAGCACCAGGATCTCCTCGCCGCCGCCATGCTCGTGGCGCGGGAAGCGGCTGTTCGGCGCATAGCGCACCAGGGAGGTGGCTCGGGCCACCTCCTCGCCGACACGATCGAGCATCATCCGCTCGACCCCGGGCGTGGGCGAGGCCACCCAACGGTACTGATCCGGCGTGATCACCACGCGCGCCTGGAAATCGGCATTGAGTCGCATCGGGGCTCTCCTGTGTCGCGGGGCACGCCGCCCTGCCCTGCCGGCATTCTCGCCCAGCCAGCGATCCGCGTCATCCGTCGCGCGCGTCGCCCCGGGCGGGGTCGGTGATATGGCCCGCTTATTGCAGCTTATTGCAGTGTGCTCAGAGAGAGGGCGGAAGCCCCATGCGGTAAGATCCCCTCGGGTATGCGTGATCACTCGACCTCGAAAGGACGACGCCTTGGCCATCGACCTGCTCTACAACATCCTGATCTTTCTCGCCGCCGCCGTGCTGATCGTGCCGCTGATCAAGCGCCTGGGGCTCGGTGAGGTGCTCGGCTACCTGGTCGCCGGGGTAATGATCGGCCCCTCGGCGCTGGGGCTGGTGCCGGATGCCGAGGCGGTGCTGCAGTTTTCCCAGGTGGGCATCGTCTTCCTGCTGTTCGTCATCGGCCTGGAGCTCAAGCCGTCCCGCCTCAAGTTGATGCGCAAGGCGGTGTTCGGCTTCGGCAGCCTGCAGGTGGCCATCACCACGGCGCTGCTCACCGGCCTGGCGCTGGCGACGGGGCTCGCGCCCGCCGCCGCCCTGGTGGTGGGCTTCAGCCTGGGGCTGTGCTCCACGCCCCTGGTGCTGCAGCTGCTCGGCGAGCGCGGCGAACTCGCCAGCCGCCACGGCCGCTATGCCTTCGCCTTGCTGCTGTTCCAGGACCTGGCCGCCATCCCGGTGCTGGCGGCCATTCCGCTGCTGGCCGGCGACGCCCCGCTGGCCGGCGGCTGGGGCCACCTGATGAGCGAGGCGCTGATCGCCGTCGGCGCCTTCGCCGGGCTGATCATCGGCGGGCGCTACCTGCTGCGGCCGCTGTTCCGCTTCGCCGCCGCCACCCGCAGCCGCGAGATGTTCGCCGGCACCGCCCTGCTGGTGGTGATCGGCGCCGCCCTGCTGATGGAGCTGGCCGGATTGTCCATGGCGCTCGGCGCCTTCATCGCCGGGGTGCTGCTGGCCGACTCGGAGTACCGCCACAGCATCGAGGCCGATATCGAGCCCTTCCGCGGCCTGCTGCTGGGGCTGTTCTTCATGGCGGTCGGCATGACCGCCCAGATCGACCTGCTGGCCGAACGGCCGGGCCTGGTGCTCGGCCTCGCCGCCGCCCTGCTGGCCGCCAAGTGGCTGAGCCTGGTGATCGCCGCTCGGGCCTATCGCGGCGACTGGCGGGTGGCGCTGAACCTGGGCGCACTGCTCTCCCAGGGCGGCGAGTTCGGCTTCGTGCTGCTCACCGCGGCCGGCGCCGCCGCCCTGCTGGACCCGGCCCTGGTGGGCCTGCTGGTGCTGGTGGTGTCGCTGTCCATGGCCGCCACCCCGGTGCTCGTCCAGTTGCACGCGCGGCTGATCCGGCCGCTGTTCAAGGCCGGAAAGCCGCGCCGCGACTTCGACCGCCCGCCTTCGATCGGCCCCCAGATCATCATCGCCGGCTTCGGGCGTTTCGGTCAGATCATGGGGCGTATCCTGCAGGGGCTGAAGATTCCCTACACGGTGCTCGACATCAATGCCGAGCACGTGGACGTGGTGCGCCGCTACGGCAACGAGATCTACTTCGGCGACGCCTCGCGCCTCGACCTGCTGGAGGCCGCCGGCGCCGACAAGGCCCGGGTGCTGGTGGTGGCGGTGGGCGATATCGAGACCTCGATGCGCATCGTCCAGCGGGTCAAGCGCCGCTTCCCCCACCTGCGCCTCTATGCCCGGGCCCGGGACCGCTACCACGCCCAGTTGCTGATGCGCGCCGGGGTCGCCTACATCATCCGCGAGCTGCTGCCGGCGAGCCTGGAACTGACCCGCGAGGTGCTGGTCGGCCTCGGCATTCCCCGCGACCAGGCCCAGCACACCGTGGACACCTTCCGTCCCCACGACGAGCAGGCCCTGCTACGCCAGCTCGAGGCCTTCGGCAACAAGCAGCAGCAGATGCAGACCATCCAGCAGGCCGCCCGGGAACTCGAGGAACTGTTCGAGGCCGACGAGGACGTCGCCACCACCGCCCCCGAGCGCCCCGCCGAGCGGCGCTGAGCCGAGTGGCGATGCCGGAAAGGACGCCGCTCCGTTGGCTCATGGGGCGTTTCCTCTGACAGTAACCATGAACATTGCCGACAAGGAGCCTCGTCCACGACGCGCCGGGCCGACCATCGCGGTCATATGATGGAGACCCGCCGTCCTTCACCGGAGCCCCTCATGATTCACACCACCACCGATGCATCGCCGACGACGTCCCCCGCCTGGCAAGACGGCCACAAAGGCACCCTGGAGACCGGCCGCGACCTGCTGGCCGACGTCAGCCTGCCCGCCGCCGTCATCCACGAGGCGCCGCTGGCCCACAACCTGGCCTGGATGCAGGACTTCGCCCGCCGTCACCGGGCCCAGCTGGCGCCCCACGGCAAGACGACCATGACCCCGGCGCTGTTTCGCCGCCAGCTCGAGGCCGGCGCCTGGGGCATCACCCTGGCCACCCTGCCCCAGTGTCGCGCCGCCTTCGCCGAGGGCGCCACCAGGCTGCTGCTGGCCAACCAGCTGGTCGGCCGCGCCAACATGGCGATCGCCGCCGAGCTGCTGCGTGCCGGTGGCGAGCTCTACGTGACCGTGGACGGCCGCGACAACGTGGCCCAGCTGAGCGAGTTCTTCGCGGAGGCCGGCCTGACGCTGCCCGTGCTGATCGAGGTCGGGGTGGACGGCGGACGCTGCGGCTGCCGCCGCGACGAGGAGGTCATCGCCCTGGCCCGCGAGATCGCCGCGCGGCCGGGCCTGACGCTGGCCGGCCTGGAGGGCTACGAGGGCGTGGTCCACGGCGACGACCCCGCGGCCAGGATCCGCGCCTATGCCGAGCGCCTGGTGGCCGATGTCCGGCGGCTGGAACAGGAGGGGCTGCTGGGCGTCGCGGCGCCGATCGTCACCGCCTCGGGCTCGGCCTGGTACGACCTGATCGCCGAGGCCTTCCGCGACGGCGGGCTGGAGGGGCGCTTCACCCCGGTGCTGCGGCCGGGCTGCTACGTGGTGCATGACCACGGCATCTATCGCGAGGCCCAGCGCGGCGTGCTGTCACGGCGTCCGGACCTGCACGAGGGCCTGCGCCCGGCGCTCGAGGTCTACGCCCAGGTGCAGTCGCTGCCGGAGCCGGGACTGGCCATCGTGGCGCTGGGCAAGCGCGACATCGGCGTCGACCAGCCGCCCGAGCCACTGGTGCGCTATCGGGAGGGCGGCGACGTCGAGACGCCGCTGTCGGTGGACGGCTGGCGAGTGACCCGGCAGATGGACCAGCACACCTTCATCGCCCTGCCCAGGGGGACTGATGAAGGGCGCGCGGACGACGTCCGGGTGGGTGATATCGTCGCCTTCGGGGCCTCCCACCCCTGCCTGACCTTCGACAAGTGGCGCCGGATCCACCTGGTCGACGAGCGCTTACAGGTCATCGACACCTGGGAGACCCGCTTCTAGGTTTCCGCGGCGCCGCATCGGCCAGCTCTGGCGGCACCCGAGCCACCCTAGTGCCACCGCCACCAGTCGGGCAGCAGCGCCCGATTCTCGTGGCGGGCGAAGCGGTCGTCCATCAGCACCACCACGCCGCGATCCTCGGGGCCGCGGATCACCCGGCCCGCGGCCTGGACCACCTTGATCATCCCCGGCACCCGGTAGGCGTAGTCGTCACCGCGGCCGAAGCGGGCCTGGAGGCGCGCCTTGAGGGCCTCGTTGAGGGGATCGAAGGGCGGCAGGCCGAGGGTGGCGACGAAGGCCCCGACCAGCCGCTCCCCGGGCAGGTCGATGCCCTCGGCGAAGGCGCCGCCGAGCACCGCGAAGGCGATCCCCGCGCCTCCCGGGTCGAAGCCCGCGAGGAAGGCCTCCCGCTCGCTCTCGTCCATGCCGCGGTGCTGGGCGCGCACCGGGATCGCCGGCCAGGCCTCGCGCAGGCGCGCCAGCGCCGCCTCCAGGTAGGCGAAGCTGCTGAAGAAGGCCAGGTAGTGGCCCGGGCGGCGCCGGTACTGGTCGGCCAGCTCGGCGACGATGGGCGCGAGCGAGGCCTCCCGGTCCCGCAGGCGGGTGGAGATGTCGGTGCGCAGCCGCACCTCGAGCTGTTCGGCGGCGAAGGGCGCGGCCACCCGGCGGGCGACGGTGTCGTCGGGCAGGCCGAGCAGGTCGCGGTGGTAGGCCGGCGGGCTCAGGGTGGCCGAGAACAGCACCGCCGAGTGGGCGGTGGCGAAGCGCGGCGCCAGGAAATCCGCCGGCACCAGGTTGCGCAGGGCCAGCACGGCCCGGCCGCGGCCCGGACGCCGCAGCTCGCACAGCGAGTG
Source organism: Halomonas stenophila (assembly GCF_014192275.1). Taxonomy (GTDB): domain Bacteria; phylum Pseudomonadota; class Gammaproteobacteria; order Pseudomonadales; family Halomonadaceae; genus Halomonas; species Halomonas stenophila. The sequence continues at coordinate 173,354 of NZ_JACHXR010000007.1, read as the reverse complement.
CTCGCCGAAGGCCTCGGCCAGCCGGGTGAAGGCCAGCGCCTCGAAGAGGAACTCCTGCAGCGCCGCCTCGCCGCCGGCGGGATGCTCCCCCAGGTAGTCGGTGACCGCCGAGACCGCCTGCTGCAGGGCCCCGAGCAGCCCACGGGGCACGGCGTCCAGGGCCTGCCAGTCGCGGTCCTCGACCTCGCGCAGCAGGGCCTGCCAGCGCCGGGCCAGGCGGCCCAGGGGCCGCGACAGGGCGGGCGGAGCGGCCTTGCGCAGCCGGTTGAGCCGCCGCTGGTCGAGCTCGGCGCTGTACATGCCCCGGGCGCGCTCCACCAGGTTGTGGGCCTCATCCACCAGTAGGCCGAGGCGCACGGCATCGGCCCGGGCGAGGCCATGGATCAGGGCGCTGGCGTCGAAGTAGTGGTTGACGTCGCCCACCAGCACGTCGCACCAGCGCGCCAGCTCCTGGCCCAGGTAGTAGGGGCAGACCCGATGGGCGAGGGCCACCTCGCGCAGCGCGGCCCGGTCCAGCCAGCCGCGGGCCACGGCCGCCCGGCGCGCCGCGGGCAGCCGGTCGTAGAAGCCCTCGGCCAGCGGGCAGGCCTCGCCGTGGCAGGCCCGGTCGGGATGCTCGCAGGCCTTGTCCCGGGCCACCAGCTCCAGCACCCGCAGCGGCAGGCGGGCCTCGCCCTCGGCGGCGCCCAGGGCCGCCAGGGCGTCCAGGGCCAGGCGTCGCCCCGGGGTCTTCATGGTCAGGAAGGCCAGGCGATCGAGCCCCTGGCGCGGCATGGCGGCAAGCGTGGGATACAGCGCCCCCAGGGTCTTGCCGATGCCGGTGGGCGCCTCCACCAGCAGGCAGCGCCCGGTGGCCGCGGCCCGGTAGGCATCCTCGGCCAGCTGCCGCTGGCCGGGGCGGAAGGCGGCGTGGGGGAAGGCCAGCCCCGCGAGCGCCGCGTCGCGTCGCGTGCGGTGCCCCGCCTCCTGCTCGGCCCAGGCCAGGAAGTCCCGGCAATGCCGTGCGAAGACGGCCTCGAGCTCGGCGGCGGTGGCCTCCCGGGTCAGCAGGGTCTCGCGACCGCTGGCGATGTCCAGGTAGACCAGCGCCAGGGTCAGCCGCGACAGTCCCCGCTCTGCGCACAGCAGGGCGCCGTAGACCTCCACCTGGGCCCAGTGCAGGGCGCGCTGGTTGTCGGCCATGCGCGCGAGGCTGCCGCGATGAGTCTTGATCTCCTCCAGGCGATTGGCCGCCGGGTCATAGCCATCGGCGCGGCCGGCCACCGCCAGGCCTTCGCGGTGCCCGGCCAGGGGCAGCTCGGCCTCGTAGCCCTCGCCGCGTCGGGCCGTCACCCGGGCATGGCCCTCGATGCCCTCCCGGGCGCTGGGCGCCGGGGTGAAGCGATGGTCCAGGTCGCCCTCCCGGGCGGTGAACTCGCACAGGGCACGGACGGCGACGCGATAGCCCGGCGTGGCGCCCTCCCCGCTCATGGGGTCTCCCAGGCGACATGGCACACCGCCACCGGGATGTCGTGGGCATGGAAGAAGGCCAGCCAGCGGCGCTGGTTGTCCTGCAGCCGGTCTCCCGGCCCCTTGACCTCGATCAGCCGGTAGCGGGGGGCGTCGGGCCCGGCCAGCGGGAAGAACTGGATCAGGTCCGGCAGGCCGGCGCGGTTGGCCCGGGGGTCGGCCAGCAGTCGCTCGAAGCAGGCCCGCAGGTGGGCGGCCGGCAGGCAGGCCAGCGCCTGCTCGAGCAACGGCTCGGACAGCGCCTCCCAGTGCACGAAGGGCGAGGCCAGGCCCTGCTTGGCCTGCCAGCGGGCCCGAATGGTGTCGCGGTACCGGCCGTCATCGAGTTCGGCCAGGCAGGCGTCGAAGTGGGCGCGACGCCGGGCCACGAAGTCCTCGCGGCCGAGGTCCGCCGGCCCGTTGTGGAAGGGATGGAAGAAGGCCCCGGGCAGCGGCGCGAAGATCGCCTCCCAGCAGAGCAGGCCGAAGAGCCCGGTGATCAGGGTGTTCTCGACATAGTGCACCGGCGCCGCGTCGCGCCCCAGATGCTCGGCCACGGCCCGCTCGACGCCGCCGGGTTCCGGCGCCAGCCGCAGGTCCAGCCGCGCGGGGCGGGGCTCCGGCGCCCCGGGCGGAAGTGGCCGTCCCAGCTTGCGGCACAGCCGCGGGCGCAGACGCGCCAGGGCCTGCGCCTCCGGCTCGCCGAGGGCGTCCTCCCCCTCGGCCGCCTCGACCAGCTGCAGGGCCAGGGCATGCTCGCCGCGCCGCTCGAGCAGCCGCCAGCGGCGGATGCGCGCCTCGCCGACGCCGGCCTCGGCGTAGCAACCCAGCGCCGTCGCCTCCTCGCCCCGGCGTTCCGCCTCGCGGCCCAGGTGCCACAGCAGCCGGGCGCGACGGGCGGCCAGCCAGGGGTTGTCGGGACGCTCCGGCACCTCGGCGGCCAGGGCCAGCGGGCACTCGCCGTCGTCGAGGCGCTCGCGCAGCCGGTGCAGGGCCAGGTAGGCGTCGACCTCGTCCCGGCACAGGAAGGCCCGGGCATCCGCGGCGAAGGGCACCGTCTCGAAGCGCTGCAGGCCGAGCTCGGCGAGCACGAACTCCGCCCAGTCCTGGCGCAGGTTGCCGAAGAACATCAGTCGCAGGCGGTCGCAGAGCGCCATGACCTCCAGGCGCACCACCGCGTCGGGCGCCTCGGGCCACCAGTCGACGAGACGCCGTGGCCGAGGCAGCCGCGGCGCCAGTGCCGCCTGCAGGGCGGCCTTGGCACTGCCGGCGGAAAGGCCAGCAGCGGCGATCTCCCCGGCCAGGGCCTGGCGCAGCTCGGGCAGGCGCAGCTGGCGGAACAGCTCGTCGAGGGACAGCGGCGGGTCGGCGTCCACCCAGCCGGCCGCCACCAGCGGCGCCAGGGCGCCGGCAGTATCACCGATCTCGGGGTAGGCCAGCCGGGAGGTCCGGAAGTGCTCGCCCTTGCGCATCACCATGCGCACCAGCAGCGCCCGGGAGGCCCGGGGCAGGCGCGGGAAGGCGTCGAGGAAGGCCCGCTCGGCGTCGTTCAGCAGGTCGCCGTGGCGCTCGCCCACCCAGTCCAGGACGAACTGGAAGTTGGCCAGGTAGTAGAAGGGATCGTCCAGGGAGGCCGTGACGCGGGCGGCTGACGTGATACTGTTCATGCATCCATGATATCAGCCCGCCGCCCACGTCGTCAGAGGGCTCCCTGCCCCGCCAGCCAACGCAGTTGCTCGGCCGCCGGCACCGCACGGCAACCGCTGGAGTCCTGCCCCGCCCAGAGCGGCGAGAAGTCGCTGCACCCGGCGGCCTCGGCGGCGGCCCTCAGCGGCGCGACGGCCGCCGTGGCCAGGGGGAAGGGCGGCGCGAGCGCGCTCAGGGGACCAAGCTCGCGCATCAGCCGGGTGATGATGCCGCGGGCCGGGCGGCCACTGTAGAGGTTGGTCAGGGCGGTATGACGGGCTTCGCCCGATGTCAGGGCCTGCCGATGAAGCTCGCCGATGGTGCTCTCCGGGCACGCCAGGAAGGCCGTGCCCACCTGCACCGCCGAGGCGCCCAGGGCCAACGCCGCCGCCACGCTGCGGGGGCCGGCGATGCCGCCGGCGGCGATCACCGGCACGTCGATGGCCTCGACCACCTGGGGCAGCAACGCCAGGGTGCCGACCTGGGTGGTGAGGTCATCGCTCAGGAAGATGCCCCGGTGGCCGCCGGCTTCCAGGCCCTGGGCGATGATCGCATCGGCGCCATGGGCCGCCAGCCAGCGGGCTTCCTCCACGGTGGTGGCGGTGGATAGCACTCGCGCCCCCCAGGCCTTGACCCGTGCCAGCAGTTCGGGCGCCGGCAGTCCGAAATGGAAGCTCACCACCGCGGGGCGATGAGCTTCCAGCACCTCGCAGGCCGCATCGTCGAAGGGCCGCCGCCCGGGGCCGGCCGGTGGCTCGGGCGCCTCCAGTTCGTACTCCGCATAGTAGGGCGCGAGCGCGGCCTGCCAGCGCTGCAGTGCCTCGGGATCGGGGACCGGCAGACGGTGGCAGAAGGCATTGACGTTGAGGGGCCGCGAGGTGCGGCCGCGGTAGTCATGCAAGGCCGCCTCCAGCGCCTGCGGTCCGAGCATCGCGGCCGGCAGAGCACCGAGCCCCCCGGCCTCGGCGATGGCGGCCGCAAGCTCGACGCCCTGGGCGCCGGCCATGGGGGCCTGAAGGATCGGCCAGCGCAGGCCGAGCTCATCGATCCATGACATGTCGGGACTCCTTTTCGCGAGACAGGGAAGATGGCCTCAGCCACCGCGCGGTCCGGCTCTCAATCCTTGTCCTTCTGCGGCAAGCGAAGGGTCAGGATCTCGCCACTCATCTGGAGTTCGAAGCGGCCCAGGAAGCTCATGCCCAGCAGCACCACGCCCTCATCGAGACCGGGGCTGATGGAGCCGCGCACCCGGCGGGCGGTGAAGCCGCCGAGGCTGATCTCGTCGAGGGTGGTGAGCTGGCCGCGCACCCGGCCGTTGGCCGTGGAGAACCAGGCCGAGCCCTCGGGGCTCAGGCCCAGCCGGTCGGCCAGACCGGCGGGCACGGCCACGTAGGTGGCCCCGGTATCGAGGAGCATGGGCACCGGCTCGCCGTTGATGCGCCCGGTGGCCACGAAGTGGCCCGAGACATTGCGCTCCAGGATGAGGGTATCGCCGGCCACGGCATCGACCAGGTGGGCGTTGGGATTCTCGCGACGCATCAGCACGCCCTGCAGCCACCAGCTGCCGAGGCCGATGAACAGCACCCAGAACACCAGCATCATGCCGAGCCCGGTGCGCCTCACCCCGTGTCGCTCATCGCCCATTCGCCTTCCTCGCCGCGTCCCCTTTGGCATGATGCCACTGGACGCCCGCGCCTGCCCCCCCTCTTCGTCGACGGCCTCGACGCCGTCACCCTGGTGCTCGCCGAGGTAACGGTGATCCATGCCGACACCGCGGTCCGGGACGGCCGCCACCTGGATATCGGGACCCTGCGCCCCATCGGCCGCCAGGCCGGCGCCGGCTACAGCCGCACCACCGACCGCTTCGCCCTGACGCGCCCCGCCTAGGGTGAGGGCGAGGCGCCGTTGCGCGCCTCCCAGTCCCTCGCGGCCTGCTGGCCGCGGGCCTGGTCGACGCCCAGGCAGATCAGGATGGCGACGATGAACAGCGCGGCGCAGAGCAGGATGGAGGCCTTCAGCCCGACCACCGACTGCAGCAGGCCCAGCCCGATGATGCCGCCCACTCCGGCCAGCTTGTTGGCCAGGCCCCAGAAGCCGAAGAACTCGGCGGCCTTGCGCTGCGGGGAGAACAGCCCCACCAGGGTCCGGCTGGCGGACTGACTGGAGCCCAGGCTGAGCCCCGCCAGGCAGCCCACCACCAGGAAGAGGTGCTGGGCCTCCCAGCCGAGCCCCAGGCCGGCGTTGAGCCAGGCGGTGAGCTCGGGCGTGGCCCAGATGGCCAGGATCGCCGCCACCCACAGCGCCAGGGTGATCAGGTAGGTGAGCCGGGTGCCGATGCGATCCTGGATGAAGCCGAAGCCCAGGGCGCCGATGGCCGCGGTGATCTGCACGATGATGAACATGATGTTGCGGATCGACTCGTCCCAGCCGATCACCTGGGCGCCGTAGATGAAGGCGAAGGCGATGATGATGTAGATGCCGGCCATGGAGAACAGCAGCGAGACCAGGAAGGTGGCCAGGTCACGGAAGCGCCGGAGCTCGTGCAGGGTCGTCGAGACCCGCTCCCAGGCGATCTCCCGGTAGGCCTTGCCCGGCGGCTGCGGGGTGCCGCGCTCCCGGACCCACAGGAAGGTGGGGATGGCGGTGACCAGGAAGAAGGCCGCGGCGAAGGGCCCGACCCAGCGGATGCGCTCGAAGTTCTCGGCGCTGGCCTCGCCCAGCACCACCAGGGTGAAGCCGGCGGCGAACAGCCCGCCCACATAGCCCAGCGCCCAGCCGAAGCCGGAGATGCGACCCAGCGCCTCCGGCGGCCCCAGGTCGGGCAGGAAGGCGGCGATGAAGGACTCGCCCATGGAGTAGGCGTAGTTCGACACCACGATCAGGATGAGCCCCAGCCACACGTAGCCGGGGGCCACGAAGTAGAGCAGCGCCGTGGCCGCCACGGTGGCCAGGTAGCTGACGAACAGGAAACGCTTCTTGGCGGCCTGGTAGTCCATCACCGCGCCGCACAGGGGGCCGGTGACCACCACCAGTAGGTAGCTCACCGCCAGCGCCAGGCTCCACAGCAAGTTGGCCAGCCGATAGCCGTCGCCGCGGTCGCCGACGATCACCGTGGTGAACAGTTCGCCGAACACCACGGTGATGATCAGCAGGGTATAGGCCTGGTTGGCGAAGTCGAACATCGCCCAGCCGAAGATTTCCTTGCGCGAGGCCCAGGTCTGGGGCGTCGCGCCGGCGGTCATCACGCTCATGGGGCATCCCCGTCGAGAAAGGAGGCCAAGATAGCAGGCCGTCGCCCTACTCGACCATCGCCTTCCTGCACCAGCCAAGGCTTTCACGGTTAGCCGTGTACTCGGGGCTGATCCGGCGACAGGTCAACCAGGGGGCGCTGTGAACCCTTCCCTGGGCGCTACCGATTCCATCCCTGGAATAGCCCCCCCCCTCTCCGACCTGTCCCCGGCGCCCCTCGCTACAGCCAGCAGCGATGGCCCTGCTACACCAGATCCCGGGGAATCGTCTCGTCCCAGGTGCGCGCGTAGATCCGCGTCTCGCCCTCCCAGGCGTCCAGGGTGGCGCGCAGCCGGAAGCTCTCCTCGTCGCTGGTCATCAGGGTGCGGGTCAGGGTACGCACCTCCCAGTCGCCGCGGCGGAAGCTGCGCTCCCACTCTGTCCAGGCGCTGACGCTGTCGTAGCTGCCATAGGAATAGCTGTAGCGCTCGGTGACCCGGGCGGCGATCTCCAGGTCGATATCGTCGAGGCGATAGCGGCCCTCGTCGTTGATCACCTCGAGGGTCGTCTTGTCGTTGGCCAGGTCACGGATCACGCACCAGCTCTCCTGGGTCGGCTGGATCAGGGTCTTGGCGATCGGCGGCGCGCCCTCGGGCTCGCCGAAGGCCGGCAGGGCGGCCTCCTCCGCCGGACGCGGGGCCCGGACCGGCAGGATCAGCCGGCTGAGCCCGGGAATCACGGTAAGCCGCACCGGCCGGGGTGCCGGCCACGCCAGCGGCCAGTAGCTGGTGGACACCGACAGGCGGATGGCATGGCCCGCCGGGAACTGCTGGGCGATATGCTTCAGCGACACCGTCACGCGATAGCGCTCGCCCGGCACCAGCGGCTCGGGGAACTCGTCGCTGTCCCGGTGGGTGAGGTTGAGCAGCCCGTAGGAGACCCGGGTGGCCTTGTCGTCCTCGGCGATGTCGGTGAGCCGCAGTGCCACCATGGCCACCGGCTGGTCGGCCTCGAGTGCCAGCTCGACCCTCGGCTGGCCACAGATCTCCAGCGGCGCCTCGAGGCGCGGCGTCTGGAAGATCAGGCAGCCGCCGTCCTCGTCGCGCTGGTCATGGGGCAGGTCGGGCGGCGCGTTGTAGGAGCACCACTTGCCGGCGAAGAGCCCCACCGACAGCGACGAGCGCACCGTCAGCGCCGCCTCGTCGTCGACGCCATCGGCCTCGGGCAGCAGGTCATGCCCCACGGTGAGGCGGAAGGAGCTGGGCAGGATGTTCGGCGAGGGCCAGCTCGGCTCGCTGATCCAGCGCCCCGGACGCACCTCGTAGCGGGCCGAGGGCGGCACCGACTCCTGAATCCACACGCGCAGCATGGGCTCGTCCATGATCCCGGTGTCCTCGCCCTTGAGCCAGTGGTCCCACCAGCGCAGCGAGTCCTGGAGGAAGCCGATGGCCGGCCCGGGCACGCCCAGGTGGGGATACTTGTGGGCCCAGGGCCCGACCAGTCCCTTGCGCGGCACCGACAGGCCCTCGAGCAGCCGGAAGACGGCATTGCAGTAGCCGTCGGCCCAGCCGCTGATGGCGTAGACCGGACAGCGGATCGCCGCGAAATCCTCGCACACCGAGCCATGCTTCCAGTAGTCGTCGCGCCGCTGGTGCTCGAGCCAGCGCGCCAGCCACAGGCCGCTGCCGTCGAGGCGCTTGTGCCACATCTCGCGCCAGCCCTCGCCCACCAGTTCGGGGTCGGGCGGGCAGGTGTTGCCGTCGAACATGGTCGAGGCCCAGGACAGGTTGTCGCCGAGCAGGCAGCCGCCCATGTGGTGGATATCGTCGGCGTAGCGGTCATCGGTGGAGCACAGGGTGATCACCGCCTTGAGCTGGGGCGGCTGCAGGGCGGCGATCTGCAGGCCGTTGAAGCCGCCCCAGGAGATCCCCACCATGCCCACCTCGCCGGTGCACCAGGGCTGGTCGGCCAGCCAATCTAGCACCGCCACGCCGTCGGCCAGCTCCTGGGGCAGGTATTCGTCGGTGAGCACGCCGTCCGACTCGCCGGTGCCGCGGATGTCGACCCGCACCCCGGCATAGCCGTGCCCGGCCCAGTAGGGGTGGCTCTGGACGTCGCGGGCGGCGGTCAGGTCGCGCTTGCGATAGGGCAGGTACTCGAGGATCGCCGGCACGGGGTGATGCTCGGCGTCCACCGGACGCCAGATCCGAGCCGCCAGTCGCGTGCCGTCCGCCATGGGGATCCAGGTCTCCTCTTCCCGGACCCGGCGGGGAAACTCGTCGACGATGCGCATCCGTGTCCTCCTCCTTCAGCCCTCGATCTCATCGAACTCGAAGACCAGCCTGGCGATCAGGCGGTCATAGTTCTCGAGCAGTTGCTCCGCGGTGTCGGCCCCCATCCAGATATAGGCCAGGGCGTAGCTGTAGCTATCCTGCTCGGTCAGCGTCGAGAGCCGCTGACCGGCCTCCACCTGCAGGGCGATCACGGTGCCCGGGAAGGCCGCCTCCAGCTCGGCGATCTCCGCCTCGCTGGGCACCCGGGTGGCCACGGCATCGACGAAGAACACCCGATGGAAGAACTTGGCAGCGACGGCATACTCCCCCTGGCGATGCGGCATGTCGGGCCGCTGGCCCAGCGCCAGGTCGATGGTGACCTGCTGGTTGCTGACACCGTCGACCTTCTCGAAGAGGTCGCAGTGGGACTGGGAGATGCGGGTGTTGATCTCCAGCAGCCAGATGCGGTCCTGCACCTCGTCCCAGAAGTACTCGATGTTGAAGGCCGAGTTGTCGAAGCCAATATGGGTCATCACCGTGTCGGTGAGCTCGCGCATCTTGTCCTGCACGGGGTCGGGCAGCCCCGAGGGGTAGCGATAGTGGAAGAAGCTCAGCACCTGGGGATAGCGCAGCGAATCGACGATGCCGTAGCTGACCACCTCGCCCTCGAAGACGTAGCCCTCCACGGTGCACTGCCAGCCGCCGATGATCTCCTCGGCCATGCAGAAGTGACCGTCCACGGCGGCGATCTCGTCGGGCAGCCGAGCGTGCTCGAGCACGGTGTTGAAGGGATCGGCGATCAGGCCGATGTCCTCGCGCAGCTTCTCGATGGCGTGGTAGAAGTCCTCGGGGGTGTCGATGCGAAAGCCCAGCCGTGACCCGGAGGACTTGATCGGCTTGACGAAGAAGGGGAAGTAGAGCCCCGCCTCGCCGATCCGGGTCAGGGCCTCGTCATCGAAGGGATCGAAGGCCGTGAAGGCCGGGATGAAGTCGGGGATGACCTCCTTCTGCACCTTGCGGCTCCAGTACTTGTGCTCGCACTTGAGCAAGCTTTCCAGCGTGGTGGTGCGGGTGCCGAAACGCTCGCAGAGGATCGGCAGCATGGTGGAGACCGGAAAGTCCATGTAGCCGACGATGGCATCCACCGAGCCCTCGAAGGCCTCCAGTTGCCGGGTCGCCTCGTCGAGCATGGCGGCGATGTCGAAGACCTCGGTGTCGTAGACCGCCTCGGGCTCGATGACGCCGTGGAAACGGTAGGCCTCGGCGCCACGCAGGCTCTCGAGACGCTGACGGTTGAAGTCGTTGAGCCCCACCACGAAGACATTGCGGGCCTCGCTGCTCATGACGTCCTCCTTGCGGATCACCGCCTGGATGATGGGGCCGTTCGCGGCGGGGCCGGAACGTCCCGATGGCGACGGCGTCACCACCTTCATTCCGCAGGATAGCCCAGACGTGGACTGGCACGACCGCGATCTCCCCCGGCACCGAGGGAACTCGACGGAGTCGCAAGGATCATCACAAGCGAGGGGGACGACACCGGGAGAGCCGCATGAGCCAGCGAGACGAGTTCATCGAACGCCTGAAGGCCAGCCTCGATGAGTGGAACGCCGAGATCGACGAGCTGATGGCCCGGGCCCGACAGGCCAGTGCCCAGACCCAGGCCCGTCACCAGGAAGACCTGGAGCGGCTGCGCCGCCGCCGCGACGAGGCCCGCCAGCGCCTCGACGAGCTGCAGCGCGCCGGCGAGGGCGCCTGGTCGGACCTGCAGAAGGGCACCGACGAGGCCTGGGAGCGGATGCGCAAGGCCTTCCGGGAGGCCGCCGCACACTTCAAGTGAGGGGCGCCCGTCGCCTCAGGACGCCCGCTCGCCCGCCTCGCCGCCGTCGCGCTCGAGCCGGTCGATGGCCGTCTGGCCCTCCCGGGACAGCACCTCCAGGCGGTCGATCTGCTCGGCCAGCCGGGGCAGGGCATCGCGGCGGTAATGCGAGAGATCCTCGATCGCCGCCATGACGTCGGCGAAGGCCCCTTCCAGGGCCTCGAGGTCCAGGTTGGCGGAGGCCGCCCGGGTCTGGATGTCGACGCCCTGCTGGCGCAGGGCGCGGGCGGTCCCGGCGATGGTCTCCGAGGTGGCGGCATTGAGGGACTCGATGCGATCCAGCACCAGCCGCTGGTTGGCCAGCGCCAGGGCGACCGTGGCCGCCACGCTCAAGGCCGAGACGGTGACGTTGATGGCGCGGTCCACGCCGCGCATCAGCTCACGGTTGTTGCGGATGATCACCTCGAGGGCCAGCACGCCCTGCTGGCAGACCGCCTGCTGCTGCTGGAGGTCGAGGATGCGCTGGCGCAGCGGGAACAGCAGCTCCTCCTCGACGAAGGCCCGCCGCGGCTCGTCGACGATCTCGGGCAGCGCCCGCTCGAGGCGCCGGTCGATCAGCCGCCCCAGGGCCACCTGGCGCTCCAGTTGCGTCAGGGTCTGGCGCATGGCGTCCTGGTCGTCGGCGAGGGTCAGGTTGTCGCGCGCCAGCATGTCGCGCCCGCCCTCCAGGTCGGCGATGATCGCCTCCAGGGCCTGCTGCGCGGTCTCGAAGCGATGGAAGTAGCGCTGCAGCCGGCCGCCCACCCCGGGCAGCAGCCGCAGCACCCGGTCAAGGGGCCCCGGCGTCAGGCGATGGTGGCGGGGATCCAGGGCGCCCATGCGGTCGCGAAGCTCGACCAGCGCCTTGGCCACCGGGCCGCCCTCCTCGCCGTGCTCGGCCAGCTGACGCAGCGGGGTCTTGAGCATCTCGCTCTGGCGGGCCGCCTGCTGCTGCAGCTCGAGGCCCATCTCGTCCACCGCGCGGCGCTGGCGGCTGGGCCCGCCCTCCCCGCGGTCGTCCAGGGTCTCCGCGACGAAGGCATCGGCCATGGCCGCCAGCTCGGGATCCTCGTCCTGGTGGCGGGACGCGGCCGCCTCGGCCCCCTCCAGTTCCTCGGCGATGCGTTCCACCGGTGGCAGCGACAGCGGGCTGCCGGGCTTGGGCGCGTCAATCATGGCATGGGACTCCCCTGGTTGCCGGTTCTGCGTCTCGGACAAGGCTTAGGACCCCTGCGGGAACGGCCTGTTCGCGAGGGGCCTCTCCCTACCGTGAGGGGCGACTGTAGCGCTCGGCGCCGTCGATGAAGCGGCGCAGCTCCTCGCAGGCCTGGTCGGCCCCGACCCGGGCCCGGGGTCGGTCGGTGACGATCCGCGAGAGCGCCACGCTGGTGTCGTCGAGCGCCGTCAGCGCCGCCTCGTTGCGGGCCGCGAGGCGACGCAGCGAGCGCTCGGTATCCTCGATCAAGGCCAGGCGCCGGCGCAGCGCGCTGGTTTCGTTGGCGGTCAGCCGGTCGGCCCCCTGGCCGAGGCGGCGGCGCACGAAGTCGACGTCGAGACCGGCCACGCCCCGGGCCTGGGCCACCATGGCGTTGAAGTTGTCCACCGCGCCCAGGCAGACCTCCTCCACCAGCGAGCGGGCGCGCTCGAAGGCCAGCTCGCTGCTGTCGAAGCGCGACCCCAGCACCCCCAGCACATGGCGATAGCGACTGTAGAGACGATCGACCTGGCCGGCATGGTCCTCGCGCCCCGCCTCGAGCAGCTCGCGCTTGGCGCGACACAGGGCCTGCACCACCTCGTCGGCATCGTCCGGCGGGTTCGCCGGGTCGAGCTCGCTGACCCCGGCCTCGCGTCCCTGCCGGGCCTGTTCGGCGCGGCGGCGGCTCGCCTCGGCCTCGAGCATCGCCTCGAGCCGGCGCTTGTGGCGCCGCGCCCGGAACCGCCGCCAGCGCCGCTCCAGGGGTATCTCCACCGCGATGCCGACCAGCCCCGTCAGCCAGCCCGGGAGGCTGGGATCGAAGCCGCCCCACAGCGAGGTCAGCCACATCAGCAGGCTGAGGAAGGGCACCAGGAAGGCGTAGCGCAGGACGACCTGCCAGCGGGTGGGGTGTTCGGTGGGCAAGGCCAGTCGAGGCCTGGCCAGGCCGATCAGGCACCAGGGCAGGCACGTCAGGAACAGGCCGTAGGCGGCCCCCTGCAGGAATCCCAGCATGGTGTGGTCGAAGCTCCTCTCTCTACAAGCGCGACAAGGCTACGGTGGCGGATGCCCCATGATGAGGCCAGAGGCCGGCCACCGCCAGTGACGCGGCCTCGCGGGGGCGATATCCCTAGCGGCAGACGCCCGTCCCGCGCAGGCCCAGGTGGAAGTGGCCGGCATGCGCCGCGTTGTAGTCCGGCCCGAGCACGGTGCCGAACAGCCCGCAGGCGCCCCGCTGGGCCCGGCGCAGAAAGCGCCCGTCCGGCCGCTCGTCGCCCCAGTCCCGGCGCACCGAGACGCGCCGTCCATCGCCGAGCCGGAAGGCCGAGACGTCCAGGGCGGCCGCGGCGGCATGGTCGCTGCGACGTCCCTGCTCGCGTCCGTAGATGTTGCGACAGGCGAAGCTGCCGACGTGCTCCACCGCCACGACCGGCTGATCGAACACCTCCCGGGCGAGAGGCTGCAGGCGATGCCGCTCGTAGAGCAGCCAGCTCACGGCCAGCGGACAGCTGGCGATGAAGCTATCGTCGAAGGCGACCCCCGCGCGATGCAGGCGCAGGACATCGGTGAGGGGGCAGCCGGCGACCGGGGTATGGTCCGCCAGGACGGTGTAGCGCAGCTGCGCGTCGGGCACCGCGGCCAGCACGGCTCGACAGGCCTGGGGATCGTCCTCCAGGCGGGCCAGCTTCCAGCGGGTCACCGGCGTCACTGGCGCCGCCACCCTCAGGGGCGCCCAGGGGTTCCAGGCCGGCGGAACCGACCACCAGCCCTTGTCGAGGCCGATGCCCAGCAGCAGGCCGAGGATCACCAGGCCCAGCAACAGCGCGCGCATGTCTCTCCCGTCTCCTCGCGGTCGCGTCGTCCCGAGCATAGCCCGGCGCGCGCCTTGTCACCCGCCGCGCCGGCGGTGGTACCCTGAGTCGGCGATCCCCACTCGAGCCTGCCGTTACCCATGACCCTCACCGACCTGCTCGCCACGGCCGACAGCCAGGCCTGGCACCAGCGTCTCGCCCAGCTCACCCTGGCCGCCGGCGGGGTCGGCTTCCCCGTCCTGCTGGAGAAGACCCTCCACGAGTTGGCCGGCTTCGACACCATCCTGGTCAATACCTACCAGGGCCAGCATCGGCCGCTACTGATCCACGACAACTACCCGCCGGGGCGTCGCGAGCAGGGCATCGAGCGCTACCTGAGCCAGGCCTACCTGCTCGACCCCTTCTTCAAGGCCGTCCACGACGGCCTGGCGAGTGGCGTCCATCGCCTGCGTGAACTGGCCCCGGACCGCTTCGAGAGCAGCGACTACTACCACCACTACTATCGTGCCCTGGGCCTGACCGACGAGGTCGGCCTGTTCGCCCGGGTCGATGCCGAGGTGGTGATGGTGGTGTCGCTGGGCTTTCGCGAGGACGCCCCGCGGCTGACGCGGCGCAGCCTGCAGGCGCTGCGCCATGTCGCGCCGGTCATGGAGGTGCTGCTCGGCGAGTACTGGAAGTGGCAGGGCCACCGCTTCCAGGAGCGGCTGGCGGAGCGCGAGCCGGTGGAAGCCGCCTTCGACAGCTTCGGCCAGGAGGCCCTCACGGCCCGGGAACGGGAGATCGTGCGCCTGCTGCTGGCCGGCCATTCCACCAAGTCGGCGGCCCGGGAACTCGACATCAGCGACGGCACCGTCAAGGTCCACCGCAAGCACATCTACCAGCGCCTCAATCTCTCGAGCCAGTCCCAGCTGTTCCGGCTGTTCCTCGACCACGTGGCGCTGGTCTCCCGCCAGCAGGGCGGTTGAATGCGAGTCTGTGCTGCGTGACCGAATCGTGATGATTTTCGCCGGGCCGAGCGCCTAGCGTGGGACAGGGTCCACAGCACAGGAGTCCCGCCATGCTCGCCTCATCCCTGCCCCGTCGGCCCCTCATCGGGCTGGGCGCCGCGCTGGCGCTTGGCGTCGCCCTCGCCTGGTCACCGCTCGGTCACGCCGCCAGCCGCGCCGTCGCTCTGCCGCCGCCGGCCACCACCGGCCCCGCTCCCCCGGACGATGCGCCGCACAGCGCGGTGCTCGCCGGTGGCTGCTTCTGGGGCATCGAGGCGGTGTTCCAGCACCTCGACGGCGTGACCGACGCGGTCTCCGGCTACAGCGGCGGGGCGGCCAGGACCGCCGACTACCGCAGCGTCAGTGCCGGTCGCACCCGCCACGCCGAAGCGGTGCGCATCACCTACGATCCCGGGAAGATCTCCTATGCCCGACTGCTGCAGGTGTTCTTCTCGGTGGCCCATGACCCGACCCAGCTCAACCGCCAGGGGCCGGACATCGGCCCGCAGTATCGCTCGGCGATCTTCCATGCCGACGAGACCCAACGGCGGGTCGCCCAGGCCTATATCGACCAGCTCGACGCCGCGGGCGCCTTCGATCGGCCGATCGTCACGCGGCTCGATCCGCTGGAGGCCTTCTATCCGGCCGAGGCCTACCACCAGGACTACGCCTATCACCACCCGAACCAGCCCTACATCGTGTTCAACGATCTGCCCAAGGTGGCCAACCTCGAACGCCTGTTCCCCGAGCTCTACCGCGACGATCCGGTCCTCTCCGCGATGCCCTGAACCACAAGGAGCGACACCCGGCGCCCGTGAGGGGCGCGGGGTGTCAGGCAGGCGAGCCCGCGATGGAGGCCAGCCTCACTCGGCGTCGGCCAGGCCCGGGGCCAGTCGGCGCATCTGCGCGTAGACGATGCCATAGAGGCACAGTGCCGCCAGCGACCCCGCCGCGCCGAGCAGCATCACCGCGCTGTAGCCCAGCTCGCGAGCCAGCAGGAAGCCGGCGATCGCCGGGGCGGCGGTCTGGGCGAGCCCTTGGGCGGCCGGCACCAGCGCCGCGTAGCGGCCCGAGGCGTCGATATGGCTCAGGGTGCCGAGCTGGAAGATGTCGGTGAACAGCCAGGCGATGCAGAAGCCGAAGGTGCCGATGACGAAGGTCGTCGCGGAGATCTCCACGGCCAGCAACAGAAGCACCCCGGCCATGCCCACCAGCGCCGCCATCAGCACCCGCGACTGGCCGGCGCGATGACTCAGCCAGACTGCCGCGACGCAGCCGGCCAGGGTGAAGACATTGCCCAGGGTCAGCACGTTGGCGATGAAGGCGTCGCCCAGCCCGGCGTCGACCCCGGCGCGCTCGATGAACGCCCAGAACGAGCCGATGGTGATGTAGAAGCACGCCACCGCCAGCAGGCAGCACAGCGGCAGCAGGCGGGGCAGCCGCGGGGCGCTCTCTGCCTGGTCCGCCCCGGTCGCTCCCTCGGCGTCGCCCGGCGTGTGCGGATAGAGGCAGGGCAGCACCGCCAGGCACAGCGCAAAAGCCACGCAGAAGGCCAGGAAGATGCCGTCGATGCCCCAGGCACCGGTCAGGTAGGGAATGGTGTAGAGCTCGATGGCGTTGATCGCCACCAGGCCGAACATCATGATGCTGAAGTTGCGCCCGGTCCTGTGGGTGATGGCCAGGCAGGCGATGCCGGTGGAGTAGCAGATGCCGCCGCCGAAGCCGGCCAGCAGCCGCGCCGCCACCAGCGGCCCGAAGTCGTGATACTGGGTCGACAGCAGGTTGCCGGCGATTGCCACCAGGATGCCGAACAGCGCCAGGTGGCGCCGGTTGAGGCGCGACACCAGGGCGGCGGTGGCCAGCGAGGCCAGGAACATGCCGCCCAGGTCCGCCGAGGCCAGCCAGCCCACCTGCTGCTCGTCGAAGTGCAGGAAATCGGCCAGCGCCCCGACCATCAGCGGCATGCCCATGACCACGGCGTTGCCGACGAAGCTGATCGCCACGGCGGCGGCGATCGCCAGCGGATGGTCGACGCCGATGCGGGGGAGTCCCCGGGCCTCGCCCGGGACGGTGGTGGATTGCGTCATCGTGGATACCTCACTCGCTTGTTGGTTGTTGTCGAGTCGGTTCCGGCCGCAGGGGCCCCTGGCGCCCCGCGCAGGAGGGGCACCGGCGGCCGCTGGGGCCGACTGTCGAGCTGGGGGATAAGGCCACGGCCGCCGCACGAGGGGCGACGGCCGGGCGCGCCGGCTCAGCCGCCGGTCGGCGTCGGGGCGGCGTACTGGGGCATGGTGATGCAGGCGACGTTGCCGCCGCCGAGCAGGATCTCGCGGGAGCCCTCGATGCGGACGATGCGGTGACGGGGGAACAGTTCGGCCAGGGTGGCCTGGGCGACGCGATCGTTGGGATCGCCGAACAGCGGCACCACGATCACCGAGTTGCCGGCGTAGTAGTTGATGTAGGAGGTGCAGATGCGGGTGCCGGCCTGGCGCGGGTGAGTGCCGTCGACCTGGTCCAGGCCCTCGGCTTCCTCGGCCGTCCACTCCAGGGCCCGCGGCTGAGGCATCTTGTGCACGGTGAGCTCGCGCCCACGGGCGTCTCGGGAGCTCTTCAACACCTCATACGCCTCCTGGTAGATCTCCCACTGCGGGTCGTCGCGGTCGTCGGTCCACTGCAGCAGCACCTCGCCGGGGCGCACGAAGCAGGCCAGGTCATCGATGTGGCCGTCGGTCTCGTCGAACTTGCAGCCTCGCGGCAGCCAGATCACCCGCTCGGCGCCGAGGTAGTCCTCGAGATGCCGGGTCACCGCGTCCTTGCCCAGGTGGCCATTGCGGTTGCGGTTGAGCAGGCACTGCTCGGTGGTCAGCAGGGTGCCCTGGCCGTCTGACTGGATACCGCCCATCTCGGCGATGAACGGCGCCCGGTAGCGGTCCAGCCCCTCGATCTCGAGCACCTTCCGGGCGATCTGGTCGTCCTGGTCCCAGGGAAAGTACAGGCCGCCGTCGAGGCCGCCGTAGGCGTTGAACTCGAGGTCCACCCCACGCACCTCGCCGGTGGCGTCGTTGACCACGAAGGCCGGCCCGCTGTCGCGGAACCAGCTATCGTTGCAGGTCATCTCCACCACCCGCACCGAGGGCGGCAGCAGTCGCCGGGCGTTGGCGAACTGGGCGGCGGAGGCGCAGACGGTGACCGGCTCGCTCTCGGCGATGGCGGCGGCGATCCCGGCCCACACCCGCTGCGCCGGCTTGCCGCCGTTGCGCCACACGTCCGGGCGCTCCGGCCAGCCCAGCCAGCAGCCGGCCTTGGGTTCGAACTCGCCGGGCAGCCGGAAACCGTCGGCCTTGGGCAGGGAGGTCAGCAAGCGCGCCATGGAACACCTCGTTCTCGTTGTTGGGGTATTCCGATGCTAGGCCCGACCTCTCGTGACGCACCAACGACGATTATTGCGCCACCCTTGAATGGAATTCAGGGGTCTCGAGAAGCGCGACGCACCAGTCGATGAAGTGCGCGACTGCCGGCCGCTCGAGGCGCTGGCGGTCGCAGACCAGCGCGTACTGGCCGAGCGAGCCCACGCTGGCGGCGAAGGGGCGCACCAGCCGCCCTCGTGTCAGGTCCTCCGAGGCCGTCAGCGCATCGCCGAGCGCCACGCCCAGGCCGTTCGCGGCGGCTTCCAGGGCCAGGCCGGCATGTTCGAAGTAGAGGTTGCGTCCGGCCCGGGCGTCGCCGGCGTGAGTGGCCAGCCAGGCGGCCCAGGTGCCGCCGTCCTGGTCGTCGTGCAGCAGCCGGCAGCGGGCCAGGTCCTCCGGTCGGGTCAGGCCGCCCGCATTGAACAGCCCCGGGCTGCACACCGGGAAGAAGTGCAGCGGCGGCAGGGGGCGCACGAAGAGCTCGTGGGCATCCGCCGGCCCGGCGCCGTAGATGATCGCCAGGTCGAGGTCGGGGCCGACGTCCTGGACGTCGTAGGCCCGGGCATGCAGGTGCAGGTCGATGTGCGGGTACCGACGGCAGAAGTCGTCCAGCCGCCCCACCAGCCACTTCTGGGCCAGCTCGGCGGGCACGGCCACCTGCAGCGCAGCCTGGGTATCCGGGGCGGCGATCGCCTCGCAGGCCTCGCCGACCCGCTCGAAGGCCTGCTGCAGGCTGTGCAGCAGGCGCCGGGCCTGGGGCGTGGGCTGCATGTGGCGCCCGCGGCGCACGAACAGCGTCGCCCCGAGCTGCTCTTCCAGCTGGCGGACCTGGTGGCTGACGGCGCTGTCGGTGACGCACAGCTCCGCCGCGGCGCGGCCGAAGTGGGCATGGCGGGCGGCGCACTCGAAGGTGCGCAGCGCGGTCAACGAGGGCAGACGGCGCATGGCGGGAGCCTCCTCGGGCGCTCTCTCGACGGTTGGACGACAGGATACGCGATTCCCTCTCGCCGGGCGCGCCACCAAAAAAGCCGGCCCGAGGGCCGGCAAACGACGTGGAAAGCGTTCCCCAATGGCACGTCGATGAACCTCGAAGGCACCGCTGGCGGCGCCCCGATGTCGCAGGGAGATCGGCCTAGGGCTGGAAGTCCTCGGCGCGATGAACGACGTCGCCGCCGACCATGGTCATCAGCACTTGGGTCTCGGAGATGTCCTCGGCCGGGACCTCGAACAGGTTCCGGTCGAGGACCAGCAGGTCGGCGAGCTTGCCGACTTCCAGCGAGCCGGTGACCTCGTCCTGGTGCATGGCGTAGGCGGCGTTGAGGGTGATGCCGCGGATCGCCGCGTCCAGCGACAGGGCCTGCTGCTCGGCGTTGAGGTCGCCGGCATAGGCCGGGAACTCCGGCCCCCAGTCGGCCTCGCGCAGCACCGCCGCCTCGAGGGCGAACCAGTGGTCGAGCGGGTCCACCGGATAGTCGCTGCCGTAGGCGATCTTCGCGCCCGCCGCGGCGAGCTCGCCCTCCGGCTCGTAGCCGGCCCAGCGCTCGGCGCCGAGGTAGGGCTTCACCGCATCGGTGGAGTCCGGCGCCGGCTTGGCCCATTGGTAGGACATCACCGGCACCACCCCGAGCCCCGCGAAGCGCTCGTGATCGGCGGCGTCGACCAGCTCGGCGTGGGACATCAGCGGCCGCGAGTCGCCGACCCGGTCGTAGCCGCTGGCCTGCGGCGCGGTGGCGTCAGCTTCCCGCAGCATGGCGAAGGCGTCCAGGGTGTTGCGCACCGCGCGGTCGCCGATGGCGTGGATCTGCGTCTGGTAGCCGCGCTCGGCGAACCGGGTCGCCATCTCGCCCAGGGTCTCGGCGTCGATGTAAGCCTCGCCACGGTTGTCCCCGGGCCGCCAGTCCGGTGCGTCCTCGCTGCCGGCGTTGACGCGATAGGGCTCGAGCAGCGCCGCGGTCTGGGTGGGCGCCTGCAGGATGCCGTCGGCCATCACCTCGCCGACGCCCGCTACCGAGACGCCGGGCTCGGCCACCAGGCGGGGGCCTTCCTGCTCGCCGGGCCGCCAGGCGCGGACCTGCAGCGGCAGCCGCTCGGGGTTCTCGACGGCCTCGCGGATGGCGTCGAGCTCGTCGATGAAGGCCGCCAGCTCGTCGCCGGTTTTAGCCCCGGAGTCGATCAAGAAGTGGGCCCGGGCGGTCAGGCCGTGGGCCTCGCGCAGCTCGGCGAAGGTCTCGACCGTGTCCCGCGATTCGCTCTGGGCCTGGAAGCTGGTGATGCCCTCCTCGGCCAGCACCGCCAGGCCGCGACGGGCCGCATCGACGGGATCCAGCGGCGGCCGCTCCGGCATGGCCTCGTCCACCAGGAACTGGGCGTCGTCGTAGAGCCAGCCGTTCGGCCGGCCCCGGTCGTCGTGCTTGATGACCCCGCCCTGCGGGTCCGGGGTGTCGGCGTCGATGCCGGCCAGCTCGAGGGCCCGGGAGTTGGCCAGGGCCGCGTGGCCCCAGACGTCGTAGACGATGATCGGCCGCTCGGTGTCGATGGCGTCCAGCACCGCCTTGTCGACCTCGGTGCCGCGGGGCTTGAGGAACTGCACGTACCAGTGCTCGACCGTCAGCCAGTCGTCTCGCTGGGTGCCGAAATCGGGATCGGCGAGGCAGCCCTCGAAATGCGCCGTGAACTCGTCGACGCTTAGGGGCCGGTAGTCGAGGTCGCACTGGGCACGGCCGGCGGTGATGCCGTGGATATGGGCGTCCTGCAGCCCCGGCATCACCATCCTGCCGTCGAGGTCGATCACCCGGGTGTCCGGGCCGACGTAGGCGTCCACGCCGGCCTCGTCGCCGACGTAGACGATCTCCCCGTCGCGCACCGCCAGCGCCTCGGCGCTGGGGTGCTCGGCGTCGACGGTGTAGAGGCTGCCATCGCGCAGCACGGTATCGGCCGGCGACTGAGCCTCGGCGGTGGCACCGACGCTCAGGGTGGCCAGCGCGCCGGCCAGCAGGGCACGACTCGGCATCGAGGTCTTGTTGGGCATTGTTGTTGTCCTTCCGTTGGTGGTGCTGGGTTCACGCCCCCGCCTAGGGGCCAGACGACGCTCAAGTGGCGAGCGTCATCCATACGCTCTTCAGATCGGAGTACTCCTCCAGCGAGTGGTGGGACTTGTCGCGGCCGTTGCCCGACTGCTTGACGCCGCCGAAGGGCACCGTCTGGTCCATGTCCGCCCAGTTGTTGACGAACACCTGGCCCGAGCGCAGCCGCCGCGTCACCCGCATGATGCGATCGATGTCCTGGCTCCACAGTCCCGCCGCCAGGCCGTAGTCGCTGTCGTTGGCTAGCCGCACGGCCTCTTCCTCGCTGTCGAAGCCGAACACCGCCAGCACCGGGCCGAAGATCTCCTCGCGGCCGATGGCCATGGCGTCGGTGACGCCGTCGAACACCGTCGGCGGGATAAACAGCCCCGGCCCCTCGAGGGCACGCCCTCCTGTCCGTAGCGACGCGCCTTCCTCCACGCCGCGGCGGATATAGTCCAGGATGCGGGCATGCTGGGTTTCATCCACGATCGCGCCCATAAAGCTCGCCGGGTCCAGCGGGTCGCCGGGCTGCATGCGCTCGGCGGCGGCCAGCACCTTCTCCACGAAGGCCTCGCGGATCGCATTCTCGACCAGCAGCCGCGAGCCGGCGATGCACACCTCGCCCTGGTTGTGGAAGATCGCCGCGGCGGCGTGCTCGGCCACCCGGTCCAGGTCCTTGCAGTCGGCGAAGACCAGGTTCGGGCTCTTGCCGCCGCACTCCAGGAAGACCTTCTTGAGGTTCGACTGGCCGGCGTACTGCATCAGCTGCTTGCCGACCCCGGTGGAGCCGGTGAAGGCCAGGCAGTCGACGCCCATCGACAGTGCCAACGCCTTGCCCACGCTGTGGCCGAAGCCCGGCAGCACCTGGAAGACGCCCCGCGGCAGGCCGGCCTCGCGGGCCAGGCTCGCCAGACGCAGCGCCGAGAGCGGCGACTTCTCCGAGGGCTTGAGGATGACGCTGTTGCCGGCGGCCAAGGCCGGGGCGATCTTCCAGGCGGTCATCATCAGCGGGAAGTTCCACGGCACGATGGAGGCCACCACGCCGAGCGGCTCTCGCAGCACCAACCCCAGGGCGTCGTCGCCGGTGGGCGCGACCTCGCCGTAGAGCTTGTCGATGGACTCGGCGTGATGGCGAAGACAGCCCACGGCGCCGGCCATGTCGCCCAGCGAACTCGACACCGGCTTGCCCATGTCCAGGGTGTCGAGCAACGCCAGCTCGTGCCTGTGCTGCTCCATCAAGTCGGCCAGGTGCAGCAGCACGGCCTTTCGGCCCGCCGGGGCCAGGCGCGACCAGGCGCCGCCGTCGAAGGCGCGCCGCGCGGCCGCCACCGCGGCCTCGGCGTCGGCGGCGTCGCAGCTCGCCACCTCGGCCAGCACCTCGCCGGTGGCCGGGTTGGTGGTGGTCAGGGTCGCGCCGTCGGCGGCATCGACGAAGGCGTCGTCGATATAGGCGCGGGTCTCGAACCCTTTCTCGAAATTCAGCGAGGCGGCCAGCGCCTGCCAGTCGTCGCGGGTTTGGGGAATTCGACGGTTATCGGTCATCAGGGGCTCCCGTGATCAGGTCGGACGGTCGGCACGCGCGACCATGGCGTCGCACAGCACCTGGGCACCCAGGCTGCAGTGCTCCGGGGTGGCGTACTCGGCCTCGTTGTGGCTGATGCCGTCGCGGCAGGGGATGAAGATCATCGAGGTGGGGGCGACGCGCGAGACGTAGACGGCATCATGGCCGGCGCCGCTCATCATGCGCCGATAGGGCACCGCCTGGGCCCGGGTCGCGGCCTCCACGGCCTCGATGCACTCGGGGGCGAACGCCACCACCGGCGAGGCCCAGATCCGCTCTCGGGACACCGCCACGCCGAAGGTCTCGCCGGCGGCGGCCAGCTCGCGCTCGAACACCGCCTGGAGCGCATCCAGCTCGGCCTCCACCACGTGGCGCAGGTCGACGGTGAGGCGCACCTCGCCGGGGATGACGTTGCGCGAGGCCGCCTCGATGTCCAGGCAGCCGCAGGTGACCTTGGTGTCGCCGCTGTCATCGGCCAGGGCGTGGGCCTGCAGGCGGTCGATCAGGCGCGCCGCCGCGGCCAGGGCGTCGTGGCGCAGCCGCATCGGGGTGGGGCCGGCATGGGCCGACTGGCCGGCGAAGGTGACGTCGAACCAGCGCATGCCCTGCACGCCGGTGACCACGCCGATGGCCTCCCCTTCCTCCTCGAGGACCGGTCCCTGCTCGATATGCAGCTCGAAGAAGCCGTCCAGCCGCGGCTCGCCCACCGGCAGGTCGCCGGCATAGCCGCAGGCCTCCAGAGCCTCGCCGAGGGTCACGCCGTCGGCGTCGCGACGACTCAGGGTATCGTCGACGGCGAATTCGCCGGCATAGGTGCCCGAGGCGACCATCGCCGGGGCGAAGCGGCTGCCCTCCTCGTTGGTCCACACCACCAGCTCGAGGGGGCGCTCGGTGACGATGCCCCGGTCGTGCAGGCTGCGGAACACCTCGAGCCCGGCCAGCACGCCGAGGATGCCGTCGAAGCGGCCGCCCTTGGGCTGGGTGTCCAGGTGGCTGCCGGTGCCCACCGGCTCGAGGTCATCGCGCTTGCCGGCGCGGCGGATAAAGAGGTTGCCGACCCGGTCGACCCGCCAGGTGCAGCCGATTGCCTCGCACCAGTCGAGCAGCAGGCGCCGGCCGGCGGCGTCCTCGGGAGTCAGGGCCAGGCGGCAGCTGCCGCCGTTCGCGGTGGGGCCGATCTCGGCCATGGCCATCAGCGTGTCCCACAGCCGCTGGCCGTCGATGGAAGTCGTCATGGTGCGCCTCGTTGGTCGTTGTTCGGGCAGGGCCGTTGACGTTGTCGCGCGGGGCTGCTCCGTCGACAGGTCTAAGTTTCCCTTCTTCGACCTGTCCCCGGCGCCCCTCGATACGTTCACCGCCGGTGGCCTCGGTCATTCGGGGCAATGCGTGCCGTGAGATCACCTTACGAGGGCGGCGCGAGCCCCCGATATACCCCAATCAGGATATGTCGCCCGCTCCCCGGGCCTGGCTAGGCTGGCCTCCATACGACAGGAGGTAACGCCATGACCACAACAACCATCCGCCCGACGACCGATCGCCCCGTCCTCGATACCCAGACCCTGTGGCAGAAGGACAAGGATCACTTCATCCATCCCTTCACCGACTTCAGCGTCTTCCACGAGGAAGGCTGCGACCTGATCACCGACAGCGAGGGCATCCACGTCCAGGACTCCCGTGGCAATCGGTTCATCGACGGCATCGCCGGGCTGTGGTGCGTCAACGTCGGCCACGGTCGCGCCGAGATCGGCCAGGCCATGGCCGACCAGGCCACCCGCATGGCCTACTTCTCGACCTTCAACAACCTGTCCAACGCCCCGGCCGCGGAGCTCGCCGCCAAGCTCGCCGAGCTGGCGCCCGCGCACCTCAACCACATCTTCTACAGCTGTGGCGGTTCGGCGGCCAACGACGCCACCATTCGCCTGGTGCACTACTACTTCAACCGCCTGGGCAAGCCGGAAAAGAAACGCATCCTCTCGCGCAACAACGCCTACCACGGCACCACCTACCTGGCCGCCACCCTGACCGGCATCGAGAGCAACAACTGGGACTTCGACACCCTCGACCACCTGGTGACCCACCTCAGCGAGGCGAACTGCTACCGTCGCCCCGAGGGCATGAGCGAGGCCGAGTACTGCGATCACCTGGTACGGGAGTTCGAGGACACCATCGCCGAGGTCGGCGCCGACAACATCGCCGCCTTCATCGCCGAGCCGATCATGGGCGCCGGCGGGGTGCTGGTCGCGCCCGAGGGGTATCATGCACGCATGCAGGCGATGTGCCGCGCCAACGACATCCTCTTCATCGCCGACGAGGTGGTCACCGGCTTCGGCCGCCTGGGGCACTTCTTCGCCTCCGAGGCGGTGTTCGACACCCGGCCTGACATCATCAACTGCGCCAAGGGACTGTCCTCGGGCTATGCGCCGCTGGGCGCGACCCTGATCTCCGACGAGATCTACGAGGTGCTGGGCACCCCGCAGCGCAAGGGCGGCGTGCTGAGCACCGGCTTCACCTACTCCGGCCATCCGGTGAGCTGTGCGGCGGCGCTCAAGAACATCGAGATCATCGAGCGCGAGGGGATCTGCGAGAACGTCCGTGAGGTGGGGCCCTACCTCGAGGAACAGCTCAGGACCCTGTCGCACCACGCCACCGTGGGCGACGTGCGCGGCAGCCACTTCATGATGTGCCTGGAGAACGTGGCCGACAAGATTACCAAGGAGCTGCTGCCGGTGGAGGCGCGGGTCGGCGACCGAGTCGCCTTCGAGGCCCAGCAGCGCGGCTTGATCATCCGCCCGGTGGGCCATCTGAACATCGTCTCGCCGCCGCTGATCTGGACCCGCGGGACCGTCGACCGGGTGGTCGCGATCCTCGACGAGGCGCTGACGGCCGCCACGGCCTCCCTGCGCAAGGACGGTTACCTGTAAACGGTTAACGGTAACCCGCCGGCAACCGCCGCATGTATCACTCGGCATTTCCCGGCGGGTCGAGCCACGGCGCAATGATCAACCACAACAATTCAACAACAAAGGTTAATGACCATGTCACACTCTCCTTCGGGCTCGAAGGCCCACCCCATAGGCTTCGGCAGCGCCACTAAGGGTGGCCTGATATTTCTCGTTGTCGTGCTGATTGCCAGCCTCAGCAACGTCGCACTCGTCGACGGCGACGACTATGGCCTCTACAGCCTGCTACCAACCGCAGTGGTGCTGGGCATGGCCATCCTCACACGACGCACCATCGAATCGCTGCTGGCGGGTACCCTGGTCGGCCTGCTGATGGTCGACCCGACCTCGGTCATCACCCAGGGCTCGGATATCCTGCTCGGCGTGCTGGGCAACGACACCGTCACCTGGATCATCCTGGTCTGCGGCCTGTTCGGCAGCCTGATCGCCCTGCTGGTGAAGACCGGCGGGGTGCTCAGCTTCGGCGACACCGTCACCCGGCGCATCCACACCAGGCACCAGAGCCTGCTGACCACCTGGTTCCTGGGCCTGATCATCTTCGTCGACGACTACCTGAACGCCCTGACCATCAGCGCCTCGATGAAGAAGATCACCGACCGCTTCAACATCTCCCGGGAGAAGCTCGCCTACATCGTCGACTCCACCGCGGCGCCGATCTGCATCCTGGTGCCCTTCTCCACCTGGGCGGTGTTCTTCGCCGGCCTGCTGGAGGAGAACGACGTGACCGGCAACGGCATGGGCCTGTACATCGAGGCCATTCCCTACATGTTCTATGCCTGGGTGGCCGCGGCCATCGTGCCGCTGGTGGCGCTCGGCTGGATCCCCGACATCGGCCCCATGAAGGCCGCCGAGGCGCGGGCCGCCGGCGGCCAGCTGATGCCCGAAGGCGTCGACGACGCCGCCCTGGAGGTGGACGAGAACCAGCCGCGCCCTCACCTGCTGAACTTCCTGTTGCCCATCGCCACCCTGATCTTCTTCACCTGGTACTTCGAGATCGACATCCTGCGCGGCGTGATCGTCGCCCTGGCGGTGACCCTGGTGCTGATCGGCGCCCAGCGGCTGCTGAGCTTTCATGACACCTTCGACACGGCGCTCGAGGGCTTCAAGGCCATGATCATGCCGCTCGGCACCCTGGTCGCCGGCTTCAGCCTCAAGGAAGTCAACGACGTGCTGGGGCTGACCGACTTCGTGATCGGCACGGTGCAGCCACTGATGACCTCGGGCATGCTGCCGGCGGTGGTGTTCGTGACCATGGCCTTCCTGGCCTTCGCCACCGGCTCCTTCTGGGGGCTGTTCGCCGTGGCCATGCCCATCGTGCTGCCACTGGCGGCCAGCGTCGATGCCAGCATGCCGCTGGTGGTGGGCGCGCTGATCTCCGCCAGCGCCTTCGGCAGCCACGCCTGCTTCTACGGCGACTCCACCGTGCTGTCCGCCCAGGGCAGCGGCTGCACCCCCATGGCCCATGCCCTGACCCAGCTGCCCTACGTGCTGATTGCCGCGACCATCGCCACCGGTGTATTCCTGATGGTCGGCCACCTGTGAGAGATGCCATGACGACACACGATCACCCCGGCGCCCCGGCGGGTGCCGCCCACGGGACCCCGTCCGAACTGGGCTTTTCCATGCCGGCCGAGTTCGCCCCCCACGACGCCTGCTGGATGCTGTGGCCGCAGCGTCCCGACACCTGGCGCTATGGCGCCAAGCCCGCCCAGCAGGCCTTCATCGAGGTGGCGACCGCCATCGCCGAGAGCGAGACGGTGTTCGTCGGCGTCAACGACGACCAGTACGAGAACGCCCGCATCCAGCTGCCCGAGCAGGTGCGGGTGGTGGAGCTGTCGAGCAACGACGCCTGGATGCGCGACGTGGGGCCCACCTTCCTGACCCACCCGGACGGGCGCCTGGCCATGGTGGACTGGGAGTTCAACGCCTGGGGCGGCCTCGACGGCGGCCTCTACTTCCCCTGGGACAAGGACCGGCGCATCCGCACCAAGATCGCCGAAATGCTCGGCGTCGAGCGCTTCGCGGTACCGGTGATGCTCGAAGGCGGCGCCATCCACGTGGACGGCGAGGGCACCCTGATCACCACCGAGGAGTGCCTGCTCAACGCCAACCGCAACCCCGACCTGACCAGGGCCCAGATGGAGCAAGTGCTGCGCGACACCCTGGGCGTGGAGAAGGTGATCTGGCTGCCCCGCGGCTGCCACCTCGACGAGACCGACGGCCACGTCGACAACCTGTGCTGCTTCGTCGCCCCCGGCGAGGTGGCCCTGACCTGGTGCGACGACCCGGACGACTCCCAGCACGCCATCTCCCGGGAGGCGCTGGCAGTGCTGGAGGCGGCGGTGGACGCCCGGGGCCGGAGGCTCAAGGTGCACAAGCTGCCCCAGCCGGGACCGCTGCATATCGCCGAGGACGAGGCCAGCGGCATCGACCGCCTGCGCCATTCGCACCCGCGGCGTCCCGGCGACCGCATGGCCGGCTCCTACGTCAACTTCTACATCGGCAACGCGGTGGTGGTGATGCCGCTGCTCGACCCGCAGCGGGACGGGCAGGCCAGGGAGATCCTGCAGGCGCTCTTCCCCACCCGGCGGGTGGTCGGCGTAGCGGCCCGGGAGATCCTGCTCGGCGGCGGCAACATCCACTGCATCACCCAGCAGCAACCGCGCTGCCGCTGATCGCGGCCGACCGGGAGAGTAAAAAAACAGCGTTTTGAAACTTACCCGAGAAGTCGCTACTCTAACGCCCACACCCCTCAATGGATGAAGGCTATGAAGCGTATCGTGACAACGGGACTGGTCAGCTTGATGCTCGCGCTGGGACTCGCCGGCTGCGGCACCACAACGAGTGAGCGCGCCCTGAGTGGCGCCGGCGTGGGCGCTGCCGTGGGGGCCGGGGCGGCCGCCGTGACCGGCGGCAGCGTCACCCGCGGCGCGGTGATCGGCGGTGGCGTCGGCGCCGCCACCGGGGCCGCCACGGATTCGGACGACATCGACCTCAATCGCTACCGGTGAGTCCCGGCCTGGGCACCGGCCCCCCGCCGGTGCCCTCCTCCCCTAGAGCACCAGGCTGATCAGCAGGGCCGCCCCCCCGACCACCAAGGCGGTCACCACCGCCAGGGTCACCAGCCGATCCAGCCAGCGGTCGAAGACGCTCCAGTCGAACCGTCGCTTCCGGCGACGACGCGTGGCCCCCCGCCGCGGGACCCGCTGGCCGGAACGTATCAAGGTCATGTCGGGTTCCCGGTTCTCCAAGTATCTGAGCTTAGGGGCTGGCGACGCGCCCGGCTAGCGTTGGCTGCCGCTCATGTGCCGCGCTGTTGTTTCCCGATGGCCTCGCCCCCACCTGGGTAATAAGCACGCTAACATATGGAGCCTCGCATGCCCCGCCTCAAGGATACCCCGCTTTCTGTGCTGGACCTCGCGCCGATTCGCCAGGGCGGCAGCGCCGCCGACAGTTTCCGCGACAGCGTCGCCCTGGCCAGGCTCGCCGAACGGCGTGGCTTCACGCGCTTCTGGCTGGCCGAACACCACGGCATCGAGGGCATCGCCAGTGCCGCCACGGCGGTGCTGATCGGCCACGTCGCGGGGCAGACCTCGCGCATCCGGGTCGGCAGCGGCGGCATCATGCTGCCCAATCACCCGCCGCTGGTGGTGGCCGAGCAGTTCGGCACCCTGGAGACGCTCTACCCGGGCCGCATCGATCTCGGCCTGGGCCGCGCCCCGGGCTCGGACGGGGCCACCATGGCGGCCCTGCGCCGGGACCCGCGGGCCGGCGTGGACGACTTCCCGGCGCGCCTCGAGGAACTGCGCGGCTTCCTCGACGAGGCCCGGCCCGGCCAGCGGGTTCGCGCCGTGCCCGGCCAGGGCACCCGGGTGCCGCTGTGGCTGCTCGGCTCCAGCGACTACAGCGCGCGCCTGGCGGCCCGCGAGGGGCTGCCCTTCGCCTTCGCCGCCCAGTTCGCCCCGGCCCAGCTCCACGAGGCGCTGCGGCTGTATCGCGACAACTTCCGCCCCTCGGCGGTGCTTGAGGCGCCCCATGCCATGGTCGGCCTGCCGGTGATCGCCGCCGACAGCGATACCCAGGCCGAGTACCTGGCCTCCACGGCGCGCCAGAAGTTCCTCGGCATGGTCCGCGGCCGGCGTACCCTGGCCAGGCCGCCGGTGGAACAGCTCGACTGGACGCCCCTCGAGCAGGCTCAGGTCGAGCAGTTCCTGGAGGCGGCGGTGATCGGCGGGCCGGACACGGTGCGCGAGGGCCTGGAGGCCTTCCTCGCGGCGACCGGAGCGGACGAGCTGATGCTGCATACCGATGTCTTCGCCCTGGAGGATCGCCTGCGCAGCTACGAGATCGTCGCCGACCTCTGGCAGGCAGGGGCCTGACGGCGGGTCGGCGCCCGGCGAGGGACAGGAACGTTTCCCCACCGGCGCTTTCCAACGGGCAGCCATTCACGGCGAGTCGTCGCTCGCCCACCCAGGAGATTCCCATGCCCGACCCCAAGGATCCGCGCCACAACGCCGCCTGGCGGGCAGCGCAGCAGTGGCAGGAACGCGCCCGCCAGGCCCGCCCCGGCGGCAACGCCGGTGGCCTGCGGCTGTTCTTCACCTGGCTGGTCTTCGGCGCCCTGATGATCGTCGGCGTGGTGCTGGGCCTGTTCTTCCTGCTGGTCGGCTGGGCCATGCTGCCCATCCTGCGCTACCGCATGAAGAAGCGCATGGAACGCATGCGCGCCGACCAGGCCGAGGATGTGGGGGGCAGCTTCCATTATCGGGAAACCCGCTATCGCGAGCCCCGCAGCGGCGAGGGACGTCGCCACGAGCAACAGGTCCTGGAAGGGGACTACGAGATCAAGGACGCCGACCGCGACGACGAGTGGCGCTAAGCGTCACTGCCGGTTCTCGATCCTTTATCGACTCTGTCGGCCGGCTTCTCGCGGCAGGCCAGTTTTCCGCGCTCCCGCCGCCTCGCCCAGCGCGCGCACTTCGCCGTGCGCCTCGACGCCTCGCTCCCTGCCGAGTGCTTACCCGTGTGGCCCGCTCGCCTCCTATACTCGGGCTATGGGATCGGCTCCTACCGCAGCGCATGACAGCGTCATCGCCCCTGCGGACCATCATCGCGCCACTCGAAGGGGAGACACGCCATGAGCCACGATTTCTGCATCCACCCCGCCGTCGACGGCGGCGTCCGCCCCGGCCGCGACGACTTCACCGGCGGGACCCTGCACTGCCACTGCACGGAGCGGCCGGTGGAAGTGACCATCAATGCCCAGTGTGCGCACAACCACGTGTGCGGCTGCACCAAGTGCTGGAAACCGGAAGGCGCGCTGTTCTCCATGGTCGCCGTGGTGCCGCGAGACGCCCTCAGCGTCACCGCCAACCAGGACAAGCTGGACATCGTCGATGCCTCCGCGGCGATCCAGCGGCACGCCTGCCGCGACTGCGGGGTGCACATGTTCGGGCGCATCGAGAATCCCGACCATCCCTTCCACGGCCTGGATTTCATCCATCCCGAGCTGTCCGACGAGACGGGGTGGGCGGCCCCGGAGTTCGCCGCCTTCACCTCCTCGATCATCGAGTCGGGCACCGATCCTCAGCGCATGGGGGCGGTGCGGGCACGGCTCGAGGCGCTCGGGCTGACGCCCTATGACTGTCTCTCCCCGCCACTGATGGATGCCATCGCGACCCACACCGCCAAGGCCAGGGGCGTCCTCTGAGGCCGCTCCTGGTCTCGGCAGGGGGCGGAACGGCCGCCGCTGGATGATGCCTCAGCCGCAGGGCGTCGGCGCGGCATCCCGGCCCAGGCGTCGGGCCGCCTCCAGATGGCCCTGGAGCGCCTCGATGCGGGACTCGTGGGCGGGATGGGTGGAGAGGAACTCCGGCGGCTGGCCGCCGCCGACGTTGGCCATGTTGCGCCACAGCGTCACGCTCTCCCGCGGGTCGAAGCCGGCCTCGGCCATGATCTCGAGGCCCATCAGGTCGGCCTCCTCCTCGTGGGTGCGGCTGAACGGCAGGGCGATGCCCAGTCGGGCACCGATCCCCAGGGCCTGGAGCAGTGACTCCTGCCCCACCTCCCCCTCGCTGAATAGCCCGACCACCAGCAGCACCGCCTTGATGCCGAGTTGCTGGGTGAGCCGCTCGTTGCCGTGGTCGGCCAGCACGTGGCCGACCTCATGGCCGATCACCGCCGCCAGCTGGGCCGGGGTCTGCGCGACCTCCAGCAGGCCGGCATTGACGCCGATCTTGCCGCCGGGCAGCGCGAAGGCATTGGGGGACGGGTCGTCGAACACCACCACCTCCCAGGCCTCGGGCATCGCCTCTCCGGGATAGTGGCGCCGCGCGGCCGCCACCACCGCCCCGGCCACGCACTGCACGCGGCGGTTGAGGGAGGCGTCACCGGCGACGGGCTGGCGCTCGCGCAGCTGGCCGAAGGTGTCCGCGCCCAGCTTGGCCATCAGGGTATCGGGCACCAGCGCCAGCTGGCTGCGGCCGGTGGGGGTCTTCTCGCAGCCGGCCAGGGCCAGCAGGGCGAGCAGCAGCAAGGCCAGGCGCATCTTGCAAGCACTCCTCGAACGGGTCACGCCGCCAGCATACCCTGCGCAACACATCGCGCAACTTCCCGGGTCCGGTCGATGATCCGGCCAGGCTGTCTCCCGCAGGACCGAGAGGGCCCGGTCCTGTTCCCTGCGCCGGGCCTCCTCGCCAGGAAAGGCCAAAGCGTGCGCCAGGAGGCGTCGTCAGACGGCCTTGAGCCCCAGGATCTCGCGCGCCTGTTGCCAGGTGGCCACCGGGCGCTCGTATTGCTCGCACAGCTTCGCCACCCGCTCGACCAGCGCGGCATTGGAGGGGGCGAGGGTCTCCTTGTCCCAGCGAACGTTGTCCTCCAGGCCGGTACGGGTGTGGCCGCCCGCGGCGATGGACCATTCGTTGAGCAGTAACTGGTTGGCGCCGATGCCGGCCCCGCACCACTGGGAGCCCGGCGCCAGGCGCTCGAGGGTCTCCACATAGAAATCGAAGGTCGGCTTGTCCACCGGCATGGCGTTCTTGACCCCCATCACGAACTGGACGTAGAGCGGGGCCTTGAGCTTGCCCTGCTCGGCGAGAGTCGCCGCCTGGTGGATATGCGACAGGTCGAAGGCCTCGATCTCGGGCTTGATGTCGTACGTCAGCATCTCGTCGGCGAGCCACTCCACCAGCTGCGGCGAGTTCTCGTAGACCCGGGTGGGGAAGTTGTTGGAGCCCACCGCGAGGCTGGCCATGTCGGGCTTCAGCGGCAGCATGGCGCCACGCTCTTCACCCGCCCCCGAGCGCCCACCGGTGGAGAGCTGGATGATCATCCCCGGGCAGTGCTTCCGGAGGCCTTCCATCAGCCTGGCAAACTTCTCGGGGTCCGAGCTCGGCGACTGGTCGTCATTGCGGACATGGCAATGGACGATGCTCGCGCCGGCCTCGAAGGCCGCCTGGGTGCTCTCGACCTGCTCGTCGATGGTCACCGGCACGGCAGGGTTGTTTTCCTTGCGCGGCAGGCTGCCGGTGATGGCCACACAGATGATACAGGGCTTCGACATGGTAACCTCGCATGCCCCTTCGTACTCGGTTCGGGGCAGGTGGATGGGTGAGTGTCACGGCCTGTCAGTGGCAACGCCGTGAGGCGGCAAGGCGCACCGCCTAGGTGGTGTGCTGCATGGCCGCCAGCAGCTTGTCGGCGAAGAGGCCCGGCACCTCCACGGAGGGCACGTGGCCCACCCCCTCGAGGATCTCGAGGGGCGCGCCATCGAGCTCAGCGGCCAGGGCCTCGAGGGTCGCCGGTGGGGTGGCCAGGTCCTCGCTGCCGCCCAGCAGCTGGACCTCGACGCCCTTCCCGGCGAGCTTGCCGGTGAAGGTGTCGCGACCCAGCATCTCGCATAACAGGGCATAGGAGTCGTCGTCGCCACGCCCCATCTGGATGCACCAACCAGCCTTGAGCGCCGGCTCGGCCTCGAAGCAGGCGGGGGCGAACCAGCGCGGCACGATCTCCTCGGACATCGCCACCAGGCCCTCCTGGCGAACGCGACCGGCACGGGTGTTCCACAGCTCGGCATTGCCGATCACTGCCCCGGTGTTGGTCAGCATGACCGAGAGCAGACGGTCGCCGTGCTCGCCGATCAGTGCCTGGCCCACCACGCCACCGATGGAGGTGCCGGCGAAGTGGAAGCGCTCAGCGCCGGCATGGTCGGCCAGGGCCAGGGCCTCGGCGGCCAGGTCGGCCGGGGTGATGGGGCCCTCGCCCCAGGCCTGGCTGGCGCCATGGCCGGGCAGATCCCAGGTCAGCACGCGATAGCGCGGCAGCAGCGCCGGCAGGACGTCGTCCCACACCGCCTGGCTCATGCCTAGCGGATGCGCCAGCACCACCAGGGGATGGGCCTCGGCGCCGAGCAGGCGGTAGGCCACGCTGCGGCCCTGGATATTCAGAAATGCCATCTCGGTCTCTCCTTTCGTTGCACCGGGTAGAGCCGGCGCGTCCAGACCGCCGGCTTGCATGTCGTGCGTCGCGCGCCTAGGCCCGCTCGATCAGCGTGGCGATGCCCTGCCCCACCCCGACGCACATGGTGCACAGCGCGTAGCGCTTGCCGGTCTTCTGCAGTTCAACGGCCGCGGTCATCAGCAGGCGCGCGCCGGACATGCCCAGCGGATGGCCCAGGGCGATGCCGCCGCCGTTGGGGTTCACCCGAGGATCGTGGTCGTCGATGCCCAGCTCGCGCAGGCAGGCGAGGGCCTGGGCGGCGAAGGCCTCGTTGAGCTCGATGATGTCGATCTCGTCGAGCGACACGCCCAGGCGGTCGAGCAGCTTGCGCACCGCCGGCACCGGGCCGATGCCCATGGTGGCCGGCTCCACCCCGGCGGTGGCCATGCCCAGGATGCGCGCCATGGGCTGGAGACCGTGCTGCTTCACCGCGGCCTCGCTGGCCACCAGCATCGCCGCGGCGCCGTCGTTGACCCCGGAGGCGTTGCCGGCGGTGACACTGCCGCCGTCACGGAACGGTGTCGGCAACCTGGCCAGCTTCTCCAGGGTGGTGCCCGGGCGCAGGTGCTCGTCCTGGTCGAAGATCAGCGGCTCCTGCTTGCGCCGCGGGATCTCGATGGCGATGATCTCCTCCTTGAACCGCCCTTCCTGCTGGGCGCGCTCGGCCTTCTGCTGGGAACGCAGGGCGAAGGCGTCCTGGTCCTCACGGGAGATGCGGTACTGCTCGGCGACGTTCTCGGCGGTCTCCGGCATGGCGTCGACGCCGTACTGCTTCTTCATCAGCGGGTTGATGAAGCGCCAGCCAATGGTGGTGTCTTCGATCGCCTGGGTGCGCGAGAAGGCGGTCTCGGCCTTGCCCATCACGAAGGGCGCCCGCGACATGGACTCCACGCCGCCGGCCAACGCCAGCTCGAACTCGCCGGCCTTGATGGCACGGAAGGCGGTGCCCACCGCGTCCATGCCCGAGCCGCACAGGCGGTTCATGGTAGTGCCGGGCACCGAGGTCGGCAGGCCCGCCAGCAGCGACGACATGCGTGCCACGTTGCGATTGTCCTCGCCGGCCTGATTGGCGCAGCCCATGATCACCTCGTCGATGGCGGCCGGATCGAGATCCGGTGCCTCGGCAAGCACCGCCCGGAAGAGGGTGGCGGCGAAGTCGTCGGGACGCACCGCGGCCAGGGTGCCGCCGAAGCGGCCCACGGCGGTACGCCGCGGATGACACAGGTAGACGTTAGTCATGGAAAGTCTCTCTCTTCAGGCCTCGCCGGCATGCTTGCGATTGGTCCGCTCCTTCAGCTCGCGCAGGACCTCCAGTTCACGGGCCGAGGGTTCCGGGGTGCTCTCGAGCGCCTCGACGAAGCGGATCTCCCAGCCGGTGGCCTCGATGACGTCCTGGGCCGTCACGCCGGGGTGCAGCGAGACAACCACGAGTTCCCTGGTCTCGGGGTCGGGCTTCATCACGCACAGGTCGGTGATCACCCGGGTCGGACCACGGCCGATGTTGGGCACGCCGTCGCGGCCCTTGCCGTCACGGCCGAAGCCCAGGGTGGTGACGAAGTCGACGTCCTTGACGAAGGTGCGCTTGGAGTGCTTGAGGGTGATGAACACCTCCCCGGCGTTGGTGGCGATCTCCGGGGCCCCACCGCCCCCCGGCAGGCGTACCTTGGGATCGTGGTAGTCGCCGATCAGGGTGGTGTTGAGGTTGGCGTAGCGGTCGATCTGGGCGGTGCCCAGGAAGCCCACGTCGATATGGCCGCCCTGCAGCCAGTAGCGGAACATCTCCGGCACCGAGACGGTGGTCAGTGCCGACTCGCACAGCTCGCCGTCGCCGATCGACAGCGGCAGCACCTCGGGCTTGGTCTGCAGGGTGCCGGACTCGTAGATCAGCACCACGTCAGGGGCATGGGTCAGCCGCGCCAGGTTGGCGGCCTCGGAGGGCAGGCCGATGCCGACGAAGCAGGTCATGCCGTTCTCGAGCGCCCGGGCGGCGGTCACGGTCATCATCTCCGCGGAGGTATATTCGGTGCGCATCAGGACTGCCCTCCTGCGTTGTAGACGTTGTCGTCGAGCCAGGCGTTGAAGGCGTCCCGATCCCGGGCGATGGTGTCCCACTCCTTGTAGAAGCGGTTGTCGCGGTCGTAGTAGCCGTGGGCATAGGAGGGATAGGCGCCCCTCTCGGCCACGGCGATGGCGCTGATCGCCCAGCCTGGGATCACGCAGGCGTTGGGCTCGACGCCGAGGTCGTCGACGATCTCCTCGACCGTGACGATGCTCTGCCGGGCGGCCAGCACGGCTTCCTTCTGCACGCCGACGATGCCTTCCACCAGCACGTTGCCCTGGCGATCGGCCTTCTGGGCATGCACCAGCGAGACGTCGGGGCGGATCGAGGGCACCGCGGCCAGGCGCTCCCCGGTGAAGGGGCACTCGATGAACCTGATCTGGTCGTTGACCTTGGGCAGGTCGCTGCCGACGTAGCCGCGCAGCACGGCCAGCGGCAGGCCGGCGGCCCCGGCCTCGAAGGCACAGGCCATGGCGGCGTGGCTGTGCTCGAGGATCTCGACCCGCTGGGGCCAGCCCTTCTCCACGGCATCGCGCAGGCGGTGCAGCGAGCCCACCCCGGGGTTGCCGCCCCAAGAGAAGATCAGCTTGCTGACGCAGCCGGCGCCGATCAGCTGGTCGTAGACCAGGTCCGGGGTCATGCGGATCAGGGTCAGGTCACGCTTGCCCTGGCGGATGACCTCGTGGCCCGCCGCGAAGGGGATCAGGTGGGTAAAGCCTTCCATGCATACGGTGGCGCCGTCTTCGACGTAGCGCGCCACCGCGTCATGCAAGCTGAGGAACTCGGCCATGATGGTGCACCTCTGCTGGGGTGAGCTCGGCGGCCGCTGTCTGCCAGGCGACGGCCACTATGTTCGTTTTACGAACAGAAATTCTTCATGCGAACAAACTAGCGCCGCCATCGGTGATCGTCAAACCTCACGCCGCCCCTGGTCCTGGTCCACTCGAGCGAAACGTCCGCTAACCCCCTGCCGGGACGGTATTTCCGCGTCCCGAGCGAGGCATCCGGCTACGACCAAGGTCTAATGGTCTGCCGATATTCCACCTCCCGGAAGGTGGTGATCACCATGTTCGCTTGCCGAACAGCTGTGCTAGATTGGGCCGGTGTCGGGGGCGCCCGGCGCCACCATCGGGCAGGGGGAGACAGACAGGATGCAGGAAGAGGGATTGAGCCCGGATGATCGTGACTTCGTCACGGCCCTGGCCAGCGGGCTGGAAGTGATCCTGGCCTTCGACGAGGAGCACCCGCGCATGACGCTCAGCGAGGTCGCCGCGCGCACCGGCATGAACCGGGCCCGGGCCCGGCGCTTCCTGCTGACGCTGCATTCGCTTGGGTATGTGCGCAAGACCCAGCGCCATTTCGAGCTTGCGCCCAAGGTCCTGCAGCTCGGCTACGCCTTCCTCTCGGCCAACAACTACCGCTCGGTGATCCAGCAGTATCTCGAGGACATCACCGACGAGATCGGGGAATCCTCGTCGCTGGGGGTCCTGGACGGCGACGAGGTGATCTATGTGGCGCGCTCTTCCGCCAAGCACAGGCTGATGGCCATCACCCTGTCGGTGGGGACGCGCCTGCCGGCGGCCTACACGTCCATGGGGCGGGTGCTGCTCGCCCAGCTCCCCGATGACGAGCTGGAGCGCTATCTCCAGCGGGTGACGCTGGAGGCGCATACCGCCAGGTCCCTCACCGACCCGGTCCAGCTGCGCAACTGCATCGCGCAGGTGCGTCTGCAGGGCTACAGCATCGTCGACCAGGAACTGGACCCGGGACTTCGCTCCCTGGCCGTCCCGGCGTTCGACGCCCACGGCAAGCTGCTCGGTGCCATCAACATCAGCACCAACGCCGCGCGCATCGACTTCGACACCCTGACCCAGTCGTTCCTGCCACTGCTGCAGGACAAGGTGCGCCTGATACGGACCCACGTCAGTTGAAGCTACGAGCAGGGTGGACCGCCAGCGGCCGCCGCGTGCCGGCGGCGGCCCATCGCGTGTCTTCCACATGAGACGGGAACGCAACGGCAAGGAGGCCCGGGGTGCTCGATATTCTCGCCATCACCATCCCGACCTTCTCGATCATCGGCCTGGGCTGCCTGGCCCGGATCAGTGGCCTGATCGGCCGCGAGCCGCTGCTGGGGATCGGGACCTTCGTCCTGTACTTCGCCCTGCTGTTCGCCTGCGCGCCGATGATCAGCGTCTACCCGCTGTTCGGGCAGCGCTTCGGGTTGGGCGACATCACCGCCGCCACCCTGATAGTCAGCACTCTGGCCTCGTTCGTGACGATCAGCCTGGTGCTGTGGCTGATTCGTCACGGCGGCCTCTTCGTCACGCCCTGACGGCGCAGAGCCCTCAGGCGTCGGCCATCACCGCCTCCAGGGCCAGGCCATAGCCGCGGCTGCCGAGCCCGGCGATCACGCCGTCGGCGCGCAGCGAGACGTAGGAGTGGTGGCGAAAGGCCTCGCGTTTGTGGACGTTGGAGAGGTGGACCTCGATGACCCGGCCGTCGAAGGCGTTGAGGGCGTCGAGGATCGCCACCGAGGTGTGGGTATAGGCGGCGGGATTGATGATGATCGCCACGGTGCCGTCGAGCCGGGCGGCATGGATGGCATCGATCAACTCGCCCTCGTGGTTGCTCTGCCGGCAGTCGATCTCCCAGCCCGCCCCCAGGGCCTGCTCGCGCAGGGCGTCGTCGATGTCCTCCAGGGTCTCGCGACCGTAGATCTCCGGCTGGCGGATGCCCAACAGGTTGAGATTGGGGCCGTGCAGGACCAGGACTTTACCTTGACTCATCGTGCTATCTCCGGAGAGGACTGCCGTGACGCGAGGACATCTCGCATCTGCCTGTTGACGCTTCATGTTCCCAGACCCCTCCGCCGGCGTCGACCCGCCCCCCGCCGGCAAGGGAGATCGAGATACCAACGCGAAAAAATCCAATCTGGTCAGAATCCCTTTGTGGCCCGCTACCCCTCATCGGCGTGCCTTGCCGACAATGCGCTTCAGCAAGGCGGCGTGACCCCACCTGCCTCGCTCCGCTTTCGGGGGTAGCGCCTATCACGCCTTCCCCTGGTTCCGTTATCGGCATGGCATATCGTCGTGCCACTGCCATCAACAAGTCCAAGAGGTGACACGATGGATAAGACTCGTCTGGCTGGAAAGCATTGCCTGATCACCGGGGCCGCCCGTGGGATGGGGGCCGCCGTTGCCGAATACTATGCCGCTCAGGGCGCCAAGATCTGCGTAGCGGACCTGAATCTGGAAGGTTGTGAGGAAGTCGTCAAGCGGATCACTGAGAAGGGAGGCCAGGCCATCGCCGTCAAGCTCAACGTGACCGAGCGTGACCAGATGCGGGACGCCGTAAAGGCCACCGTCGAGGCCTTCGGCAGCCTCAACGTGATAGTCAATAACGCCGGCATCAACAAGCCGCTTATGTTTCTCGACATCACCGAGGAGAACTGGCACCAGATCATGGACGTCAATGCAATGGGCTGCCTGATCGGCATGCAGGAAGCCGCCAAGCAGATGATCGCGCAGGGCAAGGAGAATGGTCCCTACAAGATCATCAATGTCGGCTCCATCCTCTCCCGCCAGGCCTTCGACGACGTGGTTCCCTACGCCTGCAGCAAGCATGCCGTGCTGGCCATGATCAATGGCGGCGCCAAGGCGCTTGTGGATCACAACATCACCGTGAATGGTTACGGGCCAGGGGTCGTACGTACCGAGCTGTGGGAACAGCTGGACAAGGACCTGGTCAGCATCGGAAAGTTTGACAAGCAGGGCCAGTCCATGGACGAGCTTGCCGAGAAGATGATCCTGATGAAGCGCTACTCCTATCCGGAAGATGTCGTCGGCACGGCAAGTTTCCTGGCCAGTCCGGAGTCGGACTACATGACCGGCCAGCTGCTGATGATCGATGGCGGCATGATCATGCAGTGACGCCTCGGCACCCCGGGCGATAGCTCAGTAGCACCCCCTGTCGCGCATTACCCGATCGGCCCTGTCCTGCGCCAAGGACAGGGCCCTCTTGATGGAGCGACGCCCGTCGAGCACCTCGAAGATCTCGTGCCCGGCGATACTGATCAGGTCCGTGATGCCCGGCACCGGAGGGCGTGGCCACGCCTGCAGAACGTTCTCCCTGGCCATCCGGTCCACGACGTCGATGATCGGTGACAGCGCCGAGACCTCCGGGTCCTGACTAACGCTGAAGCGCGGGGTCACCAGGCTGCCATTGAGGATATAGAGTTTTGACATGTTGGCTGAGGTCAGGTGACGCAGAGCCGTCCAGACGCTCTCGATACGTTCCTCGGAGAGATTGGCGGGAATGGCCAGGGCATATCCCCCGATCGGGGTGATCGGGCGGCCATGGTTACCGACGGGATGAGGCAGATAGCCGGTCTTCCCCCAGGCCGGTGACTCCCGATTGAATTCGATGAGAGGAGCCAGCAGCGTATAGCAGTAGGCCATGCAGGACTCGCCGGACGCATAGGATTTGGCGCGCTCATACCAGGCCATGTTGAGGATATTGGGTGGCGAGTATTTCAGGATGTCCAGCATGTACTCACAGGCACGAAAAGCCGCATCCGACTGGAACATCGGCCGATACTCCTCGCCCGAAACGTGCTGGAAGTCATAACCCTCCGGGGTGCGCCGAAGATTGATGATCGGCTGGCCGAACTTGGCCATCAGGAAAGTGAAAGTGTGGCCGAGCGGCGTGCCTCTCGCGGCATTCCAGGCAATGCCATACCGCCCCCTGGCGGGATCATACAACCGCCTGGCGACCTTGACCAGCTCCTCGGTGGTCGTCGGGGGATCGAGTTGTGCCTGCTCGAGGAGATCCTTGCGGTAACAGAGCAACTCGGGCGTGGTCTGCAGGGGAATACCGTATTGCCGTCCGTCATAGCGCGTGCTCTGGACGGCAACCGAATGGAAGTCGGAAAGGTCATAGGCATCGCGACGAATGAAGCGGTCGAGGGGCAGCAGCATCCCTTTCGACGCCAGTTCGCCGAACCAGGGAAGGTCACAGGCCACGAGGTCATAGCGAGACTTCGTCCGACCGGCATTGGCAAGAATCGCCTCAAGCAGGTCGTCGATCGACCTGGAAGCGTTGTGAATCTCGAGGCCGAAGACCGATTCCAGCTGCTGTTTCAGGTTATGCATCGCCATGAACGTCGGATCGGCGTGGATGAGCCCACGCAGCCCGCCCTTCAGTTCAAGCCGTGCCGACAGCACCGCCGGCGGCGAGATCACGCGACCCGTCGAGGCCTCGTCAAGGAAGAGTCGTCGGCCGGAGTCCGACGCCGGATCCACACCGAAGAGGGGGCCCAGAAGGCCCTTGATCCGGTGGGCATAGCTCTCCCACTCGTCGATCATCATGGGCGAGGGGTGCAGCGAGACGGTCTTGCCCGATTTCGTCCTGGGGCGTGAAAGGATCAGCCCGCGCTTGATCAGGCTCTCGATCCCGCGCTTGGCGGTGCCGTAGGATAGCCCGGACGCATCCGCGAGCGAGGTGGGCGTCGTCAGTCTCCCGGCCAGGTGGTTGCGCATGAGATGGAGCATCATGTGCATCTCCCGGTAACCGTGGCTCATGGAGAGAGTGTGCTCGGTCTCCCCCTCGAACTTCTCGATGAAGTCGATGAAGCGCGAGAGCTCCGTATTGGAGAGCTTCGGCATCGGCGTCTGGGACAGACTGTCATAGGGGCCCTCCGGATGGCTCTCGTCGGGGAGTTCGCTCATGGTCGCCCTCGGGCTGGAAACGCGCTGATGCATCAAGATAGCGCCGCCTGACGCCCGGCAGCAAACGTGACACCAACGCGGTTATCCCCAGCCGTCGACGATCAGCCGAATGCCCAGCAGGATCAGCAGACCCAGAATGATCCGGAAGAACAGTTCACCGCTCAGCCGCTTCTGGATGACCAGCCCCAGGCGTACTCCCAGCCAGGCCACCGGGATCAGCAGCAGCGCGATGGTGAGGTTCGCGACATTCAGCAGGCCAAGCAGCCCGTAGGGCACCAGCTTGACGAGGTTGGTGGCGGCCAGGAAGACCACGGCCGTTCCCAGGAACTGTTCCTTGGAGAGTCGGCACTGGAGCAGGTAGAAGTTCAGCGGCGGCCCGCCGGCATGGGCGATGAAGCTGGTGAACCCGGCGATCCCCCCACAGAGTCCGCCTATCCAGGCAGGCATCAAACGACCACGGAAGGGCTTGAACAGCCCCCAGAGGCCGAACAGGATCGAGAAGATGCCCAGCAGCACCTTGAGCAGGGCTTCATCGAAGACACCGTAGGTGAGGTAGCCGACCGCCACCCCCAGCACGGCCGGAGGGAACATCAGCCACAGTAGCGAGCCGAGACGATACCGCCACCAGGCCCGCAGACTGAAGACATCCATGACGATCAACAACGGCAGCATGACGGCCACGGCAAAGGTCGGGCTGGCCTTCAGCGAGATCAGGGGCACGGCTACCACCCCGACGCCACCGGCGAAGCCCGACTTCGAGATACCGGTGAGCAGCACCGCCACGACCATCAGGACAATGAACTGCCAGTCATACACCATTTGCGCCTCGTGCTTTGTGGAGGGAATAAAAAAGGGCCGTGAAAACACGGCCCAATTCGGAGGCACCTGCAGTTGTCAGCCTCGTCAGAGGACCTGGCAGACCTCATCGAACTCGAACCGATCCTGGCGCGGGAAGAGCGCCGAGGCATCGCCATACCCCAGGTTACAGAGGAAGTTGCTCTTCACCTTGCCATCGGGGAAGAACTCCTCATCCACGGCGGCATTGTTGAAGCCGGACATTGGCCCCGCACTCAGTCCCAGCGCGCGAGCGGCCAGGATGAAATATCCTCCCTGGATGGAGCTGTTGCGAAAGGCCGTGGTGTTGATGAAGTCGGTCTTGCCCTCGAACAGCGACTTGGCATCCTTGTTGTGGGAAAACATGCGCGGCAGATGCTCGTAAAACTCGGTGTCATAGCCCAGCACGGCGACCACCGGCGACTGCATGGTCTTCTCCTGGTTACCGGGAAGCAGTGCCGGCTTGAGCCTTTCCTTGGCTTCCTGGCTCTTCAGGAAGAGCACGCGAAGGGGCTGGCAGTTCATGGAGGTCGGGCCGAAATGCATCAGGTGATACAGCTTGCGCAGCATCTCCTCGCTGACATCCTGATCCTTCCACACATTGTGGGTGCGTGCCTCGGTGAACAGGGTCTCGACCGCATGGTTGTCGATGATCGTCATGTCGCGTTCCTCTTTCTGGCGGGTTACGTCTTGAGATGGGACTAGCGGCTCGCCTTCAAGCCGAAGTCGTATGTCAGATGGCGGAAGGGAACTTCCATTGACCGTCCATCCGGTGCCCTTCCGGGCGGCAGCCGCTCGTACACCTTGACCAGGGAATCCTTGACCCCGAACACCGCGTCGGAATCCAGGTAGGGATCATCCTCGGCAAATACCTGGGTCACGAGGGTTTCACACCCCTCAGCCATCAGCATGAAATGCACATGGGCCGGTCGGTAGGGGTGGCGTCCGGTCACCTCGAGCATCTTGCCGACGGGGCCGTCGGTGGGAATCGGATAGGGCGCCGGGGTCACGGTCCAGAAGGCATAGCGACCCTGGTCGTCGGTGGTGAACCGAGCCCGCAGCGACGCACTCTCGAGCTCCTTCTGGACGTCATAGAAGCCTTCGCTGTCGGACTGCCAGACGTCGATGACGACATTGGCCAGTGGCTGGCCGAGTTCGTCGTGGACCCGTCCCTCCACGAAGAAGGGCTCGCCTTCGACGTTCCAGTCGATCGACTCGCCCTGGGAGGCCTGGGGCGGATCGGCGACGTAGAAGGGGCCGAGCACCGTGCTCTCCGACACCATGGGGTCCGAGCTCTGGTGGTTGAGGGCGTCAACCAGCATGGTCACGCCCAGGGTATCGGAGAGCAGAATGAATTCCTGGCGCTGGTCGTCGCACATCTGACCGGTCCGGGTCAGGAAGTCGATGGCCTGGGTCCACTCCTGTTCGGTGGGTTCCACCTCGCGCAGGAAGGCGTGCAAGTGGGTCACCAGGCTGTTCAGGATCGCTTTCAATCGCTCGTCCCGACAGCCGGAGAACTCCTCGATCACGGCATCCGTGATGTTGTTGGCATTCAGGTTGCGCATGGCATTACCCCCTTGCGTCAGCGGTACGCTCGATGGCCGGAAGCCCTGCGAGTCGCTCGGTGTGATGGACCGTGGCGATGTAGTCGTCCTCGCCGTGCCCCGTGCCGATCAGGGAGGCGTAGGCCTCGCGCATCTGGGCGGCGAGAGGCACCGGCACGCCGGCGTCATGGGCACAGCCGAGGATCAGGTCGAGATCCTTGGCCATCTGGGCGGCGGAAAAGGTCGAGGTGAAGTCCCGCTCGCGCAGGGGCGGCACCTTGTACTGGACCATCGGCGAGCCCACCGCGCTGTCGGCGACCAGTTCCAGCATCGCCTCCCACTCGATGTTGCCCTTGCGAGCCATGGTCAGGGCCTCACCCAGCATCCCGGCGCTGACCGCGATCATCAGGTTGATCGCCAGCTTGGCGTAGCGCGCCTGCTCCGCGTCGCCCAGCCAGTACTGGGCCTTGGTGAAGCTCTGCATGACCGGTACGGCCGCCTCCAGCGCCTCCCGCGGACCGGAGACCATGGCCGACAGGGTGCCGGCCTCGGCGGCGACCGGGTTGCCCGACACCGGGCTGCGCAGATAGGCGATGCCCCGGGCCTCGGCGGCCCGGGCCAGCTGCTCTGAGGCCTCGATGCTCACGGTGCTGGTCTCGATCAGCGTGGCACCGGGAGCCATCTGCTCGACCAGCGCCCCCTCCCCCAGGCAGAGACCCAGCAGGGCCCGGTCATCG
This sequence comes from Halomonas stenophila, assembly GCF_014192275.1. Lineage (GTDB taxonomy): Bacteria > Pseudomonadota > Gammaproteobacteria > Pseudomonadales > Halomonadaceae > Halomonas > Halomonas stenophila. Next base: position 128,443 of record NZ_JACHXR010000007.1, on the reverse strand, counting down.
GGAATCGAGACCAGCACCAGGGAACAACCGTCGACGGTAGTGGCCAGGTCATCCTGGACGACGATGCCGGCCTGCTCGGCCAGGGCCATGCGCTCGGCGCTGAGGTCGAACCCCTGCACGGCATGCCCCGCTTGGGCAATGCGGGCCGCCATGGGCAGGCCGAGTTTGCCCAGGCCCACCCAGGCCACCTTGTATGCGGTTGTCATCGGGCTGTCTCCTCGTGTTGTTGGCGTGTCTGCAGCTCGGCGTAGATGCGATGACCGGACGCCTCCAGCTCGCGCAGGCCATCCGCGACATCGGCCAGCAACCGGCCGTGTCGCTTGTGAAACTGCCCCGCCACCATGACGCTGTCGACATTGGCGAGGCTCGCCTGCATGACGACGCTCGACACCGGATCACTCACCGGCTGCATGTTCAGCAGGCTACTGTCCAGCAATACGAGGTCGGCCTGCTTGCCGGGCGTGAGGCTGCCGATGCGGTCCTCGAGCCCGAGGGCGCGCGCGCCGTCCAGGGTGATCCACTCGAGCGCCTCGCGAGTGCGGATGGTGGAAGTGGCGGGGATCGTGCCCTGCTCGCGGCGCGAGGCGTCGTTGTCCAGCGAGCGCTGCATGCCCAACGCCATGCGCGCCACCGAGAACATGTCGCCCGAGATCACCGATTCGAGATCCACGCCCAGCGACACGACGCCGCCGTGGGGGCGGACATGCCCGGTGATCGGGAAACCGTGCCCCTGGGTCATCTCGTTCTCCGGGGCGATGGAGAAGGTCACGCCCTGCGCACAGAAGCGGGCCAGCTGGCCGTCATCCAGACTCTGGCCGTGAACGATATTGATGTCCGGCCCCAGCAGTCCGCGCTCCTCGATGACATCCCACCCGCCGGGGCTCACGGCCTCGCCGCCGCCCTGGTGCATGGAGGCCACCAGGCCGAACTCCTTGGCGAGCTCGAAGTCGTGGAGGGAGACCTCGAGGGTCGAGTAGTGTGGGCCCAGGATGGCAAGGCCCAGGGTCACGCGCCCTTCCGGATCGCCCAGCGGCCCGGCCAGCAGTCTCTCCACCTCGCCGCGGGGGTGGGGAATCTCGCTGAAATGGGGCTGGCCGGGCTTGGGGGCCGGCTTGGGGGAACCGTGGAAGAACACGGCGCGGATGCCCGCTTCCTGCAACCCCTTCACCGCGGCATCGGTATGCGCCGGCGTGGGGTTGTTGTGGCACCAGTCCCCCAGGGTGGTGGCACCGCAGTTGAGCTGGTTCAGCGCGCCCAGCCGGGTCGCGATATGGATGTCGTCCGGCGTGAACAGCGTCGCCAGGCCGCGATGCACGTGGCCGAAATATTCGAGCAGCGTCCAGTTGGCGGCCACCCCGCGCAGGGCCGTCTGCCAGGTATGCATGTGGGCATTGACCAGCCCCGGCATCAGGATGCCGCCGCGACAGTCGATGATCTCGGCCCCCTCGGCGGACAGGTCATGTCCCACCGCCAGGATGCGGTCGTCTTCCACCAGGACCTGGCCCGAGGTCAGATCCCCGATTTCCGGGTCCAGGGTCAGCACGGTGGCATGGGTCAGCAAGGTCTTCATGCCTCAGTGGCCTCCATGGTCGCGGGGCGGCGGCCGGCGTAGGCATCGTTCAGCAACCGGCGGATGCCGTTGGCCTCGATGTCGCGCGGGTTCCAGTAAGGGTTGGCGGTGGCGATCTCCGTGGCCCGTTCGATGTCGTCCTCCTTGAGACCGATATCACGCAGGGCGAGGGTAGCCCCCACGGATCGTGCCAGGTCATAAAGCCCTCCGGCGGCATCCGCCGCATCCAGCGCCCGCGCGATGCGGGCCATCGCGTCCGGTGCGGCTGTGGCGTTGTAGGCCACGGCATGGGGCAGCACGATGGTGTGGGTCTCGGCATGAGGCAGGTCGAAGGAGCCCCCCAGGGTGTGGCAGAGCTTGTGATGCAGCGACATCCCCACCGAGCCGAGACAGGCGCCGCACAGCCAGGCGCCATAGAGCGCATCGGAGCGGGCGGTGGCATCGGAGGGGGTGCCGGCGATCGTCGGCAGGCTGCGCGCCAGGGCCGCGATGCCCTCTTCCGCCATCAGCGAGACGATCGGGTTGCGGTCCTTGGCATAGAGGGCCTCCACGGCATGCGCGATGGCGTTGATGCCGCTGGTGCCCGACATGCCGACGGGCAGCCCGAGCGTCAGGTCAACGTCATAGATGACCGTCTCGGGCAGTACCTTGAGGGTCCGCTGGGTGGTCTTGAGGCCGTCCTTCGTCTCGCCGAGGATCGGCGTCATCTCGGAACCGGCATAGGTGGTAGGGATGGCGACCTGGGGCAGGTCGGTACGCAGGGCAATGGCCTTGCCGAGCCCGATGGTGGAACCGCCCCCGATGGCCACGACACCATCGGCGCCCAGCGACGCGAGTGCGCGCATCGCTTCCTCGGTGGTCTCCACCGGGGTATGCATCCTGGCCCCGGCGAAGACGTCGGCGCCCAGCTCGCCGAGCTGGACCAGTATCTGGCGGGCCTGGCCTTCCTGCTCAGGCGTGGAGAGTACCAGGACCCGCGAACAGCCCAGCGACCGGACCTCCTCGGCCACCTGGGCCAGGGTGCCCTGGCCGAAGATGACCCGCGACGGCAAGCCATTGTAGGTGAATGGCATCATGATGTTGTCCTCGTTGGTTGGGTGAACGCCAAGGTGGGTGTCAGGCGGCAGGATGACCCGCCGTCGAGCCGGTACCGCTCTGGCCCGTCACCGGCTGCCCGGTGATGGCCTGCACCAGCACATCCTCGGAGACGGCATCGCCGTCGAACTCGGCGGTCACTCGCCCGTCGTACATGGCGATGATGCGATTGCTGACGCCCAGCACCTCGGGCATCTCCGAGGAGATCACCAGGACCGCATAGCCGGTATTGGCCAGCTCCTTGATCAGCGCATGGATCTCCGCCTTGGAGCCGACATCGATGCCACGGGTGGGCTCGTCGAGGATCAGCAGCTTGGGATGGGTATGCAGCCACTTGCCGATGACGATCTTCTGCTGGTTGCCGCCGCTCAGGTTGCCGACCTTCTGTCGCCAGCTGGGCGTCTTGATCTTCATCGCCTGCTGATACTTGTCGTAGACGCGCTTCTCGGCAGCGGTCTTCATGAACCCCCGCCAGGAAACGCTTTGCAGGCCCGCGAGCGTCATGTTGTCGCGACAGTTCATCCCGAGGATCAGCCCCTGGTCCTTGCGATCCTCCGGTACCAGCGCGATCCCCTCGGCGACCGCATCATGGGAAGACCGCAACTGGGCGACGTGGCCGTCGAGCAGTATCTCGCCCGAGCAAGGCTTGCGCAGGCCGAAGATGGTTTCCGCCACCTCGGAACGCCCGGCCCCGACCAGGCCGTACATGCCGACGATCTCGCCCTTGCGGACGTTGAAGCTGACATCCTCGAACACCCCGTCGACGCTGAGGCCCCGCAGCTCCAGCATGTTCTCGCCGAAATCCTTCGGCTTGCTGGCATGATCGAGTTCGAGGCTGCGGCCGATCATCAGCTTGGTAACCTCATCCTCGTTGGTATCGGCGGTGTTCACCGTGCCGTTGTACTCGCCGTCCCTGAGCACCGAGATCCGTTGAGAGAGATGGAAGATCTCGTCCATGCGGTGGGAGATATAGACGATGCCCACCCCCTGCTCTCGCAGCGTATTGATGATGTCGTAGAGCACCGGCTTCTCGTGGTCGGTGAGCGACGCCGTCGGCTCATCGAAGACCACGATCTTGGGGGTGAAGACGAGCGCCCGGGCGATCTCGACCATCTGCTTCTTGGCGATGGAGAGGTCGCTCACCATGTCCTTCGAACTGAAGGAACACTTGAGACGATCGAGAATCTCGGTACTTTCCCGGTGCAGGGTCTTCCAGTCGACCCAGTTGCCCCATTTCTTGGGGAGGCTACCCAGGAAGATGTTCTCGGCCACCGACATCTCCGGCACCAGCGACTGCTCCTGGTGGATCAGCACGATGCCACTCTTCTTGGCCCGCTTGGGGGTATCGAAGACTTTCTCTTCCCCCTCGAGCAGGATCTGGCCGCCGTTGGGCTTGTGCTTGCCGGCCAGTACCTTCATCAGCGTGGACTTGCCGGCCCCGTTCTCGCCGAGCAGGGCATGGACCTCGCCTGCCCGGACATCGAAGCTGACCTTGTTGAGCGCGATCACTCCCGGGAATTTCTTGGTGATATCGACCAGCGACAGGATCGGGGTCTCCCCCCGTCCAGGGGTCCGCGGGGTCTGTGTCCTGACTGCGGTGCTCATGCCTGCACCCCCTTGGAAGACTTGACGTTGATCTTCTGGTCGATGATCAGCACGGAGATAAGGATCACACCGAGGATGACCAGCACGTAAAAGGCCGGCACCTGCATCATGTTCATGCCGTTGCGCAGGATCCCGATGGCCAGCACGCCCCCGAGAGTGCCGGTGATGCTGCCGAAGCCGCCGGTGAGCTTGGTACCGCCGAGCACCACGGCGGTGATCGTCCAGAGCTCGTAGTCCCGGCCGAGGTTGGGTGTCGAGGCCCCCATCTGGGTGGCCAGCAGGACACCGGCCAGGGCCGCGAAGAAGCCGACGATCATGAAGTTGATCATCATGTTGCGGCCGATGCGGATGCCGGCATCCAGGGCCGCTTCGGGGTTGCCGCCCACGGCGAAGGTGTTGCGGCCATGGCCGGTCTTCTTGAGCACCAGGTGCATCACCAGGGTGCAGGCCAGGAAGATGATGGCCAGCACGGGGATGGGGCCGATGGCACTGGCACCGAAGTCGGAGAAGGCGAAGTTGCTGGCGTAGAAGGACTGTTCCTCGGTGTAGACGAAGATCAACCCTCGCACCCCGATCATCGCCCCCAGGGTGACGATGAAGGCGTTGACCCCGGTCTTCCAGACGAGCAGGCCGTTGAGGGCACCCAGCACCACGCCCGCAGTGATGGCGGCGAGCACTGCCACCACCAGGCCGTGGTCCTGCAGGCCCACCGAGAGGGACGCCGCCAGTCCCAGGGTCGCCCCCACGGAGAGGTCGATGTTGCCGTTGATCATCACGTAGGTCATGCCCAGGGCGATGAGCCCGATGGTGGAGGTCTGGACGAGGATGTTGGTCAGATTGCCCACCGACAGGAAGTAGTCTGACATGACGCTGAAGAAGACGGTGATGGCGATGACGAAGATCCAGATCGGCTGGATGGCCGCACCGCCGCTCATGAAGCGTTTCATATCGATCATGGTGTTCACCCTGTCAGGAGTGGCGGGTCAGCAGACGCTTGCGCTTGTTGGCAAGGTCCAGCCATACCGCGAGGATGATGATGACCCAGGTCACGAGCCACTGGGTGTAGTAGGGGTAGCCCAGCAGCAACAGGCCGTTCTGGATGAAGCCAAGGATCAGCACCCCGATGACCGTCTTCCAGATACTGCCGGCGCCGCCCAGCAGGCTGGTCCCGCCGAGGATGATCCCGGCCAGCACGAGCAACTCGTAGCCCTGCCCCACGTTGTTCTGGGAACCCATCACGCGCGAGCCGAGCACCAGGGCGGCACAGGCCACACAGAAGGCCGAGGTCAGATAGGTGCTGAACACGCACCAGTTCTTGCGGATACCGGAATAGACGGCCGCCACGGGATTGCCACCGATGGCGAAGATGCGTCGGCCGTAGCCGGTGAAGGACATGACGACCTGGACGATGACGGCCAGCAGGGCGAAGATGATGACCGGTACCGCGATGCCCAGCAGGTACCCCTGACCGAACACGCTGAACCATGTCTCGCTCTGATTGGCGATGTCGACGTTCTGGCCACCGCTGTAGATCAGCACCAGGCCCTGAATCGCCGAGAGCATCGCCAGGGTGACGATCAGCGAATTGAGCCGCATGAACCCCACCAGAAAGCCGTTCACGGCTCCGAGCATCAGGGTCAGTGCGAACATCACCAGGATGGCACCGACCGGACCGATCTTGTCATGGAGATCCACCACCAGGACGGTGGCGAACGACAGCATCGAGCCTACCGAGAGGTCGAGGTTCCCGCCGATGATCACCACGGTCACGCCGACCGCGATGATACCGATGATCGAGGCCTGTCGGACCACCGTCATGATATTCGACTGGGAAAGAAACTGTTCGGAAAATAGCGAGAATGCCAGCATGCAGATCAGGAAGAACACCAGGATTCCCTGAGCCGAGAGGAAGTTCAGGAGACCGGCCTTGTGTGTCTTGCTGAGCATGAAGCCTTGCTTGATGTGTTCTGCAGAAGCCATGTCACTCACCTGTATGGGCGCAACCTTGTTCCGAAGGTCACCGGTTGTCCGTCCAGCGCGCTGACTTTCCCGATACGGCTTCGCTGCCGGGAAAGAGCAGAGCACTGCAGGGCCATCCAGCATGGCCAACGGACTGTCTTTGACGGAGCGCTACGGCGCATGAGGAACAGAGACCTCATGCGCCTCGGCGGGAGCCTTCAGAACACCGGCTTGTCGAACTCGGCCAGGTTGTCGGCCGTAATCTTGGGGGTCTCGAAGAAGTTCATCTTCGGCACCTCCTTTCCCTCCAGGACATCGAGTGCCGTCTGGAGAGCCGCTTCGGCGTCATCCACCGGGGACTGATAGATGGAGCCGTAGTACTCGCCACGCTCGATGGCCTCATAACCCACGGCAAAGTTGGTGGCGCCGATGAAGGCGATATCTCCTGCCCGGCCGGCACTCTTGGCCGCATTCAGGGCGCCGACGCCCATGTTGTCGTCCCCGGCATAGACACCATCGATGTCGTCGTACTTGGTGAGGAAATTCTCCATGACCCGCTGGGCCTTCTCGCGGTTCCAGTCAGCGGGTTGGGTCTCGAGGATCTCGACGTCGGGACAGGCCTCGGCAAGCCGGTCCTCGAACCCCTTCGAGCGTTCCATGGCAGTGGTGTAGCCGGGTTGCCCGGCGATCTGGACGATCTGACCCTCTCCATCCAGGGCCTCGCACATCATTTCGGCGGAGGAAGCACCCTGCTGGACATTGTCGGGGCCCGAGAAGGCGGCAATGTAATCGAGCCCGGCCTCGGCGATCTTGGAGTTGGTGACCACGACGGGGATACCCGCCCGGTGGGCCTGGCGGATGGTCGGGATCACCGCCTGGCCATTGGTAGGCCATATGATGATGGCATCGACACGCTGCTGGATCAGGTTGCGAACCTGACCAATCTGGCGGGCCACATCGCCGCCGGCATCCAGCACCACCACGTCGACGTTATCGAGCTCATCGGCGGCATTCTCGAAGGCGCTTTCGTAGGTGGTCTGGTAGCTGTCGACGCCGACATTGTTCTGGGTGATGCCGATACGGTAGGTCTGTTCTGCCTGGACAAGGCCTGCCGATAACATCATCACACTGGTCGCTAGCGCTGTTTTGTAGAACATGGTGTCACCTGCATTGTTGTAGTCGTGCTCTGAACGATTCGCTCCGGGGAGTTCATCGGGTGTCATGCAGCTTATGGGCGGCCCTTGATCCCCGGCAACGCGACCATCCATGAGAAATGACCAATCTGGTTATTTTGCCGTCGGCCGGCGGCGGCGGTGACAGGCGCCGCCAGCGAGGGTCTAGCCGGCGCCTGTCACCGGCATAAAGGCATTCGCCGTAACAGCAAGGTGAGCGGCCGGACAGTGACCCGGAAGAAGTGCGCCCCGCCTGTCATCGACAGCCGGGGCGCAGCGTGAACCGGGAGGGATAGTCGCGGTGTCGGGTAGGCTCGCTCAGTCGCCGTCCGGCTCGAGCAGTCGTTCCCAGACGGCGATCACCGCCTGGCGATGGGCCTGGAAGTCGGCGTTGCGGCCGCGTGCGGGGTCGCGGGTCAGGGCCGAGCGGTGGGCCGCGGTGCGACAGGCGAGGTAGGCCTCACGCAGCCGGCGGCAGTCGTCGGCCGGCAGTCGCCCGCTGGCCTCCAGGGTCTCGAGGATGCGCATGTTGTCGCTGTAGGTCAGCAGCTCCGGCGTCTCGTGGCCCATGGAGAGCACCGCGAACTGGCACAGGAACTCGATGTCGACCATGCCCCCCGGGTCATGCTTGAGGTCGAAGTCGTCGCCCTCGCCGTTGCCGGCCAGGTGGTCACGCATCTTGTGGCGCATCGCCACCACCTCCTCGCGCAGCGCCTCGAGGTCGCGCTGTCGGCCGAGGATCTCGCGGCGGATCTCGGAGAAGCGCTCCGCCAGTGCCTCGTGGCCCGCCACCACCCGGGCCCGTACCAGCGCCTGGTGCTCCCAGGTCCAGGCCTCGCGGCGCTGGTAGTCGGCGAAGGCCTCCAGGCTCGAGACCAGCAGCCCCGCGTTGCCGGACGGGCGCAGGCGCATGTCCACCTCATAGAGGCTGCCCGCGGGGGTCACGGCGGTGAGCAGGTGGATGATGCGCTGGCCGAGCCGAGTGAAGAAGACCGCGTTGTCGATGGGCCGCGCCCCGTCGGTGCTGCCCTGTCCCGCGCCATCGTGGAGGAACACCAGGTCCAGGTCGGAGCCGTAGCCCAGCTCGATGCCGCCGAGCTTGCCGTAGCCGACGATCAGGAACTCCGGTACCTGGCCGCAGCGCCCACCATCGCGCCGCTCGGGGACGCCATGCTTGCGGGTGAGGTGCTTCCAGGCCATGGCCAGCACCGTCTGGAGGATCACCTCGGCGATATGGGTCAGGTAGTCGCTGACCTTCATCAGGTGGCGGGTGCCGGCGATGTCGGAGGCGGCCACGTGCAGCACCTGGGCGTGCTTGAAGACCCGCAGCGCCTCGAGCTGGGCCTCCTCGTCGTCCTCGGGGAGGCGCCCCAGCGCCTGGCGCAGCTCGTCGGCGAGCCGTGCCTTGTCAGCCGGGGTATAGAGGGTGTCCGGCGTCAGCAGCTCGTCGAGCAGAATGGGGTGGCGGGCCAGTTGCTCGGCGATCCAGGGGCTGGCGCTGCACAGCCGCATCAGGTGCTCCAGCGCATCGGGATTCTCGCGCAACAGGGCCAGGTAGGCGGTCCGCCGCAGCACGGCCTCGACCAGCGGCAGGACCCGCTCCAGGGCGGTGTCCGGCGCCTCGCTGGCGGCCACGGCATCGAGCAGCAGCGGCATCAGCGCATCGAGCCGCTCGAAGCCGATGCGCTGCATGGCCTGCACTTGCCGGGAGTGGCGCAGGGCCCGTAGCCGGCGTTGGCCGGCCGAGGCGTCGCCGAAACCGGCCTCCTCCAGCCGGGACTCGGCCTCCTGCTCGGGGAGCTCGTCGCGCCACAGGGCCCGCCACTCGTCCAGTTCGACCTCCCCTGCACCGGTGGACGCGGCCGCCTCCTCGGCCTCCTCCTCGGGCTCGGCGATCACCGCGTCGAAGTGGCACCGCACTCGGGCGCGGACCTCGTCGAGCCGCGCCATGACCGCGGGCCAGTCCTCCGTGTCCAGGGCCAGGGCGACCCGCTCGCGATCCACCTCCTCGACCGGCAGGCTCTGGGTCTGGCGGTCCTCCAGGGCCTGGAGGATATGCTCGATGTCACGCAAGAAGACGTAGTCGGGGGTCAGCTCGTCGACCACCTCCTCGGGCAGCAGCCCCAGCGCCGGCAGGCGCTCCAGGGCGGTCCTCAGGGAGGTCACCTGCAGCTCGGTGTCGCGCCCGCCGCGGATCAGCTGGAAGGCCTGGACCACGAACTCCACCTCGCGGATGCCGCCGGGACCGAGCTTGATGTTGCCTTGCATGCCGCGGCGGCGTACCTCGCGGTTGATCATCGACTTGAGCTCGCGCAGCGACTCGATGGCGCCGAAGTCGAGGTACTTGCGGTAGACGAAGGGGCGGACGCTGGCCAGCAGCTCGGCGCCGGCGCCCAGGTCGCCGGCCACCGGCCGCGCCTTGAGCATGGCGTAGCGCTCCCACTCGCGGCCCTGGTCCTGGTAGTAGCCGGCCAGCGAGGCGAAGCTGCCGACCAGCGGCCCGCCGTCGCCCAGCGGACGCAGACGCATGTCGACGCGGAAGGCGAAGCCGTCGGCGGTCACGGCGTCCAGGGCGGTGATCAGCTTCTGGCCGAGCTTGGTGAAGTACTCCTGGTGCTCGAGGGCCTTGCGCCCGCCCTCGGTCTCGCCCTTCTCGGGGAAGGCGAAGATCAGGTCGATGTCGGAGGACAGGTTCAGCTCGCCGGCCCCGAGCTTGCCCATGCCGAGCACCACCAGGCGCTGCTCGCTGCCGTCGGCCCGGGTCGCGGGGCGCCCCCAGCGGGGTGCGAAATGGGTCTCGAGCCAGTCCAGGGCCAGCTCCAGGCAGGCCTCCGCCAGTTGGGTGACGGCCGTCGCCGTGGCCCACATGTCGATGCCCGGCGGGCGCGTCAGATCTCGCCAGACGATGCCCAGCATGCGCGCCCGGCGAAAGCGGCGGATAGCGGCGTGCAGGGCCGCCTCGTCGTCGGCGGCCTCCAGGCGCTCGGCGAGGGTCTCGCGCAGGGCCTCCGGGGCCGGCGTGGCCTCCAGTTCGCCGGCGGCGTCCAGGTGGACCAGCCAGTCGGGGTGGCGGATCAGCGTCTCGCCGGCGAAGTCGGAGACGGCGAGCACCCGCGCCAGTTGCTCGCGACGGGTCGCCGAGAGCGCCGACCAGGTCTCGCCGGGGCCTTCCTGGTCCTGCATCGATGCCAGGTCGTCGGCCTGCTCGAGGGATGCCCCGAGGCGCTCCCAGGCGTGTCGCAACGGTGCCACCAGCGGCTCGGGAATGGCATCCAGCGGCAGGAAGTCATCGGGCAGGGCCATGGGCGTCTCGCATCCGGTTGATGAATGCCTTCAGCATACCCAAGCCGGGGCGCTCGGCACTAGCGACCCGGCCTCACACCCAAGGCTATCGCAGTTGGTATCGACGGATCAGCCCCTCGTCATGTTCAGCTGCAATTGCCCTGGCCTCACACCAGGAAGCGCTGCCAGGCCAGCAGACCCCAGGTGAGCCCGGCGATAACCAGCGACAGCATCACCGCCGCCGAGCTGATGTCCTTGGCCCGGCCAGAGAGCTCGTGGCGGTCGGGGCCGATGCGATCCACCACGCTCTCGATGGCGCTGTTGAGCAGCTCGACGATCAGCACCAGCAGGCAGCTGCCGACCAGCAGGATCCACTCCACCGGTTCCCGCCCGATCCAGGTGGCCAGCGGCAGCAGGATCACGCAGATGCCCAGCTCCTGGCGAAAGGCCGCCTCGTGGAGAAAGGCGGCCTTGAGGCCCTTGAGGGAGTAGCGGGTGGAGTGCACCAGGTGGCGCCAGCCGGTGTGTCCGGGTTTCATCTGCGAGCGTCCATCGATCAGTCCTTGGCGTAAGCGGCGATGGTAGCAGAGCCGGCCGGCCGGCGCGCCGTCGACGCCTGAGCCCCGGCGACCGGGTCAGGAGGGCGACTCAATGCGCCTGGATCATCGCGTCCAGGTCCCGTGACAGGCGGTCCAGCACCGTCGTCCAGCTCAGGTAGGGCGTCGCGCCGGTGCCGTTGACCAGCACCGTGAACACGCCCCAGCGCCCCGACAGGGTGCGGAAGTAGCCGGTCACCGCGCGCACCGTCACCGGTTGGTTGAGGGTGCCGGTCTTGAGCATGACGTGGTGCTGGAAGGTCGCCGAGCCCCGCCGGATGAAGCGCATCACGCCATTGCCGGGCGACTGCAGGGCCGCCACGAAGCTCGGGAACAGCGACGGGCGACGGAACATGTGCTCCAGCAGGGCGTTCACGCCGGCCGCGGAGGTTCGGTTCTCCGGGGTCAGGCCGCTGCCGCTCTCCAGGGTGGCGGGGCCGTGCCCGGGGATGGTGCCGGCGAAGGCCTCGAGGGCATCGCCCGCCTGGGATAGTGACGGCCGGGGGACCTCGGCCAGGTCGAGGGCCAGGGTGTCGGCCATGAAGTTGTTGGAGTAGTTCAGGGTACGCAGCAGCAGTTCCTGCAGCGGCTCGCTGTCCACCGCGGCGAGCCGCCGCGCCGAGGCCGGCGGCTGGGTGGTGCTGGTGGCCTGGCCGCCCTGCACCGGGATATCGGCCTGGCCGAGCATGGCCATCAGGATGTCCGCGGCCTGCGCGGCGGGGTCGGCGCTGGTGCGATAGACCTCACGGGGATGGGCGTTGGTGGAGATCTGGCCACCGACCCGCATGACGTCGCCGTCGTCCTCGGTCAGGCGCTCCGCCGTGAGCTCGGTGCCGCTGTCGTCCGGCCGGGTCGCCACGCGGTTGTCGATGCGAGGCAGGCGGGACTGGCTGTCGCAGCTGGTGACCTCCGCCGGGTCGCCGGGGATACGCGCCGGCGCGACGGTCACGCACCAGTTGCCGTAGTTGACCGCGGCCGACGACAGCAGGGCGCTGTAGGCGTTGTCCACCCGACGCTCGCCCTCGCAGCGGTCGGTGGTGATGCAGCTCACCGGGCCGAAGCGCCACTGGCTGACCACCAGGCTTCCGGTTACCTCGCGCACCCCCGCCTGGTGCAGGCGCTGCACCAGCCGCCACAGGTCCTCGGTGGTCAGCGCCGGATCGCCGCCACCCTCGAGCACCAGGTCGCCGTGCAGCACGCCCTGGTCATCCGGCTCGGCGGTGCTGACCAGGCGGGTGGTGAAGCGGTGCTGGGGACCCAGGCGGTCGAGGGCCGCCGCGGCCAGGTAGACCTTGGTCACCGAGGCCGGTGACAGCAGCCGCTGCGGCTCGAGGCTGCCCAGGGTCTCCCCCGGCTCGCCGTTGCCCAGCAGGCGAGCCTCGGCGCCGATCACGAAGCCGTCATCGGCGAGGCTCGAGAGGCGCGTAAAGCCGTGCCCGAGGGCGGTCAGCGGCAACAGCAGGAGCAGGCAGAGCGAGAGCGGGCGGTACAGCATGAGCGGCGTCCAGGCGGCATGAGTCGACGGCGCCCGGGCCAGGGCGCCACCAGGCCGCAGTCTACCCGCCCACCGGCGGGGATTCGACCGGCCCCGTCTCAGTGGGGCGACACGCTCGAGAAGGCCTGGATGACGACCACGCCTCCAACGATCATCGCCAGGCCCAGCACGGCGGGCAGATCGGGGCGTTCACCGTAGACCAGGAAGCCGATCAGGGTCACCAGCACGATGCCGAGGCCCGCCCAGAACGCATAGGCGATGCCCACCGGCAGGCTACGCAGCGCCAGGGTGAGCGTGTAGAAGGCCAGCCCGTAGCCGACCACCACCACCACGCTCGGCCAGAAGCGAGTGAACTCCTGGGACGCCTTGAGGGAACTGGTGGCCACCACTTCGGCGATGATCGCCAGGGCCAGGTACACATAGGACATCAGCACCCCCTCTGCGCCAGTCGACGGCGCATCACGTGATCGAACAGCGTATTGAACACCAGCGCATAGGCCAGGAAGAACAGCATGAAACCGAGGTCGAGCCAGAAGGCCTCGGCCAGGCCGATGGCCAGCCACCAGGCTACCACCGGCAGGGTCATCACCAGCAGCCCCAGCTCGAAGCCGAGCGCCTGGGCGAGGCGCTGGACCAGGCTGCGCCGCCGGGTCGGCACCCAGCCATCGAAGAGCCGGTTCCATACCAGGTTCCACAACATGGCGGTGGTCGCGAGCCCCAGGGCCAGGACGCCGATCTCGCCGGGCCCATGGCCGCTGACCCAGCTCGCCAGCGGCGTCACCATGACCAGGCCGCCCGCCTCGAAGAGCAGGGTATGGGTCAGCCGTTCCTTCCAGGAGCGCATGGTGATCTCCTCTCCGAGCACTCGCCGAGGCCGGAATGGCCTCGACGTGGCTTCCCATTCTCGCCATGATGACGATGGATACGAGTTGGATTCCATCAGGAAAGCAGATAGGTCAAGACCATGCGCTGGAGCCTCGATCAGTTGGAAGTGCTCATCGCCTGTGCCGAACGGGGCTCCTTCTCCTCGGCCGCCCGCCACCTGGGCCGCGCCCAGTCCGCCGTCAGCACCGCCATCGCCCATCTGGAGGCCGATCTCGGCTGCCAGCTGTTCGACCGCAGCGGCCGGCTGCCCCGGCTCACCGAGGCGGGCAAGGCCCTGCTCCACGAGGCCCGGGCGGTGATCCGCCAGTGCCAGCGGCTGGAGTCCCGCGCCCGGGCCATCGCCCAGGGCGAGGAGGCCCAGCTGGTGCTGGCCATCGATGAGGCCCTGGTGGAGATGCCGCCGGTGGACGAGACCCTGGAGGCCCTGGCCCGGCATTACCCGGCCCTGCAGCTCACCCTGCTCTACGGGGCCCAGGGCGACATCGCCGGCTGGGTGGAAGACCGAACCGCCGACCTGGGCATCCTGCTGCGCCAGCAGAGCCAGGGCCCGGTGCTGGAAGGCATCCGGATCGCCCACCTGCAGCAGGTCCTGGTGGTGGGGCGCGACCATCCCCTGGCCGGGCTCCCCGCCCTCACCGCCGGCGACCTGGCCGACCACCGCCAGTTGCTGATCGCCTCGCGCTCCGAGGGCGACGCCGGGGCGACGCTCAGCGCCCAGTTCTGGCGCCTCAACAGCTTCTACTCGATGGGCGAGCTGGCCACCCGGGGGTTGGGCTGGGCCCTGGTGCCCCAGCATATCGCCCAGTACCCGCCCTTCCGGGAGGACCTCGTCGAGCTGTCCGGCGAGGCGTTGGGCCGACCGCCGGTCATCGAGGTGGAGACGGTCTCGCGGCGCGACGCCGCCCAGGGACCGATCGCCCGCTGGCTGCGCCAGACCCTGGGGGAGCGCTTCCGCGATCGCCGCCGTCGCTGAGCGGTATCAGGCGACGGGCAGCAGCTCGGGGCGATAGGGCAGCTCGACCACCAGCCGCCACAGCGGCTGGCCACTGTGGTGGTACTTGCGCTCGAAGGGGGTGAGGAAGTCGCCGCCGGGGTCGAAGCCCTCCACCGCCCCCCGGCGGCCGGTCGCCTGCTCGAGCGCCAGGGCGAACTCCTCGACGTAGAGGCGCCAGTTGGAGCGCAGCTCGAGTCGCCCGCCCAGCGCCAGGATGGCGGGAAACACCGGATGGCCCTGCCAGCGCATCTTGAGATGCGCGGCCTTGGGGTAGGGGTTGGGGTAGAGCAGGTAGTGGCGCGCCGGGTGCCAGCCGTCGGCCAACGCCAGGCGCCAGAAGTCCACCAGGTCCGCCCGCACCAGCCGGGCGTTGTCGGGCAGCGGGCCATGGTCCCGGGACAGCCGATCCGCACTGCGGTCGATGCCGATCACCGCGCACTCGGGGTGCCGCTCGGCCAGGTGGCGCGTCGACAGGCCGACGCCACAGCCGGCGTCCAGGATCAGCGGCGCCCCGGCACGTTCGGCTCGCCAGGCGTCGGCCGCGGCGAAGGCCTCGCGGGTGTGCGCGGCCAGCGGCTTGCGCAGCGGATGGGTCAGCGCCCGGGCGACGCGGCGCGAGAGGCCCTGGTGGGGGCCGGACTGGCTGGAGGTGACGATGCGCGAGCGCTCTGGCATGACGGGAACCGCTGGGCGACGACGAAGTCCGCCATTCTAGCAGCCGGCACCCGGCCCGCGCAGGCCGAGAGGCGCCATGCCCCGGCATGACGCCGTGGCGGGCCGGGTGCTATGATCCTTGCCCAAACAGCGGCAATGAAGCCCAGACATCAACCGCACAACGAGGAACCCGGCTTGTCACATTTACCGGTGATCGTGGGTATGGGCGGCGTGAATCCCGCCGGCCGAACCTCGGGCCATCAGGCGTTTCGCCGCACCGTGCTCGACGCCCTGCCCGCTGACGACCAGGCCCAGACCCTGCTCGGCCTGGCGGCGATGATGCGCCTGGCCCACGCCCAGGCGGACGACACCTGGCACGACGCCGATGGCCAGCCCCTCGACGCCGCCGCCATCGTGGAGCAGACCCGCCAGCGGGTGCTGGACCACACCCTGATCCGGCGCATCGAGGATCCCCGCTTCAATGCCGAGGGTCTGCCCGCCAATCGTCGTGCAAGCCTGGCCCTCGAGGCACCGATGACCTTCCACGTGCGGCGCCGCCAGCTGCCCGAGAGCCTGCCGCCCACCTGGCAGGTCCGCGAGCTCGACCGCCGCACCCTGGAGGTGACGGTGCCGGCCGGCGAGATGGACGTGATGCTGCCCGAGACCCGCCCCGCCCAGGTGCGCGCCGCCGGCCAGCTGCCCTCGGGCTTCGAGCCCAGCCGCCTGTACCGCAGCGTCCACCACCCCCGGGGCCTGTCCATGACGATCTTCGCGGCCAGCGACTGCCTGGGCGACAGCGGCCTGGACTGGGACGAGTTGCGCGACCGCCTCGATCCCGACCAGGTCGCGGTCTATGCCGGCAACTCCATCGGCCAGCTCGACGACGAGGGCTGGGGTGGGCTGCTCAAGAGCTTCGTCTCCGGCAAGCGGGCGACCTCCAAGCAGATGCCGCTGGGCTATGGCCAGATGCCCGCCGACTTCCTCAACGCCTACGTGCTGGGCAGCGTGGGCGGCACCGGGGCGGCCCTCGGTGCCTGCGCCAGCTTCCTCTACAACCTGCGCCTGGGCGTGGACGATATCCGCGCCGGGCGGCGCCGCCTGGTGATGGTCGGCACCGCCGACGCGCCGATCACCCCGGAGATCGTCGAGGGCTTCCGGGCCATGGGCGCCCTGGCCGACGACGACAGCCTCAAGGCCCTGGACGCCCTGGAGCTGCTCACCGATGCCGACTACCAGCGCGCCTGCCGCCCCTTCGCCCGCAATTGCGGCTTCACCATGGGCGAGTCCAGCCAGTTCCTGATGCTGATGGACGATGCACTGGCCCTGGAGGTCGGCGCCGAGGTGCTCGGCAGCGTGCCCGAGGTCTTCGTCAATGCCGATGGCTGGAAGCGCTCGATCTCGGCCCCGGGCATCGGCAACTACATCACCCTGGGCAAGGCGGCCTCACTGGTGCGCGACATGCTCGGCGACACGGCCCTGCGCGAACGCACCATCGTGCATGCGCATGGCACCAGCACCCCCAAGAATCGCGTCACCGAGTCCCATGTCCTCGACCTGGTCGCCCAGGCCCACGGCATCCAGGCCTGGCCGGTGGTGGCGGTGAAGGCCTTCGTCGGCCACTCCCAGGGCAGCGCCGCCGGCGACCAGCTGGCCAGCGCCCTGGGCAGCTTCGCCCATGGGCTGCTGCCGGGCATCCCGACCCTGGAGGCCGTGGCCGATGACGTCCACGCCGAGCGGCTGCGCCTCTTCCGCGACCCGCAGCGTTTCCGGGCCGACGCGGCCTTCATCAACGCCAAGGGCTTCGGCGGCAACAACGCCACCGGCGTGGTGCTCTCGCCCGCGGTGACCGAGCGCCTGCTGGTGGCCCGCCACGGCGAGACCGCGGTGGCGGCCTGGCAGGCGCGTCGCGAGGCGACTCGAGAGGCCGCCGCCGGCTACCACCGAGACGCCGACTTCGGCCGCTTCCATCCCCGTTACCGCTTCGGCGAGGGGGTGCTGGAGGGGCCCGAGCTCGAGGTCAGCGACGCGGCCATCCACATCCCCGGCTATGCGCGGCCGGTCTCGCTGGTCGTCGACAATCCCTTCGGGCGTCTCGATGACGGGGAGGAATCATGAGCATCGCCGTCTATCCCGGCACCTTCGATCCCATCACCAACGGCCACTATGACCTGATCGAGCGCGCCGCGCGACTCTTCGACAAGGTGGTCGTGGCCATCGCCACGAGCCCCGGCAAGGGGCCGGTGCTCGACCTCGACATCCGGATCTCCCTGGCCCGGGAGGTCGTGGCCGGCCTGGACAACGTCGAGGTGGTCGGCTTCTCGGGACTGATGACCCAGTTCATGAAGCAGCAGCATGCCCGCGTGCTGCTGCGCGGACTGCGGGCGGTGTCGGACTTCGAGTACGAGCTGCAGTTGGCCAACATGAACCGCGCCCAGATGCCGGAGCTGGAGACGGTGTTCCTGACACCCGAGGTGGAGAACTCCTATATCTCGTCCACCCTGGTCCGCGAGATCGCCCGGCTCGGCGGCGACGTGTCGAAGCACGTGCATCCCGAGGTCGCCGCGGCGCTGAAGAGCCATTACAATACCTGACCATGGCACTCGGGCATCCCGCGCCCGAGATCGACTGCTCCAAGGGCAAGGGCCGGCGTGACCGGCCGCGACTTCCGTGAGGTAACCCATGGCCCTGATGATCACCGACGAATGCATCAACTGCGACGTCTGCGAACCCGAATGCCCCAACGGCGCCATCTCGGCGGGGGAGGAGATCTACGTCATCGACCCCAACCTGTGCACCGAGTGCGTCGGGCACTACGACGAGCCCCAGTGCCAGCAGGTCTGTCCGGTGGACTGCATCCCGCTGGACCCGGAGCGCCAGGAGAGCCGTGACGAACTGATGGAGAAATACCGGACCATCACCGCAGCCTGACCCCGCGGCCTCGATACCCAACGCCAGCGCCCCGCTCATCGAGCGGGGCGCTTTCGTTGGCTTGATTCTAATGCTTTCAAGCCCTGCCGACGCTATCCAGTGCAGAGTTGCCGCCCCCGCCCCTCCCAGTCGCGGCCCCAAGTACCACTTATCTAGTCATTAAGCACTAGTTATAGATGCCATCATCTCATCAAAATGACTACTTTCTTCGTCCAATTAGTGCCAATAAAACCATCTGGAAGAAGTACAGTCATTCCTCCTAGGCTAGGAACGTAACACTTTGTTACTAAGATTAACCGCGCAGACACATAGAGACTTCCCCCGCGGTTTTCCAACTTCAGAAAAATGCCATAAGGAAATCGGCAGGGAGGAATCATGAAAGGCGTCATCCCCTTGAGCACTTTGATCTTACTATCATGCAATCTCGCGATGGCCCAGGATTATTCCTCTCGCCATACGGGAATCTATTTCGGCGCCAGTGCCGGCAGTGCCGAACTAAACAACAACACCTTCGAACGACTCAGCAACCACGGCTTCAGCAATGATGAAACCACCAGTGGCTATCAAATCCATTTCGGCTACAACTTCACCCCCAATGTCGGGCTCGAGCTGAGTTACACCGACTTTGGCGACTACACCTCCGAGATCTCCCTTCCCGTGCAGGGCAGCACTCTGCAAGAAGATATAGAAACCGGCATCGAAGGGGCTGGACTGGCATTGGTCGGGAAGATGCCGGTGACTCGAGGCCTTAGCTTTTACACCAAGGCCGGAATCATTGCCTGGGAAAGCACGACCCTCGATGTCGCCAGAATGGATGACGAACAGTTCATGGAGCTCGAATTCAAGGCAGAGGGAACAGATCCCTTCTTCGGGCTAGGTGCCGAATACAACCTTGGCCGTTCGGCCATTCGCAGTGAATACGCCCGATACTCACTCGCCGATGGCGATGAGAGCTTCCAGATCGACATGTTCTCCTTGAGCTTGAGTTACCTGTTTTGACTCAAGAACGACTCGGTGACTTGTTCACCACGAGCCGCGCTCAACCCTTCGTGAGCTGAACGCGGCCGCTTCCTCGTCTCGTTGCCAGCAGACAACGCTCGAGCAGCAAGCAGGGCGGAGCGGCTTCAATACCCGGGACTATCGCCGGCGCGATGGCTCATCTCGCAGCCCAGGCAGCGCCGGAAGGTCGCCTCGGCGGGCGTCTTGATCAGGGTCTCGGCGGCGGCATCGACGTTGCCTCCCAGGGCACTGAACGGCAGCGACACCAGAAAGACCGCCGCTCCCCCGACCGTGGCCACGGCCAGCAGCGGCCGGGCCAGCAGCGCATCCGCCACCATCGCCCCCCCACTCGGCCGTGCGGTGTCATTGGCGTAGTCATCCTCGGCCATGGCCGACTGACTCCCCACCACCATGACCATGGTCAGCATGACACCCATCGCGTACTTGCCCAATGCCTTCATCATCCCCGCCCCCTATTGGTAGTCGGCCACCCTACGACCCGAATCATGCCTCACCGTCGCGTCACGGATTCCCGGGCCCCGCTCCCGGCATCGGGCGACGGCGACACGCGTTCACAGAACCTTACATCAGGGTAGTTGGCTTTACCGGGTTCCCCCAACCTTCGGAGCGCCCCTCACCGATCCCGGATAACGCATGATGCCGCCACTGACCGCGCGTCTCATGGCCATGCCGACGCCGTGGTCAACCGCTCATCGGGTAGGCCCTCCACCTGACCAGCGACGGCGAGATGGCGTCAGGTCGACCTGATCTCGGTCAGCCGGGGATAGCGCTTCTGACCCGGGCCCTGGGCCCACGATGCCCCACGGCCCCGCCATCGCGGGGCTGTTGCGTTGCGGGCAACGGGACGCCATGCTGCCGGCCCCGCCCGCCGACCGGAGCCACCGTGACCTCACCCGCGACCACCACCGCCCAGGCCACCCAGCGCATCTGGGCCCTGGCCTGGCCGATCATCCTCTCGAACATCAGCGTCCCGTTGCTGGGACTGGTCGATACCGCCGTGGTCGGCCACCTGCCGGACTCCCGCTACCTGGCCGCCGTGACCCTGGGTGCCACCCTGTTCGGCTTCCTCTACTGGGGCTTCGGCTTCCTGCGCATGGGCACCACCGGTCTCACCTCCCAGGCGGTCGGCCGCGAGGATGACGAGGCCATCCGCCACCTGCTGGGGCAATCGCTGCTGCTGGCCGGCGCCATCGGCGGCCTGCTGGTGCTGGCTGGTGGCCCGCTGGTCGAGTTCGGCCTCTGGTTACTGGATGGCAGCGACCAGGCCACCGCACTGGCCGCGGACTATGCACGAATCCGCCTGCTCTCGGCCCCGGCGGTGCTGGCCAACTACGCCATCCTCGGCTGGTTCCTGGGCCAACAGAACTCCCGTGTCACGCTGTGGCTGCTGGTGTTGACCAACGGCGTCAATATCCTCCTCGACCTGGTGTTCGTGGTCGGCCTCGGCATGACCAGCGACGGCGTGGCCTGGGCCACGGTGATCGCCGACTACAGCGCCCTGGCCTTCGGCCTGTGGCTGGTGTCGCGCCAGCTGAGAAACCTCGAGGGGTGTTTCCGCCGTGCCCGACTGTACCGACCAGCCGCCTATCGCGAGCTCTTCCAGGTCAACGCCAACCTCTTCGTGCGGACCCTGGGCCTGCTCTTCGCCATGGCCTTCTTCACCTCCCGGGGAGCGGCCCAGGGCGACACCGTGCTGGCCGCCAACGCCGTGCTGCTGCAGTTCATCATGCTGACCTCCTATGGCCTGGACGGTTTCGCCCACGCCGCCGAGGCCCTGACCGGTCGCTCGGTGGGGCGCCGGCACTGGGACGAGTTCGCTGCCACGGTCCGCTCGGCCGCCCGCTTCTCGCTGGCCACCGCGGGGGGCGCCGCCCTGGCCTTCGCCCTGGGCGGCGAGTGGCTGATCGCCCTGCTCACCGGCCTGCCGGACGTGCGGGACACGGCCGGCCACTACCTGCCCTGGATGGTGGCCATGCCGCTGATCGCGGTGTGGAGCTACCTGCTGGACGGGGTCTTCATCGGCGCCACGGCGATCCGCGAGATGCGCAACAGCATCTTCGTCGGCCTGGCGATCTACCTGCCGGCCTGGTGGCTCACCCGAGGACTGGGCAATCACGGCCTGTGGCTGGCCTTTCTCGTCTTCACCGCCGTGCGCTCGACGGTGCTGGTCGCCTACTACCGCCACTACCGACGGACACGCTGGTCGAGCGCCAAAACCTAGACATTCGTCGCCTTTGACAACATTTCGCCCCCGCGGCAACGTGACACCCCAGCCTGCAGGCCGAGATCCGGCCGCGGATCCGCAGGCTCCCTCAACGGAAAAGGGACATCTCCATGCTGAAGCTGCTGTCACGACCGGCCGTCAAGATGGTCGAGCGCTACCTTCCCGACCCCTATATCTTCGTCCTGCTGCTGACGGTGATCGCCGCGGCCGCGGCCATCGCCGTGGAGCGCCAGGCCCCGCTGGCGGTGCTGCGCTTCTGGGGCGACGGGTTCTGGAACCTGCTGACGTTCTCGATGCAGATGCTGCTGGTGCTGGTCACCGGCTTCATGCTCGCCAGCTCGCCGCCGGTCAAGCGCCTGCTGCAGCGCCTGGCCGGCCTGGCCAACAACCCCGGGGCCGCCATCGTGCTGGTGACCCTGGTATCGCTGACCGCCAGCTGGATCAACTGGGGCTTCGGCCTGGTGGTGGGGGCGCTGTTCGCCAAGGAGCTGGCCCGGCAGATCCGGGTGGACTATCGCCTGCTGGTGGCCAGCGCCTACTCGGGTTTCATCGTCTGGCATGGCGGCCTGGCCGGCTCGGTGCCGCTGACCATCGCCACCGAGGGCCACTTCACCGCCGAGCGGATCGGCGTGATCGGCACCGGCGAGACCATCTTCTCGCTGTTCAACCTGGTCATCGTGCTGGCATTGTTCGTGGCGATGCCGTTGTTCAACCGCCTGATGCTGCCCGACGAGAAGGACAGCGTCTTCGTCGACCCCCGCCTGCTCGACGACGGCGAGGCGCGCCGCGTACGCATCACCCGCCCCGCCGAGCGCCTGGAGAACAGCATGACCCTGGCCTGGCTGGTGGGCATCCCGGGGCTGCTGTTCCTGCTCGACCACTTCGTGCTGCAGGGCGGGGGGCTCAACCTCAACGTGGTCAACTTCCTCTTCCTGTTCCTGGCCATCGTGCTGCACCGCACTCCCCGCAGCCTGCTCGAGAGCCTCCACGAGGCCATCAAGGGCGGCGCCGGCATCGTCATCCAGTTCCCCTTCTATGCCGGCATCATGGCGATCATGGTCCAGTCCGGCCTGGCCGAGACGCTCTCGGAGGCGCTGATCTCGCTGGCCACCGAGGCCACCCTGCCGTTCTGGACCTTCCTCAGTGCCGGCATCGTCAATATCTTCGTGCCCTCCGGGGGCGGCCAGTGGGCCGTGCAGGCACCGGTGATGCTGCCGGCCGCCGAGGCCCTGGGCGTGGACATCCCCAGGGTCGCCATGGCCGTGGCCTGGGGCGATGCCTGGACCAATCTGCTGCAGCCGTTCTGGGCCCTGCCGGTGCTCGGCATCGCCGGGCTCAAGGCCAAGGACATCATGGGCTTCTGCCTGGTCCAGCTGCTGCTCACCGGCCTGATCATCGCCGCCGGCCTGAGCTGGCTCTGACCCCGGCGCCCATGGGAGAGAACGCCTTGTGCCCTCGGTGGGGCCAAGGCGTTATGCTGGGGGAACCATACCCCAAGGATCTTCCCTCGATGGACGAACAAGCCCCTCCCGGCCAGCACGAGCTCACCATGACCGTGCTGATGACCCCCGACATGGCCAACTTCAGCGGCAAGGTACATGGCGGCGCCATCCTCAAGAAGCTCGACGAGGTGGCCTACGCCTGCGCCAGCCGCTATGCCGGCCACTACGTGGTGACCCTCTCGGTAGATCAGGTGCTGTTCAAGCAACCCATCCACGTCGGCGAACTGGTCACCTTCCTGGCCTGCGTGAACCACGTGGGCCGCTCCTCCATGGAGATCGGCATCAAGGTGGTGGCCGAGGACATCCAGAACAAGCTGATCCGCCACACCAACAGCTGCTACCTGACCATGGTGGCCGTGGACGGTGACGGCAAGCCGGCGCGGGTCCCCCCGCTCAGGCTGGAGACCCGCGTCCAGAAGCTGCGCTTCGAGAAGGCGGCCCTGCGCAAGAAGCTACGCAAGCAGGCCGAGGAGCAGCAGCGCCGCACCCAGTTCGAGCACGACACGCCCTAGCGTTTCAGTAGGATTCCTCCTGGATGGCCTCACCGCCCTCCTCGATGTCCTGCCCCATGCCACGCATCGTGTTGCAGCCGGCGAGCAGCGACAGGGTGAACAGGGTGACCAGTACCAGTGACAGCGTGCGTTTCATGGCGACCTCCTCGAGTCGATGATCAAGCAACCAGCTATCGCTTATTCAATCTAGCAGGCATCGCCACCTGCCGGCGAGAACCGCCTCAGGCGAGCAGCAGCCGCAGGATGATGGCGACGATCACGACGAGAGTCAGCCATTTCACCCACAGGGCGCCGCGCGGGCTCATGTTGACCTGCACCGCCAGCCAGGCCCCGAGCATGCTGCCGGCGGCCAGGACCAGCCCGTAGCCCCAGCGGACCCGGTCCTGGTACAGGAACATGCCCAGGGCCGGCAGGGTATAGACCAGCACGATCAGCACCTTGAAGACGTTCACCTGGGCCAGGTCGATGCGCAGCAGGCGGTAGAGCACCACGATGAACAGGATGCCCACCCCGACCTGGATGAAGCCGCCGTAGACTCCGATGACGAACATCGCCAGGTAGACCGCCGGCGTCAGTCGCTCGGGGGTCAGCGGGCGGGTCTCCAGGCGCGGCTGGGGCAACAGCATCAGTATCGCGGCCACGGCCATCACGCCGATCAGGATCGCCTCGAACAGCGCATCGCTGACCCGCAGGGCCAGCCAGGCGCCGAGCAGGGAACCGAGCACCGCCGGCACCGCAAGGCGCAGGCTCAGGCCGATATGGCGGGCGCCGGCGCGCAGGAAGCTGACCACCGCCGAAACGCTCTGCAGGGCGATGGAGACCCGGTTGGTGCCGTTGGCGGCCTGGGGCGGCAGCCCCAGGAACATCAGCATCGGCAGGGTCAGCATCGAGCCGCCCGCCGAGAGGACATTGATGAAACCGGCCAGGGTGCCGATACCGAGCAGGGCCAGGGCCTCGAGAAGGATCATGGCGGAATCCTTTGCTGCATGACACGGGACGGCCGCCCAGCATAGCGATTCGCTCCCGGGTCGTCGCCCGCTGTGCCATGATAGCGGCAGGATCAGCCAGCGAATCGAAGGAGAGCGCCATGTCGAATTTCGAGCCGGATGCCCGTCTGGTGGAAGACAGCTACCCCGTCACCGAGCTGCCGCTCTGCCAGCTGCGGCTGATGAACGACGCCCGCTTTCCCTGGCTGCTGCTGGTACCGCGTCGCTCCGCCGTCAGCGAGGTCTTCGAGCTCGACGAGGCCGAGCAGCGTCAGCTGTGGCGCGAGGCCACCCTGGTCGGGCGGGCCCTCAAGGAAGGGTTCGGCGGCGACAAGCTCAATATCGCCACCCTGGGCAACCTGGTGCCCCAATTGCACCTGCACGTGATCCTGCGCCGTCGAGACGATGCCGCCTGGCCGGGCCCGGTCTGGGGCCATGGCGAGGCCGAGGCCTACGACCTGGACGCCCTGGCTGCCATGCGCGATCGCCTGCTCGCCCAGATCGAGGGGATCGACTGGTCCCGGGAGGCCTGAGGGCGCTCAGCGGGCCATCTCGAGGCGGGAGTTCAGCTCGGTGAGCAGCGGCTCGACGAGCGACGGCGGCAGGGGGCGGTTGCCCCGATAGGCCGTCATGGCGATCCGGCTCGCCGTGCCGCTGCCCTGCACCTCCAGCTTCACCCGGTAGCCCGGCCAGCGGGCGATCACCGCCTCCAGCCGCCCCAGCTCGGCATCGGCATGGCGAATCACGTAGCCCCGCGCCATCAGCAGGTCCAGGCTCTCCACCAGGACCGCCCTGGGCGTCACCGACAGCTCCCGCACCGCCGGGGTCGCCGGGGGCGGCGTGGTCGCACAGCCCGCCAGCCACAGCACCAGCCCCATCGCCATCAGCCGAGCCCTCATGGTGCCGCCTCCGCTGGCTGGCGCCGGATCGCCAGGCGCAGCCGGCGACAGAAGGCCGCGTCGCTGGCGGTGCGCGACTCCCGCATCGCGCCGCGCCAGTCGAACAGCCGGTAGTCCCGGGTCACCTGGACCCGCTCCGGCCCCACCACCGCCGAGACGCGCTCGACCTCGGTGGCCTCCTCGTCGACCGAGGCATAGCCCACCCCCATGCCCAGCACCACGCCGGAGGCGACGCGTCCCCCGCTGCCGCCCACCACGAAGCCGCCCAGCCGGGGGCCGGGGTCGACGGCGTTGTGGTAGATGGTCCGCTTGGCCCGCTCGGCGCTGACCAGCCCCAGGTCGACCGCGGTGTGGCGCACCAGGAAGTCCTGGTCCTCCAGGGCCGCGACGACCCGCGGCAGGGTCGTCGGCGGGGTGTCGGCATCGACGGGCCACTGGCAGGCCGCGTCGGGTGGCGGCTCGGCCACCGGCAGGCTCGAGGGCACGCCCTGACAGCCGGCCAGGCCCACCAACAGGCATACCCACCACGCTCGCCGCATCGCCCTACTCCCCCATGGCCTCTCGTGAGTCTAGCCCGGCCAGGCCCTTGCAGCATCAGGCCGTCGTCCGCATGTCATGGAGTTCGCCTATGATGGCGATGCACGGAATTCGCTTACCCCAGCGCCACCCCGCTGCCTAGACTGGCATCACACGCGATCAAGGAGGCATTCGCATGAGCGACACCAACAGCATCGGCCTGCACGAGTCCAGCGCCAGCCAGCTTGCCGAGCGGCTCAACGTCCTGCTGGCCAACTACCAGATCTTCTACATGAACGTGCGCGGCTATCACTGGAACGTGAAGGGCCATGACTTCTTCCAGCTGCACACCAAGTTCGAGGAGTTCTACACCGACCTGCTGATGAAGGTCGACGAGGTGGCCGAGCGCGTCCTGACCCTGGGCCACCAGCCGGTGCACGCCTACAGCGATTACGTGCGCATCGCCAGCATCCAGGAAGACAAGGAGGTCCACGATGGCGAGGCCTGCGTGCGCGGCGTCCTGCAGGGTTACCAGGCGCTGATCGATCTGCAGCGCGAGATCCTCTCGCTGGCCTCGGATGCCGACGACGAGGGCACCGCCGCCCAGGTCGGCGACTACATCCGCGAGCAGGAAAAGACCGTCTGGATGCTGGGTGCCTACCTGGGCTGAGGCCCGAGCCCGTGTGTCGACGCCGCCCGCGGGCGGCGTCTTTCATGGCCGCTCGTCGGCCTCGTCAGTGTCTCGCCGCTCGCCCTCGGCGGCGCGCACCAGCTCGGCGGGCAGCGGCTTCTTCATGCGCACCCCCAGGCGCTCGAGGGCCGTGGCCTGGGCCACCAGGCTGCCCTGCCCCTCGGCGAGCCGGTTCATGGCCCGGCGATGGCTGTCGCCGGCGCGCTCCAGATGGCGGCCGACCTCCTCGAGGCTCTCGACGAAGCCGCTGAACTTGGTCAGCAACCGTTCGGCCCGCGCGCCGATCAGGCGGGCGTTCTCGTTCTGGCGCTCGAGGCTCCACAGGCCGGCCACCGTGCGCAGGCTCGCCAGCAGGGTGGTCGGGGTGACCATCACCACCTGGCGGTCGAAGGCCTCCTGGAAGAGCGTCGGGTCCCGCTCGAAGGCGGCGGCGAAGGCCGGCTCCACCGGCACGAAGAGAAACACGAAGTCCGGCGCGCGCAGGCCCGGCAGGCCGGGGTAGTCCTTGGTGGAGAGTCCCTGGACGTGACTGCGCAGCGACTGCAGGTGGGCCTGCATCGCCGTCTCGCGCTCGGCATCCTCCTCGGCGTTGACCACGCGGGTCCAGGCGCTGAGCGACACCTTGGCATCGACGATCAGGTGACGCTCCTCGGGCAGGTAGATGATCGCATCCGGACGCTGACGCCCCTGCTCGCCGGTCAGCGATACCTCGCGCCGATACTCGATGTCGCGGCGCAGGCCACTGCGCTCGAGCACCGTCTCCAGGATCAGCTCGCCCCAGTTGCCCTGGGCCTTCTGGTCACCCTTCAGCGCCCGGGCCAGGCCCGCCGCCTCGTCGCCGAGGCGCGCATTGAGGCCGGCCAGCTGGTCGAGCTGGGCCTTCAGTGAGCCCCGCTCGCGCTGTTCCTGACCGTGGAGGTGCTCCACCCGCTGGCGAAACTGCTCGACCTGCTCGCGAAACGGCTTGAGCAGCGCCTCGAGGCTCTCGCGACTCTGGGCGCTGTAGGCCTGCTGGCGCTCCTCGAAGACGCGGCCGGCGAGCTGGTGGAATTCCGCCTTGAGCCGCTCGCGGGCCTCCTCGAGCAGGGCCAGCTGCTCACGGTGGCGAAGCGCCGCCTGCTCACGCTCGGTCTCCAGCCGGGCCGCCCGCTCGCGCTGTTCGGCCAGCCGGTCGCGGGCCTGGAGGAGCTCGGCCTCCACGGCGGCCAGGCGCTCCCGGCAGCCATCCAGCTGGGCGTCGCTCTGGGTCAGCTCCTGCTCGAGGCGCACCGCGGCGGCCTCGCGCTCGGCCAGGCGAGTCCCCGCCGCCGCCAGCCGCCGTCGCTGGGCGATCCCCCAACCGACGGCCAGCAGGGCCAGGGCCCCCAGGCCGACCAGCCATGGCCAGCCCTGCCGCCCCCCTTCCTGCCAGTCGAGCATGGTCATCTCCGCGGTGTGTCGGCGAATTGTGAAGACATCTGGAATCCCCTGTCATATCAGAAAAGCGTGAACGTCCCGGCGCGGGGCATCACTATACTGGATGACAGGGAACGAAGGAGTGAAGGCGTCGAACGCTCGTCAGGACTTCCGAGGTACCCCCATGAACCGACAGCTGCTGGCCGCCTGCCTGGCGGCCCTGATCCTGGCCCTCAGCCTGCCGGCCATGGCCGATCGCGGCCACCATCCTTCCGGCCGCTTCGGCAGCGACTTCCACGCTCCGGCTCACTTCAGCCAGGGTTTCCACCACCAGCACCATCACCGGGCCCCGTTGCGCCACGGGCACCGCACGCACCGGGTGGAGCGCCACATCTACTACGTGACGCCCCGCCACCATCGCCACCGGCACGATCGGCATCGTCATGGCGACCACCGCCACCACAGCGTCATCCCCCTGGTCACCGTGGACGGCTACCCGCTGCTGCGCATCCGGGTGAATCACTGAGGGCGCGCGCCCGTCCGCCTCAGGGCGCCGGGCGCGCCAGGTCCTCGACCAGGCTGCACAGCAGGCCCCAGAACTCCTCCACCGAGGCGATCTCGACCCGTTCGTCCGGGGAGTGGGCACCTCGGATCAGCGGGCCGAAGGAGATCATCTCCATGTCGGGATACTTGGCGCCGAGGATCCCGCACTCGAGGCCGGCATGGATCACCTTGATCTCCGGATCGACGCCCAGCCGGGCCCGGTGCAGCTCGCAGAAGCACGCCAGCAAGGGACTCTGCGGGTCCGGGGTCCAGCCCGGATAGGCGTTCTCGACCCGGGTCCGCGCCCCGATCAGCTCGAACAGCGCCCGGAAGCGGTCGGCGATGTCGGCGGTGGCGCTGTCGCGCAGCGAGCGCACCAGCGCGCAGAGGTGGAAGCGCCCCTCCGTCAGGCTGACCACCCCCAGGTTGTTGGAGGTCTCGACCACCCCGGGCACATCGACGCTCATGCGCTCGACCCCGCAGGGCGCGGCATGCAGGGCCGCAACCAGCAGGCGGCTGGCATCCCGGGTCAGCGCCTCGGCGGGTCGTGCCTGGGCGGGCGTCAACGCCAGCTGCAGGCCCTCGTCGGTCCCGGCCAGCTCGTCGCGCAGCTCGATCTCCAGGGCCATCAGCCGCTCGCGGGCGGCCTCGACCTCCACCGCCGGCAGGGCCAGGGTGGCGAAGGCCTCCCGCGGCAGGGCATTGCGCAGGGTGCCGCCATGATAGTCCACCAGCCGCGCGTCGCAGGCCTCCAGGGCACGCAGCACCCGCACCAGCAGGCGGTTGGCGTTGCCGCGTCCCCTGTGGATGTCGATGCCGGAATGGCCGCCGACCAGCCCGGTCAGCGCCAGCACCAGGGCGTCCTCGTCCTCGGCCAGCGCGGCGGTGGGCAGCTGGGCGTCGACCACCACGTCGGCGCCGCCGGCACAGCCGATATACACCTGGCCGCGGTCCTCCGAGTCGAGGTTGAGCAGCAGCCGGCCCTCGAGCCAGCCCTCGGCGAGGTTCAGGGCGCCGCCCATGGAGGACTCCTCCTCCAGGGTGAACAGCGCCTCCAGGGGCCCGTGGACCAGGTCCTCGGCCTCGAGCACCGCCAGGGTCGCCGCCACGCCGAGGCCGTTGTCGGCGCCCAGGGTGGTATGGCGCGCGTGCAGCCAGCCGTCCTCGACGTAGGTGTCGAGGGGGTCCCGGGTGAAGTCATGGGGGTGGTCGGCGTTGACCTGGGCCACCATGTCCAGGTGGCCCTGCAGGACCAGGCCGGGGGCGGCCTCGCGGCCGGGCGTCGCCGGCTTGCGGAGGCGCAGGTTGCCCGCCGCGTCGCGGTCGTGGGCCAGGCCGCGGGCGTCGGCCCAGGCCTGCAGCTTGGCCACCAGCGCGGCCTCGTGGCCGGAGGGCCGCGGCGTGTTGCACAGGGTGCGGAAATGCCGCCACAGCGGGCGCGGCGAGAGCTGCTCGAGATGTGCGTTCATGGCGCTTCTGTATCGGGGTTGACCCGAAAACTCTACCGGCCGGCCTCGCCGCTGGAAAGCCTCGGCGAGCTCAGCCAGGCGGCCACGGTGCGGCGCCGCCAGGCCGCGACCTGGCGCGAGCCGGTCAGGCCCAGCCGGTTCGCGAGCCAGGTCTCGTCGCGGCCCTGGAAGGCCCAGGCCGCCAGCAGGCCAAGCTCGGGGTCGCCGCCCGCGCCCGTCGCCGCCAGGCGGATCAGGGCCTGCAGGGCCGGGCGCGCCAGGGCCGGCTCGCGGTGTCCATGGGCCACGTCGTCTAGGTCGGCGCGGTCCTCGTCGGACAGCGGCTCGGCGTCCCCCTCGGCCAGCAGCGCGAGGACCACGCCCGGGTCGAGGTCGGCCAGCTCGAAGGCCAGCAGGGCCGGCAGCTGTCGCTGGAAACGCCGCACCAGGCGCCGGGCCAGGTCCTCGCCGTCCTCGCTGGTGGCCCGGACCACCATCAGGGCATGTTCGCCGGTGGCGGCCTCCCGGGTCAGGCCCAGGCGCACGGCCCGGAAGCCCTGGGCCTGCCAGAAGGCCAGCAGTCCCGGCTCCGCGCCGAAGCTCGCCCCGAGCAGGTCGATGCCCTCTGCCCGGGCCCGTTGTCGTTCGGCCTCGAGCAGCCGGTCCCCCAGCCCCTGGCGGCGGGCCGCCGGATGCACGGCGATGCGCAGCACCCGGCGCAGGCGAGCGGTCAGGGCCGCCCGCTCGCCGGCATGGGCGGCGAGCGACTGAGCCAGCAGGTGGCCCCGGGGGCGACGCTCGCCCCGGGCCACCCGCTCGGCGAGCTCCACCTCGAAGCCGCCCTCGTCGCCGGTCATCACCACCGCCCGGGGGCCCCGGTCGTCCTCGAGGGTGGCGATGCGGCCCCCCGGGGCATCCAGCAGGCGCCGCAGGTCGCTCGGGGTAGTGCGGTAGTGGGCCTGCACCAGCAGGCCGAACAGGGCCCGCAGGCGCGACTCGTCACGGGCCAGGGCGGCGCGGTCGGCCACCTGCCAGCGCAGCGGCCCGGCGCCGGGGGCCACGGGGTCGGCATCCAGCATCAACAGCCGTGCGGTCAGCGCCTCCAGGGGGTCCTGCTCGGCCCAGCGGATCGGCATGCTCAGCCGACACTCGCGCCATTCCGGCGTCAGCCGCTCCAGTCGCTCGCGGAAGCGCAGCGCGAAGCCGCGCCCCGCCCCCTCGTAGCCATGCACCGTGGTGGCGAAGGCGATCCGCGGAAAGGCCGCGAGCCACTGGCCGAGCAGGCCGGCGGGAATCGCCGCGGCCTCGTCGACCAGCAGCCGAGTCCCGGCGCCCCCGGCCTCGCCGCGCTCGACCCGGGCGCTGAGTTCGTCGGGGGCCAGGAAGGTCAGGCGCCCTCCCTCGACCTCGAAGCGGTTACCCAGACGGCGCCCCTCCGGGCAGAGCGCGACCAGCCGCTCGAAGAGTCCCGCCACCGCGGCGGGACGTGGCGCCGTGACCACCAGGTCCGACTCGCCCCGCGCCAGCAACCGGGCACAGGCGATGCCCAGGGCGGCGGTCTTGCCGCGCCCCCGGTCGGCGGTGAGCACCAGCGGACGCCGACGACGCAGTCGCACGAGCCGCGCCACGGCCTCGGCCTGATCACGGGTCAGGCAGTCGGGATCCGCCGGCGCTGGCGGGGGGGGCGGCGTCGGCGGCCAGGCGGGGAGCACGGGCGGACCGTCGGCGGGCCAGCGGATCGTCTCCGGGGACTCGGCCAGCAGCCGGGCGAGCCGCGCCAGGTAGTGCGCCGATAGCGCGTCGGCGCGCCAGGGATGCGCGGCGAGCCGCGTATAGTCGGCGTCGGGTCGACGGCCCCAGTCGTCGGGCGTGAGCAGCACCAGCAGCCCCCCGGCGCGCAGGGTGCCGGACAGCGCCCCGAAGGCGTCGGGGTCGAAGCCCGCCCCGGGCGAGGCGGCATCATAGACGATGAAGTCGTGCTCGCCGCCGAGCCGGGTGCGCGCCTTGGCGGCGGGCAGCCAGGCGGCATCGGCGAGCTCCGCCGGCGGCGCCGGCCCGACCCACAGCGGTGCCTCAAGGAGCTCGGCCTGCCACAGCGCCAGGGCCCGCCGCCGTCCCTCCGCGGCCTGGCCCTGGCACCACACCAGCCCCCGCCAGCGCCGCTCGGTCAGCCGCCACCGGCAGGTCAGCAGGGCGGCGGGCACGCAAACACTCATGAGCATTCTCTTTATTGCTGAACTTTGGTCTAAGACTACGACGGCCTTTCAACGGCCCGGCACTCTTCGGCAGTGCAACATGGCGGTCATACTCTTGTTTTATACACATGAATTTCAAGGGGTTTTGCTCGCGAGACTCGCCTCTCGGCGCCACCCCGCTGGCGTCGGTGCGACGTTCGGAGGCCGTCGTACGCGTCCTCGGGCCCATGCTAGCTTGTTCCTGAGGCCGCCTCGCCCATCGGCATCGACAGGGTCAGGAGGCCACGCCCCTTTTGCACCGCGTCATCGCCACCAGCAGGACAACTTCGGGAGAGCATCGCAATGGAGAAGCCCCGCCTCACCCTCACCGGCCTGGCCGCCGGCATCGCCCTGGCCGGCCTGGCCACCACCGCCCAGGCCCAGGAATCCTGGACCATGACCACCACCTGGCCGGACAACCTCGACCTGATCCAGATCGACCGCCACTGGGTGGAGCTGGTCAACCAGCTGGCCGGCGACGAGCTCACAATCAACTTCCGCGCCGGCGGCACCCTGATGCCCGGCACCGAGGTGTTCGACGCCACTCAGAGCGGCGCCATCCAGGCCGCCGGCGACTGGCCCGGTTACTGGGCCGGCCTTAGCCCGGCCTTCTCGCCGCTGGCCACCACCACCAGCCTGTTCAACGGCGTCGACTACCTGAACTGGATCATGGAGTGGGGCGGCTGGGAGCTCTATCAGGAGGTCTACGGCGAGTACAACATGGTCTACCTGCCCTACGGCATCACCAACAACGAGTCCGGCTTCCGTGGCGGCACGCCCATCGAAAGCCTCGCCGACCTGGAAGGCAAGCGCCTGCGCCTCTCCGGCCGCGACCAGGGCCGGGTGCTCGAGCAACTCGGCGGCTCCCAGGTCACCCTGGCGGGCGGCGAGATCTATCAGGCCATCGAGCGAGGCGTGGTCGATGGCGCCGAGTTCTCCACCCCGGGCGTGGACTACAAGGCCGGCTTCTCCGAGGTGGCCGACTACTGGTCGGTGCCGGGCTGGCACCAGTCCGCCAGCGTGTTCGGGGTGATGATCAACCAGGATGCCTGGGACGCCCTCTCCGAGGAGACCCAGGAAAAACTGAAGATCGCCGCCGAGGCCACCATGGCCTGGTCGCTGGCCTGGTCCGAGCGGGAGTCCACCGAGGGCACGGTGAAGTTCCTGGAGGACGGCACCGAGGTCAACCAGCTCTCCGGGGAGGACCTGGCCCGGATCCAGGAGATCACCAACGAGGTGATCGTGCAGGGGGCCTGCGAGGACCCGATGCACGCCAAGGTCTACCACTCCATGATCAGCTACATGGAGCACTACGCCAACTGGCGCGACATCTCGGCGCCCTACAACATGAGCCGGGTCACCGACAACCTGCCGTCCCTCGAGGAGATCGAGGCCTGCATGAACCAGTAACCGGTTCGGGCCGGCCCCTGGTGGGGCCGGCCCCTCCGCCGGCCTCCTCGCCGATATCCCTCCCGAACGATTCGCCCGATTCCGAGAGCTCCCACCATGAACGCCATTGCCAGGGCCATCGACGCCCTCAACGAGGGGTTCGGACGCCTGATCGCCCCGCTGCTCGCCGTGATCACGCTGATCGTGGTCTACGACATCGCCATGCGCTTCGTCATCGGACGCCCCAGCGACTGGGCCTTCGACGTGACGAAGATGCTGTTCGGCGCCCACTTCATGCTGATGGCCGCCTACGGCCTGCGCCATCACGCCCATGTGGAAGTCGATGTGCTCAAGCGCCTGCTGTCGCGACGCAAGCAGGCCGCCATCGAACTCCTCGGCTACCTGCTCTTCTTCGTCCCCTTCATCTGGATGTTGCTCACCTTGGGCTGGGCCTTCTTCGAGCGTTCCTTCAGCCGCGGTGAGACCACCTACGGCATGATGGCCATTCCGGTCTATCCGGTGAAGGGGGTGATCGTGGTCGCCGCCGTGCTGCTGCTGCTGCAGGCCGTCGCCGTCGTCATCCGCGCCGTGCAGGCGCTGGGCAAGGAGGAAACCGCATGAGCGCCGAGATGCTCACCCTGTTCATGTTCGGTGGCCTGCTGGTCGGCCTGTTCATGGGTCATCCGCTGGCCTTCGTGCTCGGCGGCGTCGCGGTGCTCGGCGCCTGGCTCGGGCCCGGCGCCCATACGTTGGGCATCCTGATCAACAACATCTACGGCAACTCCATGGACAACTATGTCCTGGTGGCCATTCCGTTGTTCATCCTCATGGCCCGCTTCCTCAACGATTCCGGCGTCACCGAGAAGATGTTCGAGTCGATGCGCCTGCTGCTGGCCAACCTGCGCGGCGGCCTGGCCCTGACGGTGGTGGTCGTCTCGGTGCTGCTCGCCGCCACCACCGGCATCGTCGGCGCCTCCATCGCGGTGATGGGCATGATCGCCCTGGTGCCGATGCTCAAGTACTCCTACAACAAGGAGCTCAGCACCGGGGTGATCATGGCCAGCGGCTGCCTGGGCATCCTGATCCCGCCCAGCATCATGCTGATCCTGATGGCCAGCTACTCGCCGGTGTCGGTCGGCGCGCTGTTCGCCGGCGCCCTGGTGCCCGGGCTGATGCTCGGCGTGATGTACGCCCTCTACGTGCTGGTGATCTGCCACCTGAAGCCCGGCTACGGCCCGCCGGTCCCCGCCGAGGAGCGCGCCGAGGTCTCCACCGGCGAGCTGCTGATCATGCTCGGCAAGTACGTGCTGCCGCCGATGGCGCTGATCCTGGGCGTACTGGGCTCGTTGTTCACCGGCATCGCCACCGCCACCGAGGCCTCGGCCATCGGCGTGACCATCGCCTTCGTGCTGTTCCTGATCTTCGGCGACCGCCGGGCCGCCACCTGCTACCGGACCCTGATCGAGGCCAGCAAGACCACCACCATGGTGATGCTGGTGCTGGTGGGCGCCACCGCCTTCACCGGCGTCTTCTCGATCGGCGGCGGCATGGAGGTCATCCACGAGGTCGTCATGGCCATGCCCGGCGGCACCACCGGGGCGCTGCTGCTGATGCTGTTCCTGGTGTTCATCCTGGGCATGTTCCTGGACTGGACCGGCATCGTACTGCTCAGCTTCCCGATCATGCTGCCGATCGTCGAGCAGATGGGCGTCGACGTGCTGTGGTTCGTGGTGATGGTGGCGGTGGTGCTGCAGACCTCCTTCCTCACCCCGCCCTTCGGCTACGCGCTGTTCTATCTGAAGGGCGTGGCCCCCAAGGGCGTGGAGACGCTGGATCTCTACCGGGCGGTGATCCCCTTCTGTGCGCTGATCGTGCTGGCCTGCCTGCTGATGGCCGCCTTCCCGACCCTGATCACCGGCCTGCCCGCACTGCTGGTCGGCTACTGAGCCGAGTCACGACACGACGCCGCCCGCCGCCCCAGCGGCGGGCGGCGTCGTGTCCCGGTGCAGCCTCCCCGGCCAGCTGATAGTATTCTCGCCTGCACTCTCGTCGCATTCAGCCGGTGCACGCCCGCCACCGGAAGGAGTCCATCCTTGTCCCATCCCGCCAGCCGTCGGCCCGCCTCGCCCGCTCGCCGGTGGCCGCTGCGCCTCGATGCCTGGAGCCTGCTGACCCTCGGCATCGCCCTGGTCGTGGCGTTGCCGGTGATCACGGTGCTCGCCCATATCATCATGCCGGCCGGCGGCGTCTGGCAGCACCTGGCCAGCACGGTCCTCGGCCGCTATCTCGCCAACACCCTGTTCCTGGTGGTCGCGGTGGGCATCGGCACCTTCGTGATCGGCACCGGCACGGCCTGGCTGGTGGTGATGTGCCGCTTTCCCGGACGCAAGCTGTTCGAGTGGGCCCTGTTGCTGCCGCTGGCGGTGCCCACCTACGTGATCGCCTATGCCTACACCGACTTCCTGCAGTACGCCGGCCCGCTGCAGAGCTGGCTGCGCGAGACCTTCGACTGGGGGCGTGGCGACTACGTCTTCCCCGACGTGCGCTCCCTGGGCGGCGCCGCGACCCTGATCACGCTGGTGCTCTACCCCTATGTCTACATGCTGGCCCGGGCGGCGTTCCTGGAGCAGTCGGTGTGTGTGCTCGACGTGGGCCGCACCCTGGGGCGCGGCCCCTGGCGGCTGTTCACCAGCGTGGCGATCCCGCTGGCGCGGCCGGCGATCGTCGGCGGCGTGTCGCTGGCGCTGATGGAGACCCTCAACGAGTTCGGCGCGGTGCAGTACTTCGGCGTCGACACCTTCACCACCGGCATCTACCGCACCTGGTTCGGCATGGGCGAGCAGGTCGCCGCCGCCCAGCTGGCGGCCTGCCTGCTGGCCTTCGTGATCGTCTTGGTGCTGCTGGAGCGCTGGTCCCGGGGCAAGCGGCGCTACTTCCACACCACCGGCCGCTACCAGCAGCTCCCCGAGTTCCGGCTGACGGGCGGGCGTGCGCTGGCGGCCTGCCTGGCCTGCCTGACGCCGGTGCTGGTGGGCTTCTTGATTCCCAGCGGCCTGCTGGGCTATCTGTCGGTGACGGGCGGGGACTCGCTGTTCGGCGCCCGGTTCCTGGAGTTCGCCGGCAACAGCCTGGTGCTGGCCGCGCTGGCCGCGCTGGTCGCCGTGGGCCTGGCGCTGGTGCTCAGCTATGGGGCGCGGCTGCATCCGGGGCCGGTGACCCGCACCGCCACGCGCATCGCCGCCATGGGCTATGCCGTGCCCGGCTCGGTGGTGGCGGTGGGCATCCTGATTCCCTTCGCCTGGCTGGACGACACCATCAACGGCCTGCTGCGCGAGCACTACGGGGTGATCGCCGGGCTGATCTTCAGCGGCTCGGCCTTCATCCTGATCTACGCCTACGTGGTGCGCTTCCTGGCGGTGTCCTTCAATGCCCTGGAGGCGAGCCTCGGCAAGGTGACGCCGAGCATGGACGCTGCGGCCCGCACCCTGGGTCAGACCGCCGGCGGCACCCTGCGCCGGGTGCACACCCCGATCATGCGCGGCAGCCTGCTGGCCGCCGGTATCCTGGTCTTCGTCGACGTCATGAAGGAGCTGCCGGCGACCATCATCCTGCGCCCCTTCGACTTCGACACCCTGGCGGTGCGGGCCCACAACCTGGCCGCGGACGAGCGCCTCGCCGAGGCCTCCACCGCCTCACTGACCATCGTGGCCGTAGGCATACTCCCGGTGATCCTGCTCAGCCTCGCCATGCGCGGCTCCCGCCCCGGCAGCCGCGCCCGGGTCGGCCGGAAAGACGAACACCTGTGACGGATCCAGCCGGATCGTGACCGGCTGCCCCTCGTCGGGCAGGAAGACGCCGGGCACCCGGGCATGCAGGTGGGACTCGCGGCCGCCCCCGGCGTGGGCGCAGATGTGCAGCAGGCTGGTACGCCCCAGCAGCTTGGCCATGATCACATGGCTGTGGTGATCGGCCGGGGGCTCGTCGAGGGCCACCACCCGCAGCGCCTCGGGGCGGATCATCACCCGCACCCGCGACCCGTCCGGCAGCCCGGGGGCCATGACCTCCCCCACCGGCGTGTCCACCCGGCCCTGGCGTACCACGCCCTCCAGCTCGTTGACCTCGCCGAAGAAGCTGACCACGAAGGGGTCCACCGGCGCACAGTAGAGCTCCCGCGGGGTGCCCATCTGGACGATATGGCCATCGCGCATCAGGGCGATGCGGTCGGCCATGAACATCGCCTCTTCCGGGTCATGGGTCACCAGCAGCGCCCCCGACCCGACCCTCTTCAACACGTGCAGGGTGTCGTCGCGGATGCGGTCGCGCAGCCGAGCATCGAGGCTGGAGAAGGGCTCGTCCAGCAGCATCAGCTGCGGCGCCGGGGCCAGCGCCCGGGCCAGGGCCACGCGCTGCTGCTGGCCCCCCGACAGGGTATGCGGGTAGCTCTCGGCATAGCGCCCCATGCCCAGCTGGTCGAGCAGCTCCATGGCGCGCCGCCGGCGCTGGCGGCCCGGCAGGGACTCCAGGCCGAAGGTGACGTTCTCCAGCACGCTGAGATGGGGAAACAGCGCCGAGTCCTGGAAGGCCAGGCCCACGTTGCGCTTCTCCGGCGGCACATGGCCACGGCCGGGACGGCCGATCGCCTGGCCGTTGAGATCCACCCGGCCCCGCTGCAGGACCTCGAGGCCGGCGACGATGCGCAGCAGCGTGGTCTTGCCGCAGCCCGACGGCCCCAGCAGACAGACGACCTCGCCCTGGCGCACCTCCAGGCCGACATCCTCCACGGCCAGGTGATGCCCGTAGGCATGGCGGATATTGTGCATGGCGAGCACCGGGGCCCGGCCCGGCGCGACCTGTCCCGCGGTGAACGACGGCTGTTGGCTGGTCATAGGCACAATCGGATCGGCGAGTGAGAAATGGGCGTACAGGGTAACGCGAAAGCTTCGTAAAGACGTTGCACTTTATCCTCGCCTTCCCGAGTGCCCCCGGGCGGGGCCCGATATTGACCCAGATCAGTCCCCGCCCATCGCCGCAGTTGACGCCGACCGGGCCAGGCGCTTCAATGGCTCGACATAATGCAACGCATTCTCATTCTAGATTGCATTCCGCCCCCCGCCCACGAGGTTCTCGATGATCCAGCACCGCCGTCACGCCCTGCCGCTCGCCGCCCTGCTGGCCGGTGCGGCCTTCGCCACCCAGGCCTCGGCCGACGAGGTGAACATCTACTCGGCACGCCACTACGACTCGGACCAGGCGCTCTACGACGCCTTCACCGAGGAGACCGGCATCGAGGTCAACGTCCTCGAGGGCGGCTCCGACCAGCTCATCCAGCGCATCACCCGCGAGGGGCAGGCCAGCCCGGCCGACGTGATGATGACCGTGGATGCCGGCCGCCTGTGGCGCGCCGAGCAGGAGGGCATCTTCGCCGAGGTCGAGTCCGAGGTGCTGGCCGAGCGCCTGCCCGAGGCCATGCGCCACCCCGAGGGCAAGTGGTTCGGCTTTAGCCAGCGCGTGCGGGCCATCTTCTACAATCCCGAGGCGATCGGCGCCGACGAGATCGCCAGCTACGAGGATCTCGCCGACCCGCGCTTCGAGGGCGAGGTCTGCATCCGCTCCTCGAACAACATCTACAACCAGTCCCTGCTGGCCTCGATGATCGCCCATCACGGCGAGGAAGGCGCCGAGCAGTGGGCCCAGGGCGTGGTCGACAACTTCGCGCGCCAGCCCGAGGGCGGCGACACCGACCAGATCCTCGGCGTGGCCAGCGGCGAGTGCGACCTGGCCGTGGCCAACCACTACTACTACGTGCGCCTGCTGACCTCCGACAACGCGGGCGACCGCGAGGCCGCCGAGAAGGTCCAGATCCTGTTCCCGAACCAGGACGACCGCGGTGCCCACGTCAACATCGGCGGCGCCGGCATGGTCCAGGGCGCCCCGCATCCGG
This sequence comes from Halomonas stenophila, assembly GCF_014192275.1. Lineage (GTDB taxonomy): Bacteria > Pseudomonadota > Gammaproteobacteria > Pseudomonadales > Halomonadaceae > Halomonas > Halomonas stenophila. Next base: position 88,908 of record NZ_JACHXR010000007.1, on the reverse strand, counting down.
AGAACGCCGTGCGCTTCCTGGAGTTCCTGGCCTCCGACCAGGCCCAGGCGATCTTCGCCGCCGGCAACCACGAGTTCCCGGTCGTCGACGGGGTGGAGCTCGACGAGGTCCTGGCCTCCTGGGGCGACTTCAAGACGGACGACCTGAACGTCAGCGAGCTGGGCGAGAACAACCCCCAGGCGGTGAGGATCTTCGATCGCGTCGGCTGGCGCTAAGCAGTCATTCGTCGATAGCAAGAGGCCCGCGGCAGCGCCGCGGGCCTCTCGTTTTCCGCTCCTGGGGCACCGGCTAGCGCGGGATCATCAGCACCACGCCGGAGACCAGTGCGAACATCAGGACCCCCTGACGCAGTCGGCGGGCATCCAGGCGGTGGTGCATGGCGCGGCTGGCGACGCTACCCACGAGCAGCGGCACCAGCAGGTAGAGCGACCACATCAGCTGGTCCGGCTGGACCTTGCCCGCCGCCGCCAGGATCGCCAGGGAGACCAGCTCCCCCACCAGGAAACAGCAGGCGATGGTCGAACGCAGCTCCGGCCCCGGACGGTGCTGGTAGAGCAGCGCCAGCGGCGGGCCACCGACACCGGTGGCGGTCTCGGTCACCCCGGTGACCAGCCCCACCGAGGCACAGGCCCCGGCGCGGGGACGGAAGACCGGGGCGAACAGCGCGGCGAGCACGGCGATCACCGTGGAGGCGCCGATCAGCTGGTTGAGGCCGTTGGTGCTCATGATCAGCAGGATCCCCAGTCCCAGGAAGGTCCCCGGCAGGCGACCCACCCCGATCCAGGCCGTGCCCCGCCAATCGATGGCCTCACGCTCGCGCAGCGCCACGTAGAGGTTGAGCGGCAGCATCAGCACCAGCAGGGCGACCGGCAGCAGGTCGGGACGCAGGAAGCCCATCACCGGGGCGACGATCAGCGCGAAGCCGATGCCGATTGCCCCCTGCATGAAGGCGGCGACGGCCGTGGACACGGCCAGGGTGGTGAAGACGACGAGCTCACCCATGGGGCGCCCGCCCCGCCGCGGCCCGTCGTGATTCGACGAGGCGGGCGCGATGCGCCGTGGAGGTCGGATGGACCCGCTGGATCGGTGCGCGCTCCACCGCGGCGCCGGCCGCTTCCCGCACCTCGCGCAGCAGCGCCCGGGCGTCCCAGTCCGCCGGCCAGCCCTGCCACAGGCGCAGCCGGCCGTTGGTGAAGACGGCGTCGATCTGGTCGCGATTGGCGTAGCGCACCAGCTCCCAGGGGCGATCCCAGGACGGCGTCATCTCCGGCACCTCGAGATCCACCAGCAGGAAGTCGGCGGCGAGCCCCGGGGCGATCGCCCCGGTCACGCCCGAAAGCCCCGCGGCATCGGCGCCGGCGCGGGTGGCGTGGTCGAGCCACAGCCAGCCGCCGCCGCAGGAGGAATCGCCGCTGGCCAGCCCGAAGGCCAGGCGCTGGCTGGTCTCGGCGGCATCGAGCAGCCGGAAGGCGTCGCTGCGTGTGCCGTCGGTGCCCAGCCCGAAGCGGATGCCCTGGGCCGCCATCTGCAAGGCCGGCGCCACGGCGTTGCCCTTCCAGGCGCTGGCCACCGGGTTGAAGGCCACCGCGGTGCCGGTATCGCGCAGCAGGTTGAGCTCCCAGGGCGTCACCAGGGTGGCGTGGGCGACCAGGGTCTGCGGGCCCAGGGCGCCGGTGGCATGCAGGTGCTCCAGCGGTCGCTGTCCCCGGGCCACCAGGGAGCGCTCGACGGCCTGCAGGTGCTCGTTGACGTGGGTCTGGAAGATGGCCCCGCCCTCGGCGCAGAGCGCCGCGGCGTCGCGCAGCATGGCATCGCTGGCCACCTCGGGGATCGACACCGCCAGCGACGGATGGACCAGCGAATGGCCCGCCCAGTCCGCCAGGTGGCGCTCGGCGGCGCGGCGGATCGTCCCGCCGTCCGGGCGGTCGCCGCCCAGGTCGTTGCAGATGAAGCCCAGCACGCAGCGCAGGCCGGTCTCCTCGGCGGCACCGGCGATGCCGGCGAGCTCCGCCGAGGCCCGGGTGCCGGCGTCCACGGCGGTGGTGAAGCCGCCGCGCAAGGCCTCCAGGGCGGCGAGCTTGGTCGAGAGACGCAGCAGCCGCTCGTCCAGGCTGCCCTCCAGCGGCACCCAGATGCGCTTGAAGATCTCCGAGGGCTCGCCGAACACCAGCGACTTGCCGAGCGACTGGGTCAGGTGGTGATGGGCGTCGATGAACCCCGGCATCAGCAGCTTGCCGGGGAGCTCGAGGGGGGTGAGCCGCGGATGACGGGCGAGCAGCTCCCGGCGGTCGCCGACCTCGGCGAAGCGGCCGCCCGCCACCAGCACCGCCTGGTCGCGGGCGCAGCCTCCCTCCAGCAGCACCTCCTCGGGCAGCAGCAGGAGCGTCTCGTCGGCGAAGGCCGCCGGGGTGAGGGCCGGCGTCGTGCCGGCGCGGGTCCGTGATGAAGGCGTCATACGATTACTTTCCCTTGATCTCTTGGCTGGGGAGCTCGGCGCCCCGGGGCGCGGGGGCATCCGCACGGCGGCCGAGGTGATGGAACAGGAGGTTGACGATCACCGCGGTCAGGGTGCCCATCGCCAGGCCATTGCCGAGGATGATCTGCAGGTGCTCGGGGAAGGTGCTGTAGAAGCCGGGCACCAGGATGGGCAACAGGCCCATGGCCAGCGCGGAGGCCAGGGTGAACATGTTGCCGTGCTCGTTGAGGTCGACCCGGCGCAGGATGTTGATGCCCATCACCCCGATGATGGCGAAGACGATGACCGCGGTCCCCGCCACCACGGCGGTGGGCAGCAGCGACGCCAGTCGGCCGAGCGGGGCGAACAGGCCGAGCAGCACCAGGATCAGGCCGGCGGCGACGGTGACGTAGCGCGACCGCACCCCGGTGGCGCGGACGATGCCGATGTTCTCGCCGCTGGTGATGATCAGCGAGGTCCCGAAGCAGCCGCCGATCAGCGACCCCAGGGCGTCGGCGCGGATGTTGCGCGGCACCAGGGCGCGCGAGTCGCCGCGCTTCTCGACGATCTCGGCGGTGGCCATGGTCTGGCCGGTGGCCTCGGTCATCGACACCACGCTGAAGATGATCAGCGGCAGGGAGGCGAAGAGGTCGAACGTGGGCATGCCGAAGGGGAACAGCGACGGGAAGGCCACCACCGGGCCGGAGAGCACGCCGTCGAACTCCATGATGCCGAACGCCGCGCTGAGCGCCGCACCGATGAGCAGCCCCAGCATCACCGCGATGCGCTGCAGCATGCCGGTGAAGATCCGGGCGCAGAGCACGATGGCGGCCATGGTGCCCAGTGCCAGGGCGATGGCCGGCAGGTTGGCGAACTCCGGCGTGCCCTGCTGGCCGGTGATCAGGCCACCGAAGATGCGCACCAGGTTGATGGCGACCAGCAGCAGCATGGTGCCGATCATGATGGGCGGGAAGAACTTCAGCACCCGGGTGAAGAAGGGCAACGCCAGGAAGTAGAAGATCCCGGTGAGGATCACCGCGCCGGTGGCCGTCTGCAGGTCGGTGGCCTGGGCGATGGTCAGGAAGATCACCAGGGGCGCCCCACCCGGGACCTGCACGAAGGGCAGGCGGGCGCCGATGCCGAAGGGGCCGAAGGACTGCAGCAGGGTGCCCAGGCCGCAGACCAGGAAGGTGGCGCTCATCAGGGCAACCATGACGTCGTTGCCGAAGCCCATCGCCTGGCCGACCAGGAAGACGGCGGTGATCGGCGCGGCGGCCATCACCAGCACGTGCTGCACGCCGTACAGCAGCATGGAGGGTAGCGGCAGCTTCTGGTCGACGGGGTCGACTTGGGACTCGCGTGAGCCGAGTGGCTCGTGGGAAGTGCACATGGCAGGGAGCCTCGCTTGTTTTGTTGTGGAGGTAGTCTCAAGCTAGCGTCGCCCAACCGTACTGGTCCATAATAATGTTTCGCTCATTTCGTTGCTGAAAAAGCAACAGCAATGCCTCGGGAGACGGCCATGCACCTGTTGCTCACGGGATTGCGCTACTTCGAGGAAGTGGCCCGTCAGGGCTCGCTGCGCAAGGCGGCGGAACGGCTGCATGTCGCCGCCTCGGCGGTGAACCGCCAGATCCTCAAGCTGGAGGACGAGCTGGGCGTGCCGCTGTTCGAGCGGCTGCCACGCGGCCTGCGGCTCTCCCCGGCGGGCGAGCTGATGCTCGCCCAGATCCGCCAGTGGCAGCGTGACGAGCGCCACCTGCTGGAGACCCTCGGCGATATCCGCGGCACCGGCTGCGCCGAGGTGCGCATCGCCACCGTCGAGTCGCTGACCGATGAGGTCCTGCCCAGGCTGTTGGGCCGCTTCGGCGAGCGCTTCCCCCGAGTCCGCTTCGCGCTGAGGACCGGTTTGACCGAGGCCATCCTCGAGGAGGTCGCCACCGGCGAGGCCGACATCGGCATCTGCATGAACCCGCACCCGACGCCTCGGATCCGCTTCATCGAGTCGGTGGAGCTGGGCTTCGGGGCGGTCGTCGCCCCCTCCCACCCCTTGGCCGAGCGGCCGAGTGTGCGCCTGGACGACTGCCGCGACTATCCGGCGATCCTGCCGGATGCCGAGATGTTCCGCGGCTCGACCCTGGAGCGGGTACTGGCCCAGTCGGATATCGAGCTCTCGCCGCTGGCAGGCTGCAACCGGATCCTGGCGATCAAGTCGCTGGCGCGGGCGGGGCTGGGGGTGGCCTTCCTCAACGAGCTCGACGTCGCCCGCGAGCTGGCGCATGGCGAGCTGGTGTTCAAGCCGTTGCGAGACCCGCGCATCGACGGCGCGCGGCTGGTGCTGTGCGGCGCCGCGGGGCGCACCCTGCCGCTGGCGGTGGAGGTCCTGGTGGAGGAGCTGAGCGTGGCGATCCGGGAGCTGGCGCCCCGAACATGACAAGGCCCGCGGCGTGGCGCGGGCCTCGTCGTGGGCGGGGACGGGTCAGTGCGCCTCGTCCCAGTTGGCGCCGCTCTCGGCCTCGACGATCAGCGCCACGTCGAGCTCGGCGGCGGCCTGCATATGGCCCTTCACCCGTTCGATGAAGGCCTCGACCTCGCTTTCCTTGACCTCGAAGACCAGCTCGTCGTGGACCTGCATGACCATCATGGCGTCGATGGTCTCGCGCTCCAGCCAGCCGTCGACATCGATCATCGCCCGCTTGATGATGTCCGCCGCGGTGCCCTGCATGGGGGCGTTGATGGCGGTCCGCTCGGCACCCTGGCGGCGCGCCCGGTTCTGGGAGTGGATCTCGGGCAGGTAGAGGCGCCGGCCGAACACCGTCTCGACGAACCCGTCATCGGCCGCTTGAGCACGAATCCGTTCCATGTAGCGGGCCACGCCGGGGTAGCGGTCGAAGTAGCGGTCGATATAGGTCTGCGCCTGGTTGCGGTCGATGTGCAGCTGGCGTCCCAGCCCCCAGGCGCTCATGCCGTAGATCAGCCCGAAGTTGATCGCCTTGGCGCTGCGGCGCTGTTCGCCGGAGACCTTGTCGAGTGCCACGCCGAACACCTCGGCGGCGGTGGCGGCGTGGATGTCGCGGCCCTCGGCGAAGGCCGCGAGCAGCCCCTTGTCGCCGGACAGGTGCGCCATGATGCGCAGCTCGATCTGCGAGTAGTCGGCGGCGACGATGCGATAGCCGGGCCGGGCCACGAAGGCCTGGCGGATGCGCCGGCCCTCCTCGGTGCGGATCGGGATGTTCTGCAGGTTGGGGTCGGAGGACGACAGCCGGCCGGTGGCGGTGACCGCCTGGTGATAGCTGGTGTGCAGCCGTCCGGTGGCCTTGTTGACCAGCCTGGGCAGCTTGTCGGTATAGGTGGAGCGCAGCTTGGACAGGCCGCGGTGCTCCATGATCACCTTGGGCAGCGGGTAATCCAGCGCCAGTTCCTCGAGCACCGCCTCGGCGGTGGACGGCGCGCCCTTGGGGGTCTTCTTGATCACCGGGATCTTCTGTTCCTCGAAGAGGATCTGGCCGAGCTGCTTGGGCGAGCCGAGGTTGAACTCGCGTCCGGCCAGCTCATAGGCCTTCTCCTCCAGCTCGCCGATCCGCTTGCCGAGCTCGCGACTCTGGGTATGCAGGCGCTCGGCGTCGAGCGCCACGCCGCCCCGCTCCATGCGCGACAGCACCCGGATCAGCGGCCGCTCGAGGGTGTCGAGGACCTCGGCCAGGCGCCCCTCGGCCTCGACCCGGGGACGCAATTCCCGGTGCAGGCGCAGGGTGATATCGACGTCCTCGCAGGCATAGGGCGCGGCCTGTTCCAGGGCGACCTGGTTGAAGGTCAGCTGCTTGGCGCCCTTGCCGGCGATCTCCTCGAAGCTCACCGTCTTCTCGCCCAGGTACTTGAGCGCCAGCGAGTCCATGTCATGGCGGGTGGCGGTGGAGTCGAGCACGTAGGACTCGAGCATGGTGTCGTCCAGGGCGCCTTGGACCTCGTAGCCATGCCGGCCCAGCACCGAGATATCGTACTTGAGGTTCTGGCCGACCTTGGCCTTGCCGGCATCGGCCCACAGCGGGCGCAGGGCCTCGAGCACCGCCCGGCGATCGAGCTGCGCCGGGGCGTCCAGGTAGTCGTGGCCCAGCGGGATGTAGGCGGCCTCCCCCGGCTCGAGCGCCAGCCCCACGCCGACGATCTCGGCCTCCATGTAGTCGAGGCTGGTGGTCTCCAGGTCGAAGCAGAAGGCCTCGGCGTCCGCGAGCCGCGCTAGCCAGTCGTCCAGCTCGGCCTGCTCGAGGATCACGCTGTCCTGGCGGCCGGCGCTGCCGCGTTCGCCGCCCTCGCCGCTTTCGCCTGCCGGGGTCGCGCTGCCGCCGGCCACGTCGTCGACGCCCTCGTCGCTGCCCTCGAGCAGCTCGGAGAGCCAGGCCTTGAACTCCAGCCGTCGGTAGAGCTCGAGCAGGGCCTCCCGGTCCGGGTGGGCGATATCCAGGTCATCGAGTCCCACCGGCAGGTCGCAGTCGGTCTTGATGGTGGCGAGCTCAAAGGACAGGAAGGCCTGGTCGCGGTGCTCCTCGAGCTTCCCGGGCAGCGTCTTGGCGCCGCGAAAGCCCAGCGTCTTGATCTTCTCCAGGTCGGCATAGATGGTCTCGAGGCCGCCCTCCATGCCCTGCAGCAGGCCCAGGGCGGTCTTCTCGCCGACGCCCTGCACGCCGGGGATGTTGTCGACCTTGTCGCCCATCAGCGCCAGGAAGTCGATGATCCGCTCCGGCGGCAGGCCGAACTTCTCCTTCACCCCGGCCACGTCCAGGGTCTCGTCCTTCATGGTGTTGACCAGGGTGATGTGCGCGTTGACCAGCTGGGCCATGTCCTTGTCGCCGGTGGAGATCACCGCGTCCCGGCCGGCCTCGGTGGCCCGCCTGGCCAGGGTGCCGATGACGTCGTCGGCCTCCACGCCCTCGATGCACAGCAGCGGCAGCCCGAGCGCCTTCACGCACTCGTGGAGCGGCGCGACCTGGGAGCGCAGGTCGTCCGGCATGGGCGGCCGCTGCGCCTTGTACTGCTCGAAGAGCTCATCGCGAAAGGTCTTGCCCGGGGCGTCGAAGACCACCGCCATGGGGCTGTCGGGGTAGTCCTTGATCAGCCGCTTGAGCATGTTGAGCACGCCCTTGATGGCGCCGGTGGGCTGGCCATCCGAGGTGGACAGGGGCGGCAGGGCGTGGAAGGCGCGGTAGAGGTAGGAGGAACCGTCGACGAGTACGATGGGGGTGTCGGCCATGTATCGGCATCCCTTGAGGTCTGGGCGGAAGTCAATGTCGGGGCTGAAAGCCTGATCCTGGTCACCCATGATACGCATTGGCGACGGCGTTTGCCCCGGGAAGGTGGGCCTCGTCACGCCAAGGACTTACACTGGGGAGACATCCCGTGGCCCAGGAGGACCCATGATGCCCATCCCTCGCCTGCTCTCCGCGCTGCTGGTCGGCGCCTGCCTGAGCGCCGCCGCGGTACCGCTCCTGGCCCAGTCCAGTGACGACGTCGAGCCCGACATCACCATCCGCCAGGAGGAGGACCGCACCATCCGCGAGTACCGGGTCAACGGCGAGCTGTATGCCATCGAGATCCGGCCCTCGACGGGCCCCTCCTACTACCTGGTCGACCACGACGGCGACGGCAACTTCGAGCGCCAGCAAGGGGACCGCATCGCCGTGCCCCAGTGGGTGATCAAGCGCTTCTGACCTCGCCGCCTCGGGCCCGCCGCCGACCGGCGGGCCCCGTTCCAACCGGTTCGTGCATCGCGGCGACAAGCCGCTACAATAGGCGGCTTGGCATTCCCGGGCGAGAGACACATGGCCGTATTCACACCGCTTACCGACTCCCAGGTCGCGGATTTCCTGAGCCGCTTCGATGCCGGCTCGCTGGTTTCCCTCGAGGGCGTGCCCGCCGGCACCGAGAACAGCACCTTCTTCGTCACCACCGACCGTCGCGAGCTGGTGCTGACCCTGTTCGAGCAGGGCGAGCACGAGGAGCTGCCGTTCTTCGTCGAGCTGCTCGACTACCTCGACGAGCACCGCCTGCCGGTGCCGGGGCCCCTCCACGACCGTGACGGCATCGCCCTGCACAGCCTGGTCGACAAGCCGGCGCTGCTGTTCCCGCGGCTGCCGGGCAAGCACCCCCGCGACCCGAACCTGGCCCAGTGCCGGGCCCTGGGCGATGCCCTGGGCCGCATGCACCGGGTCTCGCAGCACTTCCCCGGCACTCGGCCCAACCCGCGCGACCTGCACTGGCTGCTTCCGATGCACCACAAGGTCCTGGTCTACCTCTCGCCGGAGGACCAGACCCTGATGAAGGACGAGGTGGAGATCTACCAGGGCTTCTTCGACGAGGCCCCCGAGCTGCCCCGGGGGGCGCTCCACGGCGACCTGTTCCGCGACAACACCCTGTTCGACGGCGACCGGCTGGGCGGGCTGATCGACTTCTACAACGGCTGCACCGGCGACCTGCTGTTCGATCTGGCCATCGTCATCAACGACTGGGCCACCGAGCCCGATGGCCGCCTCGACCCGGCGCGCTACGAGGCCATCCTTACCGCCTACCAGGCCAGCCGCCCGCTGGTCCCGGCCGAGCGGGACGCCTGGGCGATGATGCTGCGCCTGACGGCGCTGCGCTACTGGCTGTCCCGGCTGCTGGTGGTCTACGTGGACCCGCCGGCCCACGACCTCACCCCCCACGACCCGGAGCAGTTCCGCACCATCCTGCTGCGGCGCCTCGAGGACGGCGCCCCGCCGCTGCCCGAGGCCCGGCCATGAGCCTGGCGATGGGCAGCGCCGCGGGCCCCGCGCACCGCGCCCGGCACACCTGGAACATCGACCAGTGGGGCAGCGGCTACTTCGACGTGGACGACGACGGCCAGGCCCTGGTGCGACCGCTCGGCGGCGAGACCGACGGCCCCTCGCTGCCGCTGGCCCCGCTGATCGCCCGGCTGCGCCAGGCCGGGTTGCGCCTGCCGGTGCTGATCCGCTTCACCGATATCCTCCACGACCGGGTCGAGCAGCTGTGTGCCGCCTTCGACGGCGCCATGGGCGAGGAAGGCTTCACGGGCGGCTACACCGCGGTCTACCCGATCAAGGTCAACCAGCAGCGCCGGGTCGTCGAGGAGATACTGGCCACCCAGGAGCGCGGCCGCGGCCGGGTCGGCCTGGAGGCCGGCAGCAAGCCCGAGCTGCTGGCGGTGCTGGCGCTGTCCGGCGACGGCCCCTCGCTGATCGTCTGCAACGGCTACAAGGACCGCGAGTACATCCGCCTGGCACTGATGGGCGAGAAGCTCGGCCACCGCGTCTACCTGGTGGTGGAGAAGCTCTCCGAGCTGCCGCTGATCCTCGAGGAGGCCGGCCGGCTCGGCGTCACACCGCGGATCGGCCTGCGGGCCCGGCTGGCCTCGGTGGGCAAGGGCAAGTGGCAGAACACCGGCGGCGAGAAGTCCAAGTTCGGCCTCACCGCCGGCCAGATCCAGGCCGTGGTGGCCCGCCTCGAGGAGGCCGACGCCCTGGCCAGCCTGCAGCTGGTGCATTTCCACCTCGGCTCGCAGATCGCCAACATCCGCGACATCCAGCGCGGCCTGCGCGAGTGCGCGCGCTTCTACCAGAGCCTGCTGGCACTGGGCGCGCCGGTGGACACCGTCGACGTGGGCGGCGGGCTCGGCATCGACTACGAGGGCACCCGTTCGCGCAGCTTCTGCTCGATCAACTATTCGATGCGCGAGTATGCCCGCAACGTGGTCGCGGCCTTCGCTCAGGTATGCGAGGCCGAGGCCCTCCCCCACCCCCACCTGATCAGCGAGTCCGGCCGGGCGCTGACCGCCCACCACGCCGTGCTGGTCACCAACGTGATCGGCGAGGAGCGCGTCGACACCCAGCCGCCGCCGCCCCGGGTCGAGGGCGACCCCCAGGTGGACGAGCTGTGGCGGGTCCACGATGAGCTCCGGGCCATGCACGACCCGCGGGGCCTGGTCGAGGCCTGGCACGACCTGGTGCAGGCCATCGGCGAGCTGCAGGACCGCTTCGTCATGGGCCTGGCCGGCCTCGAGACCCGCGCCGAGGGCGAAGGGGTCTATGCCGCCGCCTGCGCCCGGCTGCGCGAGCGCCTCGATCCCCGCAACCGCGCCCACCGCGAGATCCACGACGAGCTGGCCGAGAAACTGGCCGACAAGCTGTTCGTCAACTTCTCGCTGTTCCAGTCGGTGCCCGACGTCTGGGGCATCGACCAGATCTTCCCGGTGCTGCCGCTGTCCGGCCTGGACCGCGAGCCCTCGCGGCGGGCGGTGATCCAGGACATCACCTGCGACAGCGACGGGCGCATCGACGGCTACGTGGACGGCCAGGGGGTGGAGGCCACCCTGCCGCTGCCCGAGTGGCGGGAGGGCGAGGAGCGCCTGATGGGCTTCTTCCTGGTGGGGGCCTACCAGGAGATCCTCGGCGACCTGCACAACCTGTTCGGCGATACCGACTCGGTGGACGCCGCCCTCGACGACGCCGGCGAGTGGCGCTTCGACCACGTGCGCCGCGGCGACCGGGTCGCCGACGTGCTGGGCTATGTGGACTTCGATGCCGAGGTGCTGCGCCGCCGGCTGGCCGAGCAGCTCGCCGCCAGCGGCCTGGCGGAGGAGGAACAGACGCGTTTCCTCGACGACCTCTCCGACGGCCTCGAGGGCTACACCTACCTGGAGTGAGCCCGCGCCCGGGACGACAGGGGCCCCGCCGGTATCGCCGGCGGGGCCCCTGTCATGTGGCGCGAGCCCTCGATCAGTCCAAGACGCGGGTGGTCACCACCATGCCGTCGACCAGTTCCAGGCGCAACTCGGCGCCGCACGGCAGCTTGCCGACCCCGGCGGGGGTGCCGGTGAGCACCACGTCCCCCGGTTCCAGGGTGAAGTGGCGGCTCATCTCGGCGACCAGCTCCGGCACCGGGAACAGCATGTCCGCGCACCGGCCATGCTGGCGGGCCTCGCCGTCCACCGTCAGGGTGAACTCCAGGCCGCTCCAGTTGGGCGACGCCTCGAGGGGCAGGAAGGCCGACAGCGGGCAGGCACCATCGAAGGCCTTGGCCACCTCCCAGGGCTGGCCCTTCTCCTTGAGCGCCGCCTGGACGTCGCGCAGGGTCAGGTCCAGGGCCAGGCCGATGCCGACGATGGCCCGCTCCGCCTCCTTGGCGGTGGCATGGGTCAGCGGCTGGCCGACCAGCAGCGCCAGCTCGGTCTCGAAGTGCACATCGCCCCGCTCGGAAGGGGCGGCGATGGGGGATTCGAGGTTCACGGCGCTGGTGGCCGGCTTGATGAACAGCAGCGGCTCGCTGGGCACCGGGTTGTCGAGTTCGCGGGCGTGTTCGGCGTAGTTGCGGCCGACGCAGACGATCTTGCCCAACGGCTCCGGGAAGGCCCGACCATCGGTGAAATGGGGGACGAAGCGCATGCCTGTCGACTCCTTGTTCGGGGGTTACCCGCGGATGGGTGCCGGAATCACCAGTCTACTCCCCCCCGGGGCCCGCGTCAGGCGTCCGCCGACCAGTCCTCGCCAGGCGCGTGGGCCAGGAACCGCGGGCGCCGCCTGGCGGCGGCGAAGGGCTCCACACAGCGGTTGTCGCGGCGGTTGTAGACGAAGAAGACGTTGCTGCGCGGGTCCGGCGACATGTTGGCATTGGAGCCGTGCAGGGTGTTGCAGTCGAACAGCAGCAGGCCGCCGGCCGCCCCGGTGGGAGCCTCGATGCCGTGCCGGTCGATCAGCCGGCGCAGCGCCTCGCGGCTCGGCACGCCGAATTCCTGGGTCTTGAGCGACTGCTTGTGGTGGTCCTCCGGCGTCTCGCCGAGGCAGGGCACGAACACGCGATGGGAGCCGGGCACCAGCATCAGCGGGCCATTGAAGGTGTGGTTGTCGGTCAGCACGATGGAGGCGCTCACCGCATGCATGGCCGGCATGCCGTCCTCGGCGTGCCAGGTCTCGAAGTCGGAATGCCAGTTGAAGCCCTTGCCCTCGAAGCCCGGCTTGTAGTTGATGCGGGACTGATGGACATAGGGCTCACCGCCGAGGATCTGCCGGGCCCGGCCCATTAGCCGCGGGTCGTTGGCCAGGCGGCCGAAGCGCCGCGACAGGAAATGCACGGCGAACAGCGAGCGGATCTCGTTGCCCTGGGGCTCGGTGATGCTGAAGTCACGGCCCCGGAAGTCGTCGCGGGCCAGCAGGGCGGAAAGCTCCCGGCGCAGCGCGTCGAGCTCCTCGCCGTCCAGGAACTCCGGCTCGAAGAGGAAGCCGCGGCGCTCGAAGGCGTCTAGCTGCTCGGCGCTGAGCGGCCCCGCCCGGTCACGCCCCTTGACCACCGGCTCCCGGCGGTTGAGCCAGGGCAGGTCGAGGGGTTCGGCGAGACGGGTCGGGTAGGGATCCTCCCCGGGCAGCGGCGCGCTGCGCACCCGGCTCTGGAGATCGGGGGAATCGATGACGGTATGGGTGTTCGCCTGTTCCAGCGGTCGGTTGGACGATGTCTGCACTGACATCCAATCACCTCCTTGCGTCGTGATCAGTTTCAGATTCGATCTCGCATCCGACGGCGGTCAGCCGCACGGCGGGGTCCGGAGTGGACCAGCGACGGTGATGTGGTGACGCCCGGGCGGGGTTTCAAGGCCCCGCCCGCGGGGAAAGGGACGCCGCCGCGCGGATCCCGTGGGCGGGCCGGCGGCAGGCATTCAGCGGCTCGCCAGCCGCTCGGCGATGAGCGCCTCGAGGCGCTGCTGGTCCTCGGCGAAGCGACGGATGCCCTCGGCCAGCTTGTCGTTGGCCATGGCATCCTGGTTGTGGCCCCAGCGGAATTCGGCCTCGCTGAGCGGTGCCGACCGCGAACCGCCGCCTTCGATGTTCACCTGGCGGGTCACCTCGCCCTCGGCGTCGGCCAGCTCCTCGAGCAGCGCCGGCGAGATGGTCAGTCGCGGGCAACCGGCCAGCGCCAGCACCTGCCCGGTATTGCGGAAGCTGGCGCCCATCACCACGGTGTCGTAGCCGCCCTCGCCGACCCGCCGGCAGACCGCCCGCACGAATTGCACCCCGGGGTCGGTATCGGGGGTGAAGTCCTGGCCGGTCGCCTGCGTGTACCAGTCGGTGACCCGGCCGACGAAGGGCGAGACCAGAAACACCCCGGCATCGAAGCAGGCCTGGGCCTGGGCCTCGCTGAACAGCAGGGTCAGGTTGCAGTGGATGCCCTCCCGCTCGAGGCGCTCGGCGGCGCGGATGCCCTCCCAGGTCGAGGCCAGCTTGATCAGCACGCGATCCGCCGAGACGCCGCGCCTGTCGTAGAGCGCGACCAGCTCGTGGGCCTTGCGGATGCTGGCCTCGGTGTCGAAGGACAGCCTGGCGGCCACCTCGGTGGACACCCGGCCGGGGATCAGCTTGGCGATCTCGCTGCCCTTGGCCACGGCGAGGCGGTCCACGGCGTGATCGATCCGGGCCTGGCGATCGCCGGTCTCGGCCCGGACGGCCGCCAGCTCCGCCTCGATCAGCTCCTGGTATTCGTCGAGGTCGAAGGCCTTGAGCAGCAGCGAGGGGTTGGTGGTGGCGTCGTGGGGCCGGTAGCGGCGGATGGCGTCCAGGTCGCCGGTGTCGGCGACCACCAGGGAGAGCGACTTGAGGGCATCGAGTTGGGATGGCATGACGGACTCCGTAAGTCAGGGTTTCAGGCGGGGATGGCGTGCCGGTCGGCCAGCGCCCGGCGGTAGCGAGCGTAGGCCTCCTCGTAGGCCGCGACGCGCTCGGCGCCGGGGGTGGCCCGGGTGCTCTCGTCGAGGTGCACCAGGCGCTGGCAGAGGGCCTCGAGGGGCAGATCGGGGTAGCAATCGCACCAGGCCGCCTGCAGCGCCGCCCCCAGGGCGGCGGCCTCGCCGACCCTGGGGCAGATGACCGGTGCGGCGGTGATGTCGGCGACCATCTGCCGCCAGACGGGACTCCTGGCGCCGCCGCCGATCAGGCGGATCTCGCTGGCGCCCCGGGCCAGGGGGCCGATCCGCTCGAGGCCGTAGCGCAGGCCGAAGGTGGCGCCCTCGACCACCGCCCGGCACAGGTTGTCCGGGGTGGTGTTCAGCCCGGTGAGGCCCGCCAGACTCGCCGTGGCCCGGGGCAGCGGCGGCACCCGCTCGCCGTTGAAGAACGGCAGCACGGTGACACCTCCGGCGCCGATGGGCGCGCGGGCGACCCGCTCGTTGAAGGCCGCCAGGTCGAGGTCGAACAGCTCGCGGATCCGGGTGGTGGCCGAGGTCACGTTCATGGTGCAGATCAACGGCAGCCAGCCGCCATGGCTGGCACAGAAGCTCGCGACCTCGGCGCTGTCGCCGATCACCGGGGCCTCGGCATGGGCGTATACCGTGCCCGAGGTGCCGAGACTCAGGGTCACCAGCCCCGGAGTGATGTTGCCGGTGCCGATGGCGCCGAGCATGTTGTCGCCGCCGCCGCTCGAGACCACCACGCCCTCGGCCAGCCCCAGCTCACGGGCCAGCTCGGGGCGCACCGTGCCGGCCGGCTCGTGGGAGGCGACGAGGCGCGGCAGCACCCGCGCGGGGTCGAGCTCCGGGGCGATCTCGGCGAACACGTCCTCGCGCCAGCGCCGCGCGCGGATGTCGAAGTAGCCGGTCCCCGAGGCGTCGCCGGCCTCGGCGACCCGCTCGCCGGTGAGCCAGAAGTTGAGGTAGTCATGGGGCAGCAGCAGGCTGTCGATGCGCCGGTAGGCGTCGGGCCGGGTGTCGCGCAGCCAGGCTAGCTTGGAGGCGGTGTAGCCGGTCTGCAGCACCAGCCCCAGCCGGTCGAGGCAGCCCGCCTCGCCGCCCAGGCGCTCGACCAGGGCGGCGTTGTGCGCCGCCGTCTCGGTGTCGCACCACAGCTTGGCCGGGTGCACCGGCTCGCCGCGGGCGTCCAGGGCCACCAGGCCATGCTGCTGGCCGGACACGCCGATGGTGCGGATCGCCCGGGCATCGATGCCGGCGGCGGCCACCGCCTCGGCGAAGGCGCCGAGGAAGGCCGCCCGCCAGTCGGCCGGGGCCTGCTCGCGACGGCCATTGTCGCCCTCCTGCAGGGCATGGGGACGGCTGGCCTCGCCGAGGATACGCGCCTCCTCGATATCGACCACCACCACCTTGGTGCTCTGGGTGCCGCAATCCACCCCGATATACATCAGTCGCCTCCTCGCGTCGTCGCCAGGGCCTTGAGTGTGGCACGCGCCCCGTGCTCATGCAGCGAGGCCAGGGCCGCGAGGTAGGCCTGGCGGAAGCGCTCGTCATCGACGAGGTGGCCGAACAGCTCGCGGTTGTCGATAAAGGCGGTCGGTGTTTCGTGGTGATGCGCGGCGATGGCCATCAGCTCGTCCCCCAGGCGATCGACCACCTCGATGGGTTCCCCCTGCTCGTCGCGTCCCTCGGCATAGCGGGCCCAGCTGGCCACCACCGCGGCGGCGCGGTGCATCTCGCCACCGCGAGCCAACTGTTCACGGATCACCGGCAGCAGCCACTTGGGGATGCGATCCGAGCTCTCGGCGCACAGCCGGGCCAGGGTGTCCTTGATCTCGGGGTTGGCGAAGCGCTGGATCAGGGTATGGCGGTAGTCGTCGAGGTCGATGCCCGGCAACGGCGCCAGGGTCGGCGTGGCCTCGCGGGCCATGTAGTCGAGCAGGAAGTCGACGAACAGCGGATCCTGGCAAACCTCGTGGGCATAGCGATAGCCGGCCAGGTAGCCGAAGTAGCACAGCGCCTGGTGACTGGCGTTGAGCAGCCGCAGCTTCATCAGTTCAAAGGGCTCGACGTCGTCCACCACCTGCACGCCGACGTCCTCGAAGGCCGGCCGCCCGGCGGCGAAGCGGTCCTCCAGCACCCATTGGGTGAAGGGCTCACAGACCACCGGCCAGGCATCCTCGAGGGCGAAGCGGGTGGCCAGCTCCTCGATATCGGCGGCCATGGTGACCGGCGTGATGCGATCGACCATGGAATTGGGAAACGGCACCTCGGCCTCGATCCAGGCGGCGAGCCCGGCCTCCCGGGCCCGGGCGAAGGCCGTGAACATGCGGTGCGCCACCTCGCCGTTGCCCTGGATGTTGTCGCAGGACATCACCGTGAAGGGCGCCAGGCCCCGCTCGCGACGCCGCGAGAGCGCCTCGGTGATCAGGCCGAAGGTGGTCCTCGGAGCGGCGAGGTTGGCCAGGTCGTGGCGCACGTCGGCATTGCCGAGGTCGAACTCGCCGCTCACCGGATGGAAGTTGTAGCCACCCTCGGTGACGGTCAGCGAGACGATGCGGATGGCCGGGTCGGCCATGGTCTCGATCACCGCCTCGGGGTCGTCCAGGGCATAGCGATAGTCGATGATCGAGCCGATCACCCGGGGGGCGACCTCGCCATCGGGATGCTTGACCACCAGGGTATAGAGGTGGTCCTGGGCGGCCAGGGCCTCCTGCATGCGCCGGTCGCCGGGCATCACGCCGACGCCGACGATGCCCCAGTCCAGCGCCTGGCCCCGGTTCATCAGGTCATCCAGGTACATGGCCTGGTGGGCACGGTGGAAGCCGCCCACGCCGAAGTGGACGATGCCGGCGCTGACGGCGCCGCGATCGTAGGCGGGCACGGCGACCGCCGGGGCCAATCGCCCCAGGTTGTCGGTGTTGAGTCGCGTCATCTTGGATCTCCTGCCGCGTGCGGCGAATCGGTGTCGGGGGCTGGTGTCGTCGCTCAGACCGTGGCGGCCCAGTGCACGTCGGCGGGAACGGACGCCCGCTTGATCAAGCGGGCATTGAGCATGTCCTTGAGACGGGCACGTTCGATGGCCCCGTCATGGTCCTGGCCCATGTTCAGCCAGCGCTGGATCAGCCGCGCCTCGAGCACCTCGTCAGGCACCTCCAGGAAGAGGGTCATGTCGAACAACGCCCGCAGTTCCGGCCAGGGCCCGTGATCCAGCAGCAGGTAGTTGCCCTCGACGATCACCAGGCGGTGGTCGAGGGTGATCAGCCGGCCGCCGGCCCGGGCCAGGTCCAGGGGCCGGTCGAAGACCGGCACGGCAACGGTACGATCGGCACGGCGGATGCGTGCCAGGTCCTGCAGCAGGCCGTCGGTATCGAAGGTCTCGGGGGCGCCCTTCACCGGCACCAGCCCCTCGGGCTCGAGCACGGCATTGTCGAAGTGGTAGCCGTCCATCGGCACCACCGCGGCGATGCCCGGCTGGCGCTCGTTGATCTCGCGGCACAGCCACTCGGAGAGCAGGGACTTGCCGGCCGCCGGCGGCCCCGCCAGGGCCACGATGAAGCGCTCGCGCCCCATCGCCGCCTCGAGCAGCCGTACGGCCATGTCATGGATATTGGGAGTCATGGGGGCTCCTGACGGTTGGGGTGACATCAGCTCATCCAGTTGCCGCCGTCGACGTTGAGGGTCTGGGCGACCACATAGTCGCTGTCGTCGCTGGCGAGGAAGACCGCGGCCCCGGCATGGTCCTCGGGTCGGCCCATGCGCCCATAGGGCACGGCCTCGCCGACCAGGCGCTTCTTCTCGCCCAGGGGGCGACCCTCGTAGCGGGCGAACAGCGCATCGACCTCGTCCCACATCGGGGTGTCGACCACCCCCGGGGCGATGCCGTTGACGTTGATGCCGTGCTCGATCAGCGCCAGGCCGCAGGACTGGGTCAGGCTGATCACCGCGGCCTTGGAGGCGCAGTACAGGCTGACCAGCGGCTCGCCCCGGCGACCGGCCTGGGAGGCCATGTTGATGATCTTGCCGCCCCGGCCGCGCTCGACCATGGCTTTCGCCACGGCCTGCAGGGTGAAGAAGGCGCCCTTGACGTTGACCGCGAACTGCCTGTCGTAGCCCGCCTCGGTGACCTCGAGCACCGGCGCCATGTCGAACACCGCGGCGTTGTTGACCAGGATGTCGATGCCGCCGAAATCGCGCCGGGCCGCGTCGATCAGGGCCTCGACGGAGGCCCGGTCGCAGACGTCCAGGCGCATGCCCCTGACGCGCTCGCCTCCGGCGAGTTGCGCCACGGCCTCGTCGATGGCGGAGGTGTCGATATCGGCCACCACGACCCGCGCGCCCTCGGCGAGATAGCGTTCGGCGATGGCCAGGCCGATGCCTCGTGCGCCGCCGGTCACCACGGCTACCTTGTCTTGTAGTTTCATGCTGTCGTCCTGGTAAGGGGTGTGAAGGGGGAGAAGACGAGAACGCTCAGGAGCCGACGGTCGGCCGGCGGGTGTCCCGCCACTGCCGAACCAGCGCCTCGAGCCCCTGCATGTGCGGCAGGATGCGCCAGGCGCCTGCCTCGCGAAGCCGCTCGTCCTGTCCCGGGGGGACATGGCTGGCGCCGGTGAAGCCGATCACCGCCATGCCGGCGCCATGGGCCGCGGTCACCCCGGAGACGCTGTCTTCCACCACCAGGCAGTCGCCGGGCGCACAGCCCAGCCGCTCGGCGGCCAGGCGGTAGACCGCCGGGTCCGGCTTGGGGTGGGCCACCTGATCGGCGGTGATGATCGGGCTATTGCCCAGCCGGGCGTCGAGCCCGGTGGTGGCAAGCGAGGCCAGCACCCGCCGACGGCGACTGTTGGAGACCACCGCCAGCGGCAGCTCGAGAGCGGCGATGGCCGCGGCGACGCCGTCGATGGCGCGCAGTTCGTCGGCCAGGCGGGCCTCGATGGCATCGTCGACCCGCGCGGCGGCATCCGTCGGCAGCCGGTAGGCGCTGCACGCCTCGAGATGGTCCAGGATGTTCGCCGTGGTCATGCCCAGCGCCGCCTTCAGCTCGGCCCGGGCCGCCAGGTCCGGCAGCCACTCGCCCAGCAGTTCGAGCAGGGTGGTCTCGGCGATGGCCTCGCTGTCCACCAGCACGCCGTCGCAATCGAAGATCAGGCTGTCCATGCGACCTCCAGTCACTGGCCGACGGCGTCGGAGGGGGCACGGTTGTCCTGGCGGCGCAGGCCGGCCAGGGGATGCTGGTGAAGGCTCGGCAGGGCCAGTCCCCGGGCATCGAAGAGATGCGCCCGGCCCGGCTCGAAGCCGAAACGCACCCTGTCATGCACGCGGTGCGCGACATCGCCGTCGGCCATGATGGTGACCATGGCCTCGCCCATCTGCACGTACAGCGACGTCTGGCCCCCCAGGCGCTCGAGGACCTGGATCTCCCCTTCCAGGGGCCCCTGGTCGTCCAGCACCAGGTGCTCGGGGCGGATCCCCAGCTCCAGGGCCGTGCCGCTGGCCTGGCCCTGCCCCTCCACGGGCACCCGGGTCACGTCACCGCCGGGCAGGCGCACGCCGACGCCATCGGCGTCGGCCTCGGCCTCGGCCACCTCGACGGACAGGAAGTTCATCTTCGGCGAGCCGATGAAACCGGCCACGAAGCGGTTGCGGGGATGGTGGTAGAGCTCCATGGGCGAGCCCACCTGCTCGACCTCGCCGTCGTGCAGCACGACGATCTTGTCGGCCATGGTCATGGCCTCGATCTGGTCGTGGGTGACGTAGATCATGGTGGCATCGAGCTCCTCGTGGAGCCGCGCCAGTTCGATGCGCATCTGTACGCGCAGGGCGGCATCCAGGTTGGAGAGCGGCTCGTCGAACAGGAAGATGCTGGGATTGCGCACGATGGCGCGACCGATCGCCACGCGCTGGCGCTGGCCGCCGGAGAGCGCCTTGGGCTTGCGATCCAGCAGCGGTTCGAGCTGCAGGATCCTGGCCGCCTCGAGGACCTTGCGGCGGCGCTCGGCCTTGGCCACCCCGGCCAGGCGCATGCTGAAGCCCATGTTGTCCTCGACCGTCATGTGCGGGTAGAGCGCATAGCTCTGGAAGACCATGGCCAGGCCGCGGTCGGCGGGGCCGACCTCGTTCATGCGCTGGCCGTCGATCACGATGTCACCGCTGGTGGCGCTCTCGAGCCCGGCGATCATGCGCATCAGGGTCGACTTGCCGCAGCCGGAGGGACCGACGAAGACCACGAATTCCCGGTCGTTGACCTCGAGGTCGACGCTCTTGATGACGTCGGTCTCGCCGAAGCTCTTCTTGATCTGCTTGAGTTGTAGCGTTGCCATCTTGGTTTCCTCGTTATTTGACGGCGCCGAAGGTCAGGCCACGTACCATCTGCTTCTGGGTGAGCCACCCGAAGACGAGGATGGGCGCGATGGCCATGGTCGAGGCCGCGGAGAGCTTGGCCCAGAAGAGCCCTTCGGGGCTCGAGAAGGAGGCGATATAGGCCGTCAGCGGGGCCGCCTGGGAGGACGTGAGGTTGAGGCTCCAGAAGGCCTCGTTCCAGCTCAGGATCACCGACAGCAGGCCGGTGGAGGCGATCCCCGGCAGGGTCAGCGGCAGCAGCAGGTAGAGCACCTCCTGCAGGGTGCTGGCGCCGTCCATGCGGCCCGCCTCGAGGATGTCCCTGGGCATGTCCTTGAAGAAGGTGTAGAGCATCCACACCACGATCGGCAGGTTCATCAGGGTGTAGACGATGACCAGCCCTGTGCGGGTATCCAGCAGCCCGACATCGCGGAACAGCAGGTAGATCGGCACCAGCACGCCGACCGGCGGCAGCATCTTGGTGGAGAGCATCCACAGCAGGGTGCCCTTGGTGCGCCTGGTGGGCAGGAAGGCCATGGAGTAGGCCGCGGGAATCGCGATCAGCAGCGCCAGCAGCGTCGAGCCGAAGGCCACCACCACGCTGTTGATGGCAAACCTGGCATAGCCGGCGCGATTCTGGACCGCGTCATAGCTCTCCAGGGTCGGCGAGAAGACCAGCGACGGCTCGGCGATGGCCTCGGCCTCGGTCTTGAAGCCGGTCAGCACCATCCAGAAGATCGGGAAGAAGATCAGCAGGGCCACGGACCAGCCCAGCACGCCCAGCCACAGGCGGCGGCTGCGCAGGATGCCCAGCCACGGCGCGCGTTGCGTCAGGGGGGCGGCGTGGCTGGAGGGCAGCGATTTGGTTCTTGCAG
This sequence comes from Halomonas stenophila, assembly GCF_014192275.1. Taxonomy (GTDB): domain Bacteria; phylum Pseudomonadota; class Gammaproteobacteria; order Pseudomonadales; family Halomonadaceae; genus Halomonas; species Halomonas stenophila. Next base: position 67,523 of record NZ_JACHXR010000007.1, on the reverse strand, counting down.
TCGTCATGAGAGGCGCTCCCGCGTCAGCTTTCCAGGTTCTTGGCCACCATGCGGACCAGGAAGATGGCGACGATGTTGGCGAGGATGATCGCGATCACCCCGCCGGCGGAGGCCATGCCCACGTCGAAGTCGAGCAGGGCGCGAATGTAGATCAGGTAGGCCAGGTTGGTGGTGGCGAGTCCCGGGCCGCCGGAGGTGGTCACGAAGATCTCGGCGAAGATGGTCAGCAGGAAGATCATCTCGATCATGATCACCACGCTGATCGCCCGCTTGAGGTGCGGCAGGGTGATGAAGAAGAAGATCGCGATCGGGCCGGCGCCGTCCATGCGGGCGGCCTCCACCTGGTCCTCGTCGAGCGACTGCAGGGCGGTCAGCAGGATCAGCAGCGCGAAGGGCAGCCACTGCCAGGCCACGATGATGATGATCGAGGTCAGCGGCAGCGACGAGAACCAGTCCACCGCCGGCAGCCCGAACAGCTCGACGAGCCAGGACAGCACGCCGTTGGCCGGGTGCATCATCATGTTCTTCCAGACCAGGGCGCTGACGGTGGGCATGACGAAGAACGGCGAGATCGCCAGCACCCGGGCGATGCCCTGGCCCATGAACTCCTGCTGGAAGAGCACCGCCAGCAGGGTGCCGCCGACCACGGTGATCGCCAGCACCCAGCCGACCATCAGCAGGGTGGTGCCCATGGCCGACCAGAGGGCGGGGTCGGTGAACAGGTACTCGTAGTTCTCGAGCCCGGCGAAGCCGGTCATGCCGGGCATCAGCAGGTTATAGCGCTGGAAGGAGAACCACAGGGTCATGCCCAGCGGGATCAGCATCCAGAGCAACAGCAGGGAGACGGCGGGCGCCTGGAGCGAGAGGGACCTAAGCCCCCCGACGGTACGCCCGGAAGTTCTGGTCTTGTTCATGTCGGTAACCGTGAGGGTTCGCGAAGAGGGCGCCGACCGGGTCGCCCCGGCCGGCGGACAGGGTCAGTCCTGGTAGCCGGCACGCTCGACGGTGCGCTGGGTGGCGCGCTGGGCCGCCTGAAGGGCCTGCTCGACGGAGGTCTCGCCGGTCAGCGCCGAGGCCACCATCTGGCCGACCTGGGTCCCGATGGACTGGAACTCGGGAATGCCGACGAACTGCACGCCGATGTAGGGCGCCGGCTCCTGGGTGGCGTCGGTGGGGTCGGCGTCCTGGATCGCCTGCAGCACGAAGTCGGCGAAGGGCGCGGCTTCCTGGTAGTCGGGGTTCTCGTAGGTGGACTTGCGGGTCCCCGGGGGCACGCTGGTCCAGCCCTCCTGCTCGCCGACCAGCTCGACATACTCCTGGGAGGTCGCCCAGGTGATGAACTCGCGGGCCGCGTCCCTGGAATCGGAGGTCGCGGGGATCGCCAGCGCCCAGGACCACAGCCAGTGGGAGCCCTTCGGCGTCTCGGCGACCGGCGCCGGGGCGAAGCCCAACTGGTCGGCGACCCGGGACTCGTCGGCGTCATAGAGCTTGCCCGCCGCCGAGGTGGCATCGACCCAGATGGCGCAATTGCCCCGGGAGAACAGCGCCAGGTTCTCGTTGAAGCCGTTGGAGCTGGCGCCGGGCGGGCCATAGTTGCCCAGCAGGTCGACGTAGAAGCCGATCGCCTCCTGCCAGGCCGGCGAGTCGATCTGCGGGTTCCAGTCCATGTCGAACCAGCGCCCGCCGAAGGTGTTGATCATGGTCGAGACCAGGGCCATGTTCTCGCCCCAGCCCGGCTTGCCGCGCAGGCAGATCCCGTAGGTCTGCTCGTCGGGGGCATGGAGCGTCTCGGCCCAGTCGCGCACCTGCTGCCAGGTGGGCTGCTCGGGCACCTCGATGCCGGCCGCGTCGAAGAGGTCCTGGCGGTAGTACATCATCGAGCTCTCGGCGTAGAAGGGCAGCGCATGCAGGGTGCCGTCCTCGCTCAGGCCGTCGCGGACCGACTGCAGCAGGTCGTCGACCCGGTAGTCCTCGGGCAGGTCGTCGAGGGGCGCCAGCCAGTCGCGCTCGGCCCAGATGGGCACCTCATAGGTGCCGATGGTCATGACGTCGAACTGGCCACCGCCGGTGGCGATATCGGTGGTGAGGCGCTGGCGCAGCACGTTCTCCTCGAGCACCACCCAGTCCAGGGTGATATCCGGATGGGCCTGCTCGAAGGCATCGGTCAGGCCCTGCATGATCACCATGTCGTTGTTGTTGACCGTGGCCACGGTAATCGTTTCCGCCTGGGCCGCGCTGGCGCCCACGGCCGCGATGCCGGCCAGCGGGAGCACACGAGAGAGCTTCATGGTTGGCTCCTTTGGGGAAGTCTTGTGTTGTTGTCGACGCGTGATTCGGCTTTTTGATCATTTCAATCAAAGCACGAACAAATGATCGACCACGAGCCCAAAAAAAGCAAAGCCGCAGCATTAGACTTTAGGCGCTTAGACTTTGGCCGCAGGACCTGCGCCGTCGAGACCGGATCCGCGCTCCGTCTCGACGATGTAGCGCGCCGCGTGCTCGTCGGTGACCAACCCCTTGAGCCAGCCGCCGCGCAGCGCGGCGAGCAGCGCCGGCCCCTTGTCACGCCCGCCGCCCACCGCCACCAGGGGGCGGTCACGGAAGATGGTCAGCGGCAGACTGGTCACCCGCCGGGTGATGGAGCAGTCGATGACCTCGCCGTCCCGGCTCAGCGGCCAGCCCAGCAGCTCGCCCACCGCCTCGCGCTCCAGCAGCTCGTCGAGCTCGGCCTCGCTGATGAAGTGATCCTGGAAGAGCGTCGCCTGGCGGTCGATGCGCCCGACCCCGATGAAGGCCACCTCGGCCTCGCGGGCGACCTCGGCCACCGACTGGTAGAGCCGCTGGCCGCACAGGGCCTCGCTCTCCTCCACCGAGCCCGCCACCACCGGGGCCGGCAACAGGAAGCGCTCGCCGCCGGTCTTGTCGGCCAGCACCATGACGCCGTCGTAGCGATTGGAGGAGCCATCCCGGGCGACGTTGCCGACCAGCGAGACGACGCGATGCTGGGGGCGGTCGATGCGGCTCAGCGCCTCGACCATGCCGCGCACGGCACGGCCGGTGCCCAGCGACAGGGTCAGCGGCTCGCTGCGGTCCAGGTACCAGGACAGGCGCTCGGCCGCGGCCACCGCCAGGTAGCGGGTACTGCCGTCGGGCGCGCCCTGCGGGTCGGCGGGCACCACGTCGCAGAACTCCAGCCCGTAACGCTCGCCGATCGCCTCGGAGAGCGCCATGCAGCCGGCGATGGGATGGTCGATATGCACCTTGACCAGGCCTTCCTGGCGGGCCAGGGCCAGCAGGCGCTGCACGCCGGGACGCGACACGCCGAGCTGGCTGGCGATCTCGTCCTGGGTGTGGCCGCCCACATAGGAGAGCCAGGCGGCCCGGGCCGCCTGGTCCAGCTTTCTCTCGAACTTGTCCACGGGTCGCCCCACTCCGGATAGCCTGTGACCGGCTGATCATCGCAAGGCACGCGCCATTGCACAAATGCGGCGCCGACCCCCCGGACACGAGCCGGCGCCGCCATCGGGCCCCCTCGCGCCTATTCGGCCGTCGCCAGCAGGCTGGCGTTGCCGCCCGCGGCGGTGGTGTCGATGCACAGGTGGCGTTCCACCACATAGCGCGCCGGCGCGATGGTCTGGGTCTCCAGCGACACGATGGGGCCGTCGCGCTGGGCGAGCGCGAGGCGCAGCTCGCGGGTCCAGTCGCCGGCGCCGGCGGCGGCCACCGCCGCGATGCCCCGGACCGAGGTCAGCGTCTCGGCCGCGACGGTGCCGTCGAGCGCGGCGACGGGCGCCCCGGCCTCGCTCAGCGACCGCACGTCCCCGTCCGCGCCGGGGGCGACGATCAACGCCGCACAGCCGGCACCGAGCGCCTGCGCCGCCTGGGCGATGGCGATGTCGAGCGTCGGCCCCAGGCACAGCACCGGGCCCTTGGGATACAACGACAGCCGGTTGCTCTCCCCCGTCGGCCCTGGCAGCGTCTGCGGCGTCATGTCCAGGGCCGCGGTCTCGGCGAGCGCCTTGCGGATGACCCCGCGCTTGCCGGAGAGCGCCTTTCGCAGCACCTCGACACGGTCGGGCCGCGCCGCCCAGTTGCGTGGGTCCAGCCCGTCGAGGGCCGACTGCAGCGCCTCGAGGGACACGACATCGCCCCGGGGCGCCTCATGATGCTCGACGGCGGTGGTGCGACGGAAGCGGTTGACGTAGAGGGGACCGCCGGCCTTGGGCCCGGTGCCCGAGAGGCCCTCGCCGCCGAAGGGCTGGGAGCCGACGATGGCGCCGATCTGATTGCGGTTGACGTAGATATTGCCGACATGGATGCGCTCGACGATCTGCTGCACGCGGTCGTCGATACGGGTATGCAGGCCGAAGGTCAGCCCATAGCCCTTGGCGTTGATCGCATCGACCACCTTGTCGATGTCCCGCGCCTTGAAGGTGGCCACGTGCAGGATCGGGCCGAAGATCTCGCGCTCGAGATCGCCGATGCCCCCCACCTCGACCACGGCCGGGGTGACGAAGGTGCCGTCGTCCGGCGCGGGCAGCGTCTTGAGCACCTTGCCGGCCTTGTCCCGCGCCGCCACATAGGCGCCGATGTCGGCCTGGGCCTCGGTGTCGATCACCGGCGAGACGTCGGTATCGGTATGCCACGGGTCGCCGATGGCGAGCGCATCCATCGCCCCGTCGAGCATCGTCAGCAGCCGCTCTCGCGCCTCTTCCTGGACATACAGCATTCTCAGCGCCGAGCAACGCTGGCCGGCCGACTGGAAGGAAGAGATCAGGATGTCGCGCACCGCCTGCTCGGTCAGCGCCGTCGAGTCCACGATCATGGCGTTCAGCCCACCGGTCTCGGCGATCAGCACCGCATCCGGCCCCGCGTTCTTCGCCAGTGCCTGGTGGATGAGCTGCGCCACCTCGGTCGAGCCGGTGAAGCAGACCCCGGCGATCCGCGGATCGCTGGTCAGCGGCCCGCCCACCGTCGGCCCGTCACCGGGCAGCAACTGCAGCGCCGCCTCCGGCAGGCCGGCCTCGCGCATCAGCTCGACGGCGCGGGCGGCGATCAGCGGCGTCTGCTCGGCGGGCTTGGCGAGCACCGCGTTGCCGGCCGCCAGCGCCGCCGCGATCTGGCCGGTGAAGATGGCCAGCGGGAAGTTCCACGGGCTGATGCAGACGAAGACGCCGCGAGCGCTGCCGGGCGCTTCCGCCTCCAGCCGCTCGCCCTCGCAGGCGTAGAAGCGCAGGAAGTCCACCGCCTCGCGCACCTCGGCGATGCCATCGAGAATCATCTTGCCGGCCTCACGGGTGGCGATCACGGTCAGCTCGGCGATGTGCTGCTCGTAGAGATCGGCGATCCGGCGCAGCACCTCGGCGCGCTCGGCCACCGGGCGCGCCGACCAGTCGTGGTAGCCGTCCTGGGCGGCATCGAGGGCGGCTGCCACCTCGGCCGGGGTCGCCTCATGCACCTGGCCGACCACGCGCGAGCCGTCGGCGGGGGACACGGCATCGCGCGCCGGGCCCTGCGGCGCCGGGCTCCCGGCCAGCATGGGCGCGGCGATCCAGGTGGTGTCGGCGAACGCCTCGCGCGCCGTCAGCAGGGGCAGGATCGAGGCGGGTTCGTTGATCCGGTAGCCGCGGGAGTTCTTGCGCTCGGGGGCGAAGAGCTCGCCGGGCAGGCGAATCGAGGGGCTGGCGATGGCGTCGCCCAGGCGCTGCATCTCGGCCACCGGATCCTTCGAGACCTCGCTCGGGGGAATCGACTCATCCACCACCTGGTTGACGAATGAGGAGTTCGCCCCGTTCTCCAGCAGGCGGCGTACCAGGTAGGCCAGCAGGTCACGGTGTGCGCCGACCGGGGCGTAGATCCGGCAACGCGTGCCCTCCGACTGCTTGACGATGTGGTGCAGCGACTCGCCCATGCCGTGCAGGCGCTGGAACTCGAAGCTGTCCTTGTCGTCGCCGGCCATGGCGATGACGGCGGCGCAGGTATGGGCGTTGTGGGTGGCGAACTGCGGATAGATGCGGTCGCGCCGATCGAGCAGCAGCTGCGCGCAGGCCATGTAGCTGACATCGGTGTTGACCTTGCGGGTGAAGACCGGGAAGGTCTCGACGCCCATCTCCTGCGCCAGCTTGATCTCGGTGTCCCAGTAGGCGCCTTTCACCAGCCGCACCATGATCCTGCGGTCGAGCCGCTCGGCAAGGTCGTAGAGCGCCTCGATCACCGGCGCGGCACGGCGCCCGTAGGCCTGCACCACCACCCCGAAGCCGTCCCAGCCGGCGAGCGCGGGGTCGGCCAGCAGCGCCTCGATCACGTCGAGCGACAGGTCCAGGCGGTCCTGTTCCTCGGCGTCGATGTTGAAGCCGATATTGGCCTTGGCCGCCTGCTTGGCCAGTTCCCGCGCGCGCGGCACGAGCTCGGCCATCACCGTCTCGCGGTGGGTGGTTTCATAGCGCGGATGCAGCGCCGAGAGCTTCACCGAGATCCCCGGGCTTCCACGCACGTCGCCCTTGGCCTGCCTGGCAATGGCGGCGATCGCCGTGGCGTAGGCCTCGTGATAGCGCAGCGCATCGGCGTCGGTGCGCGCCGCCTCGCCCAGCATGTCGTAGGAATAGGTGTAGCCCTGCTTCTCGAGCTCGCGGGCGTTCCTCATGCCCTCCTCGATGGTCTGGCCGAGCACGAATTGCCGGCCGAGGATCTTCATCGACTGGCCGACCGCGGTGCGCACCACCGGCTCGCCCATCCGGCGCACCAGGCCGCGCAGCGCCCGCACCGGGCCCTTGGGATCCTCTTCCAGCACCTTGCCGGTCAGCATCAGCGCCCAGGTCGAGGCGTTGACCATCGACGACGAAGACTTGCCCAGGTGCGCGCCCCAGTCGGACGGCTCGATCTTGTCGTGGATCAGGTCGTCGATGGTTTCCGCGTCGGGCACGCGCAGCAGCGCCTCGGCCAGGCACATGAGGCCGACTCCTTCGGCGGTCGAGAGCCCGTATTCGGCCAGGAACGCCTCCATCATCGAGGGCGAGGTTTCCTTGCGCACTCGCTCCACATACTTGGCGCCGGCGTCGGCCACCTTGCGGCGCTCGTCCTCCGACAGCTTGATCCGCTCGACCAGCCCACGCAGCACTTCGGCCTCGTCGGCCGCATAGTGGGCGCGGATGCGCGCCCGTGACTCGCTCACGGCGCCATGCGGGTAAAGGTTGGCTTCGTTCATGCTGGATCCCCCTAGCGACGCGCACCGCATCGTCGATGTTCTCTCTCGGATGCCGTCGTCATTGTCGAAAGTCATTCATCTAGCGTAGGCGCCCCGGCCGGGATTGCGTCCATTGTCTACGGTCACGCGTTGGCAGGATGGCCCGCAGAGTCCTGTCGGCTGCGGCGATAGGCCGGGCAGCGGCCGGTCTCCTGCCGCCTTCCCCGGCATCCCGGGAAGCGGGTCACCCGATACGGGGAAAGATCCAGGGCCGGAGCCTCCCCCGCCATTCGCGCGGCAAGCAGCTCCGCGGTGATCGCCGCCTGGGTGAGCCCCAGGTGCTGGTGGCCGAAGGCGAAGTGCACCACCGGGTAGTCCGGATGGGTATCGATCACCGGCAGGGAATCGGGCAGGGTCGGTCGGAAGCCCATCCACTCCTCGGCGCCCTCATCGAGGCCGGCAGGGTCGCGCAGCAGCGCCTCGGCATGATGCCGCAGGGAGGCGTAGCGGCGCTTGACCGGGGACAGCCAGAGCCCGCCGAGCTCGGTGAAGCCGACTACCCGCAGGCCGCAACGCATCGGCGTCATCACGAAGCGGCGCTCCGCCGAGCCCACCGGCTGGCGCAGGGCCTGCCCCCGCTGGGGCAGCGTCAGATGATAGCCACGTTCGGTCTCCAGCGGGATCGACAGGCCGAGCCCGGCGGCCAATTGGTGGCTCCAGGCCCCGGCGGCGACTACCGCCCGGTCTGCATCCAGCGCGCCCGCGTCGGTATGCAGGCGCACGCCCTCGCCACGGGGTTCCAGCCGATTCACCCGCATCCGGCACAGCTCGCCGCCGCGGGCCTCGAAGGCCGCGGCCAGGCGCCGCACCAGGGCATGGGGGTCGCGTACCTGGTGGGCGCCGGGGAAGTAGAGCCCATGGCTCAGCGTCCCCGTCAGCCCCGGCTCGCGCTTGCGCAGGGCCGCCGCCTCGAGCCATTCCACCTCCTGTCCCCAGCGTTCCAGGTGGGCCATCTTCGCCTTGGCCGCGGCACGGCCCCGGCCGGACTGCCAGACCAGCAGGTAGCCCGAGGGCAGCAGTTCCTCCTCGGCGCCGATATCGGCCAGGCAGCGCCGCCAGGCGGCCACCGCCGCCCCGTTCAGGGCCGCCAGTGCCTGGCGCCCCTTGGTTACCTGGAAGGGACGAGCGGCCGCGATGAAGCGCACCAGCCAGGGCGCCAGCCGCGGCAGGTAGCGCAGCGGCAGGGCCAGGGCCCCGTGGGGAGCGAGCCACAGCCGCGGCGCCTGGCGCAGGGTGGCCGGCGTCGACAAGGGATCGATCAGCTCGGTGGCCAGGAAGCCGGCGTTGCCGTAGGAGGCGCCCTCCCCCGGCCCCTGGGGGTCCAGCACGCTGACCGCATGTCCCTGGCGCTGCAGGGCCAGCGCGGTGGTCATGCCCACCACGCCGGCGCCGACCACCGCGATCCGGCGGGGGGAAGCGGCCTGGCTCATGCCAGGTCCTCCGCCACGGCCGCACCAACCGATGCCTCGGGCTCGGCCCGCCGGGAGAACCAGCCGAGTTGGGCATAGAGGATGCCGATCAGCGGCGACAGCCAGCAGGCGAAGGCCAGCGGGATATACAGCAGCTGGCTGAAGTCACCGGGGGTCACGCTCAGCCCCAGCGCGCCCATCACGAAGGCACCGCCCGCGTTCCACGGCACCAGCGGCGAGACCAGGGTACCGCCCTCCTCGATGGCCCGGGCCAGGTTGAGCCGCGAGTAGCCGAGCTCGTCGTAGGCGGGCTTGTACATGCGCCCCGGCAAGGCGATGGACAGGTAGACGTCGCCGGACACCACGTTGGTGGTGATGGAGGTCAGGATGGCGCTGGTCTGCAGCCCCCGGAAGCCCCTGAGACGCTTCATGATGGTACCGACGATGGCTTCCAGGCAGCGGGTGCGCTCCAGGGCACCGCCGAAGGCCAGGGCGAACATCATCAGGGTCACCACCCAGGTCATCGAGGTGACGCCGCCGCGGTTGAGCAGGCTGTCCAGCGTCTCGGTGCCGGTCTCGATGGCGAAGCCGCTGTGGGCGAAGGTCAGGGCATCATGGAGGGAGCCCCCCTGGGTCAGGATGGCCACGCCACCGCCCAGCATCACCCCGGTGAACAGTGCGGGGATCGGCGCCACCTTGAAGAAGGCCAGGCCGATGACCACCACCAGCGGCAACAGTTGCCAGACGCCCATCGCGAAGTTGTCGGCCAGTCCCTGCTGGATCAGTTCGATCCGCTCGAGGGAATGCCCCACTCCGGCCTCGGCACCGCCGACGACCCAGTAGATCGCCAGGGCGATCAGCATGGCGGGGACGGTGGTCGGCAGCATGTAGCGGATATGGTCGAAGATATTGGTCTCGGTGACCGCCGGCGTCAGGTTGGTGGTGTCCGACAGCGGCGAGATCTTGTCGCCGAAGAAGGCCCCGGACACCACGGCACCGGCGGTCCAGTAGATGGGCACGCCGAAGGCATCGCCGATGCCGATCAGCGCCAGCCCCACGGTGCCGACGGTGGTCCAGGAGGAGCCAATGGACAGCGAGACCATCGAGCACATCAGCATGGCGGCGGCCAGGAACCAGCTCGGGTCGATCAGTTCCAGGCCCAGGTAGATCAGCATCGGCACGGTGCCGCTGGCGAGCCAGGTGCCCACCAGCATGCCGACGATGATCAGGGTACCGATGGAGGGCATCGCCACGTGCAGCACCTTGAAGGCACCGGCCTCGATGTCCTTCCAGCGGTAGCCCTGCATCCAGCCCACCAGGGCGGTGATGCCGAAGCCGATGGCCAGCGGGATATGCGGGGTGAAGTCGTCGTAGTAGAAGATCTGCACGCCGAGCAGGCCAATGGTCAGCACGATGGGGATCAAGGCCAGCGGCAGGCTCGGTACGGGGATGTCAGGGACTGAGTCGTCTTTCATCTTGCGCAACACTCCCGGGCAGGGTCTTGCCCCACCCTGTTGTCGTTGTGTCAGGAGTCGAGGGACCGAGCGAGAGGCATCGCCCCTCCGCTCAGGACGGCGTGGAGCAGCGCTCGTAGGCCAGGATGGCCGCCGCCAGGTCCTCCACCGAGGCGCCCACCGACTTGAACACCGTGATGGCCCGCTCGGGATCCTCGAGCGCGCAGCGACCGGCATGGCGCTTGCCGCACAGGTCGGGGAAGTCGGCCAGGATGTCGGACTCCTGGATGACCCCCGTCTTCAGCGGATCGATCAGGTCACCGGTCTCGCTCATGGCGCCCTCACGGGTATCGACGAAGACCGCACCGCGGCGCATCACCTCGTCGTCGGCCTCGCGCATGTAAGGCGTGAAGCTGCCCACCAGGTCGAGGTGGGTGCCGGGCGACAGCCACTCGCCCTGGATCAGCGGCTCGCGACTCAGGGTGGCGCAACTGATGATGTCGGCCCGGCCGGCGGCCTCGGCCAGGCCGTTCTCCGGCACCGCCTCGGCAGCGATCCCCTCGGCCCGGAATTCTTCCGCCAGGGCGCGGGCCGAGGCCTCGCGAATGTCCCAGATGCGCACCCGCTGGATCGGCCGGATGGCCTGGTGCGCCGGAACCAGACGACGGGCCATGCGCCCGGCGCCGACCATCAGCAGCTCGCTGGCGTCCTCGCGGGCCAGGTAGCGAGCGGCCAGGGCGGAAGCGGCCGCCGTGCGACGAGCGGTCAGCTCGTTCGCCTCGAACTGGGCCAGGTGGCGGCCGGTCCGAGCGCAGCTCAACAGGTAGTGGCCGCTGAGGCCGGGCAGACCCCGGGCGTTGTTGCCGGGGAAGACGTTGACCTGCTTGACCCCGAGGTACTGGCCCTCGATCCAGGCCGGCATCAGCAGCAGGGTGGCGTCCGGATCGCCCGGTACGCTCAGGTGATGGTGGTGGCGCACCGGCGAATGCACGGTGCGGGTGAAGATGTCGTCCAGCGCTTCCACCAGGGCCCCCCAGGGCAGGCTGGCGGTGACTTGTTCGGCGTCGAGATACATGTCAACCTCATTTCAACTGTGTCCAAGGCCAGTCTATAGAGGAGCCCGACGCGGGCTCTTGTCCCTGTCTCCGCAAGCGTTGTTTCAGGCTCCGCAATCATCGCGGCCCCGAGGGGAACGCCATGTCACACACCCAGGCTCGCTGCAATCGCATCGCCCGTCGCTCAGGCGAGCATTGCCACGACCACCCCCAGTTGATGCTCGGGTGGCGCGGCGCCATGGACTACGAGTTCAGCCGGGGGAGCGAGCGACTGGTGCTCGGCCAGGCGGCCATCCTCCCTACCCGCGAACCGCATCGCTACCTGGGCCGGGGGGAGGACAGCGAGGTCCTGGTGATCGACCTCGACCGCGACGACCCCTGCCTGGCCTCGCTGGAGAAGAGCTGTGCCCTGGACCTGCGCGAGTCGCTGTTCGCCGAGCCCCGGGCGCTGAGTCTCCCGCCCACCTTGCTGCCCCTGGTGGCGTTTGCCACCGATCAGTTGAAACGGGCCCATCCGCCTGAGCAGCGTGCCCTGATCAACCAGCAGCTGGCAGTGCTGTTCGTCAGCCAGTGCAGTCAACTGCTCGCTCAGGGCGAGATGGAGGCGCTCAGACCCGGTCGCCTGTGCGCCGCGGCCCTCGATGCCTTCATCGACGAGCGCCTGCCCATGCCGCCCGACAATCGGGCCCTGGCCGAGGCCATGCACCTCGGCCAGAGCCAGTTGCACCTGCTCTGCCAGCGCCAGTTCGGCGTCACCCCGCAGCAATACGTGATGAACCGCCGTCTGAGCTGGGCCCGCCACTGGCTGCGCCATACCCGGCGGCCCGTGGGCGAGATCGCCCTCGACCTGGGCTTCGCCGAGGTCTCGAGTTTCTCCCGAACCTTTCGCCGCCGCACGGGCCATGCACCCAGTGCCGAACGCCGTGCCGGCAACGATCGCTGACTCCCCACGTCTTGCCGATGTCTGCTGCTCCGTCCGCCCCCCTGGCCCGGCACCGGGTGAACCCGCTTGCTAGGCGTCATGCCGGTCAATGAGAACAAATCCTGACAATGCTCCTGAAACATGCCTACGCTGAGATAGCCTGGATGGTGTTCTTTGCATGACAAGTCAGGGGGTGGTTGACCCCTTTCGCCGCCCTGCGTGGCGTGCGAACGATTACTCTCGATGACGGGACGTCCTGTTGATTCGCTCCGAGCGGGAAGCAGAGAGAGCGCGGGAAGTTGCTAGGCATCCAGAAGCGTGCACGCTTCGGCACCCTCCATGGCAAGTAATGCTCACTTCACCCCATGGGTGAGCATGTTGCCCACCAACACCGGTGGGCTTTTTTTGTCCATGGAAAATAAAGCTAATCACGATTAGGAAAACGGCAAACGCCTCTCGCCTGTCACATGAAATAAATTATTGTTTCAGTTGATTACATTAGACACTCAGGAATGGCTGATGCACAGGCCGGCTGCCGAGACGCGAATGTCAGCTGAGGATCTCGAGGCGTTCGATCATCGAGCCTTCGACGTGATAGGGGCGACGCCCCGTCACAGAGACGATCCCCGCGCGGGGATCTATGTCGTCTTGAAGGAGGAAGCCCCTTATGCCAGCCGTCTGCTGGTCGAGGTGGACGATCCCGACTGCCTGATCGCCCTCTCGGAGCTCAGGCGCCGCCTGGACCTGTAGCCGCTCAGACAAGGGAGGTGCGAGGCAGGACGCACCACCTCGGCTAACGCCTCGGCGGGGTGCCGATACCCTGCCGAATGCCTGCTGGACAAGCGGCCCCTCAGTCATTCCCCCTAGCCATTGATCAGGCGTTTTCTTGGGGCTTCTCCCGATAAATGGTCCGGCAACGACTGATAAAAAGCATGCCCTCGCCGGATCTCTCCATCGTGCGATGAACCATGCCTTTGGCGCGAACATCAATCGGGGAAATGTTGTCGAATTATCACGGTGACCAAGGAGTTGCCCACCACAGTCCCGGATGTTCCCGTTGCACTTGCTCAGTCGTGACCCACACCCGAAACCTGCAATCAGCGGCGCCGTTTACAAAAAACAAACTATCATTTCACAATATTACGAGAACAGAAGCGCGCCTATGCAGAAGCCAGCCTCCGAGAGGTACATCTCGGTTGAAGATCTCGATGGCATCGATCACCGAGCCTTTGACGTGATCGGTGTCATCCCTCGCAACCAGCGAGATCCTCGTTACGGGCTCTATGTCGTCCTGAAAGAGAAGCCGCCCTTCGCCACCCGGCTGCTGATCGAGGTCGACGACCCGGATAACAAGCACGTCCTCGCCCACCTGAGACGCCACCTCAAGCTGTAGCCTCCCGGCACGCTCTCGTCGTTATGCACGGGCCGCTCCCTGTCGCCCCCCCGCCCGCGTCGAAAGATCTGCCGGACCACCTCGAAGAGGCGGCCAAACTGAATCCGGTTGTCACACTGCTGCAAGAATCCTGAGCAATGATAAAGGTGCTATTGACGCACTCAATGGCAGCACTCAGAGAGGTTCCCGACTGGGAGCATTTGACAGGCCCGCCACATCGGCGGGTCTTTTTTTGGCAGGAAGGTGTGGGTTAGCAGAATCTATGGCACAGCGGCTCAATGTGGGACTACAAACGACGACCTGGGACAAACTGAGATGAGGGGCTAGGGAAAGAGCCAGGAAAGACAAGAGGTTGCGCCATTATAGACGCCGCTGGGCGGGGCGCATAGATCAGCGCATCAGTGCCAAAGCAGCGCGAAACAGAAAAAGGGCCGTCTCGGCATGAGGCGGCCCTTTTTGCTGGGTACTTGGCACTGGTCTGTCAGAGCCACCCTGCCGCCCAGACGGCGCGGCCGATGACCTCGAGCTCGACCATCCGCTCCTTGGGCACGGTGATTCGCTCGTAATCCTTGTTGGCGCTGATGATCTCCACCCCGTCGAAGCTGCGCTGCAGGCGCTTGGCGTAGAGGTGGTCGTCCAGGCGGATGACGTAGATGCCCTCGCCCTCGATGGTCGTCCTGGTGTGGTCGATCAGCACGGTGTCGCCGCTGTGCAGGACCGGCTCCATGGAGTCGCCATCCACGCGGATCGCCGAGAGGTGCTCGGGCGTCAAGCCCTGCTTGCGCAGGCTGTAGCGGGTGAACGAGAGGTTGGTGAGCACCCGGCAGTGATCGTTCCAGGCGCCGGCCCCGGCGCTGCACTGGGCGTCATAGAGCGGGACGAAGGCGTAGTCCTCCATCCTCTCGTCCCCACGCTGTTCGCCTAGATCGTGCGGTTTGGTGAGGGTCAGCGGGGCCTGGTCACTGCCGCCAATCATCTGGCCGCCGTAAGCAACCCAGTCCAGAGACACCCCCGCAGACAGGCAGAGCCTCGCCACTCCGGCGAACACGGGGACCGATTCTCCCGTGGTCCAGCGGTTCAGCGTAGACACCGATACCCCCGCGGCCTTCGCGGCCGCTTTGCGGCTGCCGATGCGGTCGGCAACCTCCGCAATCCGTGTTCCGATTCCATTCGTGGGATTCGGAACCGAGTTTGCATCACCGCCTTCCCGTTCCGTTTCCATTTAAGCACCTGATTTGTCTGAAAAATATCCATGAATGGGATGCGTGGTCACAAATTCGGGAATCGGAACTCCAACTATGGGTTGATGGGCACCCATTTTCGGGCTAGTGTTTATGGCAATTGCCAGGTTAGACAGCCCGAAAAAACGCCACCGAGGTGACGCCATGAAGTCCGAGATCCCTATCTCTCCCGAGCAGCGCTGGGAATGGATCAAGTACCAGTTACGCAGCACTGGCTCGAGCCTGAGCAGGCTGGCGGCGGAGTTGGACGTCTCTGACAGCGCTGCTCAGCTCGCTAAGTACGTTCCTTACCCGCGCATCGAGCGCGCCATCGCCGGAAAACTGGGGCGCACCCCGCTGGAAATCTGGCCCGAGCGCTGGAACGCCGATGGCACGCCTGCTCGACATAGGCCACAGCGGGCAGAAAAGCGAGCAGACGAACGCAAATCTGGTGAGCGCCCGGCCCATATATGCGCCAAGGATAGCGGTTCTAACGCTATTGCGCACCGTCAGTTCGCGCGGGGGGCATAACCATGCGCCGCGTAAAAGACCCCGCCACTCTGGATCTGTTCACGGTTCCCCAGCCTGTGGTGCCCACCCCGGGCAGCGGCAACTACGGCAGCCAGGTCAGCGAGCTGGTCGGCAATGTGCTGAAGCACGCGGGCATGGATCGCTACGAGGTGGCCGCGCAGATGAGCCGGCTCTCCGGCGATGACATCTCCAAACACATGTTAGACGCCTGGAGCTCGCCCGCCCGGACCGAGCACAACATTCCCCTGTATCGCGTGCCGCTCCTCGAGGAGGTGTGCCACTGCCACGATTTCACCGACTGGATGGTGCACCTGCGCGGCGGGCGCGTGGCCTACGGCCGTGAAGCGCTGGATGCCCAGTACGGCAAGCTGCAGCGGATGCGCGACAAGATCCAGCACGACATGCGCGAGCTGAAGAAGCTGATGGGGGAAGAGGAATGAACTGTCGAACCTCTCAACTGACCCGCGGCTGGTATACCGCCAGGGAGCTCGCCGGACTGCCTGGCATGCCCGGTACAGAGCGGGGCGTCAAGAAAGTGGCCGAGCGCCAGAGCTGGGAAGGCCAGCGCCGTCTCGGCACCAAGGCCCTGGAATACGCCTTCGCCATCCTGCCAGCGGAAACCCAGCAGGCACTGATCGCCCAGACGGTGGGCCAGAGCGAGTCCGAGGCGACAGAAGCCGAGCCGGTCGCCGAGCCTCAGGCCAATACCCCTGAAACGCGCCAGTTGACCGATGCCCAGCGCAAGGTGATGGGCGCCCGGGTGGCCTTCGTTCGCGAGATCGAGCGCATGACTCGGATGGTCAGCCAGCAGCGCGCCATCGAAACGTTAGTCGCCCTGGCTCAGGCCGACGATCTAACGCCGTATCTCGCCGAGCGGGTAGTGGTCGCCAACGATCGCAAGACCGACACCCGCACCCTTTCCGAGCGGACTCTCAAGCGTTGGGTGTCGGCCTTCAAGAAAGAGGGCGAGCGCGGCCTGGCCCCCAAGCGACGCAAGGCCGACATGAGCGTGCCGCCCTGGGCCGGCGACTTCCTCAAGCGCTACCAGCGCCCGCAGAAGCCGTCGGTCGAGGCCGCCTACCAGCAGCTGGTCGAGCAAACCGAGCCGCCGCACCCCAGCATCCACCAGGTGCGTCGCTGGCTGGCCAAGCTCAGCCCCGAGGCCCGCGAGCGCGGCCGCATGGGGCCGCGCGAGCTCAAGGCGCTGCAGCCGTTCAAGCGTCGCACCACCGAAGGCCTGTGGCCCAACGATGTGTGGGTCGCCGACGGCCACACCTTCGACGCCGAGGTAATCAACCCGCTGACCGGCCAGGCTTTCCGCCCCGAGGTCACGATGATCATCGACTGGGCCACGCGCCGCATCGTCGGCTTCGCCATCAACCTGGCGGAGAGCACCCTGGCCACCCTGGATGCCCTACGCGACGCCGTCAGCCGCGTCGGCATGTTCAACGTCTTCTACGTCGACAACGGCAGCGGCTTCGACAACGCCAGCGTCTACGAGGTGATCGATCGCCTGGGCGGCACCATCACCCACTCGCTGCCTTACAACTCCCAGGCCCGCGGCGTCATCGAGCGCGCCCACCAGTCGACCCTGGTGCGACTCGCCAAGGACATGCCCAGCTATATCGGCGCCGACATGGACCCCGAGGCCGCCGGCCGGGTGCACAAGCTGTCGCGCCGCGACATCGCCCAGGGCCTCAAGCCGGCCCAGCTGCCCACCTTTCAGGAATTCTTCGATCGCCTCTGCGCCGCCCTGGCCGCCTACGACCATCGCCCCCAAAAGGGCCTGGCGAAGATCCGCGACCTGGAGACCGGCCGGATGCGCCACCAGAGCCCCATGGAGGCCTGGGCATCGGCCTGCGCCGAGGGCTTCGAGGCGCTGACCGCCCCGGCCGATGTGGTCGCCTCGCTGATGCGCCCCCAGGAGATCCGCAAGACGAACCGCGGCGAGGTACGCATCAATTCCGGCATCTACTTCCTGGACGCGCTGCGCGACTTCCACGGCGAAGAGGTCAAGGTGGCCTGGGACTACCGCGATACCGCGGCCGTGGGCATCTACACCCTGGAGGGCGAGTGGATCGGCGAGGCACACCTCGACGGCAATGCCACCCCGGCGATGCCGGCCAGCATGATCCAGCGCGCCGCCGACAAGCGCGAGCAGGGCCAGCTCAACCGCCTGGTCAAGAAGGCCAAGACCATCACCGGCCAGGACGTGGAGATCCGCACCCTCGAGCCGGCGTCCCCGGCCGCGAGCAACGATCGGCAGCTCGAGGCCGGCCGCGCCAAGGCACGCGAGCTGGCCGCACCCCAGGCGCCGACCTTCCAGATTCCGCAGGACCCCACCCAGCGCTATCGGCTGTGGCAACAGCTCGATGCCCGGCTGAATGCCGGCGAAGCGCTGGGGGAAAGAGAGCAGCAGTGGTGGCAGAGCTACCCGAAGACCCCTGGATTCCGGGCGATCAAGAAGCTGCACGAGTTGGATGCCGGGGGACGGCAATCCCCCGGCACCCGGCGGGCCATGTAAGGGCATGGCCCATGACACCCAAGACCTCAAAAGGATGATGAGATGAGCGTCAATACCATTGTACCACTGACCAACGTGGGCCTCCTGGCGCAAGCCGTGGAGAGCGCCGCCAGCCGGCCGCCGGAACTGCCGGGCCTGGTGGTGATGTACGGCCCCAGCGGCTACGGCAAGAGCCTTGCCGCGGCCCGCTCCGCCAACCTGCATCGCGCCTACTACGTGGAGTGCCGCGAGAGCTGGACCAAGAAGGCCTTCCTGACCGCGATCCTGCGCGAGATGGGGATCATCCCCACGCGCACGCTCAGCGAGATGGTCGACCAGGTCGCCGAGCAGCTCAGCCGCTCCGGCCGGCCGCTGATCGTCGACGACGTCCAGTACGTGATCGACAAGGCCGCCGCCAACGTCCTCACCGACATCTACAACGCCAGCCAGGGCACGCTGATCCTGATCG
Organism: Halomonas stenophila; assembly: GCF_014192275.1. Taxonomy (GTDB): domain Bacteria; phylum Pseudomonadota; class Gammaproteobacteria; order Pseudomonadales; family Halomonadaceae; genus Halomonas; species Halomonas stenophila. Next base: position 49,324 of record NZ_JACHXR010000007.1, on the reverse strand, counting down.
GCGAGGAGCGCGTGCCGGCCTCCATGGCTCGCCTGGAACGCCTGCACAACCGGGTGCTGGAGTGGGTGCCCGCCCAGCCGGCCAACCTCGACGACGTTCGCCAGCTCGCCGAGAGCAGCTACCCCGACCTGGAGATCGACGACGACCTGCTCGACACCGTGGTGGCGAGGGTGCGCGGCTGCCTGCGCCGCGTGGCGGTCAACCTCTACCAGATCCACAGCGAGGCCCTGGCCAACGGCTGGAACCGGGTCGACCTGGACACCTGGGGGGATCGCGAGATCCACACTGGCCAACCGCCGGCGCGGAGGGGGTGAGCATGAGTCGCAAGCCCGTGCATCTCGAAGCGCAAGGCCCCAAGGGCAGCCGCCAGGCGATGTGGGAGGAAATCCGCCGCCTTCACCTGGCCGGCGAGCCGATCAACGCCCCCGACGTGCGGGGGCACCTCCAGGAGGTGGTGCCGGTCGGCCGCGTTCGCGACTACCTGACCGGCCTGGAGAAGGCCGGCTACCTGGGCCGCATCGCCGAGCCCCGGAAGAGCGGTCAGCCGGTGCAATACACCCTGGTGCGCGACGTGGGCGTGGAGGCCCCCCGCGTGCGCCGCGACGGCAGCGAGCCCGCCCAGGGCCGCGGCCGGGAACAGATGTGGCGCACCCTGCGCATCCTCGGCGAGTTCAGCGCCCGCCAGCTGGCCAGCGCCGCCAGCACCCCGGCGGTACCGGTGGCCGAGGCCACGGCCAGCGAGTACTGCCGCTACCTCAAGGCCGGCGGCTACCTGCAAACCGCCCGTTCGTCGGCCCCCGGCCAGGCGGAACGCTTCCGGCTGGTGGCCAGCCGCTGGAGCGGCCCCCGGGCGCCGATGATCCAGCGGGTCAAGCAACTCTACGACCCCAACACCGGCAAGGTTGTCGTGACCCGCGGCCTCCAGGGAGAGAACGGCGACAACGGCGACGGAGGTGACGCATGACGGCAACCGCATCGCATCGCACGCGTCCCGTGGACACCTCCGCCTGGGGCGACGAGCCCCCGCGTTGGATCCAGCTGCTGGCCGCCGAGGTGGAGGCCACCAGCCGCACCCTGGCCGGGCAGCGGATCGGCATGTCGCGCAGCGCGGTGTCTTTGGCACTGGCCAACCGCTACCCGAGCCCCAGCACCGCCGGGGTAGAGCGGCGCGTGCTCGCGGCCCTGGACGGCATCGAATGCCCCGCCCAGGGCGAGACCATCAGCACCCAGCAGTGCCGGGAGTACCGCGATCGCCCGGCCCCCACCCACAACCCCATGGCCATGCGCATCTGGCGTACCTGCCAGAGCTGCCCGCACAACCCCGACTGCCAGCAGGGAGGTGAGTCATGAACACCGTGCAGCCTCAGATTCAGCCCCGCACCAGCTACGCCGTGATCGGCGAGCCCGGCAATACCCACGGCACCCCGATCGGCCTGCTGATGGGACGAGACGGCGATGGCCAGAGGGAGCACGCCCTCTACGACCTGAGCCTCGAGCAGGCCAAGCGCCTGGCCGCCGAGCTGCAGAACACCATCTGGACTGCCGAGATGGAGATGGCAGGCCGTCGGGGAGGTGATTCATGAGCATCCGCGGTATCTGCCCCGAGTGCGGCTTCGGCGCCGACATGGCCGCCTTCGTCGCCCAGGGCGAACACAACCAGGCGCTGGCGGCGGCCCTGGAGATCCCCGCCCCGCTCGGCCCGCGCATCGTCCGCTACCTGGGCCTGTTCCGGCCGCCGAGCCGGGCGCTGGCCGGCGCCAAGGCGCTGCGCCTGCTGAGCGAACTGCGCGACACCATCGCCAGCGGCCAGATCGAGCGCAAGGGGCTCACTCGCCCCGCGCCGGTACCGGTGTGGGCCGCCGCCCTGGACCAGATCCTGGAGCGCCCGCCGACCAAGCTGCCGCTGAATGGCCACGGCTACCTGTTCGAGGTGGTGATGACGATGGCCGACAAGGCCGACGCCGAGCGCGAACGCAAGCGTGAGGAGGCGGCCCGTGGCGGTGCCAAACAGACCGTGAACGCCACCCCCGCGGTGACCCGCCATGAGCGTTCCACCGAGGACGTGCTCGCCGAGCATCGCCGCCTCGCCGGCCAGGGGCAGGCCAAGCCCCAGCCGCAACCGGGTGGCCCAAAACGGCTTGGCCAGCTGCTGGAGGACGCGCCGCGTCAGGAAGAACAACAAGAGGAGCGTGAGTCATGAGCATCGAGTCGGTTCCGATCATCCGCAATCCGTACAACCCACTGGCGCCGGCCGCCCGCCGCCCCCGCTACGCCTGCCCCGAGCATGGGCCGCTGGGCAGCAACGAGTACGACCTCGACCACCGCTGCACGCACTGCGGTCGGCCGATCCTCGCCATCCGCAAGCTCCGCGAGCGCCACGACAGCCTGGCACTGCCGCGCCACGACCTGGAGCGGATCCTCGACGAGTGCCGCTGCGCTCACACCGCCAACGCCCTGCGCGAGCTGATGGAGGCCCACGATGAGCATCTATAGCAACCCCGCGGTGGAGCACTACGCCGACCGCTTCATGCTGCTCGGCTTGGCCCGGGCCGGCATCAACCTGCTGCAGTACTTCGCCAATCCCAAGCGCTGCGAGGCCTGGGCGCGCTACCAGCAGCTGCGCCTCGAGCGGCACGGCTTCAGCTTTGACCAGTACCTGGCCGACCCCGAGCTCGGTGAGGAGCGGGCCCTGGAGCCGGAGCCGCCGCTGCAAGCCCAGCACGCCGCGATCCTGCGGCTCTGGGCCGGGCAGGACACCGGCTTGGCGCCGCGCGGCCACGAAGAGGGCGCCGCCACCCTGCCGGCCGGCTACCCGCCGCACCCCGAGGACTACCAGGACTGGCGCGAGCTGCTCGCCCAGTGGCGTGCCGAGGCCGAGCACGCCGAGCGGCCGCTGGCCCATCTGCCCCAGCGCAACGGCGCCTATGTGGAGCCGCTTCACCACCACCGTCATTGCCGCAGCGCCGCGGCCAACTTTGCCAAGCGAGGTGCCTGAGATGACATCCGTCAATCCCGCCCTGCGCCTGATCGAGGCCACCGAGATCGGTGAGGCCAGCGTCAGCCAGATGCTGCGCGACCTGGGGGCCGAACAGCGCGAACAGATCGCCGTGGCCATCGTCAGCAGCCACCAGTTCCAGCCCCGTGCCGCCTTCGTCTGCCTGCACGGGCCGCATACCCAGCGCTACCTGGACGCCATCGAACAGGTACGCCGTGACATCAAACTCGACCAGCGATATGGAGGTGCCAAATGAACGCCCCGAACCCTAAACGAGAGCAACAGATCCCCGAGGGCTATCGCCTGGATGCCAAGAGCCGCCTGATCCCCGAGGACCAGATCAAGCCGGTCGACAAGCTCCGCGACGAGCTGGTGCTGGCCATCGTCGGTCGCGCCACCGAGCTGCGCGACCAGCTGCGCGACTTCAAGGGCGACACCTTCACCGAGATCGAGGCCTTCGTGGAGACCTCGGCCAAGGAGTACGACGTCCAGATCGGCGGCAAGAAGGGCAACGTCCAGCTGGTCAGCTTCGACGGCCGCTACAAGGTGGTCCGCGCCATCCAGGAGAGCATCACCTTCGACGAGCGCCTCCAGGCCGCCAAGGGGCTGATCGACGAGTGCCTGCGCGAGTGGACCGCCGATGCCCGGCCCGAGGTGGCCACCATCGTCCAGGACGCCTTCCGGGTCGACTCGGCCGGCAACATCCGCACCGGCCAGGTGCTCGGCCTGCGCCGCCTAAACATCCAGGACAAGCGCTGGCTCAACGCCATGGACGCAATCAGCGATGCCGTCCAGGTGACCGGCTCCAAGAGCTACGTGCGGATCTACGAGCGGGTCGGCGACAGCGACCAGTACCGTCCGATCAGCCTTGATATTGCGGGGGTGTGAGATGGGACGCGAGCAACACAAGGGCGCCGACCTCAAGGCGAACTACCAGCGCCTGCGCGCCGATGTGCAGGCCGCCCGCGACAAGATCGGCGACACCCCGATGCCGTCCGCCGGATCCACCGCCGTTGCCCTGCTCGAGCAGGTGCTGCAGCGCCACCCGATCCACCCCATGGAGGACCAGCCGTCATGAATCCGATCGATCAACCACCACTCGATATGCGGGCCGATCCCGAAGAGGTCTCTCAGGCTTTCCAGGCGGCTACGCCCATCACCATCCGCGTGCGCCGCGCCGGCGGCGATGGCTACGCCGCCAGCGGCGGCGGGAAACGTGCCACCTGCACCTGGAGCCAGGAAGAGGCCGCCAAGCGGGTCGCCGGCAAGCTCTACGGCGAGGGCGGCTTCGAGCTGTTCCCCGCAGAGCTCACCGAGCGTGATGCAGAGAAGGGCGTGCTGAACATATACCGCGCCAACCTGCGACAGGACTCCTGAGCGAAACGCCCCCGCGCGGGGCGTCGTCCGGCGGTGGTGCGCTGGGCCTGATGAGCAGCCAGAGAGGTGACGTGTGAACAAGTGGCAGCAGCTCGAGGAGCAACTCAAGGGCGTATTCGGGGGCGCGACGATCCTGGCCGATGGCCACGAGGTGACCCTGCAGAAGCGCCTCGACGGCGAGAAGCTGGTGATCCAGGTCGGTGTGGACGGCTGGATCAGGGGCAAGTGGATGGACGTCGACGACCAGGGCAACCCGACGCACCCCGAGGGGCGCTTCTACTGCCCAATGCGCCGTCGCGCCTGGAAGCTCAAGGAGTACGCGAAGCTCAAGCGGGTGTTCGGCAAGAAGAAGGCCGACGAGATGACGGCACTGCGTACCGTGCTTGTCGCCCCTCACTGGAACAGCCCGAAGACGCTGATCAGCCACCTGCGCAAGCACTTCCCCGATCTCGAGCTGAAGGCACGCGACGAGGTGGCGTCATGAGCAGGGTTCGATTCACCGAGCTGGGACCTGAGCGCTGCTGCAGCAAGTGCGACGAGTGGTGGCCGGACGATGCCGAGTTCTACTACCAGAGCCGCGGCAAGAGTCGCCAACCGTGCAAGGCCTGCTATGAGCAACTGCCCTCTGTGATTGCCAAGAAACAGCGCCGCATGGTGGCCCAAGGAGTCCGCTCATGATCTCCCGCGGCAAGCTGGCCCAGATCCATATCGCCAAGGCGCAGCTGGGCCTCAGTGACGACGAGTATCGGGCGATCCTGGCGCGCACCGCTGGGGTGAGCAGTGCCAAACAGCTCACCAATCGCAACGTGGGCGCGGTGCTGCATGAGTTCCGGCGCCTGGGCTGGCAGCCCAAGCCGGCAAAGAAGGCGGGCCGCAAGGCGCCGCGCCCGCCGGCCACCCGCCGGGTGGTGATGGGCAAGATCGAGGCGCTGCTGGCCGATGCCGGGCGCCCCTGGGCCTACGCCGACGGCATGGCCCGGCACATGTTCCGGGTCGAGCGGGTCGATTGGCTCGACGACGACCAGCTGCAGCGCCTGATGCAGGCGCTGATCATCGACAACAAGCGGCATGGAGGTGAAGGCTGATGGCGGACGACAACCTGGACATGGGTTTCGAGATCCCCGAGGACGCCCTGGAGCGCCTCCAGGATCCCGAGATCCTGCGCAAGTGGCCGCAGGGGCTCTCGGACATGGTGACGGTGATCAGCGCCGCCCACCGCCGCGCCGGCGACGACGAGACCACCGCCCGGGCCCGCGCCTTTCGGGCGGTGCGGGCGCTGGCCCAGTATGCCGGCGGCCGCAGCCTCTACGTGCCCAAGGGCGAGGCGCTGGATCGCGCCCTGCGCGACCGGGGCATCTGGGAGCACTTCGACGGTACCAACATCACGGCGCTGGCGGCCCAGCACGACCTCACCGAAGTGCAGATCTACGCCATCCTGGCCGAGCAGCGAAAGCTGGCCCGGGCCCGGGTGCAATCCGAGCTGTTCTGATACGCTCAATTAGGTAGGCATCACAAACAGAATTCGGCAGGGGGCTTCACCATGAGTCACAGCGAGCGAGAGCGGCGTCACGGTATCAAGGGGCTCGATGTGATGGGCATCGTGCTGATTCTGCTGAGCGTGGTGCTGCTGCTGGCCTTCGGCCAGCCACAATCGGATCCGGTGCTGGGCGGCTATAGCCCTGGCGAGCTTGCGCCGCTGCTCCCCGCCGTGATCGGGGGCTGCCTGGTGATCGTGGCCCGGTTCAAAAAATAGACGTCACCTACAGGTTCCGATCAATTAGCATCAAGATGATGCCAATTCCCATCGATAGAAAACCTAGCCGTTCACGCCTGGTGTAGGCTCTCAGCATTTGCCTTGCTTTTTCGAGGGCGTCACCAGTTTTTTTAACTACAACAGTATCTTCTGTGCTTGCATCGTTGTTTCGAGGGATGCCAAATACTGCTACAAGGGCGACCCCCATTGCCTCGAGTACCATCCCGGCATTCGTCAAGTCGGAAAAAAAATCTGCGACGATCCAAACAATTTCCATGTCTGCGCCCTTACCCTGAAGTTAGGCATACCTTAGCTCAACAGGTATTGCCCCCGCAGCCTCGCCGCCAGACGCTCTAATACTTACGGTGCTTCTTGCATAAAGCGCCTGAATTCCGCGCCATCCCGAATCCTCCCTAGCCTGAAGGCTCACGACACCCGTTGAGCCATCTCCTTCCTCATCAGGCGAGGGCACCATGCTTCCCCATACACCTATCAACATGCTGTGCGCCGCCCCCCAGCCAAATGGCGTGGGGGTGTGATGTGGCCATTGATCGCCGGACCATTCTGGCCGCCATCGCCGCCGAGACCGCCGAGCGCAGCGGCCCCATGCCGGCCTGGCTGGTGCCCATCGCCGTCAACGCCAAGAGCAAGGCCGAGCAGAACGCCGTGGATGCCGAGCTGGTCGCCCTGCGCGCCGCGGGCCTGATCGACTATCACCGCGACGGCGGTACCGGCAGTGGCCTGGAGCTGACCGCCGAGGGTCGCCAGGCCCTCAAGGACCTCAACCAGGGCAAGCCAGAGATCACGCCACAGCCCAAGGCCGAACCGAAGGTGAAGCCCGATGCAGCCCGGCGTCAGTCGGCCGTCTCGGCGGTGGACCAATCGCCGGTCCCGCCCAAGAAACTAGGCCAGTACGCCTCCAAGCCATTGACTCGCCAGGGCTCCGAGGTGGACGAGTCGTCACCGGCCCCTGCACCGGCACCACCGCCGCCCCCTCCCGAGCCACCGGCGCCGCCCGCCGATCCCGAGCGGGTCGACCCCGAGCATCAACCCGAGCTGGCCGTGCTGCTCTGCGATATGGCCGGGCATCTCGCCGACGGCCTGCGCTCGGCCAGGATCGCCGGCGACCTCGAGCAGACCCAGCGCCTGAGCCAGCTGGCTCGCCGCCTGCAACGCCACACCGGAGGACCACGACCGTGACGCTTTCTACACACTTCTCGCGTAGCGAATTCGCCTGCGGCTGCGGCTGCGGCTTCGACACCGTCGACGCGGCCACCCTCGAGATCCTCGAGGCGGTGCGCACCCACTTCGGCGCCCCGGTGATCGTCACCAGCGGCTGCCGCTGCCCCGACCATAACGCCGCCGTGGGTGGGGCCTCCCACAGCCAGCACCTCTACGGCCGTGCCGCCGACATCAAGGTGCGCAACGCCACGCCCGCCACCGTGCATGGCTATATCGCCCGCCACTTCCCCGACGCCAGCCTGGGGCTGTACGGCACCTTCGTCCACGTCGACACGCGCAGCGATGGCCCCGCGCGCTGGGAGGGATGAGATGGATGAGTGGAACTGGAAGGATGCCGTCGCCGAGGTCGCCAAGGTCGCGCCCGCCGTGGCCACTGCGATTGGCGGGCCTCCTGCTGGTGGCATCACTGCTGGCGCCGCCCGCATGGTCACTGGCCTGCTGGGTGTCGAGAACGCTCCTGGCGGCCTGGTGGCAGCGGCTCAGGACCCGCAGAAACGCGCCGAACTGATCCGCATCGACCAGGAACACCGCCGCGAGCTGGAGAAGCTGCGCCTGGAGGCCGAGGCCGCCCAGGCCCAGGAAGAGACCAAGCGGCTCGCCGAGATCAATCAGACCATGCGCGCCGAGGCCGCCAGCCAGGACGGCTATGTGCGCCGCTGGCGACCGACCTTCGGCTACCTGGTGGCCATCGCCTGGGCGGTGCTCACCCTGGCCATCGCCGGGTCCATCGTCATGGCGCCGGGCGAGGCCGGCATCGTGGCCCAGGCCATCACCGCGCTGACGCCGATGTGGTCGGTGGCACTGGCGATCCTGGGCATCAACGTGAGCAAGCGCAGCCAGGACAAGCAGGTCGCCGCCGGGCAGTCGCCGGCGCCGGGCTTCATGGGCGCGATCGCCACCCGCCTGGCGGGCCGGCCGAAAGAACGATAACCAGGGACGCGGGGGAATGATGGATTCGATCGACTGGACAGCCGCCAAGTTTTTGTTCGACGTGCTCCAGGCGCTGTTCATGGCCGGGTTGGGCTTCTACGTCTGGTGGGCCAACAAGCACCGGGCCACGGGCAAGGCGATCGCGGAGGTCAATGGACGCATCGACGACCTCGACAAGCACGTCTCCCGGATCGAGCAGACGCTCGACAACCGACCGGGCTACTCCGAGATCGAGCAACTGCGCACCGAGATGGCCACCATGAACCGCGGCGTGGCCGAGCTGGCGGCACAGATGCAGAGCACCACGTCGCTGCTCAACCGCGTGCACGAGTACCTGCTGACCGAGAAGGGGAATCGACAGTGAACGACTACCAGGACTTCGAGACAGAGGGCCGCCGCTTGGGGATCCTGCGCATCCTGGCCCGGCGCAACCAGTACACCACCAACGAGTACTCGCTCAACGACGAGCTCAAGGGGGCCTATGCGCATATCGTCTCCCGGGATCGGCTGCACGCCGACCTGGCCTGGCTGGAGGAGCAGGGCCTGGTGATCACCCAGCAGCCCCGCGCCGGCTGGGTGATCACGCTGACCGCTCGCGGGGCCGACGTGGCCGAGGGCAACGCCCAGGTGCCCGGGGTGGCTCGTCCGCGCCCGGGCATCACCTGAGGAGGCCGCCATGCCCCCACGCAACAAGGTCTACGACCTGCCGCCGGAGATCCGCGAGGAGCTCAACGAGCGCCTGGTCAGCACCGGCTTCCAGGGCTACACGTCGCTGGCCGAATGGCTGGAGGAGCGCGGCTATAACGTCTCCCGCAGCTCGGTGCATCGCTATGGCCAGGACCTCCAGGAGGAGTTCGAGGAGGCCATGGGCGACGTGCGCAAGACCACAGAGCTGGCCCGGGCCATGACGGCGGAACAGGACGACGAGGGCGGCGCGCTGATCGACGCTACCGCCCGCATCGTCCAGGACCAGCTGCTGCGCATCACCATCGCCATGCGCAAGGCCGAGCACGAGCCGGAGAAGGCCGCCAAGCACCTGGCCAGCGTGACCCGCGCCCTGGCCGACATCGGCCGGGTGAGCCTGGGCCAGAAGAAGTGGGCTCGGGAACTGCGCCAGGAGGTCGCCCAGGAAGCCGCCGAGGCCGCCGAGGGGGCGCTGGCCGGCCAGGGCATGACCCGCGAGGCCATCGACAGCATCAAGCGCGACATCCTGGGGATCGCCTGATGACCCAAGCCCTTGCGGAAACAGCCATGCCCGAATCCGTCCTGCTGCCCTACCAGCAGACCTGGGTCGAGGACGAGGCCGACCTCAAGATCGCCGAGAAGAGCCGCCGAACCGGTATCACCTGGGCCGAGGCGGCCGATGCCGTGCTCTCGGCCAGCGCCTCCCGGGCCGCCGGCGGTACCAACCACTTCTACGTCGGCTCCAACAAGGACATGGCCATCGAGTTCATCGATGCCTGCGCCATGTGGGCCAAGGCGTTCGATCGGGCGGCCTCGACCATCCAGGAGGAGGTCCTCGAGGACGAGGACAAGGACATCCTCACCTTCAACATCCACTTCGCCAGCGGCTTCAAGATCCAGGCGCTGAGCTCGCGGCCCTCCAACATGCGCGGCCGCCAGGGCAACGTGACCATCGACGAGGCGGCCTTCCACGAGCAGCTCGCCGAGGTGCTCAAGGCCGCCCTGGCGCTGACCATGTGGGGCGCCAAGGTGCGGCTGATCAGCACCCACAACGGCGTCGACAACCTCTTCAACGAGCTGATCCAGGACAGCCGCGCCGGCAAGAAGCGCTACAGCGTGCATCGCATCACCCTGGATGACGCCTGCGAGCAGGGTCTCTACCAGCGCATCTGCCAGGTGCGCGGCAAGCCCTGGAGCCAGGCCGCGGAGGACGAGTGGAAGGCCAACCTGCTGGCCGACACCGCCACCCGCGAGGACGCCCTAGAGGAGTACTACTGCGTGCCCAAGGCCGGCGGCGGGGCCTACCTGTCCCGGGCGCTGATCGAGGCGCGCATGGTCGAGGCGCCGGTGGTGCGCTTCGAGGGCTCGGCGGAGTTCAACGCGGTACCGGAGCACTACCGCGCCTTGGAGATCGAGGACTGGTGCCAGCGCGAACTCGCCCCGCTACTCGAGCAGCTCAACCCCCGCGATGCCCACGCCTTCGGCGAGGACTTCGGCCGCACGGGCGACCTCACGGTGATCGCCCCCATGGCCATCACCGCCCAGCTGCTACGCCGCGTGCCCTTCCTGGTGGAACTGCGCAACGTGCCCTTCAAGCAGCAGGAGCAGGTGCTGTTCTATGTCGTCGATCGGCTGCCGCGCCTCCAGGCCGGCGCCCTGGACGCCCGGGGCAACGGCCAGTACCTGGCCGAACAGGCCGTGGATAGCTACGGCGCCGGGCGCATCGAGGCGGTGATGCTCTCCCAGGGCTGGTACCTGGAGCACATGCCGCCCTTCAAGGCCGCCTTCGAGGACGCCGGCATCGAGATCCCCCGCGATCGCGACGTGGCCGACGACCTGCGGGCCCTGCAGGTGATCAAGGGCATCCCCAAGCTGCCCGACGGCAAGACCGGCGACGCCAAGGCCCGCCACGGCGACGCGGCCATCGCCCTGGCCCTGGCGCACAGCGCGAGCCTGATGGATACCACCGAGATCGACTTCATCCGAGTGCCGCGCGGCGGCCCCGCGGATCTGCATGACGAGGACGACGATATGAGCGACGGCTTTGGCATAGGAGGTGGCGCATGGTAGCCATCAAGGGGATGCTCAATCGCCTGTTCGGCGGCGGCCGCGAGGCCCTCGAGCAGCAGCAGACCGAGGAAGAGGACGGCGTCGGCGCGGCCCGGGTGGGCCAATTGAAGCGCGAATTCGCCGAGCACCCGAGTAAGGGCCTGACCCCGGCGCGTCTCTACCAGATCCTCGAGGAGGCCGAGCAGGGCCACCTCAAGGCCCAGAGCGAGCTGTTCGAGGACATGGAAGAGAAGGACGCCCAGATCGGCGCCGATCTCGGCAAGCGCCGCCAGCTCGCCGCCGAGCTCGAGTGGCAGATCGTGCCGCCGGACAACGCCTCCGCCGCCGAGCGACGCGCCGCCGACCAGGCCGCCGAGGTGTTCGCCGGCCTCGAGGTGGAGGACCTGATCCTAGATCTCGGTACCGGCATCGGCCACGGCTGGGCGAATCTCGAGCTGCCCTGGGCGCGCGACGGCGCCATGCGCTATGTCGATCAGCCGATCCTGCGCCCGCACTCCTGGTTTCGCTTGCACCCCGACGACCAGAACGTCATCACCCTGCGCGACCACTCTGCCACCGGCGCCGAGCTGTGGCCGCTGGGGTGGATCGAGCACCGCCACCGCGCCAAGCCGGGCTATGTGGCGCGCATGGGCATCCACCGCATGCTGGCCTGGCCCTATCTGTTCCAGAACTACGCCCTGGGCGACCTGGCCACGCTGCTGGAGATCTACGGCATGCCGGCGCGGCTCGGCAAGTACCCCAAGAACGCCACCGACCGTGAGAAGGCCACGCTGCTCAAGGCCGTGGTGGCCATGGGCAAGGATGCCGCCGGCATCATCCCCGACGGCATGTCGATGGAGTTCCTGGAGGCGGCCGGCAAGGGCAGCTCGGCGGACGTCTACAAGGTGATGATGGACTGGTGCGAGCGCGCCAAGGCCAAGGCGATCCTCGGCGGCACGCTCACCTCCGGGACCGGCGAGGGCACCAACACCAACGCCCTGGGCAACGTCCACGAGCGCGGCCAGGCCAGCCTGATCCGCTCGGACGTGCGCCAGTACGCCGGCGGCATCCAGCGCTATGTGCTCTGGCCGATGGCCGCCTTGAACTTCGGCATCGAGGATCGCCGCCGGGCGCCGCGCTTCTACCTGGACCTCGGCGAGACCGAGGACTTCAAGGCCCTGGCCGACACCCTGCCCACCTTCGTCGACATGGGGGCGCGGATCCCCACCTGGTGGTTCCACGAGAAGACCCGCATCCCCAAGGCCAGCGACCAGGAGGAGATCCTCCAGCCAAGGGCCAAGGCCCAGCCGGTGCCCTCGGCGGCGACCTCGCGGCGCCTGGCCGCCGCCCGTGAGGCACTGCCGACGGTGCGTGACGTCTCCGAGGCCCAGCGCGAACGCCTGCAAGCCGAAGGCGACGCCGCCCTGGAGCCCTGGATCGAGCGGATCCGCGACGCGGTGGAGGCCGCCGCCGACCTCGAGGACCTGCGCGATCGGCTGGCCGGGCTGGCCGACGAGTTGCCGCTGGAGGACTTCGGGGCAGTGATGACCGAGGCCCTGGCCGCCGCCCACCTGGCCGGTCGCTACGACATCCTGGAGGGCGCCTGATGGTCGCCGCCCGCTATGGCTCGCTACCGTTCCGCGAACAGATCGCGGCCTTCCGGGAACGGGTATCGATCCCGACCCGGGCCTGGGACGACGTCTACGGCCGCGAGAACGACCAGGCCTTCGCCGTCGCCGGCGCCTCACGCCAGGCGATCGTCGAGGACTTCGCCGAGGCGGTGGGCCGCGCCATCGAGGAAGGCCGTACCCTGGAGGACTTCCGCCGCGACTTCGACGATATCGTCGCCCGTCACGGCTGGGCCTATAACGGCAGCCGCGGCTGGCGCAGCCGGGTGATCTACGACACTAACTTGCGCCAGAGCTACGCCGCCGGGCGCGAGGCGCAGATGGCCGATCCCGACCTGCGCCGCGCCCGGCCCTATGGCCTCTACCGCCATGGCGGCAGCGAGAACCCTCGTCCACATCACATCGCCAAGGACGGCTGGGTGGTGCCGATCGACGACCCCTGGTGGGATACCTGGACGCCACAGAACGGCTGGGGCTGCAGCTGCAAGAAGTTCATGCTGAGCCAGGCCGACGTCGATCGCCTGGGCCTGGCGGTGAAAGACGCGCCCGAGATCGAGTACGAGGAGCGCGTGGTCGGTGCCAACGGCCCCAACCCGCGCACCGTGGAGGTGCCGGTGGGCATCGACCCCGGCTTCGAGCATCGCCCCGGCGTGGCCCGCCTGCGTGGCATCACCCCCCGGCTGCTGCGCGAGCCGGTACCGACGGCGCGCACCGCCCCGGCACGGCCGGCGGTCGATCCGCCTCCGGTACCGCGCCCGGCCCCGGAGCCACCGGCGGTAAGCGGCGCCGAGGCCGAGGTGGGCGCCTTCCTGGCCCGGTTTGGTGTGGAGAGGGGCGCCGATGCCGACGGCGTGACCTTCCACCCCGACGCCCTGGGCGAGATCCTGCCGCTCTCCCGCCAGCTGTTCGTGGACGACGCCGGCGAGTTGGCTCTGGAGCAGCTCACCGGCAACCTCTACTTGGTGGCCGAGACGCTGGCCACCCCGGACGAGATCTGGACGGCGCTAGTCTATGACGAGGCGGCCAGCCGCTGGCGACTGCGCCGCCGCTACCTGGCGTGGTTCCAGGGCGGGGCGGTGATGATGGACTGGGGCCGCGCCGGATGGGCCGCCTGGATCGGCAGCCCGGGCAGCGCGCGATTCGATGAGTGGCGCCGTGGTGTGCGGCTATATAGACGCGGCGAGGAGGACTGACATGGCCGGTGCCCGCATCCAGCTCGACATCGAGGCCCGCTCGGCCCTCGAGGCCCTGGGCGAGCTGCTCGACCGGGTCGAGGATCCTCGGCCCGCGTTCCGCGAGATCGGCGAGTACCTGGATCTCGCCCATCGCGATCGCTGGGACGCCCAGCGCGCCCCGGACGGCACGCCCTGGGCGCCACTGAGCGACGCCACCAAGGCGCGCAAGAAGAAGAACCGCGACAAGATCCTGGTCCAGGATGGCCACCTGCGTGACCTGCTGCGCTACGACGTCTCCCTCGAGGAGCTGCTCTTCGGTACCGACCGCAAGTACGGTGCCGTCCAGCATTTTGGCGCCGAGCAAGGCGCATTCGGCCAGACCAGCCGCGGCACGCCGATCCCCTGGGGCGACATCCCCGCCCGCGAGTGGCTGGGCCTGGCCGACGACGAAGAGCAGCCGGTGCTGGAGATCCTCGAGCGGCATCTGCTCGGCGGCTGATTGCGGCGCTAGGGCGAAAGGACGAGAATGGCCCTGTAAGCCTCTCAGGGCCCTCATGCGCTACGCTGGCCCGCCCTGGTAGGGGCAAGCGGCACAGGCGAAATTCTAACGCGCGTCTAACGCCATCCCGACCTCGTCGCCCCCCTTGCCGGCGCATCACTTCCCCTCGAAAGCCCTTCGAAAACTACCAAGACGCTTTAAATCCGGCCCCCGCGCATGACCCGCCATGCTGCGGGCATGATCACTCAGCGCACCATCTCACCCCTGGCCGCCTCGCCGGCATCCCGCCCCGGGCATCCGGTGGCGGTGTGTGCCCTGGCCGTCACCAGCGGCGCCGACAAGACCCGGCTGATCCCTGCCGGGCAGTTCGACGCCCCGCGCGGATCGATGCGGGGCGGTGGCCCCTGGCGCCTCGAGGAGGCCCAGGCGCGGCGGATCATCCAACTGGCCGCCAACCGCAACACCGACATCGTCGTCGACTACGAGCACCAGACGCTGCTCAGCGAGCAGAATGGCCAGCCGGCACCGGCGGCCGGCTGGGTCGACCCGCAATCGCTGGAGTGGCGAGCCGATGGGCTCTACGGCCGCATCCAGTGGACCGCCGCCGCCAAGACGGCGGTCACGCCGGGCCCGGAGGGCGAGCCCCCGGAGTACCGCTACCTCTCTCCCGTGTTCCCGTATGACGCCGAGACCGGCGCCGTACAGGACCTGCTGCACCTGTCCCTGACCAACAATCCCGCCATCAGCGATGGCGATGCCGTGCTGGCTGCCGCCCGGCGGGCGTCTGCCGCTCCCCAGCAAGATGAGGATTCCACCGTGAACCGCGAGCAACTGATCAAGGCGCTGGGCCTCATGGCCGACGCCACCGACGAGCAGATCGACGGCGCCATCGCCGCGCTGAAGGCCAAGGCCGGCGAGGCCGATGGCGTGCGCCAGGCGCTGGCGCTGAAGGACGACGACAAGCCCGCCGAGGCGGTCGCCGCGCTCAAGTCCAAGGTCGATGCTCAGCCGGCGGCGGCCGAGCCAGACCCCGCCAAGTTCGTGCCCAAGGCCGTCTACGACGAGGCCGTGGCCGCGCTCTCCGCCGCCAAGCAGGGCGAGGACCAGGAGATGGACCGCCTGATCGACGAAGGCCTGAAGGATGGCCGGATCGCCGGAAAGGCCACCGCCGACTGGCTACGTCAGCAGGGGATGGCCGCCCTCAAGGCCCACATGAAGGACGCGCCGAGCATCGCCGCGCTCAAGGGCGGTACCCAGACCGCCGGCAAGTCGCCCCAGGCAGGCGACAAGCCGAAGGACGGCGAGCTCTCCGAGGCCGAGCTGGCCGTCTGCAAGTCGATGGACCTCACGCCCGAGCAGTACCGCCAGGCCAACCCGGTCGAGGACGCCGAGTAACGGCCCGCCACGTCACTGAGAGGAGAGCGAGACCATGGTCGCCGCTACCAAGAACCGCAACACCCCGACCCGCGCCGGCAACCGGCGTAGCGCCCCCGTCGCCGCCGGGGCCCTGTGCTACGCCGGCGCCATCGCCGTAGGCAACGCCACCGGCTACGCCGAGCCGGCCAGCACCGCCACCGGCCTCACCGCCCTGGGCGTGTTCCACCACTACCAGGACAACGTCGGTGGCGCCGATGGCGACCAGGCCGTCGAGATCGAGCGCGGCTATTTCCACTTCGCCAACGACGGCGGCGACCCGATCGATCGCACCATGATCGGCTCGGCCTGCTACCTGGTCGACGACCAGACCGTGGCCGCCACCGATGGTACCGGCACCCGCTCAGCCGCCGGCGTCGTCGACGACGTCGACGACAACGGGGTCTGGGTCCGCATCGATCCCACCGCCTGATAGGAGCCCGACATGGATCTCACATCCGCCAATCTCCAGGCCCTGTTCAAGGCCTATCGCACGAACTTCCAGCAGGGCTTCAACAGCCTGGGCGAGGAAGGCGCGCTCTACGAGCTGTTCTGCACCACGGTCAACAGCACCACCGCCGTGGAGGTCTACCCCTGGCTCAAGACGCTGCCGCGCATGCGCGAGTGGCTGGGCGACCGGGTCGTGCATGGCCTCGAGGGCGCCGACTTCAGCATCAAGAACCGCAAGTTCGAGCTGACCGCCGGCGTGCCCCGTGATGCCATCGAGGACGACACCTACGGCCTCTATGCGCCCACCTTCGAGGAGTTCGGCCGCAGCTCCCGGGAACATCCCAACGAGCTGTCCGTCGAGGTGCTGGAAGCCAACCCGCTCTGTTACGACGGCCAGAACCTGTTCGACACCGACCACCCGGTGCTGGACGCCAGCGGCGCCGAGACCTCGGTCTCCAACGACATGGGCGGCAGCGGCCCGGCCTGGTACGTGATGGACCTCTCGCGGGCCATCAAGCCGATGATCTTCCAGCGCCGCCGCGCTTACGACTTCCGCGCCCTGACCGACCTGATGGACTCCAAGGTGTTCCTCACCGACGACTTCCTCTTCGGTACCGACGCGCGGGTCAACGCCGGCCCGGGGCTGTGGCAGCTGGTGGTGCGCTCCAAGCAGACGTTCAACGCGGCCAACTACAAGGCAGCCCGCGAGCGCCTGACGACCCTCAAGGGAGATCACGGCCGCCCGCTGGGGCTGCGCCACACCCACACCATGGTGCCCAACACCCTGGAGGGCGATGCCCGCGTGATCCTCATGAACGAGCGCGACGCGGCCGGTGCCACCAACCCCTGGCAGAACACCTCGCAGTTGGTTCTCAACGCCTGGCTGGCCAACGCCTGACGTTGAGCGACGCCCGAGGCTGAGCGTCAGCCAATGACCCGGCGCCACGCCCGCCTGATGCGGGCGTGGCTTGAGGAGAGAGACGATGACGACCCGCAAGCCGACCAGCAAGACCGCCTCCAAGGCTGCCCAGCCCAAGGCGCAGGCCGCCGAGGAGAAGGCCCAGCCGCAGGGCCAGGATACCCAGGCCGCGCCCGTCCAGGACGAGGCCACCCAGACCAAGGACGCCGCCACCCAGGAATCGGCCACGAATGCGCCCGCCAAGGATGGCCCCTCACAAGGCGAGGCTATCCAGGTCGATGCCAAAACGGCCGCGAAGGACCCGAAAGACAGTCGCACCCCGGGCGAGATCCCCGCGGTATTCGTGCGCACCCGCAAGCGCTATGGCTCACGCCGGCGGGCCGGCTTCCGCTTCACTCGCGAGGGCCACGGCATCGCGCTCTCGGCGCTGACCGACGAGCAGCTCGAGCAGCTGCATGCCGACCCCACCCTCGAGGTCGAGGAATGCACTTTCCCGGCCGAGGACGACGGCGAGCCGGAGGCCTAACCGATGCCGTACATCACCCTCCAGGATCTCATCGATCGCTTCGGCCAGGACGAGCTGCTGCAGCTCGCCGACGACGGGGCCGGCGCCATCGACCAGGGCGAGATCGATCTGGCCATCAGCGACGCCGGCGGCGAGATCGACGGGCGGGTGGCGGCCGGGGGCTACGACGTGCCGCTGGATCCGGTGCCGAGCATCATCCAGGCCTACGCCTGCGACATCGCCCGCTACCGGCTCTACGACGAGCACGCCACCGACCAGGTCACCAAGCGCTACGAGGATGCCATCAAGTTCCTGCGTGCGGTGGCCAAGGGCGAGGTGCTGCTGGGGATCGGCGGCGACGCTGACGAGCCCACCGCCGGCAGCGCCGACTTCCAGAGCGCCGGCCGGGTGATGCCGGGAGGGGGCTTCTGATGAACAGCGATTACCTTGCCGCCGAGCCGGCGATCATTGCCCGCCTCGAGAGTGAGCTGCAGGGCGTGACGATCCTTACCGCGCCGGATCTCGCCGGCGTCGCCCAGGGCCGGCAGGTCACCCCGGCGGTGATCGTGCTCTACGCCGGCGACCAGGTGCCCGGCGGCGATGCCGTCGACCAGGGCGACTACCACCGCATCACCCAGCGCTGGATGACCGTGGTCTCGGTGCGCTCCGCCAAGGGCCAGCACAGCGGCGAGGGCGTGCGCGAGGCCGCCGGGCCGCTGATTACCAAGGTCATCCAGGCCCTGGGCGGCTGGAAACCGGCCAAGGGGTTCGGGCGCATGGTGCGCGAGAGCGCCCCACGCCCGGCCTTCACGCCGGGCGGCTATGGCTACTTCCCGCTCCAGTGGGGCATCGACCTGCTGACCAACCAGTCCGTGGACTGAGGAGACCGACCGTGAGCACCAAGACACCCACCCCCGCCCCGCGCCGCGAGGTCACGCTGGCCAAGCCGCTGATCCAGGGCAGCAAGCGCTTTGAGCCCGGCGGCGACGAGAAGCCACGGCTGACCGAGCGCCAGATCGAGCGGCTGACCCAGAGCGGCCACATTTCCGCCACCCCGGCCACCGGCGGCAAGGCCGCCAAGCAGGAGGGCTAAGTCATGGCCAAAGACGCCAACATCGTCATCCCGGCGGGCAAGTGCTACTTCAACCCGAAGAAGGCCGACGGCAGCGGCTACGAGGGCCTGCGCTACTTCGCCCAGACCCCCGCCTTCGCGATCACCGCCCAGAGCGAGAGCATCACCGTCGATGACAGCGACGGCGCGATCGCCGAGCAAATCCGCGACATCCCGATCCGCGTGACCCGCTCCGGCCGCATGACCGGCCGCGACATCAACCCCGACAACCTGGCGCTGTTCATCGTCGGCGACGTCAGCGACGTCACCCAGGACGGCACGGTCGTGACCGACGAGGCCATCGCCGTGCAGCCCGGGCGCTTCTACCAGTTGGGGGCCTCGACCGCCAACCCGGGCGGGGTGCGCAACGTCTCGGCGGTGGACGTCCAGGACGAGACCGACACCACCACCTACGTGGCCGGTACCGACTATGTGGTTCATGCCGAGATCGGCCTGCTGGAGATCCTCGAGGGCGGCACCATCGCCGAGGAGACCCTGCACGTCGACTACACCCCGGCGGCCGAGACCCGCTCCCGGGTGGCCAGCCACAACGAGTCGCCGCGCGAGGGCGAACTGCGCTTCTACGCCGACAACACCGACGGCGATGCCAGCGACGTCTTCATTCCCGGGGTGCGCCTCACCCCGGACGGCGAGCTGGCCCTCAAGGGCCGCGACAACCCGGTGGAGATGGCCTTCAACCTCGCGGTGCAGAAGCGCGACGGCTACGCCCAGGTCTACATCGACGGCCGCGCCGCCGGTTAACCAGGAGGACAGCAGCGCATGAGCGACCATCGCCCCGAGCAGGACCCCGAGATCCTCTTCCCCGACGAGACTCTGCGCATCGGCGGGGAGAAGATCCGGGTCCGCGAGTTCCGCTATGCCGAGGGCCTGCGGGCGATCGCCCTGGGGCGGCCGATCCTGGCCGCCCTGCGTGAGCACCTGGAGGCCGACGACATCGAGCCGGAGGTACTGGACGGCGTGATCGCCGAGCACAGCGATGCCTGGCTCCAGCTGATCGCCATGAGCATCGGCAAGGACGTGGCATGGGTCGAGCAGCTCGCCGACGCCGACGGCCTGTCGCTCTCCATGGCCTTCTGGCGGGTCAACAGCGCTTTTTTTATGCGGCGGCTGGTCCTCGGCGGGGGGCTGGCCGGGGGGCTCAAGAGTCTGGCGGCCAACCTGTCCCCCTCGCCGAGATCTTCGACGCCCTCATCCATGCCGGCTACGGATGCGACCCCGCCGACATCGCCAGCCGACTGACCTGGCGGCAGATCCAGCGCTTCTACCAACTGTGCCAAAGACGCCGCAATGAACACCGCGCCGACCTGATCGAGGCGGTGGCCGTGGCCTGGGGCGGCAAGCCCGCCGAAACCATCCGTCAACTGCGTGACCGGGAATCCTGATGGCCGATCGCAACCTCGAACTCGCATTGCGCATGCGCGCCGACCTCCAGCAGGCTCGGCGGCAGATCGGCGCGGTTGAGCGCGAGCTGGGCGGTATGACCCAGGGCGGTGATCGTGCCCAACGCAGCATGCGCAAGCTGGGGCGAGAGGCCGATCGCACCCAGCGGCGAATCAAGGGCGTCTCGGATGCCGCCGGTACACTGAGAAATGCGCTGGCCGCCGTGGGGGCTGGCCTGGTGCTGCGTGCGTTTGTCCGGGCGACCGATACCTACACCAACCTGGAGAGCCAGATCCGCCTGGTCACCGACAGCCAGGCCGAGCTCAACGAGGTCCAGCGCGAGACCTACGAGCTCGCCAATGAGACCCGCCAGCGACTCGGGGCCACGGTCAACCTCTATGCCCGGCTGGCCCGGGCCACCGAGGAGCTCAACCTCTCCAACGACCAGCTCCTCACCCTGACCCGGGCCATCAACCAATCCTTCATCGTCTCCGGCGCCAGTGCGACCGAGGCCGAGGCCTCTATCCTGCAGCTCAGTCAGGGCATCGCTTCCGGCACCCTGCGCGGCGAGGAGCTCAACAGCGTGCTCGAGAACAGCCCGCGCCTGGCCAGGGCGCTGGCCGAGGGGCTGGGCGTGACGATCGGCGAGCTCCGCAAGCTCGGCGAGGAGGGACGGCTCACCGGCGAGACAGTGACCCGGGCACTGCTGAGCACCGCCGACGGCATCGAGCGCGACTTCCAGGACATGCAGCGCACAGTCGGCCAGGCGCTGACCCAGCTGCGCAACGATCTGATCCAGACCTTCGGCCCCAGTGAGACCCAGGGCTTCGTCGACGCCATCGACGAACTGCGCGATATCATCACCGACCCGCAGTTCGCCCAGTCGATGGTCACTCTCGGCACGGCAGTGGCCGATCTCGCGGGGTATTTGGGCCAGGCCACCACCAATGGTGTCGAGTTCACCAAGTGGTTGAGCGAGGAGGCCGCGTCCCGCCTGCACGGCGTGGCCGCCGACGACCTGCCCCGGCTCAATGCTCGCGTCCAGGAGATCCGCAAGATGCTGGACACCCCCAGCCGCAGCCTGGTGGGTCAAGGGCAGCGTCTGCGCCTGTTCGGTCCTACCGGGCTGATCGAGTACTGGGACGACGAGGAGCTCCAGTCCGAGCTAGGCCGGCTGCAGGGACAGATCGCCGACTACTGGGCGCGGGTGGGCGGCGGGCCGGGTACCGACACCCCCGGTGCGCCGCCTTCTCCCGCCGGCGACGACGATGATGATGGCTCCAACAAGCCCATCATCCCGGGCGGCGGCAGCGGTACCAGCGAGGCCCAGAAGGCCATGGAGCGGGCGCTGTCCACGCTGACCAACCTCGACTCGGGCCTCCAGCAGCAGATCGCCACCTTCGGCGAGGGCGAGGCGGCGGTGCTCAAGTACCGCCTGACCGTCGGCGACCTGGCCGACGACGTCGCCCGTCTCGGCGTCGAGGGCGAGACGCTGGCCGCCTCGATCGTGCGTCAGGCCGAGGAGGTCCAGGCCCTGGCCGAGGCCGAGGAACGCCGCGCCGAGGCCGAACGTGAGCGCCAGCAGGCTCAGCAGCAGGCTGAGGAGGATCTCCAGCGGATCCTCGACCAGGCCGACCCGGCACGCTCCCTGGAGCGTCAGCTGGCGCTGATCGAGCGGCTCAAGGCCGAGTTCCCCGAGTACGCTGCCGCCCTCGAGCATGCCGCCGAGCAGGTGCGGGGCCGCATCGCCGAGATGAATCAGGGCCTGATCAGCGCCCAGGCCATCAATGCCGAGTTCGCCTATGGCGCCGCCGATGCGCTCGGCAACTTCGCCTCCGACATCGCCCAGGGCAAGGACGCCATCGACAGCCTGGGCGACACCTTCGCCCAGTTCGCCGCCGACTTCCTGCGCCAGATCGCGCAGATGATCATCCAGCAGGCCATCTTCAACGCCCTGCAGAACAGCAGCGGCGGCGGCATCGGCGGCGCGATCGCCGGGGCACTGCAGTTCCACGGCGGCGGCGTGGTCGGCCAGGGCGGCACGCCTCGCGATCTGTTTGGCACCGCCCCGCGCTACCACACCGGCGGTATCGCCGGCCTGGCCCCCGACGAGGTACCAGCGATCCTGCGCAAGGGCGAGGAGGTGCTGACCAGCAACGACCCGCGCCATCGCGACAACCAGCGCGGCGCCTCTGGCGAGCCCCCGGTGGTGCACAACTACAACATGTTCGACGCCGGTGAGATGACCTCCGCCGGCCTGGCCACCCCGGCCGGAGAGGCGGCGATCTACAACCACGTATCGCGCAACCGCAGCAAGTACCAGGCGCTGTTCGGCAGCAACAGGAGATGACATGACGGCCTATGTGACGGGCACCGCGACGGATCACCTGGATCTGTACAACCAGCTCTACGCTTTCCTGACCGCCAACGCCGACCTGGTCAACGCCGGCGAGGCGTGGACGGAGGAGTGGACCCATCCGGATGCCGCGCACCCTGTGGTGGGGGCCGATAGCGCCTCGCAGTTCCTGCTGCGCGGGCCAGGGCTGGCCGGGGGCGACAACATCTACGTGTCGTTCAACCTGCATGCCGACGCCACCAACGACGTCTATGGCGTGGCGCTGTGCGGCCACGACGGGGTGCTGGATACCTCGCTGGCCTACGACGACCACATCAACACCTCGCCGCGGATGTGGACGCCGGCGTTTTCCAGCGCCATGCCCTATTGGTTCGTCGCCAACGGCAGGCGCTTCGTGGCGATCTGGAAGTGCTCGACGGTCTACGAGGCCTGCTACGGCGGCCTGGGCCTGGCCTTCTCCACCCCGGCGGGCTACCCCTACCCGCTGGTCATCGGCGGCAGCAGCGAGACCTATGCCCTGCGCTACTCGGTGGACACCTGGTTGCATACCAACTTCGTCGACCCGGGGCCGCGCGACAAGACAAGCGAAGATGCCTTCAACAGCAGCGCCACGGGCGGCCGTTCCCTGCTGGTGCGGCTGCCCGGGGGAAGCTGGCAGTACTTCGATAACGGTGACTACAACGGCCAGCGTGCCACCACCTACCCCTGGGCGGGGGCGGGGCTCATCGGCAACAACTTCCTGGAGCAGGCCAGGCCCTTGCTGGGCGGCGGCTATCTGCTCTCGCCGGTGACCACGATCATCGATCGCAGCGAGGCCAAGGGCGCGCTGATGGCCCTCGACGGCGTCTATCACGTCCCCGGGATCGGCAATGCCGCCGAGGATCTGATCACGGTCGGCGGGGTGGATCACCTCGTCGTCCAGAACGCCTACCGCAGCGACTTCGAGGGCTTCTGGGCCCTCGCGCTGGACTGACCCTGGAGAGTAGCCATGGCCTTTACCTCCTTTGTACCGGCGACCGTCGGCGAGGTGCTCTCCGAGCTGGTCGATTTCACCAGCGTGCAACTCGGCTGGACGGCGAGCTATGACAGCGGCAACGAGATTGCCACCATCGACCCCAAGGCCAGCGAGGCTACCTTCGTGCTCGGCCACGCCGACAACGATCCCCACGGCAGCGAGATTTCCTGCCAGGTCACCAAGGGCGCCGACACCTTCACCGCCCACGTCGACACCATCAGCGGGTTGGCCAACGTCTGGCTGTTCGGCGGCAACAGCCCCGAGCCTTGGTGCCATATGGTGATCAACTCCCTGCCGGGGGACTACCACCACCTGCACTTCGGCTACCTGGAGCGCTACGGCGACTGGACCTGCGGGGCGGTGGCCGACGGCACCCTCTGGACCACGAGCAACTCGTCGTTCAGTAGCAACCACCGCCGGGCCTGGGAGTCGTCCTACAATCACATGCTGTTCGGCGGGGCCAATCGCTACGACGCCGGCAGCATCGCCGAGCGCATGGGCGGGGTGCTGCTGGACGGTGCCAATGCGCCATTGGGCGTCGGGCGCTTCGCCTTCAGCCATGCCGACGTCAACCAGAACAGCATCGTCGACACCGATGGCATCGCCGCCCTCTACGGCGGTTGCACCGATAACGACAATCGCCGGCTCATCCACCCCGGCTTGCCGCTGCACAACGCCGCCGCGCCCATGGCGCCCTTCCTGATCCGCGCCGATTTCGAGATCGACGACTTCTGGGTGCCGATCGGCGCGGTCGCCGGTGTGCGCATGATCCATATCGACGACTTCAACCCCGAGCAGGTGATCACCTTCGGCGCCAACGACTGGCAGCTCTTCCCGCTGGGCAACAAGACCCGCGGCACCAGCTACGACGCCGACCATCCCGACGGGGTGATCGGCGGTACCGAGTACATGGGCATTGCGGTGCTGAGGGCCTGATCCTATGCCGTCGGTGATCCCCAGCGTCTTCGTCGAGTGGTCCGATTCGCTCTACACCTCCGGGGCGGAGGCCATCCCGTTCGTCCAGCCGCCCGAGGTGTACGACATCGGCATCCCCTACCTCGAGGGTGCGCTGACCGACAACCTGCCCAACGCCGCGCTGCCCGATGGCCATGGCGGGGCGGTGGCGGCCAGCCCGGTGGGCGACGTCTACGACACCATCTGGGTGGTGCCCGGCGAGCTGCGCGTCGGCTCGATCACCGCAACGACACAGCGCGAGGTGGAGGTGTGGAACGCCTACCGCACCACCCGCCAACTCGACGACATCCTGGTCACCGCCGGCGAGGGCATCGACGTCTCCGGGCCCACGCTGCCCTACACGTTCGCCCCGCTGGAGAACTTCATCCTGGCGGTCGCCGTGCACCCCGATGGCCCGGCCAGCATTGATGCTCGGTATGACCTCGATTTCGCGACCGCCGAGGGCTCGCCGCACTTCACCGTGGTGGGTCAGCGCATCATCCAGTGGTCGATCGCCCCCAACTGGCAGCACCCCTACGAGGAGACCCTGGCCTGCCGCACCGAGATCCTCGAGGCCTTCGATGGCAGCGAGCAGCGCATCGCTCTGCGCCACCTGCCACGGCGCACTCTGGCCTTCACGCCGCTGGTCGATGGCGAGGGCAGCCGCCGGGCTAATCGCCTGCTCTCGACTTGGCAGAATCGCAACTACGCCATGGCCGACTGGGCCCGCGGCGTCGGTTTCGCTGGCCTCCCGGCCGGGGCGGAGATCCTCGAGCTCGACGAGACGATGCCCGAGCTCGAGGTGGGGCAGTTGATCGTGCTCCGCGGCGGCGGCAACACCCAGGCCATCGAGGTCGCCGACATCGTCGGCACCACCGTCACCCTCAACTCGCCCACGGCCTACCCCTACCCGGCGGGCAGCGTCGCCTATCCGGGGCTGATCGTGCACGCCGATGCCTCGCTCTCGGCGCGGCGCTACACCGCGGCGGTGGGCGAGATGTCGCTGGCCTTCACCGAGATGCACCAGACCGGGCAGCTCGACCTCCCGGCGGCCCCGGTCACCTGGCGCGACCGCGAGGTGTTTCTGGCGCGCCCCAATTGGGTGACCCGGCCTCAGGTCGACCACCGCTGGGCCTTCGAGTGGCTCGACAGCGGCCGCGGCCAGTTCGCCACCCGCACCCCACACGACGCGCCCAAGGACATCCGCAAGTTCGCCTTCACCCTCGAGGGACGGGACGCTGTGCGGGCGATCGAGCAATTCTTCCTGCGCATGCGCGGCCGGCGCGGCGAGTGCTATGCCCCCACCCAGGACGACGACCTGCCGTTGCCGGCCGCCACCACGCTGCTCGACGGCAGCCAGGCGCTGCCGATTCGCGACATCGAGGACGCCGATCGCATGGACGCCGAGCGCGTCTACCGCAACGTCTACGTGCGCCTCACCGATGGCACCGAGCTGTTCCGCCAGGTGACCGGGGCGGATCTCTCCGAGGCCGAAAACCCCAAGCTGGCGCTGGACGCCGCCTGGCCGCGCACCATCGAGGCCCACGAGGTGGCCAAGTGCTGCTGGCTGCCGCGCTGCCGCCTGGCCAGTGACGAGTTGCGGATCCGCTGGATCACCGCCGCCGTCGCCGAGACCACGCTCGCGTTCCAGGTGCTGGAGGACCTATGACCACCGAGACCATCGAGCTCAGCGACGCCCTGGGCGAGCCTATCGAGCTCTATCGATTCAGCTACGGCCCGGGGGTCGGCACCATCCTGGCCTACACCGATGCCGACTTCGCGATCACCCACGACACCATCACCTACCAGCCGGTGGCGGGACTCGACCGCGAGCCGATCGTTGCCTCGCAGAGCCTCGATCGCTCCGACATGGAGATCGAGATCGACGAGCAGGCCGAGATCGCCCAACTGTTCCTGGTCTACCCGCCCAGCGACGTGGTCGGCCTGACCATCTTCCGCTGTCACTGGGACGCCGAGGCCGGCGCCATCACCACGCCGATGGCGGTGTGGATCGGCAGCATCCTCTCGTGCAAGCGAAGCGGCTACCTGGCCGCCCTGCACGGCGAATCGGTGGACACCAGCCTGCGCCGCACCGGGCTGCGCTGGCACTGGCAGTACATGTGCCCGCACGTGCTGTATGGCCCGCAGTGCCAGGCCGATCGCAACGCCCACAGCATCACGGTGGGGGTCACCTCGGTGGACCCGCGCACCATCACCGTCAGCGGCCTGATCGAGGACCAGTACCGCGGCGGGGTCGTCTCCTGGCAGCCCCTCGGCCTGCCCCTGGAGCAGCGCACCGTGCTGGGCATCGTCCAGAACGCCCAGGCCGGCACCTCGACCCTGACGCTCGCCGGTGCGCCACGTCACCTGGAGCCCAGCGAGAGCGTGGAGCTTGCCAAGGGCTGCCGCCACACCCTGGGGGACTGTCGCGACATCTTCGCCAACGCGCCGCGCTACGGCGGGATGCCCTATATCCCGCTGGACAACCCCCACGGCACCACGCGCATCTACAACTGAGGAGGACCGGTCATGGGATTCTGGGTATCGCTCGCCGTCGCCTTCGTGCTCAACGTCATCGCCTACCTGCTGGTGCGGCCCAAGAAGGCCAGCCGGGCCCAGGCGCAGGACCTGCGCGAGCCCAGCGCCGAGGCCGGCAAGCCCATCCCGGTGGTGTTCGGCGAGATTACCGTCACAAACCCGAACGTCCTCTACTACGGCGATGTCGACAAGCGCCAGTACGAGGTGAGCGCATGAGGATCACCATCGACGACGTGCGGCGCTACCACTGCTGCTGGGGGGCCAAGCGCTGGTTCGATCGGCACGACCTGGATTTCCGGGCGTTCCTGGCCGAGGGCATCGACGCCGAGGCGTTCATCGCCGCCGGCGACTGGCGGGCCCGGCATATCGTAGAGGCCAAGAGAAAGGAGATCCGCGATGGGCAGTAAGGGCGGCAGCGCCAAGCAGCCAGTCACCGACTACTACATCGCGGCCCACTACGGGGTCTGCCATGAGGCGGACGAGATCCTGGAGATCCGCTACGGCGAGAAGCGCATCGTCGACACGCCGATCGCCGCCAACGGCTCGACCGGCGTCAGCAAGCCGAACCTGTTCGGCGGGCCCAAGCGCGAGGGCGGATTCGTTGGGGTGATCGACGTGATGTTCGGCGGGGCGGCACAGCTCGTCAGCGACGCGCTGGCGGCGAGTCTGCAGCGCAACGGCGCCTCCGACACCGCCGACCCCGACCAGCTCCCGGGCTACCGGGGGGTGCTGAGCTTCTTCATCCACGGGGGTTCCAGCGGGCGAGCGGGGGCCAACATCGGCTCCAATACCGCCATGGTCAAGTCGCTCTGGGCGAAAGTGCGGCGGGCCTGCAAGGGCTTGCCGAGTGGGCTCGACCCGGTGATCGTCGTCGACGGCATGCAGCTCGCCAACCCGGCGGCGATCATCTACGAGTGCCTGACCAACCGCGAGTGGGGCATGGGTCGCCCGGCTTCGCTGTTCGACGACCAGTCGTTCATCGATGCCGCCGCGACGCTCGCCGGCGAGGGCTTCGGGCTGGCCCTGTTGTGGCATCGCCAGCAGTCCATCGAGGAGTTCGTCGGCGAGATCCAGGACACCATCGAGGGCGCCCTGGGCCGCGACCCCTTCACCGGGCGCATCCGCCTCAAGCTGGTGCGCGACGACTACGACCCCGAGCAACTGCCCGTGTTCGGCCCCCACAACAGCACCCTGCGGGCCTTCGATCGCAAGGGTTGGGGCGACACCATCAACGAGATCAACGTCGTCTGGACCAACCCGGCCAACGAGCAGACCGAGACCGTCACCGTCCACGACACCGCCAACGTCAACCTGCAGGGCGGCGAGATCGTCAGTGACACCGTCGAGTACATCGGCATCCGTACCGCCGAGCTGGCCCTGCGCTGCGCCACCCGCGACCTGCTGGTGGGCTCCAGCGCCCTGGCCACCGCCGAGCTGGAGACCAACCGGGAGGGCTGGCGGTTGCTCCCGGGTGACGTCATCGCGCTGACCTGGCCCGACTACGGCTTCGAGTCGATCCCCATGCGCATCACCGACGTCGACTACGGCAAGCCGGGCGACAGCAAGATCACCCTCTCGTTGATCGAGGACGTGTTCGGCATGCCGGCGCAGTCCTACGTCGAGTCCGACGGCTCGGCCTGGGTCAATCCGGCCCGCGACCCCGAGCCGCTGACCTGGGAGCACATCACCTCGGTGCCGTATTTCGCCCTGGCCCAGCAGATCGGCGATGCCGCCGCCGAGGCGGTGGACGATACCAGCGATTTCGACCTGGTGTTCGGCGCCCACGACCTGGGCGGGGTGTTCGACTACGAGCTGATGCACCAGGTGCCCGACGCCAACGGCGACACGGTGTGGACGGGCGCCGGTACCGTCGATCTCGCCGGGCGCGGCCTGCTGCAGGCCGACATCCCCCGCGAGACCATCACCATCCTCGGGGGCCTGGACTCCTTGGCGGGTGGCGAGAACTTCGTGCAGGGCACACTGGTGTGGATTGGCCCCATTGACCCGACCGGCGAGCTCGGGCTGATCAAGGCCGTCGACACCGCCGGCCACCACATCGCCCGCGGCGTGCTGGATACCGTGCCCCAGGAATGGCCCGCCGGCACCCCAGTGTGGGCGTTGCACGGCGACGTGCTCGGCAGCACCGGCGTCGAGCGCGCGCTCAGCGAGACCGCCACCGTGCGCCTGCTCACCAACACCGCCAACGGCCAGCTCGATGTCAGCGCCGCCGCCGACGTGACCACCACCATGAGTGGCCGCCTGCACCTTCCGTACCGGCCGGCCAACGTCCAGGTCAACGGCGAGCTGTGGCCCGACCAGGAGATCCCGCCGGACTACCCGGCGCTGGTCACCTGGGCCGGCCGCAACCGCCTCGACGAGACCGCGGTGCTCAACAGCTGGAGCGATGGCCACGTCACCCCCGAGGCCGGCGTGACCTTCGAGGTGGTGCTCTACGGCGAGGACGGCAACGGCGTGCTCACCGAGTACCTGCGCCAGGACCTGGGCACCGACACCAGCTACAGCGTCGACATCGCCACCGACGAGCCGCCCTCTGGCTCGACCTACGTGGTGGTGGAGATCCGCTCGCTGCGCGACGGCCTGGCCTGCTGGCAATCCGCCACCCAGCGCCTGCGGCTGTTCTCGCCGGTGCAGATGATCGACGCCTACTTCCAGGCAGACGAGGTGTGATATGACGATTCTGACGATGGATGGGTTCGACAGCCCCCTCACCCCCGACGATGTCCTGTTCCAGGACTCGATCTGGACGTTTCGGGGCACAGCGGCCAGCATCCAGGCCGGAGGCGGCCGTTGGGGCGGCCAGGCCTTGCGGGTGACCGGGTCTAACGGGGAGGGTTTGCGCTCCGGTAACCTAAACACCAGTAACGGAATAGACTTCCGGGCGGGGTCGCAACTTGGGGTCCGTCTACACTTTCTCTTCAATGGCCTGCTCGGCGCCACCAACCGGGTGATCCGCTTATCTTACAGCCCCTCCACCTCTACGGCCTATGAGCTGGCTACCGTGTCCATCGCCAGCGACGGGTCGGTGACCCTCTACACCTCTGGAGTTGATCCCGAGATTTTTCCGGTGGGCACCATTGTTGAAGGCGGCTACTACTACCTGGCCCTTGACGTTCAGGGGGAATCATCCGGCGGTGCTGCGGACGGCTGGATCAAGGTGCGCCTCAACGGCACGACGGTGACGCTGAACGATCAGACTTTCGCGAGTACTTCGACCTATCTGCATATCGGCCTCGATATCGACTCCACCGAGCTGCTGGTGGATGACGTGGTGGTGGCCGACCACCACATGACCGACCTGGTGCCCCACCGCATCCATTCACTGGCGCCCAATGCCGATCGGGCCCAGGCCGACTTCATTCCGCTGAGCGGTACCGACGGCTTCGCGATGGTCGATGAGCAGCCGCACGACGGCGATACCAGCTACGTGGTGGCCAGCACCGTCGGCGATACCTCGGAGTACGAGTACGCGGCCCTGGGCACATCCCTAGGCATCTACGCCCTCAAGTTCCACGCTGTGGCCAAGCGCGACACCAGCGGCACCAACGACGCCCGTCACGAGCTGCGACTCAGCACGGGCACGGTGCTCGCCGGGGCCGATCAGCCTCTGCTGGACGACACCTACCGCTTCGACAAGTCGGGCGTCCTGGAGCAGAACCCCGATACCGCGAGCGCCTTCACCGAGACCGAGGTCAATGGTCTCTACTCACGGCATGAGGTGATCTGATGGCGAGCGATGACGTCCGCCTGACCTCGGCGGGGGTAGAGGTCCTGACCGACGACGTGCACGAGGGCGGGGCGCGTCTGACCTCGGCCGGGGTCGAGGTCCTGACCGACGACGTGCACGAGGGCGGGGCGCGGCTGACCTCGGCGGGGGTAGAGGTCCTCGCCGGCGTACCCTCCAAGCCCGGCATCGCGGTGCTCAACTTCGAGACCTTCAACGACAGCGAGGACGGCTTCGACATCTACCGCGACACTCAGCCTCTGGACCCCAACAGCCTGCCGGCGCCGATCAACGCCGCCACGCTGCAACGCGCCGACCTGGCGCCCCCGACAGGCGAATCTGGGCTGTGGTACGAAGACACCACCGTGGTACCCGGCACCAACTACCACTACATCATCGGCACCCACATCGGCAGCCTGGAGCGGCTGGGCGAAGAGTTCCAGGTGTTCGCCTACGAGATGGTGGAGAGTTGACGAACTGAAGAGGAGCGACCGCCCGGGGTGTGAGGGCTCCCAGGGCGACCGCCGCCCCTAAGAAACAGGCTGTTGAAGGAGGAGCGAGAAGCTAGGGTGGTAGGGCCAATCCACTGATGGAGCAACCTCATGGCATCAAGTTATTCGGTCACACGCATCTCGGACGCCGAGATCGGCACGGTGAAGGTCTCGGACTACCACATCATCGGCGCCATCGGCCGTGTCCAGGAGCTGCAGGCGGTAGGCGATGACCCACGCTCGGGCACCTACGTGGTCGTGAAGCCGGACAGGAGGATGCCGCCGCTGGTCTCCCGCGACCACCCAGGCACCGACATGACCCCGAAGATCCTGCTGATTGAGGTCGATGACCCAGACGACCAAGCCAAGATTGACCAGCTCAAGGAGGAGTTGGGGGTATAACGCTGGGAAGATGGTGAAGAGGAGCGACCGCTCGGGGTGGTGGAGCACCCAGGGCGGCCGCCGAACCCGCAGAGCATGCCTGCAAGCCGGCCAAGGCTCCCCACCTCGCGCGAGGCGGGATCGAGTCTAAGCCAAACGTTAGAACGTTAGAAGGCTTGATTAGGCGATGGACGAGATACGCTGCACCGAGTGCAACCGCAAGCTGGCCCGGGCCAGCCGTTACGACCGCATCGAGATCAAGTGCCCGCGCTGCGGGTACCTCAACCAGAGAGCCACGAGCTCCATACCTGTGCCAAAGGAGGCGCCTCGTGGCTACCCCGATCATTCCCTGGATGGGCGGCAAGCGCCGTCTCGCTGACAAGATCTTTCCGCTGATGCCGGCCCACCAATGCTACGTCGAGCCCTTCGCCGGCGGCGCCGCGCTCTACTTCCTGCGCCCGATACCGGCCGAGGTGGAGGTGCTCAACGACGTCAACGGCGAGCTGGTGAACCTCTACCGCGTAGTGCAGCACCACCTGGAGGAGTTCGTCAGGCAGTTCAAGTGGGCGCTCTCCAGCCGCCAGGTGTTCGAGTGGCAGAAGATGACCCGCCCGGAGACGCTGACGGACATCCAGCGAGCCGCCCGGTTCTACTACCTGCAGCAGAGCGCCTTCGGCGCCCGGATCGAGGGGCAGAGCTGGGGCACCGCCACCACCACGCCGCCGGGCCTCAACCTGCTGCGCCTCGAGGAGACACTCTCGGCGGCCCACCTGCGCCTGGCCAGCACCTACATCGAGCACCTGGCCTGGCAGGAGTGCATCCGCCGCTACGACCGGCCGCACTCGCTGTTCTACATGGACCCGCCATACTGGCAAACTGAAGGCTATGGCGTCGGCTTTGGTATCGAGCAGTATGAGGAGATGGCTGAGATCCTGGGGCGGCTCAAGGGCAAGGCGATCATCAGCCTCAACGACCACCCCGACATCCGCCGGATCTTCACCGGCTACCACATCGAGACCACCGACATCCGCTACACCGTCGGCGGCGGCAAGGGCTCGGAGGCCAGCGAGGTGCTGATCTTCAGTTGGGATGTCGAGGCCGAGCCCGCAGGGCTGTTCTGATGTCGCCAAACTTATGGTTTTTACAGGAGGGGATGGAATGATCGAAGTAGGAGCTGCTGTAACGGGCTTGAAGGCAGCGATACAAGCGGCCAAGGCCATCAAAGACGTGAATGATCAGGCAGAGCTCAATGCCGCGGTAGCCGAAATCATGGAGAAACTGGCCTCGTCGCAATCTGACCTGGGGGCCCTACTCGCGGAGCACCATGAGCTGATCGAAGAGAACAGGCAGCTCAAGGAGAAGCTTGAGAAGCAGCAGCGATTCAATAAGTACCGGCTAGAGTGGACGGAAGGTGGTTACTTGATCATGCCGCTCAGGGATGAGTATGTGACCGATGTTGAGCCCTCTCACGTGATCTGCCCTAAGTGCAAGGAGGATGGTCGACTTTCCCCGATGAATGACGATGGACTCTGGTACAAGTGTATTTCCTGCGGTTACCTCGCCTGTAGAGAGGGAAAGACACGCCAACCTCGAACCAACAGGTTCAGTGGATAGGGGACATGGTGCCAAATGCACTGCGATATCCATGCCCTCTCGTGCTTTTTGGTTGTGCCAAAGAGGGTGTGGCTCGGTGCCAAAGCTGGCGCGCGGTTACAGAAGGCTGTCCACGCGCTGTAGACAGACACAAAAAAACCGCCTCGATGGGCGGCCTCTTGTGCTCTGCAACGCTTTGATTTTCCCGACGTCTCGATGGTGCCGGCACCAGGAGTCGAACCCGGGACCTACTGATTACAAGTCAGTTGCTCTACCAACTGAGCTATGCCGGCTCGGGACCAACTGCGGGTCGAGATGCAGAACGGAAACGGGGTTGACGTGGCTGGGGTAGCAGGATTCGAACCTGCGCATGCCGATACCAAAAACCGGTGCCTTACCGCTTGGCTATACCCCAGCATTGTGGTGGCCAGAGACGGAATCGAACCGCCGACACGGGGATTTTCAATCCCCTGCTCTACCAACTGAGCTATCTGGCCCTCGCCAACGGTGCGTATTAAACCCCACCGGCCCGCTCGCGTCAACCCTTTCCGTTTCAAAAAGATGGCGGTGCCAGTGGGATCCTCCAGCGGTCACGATTCGGGGGGAACATAGCCCTCGGCCTGGTCGGTTTCCTCGTTGTCGAGGAAGCGTTCCAGCTGCTCCATCAGGTATTCCCGGGCGGAGGGCTCGAGCATGTTGAGGTGCTTCTCGTTGATCAGGCGGGTCTGCAGCGCCTGCCACTCCTCCCAGGCCCGCTTGGAGACGGTGGCCTGGATCTCCTGGCCCTTCTTGCCGGGCAACGGCGGAAATGGCAGGGCTTCCAGCTCCTGCTGGTACTTGCGGCAGAAAACGGTCTGGCTCATCGGTCACTTCTCCTGGACATCGGAATGGGGACTCTCGGGTGCGGACAGGGTGAAGGGCCGCAGCGACTCCAGCAAGCCCTTCACCGGGGCGGCCAGGCCGATGCTGTCCGGCGCCTCGGGATCGAACCAGCGGCGGCTCTCGCCCACGGCGTCGAGCCGCGTCACTCGAGCCGGCCGCGGGGTGATCTCGAGGCGGAAGTGGCTGAACACGTGGGTGAACGACGACCAGGCCGCGTCGAGCTCGGCCCGGGGCGCATGCTGGTCGAGCCAGCCAAGCAGGCCCGCCTCGTCCTCGAACTGCGGCAGGCTCCAGAGCCCGCCCCACAGGCCGCTGGCGGGACGCTGCTCGAGCAGCACCCGGCCCGCGTCGTCCTGGAGCAGCAGCATGGCGGCGTGCCGCGTGGGGATGGCCTTCTTGGGCTTGGACTCGGGGAAGCGGCGCTGCTCACCCCGGGCATGGGCTCGACAGGCATCGTTGAAGGGGCAGGCCACGCAGTCGGGGCGGCCGCGGCTGCACAGCGTGGCCCCCAGGTCCATCATCGCCTGGGTAAAGTCCACCACCCGGTGATCGGGGGTGTAGTGCTCGGCCAGCGCCCACAGACGGCGCTCCACCGCCGGCCGCCCCGGCCAGCCCTCCACGGCATGCAGGCGAGCGAGTACTCGCTTGACGTTGCCGTCGAGGATCACCGCACGCCACCCGGTACTCTGGGCGATGATCGCCCCGGCGGTGGAGGGGCCGATGCCCGGCAGCGCGGCCATGGCCTCGAGGCTGCCCACCGGGAACTCGCCGCCGTGCTCGGCCACCACGGTGCGCGCCGCCTTGTGCAGGTTGCGCCCGCGGGCGTAGTAGCCGAGCCCGGTCCACAGGTGCAGCACCTCGTCCCGGGAGGCCGCCGCCAGGGCCTGCACGTCCGGGAAGCGCGCCATGAAGCGCTCGAAGTAGGGAATCACGGTGGCCACCTGGGTCTGCTGCAGCATGATCTCCGAGACCCATACCCGGTAGGGCGTGCGGTCCTGCTGCCAGGGCAGGTCGTGGCGACCGTGGAGCTCGAACCAGTCGAGCAGGCGCCGCTGGAAGGCCTGGGAGGCGAGGATGGCGGGCGGATGATCCGTCATGGGGCGATCTCGACACGAAAAAAAGCGCCGACGGGACGTCGGCGCAGGACTGGCTTACTAGATGCTCATTCGAATAGACCCTCGAGGGTGTCACGAAGTTCACTGCCTGAGCCCTCACCGAGGCGCTCGTCGAGCTTCTTCACGGCGTCGTCGAGACGCTCCTCGACCTCCTCGTCGGCCCGCTCGCTGACCTCACGGCGCAGCAGGCCGGCCAGGATGTCCTGGAAGGCCTCGCGGTCGAAGCGACACCACTCGCCGCTGTCGCCACCGAGCTGGCCCTCGCAACGCACCGGGAAGGGCACGTCGACGAGCCGCGGATTTACCTCGCAGGCGGCATCCACGGAGTCGGTGAAGCGGGCGGCGGCCTTGAGGTCGAACTGTTCGCTGGCGAGATCCAGCTGGCCCTCGCCATCCAGGGCGACCCCGGGGATGGTCACCAGCAGGTCGTCGCTCTCGGCCACGCCGTCGCGGATCCGGAAGCTGGCCTCGGCGCGTTCGAACTCGGTGTCCTCGCGCCACTCGCGACTCGGGGTCTCGCCCTCCAGACGGGCCGCGGCGGTGCACAGCTCCTGGGAGACGTTGACGCCGGCGATGCGGCCCTCGGCCACCCGGGTGACCAACCGCCCGCTCAGAGCACGCTTGAGCTCGGCCA
Source organism: Halomonas stenophila (assembly GCF_014192275.1). Classification (GTDB taxonomy): domain Bacteria; phylum Pseudomonadota; class Gammaproteobacteria; order Pseudomonadales; family Halomonadaceae; genus Halomonas; species Halomonas stenophila. The sequence goes on along the minus strand of NZ_JACHXR010000007.1, from coordinate 13,492 downwards.
TGCTATTGCCCTGGCTCTCGAGCTCGCCCTCACCCTGCAGGCGACCGCCCAGCGGGGCGGGCTCGCTGCTCAGGCTATCCAGCAGCGAGTCCAGGCGGACGTTCTCTACCCGCGGTGCCAGCCGCCAGCGCAGCGGCGTCTCGCGCACATCGAGCTGGCCGCTGGCAGCGAGGTGGCCATCGTGGAAGTCCGATTCGAAGGCCTTCAGCCGGTGACGGCCTTCGGTTCCCTGGAGGGTCAGCTCGACGTTCTCGAAGGTCTGCTCCATGAGCGTGAGCTGGCCGAGCAACAGGTGGGCGTCGAGGTCGAGCTCGCCCAGCCACTCGGCGGGCACCAGGCCGCCGGTCTGCTCCTGGGCGACGGCGCGCTGGATGATCGCCCCCCGGGAGGCGGTCTTGGGCGCCCCGTCCGGGGGGGGCAGGTAGTCGTCCAGGGTCAGGCTGTCGCCCTTGAGGTCGGCCTCGAGGCGCGAGCCGTCGAAGCGCCCGGCCAGGTGGCCGTTGAAGGTGCTGCCGTCGAGGCTCAGCGTCAGGTCGTCCAGGGCGAGGGTCTCGAGGTCGCCCTCGACCGAGCTGGCCAGGGCCACCTCGCTCAGTGCCTCGTTGCTGGCCGTGGTCGGCATCGCCTGGAAGCGGATCAGCCAGGGCCGCAGCGACAGCGAGGCCAGGCGCAGCTGGCCCTCGTAGCTGGGCGCCTGACGCAGCTCGTTGATGGCCAGGTTGCCGCTGGCCTCGAGGCCGTCGGGGCCGGTCAGCTGCATCTCGCGCAGCCGGGCGGTGTCCTCCTGGAGGCTGGCGTCTAACTGGAAGGCCAGCGTCAGCGGCAGGCGCTTCTCGCCGAGGCGCGGATGGAGCAGGTTGAGCTCCAGCTGGCTGCCGCTCGACTTGATCTGCCCGCCGGCAAGATCCAGTACCAGTTCCTTGGCGTTGAGCCGGGCCTCCTGGGCCTCCTCCTCGTCGCCACCGGCGAGGCGCGTGGAGGTGTCGAGGATCAGGTCGCTCAGCACGTGACGGCCCTCGGCCAGCCCCAGGTTGACCTCGGTCTCGAGCTCGACCTGGCTGACCTGCCCGGCGGCGCCCTCGGCCCGGGCCTCGGTGCCGTTCTCCACCGCCACCTGCAGGCTCGCGCTGAGCGGGAAGGGGGTATCGGGACTGACGTTGCTGCCGGAGATGTCGACCTGCTCGAAGGCCAGCTCGCGGCCGGCCTGGGCATCCCGGTAGTTCACCCGGCCATCGCGAATCTGCACGCTGGCGATGTTGAGCGCCACGGCCAGGCCGCCGGCGTCCTCCGGGTTGGGGCCGGCACTGGCCGGCGCCAGCACGGCCTCGGCCTCCTCGCCGCGCTCCTCGAGACGCTCGATCAGCGTCTCCCAGTTGCCGCGTCCCTCGGCGTCGCGTTCCAGGTTGAGGGCCAGGCCGTCGAGGGTCAGGCCGTCGATGGCAATCTCGCCACGCAACAGCGGCGCCATGGCCAGGCTGACCTCGGCATGATCGAAGGCGGCGAAGGGCGTATCGTCGGCGGCCTGGGACGCCAGGCGCGCCTGGGCCGATTCGACGCTGACCCCCAGGCGAGGATAGAAGGACCACGCCAGTGGCCCCTCCAGGTCCAGCTCGAGGCCGCTGTGTTCCCGCACCACGTCGACGAGGCGCGGCTTGAGATCCTCGGGGTCGAAGAAGGTCGTCACGAAGACCACGGCCCCCACCACGACCAGCCCGAGCACACCGATGGCGGCCAGCAGGGTTCGCAAGATTCGCTTCATTGCCCGGCTCCTTTGGGCGGCAGATCCAGTTCGAAGTAGTCACCGGTCTTGGTCAACCGGTAACCGAGACGACTCAGCAACAGCTGGTCGGCCAAGGGCAGCTGGGGGTTGGCCACGCACAGTCGCAGTCCCTCGGCATGGGCGGCCTCGCCGGTCAGGGTCAGCAGGCGCGTACCCACGCCCCGGCGGCGGGTGGTCTTGCGCACGCACAGGTGCGAGAGCCACCAGGCCTCGTGGTCGCGCTGCACCGCCAGGGCGCCCAGCAGGCGGTCATTGAAGCGGGCGCAGCAGAAGAAGCGGTCCGCCGCCAGGTGGCGGCTGATGAAGTCCTCCGGGGGGAGCGGCAGACGCTCGGGAGGGGCGTCGGCATAGATGCGCATCAGGTCCTGCTGCACCTGGGCATCCGCGTCCCAGGCCGCTTGGTCGACTCGGTGGAGCGTTACCGGCATGCGAGATTCTCCCTGAGGGGTGGCCGTTGCCGCCACCGCTGAAGTGGCAGGCATTGTAGCGGATGGGGGCGGCGTTTCACTATAATGGCAGTTCTGCGACGGCAGGCACGTCCCTGCCTTCCAGGTCCCCGACGGCGCCCGGCGTCAGGGAGCCCGCCCTCACCCCGAAAAGCGCCCAGGCGCTGGAGACCCGACATGTCCGAGCGTATCGCCACGGTCACCCGCGACACCAAGGAAACCCAGATCACCGTCACCGTGAACCTCGACGGCGAGGGCCGGCTGACCTGCGAGACCGGCGTGCCCTTCCTCGACCACATGCTCGACCAGGTGGCCCGCCACGGCCTGATCGACCTGGACATCAAGGCGGTGGGCGACCTGCATATCGACGACCACCACACCGTCGAGGATCTCGGCATCACCCTGGGTCAGGCGTTCGACAAGGCGGTCGGCGACAAGTGCGGCATCTACCGCTACGGCCATGCCTATGTGCCCCTCGACGAGGCGCTGTCCCGGGTCGTGGTAGACTTCTCGGGTCGCCCGGGGCTGTTCATGGACGTCGAGTTCACCCGCGCCAGCATCGGCCGCCTGGATACCCAGCTGTTCTGGGAGTTCTTCCAGGGCTTCGTCAACCATGCCCGGGTCACGCTGCATATCGACAACCTGAAGGGCTTCAACGCCCACCATCAGGCGGAAACCATCTTCAAGGCCTTCGGCCGGGCGCTGCGCATGGCCGTCGCCGAAGACCCACGCATGGCCGGCCAGATGCCGTCCACCAAGGGCAGCCTGTGAGACCGCCGACCGTTACGAGGAGCGCCCCATGACCATTGCCGTCATCGACTACGGGATGGGCAACCTGCATTCCGTCGCCAAGGCTCTGGAACATGTCACCCACGAGCATGTGGTAGTGACCCGCGACGCCCGCCGCATCCATGGCGCCACCCGCCTGGTCCTGCCCGGCCAGGGCGCCATCCGCGACTGCATGGGCGAACTCGAGCGCACCGAGCTGCGCGGCCTGGTCGAGGAGCAATTGGACCAGCAGGCCAAGCCGCTGCTGGGGATCTGCGTCGGCCAGCAGATGCTGCACGACCACAGCGAGGAGAACGGCGGCATCGACTGCCTGGGCTTCATGGGCGGCGAGGTGCGTCGCTTCCCCGCCGACATGCGCGACGACCAGGGCCACCGCCTCAAGGTGCCGCACATGGGCTGGAACCTGGTCCGTCAGCACCACGCGCACCCACTATGGCGGGGCATCGACGACCAGGAGCACTTCTACTTCGTGCACAGCTACTACGTGGACGCCGCCGACGACGCCCAGGTATTCGGCACCACCGACTACGGGCGGGTCACCGCCCACGTGGCCACCGGCCGCGACGCCACCTTCGCCGTGCAGTTCCACCCGGAGAAGAGCTCCCGGGCCGGCCTGAAGCTGCTGGAAAACTTCGTACAGTGGACGCCCTGAACGGCGCCGCCGAGTGCCCGGGCGCCGCTCATCGCGCCCGTGACGACTTTCCAGGGCGCCCGCTGCCGCGCCCATGACAACAGGGCGCCCGCTGCCGCGCCCCAAGAGGACTGGACATGCTGGTAATCCCCGCCATCGATCTCAAGGACGGCAAGTGCGTCAGGCTCAAGCAGGGCCGGATGGACGACGCCACCACCTACGGCGACGACCCGGTGGCCATGGCCGCGCGCTGGGTCGAGGCCGGCGCCCGGCGGCTGCACCTGGTCGACCTCAACGGCGCCTTCGAGGGCGAGCCGATCAACGGCGAGGCGGTCACCGCCATCGCCCGCGCCTATCCCGAACTGCCGATCCAGATCGGCGGTGGCATCCGCTCGGCCGCGACCATCGAACACTACCTGGAGGCCGGCGTCTCCCAGGTGATCATCGGCACCAAGGCGGTCAAGGAGCCGGCCTTCGTCACCGAGATGTGCCGGGCCTTCCCCGGCCACGTGATCGTCGGCCTGGACGCCCGCGACGGCTTCGTCGCCACCGATGGCTGGGCCGAGGTGTCCAAGATCAAGGCCACCGACCTGGCCAAGCGCTTCGCCGATGACGGGGTCTCGTCGATCGTCTACACCGATATCGCCCGGGACGGCATGATGGGCGGCGTCAACGTCGAGGCCACCGCCGAGCTGGCCCGCCAGGGTGGCCTGCCGGTGATCGCCTCCGGCGGCGTCACCAACCTGGACGACCTGCGCGCGCTGATCGCCGCCGGGGAGCCGGGCATCCTCGGCGCCATCACCGGCCGCGCCATCTACGAGGGCAGCCTGGACGTGGCCGAGGCCCAGGCACTCTGCGACGAACTCACCGGCCAACGAGACGGGAGCTGACCATGGGACTCGCCAAGCGCATCATCCCCTGCCTGGACGTCGACGCCGGCCGCGTGGTCAAGGGCGTCAACTTCATCGGCATCCGTGACGCCGGGGACCCGGTGGAGATCGCCCAGCGCTACAACCAGCAGGGCGCCGACGAGATCACCTTCCTCGACATCACCGCCAGCCACGAGGACCGCGGCACCACGGTGGAGATGGTCGAGCGCATCGCCGGCGAGGTGTTCATCCCGCTGACCGTGGGCGGCGGCATCCGTACCTGCGACGACATCCGCACCATGCTCAACGCCGGGGCCGACAAGGTGTCGATCAACACCGCGGCGGTGAACACCCCCGAGTTCGTGCACGAGGCGGCCGAGCGCTTCGGCAGCCAGTGCATCGTGGTGGCCATCGACGCCAAGCGGGTCTCCGCGGAGGGCGAGACGCCGCGCTGGGAGATCTTCACCCACGGCGGCCGTCGCCCCACCGGCCTCGATGCCGTGGAGTGGGCGAAGAAGATGGTGGAACTCGGCGCCGGCGAGCTGTTGCTCACCAGCATGGACCGCGACGGCACCAAGGCCGGCTTCGACATCGGCATCACCCACGCCATCAGCGAGGCGGTGAGCGTGCCGTTGATCGCCTCGGGGGGCGTCGGCAACCTCGACCACCTGGTGGAGGGCGTCAAGGACGGCGGCGCCGATGCGGTGCTGGCCGCCAGCATCTTCCACTTCGGCGAGTACACCATCCCCGAGGCCAAGCGGTATATGGCCGAGAGAGGGATCGAGATGCGGCTGTAGCTCCGTCCCCCGTCGCCACAAGGCAAGGGCCCGCCATCCGGCGGGCCCTTGTCGTTGGTCTCTCTCGCGACGGCGCCCTACTCCTCGGGGCCGAGCCCCAGGTTGCTGACGCCCTCGTTGCGGCCCAGCCGGCGCAGCGCCTTGAGGCCGTCGCGGTCGAGCTCGCCTTCCACCGCCTCGAGCACCGCGTCCTGGAAGTCGTTCTCGTCCGCCATCAGCGGATGCTCACGCACCAGGGCGGCGAGGCGCTCGCCGTCCTCCTCGCCCTCGGTCAGCTCGATGAAGGCCCGCACGCCCCCTCGAGACGTCCTGCTCACTTCCAGGACCGCTTCCGGGGCCTCGCCTTGCAGGGTGTCGAGCAGCGCCGAGATCGCCACCACCGCCTCCAGGGCCCGGCGGGCGCCGAAGCTGTCATCCTCGGCGGGCGGCTCCAGCTCGGCCAGTTTCTCCGCCTGGCGCTCGAAGTCGATGCGCGCCTCCTTGACCGCCAGGCGCTCCCAGACCAGGTCGAGCACGGCGCGCAACCCCTTCACATCGCCGTGGCCGGTGGTCTCGGCGTAGAGGGCATAGTTGGGCAGCAGCCGCTCGCAGAGCGCCGCCATGAAGGCCTGCTGGCGACGGGGTGATAGCGCCTGCAGGCGCTGGAAGAAGCCGCCGGATGACTGGCTCATGGAGTCTCCTCGTGATTTATCGGTCTCAGGGCCAAAGGCGTTCGCTGGCGACTCTCCCCCGGTGATCGAAGGCCACGCCTTCGTCGATCAATCGCCGGCGCTGTTCGTCGGCCCCCGGATGGTCGGCCAGGCGCCGCGAGGCGGTGATCACCCGGAACCAGGGCAGCTCGTGCCCCGCCGGGAGCTCGCGCAGCGCCCGGGCCACCAGCCGTGGCGTGCCGCCCTCGGTCATGGCGGCGATGCGCCCATAGGTGGTGACCCGCCCCGGGGGGATCGCGGCGATGATGGTCAGTATCTGTTCCTTCAGCGCTGGCTTCATGTACCCTTCCGCAGCTTTCCCTTGTTCAGGCAACCGGCGAGATCGCGCATGCACTTCCACCTGCTTCAGCACAGCCCGCACCGCGGGCCCGCTCGCATCGGCGACTGGCTCGACAGCATGGGTCATAGCCATACCGTCTTCCATCTGGACCAGGGCGAGCTGCCGCCGCGGCTGGCCGATGGCGATGCGCTGATCGTGCTCGACGGGCCCGAGGACGGCACCCCGCCCCCGGACTGGGAGCGCCGCGAGCGCAAGCTGATCGACCAGGCCCTGGACGGCCGCAAGCCGCTGCTCGGCATCGGTTACGGGGCACGGCTGATCGCCGAGGCCCTGGGCGCTACGGTGGCCCGGGGCACCTATGCCGAGACCGGCTGGCACCGGGTCGTGCAGGCCCCGGAGAGCCCCTTCGACCTGCCGGACCACTTCGATGCCTTCATGTGGCACCGCGAGGTGTTCGCCCTGCCCGAGGACGCCCTGCCGCTGGGTGGCAGCCAGGCCAGCCCGCTGCAGGGCTTCAGCTGGGACGACGGCCGGGTGGTGGGCCTGCTCTGCCACCTGGAGGCCACCCCGGAGAGCGTGACCGCCATGCTCGACCACCTGCCCCGCCCCAGCGGCGACGACACCAGCTCCCACCACCAGGACCGCGGGGCGATGCTGGCCGATCCCAAGCGCTTCGACCGGCTGGCGCCGTTGCTCGACCGGCTGCTCTCCCAGTGGCTGCGCGCCAGGCCGGCGAGCTGAGGGTCAGGCCGGCGTGGCCGGGCGCACGTCATCGCGGCGGGCGGCCTCGGCGCTCCACTCCCGGGCGGCGGCCAGGCAGCTCTCCCAGTCGCCCACGTGGAGAAAGCGCTGGCCGTCGTGCTTCTGCAACTGGTGGCGGTACATGGGGTCGTAGTACTCGGTGAGCAGCGGTGCCAGCCAGGCCTCGTGGGCCTGGCGATTGCCCGCTTCGTGCTCGCGGAAGGCCAGCGCCTGGAGGCGCTGCAGGCGGGCCAGCCGCGCACTGCCCAGCCGCTTGCGCAGCCGCCCCAGGGCGGTGGAGAGCTGCTTGCGCATCAGCGCCCAGCCCAACCAGTCGCCGAAGTGGTGGCGATAGACCTCCCAGAGGTCGTCGATGTAGTCCTTGTGGATCTGTGCCAGGCGCCAGTCCAGCGACATCTCGACCCGCACCCGGGGCGCCTGCTCCATGCTGCGCCAGAAGGCCAGTGGCACGTTGGCCGCGCCGATATGGCGCGACTCGTCCTCCACCACCACCGGCCCCGGCAGCGCCAGCAGGCGCCGGCCCAGGGCGTGCTCGAAGTCGATCTGCGACGGCGCCGGCAGGGGATGGCGGCCGAAGGCCGAGCCCTTGTGGCGGGCGCAGGCCTCCAGGTCCAGGCCGCTGTCGAGGGCCTGGATCAGGCTGGTCTTGGCGCAGCCGGTGAGGCCGCCCACCACCACCAGCGGCTGGCCGGCCGCGGCGTCGATGCGCTCGCACAGCGCCTGGCGCATGGCCTTCCAGCCGCCGCGGATGCGCGGCCGCTCGAGGCCCGCCTCGGCCAGCCACTGCTGGGCGACCTGGGAGCGCAGCCCGCCGCGAAAGCAGTAGATGACGGCATCGGGATGGGCCTCGAGCAGGCGCCGCCAGGCCGCGACCCGGGCGGCCTTGATGCCGCCGCTGACCAGCCGCTCGCCCAGCACGATGGCGGCCTGCTGGCCGGCGTGCTTGTACTCGATGCCGACCCGGTGGCGTTCCTCGTCGTCCATCAGCGGCAGGTTGACCGCCCCGGGCAGCGCGCCCTGGGCGAACTCCACCGGCGCACGCACGTCGATCAGCACCCGCTCCTCCCGAAGCAGGTCCAGCGACGGCTCGACCAGCGGCAGGTTCATCCCTTCACCTCGATGCGCGCCTCGCCCTTGGCGGCGACGACCTGGCCGAAGGGCTCGAGCTCGAGGCCGTGGTCACGGCCGACGCGCTCGACGTCGTCCTCCCAGGAGGGATGCACCGACAGCAGCAGGCCGCCGGAGGTCTGGGGATCGCACAGCCACTGCCAGTGGACGTCGTCCATGGCCGGCAGGGCCGCGCCCAGGGCGTCGCGGTTGCGTTGGGTGCCGCCCGGCACCGCGCCCTGGCGACGATAGGACTCGGCCTCGGCCAGCCGCGGCAGGCGACGGAAGTCGATCCGGGCGGCGACGCCGCTGGCCTCGCAGACCTCGGCCAGGTGGCCGGCGAGGCCGAAGCCGGTGACGTCGGTCATGGCGTGCACGCCACGGATCCTGGCCAGTTCGGTGCCGATGCGGTTGCTCTCCAGCATGGTGCGCCGCGCCAGGCCCTGGTGGCCGGCCTCGAGCAGCCCCCGCTTCTCCGCGGTGGTCAGCATGCCCACGCCCAGCGGCTTGGTCAGGTAGAGCAGGTCGCCGACCTGGGCGCCCTTGTTGAGCTTGAGGTGCTCCAGGTCGACCAGGCCGTTGACCGCCAGGCCGAAGATCGGCTCGGGGGCGTCGATGGAGTGGCCGCCGGCCAGCGCCAGGCCGAGCTCGCGGCACACCGCCTGGGCCCCGGCCACCACGTCGCCGGCGATGTCGGCGCCGAGCTTGTCCAGGGGCCAGCCGAGGATGCCCAGCGCCATCACCGGCGAGCCGCCCATGGCGAAGACGTCGCTGATGGCATTGGTAGCGGCGATGCGCCCGAAGTCGAAGGGGTCGTCGACGATGGGCATGAAGAAATCGGTGGTGGCGATCATCCCGCGGCCGTCGCCCAGGTCGTAGACGGCGGCGTCCTCGCGGCCCTGGTTGCCGACGATCAGCCGGGAATGGCTGGCGCCCGGCCCGGCCTTGGCGAGGATGCCGTCCAGGACGTCGGGGGCGATCTTGCAGCCACAGCCCGCGCCGTGGCTGTACTGAGTCAGGCGGATGGCACTCATCTCGTTCTCCTTGGCGTCGTTACCGGCATTCTACAACACAGCGCCCCCGCCCCGTCGCTGGACGCCGATTTCACGCTCGCCGACGGGCGGGGCGCCAAGAACTACAGGGCTTCCAGGGCTTCGGCCAACTTGTCCACGGCCACCACCTCCATGCCCTCGGGCGAGTGCTTGGGGGCGTTGGCCCGGGGCACGATGGCGCGGCGAAAGCCGTGCTTGGCGGCCTCGACGATGCGCTCCTGGCCGCTGGGCACCGGGCGGATCTCGCCGGACAGGCCCACCTCGCCGAACACCACCAGCTCGCGGGCCAGGGGCCGGCTCTGCAGGCTCGAGACCACCGCCAGCAGGACCGCCAGGTCGGCGCTGGTCTCCAGCACCTTGACCCCGCCCACCACGTTGAGGAAGACATCCTGGTCGCCGGTGAACAGGCCTCCGTGGCGGTGCAGCACCGCCAGCAGCATGGCCAGGCGATTCTGATCGAGGCCCAGCGCCACCCGCCGCGGGTTGCCTAGCGCCGAGTCGTCGAGCAGTGCCTGGACCTCCACCAGGATCGGCCGGGTGCCCTCCCAGACCACCATCACCAGGCTGCCCGGGGCCTGCTCCTCGGTGCGCGACAGGAAGATGGCGCTGGGATTCTTCACCTCCTTGAGGCCGTGTTCGAGCATGGCGAAGACGCCCAGCTCGTTGACCGCGCCGAAGCGGTTCTTCTGGCCGCGCAGGGTGCGGAAGCGCGAGTCCGCCCCGCCCTCGAGCAGCAGCGAGGCATCGATCATGTGCTCGAGCACCTTGGGGCCGGCCAGGGTGCCGTCCTTGGTCACGTGGCCGACCAGCAGCAGCACGGTGCTCGACTGCTTGGCGAAGCGCGTCAGCGCCGCGGCGGACTCGCGCACCTGGGCCACCCCGCCCGGCGCCGAGGCGATATCCTCCAGATGGGTGGTCTGGATGGAGTCGATGATCAGGATATCCGGCCGCTCGCGCTCGGCCACGCCGAGGATGGTCTCGATGCTGGTCTCGGCGAGCATCTTGAGGCCCTGGGTCGGCAGCTGCAGGCGATGGGCGCGCATCGCCACCTGGGACAGCGACTCCTCGCCGGTGACGTAGAGCACCCGGCGCTGCTGGGCCAGCTTGCAGGCGGTCTGCAGCAGCAGGGTCGACTTGCCGGCGCCGGGATGGCCCCCCAGCAATACGGCGGAGCCCGGCACCAGCCCGCCGCCCAGCACCCGGTCGAACTCCTCGAAGGTCGAGGACAGCCGCGGCACCTCGCTGAGGTCGACCTGGGCCAGGTCGACGACCTCCCGGGACAGGCTGCCGGCATAGCCGCCGCGGCCCGCCGTCCCACCGCCGCTGGCGGCGCCGGGCCGGGCCGCCGAGAGGCGAACCTCGCTCAAGGTGTTCCATTCCTGGCAGCTGCTGCACTGCCCCTGCCACTTGCGGTATTCGGCACCGCACTCGGTGCACACGAAGGCGCTCTTCGCTTTGGCCATGGGCTCCCCGGGAGGTGACATTCGCGACTCGGGCCACCGGCTGGTGGCCCGCAATGACGAGGGGCGGCCCGCTGGCCGCCCCTCGAGACATGCGTTGCCGATGGCCTCAGAGGCGTTTCAGGCGCAGCATCTCGTTGTTCTGGAAGCGACGACGCTGGGGGTCGATCAGTTCCAGGGTCTGCGGGTCGAGGCGCAGGAAGTAGTAGACCTGGCCTTCGCCGCTCGGCGTGAGCTCGTAGACGGTGGCCTCGGGGTTGTCGGCGGTGCCGCTCAGCACCTCCCAGTTACCCTCGTAGTTCTCGTCCGGCGGATTCTGGGGGTGCGCCCGATAGGAGGCCTGCAGGTCGAAAGTACGATCCTGGGGGGCACTCTCGGCATCACCGACCAGGGTCACATCCAGGTCGATGCCCTCACAATTGCGGCACGGCAGCGTGCCCTGATAGGTCGCTTGCGCGGCCTCCATCCCGTCATCGGCGGCTCCCTGGCCGGTGGGGCCGGTGGCGCAGCCCGCCAGCACGGCGAGCATGGCAGAGCCAGCCAGCAAGGTCCTGATTTGCATCTTCGTCCTCCTAACCAATGGGCATGACGCCGCAATCCACGGCAGCCTGCCTGACAGCATAACCTCTCGTGACAATGGCGGACAGTCTCGACGCCGCCGGTTTCGCCCTCTCATGATGCCATCGGTTGGACGTGCTCGAACACCAGCATGGGCACGAAGAGCTCCATGTTGAGGGTGTTGAGGCCGCGGATGTCGGGACGACGATAGCGTCCGTAGAGGGTCCCGCAACCGGTGATCAGGAACACCGGCAATAGCGTGGCGAGGATCGGAGAGTTTCCGTAGCAGGCGAAGAGACGAGGGCTCAGTCTAGCATGGCTCGCGGCTTGCGCGGGCACGCCGGGCGGGCGACCATGGCGGCATTGCCCCCACACCCTGAGAGTGACCATGAGCAAGTTCTGGAGCCCCAAGGTCCGTGAGCTGACGCCCTATGTCCCCGGCGAGCAGCCGCGCGAGCGTCTGATCAAGCTGAACACCAACGAGAACCCCTACCCCCCGGCACCGGGCGTCGAGGCGGTGCTGCGGGAGTTCCCGGCCGATCACCTGCGTCGCTACCCGGATCCGGAGTCCCGCGCCCTGCGCGAGGCCCTGGCCCGGGAGTTCGGCGTCGAGGTGGAGCAGGTGTTCGTCGGCAACGGCTCCGACGAGGTGCTGGCCCTGGCCTTCCAGGCCTTCTTCTGTCACGACCGGCCGCTGCAGATGCCGGCCATCACCTACAGCTTCTATCCGGTGTATTGCCGGCTGTATGACGTGGAGCGTCGCGCGCTGCCGCTGGACGACCAGTGGCGGGTCGACCTGGACGCCTTCACCCCGGACAGCGCCGGGGTGATCTTCGCCAACCCCAATGCCCCCACCGGCCACGGTCACGGCCGGGAGGCCATCGCCGGGCTGCTCGAGCGGATCACCGAATCGGTGGTGCTGGTCGACGAGGCCTACGTGGACTTCGGCGGCGAGAGCGCCGTGCCCCTGGTGGCCCGTCATCCCAACCTGCTGGTCACCGGCACCTTCTCCAAGTCGCGCAGCCTGGCCGGCCTGCGGCTCGGCTATGCGGTGGGGTCCCGGGAGCTGATCGAGGGGCTGGAACGGGTCAAGGACTCCTTCAACTCCTACCCCATCGACAGCCTCGCCAGCGCCATCGGCATCGCCGCCCTGGAGGACCGCGAACACTTCGAGGCGTGCCGTGAAGCGGTCATCACCACCCGGGAGCGCACCCGCACCCGGCTCGAGGCCCTGGGCTTCCGGGTCCTGCCCTCTCAGAGCAACTTCCTGCTGGTCAGCCACCCGGAGCACGATGCGGCCCAGCTGTTCGTCGGCCTGCGCGAGCGCGGCATCCTGGTGAGGCACTTCAACATCGATCCCCTCAGCGAGCAGCTGCGTGTCTCCATCGGCACCGAGGACGAGATGGACAGCCTGGTCGAGGTCCTCGAGACCCTCTGCCGCTGAGGCGCGGTCACCACCGTCGGCGCTCCCTCGGGGCGCCCTACCCCGCCATCGACGAGGTCCGCATGGACGCAACACGAGAGCCGCTGCCGTTGACCCGCGTGCACCACGTGGCCCTGATCACCGCCGACTACCCGCGCGCCCGGCGCTTCTACCTCGAGGTGATGGGCGCGGAGATCCTCAACGAGGCCTACCGGGAGGAGCGCGATAGTCACAAGCTGGACCTGCGCCTGCCCGGCGGCATCCAGCTCGAGCTGTTCTCTTTCCCCTCGCCCCCGCCGCGACCGAGCTACCCCGAGGCCTGCGGCCTGCGCCACCTGGCGCTCGCCACCCCCGACCTCGACGCCTGCATCGCGCTGCTCGAGGCCCGCGGGGCCCGTCCCGAGCCGATCCGCGTCGACGAAACCACCGGGGCCCGCTTCACCTTCCTCGCCGACCCCGACGGAACACCGATCGAGCTCTACGAGGTGGGCGGCTGAGCCCGGATAACGGCCCGACACACCGGCTCCAGACATGACACACCCCCGCTGCCTGCGCAGCGGGGGGTATCGGAATAGGTGCCTGAACGTGAAAAAGCCCCGACCTCTTTCGAGATCGGGGCTTTTCCGGAATAAGTGCCTGACGATGATCCGGCCGGCGCTCCGGGACTCTCCATGGGGAGACCCTTGCCGGTGCTATCGGCCCAACATGAAAAAGCCCCGACCTCTTTCGAGATCGGGGCTTTTCCGGAATAAGTGCCTGACGATGACCTACTCTCGCATGGGGAGACCCCACACTACCATCGGCGCTGAGCGGTTTCACTGCTGAGTT
>NZ_JACHXR010000006.1 GCF_014192275.1 Halomonas stenophila | reverse complement strand
GCCTGGTCAAGGGAACCACCCTTGACGGCGGCCGTCGCCTGGCCTGACGCCTGGTGAGACAGCAACGCCATCGGCGGACGATTGTTAACGCGCCCGCGCCATCAGGGGTCGCACCCGCGCGTCCATGTCGAGGCGGGCGCCGAGGCGCACCAGGTTCCAGTAGTGGCCGTTGAGGGTCCGCGACAGCAGCAGGGTCTCCGCCGGCGGCTGCAGCCGGTCCATGGCCGCCCAGACCCGGGGGCTGAGTTCGCGCAGGCGACGATGGACGCGCACGTCGCCGAAGTCCTGGGGACCGGGAGCGAACAGCGGCGCCACGGCCGCCGCCGCCTCCCGGTAGAGCGCCAGGGGAGCCCCCTCCCCCTGGCGACCGCCCAGGGCCCGCAGCGCCGAGTCCATGGCCAGGGGGTCGGCGGCCAGGGTGGCCTCGAGCAGCCGCAGCATGGCCACGAGACGCTCGCGGGGAACCGGGATCACCGCGCCCAGGTCGTAGATCACCAGCCGCCCCCGGTCGTCGGCGGCGAAGTTGCCGGCATGGGGATCGGCGTGCAGCTCCCCGTAGGTGAAGAGCTCCTCGGTGAGCCAGTCGGCCAGGGTGGTGGCGATGCGCTGGCGGGTGGCGTCGTCGCCGGCCTCCAGCTCCCGCAGCGGCGTGCCGGGCACGTAGCGCATGGCCAGCACCCGCGGTCCGCACAGCGCCGGCAGGGGCTCGGGGATCACCAGCGACGCGAGGTGGGCGTAGCGCGCCCGGTAGCGCGCCAGGGCCTCGGCCTCGGCGCGGTAATCGAGCTCGCCGCGCAGGCTGGCCGCCAGCTCCGCGAAGAGCGCGTCGAGGCGCGCCTGGGGCACTCGCAGCCAGCGACCCAGCCGCATCAGCCGGCGCAGCTGGACGAGATCGTCCTCCAGCAGCTGGTCGAGGCCGGGATACTGCACCTTGAGCACCAGGGGGTCGCCCTGCCGGGTGACCGCCCGGTGCACCTGCCCCATGGAGGCGCTGGCGAAGGGCCGGGGCTCGACGCTGGCGAAGACCTGGTCCAGGTCGTCGTACTGGGCGTCCAGGGTGCGACGGATCTCCGTCCAGGGCATCGGCTCGGCCTGGCGCTGCAGGCGGGCGAGCTCGTCGACCAGTTCGGCGGGCAGCAGGTCGTCCCACTGGGCCATGATCTGGGCCAGCTTCATGGCCGGCCCCTTGAGCTCGGAGAGGCCGTCGAACAGCGCCTCGCCCAGCGCCCGCCAGTCGCTCTGCCCGCCCAGGCGCATCTTCAGCACCGCCCCGCCGGTGCGGGTGCCGAGCCCCAGCAGGCGTCGTGTCCGACCGCGTTCACGCATGACATCGCCTCCGCCGGCAAGCATTACAAGGCTTGTACAAGTAGATGTCCAGGTTACACCTGGCGACCGCCACAGAATACTGTAAGAATTCCCATGACTCTCAACGGCCGCACGAGGTCCCATGCGCCTGATCATCGCCGAGAAACCCAGCCTGGCCCGCGCCATCGCCGACGCCCTGCCCGCGCCCAGCCGCCGCGAGGACGGCGCCCTGGTGGCCGGCGAGACCGTGGTCACCTGGTGCCTGGGCCACCTGCTGGAACAGGCTCCGCCCGATGCCTACGACCCGGCCTTCAAGCCCTGGCGGCTCGACCAACTGCCGATCCTGCCCGAGCGCTGGAAGCTCACCCCGCGCCCCAAGGCCCGCGGCCAGCTGGCGGTGATCCGCAAGCGGCTGAAGCAGGCCGGCGAGGTGGTGCATGCCGGCGACCCCGACCGCGAGGGCCAACTGCTGGTGCAGGAGGTCATCGAGCACCTGGGCTGGAAGGGGCCCGTCTCCCGACTGCTGATCAGCGACCTCAACGGCCCGGCGGTCAAGCGCGCCCTGTCCCGCCTGGAGGACAACGCCCGCTATGCGCCGCTCTACCGGGCCGCCCAGGCCCGGGCCCGGGCGGACTGGCTCTACGGCATCAACCTGACCCGGGCCTGGACGCTGATCGGCCGCCAGGCCGGTCACGACGGCGTGCTCTCGGTGGGCCGGGTGCAGACCCCGGTGCTCGGCCTGGTGGTTCGCCGCGACGGCGAGATCCGCGACTTCGAGCCACGCCCCTTTCATGTGCTGTGGGCCGACCTGGCGGTGGCCCGGGGCCAGCTGCGGGCCTGGTGGGTCCCGGGGGAGGCGCACCCCCTGGACGACCAGGGGCGGCTGCTCGCGCGGGCCCCCGCCGACGCCCTGGCCGCGCGCCTGCCGGGCGCCGAGGGCCGGCTGAGCCAGCTGGAGTGCCGCGACAAGCGCCAGGCCGCGCCGCTGCCCTACTCCCTCTCGGCACTGCAGGTGGATGCCGCCCGCCGTCACGGGCTCTCCGCCAAGGCGGTCCTGGACATATGCCAGCGCCTCTATGAGCGCCACCAGCTGATCACCTATCCCCGCTCCGACTGCCGCTACCTCCCGGAGGAGCATTGGGCGGGCGCCCGGGCGACCCTGGAGGGCGCCTGCGGCGGCGACGAGACCCTGCGCCGCTGGCTGGCCGGCGCGGACTTCTCGCGACGCTCCAGGGCCTGGAACGACCAGCGCGTCGGCGCCCACCACGCCCTGGCGCCCACCGGCAAGGCCGTCGACCCGAGCCGGCTGTCGGGCCAGGAGGCGGACGTCTTTCGCCTGATCGCCCGCAATGTCCTCGCCCAGTTCTATCCCGCCCTGTCGACCCGCGAGATCAAGGCCGAGTTCACCCTCCTCGGGGAATGCTTCCGCGCCCGGGGCCAGGAGGTGCTGGACGCCGGCTGGAAGCCGCTGTTCACCACCCGGGACGAGGCCCCGCCCCTGCCTCCCCTGAGCGAGGGCGAGGCGTGCCGCGTCGAGGATGTCGGCGTGGAGGACCGCGAGACGCGTCCCCCCGAGCCCTTCACCGACGCCAGCCTGATCAAGGCGATGATGAACATCGCCCGCTACGTGAATGACCCGGCGATCCGCCGTACCCTACGCGACTCCGACGGCCTGGGCACCGAGGCCACCCGGGCCGGCATCATCGAGACGCTGCTCGAGCGCGGCTACCTGGCCCGGGAGGGCAAGGCGCTGAGGGCCACCCGCCTGGGCAGCGCCCTGATCGCCTCGCTCCCCGAGGCGGTGGGGCGCCCCGAGCGCACCGCCCAGTGGGAACAGCGCCTGACGGCCATCGCCGAGGACGGCGACGCCCCGGCGCCCTTCCTCGATGGCCTGGTCGCGGACCTGCGCGGCCTGCTGGGATGCGCCGACGCCGATCGCATGCAGCGGGCCCTGGCCGAGGCCCGGGGCGTGGACGCCGGCTCCTCCCGGCGCGGCAAGGCACGGCGCAAGCCGGCCAGCCGGCAGGGACAGACCGGCAAGCGCCGCGGTGGCACCGGGCGCCCGCGGAGCAAGCGCCCATGAGCCACCAGTTGATCGTCGGCCCCGGGGCCCTGGGGCGCCTGCTGGCGTTGCACCTGGCCGGCCGGGAGCGGGTGACGCTGCTCGGCAGGCGTCCCCTCCCGCCCCGCCAGACGCTGACCACCCCGACGGGCGAGACCCGCACCCGCGAGCTCCCCTGCCTGACCCTCGATGCCCTCGATGAGGCGGTCGGCGCCGATATCTCGGCCGTCCACTTCACCACCAAGGCCTACGTCGCCGAGGCGGCCTTCGCTGCCGTCGCCCCCTGGCTGCCCCCGGACACGCCGCTGGTGCTCTGGCAGAACGGCTTTGGGATCCAGGCGACCCTGACCGAGCGCTGGACGGGGCCGGTGCTGTGCGCCACCACCACCGAGGGTGCCTACCTGCAGGGTGACGCGGGGGTGGTGCATGCCGGGCATGGCCACACCCTGGTCGGCCACCTCGGCGGCGGCCACGACGCGCTCGCCGCCGCGATGGCGACCCGGCTCGCCGCGGCCGGCCTGTCGGCCGCGGCGGTATCCGATATCCGTGTGCGACTCTGGCACAAGCTGGCGGTGAACGCCGCCATCAACCCCCTGGTGGCACGCTTTCGCATCCGCAACGGCCAGCTCCGCGATCGCCCCTTCCGGCCCATGGTCGACGCCGTGCTCGACGAGCTCGCCGCCGTGATGGCCGCCGAGGGCCTGCCGCCGCCCGCGGAGGGCCTGGCGGGCCTGGTCTGGGCGGTGGTGTCGGGCACCGCCAACAACCGCGCCTCGATGCTGCAGGACGTGCTGGCCGGCCGGCCCACCGAGCACGAGGCGATCCTCGGCCCGCTGCTGGCCGCCGGACACCGCCATGGCCTGGCCACCCCGCGGCTCGCCGACCTCTACCGCCACTTCGCCGAGCGCTGAGCGCCGCCTGGCGGCGGTCAGTGTCGCCTGCTAGTCTCAACAAGAATAATGAACGGATGGGTCAGCCGCCGGCAGGCCGGTCCCAAGGTCAAGGTATCCATGAACATCCAAGCGATATGGCGTCCCCTGGTGGTCGCCATAGCTGTGGTTGTCGCCGTCCCGGGCCTGGCCGCCGCCGAACGCCCGGCCTTCTCCGGACAGGCCACCGACCTCGCCCTCCTCGACAACGGCCTGAGCCTGCAGGGCGACGACGTCGACTCGCTCGACGGTGTCACCTCGGGCTTTCGCCTGACCGCCGGCTTCTCGCCTCCCGGGCTGCCCCGGCTCGACCTCGGCGCCGAGGTCAGCTATCGCGAGAGCGATGACGTGCCCGTCTCGGCGGATGGCCAGCAACGGATCCTCGACACCACCAGCCTGGGCGGCAGCCTGATGGCCGGCGTCCGCCTCGGCCGCGTCGGCCTCTATGCCAAGTCGGGGCTGGCGGGCTGGCAGGGCGAGGCCGTGACCGGCGTCGACGCGGCCGGCCCCGGCGGGGGCACGGCGCGAGTCAACGGCTTCGGCGCCCGGCTGCGCATGAACCGGGTGGTCAGCCGGCTGGAGTACGAGAGCTTCGATGATCCGATGCTCTCGCACCTCAACCTGATCACCGCCTCCGTCCATCTGCCCTTCTGAGCGATAAGCTTCCAGCTTCCGGGCGAGGCCCGGGCCTAGCCGGTGTTGCGCAGGCCGGCGGCGATACCCGCCATGGTCACCATCAGGGCCCGTGAGAGATCGGCGCTGATCGCCCCGTCGGCGTCGCGGTTACGCTGCAGGAGCTCGGCCTGGAGGCCGTGCAGGGGATCGATGTAGGGATTGCGCACCTCCACCGCCTGGCGGATCAGCGGCGTGCTCTCGAGCAATTCCTGCTGATCGAGGATCTGCAACACCCCCTCGTGGAGGCGACCGAAGCGCTCCCTCAGCCGGGCCCCCAAGGCCTCGAGGGCCGGCTCGTCCACCAGGCGGTTCTCGTAGTAGGTGGCGATGCCCACGTCGGCCTTGGCCAGCAGCATCTCCAGCATGTCCAGGTAGGTACCGAAGAAGGGCCAGCGGTTGCGCATCTCGCGCAGCACCTCGAGGCCGCCCTCCTCCTCGAGCCGCGTGGCGAAGGCCTCGCCACTGCCCAGCCAGGCCGGCAGCATCAGGCGAGTCTGGGTCCAGGCGAAGATCCAGGGAATGGCGCGCAGGGTTTCCACGCCACCGTCCTGGCGCCGCTTGGCCGGCCGCGACCCCAGGGGCAATCGCCCCAGGGCGCCTTCCGGGGTCACCGAGCGGAAATAGGGCACGAAATCGGGATCCTCGCGCACCACGCCGACATAGGCCCGATGGGCGATCTCGGCCAGCCGATCCATCTCCTCGCGCCAGGCCGGCTCGGGGGTCGGCGGCGGCAACAGCGAGGCCTCGAGCACCGCACAGGTATAGATCTCCATGGAGCGCAGGGCGATCTCGGGCTGACCGAACTTGAAGCGGATCATCTCCCCCTGCTCGGTCACCCTCAGGCTGCCGTTCACCGAGCCCGGCGGCTGGGAGAGGATGGCCGCGTGGGCGGGTCCCCCTCCACGGCCCACGGTGCCCCCGCGGCCGTGGAAGAGCGTCAGGTCGGCGCCATGCTGGCGGCACACCTCGACCAGCGCCTCCTGGGCCCGGTACTGGGCCCAGGCCGCGGCCAGCTGGCCGGCGTCCTTGGCGGAGTCCGAGTAGCCGATCATCACCTCCTGGCGGTCGCCGGCCAGGGCCCGATAGCCGGGCAGCGCCAGCAAGCGGTCGATAACGTCGCCGGCGCGGTTGAGGTCGTCGAGGGTCTCGAACAGCGGCGCGATGGGCAGGGTGACGTTGCCGCCGACCTCCTTCATCAGCAGCGCCACGGCCAGCACGTCGGAGGGCTGGGCGGCCATCGAGATGATGTAGGTGCCGAGCGCCTCGGCGTGCTCGGAGGCGATGACCCGGAAGGTCTCCAGGACCTCGCGGGTCTCCGCCGAGCACTCCCAGCGCCGCGGGATCAGCGGGCGCCGCGAGGCCAGCTCGTCGAGCAGGAAGGCCTGGCGCTGCGCCTCGCTCCAGTCGCGATAGTGGCCGAGGCCGAGCCCCTCGGTGAGCTCCTCCAGGGCCTGCTCGTGACGGCTGGCCTCCTGGCGCAGGTCGAGCTTGGTCAGGGTGACGCCGAACACCGCCACCCGACGCAGGGTGTCGAGCAGCACGCCATTGGCGATGGTGTCGAGGCCCACGTCGCACAGCGAGCGGTAGCAGGCCAACAGCGGGGCATAGAGCTGGTCGCGGGTCTCGATGATCGGGCCGCCATCGTAGTTCCTGCCGTCGAGCTGGGCCTTGGCCCAGTCCCGGGTGGCCTCGACCTTGGCCAGCAGCCGCTTGAGCAGCTCCCGATAGGGCTCGGCGACCTCCCCCACCTCGGCCTTCAGGGCGCTGTTGGCCTTCCACATCGACAGTTCGATCTTGAGCTGCTCGAGATCCCGGTGGTAGAGATCCGCCGCCATCCAGCGGCCCAGCAGCAGCACTTCCCGGGTCACCTCGGCGGTGACATTGGGGTTGCCGTCGCGGTCCCCGCCCATCCAGGAGGCGAAGCGCAGCGGGGCGGCATCCAGCGGCAGCCGCTCGCCGGCCGTCTCCAGCAGCAGGTTGTCCAGGTCGCGGTGGAAGTCGGGCACCGCCTGCCACAGGGAGTTCTCGATCACCGCAAAGCCCCACTTGGCCTCGTCCACCGGGGTCGGGCGCTCGTGGCGGATCTCATCGGTGTGCCAGGCCTGGCTGATCAGCTCCTCGAGGCGCCCCTGGGCCCGGGCGCCACGCTCGGGGTAGTCGGTGGAGGACTCGATGGCGGTCAGGCAGTCATCGATGGCGTCGT
Organism: Halomonas stenophila; assembly: GCF_014192275.1. Classification (GTDB taxonomy): domain Bacteria; phylum Pseudomonadota; class Gammaproteobacteria; order Pseudomonadales; family Halomonadaceae; genus Halomonas; species Halomonas stenophila. The sequence continues at coordinate 191,678 of NZ_JACHXR010000006.1, read as the reverse complement.
ACTTCTGGATCAGGGTGCGGCGGATGACCTCGGTGGGATGCGCGGTCAGCACCAGCTCGACCCGCATGTTGGCCAGGGTCTCGACCAGCTTGCGCGGCGAGTGGCCCTCGCCCTGGGCGCGCTGGAGCAGTTCCCCGAGCACCGGCTGGGCGCCGGGCTTGTAGTCCTCGACCCGGCGAAAGCGGGCCCGGTAGTGCTGCTCGGCGATATTGGCCAGGTTGAGGAACTGGTTGAAGGCCCGGGTCACCGGCAGCAGGTCGCTGTCGGGCAGCCCGCGCAGGTAGTCGATCAGCTGGCGGCGACCGTCGGCCTCGCCCTGGCGACCCTGCTTGGCGAGCCCACGGATGGTCTCGATGCGGTCGACGAAGCCCTCGCCCAGCTCATCGGCGATGGTGCGCCCCAGGCTGTCGCCCAGGATGCGGACGTTGTCGCGTAGCGACTCGTGCAGGTCGTGACTCATGTCCGGGATTCTCCTTCCGAGCTTGTGGTGGGTGTGGTTTCCCGACGCTTGGCCGCCTGCCAGTGTTTTTCCATGCGCTCGAGGCCGGCCTCGGCGAGGGGCGTGCCCTCCCCGGCCAGGGCGGCTTCCACCTGGCGGAAGCGTCGTTCGAACTTGCCGTTGGTGGCGCGCAGGCAGCGCTCGGGGTCGGCCCCGAGGGTCCGGGCCAGGTTGACGGTGGCGAACAGCAGGTCGCCGACCTCCTCCGCGGCATGGTCCCGGTCCCCCGCGTCCAGCGCCGCCTCGACCTCGTCGAGCTCCTCGCGCAGCTTGGCGATGACGCCGCGGGTGTCGGGCCAGTCGAAGCCCACCCGGGCGGCCCGCTTGGACAGCTTGGCGGCGCGGGACAGGGCCGGCAGGGTGCGCGGGACATCATCCAGTACCGAGGCCGCGGCGCCGTCGGGGACCGAGCGGGCCGCTCGGGCATCGCGCTCCTCGGCCTTGAGCGTCTCCCAGCGGGAGTGGACCTGGCGGGTTTCCACCTCGGCGGCGCTCACCCCTTCGCGTCGCGAGGCCAGGGTGCCGTCGGGAAAGACATGGGGATGGCGGTGCAGCATCTTGGCGGTGAGGGTGTGCACCACGTCATGAAAGTCGAAGCGCTGCTCCTCGGCGGCGAACTGGCTGTAGTAGACCACCTGGAAGAGCAGGTCGCCAAGCTCGCCGGGCAGCTCCTCGAAGGCGCGCCGCTCGATGGCGTCCGCCACCTCGTAGGCTTCCTCCAGGGTGTGGGGGACGATGGTGTCCCAGTCCTGCCTGACGTCCCAGGGGCAGCCCCGCTCGGGGTCGCGCAGCACCGCCATCAGGGTCAGCAGGTCGTCGAGACCGTAGCGTCGCTCACTCATGCACGCTTGCTCCCGCGTTTCTTCTTGCCCTTGCCGCCGGCCCGCAGGCGACGCACCTCGATGACGTTGGGTAGCTGCTGGATGCGCGAGAACAGGCGTCCCAGGGTTTCCAGGCCATCCACCTCCAGGGTGATCGCCATGCGGGCGATGCCGTCGTCGGTGTCGGTCTGGGTGTTCACCGAGAGCACGTTGACCTTCTCGTGGCTGAGCACGCCGGTGACATCCCGCAGCAGGCCCGAGCGGTCCCAGGCCTGGATCTCGATATCCACCGGGTACTGGGTGCGGGCCCGTTCCCCCCACTCCACCTCGATCACCCGCTGGGGCTCGTCGAGGCGCAGCTGCAGGATGTTGGGGCAGTCCTCGCGGTGCACGGTGACCCCGCGGCCCTGGGTGATGAAGCCGACGATGGCCTCGCCGGGCACGGGGTGGCAGCAGTTGGCCATGCTGGTCTTGAGGTTGCCGACCCCGAGCACGGTGATATCGCCGCTGCTGCCCTTGCCGGCGGACTTGCGCGGCTTGGCCAGCAGCTTGTCGAGCTGCTCCTGGTCATCGGATTCGCCGAACAGTTGCTGGGCCTGGTGCAGCACCTGGCCGATGCGCAGGTCGCCGGCCCCGAGCGCCGCATACATGTCGTCGGGGCTGGCGTAGTTGACCTTGTTGGCGAGTCGCGTGAGGTCCATGTCCTCGACGTCGAGACGCTTCATCTCGCGCTCGAACAGGGCCCGCCCCTCATCGAGGTTGCGATCCCGGGCCTGGTGCTTGAACCAGGCCTGGATCTTGGCCCGGGCCCGAGAGGTGCAGACGTAGCCGAGGCTCGGGTTGAGCCAGTCGCGGCTCGGCCCGCTCTTGCTGGCGGTGAGGATCTCCACCTGCTGCCCGGTCTTGAGCCGATAGGTCAGCGGCACGATGCGCCCGTTGACCTTGGCACCACGGCAACGGTGGCCCACCTCGGTGTGCACCCGGTAGGCGAAGTCGATGGGGGTGGCCACCCGCGGCAGGTCGATGACGTGACCGTCCGGGGTGAACACGTAGATGCGGTCGGGGGCCACGTCGCTGGACAGCCCCTCGCGGATGTTGCCGAAGTCGCCGACCTCTTCCTGCCATTCCAGCACCTGACGCAGCCAGGCGATCTTCTCCTCGTAGCTGGCGCTGCGGGCACTGGTATCGTGGCCCTTGTAGCGCCAGTGGGCGCAGACGCCGAGCTCGGCCTCCTCGTGCATGGCGAAGGTGCGGATCTGGATCTCCAGCACCTTGCTCTCCGGGCCGAAGACCGCGGTGTGCAGCGACTGGTAGCCGTTCTTCTTGGGGTTGGCGATGTAGTCGTCGAACTCGTTGGGCACATGATGCCAGCGCGAATGCACGATACCGAGCACCGTGTAGCAGTCGCTGACCTCGGGGACCAGGATCCGCACCGCCCGGATGTCGTGGACCTGGGAGAAGTCGATGCGCTTGCGCTGCATCTTCCGCCAGATCGAGTAGATATGCTTGGCCCGACCGTCCACCTGGTAGCGACGGATGCCCTGGGCGTCCATCAGCGACTTCAGGGTCTCCACCACGTCGTGGATGTAGCGGTCGCGGTCGAGGCGCTTCTCGGCCAGTTGGCGGGCGATGGCCTTGTAGTCGTCCTCGTGGAGATAGCGGAAGGACAGGTCCTCCAGTTCCCACTTGAGATGGCCGATGCCCAGCCGGTGAGCCAGCGGGGCGTAGATGTCGAACACTTCGCGGGCCACCTGGAGGCATTTCTCGCGGGGGGCGTCGCGGACCTGGCGCAGCGCGCAGGTCCGCTCGGCGATCTTGATCAGGGCCACCCGCACATCGTCGATCATGTTGACCAGCATCTTGCGCAGGTTGTCCTGCTGGTCGTGCTGGATCAGGCCCTGGCTCGGCGTTTGGGAGGTGCTGATGGCGGCCATCTGCAGCACCCCGTCGATCAGGCCGGCGACTTCGGTGCCGAAGCGCTTGCCGACCTCTTCCAGGCCGATCAGCCCCTCGCGCACCGCGCGATACAGCACGGCGGCCTCGAGGGCCGGCTGGTCGAGGCGCAGCTCGCCGAGGATGTCCGCCATCTCCAGGCCCATGCGAAAGCTCGAGCCGTCCTTGAGCCAGGCCTTGTGGGGCCGCTCGGATTCCCGCTCCAGGCGCTGGGCCAGCTCGCAGGCGGTGCGCATCTCGTCCGGGGCGGGCAGCTTGACGTCTTCCTGCAGGCGCTCGACCCACTGCGCGATGTCGACCCGGCCATCCTCGGCCAACGGCTGGTCTTCCCGCACTTTAACCATCGGTTGTGGCTCCTTGGCGCGGCTGCCCGGCGTGGGGACTCTCGAGCAGCAGCATGGATTCCAGGTGGGCGGTATGGGCGAACATGTCGACCACCGCCCACCGGCTGACGACATAGCCGGCGCGCACGAGATGCGCCGCATCCCGGGCCAGGGTGGCCGGATCGCAGGAGACGTAGAGCACCCGCGGCACCGGGTGCCGTGCCAGCAGGCGGCAGGCCGTCTCGGCCCCGTCCCGGGGCGGATCGAGGACGACCGTGCCGGGCGCCGGATCCGCCAGCAGCGCTAGACAGGCGGCGCCGTCGTTGAGGTCCGCCTGGCGCGCCTTCACCGCGAGGCCGTTGCGACGGGCGTTGTCGGCCAGGCGCTCGACCATGGTCGGGCTGCCTTCCACGGCCCGCACCCGCGCCCCCTGCGCGGCCAACGGCAGGCTGAAGTTACCCACCCCGGCGAACAGGTCCAGCACCCGCTCCCCCTCGGCGAGGGGCGCCAGCCAGGCCAGGGCGGCGGCCACCATACGCTGGTTGACGGCCTCGTTGGCCTGCAGGAAGTCTCCCGGGGAGAAGGACAGGGTGACCTCTTGCGAGGCGACCCGCAAGCGACCGGCGAGCGCCGGGCGCGGGGTCAGCCACTCGAAGACCGGCGTCTCGCGCCCGACCCGGCGCGCCAGGTGCAGGCCGTGCGCCTCGGCGAAGGCTCGCCAGCGGGCGGTATCGGCGGCGTGGTCGCGCAGCTGGCGCACGACCAGGGTCACGCCGGCATCGCTGGCCAGAAGCTCCAGGTGCCCCACCCGGCGCGGGGCCTCCAGCGCCTCGACGAGCCGGCGAAGCGGTTCCGGCAGGGCCGACAGCGACGGCACCAGCACCGGGCAGGCCTCGATATCCACCAGCCGGTGGCTGTGACGAGCCCGGAAGCCCAGATGCACGTTGCCGTCGGCATCGACCTTGACGCCGAGCCGGGCGCGACGCCGATAGCCCTCCCCGGCATCGACCAGCAGCTCGGGCTCCCCCGCCGGGGCGATGCCCCGCCGCGCCAGCAGCTCGCGCAGCACCGCCTGCTTGTGGCGCCGCTGGCCTGCGAGGCTCAGGTGCTGGAGGTCACAGCCGCCGCACTGGGCGAAATGGGCGCAGGGTGGCGTGACCCGCTCCGGCGAGGCCTCGACCAGGGCCCGCACATGGGCCTCGTCGTAGCGCTGGCGGGTGCGGTGCACCGCGACCTCGACCCGTTCGCCGGGCAGCGCCCCCTCGACGAAGACGGTCTTGCCGGCCGCGGTCCGCGCCACGCCGCGGCCGTCATGGGCGAGGCCCTGGATGGTCAGGACCGTCTCCTCGCCACTCGCCGGGGGGGACGCGGGGGCCTCGCGGCGCCGTTCCTGGAGGCCGGACACGCCGGAGCGTGGCCGCGGGGGCCGTCGCTTGCCGAGAGCCGCCACCTCAGGACTCCGGAGCGAACAGGCCGGTGGACAGGTAACGGTCGCCCCGGTCGCAGACGATGAAGACGATCACCGCGTTCTCGACCTCCTCGGCCACGCGCAGGGCGCCCGCCAGGGCACCGCCGGACGAGACGCCGGCGAGGATGCCCTCCTCCCGGGCCAGGCGCCGCATGTGGACCTCGGCCTCCTCCTGGCCGATATCCAGCACCCGGTCGACCCGGGCCGGCTCGAAGATGCGCGGCAGGTAGGCCTCGGGCCAGCGGCGGATCCCGGCGATACTGGCACCGTCCTCGGGCTGCAGGCCGATGATCTGCACCGCGGGATCGCGCTCCTTGAGATAGCGGGAGACCCCCATGATGGTCCCGGTGGTCCCCATCGAGCTGATGAAGTGGGTGATGGTGCCGCCCGTCTGCTCCCACAGCTCGGGCCCCGTGCCCCGATAATGGGCCAGGGGATTGTCGGGGTTGGCGAACTGGTCGAGCGGCTTGCCCTCGCCGCGCGCGATCATGGTCTCGGCCAGGTCCCGCGCCGCCTCCATGCCGCCCTCCTTGCTGACGCCGATGAGCTCTGCGCCATAGGCGGCCATGGCCTGCTTGCGCTCGTCGGAGGCACTCTCGGGCATGATCAGCACCAGGCGATAGCCCTTGATGGCGGCCGCCATGGCCAGGGCGATGCCGGTGTTGCCGGACGTGGCCTCGATGAGGGTGTCGCCCGGGGCGATGGCGCCGCGGCGTTCGGCCTCCTGAAGCATGGACAGCGCCGGGCGGTCCTTCACCGAGCCGGCCGGGTTGTGGCCCTCGAGCTTGGCCAGCAGGGTGTTGTTGCGCCCGGCGGTGATACGCTTGAGGCGAACCAGCGGCGTGTGGCCGATGGTTTCCTCCAGGGTGGGGAAATGCATGCAACCTTCCTAGTGGAAACGTCTTTTCGGCATTATATCCTTGGCCGACCGCACTGGACAGGCATGCCCCCCGGCTGTGGCATACTGGCCCCGACGCCGCCACCCGACGAGCCTCGCCGATGTCACTGAAGACCCGCCTGATGCTGGCCACCCTCGCCCTGCCGTTACTCCTGCTGACCCTGGCGGCGGTCGTGGTGACGGAGCTGGAGGACCGCCACCATCGCCAGTTGATGCGCGATCACCTGATCCGGACGGCTGAGCTGCTGGCCCCGACCCTGGGCGAGGCCCTGGCCGACGGTGATCGACAGACCCTCGCGGCCACGGCCGGCCGACTGCTCGACCTCGAGGAGGTGCGCGCCCTCGGCGTGCAGGGCGCCGACGGGGCACTGCGCCTGGAACTCGGGCGCCTGCGCCCCCTCGCCGCCGCGCCCGAGGCCACGCAGGGCCCCCGACTGGCCACCCGGGGACGGCAGTGGCTGCTGGCCGTGCCGCTGCCGGGCACGCCCGGGGCCCGGCTGCTGCTGGACATCGACGCCTCCGCCCTCCCGCTGGCCTACTATCGCCAGCTCGCGACCGGCGGCCTGGTGCTGCTGATGACCGGCCTGCTGCTGTTCCTGGTGGCCTATACCACCACCCGCCGGGTGACCCAACCCCTCGACGAGGCCAGCCAGACCCTCGAGCAGTTGATGGCCGGCCATGCCCCGCCCGCCCTGCCGGCCCCGTCCGACGCCGAGACGGCGCGGCTGGCCCGGCGCGTAAACGCGCTCAACGCGCACCTGGCCTCGGCCCGGGACGACCTCCAGATCCAGATCGAGCAGGCCACCGGCGAGCTGCAGGAATCCATGGAGACCATCGAGGTCCAGAACATCGAGCTGGACCTGGCTCACCGCAGCGCCCTGGAGGCCAACCGCGCCAAGTCGGAGTTCCTGGCCAACATGAGCCACGAGATCCGCACCCCCCTCAACGGCATCATCGGCTTCTGCCGCCTGTTGCACCGCACGGAGCTGGCGCCCCGCCAGCGCGAGTGGCTCGACCATGTCCAGCGAGCCTGCGACAACCTGCTGATGCTGGTCAACGACGTGCTCGACTTCTCGAAGATCGAGGCCGGCTGCCTCGAACTCGAGCACACGGCCCTGGACATGGTGACCCTGGTCGACGAGGTCCTCGGCCTGCAGGCGCCTCAGGCCCAGCAGAAGGACATCCAGCTGCTCGGCCTGGTCTACGACGACGTCCCCGAGGCCCTCAGCGGCGATCCCCTGCGCATCCGCCAGGTGCTGACCAACCTGGTGGGCAATGCCGTCAAGTTCACCGACGCGGGCGAGGTCATCGTCCGGGTGATGGTAGAGCAGCAGGCGCCCGGTCACACGCTGCTGCGCGTGCTGGTCACCGACACCGGCATCGGCCTGTCCGAGGAGGCCCAGCACCGCCTGTTCCGGGCCTTCCACCAGGCCGACGCCAGCCATCAGCGGGAGTTCGGCGGCACCGGACTGGGGCTGACCATCAGCCGCCAACTGGTCGAGCAAATGGGCGGCGAGATCAGCGTCAACAGCACGCCCGGGGAAGGCTCGACCTTCGCCTTCACCCTGCCCCTGGCCTGCCAGGCCGAGGCGGAGCGCGCCCCGGAGATGCACCTCGACGACACCCTGATCGTCCTCGATGAGCCCCACCTGCCCACCCGGCGCGCCCTGCAGCACCTGATGACCCGCTGGGGCGCCCGGGTCAGCGGCCTGGCGGGACGCCCTGCGGCCGGCCCGGCGCTGGCCGTGATCGGCCTGGCCGCCGAGGACCTCGACCCGACGGGCCTGGCGGGCTGGCAGCAACGACTCGACGCCCTGGGCTGCCCGGCCCTGCTGCTGGTCAATGCCAGCCCGCCCGACCTGCCGCTTCCCCATGGCGGGGAGATCCTCAGCAAGCCGCTGTCGCGAAAGGGGCTGGCCGCCGCGGTGAGACGCACCCTCAGCGGCGCCCGGCGGGAAGGCGCCGCCCTTCGCCCCACCCGACCGCCGAGCCCCCAGCGGCGGCTGCTGGTGGTCGACGACACCGAGTCCAACCGGCTGCTGCTCAAGGAGCTCGTCCAGGGCCCGGCCCTCGAGGTAACCCTCGCCGCCAGCGGCGAGGAGGCCCTGGCCATGGCCCAGGAGACGTCCTTCGATGTGGTGCTGATGGACATCCGCATGCAGGGCATGGATGGGGTCGAGACCACCCGGGCCCTGCGCGCCCTGGGCGGCTCCTGGCGGGGGCTGCCGATCATCGCCGTCACGGCCCATATCCAGAACGATCAGCGCCGCCAGCTGCTCGAGAGCGGACTCGATGGTGTCCTGGAGAAACCCCTGGACGTCACCGAGCTGTCGGGACTGCTGCGCCACCATCTGGGCACGGGGCTGGCCCTGGAGGGGGCGCCACCCGCCGGCGGCGAGCCGGTTGGCAATGACGCGGAACTGGCGGAGGTGGACCTGGCCCTCGGCACCCGGCTGGCCGGTGGGCGCGAGGCGCTGGCGCGCCAGCTGCTGGACCAGCTGATCGCCTCCCTGGACGACAGCGAGGCCGCCATCCGCCGGGCCAGCGGGCGGGGCGACGGGGAGGCGCTGCTCGACGCCCTGCATGCGCTCAATGGTGCCTGCCGCTACTGCGGGGTCCCCCGCCTGGGGCTGCTGGCGGAGACCCTGGAGACCCGCCTGCGATCCCGGGGCCTCGACGCGGTCACCGCGCTGCTGCCGGATCTGTATGCCGCCATGGCGGGCCTGAGAGCCTGGCAGGCGACTCAGCCCTCCAGCACCACGAAGGCCACGGCGAACGCCTCCTCGTCCGACAGCGAGAGATGAAGGGCCTTGACGCCGGCGGCCTCGGCCAGGTCATGGGCCTGGCCGGACAGCAGCAGGGAGGGACGCCCCATGGCATCGTTGACCACCTGGATCTCGGTCCAGCGCATGCCCCGTCGCAGGCCGGTACCCAGCGCCTTGACGAAGGCCTCCTTGGCGGCGAACCGCTTGGCCAGGTAGGCCACCGGCCGACCCCGCGCCTGGAACAGGGACAGCTCGTCGTCGCCGAGCAAGCGCCGGGCGAAGCGCTCGCCATGGCGCACCACTGCACGCTCGAAGCGCGCCACCCGGGCGATGTCGGTCCCCACCCCGATGATCATCGGCAGCCATCACCCTCGTCGTCGTGTGCGTGGTCATGCTCGTCGAGCGCCGCCAGCAGGCCGGCCTCCTGGCCGGCGACCGTCAGGCGCTTCATCTCGGCCACGGCCTCCTTGAGGCCGACGAACAGCGCCCGGGCGATGATCGCGTGGCCGATGTTGAGCTCGTGCAGCCCGGGAATCGCGGCGATGGCCTCGACATTATGATAGTGCAGGCCATGGCCCGCATTGACGGTCAGGCCCAGCTCACCGGCCATCTCCGCGGCGGCCACCAGGCGCGCATGCTCCCGGGCGGCCTCGCGTCCGCTCGCCTCGGCATAGGCCCCGGTATGCAGCTCGATCACCGGCGCGCCGGCCCGGGCCGCCGCCTCGACCTGGGCAGGCTCCGGGTCGATGAACAGCGAGACCTCACAGCCCGTCTCGGCCAGCCGACGACAGGCCGAGGCCACGGCCTCGAAGCCACCGGCCACGTCCAGGCCACCCTCGGTGGTCAGTTCCTCGCGCTTCTCGGGCACCAGGCACACATGGGCCGGGCGAAGCTCCTCGGCGAGCGCCAGCATCGCCTCGGTGACCGCCATCTCGAGGTTCATGCGGGTCGTGAGCACCTCGGCCAGCAGGCGCACGTCGCGTTCCTGGATATGCCGACGGTCCTCGCGCAGGTGCACGGTGATGCCATCGGCGCCGGCCTCCTCGGCCAGCAGGGCGGCCTGGACGGGATCGGGATAGCGGGTGCCGCGGGCCTGGCGCAGAGTGGCGATATGGTCGATGTTGACGCCGAGCAGGATGCGGGGGGGATACATGACACTCTCCTTGTAGACGGAAGAAGGAAGCAATGAGAGGGAAGATGGAAACAAGGATATGGGATTGTCTTCTTTCTTACAGGCGCGCAGCGCCGCTCTTCAAGCTTGGGGGGCCCGGCGCCGGGCCGCCAGCTGGTGCATCCATTCGCGGGAGCGCAGCGGCCGGCTGCCCAGCAACGGCGCCATGGCCGCCCGGGTGACGGCCTTGGCCGGGCCGGCGAGGCCCGGGGCCCGCCAGTCCCCCGCGACGAGCAGCTTGAGGGTGCGCCCATCGATGCCGCGCTCGCCGGGCACGAAGGCCCGGGAGGCCGGCTCGAAGACATAGCGGCCCTGGGGGTCCAGGGCCTGCCCCTCGGGGCCGCAGAAGCGCGGCTCGGCATCCAGCGCCTCGAGCAGCGCCAGTTCCAGGCGACGCAGCACGCCGGCCCGGGCCACGGGGCGTGGCAAGGCCTCGAGGGTCGCGGTGTAGAAGGCGAAGACCTCGGTCACCGGTAGCTCCACCGGCAACAGCCGGGTGAGCAGCTCGTTGGCGTAGAGGCCGCAGAGCAGGCCCTCGCCGGCCAGCATCGCCGCCGGACCACGCGATTCGATCAGGCCCAGGCGCTTGAGCTCGCCGCTCCCGCTCCAGGTGACATGCAAGGGGGCGAAGGGCTGCAGCGAGGCCCGCGCCCGGCTCCCGGGCCGCTGCACGCCACGCGCCACGGCCCGCACCCGGCCGTGGTCCAGGGTCAGCAGCTCGACCAGGGCGCTGGTCTCGCGGTAGGGCCGCTTGTGCAGCAGGTAGGCGGGTTGGGGGGTCATGGGCGATGGGCCCTTCAGGCGGAGTTTCGAGGTTCGAGGTGCGAGGAAATCAAGAGTGAGGGGTAAGGCGTGAGGTGTGAGGGCCTCCGTCACGCCTCACTCCAGACGCCTCACGCCTCGTCTCCATCAGTCCAGGTCGTAGCCCAGACTCTTGAGCGCCCGCTCGTCGTCGGACCAGCCGCGCTTGACCTTGACCCAGAGGTTGAGCATCACCTTGGCGCCGAGCGCCCGCTCCATGTCGAGCCGCGCCTCGCGGCCGATCTTCTTGATCCGCTCGCCGCTGTCGCCGATCAGGATCTTCTTCTGGCCCTGGCGCTCGACCATGATCAGGGCGCTGATGTGGATCACTCGGCCCTCGTCGCGGAACTCCTCGATCTCGACGGTCATCTGGTAGGGCAGCTCGTCGCCGAGCTGGCGCATGACCTTCTCGCGCACCAGCTCGGCGGCCAGGAAGCGCTGGCTCTTGTCGGTGACCTGGTCCTCGGGAAAGTAGTGGACGCTCTCGGGCAGGTGCTTGGCGACCTCGGCCTCGAGTTCCGCCACGTTGGTGCCGTGCTTGGCGGCGATCGGCACGATGGCGGCGAAGTCGCGCCGGGCGCCCACCGACTCCAGCCAGGGCAACAGTTCCGCCTTGTCCTGGAGGCGATCGACCTTGTTGACCGCCAGGATCACCGGCGCCTCGACGTTGGCCAGGCGCTCCAGCACCACCTGGTCCTCGGGGGTCCAGCGGGTACGGTCGATGATGAAGACCACGCAGTCCACGTCGCGCAGGGCCTGGGTGGCGGCCTGGTTCATGAAGCGGTTGATGGCCTTGTTGCGGTCCTTCTCGAGGATGTGGATCCCCGGGGTGTCGACATAGATGAACTGGCTGTCGCCCTCGGTCTTGATGCCCATCACCTGGTGGCGCGTGGTCTGCGGCCGCCGGGAGGTGATGGAGATCTTCTGGCCGAGGATACGGTTCATCAGCGTCGACTTGCCGACGTTGGGGCGACCGACGATGGCCACGAAGCCACAGGTCTGGATCATGAGCGGGCTCCCTGGGATTCGAGCCGCGCCAGCGCCTGCTGGGCGGCCTGCTGCTCGGCATGTCGGCGACTGGCCCCGATGCCGAGGGTATGTTCCTCGAGCATCTCGACATGGCACTCGACGGTGAAGGTCTGGGCATGGGCCTCCCCCTCCACCGAGACCACCTCGTAGCGCGGTAGCGCCACCTGGCGTGACTGCAGGAACTCCTGCAGGCGTGTCTTGGGGTCCTTCTGGGTATCCTGCAGATTGATGGCCTCCAGGCGCTCGGCGTACCAGGCCAGCACTCGGGACCGGGCGGTATCCATGCCGGCGTCCAGGTAGATGGCGCCGATCACCGCCTCGACCGCATCGGCGAGGATCGAGTCGCGGCGATGGCCGCCGCTCTTCATCTCGCCCGAGCCCAGGCGCAGGCACTCGCCGAAGGCCATCTCCCGGGCCAGCTCGGCCAGGGTCTGCCCCTTGACCAGGCGGGCGCGCAGGCGCGACAGCTGGCCCTCCCGGGCCTGGGGAAAGCGCTGGAAGAGGTCCTCGGCGATGACGAAGTTGACGATGGAATCACCGAGGAACTCGAGGCGCTCGTTGTTGCGGCCGCCGTAACTGCGGTGGGTCATGGCCAGCTCGAGCAGCTCGGGCTGCGCGAAGTCATGGCCGATGCGGCGGCTGAAAGGTGTCAGGGAATTGCTCACGAAGCTCCTGCTATGTCATGACAGACGCTGCCGTTCCTGGCAGTCATTGGATACGACGCACGCTGGTGAAGCTCGGCAGTCCACCGTCCCAGTGCATCCAGACGGCGAAGGCCTTGCCCACGATGTTCTCCTCCGGCACGAAGCCCCAGTAGCGACTGTCGTTGGAGTGGTCGCGGTTGTCGCCCATGGTGAAGTAATGCCCCTCGGGCACCACCAGCTCCCGCATCTGCGGGCCGGGGTCGCGAGGGTTAGTGTAGATAGCGTGGGCGACCTCGCCCAGTTGCTCTTCCAGCAGCAGTTCATTGGGCTCGGTCGGCGGACCCGCCTCGATCAGGCGCTTGGGTACCGGCTCGCCATTGACATAGAGCTGCTTGTCCGCGTAGCGGATACGGTCGCCGGGCAGCCCGACGACCCGCTTGATGAAGTTCACCGACGGCTCGCTGGGAAAGCGGAACACCATCACGTCGCCGCGCTCGGGCTCACCCAACTCGACAACCTGGTGGTTGGCCACCGGCAGGCGCAGCCCGTAGGCGAACTTGTTGACCAGGATGAAGTCGCCCACTTCCAGGGTCGGACGCATCGAGCCGGAGGGAATCTGGAAGGGCTCCACCACGAAGCTGCGCAGCACCAGCACCACCAGCAGCACCGGGAAGAAGGAGCGCGCATAGTCCACCGGCCAGGGGTCCTTGAGGGCCTTCTCCCGCGCCACCGGATCGAGCCCCTCGGTGGTGCCCGCCTCGGTGTTGGCCAGCAGCCGGGCCCGCCGGGCGGGGCGCCACCAGACGAGATCCAGCAGCCAGACCGCCCCGGTGACGCCGACCGCCACCACCAAGAGGAGTGCAAAATCCATTGTCGTCCTTCCCTAGTCGTTCACCTTGAGCACGGCGAGGAAGGCATCCTGGGGAATCTCCACCCGGCCGACCTGCTTCATGCGCTTCTTGCCCGCCTTCTGCTTCTCCAGCAGTTTCTTCTTGCGGGTCATGTCGCCGCCGTAACACTTGGCGGTGACGTTCTTGCGCAGCGCCTTGACGGTGGAACGGGCCACTACCTGGCCGCCGATCGCCGCCTGGATGGCCACGTCGAACATCTGCCGCGGGATCAACTCCTTCATCTTCTCGACCAGCACACGGCCGCGGGAGTGGGCATGGTCGCGGTGGATGATCACCGCCAGGGCATCGACCCGGTCGCCGTTGATCAGCACGTCGAGGCGGACTAGCCTGGCCGCCTCGAAGCGCTCGAAGTTGTACTCCAGGGAGGCATAGCCCTTGGAGATCGACTTCAGGCGGTCGAAGAAGTCCATCACCACCTCGCTCATGGGCAGCTCGTAGGTGAGCTGGATCTGGCTGCCCAGGAACAGCATGTCGAGCTGGGTCCCGCGGCGCTGCTCGCACTCGGCGATGACGTTGCCGACGAAGTCCTGAGGCACCAGGATGCTGGCGCGGACCACCGGCTCGCGCATCTCCTCCACATCGGCCATGTCCGGCAGCTTGGAGGGATTGGCGACGTAGCGCAGCTCGCCATCCTTCATCAGCAGCTCGTAGACCACGGTGGGGGCCGTGGTCAGCAGGTCCAGGTCGTACTCGCGCTCGAGGCGCTCCTGGACGATCTCCATGTGCAGGGTGCCGAGGAAGCCGACCCGGAAACCGAAGCCCAAGGCGTCGGAGTTCTCCGGCTCGTAGTCCAGGGAGGCGTCGTTGAGTGCCAGCTTCTCGAGGGCGTCGCGGAAGTCCTCGTAGTCGTCGGCGCTGACCGGGAACATGCCCGCGTAGACCTGGGGCTTGACCTTCTGGAAGCCCGGCAGCCGCTTGACGTCCGGGGTCCTGGCGTGGGTGATGGTGTCCCCCACCGGCGCGCCGTGGATGTCCTTGATGCCGGCCACCACGAAACCCACCTCGCCGGCGCGCAGGATATCGGTCTGGCGGCGCTGCGGGGTAAAGATGCCCACCTCGTTGGCCTGCCAGTCGCGGCCGGTGGAGGTGATGCGGATCTTGTCGCCCTTCTTCAGGGTGCCGTCGAAGATCCGCACCAGCGACACCACGCCCAGGTAGTTGTCGAACCAGGAGTCGATGATCAGCGCCTGGAGCGGCGCCTCGCGGTCGCCCTTGGGCGGCGGGATGTCGCGCACCAGGCGCTCGAGCAGCGCATCGATGCCCAGGCCGCTCTTGGCCGACACCTGGCAGGCGTCGGTGGCGTCCAGGCCGATGATCTCCTCGACCTCGTGGGCCACCTTGTCGGGATCGGCCTGGGGCAGGTCCATCTTGTTGAGCACCGGCAGCACCTCGAGGCCCTGCTCGATGGCGGTGTAGCAGTTGGCCACCGACTGGGCCTCGACGCCCTGGGCGGCATCCACCACCAGCAGGGCGCCCTCGCAGGCATACAGCGAGCGGGAGACCTCGTAGGAGAAGTCGACGTGCCCCGGCGTGTCGATGAAGTTGAGCTGATAGACGTTGCCGTCTTGCGCGTGGTAGTCCAGCGTCACCGACTGGGCCTTGATGGTGATGCCGCGCTCGCGCTCGAGGTCCATGGAGTCGAGGACCTGCTCCTTCAGTTCGCGCTCGGTGAGGCCACCACAGGTCTGGATCAGGCGATCGGCCAGGGTCGACTTGCCGTGATCGATGTGGGCGATGATCGAGAAGTTCCGTATCCCGTTGATTACTTTACGGTTGTCGCTTTCTGCCATTCGGGGTAATCCGTTTCATGACCGCGCCGGGGACCCGTGATCGATGGACTGTCCGGACCGGGGCGTCGTGTGAGATGGCGGCATTGTAGCGAGATGCGCCGGCCAGATACAGCGACCCGACGGCCGGAGCCGCCGGGTCGCGGGTCACGACGCTGTCGACGACGGCCTCAGTCGGAGGCGAGCCGCAGTGCCACATAGTAGGAGCGGCCATCCCGATAGAGCCGTACCGGCACCACGCTGCCCGCCGGGAATTCGGCGACCAGCTCGCCGAGCTGGGCCGGGCTCTCCACCGCCCGCTGGCCGATGCTGACCAGGATATCACCGGGACGGATCCCCGCGGAGGCGGCGATGCCATCGGGGGCCAGCTCGGTGACGCGCACGCCGTGCTCGAGTCCCAGCTTGCGGCGCTCGCCCTCCTCCAGGGACTGGACGACGACCCCCAGCCGCGCCGGCGCGGCATTGTCGCCGTTGCCGCCGGCCAGGGCGGGCGCATCGGGCCAGGCGCCCACGTCCAGGGTGATCGTCCGGCGCTCGCCGTCGCGAAGCACGCTCAGTTCCACCTCGTCGCCCGGCGACACCTGGCCGATCAGCCGCGGCAGGGTACTGGAGCGTTCCACTCCCTCACCATTGACCGCGAGGATGATGTCACCGGCCTGCAGGCCGCCCTCGGCCGCCGGCCCCTCGGGGTCGAGATCGGCGATCAGCGCCCCGCGGGGGTTGTCCATGCCGAAGGATTCCGCCAGTTCCCGGGACACCGGCTGGATCATCACGCCGAGCCAGCCGCGGCTGACCGAGCCGTCGGCCCGCAGCTGGTCCGCGACGTCCATGGCCACGTTGATGGGGATCGCGAACGACAGTCCCATGAAGCCGCCGCTGCGGGTGAAGATCTGGGAGTTGATGCCGATCACCTCGCCATCCAGGTTGAACAGCGGACCGCCGGAGTTGCCCGGGTTGATGGCCACGTCGGTCTGGATGAAGGGCACGTAGACATCCCGCGGCAGGGTGCGGTTGATGGCGCTGACGATGCCGGCGGTCACCGAGTGGTCGAAGCCGAAGGGCGAGCCGATGGCCGCCACCCATTCGCCGACCTCGAGCCGGTCGGAATCCCCCAGGGCCAGGGTCGGCAGGTTGTCGGCATCGACCTTGAGCACCGCCACGTCGGTCTTCTCGTCGGCTCCCACCAGCTCGGCCTCGAGCTCGCGACGGTCGTTGAGGCGCACCAGGATCTGGTCGGCCCCATCGACCACATGGGCGTTGGTCATGATGTAGCCGTCCGCGTCGATGATGAAGCCCGAGCCCAGCGACTGGCGCTCCTCGCTGCGCCCCCTGCCTCCCGGGGGCATCGGCATGCGATCACCGAAGAAGTGGCGGAAGATCTCGGGGATGTCCTGGCCCTCGAACTCGCCGAAGGGCGAGCCGGGCCGTTCGACCACCCGGGACGTGGAGATGTTGACCACCCCGGGCGCCGCTTCCTTGACCAGCCCGGTGAAGTCCGGCAGTTCACGGGCCAGGGCGGACTGGCTGGCGAGGACCGCCAGGGTCAGGAGCATCCACAGGGAAAGCTGTCGCGTCATGCGTGTCATGAAAGACTCCTGTGACGTGGGAATGATGATGAGGTAATGCTTTCTTGTTACCGCGCTAACGGTAAAAGGTTCAGCCCGAGGATCGACTGACCGCGAGCAGGCGCGGCCGGTAGCATCGGGCATGACGCTGAAGGTGTCGGCGCAGCAGGCCGCCGCCGGCGACCAGCCCGCCGGCGAAGGCGAGCGCCACCAGGGGTTCGGACAGGGCCAGGTGGTCGGCGAGCAGGGCACCGGCGAGCGCCAGGCCCAGCGGCAGGCCATAGGTCCAGAGGCTGGCGCGAGCCACGGCCTGGGCCGGCAGTCCGAGGGACACGACATCGCCGACGGTCAGTGGCTGCCCCGCGTGGATGGCCACCCGCAAGGGACGCGATGCCTGCCAGCGGGCCATGGCACGGGTACCGCATCCCTGGCGGGCCTGGCAGGCGCCGCAGGCCGACTGGCGACTGACCTCGACCCAGGCGCCCCCCGCGAAGGGCTCGACGACGCGGCCCTGCTCGACGAGCAAGGCGGCATGGTCGGCGGCGGCGATCATTGGGCCTCCGCCGTGGCCGAGCCCCCGTCGGCGGCCTTGTCGGCGGCCTCGGCCTGCCATTCCACGGCCTCGACCACCCGGCGCAGCACCCGAGGCGGCAGCTCGCCCATGGCCACCACCTGGCGGGGCTGCCCGCCCAGCTCGCGATGCAGCACCGCCGCATGGGAGACACCCAGGCGATGCACGCCCGGAATCAGCAGGTCCTGGCCCTCGAGGGGCTCGACGAAGACACTGAGCGTGGCCAGGCCGTCACCATAGACACGATGACTGACCCCCGGGCGACGCCTGCCGTGGGTCTTCACCGGCTGGGCCACGAAGCCTTCCGGCAGCCAGCCGGGGCGCCAGCGATCCTCGCCGGGTGCCTGCCCGGGCGCGAGGCCGACCCGGCCGTCGTGGAGCCGGGGGGCGCGAAGCTCGGTGACCTGGAAGGTCTCCACCACCCGCCCCTGCTCGTCGAGCAGCATCTGCTTGAGCGGCAGGGCGGTGCGGGCATCCAGCCAGAGACGATGGCCATAGCGCATCTCGTCCAGCGGCTCGATCTCGAGGCGCAGGGTCCGGCGGCCGGCGATGCGATCCTCCCCGGAGAGCTGCAGGCGATAGAGGCCGTCGAGATGCTGCACGATGGCGGCCGGCGAGGCCAGGGTGGGGCCGGCGGCCATGCCGTTCAGCCGGGCGATGCGCCCCTGCCGCTCGAAGACCACCGGCGGCCCGTCCAGGAAGCGGGCGACCTCGCGCTCGACGCCGTCGCGAATCTCGTGGGACAGCGCCAGGGTGCGCACGCCGTCCACCCCGATGCGCACCGCACGGGCCTGGAAGACATAGCAGTGACCGGCCCACAGGCTGCGTTCGAACCAGGCCCTGGCCGACTCGGGATCGGGCTCGTCGGCCAGGGTGGTGCAATCGAACTGCTCGTCGCTCGGCGCCGGCGAGGCTGCTCCGGCCGCGGCGACCGACGTCATCGCGGCGCCGGCCAGCACCAGGGCCACCAGGTGGCGTGACCGCCTCCGCCAGACCGCCATCAACGCTGACCCAGCGGCTCGCTTCCGGAGGCCCGCAGCAGCGGCATCCAGACATCCCCGCCACTGGCGGCGGCGCCTTCGGCGTGGCGGTCGAGATAGGACTGCAGCAGCAGCGCCTGCTGGCGGTCCATGCTCAGCGACTGGCGCTGGGTCGGCGACATGAACATCGGCGTCGCCTCCCCGGCTCCCACGGTCATCAGGCCCTGCTGGCGGCTGGCGGGCTGTGACTGGAACATCGGCAGGTCGACCAGCGACGGCGCCTGGACACTCGGGCCGCTCGCCTGGCCGGCACCGCCGGCGGTGTTCGCCACGGGGGCGGTGCCGGTGCCCGCTGGGGTACCCAGCGGCGAGGCGCCGTTGTAGAACTGCACCCCGGTGATCACCATCAGCGAGACCGCCGCGGCGATACCGGCGCTGCGCATCAGCGGCAGCGAACGGCGGGTCGCGGGTGACTCCTCCGAGGCCATCGGGGCTGGCTCGTCCTGCAACCGGGCCATCACGCCTGCGGAAAGGTCGGTGGACACATCGACCTCCGTCTCGCGACGCAGCAGGGATCTCATCATGTGGTAGCGGCGCCAGGCTTCCGCCGCATCGGGCTCGTCGTCCAGCGACTTCAGCAGGCGTCGCAACTCGAGCTCGTCACCTTCGTTGTCCATTAGCGCAGAAAGCGATTCCCGTGCGTTCTGACTCATTCTTCACACCCTCACACTCGTCAAGACTCGTCCGCCTTGCATCCATTGGAAGCCCGGTATCCCGACCTCGATGCCCACCCTTTCGACGACGTCGGCACGCTGTCGGCTCGCGACTGGCGAGCCGGTCACCGCATATGACGTCAGCGGCGTCCGACAGTTCAGCCAATCGACAAAAACGATGAAAATTCGGTTCATTCGGTCAGCGCTTCCTGGTTGCGCGACGTGGTCACCAGGGGGCGAATATGCTGATCCACCGCCTCCCGGGCGCGGAAGATGCGCGAGCGCACCGTGCCCACCGGGCAATCCATGATGTTGGCGATGTCCTCGTAGGAGAGCCCATCGAGTTCGCGCAGGGTGATGGCCGTACGCAGGTCGTCGGGAAGGGCCTCGATGGCCTCGAACACGGCCGCCTGCAACTGGTCGCGGGCGATGGCGGCCTCGGGAGTCTCGATGTCGGCCAGCCGGCCGCTGTGGTCGACGATCTCGGCATCGACGATATCCAGATCGCTGCCCGGCGGGCGGCGACCCTTGGACACCAGGTGGTTCTTGGCGGTGTTGATGGCGATGCGGTACATCCAGGTATAGAAGGCGCTCTCGGCGCGGAACTTGCCCAGCGCCCGATAGGCCTTGATGAACGCCTCCTGGGCCACGTCCTGCACCTCGGCATGATCGTGCACGTAGCGGCCGATCAGGCCGATGATCTTGTGCTGGTACTTCTTGACCAGCAGGTCGAAGGCGCGGGTATCCCCTTTCTGGGCGCGCTCGACGAGTTGCTGGTCGGTCTCCCGAGTGCCCATTCAACGCCTCCCCGCGGCGCGAGTTGGACGCGACGCTCTGGCGGAACGTCGCGATGAGACTGGTGTCGCTTCCATATGTATCAACCTAGACCCTGGGGTGAGCGTGCGCCGATGTCGGCAGGTGCCCAAGTGTTCCTGTTTCTCGGGCAGGCATCAAGCGGCCGGATGTGATGGACACGCCCTCGCCGGCGTGTCCCGGGCAGGCGCCGTCAACGCCGGCGCTGTGACAAGCGCCACCGCCCAGGGGTTCCGTCTGCGATTGAATTTACCCGGCACGCGGGCGATAGTAGACGTCTCACGCCGACTCAGCGCTGACACGACACAGGTAGCAAAGCACAATGTCCGAGCAACAGGTCAACAACCTCAACGTCCTCTCCGAGGACGTCCTCATCACCCCGGCGGCCCTCAAGCAGGAGATCCCCCTCTCCGAGGAGGCCGAGCGGACGGTGATCGAGGGACGCAACACCATCCAGGCCATTCTCGACGGTCGCGACCCCCGCCTGCTGATGGTGGTTGGCCCCTGCTCGATCCACGACGTGGACGCCGCCCTGGACTATGCCCGCAAGCTGCGGCGCCTGGCGGATGAGGTGAAGGATAGCCTGTATATCGTGATGCGCGTCTATTTCGAGAAGCCGCGCACCACGGTGGGCTGGAAGGGCCTGATCAACGACCCCCACCTGAACGGCTCCTTCGAGATCGAGGAAGGCCTGCACATCGCCCGCCGCCTGCTCGTCGAGTTGACCGAGATGGGCCTGCCGCTCGCCACCGAGGCGCTGGACCCGATCTCGCCACAGTACCTGCAGGACTGCATCAGCTGGTCGGCCATCGGCGCCCGGACCACCGAGTCCCAGACCCATCGCGAGATGGCCTCCGGCCTGTCCTGCCCGGTGGGCTTCAAGAACGGCACCGACGGCAGCCTCGACGTGGCCGTCAACGCCCTGCAGTCGGTGGCCCACCCGCATAACTTCCTGGGCATCGACCAGGCCGGCAAGGTGGCGATCATCCGCACCCGCGGCAACGCCTATGGCCACGTGGTGCTGCGCGGCGGCAACGGCAAGCCGAACTACGACAGCGTCAGCGTGGCGCTGGCCGAGCAGGAACTGAACAAGGCCGGCGTCACCCCGAACATCATGATCGACTGCTCGCACGCCAACTCCAACAAGGACCCCGGCCTGCAGCCGCTGGTACTGGAGAACGTCAGCAACCAGATCCTCGAGGGCAACCACTCGATCATCGGGCTGATGGTCGAGTCCAACCTCGGCTGGGGCAACCAGAAGATCCCCGAGGATCACAGCCAGCTGGTCTACGGCGTCTCCGTCACCGACGCCTGCATCGACTGGGACACCACCGAGCAGGCCTTCAAGGCCATGAACGAGAAGCTGGCCCCGGTGCTGGCCAGGCGCCGCCAGGCCGCCTGACCACCCCACCCGCTCGCGACGACCTGCGGCGACGGGCCCGCCACTGGCGGGCCCGTCGCCTTTGGCCGCCATGGCGGACGCGCCTTGCCGAGGCCCGCCTGCCGGCTCAGCGATTCCCCCCGCGAATCAGCGCCCGTGCCCAGGCCGACGCCTCGGGATAGGCCTCGCCGTCCAGCACGAACTCCTGCCCGCGGGCGACGGCCTGCAGCTCGACGCGGTCGGCATGCCGCCGCCAGCGCCGCGGGTCGGCGTGATAGGAGAGCGGCGGACGCCCCTCTCCCGGCTGGAACCAGCGCGGCAGCTCCCAGGTGGAGACCCTGTCGGCAGCCGTCGTCGTCAGTCGCCGCGCCGCGGCATACCGGGAAAAGACACCCGCCCCCGGCAGCGAGTCGGCCAGCCCGTGCAGCTGCAGGTGCCGCCGGGCGAGGTAGAGGACGTTGTTCGGCGCGTCGAGCCGCTGGCAGTGGGGATGATCGTAGGCCCACTCGACGCCCTCGGGCCCGACATCGCCCAGCGTCAGCCTCTCGGCCACCTGCATCCAGCCCCACAGCAGATGGCAGGGCCGCGACTCGCGCACGAAGCGCCATCCCGCCGTCGTACGCTCGACGCGGCGAAAGAGCCCGAAGAACAGGAACAGGTCCCCCGCCCCGACGCCCTGGTTGCGCAGGTGGCTCTGCGCCTGGCCCATCTGCCCGAACACCGGCCGCCAGCCCGGTCGGCGCGGCAGGCTATCGGCCAGCAGGTCGGGATCGAGGTGCGCCCCGGCATCCGGGGCGATCCTGCCCCGGGTGAGATCGGCCACCAGGGGCCCCAGGGGCTCGCCCTGATGGCGGATCGCCTCGAAGGGAATCACCGAGCGCGCGTCGGGAATCGGCAGCACCACCAGCCGGCCATCGGGCAGGATCGGGCTGGGCACGCCCCCGGCGGAAGTATCGAAGCCCTTGCGGCTGAGGATCAGTTTCATGTCGATTCCTGCCACCCACGAGGCGCGATTGCCGGGCCGCGCCCCCATGACTCACCCGCCCTGCACCACCCCGTCGATCTCGCGGGCGAAGGGCGGCAGGGCATCGAGCAGCGCGCGACCATAGCGGCGCGTCAGTACCCGGCGGTCGAGCAGGGTGATCCGCCCCCGGTCGGCCTCCTTGCGGATCAGCCGCCCGCAGGCCTGCACCAGCTTGATGGAGGCATCGGGCACGCTGATACGCATGAAGGGGTTGCCGCCCTGGCTCTCGATCCACTCGGCCAGCGTCGCCCCCACCGGGTCGTCGGGCACGGCGAAGGGCAGCCGGGTGATCACCACATGGGTCAGGTAGTCGCCGGGCAGGTCGATGCCCTCGGCGAAGCTCGCCAGGCCGAACAGGATGCTGCCCTCGCCCTGGTCGACCCGGGCGCGGTGACGCTCCACCAGCTCGCGCTTGGGGAGCCGGTCCTGGGCCAGCACCCGCTCGCGCCGCGCCGGCGAGAGTCGCTTCTCCACGGCGCGCAGCTGGGCGCGCGAGGAGAACAGCATCAGCACCGCCTCGTCATCGCCCAGGGCCTCGACGAAGTCGACGATGGCCCGCTCGTGGCCCTCGCGGTCGGCGGGATCCACCGCCTCCCGGGGCACGCTGAGCACCGCTCGGGAATAGTCGAAGGGACTCGGCAGGCGCTGGTAGCGATAGCGGTTGGCCAGGCCGGCACGCTCCTGCAACCGCTCGAAGCGGCCCAGGGCCGTCAGGGTCGCCGAGGTTACCACCGCCCCGAAGCAGCGTCCCCACAGCGACCGGGCCAACGTATGGGCGGCGGAGACCGGGCTCGCCGAGAAGCTGAGCTCCGCTTCCCCGCCGAAGCGCTCGAGGGTCAGCCAGCGGGCCCGGGGCGGCTCCCCCTCGGGGTCGGGCTCGGCGAAGGCCTGCCAGAGGGCGTGGGCCTCCAGGGCGCGGCCGTGGAGCAGCGCCACCAGCGGCAGCCAGGGCTCGGCCTGCTCCCGGGGCAGCCCGGTGGACTTCTCGGGGTCGAGGCTCTCGCGCAGGATATCGCTCATCGACTCCAGGGTGCGCGACAACTCGGCGAACAGCGTCACCAGGCCGTCGGCCTGCTCGCACAGGGCCCCCGGCACCCGCCCCATCTCGAAGCGATGCTGGGCGCCCTCCTCGCCATCGCCCAGTCCCTCGGGTCGCCCCGCGAGCTGGTGGCCGAGGGCGAAGGCCTCGCCGAGCCGGGGCTCCACCGCCTCGAACAGCTGGGGCAGGCTCGCCAGCAACCGGGCCAGGGTCGGCTGCACGGCCAGCGCCTGGTTCAGCTCGGTGAGCGACTTCTTGAGGGTGCGCAGCCAGCGCAGGGCGCCACCCACGGCGAAGCGGTGAGTGAAGTGGTTGAGGGCCTTGTCGGGCAGATGGTGGCCCTCGTCGAAGATGTACAGGCAATCGGCCGGGTCCGGCAGCACCACCCCGCCCCCCAGGGCCAGGTCGGCCAGCACCAGGTCGTGATTGGCGACGATGACGTCGGCACTGTCGAGGTCGCGACGGGCACGGAAGAAGGCGCAGGCGCCGAAGTGGCCGCAGCGGCGATTGGTGCACTGGCGGTGGTCGACGGTCAGCTTGCGCCAGTGGGGATCACTGATGGCCTCCGGCCAGCTGTCGCGATCGCCGGCCCAGCGGCCATTGCCGTAGGCCTCGCCGAGGGACTGCACGAGTTGCTGGAAGTCGTCGCCGCCGCTGTCCAACGCCTGCTCGAAGAGCGACAGGGTGGGGTTGTCCTCGCCGCCGTCCATGGCCTGGTCGAGGCGCGCCACGCACACGTAGCGGCCGCGCCCCTTGGCCAGGGCGTAGTCGAAGGCCAGGCCGCTGTGGGCCTTGAGGGCCGGCAGGTCCTGGTGCAGCACCTGCTCCTGCAGGGCCACGGTGGCGGTGGCCACCACCAGGCGCTTGCCGCGGGCCTTGGCCACCGGCAGCGCGGCCAGCAGGTAGGCCAGGGTCTTGCCGGTGCCGGTGCCGGCCTCGAGCACGCAGACGTGCTCGTCGCTGACGCGGCGACCGGCGTCGTCGACCTCGACGCCCGCCAGGGTGCGGGCGATCTCGGCGATCATCAGCCGCTGACCGTAGCGCGGCGTCAGCTCGAGCCCGTCGAGCACCCGCCGATAGGCGTCCTGGATCTCGCCCTTCAGGGCCTCGTCAAGCATGGTTGCGCCTGCATCGTTAGGGTAAAACCGCGGCTTTTCCGGCGACAGGCCGATGCGGAGGCGCTGTGAACCCTTCCCTGGGCGCTACCTCTGCCATCCATGGCAGAGGACCTCCGCTACGGCCTGTCCCCGGCGCCGCTCACTCGGGTGGTTTCTCGGGCGCACCCCGCACGGTCTTTCTTCAAGCGGCGCAGCCGCGTCTTCCCGCTTCCAGGCGCGCAGCGCCGCTCTTGAAGCTTACAGCAGCCCTTCCGGCGGATGCTCGCAGGGCAGCTTGTCGTTGATGAAGCGCTCGATCTCCGGCAGGGAGAAGGCGTCTTCCTCGCCCACGAAGCTGATCGACACGCCCTTGGCGCCGGCACGGCCGGTGCGGCCGATGCGGTGGACGTAGTCCTCGGGATCCTCCGGCAGGGTGTAGTTGATCACGTGGCTGACATCCTCGATATGGATGCCGCGGCCGGCCACGTCGGTCGCCACCAGTACCTGGATCTCGCCCTCGCGGAACTGCTCGAGGGTGCGGATGCGCTGGTTCTGGGGCACGTCGCCGGAGAGCATGGCGGCGTTGATGCCGGCCTGCTTGAGCAGCTCGTCGAGCTTGCGCACCAGGTCGCGGCGGTTGCCGAAGACCATCACCCGGTCGAAGCTCTCCTGCTGCAGCAGCTTGACCAGCAGGCGCTGCTTGTCCTCGTCGCCGACCAGGTAGACCCGCTGGTCGATGTCGGCGGCGTTGTCGACGGTGACCGCGATCTCCACGTGGGCCGGCTCATGGGTCCACTGGCTGGCCAGGTTGAGGATGTCCTCGGTGAAGGTCGCCGAGAACAGGAAGGTCTGGCGCTCTTCCTTCTTCGGCGTATGGCGGATGATGCGCTTGACGTCGGGGATGAAGCCCATGGAGAGCATGCGGTCCGCCTCGTCGAGCACCAGCACCTCGACCTGGGTCAGGTCGACGTCGCGCTTCTGGTGGAAATCCAGCAGCCGGCCCGGGGTGGCGACCAGGATATCCAGCCGCTTGCCCAGCCCCTCCAGCTGCTTCTGGTAATCCATGCCCCCCACCACGCTGGCGACATTGAGCTGGGTGAAGCGCGCCAGCGCCTTGGCGTCCTTCTCGATCTGCAGCGCCAGTTCCCGGGTCGGCGCCACGATCAGCGCCCGGGGGGCCCCGGGCTTCTGGCCGTCCGGCGCCTCCTCCTCGAGGAAGTAGGCGAGGATCGAGATCAGGAAGGCGGCGGTCTTGCCGGTCCCGGTCTGGGCCTTGCCCACCACGTCGCCGCCGAGCAGCGTGTGGCGCAGCGCCTCGGCCTGGATCGGCGTGCAGTACTCGAAGCCCTGGGCGTGGATGGCGCGCATCAGCGGCAGCGGCAGATCGAAGTCATGGAAGCGCCACTTGCCCGCGACGGCGGGAACCTGGAACTGGCGCAGGTCCCAGTTCGACTGGCGGCGGCGCGGCTTGCGACGGCGACGCTTGGGCTTGCGGTTCTCGGTCTTGGCCGGTGCTGTGGTCTGTTCCGACTCGCTCATAGGCTGTGCTGTCTCGTCCATGTAGTGGATGAAAGCGTCTCGGGAGGTTGCGTGACGCAAACGGCCATTGTACCAGCCTCCGGCGGCGAGGGCCCGCCCGCTGTCGAAGCGGTGGCTGCGACTGGTAGAATGGCGGCCAGTATCCAAGGAGCATGCGTCATGACACGCAGAAAGAAGACCCGATCGCTGGCCGACAAGGTGACGATTCGCACCGGCCGGCGCAAGGACTACAAGCAGTGGCGCCACGAGAACCCCGACGAGGTCACCTCGTCGCGCCGCTACACCCAGAAGAAGCGCCAGCAGCGCAAGCTGCAGGCGGCCCGCAAGCTGACCCGTCAGGAGACCGGCCAGTCCATCGAGATCCATCCCGACAAGCCCGAGAACAAGGACGACTGACCGATGCGCCTGGTCTCATTCAACATCAACGGCATTCGTGCCCGCCTCCACCAGCTCGAGGCGCTGATCGAGGCGCACCGCCCGGCGGTGATCGGCCTGCAGGAAACCAAGGTCCAGGACAGCGAGTTCCCGGTGGCCGCCGTCGAGGCCATGGGCTACCACGTCTATTTCCACGGCCAGAAGGGGCACTATGGGGTGGCCCTGCTGTGCCGGGACGAGCCCGAGGCGGTCTACCGGGGCTTCCCCGACGACGGCGAGGACGCCCAGCGCCGACTGATCGGCGTGCGCCTGTGCGGCGAGGACGGCGCACCGCTGACGGTCTGGAACGGTTACTTTCCCCAGGGCGAGAACGTCGACCATCCGGTGAAGTTTCCCCACAAGCGCGCCTTCTACGCCCAGCTGAGCCGCCTGCTCGCCGAGCAGCACTCCCCCGAGGAGCGCCTGGCGATCATGGGCGACTTCAACATCTCGCCCGAGGACATCGACATCGGCATCGGCGAGGCCAACCGCAAGCGCTGGCTGCGCGAGGGCAAGACCAGCTTCCAGCCGGTGGAACGGGAATGGCTCGAAGGGATCAAGGGCTGGGGGCTCACCGACAGCTACCGGGTCTGCCACCCCGAGGTGGACGACCGCTTCAGCTGGTTCGACTACCGCTCCAGGGGCTTCGACCGCGACCCCAGGCGCGGCCTGCGCATCGACTACATCCTGGTGACCGAACCGCTGGCCGGGAAGGTCCGGGAGGCCGGCATCGACTACGAACTGCGGGGCATGGAGAGGCCCTCGGATCACGCCCCGGTGTGGGCCGAGCTGGACTGCTGAGGCGTAGTGGAGCCGGTCTCCCCGGCTCCGTCGCCCTGCCCTTCCGGCAGGCTGGCTAGCCAGGCCTCGGCTCCTGCCTCGCCGAGGGCCAGGGCCCGCTCCAGGGCCCGTTCGGCGAGCGCCCACTCGCCCCAACCATGGGCCAGTTGGCCCAGGTGCAGCCAGTCCTCGCCGGCCCCGCTACGCTCGGCAAGCGCCTCCCAGGCGGCCAGGGCCCGCTCGCGGTCCCGCGCCGCCTGCCAGGCCCTGGCCAGCAGGCGGCGGTTGGCCGGGTCGTCGGCCAGCGTGCCCTCCTCCAGCGCCGTGGCGAGCAGCTCGGCGGCCCGGGCCGGGGTGCCGCCGGCCAGGTGCAGGCGAATGCGCTGACGGAGGTCGTCGCGCCCGGTCAGCACGCCACGTCGCCAGCCCGCCTCCCAGAGCGCCGCCGCCCGGCCGGGATCCCCCAGCCGCTGGGCCAGGCCCGCCGCCCGACGCCAGGCCTCGGGGTCGTCCTCGGCGTTCTCCAGCCGACGCTCCAGCACGGCCAGGGCCGAGGCCTCGTCGCCGGCGCGCTGCAGCACGCTGGCGGCCAGCGAGGCCTGCGTCCCGACCGGCTCGCCGCCGGCCTCCAGGGCCCGCCGAACCCAGCGCGCCGCGGCCTCCCAGTTCGTCTCGGCGGCCAGCAGCCGGGCCATCCGCCAGTGGTCGTCGGCCGCACCGCCATGGCGGGACAGCCAGTCGGCGAGCAGCCCCCGGGCCTCCTCGGCCTGGCCGGCCTCGAGGCGCAACCCGACCTCCTGGCGCAGCCAGCGGTCGGCCTGCGCCGCCTCGACGCCCTCGGTGGCGCGGGCGCTGGCCAGGTGATCGGCGGCGGCCCGGGCGTTGCCGAGGCGCGCCTCCGCGCCGGCGGCGAGCTGCAGGTAGAGCGCCCTGGCCCAGCGGTCCGCGGCATTGCCTCCGGCCAGGCGCTCGGCCTGGGCCAGGGCCCGCCCGCGCACCTCGCCGGCGGCGTCGGCCTGGAGGCGCTGCTCCAGGCCATGCAGGTCGCGGATGATACCGCCCGGCAACGACGGGGCGGCCAGCACGGGAGTCACCAGGCCCAGCCAGGCGCCCGCCAGCAGGCCGGCCAGGGAAAGCGTTCGCGTCATGTGCTCACCTCAACTGGAATTCCAGGCGCTGGCGCGCCCGACGTCGCCCGTCGGCCTCGGCGAAGCGCCAGTCGGCGATGGCGCGGCGGGCGGCACGCTCGAAGACCCGCGCCGGCTCGGCCTCCAGCACCTCGATGCTGCCGCGCTCGACCCGGCCATCGGGGGCGATGATGAACTGCACCAGCACATACCCCTGGAGGCCGCGGCGACGGGCCCGGGACGGATACTCCGGGGGCACGCGGCGGGTCGCCTGGGCCGAGTTGCCCACGTCCACGGGCTCATTGGAGACGGCCTGGGACGACGCGGGCGACGCCGAGGCGGACTCGCTGGCCGGCGCCGGGCTCGGCGAGGGCTCCGGGCTGGGAGACGGCTCGGGATCCGGTTGCGGCTCGGGCTCGGGCTGAGGTTCGGGTTGCGGTTCGGGCTGCGGCGGCGTCTCGGTGAGCTCCGGCAGGGACTCGTCCAGGGGCACCTCCGGCGCCTCCATGGGCGGCAGCTCCGGCTCGGGCAGGGCGATGGTGCTGTCCACGGCCGGCGCCGGGGCCGGCTCCGGGGGCGGTGTCGGCGCACTGGGTGGCGGGGGCGGCGCGGCGGAGGCCGGCACCGGCTCCGGCGCCGGTTCGGCCGGCACCTCGGCCAGCGCCAGGGTCAGCTCCTGACGGGGCTCGGGCTCGGCCTGGGGCGGCACCACCAGGAGCGCCAGCAGCAGGAACAGCGCCAGCGTCAGCGCTGTTCCGGCGAGCAGCGAGACCGGCAGCCGCATCAGGCGCCGCTCCGCTGGGCGGCCACGGCCACCTGCTCGACGTCGGCCTCGCGCAGGCGGTCCATCACCTCGATCAGCACGCCGGTGGCCGCCTCGCGGTCGGCCTGGATGACCACCGAGCCGTCGTCGCTGACCAGGCCGGCCACCCTGGGACCCACCCGGTGCAGATCCACCGGCTCGCCATCCACCCAGACCGCCCCTTCCGGGGTGATCGCCACCAGCACCTGGACGTCCGGGCGCGGGGTCGCCGCGCTGGACTCCGGGCGCTCGATCTCCACCCCGCTCTCCTTGATGAAACTGGTGGTGACGATGAAGAAGATCAGCATGATGAAGACCACGTCCAGCATCGGGGTCAGGTTGACCTCGCTGGTCTCCTCGCCGGCGGTGGCCAGTCGGCGTCTACGCATGGGCGTCCTCCACGGCGCGGGCCAGGCGGTCATGCAGCCGCTGGTCCTCGCGCCGGATGATGTGTTCGAGACGGGTGATGAACAGCAGTCCCACCACCGAGACCGCCATGCCGCTCAGGGTGGGCAGGGTGGCCCGGGCCACGCCGTCGGCCATGGCCCGGGCCTGGTTGACCTCGCTGACGGCCAGGCTGTCGAACACCGTGATCATGCCGGTGACGGTGCCCAGCAGGCCGAGCAGCGGGCAGATCACCACCAGCAGCTTCAGCCAGGGCAGCGGGCCGCGCAGCCGGGCGATCAGCTCCCGCGCCCAGACCTCACGCAGGGTCAGGGCGCTCCAGCTGGCGTGGTCGGCCCGCGCCACCCAGCGCGCCACCAGCGCCCGGCGCGCCGGGCGGTAGTGGAGTCGGAAGAACCACCAGCGCTCCAGGGCCAGCGAGAACAGCAGCACGGCCACGCCGACGATGACCACCAGAACGGGGCCACCGGCCTCGACCAGCCGCGCCAGGGGCTCAAGCCAGGGCATCGGCATGGCGCGGCGCTTCACGCGGGGAGGCGGTGCGGCCCGCCTCCAGGGTGTCGGCGAGCACGGCGCTGGCCCGGCCCTCCAGGGTGCCGATCAGCGCGCGACTGCGGCTGGACAGCGCCGTGTGGGCGAACAGCAGCGGCACGGCGGTGATCAGGCCGAGCACCGTGGTGACCAGCGCCTGGCTGATGCCGCCGGCCATCAGTTGGGGGTCGCCGGTGCCGAACACGGTGATCGACTGGAAGGTCACGATCATGCCGGTGACCGTCCCCAGCAGGCCCAGCAGCGGCGCCACCGCGGCGAGCATCTTGACCAGGCCCTGGCCGCGCTCGAGGCGCGGCTGCTCGGCGAGCAGCGCCTCATCGAGGCGGGCCTCCAGGGCCTCGGGGGCGTGGCCGGTGCCGAGGGCCTGGAAACGCTGAAGCGCCCGGCCCAGGGGGTTGTCGTCGCGCAGCCGCGCGAGATCCCCCAGTTGGCGGCGCAGGGTCACGGTGACCCGCAGCAGGTAGAGATACTGGCCGAGCGCCACCAGCAGGCCGCCGAGGCCCAGGGCCACCACCACATAGCCCACGGCGCCGCCCTGGCGGAAGCGCTCCCAGAGGGTCGGCTGCCGAGCCAGGGCCTCGAGGACCCGGCCGTCGGCGGGATCGAAGGACACCACCTCGCCCTCGCCGGCCTGGAAGGCCTGCAGGCGCTCGGCCACGCCGGCCGGGGTATGCGGCAGCACCGTCAGGCGGCCGTCCTCGCCGGCGCGCTCCAGCAACTGGCCGTCGCTGGCCGCCAGCAGGTCGCCGAGGCGGATCACGGTGCGCTCGGCCACCTCACCGTCGGCGCCGGCCACCGGCGCCTGCAGGCCGACCACGCGGGCGGTTTCCCGGGTCAGGCCCATCAGGCTGTCGGCCAGGGTGGCGAGCTGCTCGGCGCGCAGGATGCCGTCGGCGTCCAGGCGCGGCGGCAGGCCGGCCTCGGCGCCCAGGGTCAGCCAGCCGGCGCTCAGCTCGTCGCGCAGCTCGCCGCTGACGCCGGCCACCTCGTCGAAGACCGCCTCGAGGTCACCGCCCTGCTCCTGGCGACGGGCCTGGAGGGCCTCGAGCTCGGCGGTCTGGGCCTGCTGTCGGCTGTCCAGGGTCTCGCGGCGCTCCCGAACCTCGGCCAATTCGGCACGGGCCTGTTCGAGGGCGGCGTCGAGGGCCTGCTCGTCGTCGACCAGCTCGGCCAGCCGCGCCCGGTCCCGAGCCTCGGCGGCCTCGCGCTCGGCGCGCAGGGTCTCGAGGGGCGCGTCCGTCGCCGCGGCGCCCTCCTGGGCCTGGGCCAGCAACGACATCCCCAGCAGCAGGCCGGCCAGCGCGGCGCGCAGGGTAAGGTTCCGGATCATCAGGCGTCCTCCCGGGGTTGCGAGACGGGCAGGTCCAGCAGGGCCGGGGCGCGCTGCTCCCGGGCGATGGCCAGCCCCTTGCGGACCTCGGCCAGGGCGGTCTCGTCCAGGGGGCGCCACTCGCCGGGCTCGGCCTGCCAGACGCCGCCCCGACGGCCGTCGGGAGTCAGGTAGTACCAGCCCACTCGGCCCAGGCGCAGGAAGTCCACCTCCCGCGGGGTCTCGCCGGGCAGCTCGCCGCGCCAGGTATCGAGCTCGCGGCCGTAGTCGAGCTCGGCCTGCCAGGCGGCCAGCACCCGCTCCAGTTTCTCGGCGGTATCGAGCTCGGGGTCGGCCAGCAGGGGCTCGAGGCTGTCCACCCGGGCCAGGCGCTCGTCGCGCAGGAAGGGCATATCGCCTTCCACCCAGGTGCGCAGGCGCTCGACCATGCCGCGCATCAGCCCCGGCAAGGCCTCGCGGGTCTGTGACAGGGTGTCGAGGGCCTCGCGGCGTTCGGCCAGGGTCGCGGCCTGTCGCTCGACCAGGGGGGCCAGCTCGGCGTTGTAGCGGCTCAGGCGCCGGGTCTCTTCCCGAGCCTGACGCAAGGCCTTCAGGCGCTCGCGAACCGCCTGATCGGCGCCGTCGATGCGCGCCTGCAGCTCGGCCTGGGTGCGCTGGGCCGCGATCGCCTCCTCACGCAATTCCGTGGCGGGGGCGCTCGCGGCCGCCGTCAAGGCGAGGCCGGCCAGGCTCCAGCGAATCCATGATGCTCTGTTCTGCACTCTCGTCTCCCGGAAGGTGCGCGGAATGCCAGGCACGCTACCTCAAACAAGAATAGTTATCAATGTACATGGCGGCTGGCGTCATTTGACGGAGGGAGCCATGAACAACGATAATGAGAATCCTTATCATCCTCTGCAGGGCGTCTCATGGCTATCGACCGACCCCGGCTGCACTACACCTGCATCTTCCTTCACGTTTCCTTCCGGGCCATCCGGCAGTCGGTCGACGAGGGTCCGGGCGGCGACGCATCGCCGTGCTGGCTGGACACGGGATCGATCAGGATGCTGCTGGGCGAGATGCATCGCTGCCGGGTCGAGGCCGCCTCCCAGGCGGACCTCTGCCGTGCCCTGGACGGCGCCATTTCCCACGTCGGCCTGCTGCTGCTCCAGTGCCCGGGCGGGCTCGACCGAGGACATTGCCGCCGGCACCTCGACGCCATCATCACCCCCTTGGGGCACGCCACCCGTCTGGCCATGCCGCGGCCGGCCCCCCGCGGCCACTGGCAAGGCTCGGCGCGTCGCCTGTTCCGCCGCCTGGGGCTCGGCTGACGTCCCTCCCGGAGACAAGAAGGGCCGGCCTCCCCTGCGGGAGACCGGCCCCTCGATATCGGCCACACGCGATAGCGTGCTACCGCTGGCGTTCAGAAGCTAGAGCTTGCTCTCCAGCTCCGGGAGGGCCTCGAAGAGATCCGCGACCAATCCGTAATCGGCCACCTGGAAGATCGGCGCCTCCTCGTCCTTGTTGATCGCCACGATCACCTTGGAGTCCTTCATGCCCGCCAGGTGCTGGATGGCCCCCGAGATGCCCACGGCGATGTAGAGCTCCGGGGCGACGATCTTGCCAGTCTGGCCGACCTGCATGTCGTTGGGCACGAAGCCCGCGTCCACCGCCGCCCGCGAGGCGCCGATCGCCGCCCCCAGCTTGTCGGCGATGCCGTCGAGCAGCTTGAAGTTGTCGCCGCTGCCCATGCCCCGGCCGCCGGAGATCACCACCTTGGCCGCGCCCAGCTCGGGACGGTCGCTCGCGGCCAGCTCCTCGCCGACGAAGGACGACAAGGCATTGTCGACCACGGTATCCACCGCCTCGACGCTGGCGGAGCCCGTCTCGGCGACGGCATCGAAGGCGGTGGCGCGCACGGTGATCACCTTGAGGGCGTCGTCGCTCTGCACCGTGGCGATGGCGTTGCCGGCATAGATCGGCCGCTGGAAGGTGTCGGCACTCTCCACCGCGATGATCTCGGAGAGCTGGGCCACGTCCTTCAGCGCGGCCAGCCGCGGCATGACGTTCTTGCCGGTGGTGGTGGCGGCGGCCAGCACGTGACCGTAGTCGTCGGCCAGCGCCACCAGCAGCTCGCCCAGCGGCTCGGCCAGCTGGTGGGCGTAGACGGCGGCATCGGCGACGCGCACCCGGCTCACGCCGTCGAGCCTGGCCGCGGCGTCCGCGATGGCGCCGACGTTCTCGCCTGCCACCAGGACATCGATGTCGCCGCCGCTGTCCTGCTGGATCGCCCGGGCCGCGGCCACCACGTGGGCGGTGGCACCGGCCAGTTGGCCGTCGTGATGTTCGGCAAGGACCAGGATACTCATGAGATCACCTTCGCTTCGTTCTTCAGCTTGTCGACCAGCTCGTCCACCGAGCCCACCTTGACGCCGCCCTGGCGCTCGGCCGGCGGCTCGACCTTGACCAGCGTGAGCCGTGACGCCACCTCAACGCCCAGCTCCTCCGGGGTCTTGACGGAAAGCGGCTTCTTCTTGGCCTTCATGATGTCCGGCAGCTTGGCGTAGCGCGGCTCGTTGAGGCGCAGGTCGGTGGTGACGATGGCCGGCAGCGCGAGTTCGACGGTCTGCAGCCCGCCGTCGATCTCGCGGGTGACCCGGGCCTTGTCATTCTCGATGACCACCTCGGAGGCGAAGGTGCCCTGGGGCCGGCCGGTCAGCGCGGCGAGCATCTGGCCGGTCTGGTTGTTGTCGCTGTCGATGGCCTGCTTGCCGAGGATGGTGAGGCCCGGCTGCTCCTCCTCGACCACCCTGGCCAGCGCCTTGGCGGCGCCCAGCGACTCGACGCGCTCGTCGGTCTGGATGTGGATGGCCCGGTCGGCGCCCAGCGCCAGCGCGGTGCGCAGCTGTTCCTGGGCGGCCTTGGGGCCCACGGTGACCGCGACCACCTCGGTCGCCACGCCCCGCTCCTTGAGCCGCACCGCTTCCTCCACGGCGATCTCGCAGAAGGGATTCATGGCCATCTTGACGTTGGTGAGGTCGACGTCGGAGTTGTCCGGCTTGACCCGGATCTTGACGTTGTAGTCGATGACGCGTTTGACCGCGACGAGTACCTTCATGTTGTCCTCGCTTGGTTCAGTTTCGGAACCTTGGGTAACGGGAGCGGGCATCGCGACACGATGCCCTGCCCTCTTAGAACCGACCGGCATGCCCTTATATGTTTCATGCAAGCGTTTGATAGGCGCCGCACCAAAAAACCCCACTAATGTGCCACAGCCCGGGCGACCACAACAATCCTCGCCATCCCGGGAAACGGCACTCGCGGCGCCTTCCCCCATCGTAAGGGGTGCCCCTTTGACGGTATTATGCCTATCATGGGTCGGACCTAGAAGCAAACGACCGTTTTAAAACCTATCGACGTTAGTGGTGCCCTCGGGACCCGGGCGTCGTCGCCGTGGGAGGAGACACATCCGATGACTGAACAAGTAGAGCGCGACTCCATGGACTTCGACGTGGTCATCGTCGGCGCCGGCCCCTCCGGCCTGGCCGCGGCCTGCCGCCTGATGCAGCAGGCCAATGAGGCGGAGCAGGAACTCACCGTGTGCGTGGTCGAGAAGGGCTCCGAGGTGGGCGCCCACATCCTCTCCGGGGCGGTCTTCGAGCCCCGCGCCCTCCAGGAGCTGTTCCCCGACTGGGAGGCACGCGGCGCGCCCCTGACCACCCCCGCCGTGCGCGACGAGCTCTACCTGCTCAAGGACGCCGAGAAGGCCCAGAAGCTGCCCAACGCCCTGGTGCCGCCGAGCATGCACAACACCGGCGGGGACATCACCCGCTATGTGATCAGCGCCGGCAACCTGTGCCGCTGGCTGGCCGAGCAGGCCGAGGAGCTCGGCGTCGAGGTCTTCCCCGGCTTCGCCGCCCAGGAGGTGATCGTCGAGGATGAAGCGGTCAAGGGCATCCTGATCGGTGACATGGGGGTCGCCGCGGATGGGTCGCCGAAGGATGGCTATATGCCGGGCATGGAGCTGCGCGCCAAGTACACCCTGCTCGCCGAGGGCGCCCGGGGCCACTTGGGCAAGCGCCTGATCGAGCGGTTCGACCTCGATGCCGGCAAGGACCCCCAGCACTACGGCATCGGCTTGAAGGAGCTGTGGGACATCCCCGCCGACAAGCACGAGCCGGGCCTGGTGCTGCACGGCTCCGGCTGGCCGCTGGACAGGCACACCCACGGCGGCTGGTTCCTCTACCATGCGGAGAATGCCCAGGTGGTGGTCGGCCTGATCATGGACCTGTCCTACCGGAACCCTTACCTGTCGCCCTTCGACGAGTTCCAGCGCATGAAGCACCATCCGGTGCTGGCCAGGCACCTGGAGGGCGGCAAGCGGGTCGCCTACGGCGCCCGGGCCATCGCCAAGGGCGGCCTCAACTGCCTGCCCAGGATGACCTTCCCCGGCGGGCTGTTGATCGGCTGCGACGCCGGCACCCTGAACTTCGCCAAGATCAAGGGCCTGCACACCGCCATGAAGTCCGGCATGGTGGCCGCCGAGGCGGTCTTCGAGGCCCTCGCCGGCGGCGACGAGGGCGGCGCCGAACTCACCGCCTTCGAGGGCAAGTGGCAGGCCAGTTGGGCCTATCATGAGCTCGACGAGAGCCGCAGCTTCGGCCCGGCGATCCACAAGTACGGCACCCTGGGTGGCGGCGCCTACAACTTCCTCGACCAACTGCTCGGCGGCAAGCTGCCGACGGTCCACGACACCACCCCGGACCACGCCACCCTGAAGAAGGCGGCCGAGTGCGAGAAGATCGACTACCCCAAGCCGGACGGCAAGCTGTCCTTCGACAAGCCCTCCTCGGTGTTCCTGTCCAACACCAACCACGAGGAGGACCAGCCCTGCCACCTCAAACTCGCCGATCCCGAGCTGCCGATCCGCGACAACCTGCCCGAGTATGCCGAGCCGGCCCAACGCTACTGCCCGGTCGGCGTCTACGAGGTGGTCGAGGACGAGGCGGGCAAGCCGAAGTTCCAGATCAACTTCCAGAACTGCATCCACTGCAAGACCTGCGACATCAAGGACCCGGCGCAGAACATCACCTGGGTGGCGCCGGAAGGCGGCGGCGGGCCGAACTACCCGAATATGTAAGCCGGAAGAAATGAAGAAGGAAGAGGTTCTTCTTCCTTCTTCAAGGCGCGCAGCGCCGCTCTTCAAACTCCAGGCGAAGCCTGGCGCAGCGCTTCCACCACCCGCTCCTGCTGCGCGGCCTCGAGGTAGGCATGCATGGGCAGGCTGAGGATGCGCTCGCATACCGCCTCACAGGCCGGCAGTCGACACCGGGGGTCGGCCAGGGCCGGCTGTCGATACAGCGGAGTGGGGTAGTGGACGGCGGTGGGAATGCCCGCCCCCGCCAGGCCCGCCTGGACCCGCTCCCGCTCGGCCACCTGGATGCTGTACTGGGCATGGATGCTGACGTTGCCGGGCGCCACCACCGGGCGCTCGACCGGCAGTTCGCCCAGCAGACGATCGTATCGCGCGGCCACGCCCCGGCGACGGCGTAGTTCCTCATCGAAGTCGTCGAGCTTCACCAGCAGGATCGCCGCCTGAAGGGTATCCAGGCGGCTGTTCATTCCCAGCCGCACGTGGTGGTAGCGGCCCGCCTCGCCATGGCGGGCGATGCTGCGCAGGGTCTCGGCCAGGTCGCCATCGTCGGTGAACAGGGCCCCGCCGTCGCCGTAGGCGCCCAGCGGCTTGCTGGGAAAGAAGCTGGTGGCCGCGACGCGGCTCAGGCCACAGGAGGGCCGGCCGTGCCGGCTGGCCCCGAAGCTCTGGGCGGCGTCCTCGAGCACCGCGAGCCCATGGCGTCGGGCCAGGACCTTCAACGCCGCCATGTCGGCGCACTGACCGAACAGCGAGACCGGCAAGATGGCCCGGGTACGCGGGGTGATCGCCGCCTCCACCCGCTCGACGGCCAGCAGGCAGGTCCGCGGATCGATGTCCACGTAGACCGGCCGGGCGCCGACCAGGGCCACGCTCTCCGCCGTGGCGACGAAGCTGAACCCGGGCACGATCACCTCGTCACCGGCGCCGACGCCGAGCCCCCGCAGGGCGATCTGCAGGGCATCGGTGCCGCTGGCGCAGGTGATGCAGTGGGCGACCCCGACCCGCCGGGCCAGCCGCCGCTCCAGCGCCTCCACCTCCGGGCCGAGCACGTAGCGGCCATGGCGTAGCACGGCTGCCATCGCGGCCTCGAGACGCGGTCCGAGGCGCGCCTGCTGGGCCCCCAGATCGATGAAGGGCATCATGTCGACTCACCCCGGGCCTGCACCATGGCCTGCAGCTGGGGGTGGGCCTCGCCGTCGCGAGGCGCCTCGGGGGTAGCGTGACGGATGGCATACACGGTTTCCAGGCAGTGACGCACGGCGTCGATGCCGAAGCCGCGTCCGGCCAGCACTTCCCGGTAGCTGACCGTATGCAGGTCCTCGAAGCCGCTGGAGAACTCGAAGGCCTCGCCGTCGCAGAGGATCGCCCGGTAGGTGGGCTGGCGGTCGCGCACCTCCTCCGGCAGGTCCTCGGCATCGATGGAGAGAAACCAGCGCACCCTGGCCTGTTCGTATTCCAGGTAGCCGGCGGCCTTGTGGTCGTCACTGTAGTGCAGCACCAGGCGCTCCAGCGCGCCGAACACCAGGTGCAGCATATCGAAGAAGTGCACGCCGATATCGGCCTCGACCCCGAACGACCGGCGCGGGTCGCCCTTCCAGCTCGCCTGGTACCAGGGTCCCCGGGAGGTGATATAGGTCAGCTCGACGTCGTACTTGGTATCACGCGCCTCGGCCACTACCTTGTCGCGCAGCTCATGGATCGCCGGATGGTGGCGCAGCTGCATGATGCTGTAGACGCGCCGGCCGGTCTCCTGCTCCACGCAACGCAACTCGTCGAGTTGGTCGGGGGTGGGCACCAGGGGCTTCTCGCAGATCACGTCGCAGCCCAACTGCAGGCCGGCGACCACATGGGCAGCATGCAGATGGTTGGGGGAGCAGATCGCCATGTAGTCCAGCGCCCGCGTCCCCTGACGCTTGAGCCGCCAGGCGTGTTCCAGGAAATACTCGAATTCGGTGAAGAAGGCACAGTCGGTCGAGATGGAATCGATGATGCCCACCGAGTCGTTGATGTCATAGGCCGCCACCAGGGCGTTGCCGGTGTCCTTGATGGCCTGCATATGGCGCGGCGCGATATAGCCGGCGGCGCCGATCAACGCAAAGTTCTTGCTCGCCACGGTATCGCCACTCCCTCCGCTGCCCTTCTTCGCACGCTGCGGGAAGCACCGAGGTCAGAGTAGACGCTGGCCAGCGGAGGCTCAACGCGTCTCACCGCGGCGACACTATTCACCTGGCACTTCCCTGTGCCGCGAGTAACCCGACATAAAAGCTTGCCGGGTTACTCGTGATCACCGCGGGCGATGGGTCGGGCGGGATCACGGATCCACTCGCTCCAGGAGCCGGGATAGAGCCGGGGCAGCGGTCGGCCGGCCACGGCGTAGGCCAGGATGTCGTGGCAGGCGGTGACGCCGGAGCCACAGTAGGCGATCACCGCGTCGCCCTCGGGGAGCTCCGCGTCCAGCACCTCGGGGGCCTTGAAGCGGCCGCTCTCGTCGAGGTTCTCGGCACTCGGCCGGCATACCGCTCCGGTGATATGCCCCGCCACCGGGTCCACGGGCTCGGCCTCGCCGCGGAAGCGCTCGCGGGCGCGGGCATCCACCTTGAGGGCGCGGCCGGAGAACACCTCGTCGGCGTCGACGCGGACGGCGTCGCGGTAGGCCGGCGTCCAGTCGCTCGGGGGCGGCAGGGGCTCACGGCCCAGCGGCAGCTCGCCGCCGGCATCCTGCCAGGCCCGAAGGCCGCCATCGAGCACGCGCACCTCGGGATGACCGGCCCAGCAGGCCAGCATCCACCAGGCGCGGGCCGCGGCCAGCTGACCGCCCTGGTCGTCGTAGACCACCACCGCGCGCCCGGGGGCGATGCCCAGTCGCTGGATCACCGCGGTGAAGGCCGCCGGCGGGGGCAAGGGGTGACGCCCGCCCGCGCCGGCGGGCGCGGCCAGGTCGCGGTCCAGGTCCAGGTGCTGGCTGCCGGGCACATGACCCTCCCGCCACAGCCGGTCGCCGGCATCCGGGTCGCCGAGCCGGGCTCGGCAGTCCAGCACCAGGGGGGGAGATTCGCCCTCGAGGGCGCGGGCCAGCTCTCTGGCCTCGATCAGCACACGATTCATGCGCGTTCTCCTTCCAGCAGTTCGATGGGCGCCCGACGGGCGATCAGCCGGCGTCGGCCGGCCCGGTGGAAGCGCACCTCGATCACGGGGTTGTCCGGATCCCCTTCCACCACGCTGATCTCGCCCTCGCCGAACACGGCATGGGTGAGGCGCTGGCCGACCCGGAAATCGCTGGCAGCCGGGGGCATCCCCGTCGGCACGGTGGCCTCCTCGATGGACAGCGAACGGCCCAGCGCCCCGACATAACGGCGTACCAGGCCCGGATGCGCGACCGCCAGCGGCGCCTCGCCCTCGCCTTCCCCTGCCAGGTGCTCGGCGACCCGCTGGCCATCCTGCCAGGCGGTCTCGCCGAGGAAGCGACTGGGCCGGTGGTCGCCACCGTCATGCAGCATGACCAACTGCTCCCGGGCCCGGGTGATGGCCACGTAGAACAGCCGACGCTCCTCCTCGAGGCGCGAGGGGGTCAAGGGGTTGTCCCGGGTGTAGTGGGGAAAGTCCTCCTCGTTGAGGCCCGCCAGCACCACCAGTGGCCACTCCAGGCCCTTGGCCCCGTGCACCGTGGTGATCAGCACCCCGTCATCGCGATTCTGCACCGGCCGGCGCAGCAGCTCGATGAAGGCCGCCAGGTCCGTCGCCTCGCCGGCCTGCTCGACCAGCACATCGAGCAGCCGCACGTCCTCCTCGCCCTTGTCGCGCCGTGCGGCGGCGCGCTTGAGCACCTTCTCCGCCTCCACGCTCTCGATCACGTGCTCGAGCAGGCGGGCCGGCGTCCAGCCGGCATGCCGGGGCAGCTCGCAGAGCAGCGCCCAGCGACGCTTCAGGGTCCGCCGCTGATGGGGCCTGAGGCCGGTCAGGAGGGGGTCGTGACGCTCCGGCCAGCGCCGGGTCTCGGCCAGGCGGGTGGCCAGCGCCACCAGGCGTTCCCGGGCGACGAAGGGGGTGGGCTGGGCGAGCAGGGTCAGCAGGTGGCCGGGATCCTGCAGCAGGCCGGCGTCCTGCGCCAGCATCAGGTAGCCCGCCAGGGCCTCCACCAGGGGCAGGCGAAACACGAAGCGATCCTCCCGGGACAGCCGGAAGGGCACCCCCTCGCGCAGCAGGGCCAGTTGCAGGGGCACCGACAGGGCCCAGCTGCGCACCAGCAGGCAGGCCTCGTCGAGCGCCCGGCCCCGGCGCTGCCAGCCGGCGAGTTCGCCGAGCAGCCCCTGGGTCCCCTGCCCCACCGCCAGCCGGGTGGCGGGGGTGCCGGGCGCGGCCAGGCAGAGCTGGTCGGGGCGACGCCGGTTGGCGGCGATGGCATGGTTGGCGGCCAGCGCCAGGGCATGACCGTGGCGAAAGGTGGTGGACAGCGGGTAGTCCCGCGCCTCGCCGAAGGTGGCGGTGAAGTTCTCGAGCATGGTGTCGGGGTGCGCCCCGCGCCACTCGTAGATGCACTGGTTAGCGTCGCCCACCGCCATCACCGCCGCCTGGTGCCCGGCCAGCACGGCCAGCAGGCGCTGCTGGGCCTGGTTGATGTCCTGGTACTCGTCGATGATGACGTGATCCAGGAAGCCCTGGACCCGCCCGCGCAGGGCCGGGTCGGCTTCCAGCGCCCGCAGGGGGCGGTAGAGCAGATCCGAATAGGTCATCAGGCCCTGCTCGGCCAGCAGGGCCTCGGCATGCTCGAAGGCGGCGACGAAGTGCTCGCTGTCCTCGCCGACATCGAGCCGGGCATAGAGTTCGGCGGGACTCGCCATCTCCGCCTTCACCAGGCCGCAGAAGTGGGCCAGGGCCTCGAGCTTCTCGGCCTCCAGTGCCGCCTCGCCGGGCTCGGGCAGTTCCTGCAGGGCCTGCTGGGTGGCATGGCGCAGCAGCCGCTCCAATTGCCAGTCGGCGGTGAGCAGCTGCCGGGGGGCGAGCGCGCCCCAGCGGGTCAGGCTCCGGGAGAGGCGATGCCCGAGGGAATGGAAGGTGCGCACGTCGGGTAGCGGCTGGCCGGCCGGGGCCATGGCCGCCAGCCGGGCCTGGAAGTCCTCCCGGGCGGAGCGGTTGAACATCAACACCAGGATCCGCCCCGGCGTCACGCCCCGCTCGAGCAGGTGCAGGACCCGGGCCACCATGGTGGTGGTCTTGCCCGCCCCGGCCACGGCCGCCACCCGGGCGTGGCCGCCCGGGTGGCCGACCACGGCCCGCTGCTCCGGCGTCAGCCTCATGGCGCCTCGCCGTCCAGCCGCCCCAGTGGCTGCCAGGCACCGCCGCTGGTCAGGCCGAGCGTCTCGCCGCGCCGTTCGGCGAGCTCCGCCAGGCGGTAGAAGACGTTGCGTCCCAGGCGTGCGGCGAGGCCGAAGCGGACCGGCACCTCGGGCACCGCCTCGCCCCGCGGCGTGGTCGTCACGACCAGGCGATGGGCGTCGTCGAGGCACAGCCGGTCGCCGACATTGGTGGTGAGCCACCAGTCGCCGGCCGCATCCGGCTCGGCATTGACGATGACGAAGGGATGGTCCTCGACGCGGATGCGCTGTTTCTCCACGGGGGTCACCAGGTAGTAGTCACCGTCGGCCTCGCGACGCAGGATGGTCGACAGCAGGCGCACCAGGCGCGGCCGGGAGATCACGCCGCCCTCGTGGATCCAGCGACCGTCGGCGGCGATGGTGAGGTCCATGTCGCCGACCCGCTCCGGCGCCCAGCGCTCCAGCGGGGGAATCTCGCCCTCCGGCTCGATGCCGGCCAGCAGGGTCTCCAGGTTCATGCTGCCCTCCTCGCTTGCGGCGACGGCCGCTAGCCCACCAGGCCTGCCCGGGCCAGGGTCTCACGGATCTCGGCCGGCGCCTCGGGGGCGGCCGCCCGGAACAGGCGATAGAAGTTGGCGGTGGTCTGCATGGCCACCTCCTCGACGCTGATGCCCCGCTCGGCGGCGATGCACTCGGCCACCTCCACCACCCAGGCCGGCTCGTTGGGCTTGCCACGATGGGGCACCGGGGCCAGGTAGGGGCTGTCGGTCTCGATCAGCATGCGGTCCAGCGGCAGGCGCCTGGCCAGCTCGCGGATCGCGCTGGCATTGCGGAAGGTGACGATGCCCGACAACGAGATGTAGAAGCCGTGGGCGACCGCCTCCCGGGCCATGTCCAGATCCTCGGTGAAGCAGTGCAGGACGCCCCCCACCCCGGGGTCCACGTGTTCGCGGATCAGCGCCAGGGTGTCTTCCCGGGCCTCACGGGTGTGGATGATCACCGGCAGCTCGAGCTCGGTGGCCGCGACCAGGTGGCGACGGAAGCGCTCGTGCTGGACCTCCCGGGACACGCCCGCGTAGTGATAGTCGAGACCGGTCTCGCCGATGGCCACCGCGCCGAAGCGCTCGGCGCAGTCCTTGATGGCCGCCACGCTGGGCTCCTCGGGCACCTGGTGGAGGGGGTGGACCCCGGCGGAGATCACCACGTCGTCGTGCGCCCGGGCCAGGGCGGCGATCCCCGGCACCTCCTCCAGGGTGACGGCGATGGCCAGGAACTGGCGCACGTCGCGGGCCCGGGCGGCGTCCAGGGCGGCGGCGACATCGCCGTCATGGGTGCGGGGATCGAGACGATCGAGATGGCAGTGGGAGTCAATGAACATGAAAATCTTCGGCGATAGGTGACTAAAAGTTATAAGAGGGAAGAAACAAGAGGGAAGAAAAACATATAGCCTGTCTTCCCTCTTCCCTCTTCCCTCTTCCCTCTTCCCTCTTCCCTCTTCCCTCTTCCCTCTTCCCTCTTCAAAGGGTGTAGGTCGGGGCGCCCTTGTCCAGCTGGCCGGCCAGCAGGTTCTCGATATGGTCGCGCACCCCCTGGTCCTCGGCGCTGAAGTGGATGCCGATGCCCGGCACCCGGCGTCCGGAGACGCCCTCCGGGGAGACCCACACGACCCGGCCGGTCACCGGCACCCGCTCGGTCTCGTCGGGCAGGGTCAGCAGCAGGAAGACCTCCTGGCCGAGCTCGTAGCGCTCCCGGGTGGGCACGAAGATGCCGCCACGCTCCAACGCCGGCATGTAGGCCGAGAGCAGGGTCGGGATGTCCTGGATGGTCAGGGAGAGGGCTTTCTGTGCGGCCATCGATCGAGCCTCCTTCATCAAGAGCGCAGCAGCGCGGACCAGCGGACCAGCCAGGCCTCGAGCACCAGCTGAGGATTGGGGTTGCCGCCCTCGGCCAGCAGGCGCCGTTGTTCGCGAGCATAGTCCAGGAGCCGGAACCAGTCGCGGACCCGGCCGTTCTTGACCGCCTGACGATACAGTGGCAGCAGGTCGGGATTGCGCAACGCCTCGGTGCCCCCGGACAGCCCCAGACGAATCAGGTCCTCGAGCCAGGCGATACCGTACCACAGGATGGCATCGATGGACTGGCGATCAAGGCGGGCGGCCTCGGCCACCGGCTCGGCGCCCCGTACCAGGGCGTCGAAAGTCTCGTGCAGCTGCTGGCGCAGCCCCCGGGCGTCCGGTTCGGCGAGTTCCAGGGCGCGCAGCGGCAGGCCGCCGGCGGCCCGCCACCAGAAGCGGGCCTCCTCCTCGCCGCCGAGGCGCTCGGCGAGCCAGTCCAGGCAGTCG
Source organism: Halomonas stenophila (assembly GCF_014192275.1). Taxonomy (GTDB): domain Bacteria; phylum Pseudomonadota; class Gammaproteobacteria; order Pseudomonadales; family Halomonadaceae; genus Halomonas; species Halomonas stenophila. The sequence goes on along the minus strand of NZ_JACHXR010000006.1, from coordinate 147,688 downwards.
GCCTCGGCCGGGGGGGCCAGACTCCAGTGCTGGCAGCGGGAGCGGATGGTCGGCAGCAGGTGCGAGGGAATGTCCGAGAGCAGCAGGAAGAGGGTCCGCCCGCCGGGCTCCTCGAGGCTCTTCAGCAGGGCGTTGGAGGCGGCCACGTTCATGGCCTCCGCGGGGCTGATGACGATCACCCGATAGCCGCCCTGCTGGGCGGTCTGGGCGACGAAGCCGTTGACCTCGCGGATCGGGGCGATGCGGATCTGGCGCTTGCCCTCCTCCGGCGCGACGCGCAGCAGGTCGGGATGGTAGCCGGCGGCCAGCATCCGGCAGGCATGGCAGCGGCCACAGGCGAACTCGCCGGGAGCGGCGCACAGGGTGCGGGCGATCAGCGCCTCGGCCAGGGAGGGCTTGCCGACCCCATGGGGTCCGGAGAACAACAGGGCATGAGGCAGGCGACCGCTGTCGGCGAGCCGCACGAGTTCGCGCCAGCGCGACGCCAGCCAGGGCAACGGACGCACGGGGGCAGCCTCGCTCATCGCCAGGCCTCCAGACGGCGGTCGAGGGCCACGCCCAGCTCGGCCCGGACCGCCGCCAGGGGCCGGTCGGCATCGACCACCAGCATGCGCTCCGGGGCGGCGGCGGCCCGTGCCAGGTAGGCCCGGCGGACCGCCTCGAAGAACTCGGCCCGTTCGCGCTCGAAGCGGTCCCGCTCACCGCCGTCGCGGTCGAGCCGGCCCGCCAGGCGACGCTGGGCGGCCTCCATGGGCATGTCCAGCAGCAGGGTCAGGTCCGGCTGCAGGCCCTGCTGGACGAAGGCCTCGAGCTCGGCGATGCGCCCGGCCGCGATGCCGCGTCCCCCTCCCTGGTAGGCGAAGGTGGCATCGGTGAAGCGATCGCAGACCACCCAGGCGCCGCGGGCCAGGGCCGGGCGCACCAGCCGGGCCAGGTGCTGGGCGCGCGCGGCGAAGACCAGCAGCAGCTCGGCGTCGTCGTCCAGCGGCTCGTCCGTGGCCGGGTCCAGCAGCAGGCCGCGGATGGCCTCGGCGCGAGGGGTGCCGCCGGGCTCCCGGGTGCGCACCACCTCGAGGCCCCGGGCCTCGAGGTGCTCGGCGACCCAGGCCAGGTTGGTGGACTTGCCCACCCCCTCGCCGCCTTCCAGGGTGATGAAACGTCCGCGACTCGACATAGGGCCTTCCCGGTTGGGGTGAATGGATCAGCGGTTGCGGATATACCGGTTGACGGCATTGTTGTGCTCGCGCAGCGACCGCGAGAAGTGATGGGAGCCGTCGCCCCGGGCCACGAAGTAGAGGGCCTCGCCCTCGGCCGGCGACACCGCGGCCGCCAGGGCGGCCCGCCCCGGCAGGGCAATGGGGGTGGGCGGCAGCCCATCGATCACGTAGGTATTGTAGGATGTGGCCGCGCGCAGGTCGGCACGGGTGATGTTGCCGTCGTAGGCGTCGCCCATGCCGTAGATCACGGTGGGGTCGGTCTGCAGCCGCATGCCCCGCTCGAGGCGCCGCGCGAAGACCCCGGCGATGCGCCGGCGCTCCTCGGGCACCCCGGTCTCGCGCTCCACCAGGGACGCCAGGATCAACGCCTCGTAGGGGGTCTCGATGGGCAGCCCCTCGTCGCGCCCGGTCCAGGCCTCCTCGAGCATGGCGTCCATGCGCGTCATCGCCTGACGCAGGATCTCGAGGTCGCTGACGCCCTTGTGATAGCGATAGGTATCGGGGAAGAAGCGCCCCTCGGGATGCTTGCCCTCGCGCCCCAGCATCGCCATCACCTCGGCGTCGCTGCGCCCCCGGGTGCGGTGCTCGAGCTTCTCCGCCTCGTCGAGTGCCGCGCGCATCTGGGCGAAGGTCCAGCCCTCGGGGACGGTCAGCGGGTAGGTGACCACCTCGTGGCGGTCCAGCAGCCCGAGCATCTCCCGGCCGGTCATCTCCGGGGTCAGGCGATACTCCCCCGGGCGCAGGTCGGGCACCGCCTCGGGCTCGAGCCGCGTCAGCAGGCGATAGGCCCAGGCGTCGGCGATGACGCCTTGCTCGGCGAGCTCGGCGATCACCTGGTGGAAGCCCGCCCCGCCCGGCACCTCATAGAGGGCCGGCGAGGCGATGGCCAGCGGTGCCTCGAGCCGGGCCTGCCAGTAGCGGTATCCCCCGCCCAGGGCCAGCGCCAGCAGGATCACCAGTGGCGGCAGGAGCTTGATCACACGGGGCATGCGTTGTCCTCGTTCACTCGGTTGAATCGCCCGGCTGGCGCGGGTAACCCAGCAGCCCATGGGCCTCGGCCTGGAGGGCCCGGTGGTGACGCCCCGGCGACCAGCGGGCCAGCGGGCGCCCCTCGGCATCATCGAGGCGGGTCAGCGGCCAGACGCCCTGCACGGAGTTGCCCAGGCACACGGCCTCGCTGCTCGCCAGCACCTCGGGGGAGGCGTCCACCTCGCGGAGGTCCAGACGAGCCAGCAGCGCCTCGCGCAGGGTGCCGGCCACGCCGCAACGGTGCAGGCGAGGCGTCTCCCAGTGACCCTCGCGCCACCAGAAGAGGTTCATGCAGGTGGCCTCGACCAGCCGCCCTTGGGTATCACTGAGCAGCCCCTCGGCGATCTCGGGATCGGACCACTCCGCCCGGGCCAGCACGTTTTCCAGCCGGTTGAGGTGCTTGAGGCCGGCGAGGCGTGGCTGGATCGCCAGGGAGAGCTGGCAGTGGCGGACCCGCACGCCCCGCCAGCGCGACGGCGAGGGCGAAAACGGCGCGACCTGCCAGCGCAGGCGGGGCGTCGGGGCGTCGGGGGGCAGGTAGCCGCGTCCACCGCTGCCGCGGGTCAGCACCAGCTTGAGCACCGCGAGGCCCTCGCCGGCGCGGGCCGGGAGGGCATCGAGGGTCGCCCGGGCCGGCAACGCAATGCCCAGCGCCTCGCCGCCCCGGGCCAGCCGCGCCAGGTGCTGCTCCCACAGCAGCGGCACGCCGTCGCGCACCAGTACGGTCTCGAAGAGGCCGTCGCCATAGGCCAGCCCCCGGTCGTCGAAGGGGACGCCCTCGCCGGGGACGGGCTGTGCCGGCGACCCGCTCACACCCTGGAGAAGACCAGGGTGCCGTTGGTGCCACCGAAGCCGAAGGAGTTCGACAGGCTGATGTCGATCCTCATCTCCCGGGCGGTATGGGGCACGTAGTCCAGCACGCAGCCTTCCTGGGGGGTGTCGAGATTGATGGTCGGCGGCGCCACCTGGTCGCGGATGGCCAGCACGCTGAAGACCGCCTCGACGGCCCCGGCGGCCCCGAGCAGGTGGCCGATCATCGACTTGGTGGAACTCACCGCCACGTCCCGGGCCGCATCGCCCAGGACCCGCTCGACCGCCCGGCTCTCGGCCAGGTCACCGGCCGGCGTGGAGGTGCCGTGGGCATTGATGTAGTCCACGGTCGCCGGATCGAGGCCGGCATCGCGGATGGCATTGCTCATGGACATGGCGGCACCCCGACCATCTTCCGGCGGCGCGGTCATGTGATAGGCGTCGTCGCTCATGCCGAAGCCGGTGAGCTCGGCGTAGATGGTCGCGCCCCGGGCCTGGGCGTGCTCGAGTTCCTCGAGCACCATGACGCCGGCCCCGTCGGAGAGCACGAAGCCGTCGCGGTCGCGATCCCAGGGGCGGCTGGCCGCCGCGGGGTCGTCGTTGCGCGTGGACAGCGCCCGCGCCGCGGAGAAGCCGCCCAGCCCCAGCGGCGTGGTGGCCATCTCGGCGCCACCGCAGACCATCACGTCGGCGTCGCCGTAGGCGATGGTCCGGGCGCTGTAGCCGATGTTGTGGGTGCCCGTGGTACAGGCCGTGGTGATGGCGATGTTGGGCCCGCAGAAGCCATGCTGGATGGCCAGGTTGCCCGAGATCATGTTGATGATCGAGCCCGGCACGAAGAACGGCGAGATGCGCCGCGCGCCGCCCTTCTGCAGGGCGCTGTGGTTGTGCTCGATCATCGGCAGGCCGCCGATGCCGGAGCCGATGGCCACGCCGATGCGGTGGGCGTTGTCCTCGGTGCACTCGATGCCGGCATCGCTGATCGCCTGGGCACCGGCGGCCACCCCGTACTGGATGAACAGGTCCATCTTCCTGGCATCCTTGGGGTTCAGGTAGGGGCTGATGTCGAAATCCTTCACCGAGCCACCGAAACGGGTATTGAAGCCACTGGCATCGAAGTGCTCGATGGGGGCGATACCGCTCTGGCCGGCCAGAATGTTGCCCCAGCTCTCATCGACGGTGTTCCCCACTGGCGTGACCAGGCCCAGCCCGGTCACTACAACCCTTCTACGAGCCATCAGCTTTCCTCCAGACATCCGTAGTGACACGACCCTCGACGGGCCTTCTTTGCGCGCATTATACCCGAGTCCACCCCCGCTGTGACCGACGAAGGACAGCCCCATAGCACGAGAGCCGCCCTGCGCGGCAGGACGGCTCTCACCGGGGCTCGCTGCCCCGGATACACCTCAGCAAGCGGTGTCGAGCACCCTTACTGGTGGGTGTTGACGTAATCGATGGCTTCCTGAACGGTGGTGATCTTCTCGGCTTCCTCGTCGGGGATTTCGGTGTCGAATTCCTCTTCGAGCGCCATCACCAGCTCGACGGTATCCAGGGAATCGGCGCCGAGATCTTCGGTGAATGAAGAAGAGTTCTGGATGTCTTCTTCCTTGACGTTCAGGCGCTCGGCCACAACCTTCTTCACGCGCTCTTCGATGGTGCTCATTATGACGTACTCCAGTCGTTCACGTTAGCCGTTCTGATTACCAGCCGTTTCAATTCCGCGAGCCATAAGCTGCGGGGTAGTTTATAGACCGCTCTGGGTCGACGCAACCGCCGCATGACGCGGCATTACCGCATGTTCATGCCGCCATTGACGTGCAGTGTTTCGCCGGTGATATAGCCGGCCGCCTCGCTCGTCAAGAAGCCCACCGCGGCGGCGATCTCCTCGGGCTGGCCGAGGCGCGACAGCGGGATCTGACCGAGCAGGGCCTGGCGCTGCTCCTCCGGCAGGGACTCGGTCATGTCGGTGGCGATGAACCCCGGGGCCACGGCATTGACGGTGATGGCGCGGGATGCCACCTCGCGGGCCAGGGCCCGGCTGAAGCCTTCCATGCCGGCCTTGGCCGCCGCATAGTTGGCCTGACCCAGGTTGCCCATGGTCGCCACCACCGAGCTGATCGACACGATACGGCCGAAACGGGCCCTGGTCATGCCACGCAGGCAGGCCTTGCTGACCCGGTAGACCGACTTCAGGTTGGCATCCATGACCGCGTCCCACTCGTCTTCCTTCATGCGCATGAGCAGGTTGTCACGGGTGATGCCGGCATTGTTGACCAGGATGGTCGGCGCACCGAACTCCTCGCCGATGGCCTTGAGCAGCGCATCCACGCTGGCCTGGTCGGTGACGTCCAGGCGGCGCCCCGCCCCCTCGAAGCCCTGGGCCTTGAGGTCGGCATCGATGCGCTCGGCCCCGGCCTCGCTGGTGGCGGTGCCGATCACGATGCGCCCCTGGCGACCCAGTTCATGGGCGATGGCGCGGCCGATGCCGCGACTGGCCCCGGTGATCAGGGCGACTCTACGCTCGGTTGTCATGCTCTCTTCCGTTCTCGTCCAGGAGATGGGTCAGCCGTTGGCCGACGGTGACTGGCCGGCCGCTTCACGGGCCAGCTCCAGAGCCGCCAAGAGGCTGTCGGGGTCATTGACCGCCAGCCCCCGGCTGCCCCGGGCGATACGCTTGTTGAGCCCGGTGAGCACCTTGCCCGGCCCGCACTCGATGAACACCTCGGCGCCCTGGGCAGACATCGCCTCGATGCACGAGGTCCAGCGCACCGGCTGGTAGAGCTGCTCGATCAGGCGCGTGCGCAGTGTCTCGACGTCGGCATGGGCCTCGGCGTCGACATTCTGGACCACGGTATAGCGCGGCGGCCGCAGCTCGATGCGGTCCATGGCCTCGGCCAGACACTCGGCGGCCGGACGCATCAGGTCGCAATGCGACGGCACCGACACCGGCAGGGGCATGGCGCGCTTGGCCCCGGCCGCCTGGCAGGCGGCAATGGCCCGCTCCACGGCGGCCTTGCTGCCGGCGATGACCACCTGCCCGGGGGCATTGTAGTTGACCGCCGCCACCACGTCGCCTTCGCCGGCCTGGGCACAGGCCTGCTCCACGGCGGCGTCGTCGAGGCCCAGGATGGCGGCCATCGCGCCCTCGCCCATGGGCACGGCCGCCTGCATCGCCTCGCCGCGCAGCTTGACCAGCCGCACCCCGTCGGCGAAGGGCAAGGCACCGGCGCAGACCATGGCGCTGTATTCACCCAGGCTGTGCCCGGCCATGGCCCCGGGGCGCGGCCCCTCGAGCTCCTGCCAGACACGCCAGATCGCCACGCTGGCCGTCAGCAGCGCCGGCTGGGTACAGGCCGTGGCATTGAGCGCCTCGGCGGGGCCTTCCTGGACCACCTGCCAGAGGTCATATCCCAGCGCATCGGCGGCCTCCTCGAAGGTCGCGCCCACTACGCTGTAGCGCTCCGCCAGCTCGCGCAGCATGCCGATCTGCTGGGAGCCCTGCCCGGGGAAGATGAGGGCAAGGGGTTGTGTCATGTCGATCACCTTTGCTCTTGTTGGCTTGCATCGTCCCCGGCCGCGTCCGTGACGCTCGGGGCAATGATCCTGGCTCCACTGTCGACTCGGTCGTCGACGACGGCCGAGTCGACGGCGGACCGCCGGTGGTCGAGTTCCATGGCGAGCCGGTCCGGCAGGCCATGGCGCACCTCCTGCACCGCCCGCGCCACCGCGAAGTGGAATCCCGCGGCATCGGCGCTGCCGTGGCTCTTGACGACGATGCCCGCCAGCCCCAGCAGGCTGGCGCCGTTGTAGCGCACCGGGTCCAGCTCCCGGCGCAGGCGCGCCAGGGCGGGCCTGGCCAGCAGGCCGACCAGCCGGCTCGACCAGTGGGCCTCGAAGGTCGCCTGCACCCGGCGCACCAGCATCCGCGCCAGGCCCTCGCTGGCCTTGAGCACGGCATTGCCGACGAAGCCGTCGCAGACCACGACATCGACCTCGCCGGAGAAGATCCCGTCGCCCTCGATAAAGCCGAGATAGTTCAGCCCCTCGAGCCGCCGCAGGGCCTCGTCGGCCCGCTGCACGCTGACGGTCCCCTTGGTGCCCTCCACCCCGACGTTGAGCAGGGCGACGCGCGGATGCGCGAGACCGTCGACATGGCGCGCCATGACCTCGCCCATCAGGGCGAAGTCGATCAGGCGGGCCGCCTCGACATCGACGTTGGCGCCGAGGTCGAGCAGGTAGCAGCGGCCCTCCTCGCGGGTCGGGATGGCCGTGCTGATCGCCGGACGCGGCACGCCGCCGACCGTCCCCAGCGCCCGCCGGGCCAGGGCCATGAGGGCTCCGGTGTTGCCGGCACTGACGCCGGCCTCGGCCCCGCCCGCGGCGAGGCAGTCGAGCATGGCGGCCATGCTGGTGTCGCGCCCATGGCGCAGGGCCTGGGCGGGACGCTGATCCTCACGCACCACGGCCGGCGCATCCTCGACCCATAGATGCGACGACGCCGCGGCCAGTGGCCGCGGCAGCCGGGAGATCTCCTCGTCCAGCAGGCGGGCAGGGCCGAACAGCCGGATCTCGAGATCGGGGTCGGCCATGACGGCACCGGCGGCGCCTACCACGGTGGCGCGGGGACCCAGATCCCCGCCCATGGCATCCACGGCTATCCGCATGTCAGCGGCCAGGCGTCACGGCAAAGAGGGCGTCGTCGCCTCAGGCGTCGACGACCTTGCGACCGCGATAGAAGCCGTCCGGGGAGACGTGGTGACGCAGGTGAGTGGTACCGGTCTCCTTGTCCTGGGACAGCGCCTGGCCGGTCAGGGCGTCGTGGCTGCGACGCATGCCGCGCTTGGAACGGGTCTTGCGGTTCTGTTGAACTGCCATGAGATATCACTCCAGAGTGAATCGATGAGTATCAGGTTTTGCCCTTGAGGTGCTTGAGCACGTCGAAGGGACTCTTGGGGGACGCCTCCGACGCGTCGGAGGCCGCCCCGCTGCTCAGCTGGTCGCGCGAGACCGCGCAATCGGCCTCGTCGTGGTAAACCACCTGGGGCAGGCTGAGGATGAGCTCATCCTCGACCACCCCCAGCAGGTTCAGCTGTTCGTTCTCCACCAACACCGGCTCGTGGGTGCTCGGCAGGTCGGCCGCCAAGGCGTCGCTGGTGACCATGCCCAGCAGGAAGTCGCTGGCGACGTCCTGGGCCATGGGCGAGAGGCAGCGGCGACAGGGCAGCTGCAGCTCGGCCTCGAGATGACCGCTGATCACTCGACGCCCCTGGGCATCGATGGTGAAGTCCAGCCACACCCGGGCGTCACCCCGCTGCGCCCCGACCTCGTCGGCGAGCCGCGGCAGGTCGGCCAGCGCCACCAGGCCTTCGAGATGTTCGGCATGCGCGGCGAGCCTGTAAGGCTCGACCCTGCCAGGGAGTCGTGAGGTCAACATAGGCGCGCAATGATAGGCACTCCCCCTGCCCCTGTCAAAGCCACCGTGATTCGCGGTTACAATGCCCGCGGGGCGCAGGGTTGCGCCCTCGCCACAGCGGCGTTCGACCACCTCCGGAGGACCTCCCATGCCACGCCTGGTGCTCGCCTCGAGCTCCCGCTTCCGCCGCCAGCTGCTCGACCGTCTGGAGATCCCCTACGCCTGGGACAGTCCCGACATCGACGAGACGCCCCGCCCCGGAGAATCCCCCCGGGCGCTGGTACACCGCCTCTCTCTGGCCAAGGCCGAACGACTGGCCGCCGACTGGCCGGACCACCTGATCATCGGCTCCGACCAGGTCGCGGTCTTCGACGGCGAGGCGCTGGGCAAGCCCGCCGACGAGGCCGCCGCCCGCGCCCAGCTGGCCCGCTTCTCGGGACGCCGGGTCAGCTTCCTGACCGGGCTGGCGCTGATCGACACGCGCCACGCCAGCCACCGGGTCTGCCACGAGCGCTACGACGTGATCTTCCGCCGCCTCGGCGCCGACGAGATCGCCCGCTACGTGGCCCGGGAACGCCCCCTGGACGCCGCCGGCAGCTTCCATATGGAAGGGCTCGGCATCAGCCTGTTCGAGCGGCTCGAGGGCGACGATCCCAACACCCTGGTCGGCCTGCCGCTGATCCGGCTGTGCGCGCTGCTGCGCGAGGCCGGACTGGATCCGCTGGGCGTGCCGTAACAGGGACGAGAAGAAGAGGGAAGAAAGGGATGGCCACCCGTCTTCCCTCTTTCTGCCGCGAAGCGGCGTCCTTCCTTCTGCTCTCTTCAATAGAGCTGATAGCGCAGCGGTGAATCGGCCCGCGGCACCCCGACCCATTCGGCGACGACGCGCCCGAAGCGCCGCGTCAGCCGCTCGAAGGGATCGAGCCGCGGGGTGTAGTCCTTGACCCGCGGCGTCTCGAGGCGCGCCCGGGCGATGCCGTCGAGGCTGTCGAGGTCATCCACCAGCCCCAGCGCCCGGGCCTGCTCGCCGGTCCAGATCAACCCGCTGAACAGCCGCTCGTCATCGGCCAGCCGCTGGCCCCGGCCGGCCTTGACGTCCTCGATGAACTGGCGGTGAGTGGTGGACAGGACCTTCTGCCAGAACGCCCGCTGATCGGCGGAGATCTCCGAGAAGGGGTCGAGGAAGGCCTTGTTCTCGCCGGCCGTGAAGACCCGTCGCTCCACGCCGAGCCGGTCGATGGCCTCGTCGAAGCCGAAACCGGCGTGGATCACCCCGATGGAGCCGACCAGGCTGGCCGGGGCGGCGACGATCTCGTCCGCCGCCGCGGCGATATAGTAGGCACCACTGGCACCGATATCCTCGATCACCGCGATGATCGGCTTGTCGCCCGAGGCGCGCAGGCGCATCAGCTCGTCATGGATGCGCTGGGACTGGACCGGGCTGCCGCCGGGACTGTCGATGTGCAGCACCACCGCCTCGGCCCCGGGCGCCTTCCAGGCCCGCTCGACCCCCTCGAGGATCCGCTCGGCGTTGGCCGGGGACTCGCGGTCGATGACGCCCTCCACGCGCACCACCCCCAGGTGCGGCCCCTCCGCCGCCACCGGCCCCGGCACCAGGAAGAGCCCATAGAGGGTGGTGGCCAGCGAGGTCAGGATCAGCAGGACGAAGAAGAAGCGGAAGAACAGCTTCCAGCGCCGCGAGCGCCGCTGCTCGGTGAGCACCCCGTCGATCCAGCGGTCGAGCATCGCCTGCTGGGCGAGGCGACGTCGCTCGCGCAGCGTCTCGGCATCCTCCGCCGAATCGGCGGGCGCCGGCTGCCCCTCCCTCGCCTGGCGCGCCTGCTCGGCGGTGAGCTCGGGGCCCCGGGTCCACTTGTCGTCGTGTCGATCGTCGGCCATGAAATGCTTGCCTCCCTGCCGCCGCTCAGGCGTGCAGCCAGTCGATGAGTTCGGGAAAGGCCTCGGCGGTGAACACCGGTCGGCTCGCCGCCAGGCGCTGCGGGGCGTGCACGCCGTAGGTCACGGCGACGCGATCCATGCCCAGGGCCCGGGCCATCTCCAGGTCGTATTCGGTGTCGCCGATCATCACCGCCTCCTCCACCGCCACGCCGAGCTCCTCCAGCAGCTCCTCCAGCATCCGGGGATGGGGCTTGGAGCGGGTCTCGTCGGCGGTGCGGCTGGCATGGAACCAGTGGCCGCAGTCGCTCTCGCGGAAGATCCGGTCGAGCCCCCGCCGGCTCTTTCCGGTGGCCACCGCCAGGCGGGTCGCGTCATCGGCGCGCAGCCGGGCCAGGCCCTCGGCGACCCCGGGATAGAAGGGCATCGGGGTGACGTCCCCCTCGACGAAGTGGTAGGCATAGCGCCCCCGCAGCGCCTCGGCACGCTCGGGGTCGATACCCGGGCAGAGCCGCGCGATGGCCTCGGGCAGGCCCAGGCCGATGATATCTCGCACCTCGTCCTCGCCGAGCTCCCCCCAGCCGATTTCGCGCCCCGCGGCCTGCATGCAGGCGACGATGCGGGCCACGGAATCCATCAGGGTACCGTCCCAGTCGAAGATCATCAGTCGATAGCGCATGGGCATCCCCTCAGCGGTCCTGGCGTGCACGGGCGAGCACCGCGTCGAGTTCCTCGCCCAGGGGGGCGCGGATCTTCACGGGCCTGCCACTGGTGGGCTCGGGAAAGGTCAGCGCGGCGGCATGCAGGAAGAGCCGCGACAGCCCCAGCCGGGCGGCAAGACGCCCGCCCTCCCGGGTGCCGTACTTGTCGTCGCCGAGCAGCGGGTAGCCGGCATGAGCGGCATGCACGCGGATCTGATGGGTACGGCCGGTGATCGGCTCCGCCTCGACCAGGGTCGCGCCGGCGAAGGCCTCGCGCACCGCGAAGCGGGTACGGGCCACCTTGCCGGCCGGATCCACCCGCACGCGCCGCTCGCCATTGCCGGCGTCGAAGCGATCCAGCCGCGCGCTGACGAAGTCCCGACGCGCCGGCCAGCGCCCGGCCACCAGCGCCAGGTACTGCTTGGTCATCTCGTGGCGCTTGAGGGCATTGTTCAGGGTCAACAGGGCGGGACGCGACTTCGCCAGCAGCAGGCACCCCGAGGTATCACGATCGAGACGATGCACCAGCTCGAGGAAGTCCAGGTCCTCGCGAACCTGGCGCAGGGCCTCGATCAGGCCGATCTTGACCCCGCTGCCGCCATGCACGGCGAGCCCCGAGGGCTTGTTGATCACCAGCCAATCGCGGCCTTCCAGCAGCACACTGCCGGCCAGCAGGTTGCGCAGGCTGTCGCTGACCTCGCGCACCGCCTCCCGGGGAGCCAGCCGCAGCGGCGGGATGCGCACCACATCCCCCAGCGCCAGCCGGGTGTCGGCCTTGACGCGTTTCTTGTTCACACGCACCTCGCCCTTGCGCACGATGCGGTAGATCAGCGCCCGGGGCGCCCCCTTCATGCGCGTCATCAGGAAGTTGTCGACCCGCTGGCCCACCTGGCCCTCGGTCACTTCCACCCACTGTACTTCGCGGCCCTCGGCCATGCCGGCACTCCACTGGCAACCTGCGGAAAAGCCGCATTCTATCGCAGTGCGCGCCATCCTGCCGCCCAATTGCCGGTCACCCCCTTTACTGTTATATTGCCAACTCGCTCCAGTGGGCCGACTCTGGCCCGTTCGAGCGCCTGCACGACAGACACGCAGGCCGGAGCGAAAAGATCAGGCCGCGACGACACTCGCCGATTCGAGGTCCCGCCGCCGACAAGCAAGCGATACAACGCCACGCCCGCCCCGCCCCGATGAACGGGCGGCGATCACGGGATACGTACAACATCGTGCCGGAGGCCGGCGTTGGCGAATCGATGAATGCCAGGTGTTGGCGGTGACCGCAGGGCCGGATGGGCGAAGACCCGCCGAGACATGTCCTGCCTCCGCCCCGTACTCAACATGATCATGCCGTGCCGGGCGGCCTCCACCGGAGCCCCGACACGGCCGGGCGCAGTTCCGCATCCGCGACATGCGCTGAGCACAAGCACGCAGCACCCAGCGGTTCGCCTTCGCCGACGCACGGAAGCCTCTCGGGCTTGACCGATCGTCGTGAGAGGCCTGGATTTCGAGACAAGTTTGGTGATCCCGGAGACGAATAGCACGCTATTGAACAGCCGGAATCGCACGACATTGGCCGGAAACCGGGCCTTGCCACCCGTCGGTATCAGGTGAGAGAGGCTCCCTGGGCGCCCACCGGCGCGTCCATCTTGCGAGACGACATGAAACGGATGCTCATCAACGCGACCCAGCCCGAAGAGCTGCGCGTCGCCCTGGTCGATGGACAACGCCTCTACGACCTGGACATCGAATCCGGTGCCCGGGAGCAGAAGAAAGCCAACATCTATCGCGGCAAGATCACCCGCGTGGAACCCTCCCTCGAAGCCGCCTTCGTCGACTTCGGTGCCGACCGCCACGGCTTCCTCCCCCTCAAGGAAATCTCCCGCGAGTACTTCGTCAAGGAGCCCTCGGGCCGCCCCAGCATCAAGGAAGTGCTCAAGGAAGGCCAGGAAGTCATCGTCCAGGTCGACAAGGAGGAGCGTGGCAACAAGGGCGCGGCCCTGACCACCTTCATCAGCCTGGCCGGGCGTTTCCTGGTGCTGATGCCGAACAACGCCCGCGCCGGCGGCATCTCCCGGCGCATCGAGGGCGAGGAACGCAGCCAGCTCAAGGAAGCCATGAGCCAGCTGACCGTGCCCGACAAGATGGGTCTGATCGTGCGCACCGCCGGCATCGGCCGCTCCACCGAGGAACTGCAGTGGGATCTCGACTACCTGGTGCAGGTCTGGGAGTCGATCACCGAGGAGGCCGGCAAGCGCCCCGCCCCCTTCCTGATCTACCGGGAATCCAACGTCATCATCCGCGCCATGCGCGACTACCTGCGCCAGGACATCGGCGAGGTGCTGATCGACAGCGAGCAGGTGCACCAGGAGGCCCTGGCCTTCATCCGCCAGGTGATGCCCTCCTACCAGCAGAAGATCAAGCGCTACGCCGACGAGGTACCGCTGTTCTCGCGCTTCCAGATCGAATCCCAGATCGAGACCGCCTACGAGCGCGAGGTCAAGCTGCCGTCCGGCGGATCCATCGTCATCGACCACACCGAGGCGCTGGTCTCCATCGACATCAACTCGGCCCGGGCCACCCGCGGCAGCGATATCGAGGAGACCGCGCTGCAGACCAACAGCGAGGCCGCCGACGAGATCGCCCGCCAGCTGCGCCTGCGCGATATCGGCGGCCTGGTGGTCATCGACTTCATCGACATGAGCCCGGCGCGCAACCAGCGCGAGGTCGAGAACCGCATGCGCGACGCCCTCAAGCTCGATCGCGCCCGGGTACAGATCGGCCGCATCTCGCGCTTCGGCCTGATGGAAATGTCCCGCCAGCGCCTGCGCCCCTCCCTGGGCGAGACCAGCGGCGTGGTCTGCCCCCGCTGCGACGGCCAGGGCACCATCCGCGACGTGCGCTCCCTCTCGCTGTCGGTCATGCGCCTCCTCGAGGAGGAGGCCATGAAGGAGCGCAGCGCCCAGATCCGCGCCATCCTGCCGGTGCCGGTGGCCACCTACCTGCTCAACGAGAAGCGCGGCGTGCTGGCCGAGATCGAGCGTCGCCAGGGCGTGCGGGTGGTGCTCTTGCCCAACCCGGACATGGACACCCCCCACTACGACGTGCAGCGCCTGCGTGACGACCATGTCGACGAGGAAGGCACGGCCAGCCTGTCCAGCTTCGAGCTGCCCACCGAGACCGAGATCGGCAAGGAGCCCGAGGCGGCCTTCGGCAAGCCGGTCAAGCGGGACGAGGCGGCGGTCAAGACAGTGGTCCATCACGAGCCGGCGCCCGCCTCGCTGCAGCAGGAGGCCCCCGCCAAGGTGACCGACGAGAAACCGGCCGCGGCCGCGAAACCGGCCCCAGCGCCCCGCCCTGCCCCGGCCGCCCCGGCCACCCGGGAAGGCGTGCTGGGCCGCCTGGTGAAGGGCTTCACCCGCCTGCTCGGCGGCGAGGAGGCCAGCGGGCCGTCGGCGGCCCAGCCGACCGCCCCGCGCCAGGACGAAGAGCGCAAGGCCCGCGATGCCCGCCCGTCCGGCGGCGCCCGGGAGCGTGACGACAAGGCACCCGGCGGCAACGGCCGCCAGCGGCAGCGTCGAGGCCAGCGCAGCGAGGGGAGCCGCGACGACAGCCGGGCGCCCAAGGGACGCCAGGTTGCCGAGGACAAGCCGGACCTGGCGGAGAGCCAGGGCCGCGGTAACCGCGGAGGCCGGGGTCGTCGCCAGGATGACACCCGCAGGCCCCAGGATGCCCGCAAGCCCCAGGAGGCTCGCAAGGGGCAGGATGGCCGGGGCAAGCCCCAGGACACCCGCAAGCCCCAGGACACCTCCGGGCAGCGCGTCAAGGCCGATACCTCGGCCCCCCAGAAGGCCGAGGCACCGGCAGAGGCCGCCAGTGCGGATGCCAAGCCCAAGCGCACGCGCAACAACCCGCGTCAGCGGAGCCGCCAGCATGCGCTGAACCCTCAGGCCGAAGCCGAGCAACAGCGCCTGCAGGCCGAGGCCGCCCAAGCCGCGACCGGCGAGGCCCCGGCGGAGACCGGACAGAAGCCCGAGACCGAGCCGCAGCCCCAGGCGGAAGCCAAGGCCGAGAAGCCCGCGCCCCAGGCCGAAGCCAGGCCGGCGGCCAAGGCCGAGAAGCCCGAGCCCCAGGCCGAAAAGCCCGAACCCAAGGCCGAAGCCAAGCCGGCGGCCAAGGCCGAAAAGCCCGAGCCCCAGGCCGAAGCCAGGCCGGAGGCCAAGGCCGAGAAGCCCGAAGCCAAGCCGGAGCCCAAGGCCGAGAAGCCCGAGCCCCAGGCGGAAGCCAGGCCGCAGCCCCAGGCCGAGAAGCCCGAGCCCCAGGCGGAAGCCAGGCCCCAGGCCGAGAAGCCCGCGCCCCAGGCAGAAGCCAAGCTGGCGGCTCAGGCCAAGCCGCAGCCCCGGGCCGAGAAGCCTGAGCCCAAGGCGGGAGCCAAGCCGGAGGCCAAGGCCGAAAAGCCCGAGCCCCAGGCCGAAGCCAGGCCGGAAGCCAAGGCCGAGAAACCCGAGCCCAAGGCCGAAGCCAAGCCGGAGGCCAAGGCCGAAAAACCCGAGCCCCAGGCGGAAGCCAAGCCGGAGGCTCAGACCAAGCCGCAGCCCCAGGCCGAGAAGCCCGAGTCCCAGGCCGAAGCCAAGCCAGAGGCTCAGGCCAAGCCGCAGCCCCAGGCCGAGAAGCCCGAGTCCCAGGCCGAAGCCAAGCCGGCGGCTCAGGCCAAGCCACAGCCCCAGGCCGAGAAGCCCGAGTCCCAGGCCGAAGCCAAGGCCGAGAAGCCCAAGGCCGAAGCCAAGCCGGAGGCCAAGGCCGAGAAACCCGAGCCCAAGGCCGAAGCCAAGCCGGGGGCTCAGGCCAAGCCGCAGTCCCAGGCGGAAGCCAAGCCCGAGCCGCAAGACGCGGCCTCAAGCGAGGAAAAGGCGGCCGCGCGTCGTCGCCGGCGCCGTGCCCATAACGACCCGCGGGAGATCCGCCGGCGCGAGCAGGAGGCGAAACGCCAGGAGGGCAACAAGGGCTGATCGCGGCCCTGCCCGGTGATGGCAAACGCCCGTGGCCTTGGCCACGGGCGTTTTTCGTTACAGGGAGGCGTTGTCGGATCGGGGCCGTCGGCGGGCCCGAGGAGAATGGCGCTAGACGGCGCGAGCCTCGGCGAGGCGCGGCTCACGCTCGAGCGCGATACCGAAGCGACCCTGCACCTCGGCGGCCACGGCGTCGGCAAAGCGCAGCAGCTCCTCGGCACTGCCCCCGCCATGATGCACCAGGACCAGCGCCTGACGGTCGTGGACCCCGAAGTGTCCCCGACGCCAGCCCTTGAGGCCGCAGCGGTCGATCAACCAGCCGGCAGCGAGCTTGACCCGCCCCCCCGGCTGGGGAAAGTGCGGCAGGTCGGGGTGGGCCTGCAGCAGACGCTCGGCCGCGGCCGACGACACCACCGGGTTCTTGAAGAAGCTGCCGGCATTGCCCAGCATGGCGGGATCGGGCAGCTTCTCGCGGCGCACGGCGCAGACCGCTTCGGCCACCTCGAGGGGCGTCGGCGCGGCACCGACCCGGCTCGCCAGGTCGCCGTATGCCAGGCGGGGAGCCGCTCGACGCGACAGGCGCATGACCAGCCGGGTGATCACCACCCGACCCGCCAGGCCCCCCTTGAAGACGCTGTCACGATAGCCGAACGCACAGTCCTCGGGGGCCAGGATGGCCTCGCGGCCGTCATCGAGATGCACCAGGTGCACGGCCTCGAGGACGTCGCAGAGCTCCACGCCATAGGCGCCGATGTTCTGGATCGGTGCCGCGCCGCAATGCCCCGGGATCAGCGCCAGGTTCTCCAGGCCCCAGAGGCCGCGTCGCGCCAGGGACATGACCAGCTCGTGCCAGACCACGCCGGCCTCGGCATGCACCCTGACCCCGTCGCCGCCGTTGTCCTCGAGCCACCACTCGGCCATGGCGGGACGCAGCACCAGGCCGGGGAGGCGTGCGGGAAGGATCAGGTTGCTGCCGCCGCCGAGCAGCAGGGTCGGCCAGGCGCGGGCCCGGGCCGTGTCCAGCGACTCGCGCAGCTGGGGCAGGGTCCGCGGCGCCGCGACACGCTCGGCGACACAGGGCAGCCCCAGGGTATTGGCCCCGGCGAGATCGACCTCGTGCTGCAGCGCGTGATTCAAGAGCCGGCCTCCAGGCGCCGGCGCACCGCCGCCACCAGGCCCAGGGACGCCGCCTCCACCAGGTCCAGCACCTCCTCGAAGCCCTGGTCGCCGCCATAGTAGGGGTCGGGGACCGCACGGCCCTGAAGGCCAGCGAAGTCCAGGAAAAGCCCCATATGGGCCTCGCTACCGGCGGGACGCTGCGCCTCCAGGGCCGCGAGGTTGTCCTGGTCCATGGCCAGCAGGTAGTCGAAGCGTGCGAAGTCGTCCGCCGCCAGCTGGCGGGCCCGCAGGGCGGAGAGGTCGAGGCCGCGTTCGGCGGCCGCCAGCCGGGCGCGGGGATCCGGTGCCTTGCCCACGTGCCAGGGACCGATGCCGCAGGAGTCGACCTCGACGCGTGCGGCGAGGCCCGCCTCGTCGAGGTGGCGCCGGAACATGGCCTCTGCGGTGGGCGACCGGCAGATGTTGCCGAGACAGACGAAGAGCACGCGCATCACCGACCTCCCCCGGCGGCCCGCACCGCCTCGCGAACCCGCTCCAGGTCCTCGGCGGTATCGACGCCTGCCGGATGCGGCTGGCTCGCCAGGGCGACCTGGATGGCATGGCCATGGTGCAGGGCGCGCAGCTGCTCGAGCTGCTCGAGCCGCTCCAGGGGGGATGGCGACCAGTCCCGGTACTCGGCGAGGAAGCCGACGCGATAGGCATAGAGGCCGATATGGCGCAGCCAGGCATCGGTCTCGAGCCACTCGGGCCGGGAGGCGAAGGCATCGCGGTCCCAGGGGATGGGCGCCCGGGAGAAGTACAGCGCGCGTCCCGACAGGGCCCGGACCACCTTCACCGCATTGGCGTTGAAGAGCGTCTCGACGTCGCCGATGGGCTCCGCCAGGGTGGCGATCGAGGCACCGGGATCGGCGAACAGGCGGCTCGCCACCTGGTCGATCAACGCCGGTGGCAGCAGCGGCTCGTCGCCCTGCACATTGACCACCACCGCCTCGTCCGCCAGCCCCAGCCGCTCGGCCACCTCGGCCAGGCGGTCGGTCCCCGAGGGGTGGTCGTCGCGCGTCATCACCACCTCGGCACCATAGCCGGCCATCGCCTCGCGGATGCGCGCGTCGTCGGTGGCCACCACGACCCGGCCGGCGGCACTGGCCTGCGCCTGGCGCCAGACATGGGCGACCATCGGCTCACCGGCGATCTCGAGCAGCGGCTTGCCCGGCAGCCGCGTGGAGGCGAAACGTGCCGGGATCACGGCGATGAAATCCTGCATGGGTCCTCCTCAGGCCTCGCCGTCGCGACCGGCCGACGGCCGCAGTTTCTCGTCCACGTCCAGCGCCCGGGCATCTTCCGGCAGCATCACCGGGATGCCGTCGCGCACCGGGTAGGCCAGGCCGTCGAAGCGACAGATCAGCTCCTCGGCCTCGCGGTCGTACTTCAGCTTGCCCTTGCACAGCGGGCAGACCAGCATCGCCAGCAGTTCCTTGTCCATGTGTCACGCCTCCGTGATCAGAGTCGGCGCCGCCGGTACGGCAGGCGCCCGGATGGTCATAGCGCCGCCAGGCGCGTGTCGAGCCACTCGACGAAGCCCGGCGCGGGGGCCGCCTCGACCTCGAGGACCCAGGTGCCGGGTCCGGCCAGGTCGCGGCACTTGACCGCGTCCTTGGCGGTCATCACCACCGGCAGGTCATCGCCGAACGCCAGGTCCGCGGCCGTGAAGCGGTGGTGGTCGCCGAAGGGATGGGGACGCACCGCGAGTCCCAGCCCGCGCAGGGTGGCGAAGAAGCGTGCCGGTCGGCCGATGCCCGCCACGGCATGCACCTCGCCGGCGAAGGGCGGCGGCGCGGCCGCTCGCCGCTCGCCGCCGGCCAGCGGCCGCCAGGCGGTCGGCGCCAGAGTCATGGCGTGGCCACTGGCGGGCAGCGGACGACGAAGCTCGCCGTTGATCATCACCGCATCCACCGAGGCGAGTCGCCCCGCCGGCTCGCGGAGCGGCCCGGCCGGCAGGCAGCGCCCGTTGCCGAGCCCCCGATGGCCGTCCACCACCAGGATCTCCAGGTCGCGCCCCAGCCCGAGATGCTGCAGGCCATCGTCGCTGAGCAGGATATCGCAGCCCTCCTCCAGCAGCCGCCGCGCCCCCCGCGGGCGATCCGGATCCACCACCACCGGCACGCCGGTCTGGTCGGCCAGCATGCGCGGCTCGTCGCCACAGGCCGCGGCCGGAGTCTCGTCGATCAGGCACAGCGGATAGTGCGCCGCACGACCGCCATAGCCCCGCGACAGGATGCCGGGCGACCAGCCCCGCTCTCGCAGGTGACGGGCCAGCCAGGCCACCAGCGGCGACTTGCCGGTGCCGCCGAGGGTGATGTTGCCGACCACCACCACCGGCACCGGCGCCCGCCAGACCTCCCGCCGCCCCTCGGCATAGGCCCGGGCCCGACGCTCGACGGCCAGCCGATAGAGCGCCTCCAGCGGCCGCAGGGCCCGAAGCCAGGGCGAGCCGGCATAGGCCGCCCGGAGCCAGCGCTCGCCGAGCCCCGCGCTCATGCCGGCTGGGGATCCTGGAACTGCAGGCGATGCAGGGCCGCATAGGCGCCATCGCGGGCCAGCAGCTCGGCATGGGAGCCCTGCTCGACGATCTCGCCGCCCTCCATGACCAGGATGCGGTCGGCCCGCTCGATGGTGGAGAGCCGGTGGGCGATGACGAAGGTGGTGCGGTTCCGACAGACTTCCTCGAGGGCCGCCTGGATATGCCGCTCGGACTCGGTGTCCAGGGCCGAGGTGGCCTCGTCGAGCACCAGCAGCGGCGCGTCCTTGAAGATCGCCCGGGCGATAGCCAGTCGCTGGCGCTGGCCGCCGGAGAGCATCACGCCGTTCTCCCCCACCACGGTGTCGTAGCCCTTGGGCAGCCGTTCGATGAACTCGTGGGCGTGGGCGGCCCGCGCCGCGGCCTCGATGGCCTGCGGCGAGGCGTCATCCACCCCGTAGGCGATGTTGGCGGCGATGCTGGCATTGAACAGGGTCACCTGCTGGGACACCAGGGCGATCCGCCGGCGCAGCGGATGCAGGCGGTAGTCCTCGAGGGACACCCCATCGACCAGGACCCGGCCGGCGGTCGGCCGATAGAACCGCGGCAGCAGGCCCATCAGGGTCGACTTGCCGCTGCCGGAGCGGCCGACGATGGCGACCATCTCGCCGGGCGCCACCTCCAGCTCGATGCCCTTGAGCACCTCCGGCTGGTCCTCGCCGTAGGCGAAGCGCACGCCCTCGAACCGCACCCGGCCCTCGAGACGCCCCGGCTCCACGGTGCCCCGATCCTCCTCGGGCGGCTGCTCCAGCAGCCCGAACAGCTCGCCGGCGGCGGCGATGCCCTTCTGGATGGTGGCGTTGATCTCGGTGAGCTGGCGGACCGGCTTGGCCATCAGCGCTGCGGCGGTGATGAAGGCGACGAACTCCCCGGGGGTCATGTCCGCCATCAGCGCCGGCGACATGGCCAGCCACACCAGCAGCGCCAGCGACAACGCCACCAGCAGCTGGATCACCGGGGTGCTGGTGGCCTTGGTCAGGGCCTCCTTCATGCTCTGGCGACGATTGATCTCGCTGGCCCGGGCGAAGCGGGCCTTCTCGAAGGCCTCGGCGCCGTGGGTGCGCACCACCCGATAGCCGGACAGCGCCTCGGAGGCCACATGGGTGACCTCGCCCATGGAGCGCTGGATGCGTCGGGAGATGCGCCGGAAACGCTTGCTGGCGTAGCTGACCACGCCGCCGATCAGCGGGGTCACGGCCAGGAACAGCAGGGTCAGCATCCAGTTGGTCCACAACAGGTAGGCGACCAGGCCGACCACGAAGAGCCCCTCGCGCAGGAGGATGGTGATGGCCTTGGTGGCGGCGCCGGTGACCTGCTCCACGTGGTAGGTGACCCGGGAGATCAAATGGCCCGAGGAGTGCGCGTCGAAGAAGCGCCCCGGCAGGTGCAGCATGTGATTGAAGACGTCGCAGCGCAGGGCGTGGACCAGGTTGCGGGCCACGTTGCTCATGAAGTAGGTGCCGAGGAAGGTGCCCAGGCCCCGGGCGGCGAACATGCCGACCACGAACAGCGGCAGCATCATCCGGAAGCTCGCGTCGGGATTCTGGATGCCGTCGATCAGGCGCTTCATCATCTCGGCCAGGGCGGTGCTCGAGGCGGCGTAGATGACGTAGCCGACGATGGCCAGGGCGAACGCCTTCCAGTGGGGCCTGACGTAGCCCAGCAGGCGCTTGTAGAGGGTCCAGCCGGAGTGTTCGATCACGGTGTCTCCGCTTCAGTGGATGTCGCCTCGGCGGTGGCGATGCGGACCTGCCGGATGCCCAGGGCCCCGGCCCGGTCGAGGACGCGCACCACCGCGGCATGGGCGGCACGGCCATCGGCTTCCACCACCAGGCCCTGCTCCCGGGCGCGTTCGGCCTCGGCGGCCAGCGCCGAGGCCAACTCGCCAGGCGCCAGGTCACGCTCGCCCAGCCGGTAGTCGCCGCTGGCGGTGACCACCACGGTGACCGGCGAGACCTCCGCGGCCACCCCGGTCTCGCTCTCGGGCAGCTCGAGCTCCAGCGCCTGGCGAGTCTCGAAGGTGGTCGAGACCATGAAGAAGATCAGCAGCAGGAAGACCACATCGATCAGCGGGGTGAGGTTCACCTCCACCGGCTCGCGTCGCGTGCGGGGGACCCTCATGAGGGCTTCACCCGCGGCGCACGGCGCCCGTCGGCCTCCTGCCGATCGTCCTCCTCCTGGGGCTCATGGCGCTCCGCCAGGGTCAGGTCCCCCGGGTAATGCGCCAGGAACTCCACCACCTGCCCGGCCTGCTCCTCGATGCGCACGGTGATGTCCTCCACGCGACGCTGGAAGTAGCGATGGAACATCAGGGCGGGAATCGCCACGGTCAGGCCGGCGGCGGTGGTCACCAGGGCCTGGGAGATACCGCCGGCCAGGTCGGCGGTGCGCTCGACGCCGTCGCTGGCGACGATCACCGCGAACACCTCGATCATGCCCACCACCGTGCCCAGCAGGCCGATCAGCGGCGTGATCGAGGCGATGGTCCCGAGCGGACTCAGGAAGCGTTCCATGTCGTGCACCACCGCGGTGGCCGCCTCCTGGAGACGCGCCCTCACCTGCTCGTGGCCCAGGCGGGCATTGCGCAGGCCGGCCGCCAGCACGCCGCCCAGGGGCGAATGGCTCTCCAGCCAGTAGAGGTTGACCTGGCCCCGGTCCACCAGCGCGCAGACTTCCTGGCCGAGCCCCTGCGGGGCGATACGCGCCGCCCTCAGGGTCCACAGACGCTCGATGACGATCACCACCGCCACGACCGAACATCCCAGCAACGGCAGCATCAGCCAGCCCCCGGCGATCAGGGCCTCCATCATGTTCATATGGCGGTCACCTCCCTCGAGCCCTCACCGGCGAATCTCCGGCATCGATGGGGGCGATTCTACCGCAAGGCAGCCGCCTCCGACACCGCCGCGGTGCCCGGTGGGCGGCCTCTCGGCCCCCACCACCAGGCCCTCCCGGCGGCCCAGGTGCAGGGTCACCGCCCCGTCCCGGGCCGTGTTCCACAGGCAGCTGCCCGCCCGCCGGAAACGGCGGACCACCACCGGGTCGGGGTGGCCGAAGGGGTTGTCCCGGGCGGCACTGAAGATCACCTGGCGCGGCGACACCCGGCGCACGAAGCCCGCCCCGGAGCTGGTGCGGCTGCCATGGTGGCCGGCCACCAGCACCGTCACGGGGCCGTCCAGGGCGGGCAACAGGCTGCGCTCCACCCGTCGCCCGGCATCGCCGGTGATCAGCAGGCGGTGGGGGCCGGCCGTGACCAGCAGCACGCAGGAGCGGTCGTTGTCCGACAGACCCGCGACCGCCTCGGGGGGCCAGAGCACCCGGAACGCCACGCCGTCGCGCCGCCAGCGGCGCCCCGCGGTGCAAGGCGTCGTCGCGACCGGATGGGGATGCCCGACCGGCGCCAGGTAGCGGTCGACGCGGTGGTCGGCGATCAGGCCGGGGAGGCCACCGGCGTGGTCCCGGTCGGAGTGGCCGATGATGACATCGTCGAAGTGCTGACCCGGCGGCCACAGCGAGGACAGCGGCATGAAGCCGGAGCCGAAGCGCGGCCCGGTGTCGACCAGCGCCCGATAGCCGGCGGTGCGCAGGCTCACCAGCTGGCCCTGGCCGACATCGTGGATGCGCACCCACAGCGTGCCGGGCGCCGGCAGCGGCGTCACCAGCCACAGCGGCAGGGTCGCCAGCAGGCCACTGCCGACCAGGCGCAGGCGCCGGTCCAGCCCGGGCAGGGCCCAGAGCAGGCTGAGCAACCCCAGGCCGAGGGCCAGGGGCAGGATCCAGGCGGCCGGCGGATGCCACAGCGGCAGGAGCTCGACGGCCCATGACAGGGCCATGGCCAGGCCCGCCGCCAGCTTCGCGAACAGCCACCAGCAGGCATCCCCCAGGGGCGGCACCCAGGCCAGCAGCCAGCCGGCGAGACCCAGCGGCACCATCAGGCTGCCGACCAGTGGCACGGCGAACAGATTGACCAGGGGGCCGGCCGGGGCCAGACGACCGAAGGCCAGCAGCACCGCCGCCGCCATCAGCGGCGCCAGCAGCAGCTGGGTGCGTCCCAGCGCCCATAGCCAGCCCCGCCAGCCACGTGGACGCGCTCGCCCCTGCCAGACGAGGATCAGCAGCGCCACCGCGGCGAACGACAGCCAGAGCCCGGGCCGCCAGATCGACAGCGGATCGAACCCCACCACCAGGCCGAGTGCCAGCCACCAGGCCTGCCAGGGTCCCGGCGCATGGCGTCCGCTGGCCACCCAGAGCCCCAGCAGGGTCATGATCATGGCACGCAGCGCGGGGGGCTCGAGACCGGCGAGACCGGCGTAGCCCACCGCCGCGGCTGCGGCGAGCCACCAGGGCCAGACGGCCATGCGCCAGCCAGACGGCGCCAGGCACCAGGCCAGGGCACGACCCAGCCACAACGCGAAGCCGGCCACGAGCCCCACGTGGAGCCCCGAGATCACCATCAGGTGGGTGGTGCCGCTGGCATTAAGCAGGTCCCAGTCCGCCGCCTCCAGGCGCTGGCTGGCGCCCAGCGTCAGGGCCGCCAGCCAGCGGGCCGGACGCGCTGGCAGGTCGTGGTCGTCGAGCCAGGTGAGGGCCCGCTGCCGCCAGGAGGGAGACGCCGGTGCGAGTCGTCGGGGCGGTGGATCCTGGCGCACGTAGCCGGTGGCCTGGATGCCTTCCCGCCACAGCCAGGCCCGGTAGTCGAAGGCGCCCGGGTTGGCGAACCCGCTCGGCGGTCGCAGGCGCACGACCAGCCGCCAGGTCGCGCCCGCCCGGAAGGCGCTGCCCGGCGGGAGGGTCCCCGCGAAGGCGCTGAGCCGGACCCGCGACAGGCCGCTGCAGGCCGGCAAGCCGGTCGCCAGGGGACGGCAGTCGCTGACCGCCAGGTCCAGGCGCCACTGGCGCGCCTCCCGGGAGGCGGCCAGCAGCCGTCCCTCGAGCCGCAGCTCCTGACGACTCAGCCCCGGGGCCAGTTCCCCGCCACGCACCACCAGGAGCTGGGCGGCCACCGTCAGCATGACCAGGACCAGCAGCGCCTCCCGGGCGCGCCGGCCGGCCGCCAGGCCCAGCAGTGCCAGGCCCAGCGCCTGGAGCAGCGCCGTCGAGGCGAGGTGGCCCGTGAGTCCGCCCCCCAGGGCGGCGCAGGCCAGGGGCATGGCCAGTCCGCATCGCATCGCATCGTCCCTGATCGGCGCCATGGCACGTCCTCGTTGACGCACGGCATGGCGAGGCAGTCGGCTTGTATGGATAATAGCCCGGGTATCGAAGTCGCGAGCCCGCTCCCATGCCGCGCCGAGTCCTGCAGCGCTACCTGCCCCACCCCGAGACCCTCAGGCGCCAGCGCTCCCTGCGCTTCCTGCGGCACCTGATCGGCAACCCGTCGCTGTGGATGCTGTCCCGGCGCAGCGTGGCCAATGCCTTCTTCGTGGGCCTGTTCAGCGCCCTGCTGCCGATCCCCTTCCAGATGGCGGTGGCCGCCCTGGGCGCCTGGGGCCTGCGCTGCAACCTGCCGCTCTCGGTGGGCCTGGTGTGGATCACCAACCCGCTGACCATGCCACTGATCTTCTACGGCAATTACCGCCTCGGCGCCTGGGTGCTGGACCTTCCCGTCCGCGAGGCCCCCGACCGCCTGTCCACCCACTGGATCGCCGAACAGATGCTCGACATCCTCCCGGCCCTGGCGCTGGGATCGCTGATGGCCGCGGTGCTGGCGGGGCTGGCGGGAAGCCTGGTGATCCGGCTGATCTGGCGCTGGCAGGTGGCGCGCAGCTGGAAGCGCCGCGCCCTGCGCCGCCGCCGCTGCCAGGCCGACGAACGCGCCTGAGCGCCGGGCCCGCCGGCAGCGGGGCCCGGCCGGGGAATCAGCCCGGGTCGGACTGGGGGGAGAGGCGACCGCCGTCCAGGCGCATCACGCGGTCCTGGTGGGCGGCCAGGGCGGGGTCGTGGGTGACGATGACGAAGGCACAGGCGGCGCTGTCGGCCAGCTCGTCCATCAGCGCCAGGATGCTGGCGGCGGTGGCCTGGTCGAGGTTGCCGGTGGGCTCGTCCATCAGCACCAGGCTGGGGTCGGTGACCAGCGCCCGGGCGATGGCCACCCGCTGGCGCTCGCCGCCGGAGAGCTCGCCGGGCTTGTGATCGGCCCGGTCTTCCATGCCCACCCGGGCCAGCAGTTGCAGGGCCCGGGCCTCGGCGACCTTCTTGCGCTGCCCGCGCACGATCAGCGGCAGGGCCGCATTCTCCAGGGCGGTGAACTCCGCCAGCAGGTGGTGGAACTGGTAGACGAAACCGATATGGCGGTTGCGGAAGCGCCCCAGGTCGGCATCGCCCATGGCCAGCAACGACTGGTCGGCGATGCGCACCTCGCCATGGCTGGGCCGGTCGAGCCCGCCCAGCAGGTTGAGCAGGGTAGTCTTGCCGGAACCGGAGCTGCCGACCACGGCCACGCGCTCGCCGGCCCGCACGCTCAGCTCGAGCTCGTCGAGCACGGTGAGATCCCGGGGCCCTTCCCGATAGATGCGGGTCAGGCCGCGACACTCCAGCATCACCTCACCCTGCACCGGCTGCCGGTCGAGGGTCCGGGTCATGGCGGTATCATTCATAGCGCAGCACCTCGGCAGGCTGGACCCGGGCCGCACGCCAGGCCGGGTAGAGGGTCGACAGGAAGGTCAGCACGAAGGCCGCGGCGATGATGTTGCCCACATCCGACCACAGCAGCTGGGAAGGCAGCTCGCTGATGAAGTAGACCCCGGCATCGAGGAAGCTGATGCCCAGCGTCGACTCGAGGAAGCCGATGAGGTCGGCAATGGTCAGCGCCAGCAGCACCCCGAGGCCCACGCCCATCAGGATGCCGATCACGCCGATGGCCAGCCCCTGGACCATGAAGATCCCCATGATCGAGCGGGGCGTGGCACCGATGGTGCGCAGGATGGCGATGTCGGCGTGCTTGTCGGTGACCACCATCACCAGGGTCGAGACGATGTTGAAGGCCGCCACGGCGATGATCACGGTGAGCAGCAGCGCGATCATGCGCTTCTCCATCTGGATGGCCTGGAAGAGGTTGCCACGGGTGTAGGTCCAGTCCAGGCCCCGGTACCCCGGCCCCAGGTCGTCGATGATCGCCCGGGTCACGCCGCCGGCCTGGAAGAGGTCGTCCAGCTCCAGGCGCAGGCCGCCCACGGCGTCGCCCATGCGCGCCAGGGTCTGCATGTCCTCGATGTTGGCGTAGGCCAGGCTCGCATCCAGGTCCGCGCCGACGCTGAAGATGCCGCTCACGGTGAAGCGCTTGAGACGGGGAAAGACGCCGGCGGGGGTGATCGAGGCCTCGGGCACCAGCAGGGTCACGCGGTCGCCCACGCCGACCCCGAGCTGGCGCGCCAGCAGCGAGCCGAGCACGATGTTCCACTCCCCCGGGGCCAGCTCATCGAGGCTGCCCCGGCGCATGTGCTCGTCGATGATCGACACCCGGCTCTCCCATTCGGGCTCGATGCCGTTGACCATGGCCCCCTGGTTGCGACCGCCCACCGAGAACATGCCCTGCTGCTGGATGTAGGGCGCGGCCCCGATGACATGCTCGCGCTGCGTCAGCCGCTCGGCCAGGGGTTGCCAGTCGGTCAGCCCGGAAGGCACCTCGATGCGGGTGTGGGGGACCATGCCCAGCACCCGGGTGCGCAGCTCGCGATCGAAGCCGTTCATCACGGACAGCACCAGGATCAGCACGGCCACGCCCAGGGTCAGCCCCAGCATGGAGGTCAGGGAGATGAAGGAGATGAAGTGGTTGCGACGCTTGGCGCGCACGTAGCGCAACCCGATCAGGAAAGGCAGACGGTCCAGCATATGAGCGTTCCTTGTCGGCGGGCGCTCATGGTACGGTTTTTTTCCAGGCACTGCATCGCCGTCGGGGGAGATTTGCGCGATCCTTGCATCATCCGCCCCGCCGGCCTAAATTCGCGCCTTTCATGACACGCGACGAGACCCCGCCGATGGCCAATCGCCTGCTGCCCGAATGGGCCCCCCAGGATGCCGTGCAACTCACCTGGCCCGGCCCCGACAGCGACTGGGCGCCCCTGATGGCGCGTATCGAGGCCACCCTCGAGAGCCTGGTGATGGCCATCGGCCGCTACCAGACGGTGCTGATCGCCGTGCCCGACGCGGCGACCCGCGTGCGGCTGGCCGAGGGGTTCGCCCGACGCGGCCTGCCCGCCGGGCGCCTGCGACTGGTGGTCGCCGAGGCCGACGACACCTGGGCCCGGGACCATGGCCCGATCGCCGTGATGCAGGATGGCGCCCCGCGGCTGCTGGACTTTGTCTTCACCGGCTGGGGCGGCAAGTTCGCCGCTGGACGCGACGACGGCTTGACCCGCCGCCTGGCCGAGGCCGGCGTCTTCGCCTGCCCCATGATCTCCCGCGACCTGGTGCTGGAAGGCGGGGCCATCGACACCGACGGCGAGGGCACCCTGCTCACCACCGAGGCCTGTCTGCTCAACGACAACCGCAACCCTGGCCTCGACCGTGCCGCCATCGAGGCCCGGCTCGCGGCGGACCTCGGCGTCTCCCGGGTGCTGTGGCTCGCCCACGGCCACCTGGAGGGTGACGACACCGACAGCCATGTGGACACCCTGGCCCGCTTCTGCGACCCGGGCACCCTCGCCTACGTGCGCTGCGACGACCCGGCCGACCCCCACTACCCGGCACTGACCGCCATGGAGGCCGAGCTGCAGGGCCTGCGCCGCGCGGACGGCACGCCCTACCGGCTGGTGCCGCTGCCCTGGCCGCAGCCCTGCCACGACCCCGAGGATGGCCACCGGCTGCCGGCCACCTATGCCAACTTCCTGATCATCAACGCTGCCGTGCTGGTGCCGGTCTACGGCGACCCCGCCGACCACCGGGCCCTCGACGCCCTGGCCGGCGCCTTCCCGGACCGCGACATCGTGCCCATCGACTGCACGACCGTCATCCGCCAGCACGGCAGCCTGCACTGCCTGACCATGCAGCTGCCCCGGGGCACCCTGGCCCCCGTTCCCGCCGAAGGAGAGAGCCCATGACCCGCACCCTCAAGGTCGGACTGGTCCAGCAGTCGGCCTGGCCCGACAAGGCCCGGAGCCTGGCCGAGAGCGAGGCCGGCATCCGCGAGCTCGCCGCCGCCGGCGCCGAGCTGGTGATGCTGCAGGAGCTGCACGCCACCCACTACTTCTGCCAGCACGAGGCCGTCGAGCTCTTCGACCTGGCCGAGCCCCTGGACGGCCCCACCGGCCGCCAGCTGGCGGGGCTGGCCGCGGAACTCGGCATCGTGCTGATGGGCTCGCTGTTCGAGCGTCGCGCCGCCGGTGTCTACCACAACACCGCCGTGGTCTACGATCGCGACCGGGGCCGGGTCGGCCACTACCGCAAGATGCACATTCCCGACGACCCGGGCTTCTATGAGAAGTTCTACTTCACGCCCGGCGACCACGACGACGCCCGCGGCCAGGGCTTCCAGCCCATCGACACCTCGGTGGGCCGGCTCGGCGTGCTGGTGTGCTGGGACCAGTGGTACCCGGAGGCCGCCCGGCTGATGGCCATGGCCGGCGCGGAGCTGCTGCTCTACCCCACCGCCATCGGCTGGCATCCGCCCGACGACGACGACGAGAAGGCCCGCCAGAAGGAGGCCTGGACGCTGATCCAGCGCAGCCATGCGGTGGCCAACGGCCTGCCGGTGGTGGTGGCCAACCGGGTCGGCCACGAGCCCGACCATTCCGGGGTCAGCCCCGGCATCGACTTCTGGGGCGGCAGCTTCATCTGCGGCCCCCAGGGCGAACTGCTGGCCCATGCCGGCGGCGAGGCCGAGCGCCTGCTGGTGACCCTGGACCTGGACCGCGGCGAGGACGTGCGGCGCATCTGGCCCTACCTTCGCGACCGCCGCATCGATGCCTACGGCGACCTGACCCGGCGCTATCGCGACTAGGGTCGAGGTGTGAACCTCGAAGCTCGAAGTATCCCGCTCCCATAGCAAACAACCCCGCCGGCGGCCCGGGCGGGGTTGTTTTTTCTTCCAGCTTCAAGCTGATGGCTTACGGCTTCATTTCCAGAAGTCGCGGATCGAGGCGATCCCCTGGGCTCCCACGGCCCGCGCATGGTTGGCGTCGAAGCGGGTCATGCCGCCCAGCGCGAAGACCGGCATCCCGGCATGCTCGACCAGCTGCTGGAAGTCGTGCCAGCCGATCGGCGCCACTTCCGGGTGCGAGGGCGTGGTGCGCAGCGGCGAGAGGGTGACGAAGTCACAGCCGATGCGATGGGCCTGGACCAGCTGGGCGCGGTCATGGGTGGAGGCGGACAACCACTTGCCCTCGGGCAGGGGACGCCGATCGAGGCTCATCAGCCGCTCGCTGGTCAGGTGGATGCCGTCGGCATCCAGGCCATCCAGCAGCTCCGGCTCGCCGTTCAGCACCAGCCGCGCCTCGTGGCGACGGCACAGCCCCAGGGCCTGCTCGGCACGGGCCAGGTACTCGCCCCGCGCCAGCCCCTTGGCACGCAGCTGCACCAGGCGGATGCCGTCCTCGGTCAGGGCCCGCTCCAGGCGCCCCTGGAAGCTGGCCTCATCGTCCTCCTCCCCGGTGATCAGGTACTCGGTGGGGAGCATCACCGCCCGCAGGATCGGCACATTGGCCGCCGGAAACGGGTAGTTGACCAGCTCGGCCATGGGCACCCAGCGCACCGCCTGCCCCTCGCGGCCGAAGGGCTCGCCGGCGAAGTCATGCACCTGCCAGACATCGAGCAGGATATGCTTGTCGGAGTACTCGTGATGGATGCGGATGAGCGGCTGGGCGCGCCGGATCTCCACGCCCAGCTCCTCGTGGAGTTCGCGCTTCAGGGCCTCGAGCCCCGTCTCGTAGGGTGCCAGCTTGCCGCCGGGGAATTCCCACAGGCCGCCGTGATCCACGCTGGACGGACGCCGGGCGAGCAGCACCTCACGACCGTCGGCACTGATGATGGCGGCAGCCGCCACGTGCACCCTTCTCTTCACCATTGCGTTCATTCACCTTTCCAACTTGTCCACGCACTCGGCGGTGCGGGGGATTTCTCTACTGACTCCGACCGGCCTGGCGCCACCCCCTCGGTGGGGTCAGCTGCGATAGTCGGCATTGATGGCGACGTATTCCCGGGTCAGGTCCGTGGTCCACACGGTGGCCCCCTCCTCGCCGCGCCCCAGGTCGATGCGAATGGCGATCTCGTCCCGGGCCATCACCGAGCTACCGGCCTGCTCGGTGTAGCCGGCGGCACGCCCTCCCCGCTCGACCAGGCGCACGTCACCGAGATCGATGGTCACCCGGGACACGTCGAAGCCTTCCAGCGGAGCGCGGCCGACGGCGGCGAGGATGCGCCCCCAGTTGGCATCGCTGGCGGCCAGGGCGGTCTTGACCAGCGGCGAATGCGCCACGGTGAAGGCCACGTCCAGGGCCTCCCGACGGGTCACCGCCCCTTCCACCTGCAGGCTGACGAACTTGGTGGCGCCCTCGCCGTCGCGGACGATGGCCTGGGCCAGCTCGGTCATCACCCGCTGCAGGGCGTTGCGGAACACCGCCAGGCGTTCCTCGTCGGCCACCGCGACCCCGCGCCCGGTGCTGATCAGCATGCAGGCATCATTGGTGGAGGTGTCGCCATCCACCGTGATGCAATTGAAGGAGCGCGCCACGCTCTCCTGCAGCAGGGTCTCCAGCACCCTCGGCTCGATGGCCGCATCGGTGGCCACGAAGGCCAGCATGGTGGCCATGTTGGGCCTGATCATGCCCGAGCCCTTGCTGATGCCGTTGATGGTCAGCGTCTCGTCGCCCAGCGGCACGGTCACGCTGGCCCCCTTGGGGCGGGTATCGGTGGTGAGGATGCCCTCACCGGCCGCGGCCCAGCCGGCGCCCTCCTCGTCCAGGGACCTCAGCGCCTCGGGCAACCCGCCGAGCAGCCGTTCCATGGGCAGGGTCTCCCCGATCACCCCGGTGGAGAACGGCAGCACCGCGTTCTCGGGCACGCCGGCGAGACGCGCCAGTTCGCTGCAGGTGGCCCGGGCATCGCGCAGGCCGGTCTCGCCGGTGCCGGCATTGGCATTGCCGGTGTTGATCACCAGGTAGCGGGGGGCCTGGCCACGGGTGGTGCAAGCGGCCAGGTGCTCGCGCGCCACCGTCACCGGGGCCGCACAGAAGGCGTTGCGGGTGAAGCTGCCCGCCACGGCGGCCCCCTCGGGCACCTCGATCACCACCAGGTCCCGGCGATCGGCGGTCTTGATACCGGCACGGGCCGTGCCCAGGCGCAGCCCCTCGATCCTCGGCATGTCCGGAAAGCTTGCTTGACCCACTGCCATCGCCTCGTCTCCTGTTTGAATTCGCGTCGAGCGTCGCCCGTCAGCTAAGTTTGCCGCAGCACTGCTTGAACTTCTTGCCCGAGCCGCAGGGGCAGGGATCGTTGCGTCCCACCTTGGGGCCCTCACGGCGCAGGGGGCGGCCGTCGCTGCCCGGCGCCGGGGCGGCTGCCGCGGGCTGCCCCCCCTCCTCGGCGGCGGCCTCCGGGGCATCGTGACGGCTGGCGGCCGCGGCCTTCTCGCGCTCCAGCGACTCGCGGCGCTGCTGCTCCAGGGCCTCGACCTCCTCGGGGCGACGCACCTTCACGTGACTGAGGATGCGGGTCACGTCGGCCTTGATGTTGGTCAGCAGCATCTGGAACAGCTCGAAGGACTCGCGCTTGTACTCCTGCTTGGGGTTCTTCTGGGCATAGCCGCGCAGGTGGATGCCCCGGCGCAGGTGGTCCATGGACTGCAGGTGCTCCTTCCAGCGGGTATCCAGCACCTGCAGCATGACCTGCTTCTCGAAGCGGCGCATCAGCTCGGGACCGGCGACCTCGGCCTTCTCCTCGTAGACCCGACGATGCATCTCCTGCAGGCGCTCGCGCAGCTGCTCCTCGTGGAAGCGCTCGTCCTGCTCGGCCCACTCCACCACCGGCGCCTCGAGGTTGAACTCGGTTTTCAGGTGGGCCTCCAGGCCGGCCAGGTCCCACTGCTCCGGCAGGCTCTGGGGCGGCACGAACTCGCTGATCGCCTCGTCCAGGACCTCCTCGCGAATGCCCATGACGTTGTCGGAGACCTCCTCGGCGGCGAGGATCTCGTTGCGCTGCTCGTAGATGACCCGGCGCTGGTCGTTGGCCACGTCATCGTATTCGAGCAGCTGCTTGCGGATATCGAAGTTGCGGCCCTCGACCTTCTTCTGGGCCCGCTCCACGGCGTTGGAGACCATCTTGTGCTCGATGGCCTCGCCCCGCTCCAGCCCCAGCGCCTGCATCAGGCGCTGCACCCGGTCGGAGCCGAACAGGCGCATCAGGTTGTCTTCCAGGGACAGGAAGAAGCGCGTCGAGCCGGGGTCACCCTGGCGGCCGGCGCGGCCACGCAGCTGGTTGTCGATGCGCCGGGACTCGTGGCGCTCGGAGCCAACCACGTGGAGGCCGCCGGCCTCGAGCACGGCATCGTGGCGCTGCTGCCACTCGGCCTTGAGCCGCGCGACCTGGGTCTCGTCGGGGGCCTCGAGCTTGGCGGCCTCGGCCTCCCAGTTGCCGCCCAGCACGATATCGGTCCCCCGGCCGGCCATGTTGGTGGCGATGGTGATGGCCCCGGGCCGCCCGGCCTGGGCGATGATCTCGGCCTCACTCTGGTGCTGCTTGGCGTTGAGCACGTTGAAGGCCAGGCCGGCCCCCTTCATCAGGCTGGCCAGGTACTCCGAGGTCTCGATGGAGGCCGTGCCCACCAGCACGGGACGCCCGGCCTCGGTCTGTGCCTTGACGTCCTCGATGATGGCCTCGAACTTCTCCTCGGCGGTGAGGTAGACGAGGTCATTGAGGTCGGCACGGATCAGCGGCTTGTTGGTGGGGATCACCACCACGTCGAGCCCGTAGATCTGGCGGAACTCGAAGGCCTCGGTATCGGCGGTACCGGTCATCCCGGACAGCTTCTCGTAGAGGCGGAAGTAGTTCTGGAAGGTCGTGGACGCCAGTGTCTGGCTCTCGCGCTGGACGGTCACGCCCTCCTTGGCCTCCACCGCCTGGTGCAGCCCCTCGGACCAGCGGCGGCCGGGCATGGTGCGGCCGGTGTGCTCGTCGACGATCACCACCTGGCCATCGCTGACGATGTAGTCCACGTCGCGGTGGTAGAGGTGCCGGGCGCGCAGCGCCGAATGCATGTGCTGCAGCAGGTTGAGGTTCTGGGCCGCGTACAGCGAGTCCTCCTCGCCCAGTTGGCCCTCGGCGCGCAGCAGCTCCTCGACCCGGTGATGGCCGCCCTCGGTGAGCTCCACCTGCTTCTGCTTCTCGTCGAGGGTGAAGTCGCCGCTCTCCGGGTCCTCCTCGTCGGTGCACTGGGTCAGGTTCACCGCCAGGCGGTCGATGATCCGGTAGAGCTCGGTGTTCTCGTCCACCGCCCCGGAGATGATCAGCGGCGTGCGCGCCTCGTCGATGAGAATGGAATCCACCTCGTCGACGATGGCGAAGTGCAGCCCGCGTTGGACCTTGTCCTCCAGCGAGAAGGCCATGTTGTCGCGCAGGTAGTCGAAACCGAACTCGTTGTTGGTCCCGTAGGTGATGTCGCAGCCGTAGGACGCACGCTTCTCCTCGGGCGTCTGGCCGGCATAGATGGTGCCGACCGAGAGGCCGAGGAACTCGTAGAGGGGGCGCATCCACTCGGCGTCACGACAGGCCAGATAATCGTTGACCGTGACCACGTGCACTCCCTTGCCCGGCAGGGCATTGAGGTAGACCGCCAGGGTCGCCACCAGGGTCTTGCCCTCGCCGGTCTTCATCTCGGCGATGCGGCCGTCGTGAAGGGTGATGCCGCCGATCATCTGCACATCGAAATGGCGCATGCCCATGACCCGCCTACCGGCCTCGCGGACCGTGGCGAAGGCCTCCGGCAGCAGGGCATCGAGGGACTCGCCGCCGTCGAGACGCTCACGGAAGCCCGCGGTGCGGGCCTTGAGGGTGGCATCGTCGAGGCTCTCGAGGTCGCCCTCCAGGGCGGTGATACGGCCCACGGAGCGGCCCATGCGTTTGACTTCGCGGTCGTTCTTGGAGCCGACGACCTTGCGCAACAGATTATTGATCATGAAGGGTCCCGAAATTGCGTGTGGCATCCTGCCGGGGATTCCCCGGCCTCTCGTCGTTCAACCTCGACGAGCGGATGGCGGACCACGCCGTGTCAGGACATCGTGGGCGGCCACGGCCCGCCGCGGCTCGCCGCGGCCGATGACGGGCCGCCCCGGGCGTGCCGGTATCACGGGCAAGCGCGGCCCGGGCCAGCGGCGATGCGCCCGACGCCGGGCCTGCAGGCGGGAGCTGGCACGGATCAGCGCGGGGGCCAGGATACAGACCTGGATGACACGCTCGACGGGGCGCGACGACTCCAACTGGGCGAACCCCGCCGGCAACAGGCAGCCCACCAGCAGGCCCGCCAACCACCAGCGGGTCGGGCGGCGCTCCATCGGGCGACGCGCCGTGGCGCGAATGTCCGCGGTGAGGGTGGCCATGCTGTCGAGGGACTCCCTTGGGTGTGCTAGGCTCTTGCGTTCAGGGGCCGCCGGCGCGAGCGGCCGACGGCCAACGTCAGGGGTTCGCCCCCGAGAATCAAGCTGATGAGTATAAAGGTTAAGCGGTTCCGAGCACAGCCCATGTCCCGGCTACTGGAAGGCCGCGGGGAGCTGGGGACGCTGATGCGCATGGCCCGACTCATCGAGCGGGCCCAGCAGCACCTGCGCGACCACCTTCCCGTCGAACTCGCGGAACACCTCTTCGTGGGAGGCTTTCATGATGGGCGCCTGACGGTGATCACCGACCGCGCGGTGTGGCTGACCCGCTTGCGCTACGAGCAGGCGCAGCTGCTGTCGCGGCTCCATGAGCTGCCCGGTTTCGAGGCCGTGAGCGGTTTCGACTTCAAGGTCCGGCCGGTCCGCCCCCCCAAGGCGCCGGTGCGCCAGACCCGACGCCTGCCTGCCCGGGCCGCCGACGAGCTCTCCAGCTGCGCCGCCGACGTGGACGACCCCCGGCTCAGGCGGGCCCTCGAACGCCTCGCTTCCCACGCCGAGTCCTGACCCCGATATACGAGACCGCCGCACCTCGGAAGGTGCGGCGGTCGACTGCGGTGGCTGCGCTGCCAGCGTGGCGGATTCAGGCCATGGCCGGGGCGGCGTAGGAGATGGGCGCCTTCTGGGTGTCGTCCTCGAAGGTGACAATCTCCCAGCACTCCGGCTGTTCCATCAGCGCGCGACACAGCTGGTTGTTGAGGGCATGACCGGACTTCACGCCGCGGAACTCGCCGATCAGGCTGTGGCCCAGTTGATAGAGGTCGCCGATGGCGTCCAGCACCTTGTGCTTGACGAACTCGTCATCGTAGCGCAACCCGCCCTCGTTCACGATGCGATAGTCATCGACCACGATGGCGTTGTCGAGGCTGCCGCCGAGCGCCAGGTTGTTCGAGCGCAGGTGCTCGAGGTCGCGCATGAAGCCGAAGGTCCGGGCACGGGACACCTCCTTGACGAAGGAGGTGGTGGAGAAGTCGACCACCGCGGTCTGCTTCTGGTCCTCGAACACGGGGTGGTCGAAGTCGATGGCGAAGGACACCTTGAAGCCCCGATGGGGCAGGAAGATGGCTTCCTTGTCGCCCTCGCGCACCACCACCTCCCGCTTGATGCAAATGAACTTCTTGGCGGCACTCTGCTCGGCGATGCCCGCGGACTGGATCAGGAACACGAAGGGCCCGGCGCTGCCATCCATGATCGGCACCTCGGGGGCGCTCACGTCCACATAGGCGTTGTCGATGCCCAGGCCGGCCAGGGCCGACATCAGGTGCTCGACGGTGGCCACCTTGACGCCATCCTGGGACAGGGCCGTGCACAGGGTGGTGTCGGCGACATTCTCGGCGCGGGCCGGGATCTGCACCTCGGGGTCCAGGTCGGTGCGCACGAAGATGATACCGGTATCGACCGGGGCCGGCCGCAGGGTCAGGTAGACCTTCTTGCCGGAATGCAGGCCGACGCCGGTCGCGCGAATGACGTTCTTGAGAGTGCGTTGTCTGATCATGGGCAGTCGCCAGGCAGTCGTTGGTTATCAAACACCGTTCACTATAACACCGAACGAGTGTTTCAACAAAACTTCCATCCCCTCGGGCTGCCTATGCTTGCGATAGCGCCACTCAATCGGCCTGACGCCGCAGGAACGCCGGAATATCCAGGTAGTCGTCCAGCTCCTGGGACTTGCGCGGCTCCGCCTGGGGACGCGGGGTGTCCTGGGACTCCGCCTTGGGTGCGGCCGCCGCGGCGCGATTGACCGAGGCCTGGGGCCGGCCGGCAGCGGCGGACTGACGCTGGCGATAGTCCCCGCCGGCATCGGCACGGCGCGTGGCCTGGCTCGCCGCCTTGGCCTGACGCTGCCCCTCGAGGCCGGCGGCCACCACGGTGACCCGCAGCTCGTCGGTCATCTCCATGTCGATGGAGGTCCCGACGACGATGGTGGCGTCCTGGGAGGCGAACTCCTGGACCGTGGCACCCACGTCGTTGAACTCCCCGATCGACAGGTCGGGACCGGCGGTGATGTTGACCAGGATGCCGCGCGCACCGTGCAGGTCGATATCCTCGAGCAGCGGGCTTCTGATCGCCTTCTCGGCGGCCTCGCGGGCCCGATTCTCGCCGGTGGCGCCGCCGGTGCCCATCATCGCCATGCCCATCTCGGACATCACGGTGCGCACGTCGGCGAAGTCGACGTTGATGATGCCGGGGCTGGTGATCAGCTCGGCGATGCCCTGGACGGCGCCCAGCAGCACGTCGTTGGCGGCGCTGAAGGCCGTCAGCAGGCTGGCGCTCTTGCCCAGCACCGACAGCAGCTTCTCGTTGGGGATGGTGATCAGCGAGTCGACATGCTCGGAGAGCTCCTTCATGCCCTCCTCGGCGGCCCGCATCCGCTTGGGTCCCTCGAAGGGGAAGGGACGCGTGACCACCGCCACGGTCAGGATGCCGAGCTCCTTGGCGACCTGGGCCACCACCGGCGCACCGCCGGTGCCGGTCCCCCCGCCCATGCCCGCGGTGATGAACACCATGTCGGCACCGCCGAGCAGTTCGGCGATGCGCTCGCGGTCCTCCATGGCCGCCTGGCGTCCCACGTCGGGGTTGGCACCGGCGCCGAGCCCCTTGGTGATCTCGCTACCGAGCTGGAGAACGGTCTTGGCCGCCACCCGCTTCAGCGCCTGGGCATCGGTGTTGGCGCAGATGAATTCCACGCCCTCGATGCTGCTCTCGACCATGTGATTGACGGCATTCCCGCCACCACCACCGACACCGATGACCTTGATGACCGCACTGCTAGAGGGTGCGCTATCTACAAGTTCGAACATTAGCCCCGTCTCCTGGACCGCGTGCGCGGCCCTGTCAGAAATTTCCTTTGAACCAGCCTTTAAGCCTTACCAGCGCCGGAATCCCTTCCTCTGGCCTGCGCCGGGAGACGTCGCCACGTCTCGGTTGCGCCGAGATGCTACTACCCTGCCCCTGTGTGCCCTGATGGCCATGCCCCTGACGGGCCTCCCGTAGAGCGTAATGTAGCAAACCGACTCCCGTCGAATAAATCGGGTTGCGCACCACATCGGCGAGCCCCCGCACGTTCTGTGGACAGGCGATTCGCACCGGCATGTGAAAGATCTCCTCGGCCAGCTCGACGACGCCTTCCATGCGTGCCGTGCCACCGGTCAGCACTACGCCGGCCGCCACCAGATCCTCGTAGCCGCTGCGCCGCAGTTCGTCACGCACCAGGGTAAAAAGTTCCTCGTAGCGTGGTTCGACCACCTCGGCCAGCGACTGGCGGGACAGGTCCCGGGCCGGCCGGTCACCGACACTGGGCACCTTGATCATCTCGTCGCTGGAAGCCAGCTGGGTAAGCGCACAGGCGTACTTGACCTTGATCTCCTCGGCATGCTGCGTGGGCGTGCGCAGCGCCATGGCGATGTCGTTGGTGACCTGGTCACCGGCGATGGGAATCACCGCGGTGTGGCGAATGGCGCCCTCGGTGAAGACCGCGATATCGGTGGTACCGCCGCCGATGTCGACCATGCACACGCCAAGCTCGCGCTCGTCCTCGGTGAGCACGGCATGGCTGGAGGCCAACTGCTCGAGGATGATGGCATCCACCTCGAGACCACAGCGCCGCACGCACTTCTCGATGTTCTGCACCGCATTGAGGGCGGCCGTCACCAGGTGGACCCTGGCCTCCAGGCGCACCCCGGACATGCCCAGCGGCTCGCGGATGCCGCCCTGGGTGTCGATGGCAAACTCCTGGGGCAGCACATGCAGGACCCGCTGCCCCTCGGAGATGGCCCGCGCGCGGGCGGAATCGATGACCCGGTCGATATCGGAGGAAGCGACCTCGCGCTCCTTGATGGCGACCACGCCATCGGAATTCATCGAGCTGATATGGCTGCCGGCGATGCCCACATAGACGGAGTGGATATCGCAGCCCGCCATGAGTTCCGCTTCCTCCACGGCACGCTGGATCGATTGCACCGTGGACTCGATATTGATCACCACCCCTTTCTTCATCCCGCGGGAGGGATGGGAGCCGATACCGGCAATTTCAATGCCGCCATCGTCGGTGGGTTGCCCCACGATCGCCACGACCTTGGATGTTCCGATATCCAGCCCGACTACCATATTGGACGCATTGGATGGACCTGACATGAGCCGGGAAATCTCCTCGAGCCGGACCCGCTAGGGGAAATGCATGTTTGAAACGAATAAAACCTGGGCCAATTATAGGAACAACTCACCGTGATCCACCAGCCCATGGGAAGAAACCCCCGTCACGATACGGCGATTTTCTTCCGAAAGGAACACCCTGGTGCCCCGGGAACCGGGCAATTCACCCTGAAGTGCCATTCAGCCTTGATCGGTAGTGGCATCGTCCACGGGTTCGGTTTGTCCATGCCAGGCCACGGCCACGCCATTGGGATAACGCAGATCGATGTAGCGGATATGCGACGCCGTGTCGGCGAGTTCCCGCTCCCAGGCCGCCAGGAAACGCGCCAGCCGCTCCTCCCGGTGATTGCGCCCGAGCATCACCCAGAGCCCGCCCTCCAGTTGGAACCGCCAGGCGCCGCGCGCCTCGAGCCGCACCTGACGCAGAAACAGCCCCCGGGGCGCGAGCCGCGCCGCCAGAGCGTCGTGATAGGCCAGCACCTCGGCGCCACTGTTCGCCGGCCCCGAGAGCTCGGGCAGCTCGTCGGGCACCTCAAGGGGCGCGTGGTCGAAGGGCTCGCCGGCCGCATTGAGCAGCCGGTCGTCGTTCCAGCGCGCCACGGGCACCTGCTCGACCAGCTCGAAGACCAGCGCATCGGGCCACTCGCGACGGATGCGGACCTCGCTCAGCCAGCCGATGTCCCGTGCCCGCTCGCGCAGCTCGCCCAGGTCCACCGACAACCAGGTCCGGCCCTGGACGAGGGGCGCGAGCCGGCTGCGCAGGTAGTCGGCCCCGGCATGATGCAGCTCGCCGCGGATCGAGACCCGCTCGATGGGACGATCCAGCCACAGCCACAGGGCCCGGCCACCGGCGCCGACCAGCAGCGCCAGCAGCAATACGCCGAGCAGGGTTCCGCGACGCGCCATGGACTAGTCCCGCCCGGCGGTGTCGAGGATACGCATCACCAGCGCATCGAAATCGAGGCCGGCGTGGGCCGCCGCCTGAGGCACCAGGCTATGGTCGGTCATGCCGGGCACGGTATTGACCTCGAGCAGCCAGAAGCGCCCCTGGGCGTCGCGCATGACGTCGACCCGCCCCCAGCCGCTGCAGCCGATGGCCTCGAAGGCCTCCCGGCACAGCGACGCCAGGCGATGCTCCTCGTCCTCGGCCAGTCCGCAGGGCAAGTGGTAGAGGGTCTCGTCGGAGAGGTATTTGGCCTCGTAGTCGTAGAAGCCGCTGGGCACTTCCACGCGAATCGCCGGCAGCACGCTGTCGCCGAGCAACGACACCGTGTATTCCTCGCCGCGAATGAAGCGCTCGGCCATCACCCGGGCATCGAAGCGCACGGCGTCGCGGTAGGCGGCCGCCAGGGCCTCGGGACTGTCGACGATGGTGATGCCGAGCGTCGAGCCCTCGTGGACCGGCTTGACGATCAGCGGCAGGCCGAGCCGCTCCACCACCGCCGCCCAGTCGGCATCGGGGCCGAGCATCACGCTCTCCGGGGTGGGCAGGCCCAGCGCCTGCCAGACCAGCTTGGTGCGCTGCTTGTCCATGCCCAGCGCCGAGGCCAGCACGCCGCTGCCGGTATAGGGGATGTCCAGCAGTTCCAGCGCCCCCTGGAGGGTACCGTCCTCGCCGCCTCGGCCATGCAGGGCGATAAAGACCCTGTCCGGCCTGAGGGCTTCCAGGCCGGACAGGCCGCCCTGCTCGGCCGGGTCGAAGCCGATGGGGGCCACCCCGGCACGCTCCAGGGCGGCGATGACCGCGGCCCCGCTCTTCAACGAGACCTCCCGCTCGGCGGAGTCGCCGCCGTAGAGCACCACCACCCGGCCCTGGCCGGTCCTGTCCGCCGTCATAGCGCCACCTCGTCGAGATCCAGTCGAGCATCGGCCAGTCGCTGGGCGATCCCCCCCACGTCGCCGGCGCCCTGGGTGATCAGGATATCACCGGGACGCAGCACCCTGGCCAGCAGCCCCGGCAGTTCGCTCTTGTCCTGCACGAAGATCGGGTCGACCTCGCCGCGCTGGCGGATCGAGCCGGCCAGGGTCCGGCCGTCGGCCCCGGGCACCGGCGCCTCGCCGGCACTGTAGACATCCAGCAGCAGCAGGGTGTCGACCCCGGCCAGCACTCGCACGAAGTCCTCGTAGAGGTCGCGGGTGCGCGAATAGCGATGGGGCTGGTAGACCATCACCAGGCGTCGCTCTGGCCAGCCGTCGCGGACGGCCTTGATCACCATCTCGACCTCCCGGGGATGGTGGCCGTAGTCGTCGACCAGCATGACCTCGCCCGCCTCGGCCGGGGCCGGGAACTGCCCATGCACCTGGAAGCGGCGGCCGACCCCGGCGAAGCCGGCCAGGCCGCGCAGGATGGCCTGGTCGTCGACGCCGGCGTCGCTGGCCACGGCGATGGCGGCCAGGGCATTGAGGGCGTTGTGGCGCCCCGGCATCGCCAGGCGCACCTCGAGCGGCGCCAGGCCATCGGGACGCCGGACGGTGAAGCGCACCTCGCCGGCCTGCTGGACGAAGTCCTCGAGCCGGTAGTCGGCATCGGCGCTGAAGCCGTAGGTGACGAACTGGCGGTTGACCCGCTCGATCAGCCCACGAACATTGGCGTCATCGATGCACAGCACCGCCAGGCCATAGAACGGCAGGTTGTGCAGGAACTCGATGAAGGTGCCCTTCAGGCGCTCGAAGTCACCGCCGTAGGTGGCCATGTGATCGGCATCGATGTTGGTGACGATGGCCACCATCGGCTGCAGGTGCAGGAAGGAGGCATCCGACTCGTCGGCCTCGGCCACCAGGTACTCCCCCTCCCCCAGGCGGGCATTGGTGCCGGCACTGGTCAGCCGGCCACCGATCACGAAGGTGGGGTCCAGGCCGCCCTCGCCGAGCAGGGTGGCGGTCAGGCTGGTGGTGGTGGTCTTGCCATGGGTGCCGGCCACGGCGATGCCGTGGCGGAAGCGCATCAGCTCGGCGAGCATCTCGGCGCGACGCACCACCGGCACGCGATGCTCGTGGGCCCAGCGGATCTCGGGGTTGGTCTCGTCCACGGCGGTGGAGACCACCACCACGTCGGCGTCGCGGGCATTCTCCGCCGCATGACCGATGGCCACGCCGATGCCGCACCGCTCCAGCCGGGCCACCACCGGCGAGACCTTCAGGTCGCTGCCGCTGACGGTGTAGCCCTGGTTGGCCAGCACCTCGGCGATGCCGCACATCCCGGCGCCGCCGATGCCGACGAAGTGGATGCGACGGATGCGGCGCATGCCCAGCCCGAGGCCGGGACGCGGGGGCGTGGCTTGGCCGGGAACCGGCCCGAGGGTCTCGTCACTCAAAAGCTGTCTCCATGCAACCGGCCACCAGGCGCTCGACGGCGTCGAGATGGGCACAGCGTCGTGCCTGCGCCGCCATGGTGGCAAGGGCTTCGGGGTCGAGCAGCGTCGCCAGGCGATCGGCCAGCGCCGCTGCGCTCATCTCGTTCTGCGGCATCAGGGCGGCGGCGCCCTCCTCCACCAGGGCCGCGGCATTGGCGGTCTGGTGGTCATCCACCGCATGGGGGAAGGGCACGAAGAGCGCCGGCTTGGCCGCCGCCGCCAGTTCGGCCACGGTCAGCGCCCCGGCGCGGCAGACCACCAGGTC
Organism: Halomonas stenophila; assembly: GCF_014192275.1. Lineage (GTDB taxonomy): Bacteria > Pseudomonadota > Gammaproteobacteria > Pseudomonadales > Halomonadaceae > Halomonas > Halomonas stenophila. The sequence goes on along the minus strand of NZ_JACHXR010000006.1, from coordinate 104,574 downwards.
GGCCCAGTCGTAGGCCGCCGCCATGTCGTCGATAAAGGCCGTGACGTCCGCTTCGACGCCTTGCTGCTCGTAGGCTTCCCGGGTCGCCGCGTCCTTGTCGCGGCCGGCCTGGTGGTGCACCTCGGGACGGCTCGCCGCCGGCAATCGCGCCAGGGCCTCGGGCAGCCGCTGGTTCAGGGCCAGGGCGCCGAGGGAGCCCCCCACCACCAGCAGGCGCAAGGGGCGCTCGCGCATGGTGGCGGCCGGCCGCGGCGACTCGCCCAGAACGGCGATCTCGCTGCGCACCGGGTTGCCGACCACCTCGGCCCGGCCCGGGAAGGCCTGGGGAAAGGCCGCATAGACACGACACGCCAGGCGTGCCAGGGCGCGGTTGGTCAGGCCGGCCACGGCGTTCTGCTCGTGGATCACCAGCGGTCGCCGCTTGAGCCAGGCGGCCAGGCCGCCGGGGCCGCTGGCGAAGCCCCCCAGCCCCACCACCAGTTGCGGGTCGACGTCGCGGATCACCCGGGCGGCCTGCCCCACCGCCCGGGCCAGCCGCCAGGGCGCCAGCAGCCAGCCGACCAGGCCGTTGCCACGCAGGCCGCTCACCGCGACATGGTGCAGGGGGATGCCGGCGGCCGGCACCAGGCGATTCTCGATGCCCCGGGGGCTGCCCAGCCACGCCACCTCGACCCCGGCCGCCGTCAGCGACCGGGCCAGCGACAGGGCGGGAATGACGTGGCCGCCGGTGCCACCGGCCATGATCAGGGCACGGCGGCCCCCGCGTCGACTCATGATCCGCTTCCTTGTGGCTTGCCGGCCGGCGCCACCCGGCTAGCCGTGGGCCGGGCACGACGCTGCGCCTGTCGGGTCTCGATATCCGCCCGCAGCAGGATCGCCATCATCACGCAGCTGACCACCAGGCTCGAGCCACCGTAGCTGAGCAGCGGCAGCGTCAGCCCCTTGGTAGGCAGCATGCCGGTACTGACGGCGATGTTGATGAAGGCCTGGGCGCCGATCACCAGGGCGATGCCGTAGCTGACGTAGGCGGCAAACGGCAGCCTGGCCAGCTCGGCCCGCCGCCCCACCGCCATGGCCCGCCACACCAGCAGGGCGAACAGCCCCACCACCACGACGGCACCGACCAGGCCCAGCTCCTCGGCGAGCACGGCGAACACGAAGTCGGTGTGGGCCTCGGGCAGGTAGAACAGCTTCTGCACGCTGTTGCCGAGCCCCATCCCCAGCCAGTGCCCTCTGCCGAAGGCGATCAGCGCCTGGGTCAGCTGGTAGCCGCTGGCGAACTGGTCGGCCCAGGGGTCGGCGAAGCTGGTCAGGCGCGCCATGCGGTAGGGCTCGGCGATGGCGGCGATGGCGCCGAGGGCCGCCACCAGCAGCATCAGCAGCAGGAAGCGCCCCCAGGGCGCCCCCGCCATCAGCAGCATGCCCATCACGCAGCCGGTCATCACCACCACCGCCCCGTAGTCCGGCTCCAGGATCAGCAGCCCACCCATCACCGCCATCACCGCCAGCGGCCGCAGGAAGGCGCCCCACTCCCGGCGAACCTGGGGCAGGAAGCGCTCGAGGTAGCCGGCCAGGTAGGTGATCAGGCACAGCTTGGCGATTTCCGAGGCCTGCAGGTTGAAGGGCACGCCGGGCAGCGACAGCCAGCGGCGGCTGCCGTTGACCTCGCGGCCGACCACCAGCACCAGCGCCAGCAGCACCATGCCCACCAGCAGCAACAGGGGCCCGTTGGCCTTCCACCAGCCCAGGGGCACCCGCAGCGCCAGGGCGGCAACGACCAGCGACACCAGCAGGAAGGTGCCGTGGCGCAGGCTGAAGTACCAGGCGTTGCCGGTGAGGCTGGAGGCCACCTCGGTGGAGGCCGAGGTGACCATCACCCAGCCGAGCAGCAGCAGCGCCAGCGCCGCGAGCACCAGCCAGCCATCGAAGGGCTGCTCGGCGGTGGACAGCCGGGCGCGCAGCCGGGACAGGCGACTCATGGCGTGCCCTCCCCGGCCAGGCGCTGCACGGTGCCGCGGAAGGCCTCCCCCCGCGCCTGATAGTCGCGGAACTGGTCGAGACTGGCACAGGCCGGCGACAGCAGCACGCAATCCCCCGGCTCGGCGATCTCCGCGGCCCGCTCCATGGCCGCCCCCAGGTCCTCGACGCGCTGCAGGGGCAAGCCGCCCGCGAGAGCGGCTTCCAGTTTATCCGCGTCACGCCCGAAGAGGATCGCCTCGCGACCATAGCGGGCCAGCGGCGCGGCCAGGGGGGTGAAGTCGGCCCCCTTGCCGACCCCGCCGGCCAACAGGATCAGCCGGCCCGCCAGGGTCGGCCCCAGGCCGGCAATGGCGGCCAGGGTCGCCCCCACGTTGGTGCCCTTGGAGTCGTTGATCCAGCGCACCCCGCCGATCTCGGCCACCAGCTCGCCGCGATGGGGCAGGCCCGGGAAGCGTTCCAGCACCCGGCACATGGCGGCGAGCGGAAACCCCAGGCGATGCCCCATGGCCAGGGCCGCCAGGGCATTGGCCTGGTTGTGCCGACCGGGCAGGCGTACCGCCTCGGCAGGCATCAGGGGCGCGTCGCCATGCATCAGCCAGGGCCGGGGCCCCGTGCCATCATCATGCTCGCCGATGCCCCACTCCCCCGCCTCGGGCGGGCGGGTGGTGAAGCGGTCCAGCGCCGGCAGCGGCACGGCCGGCCAGGTGTCGGGCTCCTCGGCATTGACCACGCCATGGCGGGCTCCCCGGAAGATGCCCAGCTTGGCGGCCCGGTAGCCGGCCAGGTCGCCATGGCGGTCCAGGTGGTCCTCGGAGAGATTGAGGAAGGCGGCGGTGTCGGCGCCGAGACAGGGCGTGGTCTCGAGCTGGAAGCTCGACAGCTCGAGCACGTACAGCTCGGCATCGGGCCGCTCGGCGAGCAGGTCCAGCGCCGGGGTGCCGAGGTTGCCGCCCACCGCCACCCGACGGCCGGCCTCGACCGCCATCTCGCCGAGCAGGGTGGTCACCGTGGACTTGGCGTTGGCCCCGGTGATGGCGGCGATGGGGACCCGGCAGGCCCGCACGAACAGCGCCATCTCCCCCACCACCAGGGGCTCGCCCTGCGGCCCGCGGTGGCCGGCCAGGTCGGCGAGGCCCGGCGAGCGGGGATCGACGCCGGGACTCACCACCACCTCCCGGGTCGCACCCATGTCGAGGTCGGTGAGCGGCCCGCAGTGCACCGCGACCCCCGGATGGGCGTCGCGAAAGGCCTCGAGGCCGGGCGGCTCGGCCCGGGTGTCGACGACCATGAAGGGACGCCCCAGGCGTTGCAGGTGACGACAGATGGCCCGGCCGGACACGCCGAGCCCGACCACCAGCGTCATTCCCTTGGGCACCTTGACCATCAGCGGCTCCTCGCGTGGACGGCGAATGTCGGGCTCCTCGGGAGCGTCAACGGATCTTGAGGGTGGCGAGCCCCAGCAACACCAGCACCACGGTGATGATCCAGAAGCGCACGATGACCCGCGGTTCCGGCCAGCCCTTGAGTTCGTAGTGGTGATGCAACGGGGCCATGCGGAAGATGCGTCGCCCGGTCAGCTTGTAGGAGCCCACCTGGAGGATCACCGAGACGGTCTCCATGACGAAGATGCCGCCCATGATGAACAGCACGATCTCCTGGCGCACGATCACCGCCACCACGCCGAGGGCGGCGCCCAGGGCCAGGGCCCCCACGTCGCCCATGAAGACCTGGGCCGGATAGGTGTTGAACCACAGGAAGCCGAGCCCGGCGCCGGCGATCGTCGCACAGAACACGGCCAGCTCGCCGGCGCCCGGGATCATCGGGATCTGCAGGTAGTCGGCGAAGACCACATTGCCGCTGGCATAGGCGAACACCGCCAGGCCCATGGCCACCAGCACGGTGGGCATGATCGCCAGGCCGTCGAGGCCGTCGGTGAGGTTCACGGCGTTGGAGCTGCCGACGATCACCAGGTAGGTGAGCACGACGTAGAACACCCCGAGCGGCAGCACGAATTCCTTGAACAGCGGCACGATCAGGCTGGTCTCCACCGGCGAGGCGGCGGTGACGTAGAGGATGGCCGCGGCGGCCAGGCCGATCACCGACTGCCAGAAGTACTTCCAGCGGGCCGGTAGCCCCCGGGGGTTCTTCTCCACCACCTTGCGGTAGTCGTCGACCCAGCCGATGGCGCCGAAGCCCAGGGTCACGGCCAGCACCACCCAGACGTAGTGGTTGCGCAGATCCCCCCACAACAGGGTGCTGACGGCGATGGCCATCAGGATCATGGCGCCGCCCATGGTCGGGGTGCCGGCCTTGGAGAGATGCGACTGGGGACCATCGTCGCGCACGGCCTGGCCGATCTGGCGTTCCACCAGCCGGCGGATCACCACCGGGCCGAGCCACAGGCACAGCACCAGGGCCGTCAGGGTGCCCAGGATCATGCGCAGGGTCAGATAGTTGAAGACGTTGAAGGCGCTCTGGAATTGCGCCAGCAGTTCAGCCAGAAAAAGCAGCATGTAGTGCGTTACCTTGATGCATCCGGACACAGCGCCGACACCACGGCTTCCATGCCGGCACTGCGCGAGCCCTTGACCAGCACGCTGGCCCCCGGCGGCAGATGATGGAGGACGTGGCGCGTCAGCGCCTCCCGATCGTCGAAATGGCAACCCGCCTCGCCGAAAGCGCGGCTGGCCGGCCGCGCCGCCTCGCCGAGGGTGCCGAGAAAGTCGATTCCCTGTTCTCTTGCGTATCGCCCGACCTCGTCATGCAACCGGTCGGAGGCCTCGCCCAGCTCCCCCATGGCCCCCAGCAGGCACCAGCGCGGTCCGGGCAGCGTGACCAGCAGGTCGAGGGCGGCCTTCACCGCCCCGGGATTGGCATTATAGGTATCGTCCAGCAGCCGCGAGGACTTGATGCCGGCCACCACGCTGAGCCGCCCCGGCATCGGCGTGACGGCTTCGAGGCCGGCCAGGACATCCGCCTCGTCCAGGCCCATGGCCAGCGCCGCACCGGCGGCGGCCAGGGCGTTGGCGACGTTGTGACGGCCGAGCAGGGCCAGTTGAACGCGTCCCAGTTCGCGATCGTCGCAAAACAGCGTGAAAGCATAGCGCCCGAGGGCATCGCAGACCAGTGTCTCGGCACGCAGACGCGCCGGCCCCTCCACCGAGAAGTCCAGCACGTCCCGTGGGGCGGCGAGACTCGCCCAGCTGGCGAAGTAGCGGTCGTCGCGGTTGAGCACCGCCACCCCGTCACCGGGCAGCGACACCAGGATCTCCGCCTTGGCCTGGGCGATCCGGCCGGGGCTTCCGAACTCGCCGACATGGGCGCCGGTAACGTTGGTGATGACCGCCACCCGGGGCTCGGCCAGGCTCGCCGTCCAGGCGATCTCGCCCAGATGGTTGGCGCCCAGTTCGACCACCGCCTGGCGGTGGTCGTGAGACAGCTCGAGCAGCGTCAGGGGCGCACCGATATCGTTGTTGAGGTTGCCGCGGGTGGCCAGGGTCTCGCCGCGACGGGCGAGCAGCGTGGCCAGCATCTGCTTGACCGTGGTCTTGCCGCTGTTGCCGGTGACGGCCACCAGGGAACCGCCCCAGGCACGGCGGCGTGCGCGTCCCAGCAGGCCCAGCGCCAGCCGGGTGTCGGCCACCTCGAGCTGCGGCAGGGGATCGTCGAGGCGCCGCTCGACCAGCGCCGCCACGGCACCGGCCTCGCGCGCCTGGGCGAGGAAGTCATGGGCATCGAAGCGTTCGCCGGCGAGCGCCACGAACAGCGCCCCCGGTGCCAGGCGGCGGGTATCGGTGACGATCCCGGTCAGCGGGACGTCCTCGGCGGGCGGCGCCAGGCCGAGGGCTCGCGCGACCTCGGCCAGCGAGGCCAGACCGACGCCGCTCATGGGTCGCCCCCCGTGACCCGCGCCGCCAGGGCGGCCTCGGCCTCGGCGAGATCCGAGAAGGCATGGCGCACGCCGGCGATCTCCTGGTAGGCCTCGTGCCCCTTGCCGGCGATCAGGATGACGTCCTCGTCGGCGGCCTCGCGGATCGCCTCGCGGATCGCCGCCGCACGCCCGTCGCGCGCCCGGGCGGCACCGCGCGCCTCCGCCGAGAGGCCGTCGAGGATCTCTCCGCGAATCGCCCCCGGCGACTCGCTGCGGGGATTGTCGTCGGTGACCACCAGGCGGTCGGCATGGCGCTCGGCGGCGGCGGCCATCAGCGGCCGCTTGCCACGGTCGCGATCCCCGCCGCAGCCGAACAGGCACCACAGGTGTCCGCTGCCGGGCAGGTGGGCCCGCAGCGCCGCCAGGGCATTCTCCAGGGCGTCGGGGGTATGGGCATAGTCGATGACTACCGTGGGGCCCGTCCCGGCGGCCAGCGCCTGCATGCGACCGGGCACCGGGCCGAGCTCGGCGGCGGCGGCGAACAGCGCCTCGAGATCGGCGCCGAGGCCGTAGAGGGTGGCCATGGCGAGCAGCACATTGGTGAGGGTGAAGCGCCCCATCAAGGGCAGCGTCAGCACCCGTTCGCCCTCGGGGGTGGCAATCAACGCGCGCTGGCCTTCGGCATGCGGGATCCAGTCCATCACCCGCAGGGTGACGGCCTCATCCTCGCCCACCGCCAGCACGCGCACGTCCTCGGCCAGGCCGGCCAGCATCAGCCGTGCCAGGGGGTCGTCGGCGTTGACCACCGCCAGGGCCAGCTCCGGGCGGCGGAAGAGCCGTGCCTTGGCCGCCGCATAGGCGGCCATGCTGCCGTGATAGTCGAGATGGTCACGGCTCAGGTTGGTGAAGACGGCGGCCTGGAGTCGGCAGCCGTCGAGACGCCCCTGCTCCAGCGCATGGGACGAGACCTCCATGGCCACCCGGGTGATGTCTTCGCCGGCCAGCTCGCCGAGGGCGGCCTGCAGCGCCAGGGGCCCCGGCGTGGTCAGCGTCCCCGGGTGCAGTGCCCCCGGGCGACCGTGCCCGAGGGTGCCGACCATGCCGGCATCGCGGCCCAGGGCCCGGCTGAGGGCGGCGATATAGTGGGTCACCGAGCTCTTGCCGTTGGTGCCGGTGACGCCGATCAGCTCCAGGGCCTCGGGGACGGCGAAGAGGGCCCCGCCGAGTTCGCCGAGCCGCTGGCGCAGGTGCGGCAGCCACAGCACCCGGGGATCATCGGCCGCCGTGCCGGCGTCGGTGCCATCGTCATGGGCCAGTACCAGGGCGGCCCCCGCCGCCAGGGCGGCGGGCACGAAGTCACGGCCATCGGCCGCCACGCCCGGCACCGCCAGGAAGACATCGCCCGGCGCCAGGGCCCGGCTATCCAGGCACAACGACAGCCGCGCGGGCAGCTCGAGGTCGGCCAGGACCGTCCGATGGCCCGGCCAGAATCGGCTCAGCTCGGCGATCAGGCGGGTGGCAGTCAGGTCCATGGGCGTCTCTCGTCACGGGGGGGAAGGAAGGGCTCAGGTCGCATCGTCGGCCGACTCCCGGTCGCCCGCCACCCGATCGGGCGGCACATCGAGTATCCGCAGGGCGTTGCCGGCCACTCGGGAGAACACCGGTGCCGCCACGGCCCCGCCGTAATAGGCATCCCCCCGGGGATGATCGATCATCACCACGGTGATCAGGCGCGGATCGGACACCGGCGCGATGCCCACGAACAGCGAGCGGTAGGCATCTTCCTCGTAGCCCGTGCCGCCGGTCTTGCGCACCGTCCCGGTCTTGCCGGCCACGCTGTAGCCGGGCACCAGGCCGCGCCGGGCGCCCGTCCCCGGCGCCACCACCTGGTCCATCATGCCCAGCACGCGGTCGGCGACCGCCGGCTCGACCACCGGCTGCCCGGCCGGCGGCTCGTCGAGCCGCAGCAGCGAGGGGGGCAGGCGCTCGCCATGGTTGGCGATGGCGGTATAGGCGCTGGCCAGCTGCAGCGCCGAGACCGACAGGCCATAGCCGTAGGACAGCGCCGCCCACTGGCTGCTGGACCAGACCCCCGGCGACGGCACGCTGCCACTGGCCTCGCCCGGGAAGCCGGTGCCCGGCGCACTGGCGAGGCCCAGCGCCCGGTAGCGCTCGGGCACCACCGGGTCGTCGAGCTGCAGGGTCAGCTTGGACATGCCGATGTTGGAGGACTTCTCGAGGATCCCGGCCAGGCTCAGCTCGCCGTAGTTGCGGATGTCCTTGATGGTGTAGCGGTCGATGACCATCCAGCCCGGCGAGGTGTCCACCACGGTGTCGGGCGGGAACTTGCCGGTCTCGAGTAGCGCCGACATGGCCAGCGGCTTCATCACCGAACCGGGCTCGTAGACATCGACGATGGCCCGGTTGCGCAGGCCCTTGGGGTCGAGGCCGGCGCGGTTGTTGGGGTTATAGGAGGGTTGGTTGGCCATGGCCAGCACCTCGCCGGTCCGGGCGTCGAGCATCACCAGCATCCCGCCGTCGGCGTCGTTCTCGCCCACTGCCGCCTTGAGCTCGCGGTAGGCCATGTACTGCAGGCGCTGATCGATGGACAGCGTCAGGTCGCCGCCGGGTTCGGCCTCGCGCAGCACCTCGAGGTCCCGGACCAGCCGCCCCCGGCGGTCCTTGACCACGCGTCGCCGGCCGGGCACCCCGGCCAGGTAGGGCTGATAGGCCAGCTCGAGGCCCTCCTGGCCCTGGTCGTCGATATTGGTCACCCCGATCAACTGGGCGATCACCTCGCCGGCCGGGTAGTAGCGCTTGTACTCGGCTCGCTTGTGCACGCCGGGGACGCGCAGGTCGAGCACCCGCTGGGCGGCCTCGGGGGTCATGCGACGGCGCAAGTACATGAACTCGCGATCGGCATAGCGTTCGATGCGCGCATTCAGGGCGTCGAGGTCCTGGCCCAGGGCCCGTGCCAGCTGCAGGCGCTGGATGCCGTCATCGGGCAGGTCCTGGGGATTCGCCCACAGCGTCACCACCGGGGTGGAAATCGCCAGCGGCTCGCCGTGACGGTCGGTGATCATGCCGCGGTGGGCGGGGATCGCATCGACGCGCAGGGTGCGGGCATCGCCCTGCCCCTGCAGGAAGGAGCGGTCGAAGACATGCAGGTCGACGATGCGCCCGGCCAGCAGCGCCAGGCCGACCAGCACCAGGGTCATCATCACCCGGTAGCGGGCCTTGCCCATGGGCGCCATGGGCGGCGGCTTGCGCGGGGACACGGCCGGGCGCGGGGACTGGCTCATGGCCGGATCACCTCCACTTCGTCGATCTCCGGCAGGCGCATCTCCAGGCGCTGGGTGGCCAGGCGCTCGATGCGGGCCGGGGATGACCAGGCTCCCTCCTCGAGCAGCAGTTGGCCCCACTCGGTCTGCAGCTGCTGGTGCTCGCGCTCGAGTTGCTGCAAACGCGCATACTGGTCGCGGGTGAGATGGCTGGTGGCGATCACCGCCAGCGCCGAGCCCAGGCACAGCGCCAGCAGCACGCCGTTGCCGATCAGCGCCAGGCTGGGTCGCAGGCGCACCGGCCAGGCGAAGGCGGAGGTGGAGGCGTGTCGTCCCTGAGCCATGGCGAGCCTCAGTAGCGTTTGCGCGCCGCGCGCATCACCGCGCTGCGGGCGCGGGGGTTGGCCTCGACCTCCGCCGCGCCGGGCCGGCGCGCCTTGCCCAGGGCCTCGAGGCGGCGCTGGATCTGGTCATCGCGCAGCGGCACGCCGCGCGGCAGGTGGGTATCGCCGCGCACGTGGTCGCGGATGAAGCGCTTGACGCGACGATCCTCCAGGGAATGGAAGCTGATCACCACCAGGTGCCCGCCCGGGGCCAGGGCCTCCAGGGCCGCCGCCAGGGCGGCGTCGAGCTGCTCCAGCTCGCCGTTGACCTGGATGCGCAGCGCCTGGAAGGCCCGGGTCGCCGGGTGCTTGCCCTTTTCCCAGGCGGGATGGGCGGCCTTGATCACCTCGGCGAGGTCCGCGGTGCGGGTGAAGGGCCGCTCGCCGCGGCGCGCGACGATGGCCCGCGCCAGCCGGCGGGCGAAGCGTTCCTCGCCGTAGGCCTTGAAGACCCGAGCGATCTCGCCCTCGTCGGCCCGGGCGAGCCAGGCCGCGGCGCTCTCGCCCCGGGTCGGGTCCATGCGCATGTCGAGCGGGCCGTCGCGCAGGAAGCTGAACCCGCGCTCCGGGTCATCCAGCTGGGGCGAGGACACCCCCACATCGAGCAGCACCCCGGCGAGCCGGCCGTGGAGGTCGTGATGGCGGGCGAAGTCCCCCAGGCGAGCGAAGTCGCCCCGCTCGATGGCGAAGCGGGGATCGGTGACGGCCGCCGCCTCGGCGATGGCCTGGGGATCGCGATCGATGGCCAGCAGACGCCCCTCGGGCGCCAGGCGCTCGAGGATCGCCCGGGAGTGGCCCCCGCGCCCGAAGGTGCCATCGAGGTAGGCACCGGCCGGATCATGGACCAGGGCGTCGACGGCGCCATCGAGCAGCACGCTGGCATGGCGAAAACCGCGGACGGGGTGTTCGGGAGCGGATGACGACATGCACTTCTCGTTGGCGGCTGGCAGGGACCGTGCGCGACGGCAAAATTAAGAAGATGGGGGAGTCGGCCGATAAGCCGGGTTCTGTCGAGGACAGTCATTCCTCTAGGGACGACGTCACCGTCGTCCTCAAGCAACCTACCCGAACCCAACGCGGGCCACGCCATGGGGTTCCTATTTGGTCTTGCTCCGAGTGGGGTTTACCGTGCCACGCACTGTTGCCAGGCGCGCGGTGCGCTCTTACCGCACCCTTTCACCCTTACCGGCCTCCCGGGGGGAGGCGTAGGCGGTCTGCTCTCTGCTGCACTTTCCGTCGGCTCGCGCCGCCCAGGCGTTACCTGGCACTCTGCCCTGTGGAGCCCGGACTTTCCTCCCCTGCCCCGATCCGGGGATCGGGTACAGCGGCGACTGTCTGGCCAACTCCCGCGGCAAGCATACCAGCGCCTCGCCCCCCTCTCAATCCCCGTCCTTGAGCGCCTGGGCCCTCGCGTACCAGGCCTTCTTGGCGCCGCCCAGGATGCGTGCCGCCACCGCGGCGGCCTGCTTGACCCCGACGCCCTCGGCCAGCAGGGCCGCGAGCAGCGTGTCGGCCTCGATGGCCGCGGCCTCGCCGGCCTGGCGCGGCGCGGCCCCGGCCACCATGACCACGAACTCGCCGCGGGCCTGGTCCGGGTCCTCGGCGAGGCGCTCCAGCAGCGCATGGGCGCTGCCCTCCAGGAAGGTCTCGAAGGTCTTGGTCAACTCCCGGGCCAGCACCACCCGACGCGCCCCGAGGGTGACGGCCAGATCGGCCAGGGTGTCGCGGATACGGTGCGGGGACTCGTAGAACACCAGGGTCTCGTCGCGCTCGGCCAGGGCCTCGAGACGCGCCCGTCGCGCGCCGCCCTTGGCGGGCAGGAAGCCGCTGAACAGGAAGCGGTCGGTGGGCAGCCCGGCCGCAGACAGCGCCGCCACCAGGGCGCAGGCCCCGGGCACCGGCACGACCCGCCGCCCCCGGGCCCTCAGCTCGCGCACCAGCACGAAGCCGGGGTCGCTGATCAGCGGGGTACCGGCGTCGCTGACCAGGGCGACGGCCTCGCCGGCGACCAGCCGGGCATCGAGCCGGTCGACCCGGGCGGCCTCGTTATGCTCGTGCAGCGAGAGCATGGCCGGCGCGATACCCAGGTGGCGCAGCAGGCGGGCCGTATGACGGGTGTCCTCGGCGGCCACCAAGGCAACCTCGCCCAGCACCCGGGCGGCCCGGGGGCTCAGGTCATCCAGATTCCCAATCGGCGTGGCGACCACGTACAATACCCCTTCATCGGCGTCTGACATTTCGGCTCCCTGGGATGCATTCCGGACATGAGGACAAGGAAGGATTCATGAAGATCTCGTCTCGCGGCCCCCTGGCCGCCGCGCTCCTGGCGCTGCTTATCGCCGGCTGCACCCTGCAGCCCGGCATCACCCAGCGCGCGCCCGCCGGCGACCCGGACCAGCTGCTCCAGCAGGCCGAGCAGCAGGCCCCCGAGCAGGCCGCCCTGTCCCGACTCGAGGCGGCGGACATCCTAGCACGCCAGGGACGCCGCCCCCAGGCGCTGGAGGTCGCCAAGGACATCGACGACGCGCGCCTGCCGGCCGAGGCCCGTCGCCGCTGGGCCCTGCTGCTCTCCGACCTCGGCGAGACCGAGGACGACCCCTGGGCGGTGATCCAGGCCGCCCAACTCCTCGACGAGGCCGAGCTGCCCCGGGAGGCGGCCAACCTTCTGCGCGAGCGCCAGGGCCGCGCCCTCGGCCGGGTCGACGAGCCCCAGGCCGCGGCGCGCGTGCTGATGCGCCTGCAGGCGGCCACCGATCGCCGGGACCTCAACGACCCCATCTGGGAGCAACTCTCGCGGCTCTCCCCCGGCGGCGTCGCCGAGCTGCGCGAAGGGGCCGACGAGGCGACCCTCGCCTGGCTGGAACTGGCCGACCTGGTGCGCGGCAACAGCGGCGACATCGAGCGCCTCTTCACCCGCCTCGATGACTGGCGGGGCCGCTACCCCGAGCACCCGGCCGCGCGCCGCCTGCCCGCGGATATCCTCGCCCTGCGCGAGCTGCGCGGGCGCGACGTCAGCCATATCGCGGTCTTCCTGCCCGAGTCCGGCCCCCTGGCCGGCGTCGCCGACGCCATCGAGGAGGGCCTGCGCGCCCACCACCTGAATGCCGTGAACGGCGGCGCCAGCGGCACCCGGCTGACGTTCTTCGACTCCGCCCGGGGGGATCTCGACGCCCTCTACCGGGAGGCCCGGAACCGGGGCGCCCAGGTGGTGGTGGGCCCCCTGGACAAGGAAGCCGTCAGCGCCCTCGAGCGCCGCGACCGGATGCCCATGCCGACGCTCGCGCTCAACTACGGCGAGGCCGAGCGCAACGGCGCCGAGGGGCTCTTCCAGTACGGTCTCTCCGCCGAGGACGAGGCTCGTCAGGTGGCCGCCCGCGCCCGTCTCGACGGACACCGCACGGCCTCGCTGCTGGTGCCGGACAACGCCTGGGGCCGGCGGGTCGGCGAGGCCTTCGCGACGGCCTGGCGGGACCGCGACGGCGACATCGCCAACGCCGTGCGCTACAACCCCGGCATGCCGGCCACCGAGAGCACGCGCCGCGCCCTGGGCGCGAACCGGGCCGATCTGCTCTTCCTGCTCGCCCTGCCCGACTACGCCCGCCAGGTGCCGCCGACCATCGACTACTACGCCTATGAGCGGGGCCTGCCGGTGTATGCCACTTCCCACCTCTACGAGGGGCGCCCGCAGCCGCGCCTGGACCAGGACCTCAATGGCGTGATGTTCATCGACATCCCCTGGCAGATCCCGGACGCCGCCGCGGGTGGGGAAGACGCCCTGCCCTTCCTGGCGAGCTACCGCCAGCTGCGCAAGGAATCGGATCCGGCGATGTTCCGGCTGATGGCCATGGGCGTGGACGCCTACGAGCTGGCCCGGCGCCTGCCGCAGCTCCAGGCCATCCCGGGCAGCGAGCTGTTCGGCGCCACCGGGACCCTGAGCGCCGCGGACGATGGCCGCATCCACCGCAGCCTGCCCTGGGCCCGTTTCGTCGAAGGCGTCCCCCAGCCGGTGCTCGGCTCACGGCTGCTGGGCGATGACCGGGCCCGCTGACGCCCGCGCCCGCGGGGCGCGGGTCGAGCGTCTCGCCGCCGACTGGCTGGTGGCCCGCGGCCTCGCCCTCGAGGCCAGCAACCAGCACGCCAAGGGCGGCGAGCTCGACCTGGTGATGCGCGACGGCGAGACCCTGGTGTTCGTCGAGGTACGGCATCGCGCCGACGCCCGCCATGGCCACCCGCTCGAGACCATCACCCTCACCAAGCAGCGTCGCCTGATCCGGGCGGCGCGTTTTTATCTCCAGCGCAACCGGCTATCATGTCCCTGCCGCTTCGACGTGCTGGCCGTTACCGGCCTGCCGCCCGAACTCGAGTTCGAATGGGTGGTCAACGCCTTCGATGCGTACTAGGGAAATGCCGAGCGCATCGGTTTCCCCAACTCGGCAAAGGATCCGGACATCACATGGATTTCCAGCAGCGCATTCTCGATCACTTCAACGCCAGCATCGATACCAAGACCTACGCCAGCGAGGTGCTGCCGCCCTTCATCGAGGTGGCCAGCCAGATGATGGTGCAGGCCCTGGTCAACGAGGGGAAGATCCTGGCCTGCGGCAACGGCGGCAGCGCCGGCGACAGCCAGCACTTCTCGTCCGAGCTGCTCAACCGCTTCGAACGCGAACGCCCCAGCCTGCCGGCCCTGGCGCTGACCACCGATACCTCGACGCTGACCTCGATCGCCAACGACTACAGCTACAACGAGGTCTATTCGAAGCAGGTGCGCGCCCTGGGCCAGCCCGGCGACGTCCTGCTGGCGATCTCCACCAGCGGCAATTCCGGCAACGTCATCCAGGCCATCCAGGCCGCCCATGACCGCGAGATGACGGTGGTGGCCCTGACCGGCCGCGACGGCGGCAACATGGCCTCGCTACTGGGCCAGGACGACTGCGAGATCCGCGTGCCGGCGACCTCCACCGCCCGCATCCAGGAGGTGCACCTGCTGGTGATCCACTGCCTGTGTGACCTGATCGACGAACAACTCTTCGGCGCAAGCGAGTGATGTCATGTCCTACAAGTCCCTGCTGTTTACCCTGTCCCTCGGCCTGATGCTGGCCGTGTCCGGCTGCACCTCCATGACCGCGGCCACGACTCCCGGCACCATTCAGGAGAACTATGGCGAGCGCACCCTGGGCACCCGGGTCGAGGACCAGAGCATCGAGACCAAGATCGGTCACAACCTCGGCCGCACCGATGCCCGGCTGAGCGATGCCCGCATCAACGTCGACAGCTTCAATGGCGTGGTGCTGCTGACCGGCCAGGTCCCCAGCCAGGAGCTCAAGAGCATGGCCGAACAGGTGGCGAGCCAGGTGCGCAACGTGCGCCGGGTCCATAACGAGCTGACCGTCGCCGCCAACCTGCCCGCCAGCCAGCGGCTCAGCGACACCTGGATCAACACCAAGGTCCGCACCGCGCTGGCCGCCAACGAGGCCATCGACGCCAGCCGACTGCACATCGTGACGGAGAACGCCAGCGTCTACCTGATGGGGATCGTCAGCCGCGCGGAGGCCGACCGCATCGTCTCGGCGGTGTCCAACGCCGGCGGCATGCAGCGCATCGTCAAGGTCTTCGACTACCTGGACTGAGCGCCGGCGACCGCGGTCGCCGACCCAACGAAAACGGCAGGCCGGATGGCCTGCCGTTTCGCTCGGGGCGAGGCACTGGGCGCCGCGGGCGCCCGGCACCGATCACTTGACGACGCGCAGCGAGGGACGCCCCTTCCTGGAGGCCTCGCCGCGCTCGCCCTCCTCGTCGGCATCACCGCCCGCCCCCTCGACGCCGGACAGCGCCGGACCGGTGTCCGCCTCGGGCGCGTCGGGTTCGGCCGCAGCCGGCATGACCGGCTCGTGGCCGAAGACCATGCCCACTCCGTTCTCGCGGGCATAGATCGCGATCAGCGCCTCCATGGGCACCATCACCTGCATCGGCTGCCCGCCGAAACGGGCGGAGAAGACGATGGCATCGTTCTCCAGGGACAGGTCGCGTACCGCGGTCACGCCGAGGTTGAGCACGATCTGGCCGTTCTGCACGAACTGCCGCGGCACCTCGACGCCCTCCTGCTCGGCATCGACCACGATGTAGGGCGTCAGCTCGTTGTCCAGCAACCACTGGTACAGGGCCCGGGCGATATAGGGACGGCTCGACTGCATCGATTGACCCTCCTGGGTTGGCGCCCCGACCACGCCGGGGCTTGCATTAAGGGATGATCAGGGGCGCATCTCGCGCTCGCCCTCGCTCAGCGCGGCCTTGAAGCCCTCGCGATCGAAGACCCGCTCCATGTAGCCCATCAGCGGCTTGACCTGCTTTTCCGGCAACTCGATGCCCAGCACCGGCATGCGCCAGAGGATCGGCGCCAGGCAGCAGTCGACCAGGGTGAACTCCTCGCTCATGAAGAACGGCATGTCCTCGAAGATCGGCGAGATGCCGATCAGGCTCTCGCGGAGCTCCTTGCGCGCCTTGTCGGCGTCCTTCTTGGGCCCCTGCTGGATCTGCTCGACCAGCGGGCACCACTCGCGCTCGATGCGATGCATCCACAGCCGGCTCTGGGCACGGGCCACGGGATACACCGGCAACAGCGGGGGATGCGGGAACCGCTCGTCCAGGTATTCCATCATCACCTTGGACTCGTAGAGCACCAGGTCGCGATCCAGCAGCGTGGGTACGCTGTTGTAGGGGTTGAGATCGGCGAGCTCCTCGGGGTGGCTCTCCTCGGTGACCTCGACGATGTCTACGGCCACGCCCTTCTCGGCGAGCACGATACGCACCCGATGACTGTAATGATCATCGCCTCCGGAGTAGAAGATCATCGACGACCGCTTGGCCACTACACCCATGAAACAATCCTCGCATCAATTCGTGCCGAGATGATAACACGACACCCCCCTCCCGGGGGCGCCGTGACCTTGCCCGTGACCGGGCACAGACCATAGGGGGCGCATGGCTCGCACCATGCGCCCCCGCACTCTCCGTCGAGGACGGATCAGTGGATATCGCGCCAGTACTCGCGCTTGAGCAGGTAGGCGATGACCCCGAAGATGAAGATGAAGATCAGCACCTTGGGACCCAGCGCCTGGGCCTGAAGCTTGGAGGGCTCACCGACATAGGCGAGGAAGTTGGTCAGGTCGTAGACCGCCTCCTCGAACTCCTCGGGCTCCATCTGCCCCGGCTGGGTGACCTGCAGGGTCTCGCAGGACTGGTACTTGCCGGTCAACGGGTCGAGCTCGGCGCCCTCCATCGGCCGATCGGAGGCCGCGCAGACCTTCTCCTGCACCCCCTGCAGCGGCTCCAGCACGTTGGGCATGGCCACCAGCGGGAAGACCTTGTTGTTCACCCCGGTGGGGCGCGACGGGTCCCGGTAGAAGCTGAGCAGGTAGGAGTAGACCCAGTCGGTCCCGCGCAGGCGGGCCTCGAGGGTCAGGTCGGGCGGCGGCGCACCGAACCAGTTCTCGCCATCCTCGCTGCGCATGGCGTTGTGCATCTGGTCGTTGAAGCCGAGCTCCTCGGCGAAGACCAGGTTGTCCTCGACCAGGTCCTGGGGGATCCCCAGGTCCTCGGCGGCCCGCGCGAAGCGCTGGTGCTCGAGGGAATGACAGCCCATGCAGTAGTTGACGAAGAGCTTCATCCCGTTCTGCAGCGACGCCTTGTCATGGAGATCCGGATTCATCTCCTGCAGGTGCACGCCACCGCCCCCGGCGGCAAACCCGGCCATCGGCACCAGCGCGAAGAGCAGTGCGAACAGTTGCTTTTTCATTAGCCAGTCACCCTTTCCGGAACGGGTTTGGTCTTCTCCAGCTGGGTATAGAACGGCATCAGCAGGAAGAAGGCGAAATAGATGACGGTACACACCTGGGACAGCAGCGTCCGGCCCTCGGTGACCGGCAGCACCCCCAGCACGCCGAGGATGACGAAGCTCACGGCGAACAGGGCCAGCATCACCCTGGAGATCCAGCCCTTGTAACGCATGGAGCGCACCGGGCTGCGATCGAGCCAGGGCAGCACGAAGAGCACCGCGATGGCCGCCCCCATGCAGACCACGCCGAGGAACTTGGCGTCGAGGCCGAACAGCGAGAAGGTGATGGCGCGCAGGATCGCGTAGAAGGGCGTGAAGTACCACACCGGCGCGATGTGATCCGGCGTCTTCAGCGGGTTGGCCGGCTCGAAGTTGGGCTTCTCGATGAAGTAGCCGCCGCCCTCGGGGAAGTAGAAGATCACCACGCTGAACACGAACAGGAAGACGGCGACGCCGAACAGGTCCTTGACCGAGTAGTAGGGGTGGAAGGGAATGCCGTCCAGCGGCTTGCCGGTCTCGTCCTTCTTCTTCTTGATGTCGATGCCGTCGGGGTTGTTGGAGCCGACCTCGTGCAGGGCGATGATGTGCAGCACCACCAGCGCCAGGATCACGATCGGCAGCGCCACCACGTGCAGGGCGAAGAAGCGGTTCAGGGTAATGCCGGAGATCAGGAAGTCGCCGCGCACCCACTGGGCCAGGTCCGGGCCGATGGCCGGGATGGCGGAGAACAGCGAGATGATCACCTGGGCGCCCCAGTAGGACATCTGGCCCCAGGGCAGCAGGTAGCCCATGAAGGCCTCGGCCATCAGCGCCAGATAGATGGTCATGCCGAAGATCCACACCAGCTCGCGGGGCGCCTTGTAGGAGCCGTAGAGCAGGCCGCGGAACATGTGCAGGTACACCACCACGAAGAAGGCCGACGCCCCGGTGGTGTGCATGTAGCGGATCAGCCAGCCCCACTCCACGTCGCGCATGATGTACTCGACCGAGGCGAAGGCGCCTTCCGCGGAGGGGTTGAAGCTCATGGTCAGCCAGACGCCGGTGAGGATCTGGTTGACCAGCACCAGCAGGGCCAGCGAGCCGAAGAAGTACCAGAAGTTGAAGTTCTTCGGGGCATAGTACCTGGACAGGTGGTCCTGCCACATCTGGGTGGCGGGGAAACGGTCGTCGATCCAGCGCATGACGCCGCGCTCCGCCTTGGCCTTGTTCGGGTTACCCATCAGGCAGTCTCCTCATCTTCGCCGACGACGATGACGTCATCGCTCTCGAAGCGATAGGGCGGCACCTCGAGGTTGATCGGGGCGGGCACGTTGCGGAACACCCGGCCCGCCAGGTCGAAGCGTGAGCCGTGGCAGGGGCAGAAGAAGCCGCCCGGCCAGTCGTCGACCCCGACACCCTCGGCATTGGGCTCCGGCTTGAACAGCGGCGAGCAGCCAAGATGGGTACAGATGCCGATGATCACGCCGATCTCGGGCTTGATGGAACGCAGGGGGCCGTCGGCGTAGCTCGGCTGCTGCGGCTCGGTGGACTCGGGATCGGCCAGCCGATCGGCGCCGAGGGCCTCGGTGCGCTCGATCATCTCCGGCGTACGACTGAGGATCCAGATGGGTCGCCCGCGCCACTCGACGGTCATGCGCTGCCCGGCTTCGAGCTTGGACACGTCCGCCTTGACGGGCGCGCCCGCCGCCCTTGCCCTGGCACTGGGCTGCCAGGAAGCCACAAAGGGGACCGCTACCCCGACAGCGCCCGCCGCACCTACCACGGTGGTCGCGCCCACGAGGAAACGGCGCCGCCCTTTGTTCACGCCGTTATCTGCCATCTTCAGGTTTCTCCCATCAACTTACCCGCTGTTCCATCACGAGCTCCGGATGACCCGCGACCACGGATTTTGAAATGCGTTATATGGTAAAAAAACGGATCGCCCCGCACAAGGACAAGCCCCGAGCCCGGGGGCGAAACGTGGCGGCAAACACTTGACCCAGAACAAAAAAACGCCCAGGTCTGGGACCCGGGCGTT
Organism: Halomonas stenophila; assembly: GCF_014192275.1. Lineage (GTDB taxonomy): Bacteria > Pseudomonadota > Gammaproteobacteria > Pseudomonadales > Halomonadaceae > Halomonas > Halomonas stenophila. The sequence continues at coordinate 85,208 of NZ_JACHXR010000006.1, read as the reverse complement.
TTTTCGTCGTATCGACGTCCGTCTTAGCGCTTGGAGAACTGCGGACGGCGACGAGCCTTGCGCAGGCCGATCTTCTTGCGCTCGACCTCGCGGGCGTCACGGGTGACGTACCCGGCTTCACGCAGCGGCTTGCGGAAGTCCTCGTTGTACTCCATCAGGGCACGGGTGATGCCGTGACGGATGGCGCCGGCCTGGGCGCTGCCGCCACCGCCCTTGACGGTGACGTAGGCGTCGAACTGGCCGAGGGTATCGGTCAGCTCGAGGGGCTGACGGACCACCATGCGACCGGTGACGCGACCGAAATACTCGTTGAGATCACGGCTGTTGACGGTGATCTTGCCGGTGCCCGGCTTCAGGAAGACGCGCGCGGTAGAGGTCTTGCGGCGCCCGGTACCGTAATACTGCTGTGTCATGGCGAAGACTCCCTCAGATGTTCAGTTCTTGCGGCTGCTGGGCGGCGTGCGGATGCTCGGTGCCGGCGTAGACCTTGAGCTTGGAGTACATGGCACGACCCAGCGGGCCCTTCGGGAGCATGCCCTTGACCGCGGACTCGATGACACGCTCGGGGGCGTGAGCGATCATCTTCTCGAAGTTCATGGAACGCAGGCCACCCGGATAGCCGGTGTGGCGATAGTAGTTCTTGGCGCTGGCCTTGTTGCCGGTGACCTTCACCTTCTCGGCATTGATCACGACGATGTAGTCGCCGGTATCGACATGCGGGGTGTATTCCGGCTTGTGCTTGCCACGCAGGCGGCGAGCGATCTCGGTGGCCAGACGGCCGAGCGTCTTGTCCGCGGCGTCGACGACGTACCAGTCGCGCTGGACGGACTGCGGTTTGGCAGTGAACGTCTTCATGGGTGAATCACCAAATCGATGTGTTGGGTCCTGCCGCCGGCGAGTCGGTGGGGACCATCCCTATTCTTCTTGGTTGCCGCCGTGCGACAACGGTCGAGCGAGCGCGCATTCTACACGACCCGCCACCGGCAAGGCAATGGCGGCGCGCCAGCTTCCAGCCGCGAAGCGGCGCTCTTCCAGCTTCAGGCTCCCGGCCGGGTCAGGGCTTGTGCGGCAGCGCCAGATACTCGCGAGACTGCATCTCCTGAAGCCGCGACAGGGTGCGCTCGAACTCGAACGTCAGCCGGCCATCGCGGTACAGCGACTCGGCCGGCGCCTCGGCAGACATCAGCAGCTTGACCCCGCGGTCGTAGAACTCATCGACCATGTTGATGAAGCGCCGCGCCTGGTCGTCGCTGGCACCGCCCATGCGGGTGACGTTGGATACCAGCACGCTGTGATACTCCCGGGCCAGTTCGATGTAGTCGTTCTGACTGCGCGGCCCGTCGCAGAGCTCGGTGAACTCGAACCATACCACGTCGTCGTGGAGCCGGCGGGTATGCAGCACCCGGTGGTTGATCTCGATGGGCGCCCCCTCCTCGCCCTCGCTGCCGGCGATCTCGCGGAAGCTGCGTGCCAGCTCCGCCTCGGCCTCGGCGTCCAGGGGCGAATGGAAGATCTCGGCGCGCTCCAGGGCGCGCAGCCGGTAGTCGATGCCCGAGTCCACGTTGACCACCTCGCAGTGACGCTCGAGCAGGTCGATGGCCGGCAGGAAGCGGGCCCGCTGCAGGCCGTCCCGGTAGAGCTCGCCGGGCACGATGTTGGAGGTCGCCACCAGCACCACGCCGCGGGCGAAGAGCGCCTCGAGGAGGTTGGCCAGGATCATCGCGTCGGTGATGTCCTTGACGAAGAACTCGTCGAAGCAGATCACCCGGGCCTCGTCGGCGAACTTGTCGGCGACCAGCGTCAGGGGGTTGCGCTCGCCCTTGTAGTGCTCGAGCTCGTTGTGCACCCGCTGCATGAAGCGATGGAAGTGGGTGCGCATCTTCTCGGGAAAGGGCAGGGTCTCGAAGAAGGTATCGACCAGGTAGGTCTTGCCGCGGCCCACGCCACCCCAGAAGTAGAGCCCGGCCACCGGCGGCATTGCCGGCTCGGCCGGGGTCTCGCGCCGGCCGAACAGCCCGGCCACCCGCGACTTCAGCCCCCTGCCCGGGCTCGCGGCCCGTGGCCGCTCGCGGGGCATGGCCACCAGCTCGTCGAAGAGCCGCTGGAGATGCTCCACGGCCCGCTCCTGGGCCGGGTCATACTGGAAGTCGTCGCGCTCGAGGTCGGCATGGTAGCGCGCCAGCGGCGAGGCCGGTCGGCGGTCATCGGGGGCATTCGGCGTCCTGTGGCGTACGGTCTTCGGCATACCTGGCGACCTGTCCTCGGGTGGCATCGAAAGGGGCATTATACGCGCCGCGAGGCCGCTTGGCATCGCCGGCCGGCCGTTGACCGCGCCGACGGCCCCGGCCCTATAATGGGCCGCCGGCTCCGCCCGGCCACCGGCACCGGACCGACGGCCGGGCCGTCCGACAGCTCAGGGAGACAGACGTGGAAGAAAGCAATATCAACTGGGTGCTGGCCATCGCCTGCCTGCTGGCCGGCGTGGGCATCGGCGCCCTGGGCTATCACCTGCTCAACGCCGGCGCCGGCAATGTCCAGCGGCTCCGCCAGCGCCTCGCCGAACGCGACCGCCAGCTCGCCGAGCTGCGCGACGGTCTCGGCGAGCACCTCGAGCGCGTCGGCGCGCTCGCCGAGGCGCTGAACCGTGACGGCCAGGCGCTGCACCGGGAGATGGCGGAAGCCAGCGCGACCCTGGGCGCGACCCCGCCACGCAAGCCGGACTTCACGCCGACCGCCTCCCCCGAGGCGGGGGACGGCGAGGACAGCCCGGCGGCCCCCCGCGACTATGCCGACGGCAACCGCGGCACCCTCTCCGAGGACTTCGGCCTGAGGCGCGGGGAGGCCAGCACGCCCCAGCCTCCCCGCTACTGAACGCGACGGCGCCACCAGGGCGCCGTTGTGCGTGTCGGCCTCAGGCCGGGTTGTCGATATCCACGAAGCGATGCTCGACCGCGAAGGTCTCGGCCAGCCAGGCCCCCAGCGCCTGGACCCCGTAGCGCTCGGTGGCGTGATGCCCCGCGGCCAGGTAGTGAATCCCCATCTCGCGGGCCAGGTGGGTGGTCCGCTCCGAGATCTCGCCGGAGATGAAGGCATCGGCGCCGGCCTCGGCGGCCTGCAGGATCATGTCCTGGGCGCCGCCGGTGCACCAGGCGACCCGCCGCACCTCGCCGACGCCGGGGGCCTCCACCAGCAACGGCGCCCGCTCCAGGCGCGCGCCGACGTGGGCGGCCAGCTCGCCGGCGCTCATCGGTGCCGGCGGCGCCCCCCTCCAGACCAGCCCCTCGCCCAGCGCACCATCGATACAGCCCTCGACCTCGAAGTCCAGCCGGCGGGCCAGGGCGGCATTGTTGCCCAGGGTCGCGTGGGCATCCAGCGGCAGATGATAGGCCAGCAGGCCGATGTCATGGGTCAGCAGGGTGGTCAGCCGGCGCCGCTTCATGCCGGTGATGTTGACTGGTTCGTTCTTCCAGAAGTAGCCGTGGTGGACCAGCAGCAGGTCCGCGCGCCAGGCCACCGCCTCGTCGAGCAGGGCCTGGCAGGCCGTGACGCCGGTCATCACCCGGGCGATGCGCTCGCGACCGCCGACCTGCAGGCCGTTGACGGTGTAATCCTTGAAGCGTTCGGGGACCAGCAGCCGGTCACAGGCCGCCAGCAGTTCGTCGCAAGTCGTCATGTCGCCTCCGCGCGTGCTCGGGGATGCAATGTTACAATTCGCTCATTCTACCCGGCACCCTCCCGCTCCGCGACCACGCACCACCGAGAAGGAATCCCGCCGCATGCGACGCGCCCTCCCCTACCTCTGGCCCGCCCTGATCGGCCTGCTGGTAGCCATCGTGCTGCTCAATGCCTTTCCGCAGCTGCTGGGGCGCCGGGCCGTCCAGCCAAGCCCGCCCGCCCCGGTACCGGAGCAGCAGACCCAGGCTCCGGCACCCCAGCCGGAACCGGTATCGCGGCCCTCCCCCGAGCTGCGCGAGGCCGCGCCCATGGCCCGCGACCAGGGACCGGTCAGCTATGCCGAGGCGGTGGAGCGGGCCGCCCCGGCGGTGGTCAACATCTACTCGTCGCGGGTCGTCGAGCGGGAGGGCCATCCGCTGATGTCGGACCCCTTCTTCCGCCAGTTCTATGGCGACAACATGCCCCGCCGGCAGCGGATGCTGTCGAGCCTCGGCTCCGGGGTCATCGTCAGCGATGACGGCTATGTGCTGACCAATCATCACGTGATCAGCGGCGCCGACCAGATCCAGGTGGCCCTGCGTGACGGGCGCGAGACCCTCGCCGAGGTGATCGGCACCGACCCGGAAAGCGACCTGGCGGTGCTGCGCATCGACCTCGACGACCTGCCGGTCATCGAGCTCGCCGACTCCACCCGGGTGGCGATCGGCGATGTCTCCCTGGCCATCGGCAATCCCTTCGGCGTGGGGCAGACCGTGACCATGGGCATCATCAGCGCCACCGGGCGCAGCCACCTGGGACTCAACGCCTACGAGGACTTCATCCAGACCGATGCGGCCATCAACCCGGGCAACTCCGGCGGCGCCCTGATCAACCCCGAGGGCGCCCTGGTCGGCATCAACACCGCCATCTTCTCCCGCTCCGGCGGCTCCCAGGGCATCGGCTTCGCCATCCCCACCAACCTGGCCCGCAACATCCTCGAGGAGATCGTCACCCAGGGGCGGGTGATCCGCGGCTGGCTGGGCATCGAGGCTCAGGAACTCAATCCCGAGCTCGCCGCCTCCTTCGGCCTCGAGGCCCCCACCGGCGTGATCATCGCCGGGGTGGTGCCGGAGGGCCCCGCCGACCAGGCCGGCCTGCAGGCCGGGGACGTGCTGCTCGAGGTGAACGGCCAGCCCATCCTCGACCCCCGCCAGACCATGAGCGAGATCGCCGCCGTGACGCCGGGCAGCCAGCTGCCGGTGACGGTGGTGCGCGGCGGCGAGACCATGCGGGTGACCCTGGAGGTCGCCGAGCGCCCCACCCCGCGGCGCCCCGCCAGTACCGACACGCCCTGAGTCCCACACCCGCCCCAACGACCACGACCCCGTCGCTGACGGGGTCGTGGTCATGGCGTCGCGGCTCGGCGCTCAGTCACGGATACGGTACTCGGCGCTGCGCGCATGGGCGGTCAACGACTCGCCCCGAGCCAGCACCGAGGCGGTGGCCCCCAGGGTGGAGGCGCCCTCGGCCGAGCACTGGATCAGCGAGGAGCGCTTCTGGAAGTCGTAGACGCCGAGCGGCGAGGAGAAGCGGGCCGTGCCGGAGGTCGGTAGCACATGGTTGGGACCGGCACAGTAATCGCCCAGGGCCTCGGCGGTATAGCGGCCCATGAAGACGGCGCCGGCATGGCGCACCTCGGGCAGCCAGGCCTCGGGGTCGGCCACCGAGAGCTCCAGGTGCTCCGGGGCGATGCGGTTGAGCAGCTCGACCGCCTCGCCACGGTCACGACACTGGATCAGCGCGCCACGGGCGGCCAGGGAGGCGCGAATCATGCCCTCGCGCTCCATGGTCGGCAACTGGCGGGCCATCGCCTCGGCGACCGCCTCCAGGTGGTCGGCGTCCCAGCTCACCAGGATCGCCTGGGCGTCCTCGTCATGCTCGGCCTGGGAGAACAGGTCCATGGCCAGCCAGTCCGGATCGGTACCGCCGTCGGAGATGACCAGGATCTCCGAGGGACCGGCGATCATGTCGATCCCCACCTGGCCGAACACCGCCCGCTTGGCCGTGGCCACATAGATGTTGCCGGGCCCGACGATCTTGTCGACTCGCGGTACCGTCTCGGTGCCGTAGGCCAGGGCGGCCACCGCCTGGGCCCCGCCGATGGTGAAGACATGATCGACGCCGGCCAGGTGGGCGGCGGCCAGCACCAGCTCGTTGAGCACGCCATCAGGGGTCGGCACCACCATGACGATCTCGCGCACCCCGGCCACGTGGGCCGGCAGGGCGTTCATCAGCACCGAGGACGGATAGGCGGCCTTGCCGCCGGGCACATAGATGCCGGCCCGGTCCAGCGGGGTGACCTGCTGGCCGAGCACGGTGCCGTCGGCCTCGGTGTACTGCCAGGACTCGGGCTTCTGGTGTTCGTGGTAGCGGCGTACCCGCTCGGCGGCGGTGGACAGCGCCTGGCGCTGGGCCTCGGGCAGGCCCTCGAAGGCCTCGCGCAGGCGCGCCGGCCCCAGGGTCAACTCCGCCATGCTCGCCACCGAGAGGCGGTCGAAGCGGTTGCTGTATTCGATCAGGGCGACATCGCCGCGGGCCTTCACCGCGGCCAGGATCTCGTCGACGCGCCCCTGGACCTCGCCGCTGGAGACGCCCTCCCAGGCCAGCAGGGCATCGAGGCGGGCGGCGAAGTCGTCGTCCGCGGTGGAGAGCCTGGCAAGCTCGAGGCCGGCGGCGGAAGAGTCAGTCATGGCCATAGGATCCTCTCGCAAGGAATGGAATCGGGGCGGGCCCGCCCGCCACTAGGCGGTGGCCTCGCTGCGGCGGCCTTCCACGGCCTCGCGCAGGCGATGGATGAGCGGCTTCAGCCGCGCGTGCTTCATGGTCATGGCAGCCTTGTTGACCACCAGCCGGGTACTGATCGGGGCGATCAGCTCGCGGGGCTCCATGCCGTTGGCTCGCAGGGTATTGCCGGTGTCGACGATATCGACGATCTCGTCGGCCAGGTTCATCAACGGGGCCAGCTCCATGGCACCGTAGAGCTTGATCACCTCGGCCTGGATGCCCTGTTCGGCATAGTAGCGCTTGGCCACGTTGACGAACTTGGTGGCCACCCGGCGCCGCGCCCGGGCCGGCTCGGCGCCGGTGATGCCCGCGGTCATCAGCTTGCAGCGGGCGATCTCCAGGTCCAGCGGCTCGTAGAGCCCCTCCGCGCCGTGCTCCAGCAACACGTCCTTGCCGGCCACGCCCACATCGGCGGCGCCGAGCTGGACATAGGTGGGCACATCCGTGGCGCGGATCACCACCAGCTTGACGTCCGGCAGGTTGGTGTCGAACAGCAGCTTGCGGCTGGCGCCCAGGTCCTCGGCGGGCGTGATGCCGGCCTCGGCCAGCAGCGGCAGGGTCTCGTCGAGAATACGGCCCTTGGAGAGGGCCAGAATCAGTTGCTTGCTCATGGTCTCGCCTGTTGTCGGCTCAGCCCGGAATGCGCCGTATCCTGGCGCCCAGCAGCTGCAGCTTTTCCTCGATGCACTCGTAGCCACGGTCGATGTGGTAGATGCGGTCGACCAGGGTCTCGCCCTCGGCCATCATCGCCGCGATCACCAGCGAGGCCGAGGCCCGCAGGTCGGTGGCCATCACCGGGGCACCGGAGAGGCTCTCGACCCCGGTGACGACGGCGGTATTGCCCTCCAGGGCGATGCTCGCGCCCATGCGGTTGAGCTCCTGGACATGCATGAAGCGGTTCTCGAAGATCGTCTCGACCACCCGGGCGGTCCCCTCGGCGACCGCGTTCAGCGCCACGAACTGGGCCTGCATGTCGGTGGGAAAGGCCGGATAGGGGGCGGTGCGCACGTTGACCGCCTTCGGCCGCCGCCCCTGCATGTCCAGGGCGATCCAGCCATCACCGGTGGTCACGCTGGCCGCGGCCTCTTCCAGCTTGGCGAGCACCGCCTCGAGGATGTCGGCCCGGGTGTTGCGCACCCGGACCCGGCCCCGGGACAGGGCCGCGGCCACCAGGAAGGTGCCGGTCTCGATGCGGTCGGGCATGACGTCGTGCTCGGCGCCGTGCAGCCGCTCGACGCCCTCGACGACGATGGTGTCGCTGCCATGGCCGCGGATCCTGGCGCCCATCTTGATCAGGCACTCGGCCAGGTCGGCCACCTCCGGCTCCCGGGCGGCGTTCTCGAGCACCGTGGTGCCCTCGGCCAGCGCCGCGGCCATCAGCAGGTTCTCGGTACCGGTGACGGTGACGGTGTCGAAGAAGATGGTGGCGCCCTTGAGCCGCCCGTCGACCCGGGCGCGGATGTAGCCGCCCTCGACGCGGATCTCCGCCCCCATGGCTTCGAGGCCACGGATATGCAGATCGACCGGCCGCGAGCCGATGGCGCAGCCGCCGGGCAGGGAAACGTCGGCATGACCGAAATGCGCCAGCAGCGGGCCCAGCACCAGGATGGAGGCACGCATCTTCTTGACCAGCTCATAGGGCGCATGACAGTCGCGCACCTGGGAGCCGTCGAGCTGGATGCTCATGCGCTCGCCCATCACCGGCTGCACGCCCATGTGGCCGAGCAGCTCCAGGGTGGTGGTGATGTCCTGCAGGTGCGGCAGGTTCCCGATGGTCACCGGCTCGTCGGCCAGCAGGGTGGCGCAGAGGATGGGCAGGGCGGCGTTCTTGGCGCCGCTGGCCCAGACCTCGCCGTCGACGGGGCCGTTGCCGGTAATGATCAGCTTGTCCATGTCGGGTCGACTCAGGCCCCCTTGTTCTCGGCGGCGGACTGCCACTGCTCGGGGGTATAGGTGCGGATAGTCACGGCATGCAGGGCGCCGGAGGCGATCTCCTCGGACAGGGCAGCGTAGATCAGCTGCTGGCGCTTGACCCGGGACAGCCCCTCGAACACCTCGCCCACGGCGACCACCTGGAAGTCGCAGCCCTCGCCCTGGATATGAAATTCGCAGCCGTCGAGTCGGCTCTCGAGCAGCGCCTTGACCTCACTGGGATGCATCGAACCCTCGCTTGTGTGTTGGATCGGTGAATGCGCCAGCGGCGGCAGACGCCGTCTGGCGGGACAACTGGAGACGCCATGGTAAAGAAAAGCGCCGCGCTTGGCGACGTGCGCGTGGAAGAGGAGCAAGGGGTAAGGGGCGAGGAACCCCTCACTCCTCACTCCTCACTCCTCACTCCTCGAACCTCGAACCTCGAACCTCAGGCCTCCACCGCGCCGGCGGGGGCCTCCACGGGCAGCAGGGTGTCCAGCCCCGCCACCTGGGTGAGTCGGGCCAGGGGCCGTGACAGGCGCACCACCTCGAGCTCGAGCCCCCGGGCGCGGACCTGGCGGGTCCATTCCAGCAGCACGCTGATCGCCGCGCTGCTGACCCGGTCGACGCCGCGCAGGTCGAAGGTCACCGGCGTGCCTCCGGGCCGGTCGGCGAGCCAGGCACGACCGGCCGCGGCCAGGGCCGCCGCCCCGTCGAAGTCCACCTCGCCGGTCACCGCCAGGGTGGTCGCGGTGGCCTCGAGACGGTTGTCGCCATTCTCGAGCAGCAGGCTCATCCCTGGCCGCCCTGCTCCAGCTCCTCGACCTCCAGCTCCGGGGCCCAGCCCTGGATCACCGCATCGTAGTCGCGGTTCTGCGCGCGCATGGCCTCGTCGAACTGGTTGCGGAAGGTCAGGCCGAGGTTGATGCCGTTGACGATCACGTTGACCACCTGCCACCGGTCGTCGTCCAGGCGCAGGGTGTAGCTGACGGGATAGACGGTGCCGTCGACGGCGACGACCTCCATGGCCACGCTGGCCTGGTCCTCGTAGCGGCTGGCATCCTGGTTGTCGAGGACCCGCACCTCGCGGTAGTCGAAGGTCACCAGGCCCTTGGCGTAGGTGTCGATGAGCGTCTGACGGAAGGTCTCGACGAAGCGCGCGCGCTGCTCGGGGGTGGCGTTGCGGAAGTAGCGCCCCATCACGCTGGCACCGATATAGCGGAAGTCGGCGATGTCGGCGAGGCTGTCGTCGACGATGGCCTCGAGCTCCTCGGTGTGCTCGGCGAAATAGCTCTCGCGCCCCTCGATGCGCGACATCAGCTCGTCGACGCTGTCGCGGATCAACTGCTCCGGCGAGATCGCCCCCTGGGCCAGCGCCGGCAGCGCGGCCAGCATCAGCACCAGAACGAGCAGCCCGGTACGGCAGCGGGTGAACGGGAAAGGCAGGGTCATCGTCATCACTCCTCGATCATGTTGGACACGAACTGCTGGATGAGTTCTTCCAGCACCAGGGCCGACTGGGTATCGCGGATGCGGTCCCCGTCGCCCAGCATTTCGGGGGCACCGCCGACGGAGAGGCCCACGTACTGCTCGCCGAGCAGCCCCGAGGTCAGGATCGCCGCCGTGCTGTCCTCGGGCAGCGCGCCCTCGAGCTCGGCGTCGAGTTCCATGACCACCCGGGCGTCATACCACTCGCTATCGAGCTCGATGGTCTCGACCCGGCCGACGGTGACGCCGGCCATGGTCACCCGGGCCCGCGGCTTGAGGCCGCCGACGTTGGCGAAGTTGGCCTCCAGCCGGAAGCTGTCACCGGGCGCCTCCAGGCTCAGGCCGCTGACGCGCAGGCCGAGGAATATCAGGCCGAGGATCCCGGCCAGCATGAACAGGCCGACCCCCAGCTCCATCGTCTTGCTGCGTTTCATTCCATGTCTCCAAAAAGTCGCAACGCACCCGACGCTCCCGCCCCGCCGGAGCGAGGCACCGGGGGGGCCTGTCTCGGGCCCTTTCGGCAGGCCGCCATCAGGACAGCTCCCCGAACATCAGCGCGGTCAACAGGAAATCCAGCCCCAGCACCGCCAGGGAGGCGTAGACCACCGTGCGAGTGGTGGCCCGCGAGATGCCTTCCGAGGTGGGGATCAGGGCATAGCCCTGATACACCGCGATCCAGGTCACCACCAGGGCGAACACCAGGCTCTTGATCAGGCCATTGGCCACGTCGTCGAGGAAGTCGACGCTGGCCTGCATGTTGCCCCAGTAGGAGCCCTCGAACACCCCCAGCCACTGGACCCCGACGAGCTGCCCGCCCCAGATGCCGATCACGCTGAAGCCGATGGTCAGCAGCGGCAGGGCCACGAAGCCGGCCCACAGCCGGGGCGCCACGACGCGCCGCAGGGGGTCGACGCCGATCATCTCCATGCTGGTGAGCTGCTCGGTGGCCTTCATCAGGCCGATCTCGGCGGTCAGGGCCGAGCCCGCCCGCCCGGCGAACAGCAGCGCGGCGACCACCGGTGCGAGCTCGCGCAGCAGCGACAGGGCGACCATCTGGCCCAGGGCGTCCTCGGCACCGAAGTCCACCAGGATGGTATAGCCCTGCAGGGCCAGCACCATGCCGATGAACAGCCCCGAGACCAGGATGATGGCCAGCGACATCACCCCGACGAAGTGCATCTGGCGCAGCCACAGCCAGATGCCTTCGGCCGAGGGCAGGCCGACGACCGACAGGCCCAGGAAGATCGCGGCCCGGCCGAGGCCCTCGAGCACCTCGCAGCCCAGCCGGCCGAGACGGCGGATGCGTTCGATCATCGCGGCCCCCCCGTGCCCAGCAGGTCGGCATGGAAGTCCATGGCCGGGTAGTGGAAGGGCACCGGACCGTCGGGCTCGCCGTGGATGAACTGGCTGACCCGTGGGTCGCGGTTCACGTCGAGGCTTTCCGGGGTGCCATGGGCCATGACCCGGCCATCGGAGATCACGTACACATAGTCGGCAATGGACAGGGTCTCCTTGATGTCGTGGGAGACCACCACCGCGGTCAGCCCCAGGGCGTCGTTGAGGCGCCGGATCAGCTGGACCAGCACCCCCATGGAGATGGGATCCTGGCCGACGAAGGGCTCGTCGTAGAGGATCAGCTCGGGATCCAGGGCGATGGCGCGGGCCAACGCCACGCGGCGCGCCATGCCCCCGGACAGCTCCGAGGGCATCAGCTCCCGGGCGCCGCGCAGCCCGACCGCCTGGAGCTTCATCAGCACCAGGTCACGGATCATCGTCTCGGGCAGGTCGGTATGCACGCGCAGGGGAAAGGCCACGTTCTCGAAGACATCGAGATCCGAGAACAGGGCCCCGCTCTGGAACAGCATGCCCATGCGCCGGCGCAACCGGAACAGCGCCTTGCGCGACAGGGCGTGCACCTCCTGGCCATCGATGCGCACCCGCCCGGCATCGGGCGTCAACTGGCCGCCGATCAGCTTGAGCAGGGTGGTCTTGCCGGTGCCGCTGGGGCCCATGATCGCCGTGATCTTGCCCTTGGGCACGGCCATGTCGACGCCGCGGAAGATCTCCGTTTCTCCACGGGAGAAGTGCAGGCCCTCCACTTCGACGAGAGGGGAATCGGTCATCCACTAGCCTTCCCTGTAAAATTATCGAACATCGTATCCTAACGGGGTCCCGGGGCGCCAGCGCCGGGCTGTCGCGGCTTGCGCCGGCGGGACGCAACGGGTTCAATGGGCACCCTTTCAGCCACCGGACGCCCACCCTCACCATGCCGGCTCCCTCGCTCAGCGTGCTTCTCGGCTTCATCGGCCTGCCGTGGAGCACCGACCGCTTCGTCGGCGCCGCCGCCTGACCCCTTGAGACAATCCCCGCAACGGGCAACAATCACTGCCATGACTGACGACACTTCGACTCCCGCCGCCGGCCTTCTCGACAGCGCCGTGCGCACCCTGACCCTGGAACAGCAGGCCATCGCCGCCCTCATCGAGCGGCTGGATGGCGACTTCGAACGAGCGTGCGAGCTGATGCTGGCCTGTCGCGGCCGTGTCGTGGTCACCGGCATGGGCAAGTCCGGGCACATCGCCGGCAAGATCGCCGCCACCCTGGCCAGCACCGGCACGCCGGCCTTCTTCGTGCATCCCGGCGAGGCCAGCCATGGCGACCTGGGCATGATCACCCCGGGCGACGTGGTCCTGGCGCTGTCCAATTCCGGCGAGACCGCCGAGGTCACCGCCCTGCTGCCGCTGCTCAAGCGCCTCGGCACGCCCCTGATCAGCATGACCGGCCGTCCCGGCTCGACCCTCGCCCGCCATGCCGACGCCCACCTGGACGCCGGGGTCGAGCGCGAGGCCTGCCCGCTGGACCTGGCGCCCACCTCCTCGACCACCGCCTCCCTGGCGCTGGGCGACGCCCTGGCCGTGGCGCTGCTCGAGTGCCGGGGCTTCACGGCCGAGGACTTCGCCCTCTCCCACCCGGGCGGCAGCCTCGGCAAGCGCCTGCTGCTCAGGGTCGCGGACCTGATGCACCAGGGCAGCCGCCTGCCCCGGGTGGCGCTCGGCAGCCCGCTGCGCGATGCGCTGCTGGAGATCACTCGCCAGGGCCTGGGCTTCACCTGCGTGGTCGACGACGACGGCCGGCTGGCCGGCGTGTACACCGACGGCGACCTGCGCCGCACCCTCGACCAGCACAGCGACCTCACCGGGCTCCGGGTGGATACGGTGATGACCGTGCCCGGCAAGCGGGTGGCCCCCGACATGCTGGCCGCCGAGGCGGTACGCATCATGGATGACAACCGCATCACGGCCCTGGCCGTGGTGGATGACGAGGGACGCCCGGTCGGCGCCCTGCACATGCATGACCTGCTCGCCAGTGGCGTGATCTGACCCCAAGGAGATTCCATGACCCTCGACGCTCCCCTGATGGACCCTGGTCTCGTCGACCGCCTGCGCCGCATCCGCCTGCTGGCCATGGACGTGGACGGCGTGCTGACCGATGGCCGCCTCTACTTCCAGTCCGACGGCGGCGAGACCAAGGCCTTCCATACCCTGGACGGCCATGGCATCAAGCTGCTGCACCGCGCCGGCATCGAGGTGGCCCTGATCACCGGGCGTGACTCCCCCATGGTCAGCCGCCGCGCCGCCGCCCTGGGCATCCAGCACCTCTACCAGGGCATCGAGAAGAAGCTGCCGACGCTGCGCCAGCTGTGCACCCGGCTGGGCATCGGTCTCGAGCAGGTGGCCTACTGCGGCGACGACATGCCCGACGTGGCCGCCATCCGCCAGGCCGGCGTCGGCATCAGCGTGCCCGGCGCCCCGAGCTATATCCGCCAGCACGCCGACTGGGTGACCGAGCGCGAGGGCGGCCACGGCGCGGTGCGCGAGATCTGCGACACCCTGCTGCAGGCCCAGGGGCACTGGGACGCCGTACTGGACACCTACCTGCACGGCAAGGCCTGACGCCATGCGCCTGCCGCGCCCCGGGTTCCGGACCTGGCTGTTGCTCGTGCTGCTCGCCCTGGGCGGCGGCCTGGCGCTGCTCGACCAGCGCGAGGCCTCGCGCCCGGGTGCGGTGCCCCGGGACGCCGCCGGCGAGCCGGACTACTTCCTCGAGGACGCGCGCCTGACCCGCTTCGACGTCCAGGGCCGCCCCCACCAGCGCCTCGAGACCCCGCGCCTGGTGCATACCCCCGACGATGACGTCACCCGCCTCGCGACGCCCGACGTCCGCCTGCGCGACGACAGCGGGCGACGCTGGCTGGCCACCGCCGCCCGCGGGCGCCTGGGCGCCGGCGGCAACCCCCTGCTGCTGGAGGGAGACGCCCGGCTCTCGGCGCCCCGGGAGCGCTGGCACCTGGAAACCGAGGCCCTTCACTACGACGCCGACACCGGGCACGCCTGGAGCGAGACGCCGGCCCTGCTGCGCCAGCCCCCCCAGCGGATGCGGGGCGAGCGGTTCGATGCCTGGATCCATGACAATCGTGCCCGGCTGACCGACAATGTGCGCGGCCATCACCCGCCGACCACCCCGGAGAACCCCGAGCCATGATGCGACCGCCCCTCGCGACCCTGCTGGCCCTGAGTCTCGCCGCCCTGCCGCTGGCCGCCGGCCCGGCGCTGGCCCTGGAGGGCGATGCCAGCGCCCCCATCCAGGTCGAGGCCGATCGTCTCGACCTGGACGATCGCGCCGGCACGGCCGTCTATCGCGGCGACGTGACGATCACCCAGGGCAGCATGCGGCTGACCGGCGAGCGGATCGAGATCCGGCGCAACGCCGCCGGCCGGCTGACCCGGGCCACCGCCACCGGGAAGCGGGCCTACCTCGAGCAGAAACCCGCCCCCGACGAGCCGCTGGTGCGCGGCTGGGGGCGCACCGTGGTCTACCACGTGGCCGAGCGCCGCATCGAGCTGATCGACCAGGCCGAGCTGCACCAGGGGGGCGATACCTTCGACGGCGGCTACCTGGAGTACTTCCTCGACCGCCGCGTGGTCCAGGCCCGCTCCGCGGCCGAGGGGATCGAGGAGCGCCAGCGGGTGCGCATGACCCTGGAGCCGGAGCAGCAGGACGCCCCATGAAGACCCTCAGCGCCCGCCACCTCGCCAAGAGTTACAAGCGTCGCCGCGTCGTGCACGACATCAGCCTGGAGATCGAGCAGGGACGCATCGTCGGCTTGCTCGGCCCCAACGGCGCCGGCAAGACCACCTCCTTCTACATGATCGTCGGCCTGGTGCGGGCCGATGCGGGCTCGGTGGCCATCGACGACCGGGACCTCTCCGGCACCGCCATGCACGAGCGCGCCCGGGCCGGCATCGGCTACCTGCCCCAGGAGGCCTCGATCTTCCGCAAGCTCTCCGTGGCCGACAACATCATGGCCATCCTCGAGACCCGCCGGGACCTCGAGCGTGCCGGCCGCCAGGCCCGCCTGGAGCAGCTGCTGGAGGACTTCCACGTCACCCATATCCGCGACAACCCGGGCATGAGCCTGTCCGGCGGCGAGCGTCGACGGGTCGAGATCGCCCGCGCCCTGGCCACCGAACCCGACTTCATCCTGCTCGACGAGCCCTTCGCCGGGGTCGACCCGATCTCGGTGGGCGAGATCAAGGGCATCATTCGCCAGCTCAAGGCCCGCGAGATCGGCGTGCTGATCACCGATCACAACGTGCGCGAGACCCTCGACATCTGCGACGGAGCCTACATCGTCGGCGACGGCCAGATCATCGCCGAGGGCGATGCCGAGGCGATCCTCGCCAACCAGAAGGTCCGCGACGTCTATCTGGGCCAGGACTTCCGCCTGTGAGCCGGCATTTATTGGTAAGTTACTGATATAAGGTCGCCAAGCGACGACAGGCACGCCGCTTGCCGTTGGCACGCTAATTGCTAGCTTCAGGGCTTGCATGCCACCCTCCGGCGCACTAGGGTGATGGCTTCATCGCCAGTCGAATGGATCCCCCCATGGCCATGAAGGCTTCCCTGCAACTCCGCGTCGGCACCCAGCTGACCATGACCCCCCAGCTGCAGCAGGCCATCGCCCTGCTGCAGCTCTCCACCCTGGACCTGCGCCAGGAAATCCAGCAGGCCCTGGAGGCCAACCCGATGCTGGAAATGGAGGATGAGTTCGGCGAGCAGGCCGTCAGCGAGGCCGCGGACGACGACTGGGCCAGCGAGATCCCCGACGAGCTGGCCGTGGACAGCGACTGGGCCGATACCTTCCAGGATGCCGGCCTGGGCAGCGGCAGCGGCAGCGGCGGCGAGGCCCCGGACTTCGAGCGCCAGGCCGCCGGCCAGAGCCTGCAGGGCCACCTGGCCTGGCAGCTGGCCATGAGCGGCCTGGGCGAGCGGGAGACGCGCATCGCCGAGAGCCTGATCGATGCCGTGAACGGCGACGGCTACCTGGAGCAGTCCCTCGACGAGCTGCGCGAGGGGCTGCGCGCCCAGGACCTGGAGGGGCTCGCCACCCGCGAGGTCGAGGGCGTGCTGCTGCGCCTGCAGCAGTTCGAGCCCACCGGGGTCTTCGCCCGGGACCTGCGCGAGTGCCTGCTGCTGCAGCTCGCCGCCCTGCCCCCGGACATCCCCCTGCTGCCCCAGGCCCGGCGGCTGGTCCGCCAGTTCCTCGAGGCCCTGGCCGGCAACGACCGGCGCCTGCTCAAGCGCCGGCTGGGGCTGGACGATGCCGTGCTCGACGAGGTGATCGCGCTGATACGCGGCCTCGATCCGCGCCCGGGCAGTGCCTTCTCCGCCAGCGACAACGACTATGTGATCCCCGACCTGATCGCCCGCCACAGCGAGCAGGGTTGGCGGATCGAGCTCAACCCGGAGGCACTGCCGCGGCTGCGTATCCAGCCCGACTATGCGGCGCTGATCAAGCGCGCCGACAAGAGCCAGGACAACCAGTTCCTCAAGGACCACCTCCAGGAGGCGCGCTGGCTGCTCAAGAGCCTGACCAGCCGCAACGACACCCTGCTGCGCGTCGGCCGCGAGGTCATGGCCCGCCAGCTGGACTTCCTGGAACGCGGCGAGGAGGCCATGAGGCCGCTGATCCTCGCCGATATCGCCCAGGCCGTGGAGATGCACGAGTCGACCATCTCCCGGGTCACCACCCAGAAGTTCATCCACACCCCGCGGGGCGTGTTCGAGCTCAAGTACTTCTTCTCCAGCCAGGTGGGCGGTGGCGACGAGGCCCATTCCAGCACCGCGATCCGCGCCCGCATCCGCAAGCTGATCCAGGAGGAGCCGCCGCGCAAGCCGCTGTCGGACAGCAAGCTCGTCGACCTGCTCGCCGAAGAAGGCATCGAGGTGGCCAGGCGCACCGTGGCCAAGTACCGCGAGGCCATGCACATCCCCTCGTCGAGCCAGCGCAAGCGCCTCGCCTGAGGCCGTCCGGCGGCGCCGTCGACAGCGTGGAAGAGCGCCTGGCACGGGGGGTTTGCACGGCACCAAAAAGGGTTACAATCGAGGCACCACCCAAGGAGCAAGGAGCGTGTCATGCAAGTCAATCTCACCGGCCACCACGTGGAACTGACCGACCCCCTGCGTGACTATGTGCAGGAAAAGCTCACGCGCCTGGAACGCCACTACGACAACATCACGACCGTGCAGGTCACGCTCTCCGTCGAGAAGGAACGCCAGCAGGCCGCCTGCACCCTGCATGCCGCCGGTGCCGATCTTCATGCCGAAGCCATGGACGGCGACATGTACGCCGCCATCGATGCCCTCGCCGACAAGCTGGATCGCCAGCTGGTCAAGCACAAGGAAAAGACCCAGGCTCGCGCTCAGGGCGCTGCCGGCGTCCGTTGAGCCACCCCATGTCACTGGAAACCATCCTGCCCCCCGAGCGCACGCTCTTCGCGGTGCCGGGGGGAAGCAAGAAGCGGGTCCTGGAATTCTTCAGCACCTTCATCGCCCAGAACACCCCGAGCCTCGACAGCCAGGAGGTCTTCAGCCGACTGATCGGCCGCGAGCGCCTCGGCAGCACCGGCATCGGTCACGGGGTGGCCATCCCGCATGCCCGCAACCCCCACTGCAAGGCGCCCATCGCCGGCTTCCTCAGGCTCGCCGAGCCGGTGGACTTCGACGCCGTGGACGGCGATCCCGTCGACCTGGTGTTCGTGCTGCTGGTGCCCGAGGAGGCCGACGATGCCCACCTCGCCCTGCTCGGCCAGGTGGCCGGGGTGATGAACGACGCCGAGACCCGCAGCGCCCTGCGCCACGCCGAGAGCCAGCAGGCGCTCCACGAACGCCTCACCGAGGCCATCCGACGACAGACACCGGCCGACAGCAACGGCTAGCCGGCCCGGGCCGGCCGGCCCCGACCAGGAGATCTCCCCCATGCAGCTCGTGATCATCAGCGGCCGCTCCGGCTCGGGCAAGTCGATCGCGCTGCAGGCCCTGGAGGACCTCGGCTACTACGCCATCGACAATCTCCCGGCCATGCTGCTCGGCCCTCTGGTGGACGAACTGCGCAGCGGCCAGTCGCTGCGCAGTTCCATCGCCGTGAGCATCGACGCCCGCAACCTGCCCCACGCTCTGGAACGCTTCCCCGCCCTGCTCGAGGACGTGCGGGCCCGCAACATCCACTGCCAGGTGGTCTACCTGACCACCGACGCCCGCATCCTGCTGGAGCGCTACTCGGCGACCCGGCGCCGCCACCCCCTGACCCGAGACAGCCAGATGACCCTGGCGGAGGCGATCGACTGCGAGGAGGCCGCCCTGGCGGAGATCCGCGACCTCGCCGACCTGGTGATCGACACCTCGCGTCTCTCGGTGCACGACCTCCGGGGCCGCATCACCGACCAGGTGGCCGGTCATCGCCGCGAGGGGCTGACCCTCACCGTGGAGTCCTTCGGCTTCAAGCGGGGCGTGCCCCTGGATGCCGATATCGTCTTCGATGCCCGCTGCCTGCCGAACCCCTACTGGGACCCCCAGCTGCGTGACGCCACCGGCCGCGAGGACAGCGTGATCGCCTTCCTCGACAGCTACCCGATGGTCGCCGAGATGGCCGCCGATATCCTGGCCTGGGTCGAGCGCTGGCTGCCCCGCTACCAGGCCAGCCAGCGCAGCTATCTCACCGTCGCCATCGGCTGCACCGGCGGCCAGCACCGCTCGGTGTACCTCGCCGAAGGGCTGGCTCATCGCCTGGCCGCGGCCTTCCCCGGGGTCCGACTCCGCCACCGAGAACTCGGCCTGCAGCGCAACCTGCCCGACATCGACGAGGACCGCTGAGACGTGCCGAGACGCAAGCTCACCCTGACCAACAAGCGCGGCCTGCACGCCCGCGCGGCCACCCGCCTGGTGCAGTGCTGCCAGCCCTATGCCTCGCGGGTCACCGTCTACCATGGGAAGCAGCAGGCCGACGCGGCCAATATCATGGCACTGTTGATGCTGGCCGCGCCCTGCGGCACCGAGCTCACCCTGGAAGCCGAGGGCGAGGATGGCGAGGCGGTCCTGGATGCCCTCGAGGCGCTCTTCCACGCCCGCTTCGACGAGGACGTCTGAAGAAGAGGGAAGAGGGAAGAGGGAAGAGGGAAGAGGGAAGAGGGAAGAGGGAAGAGGGAAGAGGGAAGAGGGAAGACAAGGTAGGCGCTTATCTTCCCTCTTCAAGGCGCGAAGCGCCGTTCTTCCTTCTTGCAACGGCGCAGCCGCGTCTCGGGCGCTACCCGCCCGCGACGGTCATCTCGTCGATCAGCCAGCTGCCGGAGTGGATGCTGCCGCGGGTGTCGATGTCGTCACCGACGCCGACCAGCCCCTTGAACATCCCCTCCAGGTTGCCGGCGATGGTGAACTCCTCTACGGGGTGCTGGATCTCGCCGTCCTCGACCCAGAAGCCCGCCGCGCCCCGCGAGTAGTCGCCGGTGACGCCGTTGACCCCCTGACCCATCAGCTCGGTGACCAGTACCCCACGCCCCATGCGCTCGAGCAGGGCATCCCGGGAGGCGAGCGGCGCGTCGAGGCGCAGGTTGCGGGCCCCGCCGGCATTGCCGGTGGTCGCCATCCCCAGGCGCCGGGCGCTGTAGGCAGAGAGCATGTAGCTGGCCAGCCGGCCGCGCTCGATGAAGACATTGTCGCGGGTCTGGACGCCGTCGTTGTCGAAGGGGCTGCTGGCCATGGCGCCGACCTCCATGGGCCGCTCGTACAGCGAGAACCAGTCCGGGAAGAGGGTCTCGCCGAGCCGCTCGCAGAGGAAGGAGGACTGGCGGTAGAGGGCCCCGCCGGCGATCGCCCCCATCAGGTGGCCGACCAGGCCCGCGGCCAGGGTCGGGTCGAAGAGCACCGGCAGGCGACCGGTGGCCGGGCGCCGCGCCCCCAGCCGCCGCAGGGTCCGCCGCGCCGCGCTCTCGCCCACCGCCTCCGGGGCGAGCAGGTCGCGAGGGTGGCGCGCGCTGGTGTAGTCGTAGTCGCGCTGCATGCCCCCCTGGTCCTCGGCGATCAGCATGCAGGACAGCGAATGGCGACTGCCGCGCTGGCTGCCCAGGAAGCCATGGCTGTTGGCGTAGACCCGCACGCCCTCGCCGCTGGAGAGGCCGGCGCCGTCGGAACTCTTGATCCCCGCCATGCCGCGACCGGCGCCCTCGCAGGCCAGGGCCAGGTCGATGGCCTGCTCGGTGGTCAGCGGCCAGGGATGGTGGACGTCGAGGTCCGGCAGGTGCCGGGCCATCAGCGCCGCATCGGCCAGCCCCGCGGCCGGGTCCTCGCCGGTGTGGCGGGCGATGGCCAGGGCCTTCTCCACCACGTCGCGGATCGAGGCCTCGCCGGCATCCGTGGACGAGGCACTGCCCTTGCGTTGCCCCACATAGACGGTCACCGCGATGCCCTGGTCCCGGGACAGCTCGACGGTCTCCACCTCGCCCTCGCGCACGTTGACGCCGATCCCCTGATCGACGCTGGCCCCCACCTCGCAGGCGTCGGCGCCCAACCGGCGTGCCAGCGCCAGGGCCGCCTCGGCGCGGGTTTCCAGCAGCGACTGCTGGGCGGCGGCATCGAAAGCCTGTGTCATGATCTCTCTCCTTACTCGACCGGCCTGCGGGCCGATGCTGCAGAATATGGCATTCGTCCAGCCCGCCGCGACGGGCTGGTATACTGGGCCGATGCTCCACGCCCCGAATCTTCACGACCCAGGACGCCGCATGACCCAGGATGATGTCTCTCCGGCCGACGAACGGCCCAGCAAGTCCCAGCTCAAGCGCGAGATGCACGCGCTGCAGGCCCTCGGCGAACGGCTGATCGCCATGAGCGACGCCGAACGGGCCCGCTTCCCCCTCTCCGACGACCTGCTCGCGGCCATCGAGGAGACCGGGCGGATCCGCGCCCGGGAAGCCCGCCGACGCCACATGCAGTACGTCGGCAAGCTGATGCGCCGCGAGGACCTCGCCGGCATCCAGGCGGTGTTCGACGAGATCGACCAGGAGCAGTTGCGCCGCGACCACGCCTTCCACCGCCTGGAGAAGTGGCGCGACCGGCTGGTCGACGAGGGCGACGACGCCGTCGAGGCCTTCGTCGCCGAGTTCCCCGACGTCGACCGCCAGGCGCTGCGCCAGCTGATCCGCAACGCTCGCCGCGAGCGCGACCAGGGCAAGCCGCCCACCAATGCCCGCCGGTTGTTCCGGCTGATCCGCGATACCGCCGGCCTCTGAACCTCGTCTCCTGTCTTCCCATGGCGCGAGAAGCCAGCGAGCGAAGACGAGGCCAGGCGGCGGCGAACGAGCCAGCGGAGTTTAGTCGCTTCTAAATGAGCATGGCGAGTTCGCCGCCAACGCCGCCTCGTCGAGCGCAGCGGCTTCCCCTCAGGATTGCGTGCCGCCCACGGTCAGCTCATCCAGCTTCAGGGTGGGCTGGCCCACCCCCACCGGCACGCCCTGGCCTTCCTTGCCGCACACGCCGATCCCGGTATCCAGTTCCAGGTCGTGGCCGATCATCGACACCCGCCCCATGGCCTCGGGACCGTTGCCGATCAGGGTCGCGCCCTTCACCGGCGCGGTGATCCGGCCGTCCTCGATCAGGTAGGCCTCGCTCGCCGAGAACACGAACTTGCCCGAGGTGATGTCCACCTGGCCACCGCCGAAGCTGACCGCATAGAGCCCCCGCGAGACGCTCCTGATGATGTCGGCGGGGTCGTCCTGGCCGGCCCGCATGTAGGTGTTGGTCATGCGCGGCATGGGCAGGTGGGCGAAGGACTCGCGACGGGCGTTGCCGGTGGGCGCCATGCCCATCAGCCGGGCATTGAGCTTGTCCTGCATGTAGCCGGTGAGGATGCCGTCCTCGATCAGGGTCGTGCTCTGCCCCGGCGTGCCCTCGTCGTCGACGGTCATCGAGCCGCGTCGGTCGGCCAGGGTCGCGTCGTCGACCACGGTGACGCCGGGAGCCGCCACGCGCTGGCCCATGCGGCCGGCGAAGGCCGAGCTGCCCTTGCGGTTGAAGTCCCCTTCCAGGCCGTGGCCGACGGCCTCGTGGAGCAGGATGCCCGGCCAGCCGGCGCCCAGCACCACCGGCATCTGGCCGGCCGGGGCGTCCACGGCGTCGAGGTTGACCAGGGCCTGGCGCACCGCCTCCCGGGCATAGCGCTCGGCGACGTTCTCGTCGCGCAGGCGCGCCATGGCATAGCGACCGCCGCCGCCGGCGCTGCCGCGTTCCCGACGACCGTCGCGGACCGCGATGACGCTGACATTGAGGCGCACCAGCGGGCGGATGTCCGCGGCCAGGGTGCCGTCGCTGGCACGTACCAGCACCACCTCGTGGACGCCGGTCAGGGAGGCGCTGACCTGGCTCACTGCCGGGTCCGCCGAGCGGGCCACCCGGTCGGCCAGCTTGAGCATGGCGATCTTGTCGTCGGCGGACAGCCCCGACAGCGGGTCGATGCCGGCATAGCGGCCCGCCGGCGCGGCCAGCACCTGCGGGGCCGCCGCCAGCCGGGCGCCGCTCCTGACGATGCCGGCGGCGGTGCGCCCGGTCTCGGCCAGGGCATCGGCGGTGATCTGGTTGGAGTAGGCGAAGCCGGTCTTCTCGCCGGCCATGGCCCGCACCCCGACGCCGCCGTCGATGTTGTAGCTGGCCTCCTTGACCTCGCCGTCCTCCAGCACCCAGCCCTCGTGCCAGCTGCGCTGGAAGTAGAGATCGGCGTAATCGATGCCGGGCCCCAGGGCATGGCCGAGGCCGGCGTCCATGGCCGCGAGGTCGAGCCCGCCGGGGGCGAGCAGCACCTCGGCGGCCTGGTCGAGCAGGGAGTGGGTCTGTGATGTCATTCGGCACTTTCCAGAGAGATGCGCGGCGAGGTCCAGGGCCCCTGCACGCGATAGTGAATTCGGGTCACGCGGTCGATGGCCTCGCCGAAGATCTTGTCGGCGAGGAACAGCGCGCCGCCCACCACGGGGGCGCCGGCGATTACCGCCGCCAGTGGCAGGTTGTTGCTCACCGGGACTGTGACGCCGAGCCGCTGATCGAGTTCCCGACGGGCCAGGTCGACGTTGCCCTCCAGGGTGAAACGGGTCGCCGGCCCGTCGATGGTCACCGGGCCACGGGTCTCCAGCACGCCACCATACAGGGTCGCCGCGCCGCTGACACGATCGAAGGCGGTGCCCCGCCCGGTGATGTCGGAAAAGTCCAGGGTCAGCCGGCGCAGCAGGTTGTCGACGTTGAGCAGGCCGACCACCCGGGCGGAGGGCGACTCGAGGTTGATGAAGCGACCGTCGCGCAGCTCGACCTCGAGGCTGCCCCGCGACCGGGCCAGGGCGAACTGCCAGGGGGCGCCGGGCCAGGCCAGCTGGCTGTCGACCCGGGTCTCGGCGCTGCGCACCGCCACCGGCTGGCCCAGGGCCTCCAGGGCCGAGCCCAGGTCGCGGCCGTCCAGCGCCAGCCGTGCCCGGGTCAGGCTGGCCTCGGGACCAGTGGCCTCCCAGGTGAGATTGCCGTGGGCCGAGATCTCCCCCAGGGTCAGGCCCACCGGGTCCACCACCAGCTGCTCGGGGGTGGCCCGCCAGTAGGCGGTCAAGGGGCCGAGGCGCCGGGCCCGCCAGTGGAGATCGGCCACCCGCAGGCGCCCCGACGGCAGCTCCCCGAGCCACGCCGGTATGGGCGCCGGATCCGGCGCCGCCTCGAGTTCGTCGAAGAGCTCGCCGCTGCCCGCGGCCTCGCCGGGCAACCAGCCATCCAGCGACAGGCTGCTCAAGGACACGTCCAGCGGAAGGGCCCGGCGCTCGCGATAGGCGACCCGGCCGGCCAGCAGGGTACCATCGAGGATCAGGTCCCAGCCCCCGGACACGGGCCGACCGTCGACGATCATCGAGCCGAGACAGCGCTCCCGCACACTCAGGCAGTCGGTGTCCAGGGTCACCCGCGACAGGCCCTCGCCGCCACCCGTCGCCCCGAGGTCGCCGGCCAGGGGCGAGAGCTGACGCGCCCAGTCGCCGGGCGCCAGCCGCGGCAGGTAGGCCTGCACCGACCAGCCGGGCTCGGCCGACCAGGTCGAGGGCCCGCCCCCGCCCAGCCACACCTGGCCCTGGCCGCCGCCCCGGTCCCGCCAGCGCAGCCCGAGTTGTGCACCAAGACGGCCGGACACGCGCAGCGTCTCGGCCAGTTCCACGGACAGCCGCAGCGGCCGGATCTCGTTGGCCGCCTTGCCGAGCGGGGCCGGCAGGTCGATGGCGATGCCCTGGAGGGTACTCTCCAGGGTCAGGCCGGGCGGCCCCTCGCCGAGCGACAGGCGTCCCTGCCAGGGCAGCCGCCCCGAGACGATCTGCCTCGCCCCGGCCGGCGCGCCCTGGTCGAGCAGCGCCTCGACGGCGGCGGTCCCGGATATCGCGACCCCCTCCCCGCCGGTGTCGATGTCGGCCTCCAGGGGCCCGCCCAGCAGGCGCCCCGAGAGCCGACCCTCCAGGGCCCCGGTCTCGCCCCGCTGGTGCCAGGCAAGGGGGCCCGCCAGGGACTCGATGACCAGGCCGGTGGGCGCATGCACCAGGCGCGGCAGCGTTGCCTCGCCGCTGATGTTCAGCGACAGGGCCTCGGGGTCGGCCAGCGGCAGGGCCAGGTCGAGGCGCCCGGCCACCCGGCCGTCGCCCTGCCAGTCGGCGGCCAGCGCGGTGCCGTCGACGGGCATGGCGGCGAGATAGCGGGTCAAGGCCGGGACGTCGGCGGTCAGGGGGGCGTCGACCTCGAGGGTCTCGTCGGCCATCCGCACCACGGCGTCCCGGGCCTCGACCCCGAGGCTCTCGGCGCGCGCCACCCGGGCGGTGAGTCGCTTCCCCTCGAGCTCGAGGCGACCCTCGACGCCGTCCACGGCCGGCCAGCCGGGGGCGAAGGGCAGGTGGCCATCGCGGACCTCGAGCGCCAGGCGCAGCGCCGGGTCGATCGTCGCGGCCTCACCGCGGGGCTCACGGGACACGGGCACGTGCAGGCGCAGCGCGCCCTCCGGCACCCGGCCGGCCAGGCCCCCGGCGAGCCAGTCGGCGAGGTCGGCGTCGACCCGCTCGCGCAGCAGCGGCATGGGCAGCCAGTCGGTCAGGGGCCGCGACACGGCGTCCACGTCCCGGAAGTCCAGCTGCAGGCCGAAGCCGCCGCGTCCGGGACCGCCGATGGACAGGCCGAAGCCCCCCTCGACCTCGGCGCCCTGCCAGCCGACCGCCAGCTGGCGGCCGCTGACGAAGCTGCGGGGCCCGTCATACACCCAGTCGACCCGGCCGCTGGCGTGGTCGAGGGCCAGCGGCGCGGTGAAGATCTCGGGGAACACCAGCTCGGCATCGCCGCTGTCGACGAAGCGCACCCGCCCGCGGCTGCCATCGGCCTCGAGCCAGATGTCCAGGGGCCCGCCCCCCGGCGCCTGCTGCCAGGGAGCGACGGCGACGTCGGTGGCGCTGACCCGGGCCCGCCACTGGTCGTCGCGCCAGCCGAGGCCCAGCGCCGAGATCCGCCCCCGGGGGGCCAGGCTGGCGATGACCCGCGACAGCCCCTCGGGCAAGGGCAGCCGCTCCCGCCAGGCGGCCAGCGCGCTCAGGTCGAAGGCGCTGGCATTGAGCCACCAGCCGTTCGGCCGGCTCTGCAGGTGCCAGTAGCGGGGCACGGGGGGACCGGCCGTCGGGTCGACGCCGCCGGTGGCATTGCGGGCGTCGCCCTCGAACCAGGCCTGCCAGCCCTCGCCGGCCTCGTCACGCAGCCACTGGCCCTTGACCATCGCCTCCTCGAGCACGATCCCGTTCTCGGCGGCGCCGTCGGGCGGCGGCGCCTGCTGGTTGAGGGCCAGCCGTGAGGCCTCGATATCCAGGCGGACATCGGCGAGGCGACCGCGGGTCCAGCGTCCCCAGAGCCGCGCCTCGCCCTCGGCGGCGTCGACACTCAGCCAGTCCTCGTAGCCCAGCCGCTCGGACAGCCCGATCAGGCTCGACAGTGGCATGTCGGCCTGCAGGGCGGCGCCGAAGTCGTCCAGCCCCCGCTCTCCCGGCACCACCTCCATCACCACCTGAAAGGCCTGACCCGGCCGGTCGCGACGGTGCACCTCGCCTTCCAGGTGGGCGCTGCGCGCGTCGCCGACCATCAACAGGCGCGGCGCCTCGAATTCCGCCTCGCCCTTGCGGCCGTGCAGCACCACCCGGACCTCCTCGGCCCAGGCACGCTGACGCAGCAGCACGCCGACCCAGAAGTCCAGGCGCGACAGGTTGAACTCGGTCTCGGGAATCAGTTCGGGGGGCAGTTCGGCGGGGGCTGGCCACTGCCAGCTCCGGTCCGCGGCCTGGTAGAGGTGCAGGGTGATCCCGGTGAGGCGCGCATCCGCCACCACCGGCATGCCCTGGCGCAGGCTCGCCGCGGTGTCCAGGCGCAGGCGCGCGGTCTCGATCTCCAGCAGCGGCACGTCGCCCAGCCCCGGGCGGGCCGTGATATCCAGGTCGGCCACCTCGAGCCGGGGATCGAGACCGGCCATGCCGCCCTCGATGCCGCCCAGGGAGACCGCCGCCTCGAAGCGGCTGGCGAGCAGCGCCTCGAGACGCGGCGTCAGCCGATCGGCCTGGCCGAGCAGCAGCTGCGCCAGGATCACCAGCATCGCCGCCAGCGTCAGTAGCAGGGCCAGCAGCGTCAGCGACCAGCGGATGACCAGACGGGTCGGCGACATGGCTCACATCAGCACGATGTCGTACTGCTCCTGGGAATAGTGGGACTCCACCTGGAAGCGGATGGTCTTGCCGATGAACTCCTCCAGGTCCGCCACGGCCGCCGACTCCTCGTCGAGCAGCCGGTCGACCACCGACTGCGAGGCCAGCACCGTATAGGTCTCGGCGCTGTAGGCCCGCTCCTCGCGCAGGATCTCGCGGAAGATCTCGTAGCACACCGACTCGGGGGTCTTGAGGGTGCCACGGCCATGGCAGCAGGGGCAGGCCTCGCAGAGCGTCTGCTCCAGGCTCTCCCGGGTGCGCTTGCGGGTCACCTGGACCAGGCCGAGCTCGGTGACGCCGGTGCACTTGGTCTTGGCGTGGTCGCGCTCCAGCGACTTCTCCAGCACCCGCAGCACCTGGCGCTGGTGCTCCGGGTCCTCCATGTCGATGAAGTCGATGATGATGATGCCACCCAGGTTGCGCAGCCGCAGCTGGCGGGCGATGGCGGTGGCGGCCTCGAGGTTGGTCTTGAAGATCGTCTCCTCGAGGTTGCGGTGGCCCACGTAGCCGCCGGTGTTGACGTCGATGGTGGTCATCGCCTCGGTGGGATCGATGACCAGGTAGCCCCCCGACTTGAGCTGCACCTTGCGGCCCAGCGCCTTCTGGATCTCGTCCTCGACGCTGAACAGGTCGAAGATCGGGCGCTCGCCGGCATAGTGCTCGATGCGCTCCACCGCCGAGGGCATGAACTCCTCGGCGAACTCCAGCAGCTTGACGTGGTTCTCCCGGGAGTCGATGCGCACCTTCTCGATATCGTCGCGCATCACGTCGCGCAGGGTGCGCATGAACAGCGGCAGGTCATCGTAGATGGCGCTGGGCGCCGAGGCGGTGACCTTGCGCTCGCTGACCTTGCGCCACAGGCGCAGCAGGAAGTGCATGTCGCCGGCCAGCTCCTCGAGGCTGACCCCCTCGGCGGCCGTCCGCACGATGAAGCCCCCGGTGACCTCGAGGCTCTGCTCCCCGGTGGCCGCCTCGACCAGCGCCCGCAGCCGCTCTCGCTCGCCGTCGTCCTCGATGCGCTGGGAGACGCCATGGTGGGGCGAGTCGGGCATGTAGACCAGGTAGCGGGACGGCACCGAGAGGTGGGTGGTCAGCCGGGCGCCCTTGGAGCCGATCGGGTCCTTGGTGACCTGGACCACCAGGGCCTGGCCCTCGTGGAGCAGCTGAGCGATGGAGACCTGCTCGTCGGCGGGGGTGCCCGGCGGCATCACCTCATGGGCATGGATGAAGGCGGCGCGGTCGAGGCCGATGTCGACGAAGGCGGCCTGCATCCCCGGCAGGACGCGCACGACCCGACCCTTGTAGATGTTGCCGACGATGCCCCGGCGGCGGGCCCGCTCGATGAAGGCCTCCTGCAGCACGCCGTTCTCCACCACGGCGACGCGGGTCTCCATCGGCGTCAGGTTGATGAGTACTTCACCGCTCATGCGGAAATCCTTGTCCAGAGGAAACTCGAGCCATTATGACATAGCCGGCGCCGGCCGCGACCGGTTCCACAGGGGCACGCCCTGGCGCGACAGCAGCGCGGCCGTCTCGAACAGCGGCAGCCCCACCACCGCCGAATGACTGCCCTCCAGGCGCGCGACGAACACCGCGCCCCGCCCCTGGATGGCATAGCCGCCGGCCTTGTCGGCGGGCTCGCCGGTGGCCCAGTAGGCGGCGATCTCCTCCTCGGCGATCTCGCGCATGGTCACCCGGGTGACCACGCGGGTCGAGAGCAGCCCCGCCGGACCGGTGACCGCCACGGCGGTCAGCACCTCGTGGCGACGGCCCGACAGCGCGCGCAGCATGGCGGCGGCGTGTTCGCGGTCCCGGGGCTTGCCGAGGATCGTCCCGTCACACACCACGGCGGTGTCGGCCCCCAGGGTCGGCAAGGGGCCCAGGGCGGCGCCCGCCCGGGCCTTGTCCTCGGCCAGGCGCAGCACGTAGGCCTCGACGGCCTCGCCGGGCAACGGCGTCTCGTCGAGGTCCACCGGGCGCACCTCGACGGGCACGTCGATGGATCCCAGCAGCTCGCGACGCCTCGGCGAGGCCGAGGCCAGACAGATCAGCGGGGAAGCGGCGGGCATGGCGTCTCCGGGGTCAGTCGCCGTCGGTGCGGCGACGGAAGACCCGGAACAGCGTGGTCAGCCAGGGCCAGAGCACCGCCCCGATCAGCGAGGGCAAGAGGAAGGAAAGGTGGATCGAGAAGGGCCCGAGCAGGGTCCGCAGCCATTGCTCGACGAGCTGTACCGTGCCCAGCAGCACCAGGATCAGCACCGCCTGCTGGAGCAGGGAGTAGGCCCGGAAGCGGGGATAGACCAGGGCACAGAGGAAGGCCAGCAGCGACAGCAGCAAGGCGTTCTGGCCGAGCGGCGCCCCCTCGATCAGGTCGAGCAGGATCCCCAGCACGAAGCCATGGAAGACCCCCACCCGCTGTGGCGCCTTCATGCACCAGTAGATCAGCATCAGCCCCAGCCAGTCGGGACGCCAGATCTGCCAGCCGTCGGCCAGGGGCATCACCTGCAGGCACAGCGCCAGCAGTAGCGTCAGCCAGATCCACGGCAGGCTGGTGGTCTTCGTGGCGGCCATCAGGGCTCCTCCTCGCGGGGACCGGCGGCCTCCAGCGCGGCGCGGATGGCGACGGAATCGAGCCGTACGCTCCAGCCGCCCCGCCCGGGGGCCTCGGGGGGCTCCGGGGGAAACAGCAGCAGGAAGTGGCGCGAGCGCTGCAGCTGGGCCACGGGGCGCGCGTCGACCCGGGCGAAGGGCTCGCCGGGATCGTGCACCACCTGGGTGACCCGGGCGACCGGGTAGCCGGACGGGAACCGTCCCGCCAGCCCCGAGGTCACCAGCAGGTCCCCCTCGCGGATATCGGCGGTGTCGGGAACATGCAGCACGCTCAGGGCCTCGTACCGGCCGGTGCCCTGGATGATGAAGCGCAGGCCGTTGCGATTGACCTGGACCGGCAGCGCATGGCTGGCATCGGCCACCAGCAGCACCCGGCTGGAATAGGCCGACACGGCCGTGACCTGCCCCACCAGCCCCGCGGCATCCATGACCGGCTGGCCGACGAAGACGCCGTCGCGGCGACCGCGGTCGATCACCATGCGATGGGTGAAGGGGTCCGGATCCAGCGAGAGCAGCTCGGTGGTGATGAAGGGGATATCATGCTCCCGGGTGGCATCCAGCAGCTCGCGCAGGCGGACGTTCTCGGCGGTGAGGCTGGCCATGCGCTGCACCCGGTGGGACAGGGTCAGGATCTGCTCCCGCAGGCGCCGGTTCTCCTCCACCAGCGCTCGCTGGTCGGACAGCGCCAGGGCGCCCCAGTTGAGCACGTCGCTGGGCAGGCTGACGGCCCACTGGATCGGTGCCACCAGGGTGGAGAGCTGGGCCCGCACGGGCTCCATGCGAGTGAAGCGCAGGTCGACGAACATCAGTGCCGCGGCGAGGATCGCACACAGCAGCATGCGATAGCCCGGCACCGATCCGTGCGAGAACAGCGGTTTGATAGCGTTCTCTCCCTATACTCCCTGTGCGGCGGCAACCGCCACCATGCCATAGAACGTCTTTCCAAGCGTCCATGAAGATGAGCGCCGAGGGCCAGGTGACGCGAGGGTCTTTTGCCATGCCGGGCAAGAGTAGCCCCCGGACGGGTCTACGACGCCCTCGCGATGGTCCGACACTTCGGGGCTTGTCGCCGGGAAGCTCATCTCTCCCGCCGGGCTGCAACAGGAACGACTGGTCGCTCAATCGCTGGAGAGCAGCTCGAAGGTATGCTGGTCGATCATCTCCAGGGCCTTGCCGCCGCCGCGGGCCACGCAGGTCAGCGGGTCCTCGGCGACCACCACGGGCAAGCCGGTCTCCTCGGCGATCAGCTTGTCCAGGTCGCGCAGCAGGGCCCCGCCGCCGGTCAGTACCAGGCCGCGCTCGGCGATGTCGGAGGCCAGCTCGGGCGGCGACTGTTCCAGGGCGCTCTTCACCGCGGCGACGATGGAGCCCAGGGTCTCCTGCAGGGCATCGAGGATCTCGTGGGAATTCAGGGTGAAGCTGCGCGGGATGCCCTCGGCGAGGTTGCGGCCACGCACGTCGATCTCGCGCAGTTCGCCGCCGGGGTAGGCACAGCCGATCTCTTCCTTGATGCGCTCGGCGGTGGACTCGCCGATCAGGCTGCCGTAGTGGCGGCGCACGTAGGCGATGATGGCCTCGTCGAAGCGGTCGCCGCCGACGCGGATGGATTCCGAGTAGACCACGCCGTTGAGCGAGATGATGGCGATCTCGCTGGTGCCGCCGCCGATGTCGACGACCATCGAGCCCTGGGCCTCCTCGACCGGCAGCCCGGCGCCGATGGCCGCCGCCATGGGCTCCTCGATCAGGAACACCTCTCGGGCGCCGGCGCCCTCGGCCGACTCCTTGATGGCCCGGCGCTCCACCTGGGTCGACATGCAGGGCACGCACACCAGGACCCGTGGACTGGGTGTCAGGAAGGTGCTCTGATGGACCTTGCGGATGAAGTACTGGAGCATCTGCTCGGTAACGGTGAAGTCGGCGATGACACCGTCCTTCATCGGCCGGATGGCGGTGATGTTGCCGGGCGTGCGTCCCAGCATGCGCTTGGCGTCGGCGCCCACGGCCGCCACGCTGCGCATGTTGCCGGACTGGCGGATCGCCACGACCGACGGCTCGTCGAGCACGATGCCGCGCCCGCGGACGTAGATCAGCGTATTGGCGGTCCCCAGGTCGATCGACAGATCGCTGGAGAACAGCCCCCTCAAACGTTTGAACATGAAGTCGTTACCTAGTGCAGACCGGGAACCCTGTGCGGGGGCAAACGGTATCACTGCACCCCATAAGCGGCAAGCGAAACGCCCCTCGCCTGGATGCAACGGGCCTGCCAGCGCGGGCGCGAATGTGGTACCTTTTGCGGTCTTTTCCCCACCCCTTCGAGGACACCCGATCATGGCGCTTGAACACGCAGACGTTCTCAGGGCCGCCCACCTGGCCCGACTCGGCCTGGACGAGAGTGAGGCCGCCCACTACCTCGACGACCTGGGGCGCATCCTGGAGATGGTCGACCAGTTGCAGGGGCTCGACACCGAGGGCGTCGCCCCGCTGGCCCACCCGCTCGACGCCACCCAGCGCCTGCGCGCCGACGAGGTCACCGAGACCGACCAGCGCGAGACCTTCCAGCGCTGCGCGCCGGCGGTGGAAAACGGCCTCTACCTGGTGCCGCGGGTCGTCGAATGACCCCTTCGTCCCCCAACGTCAACGGCAAGTCTTCACGGAGCCACGGGTCCATGCACGACAAGACACTGACCGAGCTCGCCGCCGGCCTGGCCGCCGGCGAGTTCTCCAGCCGCGAGCTCACCCAGAGCCTGCTGGCACGTATCGAGCGCCTCGACGAACCGCTCAACAGCTTTATCACCGTCACCGCCGAGCAGGCCCTCGCGGCCGCCGATGCCGCCGATGCCGCCCGCGCCAACGGCGAGGCCGGCCCGCTCACCGGCCTGCCGCTGGCCCTCAAGGACATCTTCTGCACCCGTGGGGTGAAGACCAGCTGCGGCTCGCGGATGCTCGACACCTTCACCGCCCCCTACGACGCCACCGTGGTGGAGAAGCTCGCCGCCGCCGGCACCGTCAGCCTCGGCAAGACCAACATGGACGAGTTCGCCATGGGCTCGTCCAACGAGAACAGCTTCTATGGCCCGGTGAGGAACCCCTGGGACCTCGCGGCGGTCCCCGGCGGCTCCTCCGGCGGCAGCGCCGCCGCGGTCGCCGCGGGCCTGGTGCCGGCGGCCATGGGCACCGACACCGGCGGCTCGATCCGCCAGCCCGCCGCCTTCTGCGGCATCACCGGCCTCAAGCCCACCTATGGCCGGGTCTCCCGCTACGGCATGATCG
The DNA here is from genome assembly GCF_014192275.1 of Halomonas stenophila. Taxonomy (GTDB): domain Bacteria; phylum Pseudomonadota; class Gammaproteobacteria; order Pseudomonadales; family Halomonadaceae; genus Halomonas; species Halomonas stenophila. Next base: position 52,311 of record NZ_JACHXR010000006.1, on the reverse strand, counting down.
CCTACGCCTCGAGCCTCGACCAGGCGGGGCCCATGGCGCGCTCGGCCGCGGACTGCGCCCACCTGCTCGGCGCCATCGCCGGCCACGACCTGCGCGACTCCACCTCGGTGGCCCGCGGCGTGCCGGACTACGTCGAGGGCCTGGACGCGCCGCTGACCGGCCTCAAGATCGGCCTGCCCCGGGAGTACTTCGGCGACGGCCTGGACGACGGGGTAGAGGCCGCGGTGCGCGAGGCGATCAAGACCTACGAGTCGCTGGGCGCCACGGTGCGCGAGGTCAGCCTGCCGCACACCCACTACGCCATCCCGGCCTACTACGTGATCGCCCCGGCCGAGGCCTCCTCCAACCTGTCGCGCTTCGATGGCGTGCGCTTCGGCCATCGCTGCGAGGCGCCCGCCGACCTCATCGACCTCTACAAGCGCAGCCGCGCCGAGGGCTTCGGCGAGGAGGTCAAGCGGCGTATCCTGATCGGCACCCATACCCTCTCCGAGGGCTTCTTCGATGCCTACTACAAGCAGGCCCAGAAGGTCCGCCGGCTGATCCGCCAGGACTTCCTCGACGCCTTCGAGGAGGTCGACGTGCTGATGGGCCCGGCCTCGCCGACCCCGGCCTTCGACCTGGGCGCCAACAAGGATCCGGTGTCGATGTACCTGCAGGACATCTACACCATCGCCGTCAACCTGGCCGGCATCCCCGGCATCAACGTGCCGGCCGGCTTCGCCGGCGGCCGCCCGGTGGGCCTGCAGATCCTCGGCACCCACTTCGCCGAGGCGCAATTGCTCAACGTCGCCCACCAGTTCCAGCAGGCCACCGACTGGCACCTGCGCCGTCCCGCCCTCGCCGAGGAGACCGCCTGATGCAATGGGAAACCGTGATCGGCCTGGAGGTCCACGTCCAGCTCGCCACCCGTTCCAAGATCTTCTCCGGCGCCTCCACCGCCTTCGGCGCCGAGCCCAACACCCAGGCCTGCGCCGTGGACCTGGGGCTGCCCGGGGTGCTGCCGGTGCTCAACGAGGCCGCGGTGGCCATGGCCGTACAGTTCGGCCTGGGCATCCACGCGGAGATTCCCGAGGTCTCGGTCTTCGATCGCAAGAACTACTTCTACCCGGACCTCCCCAAGGGCTACCAGACCAGCCAGATGTACCAGCCCATCGTCGGGCCCGGCGAGGTGGAGATCACCCTGGAGGACGGCAGCACCAAGCGCATCCGCGTACACCACGCGCACCTGGAGGAGGACGCCGGCAAGTCGCTCCACGAGGACTTCCACGGCATGACCGGCATCGACCTCAACCGTGCCGGCACGCCGCTGCTGGAGATCGTCTCCGAGCCGGACATGCGCTCGGCCAAGGAGGCCGCGGCCTACCTCAAGGCGATCCACTCGCTCGTCACCTACCTCGGCATCAGCGACGGCAACATGGCCGAGGGCTCGATGCGCTGTGACGTCAACGTCTCGGTGCGCCCCGCCGGCCAGGAGACCTTCGGCACCCGCGCCGAGATCAAGAACGTCAACTCCTTCCGCTTCGTCGAGCGCGCCATCGCCTTCGAGGTCGAGCGCCAGATCGAGCTGATCGAGGATGGCGGCGAGGTGGTCCAGGAGACCCGCCTCTTCGATCCCGAGGCCGACGAGACCCGCAGCATGCGGACCAAGGAGGAGGCCAACGACTACCGCTACTTCCCCTGCCCCGACCTGCTGCCGGTGGTGCTCGACCAGGCCTACGTCGATCACCTGCGCGACAACCTGCCGGAGCTGCCCGCCGAGAAGCGCGCCCGCTTCGAGAGCGAGCTGGGGCTGTCCGCCTACGACGCCGGCGTGCTCTCGGCGAGCCGCGCCATGGCCGAGTACTTCGAGGGAGTCAAGGACGTGTGCGGCGATGCCAAGCTGGCCGCCAACTGGGTCCAGGGCGAGCTCTCCGGCGCCCTCAACCGGGAGGGGCTGGCCATCGTCGACAGCCCCGTCTCGGCCGCCCAGCTCGGCGAGCTGGTCGCCCGGGTGAAGGACGAGACCATCAACGGCAAGGCCGCCAAGCAGGTCTTCCAGGCGCTGTGGCACGGCGAGGGCGACTCCGCGGACGCCATCATCGAGGCCAAGGGCCTCAAGCAGGTCACCGACAGCGGCGCCATCGAGGTGATGATCGATCAGGTCATCAATGACAGCCCGGCCCAGGTGGCCCAGTATCGCGACGCCGAACCCGACAAGCGCGGCAAGATGATCGGCTACTTCGTCGGCCAGGTGATGAAGGCCTCGCGGGGCACCGCCAACCCCCAGCAGGTCAACAAGCTACTCAAGGAAAAGCTCGACGCCTTGTGCTGAGCCATAGGCGGGCGCCCCGCGCCTGTCCGTCCAGGGCAATTGCCGTTGGCTATGACGAGAGGCGCCGAGGACAGGTCGAAGAGGAGGTCCTACGCCATGGATGGCATCGGTAGCGCCCAGGGAAGGGTTCACAGCGCCTCCTCGAAGACCTGTCCCCGGTCAGCCCCGAGCGGCCGGTTAACTGCAACAGTCCTGCCGACCCGTCGATTTCAGAGGATGATCCATGGCAGACGATGTCGGCGCGCGCCTGCGCGCCCTGCGTAACCTGAGGGGCATCTCCCAGCGCGAGCTGGCCAAGCGCTGCGGGGTGACCCACTCCAGCCTGTCGCTGATCGAGCAGGGCAAGGTCTCCCCGTCCGTCAGCTCGCTGAAGAAGATCCTCGACGCCATCCCCATGAGCGTTGGCGACTTCTTCACCATGGACCTGGAGAGCCGCGACCAGGTCTTCTATGCGGCGGACGAGCTGGCCGACGTGGGCACCGGTGACGTCATCTACAAGCTGGTCGGCGGCAACCGCGTGAGCCGCGCCCTGAACTTCATGATCGAGACCTACCCCGCCGGCGCCGACACCGGCCGCGAGATGATCGCTCACCAGGGCGAGGAAGCCGGCGTGGTGCTGGAAGGCGAGATCGAGATCACCATCGGCGCCGAGACCCGGGTATTGCAGGCCGGCGAGGCCTACTACTTCGACACCAACGTGCCCCACCGCTTCCGCAACGTCGGCGAGGCCGCCTGCCGACTGATCAGCTGCGCCACCCCCGCCCGCAGCTTCTGAGCCATCTCCTCCGACAGAAGTCGGCTTCTCGAGACACCGCGTCATGCCCGGCGTCGTCGCCGGGCGACGCTTTGTCAACGCTTCGCCTTTGGGCCAGGATGATGACCACGACACCAGGATGATCGCATCAGACCGGATGCGACTCCGATCATCCGAGCCCCAAGGAGACCGCCATGATGTCGCGACTGCTTCCCCTCGCCCTGGCCACCAGCCTGATCGCCCTGCCGACCTTCGCCCAGGAGGAAGACCCCGACGCCACGGCGCCCACCGTCGAGGAGAGCCAGGCCGTCGAAGTCGAGGCCGAAACCGATATCGAGGCGGACACGGAGCGCGAAACCGACGAGGACTCGATCGTCGTGGAGGACAGCGAGGCCTCCACGACCCTGGAAGGCCTCCAGGAGGACGAGACCATGCCGGACACTGCCCAGCCCGGGCTCGGCACCGCCTACGACGCGGTCACGACCGGCGGCGTCGGCGCCGATGGCCAGACCGTCAGCACCGAAGCCAGTGAAGGCCGTAGCCTCGAGGCGGGCGCGACCGCCGATGAGCGCGGCGCCACCGCCAGCGCGACGGGTGCCGACAATGCCGGTGGCGGCGCTGGAGGTGCCGGAGGCGGCGCTGGAGGTGGCGCTGGTGGTGCCGGTGGCGGCGCTGGAGGTGGCGCTGGTGGTGCCGGTGGCGGCGCTGGAGGTGGTGCCGGTGGTGCCGGTGGTGGCGCTGGAGGTGCCGGTGGTGCCGGTGGTGGCGCTGGAGGTGCCGGTGGTGCCGGCGGCGGAGGCCCCTGAGCCTCCCTCTCGAAGGCCGGCGCTCGCCGGCCTTCCTGCGTTGGCCCCTTTGACAGGCTCCTCACCCGATGCAATCATGTGGAAACTTTTTCCATTAACAGGAGCAGCCCATGCCGATCGTCAACATCCAGCTGATCGAAGGGCGCAGCGACGCCCAGAAGGAAGCCCTGATCGAGAAGGTGACCGCCGCCTGCGTGGAGACCGTCGACTGCACGCCGGAGAGTGTGCGGGTCGTGCTGGCCGACATCGCCCCCCAGGACTTCGGCGTCGCCGGCGCCTCGGTCAAGAAGCGCCGCGAGACGACCACCTGATCCCTCACCCCGGCCTCCCCTCGCCGGGCCTGCCGCGTCCCGGCTCCCTCATCGTGATCGCCCGGCCTGCCACCCCCTGGCGGGCCCCTCGCCCCGCCACCCGCCAGGCGCGCCGTCATGACAGCCGCATCGCTACTTTCCCCCTAGGAAATTTGAGCCGCTGCGCCGGCTGCCACCATCCAGACTAAGCAGACAAGGCACCGTGACGACCCGGCGGGATCCTGCCGGGCCCCGAACGCCGGTGATCCCATGGCAGACGAGGGAAAGCATCATGACAGCGCTCACCTATCGCACCCTGGACGGCGACCAGGCCGCCCTGCCGGCCGAGGCCGTCGACGACTTCGCGGCCCGCCTGAGGGGACACTTGATCACCCCGGCCGACGCGGATTACCCGCCGCTGCGACGCGTCTGGAACGGCATGGTCGACCGCCACCCGACCTTGATCGCCTGCTGTCAGGGCAATCAGGACATCGTGCAGGCCATCGACTTCGCCCGCGCCCGGCGCATGTGCCTGAGCGTGCGGGGCGGCGGCCACCATATCGCCGGCAACGCCATCGCCGAGGGCGGCCTGGTGATCGACCTCTCGGCCATGCGCTCGGTGCATGTGGATCCCCGACAAGCCACCGCCCGGGTGGCACCCGGCGCCCTGCTCGGCGACGTCGATGCCGAGACCCAGGCCTTCGGCCTGGCGACTCCCCTGGGCATCAACTCCACCACCGGCGTGGCCGGTCTCACCCTGGGCGGTGGCTTCGGCTGGCTGACCCGCAAGTTCGGCATGACCGCCGATAACCTGCTCTCGGCCGACGTGATCACCGCCGATGGTCAGCGGCACCGCGTCTCGGCCGAGGAGGAACCCGAGCTGTTCTGGGCCCTGCGCGGCGGCGGCGGCAACTTCGGCGTGGTGACCTCCTTCGAGTTCCGCCTTCATCCGGTGGGCCCGGAGGTCCATGCCGGGCTGGTGGTCTACCCCTTTGAGCAGGCCCGCCAGGTGCTGCATGCCTGGCGCGACTTCACCCGCCAGGCGCCCGATGAACTCAGCGTCTGGGCGATCCTGCGCGACGCCCCGCCCCTGCCCTTCCTCCCCGAGGCCGTGCATGGGCAGCGCGTGGTGGTCTTCGCCCTCCTGCATTGCGGCGATCCGGCCAACGCCGAGCGCGACCTGGCCCCGGTGCTGACGTTCGGCGAACCGGTCGGCCAGATGCTGGGCACCCAGCCGTATGCCGGCTTCCAGGCGGCCTTCGACCCCCTGCTCGCCCCGGGGGCCCGCAACTACTGGAAGTCCCACGACTTCGCCGAGCTCACCGACGAGGCCCTGGAGCAGGCCATCACGGCGGCCGAGATACTGCCGGGCCCGGAGTGCGAGATCTTCCTGGCCCAGCTGGGGGGCGCCATGTCGCGGGTCGACCCGACCGCCACCGCCTATGCCGGCCGCGACGCCCACTACGTGATGAACGTGCACGCCCGCTGGCAGGACGCCACCGAGGATGACCGCTGCCGCGACTGGGCACGCGACGTCTTCCGCGCCCTCGCCCCCTTCGCCACGGGCGGCGGCTACGTCAACTTCCTGACCGAGGACGAAGGCGACCGCGTCGCCAGCGCCTATGGCGTCAACTACGAACGCCTGCAGGCGGTGAAGCGCCGCTATGACCCGGACAACCTGTTCCGCGTGAACCTCAATATCCCGCCCGCCGGCGCCGAGGACGCCGCCTGACGTTGCCCCGAACGACGCCCGGCGCCCCTGAGGGGGCGACAGGCCGGCCGGGACCGCGTGGCGCGATCCCGGTCGTGGCGAACTCAAGGCGCGAGCGTCATCCACACGCTCTTGAGATCGGAATACTCCTCCAGCGAGTGGTGGGACTTGTCGCGGCCGTTGCCCGACTGCTTGACCCCGCCGAAGGGCACCGTCTGGTCCATGTCCGCCCAGTTGTTGACGAACACCTGGCCCGAGCGCAGCCGCCGGGTGACGCGCATGATGCGATCGATGTCCTGGCTCCACAGCCCCGCCGCCAGGCCGTAGTCGCTGTCGTTGGCCAGCCGCACGGCCTCCTCCTCGCTGTCGAAGCCGAACACCGACAGCACCGGGCCGAAGATCTCCTCGCGGCCGATGGCCATGGCGTCGGTGACGCCGTCGAACACCGTGGGCGGGATAAACAGCCCCGGGCCGTCCAGGGCGCGCCCGCCGGTGCGCAGGGTCGCGCCCTCCTCCACGCCGCGGCGGATATAGTCCAGGATGCGGGCATGCTGCGTTTCATCCACGATCGCGCCCATAAAGCTGTCCGGATCCAGCGGATCGCCGGGCTGCATGCGCTCGGCGGCGGCCAGCACCTTCTCGACGAAGGCCTCGCGGATCGCGTTCTCGACCAGCAGCCGGGAGCCGGCGATGCACACCTCGCCCTGGTTGTGGAAGATCGCCGCGGCGGCGTGCTCGGCCACCCGCTCCAGGTCCCGGCAATCGGCGAAGACGAGGTTCGGGCTCTTGCCGCCGCACTCCAGGAAGACCTTCTTGAGGTTCGACTGGCCGGCGTACTGCATCAGCTGCTTGCCGACCGCGGTGGAGCCGGTGAAGGCCAGGCAGTCGACACCCATCGACAGCGCCAGCGCCTTGCCCACGCTGTGGCCGAAGCCCGGCAGCACCTGGAAGACGCCCCGCGGCAGGCCGGCCTCGCGGGCCAGGCTCGCCAGACGCAGCGCGGAGAGCGGCGACTTCTCCGAGGGCTTGAGGATGACGCTGTTGCCGGCGGCCAAGGCCGGGGCGATCTTCCAGGCGGTCATCATCAGCGGGAAGTTCCACGGCACGATGGAGGCCACCACCCCCAGCGGCTCGCGCAGCACCAGGCCCAGGGCGTCGTCGCCGGTGGGCGCGACCTCGCCGTAGAGCTTGTCGATGGACTCGGCGTGGTGGCGCAGACAGCCGATGGCGCCGGCCATGTCGCCGAGCGAACTCGACACCGGCTTGCCCATGTCCAGGGTGTCGAGCAGCGCCAGCTCGTGGCGATGCGCCTCCATCAGCTCGGCCAGGCGCAGCAGCACGGCCTTGCGGCCCGCCGGGGCCAGGCGCGACCAGGCGCCGCCGTCGAAGGCGCGCCGCGCGGCCGATACCGCGGCCTCGGCATCGGCGGCGTCGCAGCTCACCACCTCGGCCAGCACCTCGCCGGTGGCCGGGTTGGTGGTGGTCAGGGTCGCGCCACCTTCGGCATCGACGAAGGCGTCGTCGATAAAGGCGCGGGTCTCGAACCCTTGCTCGAATTGCAGCGAGGCGGCCAGTGCCTGCCAGTCGTCGCGGGTCGCTGGATGGCGTGCGAGGCTCATGCGCGAATCTCCTCGGGTTGGGGGACGGCGGACGGGACCAGCGGGCATGGCTCGGCCAGGCGGCGCGCGGTCTCGTCCAGGGCCTGGCGCGCCAGGTGCACCAGTTCGTCGATCTCGTCACGGGTGATCACCAGCGGCGGGGCGATGATCATCGTATCGCCCACCGAGCGCATCACCAATCCGGTGGCGAAGCAGATGTCCCGGCACAGGCTGCCGGCGGCGAGCGACTTGTCGAAGCGCTCACCGGTGGCCTTGTCGGCGACCAGTTCCAGCGCGCCCATCAGGCCCAGCGAGCGTGCCTCGCCGACGATGGGGTGCTCGCCCAGTTCCGACCAGCGCTCGGCCAGGTAGGGCCCCAGGTCCTCGCGGACTCGCTCGACGATGCCCTCGGCCTCCAGCAGCTCCAGGTTCTTCAGGGCCACGGCCGCACAGGTCGGATGCCCCGAGTAGGTGAAGCCGTGGAAGAACTCGCCGCCCTCCTCGATCAGCGTCTCGGCCACGCGATCGCCCACCAGCACGCCGCCGATGGGCAGATAGCCCGAGGACAGCCCCTTGGCGATCGGCATCAGGTCCGGTTCGAGGTCGAAGTGCTGGCTGCCGAACCACTCGCCGAGGCGGCCGAAGCCGCAGATCACCTCGTCGGCCACCAGCAGGATGTCGTACCTGGCCAGCACCGCCTTGACCGCCGGCCAGTAGCTCGCCGGCGGCATGATGGCGCCGCCGGCCCCCTGCACCGGCTCAGCGATGAAGGCCGCCACCTTGTCTTCCCCGAGTTCGAGGATCTTCGCCTCCAGCGCCTCGGCGCAGGCGCGACCGAAGGCCTCCGGCGACGGGTCGTGGCCCTCGCCGAGCCGCCCTTCACCGAACCAGTAGGGCTGGCGGATATGAGTGATGCCCGGCACGCAGGGGCCGCCCTGGTCGTGCATGGGCGCCATGCCGCCCAGGCTCATGCCGGCCACGGTGGAGCCGTGGTAGCCGTTCTCGCGGCCGATGATCCACTGCTTCTCGGGCTTGCCCTCGAGAGACCAGTAGCGGCGCACCATGCGCAGCACGGTGTCGTTGGCCTCGGACCCGGACCCGGTGAAGAACACATGGTTGATGTGCGACGGCGCCAGATCGCAGAGCTTCTCGGCCAGGCGGGCCACGGGCGGGTGGGTGGTCTTGAAGAAGGTGTTGTAGTAGGGCAACTGCTCGAGTTGGGCGGTCGCCGCCTCCACCAGCTCCCGACGACCGTAGCCGAGGTTCACGCACCACAGTCCGGCCATGCCGTCGAGGATGCGATGGCCGTCACTGTCGTGGATATAGACGCCCCGGGCATGGGTGATGACGCGACTGCCCTCCTCGCCCAGCGCCTTGAAGTCGGTGAAGGGATGCAGGTGATGGGCCCGGTCCAGGGCCTGGCACGCTTGGGTCTGCATGAAGAGTCTCCGTTGTCATGGGCCCTCAGGCCGAAAGGGGCGAGATGCTGACCTGGTGCTGGGCGCAGGCCTGGGCGAAGGCGGTGAACAGGGCGTCATACAGCGGATGCGCCCGGGGGCGCCACTCGGGATGCCACTGCACCGCCAGGGTGAAGGCGGGTGCGTCGGTGACCGAGATGGCCTCGATCAGGCCGTCCGGCGCCACCGCCTCGGCGGTGAGGCCCTCGCCGAGGCGCTCGATGCCCTGCTGATGCAGGGAGTTCACCCGGGCCCGGCGCTCGGGGTAGAGCGCCGCCAGCCGCCCGCCCGGCAGGATCTCCAGGTCATGGCTGGGCGCGTACTGGGCCTCCCGGTCGCCGGCCGGCTCCCGGTGGTCGAGCCTGCCCGGCTGGTGCTGCACCGCCTGGTAGAGGCTGCCGCCGAAGGCCACGTTGAGTTCCTGGAAGCCCCGGCAGATGCCCAGCAGCGGCACCCCCTGGTCCAGGGCCACCGGCACCCAGGCCATGGCCGCGGCATCGCGGTCCCGGTCGTCTCGGGTGTTCTCGGGGGCGCGCTCGGCCCCGTAACGCTGTGGCGCCACATTGGTGTAGCTGCCGGTCAGCACCAGGCCGTCCAGGCGAGCCAGCAGGGACTTGATGGCCGCCCCCTCGACAGGCTCCCAGACCGGCAGCACCACCGGCTCGAGGCCATACTCCCGCAGGGCGCTCAGGTACTTGTCGGTGACCATATGGGCGGGATGGCCCTCCACCTCTCGGCGGCAGGCGATCACCCCCACCAGGGGTCGGGTCTGCATGGCAGCCTCCTCGATAAAGCGTGACAGCGTGGTTGTTATGCTTTGCTCAACATAGCGCGGTTGATTAATCTTGCCAACCCGAACATCATCACCAGCCGGCGAATCTTATTCAATTCCATGTTTTATAACGATTTATTGGAGTGATCGTCGAGCATCTACCACCAAGCCCCTCGCCAATAACGTAAAAGATTTGACAACAAGTACCGCTTTCACCAAAGATGGCCACAACGCCAATGTCCCAAGGAAACAGGTGTCATCATGCCGCCCCTCCCCGTCGACGAAGCCCGTGACTTCCTGGAACGTCACCCCGAAATTGCCAGCATCGACCTGCTGATCAGCGACCTCAACGGCGTGCTGCGCGGCAAGCGCATCCCCCGCGAGAACCTGGAGAAGGCCTGCCGCGACGGCGTCAACCTGCCGGCCTCGGTGTTCGCCCTGGACATCCTCGGCAACACCGTCGAGGCGACCGGCCTGGGGCTGTCGAGCGGCGATGGCGACCGGGTCTGCCGCCCCGTGCCGGGCACGCTGATGCCGAGCCCCTGGCTGCGCAACGGTCGCCAGGCCCAGCTGCTGATGACCATGCACGATGTCGACGAGACCCCCTACTTCGCCGATCCGCGCCAGGTGCTGTCCCGGGTCCTCGAGCGCTTCCGCCTGGCGGGCCTGACGCCGGTGGTCGCCGTGGAGATGGAGTTCTACCTGGTCGACCGCCAGCGTGACGCCCTGGGCATGATCCAGCCGCCCTGCTCGCCGGCCAGTGGCGAGCGCGCCAGTCACAGCCAGCTCTACTCGATCAGCGAGCTCGACGAGTACGCCGACTTCCTCGAGGACATCCACGCGGCGGCGCGCACCCAGGGCCTGCCGCTGGACACCGCCCTCAAGGAGTGCGCCCCGGGCCAGTTCGAGATCAACCTGATCCACTGCGACGATGCGCTGGCGGCCTGCGACAGCGCCGTCCTGCTCAAGCGACTGATCAAGGGCGTGGCGCTCCAGCACGGCTTCGAGGCCACCTTCATGGCCAAGCCCTACGGCGACGAGGCCGGCAACGGCACCCACGTGCATATCAGCCTGCTCGACGAGGCGGGCCGCAATGTCTTCGCGGCCGAGGACGGCGACCCCCTGGGCACGCCTCGGCTGAAGCAGGCCGTGGCCGGGCTGCTGGAGCTGATGCCGGCCTCCATGGCGCTGTTCGCGCCCAACCTCAATTCGTTCCGCCGCTTCCAGCCGGGACTCTACGTGCCCATGGCCCCGACCTGGGGCTACGACAACCGCTCGGTGGCGGTGCGCATCCCGTCCGGCCCCAACGAGGCCCGGCGCATCGAGCACCGGGTCGCCGGCGCCGACGCCAACCCCTACCTGCTGATGGCCGCGCTGCTGGCGGCCATCGACCACGGCCTGCAGCGCCGGCCCACGCCGCCCCCGGCGATCACCGGCAATGCCTACGACCAGGTGGCGCCCAGCCTGACCAACAGCTGGCGCCAGGCGCTGGCCCTGTTGGAAGACAGCGACGCCCTCTGCGAGGCCCTCGGACGGGAGTTCATGGGCGTCTTCCTGGCCAATCGCCGCGCCGAGCGCGACCAGGCCATGCAGGCGGTCAGCAAGCTGGAATACGACTGGTACCTGCGCCACGTCTGAGCCGCAGCCGGCGCCGGGCCCCCCGGCCTTGCCCACCCGCGTCACCGATGCCCCCGGCGTCCTCCGCCGGGGGCCGTCCGGGGCGCCCCGTGCCGGTCCGATCCCCCCGTTCATCCATCCGCCACCAAGGGAGCCACGAAATGACAACCACAATCCCCCTTGCCCCGGTTCTTGCCGCCCGACCCACGACAGCGCATAAGGGAGGTCGCCCATGAGCCAGTCCACCCACCCCTTCGCCCCCTCCCTGCCGGCCCGACGCGGCACGGGACGGACCCTCCTGCTGGTGCTGGCCGTGCTGGGCTCGGTCGTCGGCCTGACGCTGGCCCATCGCCCCGGCACGGACTATGGCTGGATCAGCCTGGTGCCGTCGCTGATCGTGCTGGTGGTGGCCATCGCCACCCACCGCACCCTCGAGGCTCTGGCGGTCGGCGTGCTCGCCGGGCTGATCCTGCTCCAGCCCGACGACTTCGTCGGTGAACTCGCCGATATCTCGCTGTCGGTGATGATGAACGAGACCATCGCCTGGCTGATCCTGGTCTGCGGCCTGATGGGCGGCTTCATCGCCATGCTCGAGAAGTCGGGCTGCACCCTGAGCTTCAGCCACTTCATGACGCGGATGGTGAAGACCCGCCGCCAGTCGCTGCTCAGCACCGCCGCCCTGGGCGTGCTGATCTTCATCGACGACTACCTCAATGCCCTGGCCACCTCGGCGGCCATGAAGCGACTCACCGACCGCTTCGGCGTCTCCCGGGAGAAGCTGGCCTACATCGTCGACTCCACCGCGGCGCCGATCTGCATCCTGGTGCCCCTGTCCACCTGGGCGGTGTACTTCGCCGAACTGCTGGAGACCAACGCGGCCACCGACGGCCCCGGCATGTGGCTGTACATCCAGTCGATCCCCTTCATGCTCTACGGCTGGGTGGCCATGGGCCTGGTGCTGCTGGTCGCCGCGGGCAAGCTGCCCGACCTGGGGCCGATGCGGGCCGCCGAGGCTCGCGCCCGCGCCGGCCAGCCGATTCCCGATGGCGCCCCGGACCAGCTCCTCGGCGACGATGACACCCCGGCCATGCACCCCTGGCTCGGCGTGGTCAACTTCCTGGCCCCCATGGCCGTGCTGATCGGCGCCAGCGCCTGGTTCGAGATCGACCTGCTCAAGGGCGTGATCGTCGCCACCCTGTTCACCCTGGTGCTCTACCTGATCCAGCGCCTGGCCACCTTCAATACCCTGATGGACGCCATCATGGACGGCTTTCGCACCATGATGCTGCCGCTGGCCATCGTCGCCGTGGGCTTCGTGCTGCGCGAGGTCAACGACCAGCTGGGCATGACGGCCTTCATGATCGACGCCCTCTCGCCCTACCTGACGGTGGCCCTGCTGCCGGCCCTGGTGTTCGTCTCCATGGCCGTGGTGGTGTTCGCCACCGGCTCGTCCTGGGGCGTGTTCGTGATCTCGATTCCCATCGTGGTGCCCATGGCCCAGCACATGGGGGCCCCGATGCCGCTGGTGGTGGGCGCCCTGCTCTCCGCCTCGAGCTTCGGCAGCCACGCCTGCTTCTTCTCCGACTCCTCGGTGCTGTCCTCCCAGGGCAGCGGCTGCCTGCCGATGCAGCACGGCCTGACCCAGTTCCCCTATGCACTGCTCGGGGCCCTGCTGACCGCCGGCGGCTTCGTGGTGCTGGGCCATGCGATGACCTGACCGCTTTTCTCGTCCCCCGCTTCGCGGCGCCTCCGGGCGCCGCGCTTTTTTCCTCACTCCTGCAGCAGCGACTCCACCCCCTCCACCTCCCCGCAGCGATCCGGCGTATAGCCCGGCAGCGCCGCCACCGCGTCCTGGAAGGCCGCACCGCCCAGCACCTCGAGCAGTCGCTGGAGCTTGGGCTCGGCCAGGCTGCGGCGATGGCAGACCAGCAGGTAGTCCTCCAGCGCCAGCGGCACGAAGTCGAGGCCGAAACGCCGCGCCGCCGCCTCTACCCCGAACCCCGCATCCGCCATGTCGGCGGCGACGTAGGCCGCCACCGCCGAGTGGGTGTATTCCTCGAGTTCGTAGCCGCGGATCCGCCGCGCCGGGAGATCGGCCTCGGCCAGCAGTCCATCCAGCAGCGCCCGGGTGCCCGATGCCGCCTGGCGATTGATGAAACGCGCCTCGCCTCGCGCCAGATCGGCGAGCCCCCCGATGCCCAGTGGATTGCCCGGCGCCACCATCAGCCCCTGGCGCCGGGTGATAAAGCGCAGGACGCGATAGCTCCTGGGCTTCAGCAGATCGCGATACTCCCGGCTCACCCGACGGCCGACCTCGCCATGGGGCAGGTGGAAGCCGGCCAGGTCACAGGCCCCGCGATGCAGGGCGGCCAGCGCCTCCCGGGGACTGCAGTACTGCAGGTCGAGGCGCAGCTCGTCGAGCTGCTGCGGCAGCTGCTCGACGGCGTAGCCATGGCTGGCATGCAGCCGCAGCACCGGCCTGACGCCCTCCAGGGTCTGCTGGATGGCGAGGTTGAGCTCGGACCCCAGGCTCTCCAGTTGGGGGCCCAGCCGCGCGATCACCCGCTGCTCGGCCCACAGCAATTTCTCGCCCAGCGGTGACAGTCGCGCCCCGCGTCCCCGCTCGAGCTCGACCAGGGCGATGCCGAAGAACTCGCCCCACTTGTGGAGCAGGTTCCAGGCATGGCGGTAGGAGATGCCGACGGTCTCGGCGGCTCGGGTGAGCTTGCCGTGCCGATGCACCGCCTCGAGCAGCGCGAACAGCTTGGGGTCGAGCTGGTTGCCGGTCTCGTCGCTGAAGTACCAGGCCGGCGTGATGCGGATCCGCTTCATGTGAAGTAAGTTTCATATTTTGCCATGGAGACACCAATGCTAGCTTTATGGGCACCGTGACGCACGCCCTTTCCTATATATGAACAAGCGTGCATAACTAGCCAGCACCACAACAACCAGGGGGACTCGATGAGCGATTCCCGAGAGTGGACGCCCCAGGCGATCCAGGCCGAGATCGACGCCCTGAAGCACAAGCCCGGCGCCCTGCTGCCGATCCTGCATGCGATCCAGGACCGGGTCGGCTACGTCCCCGAAGGGGCGGTGCCGATCATCGCCGAGTCGCTGGGCCAGACCCGCGCCGAGGTGCACGGCGTGATCAGCTTCTACCATCACTTCCGCACCTCGCCGCCGGGTCGCCACGTGCTCCAGGTCTGCCGGGCCGAGGCCTGTCAGGCGGTGGGCGCCCGCGCCCTGGAGGCCCATGCCAGGGCCCGCCTCGGCGTCGACTACCACCAGACCACCAGGGATCGCGAGATCACCCTGGAGGCGGTCTACTGCCTGGGCAACTGCGCCTGCGGCCCCTCGATTCGCGTCGACGACGAGGTACGGGGCCGGGTCACGCCCGACGCCTTCGATGCCCTGGTCGACGAGCTGCGCACCCAGCCCCTGGAGGTGATCGGATGAGCGTTCGTGTCTTCGTGCCCCGCGATACCACCGCCCTCTCCCTGGGCGCCGACGCCGTCGCCGTCCGGCTCCAGCGCGAGGCCGAAAGCCGCGGCCTCGCGCCGACCCTGGTGCGCAACGGCTCCCGTGGCCTGGCCTGGCTGGAACCTCTGGTCGAGGTCGAGACCCCGACCGGTCGGGTCGCCTACGGCCCGGTGACGCCCGGCGACGTGCCGGCGCTGCTCGACGCCGGCCTGCTCGAGGGCCGCGACACCCATCCGCTGGCCCTGGGGCCGACCGAGGCGATCCCCTACCTGGAGCGCCAGCAGCGCCTGACCTTCGCCCGCATCGGCGTCACCGACCCGTTGTCGATCGCCGACTACCTGGCCCTCGACGGCTTCCGCGGCCTCGAGGCGGCGCTCGCCCGCGGGCCCCAGGACATCGTCGAGGAGGTCAAGGCCTCGGGGCTGCGCGGCCGCGGCGGCGCGGCCTTCCCCACCGGCATCAAGTGGCAGACGGTGCTCGATACCCCGGCGGACCAGAAGTACATCGTCTGCAACGCCGACGAGGGCGACTCCGGCACCTTCGCCGATCGCCTGGTGATGGAATGCGACCCCTACATGCTGATCGAGGGCATGGCCATCGCCGGGCTCGCCGTGGGCGCCACCCAGGGCTACATCTACCTGCGCTCCGAGTACCCGCTGGCCAAGCAGATCCTCGACAACGCCATCGCCCGCGCCGAGGCCGCCGGCTACCTGGGCGGGGATATCCGCGGCAGCGGCCGCGCCTTCCACCTGGAGGTGCGCCTGGGCGCCGGCGCCTACATCTGCGGCGAGGAGACCTCGCTGCTCGAGAGCCTCGAGGGCAAGCGCGGCCTGGTGCGCTTCAAGCCGCCGCTGCCGGCCATCGAGGGGCTGTTCGGCCGCCCCACCGTGGTCAACAACGTGCTGTCGCTGGCCGCCGTGCCCTTCATCCTCGCCGAGGGGGCCGCGGCCTACGCCAACCACGGCATGGGCCGCTCCCGCGGCACCCTGGCGCTGCAGCTGGCCGGCAACGTCAAGCGCGGCGGGCTCATCGAGCTGGCCTTCGGCACCACCCTGCGCACCCTGATGGAGGACTTCGGCGGCGGCACCGCCAGTGGCCGCCCGCTGCGCGCGGTGCAGGTCGGCGGCCCGCTGTGCGCCTACCTGCCCGAGAGCCAGTGGGATATGCCGCTGGACTACGAGACCTTCGCCGAGGTCGGCGCGGGCGTCGGTCACGGCGGCGTGGTGATGTTCGACGACAGCGTCGACATGGCCGAGCAGGCGCGCTTCTCGATGGAGTTCTGCAAGGTGGAATCCTGCGGCAAGTGCACGCCCTGCCGCATCGGCTCGACCCGCGGCGTGGAGGTCATCGACCGCATCCGCGCGAACGACAACCGCGAGGCCAATCTCGAACTGCTCGGCGAGCTCTGCGAGACCATGGAGGACGGCTCGCTGTGCGCCATGGGCGGCATGACCCCCTTCCCGGTACAGAGTGCCCTGAAACACTTCCCCGACGACTTCCACCGCGCGCCGGAAGGAGACCGCTCATGATTCAGCACTTCGACCCCCAGCACGACAAGGCGCTTTCCAAGGACCTGGGCACGCCGGCACCCGCCGCCGATGCGGCCTCGGTGAGCGTCGAGATCGACGGCGTGGCGATCAGCGTGCCCGAGGGTACCTCGGTGCTGCGCGCCGCGGCGCTCGCCGACATCAATATCCCCAAGCTGTGCGCCACCGACAGCCTCGAGGCCTTCGGCTCCTGCCGGCTGTGCGCCGTCCAGGTGGAGGGCAAGCGCGGCACCCCCGCGGCCTGCACCACCCCGGTCGCCGAGGGCATGAGGGTCACCACCCAGAACGAGCGCCTGGCCCGGCTGCGCCGCAACGTCATGGAGCTCTACATCTCCGACCACCCGCTGGACTGCCTGACCTGCCCGGCCAACGGCGACTGCGAGCTGCAGGACATGGCCGGCGCGGTGGGCCTGCGCGAGGTGCGCTACGGCTTCGAGGGCGAGAACCACCTGGCCGCCGAGCAGGATCACTCCAACCCCTACTTCAGCTTCGATCCCAGCAAGTGCATCGTCTGCTCGCGCTGCGTACGGGCCTGCGAGGAGGTGCAGGGCACCTTCGCGCTGACCATCGACGGAAGAGGGTTCGACTCCAAGGTGTCGGCCGGCCAGGACGAAGCCTTCATGGACTCCGAGTGCGTCTCCTGCGGCGCCTGCGTCCAGGCCTGCCCGACCTCGACGCTGATGGAGAAGAGCGTCATCGACGCCGGCCAGCCCGAGCACAGCGTGATCACCACCTGCGCCTACTGCGGCGTGGGCTGCTCCTTCGAGGCCCAGATGAAGGGCGACCAGCTGGTGCGCATGGTGCCCTACAAGGGCGGCGACGCGAACCACGGCCACTCCTGCGTCAAGGGGCGCTTCGCCTTCGGCTACGCGACCCATCCGGACCGCATCACCACGCCGATGATCCGCGATTCCATCGACCAGCCCTGGCGGCCGGTCGAGTGGGAGGAGGCGATCGCCTTCGCCGCGGGGCGCCTCCAAGCGATCCAGGCCGAGCACGGCCGCGAGAGCATCGGCGGCATCACCTCCTCGCGCTGCACCAACGAGGAGACCTACCTGGTTCAGAAGCTGATCCGCGCGGCCTTCGGCAACAACAACACCGACACCTGCGCCCGGGTCTGCCACTCGCCCACCGGCTACGGCCTCAAGACCACCCTGGGCGAGTCCGCCGGCACCCAGACCTTCGACTCGGTGATGCAGGCCGACGCCATCATCGTGATCGGCGCCAACCCCACCGACGCCCACCCCGTGTTCGGCTCGCTGATGCGCAAGCGGCTGCGTCAGGGCGCGTCGTTGATCGTCGCCGACCCGCGGCGTATCGACCTGCTCAAGACCCCCCATCTCGAGGACGCCCAGCATCTGCCGCTGCGCCCGGGCACCAACGTGGCGCTGGTCAACGCCCTGGCCCATGTGGTGGTCACCGAAGGCCTGGAAGACCAGGAATTCATTGCGGCCCGCTGCGACACCGAGGCCTACCGCGCCTGGCGCGACTTCATCGCCGAGGAACGCCACTCCCCCGAGGCCAGCGAGGCGACCACCGGAGTGGCCGCCGAGGCGGTTCGCCATGCCGCGCGCACCTATGCCACCGCCGGCAACGGCGCCATCTACTATGGCCTGGGGGTGACCGAGCACAGCCAGGGCTCGACCATGGTGATGGGCATCGCCAACCTGGCGCTGGCCACCGGCAACATCGGCCGCGAGGGCGTGGGCGTCAACCCGCTGCGCGGCCAGAACAACGTCCAGGGCTCCTGCGACATGGGTTCCTTCCCCCATGAGCTGCCGGGCTACCAGCACGTCGCCGATATCGCGGCCCGCGGCCGCTTCGAAGCCGCCTGGGGCGTCGAACTGGACGACGAGCCGGGGCTGCGCATCCCCAACATGTTCGATGCCGCCATCGAGGGCAGCTTCAAGGCGCTCTACGTCCAGGGCGAGGACATCGCCCAGTCCGACCCCAACACCCAGCACGTGGAAGCAGCGCTGTCCTCGCTGGAATGCCTGATCGTCCAGGACATCTTCCTCAACGAGACCGCCAAGTACGCCCATGTGCTGCTGCCGGGCTCGAGCTTCCTGGAGAAGGACGGCACCTTCACCAACGCCGAGCGGCGTATCAACCGCGTGCGCAAGGTGATGCCGCCGCTGGCCGGCAAGGCCGACTGGGAGGTCACCGTCGAGCTGTCCCGCGCCCTGGGCTACCCCATGGACTACACTCACCCGTCCGAGATCATGGACGAGATCGCCCGGCTGACGCCGAGCTTTGCCGGGGTCAGCTACGCCAAGCTCGACGAGCGCGGCAGCCTGCAGTGGCCCTGCAACGCCGAGCATCCGCTGGGTATGCCGACCATGCACGAGATCGACTTCCCGATCGGCAAGGGGCGCTTCGCAATCACCGAGTACGTAGCCACCGAGGAGCGCGCCAACCGCCGCTTCCCGCTGCTACTGACCACCGGGCGCATCCTCTCCCAGTACAACGTCGGCGCCCAGACCCGGCGCACCGACAACCAGGTCTGGCACGATGAGGACGTGCTCGAGCTGCACCCCTCCGACGCCGAGGTGCGCGGCATCCGCGACGGCGACTGGCTGGGCATCACCAGCCGCGCCGGCCAGACGGTACTGCGGGCCCGGCTCAGCGAGCGCATGCAACCCGGCGTGGTCTACACCACCTTCCACCATCCGGGCAGCGGCGCCAACGTCATCACCACCGACAGCTCCGACTGGGCCACCAACTGCCCCGAGTACAAGGTCACCGCGGTGCAGGTGGAGAAGGTCAGCCGGCCCTCCGAGTGGCAGCGGCGCTTCGATACCTTCGACCAGGCCCAGCGCGGCTATCTGCCCGAGGCGGCGCAGCGGGCCGCCACCTCATGAGCGCGCAGCGGAAGACGGTGCCACCGGCTGGCGATGCGTCCCGCCCGGACGCCGCCTTGACGCACCACCCGGTAGAGGTGCGCCGCGGCGCCACCGGCTGGTACGCCGAGGAGCTCGAGGATGCCCTGGCCCGGGAGGTGCCGGTGGCGCTGGTCTACAACGGCATCTCCCATGCGGTGATGATGGCCACGCCCGAGGCGCTCGAGGACTTCGCCCTGGGCTTCAGCCTCTCCGAGGGGATCCTGGCGCACCCTCACGAGTGCTACGACCTCGAGGTCCGCGAGGAAGCGCGGGGACTGGCCGTGCACCTGGAGATCGCCGGCCGGCGGCTGGCGGAACTCAAGACCCGCCGGCGCAACCTGGCCGGGCGCACCGGCTGCGGGCTGTGCGGCACCGAGGCGCTCGATCAAGCGATCCGGCCCATTCCGGCGGTGCAGGCGCCGGCCCTGGCCGATGCCACCATCCAGCGTGCCCTGGCCGGACTGGCCGATCACCAGGCGCTGCAGGCGGCCACCGGGGCCACGCACGGCGCGGCCTGGTGCGACGGGCTCGGGCGCATCCGGCTGGTGCGCGAGGACGTGGGCCGCCACAACGCCCTGGACAAGCTGATCGGCGCCCTGGCTCGCCGCGGCGGCCCGGACGACGAGGGCTTCGCCCTGGTCTCCAGCCGCGCCAGCTACGAGATGGTGCACAAGAGCGCGAGTGCCGGCATCGGCGCCCTGGTGGCCGTCTCGGCGGCCACCGCCCTGGCGGTGGAGCAGGCCCGGGCGGCCGGCCTGCTGCTGGTCGGCTTCGCCCGCCCCGGCCGCCACCTGGTCTATCACCGCCCCGTCGGCGCCCGTCGGCGCGGGCCTACGGTTGTTGAGGAAGAGAGCATGTCGCACGATCAAGGCGAGACCCTGGTGCATATGGTCAACCAGATCGCCACCAACCTGAGCGGCGGCCGCGAGGAAGCCGAGGCCGTGGAAGGCGTCTGTACCCACCTGGAGAAGTTCTGGGCCAGGGCCATGAAACAGCGCATCGTCGCCTGTCTCGACGAGCCGGACTCCGGCGGCCTGGAGCCCCTGGCTCGCCAGGCCGTGGTGCGGCTGGGCGAACGTCAGGCCCCAAAGGCCGGCTGACGCCAGACGCGCCGATCGACACCCGCAGGCAGAACGCAGAAGGGCCGCCCCGTCGGGAGCGGCCCTTCTCGTTGTCGAGGACACCTCGTAGGCACGATGGGCCTAGGCCTGGGGCTCCCGCCACTGCGGCTCGCCGTTGACCACCCGCACCGTCTCGCCCTCGGGACGTTGATCCAGTTGGGTGGTGTGCTCCTGGCCGTCGTAGCGCCAGCTCACCTCGTAGCCCACCGTCTCCTGGTGGCTGTCGGTCACCGTGTGGCACTGGCGCTGGGTGGTGGCGACCGTCTGACCGGATTCGATGCGCTTCTGCACCTCGCGACCGGCGAAGCCGCCGCCCACGGCCCCGGCCACGGTGGCGATCTTCTTGCCGCTGCCACCGCCGACCTGGTTGCCCAGCAGGCCGCCGACGATGGCGCCGGCGGCGGTGCCAACCACGCTGTGCGGATCGCGGGTCGGCGCCTGACGCTGGACCACCACGTCCTCGCAGACTTCCCGCGGCGTCTCCACGGTGCGGGTCAGGGTCTCCACGCCGGTGATATCGGCGAACTGCGGCTGACGGCTTTCCTGGATCTGCCAGGCACCGAAGGCCATGCCCCCCAGTCCCAGCACGGCCAGGGTGCTCCCCACCACGATCGACTTGCTCATCTGTCACCTCCTCCAATGGCTCTACCTCGGCTCCGCGACAGGCGTGAGGCTGACGAGCGACGAGAGCGGGACGACGCCTCCTGCGACGCCCGTGTATCGGACAGCATAACGTCTCGGCGCGACGGCGTTGGTGCCCGAGGCGACGTTCCATAATTGCTGACCGGGCGTCGGCGGAGGGCGACACCGAGCGGGACGGCGGGTGCGACGGGCCACCTCGCCCCGCCATGTCAAGCCTCGAGCGGCATCGACGCTCGCCACCTGTCGTCACGGAACATGCCGGGGTCGCCTCCGAGCAGCCCGCGGCGACGAGGTGCATTACGTTGACAGGGGGGCCACACTTTCCGGGCGGGTGAGCAAAGGAGAACGACCATGGCGACACTCCCCAAGCAGGCGGATGCGGTGATCATCGGCCAGGGCGGCATCGTCGGGGCTTCCGTGGCCCACCACCTGATCGAGCTGGGCTGGGACAACCTGGTGGGGCTCGACAAGTCCTCCATCCCCTCGGACATCGGGTCCACGGCTCACGCCTCGGACTTCTGCTTCATGACCGCCCACGACAAGATGTCGTGCTACACGACCACCTACAGCCAACGGTTCTACGAGAACCTGGGCCACTACGCGCGGATCGGCGGCCTGGAGGTGGCCCGGGTCGGGGACGACGCGCGCATGGCGGAACTGGCCCGCAAGGTCGACTCGGGCAAGGCCTTCGGCACCCGGGCCCGGCTGATCGACCCGGACGAGGCCGCCGAGCGCTTCCCCCTGCTGGACAAGACGCTGATCCAGGGCGCCCTCTGGGATCCCGACGCCGGCCTGGTGGTGCCGCGCTCCCAGCAGGTCGCCGGCGAGCTGATCGAGCAGGCGAAGGCCTCCGGCAGGCTCACCACCTTCGCCGACACCCCGGCGCTGGACATCGACGTCCGCGACGGCCGGGTCTGCGGGGTCGAGACCCCCAGGGGCTATATCGAGACCTCGGTGGTCATCGTCACCTCCGGCATCTGGGGGCCGATCCCCGCGGCCCTGGGCGGCGCCGCCCTGCCGCTGATGCCCGTCGAGCACCCGCTGCTGTTCTTCGGCCCCTTCGACACCTTCACCGGCACCGGCAAGGAAATCGGCTACCCGCTGCTGCGCGACCAGGGCAACTCGGCCTACCTGCGCGACACCGGCGATCCCGCCACTACCGAGGGCGGCCAGATCGAATGGGGCTACTACGAGACCACCACGCCGAGGCTGGTGCGCCCCACCGAGATCCTGGAGCGCCATCAGGCGCGGCTTTCGCCCTCCATGCGCGACCTGGAGCTCGACCAGGTCATGACCGCCTTCGAGCGGGCCATCGAGCTCACTCCGATCCTCGGCGACCTGGGCTGGGACGAGAAGCATTCCTTCAACGGCCTGCTCTCGGTGACCAACGACGGCGGCTCGCTGATCGGCGAGTCCCCGGAGACCCGCGGCCTGTGGCTCTGCGAGGCGGTATGGGTCAAGGACGGCCCGGGGATGGGCAAGGTGCTGGCCGATTGGCTGACCATCGGGCGGCCCGAGCTCGACCCCCACGGCATCGACATCGCCCGCTTCTACCCGGTGCAGAAGACTCCGGACTACGTCTACGGCCGCTGCCAGGAGATCGCCCGCAAGATCTACGACCCGGCAGTCCATCCCCGCGAGCCCTTCGAATCCGGCCGCAACCTGCGCCGCGGCCCCTTCTGGCCCCGCGAGGTGGAGCTCGGCGGCCACTTCATGGAGACGGCGGGCTGGGAGCGCGCCCACGGCTATGCCGCCAACGACCATCTGCTGGAACGCTATGGGGAGCGAATCCCCGAGCGCCCCGTGGAATGGGACGCGCGGCACTTCTGGCGGGTCTCCAACGCCGAGCACCTGGCGCTCTCCGAGGACGTGGGCATGATCAACCTGTCCCACTTCGCCATCTACGACCTGATCGGCCCCGATGCCGAGGCCCTGCTCGAGTACCTCTCGGTGGCCCGGGTCGGCGGCGCGACGCCCGTCGGCAAGGGGGTCTACACCCACTTTCTCGACGACGTCGGCGGCGTGCACTCCGACCTGACCATCGTGCGCCTGGCCGCCGACGCCTTCCGGGTGATCTGCGGCGGCGACACCGGTCCCCGCGACCGGGTGTGGATCACCCGCCTGGCCGAGGCCCGGGGCCTGACCCGCTGGCGCCTGGAGGACCGCAGCGACGGCCTGGCCACCCTGGGGGTCTGGGGGCCCAATGCCCGCACGACCCTGCAGCGGGTGGCCGACGATCCCGCAGCGCTCGACGCGGAGCGCTTCCCCTTCGCCACGGCCCGGGAGATCCGCCTGCGCGGCCTGCCGGTGTGGGCCTTCCGCATCTCCTACGTGGGCGAGCAGGGCTGGGAGCTCTACGTGCCCTTCAGCTACGGCCTGGCGCTCTGGGACCTGCTCTACGAGCAGGGCGTCACCCCGGTGGGAATCGAGACCTACGCCAACAGCCGGCGCCTGGAGAAGAGCCTGCGGCTGCAGAACGCCGACCTGCTCACCGAGTACAACCTCTATGAGGCCGGACTCGCCCGGCCCAAGGTCAAGGCGGAGGACTTCCACGGCAAGGCGGCCTACCTGGAACAGCGCGACCGCGAGCGACAGCCGGCCTATCTCTGCACCCTGACCCTGGAGGACCACCACGACCCCCGCGGCCAGCCCCGTTACCCGGTGGGCCATGCGCCGCTCCTCGACCCCGAGAGCGGCGAGGTGCTGGTGGATGCCCTGGGGCGGCGCTCCTACGTGACCAGCTTCGCCTTCGGCCCTTCGCTGGGCAAGAACATCGCCCTGGGCTACCTGCCGGCGGAGGTCGCCCGGGAAGGCGGCCGGGTGTTCATGGAGTACTTCGGCGAACGCTACCCGCTGCGCATCGAGGCGGTAGGCTACAAGCCGCTCTACGATCCCGAGAACCTGCGACCCAAGAGCTGAGCCGAGGTCCCGAGGCACGGCTCAGATGCCCAGTCGGTCGCGGGTCTCGTAGTACCAGGCGCCCAGGGCCGAGAGCGGCACCCGCAGCATCCGCCCGCCCGGGAACGGCAGGTGCGGCAGCCCGGCGAAGGCGTCGAAGCGCGCCTCGCGGCCGGTCATGGCCTCGGCGATCAGGCGCCCGGCCAGGTGGGTGCAGGTCACGCCGTGACCGGAATAGCCCTGGGCATAGTAGACGTTGTCGTTGAGCACCCCGAACTGCGGCAGCCGGTTGAGCGTCATCAGGAAGGTGCCGCTCCAGGCGTAGTCGACCCGCACGTCGCCGAGGCCCGGGAAGGTCTTCTCCATCTTGGGCCGGATGACCGCCTCGATGTCGGCGGGATCCTGGCCGCCGTAGTTGACGCCGCCGCCATAGATCAGGCGGTGGTCGGCGGTCAGCCGGAAGTAGTCCAGCAGGTAGTTGCAGTCCTCGACGGCGAAGTTGTTGGGCAGCAGCGCCCGGGCCCGCTCCTCGCCCAGCGGCTCGGTGGTGATGATCTGGGTGCCACAGGGCATGGACTTGCCTTCCAGCGCCGGCATGATGCCTTGGTGGTAGGCGTTGCCGGCCATCACCACCCGCGCGGCCCGCACCTCGCCGCGGGGCGTGGCGAGGCGTACCGGCTGGCCGTGCTCGACGGCCGTCACCGGTGTCCGCTCGTGGATCACGCCCCCCAGGGACTCGACCGCCGCGGCCTGGCCCAGCACCAGGTTGAGCGGATGGAGGTGACCGCCGGAGTGGTCCACCAGCGCGCCCACGTAGCGCTCGGAGGTCACCTCGCGCTTGACCGCCTCCCCCTCCAGCAGCTCGAGCTCGCGGTGGCCGTAGCGTTCCCAGAGCGCCTTGTGCTCGACCAGCCCCTTCATCTGCCTGGCGTTGCAGGCGGCGAACAGGTTGCCGTCGCGCAGGTCGCAGTCGATGCCGTAGCGGGCGATGCGCTCGCGGATGATGCGATTGCCCTCGAACGCCATGTCGCCCAGCGCCCGGGCCGTGTCGGCGCCGTACTTGGTCTCGATGACGTCCATGTCGCGGCTGTAGCTGTTGACGATCTGGCCGCCGTTGCGGCCGGAGGCCCCGAAGCCCACCCGGGCCGCCTCCAGCACCACCACTCGGTGGCCTCGCTCGGCCAGGTGCAGGGCCGCGGAGAGGCCGGTGAAGCCGGCCCCCACCACGCAGACGTCGCAGCTCACCTCGCCCTCCAGGGCCGGCCGGGCCGGCGCCGGATTCGCGGTGGCCGCGTACCAGGACGCGACGTGTTCGGTATCGTTCGAGACGCGCATAAGGCCTCCATAGTGGTTATTTTATTTAACACATATGCCCAATGATACGGCGCATGGCCCGAAAAAACCAAGGATAAAGCCATGCTTTTCTTTCCACCCACTTGGCTCTCCACCATGCAAAAGGGCGCCGGCATGGCCGGCGCCCCTGGCGAGCGAATCGAACGGCATCCTAGCCCCGGAGCAGCAGGTGCTCGCGCTCCCAGGAGCCGATCACCTGGAAGCCTAAACCCGCAGCAGCAGGTGCTCGCGCTCCCAGGAGCTGATCACCTGGAAGTATTCCCGATGCTCGGCACGCTTCACCGCCAGGTAGCTGTTGGTGAAGCGCTCGCCGAGGATATCGGCCAGCGGCTTGCAGTCGTGCAGCAGGTCCAGGGCCGGGCCGATGTCGTCGGGCAGCTTGCTGCCGCTGGACCAGGCCGAGCCGACCATCGGCGGACGCGGCTCGAGCTGGCCGAGCATGCCCAGGTAGCCGCAGGCGAGCGAGGCCGCCATGACCAGGTAGGGGTTGGCGTCGGCCCCGGCCAGGCGGTTCTCGACCCGGGTCGCCTCGGCGGGCGAGACCGGCACCCGCAGGCCCACGGTGCGGTTGTCGGTGCCCCACTCGACGTTGATCGGCGCCGAGCCGCTGGTCTCGCTGCGCATCAGGCGCCGATAGGAGTTGACGTTGGGCGCCAGCAGCGGCATGGCGGCCGGCAGGTAGCGCTGCAGGCCGCCGATGAAGTGATGGAAGAGCTTGCTGGGCGTGTCGTCCTCGCCGGCGAAGACGTTGCGCCCGCTCTCCACGTCCACCAGGCTCTGATGGATATGCATCGAGCTGCCCGGTTCGCCCGCCATCGGCTTGGCCATGAAGGTGGCGTACATGCCGTGGCGCAGCGCCGTCTCGCGCAGGGTGCGCTTGAACATCACCACCTGGTCGGCCAGCTGCAGCGGATCGCCATGCTGGAAGTTGACCTCCATCTGGCCGGCGCCTTCCTCGTGGATCAGGGTGTCCAGGTCCAGGTTCATGGCCTCGCAGTAGTCGTACATCTCCTCGAACAGCGGATCGAACTCGTTGACCGCGTCGATGGAGAACGACTGCCGGCTGCTCTCCTGACGGCCGGTGCGGCCGATCGGCGGCTCCAGGGGATAGTCCGAGTCGGTGTTGGTCTTGACCAGGAAGAACTCGACCTCGGGGGCCACCACCGGCTTCCAGCCGCGCGCCTCGTAGAGCGCCAGCACCCGCTTGAGCACGTAGCGCGGGGCCAGCTCGACCGGCTCGCCGGTCAGGTAGTGGCAGTCGTGGATGATCTGGGCGGTGGGATCCTCCGCCCAGGGCACCAGGTAGATGGCCCCCGGGTCCGGCACCAGTTCCATGTCGCGCTCGGCAGGGTTCCAGAAGTGGATGTCCTCGTCGTCGGGATAGCCACCGGTGACGGTCTGGATGAAGATCGAGTCCGGCAGCCGGGGGCGCCCGCCGCCGAGGTACTTGCTCGCGGGCATGATCTTGCCCTTGAGGATGCCGGTGAGGTCGGTGACCAGGCACTCGACCTCGGTGATGCCGCGTGTCTGGAACCAGTCGTTGAAGAGCGGCTGCTCCTGGCGGTTACTCATGGGATATTCCTTCGCTCTGGGGATGGGGCCCCGGCCGGCCGCCGGGACCCTGGGTCTCACCGCGCCTGGACCTCGGCCCACAGCTGCTGGAAGGTCTGCAGTTGCTGGCCTTCCAGGCTGGGGGTGAAGCGCAGGCGCTCCATGTCGGCATCACTGGGCTGCACCGGCGGCTGGGTCAGCACCTCGTCGAGATGCGGCACGGCCGCGGCATTGGGACTGGCGTAGTAGTTGTAGTTGGAGAGCTGGGCGCCGATCTCGGCATCCAGGATGAAGTCGATGAACTGGTGGGCCAGGTCCGGGTTGGGCGCCTCGGCGGGGATCATCATGGCATCCACCCACTTCTCGGCCCCCTCGTCGGGGATCATGAAGGCCAGGTTGGCGAAGGAATCCGGGTTCTCCTCCTTGAAGTAGAGGAAGTCGCCGTTGTAGGAGAGGCCGGCATGGGTCACGCCGCGGGCCAGTTGCTGCAGCGCCGGGGTGCCGTCGGAGAAGCCGCTGAAGGTGTCGCGGTTCTTGGTCTCGATCAGCAGCCGGGCGGCCTCCTTCCAGGCGTCCATGCCGGTGCAGTCGTAGCCGTGGCCGAGGAAGGCGCAGGCCCCGCCCATGGTCACCTGGCCATCACCCATCAGCGCGAAAGGATGCTGCGGGTTGACCTCGGGGTCGAACAGCAGCGACCAGCTCTTGGGCGCGTCGGGGAAGGTCTCGGCATTGTAGATGATGCCCGTGGTGCCCCACTGGTAGGGCGCACTGTACTGGCCGCCGGGGTCGTAGCTCGGGTCCTGGAACTGCTCCATGACGTTGTCCAGGTTGTCGAGCTTCGTCTTGTCGAGCTTCTGCACCAGGCCGGTCTCGATCAGCCGCGGGATGTAGTAGTTGGACGGCACGATGATGTCGTACTGGGAGACGCCCCCGGCGTTGAGCTTGGCGAACATCTCGGGCAGCGAGTTGAAGTAGTTCTGCACCACCTCGACATCGTACTCCTCCTCGAAGGCCTCGATGATCGCGGGGTCCATGTACTCGGTCCAGTTGAACAGGTAGAGCTTGCCCTCCTCGGCCTGAGCCTGGCCGGCCAGAGCCAGCCCGCCCAGCGACAGGGCCAGTGCGATCTTGTTGATTTTCATGGTGCTCTCCTCGTTTCCCTTGGGGATGGTGGTGCCGGTCAGGTTAGCCGGCGACGACTGAACGCAAGACTGATGGTGGCGGCGACGGCCACGGCGCCGATCATCAGCGCGGCGATGGCGTTGATCTCCGGCGAGACCCCCTTCTTGATGGCGCCCCAGATGTAGATCGGCAGGGTCGCGCTCTCCGGTCCCGAGGTGAAGAAGCTGATGACGAAGTCATCGATGGACAGGGTAAAGGAGAGGAAGAAGGCGGAAATCAACGCGGGCTTGATGGTCGGCAGCATGAAGTGCACCACCCGCCTGACCGGCGTCGCATAGAGGTCCTTGGCGGCCTCGAACAGCGTCGGGTCAAGGCCCACGAAGCGCGAGTAGACGATCAGCGCCACGAAGGGGATCTGGAAGGTGACGTGGGCGATGATCATGGTGCCGAGCCCCGGCTGCAGCAGACCGGTCCAGTCGTGGATCTGCACGAAGAAGGCCATCTCGGAGATGCCGAAGACGATGTCGGGCAGCACGATCGGCAGGTAGATCAACACGATCAGCCAGCCGAGCTTGCGATGCCGGTGCCGGTACATGCCGTAGCCGATCAGGCAGCCGATGGCCAGTGCGATCACCGAGGAAGTGATGGCCAGCACCATGCTGTTGGCGAAGGCCGAGAGGATCTCCTCGTTGCCCATCAGCCGCCGGTACCAGCGCAGGGAGAGGCCGGAGAAGCTGGCCGCGCTGTTGGAGGCGTTGAAGGAGAACAGCACCACCACCGCCAGCGGTAGGTAGAGGAAGGCCACGGTCAGCCACCAGAAGCCGGTCAGGCCGCGTTGCAGGGTCCGCTTTCTCATATCACCACCTCCTCGCCGCCACCCAGGCGCTTGCCGATGCGACGCATGGCGAACAGCCCCACGAAGGTGGCGATCAGCATCAGGATCGCGCCGGCCGCGCCCAGCGGCCAGTTGGCGCCGCCGGAGAACTGCGTGGCCACCAGGTTGCCGAGCATCATGCCCTTGCCGCCGCCGAGCAGCTCCGGGATCACGTACATGCCGAAGGCCGGGATGGCCACCAGCACGATGCCCGCCAGCAGGCCCGGCAGGGTCTGGGGGAAGACCGCGTGCCAGAAGGCCCGGACCGGCGAGGCATAGAGGTCCTGGGCGGCCTCCACCTGGGCGGTGTCGAGCTTCTCGAAGGCCGCATACAGCGGCAGCACCATGAACGGCAGGAAGTTGTAGACCAGCCCCAGGGTGACCGCGAAGTTGGAGGGGTAGAGCCCCATGTTGGGGGCGATCAGCCCGAGGCTCTCGGCGAGGCCGGACAGCGGCGTGCCCGGGGCCAGCAGGTTCATCCAGCCGAAGGTGCGGATGACCTGGTTGGTCCAGGACGGCACCACCACCAGCAGCAGCATGATCGGCCGCCACCTCTCGCGACAGGTGGTGATGTAGTAGGCGATCGGATAGGCCACCAGCACCACCAGCCCGGTGGAGATCAGGGTCTGCCACAGCGAGCGGATCAGGGTATAGAGGTTGCCCGGGCTCCAGCCCAGGAAGCCGAAGCCGGCCAGCCGCTTGAACGACTCCAGCGACAGCGGCATCTCCGGCAGCCCGTAGGGACCGTTGCTCATGAAGGCCACGCCCATCAGGTAGGCACTGGGCAGGACCAGGAAGACGATGATCCAGGAGGCGCCGGGGGCCACGGTGAACAGCAGGTGCCGGGCCTCGCGGACCATGGCACGGCTGCGTGCGGTAGGCGTTACGCCGGTATAGGACATGTCCGCCTCCTCACTCGCTCAGGGTGACCAGGTCTTCCGGCGCCACCACCACCGTGACCCGGTCGCCCATGTCGGGCAGGTGCCGGCCGCGGTTGTTCACCGTGGCCTGCAGGGTGGTCTCGCCGATCTCCAGGCGGAACTCGGCATGGCTGCCACGATAGAGGCGCTCGGCCACTGTCGCCTGCAGGTGATTGCGTCCCTCGACCTCGCCCGGCAGCACATCCAGGGTCTCCGGGCGAATCAGCAGCAGCTCGCCCTCGCCGCCCTCCTCGGCGGTCAGCTCGCCCAGCGCGGTGGTCAGGCGGTCGCCATGACGGGCGGTGATCGGGTAGAGGTTGTCGTGGCCCATGAAGCGCGCCACGAAGGCATTGACCGGCCGCTCGTAGACCTCCCGCGGCGCGCCGACCTGCTGGATGTTGCCGCCGTTGAGCACGGCGATGCGGTCGGACATGACCATCGCCTCCTGCTGGTCATGGGTGACGAAGACGAAGGTCATGCCGAGGCGCTTCTGCACCCGCAGCAGCTCCACCTGCAGCTGGCTGCGCAGGCCGGCATCCAGCGCCGACAGCGGCTCGTCGAGCAACAGCACGTCGGGCTCGCAGACCAGGGCCCGGGCCAGGGCGATGCGCTGGCGCTGCCCGCCGGAGAGCTGGTCGACACGCCGCTCGACGAGATCGCCGAGCTTGATGAAGCCGGCGATCTCGTCGACCTTGGCGTTGCGCCTGGCCGCCGGCAGGCCGCGCATCTTCAGCCCGAAGGCCAGGTTCTCGCGCACCGACAGGTGCGGGAAGAGCGCATAGGACTGGAAGACGGTATTGACGCTGCGGCGGTGCGGCGGCACCTCGGTGACGGTCTTGCCGCCCACCACCAGGGAACCGGCATCGGGCTCCTCGAGGCCCGCGAGGATGCGCAGCAGGGTGGTCTTGCCGCAGCCGGACGGCCCCAGCAGGGTGAAGAACTCGCCGGCCTGGATGTCCAGGTCGACACCATCGAGCGCCACGGTGTCGCGCCCGAATCGCTTGTGCAGTCCCTGCATCTCGATCGATGACGCCTTGCGGGTCGCGGCCTCCTGTTGCCGCTCCGCGGTGACCGGGGTCGCACCCGGCTGGTCGGCGACATCCGCCGTGATGGTCTCGCTCATGAGGGGCCCTCTTCGGTTGTCGGCTCGGCTCTCAGAGCCTGTCACGCAGTTTGTAGAAATGGGTGGCCAGCACCAGCAGCGGCTTGCGCAGGGCGCGCCCCCCGGGAAACTGGCGGTGCGGCATGGCGGCGAAGACGTCGAACCGCTCGCTCTGGCCGGCGATGGCCTCGGCCAGCAGCTTGCCGGCCAGCCCCGCCAGGGCCATGCCGTGGCCGGAATATCCCTGGGCATAGAAGAGATTCGCGCCCAGGCGACCGAAGTCCGGCGCCCGGTTCAGGGTAATGGCCACGTCGCCACCCCAGCGGTAGTCGATGGGCACGCCCTCGAGCACCGGGAAGAGTCGCGCAATCTTGACGTCCATGCGGGCCTGCAGACGCGGCGGTTCCCGTCCATCGTAGCTGACCTCCCCCCCGTAGATGAGGCGGCGATCCGCGGACAGGCGGTAGTAGTCGAGCACGAAGTTGGCGTCCGACAGGGCGTCGTTGCGCGGCAGCACCCGGGCCGCCTGGTCGGCGCCGAGGGGGGCGGTGGCGATCATGTAGTTGGCGGCGCGCATCACCCGACCCGACAGCTCCGGCACCAGGCCGCCGTGATAGGCGTTGGTCGCCAGCACCAGGAAGTCCGCGGTGACACGGCCGCCGTCGGTGACGACGGTGGCCGGCGTGCCGCGCTGGATGTCCCGGGCGGCACTGCGGGAGTGCAGCCGCACCCCGGCGCGCTGGGCGGCCCGGGCCAGGCCCAGGGTATAGTTGAGGGGATGCAGGTGGCCGCCCTCCCGGTCGCGCAGGGCCGCGGGATAGGCATCGGTGACCACGTGTTCGCGCAGGGCGTCGCCCTCCAGCCACTCCAGGGCCGGGTAGGCGTAGTCACGGGCCAGATGCTCGCGGAATGTCTCGAGCTCCCTGACGTGGCGCGGCTTGACCGCGGCATGCAGGTAGCCCCAGGCCAGCTCGCAGGGAATGGCGTGGCGTTCGATCAGCTCGGCGGTGAGACGCACGGCCTCGCGGCTCATCTCCCAGATCTCCCGGGCCCGGGTCAGGCCCAGGGCCTGCTCGACGGTACCGATATCGGTGCCGAGCCCGGGCAGGATCTGGCCACCGCTGCGGCCGGAGGCCCCGTGACCCACCTCGCCGGCTTCCAGCAGGATCACCGAATAACCGCGCTCGGCCAGGTGCAGGGCGGCCGAACAGCCGGTGACACCGCCGCCGATCACGCAGACATCGGCGCGGGCCTCGCCTTCCAGGGGGCCGCAGGGCTCGAGCTCGACGGCGATGGAATCGCGATACCAGGAAGCCGGATCGTCGCGGGAAGGGCTGCGCATAGGTCACTTCCGTTATTGTTGTTGAATACTTTGACCGCGAATCGCCTGCACGGAACCCACCCCCAGCCACGACCCGCTCACCCCTAGTCTGACACCATCTGCCGGCATGATGTCAAGTATTCAACACCTAAACGGGAAAGGAAAAGTAATAACATCCAATTATCATGGAGTTATAATAATCACGAAGGAAATATCGTCAAGAAAAAGCTGTCGCTGGATCGCATGAAAACCAGCCTCGCCGCCCCCATGAGAGGCACGGCCAAGGACCGGCAACGCCGTTGAATATACGATAACCCGATACGGCTTGACCCGAACCGGCCATCACTGGATAGACGCAGACAGTTGATTATATTCGCTGAATCGCGACGGGCCGATTCGCGGGGTCGGCGAGACAGCGACCGACGAGGCGGGACGGGAGGGGAATGGTCCTGCAAGGGAGGACCTCTCACTGGCATGGTGAGGGCGGGCGAGGCACGCTCAACAGGGGCGCCGGACCGGTGGCGCCCCGGGGATCATCGCGGTCTGCTAGATACCCAGTCCCAGGCGCGCCTTCACCCGGCCGAAGGCCGCCAGGGCGGCCTCCAGGTCCTCGCGGGTCAGGGCCGCCGAGACCTGGGTGCGGATGCGCGCCTTGCCCTTGGGCACCACCGGGTAGGAGAAGGCGATCACGTAGATACCCTCCGCCAGCATCTCCTCGGCGAAGCGCGCCGCCAGGACGGCGTCATGGAGCATCACCGGCACGATGGGATGCTCGCCGGGCAGCAGTTCGAAGCCCAGGTCCTCGAGCCCCTGGCGGAAGAAGGCGGTATTCGCCTTCAGGCGGTCGCGCAGCTCGCTGGACTCGCCGGCCAGCTCGAGGGCCTTGAGCGCGCCGGCGACCACCGGCGGCGCCACGGTGTTGGAGAACAGGTAGGGCCGCGAACGCTGGCGCAGCAGCGCGACGATCTCCCTGCGGGCGCTGGTGTAGCCCCCGCTGGCGCCGCCCAGCGCCTTGCCCAGGGTGCCGGTGAGGATATCCACCCGGTCCAGGCAGCCCCGGTACTCGTGGGTGCCGCGACCACCCTCCCCCAGAAAGCCGGTGGCGTGGCAGTCGTCGACGTGCACCAGGGCCTGGTAGCGCTCGGCCAGGTCACAGATCTCGTCGAGCCTGGCGATGTAGCCGTCCATCGAGAAGACACCGTCGGTGGTGATCAGCTTGAAGCGTGCGCCCGCGGCGTCGGCGGCCTGCAGCCGGGCCTCCAGGTCGGCCATGTCGCTGTTGCGGTAGCGGTAGCGGCTTGCCTTGCTCAGGCGCACCCCGTCGATGATGCTCGCGTGGTTGAGCTCGTCGGAAATCACCGCATCCTCGGGCCCCAGCAGGGTCTCGAACAGGCCGCCGTTGGCGTCGAAGCAGGACGGGTAGAGGATGGTGTCCTCGGTGCCCAGGAACTCGCTGAGCTTGGCCTCGAGGGACTTGTGCAGGGTCTGGGTGCCGCAGATGAAGCGCACCGAGGCCAGGCCGTAGCCCCACTCCTCCAGGCCGGCCATGGCGGCCGACTTGACCTCGGGGTGCTGGGCGAGCCCCAGGTAGTTGTTGGCACAGAGGTTGAGGACCTCCCCGTCGTTCGCCACGCCCACGTGGGCGCCCTGCGGGGTGGCCAGTTCGCGCTCGCGCTTGGTCAGGCCGGCCGCGTCGATGGCCGCGAGCTCGTCGCGCAGGTGTCGTTGAAAGTCGCCGTACATGGTGTCGTGTCCTTCTCGTTCCGTCGGCCCACCCCTAAGGTGGAGTGGTTTCCAGACCAGATGAGCGCCGGGGGCAAGGCGCAGCGAGGGTCTTTTGACCATGGGCGAGGCGGAAAGTGAAGAACGTCCAGAGAATGTTCTTCCCGCCGAGCGGGCTGGCCACGGATGGTCAGCCCAGGCCCTGCAAGCGACGCAGGATGCGTTAGCGATGCAGGGCAAAAGTAGCGCCCATGGAGGGGTTTACAGCGCCCTCGCGCAGGCTTGACGCCGGGACAGCTCATCACCTCCCTCAAGCAGAGAAGCCTCTCAGTCCCAGTTCAGGATCACCTTGCTGGCCTCCCCGGCCAGCATGGCCTGGAAGCCCTGCTCGAAGTCGCTATAGGGCAGGCGATGGGTGATCACCGGCGAGATGTCCATTCCCGACTCCACCAGCACCGACATCTTGTACCAGGTCTCGTACATCTCCCGGCCGTAGACGCCCTTGATGGTCAGCATGTTGAAGATCACGGTGTTCCAGTCGATGGCCAGTTCCTCGGTGGGAATGCCGAGCATCGCCACCCTGCCCCCGTGGCACATGTTGGCGAGCATGTCCTGGAAGGCCACGGGACTGCCGGACATCTCCAGGCCCACGTCGAAGCCCTCGGTCATGCCCAGCGAGCGCTGCACCTCGCCCAGGCTCTCCTCGGCGACATTGACGGTGCGCGTCGCCCCCAGGGTCTCGGCCAGGGCCAGCCGCCGGGGGTTGAGGTCGGTGATCACCACGTGACGCGCCCCGGCGTGGCGGCACACGGCCGCGGCCATGGCACCGATCGGCCCGGCCCCGGTGATCAGCACATCCTCGCCGAGCACGTCGAACTGCAGGGCGGTGTGCACGGCGTTGCCCAGGGGATCGAACAGCGCCGCCACGTCCAGGTCGATGCCCGGGCGGTGTTCCCAGACGTTGGACATGGGCAGGACCACGTACTCGGCGAAGGCGCCTGGCCGGTTGACCCCGATGCCGCGGGTATGGGCGCACAGGTGGCGTCGCCCCGCCAGGCAGTTGCGGCAGCGCCCGCAGACCACGTGCCCCTCCCCGGAGACGATCTGGCCGGGATGGAAGTCGTTGACGTTGGAGCCCACCTCGACGATCTCGCCGACGAACTCGTGGCCGACGACCATCGGCACCGGGATGGTCTGCTGCGCCCAGTGATCCCAGTTGTAGATGTGCAGGTCGGTGCCGCAGATGGCCGTGCGCTTGACCCGTACCAGCACGTCGTTGATGCCGACCTCCGGTGCGGGCACGTCTTCGAGCCATAGCCCCGGTGCCGCCTCTCGCTTGACCAGTGCCTTCATTTCGTCTCCTCGACGCCGGGAATGAGCCTCCTCCCTGGCAATCCTTGCCCGAATGCTTACCATGAAGGAATTCATTCCAGCATAGTGGATAATATCCATCATGCAAGAAACTGTTCCATCATAGTGGATTTTACGGGAGGGCTCACGCCCCCATGAAGAAACCGACAACGCCCGACGACGGCGGCCAGCTGCTCGGCGACCGCGTCGGCGAGCTGCGCAAGAAGCGCGGCCTGACCCTGGACCAGTTGGCCTCCGCCTGCGGGGTCAGCCGCTCGATGCTCAGCCAGATCGAACGCGGCCGCGCCAACCCGACCCTGGCGGTGACCCTGCGCATCGCCCAGGCCTTCGGCCTGAGCATCGGCGACCTGGTCGACCAGCCCTGGACGGCCTCCCGCATCGAGGTGGTACGCGGCGACGACGCCACCCACCTGTTCCGCGACGACCGGGAATGCCGCATCCGCACCCTGTCGCCGCTGCACCTCGAGAAGCATGTCGAGTTCTACGAGCTGCGCATCGCCCCCCGTGCCTGCCTGCGCAGCGCCCCCCACTTCGAGGGCACACGGGAATTATTGACCATTACCCGGGGCCGTGCCCGGGTGATTGCCGGCGACAACGAGTGCCGGCTGGCCGCGGGGGATTCGGCGCACTACCACGCCGACCAGGAGCACACCATCGAGAACGCCAGCGACGAGGAGCTGCTGGCCTTCCTGGTCGTCACCTATGAGTAGGGGGCCATCGCCGCGGAGTCCCGCGGCGAGGAGGCGACGATGCGGCACGGTAGCGGCCGGGTCTCAGCCGCTGCATACCGGGCAGGCCGGGTCCCGCGGCACGCGGAAATGCCGCCACTGGCCGACGAGGCCGTCGAAGGTGGAGAGGCCCCGGTGCACCCGGCCGGCGCCGCTGACCAGCTTGAGCGCCTCGAGCGCCTGGAAGCAGCCGACCAGCCCGACCAGCGGCGCCACCACGCCGTTCTCGGCACAGCGCAGCTCCTCGTCACCGCCCTCCCCCGGCGGATACAGGCAGGCATAGCAGGGGCCGTCCGGGTCACGGGGGTCGAAGACCGCGAGCTGGCCCGAGAAGCGGATGGCCGCCCCGGAGACCAGCGGCACGCCGGCCTCGCGGCAGGCGGCATTGATGGCATAGCGGCTCTCGAAGCGGTCGGTACAGTCGAGGACCACGTCGGCCTCGGCGACCGCGACCGCCAGGGCCTCGGCCTCGAGTCGTCTCGTGATGGCCCTGACGTCGCAGTCCGGGTTGACCGCCAGGGCGGCGTCCCGGGCCGACTCGGCCTTGGGCCGGTCCAGGTCGGCCATGCCGTGGGCGATCTGACGCTGCAGGTTGGACAGCTCCACCGCATCGTCATCGGCCAGGGTCAGCCGGCCCAGGCCCGCGGCGGCGAGATACAGGGCCACCGGCGAGCCCAGGCCCCCGGCGCCCACCACCAGCGCATGGCCGGCCAGCAGGCGTTCCTGGCCGGCGATGTCGATCTGCTCGAGCATGATCTGACGGCTGTAACGCAGCAGCGCCTCATCGTTCATGGGACTCACTTCTCGTCGAACTCGTCGATGTCCGGGACATGCAGCGTGAAGTCCTCCTTGACCTCCTCCATGACCACGTAGCTCTTGGACTCCTTGACCCCGGGAAGGGTCAAGACCACGTCGCCGAGCAGTTGACGATAGGCCGACATCTCGGGGATGCGGCACTTGAGGATATAATCGAACTGCCCCGACACCAGGTGGCACTCCTGGATCTGGGGCAGCTTGGCCACCGCCCGGCGGAACTCGTCGAACACCGAGGGGGACTGAGTCTCCAGGCTGATCTCGACGAACACCAGCAGGTTGGCGCGGAGAGCATGGGGATCGAGCAGCGCCTTGTAGCCGCGGATCACGCCGGAGCGCTCCAGGCGCTTGACGCGCTCCAGGCAGGGCGTGGTGGAGAGCCCCACCTGGGAGGCGAGGTCCACGTAGGAGATCCGGGCATTCTCCTGCAGGCAACGCAGGATCTTGAGGTCGATACGGTCGAGCGAGCGGGTCTTGGTTTTCATTGTCGTCCTGGCTGGCGCGCCGGAAAGCAGTGAGTATCCGGCCGCCGCGGCGGAGTCTTCGCCTGAAAATCACCTCAAAACGGATGATTGATGGTATTCAGTCACGAAAAGGCGGCGGCCAATGGCGTTTTTTACTGTTATCAGGTGTAACACAGCCTCCGGTCCGGCTCCAGCCCCGCCTCAACGACGTCCCAGGCTGACCCGCTCGTGGCCGGCGAGGTCGGTACGGCTGGCCACGGCCGCATAGCCGGCGGCGCACAGCGCCTCGCGCACCGCCGGCCCCTGGGTCGCGCCATGCTCCAGCAGCAGCCAGCCCCCGGGGACGAGGTGCGTACGAGCCGCCTCGATCAGGTGATAGAGGTCGGCGAGCCCCTCGTCGGCCGCCACCAGGGCGCTGCGCGGTTCGAACCGCAGGTCCCCCTGGCCCAGGTGGGGGTCGTCATCGGCCAGGTAGGGCGGGTTGGCGACGATCAGCGCGAAGCGCTCGCCGGGGAGCGCCGCGAACCAGTCGCTGGCCCGGAATTCGGCGTTGCCGATCCCCAGGCGCGTGGCGTTGTGCCGGGCCAGGGCCACCGCCTCGGGGCGCAGGTCGACGCCGACCACCGCCCAGGACGGCCGCTCGGAGGCGAAGGCCAGGGCCACCGCGCCGGTGCCGGTGCCCAGGTCGAGCAGACGCCCCGGGACGTCGGGCGCCAGGGCCAGCGCGGCCGCCACCAGCGTCTCGGTATCCGGACGCGGGATCAGCGTGCTCGGCGAGGTGGCCAGGGCCAGCCCCCAGAACTCCCGCCCCCCGGTGAGATGCGCCACCGGCCGCCCGTCCGCCCGCGCCGCGACCAGGGCCTCGAAGCGCGCCGCGGCGTCGGGCTCGGCGTCGCGGTCCCCCCAGGTATACAGCCAGGTCCGGTCGACGCCCAGCACGTGGCACAGCAGCACCTCGGCGTCGAGACGGGCACTGGGCGAGCCGGCGGCCGCGAGCCGGCGGCTGGCGTCCCGCAGGAGGTCGTCCAGGCGCATCAGGCCTCCTGCTGGAGGGCGGCCAGCTGCTCGGCCTGGTACTCGTGGATCAGCGGCTCGATGACCTCGTCGAGCTGCTCCCCGCCGATCACCTCGCCCAGCTTGTAGAGGGTCAGGTTGATGCGGTGGTCGGTGACCCGGCCCTGGGGGAAGTTGTAGGTGCGGATGCGCTCACTGCGATCGCCGGAACCGACCAGCGAGCGCCGCTCGTCGGCCTGCTGCCGGCGCTGGCTGTCCTGGGCCGCCTGCTTGAGACGGGCGGCGAGCAGCGACATGGCCTTGGCGCGGTTCTTGTGCTGGCTGCGCTCCTCCTGGCACTCCACCACCACCCCGGTGGGCAGGTGGGTGATGCGGATGGCCGAGTCGGTGGTGTTGACGTGCTGGCCGCCGGCCCCGCTGGAACGATAGGTGTCGACGCGCAGGTCGCCGGAGTTGATGTCGACCTCGCCGACCTCGGCGGCCTCGGGCATCACCGCCACGGTGCAGGCCGAGGTATGGATGCGCCCCTGGGACTCGGTGGCCGGAACCCGCTGCACCCGATGGGCGCCGGACTCGAACTTGAGCCGAGCGTAGACGCCCTCGCCCTTGACCCGCGAGATGATCTCCTTGTAGCCGCCCTGGTCGCCGTGGCTGGCACTGATGACCTCGACCTTCCAGCCACGCTGCTCGGCGTAGCGGGAATACATGCGGAAGAGGTCGCCGGCGAACAGCGCCGCCTCGTCGCCGCCGGTGCCGGCACGGATCTCCAGGAAGACGTTGCCGGCATCGTCCGGGTCGCGGGGCACCAGCAACTGCTTGAGCCGCACCTCCAGCGCCTCGAGGCGCTCGCGGCCCTCGTCCCGCTCCATCTCGGCCAGCTCGCGCATCTCGGCATCCGCATCGTCGGCCAGGGCCTCGGCGGCCTCGATGTCGCCCTCCACGCGCCGATACTCGCGCCAGGCCTCCACCAGGGCATCGAGCTCGGCGTACTCGCGGGAATAGTCGCGGAAGCGAGCCTGGTCGGTGATCACCTCGGGGTCGGCCAGCAGGGCGGCGAGCTCCTCGAAGCGCTCGGCGAAGGCGTCGAGACGCTGACGCAGGGAAGCTTTCATCAACGGAATCCTATCGGCAAGTGTCGGAATCGTAAGGCACGCCGGGCGGGAGCACGGCAGCACCGGGCACGGGCGTCGTGGCGCTGACGCAGGGAAGCCTTCATCGCCGGGGCCCTATCGGGAAGCCTTGGCGTCGTCGTCCAGCAGCAGCTCGGCGGCGGCGTCCAAGAGCTCCTGGCGCTCGTCGCTGGCGGCCTCGCGCAGCGCCACCGTGGGCCGGTGCAGCAGGCGATTGGTCAGCTGGTGGGCCAGGCGCTCCACCACCGCCGCGGGATCCTCGCCCCGAGCCAGCCGCGCCAGGGCCTGATCCCGGGCCTGGTCGCGCAGCGCCTCGCCCCGGGCGCGGACGTCGCGGATCAGCTCGCCGCCGCTGCGCAGGCGGCGCTCGTACAGCCAGCGGCCGACGCCATGCTCGATCAACGACTCGGCGTGGTCCGCGGCGACCTGGCGGTGGCGGCGGTTTTCCTCGATGACCTCCTCGAGGTCATCGACGGTATAGAGGAAGACATCGGAGAGTTCACCCACCTCGGGCTCGATGTCCCGGGGCACGGCGATATCGACCATGAACACCGGCCGATGGCGCCGGCGCTTGAGGGCCCGCTCCACCATGCCCTTGCCGAGGATCGGCAGCGGCGCCGCGGTAGAGGCGATGACGATGTCGGCCCGGACCAGCGCCTCGGGGATCTCGTCCAGGGTGATGGCCTCACCGCCCAGGGGGCCAGCCAGCTGCTCGGCGCGCTCCCGGGTGCGGTTGGCCACCGTCAGTTGCTTCACCCCGGCCTCGTGGAGGTGGCGCGCGACCAGCTCGATGGTCTCGCCGGCGCCGATCAGCAGCGCCCGGGAGCGCGAGAAGTCGTCGAAGATCCGGCTGGCCAGGCTGACCGCGGCATAGGCCACCGAGACGGGGTTGCGCCCGATGCCGGTCTCGGTGCGGACCTGCTTGGCCACGGCGAAAGTCTGCTGGAAGAGGCACTCCAGCTCGCCGCCCATCCCCCTGGCGCGCCGCGCCACCTGGTAGGCCTCCTTGAGCTGGCCAAGGATCTGCGGCTCGCCCAGCACCATGGAGTCCAGACCCACGGCCACCCGCATCAGGTGGCGGGCGGCATCGTCGTCCAGGAAATGGTAGGCACAGGACGTCAGCGCCTCGATCTCGAGGCCGTGGAAGCGGCCCAGCCACTCGAGGATCGCCCGCTCACCGGTCTCGCCGGTGACGCAATACAGCTCGGTGCGGTTGCAGGTGGAGAGCACGGCGGCCTCCTGCACCCCGGGCAGGACGCGCAGCTCGGCCAGCGCCGACTCCAGCTGAGTCGGCGTGAAGGCGACCTGTTCGCGCACCTCGACGGTCGCGGTCCGGTGGTTGATTCCCAGGGCAAGCAGCGTCATGCGTGTCGGCGTCTTCGGGTGGTGGTCCGGCATCTTCGGGATAGCCGTGGAGATGTCCCGGGCGGACAACCGCCTCGTCTCCACGGCGCAGCATTCTACCACAGGCCGACCCGGCGAGGCGCCCCGCCGAGGGCGTTGTCCTTTGCCCAACGGAACCAAGCCGTTATGCTGGCCTCTCGGCCTCCACCTCGAGACTCGCATGCCCCGCCGATCCCCCATGACACTCGCTCGCCGTTCGCTCGCCGCCGTCGGCCTGACCCTGTTGCTCGGCGGCTGCCAGAGCCTGACCGCCCAGCCGGTGACGGCGGACCCCATGGCCGGGGCGCCGCCCATCACCCAGGGCCTGGATGCCGAGGGGCTCTCCTCGCTGCTGGTGGCGGAACTCGCCGGGCAGCGTGGCGACTATCGACGCGCCACCCGCGGCTACCTCGAGACCGCCGAACGCTACGGGGACGCCACCCTGGCCGAGCGCGCCGCCCTGGCCGCCCGCTTCGACGAGGACCCGCAGCTGCTCGAGGAGGCGGCCCGCCGCTGGCAGGCCCTGGCGCCCGAGAGCGACGCCCCGGCCCGGCTGCTGGCCAGCCTCGCCATGCAGCGTGGCGACTGGGCCACGGCGCTGGACCAGCGGCTCGCCGTGATAGAGCGCGGCGGCGAGGGCGACCTGCTGGACTTCATCGAGGGGGCCCTCGAGGCCGGCGCCGATCCGCTCCCGCTACTGGCCCGCCTGCGACGCCACCTCGCCGGGACCACCACCGCCCCGCCGGATGCCGAGCTCGCCACCGCCCTGCTCGAGGCCGCGGCGGGCGAGTATCGGGCGGCGCGCCAGCGACTCGAGCGGCTGGTGGCTCGCGCCCCGGAACTGCCGGCGCTGTGGCGCATCCGTGCCGTGGTGGCCCTGGACAGCGAGTCCCCGCAGCGCGCCAAGGCGGCGGCCCGGCGCGGACTCGCGCTGGCCCCTGGCGACCCGCGGCTGATGCTGCTGACGGCCCAGGCGGAGATCCGGCTCGGCAACCTCGCCGCCGCCGAGGCCAACACCGACGCCCTGCTCGAGGACCACGGCGACACCCCGGAGCTGCGCCTGGCCCTGGCCCGGCTCTACCTGGAGGAGGGGCATCCGCAAGCGGCGCGCCGCCTGCTGCTGCCGCTGATCGACGACGATGCCGCGCCGCCCCTGGCCTACCTGCTGCTGGGCAGCATCGCCGAGGAGGAGGGCGAGGTGGACAACGCCCTCCTCTATTACCGCCAGGTCCCGGAGGGCGAGCGCTTCCTGATCTCCCGGGTCCGGGCCGCCCGCATGCTGGTGGAGAACGACCGCCTGCTCGATGCCCGGACCTTCCTGCGCATCGAGCGACTGCGCCATGAGGCCGCCGCCCCCGAGCTGGTGTCCCTGGAGGTGGAGCTGCTCGACGAGGCCGGCGCCCGCGCCCAGGCCGACGCCCTGCTCGTGCGCAGCATCGACCAGTACCCGGACGCCATCCGGCTGCGCTACCAGCGCGCCATGCGCGCCTACGAGGACGGCGACCTGGCCGCCATGGAGACCCACCTGCGCGCCATCATCGAACGGGAGCCCGACAACGCCAATGCCCTCAACGCCCTGGGCTACACCCTGGCCGACGAGAACCTGGCCGACCGGCTGGACGAGGCCCAGCGCCTGATCGAGCGCGCCCACCGGCTGGCACCGGACAACCCGGCCATCCTCGACAGCCTCGGCTGGGTGTATTATCGCCAGGGGGATCCCGAGGCCGCCCTGCCCTGGCTGGAACAGGCCTGGGCGGCCATGCCCGACCAGGAGGTCGCCGCCCACCTGATCGAGGTCCTCTGGCAACTGGGCGAGCGCGAGCGCGCCCGGGACCTGCTCGAGACGGCGCAGGAGCGCTTCGCCCCCCGCCCGGCTATCGAGGCACTGCGCGACCGCCTCCCCGAGCTCACCCCCTGAACCACCCCGCGAAGGGAATCGACCATGCGACGCCATCGACCGAGACACCTGTTATGGCTGGCCCTGAGCCTGACCCTGCTGGCCGGCTGCGCCACCCGCCCCCC
Source organism: Halomonas stenophila (assembly GCF_014192275.1). Taxonomy (GTDB): domain Bacteria; phylum Pseudomonadota; class Gammaproteobacteria; order Pseudomonadales; family Halomonadaceae; genus Halomonas; species Halomonas stenophila. Next base: position 9,535 of record NZ_JACHXR010000006.1, on the reverse strand, counting down.
CACGGGGGAGATGGAGCGCAGCGCCGGCCAGTGGGAGGCCCAGCGCGAACGTCTGGAAGCCCTCCAGGCCTGGGAGCTGACCGGCAAGGCCGGGCTGCGCACGCCCGAGGACTCGACCAGCGCCAACCTGGACTGGCGCCAGACCCCCTACCATTACCGCATCCTGCTCAGCGGCCCCTTCGGCAGCGGGCGCAGCGTGCTCGAGGGACGCCAGGGCCGGGTGTCGCTGACCACCGGGGAAGGCCGTTTCGAGGCCGACAATCCCGAGGCCCTGATGCAGCAACAGCTGGGCTGGTCGCTGCCGGTCTCGGCACTGACCGACTGGATTCGCGGCCTCCCCGCCGCGGAGCGCCCTCACCGCCTCGAGCGCGACCCTCGCGGCTTCCCCCAGGCGCTCCACCAGGACGGCTGGCGCATCGACTACCGGGCCTGGACCCGGGCCGCGGACCTGTGGCTGCCGCGCCGCATGACCATGACCTACGAAGAGCTCCGGGTCACCCTGGTGGTGACCCGCTGGCAGCCGGGACCCGGCGATGCCTGAGACGCGCCTGGTGTTGCCGGCCCCGGCCAAGCTCAACCGGCTGCTGCACATCACCGGACGCCGCGCCGACGGCTACCATGAGCTGCAGACGCTGTTCCAGTTCCTCGATCACGGCGACACCCTGACGCTTGGCCGCCGCGACGACGACACCCTGCGCCTGAGCCCGGCGCTGGCCGGCGTCGCCGACGACGACAACCTGATCCGGCGGGCGGCCCGACTGCTGCGGGAGGCCACGGGCACCCGCCAGGGCGCCGACCTGCACCTGGACAAGCGCCTGCCGCTGGGCGGCGGGCTGGGCGGCGGCAGCAGCGATGCCGCCACCACCCTGCTGGGACTGGACCGGCTGTGGGGGCTCGGCCTGTCCCTCGACACCCTGGCCGAGCTGGGCCTGGCCCTCGGCGCCGACGTGCCGGTCTTCGTCCGCGGTCACGCCGCCTGGGCCGAAGGGGTCGGCGAGCGGCTGACTGCCGTGACGCTCGACACCCCCTGGTTCGTGGTCATCCACCCCGGCGTCACGGTCGCCACCCCGGCGGTGTTCCAGGCCCCGGAATTGACACGGGATACCCCCCCGATTACCATGGCGCGCGCACTGCAGGGGGGAGCGGCGAGCTGGCGCAACGACTGCGAGCCCACGGTCCGGACACTGTATCCCGAGGTCGCCCGCGTTCTCGACTGGCTGCATGACCGGGCACCGTCGATGCTGACGGGCACCGGGGCCTGTGTCTTTGCCAGCCTGGATCGCGAGGTCGACGCCGATGCGCTGCTGGCCGAGATCCCGGCGGGCTGGCATGCCTTCAAGGCGCGCGGCCTGAACCGTTCTCCTCTTCACGATGCCCTGGATCGATGACCGCCCCCTTCCCCTGGGCACGGCGGCACATGGGTCGATCCGGCACGGTTAAGGTTGCTGGGGTATAGCCAAGCGGTAAGGCAGCGGTTTTTGGTATCGCCATGCGCAGGTTCGAATCCTGCTACCCCAGCCATTTCCACCCCGGAACGGCATCGATCCGAATCCTGAAGACCCAACACTGCAAAGGTGGCTGCGCGTGTCAAAATTGATGGTTTTCGCCGGGAACGCCAATCCCGAACTCGCCCAGAAAGTGGCCGAGAGCCTGGACAACCGGTTGGGCAACGCCACGGTCGGCCAGTTCAGTGACGGCGAAGTCGCGGTCGAGATCAACGAGAACGTGCGCGGCAAGGATGTGTTCATCCTGCAACCCACCTGTGCACCGACCAACGACAACCTGATGGAAATGATCCTGATGGTGGACGCCCTGCGCCGGGCCTCCGCCAGCCGGGTCACGGCGGTGGTGCCCTACTTCGGCTACGCCCGTCAGGACCGTCGCGTCCGCTCCGCCCGGGTGCCGATCTCCGCCAAGATCGTCGCCGACATGATGGTCAAGGCCGGCGTCGACCGGGTGATGACCATGGATCTGCACGCCGACCAGATCCAGGGCTTCTTCGACGTGCCGGTGGACAACGTCTACGGCTCGCCGATCCTGCTCGACGACATCGAGCGCCAGAACTACGACGACCTGGTCGTGGTCTCCCCGGACGTCGGCGGCGTGGTGCGGGCCCGGGCCATCGCCAAGCAGCTCAACGCCGACCTGGCGATCATCGACAAGCGCCGTCCCCAGGCCAACCAGGCCCAGGTGATGCATATCATCGGCGAGATCCAGGACCGCACCTGCGTGGTGGTGGACGACATGATCGATACCGCCGGCACCCTGTGCAAGGCCGGCGAGGCGCTCAAGGAGCATGGCGCCCGCCGCGTGGTGGCCTATGCTACCCACCCGATCCTGTCCGGCCCCGCCGTCGACAACATCACCGGATCGGTGCTGGACGAGGTGGTGGTCACCGACACCATCCCGCTGTCCGAGACCGCCCGTCGCAGCGGGCGCATCCGCCAGCTCAGCGTGGCCGGCCTGATCGCCGAGGCGATCCGGCGGGTCAGCAACGAGGAATCCGTCAGCGCCATGTTCCACTGAGGCCGACTCAGCGGGACACGGCGCCGGAACGTGCCCTCCGGGGCGTCCGGAAGCGTCGAGAGGATGTTCAAGATCTCGCGAGCTAGGGGCAGACAAGGCGAAATCGTGTGAAGAAGCGCAGTTTACGTGTTGTAAATGAGCAGTCTGAACACGCTTTCAACGACGTATGCCCGACGCGCAGCAGATCTTGGGCAGGCTCGAAGGGTCTGGTCGCGGACCCCGGCGTCTTCCTTACTTCTAGCAAGAGGCAATATCATGTCCGATTTCAAACTCAACGCCAGCGTTCGCAACGACCTGGGGAAAGGTGCGAGCCGCCGCCTGCGTCGTGCGAACGAGCAAGTGCCGGCCATCATCTATGGTGGTGAGCAGGCCCCCCAGGCCATCGCCGTCGACAAGACCGCCTTCTACAAGGCGATCGAGGACGAGGCCTTCTTCTCGTCCGTGATCAACCTGACGGTGGACGGCAAGGCCCAGCAGGTGGTGGTGCGTGACCTGCAGCGTCACCCCTACAAGGCGCTGCTGACCCACGCCGACTTCATGCGCGTCGATGCCACCCACGAACTGACCCTGAGCGTGCCGCTGCACGTGGTCGGCGAAGATACTTGCAAGGCCATCAAGGATCAGGACGGCGAGCTGCATATCCTGGCCTCCGACGTCGAGATCAGCTGCCTGCCGAAGGATCTGCCGGAGTACCTGGAAGTCGACATCAGCAACATCGAGCTGGGCACCACCCTGCACCTCTCCGACCTCACGGTGCCGGCCGGCGTGACCCTGGTCGCGCTGACCCACGGCGAAGACCACGACAACGCCCTGGTGAGCGTCACCAAGGCCAAGGTCCGCGCCGCGGCTGAGGAAGAAGGCGAGGAGGCCGCCGGCGAGGAAGCCAAGGGCGAAGAGCCCAAGGGCGAGGGCGACACCGAGTAATCGGCCGTTGCCGGCGGACATGCCGATCCCTCGGCATGTCCGCCCCGTCCCCACGGATCAAGCGCCTCGGCGCTTGATTTTTTTTGGCCATCACGCCGCACGCGAGGACACCGGCATGAGCCAGTTGAAAGCGATCATCGGCCTGGGCAACCCCGGCGCCGAGTACGACGCCACCCGCCACAACGCCGGCGCCTGGCTGCTCCACGCCCTGGCCCGGGACGCCGGCGGCGAGTTGCGCCCGGACCGGAAGTTCCTGGGACGCTACGCCCGCGTCCGCGTCGCCGACCGGGACCTGCACCTGCTCGAACCCACCACCTTCATGAACCGCAGCGGCGGTGCCGTGGCCGCGCTGGCGCAGTTCTACAAGCTTGCCCCCGACGAGTTGCTGGTGGCCCACGACGAATTGGACATGCCCCCCGGCACGGCCCGCTACAAGCAGGGCGGCGGGCACGGTGGCCACAACGGCCTGCGCGACATCATCCGTGCGCTGGGCAACGACAAGTCCTTTCACCGCCTGCGCATCGGCATCGGCCACCCCGGGGAGGCCCGCCAGGTGACCCACTATGTGCTGGGCCGCCCGGGCAAGGCCGAGCGCGCCGCCATCGACGCCGCCATCGACGAGTGCCTGGCCACCCTGCCCCAGGCCATCGCCGGCGACTGGCCGCGCGCCATGCAGCGGCTGCACAGCTTTTCCGCCTGAGGCGGAAAAGCTAGCCGTAAGCTCGAAGCCATAAGCTGAAAGCCCCCCCTTACTGGCCGGGACGGGTTTTCTTACGGCTTACAGCTTAAGGCTTACGGCTCGGTCGAGTAGAATACCGGCCAATCGCCTCTCACGAACTCTCTTTCCAGGAAGATCCCATGGGTTTCAACTGCGGTATCGTCGGCCTGCCCAACGTCGGCAAGTCCACCCTCTTCAATGCCTTGACCAAGTCGGGCATCGACGCCGAGAACTTCCCCTTCTGCACCATCGAGCCCAATGTCGGCATCGTGCCGATGCCGGACCCGCGCCTCGACCGCCTGGCCGAGATCGTGGGTCCGCAGAAGGTGCTGCCCACCACCATGGAGTTCGTCGACATCGCCGGCCTGGTGGCCGGCGCCTCCAAGGGGGAGGGACTCGGCAACCAGTTCCTGGCCAATATCCGCGAGACCCAGGCCATTGCCCATGTGGTGCGCTGCTTCGACAACGACAACGTCATCCACGTGGCCAACGAGATCGATCCGCGCACCGATATCGAGACCATCAACCTGGAGCTGGCGCTGGCCGACCTCGACACCGTCGACCGTGCCCTCCAGCGCCTCGTTCGCGTCGTCAAGGGCGGCGACAAGGAGGCCATCGCCACCAAGGCGATCCTCGACCGCATCCAGCCTCACCTGGCCGAGGGCCAGCCGCTGAGAAGCTTCGGCCTCGACGACGACGAGAAGCGCCAGCTGAAGAGCTTCGGCTTTTTGACGCTCAAGCCGACCATGTACATCGCCAACGTCAACGAGGACGGCTTCGAGAACAACCCCTACCTCGAGGTGGTCAGGGAGATTGCCGCCGCCGAGGAGGCCGTGGTGGTGCCGGTGTGCAACCAGATCGAGGCCGAGATCGCCGAGCTCGACGACGAGGAACGCGCCATGTTCCTCGACGAGATGGGCATGGCGGAGCCGGGGCTGGACCGGGTGATCCGCGCCGGCTACGCCCTGCTCGGCCTGCAGACCTACTTCACCGCCGGGGTGAAGGAGGTCCGCGCCTGGACCGTCAGGGTCGGCGCCACCGCGCCGGAGGCGGCCGGGGTGATCCACACCGACTTCCAGAAGGGCTTCATCCGCGCCGAGGTCGTGGCCTATGACGATTTCGTGGCGCTGGGCGGCGAGCAGGGCGCCAAGGATGCCGGCAAGTGGCGCCTGGAAGGCAAGGACTACGTCGTCCAGGATGGCGACGTCATCCACTTCCGCTTCAACGTCTAAGGACGCGACGCTTGACGCAACGGGGCGGCCCGGGTAGTATTCGCCCCCGTTGCACGGCTACGTAGCTCAGCTGGTTAGAGCACATCACTCATAATGATGGGGTCCCCTGTTCGAATCAGGGCGTAGCCACCAGATACCGAAAGGCCCGCCTGGTTCGCCAGGCGGGCCTTTTGCGTTTGGAGGGTCGAGGGTCAGCCCCCTGGCGTCAGGACAGCTCGGCACGGTCGAAGAAGGCGGTGAGCACCCGGGTCAGGTGGGCCACGTCCTGGCTGCCCGCCGTCTCGCGGATCGAGTGCATGGCCCACTGGGGCACCCCCACATCGAGGGTCGGCACCCCGAGTTCGGTGGCGGTGATCGGCCCGATGGTACTGCCGCAGCCCATGTCGGCCCGGGTGACGAAGGTCTGCACCGGCACCTCGGCCTCGCGACACAGCTCCCGGAACAGCGCCGCGGTGGCACTGTTGGTGGCATAGCGCTGGTTGGCGTTGACCTTGATCACCGGTCCGGCGTTGAGCGCCGGCCCGTGGGCGGCGTCGTGCTTGTCCCGGAAGTTGGGATGCAGGGCATGGGCGTTGTCGCAGGAGATCATCCTCGAGGCCTGGATCAGGCGGATCAGGCCCTCCTCGCCGCCCTCCCCCAACTGGGCGTTCACCCGCCGCAGCACGTCGCCCAGGAAGGGCCCCTGGGCGCCGCAGGCACTGGCGCTGCCGACCTCCTCGTGATCGTTGGCCACCAGCAGCGCGCCTTGCGTCCCATCGGATGCCAGGAGGGCTTCGAGGCCGATAAAGCAGGACAGCAGGTTGTCGAGCCGGGCGCCGGCGATCAGCTCGCCCTCGACGCCCACCCGGGCCGGCGGCTGCACGTCGCAGAGGGCCAGCTCGAAGTCGAGCACCTCGTGCCCCTCGACACCATGCTGCTCGGCCAGCCAGTCACGCAGCAGGCGTTCGAGGTCGGCGTGCCCGCCGCCCTGCAGCAGCACGGGCGGCATCTCGGTCTGGGCATTCATGGCGCGGCCGTTGTTGGCCTCGCGGTCGAGATGGATCGCCAGGCTGGGGATGATCGCCACCGGGCGGTCGACATCCAGCAGGAGGCCTTCCAGGCGGCCATCCGGGTGGCGCACCTGGACGCGACCGGCGAGCCCCAGGTCGCGATCGAACCAGGGTGCCAGCAGGGCACCGCCGTAGACCTCGACGCCGAGCTGCAGCCAGCCGGCGGCGGTCTGGGCGGCATTGGGCTTGAGGCGCAGGCCCGGGCTGTCGGTGTGGGCGCCGATCATGCGCAGGGCCACCAGAGGCGAGGCGGGCAGCTGCAGGGCGATGATCGAGGAGTCGTTGCGGGTCACATAGACCCTGTCGCCCGGCGAGAGGCGCCAGGCCTCGGTCTCCTCGAGGCGCCGATAGCCGGCCTGCTCGAGACGCTCGGCCATGTTGGCGGTGGCGTGCCAGGGGGTGGGTGAGCGGCGCAGGAAGTCGAGCAGCCGCTCGAGTCGGGCATCCTGGGGCATGGAATTCCTCTGTATCGCGGGACGTTCGGGGGTCATGGGATCTCGACCGAGCTGCTACAATGGCCGCTCGGTCCATGCAACTCGCGAGCCGAATCGCAGTCTGGACTGAAGAGTGTACATGAATCCGGGAGTGCTTCATCGATGAGCCTGTTTGTCACCCTGGGGCGCGCGGCGACCCTGGCCCTGCTGCTGGTCGCCGGTCCCGCCCTGGCGGAGCTCGCCCCCAGTGACGCCCAACGCAAGGCGGCCGTGGAAGTGGCCGAATCTCTCCGCTACGGCCACTATGCGGATGTCAGCCTCGACGACGAGTGGTCGCGCCAGGCCTTCGATCGCTACCTGGACATCCTCGACGGCCAGCGCGCCTACCTGCTGCGCCGCGATGTCGAGGCCTTCGACGACCTGGCCACCACCCTGGACGACGCCGTCCTGGACGGTGACCTCTCGCGGCCCTTCGCCCTCTACCGCCGCTATCACGAACGCGCCGAGGCCCGCCTGACCTGGCTGCTGGCGCGCCTCGACGAGGGCCTGGACTTCAGTTTCGACGGCGATCAGCGCATGGTCCTGGACCGCGAGGACACGCCCTGGCCCGGCAATGAGGCGGCCCTCGACGCGCTGTGGACCAAGCGCCTCCAGAACGCCGCCCTGACCCTGTCGATCAGCGACCAGTCCCCCGAGCAGGTGGAGGACACCCTGCGCCAGCGTTACGAGGGCCAGCTGACCCGCCTGCGGCAGACCAACGAGGAGGACGTCTTCGGCCTCTTCATGGCCGCGGTCACCGGCAGCATCGACCCCCACAGCGAGTACCTGTCGCCGCGCCAGAGCGAGTCCTTCGACATCCAGATGCGGCTGTCCCTGGAAGGCATCGGCGCCCTGCTCCAGGCCGACGGCGAGTACGTCAAGGTGGCCAGCCTGGTGCCCGGCGGCCCGGCGGAGCGCGCCGGGGTGCTCCAGCCCGCCGACCGCATCGTCGGCGTCGGCCAGGAGGGCGAGGAGATCGTCAACGTGGTAGGCATGCGCCTGGACGACGTGGTCGACATGATCCGCGGCCCCAAGGGCTCGGTGGTGCGCCTCGACGTGGTGCCCGCCCAGGCCGTGGACATGACGCGCTCCAAGGTGGTCGAGATCACCCGCGACACCGTCAACCTCGAGGATCAGGCCGCCAAGGGCGAGGTCATCGAGGTGGAACGCGACGGCGAGATGCACCGACTGGGCATGATCGATGTGCCGACCTTCTATGTCGACTTCGATGCCTGGCAGGCCGGCGAGGAGGACTACCGCAGTACCACCCGGGACGTGGCCAAGGAGATCGAGCGCCTCAAGGCCGAGGGGGTCGAGGGCATCGTGCTTGACCTGCGCGACAACGGCGGCGGCGCCCTGCAGGAGGCCAACTCGCTGATCGGCCTGTTCATCGACCGCGGCCCCACCGTCCAGGTGCGCGACGCCCGGGGACGCATCAGCCTGTATGGCGACACCGACAGCGGCACCCTCTATGACGGCCCCCTGGTGGTGCTGGTCAACCGGCTCTCGGCCTCGGCCTCGGAGATCTTCGCCGGTGCCATCCAGGACTATGGCCGCGGCCTGGTAGTGGGCAACGACACCTTCGGCAAGGGCACGGTGCAGACCCTCGACGAACTGAGCCATGGCCAGATCAAGCTGACCCGCGCCAAGTTCTACCGCATCTCCGGCGAGAGCACCCAGCACCGTGGCGTGACCCCCGACATCCAGTTCCCGAGCCTGATCGACCCCGAGCTCATCGGCGAGAGCAGCCTCGACAACGCCCTGGGCTGGGACACCGTGCGCCAGGTCCAGTACCGCCAGTACGGCGAGCCGCAGCGCTACCTCGAGACCCTGCGCGAGCGCCACCGCCGGCGGGCCGAGGACCACCCCAACTTCCACTACCTGGAGCGCCAGGCCAAGCTGGCCGAGCGCCTGCGCGAGCAGCACACCAGCGTCAGCCTCAACCGCGAGCAGCGCCGCCGGGAAGTGGAGGCCCAGGAGACCGAGCAGCTGGCGCTGGAGAACCAGCGCCGCGAGGCGCTGGGCCTGGAGCCCCTGGAGGAGTGGATCGACGCCCGCGATACCCCGCAGGCCGGGGTCGATGCCGAGCCCGACACAAGCACCGATACCGGCACCGGCACGGATGCCGACGCGGAGCCGATCGATCGGGCCCAGGTGGTGGAGGCCGCCGAGATCCTGCTCGACTTCGCCCGCCTCGACAGCGGCCTGCGCCTCGCCGAGTACGATTGACCCTCCCCCTTCTCCAACCATGACGCCGGGCCCCAGTGGCCCGGCGCTGTGTTTGGGGCGTCACGTCGGCGGCCCGATGCAGCGCTCCGGAGCACCAGCAGCACGCCAGGGGACGTCGAGACAGGACGTCCTGCGGCAACAGGCGGCAGGACCGAGACAGAGGCACGAACAGACGACGACCCGCGGCGACACGGCCCGGCAGGCAACGCAAGGATCAGGATGGAGCGAGGATCGCGGCGATAGCGGCACTGGCTCCCCGAGCAGGACTCGAACCTGCGACCCAGTGATTCCTGGATTCATAGAATAACCGCAGCACTTTGGACCGCACGGTAGAGGCAGGAGGGCCAGCGCCGGTACCCTCCCTGCTTTACCGACCAAAGTGAA
>NZ_JACHXR010000005.1 GCF_014192275.1 Halomonas stenophila | reverse complement strand
TCGGCCACCGCCTCGGCGCGCTCGAGCTTGGCCACCAGGCCGATCTCGGCGCCGGCCTCGCCGAGCAGCGCGCGGGCTTCCTGCATGTCGGCGGCATGGCGCGGGAAGGACACCGCCAGGTAGTCCACGCCGATAGCGATGGCGGTCTCGAGGTCGGCCTTGTCCTTGTCGGTCAGCGCCGGCGCCGAGAGGCCGCCGCCCTGCTTGTTGATGCCCTTGTTGTTGGACAGCTCGCCGCCCACCACCACGGTGGTGTGGATGGCGCTGCCGGCGACCCGGGCGACGTCGAGCACCACCCGGCCGTCGTCGAGCAGCAGGCGGTCGCCGGCCGTGACGTCGTCGGCCAGGGCCTGGTAGTCGCAGCCGACCCGCTCGGCATCGCCGTCCTCGCCATCGAGGGCCACGTCGATCACGAAGGGCGCGCCCTCGGCGAGGTCGACGGCGCCGTCGCGAAAGCGGGCGATGCGGATCTTGGGCCCCTGCAGGTCGCCCAGGGCGGCGACGCTCCGGCCCTGCCGGGCGGCGATCTCGCGCACCGCGGCGAGCCGGCGGCGGTGGTCGTCCGCCGAGCCGTGGGAGAAGTTGAGGCGCACCACGTCGACGCCGGCGGCGATCATCCGCTCGAGCACGCCCTCCCGGTCGCTGGCGGGACCCAGGGTGGCGACGATCTTGGTGCGACGGATCGGCTCGTGGATCGGAGCATGGGGGGGCAGTGTCGTCATGAGCTCCTCGGCAGTACCAGGATGGCACGAAAGTCGTTGACGTTGGTGCGCGTCGGCCCGGTCATGATCAGGTCGTCCAGCGCCTCGAAGAAAGTGTAGGCGTCATTGCGTGACAGATAGTCGTCGGGCTCGAGACCGAGCGAACACATGCGTGTCCAGCAGTCCGGGCCGAAGACGGCGCCGGCATTGTCCTCGGAGCCGTCGATGCCGTCGGTGTCGATGGCCAGGGCATGGATGCCCTCGGCGCCCTCGAGGGTGGCGAACAGCCCCAGCAGGAATTCGACGTTGCGCCCGCCGCGGCCGTCTCCCTTGACCGTCACGCTGGTCTCGCCACCCGACAGGATCACCAGCGGTCGCTCCAGGTCGTCCTGGGCGGCCAGGGCCATGCGGCCCTGGGAACGGCCCAGTTCGCGGGCCTCGCCCTCCAGATCGTCGCCCAGCAGACGCACCTCGACGCCGTCGCGCTCGGCGGCGGCCTGCCCGGCCGCCAGGGCATCCCGGGCGCGGGCCAGGATCTCGCTCTCGTCGCGGGCGAAGGCCGGATCCTCGGGGCGCGGCGCCTCGGTGTTGCCTTCCAACTGACGGCGTACCGCCGCCGAGACCTCGATCCCGTAGCGATCGAGGATCGCCAGGGCCTCGACCGGCGTGCTGGCGTCCGGCAGGGTCGGCCCGGAAGCGATCAGCGAGGCCTCGTCGCCGGGCACGTCGGAGATCAGCCAGGTCAGCACCCGAGCCGGATGGGCGGCGGCCGCCAGCCGGCCGCCCTTGATGGCCGACAGGTGCCGGCGCACGGTGTTGATCTCGCGAATCGGCGCACCGCTTCTCAGCAGCGCCTTGTTGATGGCCTGTTTCTCGGCAAGCCGGATACCGGGTGCCGGCAGGGTCATCAACGCCGAGCCGCCGCCGGAGATCAGGGCGATGACCAGGTCGTCCTCGCCCAGATCCTCGACGGCCTCGAGCATCCGGCGGGCGGCCTTCTCGCTCAGGTCGTCGGGCATGGGGTGCGAGGCCTCGAGGACCTCGATATGGCGACACTCGGCGCCATGGCCATAGCGGGTCACCACCAGGCCGGACAGCGGCGCCTGGGGATGGCGCGCCTGCCAGGCGCGCTCCAGGGCGGCCGCCATGGCGGCCGCCGCCTTGCCGGCCCCTACCACCAGGGTGCGGCCGGCCGGGGGATCGGGGAGCCGGTCGGGCAGCAGCGTGTCGGGATGCACGGCCTCGACGGCGATCTCGCCGAGCCGCGTCAGCCAGGCGCGCGCCGCCTCGGGCCGGTCGCAGGAAAGCAGGGGGGAAAGGGCATTCATTCGGGGGTCTCCTTCGAAAAAGGGCCCGATGACGAGCCGGGGAGCTACAGGGGAAGACTCGACACCGGGCAAGGGGCCGTCAAGCGACGACCCAGGCAGGCGACGACCCGACGCCTGCCATCAGGGAGCAGTCACCTCCCCTGTCCTCCGCCGGCCATCGGTGATGGCCGGCGGCACGGACTCAGCGGTTACCGACCTCGTGGTCGGAGAGCTTCTCCAGGGCACGGAGGATGCCGGCGTGGTCCCAGTCGGCGCCACCATGGGCGACACAGGCCTGGAACAGCTGCTGGGCGTTGGCGGTGCCGGGCAGCGCGAGGTTGAGGCTGCGCGCCCCTTCCAGTGCCAGGTTGAGGTCCTTCTGGTGCAGGCGGATCTTGAAGCCCGGATCGAAGGTGCGGTTGATCATGCGCTCGCCGTGGACGTCGAGGATCTTCGACTGGGCCAGGCCGCCGAGCAGCGACTCGCGGACCTTGGCCACGTCGGCGCCGGCCCGGGAGGCGAACAGCAGGCCCTCGGAGACCGCCTCGATGGTCAGGGCGACGACGATCTGGTTGGCCACCTTGCAGGTCTGGCCGGCACCGTGACCGCCGATGTGGGTGATGGTCTTGCCCATCACCTCGAGCAGCGGCTGGGCGCGCTCGAAGCCTTCCTCGGTGGCACCGACCATGATGGTCAGGGCCGCGTTGATGGCGCCGCCCTCGCCGCCGGAGACCGGGGCATCGACGTACTCGCCACCGGCCTCGGTGATGCGCTTGGCGAATTCCTGGGTGGCCAGCGGGGCGATGGAGCTCATGTCGATCACCAGGGTACCCGGCTTGAGCCCCTCGATGACGCCGCCCTCGCCGAACAGCACCTCATCGACGTCCGGGGTATCCGGCACGATGGTGATGATCACCTCGGAGGCCTCGGCGACCGCCTTGGGGTCGGCGAGCTCCTGCATGCCCTTGGAGGCCAGGGCCTCGTCCAGGGTGCCACGCTTGACGGTGGTCAGCTCGTGGCCGGCGTCCAGCAGGTGGCCCGCCATGGGACGGCCCATGATGCCCAGTCCGATAAAACCGATCTTGCTCATGGTTCTTCTCCTGTTCGTCTCTCGTGTCGTTGTGAACTCAAGCGTGCCGCAGCTGCCGTCATCGCTTGGGGCTGATCCGGCGGCAGGCCTACGAGGAGGCGCTGTAAACCCATCCCTGGGCGCTACCGATGCCATCCCTGGCATAGGACCTCCTCTTCGGCCTGCCCCCGGCGCCCCTCGCTTAGCGCTCACGACCTGTCTCTGGCGTCTATGATCGCGGGCAGTCAGGCAACGGGCTCCAGGTATCTTGTGTTGTCTCTGTCAGGGAAAAGCGGACCTCGAGAGCCAGGGCGTCAGCGCACGGCATCCAGCCAGCCCAGCCCTTCCCTGGTGCCCGCCCGGGGCTTGTACTCGCAGCCGATCCAGCCCTGATAGCCCAGGCGATCGAGATGGGCGAACAGGAAGGGATAGTTGATCTCGCCGGTACCCGGCTCGTGGCGACCCGGATTGTCGGCCAGCTGGACGTGGGCGATGCGATCGAAGTGCTTCTCGATGGTCGGCGCCAGGTCCCCTTCCATGATCTGCATATGATAGATGTCGTACTGCAGCTTCAGGTTGCCGCTGCCCACCTCGTCGAAGATCGCCAGCGCCTGCTCGGTGCGGTTGAGGAAGAAGCCCGGGATGTCGCGAGTGTTGATCGGCTCGGCGATCAGCAGGAGGCCGGCGGCCTCGAGCTTCTCGGCAGCGAAGCGCAGGTTGCTGACCAGGGTCTGGCGGGCCTCGTCGTCGCTCACGCCGGAGGGCTTGATGCCGGCCAGGCAATTGACCTGGGTGTTGCCCAGGACCCTGGCGTACTCGATGGCGCGGTCGACGCCGGCGCGGAACTCCTCGACGCGGTCCGGATGGCAGGCGATGCCGCGCTCGCCGGCACCCCAGTCACCGGCCGGCAAGTTGAACAGCACCTGGGTCAGGCCATTGTCGTCGAGGCGCCGCTTGATCTCGGCGGCCTCGAAATCGTACGGGAAGAGATACTCCACGCCCTTGAAGCCGGCCTCGGCGGCGGCCTGGAAGCGGTCGAGGAAGTCCACCTCGGTGAACAGCATGCTGAGATTGGCGGCAAACTTGGCCATGTGAATCTCCCTGTGTTGTCTCGTGTGTATCAGCGTACCTCTCGAGCCGCCCGGCCGCCGGTCCCCACCGGCGGTCGGGCGGTCGCCGTCCTCAGCGCAGGGCGGCGATGGAGGTCGGGGCGTCGGTAACGTTCTCGGCCAGGGCCTCGAACTCGTTGACGCCGCCCAGGTCGGTGCCCATGGAGATGTTGGTCACCCGCTCGAGGATGACCTCGACCACCACCGGCACGCGATGCTGCTTCATCAACTCGCGGGCCTGCTCGAAGGCCGGGGCGATCTGATCGGGCTCGGTGACGCGGATCGCCTTGCAGCCCAGCCCCTCGACCACGGAGACGTGGTCCACGCCATAGCCGTTGATCTCCGGGCAGTTGATGTTCTCGAACGACAGCTGCACCTGGTAGTCCATGTCGAAGCCGCGCTGGGCCTGGCGGATCAGCCCCAGGTAGGAGTTGTTCACCAGCACGTGGATGTAGGGCAGGTTGAACTGCGCGCCCACGGCCAGCTCCTCGACCATGAACTGGAAGTCATAGTCGCCGGACAGGGCGACGATCTCGGCCTCCGGGTCGGCGCGACGCACCCCGAGCGCGGCCGGGATGGTCCAGCCCAGTGGGCCAGCCTGGCCGCAGTTGATCCAGTGGCGCGGCTTGTAGACGTGCAGGAACTGGGCGCCGGCGATCTGCGACAGGCCGATGGTGCTGATGTAGCGGGTGTTCTTGCCGAACGCCTTGTTCATCTCCTCGTACACGCGCTGCGGCTTGACCGGCACGTCGTCGAAGTGCGTCTTGCGCAGCAGGGTGCGCTTGCGCTCCTGGCACTCCTCGGCCCAGGCGCTGCGGTCCTTCAGCCTGCCCTCGGCCTGCCATTCCCTGGCCACCTCGACGAACAGCTCGAGCGCCGCCCTGGCGTCGGAGACGATGCCGTAGTCCGGGCCGAAGATGCGCCCGATCTGGGTCGGCTCGATGTCCACGTGGACGAACTTGCGACCCTCGGTGTAGGTGTCCAGCGTGCCGGTGTGGCGGTTGGCCCAGCGGTTGCCGATGCCCATCACGAAGTCGGACTCGAGGAGGGTGGCGTTGCCGTAGCGATGCGAGGTCTGCAGGCCGACCATGCCCGCCATCAGTTCGTGGTCGTCGGGGATGGTGCCCCAGCCCATCAGGGTCGGGATGACCGGCACGCCGGTCAGCTCGGCGAACTCGGTGAGCAGGTCGCTGGCATCGGCGTTGATGATGCCGCCCCCCGCCACCAGCAGCGGCTTGTCGGCCTCGTTGAGCATGCCCAGCGCCTTCTCGATCTGGGCGCGGCTGGCGGCCGGTTTGTAGGCCGGCAGCGGCTCGTAGGTGTCCGGATCGAACTCGATCTCGGTCATCTGCACGTCGATGGGCAGGTCGAGCAGCACCGGCCCCGGACGCGAACTGCGCATGATCTGGAAGGCCTGCTGGAAGGCGCGCGGCACCTGGGCCGGCTCCCGCACGGTGATGGCCCACTTGGTGACCGGCCCGGCGATGGCCTGGATATCCACCGCCTGGAAGTCCTCCTTGTGCAGCTTGCTGACCGGCGCCTGGCCGGTGATGCACAGGATGGGGATGGAATCCGCCGAGGCCGAGTACAGCCCGGTGATCATGTCGGTGCCGGCCGGGCCGGAGGTGCCGATGCACACCCCGATGTTGCCCGGCTGGGTGCGGGTATAGCCCTCGGCCATGTGCGAGGCGCCCTCGACATGGCGCGCCAGCACGTGGTCCACGCCGCCGACCTTGCGCATGGCGGCGTAGAAGGGATTGATGGCGGCCCCGGGCAGCCCGAAGGCGACCTCGATGCCTTCCTTGCGCAGCACGTGAACGGCAGCTTCCGCAGCGGTCATGCGAGCCATGGCGATTCCTCCAGTGGTGGCTTTTATTCTTTGGAAAATATTTCTGTATACAGAGACTAGACCCGCCCGAGGAACGCCGTCAAGATTTTTTGGAAAACATTTCCAATCGATAGCAGACAAAAAAATACCCAAGCCATAACAGCAGCTTGGGGTATTGGAAAATTTATCCATGAATTCAAGGACCCCGGCGCCGGACGCCAACCCCCCGGAAGGGATAGGGACCGGCCCGGGCAAGCAACGCTCGTATACCCTCAGGGCTCGAGGCGCAGGCTCGCCTCGCCGATGCCGGCAAAGACCAGCCGGGCCTGCTGCCCGGCGAGCATCTCCACCACCCCGTCGAAGGTACCGGTAGTGATCACCTCTCCGGCAGCGAAGCCCTCGCCGTCCCGGACGAGGCGGGCATTGATCATCTCCACCAGCAGCGCAGCCGGGTCGCCGCCGGGATGACCACCCCGCCCGGCCAGGGCCACCTGGCCGTCGAGGGTCAAGCGGTACTCGGCATCGACCAGTCGATCCAGCGCCCCTGGCGCGACGCCGCTGCCGAGCACGAAACCGCCGTGGCTGAGGCCGTCCGCCAGCTGCCACAACGCCGGCACCTCGGGCCAGCTGTCGAAACGGCTGTCGACCACCTCGATGGCGGCATGCAGGCCACTGACCCGGGGGGCGATCTCGGCCAGGGTGTAGGGCGTGGCCCGGGCCGGGATCGCCTCACCCAGCACCACGGCGAGCTCCGGCTCGAGGAACACCACCTGGTGATCGCGGCGGTGGCAGACGCCGGGCGAGGCCTGGTTGAACTCGCGGAACAGCCGCGAGTAGCGCGGCGTCTCGCCGCGCACGATGCCACCGAGCTTCCAGCCGGCAGGAGTGCCCAGCGTCGCCGAGACCCGTTCCTGGATGGCGTAGGCATCGGCCTCCTCGGCCAGGGGGATATCGCTCGGTACCGGGGTCGGGCGACCCTGGCGGTGGGCCTGAATCAGGCGCTCGGCACCGGCGGCGATGATCTGGTCTCGTGTCATGCTCAGAACCCCTTGGCCGCGCCGCGCGGCCGGGCCGGCTGGGGCTTGTCGCACTTCAGGAACTGGCCATATCCCGGCTCGGCGCTGGGCCGGCCGTCCCTGGAGACCACCCGGCCCCGACACAGGGTCAGCACCGGCTTGCCGGTGAGCTCGAGTCCCTCGTAGGGGGTGTAGTCCACGGCATGGTGCAGGTCGGCGTTGCGCACCGTGGTGCGGGCGGCGGGATCCCACAGGGTCAGGTCGGCGTCGCTGCCGATGGCGATGGTGCCCTTGCGCGGATAGAGACCGTAGATCTTGGCCGGCTGGGTGGCGGTCAGCGACACGAAGCGGGTGGCGTCGATGCGCTCCTTGACCACCCCCTCGGAGAACAGGATCGGCAGGCGCGTCTCCAGCCCCGGGATGCCGTTGGGAATATGCGCGAAGCTGGCCGATTCACCGTGCAGCTTCTTGCCCTGGGGATCCTCGTAGCGGAAGGGTGCATGATCCGAGGAGAACACCTGGAAGACGCCGCTCTCCAGGGCCTCCCAGACCGCCTCCTGGGCGGCGGGATCCCGCGGGGGCGGGCTACACACGCACTTGGCGCCCTCGAAGCCCTCCCGGTCCAGGTCCTCGGCGGTCAGCATCAGGTACTGGGGGCAGGTCTCGCCGTAGACCCGCAGGCCGCGACCCTGGGCCCAGCGGATCTGCTCGATGGCCTCGGGGCCGGAGACATGCACGATCAACAGCGGCACGTCGATCAGCTCGGCCAGCGAGATGGCCCGATGGGTGGCCTCGCGCTCGGCGATACTCGAGTGCGCCACTCCGTGGTAGTAGGGCGCGGTCCGGCCCTGCTCCTCGAGCAGCTCGGTGAGATAGGCGATGCAGTCGGCATTCTCGGCGTGCACCATCACCATGCCGCCCTCGCGCCGGGCCATGGCCAGCACGCTGAGCACCTCGCGATCGTTGAGCTTGAGGTCGTCGTAGGTCAGGTAGATCTTGAAGGAGCTGTAGCCCTCCTCGATCAGCGCCGGCAGCTCCTCCTTGAGCACCGTCTCGGTGGGATCGGTGACGATCATGTGGAAGGCATAGTCGACGAAGGCCTTGCCCTCGCTGCGCCGGTGGTAGTCCCCCACCGCGGCGCGCAGACTGTGGCCCTTCTGCTGGGCGGCGAAGGGGATCACCGTGGTGGTGCCGCCGCAGGCCGCCGAGCGGGTGCCGCTCTCGAAGTCGTCGGCCATCACCGCGCCGTCGCCGAGCGGCTGGTCCAGGTGGCAGTGGGCATCGACGCCGCCGGGCATCACCCACAGGCCCCGGGCGTCGATGACCTCCTCGGCCTCGCCCAGGTCCTGGCCCAGGGCGACGATGCGCCCGTCCTTGAGGCCGATGTCGGCGGTGTAGCGGTCGGCCGCGGTGATGATCAGGCCGTTGGTGATCAGGGTATCGAAGCGTGACATGTCGTGTGCCTCGTCGGGAGTGTCAGGGTGTTGGGAAAGGAGTTCTAAACGGGCGTCAGGCATGGCCTAGCCCATGGCGTTGGGGAGCCATAGCACCAGGCCGGGCCAGAGCGTGATCAGCAGCACGAAGAGCAGCATGATGGCGAGGAACGGCAGGCTGCCGATCATGACATCGCCGATGGAGCCGCGGCCGCGTACGCCCTGGACCACGTAGAGGTTCATGCCGATGGGCGGGGTGATCAGCGAGATCTCCATCATGACCACCAGGAAGATGCCGAACCACACCGGGTCGAAGCCGAACTGCACCACCATGGGCACCACGATGGGCACGGTGGCGATCATCATCGACAGCGTCTCGAGGAAGCAGCCCAGCACCAGGTAGAAGATCACCAGCGCCAGGATCAGGCCCAGCGGCGACAGCCCCAGGTCGGCGACCCACTGGGTCAGGGTGTGAGGAATGCCGAGGATGCCCACGATGTAGTTGAGGAAGAACGCCGCCACGATGATCAGCATGATCATCGCCGTGGTACGGGCCATCGACAGGAAGCACTCGTGGAGCATGGTCAGGGTGAGCTTGCGATTCATCGCCGCCAGCACCAGGGCCGCGACCACCCCCAGCGCCGCGGCCTCGGTGGGCGTGGCCCAGCCGCTGTAGATGCTGCCGATGACGATGGCGAAGACGAAGGCCGGCGGCAGCAGATCCACCAGCGACGCCAGTCGCTCGCGCAGCGAGGCCCGCGGCTCGCGCTCGCCGGCCACGCCCGGGCGCAGCAGGCTGAAGGCCATGATCGCCAGCATGAAGGCCCCGGCCAAGGCCAGGCCCGGGAGGATCCCGGCGATGAACAGCTTGCCGATGGAGGTGTTGGTGATGGCCCCGTAGATGATCATGTTGATGCTGGGGGGGATCAGGATGCCCAGCGTCGCCCCGGCGGCCAGGGTGCCCAGCGCCAGGCGCTCGCTGTAGCCGCGCTCGGCGAAGGCCGGCAGTGCCACGGTGCCGATGGTGGCGGCGGTGGCCACCGAGGAGCCGGACATGGCGGCGAACACCGAGGAGGCGCCGATATTGGTGTGCAGCAGTCCCCCGGGCATGCGGTTCAGCCACACCGAGAGCGCGCTGTACATCCGCTCGGTGATGCCGCTACGCAGCAGCAGTTCCCCCAGCAGGATGAACAGCGGGATGGCGGTGAGGATGAAGTCGTTGAGCGTCCCCCAGAGGGCATCGCCGAAGGAGAACAGCAGCGGCGTGCCCAGGTACATCAGGGTGCCCAGGGCGGCCACCGAGAAGATGGCCACCGCCACGTGGATGCCGGCCGCCATCATGCCCAGCATGATGACAAAGCCCACCAGGACCTCGATTGCGGTGATCATGACGGATTCCCCTGCGGCGTGGTGGTCATGTCGTCGGCCTGATCCTGCCGAGCGTAGTCATGCCGGGCCTCGTCGAGCTCATCCCGGGCGCTGCGGGGACCGTAATCCCGGTTGAGCGCACGGAATCGACCGGTCACGAGCTGTCCCATGGCATGCAGGGCGAGCAGGCTGGTCAACACGGCGAAGACCCCCAGCCCCAGGACCCACAGGCTCTGCGGGATCCACAGCGGGGTCTGCAGCGGGGTGCTGGCGAGGCTGCCGAACTCCAGCGTCTCGTGCAGCGTCTCGACGGCCCGCCACAGCATGAACAGCGAGAAGCCGGCCAGCAGCAGCATGGCCGCGGCGTTGAGGGGGGCCTGGACGGGGCCCGGCAGACGTGACATCAGCACATCGACCCGGGTGTGGGCGCGATGCAGCAGGGCGTAGGCGAAGCTGAACGAGACGCCGATCGCCAGCACGTAGCCACCGATCTCGTCGACGCCCTGCAGGGAGAAGTTGAAGAGCTTGCGAGCGATCACCTCGAAGGTGATCAGCAGCGACAGGCCCAGCGCACCATAGCCGGCGGCGACGGCGGCGCCATGGGCCAGTCGGCGGGCGAACCAGTAGGGACTCCGGGATACCATCGGGCACCTCCACGGGCGCCCCGGCCACGGCCGGGGCGCGGGTTGACGACGCTTACTGGATGGTCAGGCCGGCGGCCTCGCCGACGGTGGCGTTCCAGTCCTCGACACAGGCGTCATACTGCCGGCTGCAGGTCTCGGCCCACACCGGCAGCACCGCCTCGCTGGTGATCGTCTCGACCAGCTGACGGGAGTCCGGGTCGATCTCTACCAGGTCCATGTCGTAGGCCTCGTGGCTGGCGCAGCTGTCCTGGCCGGTGTTGCAGGCGATGGCGTCATCGTTGACGTCGTAGGCCAGCTCCCACATCTGGTCCTCCAGGCGGGCGAAGGCCTCGGTGAGTTCGCGCTGCTGGGCCTCGCTGAAGCTGTTCCAGGTATCGAGGTTCATGAAGTGGCCCTGCACCGAGTAGGCCAGCGGCAGCGGCACGAAGGTGTCGGTGACCTCGGGCCACTTGCCGTTGTTGCCGGCGGAGGGCGCGGTCACGCCGCAATCGGCCACGCCGCGCTGCAGGGCCAGGTAGACCTCGCTGAACTGCAGGGTCACCGGTGTTGCCCCGAGCCCCTCCACCAGGCGGGACATGGAGGGTGTGAAGACGCGCACTTTCTTGCCTTCCAGGTCCTCGACGCCGTCGATGTCGCCGTTGCAGAACATCATCTGCGGCCCGAAGGGCCAGAGCGTCATCAGCTTGGCGTTGAAGCGTTCCTGCAGACGCGCATCGAACGTCTCGCGTACCGCGTCGACCGCCTCGCGCTGGGCATCGAGACCGGCGGCCACGCCCGCCAGGTCGATGCCCTCGAAGAAGGGCTCGTCCCGCGAGGCCATGCCGATCTGCACCGACATCACGTCGAAGGCGCCGGAGCGGATCAGGCGCAGGGCGTCGGCCGCCTCGACGCCGATGGCGTCCATGGGGTTGTAGACGACCGCCAGGTCGTCGCGGGCATCGAGCTCGCTGAAGAAGGGCCGCTCGACCTCCTCCACGTGGAGCTTGTTGCCGGAGAAGTTGCCGACCGTACGCAGCATGGTCTCGGCCTGGGCCAGCCCGCCGAGCAGCATGCCGCCGGCCAGCGACACGCCCAGTGCGATTGCCTTGGGAGTCATGGTTGGCATCGGGTCACCTCTTGATTGGGATTGTTGGTGGTCTTGCCGTTGCGTCTTGCCTGTCTCAGTGCCTGTTTCAAAATCGCATCTACGAGATACGCGTTAGCGCCTCCCGGGCCTGCGCCGCCAGGCGCGGGTCCTGGAAGAGTTGCCCCCAGCCCACGATCCGGGCGGGATCGACGCCGGCCAGGGCGAGCGTCTTCCATACCGTCACGCTGACCGAGTCGTAGATGGGGATGCCGAGCTCCCGCTCCAGCTCGGGCACGATGCGCGCGCCGCGCAGGTTGGTGCACAGAATGGTGATGGCCTGGGGCCTGGCCTTTGCCACTTCGCGCACCATCCGCGCCAGGGTGGCCTCATCGTATTCGGAGAAGGAGAAGTTGCCGCGATCGTTTAGGTGGCGCTCGGCGACCACCTCGATGCCCGCCTTTGCATAGTTGGCGACGATCGCCGCCTGGATGTCGTCGAGGTAGGGCGTCACCAGCCCCAGCCGGGTCACCCCGCTGCGTTCGAGCGCCTCGTTGAGCGCCAGCACGCTGGTGGTGGCCGGCACCCCGGTGGTCTCGGTGATGGCGGCGCACAGCTTGCTATCGGTCTCGAAGCCCAGCCAGCTGGCCGAGGTGCCGTTCCAGGCGATGACGTCCATACGCGCGTCGTTGAGCCGTCGGGCGGCCTCCAGCAGCGGGGCGGGATCGAACTGCGCGAGCGCCGCTTCGCTCAACGAGATCTCCTTGACCGTGAAGCGCTGGAAGTGGGCGGTCACCTCGGGCATCAGCTCGTGCAGCAGGGCCGCGGTGTAGGGCTCCAGCACGGTGTTGGAGGACGGCGTCAGCATGCCGATGAGGGTTCGGTTCATGGGCGAAATCCTTGTTTTTATCGTATCCTGCATTTTGAATTCAAAATACACGAACCCAAGCGTTGCACAAGTCCGAGATTTTGCAAGTACACTTTTCATCCCACGGCCCGCCCCCCACCTCGGCCGCGACACCCGCAGGAGATTCCATGGACGACACCACCGACCTCGCCACCCGCCAGGACACCCCGCCGCAGCCGCGACTACGGCGCCTGTCGCTCTACGAGGCGGTCGCCGAGCGCCTGCGCGAGATGGTGCTGGAGGGCGAGCTGCCACCGGGCAGCCGAATCTCGGAGAAACGGCTCTGCGAGACCTTCGAGGTCTCACGCACGCCGCTGCGCGAGGCGCTCAAGGTGCTGGCCAACGAGGGGCTCGTCGAGCTGCTGCCCAACCGCGGCGCCAAGGTGACCGAGGTGGAGCCGGGGGAAGTCGCCGACCTGTTCGAGGTCATGGTGGAACTGGAGGGGCTGTCCGGGCGGCTGCTGGCGAGCCGCGCCGGCGAGGCCGAGATCGCGGAGATCCGCGAGCTGCACCAGAGGATGATGGCGCACTACCGCCGCCAGGAGCGGCCGGAGTACTTCGCGCTCAACCAGCAGCTGCACCGGCGGCTGACCGAGATCGCCGGCAACGCCGTGCTGCTCGAGCTGGAGACGTCGCTGACGGTGAAGGTCACCCGGGCCCGCTATGCCGCGAACCTCCAGCTGGGACGCTGGGAGGAGTCGGCCCGGGAACACGGCGAGATACTGGCCGCCCTGGAGGCTCGCGACGGCGAGGCCCTGTCACGCGCCATGCGCGAGCACATGCGCCGGACCGGCGATGCGGTGATCCAGGGACTGGGCGGTGCCTGAGGGCGTGGTGCGGCACAGCGAGACGGACAATGCCGATAAATACAAATATTCAACTCTATGATTTTTATGTATTAATAAAAAAATCGTATTCTGTATTTTGTATTTATCCATATCCTGACCTATGGTTTTCCTTGACCGCGCCCCGGGCGCATCCACCGCCACCCACCGCGAAGGAAAACCGCATGACAACAACAACGCGCATCACCCGGATCTCCACCAGCCTGCTGCTCGCCCTCGGTCTCGGTTCGCCGCTGATGGCCAGTGCCGACACCCTGCGCTTCGGCGGCAACTTCACCGATGACCACTCCAGCAGCCGCGCCATGGCGATCTTCCAGGAGCAGCTCGCCGAGCGCACCGACGGCGAGCTGACCGCCCAGCTGTTCCCCAACATGCAGCTCGGTGGCGCCGGCGAGAACGTCGACCAGGTCGCCTCCGGCGCCATCATGGGCACCTGGATCGGGGTCTCCTATCTGTCGCGCACCGTACCGGAGCTCGAGGCCCTGAGCCTGCCCTTCGCCTTCGACAATCGCGAGGACGCCTTCGCGCTGATCGACGGCGAGATCGGCGAGCTGCTCGACGAGAAGCTCGCCGAGGCCGGCTTCACCGCCCTGGGCTACATGGAGCTGGGCTTCCGCCACGTCACCAACGACGTGCGACCCCTCGAGTCGCTGGAAGACTTCCAGGACCTCAAGATCCGCCTGCAACCCAACCAGACCCACCTGGACACCTTCCGCACCATCGGCGCCAACCCGGTCTCCATGGACATCAACGAGGTCTACGGGGCCCTGCAGCAGGGCGTACTGGACGGCCAGGAGAACCCCTACAGCATCATCAGCACCAAGCGGCTCGACGAGGTGCAGCAGCACCTCTCCGACACCGGCCACTTCTACGACTACATCGTGGTGGTCGCCAACCGCGACAAGTTCGAATCGCTGAGCGAGCAAGAGCGGCAGGCCGTGCAGGCCGCCATGGACGAGGCCGTGGCCTGGCAGCGTCAGACCGCCGCCGACGAGGACGAGGCCGCCCGCGAGACGCTGATCGAGCGCGGCATGGAGTTCACCCCCATCGACGACGAGACCCGCGGCGCCCTGCGTGAGGCCAGCCAGGGCGTGGTCGATGACCTGCGCGACAAGATCGGCGCGGACATCGTCGACCGGGTGCTCGAGGAGCTCGCGTCATGACACCCGTCTGGCACCGGCTGGAGGCGTATGCCTCCAGCCCCTTCAAGCGCCATTTCCTGCACGTCCTGGCGTTGCTCGATCGCAGCTCCTACTTCGCCATCCTGGTGGCCATGGGCCTGATGACCCTGCTGGTCTCGGCCCAGGTGTTCGCCCGCTACGTGCTCGGCACCTCCATCGACTCCGCCGACGAGCTGTCGCGCCTGTTCTTCGTCTGGGCGATCTTCCTGGCCATCCCCCACGGCATCAAGGTGGGCATCCACGTGGGCATCGACGCCCTGGTCAGCCTGCTGCCGAAGGCCCTCCAGGACCGGCTGGCGCAGTTGATGGCGCTGATCGCCGCCGTGTTCATGGCGGCACTGTTCTGGATCAGCCTCGGCGCCGTGGCCGACAAGTGGCAGGAGCTGATGCCGACCCTGCCGATCACCGCCGCCGTCTTCTACATCGCCGTGCTGATCTGTGCCGGCCACGGTTGCCTGCATCTGATCGCCCAGGCCGCTCGGCTCGAGCCGCTGTCCAGCGCGCCCCCCGGCCGTCAAGGAGGGAATGACTCATGACCCCCGCCATCGTCTTCACCTTCCTGGGCTTCGCCCTGCTGCGCATGCCGCTGGCCTTCGCCCTGGGGCTGGCCTCGCTGGTCGGCCTCTACATCGGCGGCATGGACTTCGCCGTGCTGCCCCAGCGCATGATGCACTCGGTCAACAGCTTCCCGCTGATGGCCATCCCGCTGTTCATGCTGGCCGGCGAGCTGATGGTCGCCGCCGGCATCCTGCAGCGCCTGGTGGACTTCGCCAACTCGCTGATCGGCCGCGTCCACGGCGGCCTGGCCCACGTCGCCATCGTCGCCGGCATGGTGCTGGCCGCGGTCAGCGGCGCCGCCGTGGCCAGCGCCAGCGCCCTGGGCAGCTCGCTGGTGCCCTCCATGCGCCAGCAGTACGACACCGGCTACAGCAGCGCCGTGGTCGCCTCGGCCGCCAACCTGGGCGCCATCATCCCGCCCAGCAACGCCATGATCGTCTACGCCCTGATGGCCGGTTCCTCGGTCTCGGTGGGCGGGCTCTTCATGGCGGGCGTGGTGCCCGGCGTCATCCTGGCGGTGGGTTTCATGGGCCTGGCCAGCTTCATCTCGATGCGCCGGGGCTATCCGCTGGCCGGCGGCGAGATCGGGCTCAAGCACGTCCTGGTCCAGACCTGGCGCGCCCTGCCGATCCTGCTGATGCCCATCGTGGTGGTCGGCGGCATCGTCGCCGGCGCCTTCACGCCCACCGAGGGGGCCGCCATCGCCGTGGTCTACGCCCTGCTGATCGGCTTCTTCGTGACCCGCCAGCTGCGCCTGTCGGACCTGCCCAAGGCGATGTTCCACGCGGCGGTGACCGCCGCCATGGTCGGAGCCCTGATCGCCTTCGCCTCGACCATGACCTTCGCCTTCACCATCGACCTGATCCCGATGCAGCTCACCAACTGGATCCAGGGCGTCACCTCCGATCCGCTGATGTTCCTGCTGCTGGTCATGGCCCTGCTGATCGGGGTGGGCATGTTCATCGAGTCCAACGCCGCCTACATCATGCTGGTGCCGCTGCTGGCACCCATCGCCCTGGCCTACGGCATCGACCCGCTGCTGTTCGGCTTCCTGTTCGTGATGAACCTGGTGGTGGGCATGATGACGCCCCCGGTGGGCGTACTGCTGTTCGTGATGTGCGGCATCTCCAACCTCAGCCTCAACGAACTGATGAAGAGTGCCTGGCCGTTCATCGCCTTCCAGTACGTGGTGCTGATCGCCTGCATCGCCTTCCCCGGCATCGTCACCTGGCTGCCCCGCGCCCTGGGCTACTGACCACCCCGAGAAACGAAAGAAAGACGACGCGCGTCCCCGCCCCACGGGTGGGGCCGGGCCCCTGCGCCTGGAACACCGACGCCAACAAGGAACGACAAGAGAACACGCCATGAAACTTCTGGTCATCAACCCCAACATCTCCGCGGACGTGACCCGTCTGATCGAGGCCGAGGCGCGGCGCAGCACCCGGCCCGGCACCGAGCTGACCATGGCCACCGCCCCCTTCGGCGTGGCCTATATCGAGACCCGGGCCGAGGCCCAGATCGGCGGCTATGCCGCCATGCAGGTCGCCGCCGAGGCCCATGCAGAGCACGATGCGGTGGTGGTCGCCGCCTTCGGCGACCCCGGCCTCACCGCGCTGCGCGAGATCCTGCCCATCCCGGTGGTGGGCATGACCGAGGCCGCCCTGGTCAGCGCCTGCCAGCAGGGCAGCCGCTTCTCGGTGATCGCCATCTCCCAGCGCATCCAGGCCTGGTATCGGGAGACCATCGCCGCCTACGGCTTCGCCGAGCGCCTGGCCAGCATCCGCGCCCTCGACGAACCGCTGGCCCATATCGGCCACGTCCAGGAGGACCAGGGCGAGCGCCTGGTCGCACTGGCCGAGCGCGCCGTGGCCGACGACGGCGCCGACGTGCTGATCCTGGCCGGCGCTCCCCTGGCGGGGCTGGCCCGCACGGTGGCGCACCGCCTGCCGGTGCCGGCCCTGGACGGGGTGACCTGCGCCCTCCACCAGGCCCAGGCCATGGTCGACCTGGCGCCCACCGCCCCCAGCGGCGGCAGCTTCGCCGCTCCCCCCACCAAGGACTGCCGGGGCCTGACCGACGCCCTGTCACGCCTGGTCGGCCGCCAGCCGCTCGCCACCCAGGGCGCCTGATCTCCGGCCCGCCGTCGCGGCGGGCCGGCGGCCTTCTCGGCTCGCGTCCGGACACCGTATACTGTACGCATCCTGGCCCTCGAGCCTCGCGACCCCTCGACCCAAGGAGACCATGCCCATGACCACGGACACCGAGGCGCCCGTCGCCGACGATACCGCCAACCGGCGACGCATCCAGACCACCTCGCTCGCCCAGGAGGCCTACCGGGTGCTGCAGCGGATGATCGTCCACGGCGAGCTGGCGCCGGGCGAGCGGATCGTCGAGCCGGCCCTTTGCGACCAGCTGGGCATCTCGCGCACCCCCTTGCGCGAGGCCCTGCGCATGCTGGCCAGCGAGGGACTGATCGCCACCCGCCGCAACCGCAACGCCGTGGTCACCCGCATCGATCCCCGGGAGCTCGAACACCTCTTCGAGGTGGAGGCCGGCATCGAGAGCCTGGCCGTGGCCCTGGCCGCCGAGCGCATGACCAACACCGAACTCAAGCAGCTCGAGGCCCTGCAGGAGCGCCTCGAGAAGCTCCACGAGAAGGGCGACCGGGACGCCTACTTCGAACTCAACCAGCGCATCCACGCCCAGCTGGTGGCGGGCGCCAAGAACCCGGTCCTCGAGGAGACCCACCGCCGCCTGCTCGGCCGTCTCGAGCGAGCCCGTTACCTGGCGCTGGACCGCATCGGCCGCTGGCAGGAATCCACCGACGAGCACCGCGCCATCCTCGAGGCACTCAAGGCCCGGGACGGCGAGCGCGCCCGGCGCCTGCTGGCCGACCACGTCCAGCACACCGGCGACTCCATCACCGATATCAATCGCAGCTGACGACGCCCCTCCCCCCTCTCCATGAACGACGACACCCGCCGAAGGGCGGGTGTCGCATATCCCAGGCAAAGCCTGAGAGCCTAAAGAAACATTTTGAGTAGTGCGGATTTATGTCGCGAGCGAAGAGAGGCTGGTCGCCGCCGGAGCACAGCCACCGGAGTGTAGCCTGCTACATGAGGATGGCGACGGTCCGACGCCTCGGCACCGCCGGCGGCCAGGATCGCTAGGCCCGTTCCGGACGGGCCAACGCACTTCCCACGTCCATGTGGGTCGTCGAGCGCAGCAATAAATCCGTGCTGACTCAACGACGCTTGCTGTAGGGCAGCGCCATATGCCGGTTGACGTCCTTGTAGAGCAGGTAACGGAAGGGGCCCGGGCCACCCGCGTAGCAGGCCTGCGGGCAGAAGGCGCGCAGCCACATGTAGTCGCCGGCCTCGACCTCGACCCACTGCTGATTGAGGTGGTAGACCGCCTTGCCCTCGAGCACGTAGAGGCCGTGCTCCATGACGTGGGTCTCGTCGAAGGGAATCACGCCGCCGGGCTGGAAGGTGACGATGGTCACGTGCATGTCGTGACGCAGGTCGTCCTGGTCGACGAAGCGGGTGGTGGCCCAGACCTCGTTGCAGTCCGGCATCACCGTCGGCGCGATGTCGTTCTCGTTGACCACGAAGGCCTCGGGCACCTCGATGCCGTCGACGAACTCGTAGGCCTTGCGGATCCAGTGGAAACGCACCGGGGCATCGGACTCGTTGCGCAGTTGCCAGTCGCTGCCCGGCGGGATGAAGGCATAGCCGCCGGGCTCCATGCGATGCTTCTCGCCGGCGATGGTCAGCACCATCTCGCCCTCCACCACGAAGAGCACGCCCTCGGCGCCCGGGTCGCTCTCGGGACGCTCGCTGCCGCCGCCGGGGGAGACTTCCATGATGTACTGGGAGAAGGTCTCGGCGAAGCCGGACAGCGGACGCGACAGCACCCACAGGCGGGTGTTCTCCCAGTGAGGCAGCTTGCTGGTGACGATGTCACGATAGACGCCCTTGGGAATGACCGCGAAGGCCTCCGTGAACATCGCGCGGTCGGTGGTCATCACCTTCTGGCCGGGGTGGCCACCCTGGGGGGCATAGTACTGACGCTGGCTCATGGGGTTTCCTCTTGTTCGCTGGTAGACGCGACGGCCAAGCCTTCCGGCAGGGTCACGCGGATGTCGATGGGGTACTCGTCGCAGTTGTTGCCCTCGCCGCCACGATCCACCACCAGGAACTCGCCCTCGCACCCCAGCACCGACTGGATGGCATGCCAGGTGCCGGCCCGGTAGTTGACGCCCTGGCGGCCGTCGGTGACGAAGGCACGTACCGCGTTCGGATCGATCGTGTCGCCGGGCGGCGCCACCACCACCAGGAAACGTTCCTCGTGCAGCGGCATGAAGGCCTGGCTGCCCTGGGGATGGCGCTCCAGGAACGACAGCTCGAGCGGCACCTCGATGGGCTGGCTGACGAAGATGCTGATCAGCGCCCTGGCCTGCTCGCCCAGGGTCTCGACCCTGGCCAGGTCGTGGTAGCGCCGGGTGCGACCGGCGTTGATATGGAAGTAGTCGGACGTGCGCGTATCGATCACGTCGCCGAACGGCGCGAAGGCCTCCGGGGTCAGGGGACGGGCCTCGAGTTCCAGCATACAACCTCCTCTCTGTGAGATGACCACCCCTCCCGGGCATGGCAGACGGTCCAGACGGACTGCCAATGGCGACGGGGGCCGAGCTCGAGGCGGAACCTCCCCAGCAACGGCCATTGACCTTCGGGTCAGCCCGTACGACCATCTTAGCCGTCGAAACGGAAATTTCAATATCGACAGATTGATGAAAAAATAATTGTGGAAATTCCTTCCACATTGAGCTTCAATCCGGCAATGACTCGACAGCCAAAGAGGAGGACGCACGACAACGCTCGCGACCCACAGCGTCGGTCGCGACTAATCAAGTGACCACTTCATTCGTGAGGACCGGCAACCCCTCAGCGACCGGTACCCACGCGATGTCCCGAGCCCATCCGCCCGGCAAGGGCGATGATGCGGCTCCCCCGAGATCCAACAACAACCCGAGGTCCCGCATGTCTCAACAACCTCAAGCCGGTGCAGCCGAAGTCGCCGACAACAAGCCCAAGCGAGCGCTTCAGATCCCCCACATCTATGTGATCCTGTTCTTTTTCATTGCTCTTGCGTCGATCGCCACCTACTTCGTGCCGGCCGGCGAGTACGAGCGCATCCCGGGGCCGAATGGCCGCACCACCATCGACGCCGAATCCTTCCAGTTCGTCGAGTCGACGCCGGTCGGGCTGACGGACTTCATGCTGGCGATCCCCAACGGCCTGATGAGCGCCGGCCAGGTGGTGTTCTTCACCTTCATGATCGGCGGCATGTTCATGGTGCTCAGGCGCACGGGCATCATCGAGATCGGCGTCGACAAGCTGAGCCGCAAGTTCGCCAACCAGCGGCTGCTGATGATTCCGGTCTTGATGACGGTATTCGCGGTGATTGCCACCATCATCGGCACCCAGGAACTGGCCCTGGTCTATGTGCCCGTCATACTGCCGCTGATGATCGCCCTGCGTTTCGACTCGGTGACGGCCGTCGCCGTGGCGCTTTGCGCCACCACCGCGGGCTTCACCACCGGCGTCCTCAACCCCATCAACACGGGGCTCGGCCAGCAGCTCGCCAACCTGCCGCTCTATTCCGGCTTCGGCCTGCGTGCCCTGGCGTTCGCCGCCGTGCTGGGCGCCGGCATCTTCTTCGTGATGCGCTATGCCCGCCGGGTTCAGCACGATCCGACCCAGAGCCTGATGCTGGATGACCCGGCCGAGGCCGAGAAACGCCATACCTATCAGCACGCCACCACCGAGGGCGCCCTGACCGCCTCGCCTCGCCAGAAGCTGGCCGCCCTGGCGACCTTCGCCTTCCTCGCCCTGCTGGTCTATGGCGTGCTGGCCCAGGGCTGGTTCATGATGGAGATGGCCGGGCTGTTCATCATCATGGGGATCGTCGTCGGCCTGATCGCCGGCCTGACCACCGTGGACATCTGCGAGGGCTTCAACAAGGGCTTCCGCGATGTGCTGGTGGGCGCCATGATCGCCGGCGTGGCACGCGGCGTCGCCGTGGTACTCGAGGATGGCCAGATCATGGACACCCTGGTCTTCGGGCTCGGCAACCTGGTCGGCGAGCTGCCCACCCTGCTGTCGGCCATCGGCATGTACTTCGCCCAGCTCGGCTTCAACTTCGTGGTGCCTTCCGGCAGCGGACAAGCCCTGGTCACCATGCCGATCATGGGACCGCTGGCCGATCTCATCGGCGTCACCCGTCAGACCGCGGTACTCGCCTACCAGCTGGGCGACGGGATCGGCAATATCCTCTACCCCACCTCCGGCTACTTCATGGCGACCCTGGCGCTGGCCGGTGTGCCCTGGCAGAAATGGGTCAAGTTCTTCTTCCCGCTGTTCTGCACCTGGGTGCTGATTTCCCTGGGCTTCCTGATGTTCGCCCAGGCCACCCAGTGGGTCGGCTGACGCCGCCAGGTCCCATGGGCTAGCAGACCCTGCCAGGCGCCGTGTCGGGCTCCGAAGTTCACCTCGGAGACCCGGCACGGCGCTTGCCGTTGGGATGAGCGCCCGCGCCGACATCTGTCTTTGCCTCAGCCCCGGGGAGCCGGATGGTGCTCGGCCCAGTGGCGGGCGATGTCCACGCGCCGGGTCACCCAGACGCGATCGTGAGCCTCGATATGGTCGAGGAAGCGCTGCAGCGCGCGGAAGCGCCCGGGGCGACCGAGCAGCCGGCAGTGCATGCCCACCGAGAGCATCTTCGGCGTGTCCTCGCCTTCCGCGTAGAGGACGTCGAAGGCATCGCGCAGGTAGGTGAAGAAGTGATCCGCGGTGTTGAAGCCCTGGGGCGCGGCGAAGCGCATGTCATTGGTATCCAGGGTGTAGGGCACCACCAGGTGCGACCGTGTCTGGCCCTGGCTGTCGGTCTCGCGGGTCCAGAACGGCAGGTCGTCGCCGTAGTAGTCGCTGTCGTAGAGGAAGCTGCCCTCGTCAAGCACCAGGCGACGGGTATTGGGGCTGTCGCGCCCCGTATACCAGCCCAGCGGCTTCTCGCCATAGAGCGACTCGAAGATCTCGATGGCCCGCTGCATGTGCTCGCGCTCGATGTGCTCGGGCACCTGCTGGTAGTGGATCCAGCGATAGCCGTGGCAGGCGATCTCGTGGCCGAGCTCCTTGAAGGCCTGGGCGACCTCGGGGTGACGCTCCAGGGCCATGGCCACGCCGAACACGGTCAGCGGCAGGCCGCGACGCTCGAACTCGCGCAGGATCCGCCACACCCCCGCCCGGGAGCCATACTCGTAGATGGACTCCATGCTCAGGTGGCGATCGGGATAGGCCTCGGCACCGATGATCTCGGACAGGAACTGCTCGGAACCACTGTCGCCATGGAGCACGCAGTTCTCGCCGCCCTCCTCGTAGTTGAGCACGAACTGCACGGCGATCCTCGCCTTGCCGGGCCAGTTGGCCTGGGGGGGCGTGCGGCCATAGCCGATCAGGTCGCGGGGGTAATCGTTGCGGGTCGGTGAGGTCATGGCGATGCGTCCTTCTTGTTCTGTGAGCGCTCGACGGCGCCGGGGCGCGAGGGTGAGCGACATCAACTGTATACAGAAATAGAATAGAGTGTACCCACTCCATGTTCAAGGGGGCATTCCGCCCTCCGCCAGGCGCATCGGCGCCAGGCTCTGAGGCAGGCCGGCGGCTGCCAGGGTGCGATCTCGCCGCGAGGCGGTAGAGGCACCGCGCGGCGGTCTCGGCCTGCACCTCGACCTGGTCGCCACAGAAGGCCCGGGCTCGTCCGGCGATCCAGTCGGTCCTGGCCTGGCTGGTATTGCCGTTGAGCATCAGCAGGCGCAGGCGCCCTCCTTTGCGGTGACTGTCTTCAGCCTCGTACTTTGTATACAAAAAATCAATCCCTCCCGCCAGCCGTTTTGTTATCCGGTCCCGACCGCCGCTGTCTCCTGGCCCGATGGCGGCCGCTCCCAAGGCGACCTCTGCCGTCACGGGCCGAAGCAGTCGGGCCCTTCAAAAGTGTATACATGTTTTTAGCCATTAATCTGCTTTATCATCGCAAAAATAGTCATCAATTAATGTATACAATATAGATTTTTCACTATTTATTCTTAGCCATTACGCAACCCATTGATTTCATGAGGAACCATGCGCCAGCACGCGATGGGGCGAGACCTTGATTTTTGGCGGGAGTCGCGCCTACTTTGTGTACAAAGACAAAAATCTTTGTTCACAAGAATAACCCCCCGACGGAGCTTTCCATGCACATACGCGTCATCAATCCCAACACCACCCGCGGCATGACCGAGACCATCGGTGCCGCCGCCCAGGGGATCGCCGCCCCCGGGACGGTGATCAGCGCCACCCAACCGGCCCATGGCCCGGTTTCCATCGAGAGCCATTTCGACGAGGCCATCAGCGCCGTGGGCGTACTCGAGGAGGTGATGGCCGGCGAGCGCGACGGGGCCGATGCCTATGTGATCGCCTGCTTCGGCGACCCCGGCCTGCTGGCGGCACGGGAACTGACCCGGGCCCCGGTCATCGGCATCGCCGAGGCCGCCTTCCATATGGCCGCCCTGATCAGCACCCGTTTCTCGGTGGTGACCACCCTGGGGCGCACCGGCATCATCGCCGAGCACCTGCTCGAGCAGTACGGCTTCCGCCATCACTGCCGCCGGGTGCGAGCCGCGGAGATCCCGGTGCTCGACCTCGAGGACGACGGCGACGCCGCCCTCTCCCGGATCATCGCCGAAGGCCGCCGGGCCCGGGACGAGGACGGCATCGGTGCCATCGTGCTGGGCTGTGGCGGCATGGCCGACCTCACCGACGAGATCGGCGAGGCGGTGGGCCTGCCGGTGGTCGAGGGCGTCACCGCCGCGGTCAAGCTGGCCGAATCGCTGGTCGGCCTGGGCCTCGGCACCAGCAAGCATGGCGATCTGGCCTTCCCTCGGCCCAAGCCCTTTACCGGCCGCTTCGAGCACCTGTCGGGCCTGACGCCTGGCGCATGATGGCAATGGCCGACCCGTACTGACCCATCGCCACGCGCGATACCGCAAGAGCACCCGCGCCCTGACCAGGCCGGACAACAACCACAAGTCAAGCAGACACTTGCGAGGACACCGAGATGAGCAATTCCACTCGCCACACTCCGGCCACCACGGCCACCCCGGCCATCCCGGCCGGCACCGCACCCCCGGAGGCCAGCTCGGGCCACAAGGCCCCCGGCCAGGAATCCCTCGCGCCCCAGCAGACCCGCATCATGGGGCGGGCCTCCTACTTCCTGGCCTGGTTCGGCGGCTGCGTCTCCATCGGCACCTTCGCCATGGGCTCCAGCGTGGTCGGCACCCTCAACCTGGTCCAGGCCACCCTGGCCATCGCCATCGGCTGCTTCGTGATCGGCATCGCCCTGGCCCTGAACGGCGCCGCCGGCTACAAGTACGGCATCCCCTTCATGGTCCAGGCACGCAGCGCCTTCGGCTTCGCCGGCACCCGCCTGCCGGGGCTGGTGCGCGCCGTGCCCGCCATCGTCTGGTACGGCTTCCAGAGCTGGATCGGTGCCGGCGCCCTGAACATGGTCTCGGCGACCCTGTTCGGCTTCGACAACCTGATCTTCTTCTTCATCACCTTCCAGTTCCTGCAGATCGGCCTGTCGGTGATGGGCTTCCAGGGCATCAAGTGGCTGGAGAACATCGGCAGCGCCTTCATCCTCGCCTCGCTGGTCTACATGTTCTATTCCACGGTGCAGCTCTACGGCGACGAGCTCTCCGCCAGCCTGCTGACCATGGAAGGCTCCTGGGGCATGCCCTTCTGGGGCGCCACCATGCTGTTCCTGGGCATCTACAGCACCATGATGCTCAACGTCAGCGACTATGCCCGCGAGCACAAGAAGGGCACCGGCACGGGGCTGCTCACCACCATCTACGCCATGTCCATCCTCCCCTGCACCCTGTTCATGGGCCTGATCGGCTTCATGGTCTCCGAGGCCACCGGCACCGCCGACCCCATCCAGGTGTTCACCAACGCCGTGGACAACACCCCGCTGCTGATGGCCACCCTGCTGTTCATCGCCTTCGCCCAGGTCACCACCAACGTGCTCAACAACGTGGTGCCGCCGACCTATGTGCTGATGGAGGTGTTCAAGATGAAGTTCCCGGTGGCCACCGTGCTTGTCGGCCTGCTGGCCTTCGCCACCTTCCCCTGGAAGCTGGTGCAGCCCGACTCCGCCGCCGGCCTGCAGCTCTTCGTGCAGACCTACTCGGCCTTCCTCGGCCCGATCTTCGCCGTCCTGGTGGTGGACTACTTCCTGATCCGTCGCCGCACCCTGGACCTCGACAAGCT
This sequence comes from Halomonas stenophila, assembly GCF_014192275.1. Classification (GTDB taxonomy): domain Bacteria; phylum Pseudomonadota; class Gammaproteobacteria; order Pseudomonadales; family Halomonadaceae; genus Halomonas; species Halomonas stenophila. The sequence continues at coordinate 304,810 of NZ_JACHXR010000005.1, read as the reverse complement.
GTATGACGAGAACGGCCCCTACCAGGGCGTCAACTATGCGGCCCTGATCGCCACCGCGGTGGGTATCGCCGCCGCCCTGAGCTTCTCGGCGGTCTCCTGGTACGCCAGCCTGATTCCGGCCGGCCTCACCTACTACCTGCTGATGAAGCATTGGGCCCCCTGCCAGCGCTTCCGCAGCTGATCGAGAGGCGCCCGGATAGCCGGGGCGCCGTCTCGGGACTTCCCCACCGACGGGCAGCTCGCTTCCCGTCGGTGGTTTCTCCCGACAAGAATGACAACGAACGGAGTCCTCCCAACATGCTCAAGCTCCCCTTCTCCACCGCAGGCCGCAAGCTGGCCACCTATGGCCTGCTGGGCGCCTGCCTCGGCGCCGCCGTCGCACCGGCCCAGCAGGTGAGCGCCGCGGATGACACCGAGGCCGACCGAGCCATCGTGCTGATCAACCCCAACTCGAATGCCGATGCCACCCGCTCGATGGCCGACCTCGCCCGGCTCGAGACGGAGGGCGTGGCGACCGTGATCGAGCGCAGCAACACCGGCGCCCCGGCCCTGCTGACCACGCCCCAGGACATGGTGGACGCCACGCCAGGCGTCGTCGCCATCGGCATCGAGGCCGCCCGCGATGAGCGGGTAGCCGCCATCATCGTCTCGGCCTTCAGCGACCCCGGTCTCGAGGAACTCAGGGCCGAAGTCGACCTCCCCGTCTTCGGTATCGGCGAGGAAGTGTTTCATGAGGCGGCGCGTGGTGATCGCGAATTCGGCATCGTCACCGTGACGCCTGACGAGGCGCTCATCGAGTCGTTCCGCCAGAAGGCCGCGTCCCTCGGCTACGAGCACCTCTACCGTGGCGTCAGGGTCACCCCCGGCGACCCCACCGAGCTGGTGCAATCGCCCGAGGCTCTCGATGCAGCCCTGGCCGAAGCGGTGCAGGCCTCCATCGACGAGGACGGAGCCCAGGCCGTGATCATGGGCGGTGGTCCGCTGTCGGCCTCCGCCCTCCGGCTGCAGCCCCGCTTCGAGGTCCCGCTGGTCGTCGCCGTCAATGCCGCGGCCCGCGCGGCCGTCGGAGCCATCCAGGGCGAGTGACCGACGCCCACCGGATGCCGGCAGGGCAGGTCGGCTCGCGGCACGCCCCGCCGGCGCATTCCCCCTACACTGAGGGTGATGGCATCACCCACTCCGCGGCCTTCCCCACCGGGAGGGCCTTTCCCGACAATAAGAAGGCAAGGCCTCTCTCATGACGGACATGACGGACAAAGAGCTGGAAATCCGGCACATCGACCATAGCCTCTACAACGACGACCTGGCACCGATCAAGAAAGCCAACCGCTCCTGGGGCTGGTTCGAGATCTTCAATGTCTGGTCGAACGACATCCAGAGCCTGTTCGGCTACACCCTGGCGGCCTCGCTGTTCATCTCCTACGGCCTCAACGGCTGGGCGGTGATGGCGGCGATCATCCTCGCCGGCTTCGTGGTCATGGTGCTGGTCAACCTGACCGGCAAGCCGAGCGTCAAGTACGGCGTGCCCTTCCCGGTGATGATCCGCTCCAGCATGGGGGTGCGCGGGGCCAACTTCCCGGCCATGCTGCGTGCCATCATCGGCATCTTCTGGTACGGGGTGCAGACCTACTTCGCCTCCACGGCGGTGGCGCTGCTGATCACCGCGCTCTTCGGCGACCCCGGCGGATCCTGGCTGGGCATGTCCGCCGTGGGCTGGGTGTCCTTCGTGATCGTCTGGTGCTTCCAGATGGCGCTGTTCTGGCAAGGCATCGACAAGATCAAGCACTTCCTCAACTGGGCCGGCCCCATGGTCTATGTGGTGATGATCGCCCTGATGATCATCGTCTGGCTCCAGGCCGGCAGCGAGCTGTTGCCCGCGGTGAGCACCATCTTCAGCGGCAGCAGCGAGTATGAAGGCAGCTCCGTGACCGCCTTCCTGGCGATCACCGGCACCATGATCGCCTACTTCGCCGCCGTGGTGATCAACTTCGGCGACTTCTCGCGCTTCGTCAGGAGCGAGCGAGAAATGAAGCTCGGCAACCTGCTGGGCCTGCCGCTCAACGTGGCCTTCTTCTCCTTCATCGCCCTGATCATCACCGCCGGCACCCTGGCGCTGTTCGGCGAGACCCTGACCAACCCCTCGGACATCATCGAGCGGGTCGACTCCCTGCCGCTGACGATCATCGCGGCGATCACCTTCTTCGCCGCCACCGTGGGCATCAACCTGGTCGCCAACTTCATCCCGCCGGCCTATGACCTGGCCAACCTCTTCCCGGGCAAGATCAGCTTCCGTATCGGCGGGTTGATCACCGCGCTGGTGGCCTTCTTCGTCGGGGCGCTGTGGGTCTCGGTGATCAGCCAGATCGGCATCGCCGGCTTCGTCAATGCCCTGGGAGCCATCGTGGCGCCCTTCTACGGGATCATCGTGGTGGACTACTACCTGGTGAAGCGCCAGCGCCTGAACATCCAGGACATGTTCACCGCCGATCCCGACGGGGCCTACTACTACCTCAAGGGCTGGAACAAGCGGGCCATCGGCGCCTTCGCCCTGGCCGCCCTGTTCTCGATCTCCTCGGTGTGGGTCCCGGCGCTCGAGGCGCTCGGCGGCTATGCCTGGCTGATCGGCGCCGCCCTGGGCGGGCTCTTCTACTATCTGCTGATGCGCGGTCACGGCACCGCGACGAAAGGCGCTCGCTTAGCGGAATGAGGCCAGCCCGTTCGCGCAAGGTGCACGGCGAATCCGAACCAATCAGACAGCCACGTTAGTCGCCGGCCCTGAAATTGAAATTTCAGGGCCGGCGCTTCTGTGTTAGGTTGAGGAAACGACGGGCGTGATGCCGTCTCCCGCGACAATCGCATGATGCACCACTACGCCTCGCTGCCAAGAGGACCGATGATGAACGGCAAGGCCCCGACCACCCCGGAAAGACCCCGTTCCCTGGAAGCCAGAATCCAGGAACACCTCTCCGAGCTACCCTCCAGCGAACGCAAGCTCGCCGAGCTGATCCTCGATTTCCCGGGCGAGCTATCGGCCTATAACGCCACCGAACTGGCCAGGCTAGCGGGAGTGTCCAAGGCCGCCGCATCGCGGCTCTTCAAGCGGTTAGGCTTTACCAACTTCGAGGAGGCTCGCCGCCTGGTCCGCGATATCAAGCAATGGGGCTCACCGATCTATCTGCATGAGCGTCAGCAGGACTCGTCGCCGCTGCCCTCGGAAAGCCAGTCGTTCCTGAGCGATCATGTCGCGGCTCTGACGCGGACCTTCGAGCAACTGAATGAGGCGGACATCGAGGCCGCCCTGCACCGCATCGTCGAGGCGCGCCGCATCTGGCTGGTCGGCTTTCGAAACAGCTATTTCATGGCCGCCTATGCGCGCTGGCAGTTCATTCAGTTCCGACAGCAGGTCCACCTGCTCCCCCATCCCGGGGAAACGTTCGGCGAGCATGTCACGGAGTTCGGAGAAGACGATCTCCTGATCGCGGTGGGCATGCGTCGCCGTGTCCCGGAGCTAGAGCGCGTCATGCACGCCGCCCATGAGCGAGGGGTGCCCGTGCTCTATCTGACGGACTCGCTGTCCAGCGACAAGAAACCCGTTGCCACCTGGACGCTCAGCTGCGACATCTCGAGCAGCTTCCTCTTCCATACCTATGTCGGCCCCATGGGGCTCATCCACTACCTCAGCGTCCAGGCGGTGCGACTGACCGGCAAGTCGGGCCGCGTTCGCCTGGAGGACATCGAGATCGCCCACGAGCAGGTCCGGGACTTCGACTGACCGGCGTCCCGCGACAACTAGCGCCTGCCATCGCGGACCGCGAGCACGATGCCCAGGATCACCAGGGGGGCGGCGACCAGCGTCCAGGGGCCCGGCAGTTCACCGAGAAAGACGACCGAGAGCGCCGCACTCAGGAACGGCACCAGGTAATAGACGTATCCGGCCTGAGCGGCACCGATCAGAGCCACGGCCCGGTTCCAGCAGACGAACGCCACCAACGACGCCGCGATGCCCGCATACCCGATGAGAAAGAGGTTCTGGCCACTCCATTCCGGCATGCCCACGACGGCGACTCGCCAAGCGAACAGCGGGAGCAGCAGCAAGGTTCCTGTCAGGAAGGAACTCCCGACCAGGACCATGAAGGGCAGCCTCCCGAGTAACCGCCGAAACATCACCGTGTAGATCGCGAAACAACTGGCCGCCAGGGTCATCCAAGCCAGCCCACGCCCCATGTCCACGGTCAGATCGGCGGAGCCTCCATCCCGCGCAGACAACAGGATGCCGCCGGCCGCCAGCAGCATGCCCAGCCCCCCTACCCAGGACACCCGCTCCCCGAGGAGACTCACCGACAGCAAGAGGATGAGGATCGGTGCGGCGGCGTTCACCAGGGACATATGGGTGGCACCGATATGGTTCCCGGCAATGTAGACACTCGTATTGAAGGCGGTGATGCCGAAGAAGGAGGCCATCACGATCCCTTTCCAGCTCACCGCCAGAGCCCGCCGAGCCGCAAGCAAACGGTTCGCCACGAACGGCAACAGCAATGCCGTGGCCAGGCTCCAACGCAGGAAGGAGAGAGCGATGGGATCGATGCTGGCCGAAGCGGCCCGAGCGGCGACGAAGTTGCCCGCCCAGATCGTGGTGGCCAGCAGCGCCAGCAGCCCTCCCTGCCAGATCCGGACGCGTTGATTCGACTCATCCTGCATTCATTCCCTCCCCTGGTGACCAGCCCAGTCGCCCGGCCGCCGCCGACTACAGGAAGGTTCCCTGGTGACAGGGTCATCATCCCTCTGATGCCGGATCGACGGGACGGCAAGGGCAACCATTCCCGATAGTACTATTTTTTCAATGATAGCTATCAAAGAAATTATTGTTTCATTAAATGTCGTATACCACTCGCCGGACGCTGCAAGGCACATCCTCATGCAGCTTCGTATACAAACATTTATTTAAAGACAAAAATTTTTTATATCATATAGTTAACAAGACCCTGCTCGATTCAGCAGTGATCGATTACGCCGGCAAAGTAACTGGACCGACACTGAAACAACAAGACCGAATACATTGACAATACGAAATTAATATTTTAAACCTGAAGCTACAACGACAACCAAAAGGTCCCGGCGAACCCTCGTCGTGTCCGAGGAGGAGAAAGGTGGAAAAGGTCAGCCTCAAGGCGCTGGCAATAAGCCGGTCCCTCAACCTCTGGGTCGAGCGGTTGTGCGTGGCCCTGGTGATCGTGCTGGTTCTCGATGTATGGCTGGGGATCCTGGCCCGTTACGTCCTGCCCTGGAATCTCACCTTCACGGAGGAACTGGCCCGCTACCTGATGATCTGGGTCGCGCTTCTCGCCATCTCGACCGGCATCTGCTATCGGCAGCACGTCGGCGTGCTCATCCTGTTCGACCGCTTCCCACGCCCGATGCGTAAACTCCTGGCCCTGAGCTTCGACGTGATCGGCTTTGCCTTCTTCGCCTTCATGTTCATCTATGGTCTGGGCTACGTGGAACGCGGTTTCTCGCAGTTGACGATGATCTTCGGCATGCCTCGGGGCTATCCCTACATCATCATTCCGGTGGCTTCGGGCCTGGCCTGCCTGCAATTCGTGATGGTCGCCATCTACGACTTCTTCGCCCCTGACCCGCACCCCGCGGCGGAACGCGCCTGAGGTAACGTCATGATCATCGTAGCCATCGTCTTCTTCGGACTCCTGATACTCGGCATGCCGGTAGGCATCGTGCTCGGCGTGGCCGGCCTGATCGGCATCATCGACATGGGCGGCGGCCATTTCCTGGCCATGGTGCCGGACCGCTTCTTCTCCGGGCTCAATCTCTTCCCGTTTCTCGCCATGCCCTTCTTCATCCTGGCCGGCGAGATCATGAACCGTTCGGGCCTGACCATGAATCTGGTCAACTTCGCCCAGGCCCTGGTGGGCTGGCTGCGCGGTGGGATGGCCCACTCCAACATGCTGGCCTCGGTACTGTTTGCAGGCCTCACCGGCTCGGCCACGGCGGACGCGGCGGCCTTCGGCAACACCCTGGTCCCGGCGATGAAAAAGGCCGGATACACCGGTCCCTATGCCTGTGCCGTCACCGCGGCGGGTTCGATCATCGGTCCGATCATCCCCCCCTCCACCCTGGCCATCATCTATGGCTCGCTGATGGGGGTCTCGATCGCGGGGCTGTTCGCCGCCGGCATCATTCCTGGCCTGCTTCTTTGCCTGGTGTGCATGTGCCTGATCGCCGCCACGGGCCGTCGGCTGAACCTGCCCAAGTCCGATCAACGGCCGAGCCTGACCCTGATCCTCAAGGAGTTCCGCGGCAGCCTGCTGGCCTTGATCCTGCCGGTCTTCATCCTCGGCGCCATCCTGACGGGGATCACCACCCCCACCGAGGCCGCGGCACTGGCGGTGCTCTATGCCCTGGTGGTGGGTGGCGTGATCTATCGCAACATCACCTGGAAGGACATGTACGAGATGCTGGCGCGCACGGCGCTGATCACCGGCGTGATCTTCCTGATCATCGCCTCGGCCACCATCCTCGGCTGGTGGATGACCTTCAACCAGATCCCCCAGTTGATCGCCGCCGGCTTCCTGTCCGTCTCCGAGAACCCGGCGGTGGTGGTGGCCATGATCGTCGCCCTGTTGCTGATCATCGGGCTGTTCATGGACATCAATGCCGCCCTGATCATCCTCGCCCCGGTGCTCGGCCCGCTGACCCTGACCATCGGCCTGGAGCCGGTGCATGCCGGCATGATCATCATCCTCGCCCTCACCATCTCGCTGATGACGCCACCGGTCGGCGCCTGTCTATTCGTCCTGGCCTCGGTCACCGGCGAGCGCATCGAGGCGATCACCAAGTCCCTGTGGCCCTTCATCCTGGTCGAGGTCGCGGTGCTGATAGCCGTGGCCTACTGGGAACCGATCGCCCTCACCATACCTCGCCTGCTGGGGCTGGCGAGCTAGGCGCCACCTGCCCGCCCCTGCCCGACCACGGGCGGGGCTTCTCCACCCACCCGCGACAGCAACAACAACACCGCAGGAGAGAGACCATGAAGACCCGCATCACCACGGCACTGGCCGGCCTCGGGTTGGCCCTGGGAATCGCCGGCGCCGCCTCGGCCGCCGAGACCACCATGCGTATCGCCCACGTCAATCCGCCGGAGGCCATGGCCAGCAACGCCGGCGCCATGTCGGCGGTGTTCAAGCAGCTCGCCGAGACCGCCAGCAACGGCGAGATCGAGGTCACCATCTATCCCGCCGGGCAGCTCGGCAAGGATGCCGAGGCCATCGCCCAGGTCCGCCACGGCATCATCGAATCGTCGATCTCGACCGCCGGCGGCGTGGCCGAGCACTATCCGAAGATCGGGGTGTTCGATATCCCCTTCGCCTTCCCGAACATCGGCGTGGCCAACGAGGTCATCTCGCTGGAGAGTGATTTCGGCCAGACGCTGGCCCAGGACATCAATGAGGAGACCGGGCTCAAGGTGCTCGGCCTGCTGGACAGCGGCGGCTTCTTCCAGTTCACCAACTCCCAGAAACCCATCTCCTCTCCCGAGGACATGGAGGGACTGCGGATCCGCACCATGACGCTGCCCACCCACGAGGCCATGATCAACTCGATGGGCTCCCAGGCCACGCCACTCGCCTGGGCGGAGGTGTATACCGCCCTGCAGACGGGGGTCGCCGATGGTCAGATGAACCCCATCCAGCAGACCGCCTTCGCCAAGTTCGACGAGGTCCAGGACTACCTGACGATCAGCAATCACCTGATCACGCCCTACGTCTGGTTCGTCAATCAGGACTTCTACGACGGACTGCCGGAGGACCATCGCCGCATCATCGACTGGGCCGCCAAGGTCGCCGTCGAGTCCGGCCGCGCCATGTCGCGGATCATCGAGGCCTCCGAGCAGGGCCTGCCCAAGCTCGCCGACTCCATGGAGGTGAACACCATCACGGCGGAACAGCGTGAGGCCTTCGCTGCCAAGTCCCAGCCGGCCGTACGCCAGGTGATCGAGGACAAGTATGGCGAGGAGGGTGTCGCCCTGCTCGAGGCGATGCTGGCCTCCATCGAGGAGGCTCGCGCCGCGCAACAGCAGTAACTCTGCCCCCGGCACCATCCAGCGGCGCGATCATGCCAACCAGCAAGCCAGTCGGCCAGAGCCGACTGGCTTGTTCCGGCTACCCTGCCGAATCGAGCGAGCGCAGGACCCGCTGCGCGCAGCTGGCATGCAGCCCCAGCAGCACCAGGGCGCTGACCAGGTAGACGATCAGCCAGCCAAGATAGCCCTGCAGGTACAGCAGGGTCGACGGGAAGGCCACCACCAGCAGATAGAAGACGCCCCAGAAGCCCCGGGCCACGGGGGCATGGCAGCGGCGGAACCAGCCAGGCCAGCCGGCCTCCGCCCACCCCTGAGGGGTCTCCCCACTCGGCCACCATGCGCCCCGTGCCACTGGCACGGGGCGCTTCCGTGCTGGCTCCCAGGGAAGAGACGGCCTCTCGCTATCATCGAGGGAAGGTGCGGCTCGTCACAGTATACCTCCAAGAACGTCCCCCCGTGCCGCCTTCCGGCCTGACCTCGCAGCCGATCAGCCAGTAACAGGGCATCTCTCGCTCAAGGGAGTATGCCCCCGTGTCCCCGACCGCACTTCCCTAGTCGCCATCCCCAGACAACCCGCCGGGCCTCTTCCCGCCGGCAGATCACTGCACGCGAGTCATGGCCTCACTCTCCCTGGTCCGCAATTTCGTCGTCCATAGAGATCCAAGAATGCTCAGGCATAAAATGTATACAATCAACATCAGAAAAGACGAACAATCCATAAATAAAAAAACAACTTCATTGTACACACTAAAAAGGCAAACAAGATCATCAAAAACACACTTCAATACATTGTTTTTAAAGGAAATATCATAATGGAATCAAGAAAGGCTCGACTTGCATACAAGGCAGAATCGAACTATTTTGTGTACATGGGAAATACACCTTGTCCACAAGAACAATTATCTCGATCGGGAGCCTTCTAGACGATGCCTATTCACGCACTCCTCCCCGGACTTTCGCCAACAAGCTGCACCTCCCAGGCACCTGAGTACCGTCTACCGTCCTGTGCCTCCCTGTCATGGATCACTCCCTGCGATCCCCCGCATTACCCTGCCAATACTCCCGACGGGAATACAGGGACATCCAGCGATCACCATGCCGTGATGGCCACCGGTATCTCAAGGGCCGATCCCAGCAGAAATTTCATAAATGAACCAGCCAGTTACAACAAGAAGGCATTCGAAATCATCTGGCACCATCCTCCACCATAAACTGGCCCTATGCCTTCGTCTACTCCTGGCTGATAACCTGTAATTCGGCGACAAAAGACACCATTAAACCAGCCATAACCCCTCACCTTGCGCACAAGGAGGGTAACGGACCCTATTTATCTAAAAACACAGTCAAGGTACGTTTTAAATCCCTAGATCACAACAACAAACCATGGAGAAACTCATGAATAATTTCGATAAAAAACTGGCAATTACCCTCCTCGCTACCTGCGTGTCGGCCGGCAGTGCCCAGGCCAATACCATCACATGGGCAGACACCTCCGATGTTTATTCGATGGACCCTCATGGGCAGGCGATCAGCCCGACCCTGGCCTTCCTTCATCATATCTACGAGCCTCTCGTTCGGTATAACAAGGACCTCGAGATTGAACCGGCCCTGGCCACCGGCTGGGAGGTCATCCGCCCTGACCTGTGGCGCTTCTCATTACGAGAGGGCGTCACCTTTCATAATGGAAACTCCTTCGATGCTGATGATGTCGTGGCATCTATCAAACGGGCCACCCATCAAGACTCACCCATTAGAGGAAACCTTCCTGCCGTTTCTGACGTCAGAAAGGTCGATGATAACACCGTAGAAATTCAGCTGAATGGTAGCTACCCACTGCTACTCAACGACCTGACCAATGTCTATATTCTCGACAAGGAGTGGATGACCGAACATGGGACGCTGAATCCCGTCGATCCGACCCAGGGGGATCAAAGTTACAGCACGACGCATACCAATGGCACCGGTCCCTTCGTTCTCGATACCCGTCGGCCCGATGCCGAAACCGTCCTCACCGTCAACGACCAGTGGTGGGATGAGGCCCAGCACAACCTGACCCGCATCGAGTTCACCCCCATCGCCTCCGATGCGACCCGGGTCTCGGCGCTACTCTCCGGACAGATCGACATGATGCTGGGTGTCCCCCTCCAGGACGTCTCTCGCCTGGAAAATGCCCCGGGTTATCGGGTACTCGAGACCTCGGGACTACGCACCATCATGCTGGCGCTTAACCAGACTCCTGACTCGCTCCACGAGGGCGACCTTGATAGCAACCCATTACGCGATCAAAGGGTACGCAAGGCACTCTACCAATCCATTAATATGGAGCTCATTCGTGACAGGCTTATGCGTGGAAAATCACGTAACACCGCCTTGCCCGTGGCTCCCGCCGTTCCGGGTTATGATGCATCGCTTGACGAGCGTTTCCCCTATGACCCGGAGGCCGCGCAGCAGTTACTCGCCGAGGCTGGCTACCCGAATGGCTTCACTGTGGGGCTAGACTGCCCCAATGACCGCTACGTTAGTGACGAGGAAATCTGTCAAGCAATTGCCGCCATGTGGGCGCGGGTCGGCATCGAGACTCGGGTCAACGCCCGAAACTCTAGCAACCACTGGCAAGTGGCCCTGAATGGAGGCTCGGATATCTGGATGACGGGCTGGGCAACGCTTCCCATGCTGGACTCTTTCAGCCTGCTTTCACAGATACTGTCCAGCCCTCACGACAGCTATGGTGCCTGGAACCCTGGGAGCTACCACAATCCCGAGGTCGACTCCCTTATCGAAAAAATCGCCGTTGCCCAGGACGAACAGGAGCGATTAGCGATGATTTCCCAGGCCTTCGAGCTTTCCCAGGCTGACATCCCGATGCTTCCTCTTCATCAACAACCGCTTATCTGGGCGGCCAATGACAATATCCAGATCCCGCAGACTCCCGACGGTAAGGTGCGGCTATGGTATACGACCGTCGAATAACCATTCGCCTCCGTCGTCAGGCGGTAGCCTGAGCCGGGCTGCCGCCATCCTGACACCTACCTTCCAATGGGAAAGGGCACAACAATGATTGCATTTCTGATACGCCGTCTCCTGCAAGGCGCTATGGTGATGCTCGCCGTCGCCTTTATTGCCTTTTCGATGTTTCGCTTCGTCGGTGACCCTGTCACCAATATGCTTCCGCAAGACGCGACACTTGAGCAGCGCGCCGAGCTACAAGAGCGGCTCGGACTGAACGCCTCGTTACCCGTCCAGTTCGGCAACTTCGTCACCAACGCGGTTCAAGGGAACTTCGGCGTCTCCTATCGCAACCAGCGGCCGGTATCGGATCTCATTGCCGAGCGCCTTCCTGCCACCCTGGAGATGGTGTTTGCCGCGGTAGTCATGTCGCTGGTGATCGGCATTCCGATGGGAGTCTATACGGCACTCCGACGAGACAGCTGGCTTAGCCACCTGTTCCAGGCCCTCTCCCTGACCGGCATATCCGTGCCCACCTTCGTGACGGGTATTCTGCTGATCCTGGTGTTCTCTGTATGGCTAAATTGGCTCCCCTCCTTCGGGAGAGGCGAGGTAGTGGAGCTCGGCTGGTGGAGCACTGGGCTGTTGACGGTCAGTGGCGTCAAGGCATTGATCATGCCGGTCATCACGCTGTCACTCTTCCAGATCACTTTGATCATGCGTCTGGTCAGGGCAGAAATGCTGGAGGTTCTCAAGACCGACTATATTCGCTTTGCCCGCGCTCGCGGGCTGACGAACCGTGTCGTCAACTTTGGCCATGCGCTACGCAATACCCTGATGCCCGTCATCACCATCACGGGACTTCAGATCGGTGCCTTGATTGCTTTCGCCATCATCACCGAAACCGTCTTCCAGTGGCCGGGGATGGGGTTGCTTTTCATGCAGGCCGTCAGCTTCGTCGACATCCCCGTCATGTCCGCCTATCTGGTGATGGTGTCGCTGATTTTCGTGGTGATCAATACCATCGTCGACATGCTGTATTTCGTGGTTGATCCACGGCTTCGTGTCGATACAGGACAGAACAAGACTGGCGCCTGAGGAGCTTATCCATGAGTACCACAACGCAAAGACTCGGCAACAGCTTGTACAGGTTCATCGACAGCGACCTGTTCTATAGCTTTCGCCGTTCACCGGTCACCATCGTCGCCTCCGTCGTGGTGGTCACGCTGATACTCGCCGCGATTCTGGCCCCCTGGATCGCGCCACACGATCCCTTCGATGTCAGCACCCTCAGTCTGTTGAACAGTGAACTTCCGCCGGCATGGGTCTCGGGGGGGGACAGTGCCTTCCTGCTCGGGACCGATGGTCAGGGCCGTGATGTGCTGTCGGCGATCCTGTACGGTGCACGAATTTCCATTCTGGTCGGCCTGGCGAGCGTGGCCTTCGCCATGGTACTGGGTGTTTGCCTGGGACTTCTGGCCGCCTATGTCGGGGGAGCGGTCGATGCCACGATCATGCGTATCGCCGACATCATGATCAGCTTCCCACCGATCCTGGTGGCATTATTGATCAATGGTGTCGCCAGGGGCGTCCTGCCACCGGAAATGCAGCATGATGCCGTCATCTTCGTGCTCATTCTCGCCATCGGACTGACCACCTGGGTGCAGTATGCGCGCACCGTACGGGGCTCGACCCTGGTCGAGAAGAACCGCGAGTATGTCCTCGCCGCCCGCGTCATCGGCCTGCGCTCCCGCGCGATCATGGCCAGACATATCCTGCCCAATGTGGTCGGCCCCATCCTGGTGGTCGCCACCGTCAACCTCGCCATCGCCATTCTCATCGAGGCCGCCCTGTCATTTCTGGGGGTCGGTATGCCCCCCACGGAGCCATCACTCGGCACCCTGATCAGGATCGGCAACGAGTTCCTGTTCTCCGGCGTCTGGTGGGTAGTCATTTTCCCCTCCATGGTGCTGGTGCTGCTCGTGCTGTCGGTGAACCTGCTGGGTGACTGGCTACGCGATGCACTCAACCCCAAACTTCGCTGAGGGAGACGACCATGACTGCACATGAGACAACCCCGGTCCTGGAAGTCAGTGACCTGCACATCGAGTTCGATACGCGACGCGGAGCCCTGAAGGCCATCGATGGCGTCTCCCTGCAGATCGCACCAGGCGAGATCCTCGGTGTCGTGGGCGAGTCCGGTGCCGGCAAGTCCTTGACCGGCACCGCGATCACGGGGCTGCTGGAAACGCCTGGACGCATCAGTGCCGGCCAGATCCGACTCGAAGGCAAACGCATCGACAACCTCTCCCAGGAGGAGATGCGCCGCCTGCGCGGCAGGGATATCGGCGCCATCTTCCAGGATCCACTGACCAGCCTGAACCCCTTGTATACCATCGGCCACCAGCTCGTGGAGACGATCCGCACCCACCTTCCGATGAGCAAGAAGGAGGCCCGCCGGCGCGCCATCCGCATGCTGGAAGAGGTCGGACTGCCCGCCCCCGAAACACGGATCGACCAGTACCCGCACCAGTTCTCCGGCGGCATGCGCCAACGGGTGGTGATCGCCCTGGCCCTGTGCGTGGAACCGAGGCTGGTCATCGCCGATGAGCCGACCACGGCACTGGATGTGTCGGTACAGGCCCAGATCATTGCGGTACTCAAGCGACTCTGCAGGGAGAAGGGCACGGCGGTCATGCTGGTAACCCATGACATGGGCGTCATCGCCGAGGCCGCCGACCGCGTCGCCGTGATGTATGCCGGTCGACTGGCGGAAGTCGGTCCGGTGACCGATGTCATCAAGCACGCGAAGCACCCTTATACGCGTGGGTTGATGAATTCCATCCCCACCATCCTTAACGATGTCGACCGGCTGGAACAGATCGAGGGCTCCATGCCACGCCTGGCGTCCATACCCGACGGGTGCGCCTTCAACCCTCGCTGCCCCCGTGCCTTCTCGCGCTGCAGAACCGAGCGCCCGGACCTGATCGCCGTGGAAAACAGCGACGCTGCCTGCTGGCTCGTCGAGGAGACGGCGATGACCGATCGCTCGCCCTGGCCCACGTCAGCCCCGTCACCCACCGCAGACCACCGCCGAGGAGCCAACGCATGAATATGACCCAGGAGATCTACAGCGCCTCGGCGACACAGACTCGCCCCCGGGAAGACGTCTCCGACATGCCGTCGGTGACTCCCGTCTTCCGTATCGCCAACCTGAAGCGTCATTTCGATGTCTCGCCCCCACTGCTCAACCGCCTGCTCGAGCGCAAGGAAAGACAGGTGGTCAAGGCCGTGGATGGCGTCAGCTTCGACATCTATCGTGGCGAGACCTTCAGCCTGGTCGGGGAATCCGGCTGCGGCAAGTCCACCATCGCCAAACTGGTGGTCGGCCTGAATGACACCACCTCCGGCAATATCGAGTTCGAGGGGGAGGATATCGCCACCCATAGCCGTCAGGACATGGACGCCATTCGCCATCGCCTGCAGATGATCTTCCAGGATCCCTATGCCAGCCTGAACCCCCGGTGGCGCGTTCGGAATATCATCGCCGAGCCGCTGACCGTCTTCGGCCTGCTCGACGGGCAGAAGGCGATCGATGAGCGCGTGGCGACACTCCTGGAATGCGTGGGGCTCAACGCGCAGGATGGCGAGAAGTATCCTCACGAGTTCTCCGGCGGCCAGCGCCAGCGCATCTCCATCGCCAGAGCCCTCGCCAGCAACCCGGAGTTCATCGTCTGTGACGAGCCCACCTCGGCGCTCGACGTCTCCGTGCAGGCCCAGATCCTCAACCTGATGAAGGACCTGCAGCGCGAGTTCGCGCTGACCTACCTGTTCATCAGCCATGACCTGTCGGTGGTTTACCACATCTCCGACCGGATCGGCGTCATGTACCTGGGGCGTCTGGTGGAGGTCGGCACCAAGCATGAGCTCTTTCGACGTCCCCAGCATCCCTACACCCGCATGCTGCTCGACTCCATTCCTGACCTGAAGATGACCGGTCGTGCCCGTACACCGGTTGGTGGCGAGGTGCCGAGCCCCCTCGACCCACCCAGCGGCTGTGCCTTCCATCCGCGCTGCCCACACGCCAACGCGCGCTGCAAGAGGGAAGCGCCCCGACCGCTCCACAATGTCGAGCGCGGCTTCGTTGCCTGTCATGCCGTCGAGGAAGGGCGACTCATCACCAGGGCCTGACCTGGCCCCAGACAACCGAAGGAATCCCGATGGAATTTGATTTCAGTCAGTTGAGCAAGCAGGAGCGCTACAAGCTCCTGGTCAGCTTCATCGTTCCCAGGCCCATCGCCCTGGTGACGACCATGGACCAGACGGGCGTCTCGAATGCCGGGCCGATGAGCTTCTTCAACGTCTTCGGCGACGAGCCCCCGATCCTCATCCTGGGCATCCAGCACCGTCCAGATGGGCGCTACAAGGACACCACCCGGAACATCCACGACAACGGTGAGTTCGTGGTCAACCTGGTCAATGAGCGCATCGCTCACCCGATGATCACCACCTCCCTGGACTTCCCCCCCGAGGAGGACGAGGTGTCCGCCGCGGGGCTGACCCTGGCCCCCAGCCGCACACTGCTCACCGGCCGCATCCTCGAGGCACCGGTGGCCATGGAGTGTCGCAAGACCGAATCGCTGGAATACCCCAACCGCTCGGTGATCGTTGGCGAGGTACTGCACATGCACGTGCAGGATGAGTTTATCGATCCCCGGACCCTCAGGGTTCGCCCCGAAGCCTATCATCCGCTGGCCCGTCTCCATGCCGACGCCTACCTGTTTGCCGAGACCCAGTTCGAGTTGCCACGCCCGAGCCTCGAGGCGTTTCAGGCCACCCGCGACCGGGAAGCCTGCGAAGACACGCTGTCCGTGGACGACGGCATCAACTGACAGGGAGACGATCATGACCGAATCCTTACTGTTGCAGAACGTACGCCCGCTCGAGGGGGACCGCGCCGATGTCCTGGTGATCGATGGCGTGGTGAAACGGGTCGGCGCCGGCCTCGAGGCACCGGGCATCAGGGTCGTCGATGGACGCAACGGCATCCTGCTTCCCGGCCTGGTGGATGCCCATACCCATCTGGACAAGACCCTATGGGGGCGGTCGTGGCACCGGCACAGTGCCGGGCCGACGATCCAGTCACGCATCGCGGACGAGCGCCGTGTCAGGAAGGCGCTCGGCTACTCACCGGAAGAGCAGTCGACGAACCAGGTCCGTCAGGCCATCACCATGGGCACGACCCATATCCGCACCCATGTCGATATCGATACGGAGATCGGCCTGGCCAATCTCGAGGGGGTCCTGGCCACCCGGGATCGCTTCCGGGAGGCGATCCACCTGCAAGTCGTGGCCTTCCCCCAGAGCGGCCTGCTGGTTCGCCCCGGGACCGAGGCCCTCATGGCCGAGGCGATCAGCATGGGAGCCGATCTGGTCGGTGGCATCGACCCGTCCAGCATGGACCGTGATCCGGTACGCCATCTGGACACCATCTTCGCCATCGCCGACCGGGCCGGCGTGGGCATCGATATCCACCTCCACGAACCCGGCATGCTCGGCGCCTTCGCCCTGGAACTCATCGCCGAACGCACGACGGCGCTGGGCATGCAGGGCAGGGTCACCGTGAGCCATGCCTTCTGTCTGGGCATGGTCGATGAGGCCTACCTCGAACATCTCACCGGACTGCTGATCGATAACCGCATCGCCATCATGACCCATGGCCCCGGCGACATCGCCTTCCCCCCCGTGCGGCGCCTGTACGAGGACGGTGTCACGCTGGGCTGTGGCTCCGACGGGATCCGGGATTCCTGGGGCCCCTACGGCAACGCCGACATGCTCGAGCGTGCCATGCTGCTGGCCTTCCGCAGCGGTTTCCGCCGGGATGAAGACCTGGAGCTGGTACTCGATATCGCCACCGGAGGCGGCGCACAGGTGATGGGCCTCGCGGATTACGGTATCGCCCCGAGCTGCCGGGCCGACTTCACCGTCGTAGCCGGCGAGACACGGGTCGAGGCGATCATGAATCGCGCCTCACGCATCGCCGTGGTCCAGGGCGGCCGTGTGGTCGCCGCCGATGGCGAATGCCTTGTCTGACGAAAGGAGACCTGGATGACCAGGACGATGATCACCGGCCGCTACGTCATTGGCTACGACGGTACCGGCCATGAAATTCTCCACAACGGTGAAGTCGTCTACGACAACGACACCATCGTGCATGTCGGTTTCGGCTACGACGGCCCCCTCGACCACCGCATCGATGCCGGCAATGCCGTGGTCGGGCCAGGGTTCATCGACCTGGATGCCCTGGCGGACCTGGATTCGACCGTGCTGGGCTTCGATAACGCCCCGGGCTGGCGTCATGGGCGCGTCTGGGCCAGTACCTATGTCGCACGAGGCCCCCGTGACGTCTACACACCGGAAGAGGAGGATGCCAAGAAGCGCTATGCCTTCGCCCAGCTTCTCCTCAACGGCATCACCACGGCCCTGCCCATCACCTCCTTGCTGTATCGGGAGTGGGGGGAGACCTATCAGGAATTCGCGCGTGCCGCGGCCATCGGTGCCGACTACGGCCTGCGCCTCTACCTTGGGCCGGCCTACCGGACCGGCGCCTCCGTGATCCACCCGGATGGTCGTTTCGATATTCATTGGGATGAACCGCGTGGCATGCGCGGTCTCGAGGAAGCCATCGAATTCGTCAAGGACTACGATGGCAGGGCCAACGGCCTGATCCGCGGGATGCTGGCCCCGGATCGTATCGAGTGCTGTACACGCGACTTGCTCGAACGCACGGCCGACGCAGCGAGATCCCTCGGCTGCCCCGTGCGCCTGCACTGTTGTCAGTCGCCCTTGGAAGTCGAGACCGTAGCGGCGCGCTTCGGTCAGTCCTCGCTCGCCCTGCTGGATGAGCTGGGGTTCCTGGACCGGCAAGTCCTGCTGCCCCACGGTATCTACCTGGGCGGCCAGGATCCCACGGATGACTCCGTGGAGCGGGATCTGGTGGCCCTGGAGCGCAGCAAGGCGACTCTCGTGCACTGCCCCCTAGTCAGCGCTCGAATGGGGCACTTCATGGACTCGTTAGCCACCATGCAGCGTCGCGGCATCAAGGTCGGACTGGGCACGGATACCTATCCCCCCGATATCGTCACCAACATGCATACCGGCATCATGGCTACCCGGATGATAGAGGGCAGCGAGAGCGCCTGCTCGGCGGCCGACTACTACAACGCCGCCACTCTGGGAGGGGCAAAGGCTCTGAACCGGCCGGATCTGGGCCGGCTTTCGCCGGGTGCCCGGGCCGACATCACCGTCTTCGACCTGAGCGGCTTCCACCTGGGCCAGTTCGTCGATCCGATCCAGACCATGATCATGAACGGCTCGGGCCGGGACTTCTCCCATGTCATCGTCAATGGCCGGACCATCGTGAAGGATCGGCAACTCCCCGGTGTCAACCTCGAGAAGCTGGCCGCCGAGGCACAGCAGCAGTTCGATCGACTGAGAGCCTCCTACCCCGAGCGCACCCACCTTCACCCCCCCGCGGCCGCCATCTTCCCGACCAGCTTCCCCAGCCGGTCGTTCTGAACGCTCACTCGAGCCATGTCGCCACCGATGGCCCTCGGCCCGGTGGCGATGGCACGACGGAGGCCCTCGGATCTCGCGCCGGACGCCCCGAGGAGGCAGCTTCGCTACTCACCCGAGCGAGCGCAGGACCCGCTGCGCGCAGCTGGCATGCAGCCCCAGCAGCACCAGGGCGCTGACCAGGTAGACGATCAGCCAGCCAAGATAGCCCTGCAGGTACAGCAGGGTCGACGGGAAGGCCACCACCAGCAGATAGAAGACGCCCCAGAAGCCCCGGGCCACGGGGGCATGGCAGCGGCGGAACCAGCCAGGCCAGCCGCCGGCGAGATGGAACAGCTCATGCTGGTCGCCGAGGGTCCTCCGGTTGAGCACCCGTTCCAATTCGCGCAGCCGCGACAAGTGGAAGAAGAAGATCGACTGTTTGAGCAGGTCATAGAACAACACCAGTACGATGACCAGCAGCAGCACCAGGAAGCCGACGGGGGTCACCGGCTGATGGAGACGGGCCTCCAGTTCGAGGAGCCGCGCCAGCGGATCCCAGACCAGCAGGGCCCCGATCGCGCCGAGCAGGCGGATATCGCCCAGGGCATTCTTGATGTAGTCGTTGCAGATCCCACCGAGCCGGACGTATTCCGCATAGACCCGCTCCAGCGCGATGTCGTCGGGCAGCTCATCAGAAGGCATGGGGCAATCCAGCCGCAGGACGGAGGTATGGCCTTCAGTATGGTGCGCCTCATCGGCCTTGCAACGCCGACGGGGACCGGATCAACCCGAGAAGATCTCGAACAGATCCGGGGCTTCGTCCTCTTCCGCGCGAATGGACAGCGAGGCCTCGATGGCCTTGAGGTGGCGGCTCATGAAGGCCTGGGCACGCTCGCCGTTGCCGCTCTCCAGGTAGCCCACCAGATCGTCGTGGTCGTGGGATTCACAGCCCAGATGCCCGGCGTTGCCGTACACCGCGAGGATCAGCGAGGAGCGCGAACACAGGCGTTCGACGAAGGCCGCCAGGGTGGCGTTGCCGGAGATCCGCGCCAGCCGCCCATGGAAGGCCGCGGAGAGCTTGATGGCGGCACTCTGCTCGCCGGCCCGGAGCGCCTCGCGCTCCCGGGCCGCCATCTCGCGCAGCGACTGGGCATCCTCGGCGGTGATGCGTCGGGCCACCTCGGGCATCAGGCCGCACTCGACCATCTGCCGGGCATCGAAGACATCCTTGGCCTCGTCGGCGGTGGGCCGCGTCACGCTGGCGCCGCGGCGGGGAGTCAGGGTCACCAGCTGCTCCAGGGCCAGGCGCTGCAGGATCTTGCGGATGCCGGTACGGCTGATGCCGAAGACCTCGGCCAGGGCATCCTCGCGCAGCCGCGCACCGGGCTTGAGGCGATGCTCGATGATGGCATCGCTGATCGACTGGTAGATCGCCTCGTGACGCTCGGCGCCGTCGCCGTTCTTGCCGGGGCGACTGCCGCCGTCGCTGGACTTGCCGCCGTCAACGACCTGACGCTGGTTCATGGACTGCTCGCCTCCGTGAAAACCCGGTATGCCGCTTATTGTATACGCTTTCCGTTGCCCGACACGACCACCGCCCGCCAAAAAGGCGGGCGGTGGTCAGCGGGCGAGGCGGCTCGTCGTCACCTCACGGACTCCAGTCGGCGATCTTCGCACGCTCCTCGTCGGTCATCTGGGTGATGTTGCCGAGCGGCATGTAGCCGCTGGCGACCACCTGCTTGATCTGGTCGACCTGGCGCAGCATCTGCTCGGGGGTGTCCAGGATCACCCCGGCCGGCGCCGCCGAGAAGCCGGCATGCTCGGGGTTCTGGGCGTGGCAGGATACGCAGCGTTCGGTGATGATGGCATGCACCTCCTCGAGCGCCCCGCCCTGGGCCACCACCTCGGTGTCGGCCGGCGCCTCCTCGACCGAGGCGGCCTCGGTGCTGGCCGTGGCGGCGGCCGTGGCATTGCCCGCGGTGGGCGCCCCGACCCACACCGCCACCAGGATCAGGGCGACCCCCGCCGCCGGGTAGGCCGGCTTGAGATGGCCGGCGTGCATCAGCACGAAGAACTGGCGGATCAGGGCGCCGGCGAAGATGAACAGCGACATGATCACCCAGGACAGCTCGTGGGTATAGGTGAAGGAGTAGTGGTTGCTGAGCATCAGCAGCACCACCGGCAGCGTGAAGTAGGTGTTGTGCACCGAGCGCTGCTTGCCGCGCTTGCCGTCGATGGGGTTGGGAGTCTCGCCGGCCTTCATGGCCTTCACCATGCGGCGCTGCCCCGGGATGATCCAGAAGAAGACGTTCGCCGACATGGCGGTGGCCATCACCGCGCCGGTGAGCAGGAAGGCGGCGCGTCCCGCGAAGATCTGGGTGCTCAGGTAGGCCACCCCCACCATCATCACCGCCACGGCCAGGCTCAGCAGGCCATCGCGCTCCATGTTGGGACTGATGCGCTTGCACATCTCGTTGTAGATCACCCAGCCCGAGAGCAGGAACAGCAGCGCCACCACGTTGGCCTGCCAGCCGCTCAGGTTGGCGGCCCACGCCCAGTCGCTGCCCGGGTTGACCAGGTAGAAGCCGGGATTGGCCATGTAGAGCAGCACGAACAGGCCGAAGCCGGACAGCCAGGTCGTGTAGGCCTTCCAGAACGACCAGTGCAGGTCCTCGGGGAGCTTCTCCGGGGCGCTGGCGTACTTCTGGTTGTGGTAGAAGCCACCGCCATGCACCGCCCACATCTCGCCGAACACGCCCTTGCGCTGGTCCTCGGCGGCCTTGGGCGGACGCAGGCCATTGTCCAGCATGACGAAGTAGATCGACTCGCCGATCCAGGCCACGGCGGCGATCACGTGCAGCCACCTCAGCAGGAGGTTGGCGAAGTCCAGAAAGTAGGCTTCCATCGGTCAGGCCTCGTTGGAATTATGCGATTGTTGTCTCGATTTGGCGGTAAAGGACCGGTTGGGCAGTGCCTGAAAAGTCGGCGAGCACAGCCACTTATCGGGCTAGCTGCCGCGGTAGGTGGAATAGCTGTACGGCGACAGCAGCAGCGGCACGTGATAGTGCTGGCCGGCATCGGCGACGCCGAAGCGCAGCGGGATCACGTCGAGGAACCGCGGCTTGTCCACGGCGACCCCGCGCCGCTCCAGATACTCGCCGGCATGGAAGACCAGCTCGTACTCGCCGGCGGTGAAGGCCTCGCCCTCCAGGATCGGCGCGTCACAGCGGCCGTCGTCGTTGGTCACGACCTCGGTGAGCCGCTGGCGCTCGCCGCCCTCCAGGCGATAGACCTCGATGCGGATCCCCTCGCCCGGCAGGCCGAGGGAGGTATCCAGCACGTGAGTGGTGAGGTAGCCCATCATCTTCTCCTCTTGTCATCGCTGTCGACGCGCTCTTCGAACGCCGCCTCTCTAGAAACAGTTGTAGCTTGTAATAGAGTACATTTCAAAGACTTTATTGTATACACTTTTATCGCTATCCTGACAGTATCGATGCAGACACGCACCAAGGAGTCCCCACCATGAGCACCAAGACGCTTTCTCCGCGCCCCAGCCAACTGGACCAGGCCGCCTTCGTCGAGCGCTTCGGCGACATCTACGAACACTCTCCCTGGGTGGCCGAACTGGCCTGGCAGCGCGGCCTTTCCGACGAGCAGGACAGTCCCGAGGGGCTGGCCACGGCCATGGGGCGCGTGCTCAGCGAGGCCGATCCCGAGCGCCAGCTCGAGGTGATCCGTGCCCACCCGGACCTGGCCGGCAAGGCGGCCATCGCCGGCGAGCTCACCGACGACTCCACCAGTGAGCAGGCCGGCGCCGGGCTCGACCAGTGCAGCCCCGAGGAGATGGCCCGCTTCGAGCGCCTCAACGCCGCCTACAAGGAGCGCTTCGGCTTTCCCTTCGTGATGGCGGTCAAGGGCAGCGACCGCCACGACATCCTCGCCGCCTTCGAGACCCGGCTGAACAACGAGCCGGCGGAGGAACGCCGCACCGCCATCGAGCAGATCAACCGCATCGCCGCCTTCCGCCTGGAGGAGCGCGCGGCCTGATCGCCCGCCGAGTCGGGCAAAGCCAAAGCGCTGCCGGGAGGCCCCGGCAGCGCTTTTTCGTGTCATGGACTCGCTGAAGAGCGGACCCTGTCCCTGGTCGGTGCGATCAACGCGTCTCGCCATCGATGACGCGCGTGACGAACATTCAGTCCCGACGCGCCTGCGGGGCGGGCCAGTGGCCCGCCCCTGCCCTCACTTCTCGGCCCGCTGCAGGCCGGCGTCGCCGGCAGCCTGTTCGGCATCCGCCTCGGCGATCGCCTCGCGCTCGCGGGCTTCGTCCGCCAGCGTCTTGCGCGGCAGCACCAGGTTGAGCACGAAGGCGGTGATCGCCGCGACCACGATCGGCGCCCCGCCGATCACGTCCTGCAGGGTCTCGGGGAACTGGGCGATGGCCGAGGGCACGGCGGCGATCCCCAGGCTGAGCGCCAGGGCCAGGCCGACGATGGTCATGTTGCGCGCCGACATCTCGTCCTTGGTCAGCAACTGGATGCCGGTCATGGTGATCATCCCGAACACGGTGATGGTGGCGCCACCCAGCACCGGGTAGGGGATGGTGGTCATGATGGCGCCGAACTTCGGGCTGAGGCCGGCCAGCAGCATGAACACGCCGGCGATGACCAGCACGTAGCGACTGATCACCTTGGTCATGGCCACGATGCCGACGTTCTGGCTGAAGGTGGAGGTGGGCAGGGCGCCGAAGAAGGCGCTCAACGCCGTGGTCAGGCCATTGCCCAGCAGGCCGCCGGTCAACTCCTTGGTCTTCAGCTCGCGGTTCATGCCGGCCACGCTGGTCGCCGAAAGGTCACCGATGGTCTGCACGGAATTGATCACGCAGATCACCACCAGCGAGACGATGGCCGCGGAATGGAACTCCAGCTCGAAAGGCATCAGCTGGGGCACGGCGACCCACTCGGCACTGGCCACCGAGCTGAAGTCGACCATGCCCAGGGGCAGGGCGAGCAGGTAGCCGACCAGGATGCCGACGATGATCGCCGAGAGCTTGACCACGCCGCGGCCGAACTGGGAGGCCAGCAGCACGGTGACCAGAGTCAGCAGCCCCACCCCCCAGTTCTGCAGCTCACCGAAGTGGGGCGCGTTCACGTTGCCGCTGCCGGCGATGTAGCGGATGGCGATGTCATACAGCGACAGGCCGATGACCAGCACCACCGTGCCCGCCACGACCGGCGGGAAGAGATGGCGGATGTACTGGATGAAGTACCCCACCACCATCATGGTGATGCCGCCGACCAGCTGGGCGCCGAGGATGCCCTCGATGCCGAACTGACCGCCCACGGCGATCAGCGTCGGCACGTAGGCGAAGCCCACGCCGAAGATCGCCGGCAGCCGGGCGCCGAACTTCCAGACGCCGTAGAGGTGGAAGAGCGTGCAGATCCCCGAGGTCAGCACGGCGATCTGGATCAGCAGCAGCTTCTCCTGGGGGGTCGACCCCACCACGCCGGCGATGATGATCGGCGGGGTGATCACGCCGGCGATCATCGCCAGCACGTGCTGAAGGGAGATCGGCAAGGCCTTGAGGAAAGACGGCTTGCCATGGAAATCGAATATCGAGGTGTTGTTGACGTTGGTCTGCATGTTATCGGCCATTGGATGTGGTGTTGTTGTGGCGTCCTGCTGCCGTCGCGCTGCCGGCCTCTTCGGGTGGTCCCAGGCCGTCTCGTGAACGGCCGGCGGTTATGGTTGTGTCTCGACCCCCGATAGAGTGGATACAAAGTAACCCGACTACTTTTGAACAATAATTGATAAACATGTATACAATCAACACATCGACGCCATCCCTGTCCCTGGATCTGGACTAGACTCAAGTCAGTGGAGGCGACGCGGAGGCCACCCATGTTTCGCGATCGACTGGAGGCTGCCGAAGGACTGGTGCAACGGCTTGAGCACCTGCGAGGACGCGACCCGCTGATCCTGGCCATTCCCCGGGGAGGGGTGCCCATGGGTCGGCTGATCGCCGACGAGCTGGAGGGAGAGCTGGACGTGGTGCTGGTGAGGAAGATCGGCGCCCCGGGCAACCCGGAGTACGCCATCGGCGCGGTCGGCGAACAGGGTCGGGTCGAGCTTGAGCCGGCGGCCAGTCACTATCCGGAGTCGGCCATCAGCCGGGAAATCGAGACTCAGCAGGCGCTGATCGAGGAGCGTCGGCGGCGCTACACGCCGGTGCGCGCCCCCATCGACCCCGCCGGACGCATCGTGGTGGTGGTCGACGACGGCAGCGCCACCGGCGCCACCATGGCCACGGCACTGACCAGCCTGCGCCCGCGCCATCCGGCCCGGCTGATTGCCGCCCTGGGGGCGGCGCCCCCCGAGACCGTGACACGCCTGGAACGGCTCGCCGACGAGGTGGTGTGCCTGCTCGCCCCGGCCGGCTTCGGCGCCGTCGGCCAGTTCTTCGCCAACTTCGGACAGGTGAGCGACGACGAGGTGATCCGGCTACTGGGCACCGAGCACGGCTGAACGCCTGCGCTCGCGGCGAACGGCCGCCGCAAAAAAGACGGGCCACCGCCGTCAGGCGGTGACCCGCAAGGCCCGGCAAGGGCCCCTTGCTTGCAGAGAATCGGGAGATCAGCTGGCGCTGGCGGCCTTGACCTGCTCCTCGACCAGCTTCTGCCCCTTCTGGACATACTCCTGGCCGAGGGTCATCAGCGCCTCGGAGTCGCTCTTGACGCGCTCGCCGAGGTCCTGGAGCACCTTCTGCTGGCCTTCCATGGCCTTCTTGACGCCGTCGGCATCCGTGACCTCGAGCCAGCCGCGCGCCTGGGCCAGGCCCAGGTCGGTCAGGACCCGTGCCGAGTCGAACTGGGTGGACACCAGCTTCTCGGCATATTCGAGGTTCAGCGCGGCATAGGACCGCATGGGTTGCACAAAGAGAGACTCGAACTGTTCGGTGGTCTTGTCGGTCGTTGCCTTGCTCATCGCACACCTCCGTGATGGTGGGGATACCGGCCAAGCGCCGGTGTTGCATTGCAACATAGCAGGCCGTTTTGTGCGGCGCAACATCCTGCGGACCGC
Organism: Halomonas stenophila; assembly: GCF_014192275.1. Classification (GTDB taxonomy): domain Bacteria; phylum Pseudomonadota; class Gammaproteobacteria; order Pseudomonadales; family Halomonadaceae; genus Halomonas; species Halomonas stenophila. Next base: position 279,138 of record NZ_JACHXR010000005.1, on the reverse strand, counting down.
TTTGTTGCCTCGTTCCCCGACACGACGATGCCCGGCCGGAGCCGGGCATCGTCGCGAGCACCGCAAGCGTGTGGACTCAGCGATAGGCTCCCTCGATATCGGTCACGCGCGTGGCTCGGCGGCCGAGGCCGTCGTGCAGGTCGAGCATGCGCTCGACCCAGGCATGGACCGGGTCGGCATTGGAGACCAGATCGGCGCTGGAGACGCAGCGCGCCCACATGAAGAAGCCGAACACCAGATAGTCGGCGCCGGCGGCGGCCTCGCCATCCAGGAAATCGACTTCCTCGAGGCGTCCACGCAACGGGGCAAGCGCCGCGTCGAGCTGGGCCAGGCCCTTGGCCGGGGAGTGGAACTCCTCCAGGGTGCGCCCGAAGCGCTTCTCGCGGGACTCGCGAAAGTAGGCGCGGTCGTCGGGATGCACGGCATTGAACAGGTCCATGATGATGGTGCGCATCATCGCCGGCGCCAGCGCGCGTTCGGCATAGTACTTGAAGAAGCGCCCCCGGGCATCGGCCAGGGGCTCACCGAGCAGCGGTGCCTCGGGATAGGCACGATCCAGGTAGCGCAGGATCGCGTAGCTGTCGGTGACCACCTCGTCGCCGTCGACGAGGACCGGCACCTTATCGTGGTCGGCGAAGGCCAGCGCCGGCTTGTCGGTGAAGTGCCAGGGGCGTGTCTCGACGTCCAGCCCCTTGTGGGCCAGGGCATAACGGACCCGCCAGCAGTACGGCGAAAACCGCAGCGACTCGTCCCGCCCGCTGAGTTCGTAGAGCACCCGTGTCATACCGACTCCTTGCATCCGGTGAGGGGAGATCTCCGATAGTGCCAGGCTTTGCCGTCCGCCGCCATCGACCCGCCTGCCCCCGGCCCCTTGTCCATTGGTATAATCGCCGTTCCCGCCACGGTGCCGCCAAGATTCGCCAACTGCTCCTCAACTCATTGAATCACAATGCCTCTCATCGCGACCCGGGAAAGACATCGCAGCAAATTTTCTGGTCATACCAATTTACCCGCAATGGTCAAGCCCGGTGTCTGGTCGTAAGGTTCGCGCATGCCGCCCCCGGCGGCCAACGACATCATCATCGATGAGGGACCTCCACCGATGCACGACACTCTCCTGGCGCTTCTGGCCTTCACCCCCCTGCTGCTGGCGGGGATCCTGCTGATCTGCCTGCGCATGGCGGCGCGGGTCGCCATGCCGATGGTCTTCGCCGTGACGGCTGTCATCGCCCTGCTCGCCTGGGACATGACCTTCACTCGGGTCCTGGCCTCGACCCTGCAGGGCCTGATGCTGACGGTCGCGATCCTCTGGATCATCTTCGGCGCCATCCTGCTGCTCAACACCCTCAAGCATTCCGGCGGCATCACCGCCATCCGCAACGGCTTCTCGGGCATCAGCCCCGACCGGCGCGTCCAGGCCATCATCGTCGCCTGGCTGTTCGGCTGCTTCATCGAGGGCGCCTCGGGCTTCGGCACGCCGGCCGCCGTGGCCGCCCCGCTGATGGTCGCCCTCGGCTTCCCGGCCCTGGCCGCCGTGGTGGTCGGCATGATGATCCAGTCCACGCCGGTGTCCTTCGGTGCGGTGGGCACGCCCATCGTGGTCGGCGTCTCGGGTGGCCTCGACAAGGGCGGGATCACCTCGACCCTGGAAGCCGGCGGTAGCGGCTGGCTCGACTACTTCCACCTAGTGGCCGGCGAGGTGGCCGTCATCCACGCCCTGGTCGGCGTGCTGATGCCGCTGCTGATGGTCATGGTGATGGTGCGCTTCTTCGGGGCCAACCGCTCCTGGCGGGAGGGCCTGGCCGTCGCGCCCTTCGCGCTGTTCGCCGGCATCGGCTTCGTGGTGCCCTATGCGCTGGCCGGCGTGCTGCTGGGGCCGGAATTCCCCTCGATGATCGGCGCCATGGTGGGCCTGGCCATCGTCGTGCCGGCGGCCCGTCGCGGCTTCCTGATCCCCCGCGAGAGCTGGGATTTCCCCGAGGCGACGTCCTGGCCGGACCACTGGATCGGCAAGCTGGTCATCAGGACCGACGAGGTGGTCGGCAAGACGCCCATCTCCACCTTCATGGGCTGGCTGCCCTATGTCCTGCTGGCCCTGCTACTGGTGGCCTCGCGCACCGTGGCCCCGCTGAAGGAGGCCCTGACCTCGGCGAGCCTCGGCTGGAGCAATATCCTCGGCGAGGCCGGCATCTCCGGCAGCATCCAGCCACTCTACCTGCCCGGCGGCATCCTGCTGATGGTGGTGCTGCTGACCGCGCTGCTGCACCGGATGCGCGTCGGCGAACTCCGCGCCGCCTTCGGCGAGTCCACCCGGACCCTGGCCGGCGCCGGCTTCGTGCTGGTCTTCACCATCCCCATGGTGCGTATCCTGATCAACTCCGGCGTCAATGCCGCCGACCTGGTGTCGATGCCGGTGGCCATGGCACGCCTGGTGGCCGATGGCGTCGGCGATGTCTATCCGCTGTTCGCGCCCACCGTGGGGGCCCTGGGGGCCTTCATCGCCGGCTCCAACACGGTGTCCAACCTGATGCTGTCCGACTTCCAGTTCAATGTCGCCCAGCAGCTCGGGGTCTCCACGGCCATGATGGTGGCCCTGCAGGCCGTCGGCGCCGCCGCGGGCAACATGATCGCCATCCACAACGTGGTCGCGGCCTCGGCCACCGTCGGCCTGCTGGGCCGCGAGGGGATCACCATCCGCAAGACCCTCCTGCCGACCCTCTACTATGTACTCGCGGCGGGACTGGTCGGCCTGGTGGCCATTCAGCTGTGGGGGATCGCCGACCCGCTGCTGCGGCTGAGCTGAGCCACGGCCCCGCCGATCGGCGGGGCCGGGCGAGCCCCGTCGGCTGCCGCCGCACTGCGACAGGATGACCGGCATCCCTTCCATGTTTATGGAAGACATTTCCATACCTTTGACCCCATACTGGATTCATTCCCGTTTCTCGGAGCCGCCATGAATATCCACTACGACGCACGACTCGATGGCGAGCTGCCCCGCCGGGACAAGGCGGAGGTGCTCGCCGCCCTGCAGCAGGCCGCCCCCGGCCTGACCCTGCTCCATCGCGAGGAAGACCTGCACCCCTTCGAATGCGACGGCCTGGCCGCCTATCGCGTGCTGCCCATGCTGGTGGCCCTGCCGGAGACCCTCGACCAGGTGGAGGCCCTGCTCAAGGGCTGCCGGGAACTGGGCGTGCCGGTGGTCACCCGCGGCGCCGGCACCGGCCTGTCCGGGGGCGCCCTGCCCCTGGAGCAGGGCGTGCTGCTGGTGATGTCGCGCTTCAACCGCATCCTCGACGTGGACCCCGACGCCCGCACTGCCCGAGTCCAGCCGGGGGTGCGTAACCTGGCCATCTCCGAGGCCGCCGCGCCCCACGGGCTCTACTATGCGCCGGATCCCTCCTCGCAGATCGCCTGCTCGATCGGCGGCAACGTAGCGGAGAACGCCGGCGGCGTGCACTGCCTGAAGTACGGCCTGACCGTACACAACGTGATGAAGGTCGAGATCATCACCATCGAGGGCGAACGCCTGACGCTGGGCAGCGAGGCCCTGGATGCCCCGGGCTTCGACCTGCTGGCCCTGATCAACGGCTCCGAGGGCATGCTCGGGGTGGTCACCGAGATCACCGTCAAGCTGCTGCCCAAGCCGGAGACCGCCAAGGTGCTGATGGCCAGCTTCGACGACGTGGGCAAGGCCGGCCGCGCCGTCGGCGACATCATCGCCGCCGGCATCGTCCCCGGCGGCCTGGAAATGATGGACAACCTGGCGATCCGCGCCGCCGAGGACTTCATTCATGCCGGCTATCCGGTGGAGGCACAGGCCATCCTGCTGTGCGAGCTGGACGGCGTGGAGGCCGACGTCGACGACGACTGCGACCGGGTGCGCCAGGTGCTCGAGGCGGCCGGCGCCACCGACATCCAGCAGGCCCGCGACGAGGCCGAACGCGCCCTGTTCTGGGCCGGGCGCAAGAACGCCTTTCCCGCGGTGGGTCGGATGTCGCCGGACTACTACTGCATGGACGGCACCATCCCGCGCCGCGAGCTGCCCCGCGTGCTGCAGGGCATCAGCGACCTGTCCGACGCCTACGGTCTGAAGGTCGCCAACGTCTTCCATGCCGGGGACGGCAACATGCACCCGCTGATCCTGTTCGATGCCAACCGCGAGGGCGAGCTGGAGCAGGCCGAGGAGCTCGGCGGCAAGATCCTCGAGCTATGCGTGGAGGCCGGGGGCTCGATCACCGGCGAGCACGGGGTGGGCCGCGAGAAGATCAACCAGATGTGCGCCCAGTTCAGTCCCGATGAGCTGACCACCTTCCACGCCGTGAAGGCGGCCTTCGACCCCGAGCGCCTGCTCAACCCGGGCAAGAACATCCCGACCCTGGCGCGCTGCGCCGAGTTCGGCGCCATGCACGTGCACGGGGGCGAGCTGCCTCACCCCGAGCTGCCCCGTTTCTGAGCCCCGTTTCTGAGGAATGATCATGGCCAACACCACTCACCCGCCCCGGGACCGGGATATCAGCGCGGCCCTGGGAGAGCGCGTCCGGAAGGCCGACGCGGAGGGCACGCCGCTGCGCATCGTCGGCGGCGACACCAAGGCCTTCTATGGTCGACAAGTTCAGGGCCGCCCCGGGGAGGTCGAAGCGCTCTCCACCCGCGACCACCGCGGCATCACCGGCTACGACCCGGTAGAGCTGATCGTCTCGGTACGCGCCGGCACGCCGCTGGCCGACCTGGAGGCAGCGCTGGCCGAGCACGGCCAGATGCTGCCCTTCGAGCCGCCCCACTTCGGCGGCGCCGCCACCGTCGGCGGCATGGTCGCCGCCGGGCTCTCCGGCCCGCGTCGCCCCTGGGCCGGCGCGGTGCGCGACTTCGTGCTGGGTGCCCGGGTCATCACCCACACCGGCGATGAGCAGCGCTTCGGCGGCGAGGTGATGAAGAACGTCGCCGGCTACGACCTCTCGCGCCTGATGGTCGGCGCCCAGGGCAGCCTGGGCCTGCTCACCGAGGTCACCCTCAAGGTGCTGCCCCGCCCCTCGGCCAGCCACGGCCTGCGCCTCGAGATGCCACTGGAGCAGGCCCGCCAGCGCCTCGCCGACTGGGGACGCCAGCCGCTGCCACTGACCGCCGCCGCCTGGCAGGACGGCGCCCTGCACCTGCGCCTGGAGGGTGGGCCCGGCTCGGTGGCCGCCACCCGTGAACGCCTCGGCGGCGAGGATCTCGAGGCCGACTTCTGGGAGTCGCTGCGCGAGCAGCGGCTGGCGTTCTTCTCCGGCGAGGATGGGCGCCCGCTGTGGCGGCTCTCGCTGCCCCAACGGGCGCGGCTGGAGGCCGAGGGCCTCGACGAGCACGCCATGCTCCACGACTGGGCCGGCGCCCAGCGCTGGCTGCGCAGCGACCTGCCCGCCGAGACCCTGCGCGAGGCCTGCGCCAGCGCCGGCGGGCATGCCAGCTGCCTGACGCCGGGCGCCGCCGAGCCCTTCACCCCGCTGGCCCCGGTAATGGCGAAGTACCATCGCCGCCTCAAGGCCGAACTGGACCCGAGGGGCATCTTCAATCCGGGCCGACTCTACGCGGAGCTCTGAGATGCAGACGCACTTCACCGAGGCAGACCTCCAACAGCCGCACATCCGCGAGGCCGATCGTGTGCTGCGCACCTGCGTGCACTGCGGCTTCTGCAATGCCACCTGCCCCACCTACCAGCTGCTGGGCGACGAGCGTGACGGCCCGCGCGGGCGCATCTACCTGATGAAGCAGATGCTGGAGAATCCCGACGACGACAACGTCACCGAGGAAACCCGGCTGCACCTGGATCGCTGCCTCACCTGCCGCAACTGCGAGACCACCTGCCCGTCCGGGGTGGAATACCACAAGCTGCTCGACATCGGCCGCGCCGAGATCGAGCGGCGGGTGCCGCGCTCCGCGCCCGACCGCGCGCTGCGCCTCGGGCTGCGCAAGGCGCTGGTGGACCCCGCGCGCTTCAAGGCGCTGCTCAAGATGGGCCAGGTGTTCCGTCCGCTGGTGCCGGGCAACCTGCGCCGCAAGATGCCGCCGGCCCCGGAGGATGCCGGCCGGCGTCCCGAGGGCGGCCGCCATGCGCGCCAGATGCTGATCCTCGAGGGCTGCGTGCAGCCGGGCCTGTCGCCCAACACCAATGCCGCCACCGCCCGGGTCCTCGACCGCCTCGGCATCGGCCTGACCCCGGCGCCGGAGGCCGGCTGCTGCGGGGCCATCGACTACCACCTCAACGCCCAGGAGGCCGGTCGGGCGCGCATGCGCGCCAACATCGACGCCTGGTGGCCGCATGTCGAGGCCGGGGTCGAGGCCATCGTGCAGACCGCCAGCGGCTGTGGGGCGATGGTCAAGGAATACGCCGAGGTGCTGGCCGACGACCCCGACTACGCCGAGAAGGCCGAGCGCATCAGCGCCCTGGCCAAGGACCTGGTGGAGATCCTGCGCGACGAGGACCTGGAGCGCCTGACCCTGCGCGAGCACAAGCGCCTGGCCTTCCATTGCCCCTGTACCCTGCAGCACGCCCAGAAGCTCGGCGGCAGCGTCGACGCCCTGCTGGCCCGGCTCGGCTTCCCGCTGACCCCGGTGCAGGATGCCCACCTCTGCTGCGGCTCGGCGGGCACCTACTCCGTGACCCAGCCGGAACTCGCCACCCAGCTGCGCGACAACAAGCTCGATGCCCTGGAGGCGGGAAGTCCGGAGGTGATCGTCACAGCGAATATCGGCTGCCAGACCCACCTGGCCGGCGCGGGTCGCACCCCGGTGCGCCACTGGATCGAGATCGTCGATGAGGTGCTGGAGCGCACCTCGTTCCCCGAGCACTCGAGTGCCACGTCTGAAACCCAAGAACTAGACCCTGAAGGAGAGTGACATGAAGACCAAGTGCATCCTGGGCCTCAACGAGGTCAACGCCATTCTGGACGCCGCTCAACGAGAGGCGGAGCGGAACCACTGGAACATCACCGTCTCGATCGTCGACGACAGCGGCGAGCTGCTCGGCCTGCGCCGTCTGGATGGAGCCTCGCCGATGACGGCCAAGATCAGCGCCCAGAAGGCCCGCACCGCCGCGTTCAGCCACAAGGAGACCCAGTTCTTCGAGGAGATGATCAATAACGGTCGCACCGCCTTCCTCTCCGCCCCCTTGGAGGGGCTCCTGGAGGGCGGCGTACCGGTAGTTATCGATGGCCAGGTGATCGGCGCCGTAGGCGTTTCCGGCGTCAAGGCCGACCAGGACGCCCAGGTAGCGAAGGCCGCGGTGGCGGCCCTGGCCTGACCCCTTCCCCAGCCCGATCCGGAACCCCGGCCCCGCCGGGGTTTCTCCGCTCGCCATCCGGCGCCGGATACCCCGCCTCAGCTCGACAGCACCCAGTCCTGGAAGGCCTGCTTCGCAGGGCTACCGTCATCCGGGTGGGCATCGATCATCCCATAGCCACTGGCGGTCTTCAGGCTGAGGGCCTCCAGCCCCACCAGCATGCCGCGCTCGAGCAGGTCATCGACCAATCCCCGCCAGCCCAGTGCCACCCCCTGCCCGGCGATCGCCGCCTGCACCAGCAGCGGGTAGTTGTTGAAGATCAGCTCCGACGGGGCCAGGTGGGCCTGACCGCCCAGGCGCTCGAAGTAGCCAGGCCAGTCCATCCAGCGCTGCCCCTGGTCGGCGGTCAGCGTCAGCAACGGGACCTCACCCAGCCTCGCCAGGTCGTCGATCGGGCCATGCTGGTCCAGGAAGCCGGCGCTGCACACCGGAAAGACCTCCTCGTCGAGCAACCGCGGTACGCCTTCCAGGCCCCGCTCATCGCCGAACACGATGGCGATGTCGACCTCCTGTCCCTGCCAGTCGAAGACCCCCTGGTTGGTCATGATCCGCACGTCGATGTGCGGGTATTGCCGGCGGAAGGCCGGCAGGCGGGGCAGCAGCCAGTACGAGGCCAGGGAGAAGTCGGTCAGGATGTTCAGCCGGGGATTGCGGTGGCGCCGCTGCAGGCGGTCGATCGTCCTCTCGATGGTCGCGAAGCCCTCCTGGACGGCGCCGAACAGCGCCTGCCCCGGCTCGGTCAAGCGCACGCCGCGATAGACGCGATCGAACAGCCGCAGGCCGAGCTGCTCCTCGAGGGCCCGCACCTGCTGGCTGACGGCCGACTGGGTGGAACGCAATTCCTTGGCGGCGGCGGTGAAGCTCAGGTGGCGGGCGGCCGACTCGAAGACCCTCAGGCCATTGGGCGACACCCGCTTGCTCATCAATGTCATTAGCTATACTAATCTCACACATAAAAAAAGAGCGAGTTTACAGGAAGTCAGATTAGCATAGAGACTGTCACCCGACGCCAACCATTCCCCAGCACCCCTCGGGAGGCACTCGCCGATGTCCACTCAACAGCCGAATATCCTGTTCCTCATGGCGGATCAGATGGCCGCCCCCTCGCTGCCCTTCTATGGTCACCGGGTCGTCAAGACCCCCCACCTGTCGCGCCTGGCAGAAGAGGGCGTGGTCTTCGACTCGGCCTACTGCAACAGCCCGCTGTGCGCCCCGTCGCGTTTCACTCTGATGGCCGGCCAACTGCCCTCGCGGATCGGCGGCTTCGACAATGCCGCCGAGCTCTCCGCCGATACGCCGACCTACGCCCACTACCTGCGCGATGCCGGCTACCTCACGGCGCTCACCGGCAAGATGCACTTCTGCGGCCCGGACCAGTTGCACGGCTTCGAGGAGCGCCTGACCTCCGACATCTACCCGGCCGACTTCGGCTGGTTCGTCGACTGGGAGAACTTCGAGGAACGCCCGAGCTACTACCACAACATGTCATCGGTCACCCAGGCCGGGCCCTGCGTGCGTTCCAACCAGCTCGACTTCGACGACGAGGTGACCTTCCGCGCCCAGCGCTTCCTCTACGACTATGCCCGCAGCGACCGGGATCGCCCCTTCTGCCTGACGGTCTCGCTGACCCACCCGCACGATCCCTACACCATTCCTCAGGAGTACTGGGACCGCTACGATCACGACGAGATCGACATGCCCGAGGTACCCTATTCGCGAGAGCTGATGGACCCGCACTCCAGGCGCCTGCGTCAGGTCTACCAGTGCGACGAGGACACCATCAACGACGAGCAGATCCGCAATGCGCGCCGCGCCTACTACGGGGCCATCAGCTACGTCGACGACCAGCTCGGCAAGGTGCTCCAGGCCCTGAAGGACAGCGGCCTGGAAGAGGACACCATCATCGTCTTCTCCGGCGACCACGGCGACATGCTCGGCGAGCGGGGCCTGTGGTACAAGATGAGCTGGTTCGAGGGCTCCGCCCGGGTGCCGATGATCGTGCATGCACCGGGACGCTTCGCGGCCGGCCGGGTCAAGCAGTCCGTCTCCACCATGGACCTTCTGCCGACCTTCAGCGAGTGGGCCCATGACGGCCAGGCCCCGCAGTATGCGGTGCCCATCGATGGCCGCAGCCTGAACCCCCACCTGACCGGCGCGGGCGGCCATGACGAGGTGATCGGCGAATACTGCGGCGAAGGCGCCATCGCCCCGCTGCTGATGATCCGCCGCGGTCGCTACAAGTTCGTCTACTCCACCCCGGACCCCGACCAGCTGTTCGACCTCGAGGCCGACCCGCAGGAGCTGACCAACCTGGCCGAGGATCCCGAGCACCAGGACCTGCGCAAGCAGTTCCGCGACGAGGTCGCAAGCCGCTGGGATACCGAGAAGCTGCACCAGGAGGTGCTCGACAGCCAGCGGCGTCGCAAGCTGGTCGCCCGCGCCAACATGAAGGGACGGGTCACCCCCTGGGATCACCAGCCATTCTTCGATGCCAGCGTCCAGTACATGCGCAACACCATCGATCTCGATGACCTCGAGGCGCGTTCCCGCTTCCCGGAAGTGGCCGACGATCGGTAATGCCGATGCCATCGCTCGGTCGCGAATCGCTGACGAGCCGGAGCAGCCAGCGACGCTGGCTGCCCTTCATGAGCTGGCTGCGCTATCGGTCCCCCCGAGACGATCCGCCGCGATGCCGTGGCTGGCCGTGCCGGTGGTCCCGCAGGGGGTGGCCGATGACCCGCTCGGCTGGCTCGAGCCCGATGTCGTGGCCCGTCTGACAGGGGCGGGCATGCTCCATGATGACCAGATACAAAACAACATCATAACAATGTAAGAGGCGAGCCCCATGGCGCAACGTCACACGCGACCCGAGTGGGTGCATCGACCTCCCCACCGCCGTCTTACCAGGATCGGTCCGGGTCGATATCCGGACCGTCATCGACCACACCTTGGCCCCCTTCCATGCCGGACTGGACCGGACCGCCGTATTCAGGGCCATGCAAGCATAAGGAAGACCCTTACCACTCATAACCTTATAACAAGGAGAGGCATATCATGAGTAGCCCAAGCAAGCCGGCATCACCCCCGGTGTCCAGCGACATGCAGACGGATTACATCGTCGGTCAGGACAATATCGAAGGACGGCTAGGCCCCTTCGACTTCGATATCCACAACCGGGTCTTCGTCGTCTCGGCGCTGGCCTCGGTCGTCTTCATCGTCCTCACCCTGCTGTTCCCGGAACGGGCGGGGAGCATCTTCCAGTCCATCGTCGCCTTCTCTACCGGGACGCTGGACTGGTACTTCATGATCCTGGTGGACTTCTTCATCGTGTTCTGCCTGGCGCTCGTCGTCCTGCCCTACGGGAAGGTCCGGCTGGGGGGCCCCGATGCCAAGCCCGAGTATGGCTACCTATCCTGGTTCGCCTTGCTGTTCACCGCCGGTATCGGCATCGCCCTGTTGTTCTTCAGCGTGCTGGAACCGGTCTACCACGCCAACGTCTCCTCACCGCTGGGCACGCCCTCGCCCTTCGGTGCCGACGGGGCGCTAAATGCGAACGCTATCGCCGATGCCACCGCCATGGGCCTGGCCGGCACCTTCCTCCACTGGGGCCTGCATGGCTGGGCCGTCTATGCCATCATGGCGCTGGCGCTGGCGCTCTTCACCTACAACAAGGGGCTGCCCTTCTCCATCCGCTCGGTCTTCTTCCCGATCCTCGGCGACCGCGTCTGGGGCTGGTGGGGCCATGCCATCGACATCCTGGCGGTATTCTCCACCCTGTTCGGCCTGGCCACGGCGCTCGGGCTCGGGGCACAACAGGCCAACGCGGGGATGAATTTCGTCTTCGGACTCGACGTGAACGTCACCACTCAGGTCATCGTCATCGTGCTGGTCACGGCGGTGGCCCTGGTCTCGGTGTGGCGCGGCCTGGACGGCGGTGTGAAGAAGCTCTCCGAGTTGAACATGGGAGCGGCCGTGTTGTTCTTCCTGTTCGTGCTGTTCGCCGGCCCGACACTGGTGGGACTGAGCGGGCTCTGGACGGGGCTTTCGACCTATGTGACGGAGTTCATTCCTCTCTCGGCGCCCTTCGGTCGTGAAGACGATGCCTATCGTCAGGCCTGGTCGGTCTTCTACTGGGCCTGGTGGGTCAGCTGGGCGCCGTTCGTCGGCATGTTCGTCGCCCGGGTGTCACGGGGCCGCACCGTTCGGGAGTTCGTGATCTGCGTGCTGCTGGTGCCCAGCCTGTTCATCTTCATCTGGATGGGCGTCTTCGGCAGCATTGCACTCGATCAGCTCTACGCCGACCCGGCCAGCAGCCTGGTCAAGGAGTACGTGATCGACAGCTACAACCCGGAGCTGGCGCTCTTCGGCATGCTGAATGAACTGCCGCTGACGGGCCTGATGTCGACCCTCGGCATCATCCTGGCGCTGGTCTTCTTCGTCACTTCTTCGGATTCCGGCTCGCTGGTGATCGATACCATCACCGCCGGAGGCAAGATCGACGCTCCCCGCCCCCAGCGCATGTTCTGGGCCACGGTGGAGGGCCTGATCGCCATCGTGCTGCTGATCGGCGGCGGCCTCTCGGCGCTCCAGGCCGGGGTGACCGCGACGGCGATCCCGTTCTCCATCGTGATGCTGGTGATGTGCTACACCATCATCAAGGCGCTGAACGGCGAGTTGCGCCAGCTGCGCCACCAGGTCGCCTGAAGCCCTCGATCAAGTCATGACAACACCTCCCCCTGGGCATGCGCCGGCCGGAAGGCGGCGATGTGCAGGGGGAGGTCGTTTCTGCCCGCACGGCATGGCGATCGAGGCCGACGTCGATCGTCGTCCTCCAGGCAGGCGCAGCCGCTGGGAGACTCATCCCGCCGCCTTGTGGCACATCAGCTTCGTGATCCGCTCGCCCTGACCGCCAATAACCCTCTGAAAAAAAGACCTCTCCCCGCATATCCACGCCTTGGGCATGGCACTTGCCTCAGGCAGGGTCAACGGTGATTCGCGGCGATCACTCGGGCGAGTCGACGGGATCACGACGTCTTCCAAGACCCGATGGCCAGCCATTCGACCGTCCTGAACGACGCTATGTCCCTCACCGGCCATGCCACGGCCTACCTCGATGCCGGGCTAGACTGCAGAGATGACGCCAAGTTATTTGTTTATACGAAACAGGCCTGATCATTCAATATCTGATAATAAGGAGAAGCATCTCATGAATACTCCGAGCGACCCGGCGTCGCCCCCCGTGACGAGCGACATGCAGACAGATTACGTTGTCGGCCAGGACAATATCGAAGGCCGACTGGGCCCCATCGGCTTCGATATCCACAATCGTGTCTTCGTCGTCTCGGCACTCGCCTCGGTGATCTTCATCGTCCTCACCCTGCTGTTCCCGGAGCGGGCAGGGAGCATCTTCCAGTCCATCGTCGCCTTCTCCACCGGCACCCTGGACTGGTACTTCATGATCGTGGTGGATTTCTTCATCCTGTTCTGCCTGGCGCTGGTTTTCCTGCCCTATGGGTCGGTCCGGCTGGGGGGCCCCGATGCTCGACCGGAGCACGGTTACCTGTCCTGGTTCGCGATGCTGTTCGCCGCCGGCATCGGCATCGGCCTGCTGTTCTTCGGTGTGCTGGAGCCGGTCTATCATGCCAACGTCTCCCTGCCCCTGGGCGTCGCGTCTCCCTTCGGGGCCGATGGCGAATTGAACCCGGAGGCCATTCCCGAGGCCAGCGCCCTGGGCCTCGCCGGTACCTACCTTCATTGGGGCATCCATGGCTGGGCCGTCTATGTGGTGATGGCCCTGGCGCTGGCCATCTTCACCTATAACAAGGGCCTGCCCTTCTCCATCCGTTCGGCGTTCTTCCCGATCCTCGGCGATCGCGTCTGGGGCTGGCCGGGACATCTGATCGATATCCTGGCGGTGTTCTCCACCCTGTTCGGTCTGGCCACCTCGCTCGGGCTCGGGGCCCAGCAGGCCAATGCGGGGATGAACTTCGTGTTCGGCCTGGAGGTCACCACCGCTACCCAGGTCATCATTATCGTGCTGGTCACGGCGGTGGCCCTGGTGTCGGTCTGGCGCGGCCTCGAGGGCGGGGTGAAGAAGCTCTCCGAGCTCAACATGGTCCTGGCCGTGCTGTTCTTCTTCTTCGTGCTGTTCGCCGGCCCGACCCTGGTGGCCCTGAGCGGGTTCTGGACGGGGCTTTCGACCTATGTCACGGAGTTCATCCCCCTATCGGCCCCCTTCGGGCGCGACGATGATGCCTACCGCCAGGCCTGGACCATCTTCTACTGGGCCTGGTGGGTCAGTTGGGCCCCCTTCGTCGGCATGTTCATCGCCCGGGTGTCGCGGGGGCGCACGGTGCGCGAATTCGTGATCTGCGTGCTGCTGATCCCCAGCCTGTTCATCTTCATCTGGATGGGCGTCTTCGGCGCCACCGCGCTCGATCAGCTCTATGCCGACCCCGCCGCCAGCCTGGTCAAGGAGTATGTGATCGACAATTACAGCCCCGAGCTGTCGCTGTTCGGCATGCTCAACGAACTGCCGCTGACGGGGCTGATGTCGACCCTGGGCATCATCCTGGCGCTGATCTTCTTCGTCACCTCCTCGGATTCCGGCTCGCTGGTGATCGATACCATCACCGCCGGCGGCAAGATCGACGCCCCTCGGCCCCAGCGCATGTTCTGGGCCACGGTGGAAGGCCTGATCGCCATCGTGCTGCTGATCGGCGGCGGGCTGTCGGCGCTTCAGGCCGGCGTGACGGCGACGGCGATTCCGTTCTCCATCGTGATGCTGTTGATGTGCTACACCATCATCCGGGCGCTCAACGGCGAGCTGCGCCTGACGCGCCGCAAGGCCGCCTGACGTCCTGGAGCGGCCGATACCTCCCCGGACATCGCCGGTCGGCACCGGCGATGTCCGGGGAGGGCTTTCGCATGTCGTGCCGAGCATCGCGCCGCCCCGTGCGGCGCGCTAGTCTGGGGCTGGAAGGTGGAAGCCCCGCCTTCGTCACGGGCAGGCGGACGGCTCGTCGCGAGCCGAAGGAGACGACACCATGGCCGGCGGCTGGTCGAAGGACGGCGATGTCCAGCAGCAGATCGACGACAGCGTGCGCGACGAACTCGAGCGTGCGAGACGCGCCTTGCCCCGCGGCGAGAGCGCCCACCACTGTCACGAGTGCGGGGAATCGATCCCCGAGGCACGACGACAGGCCGTCCCCGGGGTGCGACTCTGCATCGACTGCCAGGCCCTGCTCGACAAGCGGCGGGGCCCGGGCGCCGGACACAACCGGCGAGGCAGCAAGGACAGCCAGCTGCGCTGAGGCCCCGCGCGGTCGCGTCGCCAGGCGCATGATAGACTCGACGGGACATTCTCGATCAGGAACCCGAGCGCCATGTCCCTCGATGAGCTTCACCTGAACCTGCGCAACCTGACGCCGGACGACTACCCGCAGCTCAAGGCGCTGATGGACGCCGTCTACCACGACATCGGCGGCGCCTGGCCGGAACACACCATCGAGAAGCTGATCCAGGAGTTCCCGGACGGCCAGATCGCCATCGAGGACGACGGCCAGCTGGTCGGCGTGGCCCTGACCGTGAGGGTCGACTACGACGACTTCTCCAACCCCCACCGCTACGACGACCTGATCGACCAGCGCGAGATCATCCTCAATGATCCCGAGGGCGACGCCATGTACGGTCTGGACGTATTGATCCACCCGGACTATCGCGGCTACCGCCTGGGCCGCCGCCTCTACGAGGCCCGCAAGGAGCTGTGCCGCTCGATGAACCTGCGGGCGATCCTGGCCGGCGGGCGCATCCCCCAGTACCACCAGCATGCCGAGGAGCTCACCCCCACCGAGTACATCGACAAGGTGGCCCGCAAGGAGATCCACGACCCCATCCTCTCCTTCCAGCTGGCCAACGACTTCCAGGTCAAGCGCCTGCTGCGCAAGTACCTGCCCGAGGACGAGAAGTCCCAGGGTTATGCGACCCTGCTGGAGTGGAACAACATCCTCTTCGAGCCGGCCGAGCGGGTGCTGGAGACCCGCCCCACCCAGGTCCGGGTCGGCAGCGTGCAGTGGCAGATGCGCGAGTTCGCCTCGGTGGAGGCGGTGCTGCAGCAGGTGGAGTACTTCGTCGACGCCCTGGCCGACTACCAGAGCGACTTCGCCGTCTTCCCGGAACTGTTCAACGCCCCCCTGATGGGCCTGCAGGACCGCGCCGCCCAGCAGGACCAGATCGCCGCCATCCGCTTCCTGGCGGGGTTCACCGAGAGCTTCAAGGCCGAGCTGTCGCGCATGGCGGTGGCCTACAACATCAACATCGTGGCCGGCTCGATGATCGAGGAACAGGCCGACGGCCGTCTCTACAACGTCGCCTACCTCTGCCATCGGGACGGCAGCCTGGAGTGCCAGACCAAGCTGCACATCACCCCCCAGGAACGGCGTGACTGGGTGATCGAGGGCGGCGACGAGCTGCAGGTGTTCGAGACCGATGCGGGCCGGGTGGGCATCCTGATCTGCTACGACGTGGAGTTTCCGGAGCTCTCGCGGCTGCTCGCCGACCAGGACATGGACATCCTCTTCGTGCCCTTCTGGACCGACACCAAGAACGGCTACCTGCGGGTGCGCCACTGCGCCCAGGCGCGGGCCATCGAGAACGAATGCTACGTGGTGCTGTGCGGCAGCGTGGGCAACGTCCCCTCCATCGAGAACATGGAGATACAGTACGCCCAGTCCTCGGTGTTCTCGCCCTCGGACTTCGCCTTCCCCCACGACGCCGTGCTGGCCGAGACCACGCCCAACACCGAGATGATCATGTTCTCGGACCTGGACCTGACCCGGCTGACGGTGGTGCGCAACGAGGGCTCGGTGACCAACCTCAAGGACCGCCGCCAGGATCTCTTCGACCTGCGCCTGCGGGACTGGTCCTGGAAGTCCGGGGGCCGCACCGGCCTGGAGGAGAGCTGAGGGCGTGTTCGGCAGGCTGAGACACTGGCGCAACGCCTGGTTCGAGACGCGCCATCCCTTTCCCGAGGCCGACTGGCGGGAGGCCCGGGCGCGGCTGCCGCTGCTCGCGGCCGTGCCGGAGCCGGCGGCCACCCGCCTCGGCCATCGGGCCTGGCACTTCGCCCACGCCAAGCGCCTGAGCCGGCACCCCTCGCTGGCCGAGGCGCTGAGCCTCGACGTCGCGGACCGGCTGGCCATCGCCGCCCAGGCCTGCCTGCTGACGCTGGGCTGGTCCGACCGCGACCATCACGATGCCTTCGCCAATGTCCACGAGATCCTGATCCTGCCCGATGCCTTCCAGCGTCGCGTGGAGGAACTGGACGCGTTCGGGGTGATGCACGAGTACGACGACCAGCGGGTCGGCGAGACCTCCCACCAGGGCCCGGTAGTGGTGGCCTATCCCGACCTGATGGCCAGTGGCGGCCTGGATGGCTTCAATGTGCTGATCCACGAGCTGGCCCACAAGCTGGACATGGCCAACTCCCTGGACGCCGACGGCTTTCCGCCGTTGCCCGGCGACATCGCGCCCCAGGACTGGCACCGGGAGTTCACCGCGGTCTGGGACGACCTCCAGGCCCGGCTCGCCCGCGGCGAGGCCACCCCCATCGACGACTACGCCGCCAGTCACCCCGGCGAATGCTTCGCGGTGGCCTGCGAATACTTCTTCACGGCCCCCGGTATCCTGCACGCCGCCTACCCGGCCCTCTACGCCCTGCTGACGCGCTATTTCCGCCAGGACCCGCCCTGGCGACGCGACGCCTTCCCCCCTTCGTACCACTCGGCATGACGACTGACTCACACGCGTCTCGTCGCGGATCGCCAGCGGCGCACCCGCCCGCCTGGGGGGCCTGGCCCAGCGGTGAAGCCGAGCCGTCGAGCCGGGTTTTCCGGCGGCCCCTTTGGCCGCCGGGCGCGCTGCCGTATGCTGTGGCGACGTTCACCAGGAAGCTCCTCGTCCCATGCCCCGTTCCCTCGGAATCCTCGTCATCGCCCTGCTCGCCCTCCTCGGCCTGGGCCTGCTGTGGCAATGGCTCGCCATGCACGACCTGCTCACCGTCGACAGCCTGATGGCCATCGCCAGGGGCTCGGTGGCCTGGCGCGATACCCCCTGGGCGGTGCTGGTGGTGATGGTGGTCTATGCCGGCGCCTCGCTGGTGATGTTCCCGCTGAGCCTGCTGGTGG
Organism: Halomonas stenophila; assembly: GCF_014192275.1. Classification (GTDB taxonomy): domain Bacteria; phylum Pseudomonadota; class Gammaproteobacteria; order Pseudomonadales; family Halomonadaceae; genus Halomonas; species Halomonas stenophila. Next base: position 261,636 of record NZ_JACHXR010000005.1, on the reverse strand, counting down.
CGCTGACCGGCCTGATGTTCGGTCCCTGGTGGGGTTTCGGCTATGCCCTGGCCGGCACCCTGGCGGCCTCGGTGCTGACCTGGTGGGTGGGCCGCCGGCTGGGCCGCGACGCCCTGCTGCGCCACGGCGGCAAGCATCTCAAGGGCCTGTCCCGCTACCTGTCCGGTCGCGGCATCCGCACCATGACCCTGGTCAACCTGCTGCCGCTGGCGCCCTTCACCCTCACCAACATGATGGCCGGGGCCTTCCACCTGCGCTTTCGCGACTACATGATCGGCTCGACGCTGGGCATCATCCCGGGGCTCGCCGGGGTCACGCTGCTGGGCAGCCAGCTGGGGGAACTGGCCACGGCGGACAGTCGCCAGGAGGTGTTCCTCTCGCTGGTCGGCCTGCTCGCCGGGGTGGCCCTGCTGTATGGGCTCAAGCGCTGGGCCGAGCGGCGCCGGCGGCGCTGAGGAAGGGGCTCACTTGGGCGGCAGCTCCGGCTCGTCGTGGCGCCTGCCCGGCCACCAGGACGGGCGCTCCTGCTCCCACTCCTCCTGGACCAGGTGGCGCAGCAGCCGTCCCCGATAGCGCAGCATCTGCCATTCGGCGCCGAGCCGGCCACGCACCCGGTCCCAGCCGCCATCGTCGGCATGGGTGAAGGGCCCGCCCCGGGCGATGACGTCGCGATAGACCGCCAGGCAACGCTCGGCACACAGCCGCTCGTCGAAGTCCGCCGCAGTGGCCAGCGCCCCCTCGCCAAGCGATCGGCGCCGCGCCGGCTCGGCGAGTTCGACCAGTGCCGCCGCCATGGCCGCGGCATCGTCCCCGCCCAGCAGTCGGCCGTTCTCGTCGCCCTTGACCACCTCGACGACGCCCGGGGCGCGGACCGCCACCACCGGCAGGCCCGCGGCCATGGCCTCGGCGACCACCATGCCCTGGGTCTCGCTGTGGGAGGCGAAGGCGAAGACGTCCATGGCATGGTAGGCATCGATCAGCCCCTGGCCCTCGAGGCGCCCGGTGAAGTGCAGGCGCCCGGCCACCCCCGCGGCCTCGGCGATCGCCTGCATGCGGGTGGCGGCATCGCCGTCGCCGACCACCAGGAAATGCGCCCGGGGCAGCGCGACCAGGGCCCGGGCCACGGCCTCGGTCAGGAAGATCAGGTTCTTCTCCCGGGCCAGCCGCCCCAGGTGGCCGATCACATAGGCCTCGGCGGGAATGCCCAGGCGGCGCCGGCAATCCTCGCCGTTGCCCAGGGCGAAGCGCGTGGTGTCCACACCGCTCGGCACCACGCGGATCGCCGGATTGGCGTCGCGCTCGACCAGCAGGCCGCGGATGCTCTCGCTGGGCGCGATGACCTCGTCGCACAGCCAGGTGTACTGGGTGGCCAGGGCGATGGCGAAGCGCTGCATGCGCGGCGAGTCGCCGGGCACGTAGTGGGTATAGTGCTCGTAGAGGGTGTGATGGGTGAAGACCAGGGGCAGGCCATAGGTCTCGGCCGCCCGGGCGGCGGTGTCCCCCAGCAGGAAGGGATGGTGGGCGTGCACCAGGTCCGGCTCGAAGGCCTCGATGGCATCGAACAGCTGCCCCGGGATCGGCACCGGCAGGGAGAAGTCGCTGCCATTGAAGTGCTGGACCGCCGCCACCCGCACCACGTCGGCCTCGTCGTCGGGCTGGCCCGCGAGACGCGGGGCCACCACCAGCACGCGGTGCCCCGCGGCCTGGAGCTGGCGCTTGAGGCGCTGGACGGACTCGCTGACCCCACCCACGATCGGCAGATAGGTGTTGGTGAACATCAGCACATTCACGTTGGCGACTCTCCTGTCGTGGTCGGCCGGGCGACGGGGGGCACGCGACCGACCATCTCCTGCTCAAGATAGGCGATGAAGGCACGGATCCGCAGCGGGACGTGGCGGCGCTGATCATACACGGCATGGAAGTCGGCACGCACGCCCCGCCAGCCCGGCAATACCTCCACCAGGCGCCCCGCGGCCAGGTCCTCGTGCACGTCCCACCAGGAGCGCAGCGCCACGCCATGGCCGTCCCGCGCCAGCCGACGGATGACCTCGCCATCGTTGCTGGCCAGCGGGCCGCCCACCTTCACCGCCCGCTCCTCCCGCGGTCCCTCGCGACGCTCGAAGCGCCACAGGGCATAGTCGCTGGCATTCTCGCGCAGCACCAGGCAGGGGTGCGCCACCAGATCGGCGGGCGAGTCGAGGGGCGGCATGGCCGCTACATAGGCGGGGGAGGCACAGAGGACACGGCGGTTGGACAGGATGCGCCGCGCCACCAGCCGCGAATCCGGCGGCTCGCCGACCCGGATGCCGATATCGAAGCCCTGGTCGGCGAGGCTCACCGGGAAGTTGGTCAGCTCCAGGGCGGCCTCGAGGCGCGGGTGCCGCCGACAGAAGGCCGAGAGGAGCGGCGCCACATGGCGCCTCCCGAAGCCGAAGGTGGCGTTGATGCGCAGCGGGCCGGAGAGCTCGGCCCGGTGATCGGCCAGCGTCTCCTCCAGTTCGACGAGCTCCTCGAGGATCGCTCCCCCCCGGGCCAGGTAGAGCTCGCCCTCGGCGGTCAGCGTCAGGCGCCGGGTGGTGCGGGTCGCCAGGGCGACCCCGAGGCGCGCCTCGAGCTGCTTGAGACGCTTGCTGACCGCCGACAGCGACAGGCCCAGCTCCCGCGCGGTGGCGGTCAGGCTGCCGGCCCGGGCCAGCTGCTGGAAGAAGGCCAGATCGTCCAGAGGGGGCACCGCACTCTCCACTCATGCTCAATAATGGATTGCATTTTACCCTGATTATCTCCGGGACGTGCAGGGTTAGACTGGACGCCCAGGGCAATCGCAGTTGGGTGGCGAGAGGCGACGGGGACAGGTCGAAGAGGGGGTACTACGCCATGGATGGCGTCGGTAGCGCCCAGGGAGGGGTTCACAGCGCCCCCTCGCAGACCTGTCGACGGAGCAGCTTCGAGCGCCAAGGCTAACTGCAATAGCCCTGACTGGACGCCCTGCCCCAGCCCCTGGAGGAACTCCCATGACCCATCGCATCGCCGTGCTCGCCGGTGACGGCATCGGCACCGAAGTCATGCCCGAGGGCGTGCGCGCCCTCGAGGCCGCCGCCGACCGGTTCGGCATCGACCTGGAGCTGACCGCCTTCGATTTCGCCAGCTGTGACTACTACCTGGAACATGGCCAGATGCTGCCCGACGACTGGCCCGAGACCCTGGTCGCGTTCGACGCCATCTTCTACGGCGCCATCGGCTGGCCGGACAAGGTGCCGGATCACGTCTCGCTGTGGGGCTCGCTGCTCAAGTTCCGCCGCGAGTTCGACCAGTACGTCAACCTGCGCCCCTGCCGCCTGCTGCCCGGCATCGAGAGCCCGCTGGCGGGCCGTGTGCCGGGCGACATCGACTTCTACGTGGTGCGCGAGAACACCGAGGGCGAGTATTCCAGCGTCGGCGGCACCATGTTCGAGGGCACCGAACGCGAGGTGGTGATCCAGGAGACGGTGATGACCCGCACCGGCGTCGATCGCGTGCTGAAGTACGCCTTCGACCTCGCCCAGTCGCGGCCCCGGAAGAAACTCACCTCGGCCACCAAGTCCAACGGCATCGCCATCACCATGCCCTGGTGGGACACCCGCGTGGCGGCCATGGCCGAGCACTACCCGGAAGTCGAGGTGGACAAGTTCCACATCGACATCCTCACCGCCAACTTCGTGCTGCATCCCGACTGGTTCGACGTGGTGGTGGCCAGCAACCTGTTCGGCGATATCCTCTCCGACCTGGGGCCCGCCTGCACCGGCACCATCGGCGTGGCTCCCTCGGCCAACATCAACCCCGAGGGGCGCTTCCCGAGCCTGTTCGAGCCGGTCCACGGCAGCGCCCCGGATATCGCCGGACGCGGCATCGCCAACCCCATCGGCCAGATCTGGTCCGGCGCGATGATGCTCGAGCACCTCGGCCACCCCGAGGCCGGGGCGGCCATCCTCGCCGCCATCGAGGCCGTGCTCGCCGAGGGCGACCCCGTGGTGCTGACCCCCGACCTCGGCGGCCGGGGCACCACCCCCGGCCTGGGTCAGGCCATCGCCGAGCGCATCGCCGCCGGGGACCGAGACGACGACGCCCCGCGTCGCGCGGGGCGCCCGGGCGGGTGACGCGGCGCCCGGCTCAGCCGGCCAGCTTCGCGGCGACGGTGGCCACGTGCTCGCCCTGAAAGCGGGCCAGGTCGAGTTCCGTGTCGCTCGGCTGGCGCGAGCCGTCGCCGCCGGCGATGGTCGCGGCGCCATAGGGCGAGCCGCCCTTGACCTCGGAGATATCGAACTGGACCTCGAGGCCATAGCCGATCGGCACGATCACCATGCCGTGGTGGGCCAGGGTCGTCCAGGCGGTGAGGATGGTGGACTCGTTGCCGCCGCCGGTGCCGGTGGAGGTGAAGACGCTGGCCACCTTGCCGCGCAGCGCGCCCTTGGCCCAGAGGCTGCCGGTCTGGTCGAGGAAGGTGCGCATCTGGCCGCACATGTTGCCGAAGCGGGTGGGGGTGCCGAACAGCACGGCATCGTAGTCGGCCAGCTCCTGGGGGCTGGCCTCCGGGGTGTCGAGCCGCTTGCCCCCGGCCTTGGCAAAGGCCTCCGGGTCCATGGTCTCGGGCACGCGCTTGATGGTCACCTCGACGCCGGCGACCCGACCGGCCCCCTCCGCTACCGCCCGGGCCAGAGTATCGATATGGCCGTACATGGAGTAGTAGAGCACCAGTACCTTGGTCATGATCCTGCCTCCTGTCGATGGATGGATACCGCCTCTTGAGGCTCGCGCAGTCGAGCTCGAGGAGCCGCGCCTGGCACGGCTCGTGGCGATGGCATTCCGCCACCAGTCTAGTCGCAGCCATCGAGCGGCAAGACGAAGCCTTTCGACGCCGCCGAACGGTCAGTCCCGCGCCCATGCTCCGGCGAGGATCCGCACCCGGCCAACTGCCAGGGTGTCGTGCGGGTTGCGCCCCTGGCGTCGTTCGTCCTGAGCCGGGGCCCCTGCCGTGCCGAGTTACAGGATCGCACCCGCCTTTTTCATCCTGCCGACAGGCCCTCTTGAGCCCGCGTCACGCAGGGCGGAAGGTGGCCCACAGCCCGATAATAGCGACAAGACAAGGATCGACATGATTGCCTCGCCCCATGCCGTCCGGCGCGCCCCCCTGCCCCGCGTCTCGACCGCCGCCACCGGAGGCCTGCGTCATGCTGGCTGAGTGGCTGGACCAGAGCCTCGCCGGCGAGCCCGGCGCCGCGGTGGAGGGAGACCTTCCCGGGGGACGCTACCGGATCCCCGCCCCCGGCCTGCTGGAACTGCTCCCGTCGACACCGGTCGCGGACGCCCCGGCCCTGGTGCTCTCGGCGGGGATCCACGGCAACGAGACCGCCCCCATCGAACTGCTGGGGGAGCTCCTGGCCCACCTGGAGGCCGGCCAGCTGACCCTGGCCACGCCGGTACTGGTGATCCTCGGCAACCTGGCGGCCATCCGCGCCGGCGAGCGTTTCGTGGCGACCAACCTCAACCGGCTGTTCCGCCGCGGCCTCGACGCGACCGGTGACGAGCCCGACCGCGCCCGGACGCTGATGGGCGCGGTGGATGCCTTCTTCGCCGAGCACGGCGACCGCCCCCGCCTCCACTACGACCTGCACACGGCGATCCGTGACAGCCAGTATCCCCGCTTCGCGGTGGAGCCCTACGCCGAGACCGCCACTCGTCCCGAGCAGTGGCAGTGGCTGGCCGGCGCCGACATCCAGGCCGTGCTGCACCAGCACACCCACAGCTGGACCTTCTCCCACTACTCGAGGCACTACCACGGAGCCCAGGCCTTCACCCTGGAGCTGGGCCGGGCGCTGCCCTTGGGCGAGAACGACCTCACGCCCCTGGCGCCCATGGAGCGGCTGCTGGCGGCGCTGCTGGAGGGGCGCCCCCCCGCGACCCGCCCGGCCGCGGCGATGGCCTTCTTCCGCGTCGAGCACGAGCTCAAGCGCGCCTCCCGGGACTTCCGGCTGTGCTTTGCCGACGATACGCCCAACTTCACCGAGTTCGCCCCCAATACCCTGCTGGCCGAGGATGCCGAGGCCGGGCCCTGCCGCGTGGGCGAGACACCGCTGCGGGTGGTCTTCCCCAACGCCAGAGTGGAGATCGGCGCCCGGGCTGCGCTGCTGGTGACGGCGGTGCCGGAGCCTTGCTGACCGCGCCGGCCCGGCGGACGATCGCCAGGAAAATCGCCTTCCAGCAACAGGAAATGCCAAAGAACAACAATTACCTGGAAACATTTCATGACAACAAGCCACTACAACTTAGATCAAGGTCGCACACCCGAGCGGACAACACCGCCTGCCGTCACGCCCCGGGCCTGTTAGAATCGCCCCCTTTTTTTCGCACCATCCGCGTTGTCCTGTGCCCGCTAGGCGACCCCTGAACTGGAGCCCGTTTCATGGCCGATACCCCGATCCCGCTGGAAGTGCAGAACATCAAGAAGCGCTTCGGCGACACCGAAGTCCTCAAGGGACTCTCCCTGCAGGCCCACAAGGGTGACGTCATCACCCTGATCGGCGCCTCCGGGTCCGGCAAGAGCACCTTCCTGCGCTGCATGAACCTGCTGGAACAGCCCAACGAGGGCGAGCTGTTCGTCCACGGCGAACAGATTCGCTTCAAGGAGACCCGCCACGGTCGCGAACCGGCGGACTGGAAGCAGGTCGTCAACATGCGCGCCAGACTCTCCATGGTCTTCCAGAGCTTCAACCTCTGGGCTCACATGACGCTGCTGGAGAACGTCATCGAGGCCCCCATCCACGTGCTGGGCAAGCCCAAACAGGCAGCCATCGAGCACGCCCGCGCGCTGCTCGAGCGGGTCGGCCTGGCCGAGCGCGCCGACTACTATCCGGCCCAGTTGTCCGGCGGCCAGCAGCAGCGCGGCGCCATCGCCCGGGCGCTGGCCATGGACCCGGAGGTGATGCTGTTCGACGAGCCCACCTCGGCGCTGGACCCGGAGCTGGTCGGCGACGTGCTCAAGGTCATGCGCGACCTCGCCGAGGAAGGCCGCACCATGATCGTGGTCACCCACGAGATGGCCTTCGCCCGGGATGTCTCCACCCAGGTCATCTACCTGCACCAGGGCCAGGTCGAGGAGGCCGGGCCCCCCGCCGAGGTCCTCGGCAATCCCAAGTCCGAGCGCCTCAAGCAGTTCCTGGCGCCCAAGCACTGATGGGCCGGCCCGGGACAAGGAGAGACACATGATCGACCTGCATGGCTACGGCCCGCGCCTCGCGGAAGGCGCCCTGATCACCATCGAGCTGGCGGTGCTGTCGCTGATCCTGGCGGTGATCCTCGGCCTGCTCACCGCCAGCGCGAAGATGTCGCGCAGCTGGCTGCTGCACCGCCTCGGCACCCTCTACACCACGATCATCCGCGGCGTGCCGGACCTGGTGCTGATGATGCTTCTGTTCTTCGGCGGCCAGATCGGCATCAACATGTTCACCGACTGGCTCTATGCCCGTTTCGATATCGATATCTTCATCAACGTCAACGAGTTCGTCGCCGGCGTGGTGACCATCGGCCTGATCTTCGGCGCCTACATGGGCGAGACCTTCCGCGGCGCCTTCCTGGCCGTGGACAGCGGCCAGATCGAGGCCGGTCGCGCCTACGGCATGAGCCACTGGCTGGTGTTCCGGCGCATCCGCTTCCCGCAGATGATGCGCCACGCCCTGCCAGGGCTGTCCAACAACTGGATGGTGCTGCTCAAGACCACCGCCCTGGTCTCGGTGATCGGCCTGTCCGACATGGTCCGGGTCGCCGCCGAGGCCTCCAAGGCGACCCGCGAGCCCTTCACCTTCATGATCATCGTCGCCGCCATCTACCTGCTGATCGCCAGCGTCTCCGAGTGGGGCTTCGCGCGGATGCAGAAGCGCTATGACATCGGCTACGGGGAGGCAGACTGATGGAAGCCCTGATGAACTGGCTCGAGACCCAACTGGCCGACAACAGCATCTTCACCCTGCAGACGCTCTCCTACTACGGCGACGGCCTGGTCACCACCGTCCAGTTGGTGGCCCTGTCGCTGATCATCGGCCTGGTGATGGCGATTCCCCTGGCCATCGGCCGCGGCTCGAAGCGGGCCTGGATCCGGCTGCCGATCTTCTTCTACTGCTACGTGTTCCGCGGCACCCCACTACTCGTGCAGCTCTACCTGATCTACTACGGCGTGGTGTTCGTCGAGGGCATCCAGGAGACCTGGCTGTGGGTGATCCTCGAGAAGCCCTTCGTGCCCGCGCTGATCGCCTTCACCCTGAACACCGGGGCCTACACCACCGAGATCTTCCGCGGCGCCATCAAGGCCACGCCCAGGGGCGAGATCGAGGCGGCCCGCGCCTACGGCATGTCCCGGGGCCTCATGCTGCGGCGCATCGTGCTGCCCAGCGCCTTCCGCCGCGCCCTGCCGGCCTACGGCAACGAGGTGATCTTCATGCTCCACGCCAGCGCCATCGCCAGCGTGGTGACCATCATGGATCTCACCGGGGCGGCGCGCTTCGTCTATGCCCGCTTCTATGCGCCCTTCGACGCTTTCCTGTTCGTGGCGGCGATCTACCTGTGCCTGACCTTCTCGATCATCTACTTCTTCCGCCACCTGGAGAAGCGCCTGCTCGCCCATCTCAAGCCGGCGAGCGGCTGACACGGCGTAAAACAAGCGTTGGGAACTGCCGTTCGAACCGGCCCTTTCGACCCACCCTGGCATCGGCTATCGTGGGCGGGTCATCACCCACAAGGTGAAACCATCAACAACAAGGGGAAGCACCCATGAAGTTCCAGAAGATCCTGAGTCTCGGTGTCCTCGGCGCCGCCATGATCGCCGGCAGCGCCAACGCCGAGGTCCGCGACATCCGCATCGGCGTCGACGTGCCCTACGAGCCCATGGAGTACCGTACGCCCGAGGGCGAGCTGACCGGTTTCGACATCGAGCTGGGCAATGCCCTGTGTGCCGAGATCGGCATCCAGTGCGAGTGGGTCGTCCAGGGCTGGGACGGCATCATCCCCGGGCTGCAGGCGCGCAAGTACGACGCCATCATGTCGTCCATGACCATCAACGAGCAGCGTCGCGAGCAGGTGCTGTTCTCCGATCCCTACATCACCCCGCCCTCGGCCTGGTTCGCGCCCAAGGATGTCGAGATCGGCACCCCGTCCGATGAGACTCTCGAGGGCATGACCATCGGCGTGCAGCGCGGCACCCTGCAGGACAACTACGTGACCGACATGTACGGCGACGTGGCCGATGTGAACCGCTACGCCACCGCCGATGACATGGTGCTGGACATGGATTCCGGCCGTCTCGACGCCGTCTTCCTCGACTTCCCGATCGGCAAGTCCACCCTGCTCGACAGCGAGGCCGGCAACTACAAGGTGGTGGGCGAGAAGATCACCGAGCCCAAGGAGTACTTCGGCGAAGGCTTCGGCATCGCCTTCCGCCAGCGTGACGAGGAGCTGGCCCAGGCCTTCAACGAGGCGCTGGCCACCCTCAAGGAGAACGGCACCTACGAGGAGATCTACGCTGAGTATTTCGGCGAGTAAGGCCCTTCGACGCGCCAGGCAGCATGCCTCGCCTCAAACGCCAACGGCCCCGACGATGTCGGGGCCGTTGGCGTTGGGGCCGTCGTTTTCCAGTGGGCGCCTCGCCGGGCACTCAGATTCGGGGATGCACGCCCGGCACATGGACCTGGCTGTCGCCGGAGACGCCATCGATCGTCTCCGTCGAGGGATGCGCCAGGGCATCGAGGATCCCGCACTCGCCGGCGGAACGCTGTCCCCGGCAGCGGGCGCGCAGCGCCTGGAGCGAGCGCTCCAGGGCCTGTAGCTGGGCGATGCGTGCCGCCACATGGTCGAGGTGGGCGTCGATCAGGTCGTCGGCTTCGCGGCAGGGCCGGTCAGGATGGTCATGACAGTCCAGCAGGGCGCGGATCTCGTCGAGGGTCATGTCCAGCGCCCGACAATGGCGGATGAAGGCGAGGCGCTCGACGTGGTTCTCCCCATAGAGGCGGTAGTTGGCCTCGCTGCGCGCGGGCGCGGGCAATAGCCCCTCCCGCTCGTAGTAGCGGATGGTGACGACGCGGCAGCCGGTGCGTCGGGCCAGTTCTCCTATCTTCATGCCGGGCTCCCGTTGAGGGCTTGACCCTATAGTGCCTACAGGGTGTGTCATCACACAAGGCACCCCGACACGGAGCGCGAGATGTCCGATGCCCACTCACACCATGAAGGTTGCTGCGGCGGCCCGGCCGAGGCCTCCCGCGAGGCCGTCGAGGCCCCGCCGGGCACGACCACCCTGCGGCGGCGCATCGCGGAGATGGACTGCCCCACCGAGGAGGCCCTGCTGCGCAAGGCACTGGCCAGTGCCCCCGGGGTCGACACCCTGGACTTCGACCTGATGAACCGGGTACTCAGCATCCACCATCGCGGCGCCGACCCGGCGGAACTCGACCGGCGCATCCGCGAGCTGGGGATGACCCCGCGCCCCGAGGACGAGGTCGACGAGACACCGACAACCCCGCGCGAGCCCTGGGGACGGATGGCGCTCGCCATCGGCCTGGCGCTGGCGGCCGAGCTGATCGGCTGGACCGGCTGGCCGGGAAGCGCCTGGCTCTCGCCCCCCCTGGCCCTCGGCGCCATCGCCCTGGTCGGCCTGCCCACCTGGCGCAAGGGCTGGGTGGCGCTGCGCCATCGCAGCCTCAACATCAATGCGCTGATGACCCTGGCGGTGACCGGCGCCCTGCTCATCGGCCACTGGGCCGAGGCCGCCATGGTGATGGTCCTCTTCACCCTGGCCGAACGCCTCGAGGCGCGGTCACTGGATCGCGCCCGGGGCGCCATCCGGACACTGCTGGACAGCGCCCCCGACCAGGCCCGTCGTCGCACCCCGGCGGGCGACTGGGAACGCGTGGCCGCCGCCGAGGTTGCCGTGGGCGAGACGGTGCGGGTCCTGCCCGGCGAGCGACTGCCGCTGGACGGCGAGATCGTGCGCGGCGAGCCGACCCTGGACGAGTCGCCGATCACCGGTGAGAGCCTGCCCCACGACAAGGAGCCGGGCGAGGCGGTCTTCGCCGGGACGATCAACCGCCACGGCGACTTCGACTACCGCACCACCCGGCCGGCGGATGACAGCACCCTGGCGCGGATCATCCATGCGGTGGAGGCGGCCCAGGCCAGCCGGGCCCCCACCCAGCGCTTCATCGATCGCTTCTCGGCGATCTACACCCCGGCGGTGCTGGGCCTGGCCGTGGCCACGGCACTGGCCTGGCCACTGCTGTTCCCCGGTGCCTGGCTCGATGGCGTCTACCGCGCCCTGGTGCTGCTGGTGATCGCCTGCCCCTGCGCGCTGGTGATCTCCACCCCGGTGACCATCGTCAGCGCCCTCTCGGCCGCCGCCCGGGGCGGCATCCTGATCAAGGGCGGGCGCTTCCTCGAACAGGGCCACAGGCTCGCCTGGCTGGCCCTGGACAAGACCGGCACCCTCACCCTGGGCGAGCCACGGCTGGCCGACTGGCGTCCCCTCGATGCCTCCGACGGAGCCCCCTTCGCCCGGCAGGCGGCCAGCCTGGCCGGGCGCTCCACCCACCCCGTGTCCCGGGCGGTGCATCAGGCACTGGCCACCGACAGTGGCGAGGCGGAGGTGCATGGCTTCCGGGAACGTCCCGGCCTGGGCGTGGAGGGCGAGGTCGACGGCGAGGCCCTGTGGCTGGGCAACCGCCGGCTGATGACCGAACGCGGCCTCGGCACCCCGGCGCTGGCCGCCGAGCTCGACGCCCTGGCCGAGCGCGGCGACAGCGTGGTGCTACTGGGCGATTCGGGGGGCGTGCGGGCCCTGTTCACCCTGCGCGATACCCTCAAGCCCGGCAGCAAAGCTGCCATCGAGGCCCTGCACGACCTGGGCGTGAAGACGCTAGTGCTCTCCGGCGATGCCGCCCCGGCCGTGGCCGCCATCGCCGCCGAGGCGGGGATCGACGAGGCCCGGGGCGGGCTGCTGCCCGAGGACAAGCTGGCCGCCATCGAGGCCCTCGGTAGTCGCGGGGTGACCGGCATGGTCGGCGACGGCATCAACGATGCCCCGGCGCTGGCCCGGGCCGACATCGGCTTCGCCATGGGCGCCGCCGGCAGCGACGCCGCCATCGAGACCGCCGACGTGGCGCTGATGGACGACGATCCGGGCAAGCTGCCGACCTTCCTGCGCCTGTCCCGGGCGACGCGCCGGGTGCTGATTCAGAACATCGTCCTGGCCCTGGGCCTCAAGGCGGTGTTCCTGGTGCTGGCCTTCACCGGCCAGGCCACGCTGTGGATGGCGGTGTTCGCCGACATGGGCGCGAGCCTGCTGGTGGTGGCCAACGGCATGCGGTTGTTGCGTCTTCCCCACCGCTGAGGACTCAACGCAGGACGCGACGCACCAGCACCGGGCCCAGGATCTCGAAGACCACCGTCGCGCCCACCACCGTCGAGAGCAGGACGGCGCCATGCTCGGGGAAACGCTCGGCGGCAAGCAGGGCCATGCCCATGGCCACCCCGGCCTGCGGTGTCAGCGCCAGGCCGATATTGCGCGGCAGGTCGGCCTGGCGTTCCCGGGCCAGGCGCACGCCCAGCAGTCCGCCGAGCAGCCGCCCCACCAGGCGCAACAGGATATAGGCCAGGGTCAGACCGAGGGCCTCGTCGAGGCGCTGGAGATCCACGCTGGCCCCGGACAGCACGAAGAAGAACACCAGGAAGGGCCACTCGATATGCTCGATCTCGTTGAACGAGCGGGTATGGTGGCGCGACAGGTTGGCCACCAGCACGCCGGTGACCATGGCGGCGAGCAGCGACGAGACGCCAAGCCAGGACGACACGCCGGCCAGCAGCAGGATCAGGGCAATGGCCTCGACCTGGGTCGGTTCCCCCGGGGCCAGGCGGCCGGTCAACCAGGCGGCGGGCAGGCCGATCAGGGTGCCGAGCAGCACCGCTCCGCCCAGCTCCCAGGCCGCCTCGAGCAGCGCCCGCTCGCCTCCGCCGGCACCGCTCAGCATCCAGCCCAGCGCCGCCATGGCCAGGCCGAAGACGACGATGCCCCAGCCATCGTCGATGGCCACGATGCCCAGCAGCAGCCGCGCCCGCAGGCGGGTGTCGCCGCTGGCATGCACCGTCTCCTGGACCGCGGCGGGGTCGGTGGCCACCGAGATGGCGGCCAGCGAGACCGCCACCACCAGGGGAAAGCCCATCGCCAGCAGGCCAAGGCCCACGGCGAGCGCGCCCACCACGATGACCGACAGCGAGACGATCAGGATCAGCGGCCCGGTCAACCGCAGCCGCTCCCGGGTCAGCTCGCCGCCCAGCAGGAAGGCCACCATCACCAGGGCCACCTGCACCAGGGGCTCGCCGAGCCCGTCCAGGGGGCGGGCGTCCGGCGCCTCCAGCCACAGCTGCTGGACGATCGCCACGCCCACGCCCACCATCACCAGCAGCGAGATCCTCGGCAACCGGGTCCGGCTCGCCACGGCATCGGCGAAGATGCTCGAGGCCAGCAACACGCCCAACAGGATCAGGGCCCCCGAGGTCGGCGGCAGATTGCTGAGCACCCCGGTCATGGTCGTTTCAATCACTCGTCCTGGTGCACCGATGGCGGTCGATGGGAAGGGGGCAGCGTGCCGCGCCCGGCACGCACCCGACGACTCAGGGCGAGGCTAGCATGTGAGCCGACCCGGCGTATTGTCCTGCCTCAAGGGGCACGCGGCAGGCCATCGCCCGGCGAGTGGCCGACGGCCCCTGGAGCCTGCCGGGTCATCGCCGGTGGTCGTCGGTACAAGCCCGACGCATGAACTCGAGGATCCAGCGCGCCATCAGCGCATCGTCCACCGGGGCATGCAGCGAGGCCAGGCCCTCGCGGACCCGCTGGGCGCCGACCTGGTCGCGGCGCAGCGCCATCAGGTCCGCCGAGTAGGGCTTGGCGAACTCCGGGTGGCCTTGGACGCCGAGGAAGTGGCCGCCCACCTGCATCAGGTAGACCGGGCAGAAGTCGCTGCCGGCCAGCACCCTGGCCTCGGCAGGCGGCGCCACCACCTGGTCCTGGTGGCTGACCACCAGGTCCAGGCCCTCCTGCCAGGGCCCCATCCACGCGGCGCGGCCGCACACCCGGTTGAATGACATGCCCACGCCCCAGCCGCGCTCGCTCTTGGCGACCCGGCCGCCCAGAGCCTTGGCGATCAGTTGGTGGCCGAAGCAGATGCCGACCAGCGGCTTGTCGACCGCCCAGAGCCGGCGCACGAAGCCGCACAGGTCCTCGACCCAGGCCAGGCCGTCGTTGACCCCGAACCTGGAGCCGGTGGTCAGCCAGGCATCCACGGCATCCGGGTCATCGGGGATCTCGCCATCCAGGCAGCGCCAGACGCGGAACTCAATGGTCGGGTCGACGCCGCTGAACAACCGCTCGAACATGGCCGGGTAATTGCCGTGCCGGTCGCGCAACTCTGGCGCCACGTCATCGCATTGCAGCAGTCCGATGCGCATCGGCCTGTCTCCCTGTCTATCTGTTTTTGCCGCCCGAAGCCGCGGTCTAGCAGCCTGTCGGACTTAACGCTGATCTACTGCGAATCCCGGGCTTTCGGCCACTTTCATTCGATCGGATTCGTTAAATAGCGCGCTATTCGCCTCATTCGATCGATAAAATCGTCTCGAAATCCGTGAATCTCGCGACGATCGGTCAAGCCCGACAGGCTGCTAGAGGCGCCCCTCGACGGCCTGGACGAAGATGTCCCGGTACTCGCCGGTCCCGAAGGCGATCGGGTTGGACCCCGAGGACGGGTCGGCGAGGGCCATCTCCCCCACCCTGTCGGCCCGGGCGGTGTCGATGTCCAGCGCGGCGAGGGTGTGCGGGATGCCCAGCCGCTCGCGCAGCTCGAGCACCCAGTCGATGACCGCGGCCGTGCCCGGCTGGCGCAGGTCGAGATAACGCCCCAGGCGCACCATGGGCTCGCCGATGGCCCGCTCGTTGGCGCGCAGCACATAGGGCATCAGAACCGCGTTGAGGGTGCCGTGGTGGGCGTCGTAGAGGGCCCCCAGGGGGTGCGCCAGGGCATGCATGCCACCCAGGCCGCGCTGGAAGGCGGTGGCGCCCATCATCGAGGCCACCAGCATGTTCATGCGGGCCTGGAGGTCGCCACCGTCCCGATAGGCCTGGGGCAGATGGTCGCGGATGCGCCGCATGCCCTCCACGGCGATGCCCTCGGCCATGGGGTGGTAGTTGGGCGAGCACCAGGCCTCCAGGCAGTGCGACAGCGCGTCCATGCCGGTGGCCGCGGTGATGGCCGGCGGCAGGCCGGTGGTCAGCTCGGGGTCGAGGATCACCGTCGCCGGCACCATCGCCGGGTGGAAGATGATGCGCTTGACGTGGGCCTCCTCGTCGGTGATCACCGAGGCGCGGCCTACCTCCGAGCCGGTGCCGGCGGTGGTGGGCACCGCCACCACCGGGGCCACGACGTCGCCGTCGGCATGGCGCCAGTTGTCGCCGACGTCCTCCAGAGCCCACAGCGAGAGGTCGTCGCGCTGGCGGGCCATCAGTGCCACCGCCTTGGCGGCGTCCAGGCCGGAGCCGCCGCCGAAGGCGATCACCCCATCGTGGTCACCCTCGCGGAAGGCCGCCACCCCGTCGGCGACGTTACGCCCGGTGGGGTTGCCCTTGATCCCGCTGAACACGGCGACCGCGAGGCCGGCCTCGGCGCAGGCGTCCACCAGCGCCTGGACCATGGGCAGGCCGGCCAGGCCCGGGTCGGTGATCAGCAGCGGCGCGCGCATGCCCAGCGCCCGGCAGGCCGCCGGCAGCTCCCGGACGCGGCCCACGCCGGTGAGGATCTGGGCCGGGTAGTTCCAGCCCGCGGTGAATCGACTCATATCGTCTTGGCTCATGGTGACCTCGTACAAGAGATGGACGACGGAAGATCGCCGCTGCGCGGCTGGAAGATGGAAGAAGCACGAAACTCTCGCCTCTTCCTTTTTTCCCTTCCCTCTTTTCAGTGCTTCAGATGGAAAGACTTGGGCCGGGTCAGGGTCTCGTAGCCCAGCCGCGACAGGGAGCAGCCGCGCCCCGACTGCTTGACGCCGGTCCAGGCCAGCTCCGGGTCCAGGTAGTCGCAGCGGTTGGTGAAGACGGTGCCCGCCTCGAGGCGACGGGCGATGGCCTCGCCGGCGGCGATGTCGCGGGTGAAGACCGCCGCGGTGAGGCCGAAGTCGCTGTCGTTCATCAGGGTCACGGCCTCGTCGTCGGAGTCCACCGGCATGATGCCCACCACCGGGCCGAAGCTCTCCTCGCGCATCACCCGCATGGCGTGATCGACCCCGGTCAGCAGTTGGGGTGCGAGGTAGGCGCTGCCCGGGCGCGACAGCGGGAAGTCACCGGGGTCGATCCAGGCCCTGGCGCCGGCGGCCACGGCCTCCTCGACCTGGCCGCGCACGAAGTCGGCGGCGGCCGGCCTGACCACCGGTCCCAGGGTCGTCGCCGGGTCGGTGGGGTTGCCCAGGCGCAGCTGGCGGACCCAGGCCACCGCCCGCTCGACGAAGTCGTCGAAGATCTCGCGATGCACGTAGATGCGCTCGATGCCGCAGCAGCTCTGCCCCGAGTTGAAGAAGGCCCCGTCCATGACACCGGGCACGGCGGCGTCCAGGTCGGCGTCGGCACGCACATAGGCCGGATCCTTGCCGCCCAGTTCCAGGCCGGTGGCGATGAAGCGCCCGGCGGCGTTGCGCTCGACCATGGCGCCGCCGCCCACCGAGCCGGTGAAGGAGACGTGGTCGATGCGCGGGTCGCGGATCAGCGCCTCGGTGGCCGCATGGGACAGGTGCAGGTGCTGGAACACGCCCGCGGGCAGGCCGGCCGCATCGAAGGCCTCCTGGAGGCGCTCGGCGCACAGCGGGGTCTGGGCCGAGTGCTTGAGGATCACCGTGTTCCCCGCCATCAGCGCCGGCACGATGGCGTTCACCGCGGTCATGAAGGGGAAGTTCCAGGGCGCGACGATGAAGGACACGCCCAGCGGCTCGCGGGTGATGTAGCGGGTGAAGCCAGGCTTGTCGGGCAGCGCGACGGGGGCCAGGGCGCCCTCGGCCAGGCCGATCATGCCCCGGGCGCGCTCCTCGAAGCCGTCGATCTCGCCGCCGCCGGCGGCGATCGGCCGGCCCATCTGCCAGGTCAATTCCTCGGCCAGGGTGTCGCGCCGGGCGACGATGGCATCGACCATCGCCGAGCATCGCCGGGCGCGCTCGCCGAGCGGCGTCTCGCGCCAGGCCCGCTGGGCGGCGACCGCCCGCTCCAGGGCCGCCTCCACCCGGGCCGGATCGGCCAGCTCGCGCTCGACATAGACCGAGCCGTCCACCGGAGAAATCGTCTGTTGTATGGCCATCTGAATTACCTTATTGGTTTCGCAAGCTCGAAGGCCGTGCGAACGGCGTCAGAGCCAGGCGGAGCAACGAGAAATCGCGGAGTTGACGGTCGTCAATGAGCAGATCTCGAGGCGCTCCAACGCCGCTCTGGCGACGTGCAGCCGGCCCAACCACTAAATAATTTCGAAGTAGCGATCCAGCTCCCAGTCCGTGATGTGCTTGCGGAACTGCCGCTCCTCCCACTCCCGGGTGGCGGCGAAGTGCTCGACAAAGGCATCCCCGAACAGCGCCCGGGCGGCCTCGGAGGCCTTGAGCCGCTGGGCGGCCTCCCAGAGGGTGGCGGGCAGCGCCTGGTGGTCGGGATGCTCCAGCTCGTAGGCATTGCCCTTGACCGGCTCATCGGGTTCCAGGCGGTGCTCGATGCCGTACAGGCCGGCGCCGATGGCCGCGGCCAGCGCCAGGTAGGGGTTGGCGTCGGCGCTGCCCAGGCGGTACTCGACCCGCTGGGACGCGTCGCTGCCGGGTATCACCCGCAGCGCCGTGGTGCGATTCTCCACGCCCCAGGTGGCGTCGGTGGGCGCCCAGAAGCCGGGGATCAGCCGCGTGTAGCTGTTGATGGTCGGCGCGAACAGGGCGAGGAACTCCGGCATCAGTTGCTGCTGGCCGGCCACGAAGTGTCGTTGGGCATCGCTCATCCGGTAGGGCTTGTCGGCCTCGAAGAAGGCCGAGCGGCCCGAGTCGCGCTCGCGCAGCGAGAGGTGGATGTGGCCGCTCTGGCCCGGGTAGTCCGGCGACCACTTGGCCATGAAGGTGGCCATCAGGCCGCGGCGCTGGGCCCAGACCTTGGTGAAGGTCTTGAACAGCGCGCCCTTGTCGCCGGCGGCCAGGGCATCGTCCACGGCGAGGGCCGCCTCGAGCACGCCCGGGCCGGTCTCGGTATGCAGCCCCTCGATGGGAAAGTCCATGGTCTCGGACAGCGCCAGCAGCTCGTGGTAGAGCTCGCTGTGCACCGAGCTCCTGAGCATCGAGTAGCCCATCATGTCCGGGGTCAGCGGCCTCAGGTTGCGAAAGCCCTTCTCGCGCACCGACTCGGGGGTCTCCTGGAACAGGAAGAACTCGTACTCCAGGGAGCCGAAGGCGTCGTAGCCCATCTCGCGGCCCCGCTCGAGCACGCGCTTGAGCAGCCCCCGGGGACAGATGTCGCCGGCGGGACCGGCGAAGTCGGCCAGGAACAGCAGCATGCCGTCGCCCTCGCTGGGCAGCTCCCGGCAACTCTCCGGGACGACCCGCAGCGGGGCGTCGGGATAGCCGGTGTGCCAGCCGGTGAACTGCACGTTGTCGTAGAGCTCGTCCTTGCTGTCCCAGCCCAGCACCACGTCGCAGAAGGCGAAGCCCTCCTCCAGGGCCGAGAAGAACTTCCTGGCCTGCATGTACTTGCCGAGCATCACGCCGTCGATGTCGAACATGCCCACCTTGACGTGGCTCAGGCCGCGTTCCTCGACGATTCGCCGGGCGTCCTCCGCGGTCTTGATGTCTCTCGCCTGCATTCCACTCATCGTGGGTTCCTCGTTGGCTGTGTTGTTGTTGGATTCGTCGCCGAGCCCGTGCCGGCGGGTGGTGGAGGTTAGACCGCATCCGGCGCGGTTTCGTCCGACAGCTCCCGCTCGGCCTGGGCGATGGCCGCGAACTCCTCCTCCGGCGCCTGGGCCACCAGATGATGGCGGCTGTAGAGGCCGAAGTAGGCCAACATGACCGCGTAGAACACCGCCGACCACAGCGCCGCCTCGACGCTGACCACGAAGGTCGAGAGGAAAGCGACGATCGCCAGCACGAAGGCCACGCCCGAGGTCAGCGTGCCGCCCGGGGTGCGGTAGGGGCGCGCCAGGTCCGGCTCGCGTCGGCGTAGCAGGAGATGTGACAGGGTCATCATGGCGTAGGAGATGGTGGCGCCGAACACGGCCATGGTGATCATCAGGTCGCCCTTGCCGGTCAGCGACAGCAGGAAACCGATGGCGCCGGGCACGACCAGCGCCAGGTAGGGCACCTTGCGCTCGCCGGTGACCGACAGCCAGCGCGGCAGGTAGCCGGCCCGGGACAGCGCGAAGGTCTGGCGCGAGTAGCCGTAGATGATCGAGAAGAAGGAGGCGATCAGCCCGGCCAGGCCGACCAGGTTGACGAAGCCCGCCGCCCAGGAATCGCGGCCGTAGACCGCCTGCAGGGCGCCGACCAGCGGCGCGGCGTGTTCGCTCATGGCCGCCGCCCCGGCCCCGCCGGGCGCCAGCAGCAGCACGCAGGCCGCGAACACCAGCAGCACCAGCATGGCGGTGATGATGCCCCGCGGCATGTCGCGGCCCGGATCGCCGGCCTCCTCGGCCGCCAGGGGCACGCCCTCCACGGCCAGGAACAGCCAGATGGCGAAGGGCAGCGCCCCCCAGATGCCCATGACGCCCTGGGGCAGGAAGGACGAGGCCCCCGCCACACCGGCGCTGGGCGCGATGTCGAAGAGGTTGTCGACGCTGAAGTGCGGCAGCATGCCGACCACGAAGACCAGGATGGCCACCACCGCGAGGGCCGTGATGCCCATCATGATCTTCAACGCCTCGCCCGCCCCCCACAGATGGATGCCGACGAACAGCGCATAGAAGGCGGCATAGACCAGCGGCCCGTTGAGGCCGACCAGTTCGTTGACGTAGCCCCCGATGAAGATGGCGATGGCCGCCGGCGCGATGGCGTATTCCAGCAGGATCGCCGTGCCGGTGACGTAGCCGCCCCAGGGGCCCAGGGCACGACGCGCGAAGCTGTAGCCACCGCCGGCGGTGGGCAGGGACGAGGAGAGCTCGGCGATCGACAGCACCATGGCGGTGTACATGATCGCCATCAGCACGGTGGCCACCAGCATGCCGCCGAAACCGCCGGCGGCGAGGCCGAAGTTCCAGCCGGCGAAGTCGCCGGAGATCACGTAGGAGACGCCGAGGCTGGCCAGCAGGATCCAGCCCGCCGCGCCCTTCTTCAGCTTGCGCTTGTCGAGATAGGCCTTGTCGACCGATTCGTAGTCCACCGAGGTGGTGTGGTGGGAAGAGCTCATCGAATACCCCTTGTGCTTGTCATTGTCTGGGTGGGTGGGAGCGGGTCCCACGACCGGGAATTGCCAGGAGCCTGGGCCAGTGTGGCGCCCCCCGGAACAAGGCCGCAAACAGCATCGGTCCGGCCGACGCCGCGACTATAGGAAAAATCGATACTGCCCGCCCAAGGCGCATCACTGGGCCATTCGGCCCCGCAATGGGGCAGGCGACGGGGGTCAGAGGCCGTCGATGTGGGACACCACCCAGGGCAGGTGGCGCTGCAGTTCTCCACGGAAGCACCGCTGGAGCAGCCGCCGGCTGTCGCGGGCCAACCGGGCCGGCAGGCCGCCCAGCTCATCGCGCCGCGCCACCAGGGTCAGGTCCCGGCGCAGGGGGCCGGTAGGCAGGGGCACGGCCCGGACGTCGAGGCGATCCAGGCCGGCCTGGTAGAGGCACAGGGGCGTGGTGATCGTCCAGCCGGCGCCGCCGGCGACCAGGCTCAGCACCGCATAGGTGTTGTCCAGGTGCAGGCGAGCCGGCAGTTCCAGCTGGCTGAGTCGCAGGTGGCGCTCGATGGTCTGGCCGATCAGCGACTGGGGGGTATAGCGCACGAAGTCCAGCTGCCGCGACAGCCAGCGCAGGTTGTCGACCGGTCCCTGCCAGTCACCGGGCAGCACCACCACGAAGGGCTCGCCGAGGATGGCATGGCGCTCCAGGCCATCGTAGTTCTCCAGTCGGTCGTCGGAGATGATGATGTCCACGTGGCGCGTCAGCAGCGCATGGCCATGCATGTGCGAGAGCCCGGTGGTCAGGGTGTAGTCGGCGGTATGACGACGGATCACCTCGAGCAGCGGCTGGCCGACGGCGGTGGCCAGGGAGTCCACCAGCGCCATGCGCACCTGGTGCAGCTGGCCGAAGGCGCCGCCCTGGAGCTCGCGACGGGTGGCGCGGGCCTCCTGGAGCAAGCGCTTGGCCCGGTCATGGAAGAAGCGACCGGCCCCGGTCGCCTCCAGCGGCCGGGAGTGCCGGTCCAGCAGGAGCACGCCCAGGCCCTCCTCCAGGTTGGCCAGGCTCTGCGACACCGACGACTGCTTGAGCCCCAGGTGCTCGGCCGCGGCGGTCTGGCTGCCCCGCTCGAGGGTCTCGACGAAGATTTCCAGACTCCGCAGATCGAACCCGAACCCGCCTCGCATCGTCACCCCTCCCCTGGCCAGCCCTCAGGGAACTCCGCGCAGCCGGGCCTGTCAATCGCCGTCAACCGCCACCCACTCGGAGGGCAAGATGACACAAGCCGCAAGCGCCGCCCTGGCGCCCCCCCGACCCGCCTCGACCTGGACCGGCTGGGGCCAGTGGCTGGCGCTGGTCACCATGACCGTCGATCACCTGGCGCGCTACGTGGTCCCGGAGCGCTGGGGCCTGGGCTGGGCGGACGCCTCCCTGGGGCGGATCGCCTTTCCGCTGTTCGCCGCCATGGTCGCCTGGCACGGGCTCTTCAACACCCGCAACCCGCTGGGCTACGCGCGACGCATCCTGGTGATCGGCCTGGTCGCCCAGCTGCCCTACATGCTGATGCCCCGCGCGACGGACGGCCTGATCCTCAACATCTGCTTCACCCTGTCCCTGGGACTGACCGGCGGCACCTGGCTGCAGGCGCTGAGGGAGCGCCTCGCGCGGGGCGCCCTCGGCGGGCCCCGGCTGGCCGCCGAGGCCGGCCTCGCCGTCGCCGTCTGGGCCGCGGTCGGGCCCTGGGTCGAGTACGGCCACCTGGGCCTGCTGATGATCCCGCTCTACATGGTCGCCATGCAGGCCCTCCACGGCGCCGGTGACGGCCTCGGCGAGCGTCTCGCGGCCACCGCCATGGCCCTGCCGCTGCTGATGGTGGCCGGGCTGATGAACAGCTCCGACATGGCCAAGTCGTTCACCGTGGCCACCTCGCTGGCCGTCCTGCTGCTGGCGGCGGGCGCCCATGGCACCATTCCCCGCGTGCCGCTGGCCATGCCGCGCCGCCTCTGGCTGGCCTGGTATCCGGGCCATTTTGCGGCCATCGCCGTGCTGCTGCTGATACTGGGCCAGGCGGACTTTCCGTGAACCGTGACGCGCCGGGCGCCGTGCTACCGCGCGGCAGGGCGAGATCATGCGATGCTGAAGCGAGACGCCAGACAAGCGGCACTACCCGACAAGGGCGATGGGTGCCAGCACCGCCTGCAGGAATTCGAACCCCAGGCTAACCAGGATCAACAGCAGGAAGGTACCCAGCAGCGCCACCCCGGACCAGCGCCCCAGTACCTGCACGTCGCCTTGTGGCGCCTTGAACATGATCACCGCGATCACCCGCAGATAGTAGTAGAGCGACACTAGGGTATTGAAGGCGGCCACCACGGCAAGCCAGGCGTAGCCCGCCGCGATGGTCACCTCGAAGAGCAGGAACTTGCCGAAGAACCCCACCAGCGGCGGAATGCCCACCAGGGACAGCAGCGCAACGATGAGGGCGGCGGTCACCAGCGGCTGTCGGTGGGCCAGGCCATGATAGTGCGCAAGCTCGGTACGGCCACGCAGGTGGGTGACCACGGCGAAGGCCAGAAGATTCGCCACGGCATAGGCGGCGAGAAAGGCCAGCAGGGCCGGCAAGGCGGTCACACCGCGCCCCACCACGACGATGGCCATCAGCGCATAGCCGGACTGGGAGACGCTGGACCAGCCCAGCAGCCGCCTGAGATCCGTCTGCCGGAGCGCCGCCAGGTTACCGAGCGTCATGGTGGTCACCGAGATCAGCGCCACGATGACCGGCCAGGCCTGACTGTCGGGCAGCAGGGAGACGAAGCGCGCCAGCGCCACCGCCGCGCCGATCTTCGGTGCCACGGTCAGCAGGGCCGCGATGGGCGCCGGCGCGCCCTGAGCCACGTCCGGCATCCAGGCATGGGCCGGCACCGCGCCGAGCTTGTAGGTCAGCCCCATGACGATACAGGCCACCGCCACACTCAAGGCAAGCGGATCCACACCCGCCTGGAAGACCTCCGCGGCCTTGGCATAGTCCGTGTCCCCCACCAGGCCAAACAGGATCACCACCCCGATCACCAGCAGCGCATTGGCCAGGGCGCCGATCAGGAAGTACTTCATTGCTGCTTCCAGGGCCGGAGGAAAGCCGCGATGATAGGCCGCCAGCGGGTAGCTCGCTGCGGAGGACAACAGCACCCCCACCACCAGTTCCATGGCGTCATGGGCTGAGGCCATCATGATCATGCCCAGCAGCGAGAACAGGCAAAGCGCGTAATACTCGCCGTGACGCCGGTCGCTGCGCATCCAGTCCGGCGACAGGGCGACCACCAGGGCGCCGCTCGCCAGGATCAACAGCTTGGCGGCGATGGCCACGTCATCCAGCGCCCAGACTCCGGCAAAGGTCAGCCTGGGGGGCATGCCCCACTGTCGGGCACCGAGCCCCATCGCCACGACCAGGGTCACCAGGGCCAGCCACGCGGCCCCCGCTTGCCGGCGTTGCGGGGCGAAGGCCGCGAACAGCACGATGATCACGGCCCCCAGCAAGAGGACGAGCTCCGGCAGCAGATCACCGAGGGGCATCAGCGACCTCCGGTCAGCAGGGTACTGGCGCCCTCGATCACCTCGAGCAGGAAGCGTGGATACACACCGATGATCACGACGGCGAGCCCCAGCACGCCCAGCACCATCGCCTCGGCCCGGTTCAGTTCGGCGAAGCGACCGAGATGGGCCGGCAAGCGGCCGAAGAACAGCCGGCGCAGGAAATCCAGGAAGAGGCCGGCGGTGATCAGGATGCCCAGCACCCCGACCACGGCGAGCCAGGGATAGACGGCGAAGGTGCCGGCGAAGATCTGGAATTCGGCAACGAAGCCGGCCAGTCCCGGCATGCCGAAGCTGGCAAAGGCGACCAGCACCGTAAGGCCGGTCAACAGCGGCGCCTGATGGGCCAGGCCGCCGTAGTACGTCAGGTCGTATTCGCCAGTACGCTGCCAGAAGCTGCCACAGATCAGAAACAGCGCCCCGGTAATCAGGCCGTGGGCGACCATTTCCACCGTGGCCCCGGTCAGCGCCAGCTGCTTGGCCGCCAGGTTGTCGCTGACGCTCGCCGCCACGGCGATGCCCAGCACCGTATAGCCCATGTGGTTGATCGAGGTATAGGCGATGCGACGCTTGAGATTGCGCTGGCCCAGCGCCACCAGCGCGCCGTAGAGAATCGCCACCAGGGCGAGGATGGCCACCACCGGGGCATAGCGGGCGAAGGTCTCCGGCAGCATCGCCAGCGGCAGGCGTATCATGCCGTAGGTGCCCATCTTCAGCAGCACCCCGGCAAGAATCGCCGAGGCGGGCCCGGGGGCATCCACGTGGGCCTGGGGCAGCCAGGTATGCAACGGCACCAGCGGCGTCTTGATCGCCAGCCCCAGCATCAAGCCCAGAAACACCAGCCCGGCGTAGAGGCCGTCTCCGGCCAGGGGTTGTTGCGCGATGATCTGACGCATGTCGAAACTCGGCGACTCCAGCGACAGATAGAGGCCAATGATCGCCAGCAACAGCGCCAGGGAACCGGCGAAGGTGTAGAGGAAGAACGTCAAGGCGGACAGTTGTGGCTGGCCATGGCCCCAGCGCCCGATCAGGAAATACATGCCCACCAGGCTGAGATCGAAGAAGACGTAGAACAGCAGCAGATCCAGTACCACGAAGAGCGCCAGGGAGGTAGCCATCAGAAACAGCAGCCAGGCATAGTACTGACGCGGTTGCCCCTGGGTCTCCACCGGATAGGCGATGGCCGCCAGGAATAGCAGGGCGCTCATGGTCGCCACCACCAGGGCGATGCCATCCACCCCGACCCGATAGCCCACGCCGATGGAAGGCACCCAGGGGACGTCCAGCACATGCTGGAACAGAGGGCCGGCGGGGTCGAAGCCGATCCAGGCCCAGACCAGCATGGCCAGGGAAACGGCAGCGACCAGCACGCCGAATCCTCGCGCCTGCGTCTCACCCCACTGTGGGGCAATCATCAATGACACAGCCCCCAGCAGGGGGAGTAGCCAGGCGAAGGTGAGCATCACGACAGGTCTCCCAGCAGCAGGATAATCAGGACAAGAGCGAAGCCGATGGCGATAGCGGCGTAGTAATGATGGGACTGACCGGTCTGGGCCTGGCGGGCCCAGTGCCCGGCCTGTCCGATCGCACCGCTCAGGGAACCCGGCAGCCAGCGCGTCAGTGCTTGGTGCGAGTCGTCCTCCCAGGAAGCCGCGTTGTCGCGTCCGCGCACGCCGGCGTCGAGCAGCTCGTCGTCACCCCGCGCCAGCCCCAGGGCGGCGCATCTCGTCCGCGCCGCCAGGGCGTGGGTGCCCGCTTCCAGTTCGTCGTCGCCCCGCGCCAGCCCCTGGGCGGTGCGTCTCGCCCGTGCCGCCAGGGCGTGGGTGGCCGCTTCCAGCACCTCGCCATCGAAGCGCGCCAGGCTGGTGCCTAGCCTCACCACGGCCGTGCCGATATCACGGGTCAGGGGCACCAGCCCCCACCAGCGGGCCACGGGCCACGCCCACATCCATGCCTGGCCCCATCGCGTCAGCCCCCAGCCCAGGGCGATGCCCAGCACCACCAGGGCCAGGGACAGGACGAGCAGCCAGAAATGGCTGTCTACATGCGCCAGCCCCAGGCTCCCTCTCAGCCAGGACTGAGCCTCGGGCCACCAGAGCACGGACAGCGCCAGGGTCACACCGACCGCCGCCCCCACCGCCAGGCGTTCGGCCCAGTGGATTCGCGGCGGCCCCAGTTCGCGCCGACGGGAGCGACCGAACATGGCGAGCTGGAAACGGGTCGCGTAGAGCGCGCTCAGACCGCCGGCCAGGGCCACCCCCAGGGCCAGCCACAGCGACACCTCATAGGCGACGGAGACGATCTGCTCCTTGGTCCAGGCGGCCCCCAGGGGAGCAAGCCCCGCCAGCGCCATCGCGAGGATGGCGCTGAGCAGCGCCAGGCCCGGCAACCGGCTCCCCAGGCGCATATCCGCCAGCCGATAGCTTCCCGTCTGACGCTCGGCGACCCCGGTGACCAGAAAGAGGCCGGCCTTGAAGACGCCGTGGGCCAGGAAATGCAGGAGCGCCACCCCCGGATAGCCGATGCCAACCGCGACCCACATCAACCCGTACTGCGCCGAGGTGGAGGCAGCCAGCAGCTTCTTGGCATGGCCCTGGGCGGCGGCGACCAGCCCCCCGGCCAGGGCGGTACTCAAGCCGAGGGTGACGATGGCCGGCATCAGCCAGACCACGTCGGTGAGCGAGGGCTGCAGGCGTGCCAGCAGGTAGAAGCCCGCCGCCACCAGGGTCGCCGCATGCAGCAGGGCCGATACCGGCACCGGCCCGGCCATGGCAGCGAACAACCAGGCGGAGAACGGCAGCTGGGCTGACTTGGCCGCTGCGGCCAGCAGGATACCCGCCGCCGCCACCTGCATCAGGCCGTTATCCAGCCCCGAGAGTTGCTGGTAACCAAAACCCTGGCTTCCGGCGAACACCGCCCCCGCGGCGATATAGAGCCCCAGATCACCGAAGCGGGTGACGATAAAGGCCTGGATGGCCTCCCGGGGCGCGCTCGTGTCTTGCCAATGATGGGAAATCAACGCCCAGGAACAGGCGCCGATCAACTCCCATCCCACCAGCAGGGTCAGCAGGTCCTCCGCCAGCACCAGCAGCTCCATGGCCCCCACGAAGGCCACCATGATCGCCAGCAGGCGCCCCAGGGGCGGGCGTTCATGCGCCGCCGCGAACAGCAGGATGGGCAGCGCAATCAGCGGTACCGCCAGGGCGACGATACCGCTCAGCGGCGTCAACCCCAGTCGCAGGTCCAGCACCGCATTGAGCGCGTACCTCCCCCGCCAGTCATGAGCGATGGCCAGGGCGGCCAGCACCAGCACGGCCGCCACGCTCAGCAAGGCAAGCAAGGAGGGCCTCGCTCGCCCGCCACGACGACCACTGACGTAGATCAGCGGCGCGGCAAGCATCGGCAGCAGTGGCACCATCCATAGCATGATGACGGTCCTCGGCCTCAGTGTCTGAGGTCAGCAATGGCCTCGGTCACATCCGCCTGCTTGCCCCGGTAGACCGCCACCACCAGGGCGAAGCCCATGGCCATCTCGATGGCCATCACCGCCATCACCACGATGGTCAGCAGCTGCCCTTCCGGGGCGCCGGCGCCGCTCATCGCCCAGAAGCCCACGGCGGCAAGCATCACCCCATTGAGGATCAGCTCGAGCCCCATCATCAGCATCACGAAGGACTGCTGGGACAGGGCTCCGTAGATGCCGATTCCGATCAAGGCCGCCGCCAGCAGCAATACCGTGGTGAGTGTCATCGCATCTCTCCTCGTCTTGACCCGGGTTCGCTCAATGACAGTGGTGATGCCCACCGTCGTCCTCGTCGTCCTTCTCCGGCATGCCCGCCGGCTCGCCGCCGGGGTCGAGCCCCGGCGGCATCGAGCCCTCCCCCGCGTTGCCATAACGCCCGCGCTGGCTCGACAGGACCACCACCCCGATCATGGTGGCCAGGAGCACCACCGCGGCGGATTCAAAGATCAGCATGGACTCCCCGAGCAGTTCGTTACCCAGGGACTCGACCTCCTGCAGGTCTGCGGGCAGTGGCCGGTGGGGAAAACGCGCCAGCAGCGCCATGGCCGCCACGATGACAAAGCTGGCGATCCCCGCGCCGATGGCGAGCCTGTGCTGATGCACCATCATCATCGGGTTGAGCCCCGCCGGGTTCATCATGAACATCACCATGAACAGCGCCATGACCATCATCTCGACGCCCATCATGAAGAACATGGCCGCCCCCAGATACATGGCGGACAGCAGCAGCATGATCGCCCCCACGGCGATGAAGGAGAGCAGCAGGAAGAACGAGGCCCGCACCATGGAATCGGTGCGAAACACCCGCCAGCCCGTGTAGACGGCGAACAGCGCCAGCAGGATAAAGGCGATATCCACGGCCAGGGGAGGGTTCATGACAGCGCCTCCACGCCGGCCCAGATCAGATCGACGAAGGCCAGCGGCAGCAGCACCACCCACATCAGGCTGACGCAGTGCTCCGGGGTGAGCCTGGCGAAGGCGGGTCCCAGCCAGGCCAGCAGCGCCAGTACCGCCAGCATCTTGAACGCCACCCAGAGTGGCCCGGGCAGCCAGGGGCCCAGCCAACCGCCGAGAAAGGCCGCGGTCGCGATACCGCTGAAGGCCACCAGCATGGCGCTGCGGGCGAACTCCCAGACCAGCCGCTGGGCACCGGAGACATCCGCGCTGGTCCCGCCGGCCAGGTCCGTGGAATCTGCCAGATTGAAGGGGCCGCGAAAGGTGATGGCGAGACCGACGATCAGAAACAGCGGCAGGCCCAGGGGCTGGCGCAGCACATTCCACAGCTCCTGCTGGGAGATGATCACCTGGGTGAGCGCCAGGGACTCCGCGGGCAGCGCCACGCCGATCAGCACGAACATGCTGACCAGGATGTAGGAAAGTCCCAGGGCCACGTAACGGTAGGCACCGACCAGAGTCAGGTGAGTATTGGCTGACCAGCCCTGCAGAAAGATCACCACCGTGGCCAGCGCCTCGATGCTGCCCCACAGTACCAGGCTGGTGGCGATATCCGTGGCAACCCAGGCTCGCGACCAGGGCACCAGGGCCAGGCCGCCGGCGGCCAGGGCCAGGTAGAGCGCCGGGGCGAGCCGCCAGGCCCGCCCGTCCGGGGCCTCGGTGACGTTGGTATGCTGAATCAGCCACCACGCCCCTCGCCTCAGGGGCGCAAGCCAGAGGCCTGGCCCTCGCGTGAGGCCAAGGCCTCGCGCCACCAGGCCATCCAGCACCGCCAGCAGATAGGGCCCCAGCACGAGGGCCGCCAGTACCAGCGCCAGCGGCCAGACGAGCTGATCGAGGATCACGCGGCGCCCCCCATTTGCGTTTCTGCCCGCTCCTCGCGGGGCCAGGGAGAGAGCGCCGCCAGTTCCAGGCTGGCGAGACTCGCCAGGGCCTCGCCCCATTCGAGCCCGGGCAGCAGGTCTTCCAGCAGAGGGCTCGTGCCCCCGGGCCGCGAGTCGCGCCAGGCCCCGCGCGGGGTCTCCACCGCGTCGGTCTGGGCAGTACGCATGTCGTCGCGTTGGGCCCGGGCAGCGAGGTCGAACGCCTGGGCGATTTCCGCCAGCCGCTGGCGCCAGCGCGCCCGGGTATCGCCGGCCTGCTGGGTAATCGTGGCAAAGGCCAGGCGGCGATACCCGTCATCCTCGGTGCGCGCATCACGATCGATCCCCGCGGCCCGGGCGGCGAATCCGCCCAGACGCTCGGCCTGCTCCTGGCGGAGAGCTCCACGCTCCGGCAGATGCAGGGCGAAAAACCCCCGGCGTTTCATGCGTCGCTCGAAGGTCTTGAACCACTTGGCGAGAAGAGCGATGTCCCCTGACGGACACCTATCGGCCAGGCGCAGTGCGTCCCGGGCCAGACCCTCCAGGCCGGCCAGATGCAGGGCATGAAAGAGCGCCTGCAGATGGTGGCGCGCCCGCGCCCGTTCCAGTGCGGCGATGGCGACGGACTGTTCCCGAGCCTCGTGGAACACTGGCGCCAGGGCGCGGGGAAAGGGCGACGACTGGACGGAAAATTGCTGGATGATATCTCCCTGCAGGATCACCTCGGCCTCGAGCCCCGGGGGCCACAGGGGAAAGAAGGGCCCCAGGCGAAAGGTCAGGACGTCGAGGGCCAGGCCATCGCGTAGATCCTCCGTGGGTGGCATGGCCATGGGGCGCCCGTAGGGCACGCCACCCATCATGCCCTCTCCGCCATGGCCGTCGTCCCCCAGGCCTTGCCAGGGATGGGGCGGCGCGTCCGGCAACAGGCGGGGCGAGTGACCGACGGTGTTTCTCAGCAGGCTGCCATGGCTCTCCACCAGCGCCCCAGGCAGCGCATCCAGAGAATCCACCGTTGTCACCGCCGCCCGAGGCAACTCCACCAGCGGCGTACTGCGGTACCAGAGCGTGGTAAAAGGCGCGGGAAATTGATCATGCACCCGCCGCAACGCTTGCTGCATGGACGGTGGCACCCCCCCGGCCACCAGCAGCAGCGAGGCATGACGCGGGGAATCCACCAGCTTGATTTCGGGGCTCAACGCCAGCCGGTAAAGGGCCTCCTCGCCCCGCATCCCCAGGGCGGGAAACACCGGTACCGGGGCGCAGGCCGCCAGGCGCGCCAGCCAGCTCACTGCCATCTAAACACCCCCTCGCGCCAGCCATAGAGGATGCCCACGGACAGGATGGCCAGGAACATGCCCATTTCCATCACCGCCTTCATGCCCTGCGCCACATAGACCACCGCCCAGGGGTACATGAACATCATCTCCATCTCGAAGGCGATGAGCAGCAGGGCCATGGGATAATAGCGGACGTGAAAGCGGCTCCAGGCATGGGTATCCGGCAGGCCACCGCCCAGAAAGGGCGCACGTTGCGGGTAGGTGGGCATGGGATGATGGCGGCTCGGCCACCACTGCAGCAGCAGGCCGGCGCCGAGGCTCAGGATCAGGATGACGAAGAATAGGAGCAGCTCCATGTAACCCCCCGGCATGGTCGGCGTGTTCGGCCGCCTCCCGGCCGCACCAGCAGTTGCCTTTCAACAACCCTAGCAGAGTGACGCCGGGGGGATGCCGGGAGCGAACCCGAATGGCCGGCCTTCCAGTGGCCCGTGGCCGTCACTCCTCGAAGCTGAAGCGGGGCTCCGGCGCGTCGGGCAACAGGGCCGCGCAGGCCCGGACCTTCTCCAGCAGGGCGTCATGGGTCGGCGCCACCAGGTTGACATGGCCGAGCTTGCGGCCGGCTCGCTCGCTCTTGTCGTAGCGGTGCAGGTGGGCGTCCTCGATCGCGAGCAGCTCAGCCGGGTCGCCCTCCCGGCCGATGACGTTGACCATGCAGGTCGGCAGCCGTGCGGCGGTGTCGCCCAGCGGCAGGCCCTGGATGGCCCGCAGGTGGTTCTCGAACTGGCTGGTCACGGCGCCGTCCATGGTCCAGTGCCCGGAGTTGTGGACCCGGGGCGCCATCTCGTTGGCCATCAGGCCGCCGTCACGGGTCTGGAAAAGCTCCAGGGTCAGCACCCCCACGTAGTCGAGCTCGTCGAGCAGCGCGCGGATATAGCCGTCGGCGGTCTGCTGGATGGCCGCGTCGAGGTCGGGCAGGGGCGCCACCGAGTAGCGCAGGATGCCATCGACGTGGACGTTCTCGGCCATCGGGTAGAAGGCCACCTCGCCGTCGCGGCCGCGCACGGCGATGATCGACACCTCGCGCACGAAGTCGACGAAGGCCTCGACGATCAGCCGCGGATGGTTGATGGCATGCCAGGCGTCGGCGGCCTCGGCCGGGTCCTTTAGTACCGCCTGGCCCTTGCCGTCGTAGCCCTCGGTCACCGACTTGGCGACCACCGGCGTGCCCAGCTCCCGGGCCGCGGCCTCCAGCGCCTCGGCACTCTCCACCAGGCGATAGGCCGGGGTGGGGATGCCCAGGCGGTCGAACAGCGCCTTCTCCTCGGCACGGTTCTGGCAGACCCGGATCGCCTCGCTGGAGGGGTGCACGGGCTTGTGTTCCTCGATGGCCTGGACCAGCGACACCGGCAGGTGCTCGAACTCGTAGGTGACCAGGTCGACGCGCTCGAGGAATTCCTCGAGGTGGCGCCGGTCGGTGTCGATCATCACCTCGCCGATCCCGGCGCTGGGGTGGCCGGTGGTGTCGAGGAAGGTGAAGCGGTTGGCCAGCGGATAGCCCGCCAGGGCCAGCATCCGGCCGAGCTGGCCGGCCCCCAGTACGCCGATTTTCATCTTGGCTTCCTCACTCGTCTCTCGATCAGGGATTGGGACGCGGATCGGGATTGTCCAGCACCGTCCGGGTCTGCTCGGCGCGGAACGCCTCGACGGCGGCACGCACGCCGTCGTCCTGCAGCCCGACGATCTGGGCCGCCATCAGCCCGGCGTTGGTGGCGCCGGCCTTGCCGATGGCCAGGGTGCCCACGGCGATGCCGCCGGGCATCTGCACGATGGAGAGCAGCGAATCCAGCCCCTTCAGGGCCTTGGACTCCACCGGTACGCCGAGCACCGGCAGCGCCGTCTGGGAGGCCACCATGCCGGGCAGGTGGGCGGCCCCGCCGGCCCCGGCGATGATCACCGAGAGGCCGCGCTCGGCGGCGGACTTGGCATAGTCGAACAGCAGGTCCGGGGTGCGGTGGGCCGAGACCACGCGGGTCTCGTAGGGCACGCCGAGGCGCTCGAGCATGCCGACGGCATGCTCCATGACCGGCCAGTCGGACTTCGACCCCATGATCACGCCGACGCGTGGCGACTCGTTCGATGCAGGCATCCAGGGCTCCTCGAGAACGGGCAATGACGCCGCCCGCGGTCGGTGCCGCGGGCGGGTGACAAATTGGAAGGCCGCTATTCTAGCAGAGCCGTGCGGCGCCTACCTCTCCCCGACGCCCGGCGGCACGGGGGCGTCGTCGCCGGGAAGCGTCGCGGTCGGGCGACAGCAGGTTTCACCCTTCCTGCGCATTGGCTTGCTAGGGTCATGGTCAAGCGGTCACCGGGAACGCGACCTACCCTATCCACATGGATATCGTCCACAAGGACACCGTGCCGAAGGAGAACGACCATGAAACGCCATCTTTTCATTGCTGCCGCCCTCACGGGCACCCTGGCCCTGGCCGGCTGCGACAACGGTGAGGACACCGAGCAGGCCGCCCAGGACGAGACCACCAGCCAGGCCGAGCAGCCCCAGGAAGAGACCACCAGCCAGGCCGAGCAGCCCCAGGAAGAGACCACCAGCCAGGCCGAGCAGCCCGAGGAGGCCGAACAGCAGGCCAGCCAGACCCTGCAGGGCATGCTGGAATTCGCCGCCACCGAGACCCCGCTGCCGAAAGAGGCCGAGGTGACGGTGAGCCTGCGGGAAGTGGCCAAGGCGGATGCCCCCGCCACCGTGATCACCGAGACCACGGTGACGCCCGAGGACGGTGAGCCCGTCGAGTTCGCCCTCGACTACGATGTCTCGGCCGTGACCGCCGACCACGCCCACATCCTGCAGGCGACCCTGCGCGATGGCGACGACAACCTGCGCTGGACCACCAAGGAGCGCCACACGGTCGAGGTCGGCCCCGACGCCGAGCAGGGCCCCATCACCCTGGTGCTGGAGCCGGTGACCAGCGAGGCCGCCGGTGACGAGAACCTGCAGGAAGCGCAGCAGGACATGCTCCAGTCCGATGACGCGGCCGGCGCGTCCAGCGACACCGCCGACGAGGCCTCCGGCGAGAGCATGGAGGCGATCGACGAGCAGGCCACCGAGATGCAGGAGCCCGCCACCCCGAGTGAAGGCGACACGACCACCGCGACCCAGTAGGCCCGCCTATGATCAGGCCCCGCCCGGACCTCGGGGCGGGGCCTGTGCGTGGCCGCACCGGCGAGGCTAGCCGGCGGCCACCACCTCCCGCCGGCTGGCCAGCCAGTTGCCGACAAGCGCCAGCGCCATCACCGCCGCCCCGACTACCTCGGCGACGAGGCTCGGATAAAAGACCGCGACGATGGCCGGCAGCAGCACCAGCCGCACCGGTGCCGACATCCGCGTGAACAGATAGCCTTCCAGGGCCGCGGCGAAGGCGCCCAGCGCCAGGAAGGCGGTCAGCGCGCTCCACACCAGCAGCGGCAAGGGCCCGCCCATGATGATCTCCGGGTTGAAGACCATGAACAGCGGGATCAGGTAGAGCCCCTTGGCGAACTTCCAGGCCTGGAAGCCGGTGTCCATGGGCTTGGCCCCGGCGATGGCCGCCCCGGCGAAGCCGGCCAGCGCGATGGGCGGGGTGACGTTGGAATCCTGGGAGTACCAGAACACCACCAGGTGGGCGATCAGCAGCGGCACCCCGAACTCCGCGGTCAAGGCCGGGCCGACCAGCACGATCAGCACGATGTAGCTGGCGGTCACCGGCAGCCCCATGCCCAGCACCAGGCTGGCCAGCAGCACCATCACCAGCGCCAGCAGCAGGTTGCCGCCGGAGAAGGCCATCATCATCGCCGAGAACTTGAGCCCCAGGCCGGTCAGGCCCACCACCCCGACGATGATCCCCGCCACGGCACAGGCCATCGACACCGCCACCGCATTGCGGGCCCCGAGTTCCAGGCCGCCGACCAGCTTGACCAGCCCGCTCTTCACCGCCTCTCGCAGGGTTTCGCCGGTCACCCGCTGGCCCTCGCGCGGCGCGATGAACAGGAACCACACGGCGAAGCGAGCCGCCGCCACCGCCAGCATGGTGAGGATGGCGTAGTAGCCCACCCGCATCGGCGACATGTTCATCACCAGCAGCCAGACCAGCACCGCCAGCGGCAGCAGGAAGTGCCAGCCGGCGCCCATGACGTCGCGCATCTGCGGCAGCTCGCTCCGAGTCATGCCCTGCATGCCCTGCTTGAGCGCGATGATGTGCACGAACAAGTAGACGGTGGAGAAGTACATGATCGCCGGCAGGATGCTGACCTTGACCACGTCCAGGTAGGGCATGCGAGTGTACTCGGCGATCAGGAAGGCGCCGGCCCCCATCAGCGGCGGCATGATCTGGCCGCCGGTGGAGGCGGCCGCCTCGATGCCGCCGGCCTGGTGGGGCTTGTAGCCCAGGCGCTTCATCAGCGGGATGGTGAAGGCCCCGGTGGTCACCACGTTGGCGATGGCGCTGCCGGAGATCGAGCCCATGCCGGCCGAGGCGATGACCGCGGCCTTGGCCGGCCCGCCGCGCTGCCGCCCGGTGGCGGCATAGGCCAGATCGATGAAGAACTTGCCGGCGCCGGTGATCTCGAGGAAGGCGCCGAACAGCACGAAGATGAAGATATAGGTGGCCGCCACGCCCATGGGCAGGCCGAAAATGCCCTCCTGGCCCAGGTACAGCTGGCCGACGAGGCGATCCAGGTTGTAGCCGCGGTGCTCGAGGATGCCGGGCAGGAACTGGCCGAGCCAGGGCAGCTCGCCGCGGGGTCCGGCGAAGGCGTAGAGGATGGCCAGGATGCCGATGATCGTCATGCCGAGCCCCACCGCCCGCCGGCTCGCCTCGAGCACGGTAACGGTGGCGATGCAGCCGATCACGATGTCGGTCCGGCTCCAGAAGCCCGCACGGTTGATGATCTCGTCGAGGTACAGCACCAGGTAGCCGCCGGTGATCACCGCCCCGGCGAAGAACACCAGGTCGATCGCCCCGCCGACCAGTCCCCGTCGGTGCCGGGGGCCGAAGACCGGAAACATCAGGAAGGCCAGCATCATGATCAGCGCCAGGTGGATGCTGCGCTGGTAGAACAGGCCCAGCGGCTCGATGCCGGCGGAATACAGCTGGAACAGCGACAGCGTCACGGCCACCAGGCTGATCAGCCACAGCACCGGGCGCGAGTGCGGCGCCTGGCTACCGGGGACGATGGGGGAAGGACCCGCTTCGCTCATGGGCGTCTCTCTCGCGTCTCTCGCAAATGGGATATCCGGTCAGGGATTCGCAGTTTCCAGGGCTTCCAATGACACCGTCACGCGCGCATTGGCGGCCCGCTCGCTCAGGCTCACCACCACCGGGGCCGCCGATACGTCGGCGTAGCGCCCCGCACCGCAGTCCCGGGCCCCGTCCAGCAGGGCCGCCAGGCTCGGCTCGCCGTGGCGCACCAGGCGATGATCGACGCGTCTGGTGCCCACCCGCAGGCGGTAGTGATCACCGGGTACCGGCTCGTCGATCTCCTCGATCCAGTAGCCGCCCTCCCCATCGGAGACCTGGCGGCCACGCCCCGGAATGTGATCCAGGCCGGCGGCGAAGTCCGGCAGGTGGCTGCGCACGAGCACCATGTGCCCGCCCCGGTTGCGATAGCAGTCGTGAACGGGAAAGCCCTCCACGGAGTGGTTCCAGGCCAGGCACCAGCCGGCCCCTTCCGGCATCGGCAGCCGTACCAGGGCCTGGCCCTGGGCATCGCGGACCCGCAGCTCGTGGGTCGGACACCCGGCATCGGCCAGGGCCGGCGAGGCGATCCCCAGCATGCACCACAGCCAGGGGGCGAGCCAGGCGGCCCGCCCCCGGGTCAGCAGCGACATGTCGACGTCACTCAGGGACGCTGACGGTCGGCGATCTCGGCGCCCACTTCCTCGTAGTAGCGCAGCGCGCCGGGATGGAAGGCGATGGGCGTGGACTCGACGCTGAACTCGACGGTGGTGTCGTTGGCCGCCGGGTGGATGGCGATCAGCTGGTCGGTCTGCTCGAACAGCGTCCTGGTGATCTGGTAGGCCAGCTCCTCGTCCATCTCGCTGCTCACCGCCAGCACGTTGGGGATGCCGATGGTCTGCACCGCTTCTTCCATGCCCTCGTAGAGCCCGGCCTTGAGCTGGTAGGCGGCGAATACCGGCGACTCGGCCTGGGCGTTGGCGATCTCCTCCTCGGTCAGGCCGATCAGCCGGATGTCGCGGGTGGTGGCCAGGTTGAGGATCGAGCTGGTGGGCGGGCCGACGCTCCAGAAGCCGGCGTCGATGTCGCCGTCGCGGATGGCATCGGCGGTCTCGTTGAAGTTGAGCCGGCGCGCATCGATGTCGTCGTAGGTGATGCCGTTGGACTCCAGCACCGCCCGGGCATTGAGCTCGGTGCCGCTGCCCGGCGCGCCCACCGAGACCGTCTTGCCCTCGAGGTCGGACAGCGACTCGATGCCGGAATCCGCCAGGGTGACGATCTGCACGGCGTTGGGGTAGATCGATGCCAGCGCACGGATGTTCTCCAGTTGGCGGCCCTCGAAGTCGCCGGTGCCGTTATAGGCCTGGTAGACGGTATCGGCCAGGGCCAGCGCCAGGTCGGAGTCGCCGCGCCAGACCAGCCCCATGTTCTCCACCGAGGCGCCGGTGACCTCGGCCACGGCGTCGTAGCCCTCGACGTGCTCGCCGATCAGCTCGGCCAGGCCACCGCCATAGGGGTAGTAGGTGCCGCCGGTACCGCCGGTGGCGATGGACAGCTGCTGCTGGGCCAGGGCCGCGGGGGCCGCCACCAGCAGTGAGGCCGCCAGGGCATACTTGAGTGCTCGCATGAAGGATCCTCCGTCGCGAATCGGTAAGGCGTTGTCCTTGTTATGGACGAGGCTTTCGCTCGCCGCCAGGAAAGACGCTAGCAGCCCCCCGACGTCGGGGCCAGGTAATATTTCTACGTTCCCTAATACTTTCGGCAAAAAACCGACCCATCCCGGCTCGTGCGGCGAGCCGCGGGGGCGAGTCGCCACCGAAGGATTGGACATATACTGGTCCAGCCTGGACATTCGAGGACATGAGTCGAATTGACGCCCAACCAACGGCCATCACAGCGACGCAGGATCCATGCCCCACGACACGACACTCATCACGACGTTGGCCGCAGGCTTGGGTCTCGCCCTGGTGCTCGGCATCCTCGCCGACAAATTGAAGCTTCCCGCTCTGCTGGGTTATCTCCTGGCAGGCATCGCCATCGGGCCGGCGACACCGGGCTACGTGGCCGACATGGCTACCGCGAGTCAGCTGGCCGAGTTGGGCATCATGCTGCTGATGTTCGGCGTA
Source organism: Halomonas stenophila (assembly GCF_014192275.1). Classification (GTDB taxonomy): domain Bacteria; phylum Pseudomonadota; class Gammaproteobacteria; order Pseudomonadales; family Halomonadaceae; genus Halomonas; species Halomonas stenophila. The sequence goes on along the minus strand of NZ_JACHXR010000005.1, from coordinate 223,636 downwards.
GGCCTGCGCTTCTCCCTGGATAACCTGCTCTCGGTCAAGCACGTGGCACTGCCGGGTGCCATTGCCCAGATGACGGTGGCGACGCTCCTGGGCATGGCGCTCGCAGGGGCCTGGGGCTGGGGCTCGGTAGTAGCCTGGTGTTCGGCCTCTCGCTGTCGGTGGCCAGCACGGTGGTACTGTTCAAGGCGCTGGAAGCCCGCGGGATCCTCGCGTCGATGAATGGCTACATTGCGGTCGGCTGGCTGGTCGTGGAAGACCTGGCCATGGTGGTGGTGCTGGTGCTGCTCCCCCCCTTGGCCGGGATGCTCGGCGGTACCGAGACAGACGGCTCCCTCCAGTCTCCCCTCTGGCGGACCCTGGGCCTGACGTTCCTGCAGGTCGGCGCCTTCGTGGCCTTGATGTTGATCGTGGGACGCCGCGTCATGCCCTGGGTGCTGTGGCTGGTGGCCCGGACAGGCTCCCGGGAGCTGTTCACGCTTGCCGTCATTGCGGCGGCGATCACCATCGCCTTCGGTGCCGCCGAACTCTTTGGCGTTTCCTTCGCGCTCGGCGCCTTCTTCGCCGGCATGGTCATGCGGGAATCGACGTTCAGCCACCGGGCGGCGGAAGAATCCTTGCCGTTGCGTGATGCCTTCGCGGTGCTGTTCTTCGTCTCCGTGGGCATGCTGTTCGAGCCTGGGGTGCTGATCGACAGCCCGCTTCGCGTGATCGGCGTCGTGGCCATCATCATCATCGGCAAGTCCGTCGCCGCCGCCTTGCTGGTCACCGCCTTTCACTATCCACTCAGCACGGCCTTCACGGTGGCGGCCAGCCTCGCCCAGATCGGGGAATTTTCCTTCATCCTGGCCGGCCTCGGCATGTCACTGGGTCTCCTCACCGCCGAAGGACAGAGCCTGATCCTGGCCGGCGCCTTGATCTCGATCGCGCTCAATCCCATGATTTTCGGCCTGATCGAGCCGCTGCGTAACAAGGTGCTGGAAAATTCCCGCCTGGCCCGTCAACTGGATCAACGCCAGGACCCCTTCGCCGAGCTCCCCCTGTCGACCGAAGATCGCTACCTCGAGGGACAAGTGGTGCTGGTCGGTCATGGCCGCGTCGGCCGACAGATCGGTGAGGCGCTGGGCCGACGGGGTATCCCGTTCGTCGTGGTCGAACAGAACCGGGAACTGGTGGAAGCGCTGCGCCGGCAGGATATCGCGGCCGTATCGGGAAACGCCGCCGAGCCATCCGTGCTGATACAGGCGCACATCGCCCGTGCCGCCATGCTGGTCATCGCCATTTCCGATACTCTCGACGTGCATCAGATGACCGGGACGGCGAGAGCGCTGAATCCCGACATCGAAGTGGCGGTACGCGCCCAGAGCGAAGACGACGCCAGCCTGCTGGCCAGGGAGGCCGTCGATTGCATCTTCTGCGGCGAGGATGAGCTGGCGAAGGGGATGGCCGAGCATATCCTGAAGCGCGTTGCGCCATCGGCCGACCACCCGGGATAGGCCTCGACCGCGACCTCGCGCCCTGGCCCGCGCCGGGGGGCTTCGCCCGCCCTGTCACCGTGCCGGAAGCGGATCCCATGGCGGCACACCAGGCGGTCCCCGAAGCGAGGAGGCCGCCGGCGTCGAGAAGCCTCAGTCTCCGAGCTGCTGCTTCACCCTCTCGACGATATGCGCGCCGATGGGGATCGCCGAGGTGGCCGCCGGCGATGGCGCATTGCCCACGTTCACCGTGCGCGGGGTGTTCACGAACAGGAAGTCGTCCACCAGCCTGCCGTCCCGGGAGACCGCCTGGGCGCGGACCCCGGCGGGATAGTCGCCCAGGTCGTCGAGGGCGAGGCTCGGGCAGTACTTGCGCACCAGCTCCAGATAGCCCCGCTTGTGCAGCGAGTTCTTCATCTCGGCGAGGCCGGGGCGCAGGTTGCGCCCCAGCACCTTGAGGATGCCTGGGTCGGTGAGCATCTGCGCCAGGTCGCGGGGCGAGACATCGCGCTTGCGATAGCCCTCGCGCTTGAAGGCCAGCACGGCGTTGGGGCCGACGGTGACGGAGCCGTCGATCATCCGCGTCAGGTGCACGCCGAGAAATGGCATGGCGGGATCCGGGATGGGGTAGATCAGATGGTTGACGATGTCGTTGTGCCGCGCGGGCAGCCGGTAGTACTCACCGCGGAACGGGCAGATGGTGAAGCCGGGATCCTGGCCCAGCATGCGCACCACCCGGTCGGCCATCAGTCCCGAGCAGGTCACCAGGTAACGACCGGTGAACTCGCCGGCGCCGGTGGTCACCACCACCTCCCGGCGACGCTCCTCCAGGGCGGTGACCTCGGCCCCGTAGCGGATCTCGCCGCCCATCCGCTCGAATTCGGCGGCCATGGCCCGGGTCACGGCGGCAAAGTTGACGATGCCGCTGGAGGGCACGAAGATGCCGCCGATGCCCGTGATATTGGGTTCGCGCTCGGCGAGCGCCTCGGCTTCCAGCCATTCCCGCTCCAGGCCATTGGCGGCGGTGCGCTCCCACAGCGCCTTCATGCGCTGCCTCTCCAGGGCATTGGTGGCCACCAGCAGCTTGCCGCAGATGTCGTAGGCGATGTCGTGGGCATCGCAGAACTCCCGGGTGGCGCGGTTGCCGGCCAGGCAGAAGCGGGCCTTGAGGCTGCCCGGCGTGTAGTAGACGCCGGCATGGATCACGCCGCTGTTGTGACCGGTCTGGTGGCGAGCCGCGCCGGCCTCCTTCTCCACCACCAGCATGCGGCGATCCGGGTAGGCCTGCTTGAGCTGCATGGCGGTGGACATGCCCAGGATTCCGCCGCCGATGATGATGAAATCGTACATGCCGTCCTCGTTGTTCTGATGCGACGGCCACGCCTGTGGTGACGGCGTGGCCTCGTCAGGGTAACCCATCGGCCGGGGCATGGCGCCTCACCGCCGACACGGTTCGCGCAGCGTCCTGGCGTGGGTGAAGTGGCCACGCTGTCGCATCAGCTCCCGGCGCAGTTCCGGATGCGGCGTGAAGCGATCCCGGCCGTGCAACCAGAAGTGGTTGTTGATCAACAGGAAGCTGCCCACCGGGTTGGGCACCGAGAGGATCGCCGGGCTCCCCTCCAGGGACTCGGAGAGATCGCACAGCCAGTTGCCCTCCTCGAAGTCCCGAGGCTGCACGAACTGATCGATATAGGACATGATCGGCCGCCCCTCGACGTCGACGTCGAACACCGGGTGGAAGACATCCCGCGCGACGTTCTTGCTGGGCGGCGCGATCCAGCGCATCTCGCGACGCGCCAGCGGATGGCGGTGGAAGCGCGACAGGTCCTCCCAGTCGTCCAGGTGCAGCAGCAACGAGTCGCCGCCCTGCATGTGCTGCTCGTCGATCTTCATCATCAGCACGTAGTCGGTGTCCTGCTCGACGAAGGTGCCGTCGTTGTGCAGTTCCATCACCCGATGCGGCTGGCGCAGGTAGCTGTCCGAGGCGTCCACGTTCTTGACCACGAAGCGCGCATAGTACTGGCCGCTCATGGCATCGAAGTTGGAGCGTCCCATCAGGTGAGCCACGGCGGTGGCGAACTTGACCATCTCGTCGGCCTGCTCGACGTCATCGAGGCCCTCGGGCGTGACCTGCAGGCCGCCCGTCTCGCGATCCACCAGGGTATTGATCAGCACCGGCTGCAGGGTATTGCCGCACAGGTCGTCGAGGATCCTGGCCACCCGGAAGCGCAGCATGGACTTGTACTCCAGGGCCTGGACGGGCCAGTCGACCACGGCGGCCAGGAAGGCCTCGACCACCGGCCGTGAGACGGTCAGCCGCAGCAGCCGCGGCGACTGAGGGGACGGCGCCAGGGTGAAGCCCTGGAGGTCGGCGGGCAGCGGCATGGCGGTGTCGGGAAGGCGAGTCAGCGCGGTCATCGGGGGTCTCCATGGTCTCGAGCATCGATGTCTCATAAAATATCTACATTTTTATAAAACATCAACACAACGGCATGACCCAACAGGCGGGAGCCAACGAAACGAGGCCCGGCATTGGCCGGGCCTCGTTGGTGGGCGTGAGAGCGTTCTCGCCAATGGCTCAGAGCCTGTGGCCGGGCCCCGTCTCGGAGGGCTGCTGCTGAGGGACCGGCTCCCGGAGCAGCGAGCGAAAGAGGCTGATCGAGATCAACAGAATGAACACGGCCTCGCTCATTGCTGAGCGAGGCCGTTCGATTCAAGGCTCGATCAGGCGGCGACGCTGCCGCGGGGGTCGATCCCCCGAACCGGCTCGCCGCGCCGCCAGCCGGTCCTTTCAAGCCGCCACGCTGCCGTGGGGGTCCATGACGAATTTCTTGGCCGCGCCGCCATCGAAGTCGGCATAGCCCTGCGGCGCCTCGTCCAGGGTGATCATCTGGACGTTGACCGCATCGGCGATCTTGACCTTGTCGAACAGGATCGCCTGCATCAGCGGCCGGTGGTACTGCATCACCGGGCATTGGCCGGTATGCAAGGAATGCGACTTGGCCCAGCCGAGGCCGAAGCGCATGCTCAGCGCACCGTGCTTGGCCGCCTCGTCGGCCGCGCCCGGGTCCTCGGTCACGTACAGCCCCGGGATGCCGATCTGGCCGCCGGCGCGGGTCAGCGACATGGCGGAGTTCAACACGTTGGCCGGCGCCTCCTTGCCGTGGTTGTGGCCGCAGGCATGGGCCTCGAAGCCGACGCAGTCGACGAAGGCATCGACCTCGCGCTCGCCGAGGATCGCCTCGATCTTGTCGGCCATGTCGCCGTCCTGGGTCAGGTCGAGGGTCTCGCAGCCGAAGCTGCGGGCCTGGGCCAGGCGCTCCTCGATCATGTCGCCGACGATCACGCAGGCGGCGCCCAGCAGCTGGGCGGAGACCGCGGCGGCCAGGCCCACCGGGCCGGCGCCGGCGATGTAGACGGTGGAGCCCGGGCCGACGCCGGCGGTGACGCAGCCGTGGAAGCCGGTGGGGAAGATGTCGGACAGCAGGGTCAGGTCCTTGATCTTCTCCATGGCCTGGTCGGCGTCCGGGAACTTCAGCAGGTTGAAGTCGGCGTAGGGCACCATGACGTATTCGGTCTGGCCGCCGACCCAGCCGCCCATGTCGACATAGCCGTAGGCGGCGCCGGGACGCGCCGGATTGACGTTGAGGCAGATGCCGGTCTGGCCGGCCTTGCAGTTGCGGCAGCGGCCGCAGGCGATGTTGAACGGCACCGAGACCAGGTCGCCCGGGCGGATGAATTCGACGTCGCGGCCGGCTTCGATGACCACCCCGGTGATCTCGTGGCCCAGCACCAGGCCGGGGGGCGCGGTGGTGCGGCCGCGCACCATGTGCTGGTCGCTGCCGCAGATGTTGGTGGTGACCACCTTGAGGATCACGCCGTGCTGGCACTTGCGGTTGCCGAGGGCGAGTTCCGGATAGGCGATGGATTCGACGGCGACCTCTCCCGGGCCCTTGTAGACGACGCCGCGGTTGGCTGTGCTCATGATTGCCTCCTGTTGTCTGGCCGGGACATCGAGGCGTACGACTCCGGAAGCCCCAGGAGGCTTGGCCGGGTGACATTGCCGATCGCCAAGGATGTCATTGCGCCAATTATTTATTGTAGGCAATGGTCGAGTCTGAGCGGGTCAATCAGCGAGACATATCGATTTTTCTTCCGGGCTGTTGATGAGGTGATGTCATGAACCCGAGCGCCCGATGCTGGCGGGGGCGGCGCCCCGGCAACAGCCCCGGCCCTGACGGGCCGGGGCTCGGAACTGGCGGAGCCGATGGCGACGCTCAGCGTCCCGCGCCGGACTCGGCGCCGGCCAGCTCGCGCTGCATCATGGTGTCGCTGTAGGCCACGCCATAGCGGGCCCGCGACCAGCCGTACAGCGCCAGGCCGAGCAGCATCCAGCCGGCGAACATGGCCCACTCGATGGTGGAGAGCGCCGAGGGGCTGCCGGGCAGGTACATGCCGACCAGCGCCAGCGACAGGATCACCGACAGCGCGCCGACGGTCTTGCCGCGACGCACCCGGAAGGGGCGCGGCAGGTCCGGCTCACGCCGGCGCAGCATCACGAAGGACAGCGACACGAAGAGGTAGGCGATGACGATGCCCAGGCCGCCGGCGACCACCAGCCAGACCAGCGCCGGCCGACCGAAGAAGGGCGCGATGCTGGAGAGAAGGCCCATCAGCAGGATGGCATTGGTGGGCGTGCGGTGCCGGGGATGCAGCCTGGCGAGGAAGGCCGGCAGCATGCCGGAGTGCGCCAGCGCGTAGATGGCCCGGGAGCCGCCGATGTAGAAGGCATTCCAGCTGGTGATGATGCCCGCGATGCCGGCCAGGATCATCAGGTTGCCGGCCCAGGGCGCCTGGAAGGCCGCCTGCATGGCATCCGGCACCGCCAGGGAGCTCTCGGCCAGGGCCGCGGGGTCGAGCATCAGGGCGGTGCCGAGGATGATGAAGGCGTACCAGAACACCGCCAGGATCACCGAGATCATCAGCACCCGGCCGATCTCCCGGAACGGCAGGTTGATCTCCTCCGCGGCCTGGGGAATGACGTCGAAGCCCACGAACATGAAGGGCACCATGATGATCACCGTCATGATGCCGCCGATCACGCCCTGCTCGACGTTGAACAGCGGATCCATGGTGGCGGTGCTGCCCTCGAACAGCGCCCCGGTGATGAACATGATGCCGACCGCCAGGATCAGCAGGGTGACCACCTTCTGCACCAGGGCGGCGGTGCGCACGCCGAGGTAGTTGATCGCCATCATCGCCACGGACCCGGCCACCCCGACCGCCACCCAGGTGGCCTTGACGTCCCAGCCGGCGATGGTCCACAGCTGACCGACCGCATAGTCCGGGAAGAGATGCTCCACCACGGTGGGCAAGGCCACGGCCTCGAAGGCCACCACGCTGACATAGCCCAGGGTGATCGCCCAGGTGCACAGGAAGGAGGCGAAATGCCCCATGGCGCGATAGCTGTAGACATGCTCGCCACCCACCTGGGGCATCGCCGAGGCCAGCTCGGCATAGGTCAGGCCCACCAGCACGATCACCACCCCGCCGAGCAGGAAGGCGGTGATGGCGCCGAGGCTGCCGGCGGACTGGATCCAGCTGCCGGTCAGCACGATCCACCCCCAGCCGATCATGGCGCCGAAGGCCAGGGCCAGCACATCCTTGCGGGCCAGCACCCGCGTCAGGTGCGTCTCCGTGGGCGACGTCTCGTTCATGTCACTTCCCTCTCATCAGCGAGTTTGATTTTTTGTGAAAATTACAACTTTCATCAAAAGTATCGACAAAGTAGACCACTCCATCGCCCACCGACAAGTCGACTTTCCGGGCGGGTAACCCCCACTTTGGTCGCATTAATCACTCTATACTGATAAACAAGGCCCGTCATACAGCGCCTTACGGCGCCCCGGCTTCGCCGCCGCTCGATCCCCCCGTCTCGACACTGGCGAAACCAGGAAAAAGGCTGCATGCTGTAGCCGTCGATTCTGTCCCTTGGAGCATCATGAGCACGGCAAGCCCCTCGACCGCCGCGGAACTCCTCGACCCTCCGCGAAGGTGCCCTGACCTCGATGTCAGGGATCTGGAACAACGCACTCGCCTCATGCGCATCATTACCCGGTTGATCGCCGTATCGGATCTGGGCAACCGCGACATCGCTCGCCGCGCCGGCATCCCGATGCAGAAGATCAGCGACCTCCTCTCCGGTCGTCTCGAGCAGCTCACCCTCGACGAGCTCCAGACGCTGCGCCGGACCATCGACCCCCAGCTCACCCCACCCTGAGCCCTCGGCCGCCCCGTCCGAACGGACCAGGATAAGGGCCGGCACGCATGCGACTGCCGGCCTTCATGGATTCGAGATCTTCATGGATTCGAAACAGAGGGAGATCCCCACATGCGACACCTCGTGACCGGCCTGCTGCTGGCCGCCTCGCTGCCCGTCCTCGCCGATGGACAGGCCACACTGGAGACCCGCTCCGACCAGGGCGGTGCCACCATGGAGGTCAGTTGGGCGGGCGACGACCTGCGCATGGACTTCCCCCAGCAGGCCCAGGCGGGCTTCATGCTGCTCAAGGACGGCAAGGGCTACATGGTCAGCCAGATGCAGGGCCAGACGATGGTCATGGACATGGCCAGGCTCCGCGAGATGGCGGAGAACATGGGCGGCGACCAGGCCAGCGCCGGCATCGCCAGCCAGCAGGCCAGCGCCGTCGATGCCCTGGAGGCCACCGGCGAGACGGAGACCATCGCCGGTCTCGAGGGCGAGGTCTACCGCCTGCAGTGGACCGACAAGGCCGGCAGCGCCCATGACGACGAGATGGTGCTCAGCGAGAACCCCCAGGTCCGGGAGCTGATGGCCTCCTTCCACGCCTACCAGCAGTCCATGACCGGCGAGCCCGACCCCATCGCCACCACCCTCGAGGAGCGCGGCCTCGGCATGCTGCGCTTCGGCGACCGCTTTCGCATCGCCGAGCTCTCCGACGAGTCGCCGGCGGCGTCCACCTTCGAACTGCCCGAGGACGCCATGACCTTCGAGGACATGATGCGCTCCGCCACCTCGCAATAGATCGAGTCATTGGCCGCCCCCCTGGACGCCGCGTCCCTGGGGGCGTCGTGTCAGCCCAGCGCCAGGTAATGGATGCTGAACAGCGCCCGGCGATCGGTCCACAGCGCCGTCGGCCGATAGCCGGCTCTCTGCGCCAGCGCCTGGAAGCCCGCCACGCTGTACTTGCAGGAATTCTCGGTATGCAGGGTCTCGCCGGCGGCGAAGGGGAAGGGCCGCCCGGCCACCCGCACCAGCTGGGCCTGCCGACTGACCAGATGCATCTCGATGCGTGACGCGGCCTCGTGGTAGTACGCCAGGTGGCGGAAGGCGGCCGGCTCGATCTCGGCCCCGAGCTCCCGACGCATCCGCTCCAGCAGGTTCAGGTTGAACGCCGCCGTCACCCCGGCGGCGTCGTTGTAGGCCGCCTCGAGGGTGCGCCGATCCTTGATCAGATCGACCCCGATCAGCACCCCGCTGCCCGCCGGCAACGCCCGTCGCAGGCCGGCGAGGAAGGCTTCGGCCTCGGGCGGCGCGAAATTGCCGATGCTCGAACCGGGAAAGAAGGCCACCACCCGCCGCCCCTCGACGCCGCTCGGCAAGCGCAGGCGACGCGAGAAGTCGCCCCAGGCGGCATGCACCTCCAGCCAGGGGTAGTCCGCCGCCAGGTGGCGGGTGCTCTCGAGCAGGAAGTCGCGCGAGATATCGATGCCCAGGTAGCGTCGCGGCCGCACCGCCTCCAGCAGCAGCCTGACCTTGCGACTGGCCCCGCTGCCCAGTTCGACCAGCAGCGACTCCGGCCCGACGATGGCGGCGATCTCCTCGGCGGCCGAGGCCAGGATGCTCTCCTCGGTGCGGGTCAGGTAGTACTCGGGTTGACGGCAGATGGCCTCGAAGAGCCGGGAACCGCGCTCGTCATAGAAATACTTGGGCGAGAGGCGCTTGCGCTCCCGGCCCAGCCCGGCGATCGTATCGTCGCGAAACGAGGGCCCCATCTCGTCGACATGCTGGTCATGGAAGCGCACGGCAGTGGCGGACATCGACGACCCTCGCTGGCAATGGCTGACAGGCACGCCCCCGAACGCCAGGGTGGCGCCCCATGGCCGGAATGGCTCCAGGAGCCTGGCGGATTTGACCGATCGTCGCGAGAAAGACGGATTTCGAGTCAAATTTATCGATCTATTGAGGCGAATAGCGTGCCATTTAACGAAATAGATCGAATGAAGTTGGCCGAAAGCCCGGATTTCGTAGCAGATCAGCGTCAAGTCCGACAGGCTCCTAGACTGGACCGACAAGGCGATCGTCACCTCAATCTAGAGTGAGCCAGAGCATGCAGCAACCGCAGCAACCGGTGTTACGCGATATCGTGCTGGTCGGGGGCGGCCACAGCCACGTCGGCGTGCTCCGGCGTTTCGCCATGCGGCCCGAACCCGGGGTGCGGCTGACGTTGATCTGTCGAGACTCCCATACCCCCTACTCCGGCATGCTGCCGGGCTACATCGCCGGTCACTACGCCTATGACGAGGTGCATATCGACCTGCGCCGCCTGGCGGAATACGCCGGGGCGCGCTTCCTGCGCGACGAGGCGATCGGCATCGACCATGAGGGGCAGCGCGTCCTCTGCCGCGCGCGGCCCCCGGTGCCCTACGACCAGCTATCGATCAACATCGGCTCGACGCCGCGAGTGGATACGGTCACGGGGGCCGGGGAGCACGCCGTGCCGGTCAAGCCCATCCATCGCTTCGACGACCGCTGGCAGACGCTGCTCGAGCGCGTCATCCACCACCCGGGCACCACCCGCATCGCCGTGGTCGGTGGCGGAGCCGGCGGCGTCGAGCTGCTGCTGGCCATGCAGCATCGGCTGCGCGGCGAGCTCGCCGACCGGGGTCGCGACCCGGACGAGCTGGCCTTTGCCCTCTTCACCCGCGGCGAGGCCTTCCTGCCGACCCACAATGCCCGTGTCCGGGCGAATTTCCGGGACCACCTCCGGGCCCGTGGCGTCGCCGTGCATACCGGCACCGACATCACCGCCGTCGACGCCGGCCGACTGCAGGATGCCGACGGCAGCTGGCACGAGGCCGACGAGATCGTCTGGGTGACCAACGCCGGCGGCGCCGGCTGGCTGCGCGACACCCGGCTCGAGCTCGACGACGACGGCTTCATCAAGGTCGGGGACACCCTGCAGTCGCTGAGCGATCCGCGGATCTTCGCCGCCGGCGATATCGCCCACCAGGTCAACCATCCCCGTGAGAAGGCCGGCGTCTTCGCCGTGCGCCAGGGTCGTCCGCTGGCCGACAACCTGCGCGCCGCCGTGACCGGCCGCCCCCTGAAGCCCTACCGCCCCCAGGCCCGGTGGCTGGCGCTGATCGGCACCGGCGATCGGCACGCCGTGGCCTCGCGTGGCGAGCTGTGCCTGGCCGGCGACTGGGTCTGGCGCTGGAAGAACTGGATCGACCGGCGTTTCATGGCGCGTTTCAACGACCTGCCGCCCATGGCGGAAGACACCGGGAGGGCGAGGGCGCCGAGTCGGGTGGCCCTCGACGAGGAGGAAAACGCCCAGGCCATCTCGGCCATCGCCATGCGTTGCGGTGGCTGCGGCGCCAAGGTCGGTGCCACGACCCTGTCCCGCGCCCTCTCGACCCTGCAACCGGTGGCACGCGAGGACGTCCTGGTGGGCCTGCACGCCCCGGACGATGCCGCCGTGGTCCGAGTGCCGCCGGGCAAGGCCATGGTGCATACCGTGGACTTCTTCCGCGCCTTCATCGACGACCCCTATGTGTTCGGCAAGGTGGCCGCCAACCACGCCCTGGGCGACATCTTCGCCATGGGCGCCGAGGCCCAGACCGCCACGGCCGTCGCCACGGTGCCCCAGGGCCTGGAGGTCAAGGTCGAGGATACCGTCTTCCAGATGATGGCCGGCGCCGTCGAGGTGCTCAATGCGGCCGGCTGCGCCCTGGTCGGCGGCCATACCGGCGAGGGCCAGGAGCTGGCCCTGGGCTTCGCCGTCAACGGCCTGATCGACGCCGAGGGCGACGCTGCCCTGAGCGACAGCATCCTGACGAAAGGCGGCCTGCGCCCCGGCCAGGCGCTGATCCTCACCAAGCCCATCGGCACGGGCACCCTGTTCGCCGCCCATGCCCGGCTGGGGGCCAAGGGGCGCTGGATCGATGCCGCGCTGGAGAGCATGTGCCTCTCGAACCGCGAGGCCGCGACCTGCCTGCGCGAGCATGGGGCCACCGCCTGTACCGACCTCACCGGCTTCGGCCTGCTCGGCCACCTGGTGGAGATGACGCGCCCCTCGGGCGTCGATGCCGAGCTCGACCTGGCGGCCCTGCCGATCCTCGGGGGCGCCGAGGAGACCGTCGCCGCCGGCATCCTGAGCTCGCTGCAGCCGGCCAACGTGCGCCTGCGCCGGGCCCTTCGCGACCAGGCATCCTGGGTCGGACACCCGCGCTACCCGCTGCTGTTCGATCCCCAGACCGCCGGCGGCCTGCTGGCCGGCGTGCCGGCGGAACGCGTCGAGGCCTGTCTCGCCGCCCTGCATGCCCAAGGCTACCCCCAGGCCGCGATCATCGGCCGCGTCCTGGACGCCGGCGAGGCGCTGGAACCCATCGTGCTGAGGGAATGAGGACTCAGAGGCCGCAGGCGGCGATCACGCCGGCCAGGGCCTCCCGCTCGGCCTCGACGCGGAACAGCGGCGCCCGGGCCTGGACGTGACGGCGCAGGCTCTCGATGAACGCCGGCTCCCGCTCGGCGCGCAGCAGGCAGTCGCGCAGGGCCTCGGTATCGGTCACGGGAAAGTAGCCGGGATAGTCCTCGCCCAGCAGGCCGCGATTGCCGGGAATGCGGGAGGCCACGACCGGCAGGCCGGCCACGCAGGCCTCGCTGACCACGTTGGCGCCCCCCTCCATGCGCGAGCTGATCACCATCAGCCGCGAGCGGGACATCCACTGACGTACCCGCCAGCGGGGCCGGTCGCCGAGCCAGCGGAAGCGCGGGTTGCGGGCCATCTCGTCGCGCGCCGCGCGGGCCCAGTCGTCGCTGCAGGCGCCGCCGAGCTGCACCACCCGCAGCCGCGAGGTCGGCGGCAGGTCGCGCAGGGCCAGGGCCGTGCGCAGCGAATCCTTCTCCTCGCGCAGGTGGCCGGCGACCAGCACCTCGAAGGTGCGCTCATTGGGCCTCGGGGCCCGTGACGGCAGCGGCAGCGCCGACTGGTGCACGATTCGCAGGCGCGGATGGAAGCGCGTCGGCAGGTCCTCCTCCAGGCAGTCGTGCAGGCCGACCAGCACATCCGCGGACGCGAGACTGTCGAGGAACACCTCGGGGTGGCTATGCTGGAAGCGGTAGACGTCGGTACCGGTCAGCACCACGATCACCGGGCAGGCGAAGGTCTCGCGACAGGCACGAATGGCCGCATGGCTGCGCCAGGCATGCAGGGCGAACAGCAGGTCCGGCGGCTGGCCTCGGAAGCGCCAGGTGGCCGGGGCACCCTCCGGCGCCGCCAGGCGCACCCGGCAGCCCAGCTCGCGCAGGCGTCGCGCCCAGCGGGTCGCCGTGGCCCGGTTGCCGGCCCGCGATCCTCGTCCGGCCGGTGTGATCAGGACTACCTTCAATGCCATGGAGTCTCCTTGACGAGGTCAGCATGCCCTCCACATCATTCAGCACACCGCCAACTCCTCCCCGAGCCGCCGACGAACTGGCGGCGATGCTCACCGATGCCCGTGACCGCAGCCTGGCACTGATGCAGGATCTTCTCGAGATCCGCGAGCTGGGGCCCTGCCTGTCCATCGTCAACCCGCCGCTGTGGGAGCTCGGCCACCTGGGCTACTTCCATGATCATTTCGCCCTGCGCGGGCTCCATGGCCTGCCCGACTACCGGCTCGCCGGCGCCGACCGGCTGTTCGATTCCAGCAGCATCGCCCACGACGAGCGTTGGGCGCTACCCCTGCCCTCCCGCGAGGAGACGCTGGACTACCTGGCCCGGGTCCAGCGGGCCATGCTCGAGCGCCTGCCCGATGGCCTGGCCAGTGCCGCCCAGAGCTATGTCTACCAGCTCACCACCCTGCACGAGGACATGCACGGCGAGGCCTTCGTCTATACCCGCCAGACCCTGGGCGACCCGCCGCCCGCACTGGGATCGCCGACTCCGGGGCAGGCGCCCCTCGACGCGCCGGCCGGGGCCTTGCCCGGCGATGTCGCCGTTCCCGGCGGACGGCACCGGCTGGGCTCCGACGACGCCGTGCCCTTCCGCTTCGACAACGAGAAGCCGCCTATGGAGGTGGAGGTCGCCCCCTTCGCCATCGCCCGGGCGCCGGTGACCAACGCCGAGTTCGCCGCCTTCGTCGACGACGATGGCTATGCCCGACCCGAGCTGTGGAGCCCGGCCGGCCGGGAATGGCGGGCGCGACGCGACCTGCAGGCGCCCCTGTACTGGCGCAAGGCCGCCGCCGGCGGCTGGGAGGAACGCCGCTTCGACCGCTGGCAGCCCCTGGCGCCTCACCGGCCGGTGGTGCATGTCGGCTTCCACGAGGCCGAGGCCTGGTGTCGCTGGGCCGGCCGGCGCCTGCCCAGCGAGGCCGAGTGGGAGGTCGCCGCCAGCCGGGCGCCCGGCCCCGACGGCCGATCGCTCGCCCCGGGCAAGCGCCGCCACCCCTGGGGCGAGGCGCCTCCCGACGGTCGGCTCGCCAACCTGGACGGCTGGCAGCTGGGATGCCTCGACGTGGCGGCGCTGCCCGAGGGCGACAGCGCCTTCGGCTGCCGCCAGATGCTGGGCAACGTCTGGGAGTGGACGGCCTCGCCCTTCGGCCCCTTCCCGGGCTTCGAACCCGACCTCTATCGCGACTATTCGGCGCCCTGGTTCGCCGAGGGCCGCCGGGTGCTGCGCGGCGGGGCCTGGGCCACCCGCTCGCGGCTGATCCACAACGGCTATCGCAACTTCTTCACGCCCGACCGACAGGATATCCTGGCCGGCTTTCGCACCTGCGAGCGCTGAGGCCGGCGCGTGGCTGGATCGGAAAGCCCCGGACTTTTGGGTAACATGTCGGCTTGCTCGCCCCTTTCCTGTAAGGAGCCCCCATGCTCGGACGCCTGACCCTCGCCCTCTCTCTCACCCTGGCATTGGCCCTGGCCGCCCCCCTGGCCGGTGCCGCGGAGCCCTTCGTGTTCACCGCCATCCCCGACGAGGACGAGACCCGCCTGCAGGAGCGCTTCGAGAAGGTCGCCGACTATCTCGAGGACCAGCTCGATGTCGAGGTGCGCTTCGTGCCGGTGAAGTCCTATGCCGCCGCCGTCAGCGCCTTCCGCAACGACCAGGTGCAGCTGGCCTGGTTCGGCGGCCTCTCCGGGGTCCAGGCCCGCGAGCGAGTGCCGGGCTCCCGGGCCCTGGCCCAGGGCGTCGAGGACGCCCAGTTCCGGACCTACTTCATCGCCCACGAGAGCACGGGCCTGGAGGCAGGCGCCGGGCTGGTCGACGCCATGCGCGGCATGACCTTCACCTTCGGCTCCAAGGGCTCCACCTCCGGACGGCTGATGCCCGAGCACTTCCTGCGCGAGGCCTTCGGCGAGGGCCCGGAGGAGGTCTTCTCCCGGGTCGGCTTCAGCGGCAACCACAGCCGCACCGCCTCGCTGGTGGCCACCGGGGCCTATCAGCTCGGGGCCCTCAACTACACCGTCTGGGAGAACGAGGTCGAGGCCGGCAACGTCGATACCGACAGCGTCCGGGTCGTCTGGGAGACCCCGGCCTACCCGGACTACCAGTGGAGCATCCGTGGCGACGTCGATGAGCGCTTCGGCGAGGGCTTCGCCGATCGCGTCCAGCAGGCGCTGCTCGACATGGACGACCCGGCGCTGCTCGAGAGCTTCCCGCGGTCCGGCTTCATCCCCGTGAGCAACGACGACTACGAGGTCATCCGCGAGGTCGGCCGACAGCTCGACATCCTCGACTGATGGACTCCCTGGCACTCACCGATATCGTCGCCGACTACGGCACGCAGCGGGTCCTCGGCCCGCTGAGCATCACCCTGGCCCCGGGCGAGCGGGTCGCCCTGGTGGGCAAGAGCGGCGCCGGCAAGTCGACGCTGCTCGGCATCATGCACCGGCACTGGCAACGCCAGGGGGTGGCCCTGATGCCCCAGGAGCTGGGCCTGGTGCCGTCGCTGAGTGTCTTCCATAACGTCTTCATGGGCCGGCTCGCCAGGCGCTCCGCCTGGTACAACCTGGCGAGCCTGGTGCGTCCCTTCCGCCGCGACGTGGCCACGATCCTTCCCCTGCTGGAGCAACTGGGCATCGCCGACAAGTGCTGGACGGCCAGCGGCGAACTCTCCGGCGGCCAGCGCCAGCGGGTCGCGGCGGCCAGGGCGATCCACCAGCAGGGCGAGCTGCTGCTCGCCGACGAGCCGGTCTCGGCGCTCGACGGCCCCTTGTCGGAGACGGTGATGGCGGCGCTGACCGAGGCCTACCCCACCGCCGTGCTGGCCATGCACGACGTGGAACTGGCGCTGCGCTACACCGACCGGGTGATCGGCATCGCCGATGGCACCATCGCCCTGGATGCCCCCAGCCATGCCCTCGGTCCCCAGGACCTGCGGGTCCTGTACTGAAGGGGAAAGAGGCACGTCGCGAGATGGATTCCTACCGGACAGGGAAGGCGGCCTTCTGGCACTCGCCCACCGTTCGCACCAGCCTGGCCTTCGTGGTCCTGGCCATCGCCTGCGCCTTGCTGGCCGATTTCCGGATCAGCGCCCACGACCCCTGGGGGGAGCTGGGACGCCTCCTGCTGGGGGTGGTCCAGCCGAACTTCACCGCCGTGGACTACCTGGGCGAGGCGATCCTGCGCACCCTGGCCTTCGCCTTCGTCGGCGTCGGCCTGGGGGCCGCGGCCGGCATGCTCCTGGCGCTGGTGTTCCGCCACCGCACGGTGCGCACCCTCTGCGCCTTCGTGCGGGCCATCCATGAGCTGTTCTGGGCGCTGATCTTCCTGCAGTTCTTCGGACTGCACCCGCTGACCGGCGTCCTGGCCATCGCCCTTCCCTATGCCGGGGTCTTCGCCAAGGTCTATGCCGAGATCCTCGAGGAGACCGACCCCGAGCCTTCCCGGATCCTCCCGCACGGCACCGGGGGGATCTCGGCGCTGGCCTACACGCGCATCAGCCAGGCCTGGCCCCACCTGGTCAGCTACACTGCCTACCGGCTGGAGTGCGGGCTGCGCTCCAGCGCCGTGCTGGGCTTCGTGGGCATCCCCACCCTCGGCTTCTACCTGGACTCGTCCTTCTCCCAAGGCCAGTACGCCACGGTGGGGGCGCTGCTGCTGCTGTTCTATGGGCTGATCGCCACGCTCAAGCTGTGGGTCCGCCCGCGGCTGCTGCCCCTCTACCTGCTCGCCGCCCCCTTCCTGCTGGGCAGCGGGCTGCCGATCCGCTGGCAGAACGTATCGCGCTTCTTCACCGAGGACATCGTCCCCGCCCCGCTGCGCCGGGGCGAGGGCCTCGACGGGCTGCTGCCGTGGCTCGGCGAGCTGCTCGCCGACCAGGCGCTGCCCGGCATCTGGAACACCCTGATCCTGACCCAGGTCGCCCTGGTGGTCACCGGCCTGTTGACCCTGGCCCTCTATCCGCTGGCCTCGCGGCACTTCACGAACCGCCTGAGCGGCGCGCTGGGGCACACCCTGCTGGTCATCCTGCGCTCGACCCCGGAATACCTGCTGGCCTTCATCCTGCTCCAGCTCTGGGGCCCCTCGATGCTCCCGGCGGTGGTGGCGCTGGCCATCCACAACGGCGGCATCATCGGCCACCTGATCGGCCGACGCAGCAACGCCATCGCCTTGCGCCCGGATGCCCCCCGCGGCGTCGAGCGCTATGCCTTCGAGCTCACCCCGCGGCTCTATGGCCCCTTCCTGGCCTTCCTCTTCTACCGCTGGGAAATCATCATGCGCGAGACGGCCATCCTCGGCATCCTCGGCATCGCCACCCTGGGCTTCTACGTCGACAGCGCCATCCAGGAGATCCGCTTCGACCAGGCCCTGGTGCTGATCGTCATCACCGCCCTGCTCAACATCGGCGTGGACATCCTCGCCCGCCACCTGCGGGCCCGCCTGCGGCTTCGCCATACCGCGACCAGCGAGCCTTGACCGCGCCGGCGACAGGCACCGCCGGGGTCAATCCTCGCGCTGCTCGTACTCCTCGGCGGTCCGTATCGCCTCCGCCTCGGTATCGTGCTCGGAGACGATAATCTCGTTGTCGGGGTCGGTCTCGTCGATCACGTGCCAACCGATCACCGGCAGGTTCATGTTCTCGGCCTCGTGGATGGGCTCGACCCGGGCTTGCTTCGGTCCTGACTTCGGCATATCGCCTCCTCTTGGGCAACGAAGGGCTTTCCACAAGGCTAGTTCAAAGGCGATGCGATTACGTCCATGCTTCCTGACGCGGGCGGCCTGCCAGTGGGCATCGCCACCAGCACGCTCGCCACACGCCAGGGACGGCGCGTCAGCGAGGCCACTCGAAGGCCTCCTCGAACAGGAAGGGGTCGTCGAAGTGGCGCCGGCCGACGAACACCGTGGCATGGGTGCCCCACTGGCGCATGGCTCCGGGGCTGCGGATCCCCGCGGGCCACAGCAGGAAGCGCTCGAGGCGCTCGGTCCCCGCCACGATGCCCTCGGGCCCGAACAGGCTGCGTCGCCCGCCGTCCGGCAGCACCAGGGAGCGGCGCCCGTAGCGCGGCGGTGAGCGGGTCAAGCGCAGGGCATAGCCGGCGTCGGCACTGATGGCGTCATCGACCGTGTCCAGACCGACCAGGTAGTGGCTGACCGCCGCCAGCTGCAGCGCCAGCCGCTGCCCCGCGGCCCGCGGCGGCGTGTACGCCGGCGTCAGCGGTGCCTCGCGCAGGTCGTGATCCGCCGCCACCGGCACCCGGCGCAGCGGCGGCACCGGGAAGAACAGGTGATAGCAGCCGCAGGCGTGGATGCTGTCATGGATCAGCGGCCGGCCATCGGGCCCCAGGGTCACCCGCCATACCACCCCGTCCAGGCGGCCGCCGAGGATGTCGAAGGCCCCAAGCCGGGTCCTAGCCGGAAACCACACCGTATAGACGAGCTGCGGCAGGACCCGTCCCCCGAAGCGGGTATGGGCGAGGCGCACGTCGGCCACCGGCCGGTTGGTGTCCACCGCCGGCAACGGCCGCGCCGGGCCCCGCCGCCAGTAGGGGGCGCCGAGACGGTCGTCATGGCCCCGGGTCTCGATGGCGAATACCGGCGCGTGGTACGCCGCCAGGCGCCGCAGGGTCTCGTCGTCGAGATCGACCAACCCCAGGGGGCCGCGCGGGGCCTCGCGCACCAGCCGGGCGGCGGCCTCACCGTCCAGGGGCGGCCCCTCCGGCAGCGCGGGCGCGTAGCGCCGCGCCTGGCCCCGCCCCGGGAAGGGCGCGTCGAAGCCTGCCAGGTAGTCGTCCCGCCAGCGCCCATAGCCCAGGGACAGCCCGACCCGCGTGAGGGGATAGCCCCCCAGCACCCGCCAGGTATCCACATAGTGATCGGGCGCGACCACCGCCTCGCGCAGCGCCGCCCTGGCCGGGCCATCCTCCGCCCCCAGCAGTTCCTCGGCCAGCAGCCGGTCGGCGCAGGCGTTGGCCGCCGCGGCCGGCGCCTCGCCACCGGTGCGCCGGGCCAGGCGGCGGCGCGCCGGGGCCGGCAGGTTGGCGGCCTCGATCTGGCGCGCCTCGGCATCGCCCCGCCGCATCCGCCCGAGCCAGGCGACATAGCGCGAAGCCTCGGGATGATGGCGCAGTGTCGGGGCGAAGCTCGCCAGCAGGCGGTCGGTGCGCAGGTAGGGGAAGCCGGCGACCCGGGCCCGGCCGGCATCGACGACGCCCGCCTCGGCCACCGCGGCGTCGAAGGCGGTGAGCAGGGCCAGGCAGTGCCGCCGGTCGGGCGGGGAGGCCTCCCGCCAGGCCGGGGCGCTGGCGCAGCCCGCGAGCAGCAGCAGCGCCAGCAGCAGCGCCGGCCGGGTCGCGCGCCCGGCGGCACGGGCCCGGTGCATGGGGCTAGACCGGCCGGTCGGTCACCGCCCCCGTGGAGGCGGAACTGACCGTGCGGGCGTACTTGGCCAGCACCCCGCGGGTATAGCGCGGCGCCGGCGGCTGCCAGGCGGCCCGGCGCCGCGCGAGCTCGGCATCGTCGAGGGCCACCTCGAGGGTGTCGGTCTCGGCATCGATGGTGATGGTGTCGCCGTTCTCGACCAGCGCCAGGGGTCCGCCGTCGAAGGCCTCGGGGGTGACATGGCCGACCACGAAGCCGTGGCTGCCACCGGAGAAGCGACCGTCGGTGATCAGCGCCACCTCGCTGCCGAGCCCGCGGCCCATGATCGCCGAGGTGGGGGTAAGCATCTCGCGCATGCCGGGCCCGCCGCGGGGGCCCTCATAGCGGATCACCACCACCTCGCCGGCCACCACGCTGCCATCGTTGATGCGCGCCTGGGCCTCCTCCTCGGAGCCGAACACCCGGGCCGTGCCGGAGAAGCGGATGCCCTCCTTGCCGGTGATCTTGGCCACCGCGCCCTGCGGGGCCAGGTTGCCGTGCAGGATGCGCAGGTGGCTCTCGGCCTTCAGTGGCGCCTCGAGGGGGGCGATGATCGTCTGGCCCTCGGGATAGGGCGCGACGCCCGCCAGGTTCTCCGCCAGGGTCCGCCCGGTCACGGTCAGGCAGTCGCCATGCAGCAGCCCCGCCTCGAGCAGGGTCTTCATCAGCGGCTGGATGCCGCCGATCTCGACCAGTTCGCTCATCATGTACTGGCCACTGGGCCGCAGGTCGGCGAGCACCGGCACCCGCCGCCCGATCTCGGTGAAGTCGCCGAGGGCGAGCGGCACGTCCACCGCATCGGCCATGGCGATCAGGTGCAGCACCGCATTGGTGGAGCCGCCCAGGGCGATGACCATGGTGATGGCGTTCTCGAAGGCCTCGCGGGTCATGATGTCCGAGGGCTTGATGTCGCGCTCGAGCAGCGTCAGCACCGCCTCCCCCGCCGCCCGGCTGTCATCGTGCTTGGCCCGGGACACGGCATTCTGCGCCGAGCTGCCGGGCAGGCTCATGCCCAGGGCCTCGATGGCCGAGGCCATGGTGTTGGCGGTATACATGCCACCGCAGGCGCCGGGACCGGGGATCGCCGTCTCCTCGATCTGCCTGACCTCGATCAGGTCGAGATCGCCACGACTGTGGGCGCCCATGGCCTCGAACACCGAGACGATGTCGGTGTGTCCCTCGCCGGGCAGGATGGTGCCGCCGTAGACGAAGACGCTGGGCCGGTCGAGCCGCGCCAGGCCGATCAGGCAGCCGGGCATGTTCTTGTCGCAGCCGCCGATGGCCACCAGGCCGTCGAAGCCCTCGCAGCCGGCCACCGTCTCGATGGAATCGGCGATCACCTCCCGGGACACCAGCGAGTACTTCATGCCCTCGGTGCCGTTGGCGATGCCGTCGGAGATGGTGATGGTATTGAAGATCACGCCCTTGCCGCCGGCCGCATCGGCGCCGGCGCTGGCCTGCTCGGCGAGCTCATGGATATGGCTGTTGCAGGGGGTGACGCGGCTCCAGGTGGAGGCGATGCCCACCTGGGGCTTGGCGAAGTCGGCATCGGTGAAGCCCACCGCGCGCAGCATGGCGCGGCTGGCCGACTTGCCGACGCCATCCACCACCGGGGCGGAATGGCGGCGGCGCGGATCCTGTGGCGTATCGCTCATGGCGAGACATCCTCTGTTCGGTCGGGTGACCTTCAGAGGGTGGCCGTCATCCCCCGGCCTGGCAACCGTTCAGACGGTATGCGGCGCCCTGGCCGGTCGCCACCAGGCCACCAGCAGGCCGACCAGGGTGGAGGCGAGCAGCGCCCCGAGGAAGGGCGGCAGCGTCGGCACGCCGCCGGGGAAGCTCGCCGCCAGCAGGCCCGCCACGAGGCTGCCGCTGGCCAGCCAGCCCGGCAGCACGGCCCCGGCGAGGCCGGCCACGCCGCCGGCCAGGGCCGCGGCGGCGCTCATCCGCGGCCACAGGCCCAGCAGCACCGGCACCACGATGGCGGCGCACAGCAGGTCGGCGATCAGGAACAGCCGCAGCACCGAGAGCCCCTGCAGGGCGATGACCACCACCGGCACCATCAGCGCCACCGTGACCCAGCGCGCCACCGGCAGGGACAGGCCCCGCCGGCCGGCGCCGGCCACCACCAGGGAGGCGATGCCGTTCTGCAGGGTATCCACGCTGGAGGCGACCAGGGTCACCGCCAGCACCAGCGCCGGCAACGCCAGCCAGTCCGGCGCCCCGGCCAGCAGCGCGAAGAAGGGAATCGGCGGCTCGCCCAGCGCGAGCCCGCTCATGGCGGCGAGGATGCCGAGGCCGCCGACCACCGCCACCACCAGCACGGTCATGGCGCCGCCCAGCCAGGCGCCCCGGCCCAGCGCCCGGGCGTCCCGGGCCGCCCAGACCCGTTGCCAGTAGCCCTGGTGGAAGAGGTTCGCCGCGGTGACGGCGATCACCAGGGTCAGGGCCACCGACAGGGCATCGACGGCGGGAATCGACGGCATCGCGGCCTCCGCCGGCAGCGCCGGCAGGCGGACCAGGGCCACCCCGCCGACCACGGCCAGCAGCGCCAGCAGCAGCCAGGCCTGCCAGCGATCGGTGGCGAGGCTCGCCCGCAGGCCGCCCAGCGCCGTGTAGAGCAGCGTGGCCAGGGCCACCCCGAACACCACCAGCGCGGGCGGCACCTCGGAGAGCAGCCCGGTGATGGCACCGATGGCGGTGAGCTCGGCGGCCAGGAAGCAGGCCATGTAGAGGATCGATACCAGCGACACCCAGCGCCGCACCCCGGCCCCGAAGCAGGCCTCGGCGTACTCGCCGATGCTGCGGCCCTCCGGCAGGCGCCGGCGGATGGCCGGCCCGAACAGGCCCAGCACGATGAACGGCAGGGCCGAGCCGATGGCGTAGCCGGCCAGGGCCACGGGGCCCACGAAGGCGCCGATCTCCGGCGGGGCGAAGAGGATCCAGGCGCCCATGCCGGAGGCCAGGAAGGACAGGCCGAGGGTCGAGGCCGTCTGGGAGTTGCGGGCGGTGACGTAATCGTCGAGGGGCCCGTCGGCGCGCCGCGCCCGCAGGCCCAGCACGGTGAAACACAGCAGCGCCGCGCCAAGCACGGCTGACGTCAGGTAAGGCATGTCGCGCTTCCTCCGCCGGCATGAACCGGATCAGGTTCCAGGGTCAGCGCCGAGCGCTCTCTCAGCCCCCGCCGGATGCAATATCCGGGCGAGCGGGACTCCCCTGGCGACAGTGAATGAATTGTGTTGGTGAACGCGATATCGGCCGATATCGCGTTCGCACACCAGCATGACACAGCAGGGTCCGATTTCGAACGACCAGTCGTCCGGAAACCGCCATGCCCTGCTGCGAAGCCAGGGAACACGCCCTCGGGCTTCCGCACCGGATATTCGCCGAGCCCCACACCGCCTTCGACAACCGGGTCAGCGAACGCCTGCTGCACCTGCGGGTAGCCCTCGAGGCGCTGGTCGGCCAGCCCATGGCAGATGGCCGGCTGCTCCTGCGGGTGATCCACGGTTGGGAGAACGGCGGCTTCGCCCCCGGGAGCTGTGACACCGCAACCATTGCCTGGACGTCCTCGCCTCCATGCGCCTCGTCGCTGGGAGCTACCACCAGGCCGCCGCCCCCTCCCCCTGCTGCTCCGGGATGCCACCTCGTTGGCCGAGCCCTGGCAAAGGCATCGCCGAGTTCCGGGGCCAGCCAGCCTATCGACGGGGCGACCCGAGAGAGCCCGGCCCACTGGCTGGCCTCCCCGCGGGCTCACCCTCTTCACCTTCTTCTAGGTCTACCACCGCCTGACCTACGACGAGGATGACGCCTACCGCTCGATCCGTTGCGAGACGCCCGAGGGCCTCCGTGAGGTCCATGAATTCCATCTAGAGCGAGTTCGCGATCGTGGTGCCCACCGAGGGAGAGGACGGCCAGAGCGTGCTGATCCTGCACGAGAGCCAGTTGGAGCCGGTGCTAGAGTTGCTGGAGGAGCGCCGTGCTCAGAACGAGTGAGACACCCGAGTCATTGCCCCCGCGGCACTCGTCCCATCAGGGAAATCCGTCCCAAAAGGGCAAAACAACGCTCTACAGCGTTGAGTACGGCAGAAGTCAGATACGCCATGTCGCTCCTCCTCTCGCCGACTTGTCCCGGATCAGGTTCCAAGGTCGGCCCGTATGGCACTCTCAGCCTCGTGTGACGCGTTCGGCGGGAATCCTCTGGCGATAGGGGATGAACGTGGGTCTCGAGCCTCAAGCCGAAGGCCACCTGCTAGGTGTGACCTAGACTCTCCCAAGATGATATAACAGCGATAAAAGCTAGAGAGATTATCCTCGCAGGGAGAATCAATGCTGATTTATAAAGCAAAAGAGCACGCCCATGGGCGGTTGCATCTGATCGCAGCCGCCCCCTACCCCGCCTTCGATGACCAGATCACCAAGTGTGAACTCCATCCGAAGGTTGCCCTTCGGGCTGTAATGCGCAAGCTCATGGTTGGCAGCTATCTTGCAATCCAAATGATCCACAATGGGGTGAGCAGCGGCTCTGGGCCCGCCTTCCCAACACACCACGATCGCCACGCTCCCCTCTGGACAACGGAAAATAGGTACATGATCCACTCGTCCTCATAGAGGCGGAGAGCACTCCTGCCATCCGTAATACGTCCTATCAGAAAGAGCTCGGAGCATGGAGGAGCCAGTGAAGAAACTGAACCCTTTACTCCGCGTGGCGGTGATCGCCGGCGTCGAGACAGCAGTCAAACTACACATACAGCGGGGTGATGATCTCGACGCACGCGACAAGAATGGAGCCACACCCTTGATGCTCGCCGCAGCCCGGAAGAAGAAACGGGTCGTGCATTTGCTCTTGGCAGCTGGCGCAAGATCAACGCTGCTTGACCTCAAGGGAAAGAGCGCCTTGGAGCACGCAAAAAAAGGGGGATGTACTGAATGCATCGCATTGCTGAGCGAGTCATTGGAAGCCTTTCGTGTGACGAATAAGGTCGATTCGGCTGCCCAGGCCCCGTCAACAGAGATGGCTGATGAACCAACGGCGGAAGATGGCTCGTCTGGAGAAAGGGAGTCGATGCTCGATAGAGTGGAAGAAGCAGCAGCCGTCTCGGCACCTTACCCCGAGGGCTCAGCATTTACAGTTGAGGAACAATCTGCCCCCATTGCACCTGAACCTACCACTCCGAAAGCAGATGAGGTTAACGCGAGAAATGCTCGACTCAAACCGTTCACCGAGGCAGACGAGCCCTCCGACAGCCTTGATCTAGTTGCCCAGCCGATCAACGTCGGATTTGAGGATAATTGGGAGGAGGAGCCGGAGGCTCCCCCCCCCGAGAGTGACGAAAGAGTACATGAAGAGACCCATTCTCTAGAAGCCGCGTCTGGCGAAGGCGAATCGAGGTTCGATGAGTTGAAGGTGCCGAGGGGGATCGCCGAACCATGCCCGGTAGTTTTGGCACTCAAAGTCGAGTACAAGGATACCCCCGAAGCACTTGCCACTCACGGGTCAGATAAGGTTTACGCGAAGCCTCCTCTCCCGCTCGTCAAACCCGAACCTGTCGACGAGGTGGACGCCCCCCCGGCCACTCTTTCTCCAGGTGACGAGCCGCCCGACCCCGGATTCGGAGACTCCTGTGAGGTAGGGTCCGAGGCTGTCACTTCCGATTGCGACGAAACCATAGCCAATGAGGCACGTGTTCCAAGGGCTTCGCCCAGCACTAGTGACTCGAGACTCGACGAACCAGTGGAGTCGACGGCCATCGTCGGCCCGTCCTCCATGAGTTCGACCATAAAAATCGAGAAACAGGACGCCTCCGTCGAGCCTACTAGCCCTAGAGACAATGAAGTTCTCACGAAGAATTATCGCCCGTTCGTCAGCCACGAGTCTGTCGTCAAGGGGAAAGAGGCCTCTAATGCCATCGATCTAGATGTTGATACACTTGACTTCGGATTTGAGGACGACTGGGAGGAAGAACCCGAGGCAGTCGCCCCTGAGGGTAACAAGGCCGTAGCTGAAGATATCCGTGTCCTGCACGAGGCGATCGGTAGACACAAGGCGATAGACAGCGACGAGGACTGGGATGATATCGACCTATTTCTTCCCAACAGAGCCCCTCCATTTATCCGAAATAGCGGAAAGAATGGAGCCCTCCGCGATCTGTTATTCCGAGCCCTTCGAGAGGGCTCAGTACCCGAAGATACCCTGACAAAGGCCTGCCTGAAGAAGGATAATTCGCACGACGAGGAAGCCGAGAGGCTTCTAACATTCGTCCTAGGTGATCTCGGAGCAGTGATCGACAACGTGCTTGATATGGGAGAACCTCCATTTCTCGGCGACCCAACCATCGACGAGGAATACGAACTTTCTGAAGCCTACGATTTTGCGGAGGATCTCGCCTCAGGAAAGAATGAACCCTTGCGGTTCTACGTCAAGAGTCTCAAGGGAAAACTGCTTGATGCAGAAGAAGAGATCTCATTGGCGCGTACAATAGAGGAGGCTAACACCGACGCGCTGGAGGCTCTTTCTTGCTGGCCCTCGGGTCTAGCATCCGTGTTCGAAGCCGCAGACAGGGTGGCCCGCGGAGAGGCCGACGTAGAGATGTTCAGCTCCGGACCCGAACCCTCTGAAGAGTGCGAGGCGAACTTGGTGGATGTAAGGATGGACGACGAGAGTGAATACGTCGAACTAGACCCGGCTGCAGCGAGATTCGTTACCGCAATCTCCGAAGCAAAATCCTTAGGTAACGATTCACAACGAATTCGCTCTTCCTTAGCCACTGCCGCTCTTTCCCAAGACTTTCTGATCGAACTTGCTAAAAATACAGAAGAAGACTCAAACGGCGCGGACTTCGCCTTTGCGCTTCAGCGTCAGTCCACCGCACGAGAGCGAATGATCCTCTCAAACCTACGCCTAGCCTTCTCAATCGCCAAGAAATACAGGTGGTCAGGGTTACCGTTCGACGATCTTGTGCAAGAAGGTAATATTGGACTCATGAAGGCCGTCGAGCGATATGACTGGCGCAAGGGCTTCCGCTTCTCTACATATGCAACTTGGTGGATTCGTCAGCAGATCACACGTGCGATCGCCGATAAGGAGCGGGTCGTTAGAGTGCCCGTGCATCTCCATGCTGACGCTAGAAAAATCCTACGCGAGCGAAAGGAATTTGAAGATAGGACAGGGCATCCAGAGGCTGAGAAAGAAACATCCCGTAGAACAGGTATTCCGCTGGATAAGGTAAGGTTTCTCTTGAATACTTTTGCGGACATAGCCTCCTTGGACGATACCAACCACGATCTTTGGCTCTCTCCGCTCGAGTCCCTGCCTGATTCCAAGCCTTCAGATCCAGCTCTTGCTGTTGAGGCTACCTCCCTGAGGACGACTCTGCTATATATGATCAGAGAGCTCGATGAGCGATCTGAAAAGGTCATTACTCTTCGCTTCGGACTTGAAGGAGAGGAGGCCATGACCTTGGAGGAGGTCGGGCGCGGATTCGACGTCACCCGCGAACGGATCCGACAGATAGAGTCAAAGGCCCTGAAAAAGCTTTCTAGTCCGTCCAGGAAAGAAAAGTTATCTGTATACATGGGCGAAGACTTTGAGTTCCCCTCTCCGGCGCCGACGGTCCCCCGCGAGTCCCCAGCACCCCCGAGTGCGAGAAAAACGGCTCGGAAAGTAGCTCCACCCCCTCCGACTCCGACTGCTCCCCACGAGCCCTCGGAAGCTCCGAGCTCGAGAAAAGCTACCCGGGAAGTAGTAGAGGTGCCCCTGCTGCGCCAAAGCACGTTCAGGGCCACTCCGCAATCGCATGAGAAGCCAACTTCGTCCAAGTCCCCCGCTGAGGCCATTTCTGCCCGTCACGAGGAGGAGCTGTCCTTCCTCCTCGAGGAAGCACGGGCCATGGGCTTGAGTGTAGA
Source organism: Halomonas stenophila (assembly GCF_014192275.1). Classification (GTDB taxonomy): domain Bacteria; phylum Pseudomonadota; class Gammaproteobacteria; order Pseudomonadales; family Halomonadaceae; genus Halomonas; species Halomonas stenophila. The sequence goes on along the minus strand of NZ_JACHXR010000005.1, from coordinate 196,155 downwards.
AGACTCCCGTTCCGAAGGTGGGCAAGTTCTCGTTTCGCTGCCGGCACAGCCCGACGTTCAGGTTCGCAAGATCATCCGCAGGATGACGGCCGCTGGTTTCACACTCCTTTTCGGAACTACTTACATCAGATGAGCGAACGAACCCGACACGCACCACCTCGAGCCGGCGCGATGCTGGAGGCCCTCCGGGGCCTCGGATACTCGACTGCAGCAGCCTTGGCGGATGTGATCGATAACAGCGTGTCCGCAGGGGCATCCGAAGTTCGAGTGAGATTCGACTGGGACGGAGTGCATAGCCGAATCTCTATTCTAGACAACGGCCAAGGTATGGACGATGCCGAACTCGAGACAGCGATGACGCTTGGCGCAAGAAGCCCTCTCGACGAACGCATGCCAACCGATCTCGGTCGCTTCGGGATGGGCTTGAAGACCGCTTCCTTCTCACAGTGCCGCTGCCTCACCGTTGCATCCAGAAGAAGAGATGCCCTCGTTGCTTGTCTGCGTTGGGATCTAGACGCTATCGCCGCCTCGCCTGACGATGACTGGAGAATGTTCGAGGGACCGGCCCGGGGCTCTGAATCTAATATTGATCAGGTTGACTCGCTTAGTTCTGGAACGCTCGTCCTCTGGGAAAATCTGGACCGGATTGTCACTCCTGGCTACAAACTCGATCACTTCGCAAACTTAGTGGACAGCGTTGAGCAGCGATTGGCCATAGTGTTTCACCGGCTAATCGAAGGTCCAAATCCGGCTTTTCGACTATTCATCAATGACAAGCCAGTGAATCCTTGGGACCCCTTCATGTCGGGACACCCAGCGAAGCCATGGCAATCGCCTATTGCACGAATACTCACACCTTCTGGTGCCGTCGAGGTACAGTGCCACGTCCTGCCGCACAAGGACCGGCTATCTGACGATGACTTTCGCAGGGCGGGTGGTCCAGAGGGTTGGACGTCTCATCAGGGTTTCTATGTCTATAGGAACCACCGCCTGTTGCTCGCAGGGGGATGGCTTGGCCTCGGACAGGGCAAGGCATGGAATCGTGAGGAGTCTCACCGACTAGCCCGAATTCGCCTTGATATACCAAACACTGCCGATGCCGACTGGAAGATCGACGTCAAAAAGTCGACGGCTCGCCCTCCGGTAACCGTGCGTCCATGGCTCACAAAGCTTGCCGAGGATACGAGGGAACGAGCCAGAAAGGTCTTCGCCTTTCGCGGCGAATCAAGGCCAGGTCCTAGTGGTGTGCAGGTTGAGCAGGCGTGGCGGGTTGAACGGCTACGAGACGGCGTGCGCTACCGCATTGATGAAGAGCATCCCGCAGTAGCCGCTGTGATCGAGGCCGTCGGCGATCAAGCCAACCTTGTTCGGGCAATGCTGAGAGTCGTCGAGGAGACAGTTCCAGTACAGCGGATTTGGCTCGACACCGCCGAGAGCAAGGACACGCCAAGAACCGGTTTCTCGGGCGAGACCGAGGAGGCACCAGAAGGCGTATGCAAGGTTCTCCTTACTCTCTATCGCGATATGACTGAACGCAGGGGCATGAGCTCCGAAGCCGCGGTCCGGGCCCTTTCGTCTACCGACCCATTTCACAACTATCCGACCATCGTAGCCTCCTTGCCAGAGATGGATGGGAACTAAGAAAGGACTTTAAATTGACTGATCAAAAAGACAAGTTATTTCAACGCGTTGTGAGCGTAGCACAAACACTTTTGGCAGATGCCAAGGAGCAGGGGGCGGTGACGCCGGGCCTGATTGCCAACCAGGTTGAGATTGCCGCAGGAGTGATAGCTAATGATGCCGAGATTGATAAGAATGCAGTTGTGGCCGAGTTGATCCGTCGATTCAGCTTGTGGATCGGCAAGGACACGACCTTGTCTGACAACAAGGATCACATGGCTTGGCTGACAGCGGCAAGAAGGAGAGACTGGCGGTATTGGCAACGCTATGAATCAATGCTGGAGTCGCGGCTGTCCTTGAAGGCCGTCGAAGCCTTGGACGAGTCTACCGATCATATACTCGGGCTACTCGAAGATCCTACGAGGGAAGGGAGATGGGATCGCCGAGGCCTCGTTGTCGGGCACGTCCAATCTGGAAAGACCGGCAACTACACTGGCCTCGTGTGCAAGGCGGCGGACGCTGGCTACAAGATTATCATCGTCTTGGCGGGGCTTCACAACAATCTTCGATCCCAGACCCAGATTCGCCTAGAAGAAGGTTTTCTGGGCTACGAGACCTCGTCCAAGGGAGACTCCGTCAAGGCTATCGGAGTCGGGGATATCGATAGTGACGTCGAAATCCGACCGAACTGCGCTACCAACCGTGCGAACAACGGGGATTTCAGCACGAAAGTTGCCAAGCATTACGCTATCACTCCCGAGCAGAGGCCTTGGCTCTTCGTTGTCAAGAAGAACAAGACTGTCCTCGAGCGTCTCTTGAAGTGGATACGGAACCACGTCGCCGACACGAAGGACACGGATGGGCGCCCCCTTGTATCCAACCTTCCGCTTCTATTAATCGATGATGAGGCGGATCATGCCTCGGTGGATACCGGGGAGCAGCTCTTCAACCCCGATGGAACACCTGACGACGATCACCAACCGAAGGCCATCAACAGCCGCATCCGTAAGATTCTTCATTCTTTCGCAAAGAAAGCCTATGTCGGCTATACCGCAACACCGTTTGCCAACATCTTTATCCACCGGCGTAATGTGACTAAAGATGAAGGACCGGATCTATTTCCCCAGTCCTTCATCATCAACCTTTCCGCCCCTTCCAACTACGTAGGGCCCACCCGAGTGTTCGGACTTCGCTCACAAGAGGGCAGGGTAGGAGGGCTTCCGCTTTCACGTGAGGTTGACGATCACATCGACGCGGAAGGAACCGGCGGTTGGATGCCGCCCAAACACCCCAAGGATCACGTCCCCCTTCAGGATGGGAAGGACGAGACTCCACCGTCACTTCGAGAGGCCGTCGGAGCGTTTGTGCTTGCCTGCGCAGTCAGGAAACTGCGTGGGCAGGGGAGCAAGCACTCGTCAATGCTCATCCACGTGACGCGCTATAACCTCGTCCAAGAGGAGGTGCGACGTCAGGTCGAGGAACTTGTCAAACGTTTCAGGCAAAGGATTGAGCGGGGATTCGAACGCGAGTCCTTGATCGCCGAGTGGCATGACCTGTGGGAGAAAGACTTCATTCCGACTTCAGAGATTCTTGGGTGCGAACTCGCGGACGCAGTGACAGAGTGTACGCTACCAGACTGGGATGAAGTTATTGGCGTTCTTCATGAAGTTTTAAGAGACATTGGGGTAAGGGCAATAAATGGAACAGCAAAGGACGCGCTCGACTATGCAGAAAACGAGGAAACCGGGCTGAAGGTCATCGCCATAGGTGGTGACAAGCTTGCCCGGGGTCTGACGCTCGAAGGCCTTTGTATCAGCTACTTCGTCCGCACCACTAAAATGTACGACACATTGATGCAGATGGGCCGGTGGTTCGGCTATCGTCCTGGCTATATCGACCTCTGTCGACTATACACCACATCCGATCTCGTTGATTGGTTCGGCCATATCGCTGACGCTGCCGAGGAATTGCGGCAAGAGTTCGACCATATGGCTGCGGTCGGGGCGACTCCTTGGGAATATGGGCTAAAGGTTGAGTCTCACCCTGTACTCCTCGTTACTTCGCCGTTGAAGATGCGGACAGCGAAGACCCTGTCTCTCTCCTATAGCGGCAGCCTAGTACAGACTGTCTCGTTCCTGAACGACAGTGAGTCCTTGGAAAGGAACCTAGTCGCAACAACAACCTTGGTGACAACCATGGGCGAGCCGAGCGAAAAGGGACCAAGGCGACAGAGGGGCGGTGAAGAGGATGTTTGGAAAAGGTCGCATCTTTGGAAGAAAGTTTCTTCCGAGACAGTTCTTGACTTTCTTAGATCCTACCGGACACCCCCAGGAGCTGACAGAGCCAACAGCGATGTAATCGTAGATTTTGTCTCCCAGATGAACCAAGTCGGCGAACTTCATGAGTGGAACGTCGCCTTTCTAGCTGAGGGAAAAACAGGGGAGCCTTTCGACTTTTCTTCATCCGTGTCCGTTTCCTCACTCCCCTCTCGAACCGACAAGGGAGTGAGTGGGAGATACACGATCGGTGTGTTGACGGATCCTGTGGACGAGGCGATTGACCTTATTCAGAGTGAATGGTTGGCGGCTTTGACCGCAACGCGCAAGGAGTGGAAGCCTGACCCTGCACGGAACAGAGTCACTGAACCCAAGCGGCCTAGTGGGCAGAAAATCCGCGAGCAAAGAGGTAAAGGTCTGGTAGACGCGCCCTCGCCATCCCGCCGGGCCCTCCTCATGATTTATCCTCTGTCACCCGATGGGGCAGGCAAGGCTGTCGAAAGCTGGAACAAACCGATCATCGGTTTCGCCATCAGTTTCCCGTCGAGCGAGGCGGGCATCAAGGTCAACTATAAGGTTGATCATCGCTTCTGGGAGAATGAGTATGGCCCGTCCGATTGAAGAATTTGTCGCCGCCTGGGACGCTCTGTCTAGCAAGGAGAGCAGTTCCGATGGGTGGCGTGGCATTTCCATCGCTCCTGTCGGCCCTTGCGAACTCCTTGCCGCTCGCAGCTTTCCAGGGAACGAGGAGGCTCTACTTGCACGGTTCCCGACTGCTCGACTAGCACCGTCCGAGCTCCTTCCCGAGGGCAAGGGGTTTGAAGTCGTAAGAGCCGATCCGAGTGGCGATGGGAAGACTTGGATTGCCCTGTCTCGCAAGGAGTCCGGCAGCCCCGAACTGTTCGCCGAGATGGTCGGCGATGTGGCCGGTGCAATGGACAGCGAAGTTGCCCAGGGGGAGGAACAGGTTCTCAGAACCATGCTCCGCAGAGTGCGAATGTGGCAGCAATTCATGTCACGCGGCTCCCAGCCCCTAGGTCCAGAAGCGGAATTAGGCCTAGCCGGAGAACTCTCGTTCATAGCGTTGCTGCTCGACGCAGGCATCACGACTGAATCAGTCTTGGAAGGGTGGGTCGGTCCGGACGATGCCCCTCAAGACTTCGTCTTGGGGGATGGGGCGATCGAGGTCAAGGCCACACTGTCCTCTACTGGCTTCCCTGCCAAGATAGGCTCGCTTGAACAGTTGGACGACGCTACGGTTTCGCCGCTCTTCCTTGCAGCTTTACGCTTCACACATGGGGAGGATGGCTTGTCTCTGTCCGAAATTATTTCAGAACTGGAACATCGGCTGGCCGGAGAGCCTAACGCGATTACCTTCTTGCATGAGAGGCTCCTGACTGCTGGTTACGTCAAATCGCACGACTTAGCCTATACCCGGCGCTTCGAGATGCAAGAACTCCGGGTATACAAGATTGTTGAGGGCTTCCCGAGGCTAACATTCGGCTCGATGCCCGATGGCGTGTACCGAGCCGTTTATGAAATAGATTTAGATCGTGCGAAGGACTGTCTTGCTGACTTTCACGTAGCCCTTCGATCGCTTGGAGTAATTAAATGACCCTTGAAGAGTTTCTTGAAGAGACGCGGGCAGAAGTGGCAGCCCAGATGAGTGAAGGCTCCCCTTTCGCCGAACTTGTCTTCTCTGAGGTGGTGATGGAGCATCTGGCCGAGGCCGGTATGACCTTCGAGCCGAACAGCTGTCATTTCGAGAGTCGAGTGGGTAGAGCAAATCTTCGACTTAGTGGCTACGCCATGTCGGAGGATGCTGATCAGCTCGATCTCTTCGTCAGCCTTTACGAGGGCTTCGAATCCCTAACGCCTCTCCCTGACCAAGCCGCCAAGACAGCAGCCGCCCAGTGCGTTCGCTTCCTGGAGCTCTGTGCGGCGGGCCGTCTCGCGGAGAAACTCGATCCATCGAGTGATGTTTATTCTCTTGCGCTGACAATTCGGGAAATCTATGACGAGCTCGAGCAGATTCGCATCTACGTACTTACGGACGGTGTCGTCAAGTCCAAGAGCTTCAAAGCTAGAGACGTAGGCGGTAAATCTGTCAGACTTGAGGTAATGGACATTGAGCGCCTGTTTCGTCACCGATCCGAGGGTAAGCCACGCGATGAATTGGTAGTTAACTTCGAGGAGCTGTCAGGCTCGGCACTACCCTGCGTCTTCGTCCCTGGGGAGACCGAGGACTATGATTATGCTTTGACTGCAATTCCTGGCGAGGCCATGAGATTCGTCTACGAGAAGTTTGGCCCCCGTCTACTGGAAGCCAACGTCCGTTCCTTCTTGAGCGTTAGGGCCAAGGGTGTGAATGCAGGGATCCAGAACACGCTCAGGACTGCTCCGGAGCGGTTCATGGCCTATAATAATGGAATAGTGCTCGTGGCCGACGAGATGAAGCTCGCCCGGACTTCAGACGGCTCCCCGGGAATCATCTGGCTACGAGGCATGCAGATCGTCAATGGTGGGCAAACGACCGCATCCATCTACTTTGCCAAGAAAAAATATGCTTCAACTGATCTGAGCAAGGTCCGCATACCGGCCAAGATCATCGTGATGAGGGAGGTGGAGCAGGCTGATGAAGAGGCCTTGGTCGCAAATATCTCGCGCTATGCTAACAGCCAGAATTCGGTCCGGCAGTCCGATCTTTCGGCCAATAAGCCCTTCCACGTTGATGTCGAGCGTCTATCCCTAACAGTTTACTGCCCCGACGGTACGGGCCGTTGGTTCTACGAGCGTGCTACTGGCAGCTACAACACTCTGCTTTCCCGAGAGGGTACGACTCCAGCGAAACGGCGGGCGTTGAGAGCGTCGGTGCCTCCCTCGCGAAAGATCACAAAGACTGATCTTGCGAAATACCTAATGGCTTGGGATATCAAGCCAGATATCGTTAGTCTCGGTGCGCAGAAGTGCTTCAGCCGGTTTATGTCAGAACTTTCGGACGCTGAGGCAGAAAATTCCATCGCGACTTTAGATCCTGCCTTCTTCAAAGCACTAGTTGCAAAGGCAATTGTGTACAAAGCGACCCACAAGACTGTCCGCCCTCTAGTCTCTGCATTCTTGGCGAATGTGGCCGCCTACACAGTTTCAGTGGTCGCTAATTCATACGGCCATTCCTTTGACCTCGAAAGGGTCTGGAACAGACAGGGTGTCTCCCCACAGTTCCTCGAGCAGGTGGAAATTTGGGCCCACGAGGTCAATGATCGGTTACACGAGACGGCTAACGGCAAGATGATCTCAGAATGGGCCAAGCGTCCGGAGTGCAAAGCGGCGATGTTCTCTCGCTCATTCTCTCCACCCTCGGTTGAAATTCCCGAGGCCCGACGGGGGTCGGCTTGACCGGCGTCAACAACCTGTAGCCAACTGATATCAAATCCTGAGCAATGGCACCAACGTGGAAGACCTCGTCCTCAAAGCTTTCTTCAGGGCGAGGTTCTAATTCAGATGCCACATCTGAACCTGCAGGGCTGACGTGGCGAGCGAATACCGCCTCTTGACAGACTGTTGAAGACATCTCAACCAAATCACTGACATATAGATAAATTATCACTTTCCGTTTCCCACTCTCTCATACATACTGTAAAAACACAGAAAATGGAGATAATAAGATGAAAAAAAACCACCATGAGATGCCTTCTATCGAAACCCTGAAATGCATTCTCACCACCCGGCTAATATTAGCCGAAAAATTGATAAAAAGCGATCTCGACAACAGTTTCATCCGCATCGAAGACACAGCATCATTCAATAGCCTTCACGAATCGACTGATCCAAACTGCTATATTAGCGACTATGAAGAAACCACTTCTAACTTAGAGAAAGAACACCTCTCATCATATAGCACCGAGGATTGGATAGAGTATTGGGAAACACTGATAGAGATTATGGATGCTTGGTTGAAAGGAGGAATGAATGGTAATATTCTCGATCATCTTGACGATGACATATTGATAGAACGTTTCTAATTCATCCGACTCTAGGCCGGCTGAGCTTGGCTGCTTTCGCCCAACTCTTTTTCAGACTCTCCAATAAAAGATATAACATCTGATCCACCCAAAAGATTTCTAACCTTCTCTGCTATCTTGACAGCCAAGAGCGGAGGCACGGCATTGCCTACTTGAACATATTGCTCCGTTCTATTTCCCTCGAAATAGTAGTCATCGGGAAACGTCTGCAGCCTTGCCGCCTCTCTTACAGTCAGACTTCGACATTGATAGGGGTCAGGATGTATATAGTAATGGCCATCCTTGGAAATATGACTGGTTATGGTCTTTGATGGCGCATGGGAAACTACTACCTTGAATCGATCGGCAAATTTTCCTGACCTCCAGTTCACATGCATGGGTGAAAGAGATTTCAGATAGATATCTCTGGCACCAATTGGAGACCTTTGAGTAACTTCAGCAAATACCGAACAATACAGGTATCTAGCCAAGTCTTCTTCCATGTGGCCCCTGGCATCATGATTCACCCAGTGCCTGACGCTGCCTTTCTGTGCTCCCGAATACCACCTTTCCAGCTCTGTGGCTGATTCGACCATGACATAAGTGGAGTCATGCTTTCTCCCTCTTTTCAAACCCGGCTTTGGCTCAGAAGAAACGTCCAGCAGTCGCTCAGAAATATGATATCTTTCTTCATAAGAGACACTCTCACTTCCTGTTTCAATCAACTCACCGGCGATCTTCTCCGCCACCCTTCTGATGGAGGCATACCAACTTTCATCACTATCATATCTGCTTAGCCCGCTCCTCAGCTTTGGCATACCAAACAGAACTGCCCCTGCACTCACTTCCTTCTCGATGTCTAGAAGCAAGCTTTTTGCAAGGCTGTCGGAATCTTGACCATCAACGATATCATTTCTTACGCCAACCAGGATAACGCGGTGCCGGGTCTGAGGTATGCCATGCTCTTCGGACTTGACTACAAAACCAGAAAGCTCCTCATCGCTCAACTCGCTGACAATACCGGGTATGAGCTGCCGCTCCTGCTTCGGATAATAGACATCAGGGTCACTCAGAGAATATATTGTATATTGCTGATTTCTCCCTACCCCCTTACCTTCCACTTGGGTTGCAACTGTCGGGTCCTCGAGATCCTTGAGTATCTGTCGAAATATCCTTTCCTTACCTATTTTCGAAGTAAGAATACCCTTGACATTTTCCATTACAAAGACGCTGGGTCGGTATCTGGCAATCACGCCCAAGTATTCTCGGTAGAGGAAATGCCGCTTGTCCTCTTCGGGCACGTAGCCCTTGTTGCCGCGATTTCTTGCACGGCCGACCACCGAGTATGCCTGACAGGGAGGCCCACCGATTAGCACCCAGTCACGATCAGTGTCCAATTCATTGTCAAGCCGTTCATCCAGTGCCTGATTTCCCTCTTCACCTCCCAGCTCCAATTGCAGCGCTTCCCTCTCGGCTTGCTGCCACAAAGGCTCAAGGCCCTCAATCTGCGATGGGTGTGTGTCGCCTCTCAGATAGGCGAAGTAGGGCTCCATCCCGAGCGGACTGTCCTGAAGCAATCGATAGAATGCCCTGAGTGTCAGCGTCCTGTGGGCGGAAGTCTCCTTTTCGACCGATACGAGAGTCTTGAAGACACGCCTGCCACTGGTATCTCTGAGGGAATTGAACCCTTCACCAAGGCCACCGGGGCCAGCGAAGAGGTCCACTATCTGTATCGGCTTGCTCATTGAACGAATAACCTGAAAGGTATGGACAACCGGGTAACATAGGGGGGCACTCGATGTCGGACGTCGTTGACAGAGCGACCCGCTCGAGGATGATGAGCAACATTCGCGGGAAGGACACCAAACCGGAGCTTCTTCTCCGGAAGTTCCTTCATGCCCGCGGTTACCGGTTCAGGCTGCATCGCAAGGACCTTCCCGGTGCACCCGACCTCGTCCTGCCACGCCACAGCCTCGTCATCTTCGTCAATGGCTGCTTCTGGCACAGGCACACAGGCTGCTTCTATGCATCGACACCTTCCACCAGGCGGGAATTCTGGCAGGACAAATTCAGCGCCAATGTCGAAAGGGACTGTCGTAACCACGAAAACCTCATGTATCTCGGCTGGCGTGTCCTGGTGGTATGGGAATGCGGCTTCAAGCACTGTTCGGAACGCTTGAGCGACATTCCTGTCTTGATCGAAAGCGTCAACCAGTACCAGGAATGGCCAGCCGCCCCCCCCAGAACCTGCTAATAGCCTGCTGGATCATGTCATGCTGATGATAACTGTATATGCATACATGATTACTCGCCAGCCAGATTCTGCCCTCGATCCTTGCTCAGCGCGATATCATACCAGGTCGCCCAATGTATTCCAGGTTCAGGTTCGAGATGGCCTGACGGAGAGTGCCCGAAGTATGGCCGGCCCCCCTCTACTGAGTGGGTCACTGCTCCCTCGGCACCCGCCCCATCAGGTAGAACTCCTCGTTGGGCGGGGTCGCGGTGAGCGTCACGAGGCGATTGGAGAGGGCGAAGAAGGCGGCGATGGCGCCGATGTCCCAGATATCCTCCCGGGTAAAGCCGGCTTCGGTGAGGCGCGCCTCCCAGTCGTCGGTGAGCTCGCCGACCTCCAGGCCGCAGTACAGCGCGAAATCGAGCATCACCCGGTGACGCTCGCTGATCGGCGCGGTGCGGTGGTTGACCGCCACCTGGTCGGCCAGCAGCGGGTCCTTGCCGTAGATACGCACCAGGGCGCCGTGAGCCACCACGCAGTAGAGGCAGCGATTGCGGGCGCTGGTGGCCACCACGATCATCTCCTTCTCGGCCTTGGTGAGGGTATCGGACTCCCGCTCCATCAGGGCATCGTGATAGGCGAAGAAGGCCCGGAACTCGTCGGGCCGATGAGCCAGCATCAGGAAGACGTTGGGCACGAAGCCGGCCTTCTCCTGCACCGCCAGGATGGCGTCACGGATGTCGACGGGCAGGTCCTCGATCGAGTCGGGGACGGGGAAGCGGCTGATGGGGGCGGTCATGGCGGCTCCTGGCGTTGTGGGTCTTGTGAACGAGCGATCATCGACAGCTAACGTCAACGTCAGCCACTTTGTCCAGCCGCTCACGACAACGGCCCGATTACTTTCTCCAGCGCCCCCACGGGGATTGCCCCACGCGGCCGGGTCGGCCACTATCGCGGCATGGGGGGCGGCATGGCTCGCGAAACGGTGCCCGACGAGCCCCATCAGGCCCCGATACGACACAGCAGGCGTGGACTTCCGGTATGCCCGATCGAGCTGGTCCCGAGTTTTCGGCGTGGAACCCCGGCCTGGAGGCCGATCTGCCCAGGCGCTACCAGGCCCTGGAGACGATTCATCATGCGGCCAATGTCTATTCCCGCCTGGCCGACATCCCCGAGCTGAGAGCCCTCACCGGGCTCGCGGAGGAGGAGTTGGTCGCGTTCCGGGCGGAGCGGCTGGTACTGCACGAGGTGATCGTGCAGGTGACGGCCGATATCGTGGTCCTGGAAGGTGAAGAAGAAGAGCTGCTGGGGCAGCACTTTCGCGACATCGCCCACAAGATCCTCTCCGACTACCTGGTCCCCCAGCTGCCGGCGCTTCGCCAGGAGTATGATCGGCTGTATGGCGAGATCCACGGCCGGGTGGGCGACATCCTCGCCGCGGCCTTCGCTCCCGAACCGACGGAGGCCGAGCCCGAGCCTGGCTCGTGGCTGTCCCGATGGTTCGGCAAACGCCGTACCCCGCCACGGCAAACGCCCCCTCGGTCCATCGAGGAACGCCATCATGAGGTGATCCGGGGCATCAAGGACACGGGGCTGGCCGCCCGTGGCGAACTGGAGCGGGCCATCTACAAGAGCACGTACCGTGTCCTGAACTCGATCGGCGGCACCCAGGGCCATATCGGAGTGGACCGGGAGCTGCTGGCCAGGTTGATCACCCGGCAGGTGTGCAACGACTTCGGCAGCCGCCACCTCGGCGAGAAGATCGCCCCTTATGTCGCGCGCGCCATGGAGGTCGAGGGCTACAGCCGGCTCCCCTGTGCGAGTGAGCCGATCCTGATCAGCCTCAAGGGGGCCTCGGCGGCCGGCAAGAGCTCCCTGCGCCCGCTCCTGAAGGACACCCTGCGCGACCTGGGCATCCAGGCGGACCACTACGGCACCGTCTCCCCCGACATCTGGCGCCGCCTGCTGCTCGACTATGACGCCCTGGGCGAGGCCTACAAGTATGCCGGCCGCCTGTCCGGCAAGGAGGTCAAGCTCATCGATGCCAAGCTCGACCGCTACATCCGCGACAAGGCCCAGCGGGACCGCTCCATCCCCAACCTGCTGATCGACCGGTTCCGATTCGACAGTTTCTCCCAGGAAAGGGTACCGCGGCTTCTGGATGCCACCTATGCGAAACACGTCGCCACCATGTACTTCTATTTCATCGTCACCCCGCCGGAGGCGACGGTGGAGCGCGGCTGGGAGCGCGGCCTGACACGGGGACGCTACAAGGCGGTGGAGGATTTCCTGGGGCACTGCGTGGAGGCGTATGACGGCATGCCCAGGCTGCTCTTCAAGTGGCTGGATAGCCGGCATCCTCGGCTCGAGTACCGCTTCCTGGACAACAGCGTCCCCAAGCACACCCCGCCGACGACCATCGCCCATGGCAACCGCGAGGTCCTCCACATCCTGGCGCCCCTGGGCCTGGTCAACATCGACCGCTTCAAGAGGATCAACACCCGGGCGACATGCCCGGCGGAGGTCTATCCCGACGATGACAGCCTGGCGATCGGCAGGAACTGTGCCTTCCTCAAGCAGTGCCTGGCCAAGGTGCCGGAGGTCCGCTTCGTCGACCAGGCGACCGGTCAGCCATACCTGCGAGCCTCGGCAGGCCGCTTCTCGGTGATGGACCCCGCCCTCCTTCAGGCCCAGCGGGAGACCCCGGAACTCGCGGAGTTGTTTGCCACCCTCGGGGTACCCGAGCGCTAGCGTCGTTCCTTGAGACGAGACGGCCCCGCCTCTCTCGAGACGGGGCCGCGTTCGTGGATCGTCAGGCGATCATCAATGCAGCGAGATGGTGCTGTTGATGCCGCTGGAGATGTTCTCCGGCTCGAACCAGCGGGCGGTGACCGTCTTGGTCTGGGTCCAGAAGGCGATCGCCTGCTTGCCGTTGGGGCCCAGGTCGCCGAGCTTGGAGCCGCGCGAACCGGTGAAGCTGAAGTAGGCCACCGGCACCGGGATCGGCACGTTGATGCCCACCTGGCCGACGTCGATGTCGGTCTCGAAGCGGCGTGCCACCCAGCCGGAGTTGGTGAAGATGGAGGTGCCGTTGCCGTTGGGGTTGGCGTTGATCAACTCGATGGCCTCGTCCAGGGTCTCGACGCTGACCACGCAGAGCACCGGCCCGAAGATCTCCTCGCGGTAGATGGTCATCTCGGCACTGACGTCGGCGAACACGGTGGGCCCGACGAAGTTGCCGTGGGGATAGCCTTCCACCTCGTGGCCGCGGCCGTCGACCAGCAGGCTGGCGCCCTCCTGCTCGCCGGCCTCTATCAGGCGGATGACGCGCTCCTTGGCGGCCGGGGAGACCAGCGGGCCCAGGTCGGCATCCTTCTGGATACCGGGTCCCACCTTCATGTTGCGGGCGCCGTCGACGATGTCGTCGAGCCAGGCCCGGGCCTCGCCCACCAGCACCACCACCGAGTTGGCCATGCAGCGCTGGCCGGCGGCGCCGAAGGCGGAGCCCAGCAGGTTGTGGATGGCCTGGCTGCGGTTGGCGTCGGGCATGATCACGCAGTGGTTCTTGGCGCCCATCATCGACTGCATGCGCTTGCCGGCCTCGCTGGCGCGACGGTAGAGCTGGGTGCCGACATGGGTGGAACCGATGAAGGACAGCGCCTTGATGTCCGGGTGGTCGGCGATCTGGTTGGCCACCTCCGGCCCGCCGTGCACCACGTTGAGCACGCCGGCCGGCACGCCGGCCTCATGGGCCAGCTCCACCAGGCGCATGGTCGAGCTCGGATCCTGCTCGGAGGGCTTGAGCACGAAGGTGTTGCCGGTGGCGATGGCCAGCGGGAACATGAAGCAGGGCAGCATGATCGGGAAGTTGAAGGCGGTGATGCCGGCCCCCACGCCCAGCGGCTGGTTGAGGGTGTAGACGTCCACCTCGCTGGCGGCATTCTCGGCCAGCTCGCCGAGCTGCAGCGAGGTGATCGAGCAGGCGTGTTCCACCACCTCCAGGCCGCGGCCCACCTCGCCGGCGGCGTCGGGCAGGGTCTTGCCGTGCTCCTCGGTGATCAGCGCGGCCAGCTCCTCGGTGTGCTCACGGATCAGCGCCTGCAGCTTGAGCATGATGCGCATGCGCTTGGCCAGCGGCACCTTGCGCCAGGTCGTGAAGGCCGCCTGGGCGCTGGCCACGGCCCGGTCGACTTCCTCGGCGGTGCAGAACGGCACCCGGGCGACCACGTCCTGGGTGGCCGGGTTGACCACGTCACGCCACTCCTGGCTCTGGGACGGGACCGCCTGACCATCGATGTAGAGGGGAATCTCGCGAACGGACATGGGCATGCTCCTGAAGAGGTTGTGATTGTAGGATGGCCGTGTTCGACTTTATGTGCATACCGGCACGAAGCCTGATGCTTTCGAGTCTATCCAGACGGTGGATGACACGACAACGGGCACCAGGGCACATTGTTTGTGCGTGAGTACACATCCGATGCGACGACGAGGGCCCACCATGCTCGACTGGCAGGATATCCAGATCTTCCTCGAGGTGGCCCGCAGCGAGCGCCTCACCGACGCCGCCCGACGGCTGGGAGTCGACCATTCCACCCTGTCGCGGCGCACCCGGCGCTTCGAGCAGGCACTGAATACGCAGCTCTTCGAGCGCAGCACCCACGGCTACCAGCTCACCGAGGCCGGCCAGCAGCTGCTCGCCCACGCCGAAGAGATGGCCCGCCATGCCTACGAGGCCGGCGAGAGCCTCGCCGACCAGGACCACCAGATCGGTGGCCAGATCCGCCTGGGGGTCACCGAGGGCTTCGGCACCTGGGTCATCGCGCCGCTGCTCTCCGCCTTCTGCGCCCGCCATCCCGGCGTCACCCTGGACCTGCTGGCCCTGCCCCGGGTGGTCAACCTGAGCCGTCACGAGGCGGATCTCGCCATCACCGTCGAGCGCCCGGTCAGCCCGGGCCTGGTGATCTCGCGGCTCTGCGACTACCGGCTGCGCCTCTACGCCAGCCGCGACTACCTGGACCGGCACGGCACGCCGCGCCGGCTCGCCGAGCTCGGCCGGCATCGGCTGATCGGCTATGTGGACGACCTGATCTTCAGCGAGCAGCTCAGCTACCTGGACCCGCTGCTGGACCCCGCGATCGTGGGCCAGCCCGGCCCGCACTTCGCCATGCGCAGCACCAGCGTGACCACCCAGCATGCCGCCGCCCTCGCCGGCACTGGCCTGGCGGTGCTGCCCTGCTTCATGGCGGAAACCAGCGAGACGCTGGCGGCGGTCCTCGACGACGAGGTGGAGGTGGTGCGCCAGTTCTGGATCACCGCCCGCCAGGAGCAGCGACGCCTGGCCCGGGTGCGGCTGCTGTGGGATTTCCTGCGCGAGGCACTGGAGGCCAATCGCGACTTCCTGATGGGCGAGTCACGCCAGTTGGTGATCCCCGAGGCCGGCCCCCGGGCCTGACCGACGGCCCGCCTTCTCGACCGAGGCCCGTTCCCGACCATGCCGCTCTTCCGCCTACGAACAGCGACGCCTGATGTATGCAGGATTGATGATAAAGATTGGCTATCGGGGCCTTCGACAAAGAAAAATGGAAGCGGTGGGGCCCGGCGCTAAGCTTGGGGGAGAGGGATGAGTGACGTCCCCTATCACTGACGCCGTGAGCCCCCGGGTTCGGTCAGTGCATCGCCCTGGCAGGGAGCCTTCCGCTGTTGCTGGGGGATCCGCACCACCCGACATCGTGACGACTGGAGAGTAGAGATGGGCAACGAACAACACAGCACCGCCGGCAAGTGTCCAGTGATGCACGGAGGCCAGACCGCCAGCGGTCACTCCAACACCGACTGGTGGCCGGAGTCGCTGAACCTGGACATCCTTCATCAGCACGACCGCAAGACCGATCCGATGGGCGAGGACTTCGACTATCGCGAGGAGGTCAGGAAGCTCGACTTCGACGCGCTCAAGCAGGACATGCACGCCCTGATGACCGAGAGCCAGGAGTGGTGGCCGGCCGACTGGGGCCACTACGGCGGCCTGATGATCCGCATGTCGTGGCACGCGGCCGGCACCTACCGCATCGCCGACGGCCGCGGCGGCGGCGGCACTGGTAACCAGCGCTTCGCGCCGATCGGCTCCTGGCCCGACAACGTCAGCCTGGACAAGGCCCGCCGACTGCTGTGGCCGATCAAGAAGAAGTACGGCAACCAGCTCAGCTGGGCCGACCTGATCATCTTCGCCGGCAACGTGGCCTACGAGTCCATGGGCCTGAAGACCTTCGGCTTCTCCTTCGGTCGCGAGGACATCTGGCATCCCGAGAAGGACATCTACTGGGGCGCCGAGAAGGAGTGGCTGGCGCCCTCCGACGAGCGCTACGGCGACGTCGACAAGCCCGACACCATGGAGAACCCGCTCGCCGCGGTGCAGATGGGGCTGATCTACGTCAACCCGGAGGGCGTGAACGGCAATCCCGACCCGCTCAAGACCGCCGAGCAGGTGCGCGAGACCTTCAAGCGGATGGCGATGAACGACGAGGAGACCGCCGCCCTCACCGCCGGCGGCCACACCGTCGGCAAGTGCCACGGCAACGGCGACGCCGAGGCCCTCGGGCCGGAGCCGGAAGGCGCCGACGTCGAGGCGCAAGGCTTCGGCTGGCTCAACCCCAACATGCAGGGCAAGGCGGCCAAGGCCGTGTCCTCCGGTATCGAAGGGGCCTGGACCCAGTACCCGACGAAGTTCGACATGGGCTACTTCCACATGCTGCTCGACCACGAGTGGCAGCTGAGCAAGAGCCCCGCCGGGGCCAACCAGTGGGAGCCCGTCGACATCAAGGAAGAGGACAAACCGGTCGATGCCAGCGACCCCTCCCTTCGCCACAACCCGATCATGACCGATGCGGACATGGGGATGAAGATGGACCCCATCTATCGGGAGTACATGGAAGCGTTCCGCAAGGATCCCGAGTACTTCCAGGATTGCTTCGCCCGGGCCTGGTTCAAACTGATCCATCGTGACCTGGGGCCGAAGTCGCGCTACATCGGCCCGGAGGTCCCGGACGAGGACCTGATCTGGCAGGATCCGGTGCCGGCCGGCCGCACCGACTACTCCATCGAGGTGGCCAAGCAGAAGATCGCCGACAGCGGGCTGTCCATCGGTGAGATGGTCACCACCGCCTGGGACAGCGCCCGCACCTTCCGCGGCTCCGACCTGCGCGGCGGCGCCAATGGCGCGCGCATCCGCCTGGCCCCGCAGAAGGACTGGGAGGGCAACGAGCCGGAGCGTCTGGCCAAGGTGTTGAAGGTCTACGAGCGGCTCAGTGCCGAGACCGGCGCCAGCGTGGCCGACCTCATCGTGCTCGGTGGCAGCGTGGGCATCGAGCAGGCCGCCAGGGCCGCCGGCCACGACATCCTGGTGCCCTTCCTCCCGGGCCGCGGCGACGCCAGCGACGCGATGACCGACGCCAACTCCTTCCAGTACCTGGAGCCGCTGGCCGACGGCTTCCGTAACTGGCAGAAGAAGGACTACGTGGTCAAGCCGGAGGAGCTGCTGCTCGACCGCGCCCAGCTGATGGGCCTGACTGCCCCGGAGATGACCGTGCTGATTGGCGGCATGCGGGTGCTCGGCACCAACCACGGCGGCAGCAGCAAGCACGGCGTGTTCACCGACCGGGAAGGCCGGCTGACCAACGACTTCTTCGTCAACCTGACCGACATGGGCAACGCCTGGAAGCCGACAGGCAACGATCGCTACGAGGTTCGCGACCGCCAGACCGACCAGGTGAAGTGGACCGCCAGTCGCATCGACCTGGTGTTCGGCTCCAACTCCATCCTGCGTTCCTACGCCGAGGTCTACGCCCAGGACGACAACCAGGAGAAGTTCGTGAAGGACTTCGTGGCGGCCTGGACCAAGGTGATGAACGCCGACCGCTTCGATGTGGAGAAGCTCCAGGAGGCGTGACGACGGCTTCGGCCGGGCGCAACGCCCGACCATACCGAGGAGGTAAGCGAGACGCCCGGGATTGTCCCGGGCGTCTTGCTTGTGGCCCTCACTCGAGAGCGCGCCGCTTGGTGCGCGGTCCACTCGAGGCTGGAATTGTTATGTTATATCGTTTATAAAGTGCGCCGCTCGATATGTTATCTCATAACTTTCCAAGGATTCCGTACCATGTTCGTCCGATGGTTGCGTGCCACCGCCCTGACGGTCGGCCTGATCGCCGCGCCCTCCCTCCAGGCGGCCGCCGCCGACGACCGCCTCGATGTCGTCGCCCCCTGGGAGATCAACAGCCTCGATCCTTCCCGCGCCGGGCACGTCTTCCTGCGCATGCAGGTCGCCGAGACCCTGGTCGACACCGACCACGAGGGCCGGCTGGTGCCCGGCCTTGCGGAACGCTGGGACACCTCGGCGGACGGCCGGCGCTGGCGCTTCACGCTGCGTGATGGCGTCCGCTTCCACGACGGGTCGCCGCTGACGGCCGAGGCCGCCGTGAAGGCCCTGCGGCGCGCCGCCGCCCGCCCCGGCATGCTGTCCCAGGCGCCCATCGAAGCGATCGAGGCCGATGGGCCGGCGGTGGTCCTGCGTCTCTCGCGCCCCTACGCCCTGCTGCCGGCGCTGCTGGCCCACAGCTCGACCCAGGTCCTCGCGCCGGCCGCCTTCGACGATGACGGCGACACGGTCGCCGTCATCGGCACCGGCCCCTATGCCGTCACCTCCCTGCAGACGCCCCAGCGGCTGACGGTGGAGCGCTTCGACGACTACTGGGGCGAGCCGGCGAGCATCGAGCAGGCCAGCTACCTGGCCGCGCCCCGCGGCGAGACCCGCGCCCTGATGGCCCAGAGCGGCGACGCCGACATCGTCTTCACCCTCGACCCGGCCAGCCGCCTGCGCCTGGCGCGGCAACCGAACCTGACGCTGGCCACGACCCCCCTGCCGCGCACGGTCACGGTGAAGCTGAACGCGGCCCATCCGGCCCTGGCGGATACCTCGACGCGACGCGCCCTGAGCCTGGCCGTGAACCGCCAGGGCATCGCCCGGGGCGTGATGCGCACCCCCGAGGCCGCGGCCAACCAGCTCTTCCCCCCCGCCCTGGCGGACTGGCATCGGCACGAGCCGGCGACCCCGGCCCGGGATCTCGCGGCCGCCCGGGCGCTGCTCGACGACCAGGGCTGGACCCTCGGCGATGACGGCATCCGCACCCGCGACGGCCGACGCCTGGCGCTGACCCTGACCACCTTCGCCGACCGCCCGGAGCTGCCGATCATCGCCACCGCCCTGCAGGACCAGTGGCGCGAGCTGGGCGTCGAGGTCTCGGTCAATGTCGGCAACGCCAGCGAGATCCCGGCCGGCCATCACGACGGTTCCCTGGAGATGGGGCTGATGGCGCGCAACTACGGCCTGGTGCCGGACCCGCTGGCCACCCTGCGTGAGGACTTCGGCCCCGAGGGCGGCGACTGGGGCGCCATGAACTGGTCCGACCCGCGGCTGACCGCGCTTCTCGAGTCGCTGACCGAGACGCCGCCCGGCGAGGCGCGACGCGATCAGGCCCATGCCGCCGCCGAGCTGCTCGACGCGGCGCTGCCGGTGATTCCCGTCGCCTGGTACCAGCAGACCGCCGCAGTCAACGCCAGGCTCGACGGCTTCAGCCTCGACCCCCTCGAGCGCAGCTACCGCCTCACCGAGCTGAGCTGGAGCGAGACATGAACCGCCTGACCTCGCTGCTGCTCGGCCGCCTGTTGCAGGCGGGGCTGGTGGCCTGGGGCGTCGGCACCCTGACCTTCCTGCTGACCCGGGCGCTGCCCGGCGACATGGCCTACCGCATCGCCGCGGGCCGCTACGGTTACGAGAACGTCGACCGCGACGCCGCCGAGGCCGTGGCCCGAGAGCTCTCCCTGGGCGGCTCGCCCCTGGGCGACTACCTGTACTGGCTGGGCGACCTGGCGCGCCTCGACCTCGGCCACTCGCTGGTCAGTGGCGAGTCGGTATGGAGCGAGGTCCGCCATCAGCTCGGCCACTCCCTGGGCCTGGCGCTCGTCGCCGTGCTGCTGGCCCTGCTGATCGGCCCGCCCCTGGGCATGCTCGCCGGGCTGCGCCGGGACGGCTGGCTCGACCGTGCCAACCTGCTCGGCGCCGTCCTGCTGCGCTCGCTCCCCTCCTTCGTGATCGGCCTGCTGCTGATCATGGTCTTCTCGGTCGGCCTCGGCTGGTTCCCCGCCGCCGGCCACGGCGGCGCGGCCCATGTCTGGCTGCCGGCGCTGGCGCTGGCCCTGGGGCTCGCCGCCGTGTCGACCCGGGTGGCGCGCAACGCCATGGCCGGCGTCGCCCGCTCGCCCTTCTATGCCTTCGCCCGCACCAAGGGGCTGTCGTCATGGATCGCCTTCCGACGGCATGGCCTGCGCAATGCCGGGGTGCCCGTGGTGGCCTATCTCGGCGTGCAGCTGGTCTATCTGATCGAGGGCGTGGTGGTGGTGGAATCGCTGTTCGCCTGGCCCGGCATCGGTCATGCCCTGGTGCACGCCCTGGTCGCCCGGGACGTGCCCATGGTCCAGGGCACCGCGCTCGCCATGGGGCTGCTGTTCGTGGCCCTCAACACCCTGGTCGACCTGACCTGCCTGCTCATCGATCCCCGGAGGCGCCAGGCATGATCGCGACACTCTCCCTGCTTCCCTCACGCTGGCGGGCCCTGCCCCACGCGCGGCGCTGGGGCGCCGGCCTGCTGCTCGCCCTGCTGGCCGTCGCCTGGCTGTTGCCGCTGGCCATGCCGCTGGACCCGGCCCGCCAGGACCTGATGAACATCCTGGCCGCCCCCAGCCTGGCCGAGCCCCTGGGCACCGATCACCTGGGCCGCAGCCAGCTCGCCCGCATGGCGGCGGCCATCCGCCTCTCCACTGGCATGGCGCTGGTGAGCGTGCTCAGCGCCGCCCTGCCCGGCGTGCTGCTGGGGGTGCTGGCCGGCTGGCGTGGCGGCTGGACGGACCGCGCCCTGGGGCTGGTCGCCGACTGCGTGCTGGCCCTGCCCGGCCTGCTGCTGGTGCTGCTGCTGGCCGCCATCGCCCCGGGCCAGTTCTGGGCGCTCTACGTCGGCATCGCCCTGGTGCTGTGGGTCGAATACTTCCGCGTGGTGCGCGCCACTACCCGCAGCCTGGCCGCCTCGCCCCAGTTGCAGGCATCAAGGCTGCTGGGCTTCGGCCACGGCTACCTGCTGCGACGCCACCTGTGGCCCGCCCTGGCGCCGGCGGTCTCGACGCTGGCCGCCTTCGGTGCCGCCAACGCCATCCTGGCGATCGCCGCCCTGGGCTTCGTGAGTATCGGCCTGGAGCCGCCCACCGCGGAGCTGGGCCTGATGATGACCGAACTGCTGCCCTATTACCGCGAAGCGCCGTGGATCATCCTGCAACCCATCGCCGTGCTCTTCCTGCTGGTGCTGGGTTGCCAACTGCTGGCCGGGAGGGAACCCCAATGACACTGCACGCCATCGATCTCGGCGTCCGGGCCGGCGACGACTGCCTGGTCGCCCCCTGCAGCTTCCGCCTGGCGGCCGGCGAGAACCTGACCCTGCTCGGCGAGACCGGCGCGGGCAAGAGCCTGCTGGCCCAGGCGATCATGGGCACCCTGCCCGCGGGCCTCGAGGCCCACGGCGAGGTCCGGTTCGACGACCGGGAGCTGCTCGGCCTGCCGCCTGGCGAGCGCCGGAAGCTGTGGGGCCGCGAGCTGGTGCTGCTGCCCCAGGAGCCCTGGCACGCCCTGGACCCGCTGATGCGCGCCGGCGAGCAGGTCCGCGAGACCTACCGCTTCGTCGCCGGCGACGACGCCAACCCGGCCCGCGAGCGCACGCGGCGGGCGCTGGCACGACTGGGGCTCGACCGGGCCGCCCGCCGCCTGCCGGGCGAGCTCTCCGGTGGCATGGCGCAACGCCTCGCCTTCGCCGCCGCCACCGCGGCGGGCGGGCGGCTGGTGATCGCCGACGAGCCCACCAAGGGCCTGGATGCCGACCGGCGCGACGAGGTGGTCTCGCTGCTTCAGGAGGCCCAGCGCGACGGCGGCATGCTGCTCACCATCACCCATGACATCCGGGTCGCTCGGCGCCTGGGCGGGCGAGTGATGATCCTGCGCGACGGGCGCTGCGTGGAGGAGGGAGACGCCGCCGAGGTGCTGCGCCGGCCGCGCAGTGACTTCGGCCGGCGCCTGCTGGCCGCCGACCCGGCCGAATGGCCGGCCCGCGACACGCCCCCACGCGCCCTCGGCGAGCCGGTGCTTCGGGCCCACGGGCTCGGCAAGACGCTGGGCGGCAGGGCGCTGTTCGAGGGGCTGTCGCTTGCCCTGTCGCCGGGGGAGGTGGTCGGCATCACCGGTCCCTCGGGGTGCGGCAAGAGCACCCTGGGCAACCTGCTGCTCGGCCTGGGACAGCCGGACCGGGGGCATGTGGAACGCGCCGCCGGCATCGCGCCGCACCGCTTCCAGAAGCTCTATCAGGACCCGCCGGCGGCCTTCGCCCCGCACTGGACGCTGGGCACCCTGCTGGACGACCTGCTCCGGCGCCACCGCCTGGCGTACGACCGGGTGCCGCCATTGCTGGAACGCCTCCGGCTCTCGCCGGCGCTGCTCTCGCGGCGGCCCGGCGAGGTCTCGGGCGGTGAGCTGCAGCGCCTCTCGCTGCTGCGGGTGCTGCTGCTCGACCCGGTGCTGCTGTTCGCCGACGAGCCCACCTCGCGGCTGGACCCGCTCACCCAGCGCGAGATCCTGCCGCTGATGACCGACCTCGCCCGGGAGCGCGACTGTGCCCTGCTGCTGGTCAGCCACGACCGCGAGCTGATCCACCACAGCTGTGACCGTACCATCGCCCTGGCTGGAGACACGTCGATGCCCCAACCCGGCCTCGCGGCGGTGGCCACGGCCGAATGACGACGAGCCTCAGGTGCCGCAGAAGGTCCGCAGCACCTTCTCGCTGTCGTGGGGCGGCCGGGTGTAGTCGACCTCGCCGGCGGGCTCCTCGAAGGGCCGGGTGATCACCGCCAGCAGCGCCTCGAAGGGCGCGAAGTCGTCCTCCTCGGCGGCCGCGGCCAGGGCCTGCTCCACCCGGTGGTTGCGCGGGATCACCGCGGGGTTGGTGCCACGCAGGCGACGGGCGATCTCCGCCTCGTCGACGTCCTCCCGGGCAAGGCGCTCGCGCCAGCGCGGCAGCCAGGCCGCCAGCGCCTCGTGGCCGTCGAACAGCGCGGCCAGGCGGGCCTCGCCCTCCGGGCCGTCGAGGGCATCGGCCAGCCGGCGAAAGGCCAGGGTGAAGTCGGCCTTGCCCGCCTGCATGGCGTCCAGCAGGTCCTGGGCAAGGGCGCCGTCACCCTCCTCCCGCGTGGCCAGCCCCAGCTTGGCGCGCAGCACCGCCTGCCAGCAGGAATCAAAGCGCTCGGTGAAGGCCTCGATGACCGACGTCGCCCGCGCGATGGCGCGATCGCTGTCGTCATCGATCAGCGGCAACAGGGTCTCGGCGAAGCGCGCCAGGTTCCACTGGGCGATGACCGGCTGGTTGAGGTAGGCATAGCGCCCGCGCTCGTCGATGGAGCTGAACACGGTCCGCGGGTCGTAGGCGTCCATGAAGGCGCAGGGGCCATAGTCGATGGTCTCGCCGGAAATCGAGGTGTTGTCGGTGTTCATCACGCCATGGATGAAGCCGATGCCCATCCAGCGGGCCACCAGCTCGGCCTGGCGCCCCACCACGGCCTCGAGCAGGGCCAGGTAGCGCTCGCCCGCCTCCACTTCAGCCAGCTCTCCAGGCAGGTCTGGATAGTGGCGGTCGATGGCCTCGTCGGCGAGCAGTTGCACGGCCTCGGTGTCGCGCCGCGCCGCGAAGTACTGGAAGGTGCCCACCCGCAGGTGGCTGGCGGCGACCCGGGTCAGCACCGCACCGGGCTCGGGGATGCGCCGGAAGACCCGCTCGCCGGTGGTCACCGCGGCCAGCGCCCGGGTGGTGGGGATGCCCATGGCGTGCATGGCCTCGCTGACCAGGTACTCGCGCAGCACCGGTCCCAGGGGGGCGCGACCGTCGCCGCCCCGGGAAAAGGGGGTGCGGCCCGAGCCCTTGAGCTGCAGGTCACGCAGGCGTCCGCGACGGTCGACCACCTCGCCCAGCAGCAGCGCCCGGCCGTCGCCGAGCTGGGGCACGAAGTTGCCGAACTGGTGGCCGGCGTAGGCCATGGCCAACGGCTCGGCCCCCTCGGGGACGGCATTGCCGGCAAACACCTCGGCGGCACGCTCGGCATCGAAGGCCTCGACGTCGAAGCCGAGCTCCTCGGCCAGTTCGCGATTGAAGGCCACCAGGCGAGGCTCGGTCACGGGCGTCGGCAGGCAATCGACCCGCAGCCGCGCCGGCAGCCGGGCATAGCGAAGGGAAAAACTCGGGAACATGACGCCTCCTAGGTTGAGCGCTCGCCTACCCTACAGGGACAGGCGATCGCGGCCAACATTCCCCGGGCGACGCCACGGCAGGCCGCGGCTTACAGCGGCACGATATAGAACAGGCAGTCGCTGCGGGCGATCTCGACGTTGGTGGTGGCCATGAACAGGCGCATCGGGCCACGGGGATGGAGTCGTCCCTGGCGCTCGCAGAGCAGCTCCGGGAGACGGTCCCGGCCCCGGGCGTCACGCGCCTGCAGCCCGGCCAGCCCCCCGGCCCCCAGCCAGCCCAGGCAGGAGTCCGGCAGCGTCAGGCCGCGGTTGTGCTCGTCGATGCGCGCCCACAGCGTCACGTCCACCCCGGGCTGGGGCTCGCGGGCATAGGCGATGCTCACCCCGGGCCGGAGCTCCACCCGCAGGGGGTGCACCAGGATGTCGAGGTCGGGGTTGGGCACCAGGTCAGTCAGGTCCGGCCACTCGGCCAGGCGGCGATAGACGCGGCCGGCCACCGTCCGCGCCTCGGGCTGCAGGGCCCCCCCGCACTCCAGGGTGAGCATCGGGCAGTCGGCGAGCCCCGGCACCACCAGCGGCAGCTCCATCAGGCTGCCCAGCCGGAAGTCGGTGACGATCAGCCGCTCGCAGAACTGTCCCGCCAGCCGCTCGAGCCAGGGATCGCGCAGCGTGGCGACGGCGAAGGAGGGACCATTGCCCGAGGTGTTGTGCAGGTCGATGACGCACTCCGGGGCCCAGGCCTGGAGATCCTCGACGATGGCCCGGGCCAGCGCCCCGCCGGCGCCCTCGTGGGGAGGCCGGAAGCAGCGGTTGAGGTCGCGCCCGCCGGGCACGCTGCGGTGGGTGAAGTGCGGCGGTATCAGGGCCGCCTCGACATTGGCCACCAGCACCGCCAGCCGCGTTCGCGGCCGGGGGCGCTCCGCCAGCCAGCGGTGCAGCGCCAGGACCCCGGAGGGCTCGTTGCCGTGCAGCAGGGTGGTGATCACCCGGCAGCGCCGGTCGTCGTCCCCCGACAGCACGATCCAGGTGGCCTCGCCCAGGGCCTCCACCCAGGTCCCCACGTCGTCGTGGTCGACGGGCGGGTCGCGGAGGACGGCCAGGCGCATCGCGTCCATTCACACCTCCCTCGACCAGCTGCCCACCGGCCGATTGGCCCGGGACGCCTCGTCATAGCGCGCCAGCATCCGGTGGCAGGCATCGAGGCGCTCGAGCCCCTGCCGCTCGAGGCGCTTCATCACCTCGCGCTGCCAGCGGGCCCCGTTGAGGCGCGCGGCCAGCCGATGCTCGATCGTCGACAGGTAGGGCGCACTGTCGGCCTCCGCCACGCCCAGCGAGCGCAGGCCCCGGCTGGCATGGGGCAGCAGGCGCTCGAGCAGGGTCACGACCGGGATTTCCTCGAGCCGGTGGTGGCGGCGGTGGGGCCACAGCAGCCGCGCCGCCAGGCCATGCTGGGCGGCGCGATAGAAGTTGTACTCGGCATAGCGGAAGGGCATGGCACTCAGCCAGTCGTCGATGTCCTCGCGCAGCCCGGCCACCAGCCCGAGCAGCAGGGCGGTGTTGGCCACCATGTCCACGGCGCTGGGGCCCGACGGCAGGGCGCGCATCTCCACCCGCAAGTGGCCGCCGAAGGCGGGGTCGTAGACGGCCCGGTTCCAGGGCCATACGGTGCCCATGTGCAGGCGCAGCTCCGACAGGGCCGGCGCCCCGGCGCCGGGCTGCCAGCCCTCCAGCGGCCCCTCGCCGTTGACCGGCATGATCGGCCGGTGCAGGGCGACCGTCTCGGCGAACAGCTCCCAGGCGCCGCGGCGCACCCAGCCCTGGCCGAACGACACCCGGGACGGCTGGCGCCAGCGCCCGCTGCCACGCATGCGGCAGTCCACCGCCTGCTTGAACAGGGCGATGCGGGTTTCCTCCCACAGGCAGTGCTGCAGGAACAACGGCGAGTTGGCGCCCAGCGCCAGCACCAGCGGGGTCACCAGCTGGATGGTGTTGAAGGTGTCGGCATAGTCCTCCGGGGCGACGCGCAGGTGCAGCTGGTAGGAGGTGTTGGCCCCCTCCAGCACCACATGGGAACTGCTGACCCGGATGGTGTCGTCGCCGTGGATCTCGACGCTGAAATCCTCGCCGCGCAGGCGCTTGAGCTCCCGCTCGAGCGCCCGGTAGCGCGGCAGGTCGGTCATGGCGTGCTCGCCGAGGTCCTCGGCGCGCAGGGTGGGCAGGATGCCGATGGGAATGATGCCCCCCTGGTGGGCCGCGGCGGCCGACTGCAGCCGGGCCAGCACCTGCAGCAGCTGCTGTTCCAGGGCATGCAGGGGCCAGCCCTGCAGCGACAGGGGCGCCAGGTTGTACTCGATGTTGTAGCGGTTCAGCTCGAGCTGCAGCTGGGGATCCTGGAGCTCGTCGACGAGTGCCTGGTTGATGTTCAGCACCCGGCCGTCGCCATCGATGATATAGGTCTCCAGCTCCGCGCCGATCGTCGCGGGACCGACGCCGAACCCGGGCTGGGCCAGCACGTCCCGGAGGATGCCGAGGCTGGCCCTCAGGCGCCTGCCGAACAGCCGGAAATCGGCTGCCGTGAAGGCATCGCGCTCGATGATCGACCCCATATACCGCCCCCATGGAGAACGGCCGATGACAGTTTCAGTTTAGGAGACAACCCGGATTTGCCGCCTGACTAGCCGCGCCGTGCCGCCTCGAGCAGCGGGGTCAGCTCCGCCACGGCCTGACGCAGGGCCTCGAGGGCCGGCCCGGCACGCTCCAGCTCGCCGTCCCTGGCCAGGGCCTCGAGGGACTGGGCGGCCTCCCCCGCGGCCTGCCCGCCCACCACCCGGGCCGATCCCTTGAGGGTATGGGCATGACGGCGCAGCGTCCGGGCATCGCCCTCGGCGAGTGCGGTCTCCATCGCCTGCAGCAGCTGGGGGCATTCCTCGAGGAAGATCTCGACCATCTCGGCCAGTAGCGCCCGGTTGCCGTCGAGATTGTCCAGGGCCGTCTGCCAGTCCAGGCAAACCGGCGAATCCGGTTCAGGGGTCGCAGGCCTCGCAGGCGTCGACGGGGGGCTGGCGGGCGCAGGACCGGCGGGCGCCGCCCCCGGGCTCGCGACCTCCTCCACGGCGGCATAGAGCTCGGCGGCGCGGAAGGGCTTGGTCACGAAGTCATCCATGCCCGCCGCCAGGCAGCGCTGGCGATCCTCCTTGGTGGCGCTCGCCGTCATCGCCACGATCGGCACACGCCCGCCGCGGTCCCGCTCGAGTTCGCGGATCGCCCGGGAGGCCGCCAGGCCATCCATCACCGGCATGTGGATATCCATCAGCACCACGTCGAAGGCATGACGCCGCACGGCATCCAGCGCCTCTCGACCGTTTTCGGCCAGCTCGACCCGATGGCCGCGCTGGTGCAGCAGATCCGTCGCCACCCGCTGGTTGGTGATCCCGTCCTCCACCAGCAGCACGCGGCGTCCGCCC
This sequence comes from Halomonas stenophila, assembly GCF_014192275.1. Lineage (GTDB taxonomy): Bacteria > Pseudomonadota > Gammaproteobacteria > Pseudomonadales > Halomonadaceae > Halomonas > Halomonas stenophila. Next base: position 168,181 of record NZ_JACHXR010000005.1, on the reverse strand, counting down.
GCCGTCGCCGGCCGCGTCTCACCCCCGACGGCGGGCCGGCGGCGGACACTGCCGATCTCCAGCACCTCGCCGACCGCATCGAGCAGCTCCGACTGCTTGACCGGCTTGAGCAGCAGGCGGGAGATGCGCAGCCGTCGACGCTGCTCGACGTCGCCGGAGCGACCGCCCGAGGAGAGCATCAGGATCGGCATGTCGGCGTGGGCCGGGTGCTCGCGAAGGCGCCCGGCCAGCTCCAGGCCGTTCATCCCCGGCATCATCACGTCGAGCAGCGCCAGCGAGAAGGTCTCGCCCCGGGCCTCCCGCTCGTCGATGGCGGCGAGGGCCTCGGCGCCGCTCGCCACCACGGTGGGACGCATGCCCCAACTGAGCAGGATCTCCTCGAGGATGCGGCGGTTGGTGGCATTGTCGTCGACCACCAGCACCGGCCGGCCGTGCAGTTCGCTGGGATGCGAGGGCCGCGTCGGACGCTGGCCGGGCAGGCCGAGATCGATGGCGAACACGAAGCGGCTGCCTCGCCCCTCGGGGCCGCTGTCGACCTCGATGCGTCCGCCCATCATTTTGACCAGCTGGGCGGCAATGGACAGGCCCAGCCCGGTGCCGCCGCTCTGCCGGGTGGTGGAGGTATCGGCCTGGCTGAAAGCCTCGAAGATCTGGCGGCGCTTGGACTCGGGGATGCCCACCCCGGTATCGAGGATCTCGAAAGCGAGACGCATCCGGCTGTCGTCGAGAGACTCGATGGCCAGGTCGACCACGATCTCGCCGGCCTCGGTGAACTTGATGGCGTTGCCGACCAGGTTGACCACCACCTGCCTCAGGCGCACCGGGTCACCGCGTACCCGGTCGGGCACCTCCGGCGGGATGTGCACCGCCAGCTCCAGGCCCTTCTCGTCGGCCTGCAGGGACAGGGTCTGCAGGGTGTCGCCGAGGGTGTCGCGCAGGACGAAGTCGGTCGTTTCGAGCTCGAGACGGCCCGCCTCGATCTTCGAGAAGTCGAGGATGTTGTTGATCAGCCCCAGCAGGGTGTCGGCGGACTTCTGGATGATCGCCACGTAATCGGCCTGCTGCTCGGTGAGCGCGGTGCGCTCCAGCAGCTCGGCGATGCCGATCACCCCGTTCATCGGCGTGCGGATCTCGTGGCTCATGTTGGCCAGGAACTCGCTCTTGGCCAGGCTGGCCTGCTCCGCCTCGTCCCGGGCCCGGCGCAGCTCGACCTGGGAGGCCCGCAGCTGCTCGGTGGTCGCCTGCAGGGCCGCGGTGCGCTCGGCGACCATCTCCTCCAGGCGCTGGCGGTGGTGCTCCAGCTCGGTGATATCCGAATAGACCCCCACATGATCGCCCTCGGCGGTCCGGTGCTCGCTGATCTGCACGCACACACCGTCGCTGCGGGTGAACTGGAAGGGCCCGACGGGATGGCGGTGCTGCGCCAGGCGCGCGCGGATGTAGGCCTCCCCGGAGGGAAAGTCCCGCGGGGTGTAGCCGCTGTCGACCACGGCCTGCAGCAACTCCTCGAAGCGCAGGCCCGGCCGAACCACGTCCCCCGGGGTGACGAAATGCTCCTTGAAGCGGGAATTGAACAGCACCAGCCGATCCTCGGCGTCGAACAGTGCGAAGCCCTCGGCGATCGACTCCAGGGCCTCGGTCAACTGGGCATGCGCCGCCTCGGCCCGGGCCTGGGCGGCCTCGGTCATCGCCACCTGCTCCTCGAGGCTCTCGCGCTGTTCCTCCAGCTCGGTGATGTCGGTGTAGATGGCCACGACCCCGCCATCGCGGGTGCGGCGTTCGCTCACCTGCAGTTGCTTGCCATCGGTGCGGCGGAAGATGAAGGGCACTCCCGGGTTGCGCCGCCGTTTCAGCCGCCGCGCGATCCAGGCTTCCGGATCCATGCCGCCGAGATCGATCACACCGGTCTCGACGGCGGTACGGATCAGGGTCTCGAAGCGCACGCCCTGCTCCACGACCTGCGCCACGCCCGAGTAGTCATCGCGGAAGCGGCTGTTGAACACGACCAGCCGATCCTCGGCATCGTAGAGGGTGAACCCCTCGGAAATCGCCTCGAGGGCCTCGCTGAGCTGGTGGTGGGTGGCCTCCGCCCGGCTCCGCTCGACCTCGGTCTCCTCCACCTGGGCGGCCAGCACCTGACGGCTCAGGCGCTGCTCGGTGACGTCGGTCATGAAGCCCTCCAGCGCCTGGAGCTCGCCGGCCTCGTCGAAGACACCGCAGCCCTGTTCCCAGACCCATTTCACGGTGCCGTCCCGCGCCTGGATGCGGTACTCGACCTGGAAGGGACGGCGCTCGGCCAGCGCGGCCTGGACCTCCTCCCACAGGCTCTCGCGATCGTAGGGATGGATCAGCTCGGCATAGGTCGGTTGTCCCTGGATCAACGCCTCGGGCGCATGGCCGGTCAGCTCGCGACTGCCCTCGCTGAGGAATTCCATGGACCAGTCGCGATCGTTCAGGCCGCGATAGGCCATGCCGGGCAGGTTGGCCATCAGGGTCGCCAGGCGGCGCTCGCTCTCGCGCAGGGCCCGGTCGGCCCGCTCGCGCTCGATCACCCGGCCCAGTTGGGTGCCGGTCTGGGCCATCACCTCCATCAAGGCGTCATCCGGCGCCATGGTGCGCTCGGCAAAGAACTCCAGCACCGCGACCACCTCGTCACCCACCAGCACCGGGAAGGCGGCTCCGGCCCGGACCTCGATATCACGCGCCTGTTGCGCGCGCTGGAAGTCAGGATCCTGGGTGACATCGCGGATCCAGACCGGGGCACCGCGGCGCTGGACGCGCTCGACCAGCCCCCCGCTGTCCCCCCAGTGGGCCTCCTCGGTGAGGCGCCGGAAGACCGCGAAGGCCTGATCGTCGTCGGGATACCAGAGCCGGGTCGAGACCAGCTCCCCGGTGGCGGGGTCGGCCAGCAACCAGGCATGGCCGATCTCCCAGCCGGTGTGCCGGCAGACCTCCTGGAGGGCATGGCGCAGTGCGTCGTCGACCCGCATGGCCTCGTTGGCCGCCCGGGTGATGGCCTGGGTCAGGCGCAGGAAGGCCGCCGGATCGTTGAGCCCACGGCGCTCGCCTGCTCCGGTCTCCCCGTTCATCTCGTCTCCTCCCGGGCGCTCACGGGAAGACGCCGCGCAGCAGCTTGGCCTCCGTGACCCGCGTGACGCCCTCGATCAGGGCCGCCGTGCGCATGTCGAGGTGGTTCTCCTCGGCCCGTCTCAGGGTGCGCTCGAAGGCGTCCAGCAGGATCGCCTGCTGTCGGCGGTTGATCTCCTCGTGGGTCCACATCAGGTTCTGCATGCCCTGCACCCACTCGAAGTAGGACACCGTCACCCCCCCGGCATTGCCGAGGATGTCCGGCAGCACGAAGACGTCGTGGTCGGCGAGGATATCGTCCGCCTCCAGGGTGGTGGGCCCGTTGGCCCCCTCGGCCAGCAGCCGGCAATTCAGGCGGGCGGCGTTCTCGACCGTCACCTGGCTCTGCAGGGCCGCCAGCACCAGCACATCGCAGGGCAGCTCGAGCAGCTCGGCGTTGCTGATCGCTTCGGCATCCGGGTAGCCCGCCAGCACCCGATGCTCGGCCACGTGGGCAAGCAGCGCCTCCACCGAGAGGCCATCGCGGCAATAGAGGCCGGTGGAGGCATCGCTGACGCCGATGATGCGCACGCCGAGAGCGGCGAGGAAGATGACGGTGTGGCTGCCGACGTTGCCGAAGCCCTGGATCACCGCCGTGGCCCCGGCGAGCTCGATGCCCAGGTGCGCCGCCGAGGCCTCGATCAGGTACACCAGGCCGCGCCCGGTGGCCTCCTTGCGCCCCAGGGAGCCGCCCAGCACCACCGGCTTGCCGGTGACCACGGCCGGCACCGCATGGCCGATCTGCTGGCTGTAGGTGTCCATCAGCCAGGCCATGACGCGCTCGTCGGTGCCCATGTCCGGCGCCGGGATGTCCTTGTCGGGGCCGATGATGTCGATGATCTCGGTGGTATAGCGCCGCGTCAGGCGCTGCAGCTCGCGGTCACTGAGGGTGGTGGGGTCGACTCGCACCCCGCCCTTGGCGCCGCCGAAGGGCAGCTTCATCAGCGCGCATTTCCAGGTCATCCACATCGCCAGGGCGGCGACCTCGCCCAGGTCCACGTCCTCGTGATAGCGGATGCCACCCTTGGTCGGGCCCATGGAGAGCACATGCTGCACCCGGTAGCCGAAGACGGTCTCCACTTGGGCGCGGTCGTCGCGGAAGAAGGGGAAGCTGACCATCTGGGTGCGCTGGGGAAACAGCAGCCGCTGGCGGATGTTGTCGTCCAGGCCCATGTACTGGGCGGCCTTGAGGAACTGCTGCTGGGCCAGGCGGAACATCGGCGAGTCCCATTCGCCGCCGCGAGCTCGGGCACGGGACAGGGTGTAGCGGATCGCCCGCCCCAGGGCCACGCCCTTGAGGTGCGTCTTGACCAGGTAGTCGTAGGCGCCGGATTCCACCGCCCGGGCGGCCAGCTTGACGTCGTCGAGGCTGGTCAGCACCACCACCGGCACCTGGGGCGCCACCAGGCGCACGCGGAACAGCGTCTCCAGTTCCTCGCTGTCGGGCAGCACCAGATCGAGCAGCACCAGGTCCAGCCCGCCCTTGACCAGCCGCGTGAGCCCGTCGGCCAGGTTGTCCACGGCCTCGACATCGCAGTCGAGCTGGGTATCGGCGGCGAGCAGCCGCTGGATCAGCTTGCTGTGAAGCGGATTGTCCTCGACCAGCAAGAGGTGAAGGGGGGAATCCTGCATGGCGGCGGCCCTCATCCGGATCACGACGCGATGGCGGTCTGCCCTCGCCGGCGGCCCGCGGGCGCCTGCGAGGGCACCGCCGACCGGCTTTACCTCTCAGCGTAGGCCAAGCCCCCCGTCCGGAACATAGCGGACCCTCGCCGCCACGGGGCCGCCGATCCAGGAGGCCGGGTGCCGCCCGGCGGCTGAGCGGCGACTCCCGCTAGCCGATCGCCGCCCCGGCCTCCTCCTCCTCGATCGTCGCCTCGGCCTCGACGAAGGTGCGATAGTCCTGGCCGACGCAGTCGGCATAGCTCAGCGCCAGGGTCGCCACCATGGCGACGAAATGCTCCAGCCGCCCCTCGATCCGCGCGCAGACGCTGCGCGCGAAGCGCGCCGGGTCGTCCGGGTGCAGCGCCCGGGCGCCACGCAGGTGCTCGCGGGCGAGGATCCGGCCCCACTGCCGGGCCAGCTTGCGGTAGGGCTTGGCGCCGTCGAGCTTGTGGGTCGGGAAGTCGTCCTTGAAGGGCGAGCGCTCGCGCACCGAGAACACCGTCTCGCCCAGGTGCAGCCAGCCCAGGTAGGGGTCCGGGTGCTCGGCGATGGCGCTGAAGGCCGCGGCGTGGCGCGCGCCCTCGTGGGGGAAGGCGCGGCGCCAGGCGCGCTTCTCGGCGGGGTTCATCAGCCGCCAGCCCTCCGGTGGCGTCTGCTGCTTGACGTCGAGGATGACGTCATCGTGCTCGTGATCCCGGCCGCCCTCGATCAGCACGTAGTAGCGCTCGAGCCCCAGTGAGCCGGTCCCGGCGTCGAGCCGCCGCGCCAGGTCCTTGACCCGGAAGTGGTCCTCCTCGGCCGCGGCACGCGTGCCGCCCAGGGTCTGGCGATATTCCTCCTCGATGGCCTTGCGCAGCTGGCTGGCCTGGTGGGCCGGCAGCCGGGCCAGCTTGTCCGTCCGCTCGGCGAAGCGACGCCCCTCGTCATCGAGGGTCGTCCACTTCTCCAGCATCTTCGCCCGGCTGCGCTTGGCGGCCACCTTCTCCAGGAAGGGGGCGAGCGGCCCCCTGGCGGTCTCCAGGGTCACCGCCATGGGCTCCTCGCCGCGGACATGCCCGCCCAGCTCATCCACATAGGCCTCCACCAGGGCAGCCAGGGCCTTGCGGGTGCCCTTGCCGGAGAGTGCCGCGTTCTCCCGGGCATCGAGCACCAGGCTGATGGCCAGGCGCCAGAGGTCGTACTGGTAGTCACCGATCAGCGCATCGTCGAAGTCGTCCATGCCGTAGCGCACGGCATCGTCGTGGTGGCCGTAGGCGCCGAAGTTGTAGACGTGGGCGTCGCCCTGCAGCCAGGTCTGGGTCTCCGGCAGGCCTCCGTAGAGGGCGAAGCGCCAGTCGTGCCAGACATCGTCCCAGTAGAGGTGGTTGGTGCCGCGAAAGAAGCGATACGGCGACTCGCCCAGCTTGGCGTACTTGGCCGCGCGATCCTTGGCGGAGAGGGCGGCATTGGCAGTGGTGATGGCGTCGAGGACCTGGCGGGGACGGTTATGACGGGTCAGGGGTGGCGACATGCGGGGCTCCATTGCGGGACAGGGGCCGCCCTCCGGCGACCCCCGTCAGTCAAGCAGGCGGCGCCACCACCGGCAAGCCTAGAGGCTGTTGACCAGCACCACCAACGGCAGCAGCGGGCAGACGAAGCGGATGTACCAGGGCCAGAGCTTCCAGAACAGGGTGTCCTCGATCTCCGGTGCGCCCTGGCGCAGTTCCTGCAACTTGGCATTGCGCGACAGCAGCCAACCCACGTAGAGGCAGACCAGGGCGCCGATCAGCGGCATGTTGTAGGTGATGGTCACCTCGATGGCCAGGCCGAAGAGCATCTCGAAGTGCCTCAGGATCAGCGTCGAGATGGCGAAGATCAGTCCGCCCATCAGCAGGGTCGCCCGGGTGCGCGACACGCGGCCGGTCTCCGCCAGGGTGGCGACGGGCACCTCGAGCACCGGGAACATCGAGGTCAGGGCGGCAATGGCCAAGAGGGCGAAGAACAGGATTTCCAGAGCGGTGCCCATGCCGCCGAGCTGGGCGAACATCGCCGGCATGACGTCGAACAGCAGGGTGGAGGCGCTCTGCAGCTGCCCCGTCGCATCGAAGATGTCCACGCCCAGTTCGTCGGCCACGAACATCGAGGGCACGATCAACAGGCCGGCGATGAAGGCCACGCCCATGTCGATGAACATCACCTGGGCACCGGTCCTGGGCAGGTGGGCCTCGCGGCTCAGGTAGGAGCCGTAGATCACCATGGCGCCCACGCCGATGGACAGCGAGAAGAAGGCCTGGCCCATGGCGTCCAGCACCAGCTGGCCGGACAGGCGTGACACATCCGGCACCAGATAGGCGCCGAGCCCCTGGCTGGCGCCGGGCAGGGTCATGACTGCCACGATCAGCGCCAGCATCAGCACGATCAGCAGCGGCATCAGCCGCTTGGACCAGCGCTCGATGCCCTTGTTGACCCCGGCCAGCACTACCGCGACGGTGATCAGCATGGCCGCGCTGGCCAGCCACCAGTCCTTCCAGAAGCCGGCCTCGCCGAAGGCCGTGGCCCAGGCGTCGAGACCCAGCACGTCGAGCAGTGGCGTCACCGTGAAGCCGATCAGCCAGCCGGTGACGATGGCGTAGAAGGCCTGGCCGAGGCAGGCGGTCAGGATGGCCAGCCCCCCGATGCCGGCGCCCAGGCGACCGGCAGTGCCGCTTCCGCCGACCCGGGACATGGCCTGGATGACCCCGCTCTGGGCGTAGCGCCCCAGGGTCAGCTCGGCCATCAGCGCCGGATAGGCCAGCACGAAGGCCATCAGGATGTACAGCAGCAGGAAGGCGCCACCGCCGTTGTTGGCGGCCATGGAGGGGAAGCTCCAGACGTTACCGAGGCCCACGGCGGCGCCGGCGGCCGCCATCAGGAAGCCGAAGCGGGAGGAGAACTGTGCTCGGGTCTTGTTCATGACGAAGGGGGTCCTCAGGGGCTTCCAGCCGCCCCTTGGTTGTTGTCGTGCCGCCGGAGCGGCCTAGAAGTGATCGAGGATGTCGAAGTGATCACAGTCCGGCAGGTCGCGCAGCCGCGCCGCGCCGCCGGCGGCCAGTACCGCGGCCCGGAAGTCGAACGCCTGGCGCCGGAAGGCGGGGGTATCGTGCTCGGCGACCAGCAGCTCCAGGGGCGGCAGGCCCGCGAGATCATCGAACATCGGACTCAGCGAGTGCGCCCGGGCCACATCCAGGCCGAGGGGCGCGTTCACATGGGTGTCGACCAGCGGCGTCAGGTCGTAGACGCCGCTGACCAGCAGCAGCGCGTCGATGGTCACGCCGTCCGGCGAGCACGCCTCGGCGGCGGCCACTCGGCAGGCCAGCTGGGCCCCGGCGCTGTGGCCACCGAGCACCCGCCGGGCGACGCCACCCTGCTCCGCCACCGCTTCCACTGCCGCCGCGAGCCCCTGACGGCACTGGGCGATCATCGTCTCGATCGACACCCGCGGCGCCAGGCCATAGCCCAGCGAGGCGAAGGCCATGCCCCGGGCCAGGTAGCGCGCGGCCAGGAAGTCGGTGGCGGTATGATCCAGCTCCTGCCAGTAGCCGCCGTGGATGAACACCATCAGCGGCCAGGGCCCCGGCTCGGGCGGCAGGAAGAGATCGGTGCAGGCCGCGGGATCGTCGGCATAGCGCAGCCGCGCCGGCCGATGGGCTGCGACCAGGGCGGCCCCCTCGGCCGCCTGGCGGGCCAGGGTGGCCGCGAAGTCGCGGGCGTAGCGGCTCGGCGAGTAGTCGCGCTCCAGGGCGTCGCGGGTCATCGCATGGGCTCCCGGGTCAGGTCACGGCGGCGCGAACGCGGAAGCGCGGGTCCCGGTACTCGCCGCTTTCCACCACCTCGCGGAAGTGGCGGGCCGCCTGCCAGACATCCTCATGGCTCAGGTAGAGCGGCGTGAAGCCGAAGCGCAGCAGGCCCGGCTCGCGGTAGTCGCCGATCACCCCGCGGGCGATCAGCGCCTGGACGATGGCGTAGCCGTGCTCGGTATCCACCAGCGATACCTGGCTGCCGCGCGCCTCCGACGCCGGGGTGATGTCCTCGATGCCGTGGCTTGTCAGCACGTCGGCCAGGCACTCGCGGAACAGCTCGGTCAGCGCCAGGCTCTTCTCGCGCAGAGCCTGCATATCGACGTCGGCCCAGAGCGCCAGGGAGGCCTCCAGGGCGCTGTAGGCCAACGCCGAGTGGGTGCCGGTGCGAAAGCGGGTGATGTTCGTCGCCGGCACATAGTCGGCGTCGAAGGCGAAGGGCGCGGCGTGGCCGTGCCAGCCGGAGAGGGGCTGCCAGCCCTCCCCCTGGCAGTCGCGGCGGACATACAGGAAGCCCGGCGCGCCCGGGCCGCCGTTGAGGTACTTGTAGGTGCAGCCCACCGCATAGCGGGCGCCGCTGTCGTTGAGCGCCACCGGCAGGGCCCCGGCCGAATGGGCCAGGTCCCAGACGACCTCGGCGCCCTGGGCGTGGACCAGCCGGGTGGTGGCCGCCATGTCGCGGCGACGCCCGGTGCGATAGTTGACCTCGCTGAGCACCACCACGGCCACCCCGTCCAGGTGCTCGGCCAGGTCGGCGCCCTCGGGCAGGACGCGGTGCTCGTGGTCGGTGAGGCGGCAGAAGCCCTGGGCGATGTAACCGTCGGTGGGAAAGTTGCCGCCCTCGCTGAGCACCACGTGGCGGCCGTCGGTCCGCTGGCCGGTGATGAAGCCGAGCAGCTTGAAGAGGTTGAGGGTGATGTTGTCGGTGACCACCACCTCGCCCTCGCCGGCGCCGAGCAACGGGGCGAGCTTGTTGCCGAGGCGCTCCGGGGCATCGAACCAGCCCTGGTTCCAGCCCTTGATCAGCTCGTCGCGCCACTGGTCCAGGGTCGCGGCCACGGCGTCGCGGGCGGCCCTGGGCTGGGCGCCCAGGGAGTTGCCGTCGAGGTAGAGTATGCCCTCGGGCAGGGCGAAGCGGCGCTTGAAGTCGGCCAGGGGATCCTGGCGGTCGAGGTCGCGGACGCGTTCCAGGCTCACGCTCATGTCGGGTCTCCGGAAAGGGAAAAGAATCGCCTGGGTGCATTCTAGGGGGAGACGGACGACACAGGGTTGCGTTATGAGGCGCCCCATATCACCTTATATGCAAAACTCTTGCATAAAGAAGCTAAAAACGAAAAATGACATCACTCGACCGCTTCGACCTGAAGATCCTGCATGCCCTGCAGCAGGATGCCCGCCTCACCCTCGGCGCCCTCTCCGAGGCGGTCAACCTCTCCCCCAGCCAGTGCTCGCGACGCATCGCGCGCCTCGAGCAGGAGGGGGTGATCGAGGGCTATTCGCTGCGTCTGAACCCGGCGGCCCTGGGCCTGGCGGTGACGGCCTTCATCTTCATCTCGGTGGACAAGCGGCGCATGCACACGCCCCGGGAGGCCGTGGCGGCGTTGCTGGCCCGGGACGAGGTCACCGAGTGCCATACCGTCACCGGCAATCACGACTTCATCCTCAAGGTGGTGGTGGAGAGCCTGGGGGCACTGTCACGGTTCCTCGCCGAGGCCGTGAGCCCGATGGAGGGCCTCCACGACATCGCGACGCAGGTGGCCATGGAGTCGCTCAAGACCAACGGGCCGCTGAAGGTCGAGGCCGGATAGCGACCCCGCCTCCATCTCCTTCCTCAGATACCCGGTAACGGATCGTCCTGGTGGCCACACAGGGGCAGATCCGGCCGCCTGGCCGACTCCGGCAGCTGACGGCGCAGGTCCTGCAGGGCGGAACGCAGCCCTTCCTCGAGCACCGGGTGATAGAAGGGCAGCAGGAGCGCTTCCTCGACCGTCACCTGCCGCTGGATCAGCCAGGCCAGCTGATGCCCCAGGTGTTCGGCGCCGGTGACCGCCATCTCGCCCCCCAGCAGGCGCCCGTCCCGGTCCGCATAGACCCTCAGCGGCCCGCCCCGATCGTCCAGGATGATGGCCCGGCCCAGCTTGCCGAAGTCGCTGCCGCCGATCAGGGCCTCGCTGGGCAGTTCGTCGAAGGCCAGCCCGACCCGCGCGACCTCCGGTTCGGTAAAGACGATCGCCAGGGGGGTGCGGCGCGTCAGGCACTCGGCATCGGGGTTCAGGGCGTGGTAGGCGACCAGCCGCCCCTCGTCCGCGGCCTCGTGCATCAGCGGGATCACGCCGTTGACGTCGCCGGCGAAGTACACCGGGGTGTCGCCGGCGCGCAGCCGGCGAGGGTCCAGCTCGGGCAGGCCGTTGCGCCCCAGGGGCAGGCCCAGCGCCTCCAGGTGGAGGGCTTCCACTCGGGGCCGTCGCCCCATGGCGGCGAGGACGGCATCCACCTCGAAGGCCTCCTCGCCGAAGCGGATCCTCACGCCGTCCCCGGTGGGCTCGGGCTCCGCCGCCTGGCCGGTGTGGAGGTGCAGGGAGCGCCCCAGGGCCCGGCAGGCGGCGGCATTGACCACCGGGTCGTCGAGTCCCGCTACCCGGTCGTGCCGCGCGAAGGCATGCACCTCCACGCCCAGCATCGCCAGCGCCTGGCCGAGTTCCGCGCCGATGGGGCCGAGTCCCACCACCGCGAGTCGCCGGGGCAGGCGATCGAGATCGAACACGCTGTCGCTGGTCAGCAATCGGGCGCCGAGCGCCCGCCAGGCCTCGGGCACGACGGGTTCGCTACCGGTGGCGACGATGATGGCATCGGCGCTGACCCGCTCGCCATCCAGGTCCAGGGTGTCGGGGCCGACGAAGCGGGCCCGGGCCCGGACATAGCGCTCGCCCCGCTTCTCCACGGCGGCCCTGGGGCCCGCGGCGAAGCGATCGCGCAACCGGCGCACCTGGGCCAGCACGGCGGCATCGTCGATCTCGCCGAGTGGGCCGGCGACGAAGCCCGCTTCGACCAGGCGCCGGGCGGCGTCCACGTCCCGGGCCAGCTTCAGTAGCGCCTTGGACGGCATGCAGCCGACCCGGGCGCAGGTGGTCCCCAGGGGGCCGGGATCCACCAGCAGGATGTCGTCGGTGGTCTCGGAGGCCTGCTTGAAGGCACTGAGCCCGGCCGTGCCGGTCCCGAGGATCACCATGCGTGCATGACGTGTCATTTCGCCCTCCTCGCCTGGTCAACCCACCGGGGCACCTGATGCGCCGAGCCCAGGGCCGGCCAGGACGCGGCTGCGTCGAGCGTCCGCGACGGCAACCATGGGAACAGCATAGTGTGCCTACCCGACTCACCACCATGATGGCGATCATGAGATAGGCCCCGGGTTCGCAGGTTCAGGGCTGAGCGTCCGGTCCCGGCCTGTACCCGTGATCCCCCGGGTGCCGATGGCAAGGCGGTTGGCTGTGACCCATACTCCAGGCAGTCCTGAGACGATAGGCCAGCCAGGGGAAAACCGAGAGGAGAAGGCCATGGGCACCTGTGACACCTGCGGCAACGGCTATGACGATTCCTTTCAGGTGATCAAGGACGGCACCGAATACACCTTCGACTGCTTCGAATGCGCGATCCACAAGCTGGCCCCCGAATGCGCCGCCTGCGGCATCCGGATCATCGGCCACGGCGTCCAGCACGGCCAGGCGCTCTACTGCTGCGGCCACTGTGCCCATGGCGCGGGCGCCAGCGGCATCGTGGATCACGCCTGATCCCCTTCCATCGGCCAGCCGGTGTGGCGGGGATAGCCTCCACCCACGGCCTGGGCGCTCGCCCAGGCCGCCGCCTCGATGGGTTCACGGCCAGCGCGGCCCGACACGGTGGCTTCAGCCCTCCTCGTCCAGCCGCCGGAGCAGCCTGTCCCGGTACTCGCCGCGCTCGAGCAGCAAGCTCGGCTCACGTCCCCGGGAACGCAGCCGGCTGCGCAAGAGGTTGAGACGGGCGCACGCCCGGTTACGCTCCTCGCCATGATCGAGTCGTGCGATCAGGCTCTCCACCTCGCGGATCTCGCGCACCAGCTCCAGTTCCGGCGGCAGGAAGCCGGCGTTCTTGAGCAGCCGATAGCCTGCCCGCAGCTCCTCCGGGACCAGGCTGTCGTCGTCCAGGTGCAGCGGCTGGCCGCGACCGGGCAGGCGGTCCAACTCGCCGCCGTCGAGCGCCTTGCGGATATGGGCTTCCGCCAGTTGATCGACCAGGGTCATGCCCTTCCCTCCCCCGCGGCTGACCTGCAGGCCGCGTCTAGCTCTGAGCGTAACACCCTCGCCGAGCGTTGCGGCCTCACCCGGGTGCCCGGCCGAGATGCTCACATCAGGCGCAGCGACGCCTCGAGCAGGCGACCCTCGGCGAGGGTCGCCATCGCCCTGGCAATCATCCGATCAGCGCCAGGGTCAGCCAGGGCTGCCAGGCCAGCAGCACCAGCGCCAGCAGGCTCATCAGCAGGAAGGGCCAGAGCGCGCGGAAGATCTTCAGCGGCGGCACCCCGGTCATCGACGAGCCGATGAACAGCCCCGCCCCCACCGGCGGCGTCAGCAGCCCCAGCACCAGGGTCAGGCACACCACCACCCCGAACTGGTAGGCGGTGATGTCGAACTGGTTCTGGGCGATGGGCAGCAGGATCGGCACCACCAGGATCAGCGCGGCGATGCCGTCGACGATCATCCCCACCAGCAGCAGGATGCCCACCACCAGCATCAGGAAGGCGAAGGGGTTGTCGGTCAGGCCGGCGATCCAGGCGGCGGCCATCTGCGGCAGCTGCTCGTAGACGATCACCCAGCCGAACACCCCGGCGGCGGCGATCAGCATGATCACCAGGCCGGCATTGAAGGCGGTGCGCTTGAGGATCTCCGGCAACCGGGCGAAGGTCAGGTCGCGGTAGATATAGCGGCCGATCAGCAGCGCCGCCAGCGAGGCCAGGGCCGCGGACTCGGTGGGCGTGGCCAGGCCAGCGAGGATGCCGCCGATGATGAGCAGCGGGATGGTCAGGGCCGGCAGGCCCATCAGCAGAAAGCGCCTGGCCTGCTCGCGGCTCGGCCACTCCCCCACCGGATACTGCTGCACCAGGCCCACCGCGGCGATGGCCAGGAAGAAGAGCCCACCCATCAACAGGCCCGGGATGATGCCGGCGATGAACATGTCGGCGATCGGCACCTGGGCCATCACCCCGTAGAGCACGAACAGCATCGACGGCGGAATGATCGGCGACAGCAGCCCGCCGGCGGCGGTGATGGCCGCCGCGAACGGCTTGTCGTAGCCGTCCTGTTCCATGGCCGGGACCATGGCCCGCGACATGATGGCGATCTGCGAGGCCGCCGAGCCGACGATGGCGGCCATCATCATGTTGGCGACGAGGTTGATGTAGACCAGGCCGCCGCGGAAGCCGCCGACCAGGATCCGCGCCAGGTCGATCAGCCGCCGGGTCAGCCCGCCCTCGTTCATCAGCTCGCCGGCGAGCATGAAAAGGGGGATGGCCAGCAGGCCGTAGTTCTCGATGGCCCCATACAGCTGCTGGGGATAGGAGGCGAACAGCAGGGTGTTGCCCGAATCGGCGATGTACCAGGCGGCGGTGAGGGCCAGCACCAGGGCGATGGGCACCGCGCCAAGCAGCAGCACGGCGAAGACGACGAGAGTCATGCGAGCCTCCTTTCCGCGCCCACCAGGCCCTTCAGGCCGTCGATCAGGTTGACGACGGCATGCAGGCTCAGCGAGACGGCGAAGATCGGCAGGCACAGCCAGGCCCAGAACTTGGGAATGCCCAGCGTGCGCGAGGTTTCGGAATACATGAAGTTGAAGGTCTCCCCCTGGAAAGCCTGGATATCGAAGCCGGTGGCCCACAGGGTCGCCGGGTCGTACCAGCGCCAGCACAGCACGGCCAGGAAGAGCGCGAAGAACAGCACCATGGCGTCGACGAAGAGGTGCAGCCCTTGGCGCATGCCATCCGGCAGGGCATCGACCAGCAGGGTCACGGCGACGCCTTCGCGACGCTTGAGCACCGCCGAGGTGGTGAAGAAGGTCATCCAGATCATGGCGTGGATGGCCAGTTCGTCGGTCCAGTAGAGGGCATGGCCCAGCGAGCGGGTGGCGATGTTGAGCAGGATCAGCAGGCTGATCAGCGCGGCCAGTCCCGCCGCGATGGCCCCTCCGGACGAGAGTCGTTTGAACATGACGGCCTCCAGGGGCCCCGGCGCATGGCCGGGGCGATCATGAGGAACAGCGGAGTATCATTCGGCCAGCTCGGCGGCCGTGTCGCGCAACTTGGCCAGCGACGGGGCCTTGGGCGCCCAGACGCCTTCCCACTTCTCGATGGCGTCCGCGAAGAAGTCGGGGCCGACCTCGGTCACCGTGATGTCCTGGCGGCGCAGGTCCTCGCCCCAGGCCGCGTGATGCTCCTGGAAGCGGGCCATGACGTTGTCGGCGTGCTCGGCCATGGCGGTGCGGATCAGCTCGCGATCCTCGCCATCGAGCTGCGCCCAGACGCGCCCGGAGATTACCGCCACCATGGGGAAGATCATGTGGTTGGAGATCACCAGGTTCTCGGCCTGCTCGTAGAATTTGAGCAAGCGGATGGAATCGTAATCCATGTCGATGGCATCGACCTGGCCGTTGGCCAGCGCATCATAGACGGCGGGCAGCGGCAGCGGCGTGGGCGCCGCGCCGGCGGCGGCGTAAAAGTCGCGGATCGGGTCGAAGGGCGTAATGCGCACCTTGAGCCCGCTCAGGTCCTCGGCGGACTCGATGGGCTCACGGCTGAGGATCTGGCGCATGCCGGCCATGCCGTAGCCCACACCTACCAGTCCGACCTGGGCCGGCATCCTGTCGAGCAGCCCCTCGGCCGTGTCCGAGTGCAGCAGGGCCACGGCATGATCGATGTCCTCCACCAGGAAGGGCGCGTAGAGGGCGCCGAAGTCCGGGATGCGGTTGGAGATCTCGGCCAGGGTCAGGAAGGCCATGTCCAGGGAGCCCGCCTGGAGCTGCTGGACCATCTGCGCCTCGGTGCCCAGCTGCTGGGCGGGAAAGATGCTGACGCTGTGTTCGCCGCGGGAGCGCTCGGCCAGGGTTTCGGCGAAGCCCTCGGCCTCCTGGGTCCAGATGTGCGGCTGGGGGGTGATCAGGCCCAGCCGGAAGTCACGGGCCTGGGCGCTGAAGGCGGCGACGGCGAGGGTGGTCGCCACGGCGGCGGTCATCAGGGTCTTGAGCGTGTTCATGGGGTGGGTCTCTCTTGTTGTAGTCTTGGCTGGTGGCGCCGGCCCCGGAGGGCCGGCTATCGACGCGGGGCGCGTCATACCTTGGCGGTAGCGGCCTGCTGGCTGGCCTGATCCTGCTCGTCTTCCTTGGCCCGCGGGCGGTTGTGGCGATGCTGAAGCTCGGGATCCGCGGTCGCCGACAGCTCGACGTCGAACACCACCTCGGTGAAGGGTCCCTCGAGGCCGCGCTTGTCGGCCTCGGCGGCGTCCTCGATCCGCTGGCCCGGCACCACCAGCTCCTCGCGGGTGGCGAAGGCGAAGTCGTCGAAGGTGTAGGGATCGCCGGCCAGATTGATCTGGGTGGTCAGGTGCTGGTGCCCCGGCGCGGAGATGAAGTAGTGGATGTGCGCCGGACGCTGGCCGTGACGGCCGAGCAGGTCGAGCACCTGCTGGGTCGGGCTGTCCGGCGGGCAGCCGTAGCCGGAGGGAATGATGCTGCGCACCGCGTAGCGGCCCTCGGCGTCGGTGATGATGGTGCGGCGCAGGTTGTACTCGCTCTGCGAAGGATCGAAGAAGGAGTAACCGCCCTTGGAGTCGGCGTGCCAGATCTCGACCCTGGCGCCGGCGACCGGGTTGCCGTCGGTGTCACGCACCTGCCCGGTCAGCCACATCACCTCGCCGTCCGTGTCGGTGCCATCGTCCATGCGTCCGGAGCCCTGGAGCTCCGGCGCGCCGGCCACGTAGAGCGGGCCCTCGATGGTGCGCGGGGTGCCGCCGGTGCGACCGGCCTCGGCGTCGGCCGCATCCATGCGCATGTCCAGGTAGTGATCGAAGCCGAGCCCCGGGGCCAGCAGGCCATACTGGGTGCCCTGGCCAAGCGCGTTGAGCACGCTGACGGCGGACCAGAACTCCTCGGGGGTGACGTCGAAGTCGTCGATCAGCTTGAACAGGTCACCGACCAGGCGATGCAGGATCTGCTTGGCGCGCTCGCTGCCGCCGTCCTGGTCGAAGCCGGCGACGGCCTTCAGGAAGTCCTGCACCTCGGGGGTATCGAAGATCTTCACGGTCATGATCGTTTCCTCGGTTATTGTCGTGTCGTTGGCGACCGGCGACGCTGGCCGGCGTCCTCCGTGAGTCAGGCATCGTCCTCGCGGATCGAGGACGGGTGACGGCACAGCGGCGTGACGCGGATCTCCATGTAGGGGAACAGCGGCAGATTGCCGACCAGCTCCTGCAGTTCGGCGTTGTCCTCGACGTCGAAGATGCTGACGTTGGCGTAGCTGCCGGCGACCCGCCACAGGTGGCGCCACTTGCCGGCGCGCTGCAGGTCCTGGGCGTAAGCCTTCTCGGTCGCCTTGATCTCGGCGGCCCGCTCGGCCGGCATGTCCGGCGGCAGCTTCACGGTCATTTCCACCTGGAAGAGCATGGGCGTCTCCTTGGGATGCTGGGCGCGGCTCAGTCGCGGCGCCGATAATGGTTGAGCTTGTCCTCGTCGAGGGTGATGCCGAGGCCGGGTCCGGTCGGCAGGTCGACGCCGAACTCGTGGTAATGCAGCGGCCTGGCGACGATGTCGTCCTTGAGCAGCAGCGGGCCGAACATCTCGGTGCCCCAGGTCAGCTCGCCGAGGGTCGCCCAGGCATGCAGGGAGGCGGCGGTGCCGATGGTGCCCTCGAGCATGGTGCCGCCGTAGAGGCTCACGCCGGCGGCCTGGGCCACATGGGCCAGCTCCAGCACGCTGCGCGGCCCGCCGGCCTTGGCGATCTTCAGGGCGAAGGCGTCGCCGAAGCCGCCGGCCGCGAGGGTGAAGCCGTCGCGGGCGTCGTGGACCGCCTCATCGGCCAGCATCGGCACCACGAAGCGTTGCGCCAGCCGGGTCAGGCCGGCGAACTCACGGGCCGGGATCGGCTGCTCGATGAGGTCGATGCCGGCGGCCTCCAGGGCATCGATACCGCGGGCCGCGGTGGCCTCGTCCCAGGCCTGGTTGACGTCGACCCGCACGCTCGCCCGGTCACCCAGCGCCGCCTTGATGGCACCGACGTGGCGCACGTCCTGGTCCACCGGGTTGGCGCCGATCTTCAGCTTGAAGTCGCAGTGGCGGCGCTCCTCGAGGCGCTGGAAGGCCTCGTCGATGTCCTTCTGGGTATCGCCGCTGGCCAGCGTCCACAGCACCGGCAGGTGATCACAGCGGGCCCCGCCCAGCAGTGCCGCCACCGACAAGCCGCGGCGCTTGCCCTCGGCGTCGAGCAGCGCGGTCTCGAGCCCGGACTTGGCGAAGCTGTTGCCGCGGGCATGACGGGCCATGCGCGCCCGCAGGGCGTTGAGGTTGTGGGCCGGCTGGCCGATCAGCAGCGGCGCCAGGTAGGTGTCGATGGTCTGCTTGATGCCCTCGGGGCTCTCCGGGCCGTAGGCCAGGCCGCCGATGGTGGTGGCCTCGCCCAGGCCCTCGGTGCCGTCGGACAACCGCAGGCGGATGATGACCAGCGTCTGGCAGGCCATGGTGGTCATCGACAGCTTGTGCGGCCGGATGGTCGGCAGGTCGACCAGCAGCGTCTCGATTTCTTTGATCAGGATGTCGGACATCGGGGTCTCCAGGCGGCGCGCCGTGGGGCACCGCTCACGGGGTGATGGTCGGGTGGGCTCCGGCCGGCGGCGGGTCGCCCACCGGCCGGAGAGCGATCAGCTCGAGACGAACTTCTCGAAGAACAGCCGGTGCTCGCCGACCTCACGCTCCTCGAGCCACTGCTTCGAGGCCTCGATCATCGGCGGCGGACCGCACAGGTAGGCATCGAAGGGCTGGGCCAGGAAGTCGAGGTCGAAGAGGTCGCAGACCACGCCCTTCCTGCCCTGCCAGGCCTCCGAGGGATTCATCACCACGGTCTCGTAGGCGAAGTCCGGCAGGATCTCGGTGAAGCGATCCAGTCGGTCGAGTTCGCTGAGGTCGGCCTCCTGGGTCACGCCGTAGCACAGCCGGATCGGCTGGGCGCAGTCGCCCGCGTCCTCGAGCTGCTCGAGCATGCCGAGGAAGGCCGAGAGCCCGGTGCCCCCCGCCACCATCAGCAGCGGGCTCTGCACCTCACGCAGGTAGAAGGCGCCCAGCGGGGCTTCCAGGGAGATGGCGTCGCCCGGCCGGGCGCGCTCGCGCAGGTAGTCGCTCATCACCCCGCTGGGCAGCAGGCGAATCAGGAAGCGCAGCTTGCCGTCCCTCACCGAGGCGGTGGCGAAGGAGTAGGCCCGCCAGGCGTCGGTGCCCGGGATCTCGAGGCGCGCATACTGCCCGGGCAGGAACTGCAGCGCCTGGGCGGGATCGTCGAGGGTGATCTCGAGGATGGCGGCCGCATCGGAGACCGGTTCCACGGCGCTTACGGTGGCGTCGTGCACCTCGGTGGCCACGCTGCACACGTCGGAGTCCACGTCGAAGTAGAAGGAACCGTGGGCGGAGCGCAGTCGCGTCTGGCAGGCCAGCACGTGGCCCTCGGCGATCTCCTCCTCGGTCAGCGCCTCCTCGTCGATGTACTCGACATCGACCTCGCCGGCCTCGCGCAGGCAGCGGCAGGTCCCGCAGACCCCTTCCCGGCAGTCCACCGGCAGGTTGACCCCGTGACGCTGGGCGGCGTCCATCAGCAGCTCGTTGTCGTCGACCTTGACGAAGCGCGTGGTGCCGTCCCGAAAGACGATGGCGGCTGTGTTATGCATGACTCGCCCTCCAGCGAAACTCAGACGTGGTAGAAATCCAGCACGGAATCGATCTTGTCGTTGAGCAACACGGTGTGCTTGCGCAGGACCTTCCAGCCGTCGCCCTCGCCCCGCAGGGTGTAGTCGGCGGTGCCGAAGAAGTGGCCGCTCTCGCCGAAGCGATAGAAATGGGTCACCCAGTTGACCCGCACCTGGACGATGCCATCGCCCTGCTCCGTGCAGCGCACGTTGTCGATCAGGTGCAGGGTGCGCGGCAGCGGCGTGGAGGCCGCGGACTTGCCGGTGCGCAGGCGGAAGACGCGGTCCTCGATGCCGGTGCGGTCGGCGTAGTACATCAGCGACATCTCGCGCCTGGGATCGCGGGTGAGCTCGTCCTCGTTCTTCCACTGCGGGATGTGGAACTCGCACTCCGGGGCGAACTGGTCGAGATAGCCGTCCCAGTCGCGGTCATCGCAGAGCTCGGCCAGGCGGTACAGGAACTGCTCGATGGATTGCTGAAGAGTCATGGCTTACACCTCCTGGAGCTTGAGTGCTTTCTTCTCGAGGCCCTCGAGCAGCAACCGCTGCCAGGTGCCGTGCTGGTTGACGTAGAGGCCCTCGTGGGTGAACTCGGTGCCGGTGGTCACCGGCTTGATGCCGAGCACCTGGCTGTTGTGGGTCTCGCCGTACTGCCAGTCCTGGTGACCCCGGGAGATGTCGCTCCAGCGGGAGGCGCGCGCCTGGAAACCGCGCTGCTGCTCGCGGAACTCCACCAGGTCGTCGGGGGTGCCCATGCCGGAGACGTTGAAGAAGTCCTCGAACTGGCGGATACGGTTCTCGCGGTCGGCGTCGGACTCACCCTTCACGCCCAGGCAAAGGCTGATGACCTCGGTCTTGTTCCAGGCCACCGGGCGCACGATGCGCAGCTGCGAGCTGATCTGGTCCATGAAGAACAGGCTCGGGTAGATGTTCAGGTTGCGCAGGCGATGCATGGTCCACTCGGCGCGCTCCTGGGGGTGCTTCTCGAGCATGCGCGGCATCACTGTGGCGTAGCCGGGACGCACCTGGGGGTTGGGCATGTCGCTGAACAGCAGGCTGTGGCCGTTGGCGAAGGAGAACCAGCCGTCGTCGGTGTCCTTGTCGCCGGCACCGAGCTTGCTGTAGTCGAGGGTGTCGCCGCCGCCCTGCTTCTGCGCCTCGAGCTCGCGGCGATGCTTCACGGTGGAGACGTAGTTGTAGTGCACGGTGCTGACGTGATAGCCGTCCAGACCGTTCTCGTTCTGCAGCTTCCAGTTGCCGTTGAAGGTGTAGGTCGACTTGCCCGGCAGCACCTCCAGCTCGCCGTCCTCGGCCTGCTCGACCATCATGTCGAAGAACAGCCGGGTATCGCCGAGGAAGTCCTCGAGGCTATCGGTGCCCTCGGCGTCCAGGCTGATGAAGACGAAGCCCCGGTAGCTCTCGATGCGTGCCTGCTTGAGGCCGCGGCTCGCCTTGTCGAAGTCCGCCGGATACTCGCTCGGCGCCTTGACCTTGACCAGGCGGCCGTCGGACTTGTAGCACCAGGCATGGAAGGGGCAGGTGTAGGTGGACTGGTTGCCGCACTCGGTGCGCACCAGGGTCGCGCCACGGTGCTGGCAGGTGTTGGCCAGGGCCCGCAGCTCACCTTTTCCGTCACGGGCGATGATCATCGGCTGGCGACCGGCCTGCATGGTCATGAAGTCGTTGTTGTTGGGAATCTGGCTCTCGTGGCAGGCGAAGATCCACTGCTTCTCGAAGATCAGTTCCATCTCTAGGTCGAACAGGGCCTCGTCGGTGAACATCTCCCGGGCCATCTGGTAGGCGCCGTCATCGGGGCGGAAATCGAGACAGTTCTCGACGAATTGCTGCCACTCGGGGATAGAGCGTAGTGCGGTCATCGGTCATCACCGTCTTGTTGCTTGTCGTGGTGTGACCCAACTTAGGCAGGCTCTCGCCTGGCCACTATTCGCTTCTTCGGCCAACGCTATGCACTTTTTCAGCGTCGCCCCTCCCCCCGCCTGCCAGGCCGGCCCGAAGCGGCTAGACTTTGGTCGCAACCTCGGCGAAAAGCCGCTCGCACCTCGCCCCAGGCGGATCGAGATATGGCATAAAGGTGCTATACTCCAACAACAAAGTTCGCAATACGTACTTTATACCGCCAGGCGAACATATCAGCCTCCGACACTGGGCCACGACACATCCAACGAGAAGCCGTGACCAGCGGCCAGGCCCCGGAGGCGAGGAGACCGTATGACTCTGGTGCCCCAAGCGTCGCCCCGCCAACGGATCGCCACCCTGCTCCACGAGCCCGACGATGCCTGTCGCTGGATGCGCGGCATCAACGGCCCGCACGAGCTCGAAGTCCCGCGGCCACATGAGCTGGCCTTCCGTCACGAGGGCACGGCGCTCGGCAACGTGGCCCTCGGCATCATCGAGTACTCGACTCGGGTCAACATCCGGGTCGACGACCTGGCCCACAGTTACAGCATCAGCCTGCCGCTGTCCGGCGAGCAGCACATCGAATACGCGCGACAGGAATTCGCCTCGGATACCCGGGTGGGGGCGATCATCTCCCCGAACCAGCCGCTGCACCTGGACATCGACGACGACTGTCGCAAGCAGCTGGTGCGGCTGTCCCGCGAAGCCGTGCACCAACGCCTCGGCCAGTTGCTCGGCCGCAAGGTAAAGGCTCCGGTGATCTTCGACCCGCGGATGCCGCTCGAAGGCCACCTAGGCGACTGGTGGAAGACCGTCGCTCACCTGCAGGACCTGCTCGGCGCCGAAGGCTCGCTGTGTGACCTGCCGGAAGTCTGGGGCAACTTCGAGAGCAGCCTGATCACCAGCCTGCTCTACGCCCAGCCCCACAACTACTCGGGAGAGCTGCTCGGCCGCCAGCAGGAGCGTCCGGGCTACCTCGACCAGCTCGACGCCATGATGCGTGAATCCCTCGACCAGCCGCTCACGCTGGAAGATCTCGAAAAGCTCTCCGGCGTCTCCCGGGAACGCCTCTACCAGGATTTCCATGCCCACTTCGGTACCGCGCCCATCGCCCACTTCCGCAACCTGCGCTTCGAGTGGGTGAAGCGTCGCCTGGAGCATGCCGGCCCGCGGGAAAGCGTCTCCAGCATCGCCATGGACTGCGGCTTCCTGCAGCTCGGCCGCTTCTCGAAGGACTACCAGAAGCGCTTCGGCGAGCGGCCCTCCCAGGCCATCGGCCGGTTCGCCGCACAGGGCGAGATCGTCCGGCACTGAGCGCGGCCTCCGGTTCCGATTCCGGCTAGTCGCCGCGGCTCCAGGCGATACACTGGAGGGCATAGACCCACGCCGAGGAGCGCCGCCATGCTGGATGCCGCCCAGTGCCGCCAGGCCCGCCTGGCCCGGGATGCCCGCTTCGACGGCCGCTTTGTCGTCGGCGTGACCACCACCGGCATCTACTGCCGGCCGATCTGCCCGGCAACACTGCCCCACGAGCGCAACGTGCGCTACTTCGACAGCGCCCTGGCCGCGGCCGAGGCCGGCTTTCGCCCCTGCCTGCGCTGCCGGCCGGACAGCGCCCCGGACTCGCCGGCCTGGCGCGGCACCCACACGACCCTGGAGCGCGCGCTGCGGCTGATCGACGACGGCGCCCTGCGTGACGACTCACTGACCGCACTCTGTGACCGGCTGGGTATCGGCGAGCGCTACCTGCGCCGGCTCTTCCAGCAACGCATCGGCGTCTCCCCCAAGGCCTACGCCCAGCACCGCCAGTGCCTGTTCGCCAAGCAGCTGCTGCACCAGACGACGCTACCGGTCACCGATATCGCCTATGCCAGCGGCTTTCGTAGCCTGCGCCGCTTCAACGATGCCTTCCGCAGCCGCATCGGCCTGGCGCCCCGGGACCTGCGCCGCCGCGCCGGCGAGCCCGGCGAGGGCCTGACACTGCGGCTGGCCTATCGCCCGCCCTATGCCTGGGAGACGCTGCGCGACTTCCATGCCAGCCGCGCCATCGAGGGCCTGGAGTGGGTCGGCGAGCGGCACTACGGCCGCTGCCTCCGCTGGGGCGAGGCGCGGGGCCAGTTCACCGCCGAGCACCTCCCCGACTGCCACGCCTTCCGGGTCCGCCTCGAGCTCGACGACCTGCAGGCGCTGGCGCCGGTGGTGCGACGCATCCGCCGGGTGCTCGACCTGGACGCCGACACCGCCACCATCGAGGCCCACCTGGGCCGCGCCCTGCCCGGCCTCAGGCTGATCGAGGGACTGCGGCTGCCCGGCGTCTGGTCGCCGTTCGAGGCCGGCGTGCGCGCCATCCTCGGCCAGCAGGTCGCGATCGGCGCCGCCCGCCGGCTGGTCACCCGCCTGGTGGCGGCACTCGGCGAGCCGGCCGCCGATGGACACCGCCACTTCCCCACGCCCGCCGCCGTCGCCGGCAGCGACCTGGCCTTCCTCGCCATGCCCGGGACGCGTCGCGAGACCCTGCGCCGCTTCGCGGCCTGGTACGCTGGTGGCGACGCGAGCAACGACCCGGCCGAGTGGACAGCGCTCAAGGGCATCGGCCCCTGGACGGCGAACTACGCGGCCCTGCGCGGCACCGGCCACCCCGATATCTGGCTGGCCGGCGATGCCGGCGTGCGCCGGGCACTGCCCCGGCTCGACGGCGCCGACCCGGCGAGCGCCGCCCCTTGGCGCAGCTACCTGACCCTGCAACTGTGGAGCCAAACCGATGATTGATGACGCCCTGGACTACTATCAGCCGCCGGAGACCGACGCCCTCGGCCTGATCCGCCTGCGGGCCACGGCCAGCGGCCTCACCGAGATCGCCTTCGTCATGGAGGCCGACGCACCGGCCCGTCCCAACGCGCTCACCGAGCGCGCCCGCGCTCAACTCGCCGAGTACTTCGACGGCACGCGCCAGGCCTTCGACCTGCCGCTGGCGCCCGAGGGCACCGACTTCCAGCGCCGCGTCTGGCAGGCGCTGGAGACCATCCCCTTCGGCGAGACCCGCTGCTACGCCGAGATCGCCGAACAGCTGCGCTGCAAGGGCGGCCAGCGCGCCGTGGGCGCGGCCAACGGCAAGAATCCCATCGCCATCGTGGTGCCCTGCCACCGGGTGATCGGCAGCGACGGCCGCCTCACCGGCTATGCCGGCGGCATCGGCCGCAAGCAGTGGCTGCTGGCCCACGAGGCCGGCGAGATTCCCTTCGCGCTGGGGTGAGTCACCTCCTCACGGCAGCGTCCTAAAGCGTTTCGGGAGGCATGGGGTCCCGCGCCGGCATGGCGTGGGGTAGGCTAGTTGGCCTGGTCTGAGTAATAAGCACCAGGGCTATTCGAATAGCCCTGGTGCAACCTGAACGCCATTTTTTGTTGATGGACATGTTATGAGGCGTGTTTTTCACTCATGATTAAGTCGAACTTTGTATTGTCCACAAGGTGTGGCTCCAGGTGAAAAGTGGATTCTTCCGCAACATTTATATCGTCGACTGATATGACGCCATGAGTTGAATCAAAGTGGAGATGGATTGATCCGGTAATGACATATGCTCCCGTTTGCATGTCACGCACATAAAGCGCACAGGTGATTTCATTATCACTTGTTGTCGACTCTAGCTGGGCATACTTGGCGCTGTCATCCTTATGACTGGATTCTATAGCGGTTTTACCGAGCCCATGAGCAACGAATGTCAACTGATAACGACCAACAGGGGACTTTGTCTCATCTATCAAGCGTAATGCAATCGCCCAGTACGCATTGTCAGGAATGACTAAAAACTTTGACAGCCCTTCCAACTCGTCCAGGGATGGATAATCCCCCTTAGCATATACTTTATGAACCCCCTTTCCAGTAGAGTGCTGGTAACAATGAACCTTTGCGGGCTTGATGACTATCAATGACAAATACTTGTCATTGAAATCATCTCCTTGCCAGAAGGTTACGTCATCACCAATATTGTAATACTCCGGCTCGCCTCCAAAATCATGCTTCCGATAAAACGCAACGGCCTTCAAGTCTTCTTCTTTCATGAGCATGTCTCCGCTGGAGGTTGATATGCCTTGGTGCCAAACAGGATGAGATGAACAACTGTGGCAGCTACGCCAGGCTGTTAATAGAGTGAATGCATAAGCGCCTATCCGTTAGAGAGGGTATTTACTGCCATAGCTACCAGGCACACGGTGTACTCACTGCATTGTGTGGAAAACGGCCATGGCCGACAGTGGCAGCCTGCTTTACTTGATTCGATTCAGGAGAATGTGTCGATCAGTCAATATCGGTGTCCGCCAGGACGCTACGCAGCACACTCCACGACAGATCGGAGTGGGTCTTGAACGTACCTTTCTTCTTGGATTTCTCATCGATAAAGTCGAAAGCCTTCCGTGAGTGATGTTTCTCGTGGTGGTGATCGTGGTGGTGGTGATCGTGGGGCACCATCGCTGTCTCGTCTTCATTGAGATAGACGTGGAAGCTGGCGCCAAACTCTTCGGTGGAGTTCATGAATCCAGGACCAGTCGTGCCCTCGCCACCGTTCAGCGGACAGTAGACTCGGTGAACGGCGTAGGTGTCCTTCGACAACCATGCACATTGCCCGGGGCTGAGGGTGATCAGGCCGAGCTTGCGGGCGTTCCAGTCCAGGGAATCATAAAGCATGACATCCAGTTGACCGGCAAGGCAAAAGACGATTCCGGTCGTATCCCCGTGCGAGTGAATCGGCGAATAATGCTGGGCCGGCCAGATCTCCAGAACCACCGGGGAACCAACGTCTTTCCCCTCCGGCAGGCTGAGCACGTGACCGTCTTCCAACGCCAGGTAGTCGTATTCGCTGCTCCCGGTGCAGGCGACGCGGATATAGGGCGGATGAGTCTTATCTGCACAGGCCTTGAACTGGAGAATCTTGCGCAGCAGTCCAACCTTGTCACCAGACACTTCGGCGGGAGCGAGGTGCTTGCGCATCGCCGCCACCTCCCACGGTGCCAACCGCATATTCTCGGCCTTGCGCACCATGTCCATGACCACCGGAGGGATCATCAGTTGCTGGACGTATTCGTCAAAGAACGATGCCTGATTGATCACCGCGGCGGGGACGGCTCTCGCGGCCTTCCGACGCAACTCTCGATCCTCCTCCTGCGTGATATGAAACGGATAGCCCTTACCGCGCACGCCCCTCTCTTCGACGGTTTCCCTGGACTCGGTCATCTTCATGCCCCTCCCCTGTTTTCCTGCCACCATGTCTATTCCCGGAAGTTTCAACCTGATTACCGGGGCTCACGATGGCCGTTAAACACCGTTTCAAGCGCAGACATATACCTTTCGATGCAGCACATACACCGACTTGAATTAATCGGATGATTCACTGCGACTCATGACGGAGCCTGTCATAGTTATGAAGCATTCATGACATCTCCCTAAACACCCAATAAATACAACGAATTGCAATCATTACTTATCCAAGCACTTTCACTCCTGAGGAATGTAATGCCGACATCTCGCACCTATCACCGTAGTAGTCGCAGTTAACTCAGGGAAAAGAAATACGATATGGGGTACGTGTGAGTTGTACCATTTCACATGTGAGTCTCTTGCAGAGGTCTGTAAGACATTTGCCACACCAATTACAAGACATCTGACATAACATTTCGGACTAGCTTCCACGGGCCTGTTGCCATGCGAGAAAACCGTAGTCGCCATGTCCCTCCACACGTCACAAGGCTCGGTGTTTAGCCACACCGCCACGCTGCGGCCGGACGCCCCGGCCCCATCCTCACGCGGGAACAGGTCTACACCGGCATCCCCCATGCCAAACACGGGTTTATCCTGGTGGAGAGTGGGATATTGCAGGAAACAGGGGATCAGTAGCGCTTACTCGTAGGCTCCCGCCGAGTAGGTCAGTTCGTAGCTGTGGCTGTAGATCTCGAGGATGTTGCCGAAGGGGTCCTCCATGTAGACCATGCGGTAGGGCTTCTCGCCGGGGAAGTACTCACGCACCGGCATGCGCTGCTTGCCGCCGGCGGCGACGATGCGCTCGGCCAACCCCTCCACGTCCGGGTCCTGGACGCAGAAATGGAAGACGCCGCTCTTCCAGTATTCGAAATTGTTCTCCGGCCGCTCGGCGTTCTGGAACTCGAAGATCTCCACACCGACGCGGTCGCCGGTGGACAAGTGAGCGATACGGAAGCCCTCCCAGCCAGCCCCGAAGACGTCGGTGCACATCACCCCGATAGCCGAATCGTCCTCGCGGATGATGGTCGGTGGCATGATCAGGTACCAGCCCAGTACCTCGGTGTAGAAGGTGACGGCGGCGTCGAGGTCGGTCACCGACAGGCCGATGTGGGAAAAGCTGCGCGGATAGGTTGCGGTCATGGTGGCTGCTCCATGCAGTGATTGTGCGAGCAGCATAGGTCGAACAAGGTATAATAAGAACCATGGTCGAGTTATCGAATCGATAAGATTTCTTTATGCTGAATCCGCAGTGGCTGCGCACTTTCACGACGCTCGCTGAACTGGGCAATTTCACCCGTACCGCCGATCACCTCGGCTTGACGCAGGCGGCGGTGAGCCAGCACGTGCGTCATCTGGAGTCACGGCTGGGTCCCCTGATGCTTCGTCGCCCACGTCGGCTCGAGCTGACACCGGCAGGGCATGCCTTCCTGGCTTACTGCCAGGAGGTCGAGCAGGCCGACAAGCGTCTGCAGTTGCGGCTCTCGGAGGCGGATGCCGAGCATGGCGAGGTCAGTCTGATCAGCCCCGGCAGTATCGGCTTGTCCCTCTACACCGAGTTGCTCGACCTGCAGCTGGCGAGCCCCGGGCTCGTGGTCCGCCATCGCTTCGCCCCGGATGACGAGGTACTCGATGCCGTGTTGAACAACCGCTACGAGCTGGGCCTGGTCAGCCTGAAGCCCGACGACCCGCGACTGGTCGCAACGCTGTTCGCCGAGGAGCCGCTGGAACTGGTCGTGCCGGCCCATGGGAAAGGTCACGAGTGGTCGGATCTGCAACGCCTGGGATTCATCGATCACCCCGA
Organism: Halomonas stenophila; assembly: GCF_014192275.1. Classification (GTDB taxonomy): domain Bacteria; phylum Pseudomonadota; class Gammaproteobacteria; order Pseudomonadales; family Halomonadaceae; genus Halomonas; species Halomonas stenophila. Next base: position 139,639 of record NZ_JACHXR010000005.1, on the reverse strand, counting down.
CGGGCAGGCGATGGCCACCCGCCTGTTGAGTCGGCGCTTCCCCGGTCATCCCGGCATCCGCAGCCTGCCGTTGCGCGGCTTCAGCAATCAGATCGGCCTGATTCTCGAGCCGGTGGCCCGTGGTCTGGGCTTTACCGTGTTGCCGTGCTATGCGCGCCAGGCCTTCGCCCGTCAGGAGGAGATCCGGGTGGTCGAAGGTGGTGCATCGGTGGTCGACACACTATGGCTGGTCCACCGTGCCGAATGGCCACTGTCGAGCCGTGCCCAGCTTGCCCTGGAGCACCTGCGGCGTAGGGGAAAATTCCGGAACGTCTAGCAATACAAGACCCGAGCAGTCCGGCCAGCCAGATGTACCGGCCCTGGCTGGAGCCCGTCCATGCCCCGCTGGCGAAACGCGGTCGCCATCTTCGAACAGCAAAGCAGGAGTAATGGGAGATGTCTGGCGCGCTCAGGGACCACTTAGCCGGTCACGGTTGCGAATGACCAGCTCGCCGAGGAAGTCGGCCAGCGCCCGCACCCGCGGCGCGCGCGACAGGTCGGTCTGGATGACCAGGTAGATGTCCTGCGCGACGCCGAGGTCCGCCTCGACGCAGACCAGGCCGGAATCGCGCGCCACCAGGTGTGGCAGCACCGCTAGCCCGAGCCCCGCCGAGGCCGCGACGGCCTGGGTGTGGAGCGATGTCGTGGTGAGCGCGGGCGCCCGGCCCTGGAGGACGTCCTCCACCCAGCGGGCGGCGGGCAGGTGGGCCTGCCGCTCCCCCCAGGTGATAAAGGCATCATCGTCGCAGCCGCCCGCCCGTGAGCCGGCCAGGCGCCGCGCCAGGTAATCGGCGCTGGCGTAGAGCCCGTAACCCAGGGTGCCCAACCGCCGGAACGACACGTTGCCCCGCTCGGGCTTGACCATGCGGATCGCCAGGTCGGCGTCCCGGCGCTGCAGGTTGGCGGTCGGGATATCCGTGACGAGATCGATCGAAAGCCCCGGATGGCGTTCCCGGAAGGTCGGCAGGGCCGGCAGGATCAGGCGGGTCGCCAGGTTCTCGGCGGTGGCCAACCTGACTCGCCCGGTCATCGCATGGTCGTCTTCAACGCCCGAGGCGAAGGCATGGGCGGCGGCCTCCAGCGCCTCGGCCTTGGGGATGAGCCCCTCCCCTTCCGCGGTGAGCCGATAGCCCGACTGCTGGCGGACGAAGAGCGGAATCCGCATCGCGGCCTCCAGGCGTTCGATGCGTCGCGCCAGGGTGGCAATCCCCACCCCGAGCATCGACGCCGCCCCACTCAGGGTGCCGTGGCGCGCCACCGCGAGAAAGGCGCTGGCATCGTTCCAGTCGACCCGGCGCGAGGCCGGCTTCTCATTCCTGGAAATCCCCTTTCCGGAGTCGTGCATGTTGCTCGTTCCTGGTGTGTGTGACGCTGCCTTCCGTCATTTTCCTCAACGCGACAGGAGACGCCAGCATGCAACGACGCACTCTCGGAAAGGACCTGACGGTCTCGGCCATCGGCCTGGGCTGCATGGGCATGAGCGAATTCTACGGTCCACGCAATGATGACGAATCCCGGCGCGTATTGGCCAGGGCGATCGAGCTCGGCGTGGACTTCTTCGACACCGCCGACATGTACGGCTCCCACCACAACGAGACCCTGATCGGCGACGTCCTGTCCCGCCAGCGGGCCGACGTGAAGGTCGCGACCAAGTTCGGCATCGTGCGCCAGCCCGGCGAATACCAGCGAAGTCTGGACAACGGTGCGACCTATGCCCGCGAGGCCTGCGAAGCCTCGCTGCGCCGGCTCGGCGTCGAGCGGATCGATCTCTACTACGTGCATCGCATCGATGCCGAGCGGCCGATCGAGGACACCATCGACGGGCTGGCGCGTCTCGTCGAGGAGGGCAAGATCGCCCGCATCGGCCTGTGCGAGGTCAGCGCTGACACCCTGCGGCGGGCCCACGCCGTGCATCCGATCAGCGCCGTTCAGACCGAATACTCGCTATGGGCGCGAGAGGTGGAAGACGAGGTGCTGCCGACCTGCCGAGAGCTCGGCATCGGCTTCGTGCCGTACTCGCCGCTGGGCCGCGGCTTCCTGACCGGGCGTTTCCAGGATGCGACATCGTTCGACGACTGCGACTTTCGCCCCAACCTGCCACGTTTCACGGAAGAGGCGATGGCGGCCAACCGCCGGATCGCCGAGGCGATCGCGGACATGGCGGCCCACAAGGGCTGCACGCCGGCCCAGCTGTCGCTCGCCTGGCTGCTCTCCAAGGGCCCCGATATCGTGCCGATCCCGGGCACCAAGCAGCGGCGCTATCTGGAGGAGAATGCCGCGGCGGCGAGCCTCACGCTGACCCCGGAGGAACAACAGCGGCTGGAAGCGATCACCTCCCGTATCCCTGTGACCGGCGAACGCTATACCCCGGAAGGCATGAAGGGAGTGAACGCATGAGCGATGCCCATTCCAGTCGTCGCGACGACGCCCTGGCCCTGCTGGCGCGCCTGGAGCCGGACGCCCCGGCGCGGGTTGCGAACAACTTGGACGATTTCCACGCCCAGGCGACCGAGATCCTGCTGGGCTTCGCCTTCGCCGATGTCGTCGCCCGCGACGGCATCGATCTGAAGACCCGCGAGATGCTGACCGTGGCGATGCTCGGCGCCATGGGCACCGCGCCTGGCCAGCTGGAGTTCCACCTGCGTGCGGCAATGCACACCGGGGTGACCCGCGAGGAAATCGTCGAGATCGTCCTGCAGGTGGCGGTGTATGCCGGCATTCCCGCGGCGATGAATGCCATGAGCGCCGCCAAGGCGGCCTTCCGGGCACAGGATGCGAAGCGCTGAAGGGGGCCGCGGCGCCAGCTCGGAGCCTCGACATCGATCAAAGTGGCAAGTGCAGGATGGCGCCGCGCAGGGACGTCTCGTCGGCCCACAGCTGGCCCAGGGTCAGCGGCAGCGAGAAGCGGCGGCGGCCGGCGCCGCCGGGGTTGAACCACAGCCGGCCGCCCTGCCACTCGTTGCGCGCCTTGTGGGAGTGGCCATGGAGCACGGCGTCGCAGGCGGTGGCGTCGTCGACGTCGGCGATATCGTGCACCAGTTGCAGGCGCCAGCCGTTGACCACCAGGTCCCGATGCCAGGGCAGCCGCTCGGCCCAGGCCGCGGTGTCGACGTTGCCGCGCACGGCGACCAGCGGCGCCAGCTCGGCGAGCCGCGCGAGGATCGCCTCGTCCCGTTCCCGGCTGCCCACGTCGCCGAGGTGCACGATCAGCCCGCAGCCCTCGAGCAGCGCCAGCGCCTCGTCGCGCAGGGTGCCGTGAGTATCGGCGATCACCCCGATCGGGGCGTCGAGCTCGAAACGCTCGGTATCCATGCTCCAGGCTCCCGTCATGCGATTCCGAATGCCATGGTGGCGCTGATCGGCCGAGACGGCCAGCGCTGCAGCGTCAGGGGCGCGTCCAGTCCGCCTCGCCCGCGCGGTCCAGTGGACTGGCGTCCAGCTCCAGCAGGGGCGCCAGCGCCGCCCAGGCATCGTCCACGGCCTCCGGGCCGAACAGGTAGGCGTTGACGATCATGCCGTCCAGGGTCACCTGGACGAGGCGCGCCATGCGCGACGCCGCCTCGCCGTGCATCTCGGCGAGGATGGTCTCCACCAGCGCCTTCACCTCGGCCTTGTGCCGCCGCGAGAGCGCCAGCAGGGAAGCCGGCTCCCGGGCGTATTCCTCGGTCGCCTTGAGGAACATGCAGCCATGGAACCGCTCGGAGGCGAACCAGCGGGCATGCCAGTCGAAGACGGCGCGCAGCCGGGCCTCCGCCGTGCCCGCCGACTCGACCGCCGCCCCCAGGGAGTCCATGAAGCGCTCGTGGCGCCGTTCCAGCACCGCCTCCACCAGCGCCTCCTTGCCGGAAAAGTGGTGATACAGCGTCATCTTCGAGACCCCGGCCTCGTCCCGGATCCGGTCCACGCCGACCGCGTGATAGCCGTATTCCCCGAACAACCGCGTCGCCGTCGCCAGGATGTCGTCGCGCTTGGCCATGAATCCACCTCCTCGTCATCGGATGCCTTGCTTCGATGCGCTCATGCTACTACTGTACAGACCTGTCTGTACATAACCCTGACGAGGCGATCCCCATGCTTCACAAGATGAAGGGCGGCGGCACCCTGCCGGCGCGTCCCGACACCCTCCAGATTCTCACCGGCCTGGTGGGCGGCATCAGCGGCATCGGCCTGGTGGCCTGGCTGACCCGGCTCACCGAAGTGCCGCTGCTGATGGCGCCCTTCGGTGCCACCTGTGTGCTGCTGTTCGCCGCGCCGGGGGCACCGCTGGCCCAGCCCCGCAACGTGGTCGGCGGCCACCTGGTCGCGGCGCTGGTCGGCCTGGTCGTCATGCAGCTGCTGGACACCGGGCCGCTGGCCATGGCGGTTGGCGTCGGGCTGGCCATCGCCCTGATGCAGGCCCTGCACGTGGTGCATCCCCCGGCGGGCGCCAATCCGCTGGTGGTGATGATGTCCGGCGCCGTCGGCTATGACTTCCTGCTGATGCCGGTACTGGCGGGCTCGGTGAGCCTGGTGCTGGTCGCGCTGCTGATCAACAACCTGGGAACCGAACGACGCTGGCCGACGTATTGGCTTTAGGGCAGCTACGGCAGCCGCCGCATGGCCAGAGAGCTGCGACGCCGCGGCTACGACGTCGCCGTTACCAGGCCCGCAGCCTGATGCGGGACGCCGGCGTAGAGGCACGGCAGCGGCGACGCTGGCGTCATGCAACCGACAGTCAGCACACCCTGCCGGTGGCGCCCCACCTGCTGAACCGCCCGTTCACGGTGACGTCACCGAGGGGATCGCCTGCCGCGAGTGCCCGTGCCGCGGCCGTGATCAACGAGTCCATCCGAATCCCGCCACCTTTTTTACTCCCACCACTCGATCACTCGCTACTAGATATATCTCATGACCTCGAAGGACCAGGCGCTTTCGGGAACGGAACGACCCCAGGCATCCGGCGAAGGAGGCAAGACGATGACGACACACAAGACCGGGACACGTGACGAATGGCTGGCGGCGCGGCTGGCGCTGCTCGAGGAAGAGAAGGCCCTGACGCGGCGCAGCGACGAGCTGGCGAAGCGGCGTCAGGCGTTGCCGTGGGTCCGGGTCGACAAGGCGTACCGGTTCGAGACCGACGACGGGAGCGCCACGCTGGCGGACCTCTTCCGAGGGCGCTCGCAGCTCCTCGTCTACCACTTCATGTTCGGGCCCGACTACACGGCGGGCTGCCCCTCCTGCTCGGCGATTGCGGACGGCTTCAATGGCTTTGCGGTGCATCTGGCGCACCATGACGTGATGCTCTGGGCGATCTCGCGGGCGCCGCTGGCGAAGCTGCAGGCGTTCAAGCGACGGATGGGGTGGAGCTTTCCCTGGGCGTCCTCGTTCGGCAGCGATTTCAATGCCGATTTCCAGGTCGCCTTCACCGAGGAAGAACAACGCGAAGGGGGCATCGAGTACAACTATCACCGCGAGGCGGCGTTGCCGTTACACGGCGGCGAGGGGCCCGAGATAGCCTCAAGACAGACCCCCGATGGGGCCGCCAAGGGCGCTGCCATGACGGATACCGACGTGGCTACCTACGCGCGCGAGAGGCCGGGCATGAGCGCCTTCGTGCTCGAGGAGGGCGTCGTCTACCACAGCTATTCCACCTATGCGCGCGGACTGGATGGCCTCTGGGGCATGTACCAATGGCTCGACTGCGCTCCCAGGGGGCGCAACGAGACGGGCTACTGGTTACGTCACCACGACGCTTACGACAAGGAGAGATGACCCGCTGGAGGACATGATCCGCCCTGTTTTTTCCCGATTCATGTCGTTCATGACGGAAGTGTGGCGGCTGGATCGGGAACCTCAAGACACGCGGTCGCCTCAGCAAACAATCCATCCAGCAGGGGAAAGAAATGCTTACATTAATGCGGAAGAACGATGGTTTGACCGTTAGCAACCAAAGCGACCTTGAATTGCCTGGAACTGGCCCCCGATGAGTTGAAGGCAGAAATCGAAGGCCGTTTCCAGGACAAGACCTATAGGGTTCCTGACAAAGCACGCCATGTTGTCAGGGACATCGAAAGAGTACCGCCGCGCTATCTCGGTCAAGTGGGTCAACCAGGGAGTGAACCTCGGCCTGTGGAAGTACTTGGACGAGGAAATCGGCAATAGCCTACGCACGGTATCCGCCCTCCGCCGGCAGGGTGTCTTGCGGCGCCCGACGGCCGCGCTCGACCAGCTTGCGCAACGCCACGTAGAACACCGGGGTGAGGAAGAGGCCGAACAGCGTGACCCCGAGCATGCCGGCGAACACCGCCACGCCGAGCGCCTGGCGCACCTCGGAGCCGGCACCACTGCCCAGCATCAGCGGCACCACCGCCGCGGTGAAGGTGATCGAGGTCATGATGATCGGCCGCAGGCGCAGGCGGCAGGCCTCCAGGGCCGCGTCGACGATGCCCTTGCCCTGTATCTCCAGCTCGCGGGCGAACTCGACGATCAGGATGGCGTTCTTGCACGCCAGGCCGATCAGCACCACCAGCCCGACCTGGACGAAGATGTTGTTGTCGCCCTTCATGAACCACACCCCGAGCAGCGCCGAGAGCAGGCACATCGGCACGATCAGGATCACCGCCAGCGGCAGGGTCCAGCTCTCGTAGAGCGCGGCCAGGGCCAGGAATACCAGCAGTACCGCCACCGGGAACACCACCAGCGCGGCGTTGCCCTGGGTGGCCTGCTGGTAGCTCAGGTCGGTCCACTCGAAGCTCATGCCATTGGGCAGCACCCGGGCGGCGAGTTCGCTCAGCGCGTCCATCGCCTGCGTCGAGGAGAGCACGCGCGGATCCGCCTCGCCGGCCAGGTCGGCGGCGGGATAGCCGTTGTAGCGAAGCACCGGATCGGGGCCGAAGGTCTGGCTGATCTGCACCATCGAGCCGATCGGCACCATTTCGCCGCGCTCGTTGCGGGTGCGCAGGTTGGCGATGTCCTCGACGCTGTCTCGGTAGGGGGCGTCGGCCTGGGCGATCACCTGCCAGGTGCGCCCGAACTGGTTGAAGTCGTTGACGTAGGTCGAGCCGAGGTAGGTCTGCAGGGTGTCGAACAGCTCCGTCAGCGGCACTCCCTGGGCCTTGGCCTTGGTGCGGTCGACCTCGGCGTCGAGCTGCGGCACGTTGGCCTGGTAGCTGCTCATCGGGAAGCCCATGCCGGGCGTCTGCGCGATCGCCCCCTGGAACCTCTGCACCGCGCTTTGCAGCGCCCCGTAACCGAGCCCTGCGCGGTCCTCGATGAACATCTGCCAGCCGTTGCCGTTGCCGAGCCCCAGGATCGGCGGCGGCATGAAGGCGAATGCCAGGCCCTCCTGCAGTCCCGCGATCTTGCGGTTGATCTCGGCGTTGATCTCGGCCGCCGTGCGGCTGCGCTCGGCGAAGGGTGCCAGGGTCAGGAACACCACCCCGCTGTTGGGCGTGTTGGTGAACTGCAGCGCGTTGAGGCCGGGGAAGGCGACCGCGTGGGTCACGCCCTCGGTCGCCATGGCGATCTCGCCGACCCGGCTCAGCATCGCATCGGTGCGCGACAGCGAAGCTCCTTCCGGCAACTTGACGCCGGCGATCAGGTACTGCTTGTCCTGGGTCGGAATGAAGCCCGGCGGCACCGCCTGGAACAGCCCCCCGGTCGCGACCAGCAGCAAGGCATACACCACGAACACCGCCCCACGCCGGCCCAGGATGCGCGAGATCGCCCCCTGGTACCTGGCCGAGCTGCTGGCGAAGACGCGGTTGAAGGGACGGAACAGCCAGCCGAACAACAGGTCGATCAGGCGGGTCATGCGGTCACGGGGCGCGTCGTGGGGCTTGAGCAGCATCGCCGCCAGCGCCGGCGACAGGGTCAGCGAGTTGATCGTGGAGATCACCGTGGAGATGGCGATGGTCGCCGCGAACTGGCGGTAGAACTGCCCGGTGACCCCGGACAGGAAGGCCATCGGCACGAACACCGCACACAGTACCAGGCCGATGGCGATGATCGGGCCGGACACCTCCCTCATCGCCTGGTGGGCGGCGGCAAGCGGTGACAAGCCCTCCTCAATGTTGCGCTCGACGTTCTCCACCACCACGATGGCGTCGTCGACCACGATGCCGATCGCCAGCACCAGGCCGAACAGGGTCAGGGTGTTGATCGAGAAGCCCAGCAGATACAGCACGGCGAAGGTGCCCACCACCGACACCGGTACCGCGATCAACGGAATGATCGAGGCGCGCCAGGTCTGCAGGAACAGCGTGACCACCAGCACCACCAGCAGGACGGCTTCCAGCAGGGTCTTGACCACGGCCTCGATCGAGTCGCGCACGAAGACGGTGGTGTCGTACACCGCCTCGTACTCGACGCCCTCGGGAAACCACTGGGCCAGCTCGTCCATGGTGGCGATGACCTCCTCCTGGATCTCCAGGGCGTTCGCCCCCGGCGCCTGGAAGACGCCGATGGCGACGGCGTCATTGCCGTCGAGCTTCGAGCGCAGCGTATAGTCGCCGGCACCCAGTTCCAGGCGGGCGACGTCGGCCAGGCGCACGAGCTCGCCGTCGGCGCCGCTCTTGACCACGATGTCGCCGAACTCCTCCTCGGTGGTCAGGCGCCCCCGGGCGTTGATCAGGGTCAGGAAGTCGCTGTCGGGCATGGGCTCGGCGCCGAGCTGGCCGGCCGAGACCTGCACGTTCTGCTCGCGCATCGCCCGCACCACGTCGCCGGCCGTGAGGCCCCGCGCGGCGATCCTGTTCGGGTCGAGCCAGGCACGCATGGCGTAGTCGCCGCCGCCGAAGATCTGCGCATCACCGACCCCCGGAAGGCGCGCCAGGGCGTCCTTGACGTGCAGGCGGGCGTAGTTGCGCAGGTACAGGGTGTCGTAGCGGCCGTCCTCCGCGGTCAGGTGCACCACCATCAGAAACGTCGGCGACTGCTTCTGCGTGGTCACGCCCTGTCGGCGCACGTCCTCGGGCAGCCGCGCCAGCGCCTGGTTGACCCGATTCTGCACCTTCACCGCGGCATCGTCCGGATCGGTACCCGGGCGGAAGGTCACGGTCATCTGCAGCACCCCATCGGAGCCGGCCACCGACTTGAGGTACATCATGTCCTCGACGCCGTTGATCTCCTCCTCCAGCGGCGTGGCCACGGTTTCGGCGATGACCTTGGGATTGGCGCCGGGATAGACCGTGCGCACCACCACCGAGGGCGGCACCACGTCCGGGTATTCACTGACCGGCAGCAGCGGGATGGTGATCGCCCCCGCGATGAAGAGGAGGATCGACAGCACCGCGGCGAAGATCGGGCGATCGACGAAAAACTTCGCGAAATTCATGGCAAGACTCCCTCATCGGGACTCGCACCTGGGTGCCCGCCCCGAGAACGCATCAGTGGCATCGACCGTCAGTGGGCGGCCGAGAGATCGACCGTCGGCCGGGGATCGCTCATGTCGACGCGTTGCGCGGCCACCGGCATGCCCGGAACGAAGATGCGCTGCGCACCGCGCACCACCACGCGGTCACCGGGCTCGAGCCCCGACTCGATCACGCGCAGGCCCTCGGCCATGCGCCCGAGTCGAATGTCGCGGCGCTGGGCAAGCCCCTGGTCGTCGACGACATAGACGTACTTGCGGTCCTGATCGGTCAACACCGCCTTGTCATCGACCAGAATGGCGTCGTCGGCCCCCTGGCCGCGCAGCTGCACGCGCGCGAACATGCCCGGCGCGAACTGCCCATCGCGGTTGTCGAGCACGGCGCGCATCAGCATGGTGCCCGCCGAGGCGTCGAGCCGGTTGTCGACGAAGTCCACCTCGCCCCGGTAGGGATAGCCGCTGTCGGACGCCAACCCCACCCTCACCGGGGTGCGCTCCTCGCGCGAACTGGGCCGCTCGCCCGAGCGCGCCATGGCGTCATAGCGCAGGTAGCTCTGCTCGTCGGCGTGGAAGTGCACGTGGACCCGATCCAGGGAGACGATCGAGGTCAGGGGCGTGGTGTCGGACACCAGGTTGCCCGCCGTGACCAGGGCCCGCCCGGTACGTCCGGCGATCGGCGCGCGCACCTCGGTGAATGCCAGGTTCAGTCGCGCCGTGTCGACCCGCGCGCGGGCGGCCAGCAGCTCGGCCTCGGCCTCGGCCGCCGCCGACCGGCGCTGATCCAGCTCCTCGCGGGAGATGGCGCGACTCTGGCCCAGCGCCTCGGCCCGGGCGGCCTCGCTGCGGGTCAGTTCGACACGCGCCTCGGCATGCGCCAGTTCGGCCTCGGCATGCGCCAGTTCGGCCCGATAGGGGCGCTGATCGATGACGAACAGCACATCGCCCTGGTCGACGACTTCGCCTTCGGTGTAGTTGACGCGCTCGACGTAGCCGGCCACGCGCGGCCGCAGCTCCACCGACTCCACCGCTTCGATACGACCGGTGAATTCGTCCCAGAAGCGCACGTCCCTCACCACCACCTCGGCCACGCTCACCTCGGGGGGTGGCGGTGCCGATTGTTCACCATCCGCCTGGCTATCGCAGCCGGCCAGCAACACGGTTCCCAGCAGCAAAGTGATCATCAGGGACACTCGCCGGGGACGCGAATGCTGGATCCTCTCGTGGACATGCATGGGAGTTCCTCCCTATCCCGTCGTGACTCGGCACCGATACCGCTCCTCTGATGGAGGGCGACCCGCCGTGACTCCTCCTGAGTCGTCTCGGCATGCGCAGTATCGACACGGTCGGCGCACAATGAGAGGTCAACGATAGAGCGATAAAGGCGACTTGATTAGACGGGTTTCGGGGGAAATACTGTTCCACTGACGGGATAGTCTCCGTGCCACTCGCCTATACTCCTCCCCTACTCACTCCCCCCTCGAGTGCAACTGGCACGGCCAAGGACAACACCATGTCGCAGGATCTCAACGACGTCCTGATCTTCGCCAAGGTCGTGGAGCAGGGAAGCTTTACCGCCGCCTCCCGCTTGCTACACATCCCCAAGACCACGGTGAGCCGCAAGGTCCAGGAACTGGAGCAACGCCTGGGCGCCCGGCTGCTGAACCGCACCACCCGCCAGCTGGGCCTGACCGAAGCCGGCGCCGTCTACTTCGAGTATTGCAATCGCATCGCCCGGGAGCTGAGCGAAGCGGAGCACGCGGTGCAGCGGCTCGAGGAGAGCCCGCGCGGCTGGCTGCGCGTCACCGCCCCCTTCACCATGTGCACCGACTTCACCTCGATACTGGTGCAGGACTTCCGCAAGCGGTATCCCCAGGTGCGTGTCGAGCTGATCCTCTCCAATGACCGTCTCGACCTGGTAGCCAACCAGATCGACGTCGCCATCCGTGTCGGCCCGCTGGCGGACTCGAGCCTGGTGGCCCGCCCCCTGGCCCGGCATCGCTCGTATGTCTATGCCAGCGAAGACTACCTCGCCCAACATGGCGAACCTCGCGAGCCGGCGGACCTGGTGCATCACCCGGCGCTGGCGAAGGCCATCGACCGGCGCGGCCACCGCTACGTATGGCAGTTGCGCAACGGGTCGCGCCAGGAGGAGATCGAGGTCGCCCCCGTGGCCATCGCCAACGACCCCTTCGTCTTGCGCGGCCTGCTGCTCGAGGGGCAAGGCATCATGCTGGCCAGCGAGATCGTGGCCTGTCTGGGGCCGGAGGAGAGCCGGTTACACCGCATCCTCGACGGCTGGGAAGGCCCCGAGATCGAGCTGAATGCCGTCTTCCCGGGCGGCCAGCTCATCTCGCCCAAGGTGCGCACCTTCGTCGACTTCGTCGTCGAGCAAATCCGCTTCAAGATGCTGGCACCGCCCCGGAAGAACCAGGCGCCAGCCAGTCCGGTGACCACCGCCGAGGAGGCGGAATCCGTGGACTGACCGACCAGAGGGGCACGGGCTTCGATCTTGCCCGGGATGACGCGATTTTCCTGACCTCGAAGGCCTCGAGACGCCGGCGTTGCCGGCTCCACTCGACCCTGGCTACCTGACGCCGAGGGAAGTCGCACTGGCAGCTTCGGCTTGCAACGGTGTTCACTCTGACGTGACCAGAACAGACTCGGCGAGCCTGGTGTTGGTGGCGCTGCTGATCAACAACCTGGGAACCGAGCGACGCTGGCCAACGTATTGGCTCTAACGGCTCCCCGAGCGGCGTCAGCACTGCGCTCCCGGTCCGCGTAGAGTAGACAGAGCTTGCATTTTGAGGCACCACCTCCTTCCTCCTGTTGCTATATTCATGTCTGCGAGAGCATCATCAGAATTGAAGAAAAAGTGGAACTCAGTCCGTGTTCATGCCACGTCCATGGGCATGACCTATTGAACCCACCCCCTTATTGTGATAACAAATAAAACAAAGCATCAGCACAGGGATGTTCAAATGAAGGGAATTATCAACTTCAAGACTAGAATCACAGCACAAAGGCCCTACTCACGCCAGAATAATGACGAGCCATGGGAGTCCAAAAATTATCTTGAATATTTGACAGGACAGCTCGAAAGCGACCGAGGCAGGATAATCAACTCTCCTGCAATACGTAGGCTTCAACAGAAGACCCAGGTTTTCCCTCTAGAGAGAAATGCCACTGTACGCAGCCGCCTCACCCACTCTCTCGAAGTTCAACAGACGGGCCGCTTCATCACTCGCACCATTTTCAAGAAACTAGACAAGGAAGGCCCAACGGAACAATATGGCCTCCATGATCTTGAGCGCGTCCTAGAAAGCATCGTTGAAATGGCCTGCTTGATTCATGATATCGGCAACCCGCCCTTTGGCCATCTCGGCGAACATGCCATCAACTCCTGGTTTTTGGACAAACTCACTTCTTTCAATAAATTCATCGACACTCAAGAAATTGACTCAGAGCTCGAGAAGAAGATGCTGCATGACTTGCAGAACTTCGAAGGAAATGCACAGGCTATTCGACTCGTCACTCATCTGTTGACCTTGAATCTTACCTACACCCAGACTGCCTGCTTACTCAAATACGTACGCCCTGCTCATCAGCCTAAACCAGACAAGGGAACCGATGGCGCCTATCTAAGAAAGAAACCTGGATTCTACCTGTCTGAAGAAGGCTTCATACATGACCTGTGGCACACGCTGGGAATGCAGCCAGGCTCCCGCCACCCCGCCACTTGGATCATGGAAGCTGCGGACGATATCTCTTATGGCCTTGCCGACATCGAAGATGCCGTAGAAAAGGGAATATTGGACATCAAGCAGCTCAAGGAGCTTCTCGAAGATGAGTTCAGTTCGATTGGCGACATCAAAGAAAAGTGTTTCACCACACCAGGATCTGGAACACAAAGCTTCCAAGACATAGTCAATTATGCCGACAAGAGAGCGCAGGAAGAACCTATCAACAAAAACAACGAGTTCTTTCTCTGGCTGAGAGTCAACCTTATACACTCACTTGTTCAGCATGCCTCTCATCGCTTCACCTCTAACATAGAGGACATCTACTCTGGAGATTTTGATGAAGCGCTCATGGAGGACGACAGCCCTTATGCACAGACCATTGAATCGCTAAAACGAGTCGCAAGGAAGAAAGTCTTTTGCGATCGAGAAGTCGAAACTCTAGAACTGCAGGGCTACCGTATTATTTACGGGCTTATCGGCATATATTCCCCACTCCTAAAATGCAACGCTAGAGACTTCAAAGGGATATTGGATCAAGAAAAACACGCATCACCCCATCTCAAACGACTCGCAGGACGCCTGGCCGAGCGACATGTCAAGGCCTACCGCCTCGCGGCTGAAAAGACAGAAGGAAAAGCAGACGAGGAGCTTTGGGAGTTTTATTACCGTTGTCGTCTAATCCAGGATTTCGTCAGTGGAATGACCGATCAATTCGCGTACGATGAATACAAGACGTTAACCGTGGCCAGTCACTACCAGTAGGCGCTACTATCAAGGCCAGCTCTGAGTTCGAGCAGCAGCAGGACGTCCACCTGACACGAGGAGGTTGACTTCAGGCTTATAAGCCCAATCTCGACACTTACATTGCGTGATGGTAACGGCGCAGTCGAAGTGTGCGTCAGGAAGCGCTTTCGGGCACCATAGCGAAAGATGTTTCCACCAAGGTCAGCCAATGCCGGTTCTCGCTCAACCCCATGAGGATGCTCTCTCTCCCGGCTTCATGGTCATCCACGGCAATCGCCTGGAGGCCCTGCGCGGCCTGGCGGTGGAGTGGATGAAGCGCCATCCGCTCGGCCCCCTGGAGAACGAGACGATCCTGGTGCAGAGCAACGGCATCGGCCAGTGGCTGAAGCTCGCCCTGGCCGAGGATCCCGCCCAGGGCGGCGCGGGCATCGCCGCGGCGCTCGACGTCACCCTGCCGGCGCGCTTCCTGTGGCAGGCCTACCGGGCGGTGCTGGAGCATGCCGAGGGCGACGTTGATGCGGTGCCGGCCACCTCGCCCTTCGACAAGTCGCGGCTGGTGTGGCGGCTGCTGCGCCTGCTGCCGGGGTTGCTCGATCAGCCGGCCTTCGCCCCCCTGGCGCGCTTTCTGGAAGACGACGCCGACCTGCGCAAGCATCACCAGCTCGCCGAACGCCTCGCCGATCTCTTCGACCAGTACCAGGTCTATCGCGCCGACTGGCTGGACGCCTGGGCGGCGGGCGAGGACGTGCTGATCTCCGCCCGCGGCGAGGCCCGGCCGCTGGACGAGGCCCAGCGCTGGCAGCCCGCGCTATGGCGTGCCATATGCCACGATGTGGCGGAACAGCGGCGGGCGCCATGCGCCGACGTGGATGCCGCCCAGGGCGCGGCCGACATCGACTCCAGCCGCGCCCGGGTGCATCGGCGCTTCCTCGAGGCCGCCGAGTCGCTCACGCTGGAGAATCGGCCCCGTGATCTGCCGCGCCGGGTGGTGGTGTTCGGCATCTCCTCGCTGCCCCGCCAGGCCCTGGAGGCGCTGGCCGCCATCGCCCGGGTCAGCCAGGTGCTGCTCTGCGTGCACAACCCCTGCGAGCACTACTGGGCCGATATCATCGAGCACAAGGAGCTGCTGAGGGCCGAGCGCCGGCGCCAGCGGCGCAAGGCCGGCATGCCCGAACGCCTCGACGTGCTGGGCGACGGCGACGGCGAGGAGGCCCTGCACCTCCACGCCCAGCCGCTGCTGGCCGCCTGGGGCAAGCAGGGCCGCGACTACCTGCGCCTGCTCGACGAGCACGACGACAGCCAACGCTACGAGGGGCTGTTCGAACGCGAGGCGCTGCGCATCGACCTCTTCGAGCCCTGCGTGCCCGACGACTCTCCGGGCCTGCTGCTGCAGCAGCTGCAGGACGACATCCGCGCCCTGCGCCCGCTGGCCGAGACCCGCGACACCTGGCCGGCGGTGGACCCGACCCGCGATGACTCCATCGTCTTCCACGTCGCCCACGGCCCCCAGCGCGAGGTGGAGATCCTCCACGACCAGCTGCTCGCCGCCTTCAGCGATGACCCGGAG
Source organism: Halomonas stenophila (assembly GCF_014192275.1). Classification (GTDB taxonomy): domain Bacteria; phylum Pseudomonadota; class Gammaproteobacteria; order Pseudomonadales; family Halomonadaceae; genus Halomonas; species Halomonas stenophila. The sequence continues at coordinate 124,200 of NZ_JACHXR010000005.1, read as the reverse complement.
CTCAGGCCCCGGGACATCATCGTCATGGTGCCGGACATCGACCACTACGCCCCGCATATCCAGGCCGTCTTCGGTCAATACGAGCGCGGGCAGCACGCCAGCGACGACCCGCGCTACATCCCCTTCACCCTCTCCGACCAGGCCGACCGCCACCGCCAGCCGCTGCTGGTGGCGCTGGAGAAGCTCGTGCGCCTGCCGGAGCTGCGCTTCGCGGTGAGCGACCTGCTCGACCTGCTGGAGGTGCCGGCGCTGCGCGCCCGCTTCGGCCTCGCCGAGGAGGACCTGCCGACGTTGGCCCGCTGGATCGAGGGCGCCGGCATCCGCTGGGGGCTCGACGCCCGCCAGCGCGGCAGCCTCGACCTGCCCGAGGGCCTCACCCAGAACACCTGGGCCTTCGGCCTGCGCCGGCTGCTGCTCGGCTACGCGGTGGGCAACAGTGGCGGTGCCTGGCAGGGCATCGAGCCCTTCGACGATATCGGCGGCCTGGAGGCGGGCCTGGCCGGCCCATTGGCGCAGCTGCTGGAAACCCTCGAGGCCCAGTGGCAACGACTGCGCGAGTCGCATGACGTGGAGGGCTGGGTGGCGGTACTGCGCGAGCTGCTGGAGGCCTGCTTCAGCGCCGAGGAGGCCGACGACAGCCTGATGCTGGCGCGCCTCGAGCAGGGCCTGCAGGAGTTCCAGGAGAGCGCCCGGGAGGCCGGCCTGACCCGCGACCTACCGCTCTCGGTGGTGCGCGAGCACTGGCTGGCGCAGATCGACGAGCACAGCCTGTCGCAGCGCTTCCTGGCCGGGGCGGTCAACTTCGCCACCCTGATGCCGATGCGCGCCATTCCCTTCCGGCGGGTCTGCCTGCTGGGCATGAACGACGGCGACTACCCGCGCCACCAGCCGCCGCTGGACATCGACCTGATGCACGGCGACTACCGCCCCGGCGACCGCTCGCGCCGCGAGGACGACCGCTACCTGTTCCTCGAGGCGCTGCTCTCGGCGCGCCGCCAGCTCTATGTCAGCTGGGTGGGCCGCAGCATCGTCGACAACGCCGAGAAGCCGCCCTCGGTGCTGGTCGGCCAGCTGCGCGACCACCTGGCCGCCGGCTGGCATACCGTGGATGGCGACGTTCAGGATGGAAAGCTGCTCGTGGCGCTGACCACCGAGCACCCGCTGCAGCCGTTCAGCCGCGCCTACTTCCCCACCCCGGCGGAACAGGCCGCCCGGGACGTCGCCGCCAAGCGTCTGTTCACCTACGCCCATGAGTGGCGTGATGTGCATCCAACGGGGGCAGAAGAAGGACTCGAACGCCTTCAAAGCGTCACGCCTCCTCTCCTTCCTTTCGAGCAGGAAAACCCGCTGACCCTGGCCCAGCTCGGCGGCTTCCTGCGCGACCCGGCCAAGGCCTTCTTCACTACCCGGCTCAAGGTCTTCCTCGAGCGCGAGGATGTCACCAGCCTCGACCACGAGCCCTTCACCCTCGACGGCCTGACCCACTGGCAGCTGCAGGACGCCCTGATCCAGGCCCAGCGCCTCGCCATCGACGAGGGCCGCCCTCGGGAGCCGGCGCTCCACGACACCCTGATGCGCCTCGAGGGCCAGGGCGTGCTGGCCATGGGCGCCTTCGCCGAGCGCATGCGCGAGAGCCTTGCCGAGCCCATGGAGGCGCTGTTCGAGGCCTATCGTCAGGCGCTCGATGCCTGGCCCCAGCCGGTGGAAGAGCCCGAGCCGGTGCGTCTCGAACTGCCCACCCGCAACGCCCCGCCGCTGGAGGACTGGCTGGACCAGCTGCGCGTGGACGACGCGGGCCGGCGCTGCCGTCTGCTGCTGCTCAGCAGCAGCCTGATCAGCCAGGGCCGCGGCCGGCCCCAGTACCGCTGGGCCCAGCTGGTGCGCCCCTGGGTCGCCCACCTGGCCGGCAACCTCGAGGCCCCGCTGACCACCGAACTGCTCTCCAAGGCCGGCCACGTTACCCTGCCGCCGCTGGAGGCCGACACCGCCCGGCAGCGCCTCGGCGAGCTGATCGGCGCCTGGCAGGCCGGCATGCGCGAGCCACTGCCACTGGCCGTCGAGGCCGCCTTCGCCTGGCTCGGCAAGGTCGACCGGCACGACGGCTCGATCGCCAGCAATGGCCCCGCCAGCGACGCCTGGCAGGCCGCCCGCAAGGCCTACGAGGGCGACGGCTTCGTGGCCGGCGAGGTCGAGCGCAACCCCTACCTGGCCCACCGCTGGCCCGACTTCGCCGCCCTGATGGCCGCTGCGCCGGCCGATGATGGTGAGCGCCTCGACTTCGCCACGCTGACCGAGCGGCTGCTGGCACCGCTCTACCTGGCCCTTAAAGGGGATAAAAACGGGGGAGATGGCCAATGAGCGACGCCCAGCCCGTCGAGCTCGATCCGCTGACGTTTCCGCTGCACGGCAGCCGCCTGATCGAGGCCAGTGCCGGCACCGGCAAGACCTTCACCATCGCCCTGCTCTACGTGCGCCTGGTGCTCGGCGCCCGCCACGCCGAGGACGAGACGGCCTTTGCGCGTCCCCTGACCCCGCCGGAGATCCTGGTGGTGACCTTCACCAACGCCGCCACCCAGGAACTGCGCGAGCGGATTCGCGCCCGGCTGGTCGAGGCCGCCGAGGTCTTCCAATCGGTGGGGGAATTGGGGACAGCCCCCGATTTCGGAGAAATCGGGGTCTGCCCCCAATTCGACCCGCTACTGGTCGCCCTGCGCGACCAGTACGACCCGGCCGGCTGGCCCGCCTGCGCCCGCCGCCTGCAGCTGGCCGCCGAGTGGATGGACGAGGCCGCCGTCTCCACCATCCACAGCTGGTGCTACCGTATGCTGCGCGAGCACGCCTTCGACAGCGGCAGCCTCTTCTCGCTGGAGCTGGAGACCGACCAGGGCGAGCTCGAGCAGGAGGTGGTGCGCGACTACTGGCGCAGCTTCTACTACCCGCTGGACGCCGCGGCGCTGGCCGAGATCACCCAGTACTGGGAGGCCCCCACCGAGGGCCGGCGCTCGCTCTATGCCGCCGTGCGCAAGCTGCTGCCGGAAAGCGACGCGCTTAGCCACAGCGCCCCGCCCCCCGCCGAGACCCTGGCCGCCGCCCGGGCCGAGCGCGACGCCCGCCTCGCTGAGCTCAAGGCGCCCTGGGCCGCCTGGCTCGACGAGCTGGTGCCGGCCCTGGAGGACGCCGCCAAGCGCAAGGCCTTCAAGGGGCAGAGCTTCAATGCCCGAAGCCGCTCCAACTGGCTGGGCGCGCTGCGCGACTGGTGCCAAGGTGAAGAGACGCGCCCGGCGCTCACCGACGCCGCCTGGAAGCGCCTCACCCCAGAAGGCATGGCCGAGATCTGGAAGGAAGGCACGCCGCCCGTGCCGGAGGCCTGGGAGACCCTGGCCGCGCTGCCCGAGGCACTGGACGCCCTGCCCGAGCCCCGCGCCGACCTGCTGATCCACGCCGTGCAGTGGTGCCGGGCGCGCCTGGAGCGCGAGCAGGAGCGCCGCGCCGAGATGGGCCCCAACGACCTGCTCAGCCATCTCGACCGAGCGCTCGCGGGCACCAGCGCCGAGGCCCTGGCCGCACGGATTCGCCAGCAGTTCCCGGTGGCCCTGGTCGACGAGTTCCAGGACACCGACCCGGTGCAGTACCGCATCTTCGACCGGGTCTACCGCCTGGCCGACAACGCCCGCGAGACCGGTGTCTTCCTGATCGGCGACCCCAAGCAGGCGATCTACGCCTTCCGCGGCGCCGATATCCACACCTACCTGCAGGCGCGCCGCGACACCGCGGGCCGCCACGTCACCCTGGGCACCAACTACCGCTCCAGCGCGACCATGGTCGCCGCGGTGAACCGCTGCTTCGCCTTCGCCGAGGCCCACCCGCCCGGGGCCTTCCTGTTCAAGCAGGACGACGGCGGCAATCCGGTGCCTTTCACACCAGTCAAGGCGAAAGGCCGGAAGGATGCCCTGGTCGTCGACGGCCAACCCCAGCCGGCCATGACCCTGTGGCAACTGGAGGCCGACGAGGCGCTCTCCAAGACCGCCTATATGGGCGAGATGGCCGAGCGCTGCGCCTCGCGGATGGTCGCCCTGCTGGAGCGGGGCCGGCACGGCGAGGCGGGCTTCAGCGATGGCGAGACCCTCCAGGCACTGGCGCCCTCGGATATGGCGGTGCTGGTCAACGGCATCAATGAGGCCCGCGAGATCCGCCGCGCCCTGGCCCGGCGCGGGGTGAAGAGCGTCTACCTCTCCGACAAGGACAAGGTGTTCGCCTCGCCCATGGCCGTCGAGCTCGATGCCTGGCTGCGCGCCTGCGCCGATCCCGAGGACGAGCGCCTGCTGCGCGCGGCCCTGGCCACCCCCAGCCTGGGGCTCGACCTGGCCGCCCTCGACCACCTGCAGCAGGACGAGCTGGCCTGGGAGGCGCGGGTGCTGCAGTTCCGCGACTACCACCGCCTGTGGCAGCGCCAGGGCGTGCTGCCGCTGGTGCGCCGGCTGATGAGCGACTTCGAGGTGCCCGGCCGGCTGCTGGCCGCCGGCCCCGCCAGCGAGGGCGAGCGCTACCTCACCGACCTGCTGCATCTGGGCGAGCTGCTGCAGCACGCCAGCCAGGAGCTCGACGGCGAGCATGCGCTGATCCGCTTCCTCGCCGAGGCCATCGCCGCCCCCGACGACCAGGGCGAGGCCCACAAGCTGCGCCTGGAGAGCGACGCCGACCTGGTGCAGGTGATCACCATCCACAAGTCCAAGGGGCTGGAGTACCCGCTGGTGTTCCTGCCCTTCATCGGCAACCACCGCGCCACCAAGGCCGACGACTCGCCGCTGCGCTGGCACGACGGCGAGGGACGGCTGCGCCTGAGCCTCACCGCCAGTGATGCGACCCTGGCCATCGCCGACCGCGAACGCCTGGGCGAGGACCTGCGCAAGCTCTATGTGGCGCTGACCCGCGCCCGCCACGCCACCTGGCTGGGCATCGCCCCGCTCAAGGGGCTGGAAGCCGGCGCCTTGGGCCAGCTGCTGAGCAACGGCGAACCGATCGCCCCGGAGGCGCTCGGCGAGGCCCTGGCCGCCCTCAGGGGGGATGAGCCCGCCATCGCCCTCCAGCCGGCGCCCCCCGCCACCGCCGAGCTCTTCACCCCGGCGGAAGCAACCGAAGCGCTGGGCGAGGCCCGGGTGCCAGGCCGCCCGGCCCGGGAGCAGTGGTGGATCGCCAGCTACTCGGCGCTGCGCACCAGCGGCGCCATCCTCGAGCCCCGGCCCCTGGAGGCTCAGGCACCGGCTGGCGCCCCGGCAAGCACTCACTCACCCGCGAGCGCCCGGGAGGCAATCACCCTCCCCGAGCCCACCACGCCGCTGGAGGCCACCGCCTTCGAGGTGATGGACGAAACTAGAGATAGGACGGAGCCAGATTTGGAACGCCATCGAGCGATGGCCAGACAAGGCGATATCTCGCGAGAAAGCGGAGTTTACAAGCCAGTAAATGAGCATTTCGAGCGAGATATCAACGCCGTATGGCCGAGCGCAGATCGTTCCATGCACCGCTTCCCGCGCGGCCCCGGGCCCGGCACTTTTCTCCACGGCCTGCTGGAGTGGGCCGGCCAGCACGGCTTCGCCCGCGCCGGCGAGGACGCCGCCCTGCGCGAGGACATGCTGGCCCGCCGCACCCAGCTGCGCGGCTGGACCGCCTGGCTCGAGTCGCTGGACGGCTGGCTGGGCGGGCTGCTGGAAACCCCGCTGCCACTGCCCGACGCCGGGGCGATGCGGCTCGGCGAGCTCGGCGCCTACCAGGTGGAGATGGAGTTCTGGTTCGCCGCGCACCGCGTCTCGACCCGGGCGCTGGACGCCCCGGTGAGCGCTTACACCCTCGCCGGCGCCGCGCGGCCGGCGCTCGATACCGACACCCTCAACGGCATGCTCAAGGGCTTCATCGACCTGGTCTTCGAACATCGAGGGCGCTACTACGTGCTCGACTGGAAATCCAACCACCTGGGGCCGGACGACGACGCCTACACCCCGGCGGCCATGCGTGGTGCCATGGCCGAGAAGCGCTACGACCTGCAGGCCGCCCTCTACCTGCTGGCGCTGCATCGGCTGCTCAAGGCGCGCCTGCCGGACTACGACTACGACCGCCATATCGGCGGCTCGCTGACCGTCTTCCTGCGCGGGGTCGGCCCCGCCACGGCCACCGACGGCCGCGGCGTCCACGCCGAACGCCCGCCGCGGGCGCTGATCGAGACGCTGGACGCGCTCTTCCAGGGCCAGGAGCCGACGGCGACCACTCAGCACGCGGAGGCGCCGGCATGAAGGACCTGTTCGACGATCTGCCGGATGTCCCCGAGCAGCCCCACCCCGCCCTGGGGGACACGGCGGCGCTGCTCGCCCTGCTCGAGCGCTGGGTGGCGCGCGGCTGGCTACGTGCCCTGGACCGCGCCCTGGCGGTGTTCCTGCACCGCGAGGTGCCCGACGCCCCGGCGCCGCTGCTGCTCGCCGCGGCCCTGGCCAGCCACCAGCTGGGCCGTGGCCATGTCTGCCTCGACCTGGCGGCGACCCTGGAGGCCCCCGACCTGGCCCTCTCGCTGCCGCCGGAGGGCGACGACCTCAGCGACCCGCCGCCGCTGCCCAGCGAGGTGCTCGGCGGCCTGACCCTGGACGCCTGGCAGGAAGCGCTCACTCACCCCGGTCTGGTCGCCGACGGCGCGCAGGGCGCCCCCGGCCACACCCCGCTGGTGCGCGGCGCCACCGCGCCTGGTCATCAACACCAAGGCCCCCGCCTCTACCTGCGCCGCTACTGGCAGTACGAGCAGGAGATCCGCGCCCGCATCACCGCCCGGCTGGATACCCCTGCCGATGACGCCGCCACCCTGGCCACCGCCCTCGACGCCCTCTTCCCCACCACGGCCACCCTCGACTGGCAGAAGGCCGCCTGTGCCCTGGCCGCGCGCTCGCCCTTCGCGGTGATCACCGGCGGCCCCGGCACCGGCAAGACCACCACCGTGGTCAAGCTGCTCGCCCTGCTCCAGGCCCTGGCGCTGGGCCGCGCCGACCCGCCCAGCGCACGCCCGCTGCGCATTCGCCTGGCCGCCCCCACCGGCAAGGCCGCCGCGCGCCTCAACGACTCCATCGCCGGGCAGGTCAAGGGCCTCTCGCTGGTGGAGCTGGCCGGCGCCGTGGGCCAACAGGGTGTGGATATCCCGACCCTGCGCGAGGCCATCCCCACCGAGGTGACCACCCTGCATCGGCTGCTCGGCTCGCGCCCGGATACCCGCCACTTCCGCCACCACGCCGGTAACCCATTGACGCTGGACGTGCTGGTGATCGACGAAGCCTCCATGGTGGATATCGAGATGATGGCGGCGGTGCTCACCGCCCTGCCCTCCCGCGCCCGGCTGGTGCTGCTCGGCGACAAGGACCAGCTCGCCTCGGTGGAGGCCGGCGCCGTGCTCGGCGACCTCTGCCAGCGCGCCGAGGGCGGCCACTACACGCCCCGGACCGCCGACTGGCTGGAGGCCGCCACCGGCACGCCGCTGCCCACGCAATACCATGACGCGCAGGGCCAGCCACTGGACCAGGCCATCGCCATGCTGCGGGTCAGCCACCGCTTCGATGCCGCCAGCGGCATCGGCCGGCTCGCCGAGGCGGTCAACCGGCCGCTGGATGGTGGCCATACGGCCAAGGAGAAGCGCCGCGCCGTGCGCGAGGTGTTCGAGAAGGCCTACGCCGACCTGGCCCGCTTGCGCCTGAATGAGGCCGACGAACCGGCCCTGGACAAGCTCGTGGTGGAGGGTCACCCGGCCGGCTTCGTCGACGGCGGCCAGGGCCGCACCGACCGGCGCGGCGACCCTATCGTCCCACCGCTCGGCTATCGCCACTACCTGGAGGTGCTGCGCACCCGGCGCCCCACCGAGACGAGCTTCGGCGAAGGCGAGGACCGCCAACCCTTTGACGACTGGGCCCGCGCCGTGCTCGAGGCCCACTGCCAGTTCCAGCTGCTCTGCGCGCTCCGCAAGGGCCCCTGGGGCATCGAAGGGCTCAACCCGCACATCGGCCGCGCCCTGCGCCGCGCCGGCTGGCTCCAGGCCAGCGACCTGGAGCTGGAACAGGGCTGGTTCGAGGGCCGCCCGGTGCTGGTCACCCGCAACGACTACGGCCTGGGGCTGATGAACGGCGATATCGGCATCACCCTGGCGCTGCCCGACGCCCGAGCGCCGGGGAGAAAGCTGCTGCGCGTCGCCTTCCCCGCCAGCGACGGCAGCGGCCGCATCAAGTGGGTGCTGCCCAGCCGCCTGCAGGCGGTGGAGACCGTCTTCGCCATGACGGTGCACAAGTCCCAGGGCTCGGAGTTCACCCACACTGCCCTGCTGCTCCCCGATGCCCCCAACCCCATCCTCACCCGGGAGCTGGTCTACACCGGCATCACCCGCGCGAGGGACTGGCTCACCGTGGTGGAAACCGGCCGCGGAATGCTGGATGAAGCGGTGACGAGGGAGGTGATGCGGGTGAGTGGGTTGGGGAATTGAGAACCATCGGCTCCCTTATTCAAACTGCGGTAGCGCCCTTCTTTCGGCCAAGGAGCGAACGTTCAGTCTGCCATAACAATGAAGCTCAGCCGCTCGGAAACCGCTTCGCGCTGCAGCGACTTGTTACAAATAGTCATTCGTAGTATTCCGTTAGCTGTTGGGGACTCTCAAGCGTAACAAACGATGAATTTGCAAGGCCTGCATGGAGCGACGGCATAATCTCTCCTGCCGGCAGCCGGACGAAATGCGCCGACACTCCTATTTCCTGCAAATCAGATGCGACCTTATCGGCGGCACGTTGAGGTAGACTTGCCAATATTCTCAGCCCCTGCGGCTGTCTGGCATTTTCAGCATACTCTCTAGCCTTTTCTATCGAACGTTGGTACGCGTTTGCCAACACAGGCTGACCAGTGTCAGCGTTACGAAGCACAATGAGTCGCCCACCTAGCAATGCTTGAACTTCTGTCCAATCCACTCCATAGTTGAACGCCTTCTCCAAGGCTGTCGTATCGGCATTAGATCCAAACTGAAGTACCACCCCGATATATCCGCCAGGCACATTCACCGTTACACGTGTTGACGTATTCGCTGTTGTGTCGTCATTGTCTGTTACGGAAAATCCGACCGAGTGCGTCCCCGGAGCAACGAAACGGCAAATCAGTTGGTAGCCTGTGGCTCCTGGTGTACACGCTGCAATGGATGTCGCTTCCTTGGGGTCGTGACCACTCACCAGCCAACCGGTAGAAACGATGCTTCCATCTGGATCGTGAGATTTCTTCGCATCAAATGTGACGCTCTCGGCGGCACCCACTTCAACGTTTTCCGGAATAATCGTGGCAACTGGTGGCGTGTTCTTGAATGTGATCCAGGTTGACAGTGATCCAACCAAGCCACCGATAACCGCCACAAGAAGGGGATGCTTCAACAAATGCCACATATGGTCCACCTCCCAACTTGGAACTATGACGTGGCGGCTTGTCTGCCACGCGCACCAACTTTGTAACGCTCCCAACACGCGCAGCTTTGTAGTGGAGGCGAAGCCGCAACGAAAAAGCTGTCGCTGTGCTTGGCCTGGTTATAGGCAGCCCGCGGAACTAGGCAAACCTTTAATTTCATCATACAGCTCAATCAAGTGATCAATAGTGAGATCTAATATCGGCTCATACATAAACGAATTAAGATGAATATTAGAGCTAACAGTAACACTGACTTTTTCCAAGCTTCTGACTGCATCTCCCGCGGGTTGCTCAGCCAAGTATTGTTTAACAAGAACCCCAAACTGATTTTTGGATTGACACCAAAAATCGGCATCCCCCTTTATCACTCTCAGTTCATCCGTAATGAAAATCTCCGCCTTCAACCTAATAGCCATTGATAGGAGAACCTTGTCCTCTAAATTAAGGCCGTCATGTACATCTCTGTCTGATATCTCATCCGCTTTCTCAAAGAGCAGTTCAATAAACAACTTTCCTCTATCATCTGGGTGTTCCGTTCCAAAAACTCTATTATAAATAGACAAATAACCTCCAACCGTCATCTGTGAAGTATCACTTTTCCAGTGCAATAAACTTGTTAGCTGTAAATAGTCGCCGTCGTCTTCGCCTTTTGTATATTCAACAATATTTCTCGTAAAAGGCACCGTGGCACAAAGCACAAAATCATCATTGTTAACCTTTCTCTTCCAGACATTAACAAAATAATTCTTTATCCCTTCAGCCTTTGAAAGAACCATACCGCCTTGATTTCGGCTAGCCATCATGCAGCGATCTCTGTGAACAAAGTTATTTGCTAATGCTCTGAAAAAGTCGAAGTTATGAGTAAGGATAATTTGAGAAAAGTAACTTTTATCAGAAAGGTCTTCTAGATACTGAACAATTGCATGCTTGTTCTTATAGTCAAACGAGTCTGCCGCATCATCAATGACGAATAGGGTTTCCTTCTGTAAACGTTTCCTATCTTCCACATCAAAAATAAAATTCAGTAGGTAAAGTGCGCGCCTTTCACCTTGGCTAAGTGCTTTAACTTGACTTCTTGTGCAATCTACCTGATCCTCCCCATCTTTAAATGTGAACTTTAAATTGGCCTTTTCCTTCCCTAGCGAAGCTTCAGCCTTATTAAAAAGAGACAACGTAAATGGCATATCAACAAATCTATCGTTGAAAAGCTCTATCGCTTTGGCCCAATTTGGCGCTTCCATGGCTGCTATCGCCTCAATTTCCTCTATTTCATCTTTATTTTCCTCGTAGGCAGAAATGAGGCTGGCGGTTTCCGAGCAATTCTGAACATAATACCCCCACAGCTCTTTCTTAAACTCTTTCTGCCTTTCCTTCATTATCTTAATTAGAAGATATTCAACTTCTTCTGAAGACAGTTTCTCAAAAAGGTCGGCATATGCTTGTGTTTGTGCATTTCTTGCAAGAGATTCTCGTATTTTCTTTAACTCACTATCGCTATCAATGGAATGATGAATAGCTTCTATCTTTCCCTGAATCTGCTCGTGACTAACTGACTCTTCGTCTCCTGACAGATGCACCTTATGACCGGCATCAAAAAAGCCATTCTTATGTAGGACCGAAAACGCGCTATCCGCTTTAATCGGATTAAAAACACCTCTTTTATATATTGTTCCTTCCTTATCAAATAACTCTTGATACCTGCTATTAAACTCCTCAGCTTTATCGATAAACTCTGGACTCTCGATAATTCCTGATGCTTTAGGGTCAAAAACCTCTCCATAGAAGAAGTTGCTTAGATCATCATTAATGGCAACCTCGCTGGCTAGCTTAATGCAATGAATAAAGTCATCGCCTCCGAAATCTTGGGCCAGCTTATCTTCTACTTCCGTCTTCTTTACTTTTGATTTCTTTTGAAGCGCAGATATTAGCTTAGATTTAATTTGCGTCAACTCTTTAACCAATGAATCATATCTTGATTTATATTCCTCATCAACCAAAATATTTGTTACTTCATCAGTGTCCGAACCAATATCAACTTCAGCCTTAAGAACATATACTTCTTCCTCGTGAATCCCGACGCCGTCAGCTTCAACAATACAATCCGTTTGACGGCCAAACCGCTCTTCTTGTGGCTTCTCTCCTTTAGACAATTTTTCAAACGTTTTAGCGAATGACGTTTTCATTAGTCCATTTGGAGCATATATAGCGCATGCCTTGGCCTTGTTTTGGTTGCTTCTAAAATCAAACGCTCCTTCAAATGATGAGATCCCATAACAATTTGAGAGTTGCACCTTAAGTTCGTCCATTAGCATACTACCTTTAGTTATCAAAGAGTCAGGTACCCACCCCTATAACGCCAGAGCGCACCGGCACACTTTAGTGCGTCTTAGTGTGTCCGCGTGACGCGAATTGTTAGCCCTGTGAAAATGGGTTCTGCTTTGCCCACTTAACGACCGCTTTCTCGAGTAAATCCAACTGTGGTTCGACCGAGCGATACCAGTGCCTTCTTGCGTCACCAGGCATGCAGCTCGCAGCTGCCAATACCGCACGCCTTTGCCAATGAGGGTGATCGAAGAGCGATCTCCATTGAAATTGAAACCAATGAGTCTGTTGTGCTCTTCCCATAGCGAGTATCAATTTCCTGCGCCCTGCTTGGTGAAGCTCGGTATTATACAGGGCCACAAACCGGCCTTCATTGTCCCACTCGCGGGTCGAGGTGAATACATCCAGAATCCACATTCTGTGGTAGGCCAGCTCACTTACTATCGAATCCTCAAGGAGGTCTAAAAGGCGAGCCCCCAACTGGGAGCGCCTGTCACTATGTAAATACCGGAGACTTTTTAAGTAGTTGATAATTTCCGAAAATACAGGAGTCAATGATTCAAGATTTTCAAAAATATCATCGACGACGCCATCATCCCCCAACTGCCCTAGGCGCCGTAAGCAGAATTTGATTACCGGCAAATCTGGCTCTGCTTTATCCAGCTCTTCGCGGAATAGCTCTACCAAGTTTAAGGTATCAACAATCTCTTGTTGCTCAGGGGACAAATCATCGTAATCTATTTCTTCGTACCAAGACTCTAACCCCAGATCCTCAATAAGCTCCTGGAAACGCTCATGCAATGAATCCATTTCGCGATCGAGCGGGGTTGATAAAAAGTTTCTTATGAAGGAATCAGCCGTGAATATCCCAGTTTTTTGGGGCTGCAGTGATAATCCGTGATTTCGAAAAAGGATCTCAGCAAGAAATGCGATGTGTTTGTATGCTTCGGCCTCAGAAGACGCAAAAATCCGGTAGTCGTCATTAAAACGAATAAAGTCGACTCCATTTGCTAATAACGCTTCGTCCACATCGGATAGCGTGATCTCAGCAAGAAGTCTTGATGGAGCACACCCCACCGGTATCCCAAAGGTCTCCGTACCGTTCCAACCGGATAAAAGCCCCATAATCGCATTCACGTGGGAAGTTTTGGTTGTAGCAGCACGAAGTGCATTTTCGAGTCGATGGTGATAGATGCGTGAATAAAAGTCCGAAATATCAGTAGTTGCCACATAAATTCCATCTGTGTCACCAACAAGCTTCGTTTGGCATTGCTCTATAAACTGCCTGTACCCTATACTTGGGTTGAACAATTGACCTTCAACGTTGGTTTGCACGCGATACGAATAGACAACTTCGCTTTGAATAGGGATTCGCCTTTCCTCTAAATCACCCGAAATGTCGTAAACTAGAGAGGAAAATATTAAAAAATCTATCGGATCCAGCTGTGTAATAGCTCTAAAACCAAATTTCGCTTTAGGTGATAAGAGCGTTCTAGGGGGACGAGTAGGCCATTCCAAAACATTTACTGAATCTAACTCTGGACGAACGGACTGCCAATCAAGATCCAACGCTTGGTACTCGAAAGGTACCGGAAATACGTCTGTATCGCCAAAATTGAGAGCATGTTTAAGAGCCCAATTCAGACTTCCTTTTTGAAGTGTAAGCATTCTCTCTCCCAAATGGCTAACGCTTTGCTTTGGGGCCGAAGTGAAGCGCAGCGGAACGAAGGTCCCAGCCGCACAGCGGCGACAACAGCAACTTGTTAGTTCATTAACTATAGTTCTTCGTAGATTCTCGACATCCCTCTATCCCCCCTCCTATATCCAGGTGGATCAAATGAAAAAGTATTGTCTGTAACTCTGACGTTAGATAAGTCGGATACGTAGCACAGGTCCCACTCATGATTAGGATGAATATGGCCGCCTACAGTTTGGTATATACGCAGCACCTCATTCCCAGATGTCGATACCCCTACCGCGGCTGGCTGTCCAATTCGATCTAGGCCGCTGTATGTAAATTCAATTTCCTTTCTATCTCGAATTGTGCTGATCAATGTATCTATCATTTTCATCTCCCGATTATTCAAATTTAAACTAACAGGTATTAGACAGGCGGCACGTTTATTGACTTGAACCTGCCGGCACATTCAAGTCAATAAACGAGCGCGCCAAACTGACCACAACTCCATGAAAAATCTCAACATTCCGTATGACTAGGCAACATAACACGAATAAAAGTGTTGGCTGTATTTTCCGGCCCCCGCCCCATCGCGCAGCTAGCTGCGCTCTTACGAAAATCGGCACTGTCCACCACTGGTGCTTCATTCCACCTGCTCCGTCACCTTGCTAGCATCGAAAGCCAACCGCCCGGCGATCGCCTGCATCTCATCAATCGGCCGCTCATAGCTCCAGGCTACATCAGCGATATCGGATAATGAGTAATAAGTGGTATCACCTTTGAACGGGCAAGGGGTCATGGTGGAGGAGACCGAGAGCTTCGACATATCCACAACCGCTTGAGGGACATATTGCCGATGTGGATAGCAGTGCTCGCGCAGTTCGATGGCGTTACGAGTATCGGCGATCAGGATATCGCCGTGATGAACACGCACCCGGCGGTTGTGCGGATGAAAAGTGATGCGGGATGCAGTCTGGTCGGCCATCGACAGCCCCCTTGCTGGTCGGCGTCTCAGTAAGATCAGGAAAAAGGTGCAAGGCTGTCACTCGATCCGAAGCGATGTCGCCTTCGCCCTTGGTCGTGGACGCCATGAGGTGAGAAAGCTCATGGCATCAGGCCGGGCGTGAACAGCAGCGCCGCGTCGCCGTCTCGGCGCTGCCGGTCGCAGGGTGATGGAATGGAAGCCAGGCTATTTCGCGCCTTCCAGTTTATCCGCCAGGTCCTGGGCCAGGGCCACCATGGTCATCGTCGGGTTCCAGGAACCACCGCGTGGCCACAGTCCACCGCCCGTTACATACACGTTGTTGCTGCCCCGGAAGCGATAGTTCAGATCCACGGGGGCGGACTCCTCTTCCCCCAGATACAGGGTGGAGCTTTCATGAACCAGGGCATCGACCCGTCGCTGCTGCCGGCCGGGACGTTCGGCACTCCATTCCCCCTTGTCCGGGGCGCCAAGCCAGTACTCCACCCGAGCGACGCCCTCCGGCGACAGGACCTCTTCGAGGATACCGAAGGTGGCCTCATCCATAGCGTCCCAGGTCCGATAATCCCGGGCGTTTTCCCTGACCTGCAGCAACGAGTTGGTGGTGACATTGCCGTCCTGGTGATTACGCAGGAACCAGGAACCCGGATTGTCGTAGTCCAGCTCCCCCAGCACCGCGCAGACGAACACCACATAGCCCTCGGAAGTCTGAAGCTGGACCTGCGATGCGGTGGCCACCACATCCGGCATGTAGCGTAATGCCGTGCCCGCGTTCTTCGCCGGGTTCACATCCCACAACGACGAGAGCTGAATATGGAATTGCTGTTCGTAGCTGTCGTCGGCCACCCCGGCAACGTAACAGGCACTCAGCTCCAGGTCGCCAAATTGCCCTTGCGGGTCCAGTGACGACTTGGGCACCCGCGCGACAATGGAACTGATGAAGTGCGCGGAAAAGCGTTCACCGAGCGTCCGGGTATCCGGGAAGGAATTACGCAGCAGGGTGGTGGGCGGCAGGGTGCCCATGGCCAGGATCAGCTGCGCCGCTCCCAGGGGCAGCACGCCTCGGGAGGTTTCCAGGGCGGTGGCCTGGCGAGCCCCGTCGATCTCCTGTTGCTGGATCTTGTCGACCGTGCAATCGGAGACAATATCCAGCCTGGCGCCCTTACCGGCGGCATGCAGCTTGGCCTGCCTGTCGGCCAACGCCAGGATATCGCCCGGTGTGGAATACTTCTGGAAGTCGATGCCGTTGACGTTTTCCGCGGCGGAGGCCAGGGGCGCCGCCTGGGTCCGGTAGATGCCGTCGACACTCGCGCCGTTTTCTCGCAGCAGCGACTGGATGCACCGCTGCAGGGGACCATACACGGGCCGAGTCTTCCCGATGACGCGTAGCTCTTCCGTGCTGCGCTCCAGGTCGATCTGGTCGGCCTTCTGCACGCGCAGCAGGGCTTCGGCCGTCTCGAAGTTACGCCGGGCGGCCTCGATGGTGGCCTGCGGCCAACCCGCCAGCTCGTCACCGTTCGGCCGCGGACACCAGGCGCTCCACAGCGTGGAGCGACCACCGAAGAACGGCACCATGCCGTGCTGCCAGCGAACCGGGCCATCCTTTCCCAGGGCCGTGGTGGCGGACAGGGTCCAGGGGAAGGTTTCGGAGAGTCCCCCCAGGGTGTCCTTGAAGGGCAAGGGAAGATTCTGGAAGTGTTCCGGAAGGAAAAAGGCGCCGCGCTCGATCATCAGGATGCGGCTGTGAGGATTGGCTTCCAGGACGCGCTGGGCAAACGCCAGGGCGCAAAAGCCGGTCCCCACCACCACATAGTCATAAGCATTCTCCTCTCGGGCGGCTTTCCACTCGGCATGGGACAAGAAAAAGACATGGTCCATGACCCGTTGCCCGGTGGGATCCTGAGGTCCGGGGGTCGGAAAACCATATTGAAGGTTTTGACTCGCTGCTGCGGTACCCATGGTCACTCCCTACGCTTTGGTGATTGCCATTCTCCGAGAGGCCTGAAATGGCGCGCTCTCGGTCACTCACCCTTGCATGCTGCCGGGATGTAGGGAGTCGCCGGATATTACCCGCCCCCGGCGATCGTGCGGGTGCAGATCGACACGGGGTCGGGGGAATCCGTTGCCATGGTGGCTCCCTGCGCACTGGCGGTATCATTATGGTGTTCTGAGATTCAGCCTAGCACTGAAGTACGAGTTTTCCCGTACTTTGGCGCATCGAGTTGACGGGGCCGTACTCGGTGGGCACGTTTGCCTCCTCGAGGCGCGCCAGCGCCGCCTCGAGGTCGTCGACTTCGATGGAGAGCTTCGTCGACCTTGTGCGTTCTTGCTGTCTGGCTATTTTCCCGCTATTCCTGCCCCTACCCATTCACACGCCCTTGAGCACGATGAAGGCGGCCATGAGCCGAGGGAGGATCGAAGGATGAGGGCAGGACATCGCGCCAAGGCGCCGCTGACGGATCTGGGTGGCCGCTCCGTTCTCTTCGTGATGGCGGCCGACGCCGAATACGGCCCGCATCTCAAGAGGCGTTTCGAACCCTTCATGACCGGCGTGGGGCCCGTCGAGGCGGCCGTCGAACTGACTGCCGCGCTGGCCGCCCTCGAGGCGCGCGAGCGCCTGCCGGACCTGGTGGTGTCGCTGGGCTCGGCGGGCAGCCGGGCGCTGGAGCAGACCGAGGTCTATCAGGCGACCTCGGTCGCCTACCGCGACATGGACGCCTCGCCGCTGGGCTTCGAGAAAGGCGTCACGCCCTTTCTCGACCTGCCGGCGATCCTCCCGCTGCCGCTGCGCATTCCCGGGATCCGCGAGGCGACGCTCTCGACCGG
This sequence comes from Halomonas stenophila, assembly GCF_014192275.1. Classification (GTDB taxonomy): domain Bacteria; phylum Pseudomonadota; class Gammaproteobacteria; order Pseudomonadales; family Halomonadaceae; genus Halomonas; species Halomonas stenophila. The sequence goes on along the minus strand of NZ_JACHXR010000005.1, from coordinate 106,936 downwards.
CGCCAATATCGTCTCGGGCGCGGCCTATGCCGCCATCGCCGCCGACATGGTGGACATGGAGAGCTATGCCTGCCTGCGCGCCTGCACGCGCTTTGCGGTGCCACTCGTCGTGCTGCGCGGCATCTCGGACGGCAAGGCGGAGCTGCACCACGTCGACGACTGGACGGAGTATCTCCACGTCATCGACGAGAAGCTCGCCGCCGCCGTCGACCGCCTCGATGATGCGATCGGCCAGGGCCTGTTGCAGCGCTAAGGCACCGCGCCGCTACTGGCCGGTTGCCGATGCGTAGCAGCGCGCCGCGCGGCGGCCTGCCGTGGCCTTGCCCACCACCGGCGAAGGTGTCATCGTCCCCAAACCCCCTTCGCCGCTGACGACAAGGAGCCCCACCATGTTCATCGCCATGAACCGTTTCCGGGTCAATCCCGAGAGAGTCGAGGAGTTCGAGCAGATCTGGCTGGAGCGCGAAACGCACCTGCAGGGCCTGCCCGGCTTCGTCGAGTTCCACATGCTGCGCGGCCCCGAGGAGGAGGATCACGTCCTCTACGCCTCCCATACCGTCTGGCGCTCGCGCGAGGACTTCGAGGCCTGGACACATTCCGAGGCGTTCCGCGCCGCCCACGCCAATGCCGGCCAGAGCCGTCGCGAGGGGCTGTACCTGGGCCCGCCGAAGTTCGAGGGTTTCGAGGTCATCCAGACGGTCGCGTAGAGAGGGGCAGCGCGCTCGAGGTGCCGACGGCGCGCCGACGTTCCAGGCTGGGAAGGGCCTTTCCGGCATAGAGCTCAAGGAGGCGCCATGCCCACCACCCGCACGACCTCGCCCGCCCTGGAGCGGGCCCACCTGGTGTGGGATCTGCTCATCATCGTGCTGGTGATCGCCAACCTGGCCCTGCTGCTGTTCGACAGCCTCTTCCTGCTGCCCCCGCTGAACGCCGCCTTCGAGGCCGTGGCCCCCGGCCTGCACTCCGCCTACGACCGGCATATCCATGCGAACTTCATCGCCATCGACCTGGCGTTCGTGGCCATCTTCCTGCTCGACGTGCTGCTGGGCTGGGCGGTGGCCATCGCCGAGCGGCATTACCACCGCTGGTTCTTCTACCCCTTCGTGCACTGGTACGACGTGCTCGGCTGCATCCCGCTGGGCGGCTTCCGGCTGCTGCGTATCCTGCGCGTCATCTCGCTGCTGCACCGCCTGCAGCGCATGGGCCTGATCGACGTGCGCCGCTGGTACCTCTACAGCGTGGTCGCCAAGTACTACGACATCCTGCTGGAGGAGCTCACCGACCGCATCGCCATCCGCATGCTCGACAACGTCCAGCACGAGATCCGCGCCGGCGACGGGCTGTCCACCCCGCTGATGGAGCGGGTGGTGCGGCCCCGCAAGCAGGCGCTGATCCACGAGATCAGCCAGCGCCTGGAGGCCATGGCGGGCGACGCCTATGCCCACAACCGCGACGACACCCTGCGCTACGTGCGCGGGCTGGTCGGCCGCACCCTGGCGGAGAGTCCGGAGATTCGCCGGCTTGGGCGCCTGCCGCTGGGCAGCCAGCTGGCCCGGGGGCTCGAGGCCTCGCTCTCCGACCTGGCCTGCCACCTGGTCGACGAGGCCCTGGAAGGCCTGAGGTCGGCGGAGTTCTCCGCGCTGGTGGAGCACCTGGCCGAGAGCGGCTTCGATGCCTGGCTGCGCACCGATCGCCAGACCGAACAGATCACCGAGCAGGTGCTGGTGGACATGCTGGAGTTGCTCAAGGAGCAGATCGCGGTGAAGGGCTGGCAGCACAAGTACGAATGAGCCCACCGCCGGCGCCAAGGAGAATCGGCGTCTGTCCGAATGGGCAGATCAGCGGGTGGCGCCGGGTGGCGTTGTCGATGATCACCGCGCTGATGGGGCAGCCGCCTTCGTCGTCGCTCTTCTGCGCTGTGGGGTCCCGCCAAGCTGCGCGGCAGCGGCGACTTGCGTCAACCGCCGTCGGAGCGGCTATGCTGGGCGTCTGCTCACTCGAGAGGATGCCCGATGCTGGAGAGTCCCACCGCCCTCGCCGGCCAGGTCTTCGGCCTGGCCGCCCTGCTGCTGTGTATCGCCGCCTTCGCCAGCAAGCAGGACGAGCGCCTGCTGGTGCTGCTGATCTCGGCCAACGTCGCCTTCGCCCTGCAGTTCCTGTTCCTGCAGAGCTGGACCGCGGCGGCGCTGACCGTGCTGGTGATCGCCCGCATCGCCCTGGCCCGCCGCTACCCGGGCAGCAAGGCGGTGATGGCCGGCGTGCTGGCGGCCAGCGGCGTGGCCGCGCTGGCCACCTGGCAGGGCTGGGCGGACCTGCCCGCGGTGGTGGCCATGGTGCTGGGCACGGTGGGCATGTTCCTGCTGCGCGGCATCCCCATGCGGGTGATGCTGGGGCTGGCGGCGGTGGCCTGGCTGTTCAGCCACCTGCTGGCGGGGGCCGTGGGCGGCTCGCTGGCCGAGGCGCTGGTGGTGATCACCAACGTCATCACCATCTGGCGCCTGCTGCGGGCGAAGCGGCGCTACCCCGAGGCGTTCGAGGGCGCCGCGTCCTGAGCCAGGCGCGCGGCGCGCTCACTTCATCGCGAAGCCGCGGTGGGCCGATAGGGGGACGTCCCCGATTACTCGTGTCCCGATACCTCCGTACGAGACGCCAATCATGGCCGCTACTCGCTTGCCTGCTGGCTTTTGATTCCGCTCAGTTGCTCCAGCAGTTGGGGGATGTTGTCTTGGATGATGCTCCACACTGTATCGTCGTCGATCCCCAAATAGGCATGGATCAGGCGATTCCGGGTAGCAATGATCATCCGCCAGGGAATTTCCGAATACTGCTGACGGACAGCATCTGGAATGCGGGTTGCCGCTTCGCCGATTAGTTCGAGGTTACGCAGCGTGGCGTCGTAGGTAAGATCATGGGCAAGGAAGCTATCCTGATCCAGGCCTTCCGTGTAGGACAGGACCTTCTCGGCGAAGCCGATCATGTCATCGATATAGAAGCGCCATTCGCGCTGGGGGCGAGACTCAGACACGCAGCGCCTCACGCTCGACATAGGGCCTGAGCTCGGAGCGAAGCGCCTTGTCGGTCACCAGATCCACGGGATGACCCAGCAGATCCTCCAGGTAGAACTGCACCCCGAAATAGCGGGCCGAGGTCGCCGGACCGTCGAAACTCACCAGGATATCGATATCACTGTCGTCTCGAGCCTCGTCGCGGGACATGGAGCCGAAGAGCGCCAATGACCTGACCCCATATTCGCTGGCCAGGGTCGACATGTGGTCTCGCAGCAGTTGCAGGGCCCTGGTTCTGTTCATCTTCCGGTACCTCTCACCAGCATCAAGCCTCCAGAGAATCGATCCATTTGGCCTTGCATCGATCAGCCTAGCATGGGGTAGAGGCAATCCCCAGCGGGACCTTGACGCCCTACCGCTACATCTCGAAGCCGCGCTCGACCAGGAAATCGGATTAGCTCGCCACATGGCCCTGGCCGCCGGCCAGCTCGGCGATCGTCTTGCGGTTCGCCGGGCAGCGGGGCGATCAGCGGCCAAGGCGGGCTGGTGAGAAGGCTTCTGAGGACGCAAGCGCCGTAACGGCTCGATCCGCTCCTTGTGCAGGGCCTCATTGGGCATCGGTGAACTCGACAGCGCGCTCTGCCATCGGCTTATCGTGCCGGCAGCATCTGCCGATGTAGCCACGGTGGCTCGAAAGCCGACGTCACGCCACCCTTTCCACGACCTTGTCGGCATCGAACGCCAGCCTCCCGGCAAGATCCTTCATCTCTTCGATCGGCTGGTCATAACTCCAGGCCACATCGACGTTATCGACGAGCGAGTAGTAGGTGGTATCGCCCTTGAAGGGGCAGTGGGTCACGGTGGACGACACCGAGAGTTTCGACATGTCCACATCCTCTCTGGGCAGGTATTGCCGGTGTGGATAGCCGCGCTCGCGCAGTTCGATGGCGTTTCGGGTGTCGGCGATCAGGGTATCGCCGTGAAAGATCCTCACCCGGCGATCATGCGGGTGGAGGGTGATGTGCGAGGTATCGCTATGATCGGCCATGTCGGCCTCCTGGCGTGGCTGGCACTTCCGCCAGCTTAGGGGGCATGGCGGGGGCTGTCACTGAGATCTGGACCTTGGCCATGTCAGCGCGATGGACGATTCGGCGGCGATCGCCACATACCGCCTGGCCGCCGGCCGACTCGGAGATCGTCTCGCGGTTGCTGCTTGTCTGCCATCCCGGAGGGCACTGCACCTCCACCCCCTCCGAGCTTACCGAATAGTCGAGATCACTCCCCCTCACCGCGCAAACAATCGCCGACAAAGACGCTCGGACTCCTTCAGCCCTGCTTCGGAGAACGCCACAGACCTGGCCCTGCCGACCGGATCGGATATCAGCCCTTTCTCATGGAGCCGTTCCATTGCCGCCCAGTTCAGTGACTTCCATGCCCGTTGCCCTTCATGAAGATTCAGGTAGAGCAGCGCCAGGACGGCATCGCCGATTCGCTCCTCACCGAGTTCCATCATTGATCTCATCCACGTAGACCTCCCGCTCCAATGCATCCTCGATGGCCGCGTCGAGGCGGATGAGGGATTCACCGGGACCTGTCCCCGACTCTTCCTCCGCCGGTGACGCCCTTACGGGTGGACTGCAGGCTTCTCGGCTTCCCCAGCGGCGGGCTCTTCCAGTGGCTCGCCCTCCTCGTTCTGGAGTTGGTGGTCGTAGGCCGCCTGGAGGCCGGCATCTTCCTCGGCTTCCTCCTCGGCCCCATGCTCGATATGGCCCGGGTAAAGGGGCGACAGGATGGACGCCAGGATGCCGAGCGCGGCGAACATGGCAAACGCATCGGCGTAACCGAAGCCATTCACCAGCCCGCCGACGACGGGCGAGCCGGTCGCCTGCCCGAGCGATACCGCCATGAAGGGCAGTACCGGCCCCATCGACAGTCGGCCCGGCAACAGGCGGATGCCGGTCATCAGATAGAGCCCCGTCAGGCTCATGTAGGCGAGGCCGAAGACCAGCGCGGAAAAGGCGGCCAGCACCGTCTGAGCGGGGCTGGCCGCGAGCAATGCCAGGCTCGCGGCCAGCATCATCAGCATCAGGGCATGCGTGATGGGCGGGTTGTTGCGGTCGGCCAGGTCGGCCACCACCGCGCCGCCGAGGCCGGCGATGCCCACCGCGAGCCACAGCCAGCCGGTGGCGCCGGCCGGCAGGCCGCCGAGGGTGACCACCAGGTCGGGCGCGAAGATCCAGTACGCGGAAGAGACGAAGCCCATCACGTAGGCAAACAGCGAGAGCCTGACGAGACGCGACCACGGCAGTTCGCTGACGGGGGGCGGCGGCGCGGCGTTCGACGGCACGATCCGTGAGACCGAGGGCAGGAAGAGCCAGGCGGCGATCACGCCGAGGCCCGCCAGCACGGCGAAGGAGAGATAGGCGAACCGCCAGGCGCCGGCAAGGAACAGCACCGTCGGCACGGCAACGATCACGCCGATGCTGGTCCCCGCGTTCATGACCGAGCTGACACGCCCGTGCAGCGAGCGTTTCACCATCGCCTGCATGGCCGCCGTGAGTGCCGGCATCATCAGCCCGGTGCAGATCCCGCAGGCGAACACCCCCGCGCCGAGCGTTAGCGCGTCGAAGGCCTGGCTGATCAGCGCCAGGCCGCCGACGCCGAACGCCCCGGACAGCACCGCCGTGTTTCGGGCGCCGAGATGATCCGTGATCAGGGGCGCGACCGCCGTGGCCAGCAGGAAGCTGATCAGCGGCAGCGCGCCGATGATGCCGATCACGTACGGCGTGAGTTCCAGCTCGTCGCGGATAGGGGGCACGAAAAGCCCGAAGGCGAAGCGGGCGAGTCCGTAACTGATCGCGACCAGCGCTGCCCCGAAGATCGCGAACCCTGTACTCGAGAGAGACTTCATGGCACCTCCGCCAGACGAATTCCGAAGATTCCGGCCCATTGCGCTTCCAGGCCCCGCCCTGCCGAGCGATGGACGCCCCTCCCGGCTCGATATCGCGATGGTCCTTGATCACCATGCGCCCCCGCCGACACGGTATCAGGGGCACGGCCTATCCGACCTCGGCATGAGCCAACGATAGATCGCCCTGGGCCTTCTGTCGCCTGCCAGGTGATGGACGAGCCGTTCTACCCCGGTGGTGGCGTGCGGGAGTATCGCGGCCTTATACCGACAGACGGCAAGGAGTCTCCCCATGAGCGACAGGCATGCCTCCAGCAGAAGCTGCGCGCCAAGCTGGATGAGTTGCAGGCCGAGGTGGACAAGCTGAAGGCGCGCGCCCGGGGCGCCGCAGTTGATACGCGCATCGAGCGAGAGCAGGACACCGATCGGCTCGAGGCCAAGCCCAAGCCTTCCGCCGCCGTGCCGGCCATGATGGAATGCCCCTCTTCTTTCTTCCATCAGGATTACAGGTTCGGGAGCGCCAGGCCGCCGATGAAACGCTACGAACGCTTTGCCGACGAGATCGCCGAGCTGATCCGCGATGGCGTGCTGGCACCGGGCGAGAGAGTGCCCTCGGTCCGCCAGGCGAGCCGCGAGTACGGCATCAGCCCCTCCACCGTCTTCCAGGCCTATTACCTGCTGGAGGACCGCGGGCTGATCCTGGCGAAGTCGCGTTCCGGCTATTACGTGCGCGAACAGGCCCGGCGCGTGCTGCACGAGCCGAGGATGACGCCGCGCCGCCAGGAAGCGGCCGACGTCGCGGTCAGCGAGCTGGCGTTCTCGGTGCTCGACTCGCTCCAGGACACCGAGACCGTGCCGTTCGGCTCGGCCTTCCCCAGCCCAGACCTCTTCCCACTCGCGCGGCTGGCCCGCAGCATGGCCAAGGCGCTGCGCGGGATGTCCGGCAGTGATGTGCTCAAGGACATGACGGCGGGCGACGCCGACCTGCGCCGCCAGATCGTGCTGCGCTACACGCTGAAGGGCATGCCGCTGCCGCCCAAGGAGCTGGTCATCACCAACGGCGCCATGGAGGCGCTGAACCTCGGGCTGCAATGCGCCACCTCGCCCGGCGATCTCGTCGCCATCGAATCCCCCGCCTTCTATGCCAGCCTGCAGGTGCTGGAGCGCCTGAAGCTCAAGGCCGTGGAGATTCCCGTGCATCCCCGCGAGGGCATCGACCTTGCGGTGCTGGCGGACAGTCTGGCCAGGCTGCCCATCAAGGCCTGCTGGTTCATGAGCCACCTGCAAAACCCGCTGGGTGCCAGTCTCGACCAGGAGAAGAAGCGCGCGCTCTATGCGCTGATCAAGCGATACCAAGTGCCGCTGATCGAGGACGACGCCTATGCGGAGCTGCATTTCGGCACCACGCCGCCCAGGCCGGTCAAGCAGTTCGACGACGACGGCCTGGTCATTCACTGCGGCTCCTTCTCGAAGTGCCTGGCGCCGGGTTATCGGGTCGGCTGGTTGGCGGGCGGCCGCTACGCGGAACGCCTCTCGCGGCTCAAGCTGATGACGACCATCTCGCCCTCGGTGCCGGCCCAGGCCGCCATCGCCGACTACCTCCAGCACGGCGGCTACGACCGCCACCTTCGCAGGCTGCGCCATGCCCTGGAGACCCAGCAGGGGCAGATGCTGGCGGCGGCCTCACGCTTCTTCCCCGCCGAGACCCGCGCCACGCGCCCGGCCGGCGGCTACGTCCTGTGGTTCGAGTTCCCCGAGCGGGTGGATTCGCTACGCTTGTTCCGCATGGCGCTGGAACAGGGCATCAGCGTAGCGCCGGGCCCCATCTTCTCCGCGACCCAGGGCTTTCGCCACTGCCTGCGCTTGAGCTACGGCCACCCCTGGACGCCGCGCAGCGAAGCGGCCATGGAGCGACTAGGCGAGTTGCTCGACGCCTTCTGAGCCGTTCACGCGCCGGTTCAGCCGGCCGATCTGCTGGATATCGTGCAGGTAGAGGTCCAGCTTCGAGGCCCCATGGGCCAGCAGCGCCGACGCATAGACCAGTGCCGTCAGCACGAACACGTTGTTGGCCCAGGCCAGCGAGGGAGCCGCCACCGGATAGGCCGCCGTGAAGATGCTCGCCGCGCCCCAGAACAGCGCCAGGAGGCTGCTGGCCATGACGATCGTCAACACCGGCCCCCGCCGGTAGCGGGCCGGCGGGCGGGTCTTCCAGAACGGCAGGTGGGCGATCCTCAGCTCGCCGCTCGTCTCGATCCGCCGCTTCCGTCGCAGCAGCGGCTCCGCGAAAGCCTTCTGCTTGCCGGATGCGACCGCCGCCAGCACCAGACGCGCATCGACGCCGCTACCGAAGATGCGCCGCACCGCCTGCACGAAGCCCGGCGACGGCTCGCCGCCGGCACACCCCCGAGCCTCGTCGGTCAACGTCTTCAGGGCCTGGTTGACCCGCTCCGGACGTTCCTCCTCGTCCTCGAAGTTGATCGCGTAGTGCACGCTGTACACCTGATAGAGCGCGAGCGTCACACCGACGAAGATCAGGAAAAACGCAACGTATATCACCATGACAACCACTCACCACCCGGAAAGTTCGGCCCATCATCACGGACCACGCGGCCCGCTTCGCCATGCCCCTCTCATCGGCCAATCGCCTCGCACGAGACGACTAACCGGGCATGCCTGCTTGCGGCCAAGGTGACAGAAAGGCCGAGACCATAACAGGGTCAGACAGCTGCAAAAAAAGCGTATCAGTCCTGGCAGGAGGACTCGGTGCCAGGCGTTCAGGGCCTCCTTGCTTGATTCACGTCAACGATCATCCCTTCTTGCCAGCCATGTTGAGCGCGACGGCGGCGACAGCGCACTGCTGATAAACCGACAGTTGCCCGCGTCCCAGCAGGGCGCGCTCACTCGTGCTGCAGGATATTGACGAGCTTGCCGAACGGATCGCGGACGTAGAAGCGCCGCACGCCCCAGGGCTCGCTGACGGGGCCGTACTCGATGGGTATGTCCGCCTCCTCGAAGCGCGCCAGCGCCGCCTCGAGATCGTCGACCTCGATGGAGAGGTCGGGCACTGGCGTTCCCGAGCCGCCCTCCGAGCCGAAGCTCACCTGGACGCGCATCCGCTCGTCCGAGCCGTAGGTGCGAAACCAGCCGTGATCCATGAGTCGCTCCAGGCCCAGGAGGCCCCCGTAGAAGGCCTCCGCCTTGTCGAGATCTTCCGTGGCCGTATTGGCCATGATGCGCTTGACCTTCATCCGTCACCTCGGCTGCTGTGTCCCTGGCGTGGTCGAGCAACGCACCGTCCCTGCTGCATTCGCCGGTCGGATGCGCCCCACCCACCGGCCAGCCTAGACGGCGGGAGCGAGGCTGTCAGGCGGACCTGCACCACATCGACGACTGGAGGGACCATCTCCGTGTCATCGACGAAAGTCTGGCCGCCGCCGGGCGGTGCGAGGCTCCTTGCTTCGCAAGGTCCCCTCAAGGCTCGCCCGCTGCCAGCGGCAGCCACACGTGCTCGTAGCTGATGGACAACGCGACCCACACCAGCAGTGCCGCCATCGCCAGGCTGAAGCCCTTGAGAATCGTCGGGTTCTCGATGCGCTGCCCGACCACGGCGCCCATCAGCGCATAGCTGCCGGGGGCGCCGAAGGCCAGCGCCGCCAGCCCCAGCGACCAGAGCACCAGGCTGGCGCCATGGATGCCGGCGGCGGGGAACTGGATGGTGGCGATCGGCAGGGTCGCGATCATGCCCTTGGGGTTGCAGAGTTGCATGATCAGGCCATCGCGAAGGCTCAGCACGCGTGACGCCCGGCGAATGGCCCCCGGATCGATGCTGGAGCGGGCGACCTTGAAGGCGAGGTAGAGGATATAGGCGCATCCCAGCGCCCCCACCACGGCGAGCATGTCGCCGCGCACCCAGGCCGCACCGATCCAGCCGAACGCCAGGAAGAGTACCAGCATGGCCAGCCCCACCCCGACGAAGAAGCCGATGGAGGGTCTGGCCTGGCCGTTGAGGCCCGCATTCAGGCCGAGCAGGTTCACGGGCCCAGGCGTGTACATGACGCCCAGGGCATAGGCGACGATCTCCAACATGGGGGAAGCCTCGGGTTATCGGCTGACGCTGCGCTGGTACTGGAGGGGCGTCATGCCATAGATGCGCTTGAAGCGGCGATTGAAATGGCTGAGGTCGGTAAAGCCGTAGCGGAAGGCCACCTGATTGGGTGCCGCCCCCGCCGCCAGGAGGCTGCGCGCGGCATTGACCCGGCGGTTGAGCACATACTGGTGCGGCGTGATGCCGAACTGCTGCCGGAACAGGCGCAGGAAGTGGTACTTCGAGAGGTGGGCGGCCTGGCTGATATCGTCCAGCGACACATCGTCTTCGAGGTGCGCGAGGATGTAGTCCCTGGCCCGCAGCAGCAGCGCATCAGGCCGGCTCGGCCTGCCGTCCGGCCGATAATGGCCGGCACGCTGCACGAGGCGTGTCGCCATGCGATGCAGGGCGTGCTCCTGATCGATGCGCGTGCCCAACCGATGGGTCACCAGATGCGCGAGGTCCAGGATGGCGCGGCGCAACTCGGGATCCGCCATCAGGGTCTCGCCGCATCGGAACCCGCCGGCACGCTTGCATCCCGCCGCATCGCCAAACAGCGCCTCGAGGTGGGCGGAAGGCACATAGGTCATGACATACCCCAGCGCGCTGTCGCCCCCGGGGTGCCCATCGTGCACCTGCTCGGGGTTGAACTGGATGACGTTGCCCGGCGAGCTGCGGTGGAACTGGCCGCCGCTGAAGAAATCCTGGCGCCCGGCGAGGGTGACGCCGAAGGCGTACTCCTCATGGGCATGACGGTCGTAGCTGAAATCGCTCAGCGCCGCCTGCAGCACCGTAAGCTCGGGGATATGCCGGCTCTTGAAATAGTCGAACCGACTGAATTGCTTCGCCATGCCTGCCTCCCGGAACGCCACTCAGGCATAGCGTAGGCCTGGCCCAGGCCACGGGCTTGGACATTATTGCGGAATCGGCCAGGGTTCGCCGACTCAGCGGCCGGGTCAATGGTTAGTCGACGATCGCACCGCAGGTCATGTTGGCGACTGTCCCGGTCATCGAACTGGCATGATCCGACGCCATGAGCGCGGCCATGTCGCCGACCTCGGCCAGGGCCGGCAAACGCTTGAGCAAGGTCATCTCTTCGAGCGAGGCGATGAAGTCATCCCGTGTCACCTTGCCGGCGGCGGCATGAGTATCCATCGTTTCGGAGATCGACTCCGGGGAGCCGGCCGAACGCAAGCAAACCACCCGCACGCCTTCGGGCCCAACCTCCGCGGCGAGTTGTCGGCATAAGCCTTCCAGCGCCGCACACGCCACGCCGAAACCTCCGCAGTGTGGAATGGCGAGGCGCGCGGGTGTCGCCGTGAGCATCAGAATCACGCCCGCCCCCTGCCTGACCATGTGCCGCGCCGCGGTGGTGGCCGTCAGGAACTGCGACCGCGTCGCCCTGTTGATCGGGCGGGCGAAATCCTCGAGCGACATCTCGACGAGCAGGGTGCCCTGAACGTCGTCCATGCCGATGGCATTGAACGAGATATCGATGGGTCCCGCCTTGCGGATGATCTCGGCGGCGTGCGCTTCTATGGCCTGTTCGTCGAGCGCGTCGACAACCGCCGTCTCGGCGACGCCGCCCGCCATGGAGATTTCCTTCGCGACCGCATCGAGCCTTGAAAGCGTGCGGCCGGCGAGGAAGACGCCTGCTCCCTCCCGGGCAAACGCGAGGGCAACCGCACGACCGATAGCCCCGCCAGCCCCATAAATCACGGCATTCTTGTTGCTGAGCAGCATCTCCATTCTCCTTTCAGTTCGTGGGTGGTGGTATCTGATAGTCGAATGGAGAGCCCTGAAATCTACAAGGAACGCCACGGAATTCGGGGGACGGCCCATGGGGATCCCTCAGGGGCCGTCCCCGATAACGCCACGATGGTCGTCCCTCAGGCCGTGACCGCCGGCTCGCGGCTGGCCTGACGCCGCTCCGGCAGCTGGGCGATCAGCCCATCCACCCGGCGCTCGTGGGGGTGCAGGTGATGCGGGGCTCGATGGAAGCCGTTGCCATAGGCCATCCCTTGCGTACGGGCTGAGTCGTGATGGTTACCTGACATTCAGCCTGGCACCAAAGAATGATGCGACCCACGAGACGAAACAAGCCTCCCGGCTACCGGCCGTAACGTAGATGACCGGCAGCACGTCAGGGCTCCATGTCGACAAAACCCTCACCGCGTTCGAAGCGAGCAACCTGGTCTGCGGCGAATTCAGCCGCCTGGCGAGTGCTGTGGTCGGCATCGGGCACGATGTAGAAATTCCAGTTGAATGGTACTTCGAGGCGCTCGGCCTGCTCTGCCGAAGTTTCAAAGTAATTGATGGCGCGTTCCAAGCGGTTCGCACCTAGCGCCCTCGCGCTGGAGGAGTTTGCAAGTTTGGAATGATTGGGGTTGTCGTCATCTTCACCCACCATGATCAACGCCGGCATGGCGAAAAAGTCGGCCAGATCCGCCGTATCCACACCCAGGGGGTCATCCTTTAACCCAAAGTGCCAACGCATGTTGTCATCCGGAAGCGTCCATACACCTGGCGCACTGCATACCAACGCCTCTACCTTGGTGGTGACTTCGAAGGTCAGCAGTCGATGGGCGACCTGGCATCCGGCACTATGACCGAAAAGATAGTACCCCTCTCTGGTCGAGTTTAGCGTCTCCGCCACGTCCTCGAAGAGTGGCTCGATAACGCTGTATGACCATTCCTCCGGTGGGTTGGGCTGCTCGGTTTCCCTGTCGACCAGGTTTCCCCTGTGGTAACTCCTGCTTCCTGGATAATCCTGTTTGTCGAATTCCGGCGCGATGACAACGAACCCGTACTCTTCGGCCCTTTCTGCCCAGGCGTCCCGGTTGTACTGGGCATTGCGCCCGGAGCCATGCATCACCATGACGATGGGGGACTTGGGGGTCATGTCGTCGGGCAAGTAGGTGTAGACATCCAGTTGCTGATCGCTACCCGGGAGGGAGTACCCGAAACGTCCCTCGCCTTCCGACAAGGTGAACGCGGATGCCCCGCAGGTTGCGACAAGAAGCGAAAAGCCCAGGGCGGCAGAAGAGAGAGAAGACGATATTCGGCTGAGCATGGGGATACCTCTTGATCCATTTCCGGCCCTGAGGACGCACTCCTCCCGATCCCCGTTGTTTATTCCGTGTCGAGGGCAGCACCGTTGCTGTCATCCAGGCGCCAATTTCCGAGCCAACTTCAGGAGCAGGTCCTGGTCGGGATAGTAACTGATCAGCGTCAGGCGACTGATAGGCCCGAAGGCCCGGCGCCGACGATGAACGCTTCGAAATCCATCGAAGCGCGTTATGCCGATTCTGTCACGCTGAATCTCCAGATGAAAACCATGTCTCGACGGCATCAACAGAGCCAGCGTGCGTCCGCATGGTCAAGGCAGTGCCGACGCGATGCCCGGCGAGGATCGCAGGAGCCTGAGGCCGGTGGGTCGGGACCAGGTCCTGGAATTCACTGAATCCGAAATAGGTCGCTTCGCCCTTGCAGGGGGCGGGGCATCAGTCGTGGGGTATCAGCCGCTCGCTGGCATCCGCTGCGATGCCGTAGGACATGGGCTACTCGACATTGTCGAGGAAGTCGAGTACCCGCTGTGTCAGGACCTCCGCGGCATCCTTGTCGTACGACGGCAGGCTGCTGTCAGCGAACAGGTGCCGGTCCCCCGGATACAGGAAGAGTTCAGCCTCCGTGGTCGTCTCGACGAGGGAGCGTGCCGCATCGAGGTCTCCCTCGCCCGCGAAGAACTCGTCACGGTCCATGCCGTGGATCTGGACCCGAACGCCCCGCGGCCAAGCAGCGCCGAACTCCGAGAACGGGACACAGGCATGGAACAGCAGAGCCCCGATCGCGCCAGCGCGGGTTTGTGCCAACTTTTGCGCGGGCAACACGCCGAGCGAGAACCCAGCGTAGACGAGTCCGCCGGGCAACCCTTCAGCGGCCGCAACACCGCGCTCGATGATCGTACCGAACCCCATCTTCTCGGCGTATCCGACGCCCTCCTCCAGGTCATCGAACACCTGGCCGTCGTACAGGTCCGGAACGTGCACGGTGTGACCCGCACGTCGCAGCATCTCAGCGAAATCCCGGACCCCCGATGTCACTCCATGCGCGTGATGGAACAACAATACCTGTGCCATGTTGATACGATTCCTCTCCCCCTCGCGGGACTACCTGTCGGACTTCGTCGGCCCTTCCTTGGCGCCTATCCGATAACGTTTCGCTTGAGCCGCCGGGTGGAGCCACCGTCATCGCCAGCGACGACATCGACCGGCGCCACCAGGTAGCGGCAGCTGTCGAGTCGTTGGCCATCCGGCGGCGAGATATCGCTGAAGCCCATGCGTGCCTGGAGCCTGGCGGCCGAGTTTTGAGGATAGAAGCAGCAGGACGAACTCGCCCACCAACTGATAAGGCAGGTTCTACTCGGCCGGCACCCGGGCCGGCCGAGAGGTGCGTATCACCAGGATGGTCTCGGTCAGGCCGGCACCGTCGCCTCCCGGCTGGCCTGGTACAGCTCCGACAACTGGGCGATCAGCCCATCCACCCGGCGCTCTGCCGCCGCGAGGGAGGCGGCCAGCCGCTCCCCGCCCTCCTCCTGATGCTCGATCGACACCCGGTGGATGCGGGTGATGCCGATGAATTCCAGCGCCGTGGCCAGGCCGGGTTCCAGGTGATTCATATGGGCCAGCGCGCCGCCGGGCTCGAAGCCGGCGCCGCCCCGTGACGACAGGATGATGGCGTGACGCGGCCGATCGGCCAGCAGGGGCGTGAAGGGGTCGTCCGGCCGGCTCGGGTCAAAGTCCACCGTGCGCCCCATGCGCACCACCAGGTCCACCCAGGCCTTCAGCGCCGCCGGCATGCCGAAGTTGTACAGCGGGGCGCCGATCACCACGACGTCGGCGGCCGTCAGTTCGTCGATCAGCCGATCGCTCTCGGCGAGCACCTCCGCCATCCAGGGTTCCCGGCGCTCCGGAGGCGTGAAGGCGGCCTGGATCCAGCGCTGATCGATGAAGGAAGGCGGGGTGCCGCCCACATCGCGATGGGTCACGGTGGCGCCTGGCTGGCGGGCTTGCCAGCCGCTGACGAACCGCTGGGTGAGGCGACGGCTGAGGGAACCGTGCTCGTCGATACCGGCGAGACCGGGGCGGGCGCTGGCGTCCAGTTGCAGGATATGGGTCATGTCGGGCTCCTTGTGTTGTGAGTTGAACTCACTCATCGTTGAGAGTGACTTGAGCCTATGCCCGAGGCTTTAACGCCACAAACGACGAATATTTGCCGATATAGCTGAGCTGAACTCAATCATGAGCCCTCGCCGACTCCCTTCGCTGGCGGCCCTGCGGGCCTTCGAGGCCGCCGCCCGCCACGAGAGCGCCAAGCAGGCGGCCAATGAGCTGTCCGTCACGGCCACGGCCATCAGTCATCACATCCGCGGGCTGGAAGATGCCCTGCAGGTGGAGCTCTTCGTGCGCAAGCCCCGGCAGCTGTTGCTCACGCCGCCGGGAAGGGAGCTCTTCCAGACCCTGGAAGCGGCCTTCGACAGCATCGGGGAGACCCTGGAGCGGCTGAAGGCGCCGCCCGTCCGTCAGGCGACCACGCTCTCCACCACCCCGGCGGTGGCCGTGCGCTGGCTGCTGCCCTGGGTGTGCCTGCTGAGGGAGTCGCATCCGGACATCGACCTGCGCATCCATGCCTCCCACGAACCGGTGGCACTGGATGGCGTGACCGCGGATCTGGCGATTCGCTATGGCGACGGCCAGTGGCCGGGGCTAGTGGCGGAGAAGCTGTTCGACAACACCTTCATCCCGGCCTGCAGCCCACAGCTGAACCTGAACGATCCGTCCGAGCTGCCCGGCCATCCGCTGATTCACTTTCGGCCCCAGGACGCCTCGGTGACGCCCGTGGACTGGGCCGGCTGGCAGAAGCGGGCCGAAGTGCCGGGGCTGGATGTCGGCGCCGGGCTGGTGTTTTCCGACGAGACCCACGCCATCTCCGCCGCCATCGGCGGCCAGGGCGTGGCGCTGATGAGTCGCCCGCTGATCGCCGAGGCACTGGCGGAGGGGCGCCTGGTCCAGCCCTTCGGGCCGGTGCTGGAAGGCAAGCCGTTCTACCTGGTTTATCCGGAAGGCCGCCGCGATGCGCCGACGATACGGGCGATCCGCGACTGGGTGATGCGGATGCCGGGAGGGCTGTGCCAGCGAGCCGGGACAGCGCCACCATGACCATGAAGGCTCCCGGGAGGCGTCGATGGCCACGGCCTTGTAACCGCCCCGACTCGGTATGCCACCCTGAATCGTCCGCGCCTTGTCGCCCCATGACAGGCTATCTTCAAGGTTCCCCATACCGGCAGACGGAAAGGAGTACTCCCATATGAGCGACAGGAATGCCTACGAACAGAAGCTACGCGCCAAGCTGGATGAACTGCAGGCCGAGGTGGACAAGCTGAAGGCGCGGGCCCGGGGTGCCGAGGCCGATGCGCGTATCGAGCAGGAGAAGGAGGTCGATCGGCTCGAGGCGAAACGTGAAGAGATGCGCCAGAAGCTCGACGAACTGCGCCATGCTAGCGACGATGCCTGGGACGACGTCAAGGCCGGCGCGGAACGCGCCTGGGAGTCCCTGAGTGACTCCATCAAGTCTGCCCGCTCCCGCTTCAAGTGACCCTGCCGGGAGCCCCCTCAGGCAGCCGCCCTGCCTCGATGGGGCGCTCCCGGAGGATCAGCTTTCCCCCAGCGCCAGGCGCACGGCCTGCCCGGCATGGATTTCCGTGGTGTCGTAGAGCGTGACCGCGGTATCCCCCGCCTGAATCAAGAGTCCCATCTCGGTACAGCCCAGAATCACTCCCTGGGCGCCTCGCTGGGCCAGGGAGTCCACCACCTCGAGGTAGGCGACTTTCGATTCAGGCTTGATCACCCCCTGGCAGAGTTCCTGAAAGATGACGGCGTGAATCACCTCCCGCTGCGCCGCATCGGGTACCAGCACCTCGATGCCGCGCGCCTCGAGCCTTTCGCGGTAGAACGCCTGCTCCATCGTGAACCGTGTTCCCAGAAGCCCCACGCACGTCACGCCGTCGCTCGCCAGTACGCTGGCCGTGGCATCCGCGATATGCAGCAGGGGAGCCTGTACCACGCGCTCTATCTGTGGGGCGACCTTGTGCATGGTGTTTGTGCAGAGCACGAGGAAGTCTGCCCCGGCGGCTTCCACCGCCTGGGCCGCTGAGCCGAGGATCTCGGCGGCGGCGTCCCAGTCGCCACGCTGCTGCAGGGGCTCGATCTCGGCAAAGTCGACGCTGTAGAGCACCAGCCTGGCCGAGTGCAGGCCGCCCAGTCGATTTCTCACCTGCTGATTGATGAGGCGGTAATAGGTCTGGGTCGACTCCCAGCTCATGCCGCCGATCAGCCCAATGGTTTGCATACTCCCCTCCCCACTCCCTGCGGCCGATAGGGGTACGTCCCCGATTACCCCTCTACTCGGCCTCGTTCTTGCTGCCGTCCGGCGAGACCAGGTACCACTCGCCATCGAAGCCGTGAACGTCCTGTCCATTGACGTCACCGGCAGCCTGATCCTTGACGAAGCGATAGAGCGGCCAGCCCCCATAGGTGAGCTGGGTGGTGCCATCGTCACGTTCGATAGGCCCCATCAGCTCCTGGTCGAGCCCCTCGCCGGCTTGCGGCTCCCCCTCAACGGTATGCGGAGGCCAAGCCTCGGCACACTCGTCGTGACACTGGCTTTTCGCCTGGTTATCGCCCTCTCCCCGTTGATCCCTGGTGAACAGGTAGAGGGTCCGGCCCTGGCCATCGGCGAGGTAGCTGCCGTACTGATCGCTCTGTTCGACGCTGAGTGCCGTGTCACCGTCGGCCTGCGCCAAGGCGGACGCGGAGATAGCGGTGGCGACGGCGGTGAAGAGGGCTAACTTCCAAACTGGCATGGTCGTTCTCCTCGGTAATGGAACGTCGTTGGCCGTTTGTCAGGCTAGCAGAGATCTCTCGGCGCGACGGCTCTTCAGAAGGGGCTTCCGGAGTCGCGTATCAAGGACACTCAAGGCATACCCTGAAACCAGATCCACACCCCGAACAGCACCACACCGATCAGGCCGATGGGGGTGGAGTAGCGCTTCCATAGGTGCAAGGCGGCATCCCCCAGCAGGGCCACCAGGATGGCCAGGCCAAAATGGCGCGCGCCCCGGGCCAGCATGGCCGCCAACATGAACATCACAAACGAATAGCCGCTCGCCCCGGCGACCAGCATGGCGGTCTGGAAGGGGATCGGCACAAGGCCAACCGCCAGCAGCGCCATGAAGCCATCCTGCTGCAGGTGGACCTGAAAATCCTCATAGGCCGCCTGGCCGCCGAACAGGCCGATCACCGCGTCTCCCCAGTGTCCCATGGCGAGGACACCGAGATGGTAGCCGAGGACGGCCGCCGTGAGATTGCCCGCCAGGGCCACGCTGGCTATGGTCCACTTACGGTAGGGGTGGCACAGCATCCAGGGGATCAAGATGGCCTCGATGGGGATGGGCACGATCAGGGTTTCCATCATCGACGCGACGAACAGCAGCCATAGCGCGTGTGGCGACTTGTCCAGGCGATCAAGCCAGGCACCGGCAGACGTGAGTTTCAAGGGCATGACGTAGAGGACAAGGTCGGGGAAGCGTTTGTCTCGGCATCTTGGCCAAGGCGCGAATGAACTGCACCGGCGCCGGATGGGCCCGTGCAATCAGGGAGTAGGATAGCGATGAACATGAGTGATGCCTGGTGGCTCTGGGGAATCTTTGCCGTCATCGTGGTGGCCATGCTGGCAGTGGACTTGTTAGTACGTGGAGACACCCACAGGGTGTCGATGAAGGAGGCTGGCCTGTGGTCGCTGCTGTGGGTACTGGTGTCCTTGCTGTTCGGCGCCGGAATCTGGGCCTACCTGTACACGACTCAGGACCTCTCGGTAGCCAACAACAAGGCTACCGAGTTTCTGACCGGTTATCTGATCGAGAAATCCCTGTCGGTGGATAACGTTTTCGTCTGGCTGACGCTCTTCAGCTTCTTCGGGATCCCACCTGAGCTCCAGCGTCGGGTGCTGATCTATGGTGTTCTGGGTGCCGTGGTGCTGCGCGTGATCATCATCCTGATCGGTGCCTGGCTGGTCAGGAACTTCGAATGGATCCTCTACGTCTTCGGTGCCTTCCTGGTGTTCACCGGTGGCAAGATGGCCTGGAGCGCGAACAAGCAGTCCAACGTGGAGGACAATCGCCTGCTGCGCTGGCTGCGTGGCCACCTGCGTATCACCGAGTCGTTGCATGGCAACCGCTTCACCATACGCGACCAGGGAAAACTCTGGGCCACCCCCCTGCTGGTGGTGCTGATCATGGTGGAAGTGTCCGATATCATCTTCGCCGTGGATAGCATTCCGGCGATATTCGCCATCACCCGCGACACCTTCATCGTGCTGACCTCCAACCTCTTCGCCATCCTCGGGCTACGCGCCATGTACTTTTTGTTCGCCGGCCTGGCCGAGCGCTTCTCCCTGCTCGATTACGGACTGGCGCTGGTGCTGGCGTTCATCGGTATCAAGCTGCTGATCGAACCCTGGGTCCATATTCCCATCGGCTGGTCACTGGCGGTGGTCGCGGTGGTGATTGCCGCCACCATGGCGATCAGCTGGTACTGGACCGACCAACATGCCACCTCGTCATAAGCTACCGAACAGTGGCTTGGATACCACTCCGTCCCGGGACCATTCCGTGGCCTTCTGCTTGGTTAACTGGCGGACAGAATACTGAGCGTTCAGCAACTCGATGATCGGGGGGCATGCGGTCGCTGGGAACACCGTCAGGCAAAGAGCCGGGGTGTCGGCAGGATGGCGGTCCAGCGCGTATGCTGAGGGCCTGTGAGGCTCAAAGGGAGAAGGAACCGCGATGTCATCCTTGACGTTCAAGCCTCGCCGGCGCGGCGGCAAGTGGCCCACCCGCCTCGCCTGGCTGGCGGTGATCCTGTTGATCGTGGCCGCCCTGCTGATGGGCGGCGCGGGGCCGGCCTACCGGCTCGACCTGGTGTCGCTCTCCACCTCCTTCGCGTGGCTGCGCCAGGGCGCGCATCTGTTGATCGGCGCCGGTGCGGTGGGGCTGGTGGCGCTGGTCGTCGCCATGATCTGCCGGCGCTGGCGGGTGGCGCTGGTGGGGACCCTGGTGATCGTCGCCGGGGCGAGCCTGGTGGCGCTTCCCGCCCAGCTGATGCAGCTCGCCCGCAGCGTGCCGCCGATCCACGACATCACCACGGATCTGGAGAACCCGCCCGCCTTCGAGACCCTGGCGGCCGCCCGTGAGGCGACGCCCAACGCCGTGGCCTACCCCGGCGAGGCCACCGCCCGCCAGCAGCGGGCCGGCTACCCGCGGCTCGGGCCGCTCACCCTGGACGCCTCGCTCGGCGAGGTCCGGGCCGCCGCCGAGGCCACGGCCCGGGAGCGAGGCTGGGAGATCGCCGCCGTCGAGCCGAGGCGGATCGAGGCCACCGCCATCACCCGCTGGTTCGGCTTCCGGGACGACGTGGTGATCCGCCTGACCGAGATGGACGACGGCGTGCGGGTCGACATGCGCTCCGCCTCCCGGGTCGGCAAGAGCGACCTCGGCACCAACGCGGCGCGCATCCAGGCGTTCCTGGAAGCGCTGGCCCGGCGAGTCGACGGCGGGAGCGCGCCGTGAACCGAATTGCGAATCGCACGCAAAGGTAATCGCAACCGGATGAATTTAAAGGAAAATTTGACCACGAGCGCGACTCTTCCTAGGATGCAGCCCTGACTCCCCTGCGCCAGGAAAGAATCCTCATGAAAGGCAACTCCGAGATCATCGACGCCCTGAACGGACTGCTCGCCGCCGAACTCGCCGCCATGGACCAGTACTTCATCCATGCCGAGATGTACGCCGACATGGGCCTCAACAAGCTCCACGAGCGCATCGCCCACGAGTTCGACGACGAGAAGGGCCATGCCAAGCAGCTGATCGAGCGGATCCTGTTCCTGGAGGGCAAGCCCGATATCCACACCCGCACCCCGGTGCGCATCGGCCAGGACGTGGAGGAGATGCTCACCAACGACCTGCAGCTGGAATACGAGGTGGGCGACGCCCTGAAGGCCGCCATCGCCCTGTGCGAGCGGGAGCGCGACTTCCAGACCCGCACCGTGCTGATGCCGCTGCTCACCGACACCGAGCAGGACCACGCCTACTGGCTGGAGCAGCAGCTCCGGCTGATCAAACTGGTGGGCCGCGAGAACTACCTGACCGCGCAGATGTGACCCGACGCGCTCGCCGGCTGAGACGGGCCGGATGGCGCGGCGTCACTGCGGGGCCGGCAGCGCCTCCAGCCGGTGCAGCACCGCCCGGGTGATGGCCTCACGCTTGGGCAGGTCGGCCAGGCGCCGGGGCGTGTCGAGGTTCAGGGCGAAGAACACCGGGCCGCCGGACCGCTCGACCCAGCCCACCCACCAGCCGATTTGGCCGTCCCAGCCGCTCTTGGCGCGCAGGATCCAGTCACGGCCCGCTTCATTGATCATGATGTCCTTGACCAGCCGCTGGTCAGCCTCGGCGAAGGGCAGCGCCATCGCGTAGAGCCGCTCGAGGAAGTCGACCTGCTCGATGGCCGTGACCCGCAGGCTGCCGTCGAGCCAGAAGCTCTCGACGTCGTCGCCGAGCGTGGCGTTGCCGTAGCCGATCTCGCTCAGGTAGGCCCGCTCGCGCTCCGCACCGATCTGCTCGGCCAGGCGCTGGAAGACCCAGACCGTGGAGTAACGAAGTGCCGAGCGCAGGGTCTGGTCCTGGTTCCAGGCCGGCACGTCACGTTCTTGACCGTCCCAGGGAATCACCTCGAACTCGTCCTCGACCACGCCGGCATCCAGCGCGAAGAGCGCATGGGGCACCTTGAAGGTGGAGGCCGGCGAGAGTCGCTCTGCGGCCCGCTCGGGATTCACCACCCAGCGCCCCTCGCGACCCTCCCGCTGGTCGAGGATCACCAGGGTCGCGTTCTCGGCCCCCTGCTCGGCGAGGATCCCGGCCCAGTCAGGGCGTGGCTGCCAGTCGCCAGCCAGAGCCGACATCGGCAAGAGGGTCAACAAAGCCTGGCCTAGCAAAGTGGGTAAACGTTTCATCGTCAATGTCTCTCTCGCCGAGTGTCGCCACCATATCCAGTCTGGTGGCCATGGAAAGGCAAGAGTAGCCGCCCGCTTTGCGAGAGGACAAACCATGATATCTTGCATGACTCATTAGCTGAGCTTGGCCTGGCATGACACGTCCCTACCTGCCCCTCAATGCCTTGCGTGCTTTCGAGGCCGCTGCCCGGCATGCCAGCTTCACCCGCGCCGCCGAGGAACTGCACGTCACCCAGGCGGCGGTCAGTCATCACGTCAAGCAGCTGGAACTGCACCTGAACCGCAGCCTGTTCCGTCGCTTGCCTCGAGGCCTCGCGATCACCCCGGAAGGGGAGGCGCTGCTGCCGGTCCTCGGCGATTCCCTCGACCGCATGGGCGAGATGCTGCAGCGCCTTCAGGATGGCGAGGTCCGCGAGATCCTGACGGTCGGGGCGGTCGGCACCTTTGCGGTGGGATGGCTACTGCCGCGGCTGAATGACTTCCACACCCGGCACCCGCTGATCGAGGTCCGTCTCTCCACGCACAACAACAAGGTCGACCTGGCCGCCGAAGGGCTGGATTGTGCCATTCGTTTCGGCGACGGGGGCTGGCACGGCAACGAGGCGATGCCGCTGTTCGAGGCCCCTCTGTCGCCGATCTGCACGCCCCTGCTGGCAGCGAGCCTGACACACCCGACGGACCTGCTGTCCCACACCCTGCTTCGCTCGTACCGCGATCAGGAATGGTCACAGTGGTTCGCGACGGCGCGGGTGGCCCACCCACCGCCAATGCGTACGATGCGCTTCGATTCCTCTCTGGCGATGATGGAGGCGGCACGGCAGGGCGCCGGAATCGCGTTGTTGCCACCGTGCATGTTTGCCCATGCACTCGCCATGGGCGAGGTGGTGCAGCCCTTCCCCACCAGCATCTCCCTGGGCAGCTACTGGCTGACGTGGTTGAAATCACGCAAGCCAAGCCCAGCCATGGCCGCCTTCCGGGACTGGCTGGTCGGAGCCGCGGAAGAGCCAGGCTAGCCACGCCCCGCCAGCGCGCGCCGGAACTCGGCCCGCCAGGCTTCGGCGTGGGCCGAGGGGTCGGCCGGAAAGCGGCCCAGTGCCACGGCGAGGTCGAAGAAGCCCTGCGCCGGCAGGCCCTCGCCTCGCCGGCTGACCACCAGGGCGGCGATGAAGGGGCGCCCCCGGCGGGCGTCCTCCTCCATCAATGCCTCGAGCGCCTGAGCGACGCGCTGGATGGTCCGTGGCGGGGCGAGCCCCAGCGCCTCGGCGAGCTGCTGGTAGGTCATCGGCAGCAGGCTCTCGGGGGCCAGCTCGAGCACCCGGCGAGCCCGGACGGCGAGGGCCGCCACGGGGTCTGGCGTTGTCATGGCGGTATCTCCTCTGGGGGGCTGGGTAGAGTGGTGGCTCAGGCCAGGGCCTCGGGAATCGCGCGCTCGCCGTCCAGCAGGTGGAACTCCCGGTCGACCAGCGCCCGCGCCTGCACCAGGTGCAGCAGGGCATGGGCCACGTTGGCTCGCGACACGGTGTTCTCGCCGCCGGCCTCCTCCCGCGAGGTGGCGACCCTGCATGTGGCGGGCGCGTCGGTCAGCCGGCCGGGCTTGAGGATCAGGTACGGCACGCCGGCACCGCGCAGGTAGGCGTCGGCGGCGAACTTGGCGGCCATGTAGGGGCGCAGCTTCTCGGGCGCGGCCTGGGGATCCTCGGCGCGCAGGGCGCTGACCATCACGAAGCGCGCCAGTCCCAGCTCGCTGGCCAGGTCGACGGCGCGGGTCGCGGCGTAGAGATCGATCAGCAGCGTCTTGTCGGGCCCGGTATGCGGGCCGGAGCCGGCGGTGAAGAGCACCTGGTCGCAGCCCGCGAAGGCGTGGCGGAAATCGCCCTCCAGGTCGGCCACCACCGTGGCGATGCCGCGCTCCTCGAACCAGGCATGCTGCTCCTCGCGGCGGACCATCGCCCTGATGGGCACCCCGGCCGCCTCGGCCAGCTCGCAGAACTGGCGGCCGATCTGGCCGTTGGCGCCGATGACCAGTGTCGTCATGCTGCTTCCCTCCTGTCGGTTGCCTGTCGCGGGCCGCTCGCTGGACGGCGCGTCGCGCGCAAACGCCAAGCCTAGCATGAAGGATAGGCGGACTGGCCTGGCCGGCGGCGGCCCGGTGCCGTAAGCTGCCACGCCATGCTTACCGCATCCCAGCGCGACGAGGAGCGAGTCCCGTGAACCCCGAAGACCTGGAACGGCTGGTCACCCTGCGCATGCCCTTCGGCAAGTACGCGGGAACGCTGATCGCCGACCTGCCCGGCCCCTACCTCAACTGGTTCGCCCGGGAGGGCTTTCCCGAGGGGCAGATCGGCCGGTTGCTGCAGTTGATGCACGAGATCGACCACAATGGGCTGAGCGAGCTCCTCGAGCCCTTGCGCCGGGGCACCTGAGCCCCCATACGAGGTTGCCATGCTGCGTATCTCCAACACCGTGGAGTTGGCCGAGCACGAGATCGAGATCACCCAGATCCGCGCCCAGGGCGCGGGTGGGCAGAACGTCAACAAGGTCGCCTCGGCCGTCCACCTGCGCTTCGACATCCCCGCCTCCAGCCTGCCGCCCTTCTACAAGGAGCGGCTGATGGCGCTCTCCGACCAGCGCATCAGCAAGGAGGGGGTGGTGATCATCAAGGCCCAGAGCCACCGCACCCTGGAGCTGAACAAGGAAGACGCCCTCGCCCGCCTGCGCGAGCTGATCCGCCGCGCCATCAAGCAGCAGAAGGCCCGCAAGCCGACCCGCCCCACCAAGGGTTCCCAGCGCCGTCGGGTCGACAAGAAGGTCAAGAAGGGCAAGACCAAGGCGCTGCGCGGCAAGGTGAAGCCCTAGCCGTCCGGCGGGCGCCCGGTCCGACGCCTATAGTGACTCCTGACGTCCCTTCATTCGCAGGAGATCGCCATGAGTGCCGACAAGACCCCGGGCGGCCCGGACCTGGCCGCCGGCATCGAACTGAACGCGCTGGCCGAGGGCGAGATGATCACCGGCCATGTCGGCAAGAAGGCCGTGCTGCTCGCCCGCAGCGGCGGCGACTTCCACGCCGTCGGCGCCCGCTGCACCCACTATGGTGCGCCGCTTGGCGACGGCCTGATCGTCGACGATACCCTGCGCTGCCCCTGGCACCACGCCTGCTTCAGCCTGCGCAGCGGCGAGGCCCTGGCCGCCCCGGCGCTGGACGGCCTGGCCTGCTGGAAGACGGAAGTGGTCGGCGACCGGGTGATCGTGCGGGAGCGTGCCGAGCCCGGGCCGAAGCGACACCCGGCCCGCTCGCCGTCCTCGGTGGTGATCGTCGGCGGCGGGGCGGCCGGCGAGGCCGCCGCGGAGATGCTGCGCCGCGAGGGCTACACGGGGCCGGTGACGATCGTCAGCGATGATGCGGCTCCGCCCTGCGACCGCCCCAACCTCTCCAAGGACTACCTGGCCGGCAAGGCGAAGGCCGCCTGGCTTCCCCTGCGCGGCGATGACTTCTATGCGCAGCACGACATCACCCTGCGGCTCACCACCGAGGTGGCGGCGATCGAGCCCGAGGCCTCGCGGCTGCGGCTCGCCGACGGCGAGACCCTCGACTACGGGGCGCTGCTGCTGGCCACCGGCGCCGAGCCGGTGCGCCTGCCGGTGCCCGGTGCCGAGCTGCCGCATGTGCATACCCTGCGCAGCCAGGCCGACAGCGAGGCGCTGATCGCCGCCGTCGAGGCCGGCGCCCGGCGCGCCGTGGTGGTCGGCGCCAGCTTCATCGGCCTCGAGGTGGCGGCGTCACTGCGCGAGCGCGGGCTCGAGGTACGGGTGGTCGCCCCCGAGGCGCGCCCCCTGGAACGGGTCCTCGGCGAGACGCTGGGCGACTTCATCCGCGAGCTTCACGAGTCGAAGGGGGTGGTCTTCCACCTGGAGGAGCGTGTGGCGAGCATCACCGCCGACATGGTCGAGCTCGAGGGCGGCCAGCGCCTCGACGCCGACCTGGTGGTGGTGGGCATCGGCGTGCGCCCGCGCACCGCATTGGCCGAGGCGGCGGGCCTGGCGGTGGACGATGGCGTATGGGTCAGCGACACCCTGGAGACCAGCATGCCGGGCATCTATGCCGCCGGAGACAGCGCTCGCTGGCCGGACCCGATCAGCGGCGAGCGCGTGCGCATCGAGCACTGGACGGTGGCCCAGCGCCAGGGGCAGCGCGCCGCCCGCAACATCCTCGGCGCCGGCGATGCCCGGGCCGCCGTGCCCTTCTTCTGGAGCCAGCATTACGATATCGGCATCAACTACGTGGGGCATGCCACGCACTGGGAGCGCATCGAGACCGACGGCGACCCGGCGGCCCACGACTTCACCGCGCGCTTCATCGCCGAGGATCGCCTCCTGGCGGTGGCGACGATCTTCCGCGACCGGGAGAGCCTCGAGGCCGAGGCGGAGATGGAGGCCCGCCAGCGCGCGGGCCAGTAGCCCGCGGGCACACTCCATTCGCCAGGGGCCGGGAGCCCCGTCGAGGGCTCCCCGTCCCGCCCCACTCGCCCTCAGGCCATCCGGGCGATGACCCGCTCCCTCGGCCAGCGCACCTTCTTGAGGCCGGCGAGCCAGTCGGCGTCCGCGTCACGGTAGCCCAGCGCCACCACCACGGCGCTGCGCAGCCTGCGTGCCTCCAGGCCGAGCACCGCGTCCAGGGCCGCCGTGTCGAAGCCCTCCATGGGCGTGGCATCGACCCGCTCCAGGGCGGCCGCGGCCAGCACCATGCCCATCGCCAGATAGGCCTGCTTGGCCGCCCAGTGCCGACGGGCCTCGGCGGTCGCGAAGCCATTGACCACGCCCTTCAGGGTGTCGCGATAGCCCGCGAGGCGCGTCGCGTCGAGCCCACGCTCCCGGGCCATCAGGCGGATCAGCTCGTCGACCTCGGACACGCCGCTCGTCTCCCAGGTGGCGAACACCAGCAGGTGCGAGCACTCGCTGATCTGTGGCTGATCGAAGGCGGCGGGCCGGCATCGCTCGCGCAGCGCCGGGTCGTCGACCACCACCACCGAGTAGGGCTGCAGGCCATAGGAGGACGGCGCGAGGTGGGCCGCATCGAGGATGCGTTCCAGGGTGGCCTCGGGAATGCGCTGGCCGTTCATGCGCTTGGCGGCATAGCGCCAGTGCAGGGCGGTATCGAGGGACATGCGGTGAGCTCCAGGGTGTCGGGGGGAAGGGGCAGGCGTCAGGGACGCGCGCAGCAGGACGCTTGCGGCGCGGGCCTCGCCGGCCGGGCGGCGCCGCGCTGGAAGATCAGGGTGCCGGCGACCACCAGGCCGGCGGCCAGCGCCAGGTTGGGCGGGGTGGGCTCGCCCAGTACCAGCACGGCGACGGCGGTGCCCACGGTGGCCGCCACCGTGCCGATCTGGCTGAGGTACACCGGGCCGGCCAGTCGCTGGAGGATGAAGAAGAACCGGTAGAGCACGGTGAACACCGCCACCTCGAGCCCCAGCAGGCCGAGGCCCGCCGGCGAGGCGAACAGCTCGCCGAGCCGCCCGGGCTCCATGGCCAGGCTGAACGGCAGCAGGGTCAGGGCGGCCCCGGCCAGCACCAGCGCGGTCAAGTACACCAGCGGGACGTCCGCCGGCCAGCGCAGGGTGCGATAGATGTTGCCCAGGGCCAGGGCCAGCGGCATCAGCAGGACCAGCAGCGACCAGCCCAGCGGTCCGCCGCCGGTGCCGGCCTTGGAGAGGGCCAGCACGATGCCCCCGGAAAGCCCCAGCAGCACGCCGACCAGGCGATCCCCGCGCAGGGGTTCGAGGCGCAGCAGCACGGCCAGCAGCCAGGTCACCAGGATGGGGAAGGCGAAGCTCAGCGAGATGAACCCCGCCCCCACGTGGCGCACCGCCAGGAAGCCGAGCGCATTGGGCAGCGCCAGCAGGCTGCCGGCGACGGCGGCATACTCGAGCACCCGGCGATCGAGGCGCCACTCGCCGCGCCTGGGCAGTGCGATCAGCAACAGGCAGCCGCTCGCGCTGGCCAGGGCCACCATCAGGAAGGTCAGGCGCGGCAAGGCCGCCGCATCGGCGAACTTGGCCACGGTCAGCGACATGGCCAGCAGGGTCCCTACCAGCAGCAGGCAGCCCAGGGCCTTGAGCCCGCGGCGATCGCGGCGCTTGTGTCCGACGAGGGCGTTGGTCATCCTTGTGCTCCTATAGCTTGGCATCGTGTATCACGATAAAAAGAATCTTAGCATCAAGATAAATAGGTAGCAAGCCCCCATGAACCGAGTCAGTGTAGCGATCGACCAGTGGCGCCAGGAAATGCCCGACCTGGACCTGCTGCCCATGGAGCTGACGGCGCGGCTGACCAGCGTCGGCCGGCACCTCAGCCATCAATACCTGGAGCCCTTCTTCAAGGCCCGCGGCCTGCAACCCCGGGAGTTCGACGTGCTGGCGACCCTGCGCCGGGCCGGCGCCCCCTACGCGCTGACCCCGACCCAGCTCTTCGAGGTGCTGATGCTCTCGTCGGGGGGCATGACCAACCAGCTGGATCGCCTGGAGAAGGCCGGGCTGATCGCCCGCCAGCCCAATCCCGCCGATCGGCGCAGCATGCTGGTGACCCTCACCGAGGCCGGCCTCGGCCTGGTGAACGAGGCCCTGCCGCAACACGTGAACAACGAGGCCCGGGCGCTGGCGACGCTGAGCCGCGAGGAGCAGCAGACCCTCAATGCCCTGCTGGGCAAGCTGCAGGACGGGCTGGAGGCCAAGGCACCCGACTAACGGCATACCCGGCGACAGCAGGGCAATCGCAGTTGAGTGGCGAGGGGCGCAGGGGACAGGTCGTAGAGGGGGGCCTAGGCCGCATCGATGCGCTTGGTCATCAGCAGCCAGTCGCCGCCGTGCTTGCCGCCGGGATAGGGCTCGATCGGCAGCGAGGCCGTCTCGCGGAAGCCCTGGTGCTCGTAGAAGGTCCTGGCCACGTGGTTCTCGGAGGCCACGATCAGGCTCATCTCGGTGCAACCGGCGGCGATGGCCGAGGCCTCGGCCTGGGCCATCAGCAGGCTGGCCACGCCCCGGCGCCGCGCCGCCTTGTAGGTGGCGATGGCATTGATATACCAGCTGCCCGGCGCCTGGGCCTCGAGGCGCAGCAGCGGCTGGACGACCCGCGGACAGTCGTCGAGGTCATCGAGGTCGTAGGGGGCCGGCAGCCGGTAGTCCAGGATCATCCCCAGCAGCTTCTTCTTCTGCAGGCAGACCTTGGCGTGCCGGTAGCTGAAGCCGCCCTCCTCCCGGGCGGCACGCTGCTCGCCCACGTCCATCGGCGTCTCGTTGCCCTTGGCCATCTGCCCCCACAGGTACTCGGGCAGGCCCTCGCCCGCCAGGTTGATCAGGTAGGCCAGGTCTCTGGCATAAGCCTTGGTGGCATCACGAATGTTCATCTCACCTCCCGGGCGACTGCCCGACGCCGGTTGCGCCGGCTGGCGCCCCTGCCGATCCCCGTGCGGGCCGACTCTTCACGATGTAGGGACCACGATGGCCCGCGGGAATTCCGAGGGACCTCGTTCCGAGATGCCCCGTCATGGGTTCCACGCCCGGGCCTGCTAGCTTGAAGGAAGGCCCCTCCTGGAGGATCGGCACATGAGCGACGCCTTCGACCTGACCGACGACCTGGGACCGGAAAAGGTCCTCTACCTGCATGATCCCGCCACCCGGCTGCGCGCCATCCTGGTGATCGACAACGTCGCGGCCGGCCCGGCGATCGGCGGGACGCGCATGGCCCCGGACGTGAGCCTCGAGGAGTGCGCCCGTCTGGCCCGCTCCATGACGCTGAAGAACGCCTCGGCCGGCCTGCCCCACGGCGGGGCCAAGGCGGTGATCTTCGCCGATCCCCGCATGCCCACCGCCGACAAGGAGCGGCTGGTGCGCGCCTACGGCTACGCGATCCGCGAGATCACGGACTACATTCCCGGCCCCGACATGGGCACCGACGAGATCGCCATGGCCTGGGTCCACGACATGACCGGTCGCGCGGTGGGCCTGCCCCGGGAACTCGGTGGCATCCCCCTGGACGAGATCGGCGCCACGGGCTTCGGCCTGGCCGCGGCCATCGAGGAGGCCCAGACCCACGGCGGCTTTCGCCTCGCGGGGGCGCGGATCGCCATCCAGGGCTTCGGCGCGGTGGGCCGGCATGCGGCGCGCTACCTGGCCGAGCGCGGCGCCGTGCTGGTGGCGGTCAGCGATTCCGGCGGGACCCTGGTGCGCCCCGAGGGCCTCGACGTCCAGGCCCTGATCGACTGGAAGCGCGAGGGCCACGCGGTGGCCGAGTTCCGGGACGGCCAGGCCCGCGATCGGGAGGCCATCATCGATGTCGAGTGCGAGGTGTGGATTCCCGCGGCGCGACCGGATGTGCTGCACGAAGGCAACGTGGACCGGCTGCGGGCCAGGGTGGTGGCCGAGGGCGCCAACATCCCCGCCACCGAGGAGGCCGAGCGCCGACTCGCCGAGCGGGGCGTGCTGGTGTTGCCGGATTTCATCGTCAACGCCGGCGGGGTCATCTGTGCGGCGGTCGAACACGCCAACGGCAGCCAGGGCGTGGCCCTGGCCCGTATCGAGGAGAAGGTCTGCCACAACCTCGGCGAGGTGCTCGGCCGGGCCAAGGCCGAGGGCCAGCTGCCGCGGGCGGCGGCGGTGGAGATGTCGCGGGAGCGGGTCTGCACCGCGATGCGCTTCCGCCGGCCCTGGTGATCCCCGGATGGGGGCGGCACGCCGCCGGCTGACGGATGAACGCTGTGCGCAGAACGAACGGACCTGCCGGGCGTGAACCGCGACAGCTTCGCCCACCAGGTCATCGCGCCCCCATTGACGCGGGCCCGGTCGTCACCAGGCCCGCGGTCGTGAGACGCCTGCGTGGCTGGACTTACTGGAAGGTATCGCAGACGGCCGTCTGGGCGGAGGGATCGTGGCTCTCCACATGGGTGGTGGCCTCGCCGCCCGCCTCGATGGCCACGCTCCACTGGTGGTCGTTGTCCATGGGATCGCAGTTGCCGGCGTTGCCGCCACCGAAGTTGGAATCGATCCAGTAGTGGACGGCGTAACTGCCGCCCTCCCGCAACACACCGGGGAAGGCGAAGGAGAACGCCGGGTCGCCGTCCGCGGAGACCTCCCCGGTCTTCACGGCGATGGTCTCGCCGCTGGCCGTGTCCACCAGCGCCGCCTGGATTGCCTGGCCGCCGTGGGGCCCGTTGAAGCTGGCATCGCCCTGGAAGGTCAGGTCATGGCCCTCACTGGCCAGGGCCGCGCCGGCCACCAGAGGCAGGGCCAACAGCAGGCCCCGTCCGAGGCGTGTCGCGGAAAGCATCGTGGTCGTCATGGGGCACCTCCCGAAGGGTGACGGATGAACGTGAAGCCCCGAGGGCTGACTCCAGCATAGTGCCCCGTGCCGCTGCTTGCCGACGACACCATGCCGACGATCCGACGGCCCGACGAAATTCAAACGTTCGTTTGCATTCCCGAGCGAGGCGGCTAGGCTAATTATCGAACACCGTTTTACAACCCCTCACCATCGACGCCGCCGCGAGGTTCGCTGATGGATACGCATTCGCTACTGATTCAGGTCCTGCTGTATGTCTTCCTGCCGCTGTGGGGCATCGCCGGCTTCGTCGACTGGTGCTGCCACCGGGCCACCCGCATCGAGGCGACCTCGGGGCTCAAGGAGTCGCTGGTCCACTCGCTGATGGGCGTGCAGGTCGGCATTCCGATCCTTCTGTGCCTGCTCTACGAGGTCAACGTGCTGGTGCTGCTGATCTGCCTCGCGGCCTGGCTGCTGCACGAGCTGGTGGCCCACTGGGACGTGCACTACGCCGCGCCGAGACGACACATCAGCATCTGGGAGATGCACGCCCACAGCTACCTGGCCAGCCTGCCGTTCTACATGCTGGCCATGATCGTGGTGATCAACTGGCCGGTGATGCGGGACCTGCTGGCCCTGGACTGGGCCGGCCAGCTTCGGCTGCAGCCGCTCGACGCGCCCCATGGCGGCGAGGGCTACTTGCCCGTCTACCTCGGCTTCATGGCCCTGCTGGCGTTCCTCCCCTACGCGGAGGAGAACCTGCGCTGCCTGCGCCATGCCCTCAAGCCACGGAGGACATTGACATGAGCGTCTACATCACCAGCACCGGCCACCACCTGCCCGGCGAGCCGGTCGACAACGCGCGCATCGAGGACGTGCTCGGCCGGGTCCACGGCAGGCCCAGCCGGCTGAAGCGGCGCATCCTGAAGTCCAACGGCATCCGGCAGCGCCACTACGCCATCGACGCCGATCACAACACCACCATCGGCAACGGCGCCATGGCCGCCCGGGCCGGCGAGGACTGCCTGGCGCAGGGCTACCTGGCCAAGGGGCGCATCGCGATGCTCAGCGTGGCCACCAGCCAGGGCGACCTGGTGCTGCCGGGGTTCGGCAGCATGGTGCAGGCCGAACTCGGCCTGCCGGACGTGGAGCTCAACACCAGCCACGGCATCTGCTCGAGCAGCATGATGGCGCTGAAGGCGGCCTACACCGGCGTGAAGGCCGGCGAGCATGGCAACGCCCTGGTCATCGCCAGCGAGCTGGCCTCGCGGCTGTTCAAGGCCAGCCGCTTCGAGGCCGCCGGGGCGGAGGTCGACTTCGACGCCGAGTTCCTGCGCTGGATGCTCTCCGACGGCGCCGGGGCCCTGCTGCTGGAGGACCGCCCCCGGGCACTGTGCTTCCGCATCGACTGGATCCGCGGCATGTCCCACGCCGATGCCTTCCCGGTGTGCATGAGCGTCGGCCGGCCGGCCGACGCCGAGGGGCACGCGAGCTGGCAGGACTACCCCACCTACGCCGAGGCGGAAGCCGCCGGCGCGCTGCTGATCCGCCAGGACGTGCGGCTGCTCGACAACCTGGTCAAGCTCGGCGTGGACGGCCTGCTGCGGCTGATCGACGAGGGCCGGGTCGCGGTGGACGAGGTCGACCACCTGCTCTGTCATTACTCGTCGCATTACTTCCGCGGCAGGATCTTCGACATGCTCAGCCAGGCCGGGGCGGCCATCCCCGAGGAGAAGTGGTACACCAACCTCTATACCCGGGGAAATACCGGCTGCGCCTCGCTGTTCATCATGCTCGACGAGTTCCGCCGCACCCAGCGCTACGCCGAGGGCGACACCCTGCTGTGCTTCGTGCCCGAGAGCGGTCGCTTCAACAACGTCTACATGCACCTGACGGTCGTCAAGGAGTCGACATGAACAGCGTCATGAACAGCAAGATCACCACCCGGGCCGGCCAGGACTGCCTGCAGGGACTGATGCGCATCTGGTTCGATTTCGAGCGCCAGCTGGGCCGTGTCCCCGTGATCCAGCGCCTCGAGCGCGGCCGCTTCCCCCTGGAGGACTATCGCCGGCTGCTGCTGCACCTGCGCCAGCAGGTGGTCGAGGGCGCGCGCTGGATCACCCGCGGTGCCTCGAGCTTCGATCGCGACTTCGCCGACGTACGCTCGATGGTGATCGAGCATGCCCGGGAGGAGCACCGCGACTACGAGCTGCTGGAGGCCGACTACGTGGCGGCCGGCGGCGAGCGCCGGACCATCGTCGAGGGCGAGCGCAATGCCGGCAGCGAGGCCCTGCATGCCTTCATGATGTACCGGGCGAGCCAGCCCAATCCCGTCGACCTGATCGGCGCCATGTGGATCATCGAGGGGCTGGGCCAGAAGATGGCCGCCGACTGGGCGCGCCGGGTCGAGGCGGCCACCGGCGGCGATGGCGGCCATACCCGCTTCATGCGCTATCACGGCGAGAACGACGACGCCCACCTGGACAAGCTCTATGCCCTGCTCGACCGGGTCTGCCGCGACGCGGCCGACCGCCGGGCCATCCTGCGGACCGCCCGGGTCGTGGCTCGGCTCTATGCGCTGCAGCTCGAGGAGGTGGACCATGACTAGCCGGCGCAGCCCCTTCCTGCGGGCCCTGGAGGTCGACGACTCGCTGCCCATCGAACCCGAGGCGATGCGCCTGTGGCTCGCTGACCTCGAGCGGCCGACCCGCTGGTGGCTGCGCCCGCTGCTGCAGGGGCTGCTGGGGGCGCTGCTGCACGTGATCTGGTTCTTCAAGAGACTGCCGCTGCCGCAGTTCCGGGCCCACGGGCTGCTGCAGCGGCTGATCTGCTGGTTCTGCAGCCATGCGGTCAGTCCCGAGGCCAACCTGCTGATCCTGCGGCACTTCGCCACCGAGTCGAACGTGATCAACTTCCTCGTGGACAACGGCGAGGTGGCGGACGTCGCGCCGCTGACGCTCTATCCGCGGTGTATCCGGGACATGCGACAAGCGACCTTCGTCGACCACGACCAGGAGCTGTTCCGCGCCTTCGCGGCGATGGGGCGCTGGCGGCCGCGCCCGGCCCCGCTGCCTCGGGAAGCCCTGCGCTGGACGCACTGGCGGCCGATCGCGATGGCGGACTTCAGGGTCCCTCGGCGGCGCACCCAGGTGCTGGACTTCGAGAGTGCCCACGCGCTGTTCATGTGCCTGTTCTGCCTGCTGCTGACCCGGGAGGAGTACCGCGACGCCATCAACGGCTTCAACCTGGACCAATCGCTGGCCATCCGCATCGGCCAGCTGATCGGCGACCCGAGCCTGGCCGAGATGGCCTACAACAAGTACCCGCATTACCTGGTGGGCCCCTGGAACCTCGGTCAGCGCTTCCTGATGCATGGCTTCTTCACCGAGTACCTCTATGCGCGACTGGAGCGACTGGAGCGACTGCAACAGGCGGCGGCAGCGCCGCCGCGCTCGGCGCAGCGCCCGGCTACCCGCGGCAGTTACACGACGTGACATTTTCCGGGGCCTTGGCCATATTATCCGGGTGCGCCAGGCGCACGGCCTCTCATCGCAAGGGAACAGGGATTATGTCGATCTATCGCAAGGCTGCGCTCGTGGCCCTTCCACTATTGTGTTACACGGCGGGCGCCCAGGCCCTGGACTGGGAAGCCGCCCCGTCCTACGGCACCGTGAACCTCGTCTCGGGATTCCAGCCCGACCCGCACCGCACCAGCCTCACGGCAGGCGGCAACCGCTCCGCCGGCGAGGCGGGTCCCAACTGCAGCGGCTACGTCAGCGACAAGCCCGACCTGGACCTCAACTACGAGGCCGGCCGGCACGTGCTGAGCATCTTCGTGGAGTCCCCGGCCGACACCACCCTGGTGGTCTACGACGGCGCCGGCAACTGGCACTGCAACGACGACTACTCCACCGCGGCCGGCACCAATCCGGGCATCAAGTGGCATGACCCGCCGTCCGGCAACTACAACATCTGGGTCGGCAACCATGCCGCCGGCGAGCTGCAGGACGCCAGCCTCAGCATCTCCGAGGCCAGCCCGTCCTGGGGCGCCAGCAACGCCAGCACGGGCAGCAGCACCGGCGGCATCGAGTGGGGCGACAACACCAGCCGCTGGGCCAACGACGGCGAGTGCGACGACCCGCGCTTCGGCGGCCCCGGGGTTCACTCGCTCAACATCGACGAGGACCGCTACCACGACGCCAACGACTGCCGCAGCCTCTACGAGCAGGGCCAGGTCTACCTGAAGTGAGCCCGCCATGATCCCGGTGCCGGCCCCCGGCCGGCACCGGACCCGCCTAGTGTTGCTTGACCCGCCAGATCCGCCACGCCAGCCCCCCGATGACCAGCACCGCCAGCGGGCCGAATACCCCGACGGCGACGCGCGGCTCGAGGGGCATGCCCAGGGCCTCGAGGCTCCCCAGGGCGAGCTTGATCAGGCTGAAGATGTAATAGCTGATGACGATGATCGACAGGCCCTCGACGGCCTTCTGGATCTTCAGCTGGCTGCTGGTGCGCTCGTTGAGGCTCTTGAGCATCTCGGCGTTCTGCTCCTCGATCTCCACCTGGGCGCGGGTTCGCAGCAGGTCGTTGAGGCGCGCCACGTTCGCCGCCAGCTGCTCCTGGCGGCGGTCCACCGCGGCGCAATAGCGCACCGTGGGCTGGAAGCGCCGCATCAGGAAGACGCCCAGCCGCTGGCAGTCCCCGACTCGGGTCTCGCGCAACTCCTCCACCCGGGTGAAGACGATCCTGGCGTAGGCCTCGGTGGCGCTGAAGCGGTGACGACTGCGGGCGCCGCTGCGCTCCAGGCGGGCGGAGAGCGAGGCGATGGCACTCAGCAGCGGGCGCGGCCCCTCGGAGTCGTCCTCGGCATTGCGGTTGGAGAGCTCGCCCAGCTCGGCCTCGAACCCCGCCAGCTCGGTCCCGAGCCGCTTGGCCTGGGGCAGCGCCAGCGAGGCCATCATGCGGTAGGTCTCGATCTCCAGCAGCCGCCGCGCCATGCGCCCCAGACGGAAGTCGTTGAGGGCACGATTGACGATCAGCAGCCGATTGACGCCCTGTGCGTCGAGGCGAAAGTCGCTCCACACCGTGGCATCGCCACCGCCGATGCGCGACCCGGCGGGGTCGCGAAACCCGCAGGCCTCGGTGTCGATGCCCCAGGAGGCCTGCGACTCGACCAGGATCACGGTGGCGTTGATCAGGGCCTCCCGGTGGGCCTCGGCGATCTCGGCCAGGCGCGGCGGGGGGGGCGGCCAGATCTCCCCTTCAGGCGCCCTGGGCACCATCAGGGTCAGGGTGAAGAACTCGGTATGCCGCTCCCACTTCAGCACCTGGCCATCCTCGAGGGTGAGGATGCCCTGCACCGCCTCGGGGGCGAGGCTGGTCCCGGCCAGCTCGCAGAGGCGCGTGATGATGCCGTCGCAGACACCGTTGGTGTCGAGGAAGGCGTAATGGTGGAGGTGGGCCGGCTCCGAGAAGTAGATCGACGGGCGAGCATGGAGCTCGTTGTGCAATTGCTCTCGCTGGGGGTGCATGATCGGGTCCGAAAGGGAGTGAGTAGACCGAGACTAAGGTCCAAGCCCCGCCGGGCCAACCGACGTCCTCAACGCGGCGAGGCCCGCCAGGCCGGCCTGGCCCCCTCCCCTGCAGTGGAATCAACGGCTTGCCATGCCCGGGCGATGGGATCGAGGCGTCGGCGACCGCCCGGCTGCGTCCTTTTGCCCCACCTCATCTCAACAGGCATGACTCATAGCCACTTGATGCGCCGGAACACCCACAGCAGGCCGAGGCCGATGGCGAGCATCACCAGCAGCACCATGAAGTAGCCGTAGCGGTAGGTCAGCTCCGGCATGTGGGCAAAGTTCATGCCGTAGAGGCCGGCGATGAAGGTCAGCGGCACGAAGATAGCGGTGATCACCGTCAGCACCCGCATGGTGCGATTGAGCTGGTGCGACGAGAGCGAGATATAGCCGTCGACCAGGTCGCCACAGATGTCGTAGTACATCTGGGTCAGGCTATGCAGCCGCTCGAAGCGCTCGTGCACGTCATTGATGGCGTGCAGGGTCTCCTCGTTGTCGCGGGGCAGGTGCGCATAGTCATAGGCGGTGAGTTCCCGGGTGATGCCGAGATGGTAGTTGAAGACCCGGCGCATCTTGACCAGCCGCGAGCGAAGGCCGATGACCCGGCGCATCAGGGCATCGCTGCCATCGTCGACCAGCGCATCCTCCAGGTCGCCGAGCTGGTTCTCGAACGCCAGCAGGCTGTCCAGGTAGTAGCCGGCGGAGGCGTACATGATCCGCAGCGCGACGTGTCCGGGCGAGCGCTTGAGCAGGATGCTGCCCTCGTGTTCCCTGAGGCGGTCGATGCTCAGCGCCAGCCCCGGGTGCAGGCTGATCAGGAAACGCTCGCCGAGGAGGAAGGCGACCTGCTGGGGCACGTAGTCGAGTTCGGCATCGAAGGAGGAGATGCCGCGATAGAGGATCAGGGAATGGTCCTCGAATTCCTCGATCTTCGGCGGATGGCGTTCCCGCTGGGCATCGTCGATGGCCAGGGGGTGGCAGCCGAAGGCCTCGAGCATGGTTCGCTCGCGCTCCGGCGGCTCGCCCTGCAGGTCGATCCAGATATGGCTCTCCGCCGCGTCGCGCCAATGCGCAATCAGCTCCTCACCTCCCTGCATGACCCGGCCTTCGCCGCTCACCAGTAGCGTTCGTATCATCGCTTGGTCATCCTTTGACGAGACAATGCGAGCAATCCATGGCACCGGCCTTCGCCTGGTTCGATACCCTTCCGTTTTCACCGCCTGGAGGTCGCATGACCGACACCCACCGCGCCGGCGAGGTCTTCCGCGCCTTCCTGCTGCTGGGGCTGAGCGCCTTCGGTGGCCCCATCGCCCACCTGGGATACTTTCGCAGCGAATTCGTCACCCGTCGAGGCTGGCTCGACGAGCACGCCTATGCGGATCTCGTGGCGCTGTGCCAGTTCCTGCCCGGCCCGGCCAGCAGCCAGGTGGGCTTTGCGCTGGGCCTGCTGCGCGGCGGCCCGCTCGGTGGCCTGGCGGCCTGGACGGCCTTCACCCTGCCGTCGGCGCTCCTGCTGATGCTGTTCGCCCTGGGCGCGGCCAGCCTGGCGGGGCCCCTGGGCAGCGGGCTGCTGCATGGCCTGAAGGTGGTCGCGGTGGCCATCGTCGCCCATGCGGTCTGGGGCATGGCCCGCACCCTCTGCCCCGACCGGGCCCGTGCCACCATCGCCGTGGCGGCCGCCCTGCTGGTGATCGTGGCGGCGGGCCCCGGTGGCCAGGTGATGGCCATCGGGCTCGGTGGCCTGGCGGGACTCGCCTGCTGCCGCGAGAACGGCCGGGCCAGGCCCGCCGTGCTGGGCTTCGGCATCTCACGTCGGGCGGGGCTCGCCTGCCTGGTTGCCTTCGTGGGACTGCTGCTGGGGCTGCCGCTGCTGGTCCAGGCGGGGGCGGGCGAGGGCGTGGCCCTGGTGGATGCCTTCTACCGGGCGGGCGCCCTGGTGTTCGGCGGCGGGCATGTGGTGCTGCCGTTGCTGGAGGCCGAGGTGGTACGGTCCGGCTGGGTGGCGGCCGACGACTTCCTGGCGGGCTATGGCGCGGCCCAGGCGATCCCCGGTCCGCTCTTCACCTTCTCCGCCTACCTGGGCATGGTCATGGCCCCCGCCCCGGGCGGTACCATCGGCGCCCTGCTGGCGTTGGTGGCGATCTTCATGCCGGGCCTGCTGCTGCTGGTGGGGGTGATGCCGTTCTGGAACGCCCTGCGCACCCGGCCCGCGGTCCAGGCGCTGATGCGCGGTGCCAATGCCGCGGTGGTGGGCCTGCTCGCGGCGACGCTCTACCAGCCGGTGTGGACCAGCGCCATCCTCGGCTCGGCCGAGTTCACCCTGGCCCTGGTGGGCTTCACCTTGCTGTCGGTCTGGCGGCGACCGGCGTGGCTGGTGGTGCTGGTCTGTGGCCTGGGGGGCATGGCACTGGGGCTACCCTCGCCGCCGTGAGGCCAGGGGGGCTCGCCGGTGAACCGCGAACCCCAACGGCGGTGGCCGTTCCGGGTCAGGCTTCGGCCTCGTGGGCCGACTTGAGCCGGTAGAACTCCTCGACCACCTCGTCCATGGCCGCGGCGTCGTAGGGACACAGGCCACTCACCACCAGCTTCTTGGAGCCGGTACCGACCTCCTCGCCGCCGGCGAGGATGCGGAACTCCAGCAGGGCATCGCCGCGCTTGCCGGTCACCGCCAGGGAGGAGTCGACCAGTTCCAGGCCGGGCTCGATGCCGTTCAGGCGCTCCAGGGCGAAGCCCATGCTGTCGTAGATCACCAGCGGACGCCTGGGGTTGAACATCACGCCCTGGTCTTCCATCAGCGGCTTGAGGTAGTGCGGGAAGTTCTTCCCCGAGAAGGCCACGTAGCAACGGGTGAAGGCTTCGACGACGGCTTCGTCGTGGGTCACCTCACCGTTGCGCTCCGCCTCGAGATAGCACTTGCCGTCGTCGTCACGCACGCGAATCCGGCCATCGCCGTCCTCGGTGAAGGTCAGCGGGACACCGTCCCCGACCATGCTCAGGAAGCGGAAGGTCATGTGCTGGGAGAGGCCGAAGCGCGCCAGCACCAAGGCGAAGAGCAGATCTCCCGGCACGCAGAAGCGGCGTGCATCCGGGTTATGGATGGGATTGAAGTCACCGGCGACACGCTTGGCGAAACGGCTGGCCTGCTCTGCGGAGATGCAGAGGCGCGAGCCCGTGCGCGAGTGGTAGTCATCGAGAAACATGCGTCTTGAGCCTGCCCTGTGTCATTGGCGTTGCGATGGTCCGCCCGGCCTCGGCCGGAAGGGCCAGATGATGCCATAAATTCCCCGCCGGCGGGGGAACGAATCGCGGCGAGCTGTCCGGGATCAGGGAACCGCCAGAAGGCTTCTGCCCCCTACCAAAGGGGCAGACCAGAAAGCGTTTCGATTCAGCACGATATGGTAAAATTCGCGCGTTTTCGAAGCCTTTCACCCACTTTCTGACCTTAGGATGATCGCCGCCATGCTGACCATCTGTTCCTCCCCCAACAGGCCCAGGCACCTCGCTCGATGGCCTGGCCTTCTGATTCTCTTCCTCTCGTTCGTCGCCTTCTCCTCCCCCGCCATCGCCTCCCAGGGCGAACTCGACCTGACCACCTCCTTCGTCGGCCTGCTGGCCGTGGTGATTTTCATCCTCGCCTATGCCCTGGTCATGGCCGAGGAGAAGATCCACATGCGCAAGTCCAAGCCGGTGCTGGTGGCGGCCGGCATCATCTGGGGCCTGATCGGCTGGGTCTATGTCAAGGCCGGGATCTCGGCGGAATCCGAGCACGCCTTCCGCATCACCCTGCTGGAGTTCACCGAGCTGATGCTCTTCCTGCTGGTGGCGATGACCTATATCAACGCCATGGACGAGCGTCGCGTCTTCGATGCCCTGCGCGCCTGGATGGTCCGCAAGGGCTTCAGCTACCGGACCCTGTTCTGGATCACCGGCCTGCTGGCCTTCGTCATCTCGCCGGTGGCCGACAACCTGACCACCGCCCTGCTGATGTGCGCGGTGGTCACCAAGGTGGCCGAGGGCGACAAGCGCTTCATCAACCTGGCCTGCATCAACATCGTGGTCGCCGCCAACGCCGGCGGCGCCTTCAGCCCCTTCGGCGACATCACCACCCTGATGGTCTGGCAGGCGGGCATCATCCAGTTCCAGGAGTTCTTCGAACTGCTGGTGCCGTCGTTCGTGAACTTCATCATCCCCGCCGTGGTGATGAGCGCCTTCATCAAGAATCGCGTCCCGGCGAGCCTCGAGGAGGACGTGCAGCTCAAGCGCGGGGCGCGGCGGATCATCCTGCTGTTCCTGGTCACCGTGGCCACCGCCGTGGGCTACCACACCCTGCTGCACCTGCCGCCGGTGCTGGGCATGATGACCGGGCTCGGCTACCTGCAGTTCTTCGGCTACTACCTGCGCCAGAGCCTGCCGCGCTCCCTGGAACGCAAGCGCAGCCTCTATACCCAGCGTGGTGACTGGAAGATGCTCGAGCAACTGGGCAGCGTGGTGCCCTTCGACGTCTTCAACCGGGTGGCCCGGGCCGAGTGGGACACCCTGCTGTTCTTCTATGGCGTGGTGATGTGCGTGGGGGGCCTCGGCTTCATGGGCTACCTGGGCCTGCTCTCGGACGCGCTCTACACCGGCTGGAACGCCACCTGGGCCAACGTCGCCCTGGGCGTGATCTCGGCGGTGGTCGACAACATTCCGGTGATGTTCGCGGTGCTGACCATGGAGCCGGACATGTCCCACGGGCACTGGCTGCTGATCACCCTCACCGCCGGCGTCGGCGGCAGCCTGCTGTCGATCGGCTCCGCGGCCGGGGTCGCGCTGATGGGCCAGGCCCGCGGCAACTACACCTTCATGGGTCACCTGCGCTGGTCGCCGGTGATCGCGCTGGGCTATGTCGCCAGCGTCCTCGCCCACCTGTGGATCAACGCGGACAGCTTTAGCACTTTCGGCTGAGCCGCGCGCCCGGCGGTCTCAGCCGCCGGGCTTGGTCGCTGGAATCAGAAGCCTCGTTGAAGTCCCTCCTGTACATTGCCTTCCAGTGATGTAGTTTATGAAGGTAGGCTGTGCAGAAAGCTAAGACTGGGCACTGAGAACGGCCCCTCGTTTGCCTTAGATCGATAATAACCAGGCCCGATCCGGACTGCAGGGAGAATGCGTCATCGACTCACCAATGCCCCCTTTTCCTACACGGGCCACCGGGTACCGCGGGTCCTGCAGGTCGAGCGAGTGCAGCGTGCCATGCGTGCTCTATCCCTGAGCCCGTGCCGCCTGCCGGCGCCCCTCCGCGATGTCGACGACAGCAGGAGGCCTGGCGCATGGTGTGGTTGAGATTCATGGTCCTGCTGGTATGGGGCCTCATGAGCCTCGTGCCCTCGGCAATGGCCCAGGGTCCTGATGTGCTGCTGGTGGCCAATGCCGATGTCGAGACGCACCGCCTGACCCGGGATACCACCCGGGCCATCTTCGCCATGCGGCAACGCACCTGGCCCGACGGCCAGGCCGCCAGGGTCTTCGTATTACCCAATAGCCACCCGGTGCATGCCCGCTTCGTCAAGGAGCGTCTCTCGGTCTATCCCCACCAGCTTCAGCTGGCCTGGGACCGGGTGGTCTTCTCGGGTACGGGGCAGGCTCCCAACCGAGTTCGCACTCAGGTGGAGATGCTCGAGCAGATTGCCAGCACTTCCGGTGCCCTGGGATATGTAGAGAGGGAGTATCTGGATGATCGTGTCCAAGTCATTTCGATGGAGTGAGCCATGCCACGCCCTGCTCATGGGTGCCGCGCTGCTCGCGACCGTCACCCAGGCACACGGCGAGGAAGACAACGTCCTGGATACGCTCCAACTACATGGCTTCCTGAGCCAGGCACTGGTGATCACCGACGACAACGACTTCTTCGGCCCCAGCAGCAGCGACGACGGTAGCCTCAAGTTCACCGAGATCGGGGCCAACGTGTCACTGCGTCCCCACGAAGACGTGCTGATTGCGGCCCAGGTGCTCAGCCGGCGGGCCGGTGGGGATGGCAGCGAGGCCAGCCCCGAGCTCGACTATGGCCTGATCGACTATCAGATCCAGTCGAACCAGCAGCGCAACTTCGGGATCCAGGTCGGCCGCTTCAAGAACCCGTTCGGCTTCTATAACCAGACTCGGGACGTGGCCTTCACGCGCCCGAGCATCCTGCTGCCGCAGTCGATCTATTTCGACCGTACCCGGTCGCTGGCGCTGTCGGCCGATGGGGTCCTGAGCTACTACGAGGAACGCCTGTCCCAGGGCACGCTGCGCTTCCAGGCCGGCGTGGGACGCGTCCAGGCCGGCGACGACCTGCGCCGCACCCTGCGCCTCGACCGGATCCCCGGCGATCTCGAGCCGGATACCTCGGCCATCGGACAGGTCCGCTACGAACACGACGGGGGGCGCGTCGTTGCCGCCTTGGGAACCGCCCGGGTGGGCGCTTCGTTTGAATCGCACACCCCGGGCTTGAGCGATGGCGATTTTTACTTCAACCCCTGGATCCTGTCGCTCCAGTACAACGCCGAGTATTGGAGCCTGACGACAGAATATGCCCTGCGTGAGTCGGGACTGGAGAATTTCAATGATCCACGCTTCAATTTCGACGCGACGGGGGAGAGCTGGTATATCCAGTACACACGACGCTTCCTTGATGACTGGCAGTGGCTAGTACGTTACGACAGCCTGATCAGCAACCGCGATGATCGTTCAGGCAAGGCCTTCGAAGCCGCAGGGGCCGGGCCGGCTCACTCACAGTTTGCCAAGGACATGACCTTCGGCCTTCAGTGGACCCCCCACCCAAGGTTGTTGCTCTCCGGGGAGTACCATCATGTCGATGGCACCGGTTGGCTACCGGCCCAGGACAACCCGGACCCTGCCGAGACGAGTCGATACTGGAACATGCTGCTGTTCCAGCTATCGCTGCGTTTCTGACGCTCTCTCCGCCACGACACCCGACGAGACAGGGAACCGGAGAGATGAACGCCACGCCATTCTCCACCAACCGCCACCGCCTGAGCCTGACCTGGCGCGTCATCGCGCTCAGCAGCCTCCTGCTGCTCGTACTGGTCACGCTGTTCACCTGGCTGGGTCACCAGAACCTGACCCGCCAGTTCCAGGAAGGCCGGATGCAGCACCATGCCCGCCAACAACGTGAGATCCAGCTGGCGCTGCGGCGATCCGAGGAGAACCTGCGTCAGCTGGCCAGCCTGGCAGCGGCCTCTCCACGACTCGGCCCCTCGCTGCAGTCCGGCGATAACGAGGACATCCTGGCCGCCCTGAGGCCCCAGTGGCCGACCTTGCAGCTCGATTCCGGGGTGGAGGAGATCATGGTCTTCAATCGCCGGGGAAGAGCGATGGGGAACTGGGGCGAGGACCTGGTCAGCAACCAGCGTCCCGTACAGGCCTGGGTGAATCGCGTGATGAGCACCGAGATGCCACTGACGACGCTGCGCTGCTCCGTCGACTGCCGGCAGTATGCCGCGGTTCCGGTGCTGGTGGAGGGGCAGAGCGTGGGGCTGGTCATCCTGTCGCGCTCACTGGCCGATGTCACCCGCCAGGCAAAGACGGTCTCGGGTGGAGAAGTGGCCCTGTTGGTGACGGGCCCCATGGAAGACAGGGGCTTGCCCCAGGAGCGCCGCCTGGACGACTGGAACGGTCAGTTGATGGCGTTGACCGAACAGGAAGAAAGTCTGCCCTTGCTGCGGCAGGCCTCGGCAACGACCAGCCTGTCCGGGCTGACCGATTCACCCTTCTACCTGCAGCACCAGGGACGCCACCTGGAGCTATCGGCGTCGCGAATGGAGGAGGATAAGGACAGGCGCAGTACCGGCTATTTCCTGCTGGTCTCCGATATCACCGACCAGATCCAGGCCATCAACCACGACACCC
This sequence comes from Halomonas stenophila, assembly GCF_014192275.1. Classification (GTDB taxonomy): domain Bacteria; phylum Pseudomonadota; class Gammaproteobacteria; order Pseudomonadales; family Halomonadaceae; genus Halomonas; species Halomonas stenophila. The sequence continues at coordinate 62,047 of NZ_JACHXR010000005.1, read as the reverse complement.
GAACCCTGCTGTACGCCGGCGTGGCGGGCTGGCTGGCAGCCGAGCTGCTGCTGCTGATCATCCTGCTGGGCCCCATGTCGCGCCTGCGTCGAATCGCCAGCGTTCTCCCCGCCCTCGCCCGAGGCGGCTTCGCCGAGGCCAGAGAGGCCATTCCCGGCAAGACTCGCCGGCTGCCGGACGAGATCGACATCCTCGAGGGCACCACCCTGGAGCTGTCGCGGCAGTTGGAGCTGCTCGAGGGGGAAGTCCAGGCAAGGGGCGAGCAACTGGCCGAGCGCGTCGATGAGCTGGCCCGGGAGCGGGATTTCGTCGGCAGCCTGCTCGATACCGCTCGCGTCTTCATCATCGCCCAGGATGGCGTGGGCCGTATCAGCCTGATCAACGCCTACACCCTTTCCATGCTCGATATCGACGAAGACGTGCTGATCGGTCGCCATTTCGATGATATCTTCGACGCGCCCGGCCATTCGCCCGTGGCGTCGACCGAGGCATCGCAGCAAGAGGAACGCACCCTGCTGACACCGGACGGCCAGGTCCATACCATCGTCTGGTACCACGCCCCCCTGCCGACCGGCAACGATGCCAGCATGGCTCGCATCTCCGTGGGCCTGGATATCACCGAGCGCAAGGCCGCCGAAGGGCGCCTGACCTGGCTGGCCGAGCGCGATCCCCTGACCTCGCTCTACAACCGTCGCTACTTCCAGGAAGCCCTCCAGCTGGCACTGCAGCAAGGCCACACGGGCGCCATACTGCTGCTGGACCTGGACCAGTTCAAGGAGGTCAACGAGCTCAGCGGCCATCATGCCGGCGACCGTCTGCTGCGCGACGTGGCGGAGACGCTACGGCTCAACCTGGGTCACCGCGGCACCCTCGCCAGGCTCGGCGGTGACGAGTTCGCCCTGCTGCTGGAAGAGGCCGATGCCGACCAGGCCATCGCCATCGCCCAACATTGCAACCAGCTACTGGAAAGCATCAGCTTCTCCGCCGGAGGTCGCCGCCACCGGGCCGTGGCCAGCATCGGCATCGTCCAGTTCCCGACTCACGGCGAGACTCCCGCCGACCTGATGGCCAGTGCCGACGTCGCCATGTACAAGGCCAAGGAAAGTGGCCTTCAACGCTGGCACCTGCTCTCCACCCTGGAGAGCGCCAAGGACGAGCTGCAGGAGCGGGTCTACTGGGTCGAGCGTCTGCGCAAGGCCCTGCAGGATGACGGCTTCGCGCTGATGGTGCAGCCCATCGTGCGGCTCGAGGATCGCGACGTGAAGCACTACGAGGTGCTGATCCGGATGCGCGAGGCCGATGGCCGGCTGGTATCCCCCGCCAACTTCATTCCCGTCGCCGAGCGCAACGGGATGATCGTCCAACTCGACCGCTGGGTCCTGCACCATAGCCTGAAGGCCCTGCGACAACTGCAGGAGCAGGGGGTCAGCCTGGCGGTGAACCTCTCGGGCCATTCCCTCCATGACAGGGGGCTCGAGTCCTTCCTCGCCGAGGAACTGGCCAGCAGTGGCGCCGACCCCCATCACCTGATCCTGGAGATCACCGAGACGGCCGCCGTCACCGATTTCTCGACCGCACGCGGCGTGCTCCAGGCCATTCGGAGCCTGGGGTGCCGCACCGCCCTGGACGACTTCGGCGTGGGCTTCAGCAGCTTCCACTACCTGGGCCAGTTGCCCGTGGATTACATCAAGATCGACGGCTCCTTCATCCGCAGCCTGACCCTCAGTCCCGATAGCCGTGTCATCGTACGCGCCATCGCGGATATTGCCGCCGGATTCGGCAAGCAGGCCATCGCCGAATTTGTTGATGACGAGTCCTTGCTCCCCATATTACGTTCCTATGGCATCGTGTATGGGCAAGGATTCCACCTGGGAAGGCCCAGGCTGCTGAAAACAATCTTTGAAAATGCAACTTGAAACTTCGTACCTATCAAGACCCTCGGAATGCGAAAACCGAACAAAAATGTCTCAAGGAAACTAGATCATGACATATAGAGAGCCGGCTGATAGGGAACGCAAACAGCAGACATCTAATCGGCTGCTCGAGAGGTTTCGTAACGAGTTCACCTTCAAGCTTGCCCAGGATGATGCCACCCGTAAGCGCGTATTCCGGCTCAGGTACGACGTCTACTGTGCGGAACTGGGCTATGAGCATCCGGAAAATCCATCGCACCATCAAGAGCATGACGCACATGATGCTCACGCCATCCAGTGTCTGGTGGAACATCGAAAAAGTGGGCTGGCAGCGGGTTGTGTAAGGCTCGTGCTACCGAAATCCCGCGAAGAAGGGGGGGGCCAGACATTGCCATTACAGGAATATGGTGGCAATAGCCTTAACCATGAGACGCTACATCCCTCAAGATTCTGTCAAAGGTCTATCTGCGAGATATCGAGACTTGCCATTTCCCCTCTCTTCCGGAAACGCTCAACACGAGAGGAGATTGCAAGCATTGTCCTCACCAACCATGCCTTTACGGAAGCCGAGCGCGAAACCTTTCCGCTGATTGTGATTGGCCTTTTCCTGGCGACCTATGCCCTTCTCGGGCTCTCGAAACGCCCCCACGCCTTCGCCATGATGGATCCAAGGCTTCCTCGCCTTCTCAAGATGTCTGGATTTTATTTCACCAAGGTCGGCGAAACCATCGAATTCCATGGCAAGCGGAGTGCCTTCTACATCGACCAGAGGCAGGTCGAAAAGGATATGCACGCAGAGCTGATGCCCCTATATCAGCACATCAAGGCCACCTTGGCGCCCCAAATCGAGGGTGCATTACCCAACGTTGCCGCCGAGTCAACCTACTGAGATGACAACTCCAGCGAAGGCCCTGGGTGCAAACGACCCGGCCAGCCGAGCAGCATGATCGCCAGCACGTTGCGATGCTCGCCATAGCCCAGGTCGGTACCGCCGCTCTCCGAGGGCACCATCCTCGCCCGGGGATCGTACGCCCCCACCAGCGCCTCCCGTAGCCGCTGGACCGCCGGGGCATCCTCCCGGCCCGCCAGCAGGAAGCTGATCCCCACCTCGGTATAGATATCCGCCTTGGTCTCGGCCAGGATGCGGTCCAGGCGGGACGCGAAGTATGCCAGTATCCAGTCGAACTCCTCCCGCGACACCCGTCGCTGATAGTAGTCGCTCGCCGCGATCACGAAGTGCGTCATGCCGTAGATCTTGTTGCGAAAGGAGGCTCGGGAGAGCGCACCGTCCCGCTCCGGGGGATAGTGGCGTCGGAAGGCCGCGATCACCGGTTCACGCAGATCCGCCACCCCGAGATGGTGGAGGTAATACACCAGATTGGCCACCTGGGCGGCATAGATCTCCATCACGCCGGGATCGGTCAGGAAGGGCCGAAAGTCGACACCCTCGAGATAGGCGAGCGCCCGGCGATATCCCGGCAGGTGTTGCGCATCGAGCAGGCCATGGTAGCTGGCCTGGGTGAGCTGGAACGCCAGGCTCTTGGCGTAGCCGATCTCCCCCCACTCGCCGAGCATGCGCTTGCGCCGCTGCTGCTTGAGCGAGCGCGTGGGGTAGTCCGCGACCTTCTCCCGGGCGCGTCGCGCGGCATGACCGGACTCGGCCAGGCCGTCGATCTCTTCGCGCAGGGAGGTCAGCAGGCGCTGACCATAGGCCCGATTGAGCGGCAGGTAGCGATCGTCCCCGGTCAACCGATAGAGCCGCTGGGCATAGTGGCGCTGCTTGCCGGCCGGCAGCGTCGGCAACGCCTGCTCGTAGTTCGCGCGGATCTCGGCCGCCACATCGGCGGGTGGCAAGGCGGTCGTCCGGCCCTCGAGGGCGCAGCCGACCAGCAGGGCCAGGACCCATAGCCACAGCAGCGACGGCCGGTGCAGGACGCGGCTCATGACGATTTCCCTTTCCGCCGCCGGGAGCGTTCCGGTGGGATGAGTTTCACGCGGGCCTTGGGGCGAAGGGGCTTGGGGGGTGGCTCGCCCGACGCCGGCGCCTGCTCGGGGGCTGGCGGACGCGACACCACGACCCAGGCAAACACCGGCAGGGCGAGCCGCCAGTGGATGGCGGCCAGGCGCAGCCCCAGGGTGATGGCGAGCGAGGTCACGATGGAGACACCCAAGGGACTGCCCAGTGCCTCGAGGGTCACGAAGGTCACGCCGCCGGCGATGGAGGCGGTGGCGTAGACTTCCTGGCGCAGTACCATGGGCACCCGACGGGCCAGGATGTCGCGCACCATGCCGCCGGCCACCCCGGTCAACAGGCCCATGAGCACCGCGACCACCCCGGGAGTCTCGAGCGTCAACGCCTTGTGGGTGCCGATCACGGTGAACAGCGCCAGGCCGAAGGCATCCGCCACCGGCAGGAAGACCCGTGACAGGCGATGGATGTAGTGGAAGCCGAGGATCGACAGCACCACGGTGGCGAGGATCACCCACAGGTAGGCCGGATCCGTGACCCAGAAGACCGGTCGCACGCCGAGTATCAGGTCACGCAGGGTACCGCCGCCGATGCCGGTGACTGCCGCGAGTACCAGCATGCCGAAGGGATCCATCCGCGAACGGCAGGCGAGTATCACGCCCGAGAGGGCGAAGACGATCACGCCCGCCATGTCCAGCCAGTAGACCAACCCTGTCACCGTCATCCTCCCTGTGTCGTTGCCGCCAGCATAGCAGCCCGGTCGGGGATGCCCCGCCAACGCAAGCGGGCGGCCCGCAGGCCGCCCGAGCGATCCCCCAGGAAGGAAACGTCACGATCAGCCGACGGTGCCGCCGCCGTGACGGGTAATCGCCACCACCGAGGGCCGCGGCGGCACCCCCTCCTCGAAGTCCGGCCAGCGGGTCGCCGGCGTCTCGAAGCTGGAGCGCCCCGCGTGCCCCGGGAAGGCCTCGGCGCCGTCGGCGGCGGGGTGCTGCACCGCCACGAACAGGGCGGTATCGTCGGGAGTGAAGCAGGGACCGCACATCTCGGCCCCGATCGGCACCCGGAAGAACATCTTGCCGGTCCCGCGCCGCTCGCCCTCGGTTTCCAGCGCCCAGACGCCATCGGCGGTGCCCGACTTGGGCCACTTGTCGCCCTGGTCGGTGGTCACCCACAGGCGGCCCCGGGCATCCACCACGCAGTTGTCCGGCGAGGCGAACCAGCCGTTCTCGCTGGTCGCCGGGTTCCACATCGTGCCGACCTCGCCCCGGGACGGGTCCCCGCAGCGCACCAGGATATCCCAGCGGTTCTCGGTGGCGGTGTGACGGCCCTCGGTGATGATCTCCAGCACGTGGCCGAAGAGGTTCTCGGCTCGCGGGTTGGCCGCATCGACCCGGTCCTCGCCGCGCTTGTGGTTGTTGGTGAGCATCACGTAGACACCGCCGGTGACGGGGTTGGCGCCGATGTCCTCCGGCCGGTCCATGGGGGTGGCGCCCAGGGCATCGGCCGCCAGGCGGGTATCGATCAACACATCGGCCTGACTGGCGAAGCCGTTCTCGGCGGTCAGCGGCCCCTCTCCGTGGACCAGGGGCAGCCAGGTCACGCGGCCCCCGGCATCGAAGCGGGCCGCGTAGAGGGTACCGTCATCGAGCAGGTCGCGGTTGGCGGCCGGGTCCGCGGTGTTGACCGCGTCGCGGCTGACGAACTTGTAGACATAGTCGAAGCGCTGGTCGTCGCCCATGTAGACCACCAAACGGCCGTCCTCGGCGATCAGCGTCGCCGCCCCCTCGTGCTTGATGCGGCCCAGGGCGGTGCGCTTGACCGGCGTGGAGGTGGGGTCGAGCGGGTCGATCTCCACCACCCAGCCGAAGCGGTTGGGCTCGTTGGGCTCCCGGGTAATATCGAAGCGGGCATCGTGGCGGCCCCAGCTGTAGGACGCCCCCGGCACCCCGTAGCGCGCCAGCTTGTCCTTCTCCGGGTGATGGGTCGCGTCCCCCAGGAAGTAGCCGTGGAAGTTCTCCTCGCAGGTGAGGATGGTCCCCCAGGGCGTCATGCCGCCGGCGCAGTTGTTCAGGGTGCCGATCACGCGACGGCCCTCCGGGTCGACGTCGGTGCGCACCCGGGCATGGCCGGCCACCGGCCCGCCGATGGCGATCTCGGTGCTGCGCGGGGTGATGCGGCGGTTGTAGCGGCTGTCCTGCACATAGCCCCAGCGACCGTTCTCGCGGCGAATCTCGACCACCGAGAGGCCATGCGCCGCCTTCTCGATCTCGGTCATCTCGGCGGTGATACCGCTGAAGTCGTGCTCGTCCTGGGGACCGGGCAGTCCGGGGAACATCAGCTCCTCGTTGGTGAACTCATGGTTGACCACCAGCAGGCCGCGATCCAGGCGGCCTTCCAGGGGCACGAAGCCGACATAGTCGTTGTTGTAGCCGAACTGGCGTTCCTGGGCATCGGCGTGCTGGTTGTGCGGGTCGAAGGCCGGCGCATCGGCGAACAGCGGGTCGCCCCAGCGGATCAGCACCTCGGCATCATGGCCGGGGGCCACATGGTGGCTGGTATCGACACCATGGGGGATCTCGTCGAAGGCGAAGCGGTCGAGGTTGCCCCCCTCGGCGGCGATGGCGGCGGCCAGCGGGTTCATGGCACCGATGGCCGCCGCGCCCAGGCCGGCCGACCCGGCGCCCTTGAGAAAACCGCGACGCGAGAAGCGACGCTCGATGATCTCGCCGATGGGCGAGTGAACCTCGGGGTTGCTGGGCGTGTTCTCGGCGTTCTCGAAATGGGCGCGACGATTGAAGGCCATGACGTCTTTCCTCTGATGATCGGCGGTGACGGGCCACAAGTGATACGCCCTCAAGGTGTCAATCTAGTTAAGCCGACGTGGAAAATCCTGCAGGTCCAATGCACCACATTATGCTAATAATGGGCTGGGGACCTCCCGGCGAGGCGATCGCCCTCTGGCTGGCGGTGCCACCACACCGCAGACACGACACCACGGAGTCCACATGGACTGGAATCCCGCCTATGCCTGGCTGGCCATTGCCCTGCTGCTGGGGCTCGCCGAGTTGACCTCGGGCGCCCTGCTGCTGCTGGCCCTGGGGGTGGCGGCCGCCCTGACCGCCGCCCTCGCTGCACTGGGCCTCTCCCTGTCATGGCAGCTGCTGGGGATGGGCGTGTTCTCGGGCCTGCTGGCGCCGCTGGCAATCATGGTGATTCGTCCCCGCTTCTCGCCCAGGGGCGTGGCCTACGGCACCACCGGCACCGGCGTGGAGAAGGGCCGGGCCTTCACGGTCCTGGCGCGCGACTTCGACGGTGCCTGCGGCATCAAGATCAATGGCGACTTCTATCGGATCCGCCTCGCCGGCAGCGGCGATACCGACCCGCCGGTGGGGACCCGCGTGATCTTCGAGGAGTTCGACGGCACCACGGCCGTCGTCCGCCTCGCCACTTCCAAGGAGCAATGAGCATGGACCTGCCCGTCAATCCGGGGCTGATTCTCAGCCTGATCATCGTCGTCATCGGCATCCTGATCATCGCCAAGGGCCTGGTGGTCGTCCGCCAGTCCGAGGTGATGGTCATCGAGCGCCTGGGGTCGTTCAGCCGGCTCCTGGAGAGCGGCATCAACATCATCATCCCCTTCATCGAGCAGCCTCGCGCCATCACCATGATCCGCTACCGCAAGCTCGGCGAGGACTACCAGGCCATCACCAGTGACGAGACCCGCATCGACCGCCGCGAGACGGTGATGGACTTCCCCGGCCAGCCGGTGGTGACCACCGACAATGTCACGGTCACCATCAATGGCGCCCTCTACTACCAGATCATCGATCCCAAGCGCGCCGTCTACGAGGTGGAGAACATAAGCCAGGCGGTGGAAGTGCTGGCCAAGACTACCCTGCGCTCGGTGGTCGGCAAGATGGAACTCGACAAGCTGTTCGAGTCGCGTGCCGAGGTCAATAACGAGATCCAGTCCTCCATGGAGGAGGCCGCCTCCAAGTGGGGGGTGAAGATCTCCCGGGTCGAGGTGCAGGACATCGCCATGCCCGAGGAGGTGGAGTCCGCCATGCGCCTGCAGATGGCCGCCGAGCGCCGACGCCGGGCCACCGTGACCGAGGCCGAGGGCGAGAAGGCGGCGGCCATCGCCAAGGCCCAGGGCCAGCGGGAGTCGGCGATCCTCAACGCCCAGGGCGACAAGGAATCGGCCATCCTGCGCGCCCAGGGGGAGCAGGAGTCGATCAAGCTGGTGCTGGGCGCCATCGGCGCCAGCGAGGAGAACAAGCGCACCGTGGTGGGCTACCTGCTGGGCCAGAGCTATATCAAGGCCCTGCCCACCATGGCCCAGCACGGCGAGCGGGTCTTCGTGCCCTACGAGTCCTCCGCCCTGCTCGGCTCCATGGGCATGTTCCGCGAGATGGCCGGCTCCCCCGAAGACGCCGTGGCCAACCACCTCCGCTCGCAGGCCCCCCGGGAGGGGCTGCGCAGCGGCATGGTCGGCGGGGCCGCCTCGGGCGGCGACTGAGGAATCCGCGACGCGGGCCCGGCGCGGCGGCGCCTGCCGGGCCCTGAGGGTGACGTTCTCACCTTGGACCTTCGTCGTAGCCATCATCGGTCCCGCCGGCCTCTCGGGCATAATACCCGGCCAGCCATGCTCGTCTCGGGAGTCCCGATGCCGCTGATCCAGGAAAAGCTCGCGCCCCCGCCATTGCCCATCTCACTGGTGGCCCGACCGCGCCTCAACGATCACTTCGTCCTCGACGAGCGCGTCAGGGTACTGCTGGTCATGGCGCCCCCGGGCTACGGCAAGAGCACCCTGGTCGCCGAGCGGCTGCCCGCCCTGGAGCAGACGGCAAGCTGGCTGCGCCTGGATGCCTGCGATGACGAGCCGGCGCGCTTCGCCGCCTATTTCGCCGCCGCCCTCGCGCGGCTGTGCCGCGAGCACCTGGCGGTCTCGCTGCCGGCAGTGGATGACGCCCTCCCCTTCGATGCGCAGCTGGAGGCCTGGCTGGCCGGCCTGCCCGCCGAAGCCTCACCCTGTCGGCTGGTGATCGACGAGTTCGAGCACATCCGTCATCCCACCATTCTCGAGGGGCTGGCTCATTGGCTGCGCCATCAGCCGCGCTGGCTGACCCTGACGCTGGTGTCCCGCTCCCGCCCCGCCCTGGGCCTGCCGGCCATGCGACTGCGCGGCGAACTGGAGGAGATCGACGTGGCACAGCTGGCCCTCGACCAGGAGGAGGCGCAGACCCTGTGCGCCGAGCAGCTCAGCTTCCCGCCGACTCGTGTCAGCCTGGAGCGTGCCCTGCGCCTCACCGAGGGCTGGCCGATGGCCCTGACCTGGCTGATCGAGCGCACCACCACCCGGGCCGGCTTCGATGCGCTGCTCGAGCGCCTGTCCGGGGCGCATCCGGACTTCGTGGCCTGGTTCGACGACCTGCTGAACGCCAGCCTCGACGCTTCCGACCAGGAACTGTTGCTGCGGCTCGGGGTGCTGGAGCGATTCTCGCCGCCGCTGGTGGCACGACTGCTGGACGGCGACCGGGTCACCCAGCGCCTGGAGGCCCTGGAGCAGACCGGCCTGTTCCTGCATCGCCCCGACCCCCACGACCAGTGGTGCCGCTTCCATGTCCTGTTCGCACAGTACCTGCGTCACCGCCGCCACGAGTTGAGCCTGGACACCCAGCGCCGGCTCCACGGCCGCGCCAGCCAGGCCTGGCTGGCGCTGGGCGACCCGGCCCTGGCGCTGGCCCAGGCCATCGAGGCCGACGACCCCGACGCCCTGGTGGCCTTGATCGAGGATCAGGGCCCCTACCTGCTGGCCCACGGCCACTTCGCGCTGCTGGCGCGGGCCCTGGCGACACTCGGCGAGCCGCGTGTCGGCGCCTCGCCACGCCTCACGCTGATCCACGGCTGGGTCTCGCACGCCCAGTACCAGTTCAACCGTACCGCCCAGGCCATCGGCTGGATCGAGGCCCAACTCGACGAACCCGCCTGGCAGGAACTCGCCGCCGAGTTCGCCACCCTGCGCGCGCAACTGGCGATCAACCAGGGCGACGCCGAGCGGGCCGCCCCGCTGGCCGAACATGCCCTCACCCTGCCGGCGCGTTACCTGGCCGCCACCCCGGTCTCGGCTGGCGCCATTCTCTGTGAGTCACGCTTCGTCCAGGGCCATCTCGAGGAGTCGCTGACCCGCATCCAGGCGGTGGAACAGGAGGCCAGGCACATCGGCGATGACCAGCTGATGCTATGGGCGCTGTGCCACCATTCGGAGACCCTGGTCGCCCAGGGTCGGCTGCAGGCCGCCTTCGATATCCAGGAGCGCGCCTTCGCGCATATCGAGCACTGCGTCCTGGATCGCCTGCCGGTGGCCGAGTTCCTGTACCGCATCCGCAGCCAGCTGCTGTGGGAATGGCACCGCCTGGACGAGGCCGAGCAGGCGGCGCTGGCCGGTATCGCCGTGCTCGACAATCAGGGCGAGCACTGGACCCTGCAGTGCCACGTCGTCCTGGCCAAGGTCGCCCAGGCCCGCGGCGACCAGGCGCAGTGTGCCGACCACATCCGCCGCATCCGCAAGATCCTCGCCGACGGCGACTATCACATCGACTGGCGGGCCAACGCCCACGCCACCCTGCTGGCCTGGTGGCAGGCCAACGACGACCGCGACGCCGTGGCCCGCTGGCTGCAGGAGGCGCCGCCCGCCGAGCCCGACACCGCCAGCAACCACTTCGCCCAGGCCAACGTGCGCAATCATGCCCGGGCGCTGATGCTGCTCGGCCACACCGACGAGGCCCGGGCCCTGCTGGAGACCCTGGAGACACAGACCCGGCGCTTCGGGCTGGTCACCGATGCCAACCGCAACCGGCTGTGCCTGGCGGCGCTGGAATGGCAATGCGGCCACGAGGCAGCGGCGCTGGCCCACATGGCGAGTGCCCTCGAGTTGGCCTCGCGCACGGCCCTCATCGGCAGCTTCCTGCGCCTGGGCAAGCCGCTGGTCGACATGCTCGGGGCCCTGCTCGAGGACGGCGGGCTCGATGAGCTGTCCCGCGCGCGGGCCGAGCGCCTGATCGAGCTGGCCGGCCGCCAGCGCGACTTCGGTCGCGCGGTGCGCCTGATGCTCGACGACACCGTGATCGCCGACATCGTCGCCCGCCCCGACGTGCCCGAACTGATTCGCACCTCGCCACTGACCCGGCGCGAATGGCAGATCCTCGGCCTGATCCACGCCGGGTTGTCCAACGAGCAGATCGCCGAGCAGCTCTCGGTGGCCCCCACCACCGTCAAGACGCACATCCGCAGCCTCTACCAGAAACAGAACATCCGCCGCCGCGAGGAGGCCATCGCCCTGGCCGGCGACCTCCTCACTCGTATCCAGGGGGAGTAGTCACTCCCCCTCCTCCCCCCGCCTACGCCTGCCTGGTCCCCGACGGGAGGATCTCTCTCGTCGGTACTCCCGCCACCATGGATCGACAGCTCCTCCCGTGCGGCGGGCGCCCCGCGTGGCGGCACGCAACCGCGCCCGCCATCGAGATCCACGACAAGGACAAGGCCCATGACCACTGACACCTCCCAGTACCTCGGCCGCCAGGGCGCCGACTGGTGGCGCGGCGCGGTGATCTACCAGATCTACCCGCGCAGCTTCCTGGACACCAATGGCGACGGCATCGGCGACCTGCAGGGCGTGATCGACAAGCTCGACTACATCGCCTCGCTGAATGTCGATGCCATCTGGCTGTCGCCCTTCTTCACCTCGCCGATGAAGGACTTCGGCTACGACGTCAGTGACTACCGTGGCGTCGATCCGATGTTCGGCACCCTGGCGGACTTCGACCGCCTGGTGGAGGCCGCCCACGCCCGGGGGCTCAAGGTCACCATCGACCAGGTGCTCTCCCACACCTCCGACCAGCATGCCTGGTTCCAGGAGAGCCGACAGAGCCGCGACAACCCCAGGGCCGACTGGTACGTGTGGGCCGACCCTCGGCCCGACGGCGCCCCGCCCACCAACTGGCAGGCGATCTTCGGCGGCAGCGCCTGGCAGTGGGACACCCGCCGCTGCCAGTACTACCTGCACAACTTCCTGGTCGAGCAGCCGGACCTCAACTTCCGCCACCCCGAGGTGGTCGAGGCCATCCTCGGCGAGGTGCGCTTCTGGCTGGAGCGCGGCGTCGACGGCTTCCGCCTGGATGCGGTGAACTTCTGCACCCACGGCGAGCTCAAGGACAACCCGCCCCGCGAGGAGATCGTGGAGGGTTTCATCGGGGTGCGCCCGGATAATCCCTACGGCTACCAGTTGCACCTGTACGACAAGACCCAGCCGGAGAACCTGGCCTTCCTGGAGCGGCTGAGGACGCTGCTCGACGAGTATCCCGGCACCACCAGCGTCGGCGAGGTCGGCGACGACGACTCGCTGGGCGTGATGGCCGAATACACCCAGGGCGGCAACCGGCTGCACATGGCCTATTCCTTCGACCTGCTCGGCGATCGCCATGACCCGGCCTTCCTGCGCGAGACGCTCGCCACCATGGAGGCGCGCATCGGTGACGGCTGGCCGTGCTGGGCGCTGGGCAACCACGACGTCACCCGGCTGGCCACCCGCTGGGACGCCGAGGGCCACGCAGCAAAGCTGCGCCTCTACCTGGTCTTCCTGCTCACCCAGCGCGGCAGTGTCTGCCTCTACCAGGGCGAGGAGCTGGGCCAGACCGAGGCCGAGTTGACCTTCGAGCAACTGGTCGACCCCGCCGGCATCACCTTCTGGCCGGCCTACAAGGGCCGCGATGGCTGCCGCACGCCCATGCCCTGGCAGGCCGACGCCCGCCAGGGCGGCTTCTCCCGGGCCACCCCCTGGTTACCGGTGCCCGATGCCCACCGGGGCCTGGCCGTGGACCGGCAGGAGGCCGACTCCGACTCGCTGCTCAACGCCACTCGCGCCTTCCTGGCCTTCCGCCGCACCCAGCCGGCCCTGGTCAAGGGCGAGATTCGCTACCACCCGGTGCGTGACGAGGTGCTGTGCCTCGAGCGCACTCATCAGGGCAGCCGTCTGCTGGTGGCGCTGAACTTCGCCGATGAGCCCCGCGAGTTGCCGGCCCCACGCCAGGCCCAGGGCCTCGAGGAGGCGCCGGCGATGGTCAACGGCGCCTGGCAGGACGGCACTCTCACTCTGCCGGCGTATGGCATCGCCATCGCCCGCTGCCCGCAATCCGACGAGGAGGATGCGCAATGGGACGTCTGACACTCGAAAGCATCGGCAAGGACTATGACGGCGTCGAGATCTCACGGGACATCGACCTGACCATCAACGACGGCGAATTCGTGGTCTTCGTCGGCCCCTCGGGCTGCGGCAAGTCGACCCTGCTGCGCATGGTCGCCGGGCTCGAGGACATCACCCGCGGCGAGATGTGCCTCAACGGCGAGCGGATCAACGAGATCCCGCCCCAGGAACGCGACATCGGCATGGTCTTCCAGTCCTATGCGCTCTACCCGCACATGACGGTGGCCGAGAACATGGCCTTCGGCCTCAAGCTGGCGCGCACCGACAAGGCCGAGATCCGCCGCCGGGTCGAGCACGCCGCCGGCATCCTGCAGCTCACCGAGCTGCTCGAGCGCAAGCCCAAGGACCTCTCCGGCGGCCAGCGCCAGCGGGTGGCGATCGGCCGCACCCTGGTCAAGGAGCCGGCGGTGTTCCTGTTCGACGAGCCACTGTCCAACCTCGACGCCTCGCTGCGGGTCGAGATGCGGGTGCAGATCGCCGAGCTGCACAAGCGCCTGGGCGCCACCATGATCTACGTGACCCACGACCAGGTGGAGGCCATGACGTTGGCCGACCGCATCGTGCTGCTCTCGAGCGGCCGCATCGCCCAGGTCGGCGCGCCGCTGTCGCTCTACCACTTCCCGCACACCCTGGAGGTGGCCGAGTTCATCGGCTCACCGCGCATCAACACCCTGCCGGTGACGGTGGTCGACCCGGGCCCGCGGCGCACCGGCGTGCGCCTGCCCTCCGGCGAGACGCTGGCCGTGGCGGTGGACGGCCGCGGCCTCGCGGCCGGCGAGACCGCCACCCTGGGCGTGCGCGCCGAGGACTTCGTGACGCCCGACCAGGGCGAGGCACGGCTGACGGCGCGGCTGATGGTGGCCGAGAAGCTCGGCTACGAGACGCTCGCCCACCTGCAGGTCGAAGGCGTCGAGGGCACCCTGACCCAGCGCCTGGACGGCCTGGCCCATCTCGAGGAGCACCAGGCCGTCGTGCTGGGGCTGGCCGGCGACCACTGCCACCTCTTCGCGTCGGACGGGACGGCCTGCCCGCGCCAGGTGGAGATCCCCGGCATCGCCCACTGACGGCGAGGCTCAGCCTTCGGTGGCCGTCGCCTCGTCGAGGCGAATGATCGTGTGGGCGTTAGTGGCACTGGTGGCCAGGGTGTCGATCACCCCGGTACGCACCGCCCCGAGAATGCCCACCGCCTTGGTGTTCTCGCTGGCGATGGCGATGACATCGGGGATGCGCGCCAGGTCGGCGATGGTCAGGCCCACCACGCGCCCCTGCATGGGGGTAGTCGACGGCTGGCCATGAATATCGATGAAGTCATAGCCCATCATGTCGCCTACGGTACCGGACAAGCGGGCCTCGGCGATCTCCTGGGGCGAGAACCACCCCATGCGCACCATGTTGCTGTCCTCGCTGACGTCACCGACGCCGATCAGCGCGACATCGGCGCGTCGCGCCCGGTCCAGGGTCTGGCGCACCGTGGGATTGTCATAGAGGGCGTCACGCAACTCGGCGTTCTGCACCAGAGCGGGCGCATAGAGGGTCTCGCTGTCGCCGCCGTATTTCAGCGCCAGTCGCCGGCAGATGTGGTCCGGGTTCATGTACTCGCCGGCCCGCAGTGAACCGCCGATGGCACAGACGAAGGAGCAGTGGCGCTCGCCGTGGTCGAAGGCGTTGTCGGCCACCGCCCCTACGTTGCGCCCCATGCCCACCGCCACGATGCTGCCGTCTTCCAGGCGGCGTGACAGATGGTCGGCGACCAGGCTGGCCACCGAGGCACGCTGGGCATCGACATCGCCGTTGTCCAGGGCGATCAACGCCCGCTTGAGGCCGAAGCGGCGCTTGAGCTCCTGCTCGATCTCGGCGCTCACGGCGGGATGCTGGCGCACGCGCACATCGACGATACCCTCCGCCTGCGCCCGCTTGAGCAGGCGCCCGACCCTGACCCGCGAGATGCCCAGGCGCTTGGCGATGACCTCCTGCGTCTCGCCCTCCACATAGTAGAGGGTGGCGATCTCGGTCATCAGATCGATGTCGGGGTTGTCCTGGCGATCGTTCATCGCGCGCGTCCCTGATGGTCGAATGTCGTGGCGAAAGGCGCCATACGATAGCACATCGACCGCCGCCTGCCCCGAGCCCCGCCGCACATGACGGCGGACCACGCCGTGCCGCAGGGGATCCACCCTGCCGACGCTGCGCCGCACCGATGACGGCATCAGCCCATCGCCGCTTCACCATCCTGCGACACGCGCAGCCAGGACAGCATCACGAAGGCCGCACCATAGAGCGCCACGAAGGCCCAGACCACACCGGCATTGCCGCCCCAGGGCTGCACCAGGGCCACCACGGCGGCGCCGAGGAAGGCGGCCCCGCCGGCGGCGGTGGTGTACATGGCCATGGCCGCCCCCTTGTGATCGGGCACCAGCGCCGGCATGATCGCGCCCATGGGCACGAACCCGGCCAGCAGGATGCCGAAGAGCGTGCCCGCCGCCACCGACAGGTAGTAGCCCCACTCGGAGCCCGCCGGCACCAGGTGCGGCACGTACCACCAGGCCAGCAGCCCCAGCGCCGAGCCGACCACGCCGAACCAGCGCACCGTGCGCTGCCAGCCCCATTTGTCGCCCAGGGCGCCGAAGGCGGCATTGAACAGGATGTTCCCGGCGTAGACGATCACCGTCATCATCAGCCAGCGCGACTGCCCCCAGCCGAGCTCATCGGCGATCACCGCCGGCATGATGATGAACATGCCGAATACCGGCGCGGTATTGATCAGTCGCACCAGAAAGCCCATCAACACACGCGGATTGCGCGCCGTCAGGCTCAGGCCGCTGGCCATCACCCGTCCTGCGCTCTCGTGCGCCGGCGCCAGGCGGCGACGCCCGGTGGGCTCGCGCACCCCCAGCCACACCAGCAGGAAGCCCAGGGTCACCAGCACCATCGAGGCCCACAGGGTGCTGCGCTCGCCGAGGAAGTCATCGCCGAAGGCGGGGATCGAGAAGTAGGCGAACAGGGTGCCGAGGGTCGGCAGGCCGCCGGTGAACATCACGTAGAACCAGCCGACGGCGGCACCGTTGCGCTGGCGCGGCACGATGGCGTTGACCCACACCAGGAAGCCGAAGGCGAACAGCGGGAAGCCGAACCCGCGAAAGCAATAGGCGATGAACACCAGCGCCAGCGACTCGACGGTGAGTGCGACCAGGAACAGCAGCTCGAAGGCGATCCAGACCAGGAAGCCCAGCAGCATCACGCGCCGCGGGCCGAACAGGTCCGCCAGCGTGCCGGAGAGATAGGAGGCGATGATCACCGCCACGCCATACATGGTGATGATGGTGGGCACCAGGCCGGCCCCCGAGGCCCCGAGCGCCTGCTGCATGTGCGGCGCGATGAAGTTCGACTCCACGCCGTTGCCGGTCATGAACATCAGAACGCCCAGGAACCCCCAGCGCAGGGCATGCGGGATGCCGAGCCGGTCGAAGACGGACTCCCGCGCGACATATGCGATGGCCGTGCTACTCATGTTGTTTTCCTCGCGGCCGGGCATGTCCTCGGGTCGGTGGCGACCGTGTCACCTGACGGGACATGCCGGGACTTTGACTCTGTTGTTGGAATCATGGGCGCCGGCTGGCTGGCGGCTCCTGTTGCCGACTGCGCCCATCACGCTCGTGCCATGTCAAAGCGCTGGTGAGCTGCTTGCTGTCGTTGACGGCACCCCATGACCCGCTCACAGCCGGGGACGCTCCAGACCGCTCTCGTAGTCGCGGATGCGTGCCAGCTTGGCGGCCGAGGGACCACCGGGGAAGTCGCTGGCCAGGAAGGCCTCGACGATGCTCTTGGCCAGCTCCGGCCCCACCACGCGCGCCCCCAGGGTGACGATCTGGGCATCGTTGCTGGTTCTGGCCTTGGCGGCGGAATAGGTGTCGTGAGCCTGGGCGGCGCGAATGCCCGGCACCTTGTTGGCGGCGATCGCCACGCCGATGCCAGTGCCGCACACCAGGATACCGCGATCGAAGCGTCCCTCGCCGATCGCCTGGGCCACCGCGACCGCCACATCGGGATACAGGATCGGCTCGGCATTGTAGGTGCCGAAGTCTTCCACGACATATTCCAGCGATCCCAGATGCTCGATCAGCACCTCCTTGAGCTGGAAGGCGGCCTCATCACCACCGATGGCGATCCGCAGGGGGGTGTCGTTGCAGGACATGGCGGTTACCTCTCTATGGATGGGAAATCATGACCCGGCCGCTTGCCTCGCCGACCAGGACCTGGGATTCAAAATAACACCAGCCAAACATTTGTAAAGACAGAGATCATACGAACAGCACCACCACTCCTTCAGCGTCACACCCTATCACCACTCGTATAAACCATTTATTTCAATAAATTAACTTAAATACCCTGGGAGTGTTCCCTCTATTCATACGACCAATGTCGTATCCTGTAACGCAACACAAGCTTGACACACCCCCAACCAACCCCAATCATTTGAACGCAATAAGATCAAATACAAACCAGCACCAAACGACAACGCCCCAGGAGGTACCCATGTCGACTCGACTCGACGCGCTCAAGCAGCTCTCCCTGGTGGTCGCCGACACCGGCGACCTGACTGCCATCCGGCGCTACCAGCCCCAGGACGCCACTACCAATCCCTCGTTGATCCTCAAGGCCTTCGAACTGCCCGACTACCAGCCGCTGATCGATGAAGAGCTGGCGGCGATCCAGGCCGAGGGCGGCGATCGCCAGGCCCAGTCCGAACAGGCCGTAGACCGCCTCGCCGTGGCCATGGGCAGCGAGATCGCCCAGGTGGTGCCCGGCCGGGTCTCCACCGAGGTGGCCGCCAGGCTGTCCTTCGACACCCAGGCCAGCATCCGCAAGGCCCACGAGCTGGTCGAGCTGTACGAGCGGCGCGGCGTGTCGCGGGAACGCGTGCTGATCAAGCTGGCCTCCACCTGGGAGGGCATCCGCGCCGCCGAGGTGCTGGAGAAGGAAGGCATCAACTGCAACCTGACCCTGCTGTTCAGCGAGGCCCAGGCCCAGGCCTGCTTCGATGCCGGCGTCTTTCTGGTCTCGCCATTCGTCGGCCGGGTCACCGACTGGTACACGCAGGCGACCGGCCAGGACTTCACTCCCGAGACCGACCCCGGCGTGCAGTTCGTGCGGAGCGTCTGCCAGCGGGTCAGCCAAGGCGGCTTCAACACCGTGGTGATGGGGGCCAGCTTCCGCAACACCGGCCAGGTGCTGGCGCTGGCCGGCTGCCCCCGGCTGACCATCTCGCCGGCGTTGCTCGAGGAGCTGGCTGCCAACGAGGGGGAAGTGGCGCGTGGGGTCGAGATACAAGACGGCCGTGCCCAGCGCCCGGCGCCGCTCGGCGAGCCCGCGTTCCGCTGGGGCCACAACCAGGACGCCATGGCCAACGACAAGCTGGCCGAGGGCATCCGCCGCTTCGCCGAGGATCAGGCACACCTCGAGCGCCTGATCGCCGAGCGTCTCGCCGCCCACTGACCACAGGAATGCCGTCATGCCGACCCGTTTCGAACTGGCCAATGCCATCCGCGCCCTGTCCATGGATGCCGTCCAGAAGGCCAAGTCCGGCCATCCCGGTGCCCCCATGGGCATGGCCGACATCGCCGAGGTGCTGTGGAACGACTTCCTCGAGCACAACCCGGCCAACCCCCACTGGGCCGACCGCGACCGCTTCGTGCTGTCCAACGGCCACGGCTCCATGCTGCTCTATTCCCTGCTCCACCTGACCGGCTACGACCTGGGCCTTCAGGACCTGCAGCACTTCCGCCAGCTGCACTCGCGCACCCCGGGCCACCCCGAGCTGGGCTACACGCCGGGGGTGGAGACCACCACCGGCCCGTTGGGCCAGGGCCTGGCCAACGCCGTGGGCATGGCGCTGGCCGAGCGCACCCTGGCCGCCCGGTTCAACCGCCCCGGCCACGCCATCGTCGACCACCACACCTACTGCTTCCTGGGTGACGGCTGCCTGATGGAGGGCATCTCCCACGAGGTGTGCTCGCTGGCCGGCACCCAGGGGCTGGGCAAGCTGATCGCCTTCTACGACGACAACGGCATCTCCATCGACGGCGAGGTCGAGGGCTGGTTCACCGACGACACCGCCAAGCGCTTCGAGGCCTACGGCTGGCACGTGGTGCCCGGCGTCGACGGCCACAAGCCCGACGAGGTCAAGGCCGCCATCGAGCTGGCCCGCAGCCACGACGACAGGCCCAGCCTGATCATCTGCAAGACCATCATCGGCTTCGGCGCGCCCAACAAGCAGGGCAAGGAGGAATGCCACGGCGCGGCGCTGGGCGAGGACGAGGTCGCCGCGGCCCGTGAGCGTCTGAACTGGCCGCACGCCCCCTTCCATATCCCCGAGGCCATCTACCGGAGCTGGGACGCCCGCGAGCGCGGCGCCGCGCGCGAGGCCGACTGGAAGACCCGCTTCGACCGCTACGCCGCGGCCTACCCCGAGCTGGCCCGCGAGTTCCTGCGTCGCCAGAAGGGCGAGCTGCCCGCCGAGCTGACCAGCGAGGCGCTGATCGAGCAGGCCCAGGCCAAGGGCGAAACTCTCGCCAGCCGCAAGGCGTCGCTCAACTGCCTCAACGAGCTCGGCCTGCAGCTCCCGGAGCTGCTCGGCGGCAGCGCCGACCTGGCCCCGTCCAACCTGACCGTCTGGGACGGCGCCCAGGCGATCAGCGCCGGCTCTTCCACCCACCCCGCTGAGGGCTCCCCAGACGGCAACTACCTGCACTACGGGGTGCGCGAGTTCGGCATGGGCGCGATCATCAACGGCATCGCGCTGCACGGCGGCTTCATCCCCTATGGCGCCACCTTCCTGATCTTCATGGAGTACATGCGCAACGCCGTGCGCATGGCGGCGCTGATGGGCTTGCGGGCGATCCACGTGTTTACCCACGACTCCATCGGCCTGGGCGAGGATGGCCCCACTCACCAGCCGGTGGAACAGCTGGCCACCCTGCGCTCCACGCCCAACCTCTCCACCTGGCGGCCCTGCGACGCGGTGGAGACCGCCGCCGCCTGGCACGTCGCGCTCAAGCGCCACGCCGGCCCCACCGCGCTGGTACTGTCGCGCCAGGCGCTGGCCCACCAGCCCCGCGACCAGCATCAGGTGGCCAATATCGAGCGCGGCGGCTACGTGCTCAAGGATTGCGAGGACACCCCCGAGGCGATCCTGATCGCCACCGGTGCCGAGGTCGGCCTGGCCATGGACGCCGCCACCGAACTCGAGGCCCGGGGCCGGGCGGTCCGGGTGGTCTCCATGCCCTCCTGCGACACCTTCGATGCTCAGGACGCCGCCTATCGCCAGTCGGTACTGCCGGCGGGGGTCACCGCGCGGGTCGCCGTCGAAGCCGGCCATCGTGACGGCTGGTACAAGTACGTGGGCCTGGACGGCGAGGTGATCGGCATGGACCGCTTCGGTGAGTCCGGCAAGGCGGAAGACCTGTTCAGGCACTTCGGCTTCGGCGTCGACAACGTCATCGTCGCGACCGAGCGGCTGCTGACCCGGCGAGCCGCCTGATAACGACAGCGAGGGTCCGGCCGACGCCGAATCCTCGATGCCAACAGCGAAGAGTCTGGCGGCGCCTGATGGCGCCGCATACAATGTTCCGACCGTGGCCAGGCACCTCAGGCGCCCGGCCGCGGTCATTGTTCTCAGGGCGG
Source organism: Halomonas stenophila (assembly GCF_014192275.1). Taxonomy (GTDB): domain Bacteria; phylum Pseudomonadota; class Gammaproteobacteria; order Pseudomonadales; family Halomonadaceae; genus Halomonas; species Halomonas stenophila. The sequence continues at coordinate 41,220 of NZ_JACHXR010000005.1, read as the reverse complement.
GGTGAAAGTCCCCACCGGCGGTAATGGCTCTTTGGCCTCAGCCCGCGAGCGCCCGTGACGGCCGGCGTGCGGTTCCCCACCGACGCGGTCACGACCGGGGTCAGCAGATTCGGTGTGATTCCGAAGCCGACGGTGATAGTCCGGATGGAAGAGAATGGCTCGATCGACGGGTGCCGGTGGCGCCTGGCGGTCGATCCCGCATGCCCTGATTCTGGTGATATCAACGAGGAAAACCATGAATCAGTCCACCCCCAGTCACGCCCCCCGCATCGCCTTCATCCAGGCCAGCTGGCACAACGATATCGTCGGCCAGGCCCGCGAGGCGTTCACGACCACCCTCGCCGAGAGGCACGGCATCGACGCCGATCGGATCGAGGTCTTCAGCGTCGCCGGCGCCTACGAGATCCCCCTGCAGGCCAAGCTGCTGGCCAACAGTGGCCGCTATGCCGCCATCGTCGCCGCCGGCTTCGTGGTCGATGGCGGCATCTACCGCCACGACTTCGTTGCCCAGGCGGTGATCGACGGCATGATGCGGGTCCAGCTCGACACCGAGGTGCCGGTGCTGTCGGTGGTGCTCACCCCGCACCATTTCCACGAGCACGCCACCCACACGGCGTTCTTCCACGAGCACTTCGTGATCAAGGGACGCGAGGCCGCCGATGCCTGCGCCATGACGCTGGAGAACCACCGCCGGGCCCGGCGACTGGCCGGCTGACGCACGCCCCGTGCCTTCTGAACTCCCCCACGACACTGCCCGGCCCCGCGCCGGGCAGTGTCGCTTCATAGGCATCGCCGGGACAGGATTCGAGATCACGGGGTGGAGCCCCCTGGACACGCAAGCGCCGCCGGGCGGACCCGGCGGCACGGAGGGAAGGAACCGCGGAGGCGGAAATGGCCGCCTCCAGGGGTAGGCTACTGCTGCGCGAGTACGAAGGGCGCGGTGTAGCGATCCACGTTGTCCGAGGTGACCAGCATGCAGTCGAAGAGCTTCTTCTCGCTGCCGAGACCGGTCTCGCCGGTGCGAATGAACTGGTCCGCCAGGCGTACCGCCTGCTCGGAGAAGATGGCCACCGGCTGCAGCACCGTGTAGGCCATCTCGCCGGCCTTGACCGCATCGATCGCATCGGGTGAGCCATCGAAGCCACCGACGACCACCTCGTCGAGCTTGCCCGCCTCCTTGAGTGCGGCGATCGCGCCGAGCGCCATCTCGTCGTTCCCGCTGATCACGCCGTCGATGTCGGGATTGGCCTGCAGCAGGCTCTGCATCTTGTTGTAGCCCTGGGTGCGATCCCAGTTGGCGACGTCCACGCCGACCCGTTCCAGGGTCGGGTACTGGCTGAGCACGGTCTGGTAGCCGTTCGAGCGCGTCGCGGCGTTGTTGTCGGAGGGCGCGCCCTTGAGTTCGACGTACCCTGCCCCTTCGCCGACGCTCGCAACCCACTGCTGGGCGCCCAGGGCCGCTCCCTGGGCGTTGTTGGATACCAGTTGCGCCTCGGCCAGCCCCTGCTGGTTGATCTCGGCGTTGACGATGAACACCGGGATCCCGGCGTCGACGGCCTTGCGCACGGCGCCGATGGAGCCGTCGGAGTTGGCCGGGTCGAGGATGATCGCCTCGGCCTGGTTGGTGATAGCGGTATCGATCTGGCGGCTCTCGGTATTGGTATCCCCCTTGTGGGAACTCACGTTGGCCTCGTAGCCCAACTCCTCGGCGGTCTCCCGGGCGATCTTGCCCTCGGTGAACCAGTAGGGGTTGGAGTTATCGTTGACGATGATCGAGATGAGCCCCTTGTCCTGGGCCGCAGCGGCGCCGGCGAAGAGCGGCGCGCTTACGGCGAGGGCGGCGATCAGCAGGTGCTTTCCAGTCTTGAACATGGTGGACCTTCCTTACTGTTGTGGTTGTAATGCCGATGCATCGGCTGGGTTTGCGACAGCGGTTGGCGCCGGTCAGGCCGCGGCACGCTGTGGCGAGGAAGACGTCTGACCGCCGGAAGTCGCCGGGCGCGGCTTCTTGCGGCCCTTGTACTGGATGCTGTTGAGCAGCACGGCGAGCACGATGACGGCCCCGGTGAACACGGTTTGCCAGTAGGACGAGACGCCGATGATCACCAGCCCGTCGGACAGGAAGCCGATCACGAAGGCCCCGAGCAGGGTACCCCGCACGTTGCCGCGGCCGCCGGTCAGCGCTGCCCCGCCGATGACCACGCCAGCGATGGCGGTCAGCTCATAGGTGGTGCCCGCGGTCGGCCCCGCCGAGGTCAACTGCGACGACAGCACCAGGCCGGCGATGGCGGCGCAGATCCCCGACAGCACATAGACCGACACCTGCACGCGCTTGACCGGCACGCCGGACAGCTCCGCCGCCCGGGCGTTGCCGCCGGTGGAATACACCCAGCGACCGAAGGGGGTGCGCGACAGCGCCAGCATGGCGGCGATGGCCACGGCCGCCAGGATCAGCACGCCGACCGGTACGCCGAACAGCCGATTGAAGCCCAGCCAGTCGAAGCCGGTATTGCCAAGCTCCGGGCTGCCGCCGAGGTTGTTGAAGGTGAGGCCATCGGTCATCAGCAGGGCGACGCCGCGGGCGACGTAGAGCATGCCCAGGGTGGCGACGAACGCCGGCACCTTGAAACAGGCGATGAGCACGCCGTTGATGGCGCCGACCAGGGCGCCCAGCGCGCAGGTCAGGATGACGACCGCCCACACCGGCGGATAGACCACGACGCCGAAGGCCTCGAACGACACCCCCTGCATCAGGAAGCCGGCGAAGACGCCCGCGAACCCCAGCGTGGACCCCACCGACAGGTCGATGCCGCCGGTGAGGATCACCAGCAGCATGCCGATGGACAGCAGGCCGAAGATCGCCACATGCGACGACATGGTCAGGAAGTTGTTCGCCGAGAAGTAGACCGGCGACAGGATCGAGAAGATGAGGATGATCGCGATCAGGGCGAAGAACGCCCTGCCCTCGAGCAGCAGGCGTCCCAGGTCGAGTCCGCCACCGCTGGCATTCGGCTTGGTGTCGCGTTGAGCTTGGCTGGCATGGGTCATTGTTATGGTCTCCACTGGTTGTTGGCTCAGGCGGCCACGGCCTCGTCCGAGGCGGCCATGATCTCGGCCTTGCTGACGTCGGCACCGAACTCCGCGGCGATCCGGCCGCGACTCATCACCACCACCCGGTGCGCGATGCTCAGGCATTCGCCGAACTCGGAGGTGGTGAAGACCACGGCCAGCCCCTGCCGGGCGCCCTCGCTGAGCAACCGAAAGACCTCGGCCTTGGCGCCGATGTCGATGCCACGGCTGGGCTCATCGAGCAGCACGACGTCAGGATGGGTGGCCAGCATCTTGCCGATGACGACCTTCTGCTGGTTGCCCCCCGACAGCGAGCCGATCTCGGCCCTGCCGCCATCGGTCTTGATATGCACGTTGCGGATGGACTCCTCGACGACCGCCTGCTCCTCCCGACGCGAGGTGAACAGCCGGTGGGTAAAGGCGCCGATACTGGCCAGCGACAGGTTCTCGCCCACCGACATGGTCTGCACAAGCCCGTCGCGCTGGCGGTCCTCGGGCACCAGCACCAGCCCCTGCTCGATGCGCTCGGCGATGCTCAGCCGCGAGACGTCACGGCCCCCGAGGACGACGCTGCCCCCCGTCAGGGGAAGACGGCCGGCGACACTCTCGAGCAGCTCGGTACGCCCGGCGCCCATCAGGCCGTAGATGCAGACGATCTCGCCGGCCCGCACGTCCAGCGACAACCGATCGACGGCCGACCGATCGGGCAGCGAGGTGTCCGGGACGGACACCTCGCGCAGCGACAGGGCGACCTCGCCCATGCCGTAACCGCTGGGTGGCGAGCCGAGATCGAAGCCCTCACCGACCATGTTGCGCACGATCCACTCCAGGTCGATGTCTCGGCGCGGGGCATAGGCCGTCATGGTGCCATCGCGCAGCACCACGGCATGGTCGGTAATCGTGAGGGCTTCCTCGAGATGGTGGGAGATGTAGACGATCGAGACGCCACGGCTCTTGAGGTCGCGGATCACCCGGAACAGCACTTCCACCTCCGAGGCGGAGAGTGCCGAGGTCGGCTCGTCCATGATCAGGATGCGCGAGTTCACCGACAGCGCCCGGGCGATCTCGACGATCTGCTGCTGTCCCAGGCGCAGTTCTTCCACCGGCGTCAGCGGATCGATGGGCTCATCCAGCTCTTCCATCAACGACCGCGTCTGGCGCTCCTCCTCGGCGTAGTCGATGCCGGTCCGCCCCCCCAGCTCGCGTCCCATGAAGATGTTGTCGCGCACACTGAGATTGGGGGCGAGACTCAGCTCCTGGTGGATGATCGAGATGCCGAGGCGCTGCGCCTCGGTGGTCGAGGCGACACTCACCGGTCGGCCATCCAGGAGGATCTCGCCGGAGGTCGGCTGCAACACCCCCGAGAGGATCTTCATCAGCGTCGACTTGCCGGCCCCGTTCTCGCCGAACAGGGTCGTGACCTGGCCGCGATGGATATCGAAGTTCACCGACTTCAGGGCATGGACGTTGCCGAAGGACTTGGCGATATGGCGTGCCGAGAGGATGACCTCGTCGATGGTGTCTTGTTCTTGAAATGTCGGGTTCATGGCATGCTCATCCGTCATTCAGGGAAATCGGGCTCACTGGACGCTCAGGCTGACCGGCGTCACCAGCCAGTTGCGCGGATTGATCAGCTTGAAGACACCGGTGACCGCGATGGTCCGGCCGGTGAGCTCCCCGGTGTCGATACTCGCCAGCACCTGCGCCTTCATCTCGTCGTTGATCGCCGCGCCGGCGTTCTGGTACTCGATCTGGTTGGTGAACTGGCCGAACTGAATGGTGCCGGTGGCATCCCGCAGGTCGGTGCCGTTGATGGCCGGCCCGGTCTGGACCCGGATCGTCAGGTCGCCGGGAAGGCCCTCGACATCGACCGTGTAGATCCCAGCCTTGCCCTCCCCGACCACGCCGGAGAAGCGGACGGGGACCACCGGGCCGATGCCGGCCGCCACGCCGTAGCGCTCGCCGGCCGCCGCCTTGTCCTTGGCGATGGCGGCGGCCAGTTCAGTGGCCTCGACGGCACGCTCCTCGACGCTGGCTTGCACGTCGGGAAACTGCTCCGCCCCGAAACGTTCGGCCGAGAAGCCATCATCGACGACCTCCGCCTGGGAGCCGATTGTCATGACCGTGGTGTCCAGGGCCATGGCGCCCAGCAGGACGACCGCGACGCCGATGGCTGCGGCGAGGCCTCGCCCCTTCCCGGGACGCGGCAGCGATATGGCATTGGTTGACGCACTCATGGTGAAAGACCTCCTGTTGTTGGAATCTCGGTACTGGCGTGAGCGTCAAGTCGGGCTCAGGAGGCGGCGACGCTGTCGACCCCGGCAGCGGCCCTCGCGCTCTCGGGCGCGTCGATCTGCCGACTCACCCAGGCCTCGACCCGCTCGGTCTCCGACTCGCTCATGATCAGGTAGAGCTTGGTGCGTCGCTCGAGGATGTCGGCGGCGCTGCGCGCCCATTCGTGATCGACCAGATAGCGCGCCTCGGCGGCGTAGAGGTCGGCCCCCAGGCGCTCGCCCAGGTCCGCGTAGTCCCTGGCCTCGCCGAGGATCCGCCGGGCGATGGTGCCGTAGAGGCGGGCGTAGCGGGTGACGGTGGCCGCCTCGAGCCAGGGGTAGTCGCGCTTGAGGCCCTCGAGGAAGGCCTCGAAGTCGGCCCCCGGCATGTCGCCGCCGGGCAGCGGCGCGGTCTCGTTCCACCTTTTGCCCATCGCCGGAAGGTAGGGCGCGAGCTGGTCCAGGCCATGCTCGGCGAGCTTGCGGTAGGTGGTGATCTTGCCGCCGAACACCGACAGCAGCGGCGCCTTGCCACCGGCGTCGGAGACGTCGAAGACGTAGTCGCGGGTCACCGCCGAGGGATTATCCCGGGAGTCATCGAACAGCGGCCGGATCCCGGAGAAGCTGGTCAGGATGTCATCCCGGCTATAGGGAGTCTCGAAGTAGCGATTGACCACGCCGAGCAGGTAGTCGATCTCCCGCTCGTCGATCGCCACCCGGTCCGGATCGCCCTCGTAGACGATGTCGGTGGTGCCCACCAGCAGCTTGTCGCCCTCGTAGGGATTGACGAAGATCACCCGCTTGTCGTCGTTCTGCAGCAGGTAGGAGTTGGCGGTGGCGTAGCGCTTGGGCAGCACGATGTGGCTGCCCTTGACCAGCTTGACCCGGTCCTTGCCACCCTGGTCGAAGGCGCCCTTGAGCACCTTGTCCACCCAGGGGCCGGCGGCATTGATCACCGCCCTGGCGGCGAGCGTGCTGACCTCGCCGCTGTGGGTATCGGTGAGCTCTACCTCCCAGTGATCGGCCAGCCGGGTCGCCCGGGTGCAGGCGGCACGGGTGTAGACCCTGGCCCCGAGACGCGCGGCGTCGAGCGCATTGAGGACCACCAGGCGGGCATCGTCCACCCAGCAGTCGGCGTACTCGAAGCCCTTGGGATAGTCGTCCTTGATCGCCTCGCCTTCCGGGCAGCGACGCAGGTCGAGGCCGCGGCTGCCGGGCAGCAGGTCGTCCTTTCCGCCCAGGTGGTCATAGAGGAACAGGCCCGCGCGCACCAGCCAGGCCGGACGCTGCTCGGGGCTGTGGGGCAGCACGAAGCGCATCGGCCAGATGATGTGCGGCGCCTTCTTGAGCATGACGCTGCGCTCCTTGAGGGCCTCGCGCACCAGGCGGAATTCGTAGTACTCCAGGTAACGCAGGCCGCCGTGGATCAGCTTGCCGCTGCGCGACGACGTGCCCTGGGCCAGGTCGTCCTTCTCGCACAGGGCGACGGACAGGCCGCGGCCGGCGGCGTCCCGGGCGAAGCCCGCGCCGTTGATGCCGGCTCCGATGATCAGCAGGTCGTAGAGCGGCCGGCGGTCGCGGGTCCGAGGCTGGGCGGATGAATCGGGCATGGTGGTTATCTCCTGTCGAGGGATGGCGTGGACCGCTTCAGCGTTCGGCGTTGACGCGCTCGAGATGGCGCCAGAAGCCATCCGAATTGGTGTGGGAACGGCGATAGACCCCGAACAGTCGCTCGTAGAGGTTCTGCAGGGCGGGATCGGGCGACACGCATTCCTCGGCCAGGAAGGGGGTCACCCAGGTCCGGCAGGCCTCGGCCAGATCGCGGTGGTGCCCCAGGCACAGGCTTGCCACCATGGCGGCGCCCGCCGCGCCGGTTTCGCCCCGCGTCAGGGTGCGCACCGGCACGCCCATCACCGAGGCGAGAATGGTGCACAGCGTCCTGCTCTGGGCGGCGCCGCCGGTCAGCCGCAGTTCCTCCGGGTGAGCCTCCAGGGCGTGGTAGCAATCGCGGGCGGCGAAGGCGACGCCCTCATAGATGGCCCGCGCCATGTGCAGATGGTTGACCTCGGTGGAGAGTCCCAGGAACTGGGCCCGGGCGCGGGGGTTGAAGAAAGGGCCGCGCTCGCCGTTGGCGCAGATGAAGGGGTGATAGATCAGCCGCCCCGGCTCGGTGGTGGCCAGCGCCGCGTCGAGTCTCGGCAGAAGCCCCTCGGCGGTCAGTGGCGCTTCGCCCAACGCCTCGAGCATCTGGTTCAGCCCCTTGAGGAACCACTCCAGGTTGAGAGTGGCGGCCATGTTGGAACACAGCTGGACCCAGGTGTCGGGCGCGATGCACGGCATGGTGTAGCAGGACTGATTGCTGAGCACGATATCGCGCGGATCCTCGCGCACGCACAGGTGAGCCCCGGTGGTGCCGATGATGCTGCAGGCCACTCGCTTGCCGGGCTCATAGACCCCGGCGCCCAGCCCCGTGGCCAGCATGTCCACCGGTGCCAGCACCACCGGTGTGCCCTCGGTCACGCCGATCTCGCGGGCCACCTCGGCGCCGAGGACACCGTGCTCGCGACTGCCGTCGACGATCCGCGGCAGTCGCTCGCGGTACCTGTCCAGGCCGAACGCATTGAGCACCGTGTCCGAGTAATCGCCGCTGCGGAAGTCGCCGTAGGTCCACATTGCCTCGGCCGGATCGGTGGCGCGGTCGCCGGTCAGGCAGAAGTACAGCCAGTCCTTGCAATGGAAGATGGTGGCCGCCGCGGCGACGCGCTCGGGATCGTGACGTTCGAGCCAGCTCAGCTGGCCGCTCTGGATCGACTGGTTGAGCCCGGTTCCGGTGTGCCGGTAGGTCTCGGGCCCGGTACGGGTCGCCCGCCAGTGGGAGACGATGTCGCTGGCGCGGCTGTCGAGCCAAAGCAGGGCATCCCCCACGGGCCGGCCCTTGGCGTCGATCATCCAGGTGCCGTCGCCCTGTCCGGTCACCGCGATGGCGGCCAGACGCGGGACAAGCGCCGGGTGGTCGGCGAACAGGCGCTGGAGCGTGGCCCGGGCCGCCTCCCAGGTGCCCGGCAGACTCTGCTCGACGCCCCCGTCGGGAAGGGTCTCGAGGCGATTTTCGCACTGGGTCTTGGCCAATTCGCAGCCCTGGCGATCGAAGGCCACCGCCTTGATCACCGAGGTGCCGGCATCCAGACCGACGATCACGTCATCCTGCATGGGGCACCTCCCCAGCGGGGCCGGTGTCGAAGCGCGCGTTGGTATTGTCGTGGGTCGGGCTCGACATGATGTTGTCTCTTGTTGTGAGCTGGCGTGCGGCCCGGCGAGGCAGCGCCGCCTGGTGCATCGAGGAAGATCGTCGGGCCCGGCGACGTTCGTCTCGCCTGGCGGCCATGCGCGTCTTCCGTTGTTATCGTTGCTGTGGCGTGTGTCGGCTTGCGCTCGTGGTGGCTAGTCCGTCTCCTCGTCGAGCAGGTCCAGCACCGCACGGGCGACGACCTCGTCGGTGATCAGTCCCTTGAGCAGCCCGCTGCGCAGCACCGAGAGGGTGGCGCGCACCTTCTCCTCGCCCCCGGCGACGGCGATGATGTGGTGGTCGTGCAGTTGCTCGAGGCCGAGCCCGAGGGTGCGGGCGTTGATCTCGGCATCCACCCGATTGCCGTGGGCATCCAGGAACTGGCCCAGCAGTTCCGCCTCGGCGCCGGCCTCATGCAGCCGGCGGGCGTCCTCGGCGTCGATCTCGCCGAGTTCCATCAGCAGCGAATGGCCCTGCGACGGCACCGCGCCCAGCCCCACCATGGTCAGGTCGGCGGACGTGGCGATGTTGATGACGTCCTGGACGCTGCGCTGCTCCATCAGCACGCGCTTGTGCTCGGCGGTGTCGGCGAACAGAGGCACTGGCAGCAGGTAGCCCTCGCCGCCGGTCTTGTCGACCAGGCGATGGATGACGTCATAGGGGTTCAGGGCCATCTTGCGTACCACGCTGCCCAGCACCGGGACCATCTTGAGTCCCGAGCAGTCCATCTGCGGCAGGCAGTTGACCATCTCCGACAGGCTGCGCCCCCAACCCAGCCCCAGCACCTCGACGCTCCGGGTATCCAGCCGGCTCTTCAGGTAATAGGCCGCGGCCATGCCCAGGTTGGCGAAGGGGTTAGCACCCTCCTCCACCGGCATCGCCGGCACCACGGAACACATCTCGAGATTCATGCGCTGCTTGAGTTCGTCCTCCAGGGTCAGCAACGCCTCGGGCGAGCCCTTGATGAACACCTGCACCGCGCCCATCTCGTGGGCCGCGGCGATCAGCCGGTGCACCTTCATGCGCGACACCCTCAGGCGGTCGGCGATCTGTGCCTGGGTATAGCCCCCCACATAGGAAAGCCAGGCCGCCCTCAGGGCCAGGTCACTCTCACTATGGCTGGGCGTGGTGTTTTTCATGGCTCTCTCCGTTTTGATATTTTGTTCGTTCGCTGTTAAAAATAACGCTAGAGGAGGTTATCGGCGCTGTCAAGGCGTTCCGCAGGTGCGGGGCGACAGCCGCGAAAGCCCCTCCATCGCCGGCCTGACGGCGCCACGACACGGCGGAGCGGGCCACACCAACAACGACAAAGCGGGAGGTCAGCGTGCTCAAGCTCGCCGCCAATCTGACGTTCATGTTCACCGAGGTGCCCTTCCTCGAGCGCTTCGCCCGAGCCCGTGCCGCGGGCTTTCGCTACGTGGAGTTCCATAACCCCTATCCGTTCTGCGAGCGCCTCGAGGAGATCCGCGATGCCGCGACCCGGGCCGGCGTAGGGATCATTCATTTCAACCTGCCGGGAGGTGACTGGGAGGCGGGTGAGCGGGGCATCGCGGTGCTGCCGGATCGCACCGCCGAGTTCTTGCGGGGGCTCGACACCACCATCGAGATCGCCACCCGGCTGGGCGCCAGACAACTCAACTGCCCGCTGGGCTATCCGCGCCCGGACATGTCACAGGAGCTACAGCAGCGGACTCTGGTCGACAACCTGCGCCATGCCGCCGAGGCCACCGCCCAGGCCGGCATCCGCTTGTTGGTGGAACCACTCAACCCCCTCACGCACCCCGGCTACCCGCTGGTCAAAACGGCTCAGGCGGTGGCCCTGCAGGATGCCGTCAACCATCCCAACCTGTTGATCCAGTACGACTTCTATCAGATGCAACGCTCTGAGGGAGAGCTCATCGAGACACTGCGCGGTCACCTGGATCGCATCGGTTTCGTCCAGCTGGCGGACAATCCAGGACGCCACGAACCGGGCACCGGGGAGATCAACTACCGCTACCTGTTCGGCGAGCTGGAGCGCATGGCCTTCGATCGTTTCATCTCGCTGGAGTACAGCCCCAGTACCGAGACCGAGGCGTCGCTCGAGTGGATCCGCGACTACGGCATCCGCCACGCCTGACGTGCGTTACGGCATCGACGACACCGACTGACCACACGAGGAAATCCATCATGACCACGCCATTCTGGTTAGGCACCAGCTGGAAGATGAACAAGACGCTGGGCGAGGCCGCCGACTACTGCGCCGCCCTGCGGGACGCCGAACTGCTGCGCGACCCGCGGATGCAAGGTTTCGTGATTCCACCCTTCACCGCGCTGAGCGAGGTGTGCCGGGCCCTGGCCGATACGCCGGTGATGGTCGGCGCCCAGAATATGCACTGGGCCGATTCCGGCGCCTACACCGGGGAGGTGTCGCCGCCGATGGTCCGGGACTGCGGCGCCGACATCGTCGAGCTGGGGCACTCCGAGCGGCGCGAGTCCTTCAACGAGACCGACACGGCGATCAACCGCAAGGTCAAGGCCGCCCTGGCCCAGGGGCTCAGACCGCTGATCTGCGTGGGCGAAACCGCCGAGGAGAAGGCCCTGGGCGTGGCCGCCGACACCGTGATCCGCCAGTGCCGGATCGCCCTGAGTGACGTTCCCGACGAGGCCATGAACCGCGTGCTGATTGCCTACGAGCCGGTATGGGCCATCGGCGAGCACGGCACTCCCGCCACCGCCGAGGATGCCGGCTGGATGCACCGCCGGATCCGCGAGGCGCTGCCGACCACGGCCCAAGGCACTCCCCTGCCGGTGCTCTACGGCGGCAGCGTCAACCTCGCCAACTGTGCCGAGCTTGCCGCCCTGCCCGAGGTCGCCGGCCTGTTCATCGGTCGCAGCGCCTGGCAGCCGGAGGGACTGCTCGGCATCGCCGAGCGCGTCCTCGAGGTCCGGCGACCCCTGGCCTGAGGTCCCGGCACCAGACATAAAAAAACCCCGGCGCGAGGCCGGGGAAGCGAGAGTCCCGGAAGGGACGAGGAAGCAGGGATCGAGACGACTCAGCCCTTGACGCCTCCCGAGGTCAGCCCGCCGACGATCCAGCGCTGGCAGAACAGGAAGACCAGGGTGATGGGCAGTCCCGAGAGCACCGCGGCGGCGGCGAAGTCGCCCCAGCGCTGGTTGTGCTCGGCGAGGTACTGCTGGGCGCCGACGGCCAGGGTCAGCTTGTCCTCGTCGAGCAGCAGCACCGAGGCCATCGGGTATTCCATGATCGACATGATGAAGGCGAGGATGAACACCACCACCAGGATCGGCACCGACAGCGGCAGCAGGATATGCCGGAAGGCCTGCCAGGTGCTGGCGCCGTCGACCATCGCCGCCTCCTCCAGCGAGCCGTCGATGGACTCGAAGTAGCCCTTGATCGTCCAGATATGCAGCGCCACCGCGCCCAGCGAGGCCAGGATCAGCGCGCCATGGGTATTGATGCCCAGCCACGGGACCAGTTGCCCCAGGCGATCGAACAGCGCGTAGAGGGCCACCAGCGAGAGGACCGCCGGGAACATCTGGAAGATCAGCATGCCCTTGAGGATCGGCGCCTTGCCCTTGAAGCGCATCCGCGCGAAGGCATAGGCGCTGGTGGTGGAGAGCGCCAGGATCATCAACGAGGACACCACCGCCACCTTGATCGAGTTCCACAGCCATAGCAGCACCGGGAACGGCGGCTGGACGACGCTGCCGTCGGCTCGCTCCCAGGGGATGCCGAAGGCCAGCGCCCAATGCTCGAGCGAGAAGCGCTCGGGGATCAGGCTGCCGGTGGCGAAGTTGCCCTCGCGGAAGGAGATCGAGATCACCAGCAGCAACGGGAACACCACCATGGCGACGAAGCCCAGCAGCGCCAGATGGGCGCCCAGCTTGCGGGCGCGGATGGAACGGGGTTGAACCATGGCCATGAGACGACTCCTCTTAGACCTTGACCTTGGACAGGCGCAGGTTGAGCGCCGAGAGGCCGACCACCAGCAGGAAGATCAGGGTGGCGATGGCCGCCGCCAGGCCGAAGTTCTGGCCGGCATCCTGGAAGGCGATGCGGTAGGTGTAGCTGACCAGCAGGTCGGTGGTGCCCGCCGGCGTGCTCGCGCCGAGGATGTCCGGGCTCCCTTCGGTGAGCAGGGCGATCAGCACGAAGTTGTTGAAGTTGAAGGCGAAGGCGGCGATCAGCAACGGCGTCAGCGGCTTGAGGATCAGCGGCAGGGTGATCCTGAACACGTTGGTCAGCGGCCCGCCGCCGTCCACCGCCGAGGCCTCGAAGAGGTCGCGGGGGATCGACTGGATCAGCCCCATGCACAGCAGCAGCATGTAGGGATAGCCCAGCCAGGTGTTGACGATCAGCAGCATGGTGCGAGCCAGCGCCGGATCGGTGAACCAGTCGGGGCTGATGCCGAACAGGTTCTCGAGGATCAGGTTTATCTCCCCGTAGTTCTGGTTGAACATGCCCTTGAAGATCAGGATCGAGATGAAGGCCGGCACCGCATAGGGCAGGATCAGCAGGGTGCGGTAGAGGGCCTTGCCGCGCAGATGCTCCCACTGCAGCAGCGACGCCAGCACGAAGCCCACCGCCAGGGTGAACACCACCGTCAGCCCGGCGAAGACAAAGGTCCAGACGAAGATCTGCAGGAAGGGCCCGCGAATGTCCGGGTCGGTGAAGATACTGGTGTAGTTGTCCAGGCCCACCGCCACCGGCCAGCCGGGGGTGAGCCGCTCGCCGTCCTCGGTGACGAAGAAGCCGTGCTCGTGGTCGGGCGTCAGGATGCCGCCGTCGCGCCGGTCGGTCAGGCTGCCGTCGGGGTTCTCGGCAAAGCGCGGCAGCATCGGCGCGAAGCTGCGCAGGCCGGACATCTTGAGCTCGGTGCCGTCCGGCGTCACCAGGGTCAGGGCCTCGAGGGCATCGCGCAGGGCGATCACCTCGCGGATGCCCAGCGCCTCGCCCGACGGGGCCGCCTGGGCCGGCTCGACCGCCAGGGGTTGCCCTGCCTCGGCGTGCGCCAGCGGCCTGGACACCAGTTGCCGCGCGCCCTCCAGGTCGCCGGCGCCCTTGGCCTCCAGATAGAGGCGCGTCCGATTGCCCTCACGGACCAGTTGGAAGTCGAAGGCCTGTCCCTCGGCCTGGTAGGTCTGGCCGAGGAACTGGGCCCGCACCCGCTCCTCGCTGAGCAGGTTGCTCGAGCTGTAGTTGCTGAAGCTGATGCCGATGGTATAGACCAGCGGGAAGATCACGAACACGCCCATCCCGGCCAGTGCCGGGAAGATGTAGCGATGACTCATCAGCTCACGCTTGCCGAACACGATCGCCAGGCTGCCCCCCAGCACCAGGAACAGCAGCGAGAACATCCACTGGCCGCGCAGGTGGAAGGCCACCACCAGCCATAGCGTGGCCAGCACCAGCAGTGCGGTCAGGGCGCGCAGCGCCCAGCGGGTGTAGCGCTCGGCGGGGTAGCGGGAGCGATGGCGCGGCAAGCCGCGCGAAGCATTGGTCACAAACATGGGGTCACCTGCGGTCTGCCCCGGCCTGGCGGTGGTTCACCGCCGGCCGGGGTCATGGACACGGGAAGGGGAGCATCACTCGATGGCGTTGCGGATGCGCTCGGCGGCGGCATCCAGTGCCGGCTCGGGGGCCTGTCGGCCGCTGCCGATGTTCTCCAGCGCCGGCCCCATGGCCGACCAGAAGGCGCCCATTTCGGGAATGTTCGGCATCGGCTCGCCGATCTCGGCATTGGCCAGGGTCGCGGCGATCCGCGGATCGCTCTCCAGGTCCTGCTGGTAGGCCTTGTGGGCCATGGCGCCCAGCGAACCATCGCCGTTGAAGGTGCGCAGGCCCTGCTCCTCGAGCAGGTAGCTCTCGAGGAACTCGGTGGCCAGGAAGTCGTTGGGCGAGGCCGAGTTGATCATCGCGGCCATCACCCCGAACATCGGCTTGGCCCGCTCGTCGCCGACCCTGGGCAGCAGCGCCACGCCGAAGTCGATGCCGCTCTTCTCCAGGTTGCTCCAGGCCCAGGGACCGCTGATCATGGTGGCCACCTCGCCCTTGTTGAACCGCGTATCGGTGACGCTGTAGTCGGTGCCCTCGGGCAGCATACCGCTCTCGATCAACTCACGCAGCAGGCGTGCCCCTTCCATGGCCCCGGCGTTGTTGACCCCGATATCGCCGATCTCATAACCCTCCTCGGTGCGCTGGAAGGGGTAGCCGCCATTGGCCGCCAGCAACGGCCAGCTGAAGTAGGGTTCGCCATAGTTGAAGAGGATCGCCTTCTTGCCCTCCTGCTCGAGCTCGGCGTCGAGCGCGGCGAGGTCGGCGAAGCTCTCGGGGGGTGTCTCCACCAGGGCCTTGTTGTAGATCAGGCCCAGCGACTCCACCGAGATGGGATAGCCGTAGGTCTCGCCGTTCCACTCGACGGCGTCCCAGGTGAAGTCGAAGTAGCGTTCACGGTAGCTGTCGGAGGGCGCGACGGCCTTGAGCAGGCCGCTCTGGGCCCACTCGCCCATGCGGTCGTGGGCGAAGATCACGATGTCCGGCCCCTGGCCGCTGCCGGCGGCCTGCTGGAAGCGGTTGGTCATGTCGTCGGGGTGGACGATGTCGATGGCGATGCCGGTGTCGGCCGTGAACCGCTCGGCCACCTCGCGGATGCCCTGGGGGCCCTTGTTGTCGCCGATCCAGATGGTCAGGCGGTCGTCCTCGAAGGCCATCGCCGGGAGGGCGGCGCCGGCGCTCAGGGTGGCGGCCAGCAGCGGGGTGAGGAAGGCGTGGCGTCGGGTCATGGGTCGCTACCTCGGGTGTTGTCGTGGCGTGTTGTGTTGTTGTGGCGTCACCCCGTATCGCGCAGGCGGCACGGGATGCCGGTAGCGCCTAGCCTGGTCAATCCGGGGCGGGGCTTCCTCCTCCCCGGGGGGAGCGGGGGTGGCGTATGGGCGGGGCGTAGGGCGGGGGAAGCCGGGCATCCCGCAGGAGGAGGGCAGGTTCGATCGCCCTGACCGCGACCCTGGCCCTGTCGGCCCTGCCAGCCATGGCCGCCACCGACACCTCCCCTTCCCTGGGCGACCCCCTGCGCCTGGGCGACGCGCAAGCGGTGATGATCCATCTGTTCGAATGGCGCTGGGACGATATCGCCACCGAGTGCGAGACCCATCTCGGCCCGGCCGGCATCGACGCCGTGCAGGTCTCGCCGGCCAACGAGCATATCGCCCTCGATGGCGTCGACGGGGCCTGGTGGGCCCGCTACCAGCCGGTGAGCTATGCGCTGACCTCGCGCAGCGGCGACCGCGGCTTCCTGGCCATGAATCGCGCCGAGGCGACTTGGGCGGCCACGCTCGACACCGGCCTGCCGGCGGGCGAGTACTGCAACCTGCTGGATGACTGCGCCACCCGGGTGACGGTGGACGCGGCGGGCCGGGGCGCGTTCGCGGTCCCCCGCGACGCCGCCGTGGCGCTGCGCGCCGACCGGCCCGCGCCATGACACCGATCGGGGCGGCCGTCAGCCGCCCCCGAAGCGCGCTAGCTGCATCTCGCGCAGCCGACTCAGGGTGCGGCGGAAGGGAAAGGCCAGGTGGCCATCGCGATACAGCGACTCGAGGGGCACGCGGGCCTCGAGGTAGAGCGGCACGCCGCGGTCGTAGCATTCGTCGACCAGGGCGATGAAACGCCGCACCCCATCGTCCTGGCGGGTCAGCGCCGGCAGTTCGCGATCGCCGGCGGCGACCCGGGCGCTGGCATCCTCGGTGCCCCGGGCGATGTCGCGGTCGGGCAGGCCCGCGTCGAGGCGCGGGACCTCGCCGATCAGCACATGGCGGAAGCGGTCGCAGAGGCCGATGAAGTCCAGCGCCGAGAGCGGCTGCTCGCACAGCGCCGCGAAGCGGCACCACAGCACCTCATCGCTGCATGCCTCCACCGCAATGGCGCGGTGTCCCAGCTCGACCGGCGAGCCGTCCCTCGCCTGGCCGTCGCTGAGCCGCGCGAAGACCTCGGCCAGGGCGGAGGGCTGCCCCGGCTCATGCACCCAGTAGCGGCGCAGGCCAAGGCCGGGATGGCGGCGATGGTCCTCGTCGCCGTCCAGGTGCACCACTCCCATATGGCGGACGATCGCGTCGATCGCCGGCAGGAAGCGTTCCCGGTTGAAGCCGTCGGCGTAGAGCTGCTCCGGCGCCTGGTTGGAGGTGACGACCAGCACCACCCCCTCCTCGAAGAGCGCGCCCAGCAGGCGACCCAGCAGCATGGCGTCGGCGATGTCGCTGACGAAGAGCTCGTCCAGGCACAGCACCCGGACCTCCGCGGCGAGCTCGGCGGCCAGGCGGCGCAGCGGATCGGGGGTGCCCGAGAGCTGGAACTGCCGTCGATGCAGCCAGCGCATGAAGTGATGGAAGTGCTGGCGCCTGGCCGGCACCGTCAGGGCGCGATGGAAACGATCCATCAGCCAGGTCTTGCCGCGGCCCACCGAGCCCCACAGGTAGACGCCGGGTACCGCCTCGTCGCCCCTCGCCAGGGCCTGGAAGGTCGCCTCCAGCGCCTCGACCGCCCGCCACTGGGCGGCGTCGGCGACGAAGCCGCGCCGCTCGATGGCCTCGCGATAGTCGACGCGCGGCGAGCCGGGAGCCGCGGCAGCGTCCTCCGACTCGCGCGCCTCCATCGCGCCCGGCATCGCCGGGGTGTCGAGTCCCCCTTGATCACTGGCCATTTCAGCGCCGACGCAGTTGCTGGATCAGCGTCACCCCGCCCAGCACCACGGCCCCGACGACGAGGCCGAACACCAGGTTGAGCAGCATCGGGCCCAGGCCATGGACGATGGCATCGAGTCCGGGCACCGCCAGCTCGACCTCGGCGACGCCCTGGACGACATGGTGCACGGCGGGAATGCCATGGCTGAGGATGCCGCCACCGACCAGGAACATGGCCACGGTGCCGACCACCGAGAGCAGCTTCATCAGGTAGGGGGCACCGGCCACCAGGCCACGCCCCAGGCCGGCCAGGGCCCCCTCGCGACGACTGAGGTAGAGGCCCAGGTCGTCGAGCTTGACGATGCCGGCGACCAGCCCGTAGACCCCGACGGTCATCAGCGCCGCGATCCCGACCAGCACCGCCACCTGCTGGCCCAGGGCGGCCCCGGCCACGGTGCCCAGGGTGATGACGATGATCTCGGCGGAGAGGATGAAGTCGGTGCGGATGGCGCCCTTGATGCGCTCCCGCTCGAATTCGCGCATATCGACGGTCTCGCTGGCCAGGGCCTCGACGCGGCGGGCATGCTCCGCCTCGTCTTCCTCGCCATGCAGGAACTTGTGGGCCAACTTCTCGGCTCCCTCATAGCACAGGTAGGCCCCGCCCAGCATCAGCAGCACCGTCACCAGGGGCGGCAGCAGGGCGCTGATCAGCAGCGCCGCGGGAATCAGGATCACCTTGTTGAGCAGCGAGCCCCTGGCCACCGCCCAGACCACCGGCAGCTCGCGGTCGGCATCGACCCCGGTGACCTGCTGGGCGTTGAGGGCCAGGTCGTCGCCCAGCACCCCGGCGGTCTTCTTGGCCGCCACCTTGGTCATCAGGGAGACGTCGTCGAGGATGGTGGCGATATCGTCGATCAGGGTCAGCAGGCTGCTACCGGCCACGGAGGCCTCCTTTGGCAGTGAATCGGCTGCCACCAGCATAACCGCCTCCGGCCCCCGCGCCGAGCCCCGTCCCGGCCCCGAATCGAAAAAGCCCCACCGAACGGCGGGGCAACGAGAGAGCCTCAGAGCAGGCGACAGCGTTACCGCTGGAAGGGATAGACGCTGCCCAGCTTGAGGAGTCGGGTCAGCTCGTCCAGCGCAGTGAGCGTCTCATGGGCCAGTTGGGGGTCGGCCAGGTCGGCCGGGGCCAGGCGGTCGCGATAATGGCGCTCGACCCAGGCGGTGAGCTCACCATGCAGGGCGTCGTCCAGCAGCACCCGGCCGGAGAGCGCGGCCCGCTCCGCCGCGGACAGCGCCACGCGCAGCCGCAGGCAGGCCGGGCCGCCGCCGTTGCGCATGCTCTGCTTGACGTCCTTGACCACCACCTCGGCGATGGGGTTGTGGCCCGCCAGCAGGTGATCCTGCAGGCAGCGCCACACCGCTTCGCGCTCCTGGCACTCCCCCGGCACCACCAGGGTCATGGTGCCGTCGGGATTGCTGAGCAGTTGGGAGTTGAACAGGTAGGAGGCCACGGCATCGTCCAGGCTCACCGCCTCGACGGGCACCCGCACCGGGATCAAGGGCGTGGCCATCCTGGCGCGCAGCGCGTCCAGGGTGCCCTGCTCGTCGCGGAAGGCCATCTCGTGGTAGAGCAGCACCGGGCCGTTGCCCACCGCGATGACGTCGTTGTGGAAGACGCCGGCGTCGATGGCCTCGGGATGCTGCTGGGCGAACACCGTCTGCGCCGCGGAGAGGCCATGCTGGCGGGCCACCGCCTGGCTGGCCTCGAGGGTCTGTCGTGCGGGGTAGCGCCGGGGTTCGATGCCGTCGCCGCCGAAGGCCTGACGGCCGTAGACGAACAGGTGCACCCCTGATTCGCCGTGGTCGCCGCACAGCCGGGTGTGGTTGGCCGCGCCCTCGTCGGAGAAGGCCGGGGTGGCCGGGAGCACCGGATGATGGGCGAAGTGGCGCTCGTCGCGGAAGATCGATGCCAGCACCCGGCCGGTGGTCGCCGGTTCCAGGTAGCGATGGAAGCTGGACTGCAGGTTGGCGGGCGTGAAGTGGACCCGGCGGTCGGGAACATCCACGCTCGGCGTGACCGTGCCGGCATTGGCGGTCCACATGCTGGAGGCGGAGCACACCGCTCGCAGCAGCTGGGGCGCCTCGCTGGCGGCCCGGGACAGCACCTGGGTGTCGCTGCCGGTGAAGCCCAGGGCGCGCAGGGCGCCCAGGTCCGGCCGCTGCTGGGGCGGCAGCACACCCTGGGCGTAGCCGGCGTCCATCAGCGACTTCATCTTCTCGAGGCCCTGCAGCGCGGCCTCCCGGGGGTTGGCGACCAGGCCCTCGTGGGTCATGGAGGCCACGTTGCCGTGGGCCAGGCCCGAGAAGTTGTGGGTCGGCCCGACCAGGCCGTCGAAGTTGACCTCGCGCACCTTCGGGTTCGATTCGTGGCTCACAGGTGCACCCCCGGCGGCAGTTGGTCGGGCAGGTGCAGGTCCTCGCTCTCCATGGAGGCCACCGGATAGGCGCAGTAGTCGGCGGCGTAGTAGGCGCTTGGGCGGTGGTTGCCGCTGTCGCCCACGCCGCCGAAGGGCGCGTCGCCGGAGGCACCGGTGGTCTGGCGGTTCCAGTTGACGATGCCGGCGCGGATGCGCAGCAGGAAGTCATCCCAGTCGGCCTGCTCGCCGCCGATCAGGCCGGCGGAGAGGCCGTAGCGGGTGTCGTTGGCGAGCCGCAGGGCCTCGTCCCAGTCGCGGTAGCGATGGACCTTGAGCAGCGGGCCGAAGTGCTCCTCGTCGGGAATCTCCAGGCCGGTGACATCGATCAGCGACGGCGACAGCAGGCTGGTGCCCTC
This sequence comes from Halomonas stenophila, assembly GCF_014192275.1. Classification (GTDB taxonomy): domain Bacteria; phylum Pseudomonadota; class Gammaproteobacteria; order Pseudomonadales; family Halomonadaceae; genus Halomonas; species Halomonas stenophila. The sequence goes on along the minus strand of NZ_JACHXR010000005.1, from coordinate 21,080 downwards.
CTCCAGGCGCTCCATGCGCGACAGCACGACGCCGCCCCGGGCCTCGAGGTCGTCCTGGGCCGCGAGCAGACCGTCGGCGGCCGCCACGCTCACCAGGCCGCCGTAGAAGGGGGCCTCCTCGCTGAACTGGCCGGCCACGCGCAGCTGAGCGATGGCGTCGGACAGGGCGTCCAGCAGATGGTCGCCCACCTGGCCTTCCGGCACGATCAAGCGGCGCGCACAGGTGCAGCGCTGGCCGCCGGACAGGAAGGCCGACTGCAGGATGGTCAGCACGGCGGCATCCTGGTCGGGCACGTCCTTGATCACCAGCGGGTTGTTGCCGCCGAGCTCGAGGGCCAGGATCTTGTCGAGCTGGCCGGCGAACTGGCGATGCAACAGGCCGCCGACCTTGGCGCTGCCGGTGAACAGCAGGCCGTCGATGTCGGGATGGCCGGACAGCGCCTGGCCCACCGGGGCGGCCCCCTGCACCAGGTTGATCACGCCTTCGGGCAGGCCCGCCTCGCGCCAGCACTGCAGGGTCAGGTCGGCGGTCAGCGGGGTCTGCTCGCTGGGCTTGAAGACCACGGTGTTGCCGGCCAGCAGCGCCGGCACCATGTGCCCGTTGGGCAGGTGGCCGGGGAAGTTGTAGGGGCCGAACACCCCCATCACGCCATGGGGGCGGTGGCGCAGCACCGCCCGGGTCTCGCCCAGGTCGCGCTCGCGCTCGCCGGTGCGCTCCTGGTAGGCGCGGATGGAGATCGCCACCTTGCCGATCATCGCACCGACCTCGGTGCGGGCCTCCCAGAGCGGCTTGCCGGTTTCGGCGGCGATGGCCGTGGCCAGGTCCTCGCGATGGCGCTCCAGCACCTCGCGGAAGCGCTCGACCAGCGCCTGACGCTCGGCGAAGGGCTGGCGCGCCCAGGCCGGGAAGGCGGTCCGGGCCGCGTCCACGGCGGCGCCCATCTGGGCCTCGGAGGCGGCGTTGCCCTGCCACAGCGTGTCGCCCGAGACCGGGTCCTGCTTGGTGAAGCCCTCGGCCTCGCCGTCTTGCCATTGGCTGCCGATCAGCAGCCGTTGCGTCGCCTTCATCACGCCTCCTCGTCGGTATCCAGAATGCGCAGGGTGTCGCCCGAGCCGACCTCGAGGCGCTTCGCCTCGGCCTCGCTCAGGGTCACCACGCCGTCGTCGTCGGGACCGCGACCCAGCCAGGCCGCACGGAAGCCGGCCATGCCGGTGGTGGCGGCCAGCCAGCGCGGGCGCGGGGCCTGCGCCGGCTGGCCGGCCTTGACCTCCACTCGACAGGTCCGCGACAGCCGCACGCCACGCACGTCGTCGATATAGGCTTCCACGGTGGGGCCACCGTCGAAGATGTCGATGAACCCTTCCCAGCGCAGGCCCTCCTTCTTGAGCATCACCAAGGCCGGCCGGGTGTGCTCATGGACCTGGCCGATGCAGGCCCGGGCCTCCTCGGAGAGGAAGGGGGTGTAGATCGGGAACTTGGGCATCAACTCGCCGATGAAGCTCTTCTGCCCCAACCCCGTGAGCCGGTCGGCCTCATCGAAGTCCATGGGGAAGAAGTGGCTGCCCAGGCACTCCCAGAAGGGGCTCTTGCCCTCGGCATCGAAGACCCCGCGCATCTCCGCCAGCACCTTGTCGGGGAAGCTGTCGCGGAACTCGGCCATGAACAGCCAGCGCATCATCGACAGCAGGGCGCCGTTGCGCTCATGGCGGCGATCGCGGCCGCGGTACTCGGGGCGCAGGAACAGCGAGGCCACCTCCGCGTCCCCGGTGTGGTCCGAGCTCAGGAACAGGGTGTCGATGGTGCGGTGCAGGTCGAGCTGCACCGAGGAGTGGGCCAGGGTCCCCACCCGGTAATGGTAGAAGGGCACCTCGCGGCCCACCTGCCCCTCGATGGCGCAGCAGCCGGCCAGGCGGCCGGTGTCCTCGTCCTCGAGGACGAAGAAGTAGAGCCGCTGGTCCACCGGGGTCCGCTGGGCGAAGGCGCTCACCGCCGTATCGATCTTGTGGGCCAGGAAGTCGCGATTGTCGGGCAACGAGGTGAAGCCCACCCCGGTTTCCCGAGCCAGCGCCTGCAGCTCGTCCAGGTCGGACGGGGCAATGGGTCGAATGCGCATTACAACTCTCCCTCGTCGTAGCCCGGATCATGCTCATCGCCCGGCAGGGCGAGCGGCGCGGCCAGCACGGCACGGCCCTCCTCGACGCCGAGCTGCTCGGCGTGCTCCGGCGACAGCATCAGCTGGCCGGTGGGCGACAGCGCATAGCGCGCCACCACGCAGCGGAAGTCGTGGAGCCGCTGGTTGGCCACCAGGGCCGGCTCGGCATCCGGCAGCGAGTGGGCCGGGCGGATGCGCACCGGGTGCCAGGCGGCGCGGCGGAAGCTCTGCAGGCGCTCGCGCTCGCCCTTGATCACCGGGCCGGCATCGAAGATGTCGACGTGGCGCGAGCGCAGGAAGCCCTCGGCCAGCATCTCGCTCATGGCCGACTCGTGATCCGGGTGCTCGCGGCCGATGGCGGCCCGGGCCTGGGGCGTGAGCAGCGCCAGGTAGAGCGGGAACTGGGGCATCACCTCGGCGATGAAACTCTTCGAGCGCACCCCGGCGATGTAGTTGATCTCCTGGTAATCGCGCACGAAGAAGTGGCGACCCACACTGTTCCAGAACGGCGACTCGCCGTCCTCGTCCAGGTAGCCGGGGAAGGCCATCGCCAGGATCTCGGCGAAACGCTCCGGGTACTGGGCGATGAACATCAGCCGGGCCCGGCGCAGCAGGCTCTCGGCGCTGGTGCCCCGGTAGCGGGGATCCAGCGAATAGGCGCACAGCAGGCTCGCCTCGGAGACCTCGTGGGACAGCGACAGGGTCTGCACCTCGCGGCGCACGTCGAGCTGCTGCGAGGCATGGATGAGGGTCTCCTGCCGGTAGGTATAGTAGGCCTCCCGGGCGCCGGCCTGGGCGCGCACGGTGGCGGTGCCCACCACCTCGCCACGCTCCAGGTCCTCGAGGACGAAGGTGTAGTGCTCGTCGCCGGGGAACTCCACCTCGGCCTCGAAGGCCCGCTGGGAGCGCGCGATGCGCTCCTCGAGGCGGTCCCGATGGGCCGGCAGGTTGGTCAGGCGCGGCGTGGCGCTGCCCGCCAGCCGCTCCAGGGCCGGCAGGTCCGCCGGCCGGGTGGGACGTACGACCAGCATGGCGTGGCCTCCAGCGGATGGTTCGGGATCTCGCATGGCGTGGCCGAGGCTCACTGGGCGGCCACCAGCCGGCCAATCGCCCGCTCCAGGCGCGCCATGCCCTCGGCGATGTCGGCCTCGGGAATCACCAGCGACGGCGCCATGCGCAACACGTTGGGGCCGGCGACCAGCGCCATCAGGCCCTCCTCGATGGCCAGCGGCAGGATGTCCTTGGCACGACCCTGATAGTCGTCGCTCATCTCGGCGCCGATCAGCAGGCCCATGCCGCGGATCTCCTTGAACACGCCGTGCTGCCGGTTGATCGCCTCGAGGTGCTCGCGGAAGAGGTCGTGGCGCTGCTTGACGCCGGCCAGCACCTCGGGGGTGTCGATATGCTCGATGGCGGCCAGGGCCACGGCGGAGGCCAGGGCGTTGCCGCCGTAGGTGGAGCCGTGGGTGCCGATGCCCAGTGCCGGGGCGATGCGGTCGGTGGTCAGCATGGCGCCCACCGGGAAGCCGCCGCCCAGGGACTTGGCGCTGGTCAGGATGTCCGGGGTGATGCCGTAGTCCATGTAGGCGAACAGCGAGCCGGTGCGGCCCACGCCGGTCTGCACCTCGTCGAAGATCAGCAGGGCGTCATGCCGGTCGCACAGCTCGCGCAGGCCCTGCAGGAAGGCGGGCTCGGCGGGCAGGATGCCGCCCTCGCCCTGCATCGGCTCGACCATCACCGCGCAGGTGTCGCCGTCGATCAGGTCACGCACGCTGTCCAGGTCGTTGAACTCACCGTGGACGATGCCGCCTGGCACCGGGCCGAAGCCCTGGGAGTACTTGGGCTGGCCACCGACGCTGACGGTGAAGAAGGTGCGGCCGTGGAAGGACTGGTAGAAGGAGACGATGCGATGCTTGTGCTCGCCATGGTTGTCGTGGGCCCAGCGGCGCGCGAGCTTGAGCGCGGCCTCGTTGGCCTCGCCGCCGGAGGAGCACAGGTAGACCTTGTCGGCGAAGGTGCGCTCGACCAGCGAGCGGGCCAGCTTGAGGGCCGGCTCGTTGGTGTAGACGTTGGAGAGGTGCCACAGCTTGTCGGCCTGCTCCTTGAGGGCATTGACCAGCACCGGATGGCAATGGCCCAGGGAGTTCACCGCGATGCCGCCGGCGAAGTCGATGTACTCGCGGCCTTCCTGGTCCCACAGGCGGCTGCCCTCGCCACGCACCGGAATGGTTTTCTGCGGCGCATAGTTGGGCACCATGTACTGGTCGAAGTCGCTGCGGGTCGGGGTCTGGGTCATGTCGCTCTCCGTGGTCGCGAGCCGAGGCTCGTCAGGATGAATCCAAGTTCACTCGAGTATAGGGAGCCCCCTCGCGGGGGGCTTTCAGCAATGGGACGACGAATTGTGAAAAAGGCAGTGCGGCGGCCCTCGATACGCGCCACGGCGGGATCGGCTATGGTGGGGGTCAGCTCGAGGAGGACGCCCGGATGCTCAACACCACGGCCTGGAACCGCCTGCGCTACGGCCTCTATGCCCCGCTCTACGACCACGTCGCCGAGCGTGCCTTTCGCCAGGCGCGCCGCCAGGCGCTGGCCCAGGTGCACTGGCGACCGGGCATGCGGGTGCTGCTGGTCGGGGCCGGCACCGGACTCGACCTGCCCTGGCTGCCCCGGGACATCGAGCTCCACGCCACCGACCTCTCCCCGGCCATGGTGCAGCGCCTGGCCGCCCGCGCCGAGGCCATGGGGCGAGACGTGGAGACCGAGGTGATGGACGCCGAGGCCCTGCACTATCCCGATGGCCACTTCGACGTGGTGGTGATGCATCTGATCCTGGCGGTGATGCCGGACCCGGTGCGTGGCCTGGCCGAGGCCCACCGGGTGCTGGCCGAGCATGGCCAGCTGTGCGTGATGGACAAGTTCCAGGCCGACGAGCGCCCGGCCGGCCCCGGCCGACGGGCGCTGAACCTCGTCACCTCGGCCATCGCCACCGATATCACCCGCCAGGCCCGGCCGCTGCTGGAGGGCGCCGGCTTCGCCGTCGAGGCCGATCGGCCGGTGCTGATGGGCTCGCTGTTCCGCGCCCTCCTGGCGCGCAAAGGCAATGTCTGAAAATATCGACGGACTCAGCCCAGGCGCTCCTCCCGTGGGGTGATGCCGAAGTGGTTGCGGTAGGCGGTGGAGAAGTGCGCCGCCGAGGAGAAGCCGGTCTGCAGGGCGATCTCGCCGGCGGGCCGGTCGCTCTCGCGCAGCAGCCGCCTGGCCTGCTGCAGGCGCAGGTTGAGGTAGTAGCGGCTGGGCACCGCCTGCAGATACTTCTTGAACAGCCGCTCGAGCTGGCGCCGCGAGATGCCGAGATGCTCGGCCAGCTCGTAGGTGGTCAGCGGCTCCTCGATGTTGGACTCCATCAGTGACACGGCGTCCACCAGGCTCTGGGGGGCATGGCCGAGCCGGGTCCGCAGCGGCACCTGCTGGGGCTCGTCGCCCATGCGGATGCGCTCCAGCACGAAGTGCTCCGAGATCCGCTCGGCCAGATCCCCGCCGTGCTGGCTGCCGACCAGGGTCATCATCATGTCCATGGCCGCGGTGCCGCCGCCACAGGTCAGGCGATCGCGGTCGATCTCGAACAGCTGCTGCGACAGGCGGACCCGTGGATAGTCCCGGGCGAAGGCCGCGAAGCGCGGCCAGGGCAGGGTCGCCCGATAGCCATCGAGCACCCCGGCCCGGGCCAGCACCTCGGTGCCGCCGCCGATGCCGCCCAGCACCACCCGGGCAGCGGCCAGGCGCCGCAGCCAGTCGAGCAGGCCCGCCGGCACGCTGCCCGCGAGCGGCCCGGGGGCGCAGACCAGCAGCATGTCCAGCGCCTGGTCGGGGTCCCCGGCCACCGCCTGGGGCACCAGCGCCTGGCCGGCGGCACTGGCCACGGGCCGCTCGTCGACGGCGTAGGTGGATAGCCGGTAGAGGCTGCGTCCCTCCAGGCGATTGGCCACGACCAGCGGCTCGGTGGCGCAGGCCTGGGCCAGCAGCGAGAAGCCGGGCAACACCACGACCCCCACATGCCGTGACACCGGCATGGTCGATGAGGCGATCGGGGATTCGGGCATGGGGCGCTCTCGTTGCGGCTGGGAGGCCTTATTCTATCCAAAGGCAGCCGTCGCGACAGCCGCCCGGACACGCCGACGCCGGGCCCGGGGGCCCGGCGTCGGCGGATGGCAAGGCGGGTCAGTCGCTGAGGCCGATCACCAGCAGCCCGATGACCACCACCGCCACGATCACGATGAGCACGGGCAACACCCAAGTCAGGCGCTGAGGGGACTGGTGCGCCTCGGGCTGGTCCTCATCGGGCTCGGGGTGCTCGAAGTCCTCGGGCTGGCTGACCTCCTTGAAGTGCTCCAGTTCCTCTTCCGGCGTCTTGCTTTCCCTGGTATCCATACCGACCTCCTGGGTTCGCGGATCTCGGGAACAGGCCGCCGGCGAACCGGGGCCCTACAGGTTTACGACATCGAATTCCGCCACGGGATTCACGTCGGCGTCGTAATCGACGTCCTCCCGCTCGAAGCCGAACAGCTTCAGGAACTCGTGCTTGTACCCAGCGTAGTCGGTGATCTCGAAGAGATTCTCGGTGGTCACCCGGGGCCAGAGCTCCTTGCAGGCCTGCTGGACGTCGTCACGCAGCTCCCAGTCGTCGAGGCGCAGGCGCCGCGCCTCGTCGGTGACGAGTGCGCCGCCCTGCCCTTCGGATGAATAGAGCCGCTCGGCGAACAGGCGGTTGAGCTGGTCGATGGTGCCCTCGTGCAGGCCCTGCGCCTTCATCACCTTGTAGACCATGGCGATGTACAGCGGCATGACCGGGATCGCCGCGCTGGCCTGGGTGACCACGGACTTGAGCACCGCCACGTTGGCGCCCCCGCCCTGCTCGGCCAGGCGATTGTCGATCTCCCCGGCGGCGCGATCCAGGTCCTCCTTGGCCTTGCCCAGGGCGCCATGCCAGTAGATCGGCCAGGTGATCTCGGTACCGATGTAGCTGAAGGCCACCGACCGGGCCCCCGGGGCCAGCACGCCGGCCCGGTCCAGGGCGTCGATCCACAGCTCCCAGTCCTCGCCGCCCATCACGGCGATGGTGTCCTCGATCTCCTGCTCGGTGGCCGGCTCGACCTCGGCCTCGATGATGGCATCCTTGTTGGTGTCGATGGCGGTGGCCCGGTAGGTCTCGCCGATGGGCTTGAGGGCAGAGCGCTTGAGCTCGCCGCTGTCCGGCAGCTTGCGTACCGGCGAGGCCAGCGAGTAGACCACCAGGTCGACCTGGCCGAGGTCCTGCTTGATCAGCTCGATGGCCTTGTCGCGGGCCTCGTGGGAGAAGGCATCGCCGTTGATCGCCTTGCTGTACAGGCCCTCGGCCTTGGCGAACCTGTCGAAGGCGGCGGCGTTGTACCAGCCGGCGGTGCCCGGCTTCTTCTCGGTGCCCGGCTTCTCGAAGAACACGCCCAGGGTGTCGGCGCCATAGCCGAAGGCGGCGGTGATGCGCGCCGAGAGGCCATAGCCGCTGGAGGCCCCGATCACCAGGACCTTCCTGGGCCCGGCGCTCTTGTCCAGGCCCCGCGCCCGGGTCGCCTCGATCTGCTCGAGCACGTTCTTCTCGCAGCCGACGGGATGAGTGGTGGTGCAGATGAAACCGCGTACCTTGGGCTTGATGATCACGACAGACCTCTTCTTGGCTTCCGGGGCGCGCCGCGGCGCGGCCCTGTTACATGGCATTCGTCAGTGGCGACATTCTAGCGGCCCGGGCCCGGGCTGTCCGCCCTTGAGCGAGGCGGGCGGCTGGGGCAGGATGCTCGGCACGCCCCCTAGCAGGAGAATCCCATGGACGCGCAGACCCTCGTCGACGAGCGCGGCGAGCTTTGGCTGGCCCTGGCGCCGCTGTGGCTGGAGCGGGAACCGCGGGAGACCGACTACGCCCGCATGGTCGAGGTGATCCAGCGCCACGACCTGACCCTGCACGAGCTGGAGTGGGTGTTCCGCCTGGAGCTGGCGCCGGTGCTGGCCCGCCATCAGATGTCGGTGGCCGGCGAGTGGCGTCGCTTCGACGACCACAAGCTGATGCGCCAGCTGGTGGCCCACAACCTGCGCCTCACCGGCTGGCGGCGCAAGAGCTGGGCGCTGTTCTCCGGGCTGACCACCATGATGGCTCGCCACCGCTGGAGCGAGCTGATGGAACGGGTGGCGGTGGCCCGGGGCGAGACCGGTTACTGACGGAGGCCTTTCCCTTCAGGGCTCGTCGAGGGCCTGCTCCAGGGCCTCGATCAGCGCCTCTGCCCCGTCGCGGGGCGAGAATCGCCGGATCACCCGGCCATCCCGGCCCACCAGGAACTTGGTGAAGTTCCACTTGATCATGCCGGTGCCGAACAGCCCCGGGGCCGCGCGCTTGAGTTCCACGAACAGCGGGTGGGCGTCCAAGCCGTTGACCTTGACCTTCTCCATCAGCGGGAAGGTCACGCCGTATTCGCGCTCGCCGAAGGCACAGAAGGCCTGGGCCGTCTCCGGTGACTGATGGGCGAACTGGTTGCAGGGGAAGGCCAGCACGGTGAACCCCCGGTCGCGATAGCGCCGGTAGAGCCGCTCGAGGTCCCGCAACTGGGGAGTGAAACCACACTTGCTGGCCACGTTGACGATCAGGAGCACCTGGCCGCGCAGGGCACGGAGGTTGAAGGGCTCGCCGCGGTGGGTGCGGCAATCGTGATCATGGATGCTCATGGCGCGTGCTCGCTATCTGTCCCCTCACGATGCCATTTCCGGCCCCGTGGCGCCAGCCCCGGGGCCGCTACCGGCCCGCCGTGGCAGGCCGCGGCGCACCTCGCGGAGGCGGCGCCGCAGCCGACGACGCAGACGGCGCCGCTCGGAGGCGGCGAGGGGAGCATAGACCAGCCGCTCGAACGCCTCGGCAGCGGCCAACAGCGCCGGCCCGGCGACGCCGGCCTCGGGCGCCAGGCGTCGCAGGTGGGCGGCCGGTGACTCGCCCGGCAGGGCCGGCCGCCCACGCCTGGCCAGCCAGGCCTGCAGGCGCTGGAGGCGCCAGGCATCGCCCCGCTGGCCGAGCGCCCAGCGGTACAGCCTGCGCAGGCCCAGCGTGGCAAGCAATGCCCCGCCCAGGACCAGGCCGCCCCCCAGCGCGAGCGTCCAGGCCCCCAAGGCGAGCAGCGCCGTGAGCCACGCCTCCAGCGTGGCCAGCAGCCCCGCCAGCAGGCGATCCCGTGCCTCGCGGTGATAGCCGATCACCCCACGCTGCCAACGGTATTCCAGCCGTTCCCACTCCAGGCGCAGCTGGTTGGCCCAGCCGATCTCGCGCAGGCGCAGCGGCGAGAGGGGCGCGTCCGCCAGGAAGGCCTCGCGCCCCTCGCGCACGGCCCCGGCCCCCTGCTCGATGCGCTCCGGGGCGATCGCCGCAGTGGGGTCGAGGCGCCGCCAGGCCCCCTCCCGCCAGACCTCGACCCAGGCATGGGCATCGTAATCGCGCACGGTGAGGTGTCCGTCGGGGTGTCGCTCGCCGCCCTGGAAGCCGGCCACGACCCGCGCCGGGATGCCCACCGTGCGGGCCATCACGGCCATTGCCGAGGCATAGTGGGAGCAGTACCCCGCCCGGGTCGCGAACAGGAAGTCGTCGACGCGGTCACGACCGGTCAGCCGCGGCGGCGACAGGGTGTAACGGTAGGGGGCCTCGCCGAAGCGCGCCAGCACGCTGCGCAGGTAGCGTTCCGGGTCGGCCCCGCTCTCGCGCCACAGGCGCTTGGCCAGCGCCCGGGTGCGGGGGTTGGTGTCGGCCGGCAGCAGGGTGTGCCAGACCGCGCCGGCGGGATCCGCATGGGCCGGCGGCGCCCCGCTGCTGGCGAGTCGCAGCAGGCTGCGGGCCCGCAGCGGCTCCCGGCCCTCCAGGGTGCCATCGGCCAGGAAGCGCTGGGGCGAGTCGACCGAGCGGGGGGCCCCCAGGGAGGGTCGCCAGGGGCGACTGTCGGGCTCGAGCAGCAGCTCGAGAGTGTAGGGGGCCTCGCCGTCGGTCGCCCCCCAGGCGGTGCGACGGCCCTCGTGCACGAAGCGCGACAGGGGAAGCCCCAGGGTCGCCGCGAGCTGCGACGGCGTGGCGCGGGTCCAGCGCACGCCATCGAAGTGCGAGAGGGTGTAGACTCGCCAGTAACGCTCGACGGGGGGCGGCACCGTCCCCTCGAAGGCGACCCGGAAGGCCCGGGCATCGCTGCGCGATAGCTCGGCGATGTCGCCCGGGGCGATCTGGTCGCTGAGCCCGGTGGCGGCTCGCCCCATCTGGGGCATGCTCCACAGCGGCTCCATCCGCGGGAAGACCAGGAACAGCACGGCCATCAGCGGCGCCGAGAGCCCCAGCAGCCAGGCGGTCTCCCGCCAGGCGTGACGGGCGTCCCGGGCGCCCGACAGCCAGACCAGCGACTGCAGCAGCCAGGCCACCGTCACCAGGGCGGCCAGGGCCATCAGCATGCCCTGGTCGTGGAGGAAGGCCACGGTCACCGTGACCAGGCCGATCATCACCACGACCCGCGCATCGCGACGATTCTGGGTCTCCAGCAGCTTGAGCAGGTAGATGCCGAGCAGCAGGCCGATCAGCGACCCCATGCCACCGAAGCCGTCGTAGTGTACCCACAGCGCCAGGACCAGGCCGACCACCGCCACCAGGCGCAGCACCAGGCCGGCGCGCGGCAGGTCGCGGCGCAGCTGGAGATAGCGATAGCCGGCCACGGCGACCGCCATCGCCGCCAGCCAGCCCGGCACCCAGGCCAGGTGCAGGGCCAGCACCAGGCACTGGCCGAGGAACAGCTGGCGCAGCATGACGCCGCCGAGGCGGTGCCCGTCCGCCAGCAGGACCGGCGAGGCCGGCCGGCGCAGGCGACTCAAGGGGCCAGCTCCGCCAGCCCCGGCGGCTGACAGCGCGCCAGGGCATCGAGGGCGGCCCGCCGATGGGCCTCGCCCTCTCCCGGCGCCAGCACCTGGCCGGGCAGGCGCAGCCCATAGCGGTCCCCGGCCCGATGGTGGGCCAGCACCCGACCGCAGAGGATCGAGAGGCGACGCTCGGGAGCGCCGCGGCAGGCCTGGTAGTCGAGCCACAGGCTCTCGCGGGGCGGGGCCTCGAAGTCCTTGGTGGCCAGGGTGCCGGTGCGGCTCCACTGCTTCCAGGCCAGGCGGGTCGGGTTGTCGCCCGGCACGAAGCGTCGCAGCCCGGCGAAATCCCCGGTATCCAGGCCCTGGCCCCCGGGCCGGTGCGCGGAGGTTTCCTCCACCAGGGGACGGGGCCAGACCAGCAGCTCGGTGTCGTGGTCCTGCCAGGACATGGCCCGCACCAGGCCCAGGGGCCAGCGGGTCTCCAGGCGCAGCACCGGCAGCCGGACCACCCCACGCCGCGGGACCGGCAAGGCCAGCTCGGTCTCGCCATGGCCGGCGCGGACATCCAGCCACGCCGCCCCGCCCTCGGCGCTCACCCGCAGGGCCGTGCGCGGTCGCCGGGCGCTGGCGACGATCCCCAGGCGGGCCTCGCCGCCGGCGAACACCTCGGCGGGCAGGCGCAGCGCGAGGCGCACCCCCAACAGGTTGCGCCAGGCGCGCAGGATCACCACCACGCCCAGGGCGAAGAGCCAGAAGGCCAGCGCGTGGGCCAGGCTGTTCTGGTAGTTGATGCCGAACAGCACCAGCACGGGGATCAACGCCGCCCAGCCCAGGCCGAAGCGGGTGGGCAGCAGGAAGAGGCGCTTCTGGGGCAGGGGCTCGCCCAGCGGCGAGGACAGGCGGCCTTGCCAGTGCCGGCGCAGGCGCTCGCGCCAGGAGACGGGGGCGGACCGCGCCAGGGTCATCGTACCACCGGCACCCGCTCGAGCAGCTGCCGCGCCACGGCCTCCCCCGTCTCGCGGCGCCCGCTGCTCAGCCGGTGCCCGGCCACCGGCACCCACACGGCCTGGACATCGTCGGGCAGCACGTGGTCGCGGCCCGCCAGCAGCGCCCAGGCTCGTGCGGCCCGCAGCAGCGACAGCACGCCCCGGGGCGAGAGCCCCCAGGACAGTTCCGGATGCTCGCGGCTGGCCGCGGCCAGGGCCTGGAGGTAGTCGAACAGCGGCTCGGCCACGTGGATGGTCTCGCAGCGATCCTGCCAGCGGCGCAGGGTACCGGCATCGAGCAGCGGCGGCAGCATCTCGAGGGTGGCCCGGCCGGCCCGGCCGCGCAGGATCTCGCGCTCGGCCCGGGGGTCGGGGTAGCCCAGCGACAGCCGCATCAGGAAGCGGTCCAGTTGGGACTCCGGCAGGGGGAAGGTGCCGGCCTGCTCCTGGGGGTTCTGGGTGGCGATCACGAAGAAGGGATCGGGCAGCTCCCGGGTCTCCCCCTCCACCGTGACCCGGCTCTCCTCCATGGCCTCGAGCAGCGCGCTCTGGGTCTTGGGGGTGGCCCGGTTGATCTCGTCGGCCAGCACCAGGCCGTGGAAGATCGGCCCGGGATGGAAGCGGAAGCTGGCCTCGCGGGGATCGAACACCGAGACGCCCAGCACGTCGGCGGGCAGCAGGTCGCTGGTGAACTGCAGCCGCTGCATGTCGAGGCCGGTGACCCGGGCCAGGGACTGGGCCAGGGTGGTCTTGCCCAGCCCCGGCAGGTCCTCGATCAGCAGGTGGCCGCGGGCCAGCAGGCAGCACAGCGCCAGGCGCACCTCCCGGGACTTGCCCAGCACCACACCCTCGAGGCCGGCGAGCACCGCCGCCAGCCCCTCGCGTGCCACCGGCCGGTTCATGCGCCCTCCTCCAGCCAGCCCGCCGCGAGCATCGCCGCCACCGCCTGGCGGGTGTCCGGCGTGGCCCCCTCCAGGGCCAGGGCCTCGGCCGGCGGCATCCAGAAGACCTCGGCGACCTCCTCCGCCTGCAGGCGCAGGGGGCCCTCGTAGTCGACCCGGTAGGCGCTGCCGAAGATGTGGTTGCCCTCCCCGACATAGGTGAAGTCCAGGGCGTGGCGCAGCGGCACGCCCTCGATCCCGAGCTCCTCGGCCAGTTCGCGGCGGGCGGCGCGGTGCACGGCCTCTCCGGCCCCGACCACGCCGCCGGCGGCCAGGTCGAGCCCGCCGGGAAAGACCTCCTTGGTCAGGGTGCGCCGCTGCACGCAGAGCTCGCCCTGGCGGTTGCGCACGACGATATAGGTGGCGCGATGCCAGTAGCGAAAGCGCCGCATGGTGGCCCGAGACGCGCTGCCACAGGGACGGTTGCGGGCATCCACCAGCTGGATGCTCTCGTCGGCGATATGCGGCGCCGGCAGCGGCGGGGACGCCAGGGCATCGTCGGTCATGACGGGTCTCCGGGGAAATGCCTTCAGCCTACTCAGTCAGGCGCGAAGCGTCACGCCCGGTATCGGCGATGGCGCGGATCATCGCTTGCGTGCAGTCTGAGTGATATCCCTGTGACGGCCCAACCCCACCATCCGGAGGCGACGATGCACGACGAACCAGCCCGCGAGACCGAGCGCAAGCGACAGGTGGACCTGGAGAGCGAGGGCATCCACTGGGACCAGGACATGAGCTACGGCCAGTACCTGGCCCTGGAGAGACTGCTGGACTGCCAGCATCCGGTGTCCGACCAGCATGACGAGATGCTGTTCATCATCATCCACCAGGCCTCGGAGCTGTGGATGCGCCTGTGCCTGCACGAGGCCCATGGCGCCGCCGAGCACATTCGCCAGGACAACCTGCGTCCGGCGTTCAAGATGCTGACCCGGGTCGCACGGATCCAGGAGCAGATGATCAAGGCCTGGGAAGTGCTGGTCACCATGACCCCGGCGGACTACATGAGCTTTCGCGACGAGCTCGGCCAGAGCTCCGGGTTCCAGTCCTTCCAGTACCGGGAGCTCGAGTTCCTGCTGGGCAACAAGAATGCCCGCATGATCGAGGCCCATCGCGGGCATGCGCGCCATTACGCGCACCTCAAGGCGGCCCTGCAGGCCCCGAGCCTCTACGACATCGTCCTGCAGTTGCTCGCGCGGCGCGGCTTCGACATTCCCGAGGGCCACCTCGAGCGGGACTGGTCGGAGCCCTACGTCGCCTCCCCCGAGGTCGAGGCGGCCTGGGCCGAGATCTATGGCGACACGGCGCAGCACTGGGACCTCTACGAGCTGGCCGAGAAGCTGGTGGACCTGGAATACAACTTCCAGAAGTGGCGCTACAGCCACATGAAGACGGTGGAGCGCATCATCGGCTACCGACGCGGCACCGGCGGCACCGCCGGGGTCCATTACCTGGTCAAGGCCCTCGAGCTGCAGTTCTTCCCGGAGCTGTGGTCGGTGCGCACCTCGCTATGAGGCCGGGCCCCTGCGGCGGCGCCCAACGGCGGACCACACCGGCCTCAGTCCGGGGATTTTGACCGGGCCGCCGGCAGCCACCATGCTCAAGGCAACCCGTGCCTCGGAGCCGCGCCATGCAGGATCATGCCCCCCGCGACCGGCTGGCCACCCACCAGGTGCTCAACCAGCCCGCCCCGGCCGAGGACCGTGACGCCCTGGCGGACGACCAGCCCCTGCAGGAGGCCCTGCGCCGCGAGGCGCCGGACTGGGTGGCCCGGCGCCTGGCCCCCCTGGGCCGGGAGGTCGGCAGTCGCCGCGTGCAGGCCCTCGGCGAGGCGGCCAACCGGCATCCCCCCGAGTTGCGCCTCTTCGACCGCCATGGCCGTCGCCTCGACGAGGTGGTCTATCACCCCGCCTACCATGAGCTGATGCATCTGGCCATGGACCATGGCTGGCAGGCGGTGGCCTGGCAGGAGGAGGGCCGCGGCGGCCACCAGGCCCACGTGGCCGCCCTCTACCTGCTGACCCAGGCCGAGCCCGGCTTCTGCTGCCCGGTGACCATGACCCATGCCGCCATGCCGGTGCTGCGCGCCTCGCCGCGCGTGCTGGCCGCGTGGTCGCCGGGCCTGCTGGCCTGGGACTACGATCCGCGAGCCCTTCCCGCCGAGCGAAAAAGCGCCCTGACCTTCGGCATGGCGATGACCGAGAAGCAGGGCGGCAGCGACGTGCGCGCCAACACCACCCGGGCCGAGCGAGTCGAGGACGGCTGGCGGCTGACCGGGCACAAGTGGTTCTGCAGCGCGCCCATGTCGGACGCCTTCTTGACCCTGGCCCAGACCGACGACGGCCTGGGCTGCTTCCTGGTGCCACGCTTCGCGCCGGACGGCGGCCGCAACCCCATCGAGCTGCAGCGCCTCAAGGACAAGTGCGGCAACCGCGCCAATGCCTCGGCGGAGATCGAGTATCGCGGCGCCTGGGCGGAGGCGGTGGGCGATCCCGGTCGCGGCGTGGCCACCATCCTGGCGATGGTCCAGCAGACCCGCCTGGATGCCGCCACCGCGCCGGTAGGCATGATGCGCCAGGCCCTGGTCGAGGCCTGGCGCCACGTGCAGGGCCGCCAGGCCTTCGGCAAGCGGCTGGCCGAGCAGCCGCTGATGCGCACCCTGGTGGCCGACCTCGCCCTGGAGGTGGAGGCCGGCGCTGCCCTCAGCCTGCGCACCGCCCGGGCCTTCGACGGCGCGGCGCGGGACGACGCCCACGAGCGCGCCCTGGCCCGCCTGCTGCCGGCGCTGGCCAAGTACTGGCACAACAAGCGCGCGCCCGGCTTCCTGGCCGAGGCCATGGAGTGCCTGGGCGGCATCGGCTACGTGGAGGAATCGCCGCTGGCGCGGCTCTACCGGGAGGCCCCGGTGAACTCCATCTGGGAAGGCTCGGGCAACGTGATCTGCCTGGACGTGCTGCGGGTGCTGGGGCGTCACCCCGAGGCCCGGGAGGCGATGACCCGCGAGTTCGCCGCGGTGCAGGGCGAATCCCCCGAGCTGGACCGCGCCCTGGCCGAGCTGGAACGCCAGCTCGGCGACGCCCCGGAGGCGCTGGAGCCCCGCGCCCGCTGGCTCACCCAGCGCCTGGCCCAGTGCCTGCAGGCCACCCTGCTGCTGCGTCATGCCCCCGCGCCGCTGGGCCAGGCCTTCTGCCGTTCGCGGCTCGGCGAGGCGGTGAGCCCCGCCTACGGCGTGCTGCCCCGGGAGGCGCCGCTCGACGCGATCCTCGCCCGCCTGCCGAGCTGATCCGCGCAGGTCGCCTTGCGACAACGCGCCCCTTGCCTGTCCCGGCCGGCCCGCTACCCTGAGGCCAGTTCACGGCCTCACAAGGATGCCCGCATGACGCGACACCTGCCCCGCCTCGCCGCGGCCGGCCTGCTGGCCGCCGGCCTGCTGCCGACCCTGGCCGCCGCCCACGAGCAGCAAGCCGAGGACCTGCGCATCGCCCACCCCTTCGCCACGCCCACGCCGCCGGGCGCGATGACTGGCGGCGCCTATCTCGACATCGAGGTGACCGGCGACCGCCCGGCCGTGCTGGTGGGCGCACGCTCGCCGGCCAGCGACGTCGTCGAGATCCACCACATGACCATGACGGACGGCACCATGCGCATGCGCCCGGTGCCGGAGCTGCGCATCACGCCCGATGCGCCGGTGCGGATGCGCCCCGGCGGCGGCCACCATCTGATGCTGATCGACCTGCGCGGCCCACTGGCCGAGGGCGACCACTTCCCGCTGACCCTGGAGTTCGCCGAGCGCGGCGAGGTCGAGGTAGAGGTCTGGGTACAGGACGCCGCCGAGGGCAGCGCCGCCGCCGACGGCCACCACGGGCACTGAGCCGCACCTGCCGTCGACCGGGGCGCCCCGGGCTCAGTAGTGCACCGCCAGCCAGACGGTCTCGGTGTCCGGCGTCGTCCAGGCCACCCGATGTCGGCGGTGGGCGGGAATCACCAGGTGGTCGCCCGGGCCGAGCCGCATCTCGTCGCCCCGCTCGAAGGCGAGCCGGGCCTCCCCCTTCAGCACCAGGACCCACTCGTCATGGGCCTGGTCGTACCAGCCACCGCCGGCCGGCGAGGCCTGACCCCGGGAGACGATGCACTCGATGGTGACATGGTCGTTGCCGGCGATGACCTCGAAGACCTCGTCGTCGAGAACCGCGGGCAGCTCGTCGAACAGGTTCTTCATGGCGCCTCCTGCAACCAGGCCTCGGCCTGCTCCTCCTCGTCCGGCCCGAACGCCTTGATGGTGAGCCCGGGAATCAGCCAGCCCTCCAGCTCGCTGGCCCGCCGGATCCAGTCCTGGCCGGCGATGACCGCGGCCCGGTCGAAGCGGCCGATGAAGCGGAACAGCCCCGGCAGGCGCGACATCTCGATGCCGATGGCGCCGAGGGTCGGCAGGTGGAAGTCCTCGACGCGATACAGCATGCGCCCGTGCTCGATGCCCTCCGACCGCTCGATGAGGTCATCCAGCGCGGCGCGCATGGCCTCGCTGTCGAGCTTGCCGGCGAAGGTGATATCCAGGCGATCGTCGCCCTTGCGCTCTACGTGAAACATGACTGCCTCCTTATTCCCTGACGCGAACGTTCTCCAAGGCCAGCCTAGTCCAGGCAACAAGCCCCGGCCTCCTCGCCGGGCCCTCCGCCTCAGCGGGCCGGCTGGCGGGCCTGCTCGCGGCGCTTCTGGGCCAGGTAGGTCGCCTCGTCCAGCTCGTGGAGCTGTCGCGGGTAGCGTTCCGTCGCCGCGAACCAGCGCCGCAGGCGGGTCTCGAGACGGTCGGACTCGGGCAGGGCAAGCGTCGCGAGATGGACCTCCAGGGCCAGGTAGAAGCGCATCACGTTGCGCTCGATCATGCCGCGCACGCCTCCCACGTAGCGCGGGGAGCCATCCGCCTCGCGCCCCACCACCGTGAAGCCGACCCGGTCCCGGCCCACGGAGTTGAAGTAGGCCCACAGGGCGAGGCGCGCGGGCGTGCCATAGGCCAGGGAATAGCGCAGGTGGACCAGGCTCGCCGCCTCGCCGTCCGGCATCGCCTGCAGCCGCAGGCGGAAGGCGCGCGTGCCATAGGGCCCCTGGTCGCCCTCCAGCCCGAGGGAGAGGTACTGGGGAAGCACCGCCCGGACCTCCAGGGTCAGGTCGATGCGCTGAGCCTCCTCGAGGGGCTGGAAGCCTCGCCGCCCCACGTGGACGCTCAGGGCATCGGGCCTCTCGGCATGCGGCTCGTGCCGGCAGGCCTCGACGTTGAGGTGCAGGAACAGGATCTCGCACCAGGCCGCCGCCGAGGTGAGCTCCCCCGCCAGCACCGGCAGGGGCCGGGAGATGCGGGCATGGATGCTGCCGCTGACGCCGTAGGCGCGCGCCTCCGAGACGACGCTCAGCGGCGCCTCGAAGGGCGAGGCGGCGATGGCCTCGCGCCAGCGCTCGCGCGTCGCCGCATCCTGGGCCGCGGCCGGCGCCCCCACCAGGCACGACAGCGCCAGGCACAGGACGATCCGGATGAGGCGGCGCCAGCCCGGCGCGGGACGCACGGTCGGCCGGGCAAGGTGGGAGTGGGGCATCGCGAGGGCCCACGACAGGGAGATATCTTCATCCTAGCCAAGCCCTCCCCCGGCGGCTTGCCGAACGCGGGCGCAGCGCCATCAGATGAAGAGGACATAGCCGATGGCCAGAGCCGGCAAGACCACCAGATGGAGAATCGCCATCCAGACGATGCCCGAAGCCCTCAGCTATTCCTCCTCTGCCCCCAAGAAGCCGAGACCAACCAGCGTGAACATGCCACTCATGGAAGACAGCGCAAGCCAATAGCCGTACATCAGGTGCGCTCAGGGGGACGGTAGAAGACCTTTCGCCCGGGCAGGGTAGGCTGACAGGGCGTACTGGTGATTGCTCTGGTGGGGTTAGCGCCTCATGATATGGGCTCTGTAGTCCTAACTGTTTCCCTACCCAGCCGGACGTGCCCAGGATGATTCAAGCTCCCCATATAGATGGCCTTAACCAGATTCTACCCGAAGACCCCCTGTTGATGATGGGGGCCGGCCCGGTACCCATTCCTGGTCCGGTGGCGGCGGCGAATGGTATTGTCATTAACCACTTGGGTGAGACCATGGCGCGAATCATCGATCAGGTGAAGCGGATGGGGCGTTATATTTTCCAGACCGAATCGCCCTGGCTGATGGGCGTGGCAGGGCCGGGATCGGCCGCAATGGAGATGGCCGTTACCAACCTGGTGTGGCCGGACACCCGGGTACTGTGCGTCTGCAATGGCTTCTTCTCACAGCGCCTGGCCGAAATGGCCCGGCGCGCCGGCGGAGAGGTTGAGCGCTTGCTGATCGATGAAGGTTGCAGAGCCGATGTCAGTCGCATTGAAGACATTCTGCAAACCTTTGAACCGGAAGTGATGACCATCGTTCAGGGCGAGACCTCGAACACCACCCATAACAAAGACCTGGCTGCCATCGGCGCTCTGGCTCAACGGTACAACTGCCGCCTCATTGTGGATGCGGTCTGCACGCTCAGCACCATGGAACTGAACATGGACGACTGGGGCATCGATGTGGTGATTACCGGTGGCCAGAAGGGCCTGAGCTCGATTCCCGGCGTCTCTCTGGTCGCCTTCTCCGAACACGCCTGGCAGCGTATTCTGCAACGCCCGGTGCCGATACCGCACTGGACGCTGGACGCCCAGCTCGCCACCCGGTTCTGGCATGAAGCCTCCTATCATTACACCGCGCCCGTGTCTGGTCTGCTGGCCTTGCACGAAGCCATGCGTCTGGTCTGCGAGGAGACCCTGGAGCGTCGTTTTCAACGCCACCGCAAGAGCAGTCTGGCGTTGCAGGGTGGCATAGAGGCGTTGGGGCTGTCGCTCTACGTGCCCACCGAAGCCCGGCTTAATTCTGTGGTGGGTATTGCCTTGCCCGAGGGGCTGGATTCAAAGGCAGTCTGCTCCCACATCTCGCGTCACTTTCGGGTTGAGATTGCCGGTTCCTTTGGCCCGCCCATCGTACGCATCGGTCAAATGGGTGAGCAGTGCCGGGTGCATAACCTGTTTCGCACGCTGCATGCCTTGGGTTCAACGTTTAACGCCCTCGGTTACCCGGTGGACTTACCGGCTGGCATGGCCGCCCTGGAGAACCGTCTGCAAGCCCTGTCGGCCGAAGAGTAAGATAGCCAGGAAACAATCAGGGACAGGGACAGATTAGAGCCAGAGGAGATACGCAAACTTACAATAACAGGAGAGTCGCCACTACCCGATATGCTACCGCCGGGTCAGAAAACAGCTCGCCGGCCTTGGCGAAAATTTAGGCACAGCGTCCTTGCCGTGCGGTATATCCTTCGATGTTTCAGCACCTCGGTGAATCCGGCGGCCACCGAGGCTCTCGACATGTCGGGCTAGGTGTCATTTCGCTCCGACGGGTTGTCCGACGAAGCCGCGTCGGGGCGCTCCACAAAACGGACGTTCTTGGTCGGCGCATGCGCGTAGGCATTCACGTCTTCGGGCTCGGCGGTGTAGCGGTCTTCGTAGCCCGGCACCGACTGGGCCATCTGATCGGGGCGGCTACCCCAGGGGGCGGCGTTCACTTTCTCATGATGTTCCCACCGCAGGCGTGTCAGTTCCTTTTCATCCACGCTGGCGTAGAGGTCTCGCCAGTATGTCGCCGGGCGGCCACGCTTGCCGGCTTCATCGAAGGCCCGGGTGGTCGGGTCGAGATGGCGAAACGGCTCCAGGCGGGGAATGTCCGGCAGCGGCTGGCTGACGTCCATGAAGCGACCCAGCATGTCCCACATGGCGTAGCGCTCGGCGATGCTGCCGGTACTGGTGGGAAAGGTGAATTCCAACGGCAGGCCGTTACGCTTGTCCTTGCTGAACTGCGGATAGCGGTGACGCACCTTGAGGGTGTGACGCTGGTTACCCTTCATGTCCGCGGCCATCTCGATAAAGGCATCGAACTCGTAGAAGGGAAAGTTGCCCTGGAAGCTCTTTACGAGCTATGGTGATTTCTGGTGTACGGGAGGAGGTAGGAAGGGTGGCGTATCCTGTTGATTGATCACGACCAAGATCTCAATCAACACGAGCGGAT